>CAWEKM010000008.1:0-44097 GCA_963809605.1 uncultured Acidobacteriaceae bacterium | reverse complement strand
TAGGGACGTTGCAGGCTAGGCCTCTGCAGCCAGGTTCGGAACATCGCTGAGGATCGTTTCATCCCGGTCGATGCTGGTCCGCTCCGGCGCAGGCGACGGAGGAATTGGGATCGGCGTGGACGCAACTGGAGTGTCAGGCATTTCGGCGATGCAGACGTAGCCAGCGAGACGCGCCATGTACAGCCAATCCACAACTGCAAAATACGCCAGCGTCACCAGAAACATGCCAATAATCACCAGCCGCCAGGGGGCGATCTGGATGAAAGCGAGCGGTAGGGAGACCAGCGTCGTGGCAACGCTGAAAGCTATCAGGTGCGCGAGCCCGGTGCATGTGCTCACGGCAAATACTGGTCCGGGTCGTTCTCGGAAAAAAGTGACGGCGGTGGACAGCGCGCCCAGCGTATCCTCACGGTCGCGCACCGCGAACAGGCAGGCGAGCGAGAGCCACCAGTTCAATGCCGGCCATGCTGTGCAGATCAGTCCAGCCAACGGAAGGAACAATATGAAAACCAGCCCGGGCCGTGGGTTTGAATGAGGCGACGCGAAGCCGGCAAGAATTGCTGCGCCCAGAAAGGCGAGGATCGCGGACAGCGCAACCGCCGCGCGCAGGAAGTTCAGACCGGCCAGCGAGCGAAAAGGCCGCGCCCCACTCGCGATATATGCCTCATTCGAGACGCCGCCGGCAGCGCCTCTGCGAAAATACTCAAGCAGAGCCCGGACCGTGGCTGCGCGGCCGATGGAAGCGGTGATGATCCAAAGCAACGATATGGCGATCGCTGCAAGCAACGCTGCCAGCACGGCGCGATTCAAGCTCCCGCGAAGAATGTGGGAGATCGCTCGTCCCACGAGCAAGGGATGCCTGGACGATAGAAGCGCCTCGTCGCCCTTGCTCACCGGCAGGGTGTCGAGAAATTCGATTAACCAGAAAAAAACTAGCGCCCACCCCGCCGCGCCGACCGTCCAACGCCACGCAATCTCTGCCAGCGTCAGCGAAGGCCGGCGAAAACTTGCGCGAAAGCCTTCGAGCGTAGGTGAGACCCGAGGCATGAATCTATCGCACCACGAAATTGAGGAGCTTGCCGGGAACGTAGATTTTGTTCACGATCTTCTTGCCTGCAATGGCGGACCGCACTTTTTCATCAGAGAGTGCCCGCTCGATCACGAACTCCTCGGTAGCATCGGCAGAGACAACGATGAGGCCGCGCAGCTTGCCGTTGACCTGCACTGGGATTTCAAGCTCTTCTTCCTTGGCGAGCGCAGCGTCGTACTTCGGCCAGGGAGCTTTCAATAGGTTTCCCTTTTCGCCGAGCATCTCCCAAAGTTCGTGGGCGAGATAGGGTGCGAAGGGCGCGAGCAACAACGTGAGATTCCGCTGGACCTCGGCCCGAAGAGCAAGTGGAATCTTATCCCCAGTGACCAACTCTCGCGTTACCGGGTTTTGGGCATCCTCACTTCCTAATATTCTGCGGTTCGCATCATTCAACAGTTCCATGATCGCCGAGATGCAGGTATTGAAGTGCCAGCGTCCTTGGAAGTCATCGGTCACGCGCTTGATTGTCTGGTGGAGCTTGCGCTGAAGTCCCCGCGCAGAGCCGCTCAGAGGGTCGGGCAAGGGTTTGCGCCAATCCGGATCTTGCGGACGCGCATTCGCTTCGACAAAGCGGTAAACGCGGCCCAGAAATCTCTGAATGCCCTCGATGCCAGAATCCTGCCAGTCGAGATCGCGGTCGGGTGGAGCGGCGAACAAGCTGTAGAGGCGCGCGGCGTCGGCGCCGTAGCGCGCGACCATTTCGTCTGGGCTGACCACATTGCCCAGGCTCTTCGACATTTTTGCGCCGTCCTTAATCACCATGCCTTGCGTAAACAAATGCTCGACCGGTTCGTCATTCGTGATCAATCCTATGTCGCGCATGAATTTGGTCCAAAAGCGCGAGTAGATAAGGTGAAGGATGGCGTGTTCGACCCCGCCGATGTACTGGTCGATGGGGAACCAATACTGAGCGATTTTCGAATCGAACGGAGCGCGGTCGTTGTGCGCGTCGGTGTAACGATAGAAATACCAGGAAGAATCTACGAAGGTGTCCATAGTATCGGTTTCGCGGCGCGCCGGACCGCCGCACTTGGGACACCTGGTGTTGACGAACTCGGGCAAACTGCTAAGGGGGGATCCCAGGGCATGTGCAATATCGACATTTTCCGGCAAAATTACCGGCAAATCTTTTTCGGGTACGGCGACGATACCGTCTTTTTCGCAATACAGCATAGGAATGGGCGTGCCCCAGTAGCGCTGGCGCGAGATTCCCCAATCCTTCAATCGATAAGTGACGGTCGCCTTGCCAAAGCCATTTTTTTCGGCGAAGGCCGACATCTTCCGGATGGCATCGGCACACCCAAGGCCACTAAACTGACCTGAGTTAATCAACATGCCTTCGGCATGCGCAGTGAAGGGAAGGGCCGGCTCCGCCATGGTTTCTTCCGGATCGTTCGAGACCGGAAGAACTACGAGGCGGATTTCGAGTTTGTACTTCTTTGCAAACTCATAGTCGCGTTCATCGTGCGCCGGCACGCTCATGATGGCGCCCGTGCCGTAATCCATGAGAATGTAGTTTGCCACCCACACCGGAACCTTCTCGCTGTTGAAGGGATTAATGGCATAGCGGCCGGTGAAGACGCCGTGCTTCTCGATTTCGCCGATGTCGCCCACTTCTCTGGCTTTGCGCTGCTCGGCGATGAGTTGATCGACCTTGGCGCGCAACTCAGGATTGTTGGCCGCTAGATCATCGACGACGGGATGCTGGGGCGCGAGCTGCACCGAGGTCGCACCGAAAATAGTGTCGATGCGGGTGGTGAATACGCTGATGGTCGAGCCGGCAGGGCCAAACCCTTTATGATTTTCCGCGTAGTCGAGTTTGAAATCGACCAGAGCGCCTTCGCTGCGGCCGATCCAGTTGCGCTGCATGATGCGGACTTTTTCGGGCCAGCCCCCGAGTTTGTCGAGATCGCGAAGCAATTCATCGGCGTATTTCGTGATGCGCAAGAACCATTGCTCTAGCTCACGCTGCTCGACGCGCGTATCTTCGTGGCGCCAGCAGCATCCATCGACGACCTGCTCGTTGGCAAGTACAGTGGCGCACTTCGGACACCAGTTTACTTTGCTCTTTTTACGGTAGGCGAGGCCCTTTTCGTGGAACTTGAGAAAGAACCACTGGTTCCAGCGATAGTAATCGGGCAGGCAGGTCGTGACTTCGCGGGACCAGTCGTAGGCGAAGCCAAGGCGGTTCATCTGCGCCTTCATTTTTGCGATGTTGCCGAGTGTCCATTGGCGCGGCGGAGTGTTGTTCTGGATGGCGGCGTTCTCCGCCGGCAAGCCGAAGGAATCCCATCCCATGGGATGAAGAACGTTGTAGCCATTCATCCACATGAAGCGCGCCAGCGCATCGCCAATGGAGTAGTTGCGCACGTGTCCCATGTGCAGTGCGCCCGAGGGATAGGGCAGCATTTCGAGCACGTAATATTTCTTTTTTGCAGTATGGGGTTCGGCGGCGTAGAGTTCGGGATCGCTTTGCCAGCGCTCGAACCATTTGGCTTCTACGCGCTGGGGATCGTAACGGTCGTCGTTGGAGCGATCGGGACCGGCGTTGTTGATCGCGGTCGCGACTTCCGAATTGTCTTGCGAAGGCATAGGAGCCGGAGGAACTCCGATTAAGCCTCTGATTTTACAATGAGCGGGGAGAACTGTGCGCGGAAATGGCGGAACTGAGCTCCGCGGAGACGGGAGACTGCTGTCCCACCTGAGGCACTGTTCCTACATTAGGTGAGGTCGGCGGACGGGCATCCCAGTACAATGGATTTTCTTTTGCGGGCGATCGATGATTGGGTGAGCGAGAGAACTTTCGTGATCGAAACAACAACTGGGCCTGGGGGTGCGACCAGCGAGCTTGAGTCGACCGGAAGAGGTTGGACGACGTATTGGTGCCTGGGTGCGCTCCTGGTGGTGATGGTGTTTTTTGCCTCCGTACGACTGCGGCTGCGCGATGTGCCGCTGGAACGCGATGAGGGGGAGTTTGCTTACGTCGGACAGTTGATGTTGCAAGGGATCCCGCCCTACGAAATTGCCAGCAACATGAAGTTGCCAGGGACTTACGCGGCCTATGCCGCGATGATGGCCGTTTTCGGGGAGACAACTTCCGGCATTCGGCTCGGATTGATCGTGGTCAATGCCGCGGCGACGATAATGGTTTTTCTTCTGGCGAAATATCTATACGGATCGGTGGCGGGTGCGGTTGCGGGCATCACATACAGTTTTCTTTCGTGCCGCCCGGGAGTGCTGGGCTTGTATGCGCACGCTACTCATTTTGTGGTGCTGGCGGCGCTGGCAGGGATTCTCTCGTTGCTGTATGCGATCGACACCGGTCGCACTCGGTTTTTCTTCGGAAGCGGAGTCTGCCTCGGGTTGGCGTTTCTGACGAAGCAGCCTGGAATTCTGTTTGCTGTTTTTGCGGGATTGTACTGGCTGTGGCGAGAGTGGAAGCGGCCGTTTCCATGGCGCAATCTTGCGGTCCGCGGCGGGGCACTGTTTGCCGGGCTGGTGCTGCCGTTTGGGCTGACGTGCCTGATGCTTTTCCGCGCCGGCGTCTTTTCCAGCTTTTGGTTCTGGACCTGGTCTTACGCGCGCGAGTATGGTTCCATGATGACGCTGCGGGAAGCGTGGCCGATGCTGCGCGCGACGTTGCCGTGGGCGGTGCGTCCGTTCGTGATCTGGGAGATTGTTGCCATTGGCCTCACGGCGCCGCTGTGGAGCCGCTGTGCACGGGGACACGGCGGCTTCACGTCGAGTTTCTTCTTGTTCTCCTTGCTGGCAGTTTGCCCGGGGCTTTATTTTCGCCCTCACTACTTCATTCTGCTGTTGCCGGCGGCTGCGCTGTGTACAGGGATCGGTGTGAGCGCAGTGCAGCAAAGCCTGCGGGAGAAACGATTCGGCAGATCGGTGGTATGGCTCCCAGTGCTTTACTTCGCCCTTGTATTTGTGATTTCCGTACGCGGTCAATACAAGACTTACTTCCGTCTCGATCCTGTTTCGCTGAACAAAAAAATCTTCGACCGCGACCCTTTCTTGGAGGCGGTCGCCGTGGGCAACTACATCAAGACGCACTCGGCAGAGCAAGATACGGTTGGGGTCTTCGGGTCCGAACCGGAGATTTGTTTCTATTCCGGCCGGCACTGCGCCAGCAGCTATCTCTATACCTATCCTTTGATGGAGAAACAGAAATACGCCGAACAAATGCGGCGTGACATGATGCAGCAGGTTCGAGATGCACGGCCTAAGTTTTTGGTTTACGCGGACGTGGCGAGGTCTTGGGGAACTCCGGTCACGCTGGATGAGAATCGGGGATTCCTTGAGACGGCTTGGGCATATGCCCACGGCAACTACGAACTAGTAAAAGAAGTGCCGGTGGGCGGCGATGCAGGGCATCTTTGGGGGGATCGAGCTTACCTTTGCGTTTTTCAGCGAACGGGACCGTAGATGGAAGCATAGACGGCTTGCCTCATTTGCGGTGCAGGGCTGGTGACGGTAGACTTGGTGGGCGCGGGTTTCGTGGCGCTGCAAGTCGCTGCGCTCGACTGAACCCTCTGGCTTCGCTCAGGGCAGGCTTGCCGAGTGGCTGTCCCCAGTGAAGGTCCGCGAAAGAGGAATTTATGTTGGTTGTGATGAAGGCGCACGCTACTGAGGAGCAGGTGCGCTCGGTTTGCGCGAAGATTGAGGCGCTGGGCTATCGCGCGCATGCCATGCCGGGGGCGCAGCGCACCGCTATCGGCATCACGGGAAATAAAGGCGAGGTGGAGCAGGGCACGCTGGAAGAGATGGCGGGCGTGCAAGAAGTGATCAAGGTTTCGAAGCCTTACAAGCTGGTAAGCCGCGACATTAAAGAAGACAACACCGTGATTCGTTTTGCCGGGACTGAAGCAACGATCGGCGGCACCGGGCTGGCGATTGTTGCGGGACCGTGCGCGATCGAGAGCCGGGAGCAGGCGTTTGCTGTGGCCGAGCGGGTGCATCGCGCAGGGGCGCAGTTCTTTCGAGGCGGAGCTTACAAGCCGCGAACTTCTCCGTATTCCTTTCAAGGATTAGGTGAAGAAGGCTTGCGAATCATGGCGGAAATCCGGCAGCAGTATGGGATGAAGATTATTACGGAAGCTATTGATAATGAGTCGCTTGATCTGGTGGAAGAGTATGCGGATGTGATCCAGATCGGAGCCCGGAACATGCAGAATTTTTCTCTGCTGAAGCGTGCCGGGAAGGCGAAAAAGCCGGTGCTGCTGAAGCGGGGCATGTCGGCGACGCTGGAAGAGTTTCTGATGGCTGCGGAATATATTTTTAGCGAAGGCAATTACAACGTGGCGCTGTGCGAGCGCGGGGTACGCACGTTTGCCGACCACACTCGCAACACGCTCGACCTGAGCCTGGTGCCGGCGGTGCAGCGGCTTAGCCATCTGCCGATTTTTGTCGACCCCAGCCACGGGACGGGCAAGCGGAATAAAGTCACTCCGCTGTCACGGGCGGCCGTGGCTGTGGGCGCGGATGGATTGATGGTAGAAGTGCATCACAAGCCCGATGAGGCGTTGTCGGATGGTCCACAGTCGCTTTTCCCCGATCAGTTTGATGATCTGATGGTGCAGGTGCGCCAGATCGCTAGCGTAGTGGGACGGACTGTGCCGGGGATTGGGGTCAGGGAAACGATTGCGGTTGGCAGGTAGGTTGTGGCCGATACAACTCGCCTCTGAAGGATTTGTGAGGAATCTGAAAAGAGCATTCACCAGGAACGTTACGCTCGCGAGTGCGTCGGCTCTCCTGTTCTGTGGCAGTGTTGTGCTTGCGCAGGCTCCGCCAGACAAAACCCCTGAAGTTGTGTACGACGTAGGAGGCGGCGTCACGTCTCCAAAGCCTATCTACACACCCGATCCCGAATATAGCGAAAGCGCGCGCAAGAAGAAGATCAACGGCACAGTCACGCTTGCGATGATCGTCACGGCCGAGGGCAAGGTGCGTGATCCGAAGATCACCAAGAGCCTAGACAAAGGTCTCGACAAGCAGGCGCTAGCGGCCGTAAGCACATGGAGATTTGAACCGGCAACCAAGGATGGAAACCCGGTCGCGGTGCACATGAGCGCCGACGTTACGTTCAGGCTGTACTAGTAGAATAGACGCGCCTGATGTTGTGCAAAGAACTGTAAATTTTATGGCGTTTTGTTTCGGCCTGAGCCAAGCTAGGCTTTTCTGGAAGCAGGTGCCTGAAGACGCATTTTTATCGGAGATTTGTCGTATGTTTCGCAAACGGAGTCTTATTTCCGGGATAAAGACAGCTCTGTTGGGAACGTCGTTGCTGGCGTATCCATGCAGCATGCTCGCCCAGCACGGTGGCGGCGGAGCTGTGGGACGCGGGGGTGAGTCGGGGGGCGGGCTTAGTGGGCCTAACGGCATAGCGAGCGGAGTTTCCACGAAGGACGAATTGAAGGATTTTCACGAAGTGCTGGCGGTACAAGCCACCAGCCAGCAGGTCATTCAGTTCGCTGAGATAGTGAAGATTTCGGAAGCGGCTAGCGCCGAATTGCGAAGCTTTCAGGAACAGCTCGCAAAAGAGAACGGCTACTCCGAAGTTGCCGGTCGCGGCGCGACTCTTGACCACGCGCTCGAAAACGCGCGGGCAGAGAACAAGAAGTTTGTGGACGGACTTTCTGAGCGGCAGAAGTCTGGGCTGAAAGAAGTCGTCAAGAGGCTTACTAAGGCGGAATCCGATTTGGAGCAGCAGGCCAAGGCGCTCGATCAACTGGAGGCGGATCCGAAGGCAGCAAGCCAGCAGATCGCAGGATCGGTGGAGGGTCTGGATCACGCCCTGACGAATTTCAGAAGCCAACAGGCCTATCTGGGACAGGAAATGAGTATCGGGGCGGCCAACAGCGGCCAGGATTTCGCGTTCCACCTTGCGCCGGTGAAGAGCTCGATCAACTTCAGGAATCAGCCAGTCGTTATCACGACTTCGGGTGTGATTTCGCAGGGCGTGGCGGAGGGCGGGAAGAGCACGTTCAAACTCGAACTCACCGCGGATTTGTCAGACCTGCAGGACAATATGACCGCCGTCCTGGGTGCGCAGCTGAACAAAGCAGAAACCTGCGGAGAGCGAATTGGAATTCGGAACGCCACACTCAGTCCGCAAGACCCTGGGACACTGGTGATGGTGCAGTTGCACTACGAACGCTGGGCGTGTTTTGGCCGGGACACGGTCAACGAAATGGCAGAAGGCAACGGCGCGATCGAAATGAAGCTCACCCCGTCGGTGGGAGAAGACGGCACATTGCGATTGCTGCCGAACGTTGACCGAATTGATGCAGAAGGCATGATCGGTGAGTTGCTGCGCTCAGGTTCGTTGGGCGAGGCAGCGCGCGACGCCATCGCGCAGTCGGTTCTATCTGCCGTGCGCCAGGGCGGGGACTTCACGGCGAACCTTCCCACTACCGCGCAGGGCTATGCCACGCTCCGCCATGCGCAGTTCGAGGGAACCGGCGCGGGCCGGGTTATTGCCGTGTTGGATGGAGAGATCCGCGTTTCCAACGACGAGGCAATTGCTTTGACCACCGAATTGCGGACACGGTCTTCGTCTCCGGAGAATAAGCAGAACACCACGCAAGAAGCCGTGCCTCGCTAGTTTCCAGTTCGACTGCTAAGCAATTGAAACCGTCTTGATGTTCATGAATTCGCGGATGCCGTTGGCGGCCAGTTCGCGGCCGTGTCCGGATTGCTTGACGCCGCCGAACGGAATGCGCGGGTCCGAGGCGACCATCTTGTTGATGAAGACCATGCCGGACTCGAGTTCGTTGATGAAACGCTCGCGCTCGCGGTCATCGGTGGTCCATGCGCTGGCGCCAAGGCCGAAGCGGCTGTCGTTGGCGAGGCGGATGGCCTCATCGATATCTTTGACGCGGAACAACGACGCAACAGGGCCGAAAAATTCCTCGCGGTAAGCTGGCGAGTCTTTCGGGATGTTGGTGAGGACTGTCGGTGCATAGTAATTGCCCGGCTGCTTCAGGGGATGGCCTCCGGTCAGCAGTTTGGCGCCGGCATTGATAGTTTTCTGGACATCGGCATCGAGCGATCTCACAGCGTCGGCTGTGGCTAGCGGACCTAGTTCAGTTTTCTCGTCGAAGGGATCGCCTACGCGCAGATTCTTCATGCGATCCACGAACTTGCGTTCGAACTCGGCGGCAATCGGTTCGGCGACGATGAAACGCTTGGCGGCGATGCAGGACTGTCCGTTATTGATGACGCGGGCCTCGACCGCGGTAGCGACGGCGGCGTCTAGATTGGCGCTGGGCATGACGATGAAAGGGTCGCTGCCGCCGAGCTCGAGCACGACTTTCTTGATGCGCTTCGCAGCGGCGACTCCAACCTGGATGCCTGCCTGCTCGCTTCCCGTAAGAGTGGCGGCGACGACCCGCGCGTCGTTTAAGATCGCGTCCACCTGCTGCGAACCGATGAGCAGAGTCTGAAAGGCGCCTTCGGGGAATCCAGCTTCAAGGAAAATCTTTTCAATCGCAAGCGCGCACTGCGGAACGTTCGAGGCGTGTTTCAACAGTCCGACGTTGCCGGCCATTAGAGCCGGAGCTGCAAAGCGGAAGACCTGCCAGAAAGGGAAGTTCCATGGCATCACGGCGAGAATCGGGCCGATGGGACGGTACCGGATGAAGCTCTTCTTGGCGCCGGTTTCGATGATTTCATCGGTCAGAAATTTCTCGGCGTTATCGGCGTAATAGCGGCACCCTCCCGCAGACTTCACGGCTTCGGCTCCGGCGGCTTTGTAGGGCTTGCCCATCTCGAGCGTCATGAGGTGAGCAAACTTGTCTTTGTCCCGTTCGAGGATGTCGGCTGCCTTCCGCATGCGTCGGGCGCGCTCGGCGAAGGGAGTTTTTTGCTCTGCGTGGAAAGCGGTGACTGCTAGCTGAAGCTTTTCCTCGATCTGCGCAGCGGAGAGAGGTTGGAAAGTTTCGATTACCTCGCCAGTGGCGGGATTGGTGGTTGCGATAGGCATGATGAATGCTTCCTGCGGGATGTGGTTTGTGAGAAATCCCTAATCAAAGAGTGTACAACCTAAGGAACAGGCTCACTTGCGCGTCCCTTGGTTTACAATTGTGTGTTTCAAGCATTCATCTAGCTGCATTCTTGGAGGAATCTATGAAGCTTACCCCTGGCAAACTGACAGGTCTCAAGAGGGTTTCGAATGAACGCGGTGTGATTGCGGCGGCTGCGATGGATCAGCGCGGGTCGCTGCAGAAGTCGCTGGGCAAGGAGAAGGGCGGGGAAGTCAGCGATGCGATGATGGAGGAATTCAAGACGCTGGTCACCGAAGTCCTGACGCCGCACGCCAGCGCCATCCTGCTAGACCCGGAATGGGGACTGCCGGCTTCGAAACGGAGGGCCAAGAATGCCGGGCTGCTGCTGGCTTATGAGAAGACCGGATACGACAAGACGGGGCCGGGGCGGCTGGGCGATTTGCTTGATCACTGGTCGGCGCGGCGGCTGAAAGAAGCTGGAGCAGATTGCGTGAAGATTCTGCTCTACTACACGCCATTCGATCCCAAGGACGTGAATGACAAAAAGCACGCCTGGGTGGAGCGCATTGGCGACGAGTGCCGCGCGAATGACATTCCCTATTTTCTGGAGTTTGTCGGATATGACGAGGGCGCGGACGAGAAGGGATTGGATTACGCGAAAAAGAAACCGCAGATCGTCACTGAGAGCATGCGGGAGTTCAGCAAAGACCGCTACGGAGTAGATGTGCTGAAGGTCGAGGTGCCGGTGAACATGAAGTTCGTCGAGGGCGTCAAGTGTTTTGCGGGGCAGAAAGCTTATAGCAAGAAAGAAGCCATCGACCTGTTTCATCAGGCTGCGAACGTGGCTACCAAGCCCTTTATTTATCTTTCGGCGGGCGTGAGCAACGCCGAGTTCAGCGAGACGCTGGAGCTGGCCGGGGAATCCGGAGTGAAGTTCAACGGCGTGCTGTGCGGGCGCGCGACTTGGAAGGATGGAATTCCGATCTATGCCAAGCAGGGTGCCGCTGCCTTCCGCTCATGGCTGGAAACCGAAGGGGTGAAGAACATCAATAATGTGAACAGCAAGCTCAAGGCTGCTACTTCGTGGTATTCGATTTACGGAGTGGAGCCGGCGCTAGTCGGGGCGTAGAGTTTTCGACTTTGCGGGCGCGGGCGAATTCGCCCGCGCTTTTTCTTTTGTTCGCAGTCGAAGCGATAGAGGAAAATAACTGTGCCGGCATTTGAGTTTAAGATTTGTCGCGGGAGAATTTATGGAGTCGAGGATTCAAACTGCTCTTATTACAGGTGCTTCCGGAGGCATCGGATATGAGTTGGCCAAGCTGTTTGCGTGCGATCATTACAACCTTGTGCTGGTCGCCCGCAGCGCGGAAAAGTTGAACCAGGTTGCGAGCGAACTGCAGGGTCAGTTTGGCGTTACGGTGAAAACGGTGCGGCTAGATCTGGCTGCGCCACCAGCTCCCAAATTTCTGTTCGATCAGTTACAGGGCGAGGGAGTCGCGATTGACGTTCTCATAAACAACGCCGGATTCGGCGGGTCTGGAGAGTTTGCGGAGATGCCTGAGGATGAAATTCTGGGACAGATTCATCTGAACATTGCGGCGCTTACTCAGCTGACGCGGTTGTTCCTACCGCCGATGTTGGCGAGGCACGGTGGAAAAATTATGAACGTGGCTTCTACCGCGGCTTTTCAGCCGGGGCCGCTGATGGCGGTTTACTACGCCACCAAGGCGTACGTGCTTTCGTTTTCGGAAGCGCTGACGAATGAAGTAGCGGGATCGGGAGTGGTGGTCAGCTGTTTTTGTCCGGGCGCCACCGATACAGGATTTGCCAAGAGGGCCGGGACCGAGAATTCGCGGCTGTTCAGGAAACTTCGGCCGATGAATGTGGAAGTGGTGGCGCGGGATGGGTATCGCGGCCTAATGTCCGGGCGGACGCTTGTCATCTCCGGCCTGCAGAATTGGCTGGTGGCGGAGTCAGTGAGATTTGCGCCGCGAAAAATGGTAACCGCGATTTCGCGGTGGGTAGCGGAAAAGGTGGAATAGAGGACAGCGTGAGTCGGTGGCCACGAAGCTGCTAGATTTCGGCCAGCCCGGATTCCAGATCGTCGACAATGTCGGCGATATCTTCGATGCCTACCGAGATGCGCACCATGCCGTCAGTGATGCCGATTGCTTTGCGTCCCTTTGCGCCCAGGCCCGCGTGCGTCATCGTGGCCGGGTGCGAGATCAGTGTCTCGACTCCGCCCAGCGATTCTCCCAGCGAGCACACGCGCAGTTTCTTCAGCATTCGATTGGCGTTCTTCAAAGATCCAGTCTCGAACGTGATCATCGAACCGAAGCCGCTCATCTGTCTCTTTGCCAGTTCATGCTGCGGATGATCGAGCAGGCCGGGATAAAACACCTTGCTTACCTTTTTGTGTCTCGCGAGAAACTCTGCGACCACGCGACCATTGCGATCATGAATTTCCATGCGCGCGGCCAGCGTTTTCACGCCGCGCAGCACCAGCCAGCACTCGAACGGAGAAAGGATCGCGCCCGCGGCCTTCTGCAGAAAAGCCAGCTTCTCGGCCTGCTCGTGCGTGCTGCATACCACCACGCCGCCAAGCCCGTCGCTGTGCCCGTTCAGAAACTTTGTGGTCGAGTGCAGGACCATGTCCGCGCCCAATGCCAGCGGCTGCTGAAAGTAGGGCGACATGAACGTGTTGTCGACGACCAACTCGACCTTCCGACGGCGGCAAATCCGGCTGATCGCGGCCAGATCGCTCAAGCGCATCAGAGGGTTCGTTGGAGTCTCCACGTACACCATGCGCGTGTTCTTACGGATAGCGCGTTCCACGTTTTCAGCGTCGGAAGTATCCACATAGGAAAACTGCAGCCCAAACCCGGTCAGCACCTGGTTAAACAGGCGCGGCGTGCCGCCATACAAATCGTTGCCGCAGACCATATGGTCCCCGGACTTCAGCAGGCTGGCCACCGCGTTGATTGCCGCCATGCCGCTGGCAAACACAGGCGCAGCCACGCCGCCTTCGAGCGATGCCAGGTTCTGCTCGAGCCGCGTCCGGGTGGGGTTTGAGACTCGCGAGTATTCGTAGCCTTTGTTCTCGCCGATACCCTGCTGCACGTAGGTGGAGGTGGGATAGATCGGCACGGTGACCGACCCGGTCAGGGGATCAGGCTCTTGTCCATCGTGAATGGCGCGGGTGGCAAATCCCGCTGGTCGATTCTTTTTCATGCACCCTCTACGCCTTCTTAGATGCCGCCTTCAAAAATCTTTTTCGACAAGTAACGTTCCGCTGAATCTGGAATGATGGTGGCCACGCGTTTCCCCGCGCCCAGACGGCGAGCTACTTCCAGAGCGGCGAATACAACGGCTCCTCCGCTCGAACCGGCCAGCACGCCTTCCTCCGCCGCCAACCGCTTCACGGTGGCAAAGGCGTTGTCGTCCGTCACGGCAATCACTTCATCGCAGACGGCTGGGTCGAAGGTCTCTGGGATGAAATTATTCCCAATCCCCTCCACTTTGTGCGGCCCAGGCGCACCTCCGCCAAGCACGGAACCTTGCGTGGTCACGGCAACCGCCAGCATTCCCGGCAAGTGCTCTTTCAAATAGCGCGCCACGCCGGTGAAAGTTCCGCAGGTGCCGCAGCCTAAAACCACTGCGTCGACTTTTCCACCCATCTGCTCGAAGAGTTCCACGGCGGTGGTTTCGTAGTGATAATCAGGGTTCGCCATGTTCTCAAATTGTCCGGCCATGAACGCATGGCGATCGCTTGCGACCAGCTCTTTGGCACGCCGGATCGCGCCCTGCATGCCCTCTTCGTCCGGAGTGCGTTCCACCTCGGCGCCCAGGGCCAGCATGATGGTCACTTTTTCCTGAGAGAAGTTTTCCGGCACAAACAGCTTAACCTTGTAGCCGCGATTCACCCCGATTAGCGCTAACCCGATTCCGGTGTTGCCTGCCGTCGCTTCGACGATGGTCCCGCCGGGCGCAAGCTTGCCCTCCTGCTCTGCCCGGCGGATGATCCCAATGGCGGCCCGGTCCTTCACGCTGCCTCCGGGATTCAAGTATTCAAGTTTGGCGAAGAGATCGGCCGAACCTGGAGCGCCCAGCCGCTTCAAGCGAAGCATGGGAGTTCCACCGACCAGATCCGTGATGTTGTCAGCGACTCCCAGATGAGACGCTTCGGAGTTTTTCAGGTGCACGCTACAGGGTAAGGGCAGAGTTCGGAATCGTCAATGGAACCAAAGTCGGGGTTTGAATTTGTCGGACAAAGCCTCACGCCCAACCGTCTCTACTTTGCCCCCGAGGCCGCCGGCTGCAGGGCTGCATAGTAGCCGCTCTTGGTTCGTACGACAAGCTTTTTGTGTCCTTTGGCCTTGGCCTCGACCCGGATCTCCCGGAACCCGCCGGTGGCTCGGGGATTGGTGGGTTTGTAGCCGATGGTGTATTGATTGCGGATGTCGTGTGCGACCTGGCGGCTGATCTCATCTACCTCGTCGAGAGTGGCGGGAAAAAAGGCGAGCCCACCGGTTCGTTGCGCGATAATCTCAAGGGCTTTCCGAGCCCGTTTGGGGTGCTCTTCGTCGCCGAGAAGTCCTATGGCGTACACCGCCGGTCCGTTTTCTACCTGCAAATGCTTCACCGTCTGTTCCAGGCTGTCGCGGCTCGCATTGTCCTCGCCATCGGTCACCACGAACAAGATTTTTCTCTCGAGCCTGGCATACTTGAAGTTGGCCGCGGAGGCTTCAACCGCGTCGTAGAGCGCCGTTCCGCCCTTGGCGTCAATCTTCTCCAATGCTTCTTTGAGTTTCAGCAGGTCGTTGGTGAAGTCCTGGTCGAGGTAGTATTCGTCGTTAAAGTTCACAACGAACACCTCATCCTGCGGATTGCTCGCCCGCACCAGGTTCAGCGCGGCCTGGTTCACTTTGGCCCGTTTCTCACGCATCGAACCGGAATTGTCGATCACAATTCCCATTGAAACCGGAATGTCTTCATGCCGGAACGAAATGATCGTCTGCGGTTTTCCATCCTCGAATACTTGGAAGGCGTCGCGGTCGAGGTTGGTCACAATATGCTGCTTGTCGTCGACCACGGTGGCGTGCAGCAGGACTTCGTCAACATCCTTGCGGATGACAAAGGTTCCGTTTTCCGCGGAGGGTTGCTGCTGGTTTGAAGTAGCAGGGGGCGACGCGGGTGCGGGTGCGGGCGACTGAGGCTGGCTGGGTTGGGATTGCGCCGACGGAGGCTGAATACTCTGTGACTGGAGATAGGAGGAGGTCCGCGCCGGCTGCGCGGCAAAAGTTTGCGTAAGCGCCGAGACTGCGATTACGGCCCAGATCGCGTAGCTTGGAACACGAAAAAAGCTCCTGGGCCGGTTATTCCTGAGGCCCGTAATATCCGGTCCTGGCATACACTCGGAGTGGCGGCAATCCTTTCGGGGGCAATAACTTCACCCTAATCTTACGCCATTTGCCATCACGCACCACCATTTTAGGTCGATACCCCAGAACATACTGATTGCGCAGTTCGACTCCGATCTTGGTTGCCACATCAGCCAGATCGTTAGGATTCTCGACGGTAAAGGCGCGTCCACCGGTCAGCTCCGTGATCTCGCCCAGAAGTGCCGGACCCAGGCGCTCCTCCTCAGTGGGAAAATACCGGTCGTAAATGCCGATGGCATAGATCATTACATCCGCTTCTTTTACCAAAGCTTTGATCTCGCCCTCAGTGTAGCGGCTGTGATTGTCGCCTCCGTCGGAGATGATCAAAAGCGCCTTTTTGGGATACTTTGCCTCCCTCATTTTCGTGATGCCCATGTAGATGGCATCGAGCAGGGCCGTCCGCCTGCGCGGTACCGTGAATACGAGTTTGCCCTGGATGTCATCCACCGAACTGGTGAAATCGTTGATTACCTCCGGCTCGTCGGAGAATGTGATCATGAAGAATTCATCTTGCGGATTGGCAGTCTTGAAGAACTCCATCACTGCGTCTTTGGCCCGGTCCATCTTGCTGCTCATGCTTCCGCTGGAATCGAAAATCACTCCCAGCGAGACCGGAGCGTCCTCACTTGAGAAAGACTTGATCTCTTCTTTCGATCCGCCTTCGTAAAGCTCGAAGTTCTCTTTCTCAAGCCCAGTCACAAGGCGGTTCATGGGGTCGGTGATCGTGACCGGGACCAAGACCAAATCTACGTCGACCTTCAGAGGGCGCACGTGAGCATTTAGGGAGGGGGAGACGAGGCTCTGGGTGGCAACCTCCTCGGTCTTACTTTTTTCCACCTCGCGCGGCTGGATGTGGACGTCGTTGACCTCCGCCTGCCCGAAAGCCGGGCCCGCCCAGGCGCAGGCTGCCGCCAGCGCGAGGAGCAAAATCAAGAGACAAGGCAGGGTGGTTCGCTGCAGCGGACTAGAAGCTGGGTTCCAGGGTCGAACCGGGCGGCAGTTCCGAACCAAGCTCCGAACTAAGCTCCGAACTGAATTCCGACCTTGGGCCTTGAGGCGAGAGAGCCGGCGCCCATCCAGGAGGGCCATAAGCACCTCATTTGGCCGCGATAGTATCACAGCTTCGCTCATGGGGCTGCGTCTTTTTTGTCAAATGTTTGTGACAATCCCGAATCTGCGGCCTATTTCGGGCAACTGGTCCCAATCCGGTGAGCTCCGGAACCGAACGCCAATTGCCACCTTGTTACAATCATTTGTTTCCATGGCAGACGTTCATCCCTTTCGCGCGTTTCGCTACGATCCGGGGCAAGCATCCCCTGCCCGGGTTGTCACTCAACCTTATGACAAGATCACTCCTGAGCTACAGGACCGTTATTATGGGGCCAGCCCGCATAACCTCGTGCGCATCATTCTTGGGCGACGGGAAGAAAATGACAATGCAGTGAACAATGTATATTCCAGGGCTGCCGGGTATTTTCGCGACTGGCGTCGGGAAGGCATTCTGCGCCAGGATTCGGATCCTTCGGTCTATATTTATTCGCAGCGCTTCACGCTGCCCGGTTCTTCGCCCGGTTCAACCAATGAACTGGAACGTCAGGGGTTTATCGCTCTGGGACGCATCGATGACTACTCCGGTGGCGTCGTTTTCCGGCATGAGCAAACTCTGGCCAAGCCCAAAGCCGACCGCCTCGATCTGCTTCGTGCCACGCGGGCTCATTTCGGACAGATCTTCATGCTCTATGAGGATTCCGGCCAGGTCGAATCGTTGCTCGCCACCGATGCCGATCCCAATATTTCCGTGACGGACGAATATGGCGTTACTCACCGCGTGTGGCAAGTCTCGGATGCAAATGCGGTCAGAGCAATCCGGGACGCGATGAGTGATAAGAAACTGATCATCGCCGATGGCCACCATCGTTACGAAACCGCCCTCACCTACCGCAACGAACGCCGCGCCGCCGCAGCTTCTGGTCCGGCATCAGGTGCCAGTGCGGCGCCTTACGAGTTCGTCATGATGACTTTTGTCAACATGAACAGCCCCGGCCTGCTGATTCTGCCCACGCATCGCGTGGTGCATGGCCTCGCATCCTTCTCAGAAGAGAAATTCCGCAGCTCGGCCCGCGCTTTCTTCGACATCGACGAGGTTGATGCCGAGCTCGACGCTGCACGCGCCACCGCGATCCTTCGGGAGTCCGGGCGTACGGGAACATCCATTCTCGCTGTCACTGCCAACCGGGCATTCCTGTTGCACCATCCCAACCCGAACACGCCACAGGTGTTCTCTGGCTTCTCCGTGCGCCAGCAGGCCCTTGATGTGGTGCAATTGCACAAGTGTTTGCTGGAGAGGGCGTTGAGCTTGTCGGAAGAATCGATCCGCGATCAGGAGAATATTTCTTACGTTCGCGATGCTGGTGAAGCCTTGTCTCGAGTACGCGGCGCGGTAGACACTCGCGCCAATATCGCTTTTCTGTTGAATCCCTGCCGCATGGCGCAGGTCCGTGACATTGCCTTTGCAGGCGAGGTGATGCCGCAGAAATCCACTGACTTCTACCCTAAACTCCTAAGCGGATTGACAATCTATGCGCTCGACTAGAACAAGAATTTTCGGGCACTCTGGCGAGCATTCGATTCGCGGATGGCGAAGCGGCGGAGTTGCAGTCTGCATCCTCTTGTTTTTTGCTGGGCTGCTGGTTTCTAGTAACGCTGCTCCCGAAAAGCACCTCGCTGTCTACTCTACTGCTGCCAACTATTCCTTGCCGATCGTGCAGCGGCAAGGGCATGAGTACATAGGTTTGCTGGAACTGCTGGATCCCCTGGGGACAGTAAGCGCGAAACTCGACCCGCCGCGCTGGCGCATCCATTACAACAACATCCTCGGCGAATTTACCGTTGGCCACACCCACGCCCGGGTGCAGGGACGTGACGCCGACCTCGCCGGAAAATTCCTCATGGAAAACGGACGCGGCCTGGTCCCGCTGGCCTCTCTTGGTTCGCTCCTGCCGCGCTTTCTGGGCGGTCCCGCAACACTGCACCAGGAGTCCGGGCGTCTTTTCATTGGCAACATCGCGACTCACTTCACGGCCTCAGTGCCTCCAGAAGACCCTTCGCATCTGGTGTTTCGTTTCACCGCGCCGGTGAATCCGTCCGTTGCCACCGAGCCGGGAAAACTGCGTATGACATTCAGCCACGAACCAGTTACCGCGCCAGCCTCCACTGTGCTTACTTTCGGCAGCAAAACCATTCCAGAAGCCACCTATTCGGAGGGCAACGGCGCAGCCCAGATCACGGTTAGCACGAACATCCCGCTTATCGCCAGCTTCAGCCACGATGGCAGGACCATCACACTTGCTCCCGTAAAACCTGAAAAAGCGGAAGCCACAACCGGAACGCCTAGCGAAGCCGCTACACCCGCGGCGAGCGCGCCAGGACAAACGCCGCCCCCTAGTGCAGCCGCGGCTCCGCAAAACAGCGCAGCTACGAAGCCGCCGACTCCTAAACCGTCGTCGAGTTCGGGCGCGCGCCGTTACTTCGCGGTTGTGGACGCCAGCCATGGCGGAAATGACCGCGGCGAAGCGCTGAGTTCCACGCTGGCGGAAAAGGATGTAACGGTTGCCTTCGCCCGTCGTCTGCGCCAGGAACTGGAGAATCGCGGAATCTCCACCCTCGTTCTGCGCGACTCCGACGCGACGGTGTCGGTCGATGACCGGGCTTTTTACGCCAACACCACTCACGCCGCCGTCTACGTGGCCCTGCATGCCGCGTCGAACGGCCACGGCGTGCGCCTCTACACCGCGCTGCTGCCTTACAGTGGCGAGGACGATCGCGGTCCGTTCCGCTCCTGGACCACCGCTCAATCGTCTTCGATGCCGCTTAGTCAAGCGACCGCTGCGAGTGTGGCGGCCGAGTTAAGAAATCAACAGGTTGCGGTGCGCACTCTCAGTGCGCCCCTTCGGCCATTGAATAACGTCGTCACGGCCGCCATTGCCGTCGAGGTTGCCCCTCTGGGTTCCGACGTCTCGCAACTCATGTCGCCGGACTACCAGCAACTCGTTGCCGTCGGCGTCGCGAACGGAATCGCAGACATCCGCGCCCAGCTGGGAGCCGCTCCATGACAAGGACGAGTGCGCGGAGAATGAGTGACGAATTAGAGACTGGCCAGGCATGATTCCACGCCATCTTTTTATCGCAATCTCGGTGCTGCTGCTGGCCGTACTGGGCATGAGCCTCTACGCGTGGCGCATGCGGGGACGGGCGGCCGCAGGTCCCGCGGTTTCGGTCGACAGCCGTCCCGTAGGGCCTCCCGTGGCCGGAGCCACCGAGCAAGTAACGCTGTTTGTGGCGTATGACGATGCTGGTGTACTGCTCGCGCAATCGGCCCGCATTCCGCTGCCGTCGGTTCGCCAGCAGCGTGCTGAGGAATTGCTGCGGTCGCTTATTGCCTTATACTTGGACAAGGCCTCGCCTCACCCTCTGCCGCCAGGGTCTGATGTTCGCAGTGTCTACCTGGTCGATCCCGGACTCGCCGTAATCGACATTAACGCCGCTTTCGCCGATGGCCACCGTTCGGGCGTGCTGTCCGAAGAACTAATCGTGGCATCGCTGATCGAGACGCTCTCCGCGAACCTCCCGGGCATTCTTCGAGTGAAAATTCTGGTGGAAGGCAAGCAGCGCGACACTCTGGCCGGCCACGCCGATCTATCCGGCTTTTTCGATGTCGCGGCCGTCAATCAGTTAAGCACGCAGCTGGAATCGGGCCGGTAGCCTTCCTCACAAGGCAGGTGGAATCACTCACCCGAATCTCGTGCAGACACAGATTCTGCGATCCATTGCAAATAGGCGGGTGATCCGTCTTCAATCGTCAGGCAGATGCATTCCGGAAGTTCGTAGGAGTGAAGCTCTGAGATCGCTTCACGCACTTGACCGAAGGCCGCAGCCGTGGTCTTGACGATCAAGAGCCATTCGCGAGCTTCTTCGATCTCGCCGTGCCAGCGGTAAATAGATGCAACTTGGGCGGCGAGGTTTACGCAGGCGGCCAGCCGGTGCTCAACCAAATGGCGTGCAATCTTGCGGGCTTCTTCTTCTGAAGAGGCGGTGGTGAGGACGATGCGTTTGTCCGTCATATGGAATTGGTTGGTTGCCTGTCGGCGCCCAGCAGTCAGAGAATGCAGCTCAAAGGGTAGCACTCTGGCAGTAAGAAGGTCCCACTATAACCAAGTTGGTTCCTGCTGGCTCGCGAGGAAGAACTTCCGCTTGACGGCTGAGCTGAGTAGAAGTCCACTGAGAAGCTGAGGTCTGATCCGTGAAGCTCGTCTTGGGTGGCCGCATACAATGGATTTTCGAGTGAGGAATACTGCAAGAATTCGACGGTTTCCCGGTCCGCAAGACGGACTGCGCGCCGTGGTTCAAAGAGCGCCACAGGCTGAGGCGCTCGCCGCCTCATGGATGTTGACCGTGCGGCCGCTCGCGATGCGAGTGTACGTCTTGCGGCGGCGCATTGCCACGATCACGGTTGCGGTGCTCGCGGCTTTGCTGTTCGGGCATGGAATGCTCGGAGCCAATGGGATGATGGTCTACAAACAGAAGAGGATGGAATTTCAATCGCTGCAGAAGCAGATTGCGCAAGAACAGAAAGAGAACGAACTCTATACCCAGAAGATTCAGTCACTGAAGACAGACGAAAAAGCGATCGAAAAAGAAGCCCGCGAACAGTTGCGCTATGCGCGTCCCGGAGAGTACGTGTACGTCCCGCCGGTTCCGGCAAATCAGCCGGCGCCCGCCACCCGCTCGGCGAAGAAATAAGTACTTTCGGCAGGACTCCGATGATCCCTGCGCAGTTTACAAGCGCGTGACAATCGACAAGTTCCACTGTGGTATAGTTCGGGACGTTAATCGACGACCGGTGCGTTGAATTGCCGTCGGTCTTGCGATTAGAATTTCTTCCATAACCTGCGGCTGGGCCGCAAGCGGAACATCAAAGAGGAGAGAAACCGGCCATGAGAAAAGTTCTAATGCTTTGTCTTGCGATTTGTTTCGTGTTTGCCCTGACATCGTTTGCCTTTGACGATATGGGCAAGAGCACGACCGTGAACGGATGGGTGAGCGACGCCAAATGCGGCGTGAAGATGGCGAGCGCCAGCGGTGCGGCGTGCGCCCAGAAGTGCGTGGCTGCGGGGCAGAAGATGGTGATTGTCACCGACGGCGACCAGAAGGTTCTGGCCGTGGATAACCAGGACGCTCTGAAGGGCCATGCAGGACATCACGTAGCTGTGACGGGAATCGTGAGCAACGATTCCATTCACGTGGAAAGTCTAAAGATGCTCTGAGGCAGATTGGACAAAGACTGGGGCGGCTGCGGCCGCCCCTTTTCCTTTCGACGTCAGTTTGAGCCTAGCGGACCACGCCTTCGAGCGGGGAACTGGCTGTCGCGTAGAGCTTTTTCGGCATGCGTCCCGAGAGGTAGGCCTGGCGTCCGGCGAGCACCCCATGATGCATGGCTTCGGCCATCAGCACGGGGTCTTGCGCGCCGGCGATGCCGGTGTTCATGAGGACAGCATCGGCACCCAGTTCCATAGCGATCGCGGCATCGGAAGCGGTGCCTACGCCCGCGTCCACAATCAGGGGCACGCCGGTGATCATTTCTCGCAGGATGCGGATGTGAGCCTGATTCTGAATGCCCATGCCGCTTCCGATGGGTGCGCCCAGCGGCATCACGGCGGCCGCACCGGCCTCCACCAGACGTTTTGCGTAGACGATGTCGTCGGACGTGTAGGGCAGCACCGTAAAGCCCTCACTTACCAGCACACGCGTGGCTTCAAGCGTGGCTTGCACGTCTGGGTAGAGCGTGGCCTGGTCCCCGATTACTTCGAGTTTCACCCAGTCCGAAAGGCCGACCTCGCGCCCCAGGCGCGCCGCGCGGATCGCTTCATCAGCGTTGTAGCAACCAGCGGTGTTGGGCAAAAGAAAATATCTCTTCGTGTCGATGTAATCGAGCAGGGACTCTTTGCTGCGATCGAGATTGACTCGACGCACGGCTACGGTGACCATCTCGGCGCCACTGGCTTCAAGTGCGCGGGCAGTTTCCTGGAAGGATTTGTATTTTCCTGTGCCCACGATCAGGCGGGAGCGGAAAGAACGGCCGGCGATGATTAGGGGATCAGTCATTCGCACATTGTAATCAAAACAGGATGGGTAGCGACATCGATGGGCTCCGCGGGTGAGTCCCGCGGTGGCAAAGCAGATTTCTCGACCGTTGGCGCCGCTCGAAATGACAAGGCGCGTTACGGGATAGCCGCGGTTTCTGCCTGGGCGTAGAGTTCCTCGATCTCTCGGCGATAGCGTTCTTCGATAATCCGGCGGCGCAGTTTTAGCGTAGGCGTGAGCGCGCCATTCTCGGCGGTGAATTCCTCGGGGACAAGCAAGACGCGCTTCAGCTTTTCGAAGCGTGCCAGATTCTGGTTTACCTCCTCCACAATTCCATCGTAGAGCGCCCGGACCTTTGGATTTTCGACCAGTTCAGTGCGCGACGAAGAAATGACGTCGTTGGCGCGAGCCCAGTCTTCGAGGAGGGGGAAGTTGGGCGAGATGATGACAAAGGCAAACTTGTGCTTGTCGCCGACGATGGCCGCAGTTCCGACCAGAGGATTGAGCTTCAGGGAATTTTCGATCGGTTGTGGCGCGATGAACTTACCGCCGGAGGTCTTGATGAGTTCCTTCTTACGGTCGGTAACTGAGAGATATCCATCGGCATCGATCTGGCCAATGTCTCCAGTCTTGAACCAGCCATCCTGAAAGGCATTTTGGGTTTCTTCAGGGCGATTCCAATATCCCTTGAACACCGAGGGGCCGCGCACCAGAATTTCTCCGTCCCCGGCAATGCGCACTTCGAGGTTGGGAAGGATTTTGCCGACCGTGCCGATGCGATGGCTCACAGGCGTGTTGACGGCGATCACCGGGGAAGTTTCGGTTAAGCCGTAGCCTTCGTGAATGCGAATCCCAACGGTAGCAAACCATTCGGCGAGTTCGCGGCCCAGAGGCGCGCCTCCGGAGATGAAAGTTTCGACTCGGCCTCCCAGGCCCTCGCGGATTTTGGAGAAGATAAGATGGTTAGCCAGTTTCCAACTGGCCGCGGCGGGGATTCGTCCGGCAAGAATTGTAGCCTTGTTCGCGCGGCCTACCGACAACGCCCATCGGTAAATGCCGCGCCTGGCGAATCCGCGAGCCTTCGCTTCGGTCTTGGCGTAGATCTTTTCATACACTCGGGGCACGGACACGCACAAGGAAGGACGTACTTCGAGGAAAGTTTCGGTAAGCTTCTCCATGAAGGGACAGTAGGCGAGAGTTACCCCGTGGTAAAGCATGGAGAAATCTACATGGCGCGCCGTGACGTGTGAAAGGGGAAGAAACGAAATGCTGATCAACCCGGGCCGCATGTTGAAGCCGAGCAAAGAGCAGTTGATGTTCGACGCAATGTTGCCGTGGGTCAGCATCGCGCCCTTCGAGGTTCCAGTCGTGCCGGACGTGTAGATGATGGTGGCGAGATCGTCGGGCTGGACGGACCGGGCGATGGATTCGGTTTGGGGGTCGAGTCTGCCGGGGCCCTGGCTCATGAACTGATCCATAAGCGCGCACGTTACGGGCAGATCGCCAGGGATTTGGACATGATCCATGACTACGATTCTCTTGACTTGCGTCTGGTTGAGAATCGTCTGGATCTTTCGCAGTTGTAGTTCGGTGGAAACGAAAACGACGCTGGCGCCCGAGTCGCGCAGCGTGTAAGCGGTTTGTTCAGGGGTTAGCGTGGCGTAAACGGGAACGGTGACGGCGCCGAGCAGCAGGATCGCGAAGTCGGCCGTCGACCATTCCGGCCGGTTCTCGCTGAGAATGGCGACCCGGTCGCCCTTCTGCACGCCCCACCTCTGGAGTGCGCGAACGGTTCCAGCGACGTTGCGGCGGAGGTCTGAAGACGAGATGGGCAGCCACTTTCCCGCTTCCCGGTAGAGCATGGCACGATCGAGATTGCGCTCGGTCGCGGCGAAGAAGATATCGTTCAGCGTGGCAAGCGGCATCGAATGATCGTCGGTCGGTGTAACCGACGTCTGTCTTGAATTTACTGGTTGCGCTTACTTTCGGCAATGCAGGAGGTGCAAGGAGAGATACTGGTTTGCCTCGCGACGAGGCATCCGTCCACTCAACAGCGCTTCCGCTTCGAACTAGGCTATCATTCGGGCAGGAGGTTTCGTAATGCAGCAGAAACTAACTAGTATGTGGCCAGCCTTGCTGCTTGCCGGCGCGCTGGCTCTGGCAGGCGCAGCCCCGGCAGCGGCGCAGAGCACGCAACCGGAGGGTGGGTCGATCGCCATGCCCAAGGTTGGCGACGTGGCGCCCGATTTTACGCTGAAATATTTCGATGGCAACGATCTGAAGGCCGTCTCCCTGAGCCAGTACCGCGGAAAGAAGAACGTAGTCGTGGCGTTTTTTATTTTCGCCTTTACCGGAGGTTGAACCAAGCAGATGAAGGCCTTCCAGCAAGATCTGCAGAGGCTGGAAGCTGCCGACACCCAGGTCCTGGGTGTGAGCATGGATAGCGCATTCGCCGACAAAGCCTTCGCCGACCAAATTGGCGTTACGTTTCCCCTGCTGAGTGATTGGGGCGGAGACGTCACCCGCGAGTACGGAATTTACGTGGACAAATACAAAGCAGCGCGCCGGGTGAACTTTCTGATCGGGAAAGATGGGAAGATTCTGGAAGAGCAAGTCGATAAGGACGCGATCGATCCGACGAAAATTGTGGATACTTGCGAACGCCCGAAGCTGAAGAATTGATCGTTGTCCGCTCAGGCTGCGGGCAGTTCGAAGGAGAAAACCGATCCCCTGCCGAGTTGGCTGGTGACTCCGACAACTCCGTTGTGGGCTTCTACGATGGCTTTGGCAATGGCCAGTCCCATACCCGTGCCTTGCACGCTATAGCGCTGGTCTCGGCCGCGGTAGAACTTATCAAAAACCAACGACTGCTCGAAGTCATCGATGCCATGTCCATGATCGGTGACGCTGGTGACGATTCGGTCTCCTTTTTGCTCAGCGGTAATGGTGATCGGCGCGGTGGGCGGAGAATACTTGGCGGCATTTTCCAGCAGCTGCTTCAGTACCTCTGCAATGCGGTCGCAATCCACCCGCACCTTGGGCAGCGACGGAGCCACGCGAACTTCGAGCGGATGCAGGCCGATAAATGTTCTCGACTCTTCCACAGCGGAGTCGATCACCGAAGCGATATCCACCGGCGCCATGTGGAGCTCGACCTTGTGCGCATCGAGCTGGGCCATTTCCGTGGCTTCGCCCACTAAACGGTCAAGGCGATCGGTTTCCTCGTTGATTACGGTGAGCAGCTCACGGCGTTGCGCCTCGTTGAGGTTGTACTCCGAGAGCAGGCCCGTGACTGCGGCCTTGATGCCGGTAAGAGGTGTGCGCAGCTCGTGAGTCACTGAATCGAGCAACACGGCGCGCAGATTCTCGCTTTGGTGCGCCGCTTCAGTCTGGGAGAGTTTTTCCATGGCTCCGGCGCGCTCGATTGCGATGCCGATCATACTACCCAGGGCTTCCAGAGTGGCGCGCGATAGCGCTGGTCCGGCAATGCCTACGGCTCCGGTGGTGCGCGTTCCCAAGTGCAAGGGAGTGAGAGAGATTCCGCGCTGGGAATCGATGACAGGCTCTCCGCGTGAGCTGACGATTTGAAGATCCTGCAGGGCAAGCGAAGTTGCGTTGGGGTCCGTGCGGTATACCTGTTGCGAGCTGAGCAGGTAGATAGCGGCGGCCTTGGCGCCGAATCCGTCACAGACGTAAGCGGGAATCGCATTCAGCAGTTCGGCTACGTTATCGGTGGCGAGCAGGCGCTGGCTGAAGGCGTAAAGACGCTCCACGTCGCGGCGGCGCTGATTGGCGTCGGCTGTCTGGCGGCGGGCGCGGTCGGCGAGCTGGCTGGCGATTCCCGCGGTCACCAGGAAAGCGAACAGCGCGACCCAGTTCTGTGGATCGGCGACGGTTAAAGTTCCGACGGGGGGAAGAAAATAATAGTTGAAGGCCAGCGTGGCGAGCAACGCGAGAAAGACTGAGAAGCGAAACCCCCAATACGCCGCCACCCAAAGCACCATGAGCAGGAACGTCAAAGCAACCGTGGTGGGATTTACGTGGATGATGCGCCGGCAAATCTGGACCGCAAGTTCGACGGCCACGAGACACGCGGTATAGCGGAGCAACTGCTGTGGCCAGCGGGCTTTCACGGGCACGATTGTAACGGAATCAAGGCTTCAAGGTTTCAAAGTTTCAAAGTTGCAAGGTCCCAGGGGTGGCGATCTGTTGTGAAACCTTGAAACTATGAAACCTTGAAACCTGCTCCGCGTCCAGATTCGACAATTTCTGCTCCGACGTGGAGAATAACCGCGATGACCAAGACTCCCGAAGAATGGCTTAAAGAAGTAGACACCACCCAGCGGCCGGCGGTGTTCAAGCTGTTTCTCGGCTACGCTCCAGGTGTGGGCAAGACTTACGCCATGCTGAGCGAAGGTGTGCGCAGGGCGAGCCGCGGCGAAGAAGTGGTGATCGGCATAGTGGAGACTCACGGGCGCAAACCGATCGTAGAACTTTCGTCGCGCCTGGAATCGGTTCCTCGGAAGAAGCTGGAATACAAGTCAACCATTTTTGAAGAGATGGATGTGGACGCCATTCTGGCGCGTAAGCCGCACGTTGTGTTGGTGGACGAACTGGCCCACACCAACATTGAAGGCAGCAAGCATGCGAAGCGGTATGAAGATGTGTTCGAACTGCTCGATGCCGGGATCGACGTTCTTTCCACGCTGAATGTTCAGCACATCGAAAGCCTGGCGCCGACGATCCGCAGCCTGACCGGGGTCCAGGTGCGGGAGACGGTGCCCGACTGGGTGATCCGCCGCGCGGGCGAGATTGTGATGGCCGATCTTACTCCGCAAGCGCTGCAGACGCGGATGAAGCGCGGGGATATTTATCCGCTGGAGCGGGTGGAGCGCGCGCTGGCAAATTTCTTCCGCAATACAAACCTGGTGGCGCTGCGCGAGTTGGCCCTGCGGCAGGTGACCCAGGCGGTCGACCGCACTCTTTCGGAACTGAAGAACGAAGATGGCCAGCTGCTGCAGGTGCGGGAGCGCATTGCCGTGTGCTTCAGCTCGAATCCGGCGGCACAGTATTTGATCGCACGGGGGGCGCGCATGGCCCAGGCGATGGACGGCGACTTGTACGCGTTCTACGTGGATACCGGCGCCGACGAAAGCGATGAGAATCAGCGAACGCTGGCTGACAATATCCGCTTCGCGGAAAGTGTGGGAGCGAAGGTAGTGAAGAGCGAGGGCAAGGTTGTTGCGGAAAAGGTCGCTGAGTTTGTGCGCGAGAATCACATTACGCAAGTCGTTTTCGGACGGTCGGCGACCAAGGGGTGGAAGAGATATTTCTATCTATCGGCAATTCACAAGTTTCTGCGCGAAAGCCCCTCGGTGGACGTGCACATTGTGACCCAGGAAATGCGGTGAGCGGGATCGACGAGAAGAAGATCGACGGGAAGAAGATCAATGAGTGATGAATGACGAAAAGAAGATGACCAACGAGCACCGCCGGATTCTGGTAGTGGACGACGAGCCGCAGATCACGCGCGTGCTGCGCACTACGCTTTCGGCGCAGGGCTATGACATCCGTGTGGCCAACGATGGGGAGATGGCGCTGGAGCTCATGAAGAACTGGACGCCGCACGTGGTGGTGACGGACCTGGCCATGCCGAACCTCGATGGCGTAGGCCTCTGCCGGCAAGTCCGGCAGATGTCAGCAGTACCGATTATCGTGCTTTCGGTTCGCGGACAGGATCGCACAAAAGTGGAGGCGTTGGACGCCGGCGCCGATGACTACGTGACCAAGCCGTTCAGCATGAATGAATTGCTGGCGCGAATTCGGGCGCAGTTGCGGCGGACCCCGGCGGCCGAGGAACAGCCCGGCGCGATTACGGCCGGAGACTTTCGCATCGATTTGGATGCGCGCCTGGTCAAAGTTGCGGGACACGAGGTTCATCTCACGCCCAAAGAATTCGACCTGCTACTGTATCTGGCGCGGCGTCCGGGCAAAGTGGTGACACATCGAACGCTGCTGGCAGCGATCTGGGGCGCCAATAGCGTCGAACAGCCGGAATACCTGCGCGTTTTCATCGGGCAATTGCGCAAGAAGATCGAGTCCGATCCTTCCTCACCAAAATATCTTCTCACCGAGCCTTGGGTTGGGTACCGGTTTGAACCTGGGGCGTAAGTCATGCCCTTCGTTGATCCCTCATCTTTATGAACATTTTATGGAGCCTTTATTCGGCTTTTCTGCGCTTCCATATCAAATGGTTGTGTGCTGAAAGAGAGCCCAGACGAACCAGGGAGTAAGGGATTGAATTTTATGTGGATTCATGAGGTGCCGCCGGAGCGGTTGGCAGAGCTTCTCTATCACTATCACCAGGCGCTAACGCCGGAGCTGTCCGGTAAAGGCAGTGAAAGCCGCAGTTCATGGAAAGAAATTGCCCCGCAGGAAAAGAACCGGTTAGTGGCTGCAGCCCGCCTGGCCATGCTTGAACTGGAATCGATGACCAGCGGCCAAGCGAAGTCGCGGGACCATTTTGCGCAGCCCGGCGAAGCAGAATGGGGCTGCTGAGGGTCCGCGCGGTCGAGATTGGCAGGGATAACGGCCGATAAGTGGTAGATTTCCGCATTTATGAATTCTTTAGGAATTCTTTAACCCACCCTTACATATGAAATGGTCTACTGGTGCGTTTGCGCGGGGCGTCCACGCAAAAAGCAGGAGGCGGGAGCATGTGGGCAGCCTCTCTAGTTACAGGCGTCGCGTTGGCAGCGGTCGCGTTCATGCTCAGGTTTCTGGCGGCCTTGCTGCGTGAGGGTGCGCCATCGGTCTGCTACCGGGTTGTGATGGTCGGCAGGGAACCGGAGAAAGATGAACCCTTAAGAGTTCTGCGCGGCATCTACTTCCACGACGATAGTCGCGCGACAGAAAGTGACCGCGGCGACTACCGCTGCGAATTACCGGAGAACGAACATTATGCTAAAGAAAAACGCACCGCAGGTCTTGTGGATCTTGGGGTTCACCCTGTTTCTGTCGGCTGGAGCCGGCGCTCAATCCACCCCAAACGCGGCTACGTCTTCCGCGAACCCCGGCCCTAGCGCGGCGGCGCAATCGGAACAGCAAGAGATGCGGGATGAGTTGAGAGCGTTGCGGGCTGAGGTTGAGCGCTTGCGCGCGGAAGTTGAGCAGCAGAAGAGCAGTGCGCCTTCCAATGCCTCGTCCTCGAATGATCGCAGTGATGCGTCGGCGGCACCGGCGAGCACTGCTCCCGGACCAAACGTTCCCTCCGTGACGGCAGCGAACTTTGGCACCACCGAAACCGGCAGCGCTCCTGTAACCGCAGGCGTGACAGGACGGTTGGCACAGCCAGCGAGCCTTTCTTCCTCAAGTCCTTCTTCCGCGAGTCAAGCTTCCGAAACCGCGCCCGCGAAAAAAGAAAAAGAAAAGATCGATCCTTTTTCCGACTGGGACTGGACCTGGCTGAACGGCAACCCGCGCACCAAGGAAGCGGCTTTCGATTCTAAATTCTTCACCCCGGAGATCCGCGCCGACGTTACCTATACGTACGATTTCAACAAACCGGTAGACAACACGATCAGCGGATCGAGCGAAATATTCCGGTCCAACGAAATCCAGTTGGAGCAACTCGGCCTCGGTGGCGATTTTCACTATGACAACGTTCGCGCCCGCTTCATGACACAGTTCGGCATGTACTCCGCAACCACGCCGCGCAATGACCCCAGTCCGGCGAAGGGCCAGTGGGATCTCGACACCGCCTATCGCTACCTGGCCGAGGCCTACGGCGGTTACCACATTAATGCGCTGAACGGGATCAACGTCGATGCCGGCATTTTCCTTTCTTACATTGGCCTGTTCAGCTACTACAACTTCGATAACTGGGCCTATCAGCCCTCGTATGTTTCCTCGAACACTCCTTGGTTCTTCAATGGGTTGAGAGTTCAAATTTTTCCCAACCCTCACTTGAAGATCGAGCCGTGGTTCATCAACGGATGGCAATCGTACGGGTCGGCCAACTCGCGGAAAGGTCTGGGTGGGCAGATTAAGTGGACTCCGCGACCCTGGGTGAACGTCATTTCCAACAATTACGGCTTGGGCCATGACGATCTGTACATCCCGAACCGCGGCCGTATCCACACCGACGACAGCATCGAGATCAAGTATTACGATCAACCGGAAAAACGTCTCGACAAGATGGCGTTCTCCTTCACCGGAGACATGGGCTGCGAATTTGGCCCCAGCACGACTACATCGGCGGGCGTCTATCTGCAGGGCGTGGGCTGTCACGGTAATACGAAAGATCGAAACTCGGTCGGAGCGACGTCCGCGGACGAACATTTTGCCGCAGGCATCAATCCCAAACAGAGCTTCATTGGCTACATGCTGTACAACCGCTTCTGGTTCGAGAAAGACCGTTACGGATTGACAGTCGGCGGCGGTCAGATCAACAACCCCGGACGCTATCTGGTTCTGGATCCTCCCATCAACGGAGAGACGGCGGAGTCGGCGGCGATCAACGCTCCGTACTTTACTGGCAATCCGTCAGACCCATTCAAGGCCTGGGATTCGTCGATCACGTTCGACTACATGCCCAAGCAGTACATCACGTTCCGCTGGGAGTATGACTATCGCCATGCCAGCGTGCCCTACTGGTCGGGTCGCGGCGGAGTCACGCCGCCGGGTACAGGGGGAGTGCCTTATACCAATAACGGGTATCCTCAATTCTTTGCCTGCATGAACGGCAATTCGTCCATGCAAGAGACCCTCAGCGCCGCTGAAACGGCCTGCGGCAGCCCGGGCAGCACCAGCAGTGTGTGGTTCCCCGACCTGCGCCGGGACGAGCAGTTCATAGACATGGCTATACTGGTCAAGTTCTAGGCTCAGACGCAAGCTAGTGCAGACTGGAAGGATTTTACGATGCAAGATGTGATTTTTCTTGCGGTAACAATTCTATTCTTTGCCGTGGCGCTCGCCTACGTAGTTTTCTGCGAGCGAGTGCGTTGAGGAGGATATGAATTCTGAACCGATCATCATGCTGATCATTTGCGCGGGCCTGCTGGTGTATCTCGTATACGCCATGTTGCGGCCGGAGAAATTCTGATGACAGCAAATGGATGGCTGCAAATCTTTTTTCTTTTGCTGGTGGTGTTCCTGGTCACCAAGCCGCTGGGCGGGTTCATGGCGCGGGTGTTCGGGCGCGAGCGCACCTGGCTTGATCCCGCGATGCGGCCCGTGGAAAGAATCCTCTACCGGCTTACAGGCGTGGACGAAAACCACGAGATGGAGTGGAAGGAATACGCGCTATCGCTGCTCTTGTTCAGCGGCGTCTCAATGATCCTGCTCTATGTGCTGGAGCGAGTTCAGTTGTGGCTGCCCGGAAATCCGCAGAAGCTGGCAGGAGTGCCTCCGGCGCTGGCATTCAACACGGCAGCTTCCTTCACCACGAACACGAACTGGCAGAATTATTCACCCGAGACCACCATGAGCTACCTGACCCAGATGGTGGGGCTGGCTTACCACAACTGGATCTCGGCGGCTGCCGGAATGGCCTTGGCCATAGCATTCATCCGCGGCATCGCGCGACGCGAGCAGAAGACTATCGGCAACTTCTGGGTCGACATGGTTCGCGGCACATTGTGGATTCTGGCTCCGCTGTGTCTGGTGGGCGCGCTGGTGCTGGTGTCGCAGGGTGTGGTGCAGAACCTGAAACCCTATGATACCGTGCAACTTCTCGATCCCTACCAGACCCCGCAGTTGGGCGCAGATGGCAAGCCCATGAGCGGACCTGACGGCAAGCCAGTGATGCAGACGGTGAGCCAGCAAGTGATCGCGCAGGGGCCGACGGCATCGCAAGAAATTATCAAGGAACTGGGGACGAACGGCGGCGGCTTCTTCAACGCCAACAGCGCACATCCATTCGAGAATCCAACTCCATTCACGAACTTTCTCGAGATGTTCTGCATCCTCGCAATTCCTTCCGCGTTGACTTACACGTTGGGAAAGATGACAGGCTCGCCTCGGCATGGATGGGCCGTATGGGCCGCGATGGCTTTGCTGTTTCTGGCCGGAGTGAGCACGGCATATTGGGCGGAGGCGCGAGGAAATCCGTTAGTAACGGCTGCGGCGCACCATGGCTCGCCAACTACTTCATCCGTCCAGCGATCGGCGGGCAATCTCGAAGGCAAAGAAGTGCGATTCGGTGTGGCGAACTCGGTATTATTCGCCACCGTCACGACCGATACGAGTTGCGGCGCTGTCAATTCCATGCACGATTCATTCACGCCGCTGGGCGGAATGGTTCCTTTGATCAACCTCATGCTGAGTGAAGTGATTTTCGGCGGAGTGGGCGCGGGGATGTATGGAATGCTGGTCTTCGTCATTCTCTCCGTCTTCATTGCAGGATTGATGGTGGGGCGCACGCCGGAATATCTGGGGAAAAAGATCGAAGCCTACGATGTGAAGATGGCAATGCTGGTGGTGCTGATCTTTCCCCTGGTGATCTTGGTATCCACAGCGATCTCAGTTCTGTACAGCTTCGGCACCTCTTCCATATCGAATCCCGGGCCGCACGGGTTTACTCAGGTGCTCTACGCCTTTACCTCCGCCGTGGCCAACAACGGCTCCGGGTTCAACGGAATCAACGGAAATACGCTCTGGTACAACACGTCGATGGGCATAGCCATGTTGCTGGGGCGTTTCATGATGGTTCTGCCGGTGCTGGCGATTTCCGGCAATCTGGTGGGCAAGAAGCAAACTCCGGCAACGCTGGGCACTTTCCCGGTGACTGGTCCGCTGTTTACGGTTCTGCTAATCGGCGTAGTGGTGATCGTGGGCGCGCTGACATTTTTCCCGGCGCTCAGTCTGGGGCCGGTTCTCGAACACCTGCTGATGATGGCAGGCAAGACTTTTTAGGCCGGCCTTCTAAGAAAAGATATGGCGAGTAAGAAATCAAAACGAAGTTTGTGGGACATGAAGATCGTGCGCCGCGCGGCGTGGGATTCGATAGTGAAGTTGCATCCCGTGACCATGATGCGCAATCCGGTGATGTTCGTGGTGGAGGTGGGCAGCGTAGTGACCACGGTACTGCTTATTCTAGAGCGAATGCGCGGACAGCCGGGCTTCGGATTCAATCTGCAGATCACACTCTGGCTTTGGTTCACGGTGTTGTTTGCCAATTTTGCCGAAGCCATGGCGGAAGGCCGCGGCAAGGCGCAGGCCGATGCGCTGCGGCGCGCGAAGGCTGAGACCATGGCGAATCGTCTGCTTCCGGACGGAAAAACGGAGACTGTGCCAGGGTCGAAATTGCGCTCGGGAGACATGGTTCTGGTGGAGGCGGGCGAGTTTGTTCCCGGCGACGGCGAGATTGTGGAAGGCGTGGCGTCGGTAGATGAGTCGGCGATTACGGGAGAATCTGCGCCCGTGATTCGCGAAGCCGGCGGTGACCGCTCCGCGGTGACCGGCGGAACTCGCGTGCTTTCTGACTGGGTGAAGGTGAAGATTACGTCGAATCCTGGCGAGACTTTTCTCGATCGCATGATTGCGCTGGTCGAAGGCGCGGAGCGGCAGAAGACACCGAACGAAATCGCGCTGAACATTCTGCTGGCCGGGCTGACGATCGTGTTTCTGCTGGCGGTGGTCACGCTACAGCCTTTCGCCATTTACGCAGGCGCGCCGCAGACGGTGTTCGTGCTGGTTTCTTTGTTGGTGTGCTTGATTCCGACCACGATCGGCGGATTGCTTTCGGCGATCGGCATCGCTGGCATGGATCGACTGGTACAGCACAACGTGCTCGCGATGTCAGGACGTGCGGTGGAAGCCGCCGGTGATGTGAACACATTGTTGCTCGACAAGACAGGAACGATCACCCTCGGCAATCGCCAGGCGACCGAATTTTTGACCGCGCCCGGCGTGACCGAGGCAATGCTCGCCGATTCCGCGCAACTCTCTTCGTTGGCTGACGAAACTCCCGAGGGACGCTCGATTGTGGTGTTAGCGAAGGAGAAGTATGGACTGCGCGGGCGGGAAATAAGCTCGCATGACGCCGAGTTCATTCCCTTCAGCGCAATGACTCGCATGTCCGGCGTGAATCTTGATGGCCGCGCCATCCGCAAAGGCGCGACCGATGCAGTCGCCAAGTATCTGGAAGACCAGGGCAGTTCGCTTCCCGCGGAAGTGCGGGCCTCGGTCGAAGCGATCTCCCGCTCTGGAGGAACGCCGCTCGTGGTCGCCGAGAATGGCCGGGCACTGGGAGTGATTCAACTAAAAGACATTGTGAAGGGCGGTATGCGGCAGCGTTTCGATCAACTGCGCGCAATGGGAATCAAGACGGTGATGATCACCGGGGATAATCCGCTGACCGCAGCTGCGATTGCGACCGAAGCGGGTGTGGACGACTTCCTGGCGCAGGCGACGCCGAAAGATAAGCTGGACTTGATCCGCCGCGAGCAGGGCCAGGGGAAATTGGTTGCGATGACGGGCGACGGCACGAATGATGCGCCGGCGCTGGCGCAGGCCGATGTGGGCGTCGCTATGAATACGGGCACGCAGGCGGCGAAGGAAGCCGGAAACATGGTCGACCTCGATTCGAATCCCACCAAGCTGATTGAGATCGTCGAAATCGGCAAGCAGTTGCTGATGACACGCGGCGCGCTCACGACCTTCTCGATTGCGAATGATGTGGCCAAATACTTCGCCATCATCCCCGCGATGTTTGCCGGGACGTTCCCGGTTCTGCAGGCGCTCAACGTGATGCACCTGGCGACGCCGCAGTCGGCGATCTTGTCGGCAGTCATCTTCAACGCGCTGATCATCGTGGCGCTGATTCCGCTGGCCTTGCGCGGTGTGAAATATGTTCCGCAGGGAGCGGCCATCCTGCTGCGCCGCAATCTGCTGGTATACGGGCTGGGCGGCGTGATCGTGCCGTTTATCGGGATCAAGCTCATCGATCTGCTCATTGTGCGAGCAGGGTTGGCGTAGAAACGACTGGCTTAGAGATGATTGGCGTAGAGGCAATTATGAAGAAGAACCTGATCACTGCCGTCCTCATGACCGTGGTGACGACCATATTGTTCGGCCTGTTTTTCCCCTTTGTAATTACTGGATTGGCGCAGGTCCTGTTTCCGAAACAGGCGAACGGAGAGCTAGTCACCCGCAACGGCAAGGTCGTGGGATCGCGATTGATCGGGCAGTCGTTCTCCTCACCGGGCTACTTCCACTCGCGTCCGTCGAGTGCCGGGACCGGCTACGACGCCAGCAATTCCGGCGGATCGAATCTTGGGCCAACCAATCAGTCTCTTATCGCGCGGGTGCAGGCGGACGCGGACCGATTGCAAGCTGAGAATCCTGGAGCCGAGATTCCAATGGATCTGTTGACGACCTCGGGTTCGGGCCTCGATCCCGATATCTCCCCCGAAGCGGCGGAATTTCAGGTGCCGCGCATCGCCAAAGAACGTGGGCTGCGCGAGGATATAGTTCGCGAAGCAGTTCGCCAGCACACAGAGCCGCGGCAGTTTGGATTTCTTGGAGAGCCACGCGTCAACGTACTGGAATTGAATCTTACGCTCGATGAGATCTCCCCGAAGCCGGCAGTAACCCACTGAAGTTACTTTCGAAACCAGCTTGTCACCCTGCCCGATCTCGGCTAACCTCGGCCCCAAAAGACCATCTCAGCCAGGAAACTAAAGGTATCTGTCGTGTTCATAGAGGTATGGATACGATCGTGGCAAACGCGCTCGGAATCCATTGGGGAGCTTATGAAGAGAACAAGGCAGTCGTGGGATTGGGCACTGGTGCTAGTGAGTCTAGCATTCCTGTTGCAGCCTCTTGGATCAAGAGCGCAGGATGCGCAGGCCGCTCCTGACGCGCAACCTTCCCAGAACTCGCAAAATGACGCGCAAAGTGTCGACCAGCAGGATCCTCCGAGCCGGGTCGCTCGGCTGAATTACATCGAGGGGTCGGTATCGTTTCAGCCGGGCGGCGAGAACGACTGGGTCACGGCCGAGCTCAATCGTCCGTTGGTGACAGGCGACAATCTTTGGGCGGATGAGAACTCTCGCGCCGAGCTGCACATTGAATCGACCGCCTTCCGCCTGGGTCCTAAGACTGGAATCACGTTGCTCGAGGTGAGTGACCAGGTGGCGCAGATTCGGCTGGTGCAAGGATCGCTGATTGTAAACGTCCGGCACGTGGACGACGAGAACGCCTATGAAATCGACACACCGAACGTGGCCTTCGTGGTAACGCAGCCCGGAGATTACCGCATGGATGTGGATCCCGATGGCAACCAAACAGAAGTGACTGTATGGCGCGGACGCGGCGAGGTCACCGGCGGCGGCAACACCTATAGTATGGGGGCGAATCAGTATGCGAGATTTACCGGCAACGAAAACGATCAAGTGGATTACAGCGCCGGAGACGTTCCCAATCAGGATGGACTCGACAGCTGGGCGCAGGATCGCGACCAGAATGAAGATCGCTCCGATGCGGCAAACTATGTTTCGCGCGACATGACCGGATACGAAGATCTCGACCAGTATGGCGACTGGTCCTATGTTGCCGACTACGGCATGGTCTGGCGGCCTACCGCCCTGGTGCCGGGCTGGGCGCCCTACCGCTACGGAAATTGGACTTGGGTCGCGCCCTGGGGCTGGACCTGGGTAGAGAATGAGCCCTGGGGATTTGCCCCCTTCCACTATGGGCGTTGGGCTTTCGCCGCCACCGGCTGGGTGTGGGTTCCGGGACCGAGCATGGTGCGCCCGGTCTACGCGCCTGCGCTGGTGAGTTGGGCCGGCGGTGGTCCGGGATTTCATTTCTCGGCCGGCGTGGGAGTGGCGTGGTTCCCGCTTGCTCCGGGAGAAGTATTTATTCCGGGTTATCACGTGAGCCGTGCATACGTAAACAGCGTGAACGTCACCAACACGGCAGTGAATGTCACCAGAGTCACCAACGTCTACAGCGCAGTGGTCGTGAACCGGGACTTCAGTAACGTCACTTATGCGAACCGGAATGTGCGTGGGGGCGTAACAGTGGTTTCACAAGATACGTTCGTAAATGGCCGGTCCGCGGCACGAAATATGATGCTGGTTCCGTCGAAAGAGCTTGCAGCCGCTCCCGTCTCGAACGCGCTTGCAGTTGAGCCAACTCGGACCAGCGTGTTTGGTGCGGCAAGGCCGGTGGCGAACAAGCCGCCAGCGACTGTGATGAATCGCCCGGTAGTGGCGCTGCGTACGCCGGCTCCAATGCCGCGGACGATTGGACCAGGGACGACTGGGTCAGGGACGACTGGATCAGGGACGACCGGAGCATCGACCGGATCAGCATCGTCCGGCCAGAACTCGACTGCACAGTCGCTGGTGCGGCAGCAACCGCCAGGGAAGCCCGTGCAGGCGACGCGCCCAATGCAATCACAGACACGAACTGGCTTTCATACGGTTGCACCGACCGAGGCGGAAGGCAGCCCGGCAAAAACCCAGCCTCGCGTGTGGGAGGAACAAGGCACCGCGGAGCCAGAGCCGCAGACGAGCCAGCGGAGTCCCGGGAATCAGAGCGAGCAATCGCATGCATCGCGCCCGGCTCACCAAGGCGCGCCGCGACCAACACAGCAGTGGTCGCATCCCTCGCCGCAGTCGGTTGCACCAGTTCGAGCGACAAGCGAACAGCAGCCAAAACCTGCGCCGACTTCGACGCAACGGCAGCAGACTCCGCATCCGCCAGCCTCAAAGCAAGAGAGCGCGCCTCCGCCGAAGAAAGGACATTGACGCGAACTGGCCGCCTGCGGTCTGATAGATTCGCATGCGGCGCGGTGCCAGCGGTTCGAAGTGACGCTAACGAGATGGCGATAGCGCCGGAAAGCTGAGCAACCAGCCCGCTCCCGGCGCATTTGTTTTTCCGGGTCTTGTCATGAGCCAGCCTACTAACGCCGAACAGAAGCGTCCCGTAATCAACTGGATGGATGTTCTCTGGCTGCTCTTTCTCGCAGGTTTGGCAGTGCTGCCGCCGATCCGGGAGATCCACAAACAGCTCACTCTGTTGGCGATTGGAATCGTGCAGCTCAGCGAAGGCTGGTTGCTGGCGCGGGCTCCGCGGCGCGGCGCGGCTTATATCGTTCTATTCAAAATCGCGCTGGCGACTTTGCTCATCGACCACACGGGCGAGATTGGAATCAACAGCACCTATTGGCCGATTTATTTTCTCCCGGCGGTGACGGCTGCGGAGTATTTCAGTCCCCTGTCGACGCTGTTATGGACCGCGCTAGCCTCTGCCGCATACTGTTCGTATCTTTATCCTGCATTGCAGGATTATGAAGTGACAAGGGAAGGATACGGCATCCTGGCCATCCGGATTCTCTTCTTTTTCCTTGCAGCCATGGTCGTGAATCGGTTCGTGGTGGAGAACCGCCGGCAAATCAAGCGCTATCAGGAACTGGCTGAGACTCTGGCCGAAACCAACCGCAAGCTCGAGCAGGCTCAGGAGGAGGCGCGGCGTTCCGAGCGGCTGGCGGCCCTGGGGCAGATGTCTGCCGGACTGGCGCATGAAATTCGCAACCCGCTGGGAGTGATCAAAGGATCGGCGGAGATGCTTCACCAGAAGCTGGGCGAATCGAATCCCCTGGCCAGCGAATTGGCAGGTTACATATCGAGCGAGACAAACCGTTTGAGCGCGCTGGTGACGCGGTTCCTCGATTTTGCCCGCCCGCTGCATGCCGAGCTAATTCCACAGGAAATTACTGCGGTGCTTGATCGCGCCCTGAATTCGGTATCTTTATCATTGGCACGGAAAAACAAAAACGAAGGCCAGCCAGTCCACGTCGAGCGGCAGTACGAACCCAACTTGCCGCTGGTGCCCTTGGATGAGAGCCTTAGCGAGCAGGCGTTCGTGAATCTGATTCAAAATGCTTATGATGCGATGGGCAGCAGCGGAGGCACGTTGCGAGTCACCGCAGCGAGGGCAAGCAGCGCGGGTCGGGACGGAGTGGAAGTGCGGATCGAAGACACCGGGCCCGGAGTTCCGACAGAGCTGCGCGAACAAATTTTCAATCCGTTTGTCACCACGAAGAAAACGGGCGTCGGACTGGGTTTGTCGATTGTTTCCAGGATTGTGGATGGGCACCACGGCACGATTCGCGTCGACGGTGAGAGGGAAGCGACTGGCTTGCAGGGAGCAAGCTTCGTCGTCTTTTTCCCCACGAGTGAAGAGGATGCTACCGCGCGAGCATCTTAGTGAGTTGCATTTCACTACGTAGCGTTTAGGCTGAGGTCGAGGAAGCGGCGAGCAATTAGAGCGTATGCCAACAGTTTTGATTGTCGAAGACGAAGCCAAGATGCGCCGTCTGCTCGAGTTGAATCTTGGAGAGGACGGTTTTACCACGCTCTCCGCCGGAGACGCCGAGAGCGGGCTGAAACTTCTGCGCGAGAACACAGTTGATCTTGTCGTGACCGATCTCAAGCTGCCGGGAATGAATGGCTTGGAATTCCTGCAAGCCATCAAGCGCCAGAACGCGGCATTGCCGGTGGTAGTGATGACGGCATTCGGCACGGTCGAGACTGCGGTCGAAGCCATGAAGGCCGGAGCCAGCGACTATGTGCTGAAGCCATTCTCGCTGAGCGAAATGCGCATGGTGATCCGTAAGGAACTCGACGTCCGCGACCTGCGGGAGGAGAACCGCTCGCTGCGCGAGGCACTCGGCAAGCGCTACGCCCATCCCAACGTAGTGGCGCGCAGCGTGAAGATGCAGGAGGTGTTGGCTACGGTCGAGCGCGTGGCGCCCACGAATTCGACGGTGTTGCTCGGCGGAGAAAGCGGCGTAGGCAAAGACTTAATCGCGCGCGCGATTCACGACAAGTCGCGCCGGGCTTCGGGGCCTTTCATCAAGATCAACAGCACCGCGATTCCAGAAAACCTGCTGGAGAGCGAACTGTTTGGCTATGAGAAGGGAGCCTTCACGGGCGCAAACGCCAGCAAGCCCGGGAAATTTGAATTGGCGGATAAAGGAACACTGTTCCTCGATGAAATCGGCGATGTGCCACCCGCGATCCAAGTGAAGCTGTTGCGCGTGCTGCAGGACCGCGAATTTGAAAGGCTGGGCGGGACGCGTACCGTGAAGGTGGACGTCCGATTGATCGCCGCCACGAACCGCGATCTGCGCGAAGCTCTCGAGCAGGGAACATTCCGCGAAGATCTTTATTATCGTTTGAACGTCGTTCCCATCGACATCGCGCCGCTGCGCCAGCGCAAAGAAGACATTCCCGACCTCGTCAATCTTTTCATCTCGCGCTTTGCTGGAGATTCCGGCAAGCAGGTGAAGAGTATTTCGCCGGAGGCAATGCAGATTCTGGTGAACTATCACTGGCCGGGAAATGTTCGCGAGTTGCAGAACATCATCGAGCGGGCCTGCGCGCTGGCCAAAGGCACAGTGATTGAACCGGACGATATTCATCTCGATGTGCTTCCATCGAAAGCGGCGAACGGCGCGAGCGGGTTTCTCCCCGAAGGTATGACTCTCGAACACTGGGAGGACGAAATGATTCGCGAAGCCCTGCGGCGCGCGAACGGAAACAAAAGTCAGGCGGCACGGTTGCTGGGGCTGTCGCGGAATGCGCTGCGCTACCGGCTATCGAAGATTGGAATTGCGGATGAGGAGAAGGAAGCGTAGCTCGTCGGAACCCGAAAGGATTATTGCTGCGCAGAAAGTCCTGAAGATGGAAATATGGATTCGAGTCTGCGTGATAGAATGTGTTCATGGCGAACACAAATAGTGCAACCCTTAGCATCCGGCTCAAACCGGAAATTAAGAAGCGGCTAGCCAAGCTAGCCGAGGTAACGGGGCGGAGCTCGAACTTTCTTATCTCCGATGCGGTCGAATCCTACGTGGCGGACCAGGAAAGAATGCTCGCAGAAATCCGCCGCGCAGATCGCCAGGTGAAGTCTGGGCACTATGTCAGGCACGAAGACATGAAGGCCTGGCTGCTTTCGTGGGGGACCGATCGCGAACTGCCACCACCCAGGTGCGCGTGCGGCAGGCAGCACGACGACGAGGCGCTGTGCCGTTAGAGATTGTCTGGTCTCCGCGTGCGCTGGCGGGACTGCGGGAGATAAGAACCTACGTGGCCCGGGACAAGCCTGAGGCCGCGGCTAGACTCGCGACGCGGATCGTTTCGTTGGTGGAAGCGCTGAGAGAGCATCCCTACCTTGGCCGTGCCGGAAGCGAACCAGAAGTGAGAGAGTTGGTGGTGGGCGGCCCTCCGTATCTGATTTTCTACCGCGTGCGGGGGAAGCGCGTAACCATTCTGACGATTTGGCACGGGGCGCAATCCAGATAACTCCGGGCTGGCCGAAAACCACCACTTTGGCTCATCGCGGCCACCGACTTCAGGTTTCCCTCTTCATTTGTCCCCGAGAGTCTCGTCTTCCCATCTGAAAACAAATAAGTTACGCGACCCGCTCCCATCCCGGTTGTGGCACAGCAGTTGCATCTTCCTCAAAACGCGTCAAACATTCGGATTCAGGGTTGAACTATATGTGGGCCGGGTTGGGGAAGAGGCAGCTCATGAAAAACCGTCTGATAGCAAGTTCGGCAATCTTCTCTCTGGTGCTGGTCAGCGCCTTGTCGCTCAGCATTCAGGCCCAAACCACTGAAGAAAGCACTGGCCCCTCAGAGCAGCCAAGCGCGCCCATGGAAATGGGACAACCTCAAGCCCCGCAACCGCCTCCGCCCGGTCCGCCTCCGCAGAGTCAGCCTCCACAACCTGGGCAGCCTCCTCAACTCGGCGCGGAAGCTCAGCCCGGTGGACCATCGGGCGAGGGCCCAGCAAGAACTGACCAGGGTGTCGGCCGCGTCAGCATGATTCACGGCGACGTTTCCACGCAGCGCGGAGATTCCGGCACATGGTCAGCAGCCGTGTTGAATCAGCCCGTAGTCAACGGCGATAAGGTTTCCACGGGGGTGGGCGGCCGCGCGGAAGTCCAGCTCGACTACGCGAACATTCTTCGCCTGGCATCGAACGCGCAAGCCAATATCGCGAACTTCACAAATAAATACATACAGATTCAAGTCGGGCAGGGCCTAGCCAACTATTCCGTGTTCGGTGAAAGCGAGGCCGAGCCCGAGATCGACACGCCTAACGTTGCAGTTCACCCGGCGCATGTCGATGGCGTGTTCCGCATTGAAGTGCGTCCCGATGGCGACTCGATCATCATTGTGCGCAAAGGTCAAGCGCAGATCTCAACGCCGCAGGGCATTGCCGACATTAAGCAGGGTGACATGGCGACGGTCCGCGGTTCCGGCGCCGACGCGAAGTACAAGATCACTCCGGCTCCGGAACGAGACGACTGGGACCGCTGGAACAGCGAGCGCGACCACATGATTCACGAAGCCGCGTCCTGGCGCAACACCAACAAGTATTACGTTGGATCGGAGGACCTGGACTCGAACGGAACCTGGGAAAACGCGCCAGACTACGGTCAGGTCTGGGTGCCGAATGAGCCCGATGGTTGGGCTCCCTATCAAAATGGAGACTGGACTTGGGAGCCGTACTACGGTTGGACGTGGGTTGGTTTTGAGCCGTGGGGCTGGGCGCCGTATCACTACGGGCGCTGGATGTGGTACGGCGGGGCGTGGGCGTGGTGGCCGGGACCGGTGTGGGGCCCGGGTTTCTATCGTCCCTTCTGGTCGCCAGCGTATGTGTCGTTTTTTGGATTCGGAGGTGGTTGGGGTTTGGGTTTTGGATTTGGGTGGGGCGGATGGGGCAGCTTCGGCTGGTTGCCTCTCGGACCCTGTGACCGCTTCTACCCATGGTGGGGCGGATACGCTGGCCGCTTCGGCGTGGTCGGCGTTAACCGCTTTGGCACGCTGAACCGCTTCGGCGGAATCGCGCCGCTGCACGCAGGCACACAGTTCTCGAACGTGGCGCACATCAATGATCCGCACATCGGAGGCGCGCTCTCAACCGTGGCTGCGGGGAAGTTTGGAGCAGGCCGCGCGACGGCCGTCGCGGCCACTCGCGCGCAGTTGAGCGGAGCCCGCATGATGACCGGCAACCTGCCAGTCGTGCCTACGCACGCCAGTTTGTCGGCGAGCGGACGGGCAGCGGCTGCTTCGACAATTCATAGCAGCGGGTCCCAGCATTTCTTCGGCACGCAGAGCACGTCGCATGCGGAATCGTTCCAGCAGCAAACGGCGCGCCTGCAGCAATCCATGCAGCGAAGCCACTTTTCGCCAGTGGCGGCCGGCGCGCGTACGACCGGTCCTGGTTTTGCGGAGTCCCGGTCTGCGGAGTCGCGGTCTGCGGAGTCACGAAGCGCGTCGACTGCCGGAGTCGGCAGGCCGAGTGCCGCTGCGGCTGGCAGAGACGCGAATAGTTCTGTGGCGCGGAGTGCCGGGAATGACGCAGCCACGAATGAGAATCGCGGAGAG
>CAWEKM010000007.1:485000-2075816 GCA_963809605.1 uncultured Acidobacteriaceae bacterium | reverse complement strand
CGATTGAACGGATTTACGTACTGGAGCCGAACCAGCGCACCATCTCGAACTTTGGCAACATCATCGGCGAGTTGAAAGAACGCCTCCACCGCTGGACCCGCGGTGGACAGTACGGATTTCTGTTTGACAACGCTGAGGACACGCTTTCGTTCAAAAGCTTTCAGACGTTCAATTTCCACGGCTGGAACGATGCGCCGGAAGTCTTGGAACCACTGCTGTTTTATGTTTTGCACCGGGCATCGAATGAGATCACTGACCCCAAGAAGCTCGGCTCACCCAAGTTCTTCCTGCTCGACGAAGCGTGGCTCTTCATCAAGAACGAGACGATCCGCAATTATGTAGTGCAGGCGCAGAAGACCTGGCGCAAGCACAAAGCGGCGATGATTCTGGCGACGCAATCCATCAAAGAACTTGAGGAATCGGGGATGCTGGCGATAGTGGCCGAGAGTTGCCCCACGAAGATCTTTCTCGCCAACCCGGATATGAACCGTGACGTTTACCGGGAGGCATTTCATCTGAACGACACCGAACTGGACCTTATCGACGGCCTTGTTCCGCCAGGCCAAATGCTCATTCGCAAAGCCCAGACCTCAAAGAAAGTGCATTTGAACGTCGATTCGGTCTCGCACTGGATGGCGACCAACAACGCCCGTGACAACCTCAAGAAGCAAGAGTATTTCGACCGCCACGGTTTTGCGGATGGCCTTCGCCATCTCGCGGAAGAGTGGCCGTTCCAGCCGCGTGCGCTGGCCGTATCAACTTCGAACAACAACCGCTAAGGAGAGCTACATGCGGCATCTGAAATTCGTCGTCAATTGCGCTTTGGTTTTTTCTTCGATCGGTGCTTTCGCCCAAGACTCTGCGCGCACTGTGCAGTATCACTCGCAGGACATCATTCCGATCCGCGCCAAGCTGAAATATACGACTCTGATCGAACTACCCACGACCGAGAAAATCATGGAAGCCGCCACGGGTGACAAGGAGTTCTGGATCGTGGATGTGGTTGGCAACTTTTGCTTTGTGCATCCGGCGAAACAGGGCATCAGCTCCAACTTGAATCTCATCACGGACAAGGGAAACATCTACAGTTTCACCCTTCAGGACATCTCTGCGACTCCCACCAGCCCCGACCTAAAGGTGATCGTCGAGCCTGCCGACCGTTCTGCGATCGTGGCCGCGAGCGGCCCTCCGCAGTTCGTGCCCGCCGCCCAACTCGAACAATCGAGGCAGCAGCTTGCCGCTATGCAGTCGCACGTTGAACAGGCGGTGGATGAATACAAAAGCGCCTATCCAACACGGCTCAAGTTCGACTATGCCTACAAGGCAAACGAAGCCCCCTTCGACATTCAGTCGATCTATCACGACGACAGGTTCACCTACATCAAGACGAATGCGCCTGAGAAGTTCAGTGTCTATGAGATGAAAGACGGCAAACCCAACCTCGTCACCTACGACCTCCGGGAAGGGACGTACATCATTCCGAAGATCATGGACAGCGGATATGTAGAGCTTGGCAAAAAGAAGATGGAATTCACGCGCAAGGGATCACCGTCATGACCGAGAACGTCTTCACTCCCCACACAGAGCCGCAAGCCGACCCAACGTTGCGCCGCAACCTGGAACTGCCAAAGGGTGTCTTGCAGAAGAACCTGAAGACGTTCGTTTATCTGGGGGCCGCATCGCTGGTGATTGTGGCGGCACTCTTCAGCTCCTCCGGAAAAAAGACGCCTGCACAGCAGGCCGCCGCCAAAGGGCAGCCTCCGCAGCCCACCTTGCAGGACAACACCGATAACAACGTGCAGGAGTGGAAGAACCAGCTTCAGGCCGAACGTCAGAAAGAGCAGGCAACAATGGCCGCTGCTGCGATGGGAGATTCAGCGCTCGCGTCTGCGACTCCCCAGCAGCGGGCTGCAGCCGCGGCCTATGGGCCGACCGGCGTTCCCGCGCCCTGTATTCCGGGCCAGCCCTGCCCGCAAGCGCAGCAGGGCAACATGCAGATGCAACTCACGCCGGTGCAACAGCAGGCACAATTGATCGCTGCGAAAGAACGCGAGCGGGCTGACAACTCCCGTTTCGCTTCCAATCTTGTGTACTCCCGATCTGCCGATCCGCCGCAGCAACAACAGCAAGGCCAGACGATGCCCGCCCAATATGGCCCTTCCGAACGGCAGACAAACGGCAGTCTCGTCTCCCCACCAGCCGAAGGAAAACAGGAGGACACGCCTGGAGGCTATAAACGTCCACTGGAGGCCAATATCGATTCCGCTGTCGGGCAGCCGTATCTCGTCAACGAGGGTTCGGTTCTCGACACGGTTCTCATGAATCGTCTGGACGGCGATGCCGTAGGGCCGGTCAAAGTCCTTGTCTCAAATCCGTTGTATTCCCACGATCATCAACACGTAATCATTCCCGAGGGAACGGTTGTTTTGGGCGAAGCAAAGAAGATCGGAGCGGCAGGCTTCGGCCAACAGCGCCGGATGGCCGTGGTTTTTCACCGCCTTATTATGCCGGATGGTTACTCCGTCGATCTCGACCAGTTCCAGGGTCTCGATCAGATCGGACAGGAAGGATTGAAAGATAAGGTCAACAACCATTACCTCCAAATCTTCGGCACCTCGATCGCTCTGGGTGTGATTGCAGGAGCCAGCGAGATCACTCAGGGTGGCGGCACCATTACGACGAGCGGTTCCCAGGCATTCACGAACGGGGCTGCGGGCAGTGTTTCGCAGTCTGCCACCACGATTCTTGATCGCTTCATGCAGATACCGCCCACCATCACGATCCGAGAGGGTCACCGCGTGAAAGTGTATTTCACGCAGGACTTGCTTCTTCCTGCGTACTCGAACCACACTATTCCACAGACGTTTTGAGGAGGCTTTCCATGCGAATCGTTGCCCTCTCCCTCTTAGTTCTGTGGACTCTCACCCTTGCCGGCTGTCAGAGCAAAGCGGCAAAAGTGAAGCAGTTGCAGGATCAATACAACGCCGAATACCCGGCCTATGCCAAGGACTGCCTGGAGGAAGACAACACCGGGGCCACAAGACTTCTGACGGGACAGACTCTGACCAAGGAACAGATGGCGGACCTGGAAGCCAAGAAGAAAGAACGCGACGCAAGGTGCAAGCCAAAGGCTGACCATCTTGCACAGCTACAGAGAGACATTCTTGCCGCGCAGCAGTAGAGCCGTACCGCTGTAAAGCATCACGAAACCAACGGCGACGAAGGGACGAGACAATGAAGAAACTAACCCTTACCGTGCTCGCCGTTGGGTTTGCGGCGGCGTTGCAGCCGTTCGCCAATGCACAATTCGGTTCTGGCATCGTGTTCGACCCGACGCAGTCGGGCCATGCCATTGTGCAAATCGAACACGAAGAACAATCCATCTCCAACCAATTCCAGCAGATTGAGCAAGGCCAACAGATTTTCACGAATACCGTGAAGATCGCCACTACGGCGCTACAAGCCTACAACGTCGCAAAACAACAATACGAGCTCGCGCATCAGATGATTCTCGCTCCCCGAATGCTCTATGCGCGATTTCTGTCCCCGACTTCTGACTTGCTGCTGCTGCAACAGATCTCCAACACCTATGGCAATTCGATGGGGTGGCTCAATTCGGCAAATACGGGGAAGGGGGCCACATTTGCGTACCAGCAAGTAAGCGTTCCCAACACCAACAACATAATTCCCGGCTACGGCACCGCGAGTATGGCCGGTCAGTTGCAGATCGCCGCGCAGGGCGCCACTGTTGACATCAGCGACTCAGTGATGACCAATAACCTACAAGCGCTCGGTACTATCCGCGCCAACCAGACCGCAAGGCAAACCGACATCGCGAATCTGGAGGCCGCGACTCAAACCCAGGACCCGTCGCAACAAACCATCATGGCCGAACTGCAACGCATTAACCAAGCCCTACTTTTGCAACTGCGCACTTTGCAGGACGCAAACCAGATCAATGCCAATCTTGCCCTGCAGCAGATTGTTGCCCAAAAGCAGCAGCAGGACGCGATGAAATCGGCATTCCGTGACTCGGCAGGGTACGAGAGCTACTACAACGCCAACGTAACGACAACCAGCGGCGGTGCAGCGAATCTCCTCACGCAAGCGTACTGACCAGACGCAAGTAAGAGAAGACAGGAGGGCGTAGAACATGGGTACAGGTCTTTTTGACTTTATCGCTCAGGCGTGCCGATCGCTTGCAGCCACAGCAGCCCCCTCCATTACCGCGATGGGAATTCACATCGTCATAGCACTCGCAACCATCATGTTGGTTTGGTTCGGCGTGCAGGAGGCGCTGGCGTCGGCGCACGGTGGGCCAGGGTTCAGCATGGGGAGGTTCCTCAACCTCTTCATGCTGCTCACCTTTGCCTACGCGATGGTGAACTATTACGACACCTCCATCCCCGGACTTGGGTTCTCCATCAAGGGCTTCATTGACGGAGGCACAATCAATCTTGTGAACCTCATTGGGGCGGATGGTTCCGCCACCATGCTGAACGAGATCCACACGGCATCCTCAAAGACGGGACCATCCTTGCTGAATAGTCTGATGTCTCCGTACTACGCGATTGTGTATTTTGTCGTGCAGTTCCTGTTAGCCCTACTGGCTGGAATCATTTCCGCAATTCTGGCCTATGGCGCGATTGCGGCAACGATCATCGGATTACTCGGGCCGATCTTTATCCCGTTTCTTGTCTTCGACAAGCTAGATTGGCTGTTTTGGAGTTGGCTTAAGGCGTATCTCGGATTCAGCTTTTACAAAGTCGTCGCCGCAGCCACTCTGAATGTTCTATCTCATGTTCTGACCAACTACTACATCCAACTTGGCCAGAGCATGTCAGATCCTTCAACCATGGTTCAGACGCTGCCCCTTCTGATCCTTCTTGTACTGGTCAACATCTACATTCTCTTCAAGATTCCGACCATGACGCACAGCTTATTCACTGGCGGTACTGGCGGGCACGGTGGAGGCTTGGGCATGGCAATGATGGCGATACGGGCCGCGATGTAAACGGCAAGAGAAACGAGGTCACAGATGAGCGCAGAAACAACGGATATGGAAACCAAAGCGACCCCGGAAATCACCCGTGCCGCAGAGCGTTACCTGGAGCAATACGGTGACCCGTTGGTGATGAACACCTACCTTAAAGTGACGATTCTTGTGCTCGCAGCTGTTTGTGTCGCGCTGGCGGCGCTCACATTCAAGAGTCAGCAAGCGCTCGCCAACATGCACCCAATGATCGTCCGCATTAACGACGTGGGCCACGCGGAAGCGATCGACTATCGGAACTTTCAGTATCGCCCGCAGGAAGCGGAGAACAAGTATTACCTCACCCGCTGGGCGGAACTGTATTTCAGCCGCAATCGCTTCACGATCGAACGGGATCAAACGCAGTCGCTTTACTTCCTCAATAGCGACGTGCAACGCGCCGTAATCGACCAGGAACGCAAGGACAACAGCATTCAAAATTACGTCAAAGACAGCAGCTTGCCGTATATCGATGTAGAAATCAAGAACGTCATCCTTGACGACCTGCGACAGTCGCCGTATTCGGCGCGCATTGAATTCGAAAAGGTGTACACCAACCCCGCGGATCATTCCGAACTCAAGCGGGAGCGATGGACAGCCAGCGTCACCTATGTCTTTCGCGAGAATGTGAGGAACAATGAGCTTGCCGTGAACCCCCTTGGTCTGACCATCGTGCGCTTCCGGGCCGACCAGGCATTCAGCTAGGGATTCATCGACCTGCCGAGAGGCTTATTCATGTCCTTTCATGCTGCTAATCCGGCTGGCTTCCCCCACCTGTCCCGTGCCTGGTGGAGCAGGCGAACAAGAGCCTTTCGACGCGCAACTACGGTGGCGAATTGCGTCCTTCTTGTGGTGGACATGCCCGCTCGAATCGAGCTCCGATTGTGGCGACCTTCCGCACCCAATACGCAGATGAGAACTTTGCTCTGGAGCCTGTCTGCCGTTATGTATCCCGTCTTTTGCTCGGTCACAGCTTCGGGGCCTTTCCGGCGCCCGGCGGCACTCGGTCTTCTGCTTCGCATTACGCGCCCCTTTGGGGTCTCGGTTCCTCCCAAAACAAGTTTGAGAACCAAGGCAAAGTACGCCTCTCAAACTTCTTTCGGGCCCCTCCCAGAAAGCAGACCTTCGGCACTTGGGAGCCGGGCCCACTCGCTAAGCTCCGCCCAGTGTGACCCGAGCAACAACGGGCGAATTCAACAAACGGAGACACTCTCATGTACCAGAACAAAGTAACGCTCATCGGCTTTCTCGGCAGCAACCCAGAAGTTCGCACCGCCAACAACGGCAGCTTCACGACACTCTCGCTGGCAACCAAGTCCTCCTACAAGAAGGACGACAAGTACATCTCGCACACCGAATGGCACCGTTGCGTGGTCTTCGGCAAGCTCTCAGAGTTCGCCAAGACGCTCACCAAGGGCGCACATATCCAGGTGGAAGGCGAGCTGCGCAGCCGGGAGTACGAGAGCAAGAAGACGGACGCGAAGCAGCGCGTCTGGGAAATTCGGGTCGCTTCGATCCTGAAGCTGGACCGCGCCGAAAAGGCCACCCCGGAAGATCAGGATCACGATGAAGTGCCCCAGGAGGAAACGGCTGCATAAGCCCTTGCTTTTCACTCTCGGAAGCCCGGCTAAACGCTGGGCTTCCATCGCTGTGGGGTTCCCACTATGAGCTTCGAACTGATCCTGCCATTTCTCAGGCCGATTGAGCCGCTATTGCTGGACGAAAGCGTCAGCGAAATCATGGGCAATCCCGACGCCTCATGGTGGTACGAACGCGACGGAATTATGTTCCAAGAGCGGAACATTTCGTTCGACGCCGGCAAGCTACAAACAGGCCTCGAAGTTATTGCCAATCAACTCGGTAAGAAGCTCGACGAGGACAACCCACTTCTGCACGCACAACTCCCGGACGGGAGTCGGTTGGCGGCAGTCATCCCACCGGTCGTGCGCTGTACACCAGCGCTCATCATCAGGAAATTCACCAGCCGCCATTACACAGTTGATGATCTGATCGCTCGCGGCACGCTGACGCGGGCGCTTGCGGACTTCTTGGCCGAGCAGATTCGCAGCGGTAAGACGCTCCTTATCAGTGGCGGAACCGGTACCGGCAAGACCACGCTATTGCGGATACTGGCCGACTTTATTCCCGAACAGGATCGCCTCGTTGTCATCGAGGACACCTCCGAACTTCAGATCCAGAAGCCGAACATTCTGCCGACGGAATGCCAGACGGATACGTTCAAGGCCAAGATAACTTTCGACGACCTTCTCAAGTCCGCTCTCCGCTGGCGACCGGACCGCATCATTCTCGGGGAAGTGCGCGGCATCGAGGCACGAACGCTGCTCGATTCCTTCAACACGGGCCATGCGGGTTCAATGGCTACGATCCACGCCAACTCGGCGGAGAAGGCCCTTCACCGTTTCGCCAATCTCGTGATGCGCAGTCACGCGCAAAGCACGTTCGTCGATACCGAAGCCGAGATCGCGGAAGCTGTCGATTTTGTCGTCCATGTTGAACGTCAGCCAGGCCGCCGCGTTGTCCGCGAGGTGCTTGCGCTTCGCGGCTATGACCGCGACGTGAAACGCTTCCTAATCGACCCAGTATTCGAGGTACAACATGCCACAGCATCGGCACGGAGTACGGCGCCTATTGCTGCTGACTTGCTAACCGATTCTGCACATAACGATTGCTTGATTCCACTACCTATAAAGGAGAACCCCCATGCCACTGCTTGAGATCAACCAGAGCCGCCACATCTGTGCTTCTGTCCGACTCGATGAGGTCACCGCCACGCAGGTCGATCAGTATGCCGCCTTCATCCACGCATCCGCGGATGATGTTGTGGACAAGGCGCTCAACTATGTCTTCTCAAAGGACCGCGACTTCCAGGACTTCCTGAAGACGGCACACGCCAAGCAGGTTGCCCCCGCTTTGCGTGTGCGAAAAGGCCCGAGCAATGGTGCGACGGAGCAGCCGACAAAGAAGCTTGCAGCCGGGGTCGAGTCCACGGCTTCTGTGCGCGCAATGAAAGCATGATCGTCCATTCAATTTCGTGTTGGTGCAAAAACGGTGCTTTGCACCGGAAGAATTTTGACACTCCACCCCTTCGAGGGTCGTGCAAGTGCACCGCGGTGCACTTACAGAGGTTTCAAGGACATAACGATTTCCGGTGCACTTGAGTGCACCTGTTAAATCCGAGGGAACATGGCAATTCTGAAAGCTGCGACACACGCAAGTTCTGACAGCGACCGCGCCCTAACTCGCGTCTTCCCCGTGACTGCGAAGCTAACAAAAGAGGAGCTGGGGAGAGTTACTGAATTTGCCAGGGCGCAGGGACTTGCGCGCGGGGAATGGATACGCGATGTGATCCTCAAAGAAATGCGCGAAGGCTCAGCCAGCGATCCATTCCTCGCCGAGATTCTTGGGGTTCGCTTGCTACTGGTAAACGTGTTACGGCCTCTGGCGGTAGGCGAGAGAATCACGCCGGAGGCGTTCGATAAACTGCTCGACGAAATCAGCGAGGCTAAGCACGCCCTCGCTGGAAAGCTGGCCGTTTCCGCAGGAAGGAGATAGCGATGGCAATGACAAAGTGGGGACGCAAGGAATCCGTCATCTGGCCGCCGCACAGCCCGATTTATACCTACGGGGCAGTATTCATGGCGCTCATTCTTACCGGACTTTTTCTTTACTGTCGGTTCACCTTCGGCAACAGCCTCCTACAGAGGTTCTACACGCCCACCTACATCCGATCGAGTGTTGCAGGAGCAATCGGAACGAGCCGCCGAGACAACTACCGGATGCTCATGGTGGGCGCTCGCGGAATTCAACCGCGTCTGGCGACGAATGCCGACGTGACGGACGGCACGACGCCGCAACCGGGCGGCAAGCCCATCCCGCTCGCGCTCTCGCAGGCTGCCTTCCAGCGCGGCTATACGATCCTTTACCTGGGACCGGCGCAGAGCTATATCGACTCGTCCTTGAGTGCCTACCTCAGGAGTGCAGTTTACGGTAGCGATGGCCCTTTCGATCTCTACAAACTCCCGCTGCTTTTCGGTCTGCTATCACTGGTCATCCAGCTCCCGTTTTCCATGGCCAAGGACGTTCGACGACGCAAGGCGCTGAGATATGGACGACGACTGAAAGGCCCCGAGATGATGGCTCCGAGAGAGTTCAACGACAGGGTCGCAGGGGATGGCATAGGCATTAAGACCAACGAAATGAAGACAATGATCCGCATACCGCAGCGGGCGGAGGCCCAGCACATGCAGATCATCGGAGATACCGGAGCGGGCAAGACCATGATCATGCTCCAGATCCTTCGGCAGATAAAACATCGTGGCGATTCAGCGATCGTCTACGACCCGGCACGGGAGTTCGTCAGACGCTTTTACGACCCGAAGAACGGCGACGTAATCCTGAATCCGCTCGATAAGCGCTGTCCCTACTGGGGGCCCTCTGAAGAACTCCGCCGACGCTCCGAGGCGAAAGCTCTGGCGGTGTCCCTCTTCCAGCCGCCGCAGGACAGGAAAGGTGAGTTTTTCATCGAGTCCCCGCAGAAGATCTTCGCTTTCCTGATGGCCTATGGCCCCACGCCAGAGGAGTTGGTGAAGTGGATGTCGGACCCGCAGGAGATCGACCGGAGGCTGAAAGGAACAGAGCATGCTCACCTAATTGACCCGAGGGCGCACCAACAGCGTGCTGGAGTTCTCGGCTCGCTGGGACTCGTCGCCGACAGCCTCCGCCTCTTGCCGAACAAGGGCGACGGGAATGGCGAGTGGTCAGCCACAGAGTGGGCCGAGACGCGGCAGGGCTGGATCTTCATTACTTCACTCCCGGCAGAACGTGAGGCACTTCGGCCGCTTCAAAGTCTATGGATCGACCTGCTCGTCTTGCGTCTGCTAAACGAGCCGAAGGAGGGCCAGAAGCGGGCATGGTTCGTGATCGACGAGTTGGCGAGTTTGCAAAAGCTCCCCCAGCTCCACACCGCCATTACAGAAAATCGAAAGAGCAACAACCCTGTGATTCTGGGTTTCCAGGGTAAGGCCCAACTGGAAGTCCTGTACGGCCACATGGCGGAGGTCATGCTGTCTCAACCGGCAACCAGCGTTTGGTTGAAGACAAAAGAGCCGGCCGCTAGCGAGTGGGTCAGCAAGTTCATTGGAAAGGTCGAGATCGAACGGCTACGCGAGACCCACTTCGATGGCTCCCGCGCTGGGAGAAACTTCGCGCTGGACCGGCAGATTGAACCGCTGGTAATGGAGTCCGAAATCTCCGGACTGCCGGACCTCCACGCCTACATGAAGTACGAGAACTATGTGACGCGGTTCTCATTCCCGTACTTCGAAATGCCGGTTGTCGCCAGAGACTTCGATCTCCGCGATACACCCGAAGACAAGCTCCCGTACGATCCGAAAAACATTGGAACGCCCAAGTCCCAGACGCGCCCACTTGAGATCAAGCCGGAGCCAAGTGTGCCCGCACCGCCGCAGCGAAAAGCGCCCCGGACGGCTACCGAGATACCGCCGCGCGAGACCGAGCTTGAGACGAACGTAAATGCCCAACAAAGCCTCAATCTTCGTGGATAGTAACTGCATGCTGACCATTTCCAAGCCGCTCTCCGCTGGCCAGGCACAGACCTACCACCAGAAGGAATTCACCGCGAAAGAGCAGAACTATTGGTCGCAACGCGGCGTCATCGCAGGCGAATGGCAAGGGCGACTGGCCGCGCAGTTCGGCCTGGCCGGGATGGTCTCCGGAGAGGACTTCGCGAAACTCAGCCAGGGCCAGCATCCACAGACGAGCGAGCAGCTGGTGCGCCAACGAGCGTCCTATGAATATCAGGATGCCGACGGCAAGACCATCAGGACGATGGAACACCGTGCCGGTTGGGACGCAACATTTTCCGCGCCCAAATCCGTCTCGCTCACCGCCCTCGTCGGCGGCGATGAGCGTGTCCGTGAAGCCCACCGGGAGAGCGTCCGCGTTGCCCTCGACCAGCTCGAACACTATACGCAAGCCCGAATCGGCGGCAATCATCCGCCCGAGACCACTGGCAAATTGATAGCCGCCAAGTTCGAGCACGATACAGCCCGTCCGGTCGATGGGTATGTCGCGCCACAACTGCATACTCACGCGGTCGTTTTCAATGTCACGCAGCGCGACAATGGCCAGCCGCGGGCAATCCAGCCGCAGAGCCTCTTCGCCTCCCAGCAATTTGCCACGGCGATCTATCAATCCGAGTTGACTTACCGCCTCCGACAATTTGGTTACGAAATTACGACAGGGCGGAGCGGTGCTCCGGAGATCAAGGGATACACACAGGAATATCTCGACGCATCCAGCCCCCGAAGCCAGCAAATTCGTGAATACCTCGAACGAACGGGCCGCTCGGGGAAGGAAGCTGCCGAGATCGCTGCGCACTCGACTCGTGACCGCAAGGAAATTCATACACCGGGAGAGGTAATGGCCGCACACCGAAAGCTGGCTGCAGACTTTGGACACCAGGCGGACGCCGTTGTACGCGCGGCGCGTGAACGGTCTCAACATCAGGAGAAGCCAGTCAACGTTTTTGACCGCGTTCGAGAATCTCTGACCTTTGCTCGCGACAAGAACTTTGAGCGTGAGGCGGTTGTGGATGAGCGTGCGTTGATCCGCGACGGGCTCCGCCGTGGCATGGGTGAGATCACCCATGGACAGGTTCGCTACAATCTTGAGGCTCGGTTGGCTTCCGGGGAATTTCAAATCGTGGAACGAACTCAGGGTGTTCCGGGCCGCCAGTACACCACCGCGAAAACCATCGAAGCGGAACATGAAATTGTCAGCACGATGCGTGAGGGACAAAACCATGCTAAGCCAGTCCTCTCGCGTCCAAACGCCATCGCCCTTGCCGATCAGCACTCGCATCTCAATCACGCGCAGAAGAGCGTGATCGAAGATGTTCTCAGTTCGCCGGACCGCATTCAAGGAATCCAAGGCTTCGCCGGCTCGGGCAAGACGACCACCCTCACAGTCATCCGCAAGGCCGCTGAAAGCCAGGGCTATCAGGTTGAGGGTTTCGCCCCGACCTCCCGTGCCGCGCGCCAACTGAACCACGCAGGAATTGAATCGGGAACCCTGCAAGGCTTCCTCGCCCGTGCTGCAAATCCCGACCTACGCGAGCAGAGGCATTTCTACCTTGTCGATGAATCGAGCCTTGCCAGCACCAACCAGATGCGCGAGTTTCTTTCCCGGCTTGGTCCCGATGACCGCGTGCTTCTGGTCGGCGATATCCGCCAACATCAAGGTGTGGAAGCGGGCCGCCCCTTCGAGCAGTTGCAGGACGCCGGAATGCGCACCGCTACGCTGGATGACATCATCCGGCAGAAGGACCCAGCTCTGAAATCTGCCGTCGAAATGCTGGCGACGGGCCAAGTCTCCGCTGCGCTCGACGTACTCCAACAACAAGATCGCGTCAAGGAAATTCCTAACCAGGAAGAGCGAGTTCGGGCCATCGCCAAGAGCTACGTGGAATCGCCCCAGAACACGCTCATCGTTTCACCGGACAACGCTTCCCGTCGCGAACTGAACCTCGCGGTTCGCCAGGAGTTGAAGGCCACGGGCGCCGTCGCCCCGGAAGATCATAATTTCCGTGTCTTGGTTCAGCGTCAAGACATGACCGGAGCCGAACGATCCTGGGCCAGCCACTATGCGATCGACGACGTAGTTCGCTACACGCGCGGCAGCAAAGCCATCGGAATCGAAGCTGCCGCCTACGCATCGGTTGTCGCGATCAACCCAGCCGCAAACCAGCTCACTGTCGAAAAAGCGAACAGCGAGCTTGCGACCTACGATCCCCGCCGCCTTACCGGCGTCAGCGTCTACCAAGAGATCGAACGCGAGTTTTCCGTAGGCGACCGCATCCAGTTTACTGCCCCCGACAAATCACTTGGCGTTGCAAATCGCGACATGGCCGCGATCGAGGCGATCCACGCCGATGGTCGCATATCCGTCCGCCTCGACAACAATCGCATGATCGAATTCAACCCCAACGAGCACCGTCATCTCGACCACGGCTACGCCGTCACCAGTCACAGCTCCCAGGGACTCACTGCCGAACGCGTACTCGTGCACGGCGATACTAGCGTCCACCCAGACCTACTCAACTCCCGCTTCGCTTACGTTTCCGTCTCGCGCGCGAGCCTCGACGCTACAATCTACACCAATGATGCTACCGAACTTGGACAAAGACTGAGTGGCGAGGTTTCCAAGAGTTCTGCTGTTGAGTTTTCTCAGTCGGCAGCTAACTCGATGACAGATCTCAGTTTGGGGCAGGGTATTTGAGCTGAAACCCATAGAGTGGTGTAAAACGTCATTAGATATGATTAAGTAATGACATATTGAGACATGCGCTATGGCAAAACCTCTCCAGAAGATTATGCGGTACGTCGGCGAACACGCGATTGTTAGGTCCCGTGACATCGAGGCCATCGGTTTTCCGCGGCAGTATCTCGTTCGTCTCCACCGGCAAGGCAACCTCAATCGGCCTGCACGTGGAATTTACACACTTCCAGATGCCGACGTGACGGAACACCACTCCTACGCTGAAGTCACCAAGCGAGTCCCGCAAGCTACTGTTTGCCTGCTTTCGGCGCTTGTCTTTCACGAGATCACGACGCAGAGTCCCGCTTCGGTTTGGATCGCTCTCTCCAAAGGGGCAAGAACGCCTGCTCTCGCTTCGCCTTCACTCAGGATCGTTCGGCTTTCAGGGCCATCACTCACGGTGGGAATCGACACACATCAAGTGGAGGGCGTCACAGTCCGTGTCTATTCAGCCGCGAAGACCGTCGCCGACTGTTTCAAATTTCGGAACAAAATCGGACTCGACATCGCAATCGAAGCCCTAAAGGATTGTCTTCGCCAGAAAAAGGCCAGCATCGACGAAATCTACCACTACGCCAAAGTCTGCTGGGTTAGTAATGTCATTCGTCCCTATATGGAGGCGCTGTGATTAGGCTCACTACACCGCAGTGGACCCTACAGCAGCCTTGGATTTTACGCGATAGGTATTCATCGGGTTAGGAAGTCGAGACGGAAAACGGTTGTAGCGCGCACCGAAGCCGCACGCAGCTTTAGTGATTCTTGGCGAAGTGCTTTAGGTCGAATCTCACCAGATATGATGCACTCGTCTTTTCGGCGTGCAGGTAGAGCTGGTTCGCTATCACCGCAATGAGATCAACAGGCTGACCGTTGCCGCCAAAAAACACCAAATAGAAATAATAGGCCTTGGAATACTCACCCGACTGCGACGTTGCATGTTCATTGTCTGAAAGAACAAAACGATATCCCCCATGAAGCTTCGCCACCGATTTCACCTCGATGTATCGGGGTTCCTTGTCTGTGTTGTGGGATAGAAAATCATGACCGTAACCTGGGCGGTTCCGTCGGTCTTGGATTCTGTCTATCAGATGGCCAAGTCTAGCCCCGACCAGCCGCTCCTTTTCCCAGGCCAATGCATATTCCTCTGCTCTCCTGCCAATCTCGCCCCTTTGCTTCTGCATTTCGTCGAAATCCACCAACCGAAGTGATTTCGCACGGGGTTTCCTTATTGTGTGCTCCGGCGTTTGTTCGGATCGCACGTAAGTCTTATATAGAAACGCCATGAACTTCGGCTCGGTCCATGGCCGCGTCCGTTTGTCGTTGTCTTTCGCCTCCAGCAATAAATTCTGATATTGACTGTACGGCAGCCCATCCTGAAACCCTGTGATGGACCCCAGCATTTCAAGATGTTCTGAGCTGCACACCGCGAGGAAGCGTTCGGGAAAATAAAGGCTCAGAATCTTGGCTTTGAACATTTGAGAAAGAGGATTGGCATCGATAGCCACAAAATCAGGGCTCGGTTCAGACGCGAGCTTCACGAGGGCACGCAGCGCGGCCTTAACTACCTCAAATGCCTCTTCCTTCGTCTTGCCAAATTTTTCAGTGAAACGATATTCCCGGTGTGGATTGGTCTTTGTTCGTCCGAAATAGATACCGAATTTCCGCGATGTTGCGCCTTGAATATTTGCCCAAGCCCTGGTCTTGGACTCTACAAAATTACAAAAGCTCGGTTCCTGATGGCCAACAACATATTCGTCCAAGGTAAGATCACGCAGCCTGCTTCGAGGAAATTTCTTAATGAACTGCCCGCGCATTCGAAGGGCCGTATCTTCGTGCGAGGTATCATAATCCGCCTCGAATTTCTCCAGAGCTGTCTTGTCGAATGTGGGGTGGGACGCCATTAGATCAGAATTCTTTCGCTTCGTCGTAATGCGGCAGGGTGGAGAAAAATATGGATAACATTTAGGTCAACGTTCGCTGCATTCGGCAGAGCGCCGCGCAGTTTGTCCTGGAGCGCTGCTCCGCCACCTCCTCGCACGTCACCATAAACGAGAAATAGCCCACGAAAATAATTGGCATTCTGGCAGAACCATGTAAGTTTCTGGAGGTCCGCAACGAACTCGTCTACCGGCCGCGTCACGGGCTTGACCTCCACACAGGCGAGATTATTGTCCATGTCGCCAGGGATATGCACCAGATAGTCGGGCTTTACGCCAGCGTAAGGGCCATTCTTGAAGCGCGGGTGACCGCCCTTATCAATTTCTCCACCCAAACTAAATGGAAAGGTTCCCCACAGACGCCGCATTTGGTGATAAAGCTCATAGCAGTACACGCGCTCCCGATAAATGGTGTCCGCATCCGCCACTGGCAATTGAAAGTATTGCTCAGAAACGTGGGTTGACGCAGAGGAAAGTATCTCCTCAAATTTAGTCAGCTCTTCGTCCATTGTGCTTTAAGTCCCGAAAAACGCAGCCAAACGCACTTATTTTGTGCGAATGCAACGCGAATTGCAAGGAAATGGCTAGAAAACGTGACCCCGGAATGTGGCATTGCCGGTCTCGCGCTTTTTCCATACCATAACTCCTGCCCGTTTCTGGCGGCATTTCGACTAACATTGCGGACACATTCTTAGCCTCTGTAATGGCAACAGGGGCACACTCGTGGAAGCGTTAGAGGTAATGATGGTCAATCGAGGATCAGAGTGGCGACGCTGGGAACCTCACATTCACGTGCCAGGAACGGTTTTGAACGACCAATTCGGGAGCGGCGACCCTTGGGGCAGCTACCTCACCACGCTGGAAGGTATCACACCAAAGATTGAAGCCATTGCTGTTACTGACTATTACGTCACGGACGGATACGAAGAGGTACTTCGGAGACACGCTTCTGGCCGAATTCCTGACGTGAAGCTCATCTTCCCTAATATCGAGGTGAGGCTCGATGTTGCGGCGCGTTCCGGTTTCGTCAACCTTCATCTTTTGGTTAGCCCGGAGGACCCGGATCATCTCGCCGAGATTCGACGTATCCTCACCCGCCTGCAATTCAACGCATTTGATGACCGCTTTGACTGTACCCGCGATGATTTGATTGGACTTGGCAAACGCGTCAATCCCGCGATAACCGACGCTGACGCCGCGCTCGCAACAGGTGCCACGCAATTCAAGGTGAGCTTTAAGCAGCTCCGCGAGGTGTTTAACGAAAGTGACTGGGCGAAAAAGAACATTTTGATCGCTGTCGCCGGTGGCGCAGACGATGGGACTTCGGGCGTCCGGCAGGCTGCTGACGCGACACTACGACAGGAGATCGAGAAATTCTCACACATTATCTTCGCGAGCAGTCAGGCACAACGCGAATTCTGGCTCGGCCAGCGGTCGGCCAGCGTTGGGGAACTGCGGGCTCGCTATAACGGTTGCAAACCCTGTCTCCACGGCAGCGACGCTCACGACCAATCGGCGGTCGGACAACCGACCGATGATCGGTTCTCTTGGATCAAAGGCGCGCTCATATTTGACGCATTACGCCAGGCCTGCATCGATCCGGCTGGACGCGCCTATGTCGGAGTTGAGCCGCCCCGCAATGCCATGCCGTCACAGGTTATATCTGAGGTTGAAGTCACTAATGCGACATGGTCACTCACTCCCACCATTCCTCTCAACCCTGGCCTCGTCGCTATCATCGGTGCTCGTGGATCAGGAAAAACAGCCTTGACCGATGTGATTGCCGCTGGCTGCGACGCTATTACCGGTGCGGCCTGGAATAGTGACGAAAACATAAGCCCTTCTTTTCTCGTTCGAGCACGACCAGTCATTGGCGATGCTGAGGTGCAACTGACGTGGGGTGGCGGCAATAAAGTCACACGCCGGTTGGACCGAGGGGATTACGACGGATCAGTTACATACCCACGCGCTCGGTATCTTTCCCAGCAGTTTGTCGAGGAGTTGTGCTCTTCCAAGGGAGCGTCCGAAGGCCTGATCGAGGAAATCCAACGCGTCATTTTCGAAGCGCACCCCGACGATCAGCGGGAAGGAGCGATGAATTTTACTGACCTTCTGGAATCCCGTGTGACACGATTCCGCCAATCGCGTCAGCGTGAGGCAGAAGCAATAGCCCTAATCTCCGAACGAGTAGCCGAAGAATTGGAGAAGGAAGGGCTCGTGGAAGGACTGAATAACCAGGTTCTACAAAAGCGAAACTTGATCGCCGGATACACTACGGATCTGGGGAAGCTGGTTATCAAAGGCACGGAAACGCAGGCTGCCCGTCACGCCGAACTCAGCCAAGCAGCACAAACACTGAATGCGAAGATACTGAACTTCGGCAACCAGCGTCGGACCTTCCTCACGATGCAGGACGAAGTGAGAAACATGCGTGCGACAAAGTCGCCGGAGATGCTGCGCCAGGTACAGGCGCGACATCCAAACAGCGGACTCAGCGGCGCACAGTGGGATGAGTTCCTGCTTGTCTACAAGGGGGATGTCGACAAATCCCTGTCAGCATACATCGCGTGGGCTGACAAGGAGATTGCAAACATTAATGGTGTAACGCCACCCTCCGGCGATCCGAATGTTGCACTCATTGCCAGCGGGGAAGATCTGTCAACAGTCAAGCTCGCCGTCATAAAAGCCGAGATGGTACGGCTGGAACAGTTCATCAGTGCTGACACCATCATTCGCAATCAATATAAAGCCCTTTCTTCACGCATCGCGCAGGAGAGCACCGCGCTCAAGACGCTTGAAGCTGCTCTACTAGACGCGCAAAACGCGGTGACACGCCGAAAAGCGCTCCAAACCGAGCGCGAAGCCGCTTACGGCAGAGTTCTGGATGCCATCATCAGCGAACAGGCCGTTCTCGAAAACCTTTACGCACCACTTATGCATCGGCTCTCAGCTTCATCCGGAACCCTCCGGAAGCTTGGTTTTTCCGTTTCGCGCGTCGTGGATGCGAACTCGTGGGGAGATTTTGCCGAGGAAAAGCTAATAGACTGTCGTAAGACCGGCCCCTTCTACGGCCGCGGTTCACTGATCAAACTTGCGAACTCTCAGCTCAAACCGGCCTGGCAGAATGGCAGCGCGGCTCAAATTCAGCTGGCTATGACCAATTTCATCTCGCAGTATTGGAAAGACCTGCTTAAACACGCACCCTACGTTCCTACGCAAAAGCAGGAGTTTCGCGCCTGGTTAAAACATTTTGCCCAATGGCTGTTCAGCACGGATCACATTACCATTCGATACGAGATTGCATACGACGGTGTAGACATTCGCAATCTGTCACCGGGTACACGCGGCATAGTATTGCTGCTGTTATACCTCGCGCTCGACGATCACGATGATCGTCCGCTGATAATCGACCAGCCCGAGGAAAATCTAGACCCCAAATCGGTGTTTGATGAGCTTGTTTCTTTGTTCATCACAGCCAAATCGAAACGCCAGGTAATCATGGTCACCCACAACGCTAATCTGGTGATCAATACCGATGCAGATCAGATCATCATCGCCGAAGCAGGCCCGCACCCGACCGGAGGTCTGCCGCCAATCAGTTACATGGCAGGTGGTCTTGAAGACGCTCAGATTCGCGAAGCCGTATGCAATATTCTCGAAGGCGGCGAGGAGGCATTTCGGGAGCGCGCGCGGCGCCTTCGGGTGCGGCTCGAACGATAGCAATGCGGAGAGCTTCACCGGACCCACAATCTCGCCAGTTCGAAAACGAAGCAAGAGTCACGTATTCGACTAGTCTGCCCGGCTGGAAAGGTGCCGTTATATGAAAGGCTCATCCGACGAGTTACGTTTATCGGCGAGCGATCTAAGCAATCACTTGGCTTGCCGCCATCTGACCTCTCTCGACTTCGGCGTCGTAGTCGGCGACAAATCTGCACCCACATGGCACTCCCCCGATCTCTGGGTCCTTCAGAAGCGCGGACTGGAACACGAAACTGCCTACATTGCACATTTAGCTGCCCAGGGGCTTTCTATTGTCGATCTGCGGGAGAGGAGTGATGCGCAGGCGAGTGAGGACCCACCAGCGCCTGAGAGCAACTATGTTGACTTCATCGCCGCCGAGGCATCGCCAGATCTCGAGTTTTCCGATATGAGTGAACAGGACTCGGCCGATCAGCTTGAAGCGGCGATGAAAAAGCGGGTTGATGTTATCGTTCAGCCTCAGCTCGCCTGCGGGCGCTGGTTTGGACGTGCCGATGTTCTCCGGCGTGTGGAGCGACCGAGTAAGCTCGGGCTGTGGTCCTACGAAGTGCAAGACTGCAAACTCGCCTTGGAAACGAAGGCGACCACGATCCTTCAGCTATCACTGTATTCAGAGTGCCTCGCTGCTATTCAGGGCGGATGGCCCGAATACATGCACGTCGTTCCCCCAGGCGACGGATTCGTATCCGAGCCATACCGGGTTTCTGACTATTCGGCGTACTACCGATACGTAAAGCGGCGTCTGGAAGACGCCATCGAGAACAACGGCAGAGTGACAGAAACATACCCGGAGCCTACGCCCCACTGTTCAATCTGCCGGTGGTGGGCCGAGTGTGATGGACAGAGACGAAAGGATGATCACCTCTCACTCGTGGCCGGAATCAGCAGGCTGCAACAGAAGCAATTGAACGTATGGGATGTTAATGCGGTAGGCAGTCTGGCAGTTTTCCCCTTGCCGCTTAAAGAACGGCCCAAACACGGCTCCGCGGGAAGCTATGTTCGGGTCAGGGAACAGGCGCGCATTCAGGTCGCAGGGCGCACGCAGCAGAAGCCCGTACATGAAATTCTTGACCTGAATTCTGAGCATGGTCTCTTCATCCTGCCCGAACCTTCTCCCGGCGACATATTTTTTGATCTGGAGGGCGATCCGTTTATCGCTCGTGGAGGGCGCGAGTATCTGTTTGGCTTTGTCACCGATGACGAGGCAGGAAGTTCCGTCTACGACGCACGATGGGCGCTGAACGCCGAGGAAGAAAAACTTGCCTTCGAGACGTTTGTCGATACCGTAATGGCGCGCTGGGCTAAATATCCCGCGATGCATGTCTATCACTTCACCGGCTACGAATCCGGCGCGCTCAAAAGACTGATGGGCCGCTACGCTACCCGCGAAGACGAACTCGACCGGATGCTGAGGGCCTATTTACTTGTGGACCTGCATACGGTCACGAGGCGGTCTCTCCGCGCAAGCGTCGAACATTATTCCCTCAAGGCGCTGGAACCGTTCTACGGATTCGAAAGAATGACACCTCTCGAAGATGCGCGGGCTGCATTACGGCAGGTCCAGCACACGCTTGAACTTGGCGAAGCCGCGCAGCTGGACCAGTCACTCTGCAAAACAATCGCTGAATACAACGCCGACGACTGCAACTCGACGCGCGCCCTGCGCGACTGGCTTGAGACCGAACGGCGGCAGCTCGAACAGGCCGGCCAGTCAATCCCAAGGCCCGTACATGCAGATGGAGCGCCGCCAGCCGTGCTCGATGAACGTCAGCAACGCACGGCTGCTCTTGGTGCGGCGCTTCGTAACGGCATCCCTGCTGACGCATCTGAGCGCAATCCGGAACAGACCGCGCAATGGCTGCTTTCCCATCTCCTCGACTGGCACCGGCGCGAAGTGAAATCCGAATACTGGGAATATTACCGGCTAGGCTCACTGTCCGATGAGGAACTCCTCGATGAACGCTCGGGTCTTGCAGGACTTTCTTTTGTTGAACGGCTGGGAATTGAGCGAAAGATACCAACGGATCGCTATTCGTTTGAGAAACAGGAAACAGATCTCCGCGCAGGCGAAGACCTGTGTGCCAAAGAGGACAAGATTGGCAAAATCGTTGCGATCGATCTTGCTTCTCGCCTTGTCGACATAAAGAAGACGAAGAAAACGGCAGAAATCCACCCCACCGCTGTTTATGCAAAGAAGATTGGGCCAACAACAGATGTTCTGGCCAATGCCCTTTACCGAATCGGCGCGTGGGTTGAATCGAACGGGCTCGATGGGATGGGGCCATACCGTGCGGCCCGCGACCTGTTGCTACGGCACCCTCCTCGATTGACAGGCGGTTCAGCAATTCTGCTAGCTCCGGGCGAACAGACCCCGGAAGCGGCTAAACGGGTGGGCACGCAGCTGGACCATTCCCTGCTCGCCATCCAGGGGCCACCGGGCGCAGGAAAGACCTACACCGGGGCACGTATGATCTGCGAACTTGTTCGCAAAGGTAAACGTGTAGGGATTACCGCGACCAGCCACAAGGTGATCAGAAACCTTCTCGACGAAGTTGTGAAGGCCACTGGCGAAGAGAGTCTGATGGGCCTCAAATGCGTTCAGAAAGTAAAAGACACGGACAAGCCGGAACACGATCCGCCACACATTCAAACAACTGTGGAGACGCAGGAGACACTTGCCGCTTTCCTTGGCGGAGCACATGTACTCGCAGGAACCGCGTGGCTCTGGGCGCAGGAGGACTATGCTGAGGCTGTTGATGTCCTTTTTGTGGACGAAGCCGGGCAGATGTCACTCGCAAATGTGATAGCTGTCTCACAGGCTGCGAAGAGCATTGTGTTGCTGGGCGACCCGCAGCAGCTGGAGCAGCCGCTTCGTGGCAGTCATCCCGAAGGGGCCGATGCCTCAGCACTCGAACATCTCCTTGCCGGGGCAAAAACGATACCAGCCGACAAGGGGATTTTTCTGGAAAAGACCTGGCGCATGCACCCGAAGCTTACGCGGTTTACATCCGAAGCATTTTACGAAGGACGCTTAAGCTCCCGAGACGGGCTTGAAAATCAGGCGATCAGCGGACATCCCTGGCTCGGGAGTTCAGGCCTTTACTATATTCCGGTCGAACACAAAGGCAACCAGAATGCCGCCCCGGAAGAGGTTGAAATTGTCGCTGATCTCGTTAACACGCTGACAAAGGCCGGGGTCCGATGGACCGACGACAAAGGAGACAGCCGCGATTTACAACTTTCCGACATTCTTGTGGTCGCGCCGTACAACACGCAAGTTTTTGATCTCGCGGCTCGCATCCCCGGTGCCCACATCGGCACGGTGGACAAGTTTCAGGGTCAGCAGGCGCCCATCGTGATCTATTCAATGACCACGTCATCGCCTGAGGACGCGCCGCGCGGAATGGAATTTCTTTACAGCCTGAACCGCCTGAATGTCGCCACTTCACGGGCCAAAGCAATGGTCATCATCGTCGCAAGCCCCAGGCTTCTTGAACCCGAATGTAATACGCCCCGGCAGATGCAGCTCGCCAATGCACTCTGTCGATACGCCGAACTTTCAGCCACTCCCACTCTTCCCGCTGCCCCGCGCTAGACACTATTCGACTTCGCAATTGTGAAAATATTTCACACGGGCCTGGACTCGGTTAATCCCTGGCGGCATAATTACGCGAGACACCCAGTGCCAAAGACGGGAGAGACCCAATGTCCGGCAACATTAGGATCGCGGATCTTAAGAGCGAACAGCACTACATCCACCTGGCGGCATCGGGAGCGCCCACCTTTAACGTCCCGGTTCAGTTTGCCGATGAAGCATCCGAAGTCTTTTCAGCGTATCGCGACAGGTATGAATTCGGAGCATCGGCAATGAAGGAGGGATGCGGCAACATCTACGACTGCCAGAACCGCCTTGTGGGACGAATTTCTTACAATGGTCGCATCTGGGATGCGAATGGAAAACTCGTAGAGGGAGTTACCTCCACTCTCGGCCCCGACGCGCCGGCTCCGCAACGGCCTTTTCTCACGCCGTCACATCCGTCTCCGTAACGGATGAATAGAGCAGCGGTATGCTGGCCGAGCGAATACGAAACTGGCTGCGCTTCTTTATCGCTGGATGCGCCGATGAGGCATCGACGATCTTGATGCCGGGATCGTAATAAACCGCTCCCGTGGCAACGCCATTGAGGAACAGTGAGAACTCTGTACCTTCCGCGAGCCTGACAACACTGCCGTACTGATACTGTTTGGCCGGTACCTTTCTCGAAAGCGAAGGCACGTAGGCCGCAAGCGCGTGTTTGCGCGTCCAGTGACTAAGCAGATCCTTGTAATGCCATGTGGCAGCCGCCTCGCCCTTCGTGCCTATCAGCGATATGCCTTTCGAAAAGTCCGTTATCTTCCTCTTAGCAGCGTCGTAACCTTCGAGCGTCAGCGAGAGGCTGGTCGCGGCGCAGACTCTCAGCGTGTTGTGAATACCGCCGAAGTTTCTCCTATCCGCAACCGTCCTGTCGGGATAACCATAGCATCTGATGAATTCCTTGATTCCCTTATCCACATAGATACCTCCGGTCGGCTCGGGTGTCATCAGTGTTATGGGGCCGCCACTCGCCGGATTGGAAAGTTTCGTCACCGCGTGTTGCTTGATTTCCCAGCCGTGAAAATCAGGATCCGAAAAACCGTTCGGACGAATACCAAGTTCCGCTTCCAGCGTGTAGCCGCCGCAGTTTGAAGCCTCGCAGGGCAGAAGCTCCCCTTTGCTGTTAAGCCGTTTGGAGTTTATCCAGCCAAGCCGAGCGATCCTTGAGAGTTCAGTCAGCAGAAGATGTCGATCATCAGTGAAACGTTCGAGCGGAATGCGCGAAAAGACGCCGGTATCCGGCACGAGGTTCAGTGACTCAACCTCTTTCGCAAGTGCAGAATTACGGGATGCCGCAAAACCGAGAATCTGACCGGTAGCCGTAATGCCGAAAAACAGAAACCGGCCGCTCTCCCTTACGGTCATTACATCGCTCGGAGCATTCCCCGAGCCCTTCAGAAACCCCGAGAATCGTACTTCCGGATATTGCGGATAAAGGATCAGCTGCGCGTTCGGTGCGGGAGTAATGACACCTTCGGACGAGAGCCAGCTGAAACTGAGCGGTGCCTTCAGGCGGGACGGTTTCTCGGGATCGCCAACCAGATCGCCGGTTGGCAGAACGTTCAGCGCTGTAAAATCCGGCCCGAGATAGACCTGGTTTTTGGAGTTGTCATTCTCGGCAAGACGTTTGAGATAGAGCTGCGTCGCGCTGGAGGCCCGCATCAATTGCTTTAGTCGTTTGAGATTCAGGTCGTCCTTCATTCATTCGTTTCCGTCAACCACCGCCAATCAGTCTATCGAGAATCTCACAAATGTCAGCCACCTTTGCGAGCACAAGCAATCTGCCTCAGGCTCCTCGACAGTTTGCGGCGCAATCCCTCGGAATCCTTCGTCTCGCACTCCCAGATTGTCAAAACCCGCCAACCCTGTTCCGAAAGCGCTTCCACGTTCCTTTGATCCCCTTCAACCGTTGCCGTCCTCTTGGCTGACCAGAAAGTTGATCGGGTTGCCGGTTTTACCGCACCATACCGGCAGCTGTGCGAATGCCAGAAACAACCGTGCACAAAAATCACTGAGCGGTATTTCGGGAGAACGATGTCGGGCTTTCCGGGGAGATCCTTCCGGTGCAGCCGAAACCGGTAGCCCAAGCGATGAAGGAGGCTTCGGACGCGAATCTCCGGTTTCGTGTCGAAGCCGCGTATCGCAGCCATGTTCCGGCTGCGCTGTTCCTTTGAATGAACATCGGTCACGCGTTTGAGGCTGCTGCCAGCGGCATCTGCATTGTGCCGAAAGTCTCGAAGTCCTGCAAGGCTTTCACATGGGGAACCATCATCCGGGCAACCTCGGTGATCACAGGAACAACGACGCTGTTGCCGAACTGCTTGTAAGCCTGTGTGTCGGAAACGGGAATGCAGAAGCTGTCCGGATAACCCATGAGCCTTGCGCACTCCCTCGGTGTAAGGCGGCGCGGCGATTTCTTTTTCCCCCGGCTGACCAGAATTTCCGAGCCATCCTTGTAATATCGCGCCGACAGCGTACGACTGACAGAATCGGGTGTGACTATGCCGAAGCCGAAGCCGTTCCCGGCCTTTCTGTGTTTTTCTGCGTAGGCCTGGAGATAGGCCCACAACTTTTCCGTCAGTATATATTTCGGATTTACCTTCGCTTTTGGCCCGGTCGTGTAAGGCTCCTCTGCCTCCTCCGTACCGTCTTCGGGATGAAGGATCGAGTCAAGTTTCGGACCCTTCGCCGGCCTGTGAAAATCGTCGAAGGAAAAGCCCGTTTGCTCGCGAAACCCGACGATGATGATGCGTTCCCTGTGCTGCGGAACAAACGACTGCCCATCAATGACCTTCGCCTGAATCTTGTACTTCAACTCTTTTTCGAGCGTTTCCTTTATCACTCTGAAAGTGTTTCCCTTGTCATGGCTCAGAAGATTCTTGACGTTCTCCAGCAGAAAAGCCTTCGGCCGCTTTGCTGCGATAATGCGGGCAACGTCGAAGAACAGTGTTCCCTGCGTTGTGCATTCAAATCCGTGAGGGCGGCCAAGAGCGTTTTTCTTGCTCACGCCTGCAATTGAAAAAGGCTGGCACGGAAACCCCGCCAGCAAAACGTCATGGTCGGGAATTTCATTCGCATCGTAGGGAACAATGTCGCCGACGAACGGATGATCGGCTCCATAATTTTCGACGTATGTCTTCTGCGCCCAAGAGTTCCACTCGCTCGTGAATACGCACTGGCCTCCGGCCTTTTCGAACCCCAGTCGCATCCCGCCTATTCCGGCGAACAGGTCGATGAATGTGAAAGTGCAAGCAGTTTCAGACCGGTTTTCTCTCCGGAGCATGTCGAGCAGCGCATACTGAACATACACGGGGCACTCCGTTTTACCATTTTCCCAGCGGGAGATGGTTCTTGTGGCCACCTGAAGCCGAGATGCAACATCCTGCTGGCTCAGACGCTGGCGGACCCGCGAAAGCAGGACCAGTGGATCGGGGACGAGATCAAATAAGGATTCTCTGGGCATGTCTGAGGACATTTTGTCCTAAAACAGTCCCTTTGTCCAGGAAATCAACAAACTTACCTCAGGCCGATTCCTTTCCGGGCAACGGTAGGTGTCATCTTCTGCCGCTCGCCCTCGTGGTTGTCTTTTCCTACCGCCCCTTCCCTTAGCTATTACAAGCTGCACGCTCAGGTCCTTCTTCCGGCGGGAGGTACTTCCGACTGTACATCTCCAGCGCTTTTCTCGACGAGGCTTTCAGAGTTTGCCCTTTACGGAGTTTCATCAGCAACAGTCCTGCGAAGTTCTTGGAAAGGTTACATCGATATAAACTGGAACAGGCTCATGACCGACGTCACGCTTCTAGGCGATAGCACGGTGTTGGCGTTTACCATGACAGGTTGCGGGCAGCGTGTAGGTAGACTAAAAGGAAAGCAATCGAGTAACGAACCCGGATACGATGACACCGCTAGACAGCATTAGTCTCGCATCACTACCGCGCTGGGCCCTGGTTGCCTTCATTGCGCGCTGCGCCCGGCGTCTTCTTCCGTTATACGAGCACGACAACACCGAGCCCGCGGATCAGCGTATGGCGGTTACGAGGGCAATTCTTCTGGCCGAGAAGCGCGCTGAAATGGGCGGCACGGGTGAGACCAGCGATTACGAACCGCTGTCGGGCGACGGGCAATTCGTGGACCATTACGATATTGAGGCCCTCGCTTCCGCACTGGCCGGATCTGAGGAAGCAGCGTCAAATACTTTCCGGGAATTGGGTTCGGACGAAGGAAAGGTTCCCTGGAGCGAAATGAGCATCGGCCAGTACACTGCCGTAATACTGGCCGCAACTTCGCTTGCAAGGCTTTCTTTCCTTTCTGCTTTTGGAAAGGATTTGGATGATCAGGACCAGAATCTCCCCGAACTTGCCGAGGCAGCTGTAAAAACAAGTCTCCTCGCGGACGAAGCACTGGAGCCTCATATCCTGCGCGATCTTGCAGTGCTGGAAAGGCTCGCACGGGAAAGCAAGTGGGACGACACGATGGGAGTGCGTCCGGAAGTCTTCGGGGAATTGTGGCCGGACGGAAGACCACCGGGGTGGCCTCCCCTTCTGCTTTCATTCCGCCCTCGTGCGCGCATTATCCGCACGATTGGTGATCGCCTCATCAGTGGGCCGGAAGCTGCCGTCATCGAGCTTATCAAGAACAGTCACGACGCGGATGCTTCCTATGCGAGGGTGACGTTTTTCCCGCCTCTGAATCAGAACGAGGGGATGATTATCGTCGAGGACGACGGGCACGGCATGACGCTTGAGGACATCGAGCGCAAATGGATGGAGCCTGCAACAACCGAAAAACGGGATCGCAGGGAAAGTCCCGGCGGAAGGCACCTGCTTGGTTCCAAGGGTATAGGCCGCTTCGCAGCCTCCGGACTCGGGCGCTATCTGGAAATGATCTCGTCGGCTGTTGTTCCGGACGTCTCTGCAAACGGAGGAGCACCGCGCCTGCAGACGACGCGAATCGCGGAGTTGGACTGGAACCTGTTCGACGAGGCCAAATATCTGGAAGAGGTCAGGTTCCAGGTCGAGTCGCTTCCGCCCGCCGGCCACTCGGGAACTGTTCTCAAGGTTTCGGGCCTGCGTGACGACTGGTCCGAGCAGAGACTGGTGAAACTTTACCAGGAACTCAGACGCCTTGTTTCTCCTGTGCCTCGCGAGGAGGGCAAGCCCTTCCGGATTTTCCTCGATCTTTCACGCTGCACTCCGGAAACCTGCGGATTTGATGGCGCCGCAATCGTTAATGCCGACTCCGCTGACAGCGGGCATTCGCCTGATCGCGGGCCCCATGAGATACAGCCCTTTCCGCTTCTTGACGCATGCGACTATGCCGTCGATGGCGTCTTCGACGAGGAGGGGGTGTTTACCGGCACAATGACCGTCCGTCGCGGCGGCCAGGAGCCCGAGCAGATCCGTCATGAGGTGTCCCTCCAGCGTGATGACGGACAGGAGCCGTGTGGCATTGTACTGGTGAAGCTCAACATCTTTGATCGCGAAGCAGCGGCCATTCGCAAGACGGCCGAGAAGGCCGGTTTCGGAACGATGGGAGTGCGCGAGGCGCGCAAGCTGCTGGACAATATTGCGGGAGTTGCGATCTACCGGGAGGGATTCCGAGTCCGACCCTATGGTGACAGCGAGAATGACTGGCTGACGCTCGACGCAAAGCGTGTGCAGAATCCGACAATGAAAATCGGCCGCAACCAGATTGCCGGCATCGTGATGGTTGATGACGAGGAATCATCGCACCTCGTCGAGCGGAGCAGCCGCGAAGGCCTTGAGGAAAATGGAAGTTTCCGGCGCCTGCAGGGGCTCATCTCGACGTTGCTGGCAGAAGTCGTTGAGCCGAGGCGGCGCCAGTTCCGCATTAGTGCAGGACTCGAAGAACGCGGGGAAACCAATTTCAGGGATATCTACAACAGCGTAAAGATGGGCTGGTCGAAGTTACTCCTGGCCAAGCTCCCCGAGCACGACCGGGCCGAAGCAGAAGAACTGGTTGCCAGGGAATCTGATCGCCTGACGGAATATCTGAAGCGCCTGGAAGAGAGACAGGCACAGCTTGAATCCAAAGTGACGCTGGGTCTCATCGTCGGTGAGGTGATGCACCAGGGCAACACCCCCCTCTCCTTCCTAGAAACCGAATCGGCAAGGCTCTCGCGCTGGTGGCCCCAGCTGCTGGAATCCACGCCGGAAGCAGCGGAGGATCGCGCCGAAGTCCCGCGTCTCCTCAACGGGTTGGGTGCAAGCAGCGGCAAGCTTCGTGCGCTTTTCAATGCACTGAGTCCGCTGTCCGGGGCGCGACGGGGGCAGGCAAGACATTACAGTGCCGCGGCCGTCATCGAGCAGACTCGATACCTGTTCAAAACAAGGATGGAGAACCTTGGCATCGCATTTACGCTCGTGCCGGAAGAATCCGGTCGCGAAGTATACGGCTATCCCGACGACCTGGCCACGGCGGCCACCAATCTCATCGACAATGCAATTTACTGGCTCCACTACCACAACATCGCGGAACCGGCCATCACTGTCTCGATTGAGGCGGAGGAAGAGAAGTGTGTGATCCGGATCGCGGACAACGGAAAGGGAATTCCTGCAGAATTTTCAGACCAGGTTTTCGATGTCGGTTTTACGCTCAAGCCGAACGGTACGGGCCTCGGCCTGAGCATCGCGCAGGAAGCAATTGCACGAAGCGGCGGGGAGCTGCAGCTTCTGGCTTCGGCAGGCGGTGCTGTTTTTCAGATTTCACTGCCATACGAGAAGACCGAACAGTCCGCACAGGATTCGCAGGCGGAATAATGATTGAAACGGAGTTTTTGCGCCATGCCCGAACGGATAATCCTGATCGCTGAAGATGACGAGGAGCAGATCGCCTCGTGGAAAAGAGACATCACGGAGTTCAACCGGGAAGCCAAGTTCGGTTTCAGCTTCTCTCCGGAGTACGTGAAGAGCAAGGGCGCAGCCCTGCGCGCACTTGATCGGATTCGAATCAACTGTGCGGTGGTCGATCTCCGGCTGCCGGAAACGGATGGAGCTGCCGCCCACACGCAACCTACAGGCAATGATGTCCTGCAGCAGGTTCTGATTGAGATCGGAGTGCCGGCAGTCGTCCATAGTGGCTACCCCCAGGAGACAAGCGAGGCCGTCCGGAAATCGCAGATCAAGATAGTCGAAAAGAAAGGTGGCGCGGCCAAAGAAGCATTGGAGTGGCTTGCGGGCCACGAAAGCCTCATGTCTGCAATGGAGACCACGCGAAAGAAAATAGCGGAGGAAAGTGCAAAACTCTTCAGCCAGTCAATCTGGCCGCGCTGGGAAAAATCATGGAAAACCATCGCTGATGCCGGCGCCTTGGCCTCTGTAATTACGCGCCAGACCGTGGCACACGTCGCAGAGCAGCTCGGCATGCCGCCAAACTTTCATCATCCGGAAGAGTTCTACCTGGTACCCCCGCTTGCAGCCGACCAGCTGGGTACCGGAGATCTGGTGAAGATTGAGGAGAAGGTCTATGTCGTCGTAACTCCGCGGTGCAATATGGCACGGGACCAGTATCCGACTCATGTGATGCTTGCACTTTGCAAGACCATGGAAGGCGCTTGGACAGGCATGCGGAACCGATTCAAGGGAGATGAGAAAAAACAGGAAAGTGCTGCAAAGGAACTACATAATTTCGCCACCCAGGGACATTCAACCAGCACGCATTTTCTTCCGCCCTGCGGCGATCTAGGCGGGCCGTGGCTTGCCGATTTCCGCGAAATCATGACCGTACCCTCCGGCCAGATTCCTGAAATAATGACGACCCGGTTTGCCTCAATCGCGTCCCCGTTTGTTCCGAATCTGGTGCAACGCTATTCCGCGTATCTGGGCCGGATCGGTCAGCCCGACTTGGATTGCGACATACTGAAGGCGCAGGTGTGCAAGTAGTCAATCGCAAGGACAAAGAGACGTTAATCATCGCGGAACGCTGCGCCGTTCTTTTTCCCCACTCCGGCCTCATCCGGGTGGATCGCCGCTTGGCCGCGGCTCGGGCGGGCGTTTCGGGCTGCGCCGGTTTCGCGCCAAACTAAACCCAACCCCGTTTGGCACTCACCGCGCTTTCACTCGCGCCCTGCCACCCTCCTCCGGCCTCCGTTCTGTCCCTTTCACCGTTCCGCCTTGTTTCTTCCCGCTGCCGCTCAAGTGAAGAAAGAAACAAGCCGGAAACGGCAGAAAGGGAAAAAACATGAAATTAGAAGAAGTCAACACACGAACCAAAGAGGCCGTGGATTTCCTCGTTGCAGCTTTGGAGTCCGGTCACAGTGAAGTCCTCACCGCATACCTCGGAGCAATGGCGAAGTTTCACACCTACAGCTTCGGCAACATTATGCTCATCGCACGTCAGAAGCCCGACGCTACCAACGTCGCCGGACTTCGGACATGGAACTCGCTTGGCCGCTTCGTTAAACGGGGAGAAAAAGGCATTTTCATTCTCGCCCCGATGGTCGGAAGACGAAGCACGAAGGATGTAGCGACCGACGAGCCGAGTGAAGACGCTACAACGGAGGGTCAGCGGACGCTGTACGGATTCCGGGCCGTCTACGTTTTTGACGTTGCCCAGACGGAAGGCAAAGACCTTCCGGCGCTTACCGAAGTCAACGGAGACGTGAGCGGATACCGTGAACGCTTGTTCAAGTTCGTGGAATCGCAAAGTGTCGAGATTAGCTTCTCCGAGCGAATTGCTCCCGCGAAGGGTCTTTCGCATGGCGGGAAGATCACGCTGCTTTCAGGGATGCAGCCCGCCGAGGAGTTTTCCACGCTCGTGCATGAGATTGCTCACGAAATGCTCCATCGTGGCGAACGCCGCACGCTAACCACCAAACAAGTCCGCGAAACCGAGGCCGAAGCCGTGGCCTTTGTGGTCTGCCAATCGGTCGGGCTTCAGAACGGAACTTCATCCCAGGACTACATCCAGCTTTGGCACGGAGACGCCAGTCTCCTGCGCGAGAGCTTGGAAGCCGTTCAGCAAACCGCTGCCGTGATCCTCGGGGGCATTGCCCCCGAGCCTGCGGCACTTGCCACAGCCGCATAACACGCCAACACCTGCACCGTCTGGTTTTCAGGCCGGACGTGTGCGCCCAGTCCATCGAAACATGACCAAACACACATGAGAGGAGAAAACATCATGCCGAGTACGCAAAATGCAGTCAACAGCCACGAATACCGCAGCGTTCCCATCACCGCGCTTGCGGAGTCAGCCACCAATCCCCGCAAACGCTTTGATGCAAAGAGTCTTGAAGAACTGGCCGCCAGCTTCAAGACGCAAGGGATTCTCGCCCCTCTTCTGGTACGCGAACTTGAGGAAAGCAAGTATGAGGTTGTAGCCGGGGCACGTCGCCTCAGAGCGGCGAAACTGGCGGAACTCGAAAAACTTCCCGTCCGCATAGTCAAACTGACGGATGCGGAGGCAATCGAGGCGCAGTGCGTTGAAAACCTGCAACGCGAGGACATCCACCCGCTTGAGGAAGCTCTAGGTTTCAAATCACTCTTGGAACTCGGAGAACCTGCCTACACCATCGCTACCATTGCCTCACGCGCTGGCAAGAGCGAGGCGTATGTCTACGGTCGCATTCGCCTCGCTGACCTCATACCGCCTGTGGCCGAGGCATTCCTGAAAGACCAGATCACCATCGGCCACGCTTTGCTGATCGCCAAGCTCCCGGCTTCGCAACAGCAGGAGGCATTCTCGGCTGCTTTTCGGGGCTTGTGGACAAGCGAAGGCAACAGCCAAGTCCTGATTCCAGTTCGAGAGTTGGCCGCGTGGATTGAATCGAACATCTTGCTACAACTGGCGTCTGCGCCCTTTGATAAGCAGGATGAGACACTCGTTCCCGAGGCAGGTTCGTGCGCCAACTGTCCGAAGCGAACGGGATTCAACAAGCTACTCTTCCCCGACGTGCGTAAGGATTCCTGCACTTCGCCCGACTGTTTCCGGGCCAAGATCGACGCTTCCGTAAAAATGACTCTGGAAACCAAGCCGCAGCTAATCCAGATTTCGGCGGCATGGAATTCCCGCGAGGGTGCTCCATTGGGACGGAATCAGTACGTGGAGTTGGAGATCAAGAAGGCAAAGCCGAACGGCGCAAGCACCAAGCTGTCAGCCGTCCAGAAACCCTGTGACAAGATGACCGAGGCGATTGTCATGGACGGCGGCAAGCGCGGCCAAGTCGTCAAGGTTTGTGCCGATCCAGCCTGCCGCATCCACCATCCCAACACGCCTTCTCCGCAGCAAGTTGAGCGGGAGCGGGCGGAGGAACGGAAGCGCATCGAAAAGGAGAAACTGGCGATTACGACTCGCCATCGAGTCCTTGCCTCCATCCTTCAACGCGTGTCGGCTCCATTGAAAAAAGCCGACTTGCTGGCGGTTGCCCACTACCTAATTGGCCATCTCTCCTACAGCCAGGTTCCGGCTCTAGCGAAGCGGCACAAGGTAGAGGTCAAGAAGGACTCTGCATCCGCACAGGAACTTCTGGCCACGCAAGTCGGCAAATACGACGAAGCTGAATTCTGCAAGCTCTTTCTGGAAATTAGTCTTCTGGATTCGGCGTATCAGCGATCCACCAGCAGCCGCGACGACGTTCTCATGGACGCCGCCAAACGCTACCGCGTAGATACTGAGAAACTCCAAAAAGCCGTAGCAGAGGAACTTGCTGCGAAACAAGATAAAGGGACCAAGGCCAAAGCAAAGCCGAAGAGTCGCAAGACGACGGCATAGGTCAATCGCCTTAGATTTCTGGCGGAGTGCGAACTCGCGCCATTTTTATTTGGATTCGGAGGCCGGCGCAACAGTATCCACTGTCTACAACTCTGACCGTAGAAGCTTCTTTGGTAGAGGTGCCGTTTGGCAAACGGCACCGCTACTGCTGCTTTTCTTGAATGCACAATGGTGAACGGGTAGATAAGTTCCGTAACGACGATTACGAGTGCCGTGGCAACATATCGCCATTGCTTGGTAGAGCCGACGGACAAAGAGCTCAGCGATTGTCAGCGGCAGACTTCCCAGAAGCCGACTTGAACGAAGCCGCTATGCGGCGGACGCGTTCGCGTGTCACTGAGCCGACGGTCGAGATGATCTGAGGTAGTTTGTGGCGCAGAGGAGGAACTCTCTGTGACCCATCTACGCCAGATCATGCTTGAAGAACTACGGCGCCGCAACTACGCCGAGTCCACCATCGACATTTACATCCACACGGTCGAGCATTTCAGTCGGCACTTCCATCGTTCACCCGATCAGCTTGGACCCGAGCATATTCGCCAGTATCAGGCCGCGCTGTTCACGCGCTGGAAGCTGTCCCCCAACACCGTAATCCAGCGCTTGGCCGCTTTGCGCTTCTTCTATGTACAGGTATTGAAGCGCGGCTGGAGCGTTGCCGAGACGCCGTATCCGAAGAAGGTTCTGCACCTGCCCGAGATACTCAGCCAGGAGGAGGTCGCGCGCCTGATTGACGCGGCCGAGTTTCCCTTTCATCGCATCCTGCTGATGACGCTGTATGCCACGGGTGCACGTCGCGCTGAAGTGGCACACCTGAAGATCAGCGATATCGACAGCCAGAGGATGGTCATTCATATCCGCGGAGGCAAGGGGCGCAAGGACCGCGATGTCATGCTCAGCCCCAAACTGCTCGATGCCCTGCGCGTCTACTGGCGCGGGCTGAAGCGCAAGCCCACCGACTGGTTGTTCCCCGGCAATCGATGGCATACAGCGAGTCATCCTGTCTCCACCAAGGTTCTCTGGTACGCCTGCCAGCAGGCCGCCGAACGCGCTGGCCTTGAACACAAGCATATCCATCCCCACACTCTGCGCCACTGTTTTGCTACGCATCTGCTCGAAGCCGGCGCCGACCTGCGAACCATCCAGATGCTGCTGGGACATCGCGACCTTGAGGAGACGACGATCTATCTGCATCTCTCCCGGCGGCATCTCAGCGCCACCGGCAGTCCGCTGGATGCGCTCCCCATCCGAGGAGAAGGAGAGCCGACACAGAGCGCATGAACCGGCCTCCTCTGGAGGTGGCCGACATCGTTCGCTGTGCAGGACAGTCCTTCATTGAACACAGTCGCAAGTGGATCAACGGCCAACACGAAAAAGTGTTGCTGGCCATCACACGCTGCCGCACCGCAGCGCTGGGTGGACATCGTGATCAGTGCTCGGACTGCGGACATTCCGCCATCTCGTACAACTCGTGCAGAAACCGGCACTGCCCCAAGTGTCAGGGCAACGCCCGCTTGCGCTGGCTCCAGGCGCGGGAAGGAGAGTTGCTGCCTGCCAGCTACGTGCACGTCGTCTTCACTCTGCCGCGGGAACTGGCTCCGCTGGCATTGCAGAATAAACGGCTGATCTACAACCTGCTGTTTCGCGCCAGCGCCGAAACCCTGCTGGAGATCGCCCGCGATCCACGCCACCTTGGAGCCGAGATCGGCTTCTTCAGCGCGCTCCATACCTGGGACCAGCGACTGCAACATCATCCCCATGTCCACTGCGTGCTGGCCGCCGGCGGTCTCGCTCCTGATCACTCCCGCTGGATCTCCTCGCGCCGCTCCTTCTTTCTTCCCGTCAAAGTGCTCGGTCGTGTCTTCCGCGGCAAGTTTGTCGCCGGACTCAAGACCGCCTTTCATACCGGCACACTCCAGTTCTACGGACATCTCTTACCGCTCGCGGAACCGCGCGCCTTCGCCGCATGGCTGCGGGTACTGTTCCGTCACGACTGGGTCGTCTACTCCAAGCGCCCTTTCGGCGGGCCAGAACACGTGCTGCGCTATCTCGGCGCCTACACTCATCGCGTCGCCATTTCCAACAGCAGGTTGGTTGCTCTCTCCGAGGGCCACGTAACTTTTCGCTGGCGCGACTCCGCTCACGGTAACAAGAAGCGGCTCATGACTCTGCCCGTCGACGAGTTCTTGCGCCGCTTCCTCCTGCACCTGCTACCGCGCGGCTTTATGCGCATCCGCAACTTCGGCTTTCTCGCTAACCGGCGGCGAGCGGAACTCCTCCCACTCTGTTTGCGGTTGCTTCAGTCATCCGATCATCCAGCGGTTGCAACTGCCTCGCCGGCGGCGCTGCCCATTCCCTCGCTGTGGCGATGTCCGCTTTGCGGCGGAACCATGCAGGTTGTAGAACGCCTCTCTGCCGCGCAACTCCTCCTTCGATCTCCGCCTCATCCCGGCCGGTGCGCAGCATGAAGCCACATCCCCAGCCTCGAATCTCGCTCGTGCTTCGGCGCGCACGCTGGTTCTGCGTCTCGCATTTGTCAGAATGCAGTAAGGTGGCGCGATTCAGACTCTCTGATGCGCTTACCCACGCCCGTTCTTTCTGCGACCCGCTCCTGAAACCCAAGCGCTCTGATCGCAACGGCAAACTCGCAAACGATCAAGACCGCCCCATCCAGATACAAATCCCATAGTCCCCCGGGGCGGCTTCCTTCAAGTCGCTGTATCTGAAGCGCCCCTCCACAGCAGCTCAACTCCCCGCTCTTCGCTCGGGGGCACTTCAGATACAGCACTAAGACTTCTGGACAACTCGGCTGAATTCACTTCCGCGAGATGGGCGTTACACGGCAGAGTGGGCGGATACCCCTCCGAATCTCATCGTCTATCAAAACAGTACGTCGAGGTAAATCTGAGAGAGACAAGATTATCACTTAACGATGGAACAACGAAACGGGACGAGGCTGCAGGAACCGCAGGAACCAGCCTCACGAGGGTCGTCACGATGTGGGTACAACCTCGAACTGGAACGACACAGTTCGCGTCACATTGTGGGAATGTTGGGTGAACGTACGACAAACTTGCGTCGGCGAGATCGCGGGAGGCCCACCCCAATCGCCCCATGCGCCGCCGAAGCTGTCGACATAGTTTCGGGTATCGCCGGTCGTCTTGGTATTCGCCGGCGCAGATCCGCACACCGAGAAGGCCTGGTAACAGCCGCTAGTGCCACAACCCGGAACGACAAGCGACGCCGTGACCCAATCTGCTCGGCTTGCCGGCGGAGTAGCGATGACCGGCGGTTTTTGTCCTGCCTCCGCCGGACATCCCTGATGATCAGACAAGTAGGACTGAATTGCGGCGTTGGTCGTAGACGACTTGATCGAATTGAGCTTCAGGAGCAGGCACAGACCGTTGCGGACTTTGTCTGGGTCGCCCAGTTTGACGACTTCTAGTACATTCGTATTCTCCGCCCTGACGCTCTCCAGATACCCTTGGTTTTGATTCGTGGTGTCTAGCAACGCCCTTTGGTAGTTCGCGTTGATCACGCTTACGGCGGCGTTGCCAATGCCAACAACGGCGGCACCGATAATCGCGACTACAAACGGGTTTGTCCAACGGGAGCGTTTCGACTCTTCCGAGAGCCGCGTCGCTTCTGCTTCCTTGAGGTTGATTTCTCTTAACCGGATCTCCCTGTCGAATTCAAACTTTTCGCGATCGGTCGGGGCCACGACCGCCGGTGCGGGCGCATTGGAAGCACTACTGTCAACGGCTACATGTTCAGATGAGCTCATCGGAGACCTCGAGAGAATAGTACCCTCATTCAGCGATGTAGGTGGATCAGGATTTGCGAGTGCGTTTCTTAGGGATTCGCTTGGCTGGGGTCTGCCCGGTTTTTCTTGCCCCCTTCTTGGCAGGTGTTTTTCTTGCGTTCTTCCCGGCGGTCTTCTTTGCTGGTGTCTTGGCGGCAGGTGGAGTCGGGGGATTGACCGGAGCGTCGGAGCCGGGTAGATCCGTTTGGCTGAGGTACGGCAGATGCAGGGAACGAAGGAACTCATCGTTTTCGTAGATGGGCATCAGGTCTTTGGTGCCGTCGTAGATTCTGGTGAGCCAACTAGTGCTGCTGGAAGCGCCGGAGGCGGTCCAGGCGGCCTGCCAAATGGCGGCGAGAGTGACGGCACCGGCTGCGATGACCTCGATAGTGGCGTCGCCGCAGTTATCCCAAAGGGCTTTGAGAACGGCTAGGTTTGTCGTGGCGCTCTTGCCGGAGCCGGGCCGTGCTTTGTTGTAAACGCTGCAGATCGTTTCTGGGGGCAGCGCCTGATGGCAGAAGTTCATCAGATCCATGACCGCCATGGCGGCGTCCCAAGCGGTGGAGATTTTGCGCGGCTTGAAAGTGAGCTTGGCGATGGCAGCGGCGATGCCGGCGCCGATCTGGTCGGCGTAGGCGTCCACCATGTTGTCCTCATACGTGGAGTGGACGCCGGTCGAGGCTCCGTTGAGGCCGTCCGAGTGCTGCGAAGAGTGCAGCGGTTGGCAGGAGTCTCCGACATAGTGGGCGAGGCAGCCGGCAGCGGTGAGGAAGTTGGCTCCGTCGGACTGCTTGGCATACGGAACCATTTGAGCGAAGATCTGCCACACTCGGAATGGCAGAGCTCCGTAGTTCATGGTTTTGCTTGCCGCGGCCGAGGGGGGTGGGGCTGTTTTGTAGAAGGCGATCCAAGCCTTGTAGTTGAGCGACTTGGGATCAGCCAAATAGTTGTCGAGCAGTGTCTTGCCGTCTGCGCCGGGCAAGTCTATATCGGCGTAGTGATTCCAGTTCTCCTGGGCACGGGCGACCGACGGTTTGCTCCTGTTGATATTGGTCTTCCAAACGACGTCCGGCACGTCACTGAGCGGGACAAATCCGGCGGCGGCCTGGAGGTGAGTGGCTAGCTTGATCTGCGCATCGCTGCTGTAGCTCAAGTTGTTGACGTTGGCGGTAAAGAAGCTCTGCAGCGATTGATCCTTGACCAGGAAGCAGGCCTGCTGGCCGATCTTGAAGTGACCGACAGGCCCCCAGTATTGCGTGCGCTCGGCGGCTGGGTCCTGGACGATGTCGAGGTTAAGCTCACGGAGGGTTACGGCCATTGACGTGGCGAGCGAAAGCTGCAGGAACTGGCCGGTGGATGGTCCACTGGAGATTCGCTGACCGCCCCACTCCATGGCAAAGGGTGAAAGCGCGTTTGGTGCAAGAACGGAATCGAGACACCAGAGCGAGCCGGAGTCACCGGGCTGAGTCATCAAAGGTTCCGTGGCGTCGGCACTCGACCCGATGACAAAGTCCGCGACGTAGTCGCGCCCTCCGATCGACTTATAGCGATAGAATATTGCCTTTATTTCGCCCCTCATCTGGCCACTGGCAGCACCTTGGCCAACTACGGGGCGACCGATCCACGAGAGCGATGCGGTCTGCGCACTAAAGTCGGCGACCGGGCCAAGGGGTTGTGCGAGAGCTTTTGGATTCCACGCGGTGGCGTCTTCCATCCGGACGATGGCCGCGTCGATGTTGACGACCGAATCTCTACCCGGCAACTCCGGGTAGACTTCGGAGAAAGTCTTTTCTGTGAGATTTCGCGCGCCGTGCGTTGTACCGATGAGCAGCGGGATACCGCGCAAGAGTGCTCGCACCGCCCTTCCTGACTCGCCCGCGAGGTGGGTATTGGTGAGTATGTAGAAGTCGCTGCCGTCGGAGACCAAACAAGCGGCTGTACCCATGCGGCGCATGCCCTGGGCGTCAACGTAGATAGGGCATCCGATACCTACCGTGCTATCTGCCAAGCTAGAAGGCGCAACCACGCGCGGCGGCAGGTTGGACGACTCGGCGAGGACGACGCAGATTGGAACCATACGTCCATCGGGCATGTAAACGAACGGAGGGATAACTTGATCGGGCTTAGAGCGGAGGTCGTCCAGGGTCAGCCACTCTGTGACGAAGACGAGGATACAGGGCCAGGACCAGTCTTTGACAACGGTGTTGAGGAGGGTGCGCGGCGAGGCCTTGGGCCTCCGCGTGCGGTGGCGGCTGTCGTTCCCTGAGTCCGGATCGGAAGTTCGGATCAGATAGAGGCCGATGGCTGTTGAGAAGACGTTCGGCTTGTGAGCAAGATGCACATGAAACTGATCGCGTGCATCGAGCAAGTCCTTAACAGCAAGGGAGCGGAAATCATGCGCAAAAAGATTTTTCGCAGCGGTGAATGCAAGTGAGTGCGGGGCGCTCGTCATGGGAAGCTCGCTGTCGGGAGAACTCGTTGGATAGCCCGACATGTTTACTCACTAATCCTGGATTTGCAAGTGAATTCCAGCATTGGCTGATAAATTTGTAAGCTTGTAACTCGTGGTAAGTAGAATCCTCTCCGCGCACGAGAGCGCGACTAGTTCCGAGAAGATCGAAGACACAGGACGGCGGAGACGAGAGACGCTTGGCGCGGTTTGCGGCATTCACATTTGGCGGCAGAACTAGGGTGATGACCCTTTTACTCCAGAGTTCAAGGGTCCGGAAGCAGAAGGTAAAGAAAGCTCGCAAGTATTTTGAGCTCAAACCTGGAGGTTTTTTGGGCTTCGGTCGATACAACGGCAATGCTGCAAGATCTCGCTGGTAACCGTTGATCAAGACGATTGAGAATTGATTAAGCCACAGGGAAAAGACCGCTCCGTTGGTGGTCTTGGTGGGACGGGTCTGATGATGAAAAAGAAGTCTTAACTTGGATTAACCTTCTTTTTCTTATCACTTTTCTGCGCATTTTTGCCAGCTGGGACAGTGGCTTCGACGGATTGCCAATTCTCTGAATCTGCTTTGCATTGATCGAGCTTGTTGTTCTTGCAGACTTCGATCTTGTAGACGGGATGGATCTCCCATACTGTCAACCGTGAAGGATCTCCCGAACCAGGTGTAACACCTTTGCAAGGCCGGTGGCTACCGTCAAAAAGAAGAGGCCCTGTCACTTTGACAATCTTGCTGGCGACGAGCGGTTCTACCGCCGTAAGCTCAAGCGATGCCGGGCGCAGATGAGGAATAGTCTCGGCAACGAATGAGTTAGTACAGAGAGCAGCATCGTTGCTCACTGTGATTGCATGCCTCTCGTCCTTAGTGGCACTATCAGGCGCTTTCTGTAAGTTCAAGGGATGATCAGCTAGGGCCATATGCACATCAATCGAGAGCGGGACGCTGCAGTGGCAATTTACGGTTTCTGAGCTGCCCGGCTTAGCTTCAACAATGTAGCCGACAAACGAAACGAGGTCACCCTCCTTAACGGAACCGCTTGAAAGCTTGGTGAACAGGCTTAAACGATCGGCGGGCGGACCAGCATGCGGCGGTCTTGAGTGGGTGCTCCCATAGTCTATGCCGCTCTTGTCTACAGCCTGCTGCAGATTCTTCAGGTCGTCGACGGTGACCGAGTGAGCAGTACCGTTTGCACAAAGATTATTCTTCTGTTTGTCTTGTGCCTGGTCTCCGAGAGAGGTGGCGTCCCCGGTCATGCCACACGTCTTGTCAATCGCATGTGGCTTGGAGGAACTGCCGTACGGATTGCATGTTGTCGTAAAAGGTCCATGCATGGTGCACGAAGGTTGAGCTTTGTTGTTGCCGGCTGCCCTTTGCAGTGTCTTTTCCGCAAGGTTGTTTTCTTCTTGAGGCCGTGGCGGGGCAGCGTAGGCCAGAATGGCTACGGACACAAATACGGCAAGGGAGAGAGAGCGAGGCATCGCGAACCTCCTTCTTACTTAGGGGGACAAACTAAAACTAAATCTGATTGCAATATCGTTTCTGATTAACATTCAGTCGTTCGGGCAAATTGGGCGCTAAGGGGAAGCGCATCGGACTCTTACAGCAATAGATGGAACAAAATTGTGCTCCTGAGAGCGGCACGAGTCAATCGGAAAATGAGATTTGTTACGAAATCCGAACAAGACATAAAGACCGCTCAACGGCGGCCTTGCTAAAGCGGTTCGTCATGAGGCCAACTGGAGTACGCACGTCTATCGATCCACTTACCAAAACAATTGCAGCTTACACCCGATTTGCCAAGAGGGTATAGATTCGCGAGTCTGTTTCAACACTGTAAATTACTGTTTCTAGCAGACGGTAACGTGCTGATAAATTGTAGTTGACATTCTAAACGGACGTGCTTATCGTGTACGCGACTCGGCGACGTGAAGGATAAAGCCGCATTTGCCGGCTTCTCATCCGAGGGGGCTTCTAGTCGTCGGTCATTCCCTGGGCAAAGCGAATTTAGTTTGACGTTGGCGCGCCTGACCCATCCACGATTTGGTTTGCTCTTAGGCAGCGAACCCGATCGTCGACTGGAGGACGCGACAGTATTCTTGTACGCAGGGGTGTTCAGGGCACCCAAAGAAGTAAGGAAGGTAATGCGAATGACCCTATGTCGGATCAGTTCGGCATTGATAAGGAGACTCTCCAGCCCAATCAACTCTCCACAATGAAACACATTGGTCAACTCGTGCTCGCTTTCGTCAACGCCAGAAAGGCGGAAGAGTGTCCCGCAAGAGCGTAGCCGTAAAAGCAGCGAGAAAACGACAAAGGCCACAGGCAGACGGTAAGGTTCTTGAAGAGTTCGGTAAGCGAGGAGGCGTACGGTGATTCGAGACAAAATGACCATTGCTTTTTCGATCGCCATGCTTCTTATCTGTGCGACGGCAAGAGTTGGGCAGGGAGCGGGCTCGTCACTACAAACAGGTGGCACAAGTAGCCCGTTCATTTGTCCTGACTCAGAGCTATTGTCAATAGATAGCATCGACGTCGACAATATTGAATCGGTCGGCCAGGGTACTCGGGGCTTACCCTGCAAGGCGAAGATCGAGAAAAACAAACCAAAGAATGCGCCACCACGAGACGTCCTTACGACCAGACTACAAGATGGCTTCGACTACTACTCTTGGCTGACCTTTACCGCATTGAATTCCCCCGCAGACGGCGTGCAGCCCATCGGCACGGACACTGGGACATTTTGGGAGACGTGGAAACAGTTGCCCGACGTGATGCTACCTGGCGGCGGAAAGCCTGCTCCTTGGACCAACCCGAACATTCCGACACCGCCAGCCGAGTGTTCCAGCAAATTCAAACGCGGCATGATGATCATTCACATGGACATGGAAGAGACCTACAACGAGCCCTTCAAGAGTGGGCCGCTATTTGACCAGAACGGAAACTATGCAGTTTTCGTCATCTTCCTGAACCAGCAGATGTTCCAATACATCGTTGACAATTCTCTGTACAACATCAAGGGTCAGCGGGATTTCTCGGGCGAGATCAACTTCCCTAGTGGAACGCGGGACGATAAGACAGGCAATGGAGCGCTCGGCGCAGTCATGGTCAAAGCGTCATGGAAGATCCTAAAGCCGGGAGCGAGCGAGAATGCCACCTTTCACTCAATCGATGGGCTTCTTTACATGCCGCAGTCGGCGGAACCGTGCCGCCTCGTCAAATTAGGCCTGATCGGTTTTCATGTAGGCCATAAAACGGATGACCGGCAGCAATGGATATGGACCACCTTCGAGCATCAGCGAAATGTTCCGTCATCGCAAGCGGTGGACAGCCGAAACGCTAAAGGGCCCTATAGCTTCTACAATCCCGACTGTCCCCCGGATGCCTGTCCCATCAACGATACGCCACCGAGACCATGGGAACCCGATAAACAGCGGCCAGCTTGGGACCCCTTCTTGCACCCAAGCACATTCAAAAGCCAGATCGTGAGGATGGGCCCGAGTCCGATTTTCAAGGATGTTGAAGTACTAAACACTGCGTTCCATGGGTCGAAATTGCTGAAAGGAACAGTGTGGAAGAACTATGACCTGATCACCACTCAATGGCCAAGCGATCCCTGCGCGTCCGACCCGCATCCTGATCAACTACCCGACGCGACCTGTGCGCCCTTTCCGACATTCCTCGCAAATACGACGCTTGAGACTTTCAGCCAGCAAGATAAGGAGGCCGGAACTCCGATTGCCACCTCCAGTTGCATTGCGTGTCATAACAATGCGACCACGCATCATCAGCCAGCCACTCGCTCTGATTTCACCTACATACTCGAGAAGGCCCAGGGGCCAGCGGATAAACCGCAGGTGCAAAGTTCGTCGAAGTAGGAGGACATCAAGATGGAATTAAGTCGTCGCAATCTGCTGGTAGGACTGGCTGCGACCGCAGCCCTTGGTACGGTTGGGTCTCCCATAGCGGCCATGGCCCAGACTCCGCCCGAGGACCCAGACCTAGATTCATTCGTGCAACTGTCTTCGGAGCTCACAGGAATCCCAGCGATCAAGCTCTCACCCAACATCGATCCCGTTAACGTCAAATCGGAGTACTTAAAGAAAGCAAAAGACGCACGCCCGGAAGTCTTCCAACGCATGCTCCAGATTTACAACAAAAACAAAGCTGATCCAGAGGTTGGCAATATCATCATGAATCTCTCTGGGGAGGATGTGCGTTTCTTGGCACGAAGTATCATCCTGGCATGGTATCTGGGCGCATGGTATGACCCCGCATTGCTCCAGAAACACAGCTATCGGGCCGTCGATTCGCCAAAATACTATTACACCGCTCGACGGTATTCCGCCGAGGCTCTAATTCCTTTTGAAGTCATCTCGCCGGCTGCCTACACGCAGGGCTGGGTTTGGCGCGTTGCCCAGGCTCACCCGATGGGCTACAGCGAACTGCAATTTGGCAACTGGTCTACAGAGCCGCCGGAACTTGAGAAGTTCATCAGCATGACCTAGGAGATTGTCGATGCCTCCGAAACCTCGTAGATCACATTACGATGCTGTCATTGTGGGGTCGGGAGTGGCAGGGGCCCTCGTTGCCAAGCAACTAGGCGCGGCCGGCAAACAAGTGCTAATCCTTGAAGCAGGCTGCCCTGAACCCACGAACCTAAACGAGCGTATGACTCGATTTTACCGGGCGTCAGCGAAAGTGCCCGAGAGTCCCTATGTCCCGGAATTGTTCACGAAGGGCAACCTCACCGACCCAGCCACCACAAATGCGGGTCGTCCAACCGTCCTTACACTCAAAGCTCAGTCTTGGCTCAATCCCCGAGAGAGCTATCTCATCCAGAATGGTCCGCGGCCATTCGCAAGCACTTACGAGCGCGCTGTCGGTGGCACCGCGTTGCACTGGCTCGGAACGAGCCTGCGCTTAGTACCGAACGATTTTCGGATGAGCCAAAAATACAAGAGATTTGTGGATTGGCCGATTACCTACGACGACCTAGAGCCCTGGTACTGCAAGGCCGAGCGTGAACTCGGTGTTTCGGCTGACCGGAAGGAGCAGACGTACCTTGGTTTGACGTTCTCGCAAGACTATCCGATGTCCAGGATTCCTCAATCTCTCATCGACGGTGCCGTCGCGAGCGCAATTGATGGTATGCGGATCGATGGGATCGTCCTGACCAAGGATAGCGTCAAAAGCACTCCGGCCGCACGCAATTCGGAGCCTTACCAGAATCGAAGGGTTTGTGCAGGCAATACGAATTGTATTCCGATCTGCCCCTTACAAGCCAAGTACGATCCGACGATCACACTCAATGATGCGCTTGCTACCGGCAACGTCGAACTCTGCCATCAGACTGTCGCAAGTGAACTCATGATCGACCATGCTTCCGGGCGTGTAACAGACATCAAGTACCTTCAGTATGACGATCCATTCGGATCTCAAAGCGCGAGCGGCAGTGTGTCGGCGAAGATTTGCATCGTTGCGGCGCACGCAATTGAGACTCCGCGTTTGCTTTTGATGTCAAAGAACGCAAATAGCACGCTGAATGGCGTGGCGAACAGCAGCGGTTTGTTGGGCAAGAATCTCATGGATCACCCTTTCTACGTTCAATGGGGACTCCTCCCGAAAGCTGCATTTCCCTATCGTGGGCCATTATCAACATCCGGTATCGAAGAAGCGCGAGATGGCGGATTCCGTACTGAACGTGCCGCGTACAGAGTTGAGATCGGCAATGAAGGCTGGAATTTTGCGGTCGGCGGGGACCCCAACATCACAACTGTCGATCTCGTCAACGGAATGAACAACAGCCAGGCAAACCCCAGAAAAGAAGCAATGTTCGGTACCAATCTGGTGCAGCATCTTAACAACCTGATTACACGACAATTCCGCCTGGGATTTCTGATAGAGCAATCTCCCGAAGAGAGAAATCGAGTTGAACTGTCGACGCAATATGTCGACCACTTGAACCTGCCGAGGCCACAGATCAGTTATGACCTTTCCGAGTACACGAAGGCTGGCATAGCCGCTGCAAAGCAGGCCGGCGACACCATGTTCACCAGACTCGGAGCAACTCAATTCACCACCGAACCTGATCCGGATGATCCATCAGCATTCGAATGGACGTTAAATGGAAAGCCCATGCGACTTGGTTATTTGGGCGCCGGCCACATCCTTGGAACGTACCGGATGGGCTCAAGCAAGCTGAACTCTGTGGTTGACAGTGACCAGCGTGCGTGGGACCACAGCAATTTATTCCTAATCGGCAGCGGAGTATTCCCGACCTCGGCAACTGGCAACCCAACACTTACGATTGCCGCCCTGTGTCTACGAACGGCTGACAAGATTATCGCGAAAGATTTGAATTAGCGCATGATTAGCGTTCTGGGAGACTTTTTCGAATGTCTGAGATGAAGCTCAGCAACTTCGGCACGGCATCCTCGGATCAATTCTCAGCGACTGCTGCTTCCCTGAGATCCGGGACATCAATGTTGGCGCTTCTGATCTGTCTTCTGTTTCTTGGCGCGACGCCTTTGGTCAGAGCCGCAACGGATTGCACAAAGCCATCTGCGCTTCCGCCGACCGAAACTGGTCAACCGCGTAACCTTACAGGTCTCAAGAGCCAACTCGTGTACTACCAGTGTTCGGGCTCCTATTCGAGAGAAATAAAGAGAGTGATCGACAAGGCAATTTCCTACGTGATTAAGCGTGCGACAAACGGAACCAAGCTGGCAATTGTTCTCGATATCGATGAAACATCTCTCTCCAATTGGGAAGAAATCAAGGCCAACGACTTCGGTCTAATCGAAACCGGACCTTGCAATGTATCCAGGTCTGATCCGTCGCAAGGGGCGGTACCGGATACGCCGTGCGGATTTGCTGCTTGGGTACTCCTTGCAGGCGCGAAGCCTCTGGACACGCTTCGTTTGTTTCAGGCCGCAAAAGAAAACCATGTTGCGGTGTTTTTCATAACCGGCCGCTCAGATGACAGTGCCAATCACAGCGTCAAGGACGCCACGATCAAGAACTTACAAAAAGCTGGATATAGTGACTGGACCGACCTGTTTCTCAAACCCGACTCCGACAAAGGATCCATCCAGGAGTTCAAGACGGCGAAGCGCAAGCAGATTAGCGAAATGGGCTACACCATCGTCGCGAACGTTGGCGATCAGTATAGCGATCTGAGGGGCGGATATGCCGAACGGGTATACAAACTTCCCAACCCGTTCTACTTCGTCCCCTGAGAGCTTCGTATGGAGTTGTAGACCGATCAAGGTCTTTCTGGAGATGCGAATGGACTCTCAAACCAAGATGGGCCGACGCGATTTCCTTTCGACCACGGCCGCTCTCGTGGGAGGCGTGACAGCCATGGGCTCCACAGGTTCTCCCACTGACGTTGCGCCCTTACCTGAAGGCATTCACTCCGAAGATCCTCTGGCTCAGTACTGGGACAAGAGCGTGTCACATCTTATTGATGTGAAGTTGCCTCCAGAAATCTCGCTGGATGGGGTCAAGGAGCGGCATCGGATTTTTTCTTTGCTTCTTATGGCTCTGATTGTGCGGTTCTGGAACGGGAATAACAACGGGCCGCTGGGCATTTATCCGCAGCGTGAAGGCCAAAAGGCTCCCGGCCAGAATCCGAATGCAGACTCCCTTCGATATAGGGGAGACTTGAACGAGAGCGATGACCCACAACGGATCAGTTGGGATCGGTACCTCGGACACAATATCGCGTGCCTCGCTGTGGATGGCAAAGGCGAAGTCATAGACTTCGATTTTAACCACAACAATATCTTCCGCAGCTCTGCTGAACATGCCGAGTCGCGTATCGTACGTCGATTGTTCAGCCTTGCAGATCTCACCGACAATTGGAAACTGGGGCAACCGATCCCCGGGAAGTCCCGTGCTTTCGCCCTGAAAGACGTCACAGTCTATACCTCGCTTGAGTCCTGCGCTCAGTGTTCAGGGGTGATGTCCCTCGGCAGGGTGAAGCAGGTCCTCTATCTCCAAAACGACCCTGGCGCGTATCGAGTTGGCAACATTATGTATAACCTAGCAGGTCGCGAGGACACGAAACAGGGTGATGGATCAGCATTAGCTGCGCTGCCCATACCAGCATCAGAAATTGGTCTTTCGTGTTTGACTGATCTCAATAACAAATACGAAACCTTTCGTTTGGAGATGGCTGATGCCGAAAAGCACCAAGACGCAACGAGAGCATACTTTTTGGCGCGCAGAAACTCCACGCCTCTGTTTACGACATCTATTACATCATTCCTTTGCACCGATGTGGCCTTCGACGTTTTTAGGAAGGGCGCCGATCAATTCTGCACGATCACACTCAGCTATGGCAACGAGAGTTTCCCAGCTCAAAGTGATGTTTGGTCAAATCAAAAGTGCTTACAAGAAGCCCATAGGTTCTTCAATTATGCGGATGTGGAGGGTTTTCGCGGATCGCCCCATAAACTGTGATTGTAAGTCAGGGTTCGTGATGGGCATCTCCGCCGCCTCTGACCACGACGCATACTTAGTCATGATTGGTTGTGTTCTCCCCGGAGCATCGGTTTGCATATTGTCATGTCAGACGCCTAATTACGCACGCATCTCTGCAATGCGCATCGTGACTGCGGTGACGCGACCCAGAATGTCAGCGTCTCCTGGGTAGCGAACGTGTCTCGACTGCTTTCCAGATTGGGCCGAGGGAAGAAGCACCAACTGGCTGCCGTTCACTTCGCACCAGCTGCACACATATAGGTTATCTCGAAGCTCCACAAAATAGATTGGTCGCTCGAATTCGTCGTGCCAGCCGTCAGGTTCAACCTTCGTCTGCTGGGAGTCGATCTGCACAAACGAACCGGGCCTCAGCATTGGGTAAAGCGTGCGGTCTTCGATCCCGATATATCCGTAAAGGGAATCCCTCCAGTCCATGTGTTGGAGCAACGTAACCGGAATCTCGCCCCAGGTCTCAAACATCCGCGAGACCAAGTTGGTAGTCCCGAAGTCGACTTTCTCTCGCAGTTCCAGCGGAACCACGAGTGTGCTCTGCGCGCCTCCAAGCGTCGGCGTCACCAAGTAGGTGTGTGGCAGCCCCACGAGTTTTTGTTCGGTGCCAGCGTCCGCTATATCAACGCCGAAGAACGACAAAATTTCGTCTAGGCCCAGCCTATAGATCAGGCTCAAGCTTTTGAGTCTGTAGATATTGAGTTTGAGCTTTCCCGCTTCGAGATCCCCTAGCCAATTACGAGAGATGAAGTAGTCCGGAGCGTTTTTCTTGACGGCGATCTCCCTGCTGAGGTGTTCCACTTCGCGCATCGAGAGGCGCAAGAGTGTCCGTACAGCTCTAAGCCGCTTACCAGCATCCGTGGCCGATGTCGGGGTCAACATCGCACTACAACCTTTAAGTTGCGCTATGTTACCGCAACTTTCAGCCTTATTCACAAGTTTAATAGACCATTTGCGAAAAACGGAATTCCCGTCGTAGCCGTCGAAGTCCTTGCTGCTGGCCGTAGTTGACGGGATTCATCGGGTCTGACCTCAATTCTGGCCACCTGTCAAACCGACGCATTCTCACCAAGGTCATCAGACCCATCCTGTTTCTTAGCGGTTCGGGCCCTACTGTCCCCAATCTAGGACAGGTTACAAAATGTTCATGACGGATTGCGAACCCGCATTTATACCGAACAAATCTCTGCGAGCCTGCACTCTGGACGCGCCCTGGATTCGTGTGTTTTCAGATAACCCGTCTGCGTACGAGCATTTCTGCCGGAACACCTGACGGGTAAACACGCACGCCTCGCGGGAAAGGCATAGCCAGAGGCTTACCCGTGGGCACCAAGCCAAATTCCGCCAGAGGCGCCGACCTCGCTGAACGAGTCCGGTCCATCCTCAGGAGCAAACACCTCACCCTCTCTAAAGTTTCTCTACTATCTGCGGCGCCGTTCGGGCGTTCTTCGCGTTACTTCCTTCCTCACACTCTGTACCATGAGTTCCGGCTGGGAACCTTCAGCCCAAGTCTTCATCAGGTCTTTGCGCTCAGCCAGGTCTCCGGCTACCGGTTCTTTGATTGGTTGCGCGTGTTGGGATGTGACCTCGAAGACATTCCCCGATTGCAGGTTCTTCTGCCTTCAAAGCGCACGACGCTACTCGATTCCTCTCTGGTCGATGCTGATGCGTGGATTCCTTGGTTCCGAAACCGCCCTGGCGGCGCTTCGGCGCCTCCGATTGCACCTCTGGCACAACTTCTTGAAGTCACTGCCCCCAGGCGACTTCGTTTCCTGTCAGAAATCGGCAATAGAGGCTTCTTGTACGCAAGGATTGGACGCCAAGATGCCCTAGCTTTCCCCGATCTGATTCCCGGAAGTATTGTCCGCGTGAATCCAAAGTTCTCGAACGGTTGCATCCCTAAGACAAATGGTGCAACCTCCTCCCAAGTATTTCTGATCGAACACAACAGTGGCCTCTTTTGTTGCCGCTTGCGTGTTGTAGAGAGGGGTATCATCGTCCCGATCGGTACGTCGCTCCCTTATGCCCAAGTCGAACTGAAAGTTCCACGCGAGGCGCGGATTTTAGGCGTTGTGGATCTCGAAATTCGACCTATGCTTCGGGCCGAGCAGCCGGAAGTTCCAAGGGACCTCGGACAACATTGGAAACCACGACCGCTTGTCACCGACAAAGAATTTGGCCAACTCCTCCGCACCTCACGTACCAAGCTGCATCTGTCTCTGCGGGAGGTTGCGGGAATGAGCCACAACATCGCAGGTCTGCTTGGGGATGAAAGATATTTTGTTTCTCCCAGTTCTCTCTGCGACTACGAGCTTTTCAACGCGCCACCGCGTCACTTTCACAAGGCAATTACTCTCTGTTCTTTGTACGGCCTGCAATTTCACCTGTTCCTGAAGGCGATTGGAATTGCCTTGGCTGAAGCCGGTACGGAACCGATTCCCGATCATCTGGCTGGCAGAGTTCTAGGCACGGAGGCCGACGAAAACTCGAACGACAACAGCATGCCCGGTCGGAGTGGATTCCTTGAACAAATGCTTGAACGATGTGAGGAAATTCCGTTCTTCCTGCGAAAATCCATCGGACCATTGTCCGGCCTGGAAGACGCTTCTCTGGACGAGTTCTTCTGGATCGGCGGCGAATATGATGTCCTTCATCCTAGCCTGGCAAACGGGCTGTTTGCCCTCGTGAACCGTCGCGAGAAGAGGCCGAGCCATTTCACGACGAAACCGCCATGGCAACAGCCGGTGTATGTGATCCTGATGCGCAACGGGACATACTTGTGTGCATCCTGTGGCATCGAGAATGGCACTCTGGTCATCCATCCGTACTCCCAGCAATTCCGGCGTTCCGAACATTTGCGCTACCATCAAGATGCCGAGGTCATTGGCCGAATTGTCACGGTGGCAAGAACGCTTGGATGATCCTGTCGGTTCGCCGGACAAATAGTGACACTGTCCTGTAGGCCAGTCTTACTGATTGCCAAGAAAATATACGCAATTGAGCGAAAAGCGAACGCTCTACTCATTTTGTGGACAAGCTTTCCGTACCTGGCTAGTCTCGGTTTTCAGGTGTGACCGTTGTCCTCTCTCTTGCATGGGCGAAGCCGCTGGACATCCTGGCTACCGAGTGAACTCGACTGGCTTTCAAAACAGGTTCGACCGCTTCTGCACTGGCATCTGGCTAGTTTCCTCTGCATAACAGCCGGGAGTCTACTCGGGCTCCTCACTCCACTTGTCCTCAAGTGGGTGATCGATCGACTCATCCCGCAGAGACGACCGGGATTGCTCCTATTAGCGGCCGGCCTGATTTTTCTGGGCTACCAGGGCAGGATGGCACTCACGAGTCTGGGAAGCTATTTGATGCTGACTGCTGCCCAGACGCTCAGCCTCACCTTGAGAATGAGCCTACTTGGACGACTCGACTCGCTCTCGACCGAGTATTACGAGGACACGCCGGTCGGCACCGTGATGTACCCGCTCAAAGAGCCGATCGAAGAGGTCGCGTATTTCGGGTCCGACCTCATGCCCGCAATCTTGCGCATGTTCCTGACGACCAGCTTCACGCTGGTGACTATGTTCGTGCTCAGTCCTTTGGTTACACTGGCTGTTCTCCCTCTCGTCCCAATCTTTCTGATCGCGCGGCAGCACTTCCGCCGAAGGCTCTCGGCCAACGCGGACACCGTGCAGAACAATCGGTTGGCGTGGAGCACCTTCCTTGAGGAACATCTTTCCTCGGTGATTCCCATACAACTGTTGGGACAAGAAAAACGCCAGGAGCGAAGAGCCTTCCGGCTCCTGGCTCGTGGAGTCAGGTCACAACAAAACTTACTTACCATCAGCATTTGGTTTACGGTATGGGGTTCCATGGCAGTTGTTTTAGCCATGTGCGCTGTCATTGGCTACGGCGGCGAGATGGTGCTGTCAGGAAGCTTAAGCGTCGGCGGACTGGTTGCGTTCTATGGCCTGGTTACCCAACTCTTTGATCCTCTGAGTGGCGCCGCCGATCTCTACGCGAGAGCACAGAAAACCTTCGCCAGTGTCCGGCAGTTGAAGTCCGGGCTTGAGTTGTGCCCGACCGTAACTAATGCCGCTGCTGCCGTTTGTCTCTCGCGGGAGCATCCTTCCCAGATTGATTTTGCCGAAGTTGGGTTTGGATATCGAAGGCAAAAAAATATGCTTCACATCCCTTCGCTAAGAATCTTGCCGGGCGAACACGTCGCCATCGCGGGGGAGAACGGTGCCGGAAAGAGCACCGTTGCAAAACTCATAGCACGACTCTACGACCCTGATTCCGGATCGATTCGTATTGGAAACCTAGATATCCGGAACATTCAACTCAAGGATCTGCGCAGGTACGTCTGCTATCTGCCGCGCGATCCCGTCCTGTTTGATGGAACGTTGTCCTTCAACCTTCGCTTCGTGCGGCCAGCAGTGCCTGACGAAGAACTACAAGAAGCCATTCGCGCCGTGGGGCTCGCACAATTTGTCGCAGCATTGCCCGATGGCTTACGCCAACGTATCGGACCCGGAGGCTGCCAGATTTCCGGCGGTCAGCGCCAACGACTTGCCATCGCAAGAGCCATTCTGCAGCAACCTCGGATTTTGATATTGGATGAGGCAACTTCCTGCCTTGATACCTCTTCAGAGAGAACCGTTCTCGGGAACATTCGCCGTGGACTCACAGCGTCAACGCTAATTGTCATCTCGCATCGCGCTTCAACATTCTCCACCTTCGGCAGGCTCCTTGTTCTCTCCCGTGGAGAAATCGTTGAAGACGGCGATCCCCATTGTCTCAAGTTTGCTGCGAGTCGCCCCCGACACCAATCTTTTTCCACAGCCTCTACCATCGACGAAGATCGCCGAGAACCCTCTCTGTAAATACAAGCTGCGGCGGACTTTGTTCCTTACAACCCTAATCGTAGGAACTTCAGGAACGGCAATGCTGACTAAAAAGCGGACACATTGATTCTTTCCACACAAAAAGTCTGCAACGCATCTTGTTGTCATTAAGCAACTTCTCTTCGCCCATGTTGGGTTACCGAACCCTTTCACCTTTTGCTGGCTTTCTGGTGGCGAAGGGTGGCACAGTGCGCTCAAGGCATTCGATTTTGTCGTCGAAAAGCAAGGGATTGGGCAGCAATGTATAGAGTTTCTAACACGGTGCGCAGTACACACAACCAGGACGGGGCAATTGTGCTCGATCTCCGGCAAGGTCAGATGTTCAACCTCAACTTCGTTGGATCGCGAATCCTCGAACTTCTCAAGAACGGCTCCACCGAATTAGCGATCGCCGACCAGATCAGCCATGAGTTCGGCGTTGGCCGAGAGCTAGCGGAGAGCGATGTGCGGCAATTTCTCCAGACCTTGAAGAAAAGTCACCTGGTCGAAGAGGACGAACCGAGTGTGGGCGGTCTGAGCTGGAACCAAGATCATGGAATCGAAACAACAGTCCAACCAGGAGACTTTTCGAGCCATTGTGCTCGGGCAGCGCGGGGATGAACTAGTCAAGAGTTGCGGCTGACGGTGTGGCTGAGGTGTGCACCATGTCGTTTCTTGTTTTGAAAGCGTACTTGAAGCTGATTCACTTCGATCTCTACTTGAGGCGAGGTAATTTCGCGCTGCTCTACGACAAGGTTCGCAACTATCCGGTGGCAAAGATGACGCCTGCTCCTGACGCAGTGGAACGCATTTGTTCGGCAGTCGATATGGCTTGTATCTGGTACTGGAAGGAAGCGCTTTGTTTGCAGCGCTCGGCAGCGACGAGTTGCCTCCTCAAGAGCCACGGGATATTCGCCCAAATGCTAATTGGCGCACAACAGTTGCCATTCAAGGCGCATGCCTGGGTCGAGGTGGATGGTCGCGTGGTCAACGACAAACCGTACGTGCCGGAAATGTATGCAGTATTGGAACGATGCTAATAAACCACAGGTTGAAGATTCTGGGCAAAGGCAAAATACATGAGCGTCCAGTTTGGAAGATGGAATTTCGAAGATCAGCCGCCTGCCCCGAACTACATCGAGAAAGTCAGCGCGACTCTCGCTCCCTATGGCCCCGATAGCAACGAATCCTATTCCAAGGGCGGCGTAAGAATCCTCTATCGCGCCTTCCACACCACGAAGGAATCGCGTCGCGAGAAGCAGCCGCATATTTCTTCTTCCGAAGCCGTGATCACTTGGGACGGCCGCTTGGACAATCGTGCTGAGCTCATCAGCGAACTGAGCGATTCCTTAACCAATGGTTCCACGGACGTGGCCATCGTCGCAATGGCCTTCGAAAAGTGGGGCACCAATTCCTTTGCCAAACTCATCGGAGATTGGGCGCTCTCCATCTGGAACCCCGGCACCCGCTCGCTGATCCTGGCCAAAGACCCCATCGGCACGCGCCATCTTTACTACTCTTTCGACAACAATCGGGTTACTTGGAGCACAATTCTCGATCCGCTCGTTCGTCTTGCGGGTAAAACCTTCGCTCTCAACGAAGAATACATTGCCGGTTGGTTCTCTATGTTTCCGGCCGTGGATTTAACACCCTGCGTCGGCATTCACTCCGTGCCGCCGTCTTCGTCCGTGCTCCTTCGACCCGGAAAACACGCAGTGAGCAAGTATTGGGATTTCAACCCAAAGAACAAAATCCGTTACCGCACTGAGGCTGAATACGAGGAGCACTTCCGCGTCGTTTTCGCAAAAGCGGTCCAGCGCAAACTCCGTTCCGATAGACCCGTTCTCGCCGAGCTCAGCGGTGGCAAGGACTCCTCGTCCATAGTCTGCATGGCCGATACCATCATCGCCCGCAGCGGCGCTGACACGCCCCGTCTCGATACCATCTCCTACTATGACGACTCAGAACCCAACTGGAACGAGCGTCCCTATTTCACCAAAGTTGAAGAAAAGCGCGGTCGCACCGGCTGGCACGTAAACGTCGGTGCGCAAGATCCGCAAAAAATCCCAGAGCCTGAACCACCGTCCGAATCTGCCCATGGCCGCTTTGTGCCAACTCCCGGCTACGATGGCCGCACTTCTTCGCAAATGAGGATGTGTATGGCCTCGCAAGGGAATCGCGTCGTGCTTTCCGGCATCGGTGGCGACGAAGTTATGGGCGGTGTGCCAACACCCGCGCCCGAACTCGAGACTCTTCTCGCAAGAGCACACTTCGGCCTCCTCGCTCATCAGCTGAAAGTCTGGGCTCTGGAAAAGAGAAAGCCCTGGTTCCATCTGTTTTGGGAAGCCGCCCGTGGATTCTTCCCTCCCGCCCTCGTGGGTGTCCCGAAATACATGCGGCCGGCCCCATGGCTGCAGTCGAACTTTGTGAAGCGTCATTGGGCCGCGCTGACCGGCTACCCCTCCAGGACGAAGCTATTCGGTCCTCTGCCAAGCTTCCAAGATAACGTGGGCACACTTGACGCCTTGCGAAGGCAACTGGCCCGCACCGCTTTGCCATTCGAGCCGCCCTACGAGAAACGCTATCCCTATCTGGATCGCGACCTACTAGCATTCATGTTCGCGATCCCGCGAGAACAACTGGTCCGCCCGACCCAACGCCGTTCCCTCATGCGCCGCGCGCTCATCGGCATCGTTCCTGACGAGATCCTAAACAGGAAGATGAAAGCATTTGTTGCCCGGTCGCCGATGGTAGCCATCTCAAACGACTGGGCCCATTTCGCGGGGATGACTCAGAACATGCTTAGCAGTTCGCTCGGAATAGTGGACCCGGAACGCATCTCGGCGGCCTTGCAGAAAGTTCGGCGGGGCGAAGAAGTCCCCATGATCGCGTTGCAGCGTACGCTCTTCCTCGAAGGTTGGCTCAAGGATCTTCGCGCATTAGGAATCATAAACCTGGACACAACCTTGAAACCTAACCTGAGATGGCAGGCTTCTATCCAAGGCTAGCCCATATGAGGCTAGCAAAGACAGTCGGAAGGGACATATCGAAATCGAACGAGAAGCAAGGGAGCAAATCATGAGCGTCCAGTTTGGAAGATGGAATTTCGAAGGCCAACCGCCTGCTCCGGACTACATCGAGAAAGTCAGCGCCACTCTCGCTCCCTACGGTCCCGACAGCAACGAGTCGTATGCCAAGGGCGGCATAAATATCCTCTATCGCGCCTTTCACACCACGAAGGAATCGCACCGCGAGAAGCAGCCGCACATTTCTTCGTCTGGAGCCGTGATCACCTGGGACGGCCGCTTGGACAATCGCGCTGACCTCATCAGCGAGATGCGCGACTCCTCGACCGTCAATTCTACGGACGTGGCCATCGTCGCCGCGGCGTATGAAAAGTGGGGCGGGAACTGCCTGGGAAAACTGATCGGGGATTGGGCACTCTCCATCTGGAATCCTCGCGAGCGCTCCGTGTTGCTCGCCAAAGACCCCATTGGCACGAAACATTTCTATTATTCGTTTGACGAAAAGCAGTTAACCTGGAGCACCATCCTCGACCCGCTCGTGCTGTTCTCAGGTAAGACGTTCGACATTTGCGAAGAGTACATCGCGGGTTGGTTCTTATTCTTCCCTGCCACTCATTTGACGCCTTACGTCGGCATCCATTCGGTCCCACCGTCCTCATCAGTGCTGTTTCGACCCGGAAAGCAGACTATAGGCAAGTATTGGGATTTTGATCCGAGCAAACTGGTCCGCTACAAAACCGACGGTGAATACGAAGAGCACTTCCGCTCCGTGTTCGGCACAGCCGTGCAGCGCCGACTCCGTTCCGACCGCCCCGTCCTCGCCGAACTCAGCGGCGGCATGGACTCTTCTTCCATCGTGTGCATGGCCGATACCGTCATCGGCCGCGGTGCCGCCGAATGCCCCGGCCTGGACACTATCTCCTGGTTCGATGACTCTTACGACCAGGTCGAACCCGACTCCAACGAACTCCACTGGATCTCCAAAGTGGAAGAGAAACGCAAATCCACCGGATTCCACATCAATTTAGCTGCGCTAGAGCGAGAAGAAGGCAGCTCACAAAAGCCTCTTGAGTTCGAATTTGACAACGATAACCTTGCGGTGACGCCAAGTGCTAACAATACTCGTCGCTCTGCGTTCTTGGACCAGTACATAGCCTGCATGAGGTTACATAACCTTCGCGTCACGCTCTCCGGAATCGGAGGAGACGAGGCCACTGGCGGTGGCGTGCCCACACCGGTGCCAGAATTCCAAAATCTCCTGACAAGAGCACGATTCTTTGCACTTGCTCGCCAATCGAATGCCTGGGCGGCCAAGATGAGAAAAGCTCAGCTGCTTTTACTCTGGAAAACCATTCGGGCGTTTTTGCCCCGACGCCTGGTCCGCGCGCCCCAAAACATGCATTTCATTCATTCGTTCTATTCGAGTTTCGTCCGCCGGAATCGTACCGCTCTCTATGGTTATCCCACGAGGACAAAGCTGTTTGGTCCTTTACCCAGCTTCCAAGACAATGTCACAAAATTGGAGGCTGACAGAAGATACCTAATTCACTGCAGACTCAGTTCAGAACCGCTCCGCGAAGTACGCTATCCCTACTTTGATCGGACGCTTCTAGAGTTTATCTACGCTGTCCCTCGCGAGCAGATTGTTCGCGTGGGTCAGCGCCGATCCCTTATGAAGCGTGCCCTTGTCGGCATTGTTCCGGACGAACTCCTGAGCCGAAAGCGAAAGGTGTTTGTTCCGAAAGAACACCGTAAGGAGCCCAGTACGCTACGACCCAGTTCGCTAGAAATCGGTCAGTCGATAGTCGGGAGTGCCCTTGGGATCATCGACGCAGACCGACTGTTGGCACTTTTGCAGGAGACTGACGGAGACGACGAAATCTCCATGAGAAGCTTGATGCGCACCGTTAGGCTGGAATTCTGGCTACGTCACCTTAGGATCCAGGAAGTTCTGACAGTCTCAACGTCTACGAAACGACCAGACTATTCCGATCCTAAAGCTGGGGAGTTCCAAGCGCACGCTCAGCACAAACAGTCACCTAGCAGTTGTGTAAGTGAACACTAGAAGAGAAAGGAGGTGAGAACCATGGAATATAACACTCCAGAACTGATTGCATTAAGCCCTGCAATCAAGGCGATTCAGGAGGGAACAAAGGGAACCAAGGCGAGCCCAGACAGCCCTCCGCCGGAAGAGAAGGAAGTGATCGGCGTATATGAAGACTGGGAGTAAGTAACTCTCTGCCGGAGCATTCTAAGCAGCGGGTGCTCCGGCAGCTTATTTATCATCATCCCATGTATCATTTAACGTGTATAGATGGCGAGTCATCACACATGACACTCCGGGGGATAATCGCATTGATCCTGCCATTAATGCCATTCAGAGAGAGTCGAGGAATATTAAAGGCTCTGTTCTGGACACCCTTATTCTGAACGAGATGTATCTGCATGGTCACTTTGCTTTGTCGCCCCCTTCTTGCAATTTCCGTAGCTCGCGCCAGCGCGTGTATTGCCCAACTTTGATCAGATCAGGATCTTCATAGTCCTGCAGCCAGAAACGAAACCAGTCGACGGTTCCGCCCTGCGACGCCATGCGTTCGAGCGGGTTTGTCAAAACGTGCTCATCGGTATTTAACATCAGCAAGTCAACTGGCTTATGTAGATAGCGAAGTCCGGCATACGGCTCCCACATACCAAGCAAGCTGAGAGGACCTTCCCCAGTTACTAGTAACGGTGTGTTGATTTTATCGAGATTGAAGTCTGGAGATCGCTTCAGCCACTCTTGCAGGCCTTCACCAAAGGGTTTGGCGCCCAGTATCGAATCAGCTTCGGGGTACGAGTCCACATAAAACATCATATATTGCAGATAATTTTCCATTACACCATCCGTAATCGAGGCAGCTCTAAGGTGAAGGGGGCTTGTGGTGAGTGTCTCCATCACATAAAAGCAAGTGCGACTAAACCCAACAATCCCGATTCTTTCCTGATCTACTAGCCCTTCGGATATCAATTGTTTGGCAGCAGCTTCATAACCCGCGACGGCGCACTGCCCTTCCGCAGGGGTCGCGACAGGACAATGCTCGTCCACCTGCAGCACAACGATTCCTACCGCAGCCAGCGCTCTGGCTGCGAATGCCGTTGGATACGCACCGGAAGGTCTAAATTCAGATTCTACAAAGCTGTGCGTCTGGATCACTAGTGGATAGCGCCGTTCGGACTTATAGTTACTGGGCTTGTAGAGTCCACCTTTCCAGTCTCGACCTTGCTTGTCTTTCCACATGTAAACGCTGGCCTGCCCTAAGTCGAGGTTGCTCAGCTGCGGATTCGGGTTCCAGATGACCCGTGATATGTGTTTATTGGCAGCAACGAGGAGAGGGGCTTCATTAAACGTCTGCTTCACTGTAATCTCAAATCCGTCGTGCTCATCTTGAAGTTCCCCCCTGCTCTGCCGAGCTATTTGCCAGGTACCGTCTGTGGCACGCCGATACTCAGCGGACCCAAGAGACCAGTCTCGATTATAAAAACTCACCATGACCGATTGTTTGTGCCCACCTACAAAGCGCGTAGCCTTAACGATGTGGAAGCCTTCTTCGATACCGGTTTCCGTATGACCCTTCAATAACTCCACGCAGGTGCGCGTGTCGAGAGATAAATCGACAACAGCGACACACGGTCGAGACGGTACACGATCTTTAGAGTTGAGGAATGTCCCCGGCAACAGGATGTCTTGGCTATCGCCGGACCAACTAGGGCCACCAATCACTGTCCACCCGGCGGCGTTGCTGGTGGGTGCCTCGGTCAAAGATTGTATCGAACCAGTTTTCAAATCGATCCGAACGTATTGGCTTACAGAGCCACTTCCTGATTCCATGTCCAGACGGCCGGCATGGAGTCGGTAAGGAGAAGAAGCGAAGGCTGGCGGATAGAGCGTTTCCCATGACAGCGGAACTTCGAGAAAGGGCAGTGTCGTGACCAAAGAGCGACCGTCGGGGGATAACGCCAGGTCTGCACCGACAAACGCGAATGAAGCATCATTGTTCTTAACCTCAAAGCGCCTGCCATCAATGACCGCAAACAGATTGCTTCGAGCGGAGAACATAGTGGCTACTACCGGGTTGTCCGGAAGAACCAACTCATAGAACGGATGCCCGGTACCCACAATCACCGGTCTCTGACGTTCTACTTGCCTCTTTTCGTGTTCGGTTGGATCAGCAACGGTATAGACATAGTGTTGTCGGTTACGAATATCGAAGGCCTTGACTGCTTCCGTTATTGAACTTAACGGCTCAATCGTCTTCTTACGAAGATCAGCCAAGACAAGGCGCTCATTGCCGCCCACCATGCGCTCAAGAAAAGCGACTCCACTGGAATCAGCCAGCCAGCGCCAATTGTTGATCATCCGGCCTTCCTTATCGGCGGAATGATTCACGACCCATATAGGAAATGGCGGTTGCGGCTCATCGGGATGTTCCAGAAAAGTCTGAACATCCTGGCTCCGATAGAATCGTAGAGAGTCTTCGGGGCGATTCAGATCCAGACGCCCACGCTCGGTCCAGACAGCGAAATACTTTCCGTCTGGCGACAAATGCACTTCGGGAGTCCCCCCATTTGATTCGCCAAAGAGCGTCAGGCCAATCTCGTCGGCAACGGTGAAGGGTTTCTTGGCTTCTTGCGCTGACGCGCCTAAAGAAATAGTGCCAATTAGGAATGCAAGGACGAGGATGGATACAAGAAAGGAAGTCCATACTGACATGTCGTGATTGCCGGATGGCCAAAACGCAGTGAGTTGTGAGTCGTGAGTCGTGAGTCGCGAAAATCCGTTAGGCACTATTGCATAACTCCTGTGGAGTGTTTCTTGTTACTCGTAATCACGGTTGCGCGGGCGACAGGCACTACACTTATTCGTGCAGAATCAACAGGACGATACGGGCACGACCCCTCCTCGCCCAGCTCGCTTTAAACTCTCAACTTTCTACTCTGAGCTGGTTTCAAAAAATTAGCTTTAGTGCGAACTGCATCGAACGAGGACCGCCCATCTGATAAAGTGGGCTCAGAACACCAAGTGAATGCGCTAGCGTGGCCGTGGCCTGCCCAAACGTGTTCTCGCCAAAAGCACCATTGATGACTCCAAAATTCGGGTGATTGAAGATGTTGAAGGCTTCGGCTCGGAACTGCAGCTTCAATCTCTCAGAGATCGGAAACTGCCGCCGGACGGCCAAGTCCATCTGCCAAACCCCAAAGCCTCTCGCGAAATTACGCGGGGTATCTCCAAGACCAGAATTCACAGCGGTGAAAGCATTGGGATTAATCGCCCGGCCGCCCGGACATACCTGACCTGGAGCAAGATCTCCCAACCCTTGAAGGACAGAAGCGCAGTTCGCACCGTACAGATATACTGCCTGGCCCGGAACAAAACTCAGACCCGAGTCAAAGAACTGCCCATCCGGTTGCAGGAGCGTGTTTCCATACAGAGTTACCGGAAAGCCCGTTCTCGCGGTAAAACGGTCATCGAGGCCCCAGTGGTGCAGCGCAGCATTCGCAAAACTGTTACGCCCCAGATCTGGCAGGTCGTACGAAAACGCAGCAGAAAAATTGTGCCGGACGTCAAAGTCGCAATTCCCTCGCTGATAGCTGTAATTATAATTCTCGGAGCCGTAATCGATGCAGTGGGACAATGTGTAGGAAGCCAGGGCTGTCAATCCCCGGCTCAGTCTTCGGCGAAACTGAACTTGCAGAGAATTGTAGTCAGATGTCAGTTTGTTCGAAATAGAATAAAAATACTGTATGCTGGGGTTGTTGCCGGGAATAAAAAAATTCTGCTGTAGTAACTTCGCTGCATGCGAACCAACATAGGAGACCGTAAAAGCTTGCGACTTGCCCAATGCCTGCTCAATGCTGGCGTTCCACTGAAACGTATAAGGAAGCTGAAGGTGCGCTGGAAAAGCATAAATAATGGTGTTATATGGTGCTGTAGGTGGATTAACAATAGTAGGAATTGCCGGAATTACTGGGAATGATGTGGAAGGACAGCAAGTCGTTGCACTAAATCCGGGCCCATTGAAGCCCTCTGACCCTAACTGTTGCCCGGTATCGTAGAAGACGCCACCCCCGCCGCGGACAACCCTTTCCCGTCCCGACGCCTTGTGGAGTATGTACGCCACACCCAACCGAGGGGCAAAATTGTGCAACCCAGTTTGCCAAAGCGGCGTACCTTGAGGCGCCAGCGTGATGGTATTGGGGTCGGACCCTTGAGTCGTGTACGGTTTCAATCCCTGCGTGACGCCCGGCGCAGGGTTCACGTCCCAACGCAGTCCCAACGAAACACTCAGCCGCTGAGATGCTCTCCATTCATCCTGGGCAAACGCAGAGAAGTTCATATAGAGCGGGTACGCAGGAGCATTCGCTATCACAATCGCGGTTGCATTGTTCGTCTCGACCGCAGGCTCACTGGTATAAAAGGACTGAACAACGGGAGTAGCTGGGATAGCAAACGGCGTCAACCGGCGAAAATCCGCTCCAAACTTGAACTGATGACGCCCTAGCACGAGATTCACCGTATCCACCAAATTCCACTGCCTCTGAGCGCCGGAGGACCGTTGTTGGCCAATAGAAACGTTGTATGCGCTATAAACGAGACCAAATGAAACGCTCGACCCTGCACCTAAATTCGAAAGCTGTGCCAGATTGACAGGGACGCTGCCTCCAAACGCGTCAATCGACTGACCACTTGTCACCACGTTAGAACTGTAATTTAGGCGGAACTCGTTACTGAGACGGCTCGTGAAAACACTACTGGTACCAGCCGTGTAGGTTCGCATGCTATTGGTTGAGATTGAAGGATTCCAACCTCCAGTCGCCGAACTAGAGCTTGCATCGCTGAAACGGAAGAAGAGCCTCAGCTTATCGCTCACGACATGGTCGAACCGGACACTAGTGGAATTGATAGAGGCCGGATTCGACCAGCTTCCGATAAACTCTGCAATTCCGTTTGTGAGATCATCAATCCCGTTGGGGCTTGGCACGGGAAAGGCATTCAGGGCCTGCTGGACCGCGCCAGGAGCCGGATTTCTCCCGGACGGACAGGCCTTCATACCCCGCATGCAAAGGTCCGGCACGTAGTTGACGGACGCCGCCTGGGGCGCAGTGACGCGCAGCCCTTCATAAGAGACAAAGAAAAAAGTTTTGTCCTTTCCGTTATATAGCCCGGGAACATCGACCGGGCCGCCGAGGGTGCCGCCAAAGTCATTCTGCCGAACTGCGGATTCCGGGGTACTAAAATAGTCGTTGAACCAGTCCTGTGCGTCAAAGAAACCATTTCGCACGTAGTCGTAGGCCGTGCCGTGCCACATATTGGTGCCCTGTTTCGTTTCAAACGCGAACTGGCCGCCCGGATTGCGCCCGTACTCGGCCGAGTACGTCGAACTCTGCACGCGAAACTCCTGAAGATCATCCACAGAAACCAAAGCTTGCGTCGTTCCCAATGCTGTCGAAGCAGCAACCGAACCGCTAGCACCCGACCTTGCAATCATGCCTTGACCCGCAGCCGACCCGACATTGGCACTTACACCATCCACGCTGTAATAGTTTGATTCCGTCCGCTGCCCATTCACACTAAATTCACCCGTTTGACCAAGCGCGCCGCCGGTCTGAGGGCTTTGCGTCACCACACCCGGCGTAAGCAGAATCAAATCCTGAAAGCTGCGCCCATTCAGTGGCATATTTTCCACATACGATTGATCCACCACCGTGCTGACCGACGCATCCGTTGTATTGATCATGGACGCTCCCCCTTCCACCGTTACGACCTCGAACACAGCTCCGATGGGGAGGGTGAAGTTGATAGACAGCGCGTCTTGAATGTTGAGAATAATATCGGGCTTGATGAGTGTCTTGAATCCCACCTTGGATACCTGAAGCCTGTACCGTCCTGGTGGGAGATCCGGCACAACGTAAATACCGTCGTCATTCGTCTTGCCAGAATACTTCACTCCTGTTGCATCGTTTATCACCAGAATGTCGGCGACGCCGACCACCTTGTTCGATGGATCGAGCACGCGACCGTTGATTGTTCCATTGGCGGACTGTGCCGCCAGGGGGAGGGCCAGCGACACGGCACAAGCGAAAAGAAAAGCGATGCGGGGGAAGCGCACGCGCACGGTGATTCTCCTGTGGCCGACGGATTCGGAAATCCTATTCGGGTCTACGGAGAGGGGTCTCACTTGGTACCGCTCCTTCCTTAATTAGTTGGAAGCGTGCAGGAACCACGAAAGATGCAACCGCAATTAAGGATTAAGGATGATTTGGGTCGACTCGCAGATAAGCAAAGAGCAGGGGTTTGCCGCTTGGCTTGCGACTGCCACCATTCGGCTCGATCGTAACGAACACAGCATCAACTTGTGCTAGCAGTTTCGGGTCGTCCAGTTTCAAGACCCACCGCTTTTTTGAAGCATTGTCCTCGTAGAAGATACCAAGGGGGAATGCCTGCGCCCGCTCCGATCCGCGCTGACCCCACACCTGGAACGTACTGGCCTTCTTCGCTACAGTCTGCTGATCCAAGTCATAGGCATAGAAGATCAGAGATTTCCCCTTCGTGTAGAACACGCGCCCGTAAGGTTTCTGGGTCGCTCCGGTACGGGCCACGTCGTACACTTCCGCGACATACAGATCCCGCGCACCCATAAGTTCCCGAATGTCACGGTCGTGCGCGAGCAATTCCTGTTGCTGATCCACGGTAGCGTCACGCTGGCGCAGCAGGTTCGTCAGCTCGTTGACTCTTGCGTCCAGGGCTGCCGCCCGCTTCGCATCTTGGGAAGGCTGCTCTGCAATTGAATCGAGCTTCGTCTGCAACGCCTGCGCGGACAGCTGCGCGGCGTTGAACTTCTGTTCCGCCTCAGTCTGCTTCTGGATGAGTTCCTCTCGTCCAGCGTCTGCGTTGCGTAGCGCAACATCCGACTGCTCCTGCGACGCCTTCATCTGATCCATCTTCGCGAGCTGCTGTTCTAACTGCCGACGCAGATCGGCAATGACACTGTCACGTTGCTCGACTTGGGCGCGTGCGACCTCGCGTTCGTGGCTGGTATCACTTAACTTCTCTTCTAATGAACTCTGGCTTTGCGTGTCTGGATGAGGTGCCGTAACCCTTGCGGCGTTTGTCCCGCGGCGGATACCGACCTGATAAGCGCATACAGCGAGAGCGACGAAAATCAGCATTCCGGCAGCATAGAGGGTCCACACACTGCGCCAAGCAGCCGCGCTTTCGGGAGCGAGGACTCGACGAGAGCTAGTTTCACGATGGGGCGGAATCGGCCCGGTACGCTCGATTCCGCCCCCCCCCTCATCGCGTGCAATGCGCTCGAAAAGAGCAGACTCTGCCTGCTTCTCCGACCAATGCGGCCCTGCTTCCAGATTCTCTGGTGTCTCTTCTGCGCCGATCGCTGGCATCGCGTGACGGATGATGGCTTCGTATTGCTGCAGGGCAGTACGGCAGGAGGAGCAAACGGCAAGATGCTCCTGTAGCCTTCTCTGGTCTTCCTCGCTCAGTTGGCCCGAGGTTGAAATGGCGCAGAGTTCTAAGAACTCGTCATGGGGTTCGGTGTGAGACAACGCCCCTGCTCCTCGGATGAATAACGCCTCCTATGATACTGCTCAATCGCCCTGCCTAAAAATTTGTTTCCGTAGTTTTTCCAATCCCCGAAAATAGTGGTGCTTTACGTTTCCTCGGGACTGGTCCAATTTCACGGCGATTTCTTCAAAGGTGTAACCGTCGAGCAAATGAAGCCCCAGGGTTTGACGCTGGATCTCAGAGAGAACTCCAAATACCTTGCTCAATCCAAGCCTTGCGAGCACCTCTTCAATTGAGTTTTCGTATCGCGTTGCTTTCGAGCCTGGGCCGCTCAGTTCGTTTCCAACGTCTTCCAGGTCGATCTGACTATAGAAATGGCGCGAATCCAGGTAACGGCGGCGGTCGATTGCACGATGGTAGGCCATCTGGACGATCCACGAGCGCGGCGAACTCTTGGACCCATCAAATACCCCGCTTTTCTGATGAATGAACAGGAAAACCTCTTGGAGCAAGTCGTCCGCTTCTGAGTCGTCCCTGAGGATCTTGTACCCAACTGCCCGGACCAAACGCGCATAACGGCGAAAGAGGCAACTCAAAGCCTCTTCATCCCCATCAACGGTGCGAGCCATCAGGACTTCGTCTGGAATTTCGATGCTGTTGACTGGATAGCGATTGGCACTGGACGCCCCTGCTGATGCCGTGGCAGACGATGGCATCGCGAATCGGGCTGTAATCGACGTGGTCAAGTCCGTGGGATGTGATTAAGCGGAGTGCGGACAGAATCACACTCTTTAGAGTTAAGATCGCTCGATATATAACTCTATCGTGTGTTTATTGCAAGAAAAATACATCCCATCGCTTGTGGTTTTAGCCATTAACAATGCCTATCGTTTGGGTAGATGGACGACATTGACTATCGCGAATCGTTTGCGAACCGTCTCCGCGATCTCAGGATTGCGGCTGGCCTGAGCCTTGAAAAGGCCAGTGGACTCGGCGGCCTGTCCACTAATTTCTGGGGAAACCTCGAACGCAATGAACAAGAGGCTTGTCTGAATACGATCTTCAGTCTTGCCAAGGGCCTCGGGATCAGCGCCAGTGTCTTAATTGCACTTGACGACAAAGACAAACAACCGCCGGATCGTCGGGAACTGGACAACTTGCTCGATCTCCTCACCCCTCCGCAATTGCAGCTTGTAATTCAAGTATCGAGGTTGATCCACGCCTACAAACCTGGTGCCTCACTCGAGAACCCACCGGCCTCCTCCTCATCAGTTTAAGCGCCCTATCTTGTTCCGGATCCCTTTTAATCAACGCTTTCGATGGCACAATCGACCCCATCCACACGCGATAAAGTGTTATTTATCTATAGGATAAACTCTATAGACAGTTTTGGAAGGCCATGATCCTCGCTATGGTTGTGACGAGGCTATACCGTGAAACACCGGACGCTATTCGCACAACGGATCAGAAAACTTAGAAAGGCGGCGAAACTCAGCCTCGAAAGCGCTGCGGAGCGAGGCAATATCACTGGAAACTTCTGGGGGGATGTGGAACGTGGCAACAAAGTGCCAAGCCTGGACACGATCGTCGCCATGGCCAAAGGTCTTGCTTTGCCCCCAAGCACTCTTCTGCTCTTGGAAAGAGAAGAAGACCCACGAGATATCCGCAAGCGCATTGATTCGCTTCTCACAAAGTGCAACCCACAGCAACTTGAAATGGTTCACCGCATTATCAAGGTTCTCCTCGAACCTTGACGCCACAAAGCTGGCATTCTCCTGGCTAAACGTTGGGTCAATTTCCGGTTTGCCCGTCACTCGCCCCGCACCGGGAAAATTAAAGCACTTTCGGTCACTTCGAGTCTTCTCTGAGTGACTGGGAGATTTCTCTAAGAATGAACAGAGAACAATCAGACTGTCACTCCGCTCGCAACGCATCCGTTGGATTCACCGACGCTGCGCGACGCGCAGGTAGGAAACTCGCCGCCATTGACGCAAGCCCCAGTAGCACGGCCACGCCAACCAGAGTCGCTGCGTCCCATGCGCGCACGCCGAACAACAGGTTGCGTATCAGCAGTGATGCTCCCACCGAGCAAACCAGCCCGATTGCGAGACCTGTTCCTGTCAGCCAGGCCGCTTGTCGAAGTACGAGCGAATAAACCGACCTGCGCTGGGCTCCCAGTGCCATGCGCACGCCAATCTCGCGCGTGCGACGGCTCACCGAGTAGGCGATCACCCCATACAGTCCAACCACGCCCAAAACCAGCGCTACTGCTGCAAATCCGCCCACCAGCCATGCCGAAAACCGATGCAGAAGTGGCGCTTGCGTGCCGTCAATCTGTTCACTCATGGTCTCTTCGTCGGATACGCCCAGGTTCGGGTCGATCTGACGCAAAGTGCGCACCAGAGCTGGCAGCAGCGCTCCTGCGGCTTGTCGTGTCCGTACCGCAAGGCTGAAATCGTGGTCCTGCGTCTGGTTGATCGGGAAATACTCCGCCGGCGAGATATCGGCATCCAGAGGTCCTTCGCGAACGTCGGCCACCGTGCCGATAATCTCCCGCACGGACGGACGTCCACCCTCGTAGTCGGCGATCCTTTGGCCGATTGGGTCTGCGCCCAGGAAATACGTCCGGGCCAGCGCCTGATTGATTACGACGACTCCCGGCGCGGCTGCATCCTCGGCATCGCTGAAGAGCCTTCCGCGCACCAGACCAGCCTTGAGCGTGGGCAGATAGTCGGCGCTCACGTGACGCTCGTCCACGGTGTTGTGTTCGCCGTGGAATGGCCTTCCTGGGAAGGTGATCCAGTCAACGGGGCAGTTGCATTGCACCGGAACCATGCTACTAATTCCGGCTGACTCTACGCCTGGCAGGCTTGAGACTCGGCGCACAATCTCACGGTAAAGCGCTACTGTCTGTTCATTGTTCTTGTAGACCATTTCAGGAGCCATCACTTGCACGGTCGCGAGATGGTCTGGATCGAAGCCTAATGGCACGTGCAGCAAACGATAGAGACTCTGCCCCAGCAGTCCCGCGCCGGCCAGCAGCACCACGGCTACTGCTAATTCCACCACTACCATGTTCGCTCCCAGGCTGCGCCAGAACCGTCCGGCTGCAGCGCGATCCCCGTCGGACAGGCCATCATGCACCTTCTGGAACGAAAGCCGTAACGTCGGCGTGACGCCTAACAGCAGCGCGGCCATGACTGCAATTATGCCGGCAAATGCTCCCGTGTGTGCGCCCAAGCCAGCGCCTTCGAGAAACGGCATGCCCGACGCCATATCCTTGGGAATAAGGCGAACAAGAAGTTTCATGAGCCCGACGGCGACGAACATGGCGGACAGGCTTCCCGTCAGTGCCAGCAAGACTCCTTCCGTCACAAACTGACGCACTAGTCGCGCCGGCGAGGCGCCCAGCGCGCCCCGCACAGCGATCTCACGCCTGCGGCTTTCCGAGCGGACGAGCACCAGGCTGGCCACATTGGCGCACGCGATCAACAACAGGAGACCCGCCCCGCCCAGTAGCGTCAGCAGAATGGGCCGCACCTCGCCGATGACGATCTCAGAGAGCGGAACGACGCTAGCACCCTCGTAGCGATCCGACAGTCGGATATTGCAGCTGCAATTGCTTTGTGAGGACGCTCATTTCGGTCAGTGCTGCCTGCACTGTGACTCCATCGCTCAGCCTCCCAATTCCCCAAAAGTTATAGAAAGTCCTCATCTGTTCGTGGTGGGTCAAGGCATTGATGGGAACCCAGAACTCCGCGTCGCCCGCCCTTGCGAACGAAAACGTGCGAGGCAGAACGCCGATGATGGTGTATGCCTGGTTGTCGAGGTCGAGCGTTTGCCCCACCGTATCGCGCCGTCCGCCGAAGCGATGAAGCCATGCTCCATAACTCAGGATCACAACATTGGGCCCACCTGGTTGATTCTCGCCGGGGAAAAAGTCGCGGCCGAGCACGGGACGCACACCGAGCGTTTTGAAAAAGCCGCCGCTCACGCGCTCGCCCGGAACCGGCACCGCACCGGACGGAGTGCGCAGAAGATAGCCGCTGCCGCAGTAAACATCGAGCGAACTGAAGGATTTGTTAAGCCGTTGCCAGTCAAGAAAATCCGGATAAGAAAGGGGCCAGCGCGGCGATTCTCTATTGCTTTCGTTCACCGACATCAGTCGCTCGGGACTTGCGTATGGAAGCGGCTGTAGCAAAGCTGCATCCACGAAACCAAAGATGGCTACGCTCACTCCCATGCCCAACGCAAGAATCAAAATTGCTGTCGACGCAAATCCGGGATTCTTCGTCCATTGCCGAAGCGCAAAACGCAAGTCCTGAGCGACCGTCTCTGCTCGAAACGCCACCACTTCATGACTTAGCTCGCGCAACTTCGTCGCATTGCCGAACTGCCGCATCGCCGTGTAACGCGCAGCTTCCGGCTGCATCCCGCCGGCGATCAATTCCTCCTCAACCTGCGCGCGATGAAAGGACATCTCCTCATCCAGTTCGCCAGCGAACCGCTCCCCGCTGAAGAGAATCGAGAGTTTCTTCACGAACCGGGCAATCGGGTTCATCTAAGCCTCCTGCGCATCTCTCATCACGCGGCCAATCGCCGCAATCATCTGTTCAAACTGCGACATCTCGATGCCCAAGCGCTTGCGCCCCGCCGCGGTGAGGGTATAAAAGCGAGCTCGCCGGTTAGTCTCCGTCATCTTCCACTCGGCCCTCACCCAACCCTGCAACAACAGCCGTTGCAGTGCCGGATATAGCGAGCCTTCTTCAACCCTCAGCACATCGTCAGAAAGGCGCTTGATCGAGAGTGCGATGCCGTATCCATGCAATGGTGTGCGGGTAAGCGTTTTCAGGATCAGCATGTCCAAAGTTCCAGGCAGCAATTCCGGCTTCTTCGCCATTCCGTAAGCATAGATAGTCTATGGGTAGGGTGTCAATGGCTCATTGTTTGCGGGTTCGGGGCGGTTGGTCGGCTACTCGGAAACTGGCCCACTAACGCTTAGACGGCCTTCTTGACCCACTCGATATGGGCGCGTAGTATCGCCCCAAACTGCGACGCTTTCTGACGGCTTCGGCACAAGCGCGCAATCTCACTGCTGATCCGCGCGGCGGTCGTGCTAGCGAACGCAGCTCTCCGAAAATGCAATGCGTCAAGTTGATACATCGCTTCGAGAATTCCCCCGCAGATGGACGGCCTATCCTCGCTGGCCCTTCATTTCGATAGCTGTTTGCGCTGTCTTGCTTATTGTGGTTCTAGCAGTATTCAGGACCAAGCTTCGGGCGCTCGACGTATTCTCCGCCTTCTTGCTTTTCGGCGCCGCTGCCCTCTCTGTTCTGATTGTCCTCTATACCAGATCCTTGCGACGCGCCCAACAAGTGCAACTCGACACCGAAGAACGGCTCCAGCAGATGGCAGACAACATTCAGGAAATCTTCTGGATGATTGACGCGGAGACCAAAAAGGCTCTTTACGTCACCGAAGCTTATGAGACGATCACCGGGCGTTCGTGCCAAAGTCTGCTGGAAAATCCGTCTTCGTACGAACAACTCATCCATCCCGAAGACCGCGTTCATGTGCTGGCTAAGCTTGGAGAAGCTACGCAGACAGGGCACTTCGATGAAAGATTTCGGATCGTGCGCCCCCGCGGCGAAGTGCGTTGGGTCACCGTGCACGGGTTTCCGGTACGGGATGCTGCCGGCAAAATCCACCGTCTTGTCGGGACGGCTAGAGAAATCACTGCACAAAAGGAAGCAGAGGACAAGGTTGCCGAGCACCTGGCAACGGCCGAGTCCGCAAGGGCAGAATCCGATGCTCTAAGCAAGGCCACTCTCGCGCTGACCGCAGATCTTCGGATGGACTTTGTTCTGGACACTTTGCTTGAGTCCTTATTGGAACTAGTCCCATGTGAATGTGCACGTGTACTGCTCTTGGAGGGCGAGTCAAGGCTTCTTGTCGCACGAGAGAAACTGCGTCACGAGGTTCCCGAGAACGCCCCGGAATATCCACTGACTCTCGACGCAGCCGACTCCCCGTTCCTGTTGCGCATATTAACGACCCAGAACAGCGTCTTGCTTACGGACACAAAGCAAGAGAAAGAATGGCCCAGCTTCAAAGGCCATACCGACATCCGATCATGGCTTTGCGTGCCACTGGTTGCGTCCCAGCAGACGTTGGGGCTGCTTTCGGTAGGCCACGCCCAGCCGAACGCCTTCACTCAAGACCACCTCCGGCGGACACAGTTGTTAGCGATACCCGCAGCGGCGGCGATCCAGAATTCTCGCCTCTACGAGCGTGCTGAGATTTATGGATCCGAACTTCAGCGGCGTCTGACGGATCTTCGCCAAACAGAGAAAGCGCTCGAACAGTCAGAGGAGGGACGCAGGGTATCTGAGGACAAGTTTCAAAAGGTTTTCCGTTCCAGCCCGATTCCGTTTTCCATCACGACAGTCAATGAAGGGCGATTCGTAGATGTGAATACCGCATTCGAACGGCGATACGGCTACTCCCGTGCCGAAGTGATCGGCCGTACAGTCGGCGAACTTAGGATCTGGGAAGACCCAAAGGATCGCGCATTGATGATCGCGCAACTCCAACAACGGGGACCCATTCGGAACGCAATCACCCGGCTTCGCACCAAGTCGGGCGAGGTCAAGACGACCGCGTATTCCGCAGACAAGATTCAATTCGACGGTCAATCCTGCATTCTTGCGGTTTCGGAAGATCTTCCGGACAACGACAAATCGTTCAATTAACTGAGCGTTCCGAGGCGCCGGTCCTTCATCACGAACCTCCAGGTCCAACTCCTTCCTAGTTGCTGTCCCGAATCCGGGCCACCAAACAGAAAACCAATCATTCCTGTACGGAAATCGATCAGAATATGCACTGCCTCGCGGGACGAAGCGTGAGATGTCAACCACCTGGGGGTTTGAGCAATGTTCCCCAACCTCGAAGTCCGTCACCTGCACGCAGTCATCGTCTTGGCCGAAGAGCTGAACTTCACGCGGGCCGCGGACAGATTGCACATAACCCAGCCTGCGCTCAGCAAACAGATTACCGACCTCGAAGCAGAGCATCGATTTCACCTGTTCACTCGCGACACACGACGGGTTGTGGAACTCACGGATGCCGGACGTGCCTTCGTCGAAGAGGCTCGCTCTGCGCTCTTCCATACGGAGCGGGCTGTGCATCTCGCTCATGCTGCACACCACGGGTCCAATAGCGCTTTGACAATTGGGCACTCACCCTTTGCCAATCACGACTGGATTTCCGCGATGCTTGCGATCCGGCTTCCTTTATATCCGAGTCTCGGAATTCGGCTAATGACTCAGTTTGCGATGGAGTCGGTCCGGAGCGTCCTTGTAGGCGAAGTAAACCTCGCCCTGGTAACGGCCCCACCGCAAGATTCCCAGATCACGGCTGTTCCATTTGCTCCGGCTCAACTCTACGCTGCACTTCTAGAGACCCACCCGGCTGCTCACAAGGAACGCCTGGTTCTCCAGGATCTGGCAAACGACAAGTGGATCATGTTTCCGAAACGAGTTCATCCACTTCTGTATGAGGCGGTTATGGACACAGCACGACGTGAGTCCATCGCCCCCAAGCACGCTCACGATGTCATTGCGCCTCAGCAGGCAATGGACCTAGTATCGGAGCACGTAGGCGTCGCCATCCTTACACAACCTACGCCTCCAGGCTTTCATGCTGCCGGTGTGGTGGTAAAGCCGCTTTCCGATACATCGTTGTGCTTCCAAACATGCGTGATCATGAGAGCCGATGATGACTCCCGGCTCGTAAACGAATACGTTCGCATGTTCCTCCGCAAATATGAGCTACAGCGCCTGCCACCAAAGCGAACGGAATTGTCGCTGTCCTCCCGAGTCGTCAGCATGAAAAAGGCAATCGGTCCGGCGCGCCGCTGACAGCACAGCGTCGCCGGTGCAGAGGACGCCGCGTCCGACCCTATCTGTCCACATCTGCCTGGGGCTTGGGAGGAGACAGCGGAAGGACGGCGTTCTCCCAAAGAGGAATGGTATTTACGAATTGGTACGGCCCTGTGAAGGTTGGCCTGTTATATGGGCATCCGTAAACAGCGGGTATTCCGCCGTGCTGACACAAGTCTGACTCTCATTCATTGCCAGCCAGTTCCGGTAGACCAAAGGACCGCTTTGCGGTTGCATGCCGGTTATTACTCCAGCCCGTAATCTCTCGCGCGGACTATGAACTGATCCCGATTCTGCGGCATTGGTAAAATCATTGCGCCCCTGGCGAACGGTATGCGTTGTGAGCAGAAGAGACGCAGTTCCTCCAACACCCGATGTGCGTATCGAAGCAGTGCTGCGGAACCGACGGCGTAGACGTGAAGCTGCCGCCCGTCTGCGACATAGACGTGTGATTCACCTTCATCTCTTTCGATCAGGAAGTGTGCAATAGCGTCCCTTTGGTCCCGCATCTTTTCAAAGAGGTCGCGCGCGTGACGAATGCCCTCGACGAAGGCAGCGTCTAGCCCGAGCCGAATGAGTTCCTGCGGGTCAACATCAGGGTCGGGAGGCATGCGCTCGTTGATGCCGCGTTGTTCACATTGTTCTTGAATCCAGTGCCGAATGCGATTTGTTCCTTCGTACATCTTCCACGCGCATAGCAGCCGATAAAAGGGACTCGTAGTCGTTAGAGCTTCACGGTACAGGGCATCATAGGGCGCGAAGGGAACGGCTTGCATGATGCCGCCAAGCGGACCAAGCTCTACACCGTTCCTTTGGGGAATCAAGAACTCGGACATCAGCACGTTGCCGTCTAGCGGTGACATGAGCTCAAGGCGCTGCACCGTGAGTGGCATGTTTGAATCGCGCGTAAATACATCGAGCAAGGCGTTGATTGGGCCTCGGGCGAGCAGCAGGGCGTTGGACGGTAGCCTGGACTCAACGCTCACTGAGATGTAGCGGACCTTCCCGGCTTCGTCGCCGAAAAGCCCGTAGTAAACTGCGTTGCGGCCTCCGCTGTGCAGATAGATCCAGAGAGGGTTCTCATTCAGATGAAGGAGATGATACGAAGGGCGGGCCAATGCGGCATCAGCGCCTCCAGCGAGCGGCACATGATCGGAAATGTAGGCGCGAACTTCCCAGGTCCGCGCAATGCGTTCCTGTTCAAGCTGTCTTATCTGCTCTAACTTTTCGTATTTGGCAAAAGCTCCGATCGCTCCCGTGGTGGGTTCGCGGGGAAAAACTAGCATGTCCGCATCGGGCGGGATGGCCTCATCGGGCGACACGGAAGCCTCCTTTGATACTCTGAGCCGATTGTATCGCACGCATTTCGGGACCGGAGTGCCCGCGCCACGCGGTCTCGGTGCAGCAACCCGCTACGGGAAACCGTTTGTCTTCTCCAGATGACTGCCTCCTCCCCTCTCGCCGCATCTCTCCGCGCCGGCTTCGTCTCAATGCGCCTCTTTCTGTGACCCACCAACGGACGGGTTCGGAGTCAACCTAACAGCCGCAGGCTAACGTCAAGGCACTTTCGCGGCATAAACGATGATTCCCTACGGGCTGCCCCTCATTTATTCCACGGTTGCCTGTGACCCCGCGCCTTCAGTGCGGCTGTTCCTGTTGCCTCTCTCGCCCCCGCCGTGGGGCTCACTTCAAGAAAAGAGGCAAACACATGACGACGAAGACTCTCCGCAAAAGCGACCTCGCGCAGTTCACCCGGAGCGAAAACTGGTATCGGCACGGGATCAACCGCAACGTTCTCTACACCGACGGCGCGCAGCACGTTGCCGAGCACGGTGGGGCGTATTGGCTTCTGGACGAAATCGCGATCATTCAGCCGTACAACAAAGCTGTTGCCGCTGAGGAATTTCAAGTCTGGAAGCTCGTCCTACGTCCCGACCGAACCGCTACGCTTACGTGCGACGATGGCAACGGCAACGTCGTGTTCACCAAGGAGATCGAGCACACCGATTTTCCGCTGGATGAAATCACACTGTACTTTGCCAACAACGTAATCCACTTGCCAAGCGAGTACTGACAACGCGAAACCCGCGCCGGCGTCCTCGCTGGCGCGGTTTTTTTGTTCGGCATTACCCGAGCAGGGGAAGCGGCAGAGCAACCCGCGAAGTGTGTTTGTAGAATAAGCGGAAATGGCTTTGTCAGTCGAACTGCACAACATAGGTGATCCTACCGCCGGGGCAGAAGTTCAGGCGCTGGTTGAACACGCTCTGAGTGACAGACCCGGAGATTGGCGGGTGTCGATCATTGGCTCTCGCGAAAACGACCGTTGGGAAATGAAGATCGAAGGACCGAACGGCTTTGAGCGGTCATACACGTTGATCGGAAGTGCGGGAGAGCACCATCCTCTGGTAATCGGGAATCTGCTTCTAAAGCTGTTGCCAGCCAAGGCGTCACAACAATGAAAAATCTCTCGTATTTCTCTCGTGTTAGCTCACGACTCAGCTGCGGCCCGCACGAATACTGGGGCTGAAACACACCTTTGACGCGCCTCCACGAGTGTAAGCTGTTGATAATGCGGGAGGATTTGCAAATTACGAATCGGCCGCTCTCGCATCGCCCAAGTAGCCCCGCCCCGATCGTCCGCGGGAAAGAAGGGCGCTAAGCGAAAATCTCGTTCACCTTCTCACGCACATGCTGGCTGCGCGAAGGCTTCAGGTAGCGCATCGTGCTTTCCATGTCGGAATGACCAAGCCATTGTTGAACGGTGCGGAGATCGACACCCGCCCACAGACACCGCGTCGCGAAGGTCGCCCGGAATTTGTGGAGCCAGAAGTTCTCTGGATCGAGCTCCGCGCGTTCCGCCACGGCTTTCAGACTGTCTAGGAAATTGAGCTTTGGGTTGCACCCTGACGTAGGGAATAACAGATTGCACTTTTTGCTTGCCTTGGCCTTCCACGCTTTCAGATTCTTCACGAGCCTGGCAGGAATAGGAATCTCGCGTTCCTTGTATGCCTTCGGGGTCCATCCTCTGTCCGGCTTATGGGTAACGCGAACGATTGATCCGACGAGGTTGATATCTCGCCACTCGGTATACATCACTTCCTGCTCGCGCTCGCCCGTCATCAAAAAGAATTCATACCAGAGCAGTTCTTGAGCATCGCAGACGGCGAACAGCTTATCGAGTTCTTCCTGTTCGTAAACCTCCGGTTCCTCTTCGGTGTAGCGCGGCCAGTCATTTTTTCCCGCGAGCCCACGAATCCCTTGTGCTTTCAGGAATGTCATCACATTCGAAAACTTATTCCAGCAGCTCCTCTGGGATTGCTCCTTGTCGTCCCGCAAGAATGCTGTGAACTTGAGCAAATCCTTTCGATCGAGATCCTCCAGGCAGAACTTCGGGCAGCTCTCTTGGAAATATTCGAGCGCCGTTGAATATGCGGAATGGGTTTTTGGCTTCTTCGTTAGCTTTATTTCAGCGAGGTAGTCAGCGATGGTCGTCGGAAGCGACCTGCGACCATCCTGGGCGTCGGGGGAAACTACGGTGACGCCGCTGTTGACTGCGTTGAGTTCTGCTTCCTTACGGTGCCTTTTGGCGGCCGCATCAGCAACGTCCTTGCCTACCGACACCCTGACGCGATGAAGGCCATTTCGCCACTCCAGATAGTACGCACCCTCGGGGTGCGCTTCCTGTTTTCCATCGACCAGGACGTAATTCGGTTTGATCCGGCCATTGGCCGCAAGAACGACCGGGCAGTAGCGAAGGCCGCTTTTGGTCTTCACCCTTTTGGTGAGATTGACTTGCCGGTTCACGTGGGCTACCTCATTTCGGTATCACTCACGGTATCACAGCATGTCAAGTATAACAAACTAAAGGAACTGGCGGAGAGAGTGGGATTCGAACCCACGTTACCCTTTCGAGTAAACACGCTTTCCAAGCGTGCGCCTTCAGCCACTCGGCCATCTCTCCGGCGAAAATCTGCGCAGGACGATAGCTCTCCGGAAGGCTATCGCGGCACCCCGAGTCGGCTGAAAATAATGCCAACCTGGCCCTCTTTGATTCTATGGTCAGAAGCGCGGTAGAGCAAATCGGCGGCATTGCAGGAACAGGAGGCGTCCGTAAGAATACCGCTGGATGCAAAGCGGAAAAACTTAAGAGATCTTCTGCGGCGGGGTTTGATTGGGAGCTTCTGAATTTGAAGGCTTCGCAGGCGTACTCGAAGTGGCCGCACCCGCGGCGGCTGCGGCGGCAGCACCGTTGACTCCATCGGCATTCTGAGAAGTGGCCGGAATCGGAGGCGGCTTGACCCCATCGACTACATGATGGCTCAGGCAATAGAGCGCGAGTTCGAGGCGGTCGGCGACGCCCAGCTTGTCATATACCTTGCGCAGGTAGTTCTTTACGACCTGCTCGGTCGTCCCCACGCGAACTGCGATTTCTTTGTTCTTCATACCCTGGGTGACGCAGGAGACGATCAGCGTTTCCTTGGGCGTGAGTTGAACTTTCGGGCGCGCTCCGGAGGGCCGCAAGTTGTGGCCGCGGTAGGCTTCCATCACCCAATGAATGGCCTGAGTCTCGAGCCAGGGTTCGCCGGCGGCAACCTTGCGCAGGCAATCGACCAGGATCTCCGGCTCCACTTCACGCGACAGGATGCCATGCGCCCCGCGGCGGAAGAGTTCGAGAGTGAGTTGTTCGTCGGAAGCGGGAGTGACCACCACGATCTTGAGTTGTGGCGCCTGGCGCAGGAGTTCCGTCACTGCTTCGACTGGATTCGGCGCCAGCGCGGACTCAAAAATCAGGATGTCGGCGGAAAACTTGGTTACAGCAGATTGCGTCTGGGGCAAGGTCTCGGCCTGGCCCACAACGCGAATATCGTCTTCGAGCGCGAAGATTTTGCGCAGCCCGGCGCGGAAAATAGCCTGGGTATCGGCCAGGATCACGCGAATGAACTGGCCCGTGCCAGCATTCTCGGGAACGCCGTTATTTTCTCCCACGCTAACTGAAGTAGTCGACATCAGTTTCTTTGCACCTATGCGCGCTCGAAATGGTATTCGTCAATCACTACGCCCACGCCGCGCCGGCCCTGGTCTTCAAAGCTGCGAACCACGCGGCCATGGCAATCAATCTGTACATCACGGCGCGAACCCACAACTTCTCCCGGAAGCAGAATCGTGAAGTCCACCGCCGAACCTACCGGGACGTCGCGATCCATCGCGAACAGCACGCCGTTGGCGGAAATATTTTGCGTCTCCGCGGAACATGCCCCGCCCGCCGAGTTCACTTCCACGGGCAGATGCAGCGGAAACCGCGGAGCACTCTGCATGGAGGCATAGTGCTTAATCGCAGTTTGCTGTGACTGCGGGTCCACCGTAAGTTGCTGCTCTGCCGCTTCGTCGGACACGGTTTCTAACCAGCCTTTTTCCAGTGCGCTGAAGCCGCTGGGCGCATCCGGATTTTTGCGGAACTTATGGGCAGCCTACACCCAGGAATCAGGTGTGCAAAGTTACCGAAGTCATGGAACAAAAGGGTGCTAACTGCTTGTGGATGAGCGAATTAGAGGGATTTTACCGGGGATAACTTAGGCTGGCAGCAGGCCAAACGCCAGCGGGCTCTAGAACTTCGTCACTTCCGTGAAGTTGAAATCGCGGACCTTCATAGCAGGCACAACCATGTCGAATGACTCCTCACCGCTCGACCGGACGGGCACGCTCATGGCCTCGACTCCGGAGAGCATATGGATCAAACTCTGGTTGAAGCGGAAGTTGCGCAGTCCCTGTCGGACCTTTCCGTTTTCCACCAGGAAGGTGCCGTCGCGGGTCATGCCGGTAACGATCTTCTCGTAGGGATCGACTTCGCGGATGTACCACAGCCGCGTCACCAGCACTCCGCGCTCGGTAGAGGCGATCATCTGATCGAGAGTTTGCGGATTCTGCGGTGCGGCAAACACGATGTTGAGCGGCATCTCACCGATTTCGTTGGGCAGCGCGAATCCGTGGCCAGTGGCTTCGATAGGTCCAACTTTGTCTCTATATTCCGAATTCTTCATGCGCGCCGCGGTTCCCCGCGCATACACAACTCGCTTCACCACTCCCTTTTCAACCAGCGGCAAAGTCAACCGCCGCATACCTTCCCCATCAAAGGGCGAACCGGTTTGTAGCGGATGCGTGACATCGTCCCAGATCGTGATGTTCTCCCCGAAAAGCTGGCTGCCGATGCGGCCATTGAGGAATGAGCGCTCGTCGAGGATCGCCGTGCCGGAGTAATCCCAGAACATGAAGCCCACAATGTCGAGTACAGCGGCCGGCTCAAGGATTACGGTGTACTTCCCTGCTGGAATCTCCGCGGGATGTACAGAGTCGAGCGCCTTCTGCGCCGCAATCTCAGCCAAGTTGAGCGGATCGAGCTTTGTCACATCGGGCGAGTTGGCCTTCTGCCAACCAGAAGAATCGGCGCCCAGCATGGTGATGGAAACTTCGGCCAAGGTTTGCGTGTGCCAGTCGCTCAGGCCACGCGAATTGAAGATACCCTCGACCGATTCAGAACTGGAAAAAATGCCGGCGGTGGTGAGTTTATGCTTCTGTGCCACTTCGACGATCTTCTTCACGGCTGCGGCGCGAAGTTGGGGAGTGATAGCCGCGGTCGCGGCAAAATGGCGCGACGGAACTTGTGTAGAGCGGACGCCCTCGTCCGCTTTACCACCGGCTTCGCGACTGTCGGGCATGGGTAAAAGGTCAGAATCCCGATGCTGCACCTTCGCCAGAGCCTCCGAAGATTCAACCACCCGCCGCAAGCTTTCATCGTCAAACTTATTGGTAGAGGCGCGAGCGGTGCGTCCGCCAAAAACTGTGCGCACTGAGACCATGTGGTTCTCGTCCGCAACATTTTGATGGATCGTGTTGTTCGCAAAGCGTGTGAGCGCAAAGCTTCCGCCCGAGATCAACACTTCAGTTTCATCGGCAGACGAGAATTTCTTGATGCGATCGAAGATGTCGCCGGCTTGTCCCCTGGTTAGCATTAAGACTGGCTTTGGCTCTTCTCCGTGTCTCTGTGTCTCCGTGGTGGAACTAGCTTTGAACTAGCTTCCTTTATAAGCGCCCCCAACCTTGATCCGCCTGAACCTCGACGGCGCTGCCCCGTGACCCGTGCCCATCACCTGCTGCGGCTGGCCTTTGCCGCAATTCGGCGTACCCCAAAGCGTCCACTCGTCGCCCGAGCAGATCGCATCCAGCGAATTCCAGAACTCAGTCGTGATGCCGGAATACGAAGGATTCTTCACCATGCGCGCGCGCCTGCCGTGCTTGATCTCCCAGCCAATCTCGCAGCCAAATTGAAAGTTGTAGCGGCGGTCGTCAATCGACCACGAACGATTGGTTTGCATCAGGATGCCGTGATCGGTTGAGGCGATCAGTTGCTCAAGCGTCAGCGGCTTCATGCCGGGCAAAAGGCTAATGTTGGTCATGCGGATCATCGGCAGCCGGTTCCAGCCTTCAGCGCGCAGCGTTCCGCCGGAACGACTTTCACCAATAGTGTGCGCGGTCTCGCGCGAACTGAGGTAGCCGGTAAACAATCCATTCTTGATGATGGGCGTGCACTGCGCCGGAACGCCTTCGTCATCGAAACCAAAAGTTCCCAGCCCCGGCCCATGCTCCTGGCGGGCGTCCGCGACCACATTCACCATCTCGCTGCCATAGCGCAGACTACGCAATTTGTCGATGGTCAGGAATGAAGTGCCGGCGAAATTCGCCTCCATGCCGAGCACGCGATCGAGTTCGATGGGATGCCCGATCGATTCATGAATCTGCAGCCCCAGCTGAGAGCTATCGAGAATGATGTCGAAGGTGCCTTCGGGGCATTGATCGGCTTTATGCAGCGTAACCGCCTCTTCTGCGATGCGGCGCGCGTTCTCGACCAGCTTCAACTCATCAATCAACTCGTAGCCCTTGTTCTGCCATTGTCCACCGTAAGAGTTCGGATAAGACCGTTTCTGAATCTCGTCGTTCGCAAATGCATACACTGCGTAGCCCGCGCCCGCCGAATACTTCGTCTGATGAATATCGGCTCCCTCCGACGATATAAACCATTGCTCCTCGCGATTGAAATTGAGGTTGCTCTCGGCGAGGGTAATGCCGGCAACCGCACGCAGTTCGGAATCGATATTCAGCAACAGTGCAATGTTTTGCTCGACTGAGATCGAGAACGGATCGATCACATGCGGCGTAGTCCACTCCGCAGTGACGGGCTTTTCAGGAGCGAGGAGGACATCCTTCCGCTTCACTTGCGCTGACGCACGAGCAATTTCAACGGCGCGGGCTGCGGTGGCTTCAACCCCGCCGCGCGAAAGGTCTTCGGAGGCGGCGAATCCCCACGCACCATCGGCAAGCACGCGCACGCTCATCCCGGCAGACTCGGCATCAGACGCGCTGCCGACTTTGCCGTTCTTCGTGGTAAGCGCGCGGCTTCTCTGGCTGACAATGCGCGCATCGGCATAGCTCGCGCCGCGCATCGTGGCCATGTTCAAAGCCCAGCTGGCAATTTCCTTCATGCGGAGATTCAAATTTACCACGGAGACATTGAGCAACGGAGGAACGCAAACGCCCTAAGGCGTGGCCCGCGCCACATCCAGCGCTTTCCTCACCGCGAGCAGTTCCTTCAACACTTCGCGCAGCTTGGTGGACTCCAACGCATTGGCTCCGTCGGACTTCGCTTCCTTGGGCCTGTCGTGCACTTCCAGAAAGACGCCATCCACGCCAGCGGCGACCGCCGCGCGCGCCAGTACCGGAATGAATTCAGGCTGGCCGCCACTAACGGCGACAGCGGCGTTGCCATCGTCGCCTTGAGCAGAAGGCAGCTGGACGGAATGCGTCGCGTCGAAAACTACCGGCGCAAACTTGCGCATGATCGAGAGCGAGCGCATGTCAACGACCAGGTTGTTATATCCGAAGCTGGTCCCGCGCTCCGTGAGAAAGACTTGCGAGTTGCCTGCCTGGCGGCATTTTTCGACTGCGTGCCGCATGTCCCAGGGCGAAACGAATTGTCCCTTCTTGATGTTTACGGCGCGGCCGCTGAGCGCCGCCGCTACAACGAGATCGGTTTGGCGGCACAGAAACGCAGGGATCTGCAGCACGTCGACGACTTCTGCAACCTTGGCCACATCCGCCACTTCGTGAACGTCAGTCAGCACCGGCAGCTGAAGGTCGTCTTTGATCTTTCTTAAAATCCGCAGACCCTCCTTGATTCCGGGCCCGCGATAACTGCGTATCGAAGTGCGATTAGCTTTGTCGTAGCTGGCTTTAAAGATGAAAGGAAAACCGAGCGCCCGGGTCACACCTTTGATGATCTCGGCCATGCGAAGGGCGTGCTCTTCACTCTCGATCACGCAGGGGCCAGCAATGAGGAAGAGATTTCCCGAGCCGATGTGGACATCGCCGACTTGGAAGGAAGAAATCAAGAGCGAAACCTCTCACCGCCGAGCACGCAGAGAGCGCCGAGATAAAACTGGGAAAACTCAATCTCGCTATTGCCTTTCTCGGCGTACTCGGCGATCTCGGCGGTAAATCGTCTTGCCTATCTGCGCGCCACTTTCTCCGGACGATGAAACATCTCGACGGCCGCAGTCTCTTTCTGCGCCCGCCGCTTCGAGCCGTGCTCATACGCCGCCGCAATAAACGTGCTGAACAGCGGATGCGGCTCCAGCGGCTTCGATTTGAACTCGGGGTGAAACTGGCATCCGATGAAATGCGGATGGTCCGGCAGTTCGATCATCTCGACATAAGTACCGTCGGGCGTCGAGCCTGAAATTCGCAGCCCCGCGGCCACCATGGGCTCCTCGTATTCGCGATTGAATTCGTAGCGATGGCGGTGACGCTCGCTGATTTCAAGCTTGCCGTAAATCTTGTGGGCTAGAGTGTTGGGCTCAATCTTGCAAGTCCACGCGCCCAACCGCATGGTGCCGCCAAGTTCTTCCACGCCGCGCAACTCGCGCAGTTTGTAGATCACTCGATGCGGAGTCGCCTGATCGAACTCGCTCGAATTCGCATCCACCAGTCCAACAACGTTGCGGGCAAATTCGACGCATGCGGTCTGCATTCCCAGGCAAATACCAAAGTAAGGAACCTTATTTTCGCGGGCGTAGCGAATCGCGATCAGCATGCCTTCAATTCCGCGCTTGCCAAAACCGCCCGGAACCAGCAACCCGTCATAACCTTCTAGCTGCGCGTCGATGCTGTTCTGGTCGCTTGTCTCCAGGCCCTCGGCCTCAATCCAGTTCAACTGAAGTTTCAGATTGTGCGCGAGCGCACCGTGCACCAGCGCTTCCTTCAGCGATTTATACGAATCCTCATACTCGACATACTTGCCCACAATCCCAATCGTGACCGTGTCCTTCGGGTTGTAGACGCGATGCACAATGTCTTCCCACTTCGAGAGATCGCGATCCTTCGCTTCCATGTGCAGGTATTTGAGGGCCAGCGTGTCCACACCTTCGTTTGCGAACACCAGCGGCACTTCATACACCGAAGCCACGTCTTTGGCCGTGATCACGGCTTCTTCCTGCACGTTGCAGAAGAGCGCAATCTTCGACTTCAGCTCCTTGGCGAGAAATCGGTCGGTACGGCAAAGCAAAATGTCAGGTTGAATTCCAATGCTCAGCAGTTCCTTAACGGAGTGTTGTGTCGGTTTGGTTTTCAGTTCCTGCGCCGCGGCGATGAACGGCACCAGCGTTACGTGGACGAACAATGTATCTTCGCGCCCCAGTTCCTGGCGCATCTGGCGAATCGCTTCCATGAACGGCAGCGACTCAATGTCTCCCACCGTGCCGCCGATTTCTACGATCGCCACATCCACATCCTGCGCCACCTTCTTCATTGCGGCCTTGATTTCATTCGTCACGTGCGGAATCACTTGCACGGTCTTGCCCAGATAATCCCCGCGGCGCTCTTTCGCGATGATCTGCTCGTAGAGGCGACCAGTGGTCCAGTTGTTGTCACGAGAGAGTTTGGCGTGGGTGAAGCGTTCGTAGTGGCCAAGGTCGAGATCGGTTTCAGCACCGTCATCGGTTACGAATACCTCGCCATGCTGAAACGGCGACATCGTGCCTGGATCGACGTTAAGATAAGGATCAAACTTCATCAGGTTGACTTTCAGCCCGCGGCTTTCCAGCAGGCAGCCGATGGAAGCCGCCGCCAATCCCTTGCCCAGGGAAGACACAACTCCGCCCGTTACAAAGATGTACTTCGCTGGCATCTGTTCCTCGCTCTAAATTGTGTTTGAAAGATTGTGCAGGTGGGGTGCACGATCAATTATGCCAGAACCTGCCTGTGGAAACAAACAGAAGAATCCGCGCGCGTTGACTATCCCGGTAATGTGGGCGAAAATGACTTGAGTACTTCCCTCGGGAGTGCTTTCCTCAACCCCGATTTATCGGGCTTTCGGCGTTTTGTCTTCAATCGTGGGCCTGTGGCGCAGCTGGGAGCGCGCTTCCATGGCATGGAAGAGGTCGTCGGTTCGATCCCGACCAGGTCCACCAAATCTCTCTTCGCACAACATTCTTTGCCCAGCATTCTTTCCGCAAAGAAGACCGGTCGTCCATCGTTCCGCAAATACGCCGCCGGGATATGCTATAGTGTCGGGCGATGTGACCCGCGGCTGAGCATATGCTCGCCAGGATGCGGCTCCCAGATCGGTTTACGCTCCAGCGAAATTTCATCGAGACAGGAAGTTCCTTCCGGGGGTAAGTCGTGCGACCGGCGCGTTTCCCGCTATTCCTTTTTCTGTCGTTAACGTTCGTCCTTCCTTCCTTGCTGCTTTCGCAATCATCCGTTCACGCCCCTGCGTCTCCTGTGGATGAGAATCTCCTGGCCACGATGCGCGGCTCCGTGCATCCGCTCGCGCGGCCGGAATTCGACCAGGGTCCGGTCCCCGATGACTTCCCTGTGCGGCGAATGCTGGTCATGCTGCAACGCCCGCCGGAGCGTGAAGCGGCGCGTCAGCATTTCTTGCGAGAGGCACACACTCCCGCGTCTCCAGTGTTCCATCAGTGGCTGACTCCGGAAGAGTACGGCAGTCAATTCGGCGCGAGAGACGAGGACATTCAGACCGTCGCCACGTGGCTCCAGGCTCACGGATTTTCGGTCGCTCGCGTGACCAGAAGCAAAACAATGATCGAGTTTTCCGGAACCGCCAGCGAAGTGCGCGAGGCGCTGCATACTGAAATTCATCAATACTCCGCAGCCGGCAGAAGTTTTTATGCGAATGACAGGGAGATCAGCGTTCCCGCAAGCATTCTCTCCCTCATTCGCAACTTCGCTCCGTTAAACACCTTCCCGCTCACCAGCTATGTTGCCCCGGCGGGCACGGCCAAGTTCTCGCGTAGCGCACACGGCGGAGAGCCGGCATTCACCTTGACGGCGAACAACGCTCCTTTTTATGCGCTCGCTCCGGAGGATTTCGCTACACAGTATGACTTGAGCCCAGTCTACTCCGCAGGAACGAACGGCTCCGGCCAGACCATTGGAATCATCGGAGCCACTAATGTGAATCTGGCGCTAGTAAATGCCTACCGCGAGTTGTTTAATCTGCCCGGTGACAACACGCAGATCGTGGTCGACGGCGAGGACCCGGGCGATGGGTTGGCTCCGAACATCGAGGCGCTCCTCGACATTGAGTTAAGCGGCGCAGTCGCGCCCAACGCGACCGTCAATTTCTACGTTGCCGGTGGACAGCCTCTTCAGAATAATCTGGCGCTAGCAGCGTTACGCGCGGTCGAAGACGATCAGGCATCTGTGCTCAGCCTTAGTTACGGAGCATGCGAGCCGCTGCTCGGCGACTCCGGGAACCAGCTCTGGGCGGGGCTTTGGGAGCAAGCTGCGGCGCAAGGGCAAACCGTTCTGGTGGCCAGCGGCGACACCGGCCCAGCGGCCTGCCTCGGCATTATTCTTCTCGGTCCGAATGGCACCGAAGAAACCTTCGGCCTCACCGCCAACGGCCTCAGCTCCACACCATGGAATGTGTCGGTCGGCGGGACCGACTTCTATTATTCCGATTACGCCACCGGAGGCGCGAGCATCACCTCGCTCTGGAACCAGACCAACGACGCCAATCTCGGCTCTTTGAAGGCGCCTCTGCCGGAGCAGCCCTGGAGCGACGCTCTCGGATTCAACATCGTCCCATACTTCACCGTGCTCGATGGTGGAGCGGTTGTGCAGTCCGGTCCGGTTCCCTCTGCCGCAGGCGGAGGGGCCAGCAGTAACTGCGCACAAGAAACCCCGCGCTCGCCAACGTCCTTGCCGATTTGTATCGCGGGCTACCCGAAGCCGGTATGGCAGCAGGGTACGGGCGTGCCGAATGACAGGGCTCGCGATTTGCCCGACGTCTCTCTTTTTGCTGCGAACGGACCGAACCTCAGCGCCTGGCCCATCTGCGCCGAGCCAGGAGATTGCGCCGCGGGTGCGACTTCCTCAGTCACTCTAGTGGGCGGAACTTCAACTTCCACTCCGGCGATGGCCGGGATCATGGCTCTCGTCAATCAGAAGTATGGCCGCCAAGGTCAAGCCGACTACACCTTATATGCTTTGGCGGGGCAGCAATCCGGAGTCTTTCATGACATCACTCTCGGCACCAACGACATACTGTGCATGATACCGAATCCAGGACTGCCAGCTGTTCCGAATTGCACGACTCTTTACTCGAACCCCTACTTTCCAATCTACGACTTTGACATTTACGAGTCAGGAACCGGATACGATCAGGCCAGCGGCCTCGGGTCCTTCGACGCCAACGAGTTGCTTTCGAACTGGAATAACGTGGCGCTGTCACCGACCACGACCACTCTTCAACTGTCTCCCACAACCATCACGCACGGCTCTCCGATCGCTCTTACGGCCACGGTGGAAGCCAGTTCCGGCGCAGGCACTCCTACCGGCGACATTGTGCTCCAAACCAATCCGCCATCAGGCATGCGGGGCAATGGACTCATCGCACTGACTGGCGGCGCAGCTTCGGCCAACGTCACAACGCTCCCCGGCGGCTCGTATCAGGTGTTAGCTCAATACGGCGGCGATGGAATTTTCGGGGCCAGTGCATCGTCCCCAGTTTCAGTGACGATCAAACCTGAGCAGAGCGTCACCTCGTTAACGTATAGCGGCGCCGGCATCCCGACGGGAACTGTTGGCTTCGGAAGCGCCTTGACCTATGTGGCCACGCCCACAGGGCTAAATACGAATTCATCGGGGCTTGCGACTGGCTCGGCCACCTTCACCGACGGTAACAACTCGGCTACCGTTCCACTTAACGTGAATGGCGTAGCAACCTGGTCGCCGCAGGTCGTCGCCTTGGGACCGCATTCGGTCACCGTGAGTTATTCGGGCGACGCCAGCTACACCCCGTCGACCGGCGGCCCGCTGACTTTCACAGTCGTTCCGGGGACGCCGTCGATTGAGGCCGAAGTACTCGACCAGCCTCCGACCGTCTGCGTCGTGGGAGGAACTTGCAGCATAAATTATGTGGCCGGATCGAATGTCGCGGTCCACGTTGTCCTGCGGGGGGCCATCGCTAGTGTGCCGCCAACGGGAACGGTGACGGTCAGTTTGGGTACGCTGACGCAGACCGCCACTGTCGTCGCGGAATCCTACATTAATGAGGGCCTGTCTACGGCGAATGTGACGCTGAACAATGTGCCGGCGGGAACCTATTCGTTGAGCGCGACTTACTCGGGTGACGCCAACTGGAACGCAGTGTCTTATACCTATCCGCCACAACTTACCTTCGTCGCCAACACCGCGGTTGCGACCTCAACCACAACCCTGACGATTTCCCCTTCAAGCGTCAATAGCTCGGGAAGCGTCACGTTCAACGTGACGGTCACTGCCAGCACCGATCAATATGGCACGCCGATTGGCATTGTCTCCTTAGTTGGAAATGGGACACTGTTCGCGGGCGGCATTCTGGGCTCCGGAATTGTGACCACCTCAACAACCGAGTCGGCAACGATCGTCGTTCCTGCAACCGAACTCCCCATCGGTCAGCTGAACGTGACGGCGGTCTATTCCGGCGCCGTTGGAGTCGCATCTTCCATCAGCGCCCCGGTGCAGCTCAATGTCACTGCCAGCGACTTTACTTTCTCCACCGGTGCATCCAGCCTTACTGTGCCATCCGGTCAAACCGGAACAGTCCCGCTGCTGCTCGGTGGGCCGTATGGAATCGATGTTCCGGTGTCGCTGGCTTGCGCAACTTCGTCGAGTCTTTTCACTTGCAGCGTGAACCCCACATCTCCGACCGTGACTGGTTCTGGCACGGCCACTCTGACCGTGGTCGCCAGCGTTCCCGGGACAACCGCAAGAGCTCTCCCTACGCGCGGCAACAATCCCAGTGGCTGGTTCGTTGCCGCATGCAGCTTTGCCTTCGTTTTCGGTGCAGTCCTGATTGTTCCGATCGGCCGGTGCAAACGGAAAGTGCAAGCCATCCTTCCACTTTTCGCTCTCCTTTTCGCATTCGTAGCGACGAGCTGCGGAGGAGGATCCAGCAGCGCTCCACCGCCGCCGAATACAAATCCCACCCCTCCGGGTGCATATAGCGTTCTGGTTACGGCCACATCGAATGGCGTCGTCCACAACGTCCAGTTGGCGGTGATCGTGTCGGCCCAGTAAACGGCCCTGCGGAAACCGTTGCCCCCGCAGCGTGGTGTGGAAATGGAAGACGTCGTCAGTCCGATCCCGACCACAGCCGCAAGAAATTGACCTGCGACATTGTCTTATACCGCTAGAACCTCAATCGAATGTCCAGCGCGTCGCAGTTTTCGGGAAGGTCTTTTCTATCAGGCCGAATACACGGCTCGGGCGCACGCGGCAGAGAGGCTCAGAGCCGTCGCCTCCGCTCATTCCATATTTGCTGAGGGATGCTGGTTCTAACTTCTTCGCGATCGCCGGGTCTGTGATCAGTTCGGCGACCCCTTCCAGGATTACCGCTTCCGCTGCATTCTGAGTGCCCACAATGCAGTTCGGATTCTTGGCCAAATTGCGTGCCTTCTGGGTCTTGCTCCCCGTGCCGAACCAAAACGCGCCGTCGAACCACAGGCCCCAAATGATCATGGCGTGGGGTCGGCCATCGGAACGCACCGTGACAATCCAGTACTCGCGAGAGTCCGTCAGAGTCTTCACCGCCCATTTCCACGGCAACATCCCGGTCTTGCTCGTGCTAATGCCGTAGCCGGGTATTCGCGGCCGTTCCGTTCGCGGCACTACCTTGCTCTTTTTCACGCCTGGCATGATGACCTCCGATGTGAGCTCGACATGAGCCTGCGAGTGCGGGCAAACCGCTTCCGGATTGTATCGAATTCTCATGCTAGGCTGGTACGGTGAACCGGCAATCTGCTCTTCCCATCTCCGGCATCGCATTCGCGCTCGTTCTCTCGCTTTGGTTCGTATTCACTTCAGTCCCTCCAGCCAGCGCAGCCGCATGGACTGTGCGCGCGCAGCCCGCGCGGCTAGTCAATGGCGGCCCCGTGTTGTTTCAAGTGAAGCCCCCGGCGCGGCTGGATTTACTGGGGGGAGCCTGGCTAGGACACGAACTCTCTTTCAGCTTCGATTCTGCAAGTAAGACCTGGTTCGCGCTGGCAGGCGTCAGCCTGGAAACCGTTCCCGGGACTTATTCCATCGAACTTACCGGCCAGACCGCGCCTGGAAAAATGCCGGGGAGAAAGATCTCCTTTACGCGCGCTTTCGCCGTCGCCCGCGGAAAGTATCCTAAGACTGAAGTCAAACTAAACGTTGAAAGCAAATTCACCGAGCCCACCCCTGACCAGCAGAAACAAATTGAAGAAGGAGTGGAGATTAAGAAAGACTATCTGAACCGCGTTACTCCTGAGCGCGAGTGGTCCGGACAATTCACCGCGCCGGCGGAAGCTGAAATTTCTGACGTCTTCGGCGCCGAGCGCGTCTTCAACGGCAAGACGCAGAGTACGCACTTCGGCCTGGACTTCCGCGTCCCCAGCGGCACTCCCGTGGCCGCTATGAATGACGGCACGGTGTTACTCGCGCGGCCGCTTTATTTCGAGGGCAACTTCGTGGTGCTCGATCACGGCCAGGGATTGCTCACGCTCTATCTGCATCTTTCGGAATTCAAAGTGAAGGAAGGCGATCAGGTTAAGCGAGGGCAGATCATCGGACTGAGCGGCGGCACCGGCCGCGCCACGGGCCCGCATCTTCACGTCGCAGTGCGCTGGCAAGGAACCTATCTCGACCCGGCGAGCCTGATGCGTTTGCGCTTGCCGCAGGCAGCAGTTAGCAACTAGCAATCAGCACTCTCCCTCTGGCGATGCGGACTGGCAGATCGCTAACCGCTAATTGCTCTTTGACTTACCGTTCCCACCAGACAGCCCAGTGAATCCGCGCTCCGGGATATCACGCAGTGCGTCCTTCAGAATCTCTTTCAACTCCAGGTTCCGGATCAACCGGTGCAGATAATTAGGATGCACGCCCAGAATGCGCGCCGCATCGGCATAGCTGCCTTGCGTCTGCTCCACGGCATCAAGAATCAGTTGCTTCTTCAATTCCTTCACTGCCAGGTGATATTTCGCCTCCATCATCTCCGGCATTGGGGGCCGTTCCAGCAGCGATTCTGGCAGATCCTCGGGCAGAATCACATCCGAAGACGCCAGCACCAGAGCCCGCTCGATGGCATTTTCCAGTTCCCGGACGTTGCCCGGCCAGTCGTAGTTCACCAGGCATGACAGCGCTTCGCGGGAAATCGGGCGCGGCTTCACCTTGCAGCGCTTCGCATGCTTCTGCACGAAATGGTGCACCAGCCTGGGAATATCGTCCTTCCGCTCCCGCAGCGTGGGCATTGTGATCTTCAACACGGCCAGGCGGTAATACAAATCCTGGCGAAAACGGCCGTCGCGCACGGCCTGCTCCAGATCGCAGTTGGTGGCGGCGATCAGCCGGATATCCACTTTGATGGGATGGATTCCTCCTACTCGTTCGAACTCACGCTCTTGCAACACGCGCAGCAGCTTGACCTGCAACGAGGGTGCCAGTTCCCCGATTTCGTCGAGAAACACCACGCCCCCGTCGGCCACTTCGAGCCGGCCCTTCTTCAGCGAAGCTGCTCCGGTAAAGGCTCCACGCTCATGGCCGAACAAGTCGCTTTCCAGAAGCGTCTCAGGAATCGCAGAGCAATTGATTGCCACAAACGGCTTGTTCGCCCGTGGACTGTTGCGGTGCAAGGCCCGCGCCGCCAGTTCCTTGCCGGTTCCACTCTCGCCCTCGATCAATACTGTCGAATCGGTGGGCGCCGCGCGCTTGAGGAATTGATAAACCTCTCTCATGCGCTCGCCCTCTCCCACCAAACTTCGTTCCTGGCTCATCTCCAGCGTCAGGCGCACATTCTCCTGCTCGAGAGAGTGGAGGCGCCGCACAGTATCCAGCGCGACCGCCGAGATGCCAGCAATCGCCGTCACCAGTTGCAGGTGTTCTTCATTAAGACGGTTCCTTGGACTGTCGCTGTCCAGATAGATGCACCCAATCACTCGCTCGAACACGGTCAAAGGCACACACAGCAAGGAGCGCACCTGGGATGCCGCCAGGCTCTCGATCTCCCGCAGCTCCTCGCTGCCTGCAACATCGCTGCCCAAAATGCCGATCCCCTGCTCCAGCACCTGACGCGCAATAGTGCGGCTCACTCTCACCGGTTGGGGCTGTCCAGCCTGCCGCATGCGCCCGAACATGGAATTGAATTGCCGGCCTTCCTTGTCCGTCAGCAAAATCGCGCCCCGGCTCGCCGGCACAATTTCAAATATCAAGTCCAAGAGCTGGCCTTGCAGTTCGTTGAGATCCTGAATCGCATGCACGATCCGGCTGATCTTAAGCAATGTGTTCAGATTCCGGGCCAGGCGTGAACTCGCGGGCAGCTCGCCCAGCAGTCGGTCCGGCTGCAGATAAATCACGTCCCGCGGATTGAGGACGGTGGTCTCCGCCGTGTACTGCGCCTCTTCGAACTCCACCCGGCCCTCCGCCGGCGCCACTTCTTCGTCTTCAAGCAGAAACACGAACGAAGAGTCGCCCGCAGCAATCTCGTCTCCGTGTTGCAGCCACTGCTCTCCGACCCCGGTCCCATTCACCAGAGTTCCGTTGCGGCTGTCGAGGTCCCGCACCAGAAATCTTCCGTGCTGCCCGCTCAGCAGACAATGTTTTCGAGAGACCGAAGGGTCGCTGATCGCGATTCCGTTCGACGCTTCTCGCCCGATGGTGATTTCTCCCTCGGACAAGGGAATCGTCGAGTCTTTCAAGGGCCCGGAAACCGCCAGAAGTCGGGGATGCAAGCGCCTCACCTCGCGCCCTTCTTATCACATTTCCGCCCCAAATTCATTACCCATCTGAAGTTTTTCGTTATCCGAACAGATAGGAACCGCTATCCGATCGGATAGCAATCGGAGCCGACCGTCTGAAGGCGCCGGCGTCACTCTAACCGCAGAAGCGATTAACCGCTTTGCTCAGAGCAGGTTGGGGGATGCCTACAATCCCTGCCCACGCGAAAGATAATTGGCATACGACATGCACTCTAGATGTTGCGCCACTGCTCGGCAAAAAGCGATGGGGGAAGCGCTTTTGCAGTATTCCTTGCTGGGATGGCGCAAATCAGGGATCCGAAGGGCCCCCTCGTCGGATCCCTGGTCTTTTATAGATCCCTTTTGTGGATGTCTTTGTGAGCCCCGGAAATCCTCAACTGGCGACCGCTTCTTCCCCTGCCGAAACAACCGCTGGTATCGACATCGCCACTCCGTCGCGATAAGTAACGCTGTTTCCGGAAATCGCCGGCACGCGTTCGCCCGGAACCAGAATCCCCACCAGATTCAGCGGATCGGCAGCCGACAGCGTAATCGTTCCCGGCGTGGGATCGAGCTTGCGCATCGCTCGCACCGATTCCACAGCCACCGGCAAGGCAAATTGTTCGCCTAGAAATCCATCCACAAATCGCCCGCCGCGAATCTCGCCCCGATCCTCCAGCCGGCGAAAGCCTGCCAGCAACTCCCGCCACGGCGGCAGGTTCGCTTCTCGCGCCAGCACGTCCCGCACTACGATTCCGTAACGCCGCAATAGCATCCAGCAAGCTGCTTCCACCGCCCGCGGCCGCTCAACAACTTCATCTGTATGGAGCAGAGCCCACCGCCCGGCATTGTGCCGCGGCCGCGTAGTCCGCCCGCTGCCTTGCCCCGCCCGCCGTTTGGGATCGATCAGCGAACGCAGATTGTCAAAGCCGTCGGCGGTAACCAGTCCTGCCGCGACCAACTCCCAAAGCGCAGTCTCGATCTCCGCTTTCAACTTATCCGTGCCGCGCACGATGTCGGCAAAAAACGACGCGCCCCGCTGCCGCAGAAAATCCAGCACCATCTGCGCGACGTGGCTCAGGCCATTGTTGGCCGCCTGCTCTGCGCCGGGATGCCGCGGCGTCATCCAGTCAGAATCTTCGCGGATGAAAAATGTAATCGGAGCAACGCTGGTAGGAATCACTCGCCGCTGGCGAGAGGCAGTGCCCGTATCCGATCCTCGGGCCGAGTTCGAATCAAGCGTCGCCGGATGCGGCGACAACCTTCCCCAACCCACTGCCCCAGTCAGGCAAAGGTGGTCAAGCCATTTGGGATCGTAATCCACAACTCGCCGCGCCAGTACCTGCCGCTCCCAAGCATTAGCCGGAATCTCAAACCCCTGCAGTTGCCGCAACACTTCGAGCGTGCCCCGCTCGCCCGCAACCTGCGTCCCCGCCGCCACATGCTGCCAGCGCAGCAGCCACTGCATAAATTGGGCCGCCGTAACCGGCTCAATCTGTTTGCGCAGCGTAGCAACTGTCAACCGATGTATGCGAGCCAGCAACCGCCGCTCACACCATTCCGTCCCGGCCGCTTGTGTGGGGACAGCAGCCCCACTGAAGCTTCCCCGCAGAACAATTCCACTAGCCTCCATGCGAAGCAAAGCATTCGAGACCTCAGAGGCACCAATCCCTATAGTCTCTTCAAGTTGCGCAGCGGTAGTCGGCCCCAAATGTGACATCCATCCCGTAACGGTCGTAAGCAAAGCATCGTCGCGCGAAGGCGCCGTAGTTTCCACTTCCTCCAACGCACTCTCAAATTGCGCCTCAGGGAACAACACAGAAAAAGTCTTGATGCGCTCGGTCGCAACCCAGTAGCGCCGGCGTCCCGCCGGCTGTCCAGCGAGCCTGCCCTGAGCTTGCCGAAGGGGCGTCTCGCCCGCGGCGATGGCAGCGACCCCGGCCCGTCCTTCTGTAATCAGTCTGTCGAAGAAGCCCAACCACGAACCCACTAGTAACAAATCTTCCGGCAGCGCCACCAGCGTATGCAGCACATCATGCAACTCATCCGCATCCCGAACATCCGGCCAAGCTTCCTCCCGCACCTGCGCAATCGCCGCCGGATCGAGCCCTCCCACTTCCTCGAGCACCGATTCCGGCAGCATCCGCCGCATCTGCACCGCACGCGCCCGCCGCTCCTCAAGCGGCGCATCATCAAGAAACGCATACGGATTCGCATTCAGAATCTCATGCGAAAACTGCGATGGCACCGGCGTATCGACCGCGAGGCAACGAATCCGTCCGTCCGCCAGCCCGCTCAGCACCAGCTTCAGCCCGTCAATATCCATCGCTTCAGTGAGCACATCCTTCATCACTTCGTTCACGAGCGGATGATCCGGAATCTGCCGCTCACCCTGAATATTTTCGAAGCAAGCCGCCGCATCAGGAAAAACCGAAGCCAGCAAATCGTCGGAGCGCATGCGCTGAATCTGCGGCGGAACTTTCTTTCCGTTTTGAAAGCGCAACAGCGCCAGCGCCCGGTTCGCATCCCAGCGCCACCGCGTGGCAAAGATCGGAGAATCCAGCGCCGCCTGTTCCAGAATCGGCTGCACCGTCGCGGCTTGCAGAAAATTAAAAACGTCTCCCAGCGGAAAGCTGTGCTGCTCAGCCAGTGCGATGTTCAACCCGTTGTCGGTAGCGGCAGCCTGCAACTCAAAGTTGAACCCAACGCAGAAACGTTTGCGCAGCGCCAGTCCCCAGGCCTTGTTGATGCGCCCTCCAAACGGCGCGTGGATCACAAGCTGCATCCCGCCGCCTTCATCGAAAAAGCGCTCCGCAATTACAGTCGTCTGCGTCGGCACCGAACCCAGCACCGCTCGCCCCTGCAAAATGTATTCAATCGCCTGTTCCGCTCCGGAATCATCGAGCCCGCACTCTTCTTTAAGCCAGCCCACAGCTGCAGCAACTTCCGGCTGCGTAGCCGAAAAACCCATCGGCGAAGTCTGCGGCAACATCTCGCTGATTTTTTCCCGCAGAGTTCCAATATGTTCCGAAAGTTCCTGGGTTCGCGCTGGAGCTTCCCCGCGCCAGAAAGGGACGCTAGGCGGCGCGCCATGCGCATCCTGCACCAGCACGCGTCCGGCATTAGTTTCGATGCGCCGGATCATCCATGACGTATTGCCTAACAGCATGATGTCGCCGCGATTACTCTCCACAGCAAAGTCCTCATCCACTGTCCCCACCACAATGCCATCAGGCTCCGCGACTACGGCGTAAAGCGAGTTGTCCGGAATCGCGCCGCCACTAGTAATCGCGGCCAGCCGTGCCCCGCGCCGCGCCCGCAGCTTGCCGTTCACTCGGTCCCGGTGCAGGTACGCGCCGTAACGACCGCGCCGCGAGGCGATGCCCTCACTCAGCATCTCGAGAATCGCATCAAAGGTAGTTCGCTCGAGATTGCGATACGGATAAGCCCGCCGCACTAGCGCAAATAACTCATCCTCACTCCAACCGTCGGAAACGGATCCACCTTCGCCAGCGGTGGAACTCGTAGCGCCGGCGTCCTCGCCGGCTGTCGCGAGCCCATCCTGGGCTCGCTGCCGCAATCGAGGCGTAGCCGTCGGGTTTTGCTCTGCAGCGCAAGCCGCCACAATCTGCTGCGCCAGCACATCCAGCGGCGCTTCCGGAATCATCAGCCGGTCCAGGTCGCCATGGCGAATCGCCCGCACCAGAGCCGCGCACTCCAGCAAATCGTCGCGAGTAGTGCAGAAAAGCCGTCCCTTCGGCACCGCGCCACGCCAGTGTCCAGACCGTCCCACCCGCTGCAGCGTCACCGCAATCGCCCGCGGAGAATTGATCTGCACCGCCAAGTCGACGGTTCCCACGTCAATGCCAAGTTCGAGCGAAGCAGTCGCCACCAGCACCCGCACCTGGCCTTCTTTCAATTTCTTCTCCGCCGCAAGCCGAAGCTTGCGCGACAGACTGCCGTGGTGCGCCGCCACATTCTCTTCCCCAATGCGTTCGCCAAGATTGTGCGCCACGCGCTCCGCCATCCGCCGCGTGTTCACAAACACCAGCGTCGACCGGTGCTGCTCGACCAGCGTCACCAGCCGGTTGTAAACCTCGTCCCACATCTCGTTCGAAGCCACCGGCCCCAAAGGCATGGCAGGAACTTCGACGGCGAGATCGAGCGTCCGCTTGTGCCCAATGTTGATGATGACGGGATCAGAATCTAGCGACGAGAAGTCGGACTCAGATTCGGATCGGGAAGGGCACGACTTCAGTCGTGCCGTATCAGTCGCATTTTCGGAACCGGCTTCAGCCGCTGAGGTTCGCGTCCCGCCCGCTCGATTGCCTGTCAAAAAATGCGCAACTTCCTCAATCGGCTTCTGCGTAGCCGAAAGCCCAATCCGCACCGGCGGCTTATGAGTCAGCGCCTCCAGCCGCTCCAGCGACAAAGTCAAATGCGCCCCACGCTTGTCGTCGGCCACAGCATGAATCTCATCCACAATGACGGTCTCAACATCCCGCAGAATCGCGCGGCTCTTATCCGCGGTCAGCAAAATGTAGAGCGACTCCGGTGTGGTCACCAGAATGTGCGGCGGCCGCTTCAGCATGGCCCGCCGCTCCGGCATCAGCGTGTCGCCGGTCCGCACCGCAGTGCGAATCTCCGGCATGAGCAATCCGCGTTCCCCGGCCATCGCCAGGATTTCTCCCAGCGGCACTTCCAGATTTTTCTGGATGTCGTTGCCCAGAGCCTTGAGCGGCGACACGTAAAGAACTTCCGTTCGATCAGCAAGATCCCCCGCCAGCGCCTTGCGCACCAGCCGGTCGATGTAGGCCAGAAACGCAGCCAGCGTCTTGCCCGACCCGGTGGGCGCGGAAATCAGCGTAGTCCGCCCCGCCAGAATGTGCGGCCAGCCCTGCTCCTGTGGCTCCGTAGGCGTGCCAAACCGCCGCACAAACCACTCCGCAACGAGAGGATGAGCCCAGCGGAGAGAGGAAGGAAAAGAGGTCACAACGGAAATATTCTATCACGCTCGCTTTCGCAAAATATTCGCCTCACGGTCGGCTCGCGAGGCAGCAGCACAAACTACTCCCCGCGCACCCTCGAAAAGTTTTTTCCGAACCCTCGAGTGTTAGAATTCTTCGTCCATCCCCGAACCCTGGAGAACCAACTTGACAATGTTGCGCTCACTGACCTGCTACGTACTACTCTTCGCCTTCACGCAATTCACGGTTGCCCAATCTTCCTCGGAAATGGCCGCCTCGTCCGCAGCCCCGGCGCAGCTTCTCGGCTACACCTCGCAAACTTCCGCCGCTGAACGTGAACTTGAAAAGAAATTTCAGGATGGAATCGTAGCCGCCAACGTCCGCGAGAACGATCGCCGTCTCAGCGCCCGTCCTCACCACGCCGGCTCGCCTTACGACAAGGACAACGCCGAGTGGATGCTCGCCCGCTTCAAGGAATGGGGATTCGACGCGCACATCGAAACCTTCGACGTATTATTCCCCACGCCAAAAGAGCGCGTGCTCGAACTGCTTGAGCCCACAAAGTTCCGCGCCAAGCTGCAGGAACCGGCCCTTGCCATCGATCCCACTTCAAATCAAACTTCCGAACAACTCCCTACCTACAATGCCTATTCAATCGACGGCGACGTAACCGCGCCGCTGGTCTACGTGAATTACGGCAACCGTGACGACTATGAACAACTCGATCGCTTGGGTGTTTCCGTCAAAGGTGCGATCGTGATCGCGCGCTACGGCGAAGGCTGGCGCGGCATCAAGCCCAAAGTCGCCGGCGAGCACGGAGCCATCGGCTGCATCATCTATTCCGATCCCAAAGGAGACGGTTATTTCCACGGCGAGGATTATCCTGAAGGCGGCTGGCGTCCGCGCGAAGGTGTGCAGCGCGGCAGCGTCATGGACACGGATTATCCCGGCGATCCTCTGACTCCAGGCGTCGGCGCCGTTCCCGGCGCAAAACGCCTCGCCATCAAAGACGCGAAGACCATCACCAAAATTCCCGTGCTCCCGATCTCCTACGCCGACGCGCTTCCCTTTCTCTCGGCCTTGCACGGGCCGGTCGCGCCGGAAAACTGGAGAGGCGCGCTGCCGATTACTTATCACGTCGGTCCGGGTCCGGCGCGCGTCCATCTCAAAGTAATGTCGAACTGGGATACCAAACCCGTGAACGACGTAATCGCGACCTTGCGCGGCTCGACGACTCCCGATGAGTGGGTGATTCGCGGAAACCATCACGATGCCTGGGTGAATGGCGCCGACGATCCTCTAGCAGGCATGTCTCCGGAGCTGGAAGAGGCTCGCATGCTCGGCGAACTGCACAAGCAGGGCTGGTCGCCCAAGCGCACCATCATCTACTGCGCCTGGGACGGCGAAGAACCCGGTTTACTCGGGTCCACAGAATGGGTTGAGACGCACCTCGACGAACTGCGCAAGCACACCGTCTCTTACCTCAACACTGATGGCAACGGCCGCGGCTTCCTCTTCGCGGGTGGAACTCAGGATCTGCAGGCCGTGATCAGCGCCGTTGCCGGCGACATCAATGATCCGGAGAAGAACATCTCGGTGCGGGAGCGCGCCCATCTGCGCGCAATCCTGAAAGCCAAAGACGCGGAGGAGCGCGGCAAGATTCGCAAGAGCGCCGATCTAGACGTCGAAGCTCTTGGCGATGGATCAGATTACACGGCCTTTCAAGATCATGCCGGCATTTCTGCGCTGGATATAGGTTTCGGCGGGGAGAACGACGGCACTCAGTACCACTCTATCTACGACGATTTCTACTGGTACACGCACTTCGCTGACACGGATTTCGCCTACGGACGCGCGTTGGCCCAGACCGCGGGCACTGCGATGATGCGCATCGCCGATGCCGATCTGCTTCCCTACGACTACACTCCGCAGGCCGAGGCTATCGCCAAATACGAAACCGAACTGGAAAAGCTCTTGAAGGAGAAGCAAGACGAATTCACCGAGCGCAATCTCGAACTTAAGGAAGGAGTCTTCACTGCGACTTCCGATCCGCACAAAACCTACGTTCCGCCTCCGGTCGAAATCGTGCCGCCATTCATGAACTTCGCGCCGCTAAAGAATTCCATCGAATTACTGAAGAAGAGTGCGGATGATTACTCGAAGGCGCTGGCCAAATTCAAGAGAGGTTCTGCGACAGCTTCTCCGCAAGCTCTCGACGCCGTGAACGCCGATCTGCTCGGCATCTCGCGCCTGTTCCTGAATGAGAAAGGTCTGCCCGAGCGTCCCTGGTTCAAGAACCAGATTTACGCTCCCGGCGCTTACACCGGATACGGCGCAAAACCCATCGCCGCGGTACGCGAATACATGGACGAAAAGAAATGGAAGGAGGCCGACGCTCAGATTCCCATGGTCGCGCAAGTGGTGGAGAATATCGCAGGCGGCATCAGCAAAGCGGCGGAGGATTTGGATGCTGCATTAAAAACCGAAGCAGTGGCAGGCCAGAAGTAAAAAACCCACCGGATGCTTGCTTGGGGCGTGCTCGGGTCAGCATCCGATGGGCTACCGTTTCTCCTTACTCACCCTGTTGTTTTCAGGAGTATTTAATCTGATTAAACCCCAGAACCCGGCCGAGTTCCGTCTAATTTTGTAAAGCTTTGTAATTTTCGCGCAAACGGAGCCATCTTTCTAACGATCAATCGGGTGGATACTGTAGACGTTTCCGGATCATCCTGTAGAAAAGGACCCCGCCAGATAACTAAATCACGGTCGATCCTGTCCTAATCTGTAATCGCCGCCGTTTTCGAGGCCATGAGCTCGGTGAAGCGCGGATTTTTCCGCAGGGCCGCAAACTCTTCGTCTTTATACACATTCTTCAGATCCTTGTAGCCAGCCTCCATCGCCTTCTTCAGGTACTCGAGTGATTGCTCGGAGAAGCCCATCTTGGCGTATAACTTTGCGATCGTGTAGTCGAAGCGGGCGCGGTCTTCCGGGCCAGCCAGTTGCGCCTCGATGCCGGTGCGTGAACTTCGTCCAAAGACTTCAGGATCGAGTTGCAAGGCGTGCTGATAGGCGGCAACTGCGGGCTCGAACTTTTTCTCGGCAAAATAAGCTGCTCCCAGATTGTTGAAAAACGCCGCGGAAGTGTTATCGATCGCAATGGCTTTATGGCATTGCTTGATGGCAGCGCCATACTTGTGATCTCCGTAATAGGCGACTGCCAGGTTGCCATAGGCTTCCGCGAACGCGCGATTCGCCTTGATCGAACGCTCGCAGCTCTTGCGCGCGTCCCTCCAGCGGCCCATCAGCAGTTCGCTGCGGCACATTTTATTCAGCACCGGGGCGCTGTTGGGCGACTTCAGCAAAGCTGCCCGATAGTAATCCAGCGCATCTAAATAGAGCTTGGCCGCATGTAAGGCGTCGCCCTGTTGCTCGAGCTCGGCTGCGGTTGCGTCCGGAGCGGGAGGATCGATGGCGCGAATCAACGGCGGTGCAATCTGCACCTGCTCCGGATGAGCGACTTGCGCCGGTGCGGCTGTGAAAGGGATTACAACGAGGAAAAGAATCAGGCAGGCCTTTCGGTAGGACATGCACACCCCCAAAGCGACCAACTCCAACGCGGCCATTCTGCCACACTTTTGACCAGACGGCGAAGAAATTTGAGTCTCTGAGCCCGATTTAGGCCTGTTGATTTCCCGCTCAAATAAAGTTTCGGGGGCCTTCCCAGAACAGCATGTTTTGTTTAGCCGGGAGCTTAAAATCGGGGTACCCCCTCCCCCCATCTTGATCCGAAAGTCCTGCGGGGCACGGGTTCTGCAATAGAGTGTCTGCAAAATCTTGATGTCAAAGAGCTTAAAGGTCAAAACCTTGAAAACAAGGGAGTTGGGGGCTCGCCCGTCAGGCTGCCCGTACCCCGTTCTGCTCAGTCATGATCGCGCAATTTCGATAGCCAGCACAAGGTCAGATGTCACACGGGGGCTGTGGATTTTTCTGAGGCTGCGAACCATCGTTCGAACCCTCCGACTTTAATCGGAGCGCAACCATAGAATTGTTTTGACCGCCCGGGGGGATCGGCGGTCCTTCCTAACCCCGAAAGCCCCGCTGGGCGCGGCTTCTACAACGTTAGTCTGCAGGGACTTTCCACCCTATCTGTTGAAAACTTTCCGGAAAAAACCTCGCGCGACCAGTTGAACTGTCGTACACTTCTCTCCCCCGATATTCCCTCCGAAAGGAAACTACCAATGCGTAAACACTCCATCGCTCTCGTCGCTGTATTCGCGCTTATGACCCTGGGTGGATCAATCCTGGCTCTCGCGCAAACCGCAAATCGGCCTTCTGCAAGAAAGGTCTTCGGGTTTCAGGATTCCAAGACCGGAACCTTTCATCCTCTGGGGACGGCAGACATAACTGACGCTGCCGCTGCAACCACAACTTACACCGGCACGGTCGAAGCCACGGTTACGATCACGTTAAAAACAGCCCTTCCAACAGGGGACAAAATCGCTTGTACTGTCACCGCGGACGCAAGTTCCGACAACGAGACGGCGGGCACGCTCTTCGACTACGGCGAAACCGCATCCAGCATTGCCACGGTATCCGGGTCCACGGCGACTTGCAAAGTGAACATCCCCTTTTCCTGGGTGCTATTCACGCCTTCGACCACTGTCGTCAACGGGCTCCAAGGCGACCTGGAGGTGATTATGTTTTCACCAACCGCCACGGTGACTTCGGAATTAGCCGCAGATTTTGTGCGGGAGCACAGTCAGCCGATCACCATCAACGCTGGCAAACCTGCCGACGGGACGCTGGCTGTCGCCGTGGCCGTAACCCTGTAAACATCGTTGCAACCTCAGCGGGTGCCCGTCCTGGTCGCGTCTTTTGCGACGGGGCGGGGCTTTTGACTTCCCCGGAACACTAACGGTCAGTGCGGTGCAGTCTGAGTAGTATCCGGCGGCTTGGGTGGCGGGGTTGGAGATTTTTCGTCCTTGAAGATTCCTGCGATCTTGCCGAAGAATCCCTTCTTTTTTTGCGGGTCGTTTTGCTGGTCTTGTGCGTTGGCCGAATTCGGCGGCGGCAATGGCTTCTGCGCGGTGCCGAAGAAGCGGGAGAGGAATCCAGTCACTCCGGCCTGCTGATCGCAAGTCTCGCGCGGCTCCGTGCCCAACACGAAGGCCGCGGTGTAATCGTCCGGACAGGAAGAAGTAGCCAGGCGGTTCGTAGCCTTGTCCAGTTGCACATCGACCACGCCGTTCGGCTGCGAGAATTCTTTCATATCAGCATACTGCGGCAGCGCCGACGCCTTCTTCATGAACTCAGTCCACATAGGTCCGGCGGTCTGCGCGCCGGTGAGGCGAATATCGCTATAGTCGTCGTAGCCGACCCACACGATGCACAATAAATTCGAAGTGTAGCCCGCGAACCAGCCGTCGTGCGAAGTGCCCGTCTTGCCTGCGGCCGGCAGCAGAAAGCCGTGCAAGCGAACCGCCGTATAGCCAAGGCCGTTGTTGATGACACCCTCCATCATGTTGGTCATGACGTAGGCGATGCGCGGATCGAGCACCTGGCGCTGGTCAGTCTTGAAGTTCGCCACTACGTCGCCCTTGGCGTTGCGCACCGAGTTCACAAGGATAGGAGAAAGCCGGTCACCGCTGTTGGCGAACGAGGTGTAGGCTCCCGCCATATCGAGCGGGGCGGCCTCGTACGATCCCAGAGCCATGGCCGGCGTCGCTTTCACGGAAGTGATTCCCGCCGACTTCGCCAGGTCCGCAACTTTGTCGTAGCCGACTTCTTCCGCGACTTTGACGGTGGCGTTGTTCAGCGACATGGCCAGCGCATAGCGCAGCGTCACGTCGCCGTGGTACTCCTCTTTATAGTTGCGCGGCTCATAGATCTGGTCGCCGTAGGCGAAGCTGGTGGGCGCATCGGTTACCGTGGAAGCCGGCGTGATCACATTGGTTGAGCCGTCGAGCGCAGTGTTCATGGCAGCGGCATAAACGAACGGCTTGAAGATCGAACCAGTGGGCCGCTTCGATAAGGCGTGATTCAGCTGGCTGAAACCGTAATCGCGCCCTCCCACCAAGGCCAGCACGGCGCCGGTGTGCGGGTCGAGCACGACCATCGCGACCTGGGCCTGCGGGCCCGGCGCCACCGTCGTCTCAATTTTCTTGCCCACCTTCACGCGCTTGGTGCGCAACTTTGTGATTTGCGCATCCACCAGCTTCATGCCCATCTCGACCGACTGCGCCGCGGCCTTCTGCAGATCGGGATCGAGCGTCGTATAGATGCGGTAGGACTCGTCGTTCAGGTCATGTTCGCTGAATTTGTTGATCAGGGTGTCGCGCACCATATCGACGAAATACGGCGCGTCGCTGGCTTCCACGTTTGGAGGCGCTAGCTTGAGCGGAGCGGCCTTGGCTTTCTCCGCCTGCTCACGGGTGATGGCGTGGGTTTCGACCATTGAATCAAGCACCAGGTTGCGGCGCTCCAACGCGCGCTCGGGATGCCGGTAGGGCGACAAACGGCTCGGTCCCTGGATGATGCCGGCCAGCAGCGCCGCTTCGGGCAGGGTGATGTCTTTCAAATCTTTATTGAAATAGGATTGCGACGCTTCTCCGAAACCGCTGATGGCGAACGATCCGCGCTGCCCCAGGTTTACCCAGTTTGCGTAGAACTCAAGAATCTGCTGCTTGCTGAACTTCTGTTCCATCTCCTCGGCAATCAGCATCTCGGTGAGCTTGCGGCGCACGGTTTTTTCCGGCGTCAGGAAGAAACCGCGCGAGAGCTGCATAGTTATGGTCGAACCGCCCTGCTCGTGGCGTTGCCGCGTCAGGTCGATCCACCCGGCCTCAAACATGCGGATGAAGTTCACGCCGCTGTGCTCGAAGAAACGCCGGTCTTCGATGGCCAGCACTGCGTCGATCATTACTTTGGGAATGTCTGCGTACTTCACCACCTGGCGCTTGGAGCGCTGTTCGGAGTCGAACAACGCAGTCACCAGCTGCGGCTCGAGTTCGTAGGCTGAAAGCTCATTGCCGCGGCTGACGATCTTTTCCACCTGCCCGTCCTGAATGGCAATGTGCGCCGCCTCCGGACTGTGGTAGCTCTCCGGCCCCGGCGTGATCTCGATCCCATCGCTTACCAGATGGAAGGTGCCGAGAGGTGATTGCCCGTCTTGGTTTGAATATCCCGCGCGGACGAGGAGCGCGGCGATTTCCCGGGCATCTATTTTGTCGCCGTCGTGCACCGTCCGCGGCAGTGCGTAAATCTTGGCGGAATTGCTGAACACCGGGCTGCGGAAGCGTTGCGCAATGATGCGGTCGTACTTGATGTAGTAGTAACAGAAGAACCCGCCCAGGCCGATCGCCGCCACCAGGAAGATGATGACCGCGGCTCGAATCACGGGGTCACGCGTCAGCTTGCGGGCGGCCGGGCCGCCGTTGCCCCCTCCGTTACTTCCCTTCCTCGGGATCTTGATCTTAATGGCCACGGTTTGACTCAACGCCCCTGATCGACGCCCAGTGAATCAACGCCCAGTGATAAGACTGCCTGCTGGTCAGACGCGCTTCTCAGAGAATGGAATGCGCCAAAAGGTTGCCCTCGGGCTCACCCTTTGCCGCTTCCCTGCCGCCGTTCTGCGCCACGGACAATTTCAGGATGCGATGCCTCCATTGTACCGCCGCGCACGCCAACAAAAAGAGACCCGCAGTTCATGCGGGTCTCTAAGCTGTTAACAGTCTGGGATGCTGATTTTGATACACCAACCGGGCCAGAAGTTATTATTGAGGATCGGTCACCGCCCAATAACCCGGAGTCGCGATCGAAATCGGCGGGATCGGCTCCGTAAGCGCGCCTGTGCCTGGGGCTGCATCCAGCACGCCGAGTTGGGGAACGGCGCTGTCGCCATAGAAAAACAAGTAGTCACCGCTCTGATCGAATTGACCAAACAGCGAGGAAGTCACACCGCTGAAGGGCGACAGACCCGTAAGGACCGTCAGCGCGCCAGTGGTGGTGTTTAGCAAGTAGCCCTCCGTGGGAGTGTATGCGGCGCCGCTGTCGTTGACGCTAAATGAGTAGACAAACTCCCCGTTCGCCTCTATGGGCTGGACTGCGATATTAAACGGCGCGTACGTCGTGGCAAACGGCGAGTTGGCTACCGGCTTGATCGAGCCCGGAGCCGTCCCGCTTTGCTCAATGTAATAAACGTAGAGATTCTTGTCGTCGGTGGCTGCGCCGGCGGCCACACTCTGGCCGGTGGTCCCTATCAGGAAGGTTCCGCTCGGGTCGCCCTGCACTGCCCACATGTTGTAGGCCGCAGATTGGGTAGAAAAGAATGGACTGCCAACCACGGGCGCGAGAGTTCCCTCACTGCTGCTTCCGGTTCCAATGCTGTACGCCGCGATACCGAGTCCCAGGTGGTCGGCAGTAATAGACGTCACGTACAAATATTTTCCCAGGCCGTCGGTGGTCATGTTCCAGGGCTGGAACGTTCCGGTCGAGAACGGAGAATTCGGAACCGGCGTCAACACCCCCGGGGTTGAGCCGCCGGCCAGCCCGATCTGGTAGACCCATATCTCATCGTTACCCGCGTCGGCAACGAACAAGAGCGTGCCCGCGGGATTGGTGATCATGCTGAGTTGATTGAAACCGCTGACGCCCACAGATCCAAGATAGGACACGCTGTAAGGGCTGCCGCTGATTGCAGTCAGCGCTCCGGAGCTCTTATCGACCGACCATCCATAAATCTGGTTCGTCGAAGCAAACGCGCTGTAGAGAAACTGTTGCTGGGCCACTACCACGCCGATGCTCGGATCAGTGGGCGGAATCGCCGGCGCGTTGAAGCCATTGATCGGAGCGAACGTCCCTGCGCCTGCGTTCAACTCAAAGCCATCCATGGTGCCAGTTGTGGTGCCGCCGGTCTGATCTACGGCATACGCAAAAGCCGTAGCCCCGGCGCCACCACCACCTCCGCCGCCACCTCCGCCGCCGCTACCTCCGCCAAACCCAGACCCGGAGGGCGTGCAACTGGAACTGCCGAACGTGACGGCGCAATTGTAGGAACCGCCGCAAGCGGCCAGGAACATCAATGCCAGCGCCATCAGCAAACTGAGTAGCACTCGAACTTGCATCTTCATGAACTGCCTCCACCTGAGCTGCACTGGTTGCGGACACCCTGCCTGCAAGCGCTGAGAAAACGATTGCGAATCTGTTTCCGGCCCGTTCCAAGCCGTTCCACCGGCGCGTTGGCGCTCGCCCGCAAGGGCCCGATCAGCGGCAAACGCGTGATAAAACTCTTAACCTAATTGCGATAGTAGGTGGAAGGTAACTTAGTGGCAACGTTACGAATGTCACTGGCCCTTGAGCAGGAATTATGGGTACTAATCGAACCGGGGAATCCGACGCTAAGTCCGGGAATCTGCGCCTGTCTTCTAAGGTCGCGCGGAGGCCTGACGAACTACTGAGAGAGAGGTCGTCGTTCAGACTTAGACCCACAGATTTAAGACTCACGCTGCTGTCGACTTTTAAGAAGTGACCACGAATCATCGCAAAGGCGCGAGGGGCTTGGGGTTCCCCGGCTTAATAGTTTCTATCTGACTGCATACGATGCGATGCGAGCCGCACTTACTCACTCTTAATCTAAAGATAAAATCGTTCCGCAGCGCGCGACAAAAATCCTGCTGTGACTATTGGACGTGACCAATGGTTTGCCTAGTAACCACACATTTCCCTTGCCTCCATTATTAGAAGCTGACAACATTCGGATTGGAATCAGCGGGGATTTTTTCAGGAGGATTCTCTCACGTGAAACGCACAAACATTCTGGCCGCATTGCTCGTCGCCCTGTCGCTTATCTTAACCGGATGCGGCACTTCGGATTACGTTCAGTCTCTCCAGCTCTCGGCTGCTGGAGCAGCCACCGGGGGCTCCTACAACCTGCCAGGCATCGACGGCACGCTTCAGTTACAGGTGAACACGGTGTACCATAGCGGCAAGACCGTCCCGGTTACAGATTCGGTCGCGTGGACGGGTGCGCCGGTATGCTGTGATGCGAGCGGGAATCAGCTTCCGGCTCTCGAAGCCCCGACCTCTGGGCAGCCGGGGACCGGCAGCGTGTGGATCTTCCAGACTGGCGTGATGGAGGCCATAATGCCCATATGCACCTGGACTGATCTTCCTTCCGGTACCCCCCCCGTGCTGCCGACGCCGCCACAGTACAACTGGGAATTAAACGGATATTATCAAGTGACAGCGACGTACAACGGCTTGACGTCGAACCCGCTCGCCATCGGCGTGGGTTCGGCAGCGGGCAATGCTCCCGACGGCTCCTGCGGTCCGGGTACGAATTAGTAGTCGCAGCTTTCTCCGGTGCCCGTCTGCTCCCCCCTGGCAGACCTGGTCCTGATCTGACGCTGGTTCCGGTAAGTTATCTTGTGTCACCCTCTGAAGCTGCGCGGCTACCGGCCGCGCAGCTTTCGTTTTCAACCTCACTCGCGATCGAGCCTCGCTCCTAGATACATTCCTCCGACACAGCGCGCCGAGGCTGCCCCATTACGTCTTCTCATAAGGAGGTTCAGGGTACGGCTATGGACCTCGCAAGGCCTAGCACGGCAGTTAAGGCAAAGCAAGGCGCCTAACTGCACGCTACGGCGAGAGGATAAGTCCGGACTTATACTTGTGTGTAAGGCTTGAGCTTCAAGAGAGGATGTGTAACGGGTTCGCGGACCGGCGGTCAGGCGAGCCACAGTCACACGGGCAACTGACCACTGGCAACCGGCAACTGCTTCTTACTTATTTTCGCTTCTTACTTATTTTCGCTCGACGGATTGAAGTGGAGTTCGAAGGAATAACCGGGCAGGTTGACGGGCACAGTGTAATCTGCGGCAACGTAAACGGCCATCAGGCCGGGCGTAAGGATGCGCTGCACCGTCACCTGCTTCTCATCGATCGGCAGGTCATGCTCCTTGGCCTTTTTGAGAACATCGTTGCGAACGTCATCGTCGGTTTTTTGCGGATTCGCCCCCGCCATCATCGCGACCTGCCTGAGGTCGTCAGTAAAGCTGAAATTTGCCATGATGGGCGGAAGTACCTGGAACAGCGCGACCACCACAAAGATGAGTACTAAAAATCCAACCAGCGTTTTAAAGGTTCCCATAGTCTCAAAACTGCGCCGCCGCCAGCGGCGCAGCTTTCAGGCCCTGGCTGGCAGCACTCCTTGAAAATATTCCACTACCTTGGCGATCGTAACATCGCGTACTTCGCGAGTCGAGCGTAGAACCACTTCCACAGTGCCTTCGGTAACCTTCTTTCCGACCGTGATTCTAAAGGGGATTCCGACCAGATCGGCGTCCTTGAACTTCACCCCCGGCCGTTCGTCGCGGTCGTCGAGGATCACATCAAAGCCGGCGGATTCCAGACGAGTTCCCAGCTCGACCGCCGCTTTCAGCAGGCTCTCGTCCTTCACGTTGACGGGAGTAACCACAATTTCGAACGGCGCAATCGATGGGGGAAGCCAGAATCCATTCTCGTCGTTGCTTTGCTCCACCGCAGCGGTGAGAATGCGCTCGATCCCAATGCCATAACTGCCCATGATGGGAGTAACTTCCTTGCCGTTCTTATCGAGCACGCGCGCGCCCATCGCCTCCGAATAGCGGTAACCCAGCTTGAAGATGTGGCCAATCTCAACCGCCGTATCGATGCGCAGCGCCTTTCCACAATTCGGACAACCTTCGCCCGCTGTGACCGCGCGCAGGTCGGCATACGCCGTAGGATGAAAGTCCTTCCCCGGCGTGAGATTCTTCAGGTGATAGTCCTCTTTATTCGCGCCGCCGATCAGATTCGAGTGGCCTTCGAGAGCCTGGTCGACCAGCAGCACCGGATCTTTTTTAAAATCCTTGGCCCAGTCAATTCCCACCGGCCCCAAGTATCCCGCCGGAGAGTTGAACAGCGCCTTGATCTCGCTTTCCTCCATGGGCCGCGTCGCGAACCCTACGGTGGCGTTGAACTTCGCTTCGTTCAGTTGATGATCGCCGCGCATCAGCACAACAATCGCCCGTGATTTCGTCTTGGTCTTCTCGTCTTTTTTATTCGACGCCAACTTATCCGACGCCGGCTCGTCCGTCATATAAGCCAACGTCTTGATCTTGTTTTTCGGCGACACTCCCAGAAACCGCGCCACATCTTCAATCGTTTTCTGGCCTGGGGTGTGCACATCGAGCGGCCTGCCGTCGCCTTCGGCTTTCAAGTCTTCAACTGCTTCCAACTTCGATGTAGCTTTCTCCATGTTCGCCGCGTAGTTGCAGCCATCGCAGCTCACAATCTGGTCCTCACCGGCCGGAGTGCGCACCATGAACTCATGCGATTCTTTCCCGCCCATGGCTCCCGAATCTGCTTCCACCACCATGTACTTCAATCCACAGCGGTCGAAAATGCGGCAGTAAGTGTCGTAATGCTTTTTATAGGAAACATCCAGCCCGGCCGGGTCGATGTCAAACGAGTACGAGTCTTTCATCATGAACTGCCGCACCCGCAGCAGCCCGGATTTCGGCCGCGGCTCGTCGCGAAACTTGGGAGCGATCTGGTACCAGATCTGCGGCAACTGCTTGTAGCTGCGCAGCTCTTTCATCGCAATCGAGGTCATCACTTCTTCCTCCGTCATACCGAGCGCGAGGTCGGCGCCCTTGCGGTCCTTCAGCCGAAACAGGTTGTCGCCCATCAAAGCCCAGCGCCCACTGGCCTCCCAGATTTCGCGTGGATGAAGCGCCGGCAGAAAAAACTCCTGCCCGATCCGGTCCATCTCCTCGCGGACGATGCCCACGATCTTGTTGAACGAGCGATTACCGAGAAAGAGGTACGAGTAAAGCCCCGCCGCCAGTTGCCGAATGTAGCCCGCCCGCACCAGAAACTTGTGGCTGGCCACTTCAGCGTCGGCAGGAGCCTCGCGCAGTGTGGGAATGAACAGTTCTGACCATCGATGCATGAGTGAGTACCTAGTACCGAGTTGCGCGTACCGAGTGCAGGACGCTCGGTCATCCCTCAGGGGAATCGGTTATTGTAAATGATGGCGCGAACCAGGGGGCGTAACCAGAAACACTGCCGGGGTTAGCTCGGTACCGGGTACTCGCAACTCAGCACTCGATTAAGAAGTCAGCCGCTTTAGAATCTCTTTCCCCAGCTTCTGCGTCTCCCCGAAAAACTTCTGATACTCGACGAACAGCCGGTTCATCTCCAGCGACTTGTCGGCCGAGAGCTTTTTGCGTAGGAGCATGTCGCGCACATGCACCGGGTTCGGCAGGGTCGCGTCTTCGGTCAATTCTTCCAGAGCGGTATTGGGATCGTAATGATACATGCAGATATTGTAGCGCCGCCGTCCCGGCGGCTGTCGGGAGGGCGCCTCGCCCTCGCTGCTGGCATCTGCTCACCGGCCGGCGGGACGCCGGCGCTACACTAACTCTGTGCTCCACAGATCGTGCAGGTGCACAATCCCCTGCAGCTTTCCGCTTCTGTCGACGACCATCAGCGAAGTAATCTTCTTCTCTTCCATCATTGCCAGCGCGGTCGCGGCAAATTCTCCAGCGGCAATCGTGCGCGGATTCTTCGTCATGCACTCGGCCGCCGTCAGATCGAGCACGTCTTTCCCGCGCTTCTCTAGCAGCCGCCGTAGATCGCCATCGCTGATGATGCCCACCAGCCGCTCGCCTTCCACCACCGCCGTTACGCCCAGCTTCTTGCGCGACATTTCATAGATCACGTCCGGCATCTTCGTCCGCGGACCAACCCGCGGCAGTGCCTCGCCTGAATGCATCAAAGATTCCACCCGCGCCAGCCTTTTGCCTAACTTCCCTCCAGGATGCAGGTTCGCAAAATCCTCTTCCTTGAAGCCGCGCTTCTCGCTGAGCGTAACCGCGAGCGCATCGCCCAATGCCAGCATAGTGGTGGTCGAAGCCGTAGGAGCCAGCCCCAGCGAGCAAGCCTCCTCCGCAATCGAACAATCCAAGGCAACATCCGCCGCAGAAGCCAAAGTAGATCGGCGCATGGATGATGCTTGTGTTGAGCGGGCGCCCCCTTCGGCAAGCTCAGGGCGGGCTTTGCCCGCTGCTTTTGACTTTTCCCGCCCAGCAGGCGGAGCCGTCCCAGAAATCTCATCGCCCGTCATCGCAATCAGCGGCACGCGCAGCCGCTTGATCGTGGCCAGCAGCGCGAGAATTTCCTCCGTCTCTCCGGAAGCAGACAGCGCCAGCACTATATCTCCGCGAACCACCATCCCCAAATCGCCGTGCAGCGCCTCGACCGGATGCAGATACAACGCCGGAGTCCCGGTCGAACTCAGCGTGGCTGCAATCTTGCGCGCAATCAGCCCGCTCTTCCCCATCCCCGTGACCACGACGCGCCCCGCGCAGGAAAACATCAAGTCCACCGCGCGCTGAAACGCCGTGGCCATCGGGCCGCCGATGCGGTCGGCGAGCGCGCGCAGCGCTTCCGCTTCAATGCGCACCACGTTCTCGCCAATATTTTTCATGAAAACGCGATCCTAGCATCGATTGGGGAATTTGGTAATTTTGTAATTTGATAATTTGATAATTTGAAAATCAAACGCACCCTCGACCCGATGGTTCTCAAATTACCCAATTACAAAATTACTCGATTACCAAATTCCCCTAGAAATGGTCATCGCTGCCCACCGGCGTGACCGGCTTCTGCCCCAGCACGGCCAGCCCCTTGGCCTGGATAATCCGGTCCCACGGCCCCGACTGCCAGTTGTCTCGAATCTTCTCCGGAGGCTGCCACAGCGGAAGAGTTATCATCAAATTTCGCGCTGTCGAGTGCACGTAGGGTTCGTACATCGACCGCAATTTGTTCAGCTTCTGCCGCGCCGCATCTCCCTCGCGCAGTTTCAATCCCGCAGCCGCCAGGGTTCCTCGCAAGGTGTCGAATTCCGCATCGGTAAGCCGTTCCGCCGCCAGTGGATCGTAGCGCGCGTTCACCACCTGCGCCAAATCTACCGCCGCATGACGCGCCATGGCAAAAGTGAGCTTCGCCTGCCCGGGATGAATTCCATCAACGCCGGTCAGCAGCAGAGAAGTTACGTCCAGTATGGTGAGCAGAGCTCCCAGCCATGATTGATTGCTGTGCTGGGAACGAAAAAAGCTCAACACCGGATAAGAAATGTGACTCTCCAACAACTCGGCCGCCCAGCGCTCCCAGTCATGCAAAACTGCATCGAGGACCAGTTGTTCGATCGCGCGATTCTCTGAACTCCCGGCCAGCCGGACCAGTAACTCGCTGGCAGCGGGAGGAGATCCGGCACGCGCATCCAGCATTGAGATCTGAATCTCGCGCCGGGAAAACGAACCGTACACCACCGGGAGATAGCCAATCACCACACCAAGAAATGCAAAGCCCATGCCCGCTTCGATCACCGAAAGCGCGCGCGCCAGGCTCGAGGTCGGCAGAATGTCACCATAGCCTAGCGTGAAGAAGGTCTGTCCGCTGTGATACACCAGCCTGCCAAACGTGATCGGCTCGCCACTGAGTTGTTCATGCTCGCCAATGCCATATTGCACCAGAGCGAAGCCCAGAATCAGGGTCGTGGCCCAGAACACCAGCAGCGTGATCAGCGAGAGCGGCCCGAAGTATCCTAGAAAACTCTGCTGCCGCGAAAATGTCCGGATGCGGCGGGCAAGGCCTCTCCACGGAATCCAGGTGCGGCGGTAGAACCATGCGGTCAGCTTGAAATGCCGGGTCACCCGCCGCGGCAGCACCACCGTTTCAAACGCGTCCAAGAGCACGACGCCGATGATGACGATGCCGAAGATAGCCGCGAGAATGCTGCCGTGATGGTTCATGGGATGCTCGATCGGGCTTCGGCGAAACCCTTCTAACGCTTAGGAAAGCTCAAGACTGACACACCCTTTGGCTTGGCCGAAGCCCGGCAGCCGAAGCCCGAAGCCCGCATTACTGCGGCTTGGGTTGCGCCGGAGGGTTTTGCGGCGGCGTAGTCGCGGGCGTTGTGCTCGTTGCCGGCGCCGGCTTCTTCGCGACCGGCTTCTTCTTTCTCACTACCGGCTTCTTCACCGGCGCGGGCGCGGTATCGTCGACCACAGTTTTCTTCGGAGGCTCGGCCGGAATCGCCGCCTGCGCCGTCTTCAAATCCGCGCGCAGTCGAACAATCTCCTGCTCTTTCGATGCTGCCAGGTTTTCCAGACGCTCTGCAATCTGCTTGCGCGTTCCCTCAAAGCTGGTGAGATCATTGGCCAGCGCCTGGAAGTCGTCCTTCGATCCAAACGCTCCCGCCGACTCCACCACGCTTCCCAGCACGTCGTACAGCGCGTCCAGATTGCGGTAGAGCTTAAAAGTCGCGGGCACGTCTTCCGGCGCGCTACGCACTTGCTTGATCATCTCCGGCAATGCATTCTGCAGATTGCGCTGGATGGATTCAACATTCCCCAGCGCCTGCCTCTTCGAGGAACCGTCGGTCTTCCAGCGCTCGATGCGCAGCCTGGTAAGGTCATCCTGCGTGCTCTTGGATGTCGCCTCCAACTGCGCCAGCAATCCATTTACCTGGGTCACCGACGCATAAGAAACCGGCTCTCCCTGCGGTGACGCCGCGGAAGCAACTGTTCCCTGCACTGAATATTGCGGGCCGGTTTGAGCCGCAGGCGAGGCCGTCGGCACCGCGGTCGTCTGCCCGAAGGCCGTCGCACTCCCGGCCAGCACAAACAGCGCATAACAACAAAGGATAGATTTAGGGTTCATTGAGTCTGGAGTCGGTGGCGTCGCGCGTGCAACAGAATATAGAGAACGCCAGAATACTACAAGCCGCCGCATCCATGCGGCAGGTCCTCGAAACATGGTGTAGCCAACCGAGAGCTTGAATTTTCCCACTCCTCTGGTAGACTTTGTTTGTCCGAATCTCCATCTCGCAAGGAGACAAGGGCCATGACAGACCCCATCACCCTTCAAATTATCTGTCCGATTTGCCACGAACCCGTGAAGCTCGAAACCAGCAAAACCGACGAGTGTGGACGCGCCATCCACGAAGAATGCTGTGTTCAGATTCTGACTCGAAAACCACCATCGGGTTATGGGCCGGAGTCAGCAACGCGGCGTTAGGAACTGCCTCGAAACGCAAAACCCCGTTATTTCTGTGCTGTTTTGGCGTTATACTGTTTGCCGTCCGCAGAAGTAGCCCGGGATCGAACGCGGGCGAAACGCAGCAAAACCCGCCAGCATTAATGGACTCCGTCGTGGAGAGGATTCGGATTACGTCCTCTTTCGAATCGCGCCCAGAGCTAATCTCGGAATAAGGAGACCGCTATGAAACTTCACACCCTGCTTTCCCGTTTCTTTCTGTCCGCCGCCGTACTCCTGCTGGCGGGTGGAACCTCAAGCTTTGCCCAGGACGGCAAACTCGTCCTTCATGTCACGCCCAAACAGGCCTACATTTTCGTAGATGGCCGCGCCATCAGCGAAGCGAGCGAACACCACTCCCTGAGCCTCAGCCCGGGCGACCACAAAATTGAGCTGGCCAACTACGGCTACACTCCATCAACTCAAACCGTCACCATCACCGCCGGCAAAGACACTAAACTCGACGTGAATCTGACGCCAGTCAGCGGAACCGTTTCCGGGCCCTTCGGCGCCATTTCGATTGGGGGACCTCCTCGCGATGCGGTGCTGCTGAACGGGAAGACTCCGGACTACTTTGTTGGGCATGTCGACGAGTTCAATAATGACTGGATCTGGAAGCAAGAACTCGTCGTTCCACCCGGCACTTATCAGGTTACGGTCTTGTCTGGTGATAAAGAAGCTTGGTCGGGTTCGGTTGAGGTTCCCGCGAATCAGCGCGTCGTAATCGACATCCCGAAGGGTGTGCGCAAAACGGTTCCCTGGTCCCGCGGAGGGAAACTGAGCGCTATTCCGCGCTTCACCGTTGGCACGGCCAGTGCGACCGTCGCGGTCGCAAGGCCCACAGCGCAGTTATCGGTGACTGCGGCGCAGGTGAACTGCGGAGATGCTTCACAAATCAATTGGACCTCGACGGACGCACCTCGCGTCGAAATTACACCGGTTGGGCCGGTTGCAACTTCGGGTCAGGAATCCGTCAAGCCTACGCAGAACACCACCTATAACCTGACTGCGACGGGGCCCGGCGGCACCGTCACTTCAACCGCCACCGTCGATGTGAACACTGCCGTCCAGGCCAATCTGGATCTTGCGCCGGCCGAAGTTCACTACAAAAAGGTCGGCGACAAGGTCGTCGTGGATGACAGCACCGCATTGAACTGGACAGCGAAGAACGCCTCAACCGTTTCGATCGACGGGAGCACAGTCGATCCCAGCGGCAGCCGCACTTTGCAGATCACTCCGAAGAAAACCGATCCCGGCACCGTCGATGAAAACGTTACCTACACGCTCAATGCCAGCAACGGCTGCGGCGGATCTGAAACCAAAACCGCCACTCTGCACATCACGGGCTCGATTGTTCAACCCGAGATCAAACTCGCGCGCAGCGTCTATTTCCCAACCGACCGGCCGCGATCGCTCAAGACAGAAAACGCTCTGCTCGAAAGCGAAAAAGATACTCTGAAAGCCATCGCGATCTCCTTCACACAATACCTGGCGGACGAACCCGATGCTCGCCTGGTTCTCTCCGGACACGCCGACAAGCGTGGGTCGGAAGCCTATAACCAGCCGCTCTCCGAACGGCGCGCCGCGCTAGCCAAAAAGTTCCTCGTGGAACAGGGAGTTCCCGAAGACAAGATTGAGACGCAGGCTTTTGGCAAGGAACAGAACCTGAGCGTCGATCAAGTGAAGCAACAGGTGGAGCAGGATGCCAGCCTGAGCCCGGAAGACCGGCAGAAGGCTCTGAAGAAAATACAAACCATCGTTCTGGCCTACAACCGCCGGGTGGATATCACCTCGAAACCAACCGGGCAGGAGTCAGCGCGCGAGTATCCATTCAAGGCCGAGGACTTCGCCCGGCTGGTCGACCGTAACGGCCCAGCGAAACCCGGCAGCGTCGAAATGGCAGCGCAAAAGGAAAAGATAAGCAAGAAAGAGAAGTAGAGGTCAGCGAATCACAAGTGAAAGAGGGTGGCCCACTCAAGCCGTCTTTTGGCTTGAGTGGGACTTTCCACTCAGTCCACAGCAACCACGTACCGCGCGGCAGCCGAATCATCTCGTTGGCGAAGATTGCCCCGCAGGGATGATAATCAGATCATCCTATGTTCCGTCGAACCCAGCTGCTCTTGTTCGTCCTCCCCGTGGTCCTGGCTCCTGGCATTCAATCCCACGGCCAGCAACTCGCTGGCCGTCTCATCCTTAAAGACGGATCCTACCAACTGGTCACAACCTATGAGGTCAAAGGCGACCGCGTGCGCTACAAGAGCGCCGAACGCGACGAGTGGGAGGAACTTCCCTCTGCGCTGGTGGACTGGGCGGCCACCGAAAAGTACGAGAAGGACCACGCCGCCTCCGCCATCCCCGAAGCCGCGGCGATCGACAAGGAAGTCGACGCTGACCGCGAAGCCGAACTCGCCACCCTTCCGCAAGTCGCTCCCGGCCTGCGGCTGCCGGATTATTCCGGCCTCTTCCTGCTCGATAACTTTCAAGGCCAGCCGCAACTGGTCGAACTGCAGCAGAGTGAGGGAGACATCAACCACGACACCAAGGCAAATCTCCTGCGCGGAATCATTCCTGCGGCGGGTGCCAAGCAGACCGTCGAACTCGAAGGCGAACACGCCGCCGTGCACGCCCACGTCGCCGTGCCCTCTATCTACATCAATGTCGAGGATGACTCTGCACCGCCCAGCGGTCAAACCTCATCGGCGCAATTGTCCCAGCCCAGCCTCGACGCCCCCCGCCCCGAGCAGCAAGGTTCCGAGCGGCAGGGTCCGGAGCAACCGCAGCAGCGCGAGCAGCCGCTGGTTCCCTTTGATCGCTTCCACATCGTCCGCGCCAAAATAAAAAGCGGCAAGCGCATCGTCGGCGAACTGAAGCGCGTGCCCAACGGCAAGATCAGCCAGGACCAGAATTTCGTGAAGACCACCATCGACCGCGTAAGCGGCGGCTGGCTCAAACTAACTCCCACCGAAGACCTGGCCCCCGGCGAGTACGTCCTGATTGAGACGAAGGGCAACGAAGGCATGAACCTCTACGTCTGGGATTTCAACGTAAGCCCCACCGCGCCCGCGAATGCCAATCCGTGGAAGCCGGACGCGAAGTCCGCCGAGCCGGAGAAGCCCAAGTAAACGTTGTAATTCGTGTTGACAAGTGACAATGTACACTTTACACTGATGATCAGGAGCTTTAAACATCGTGGCCTCAAGCGCTTTTACGAGCGCGACGACCGCAGCGGAATACGGGCTGATTTCGCGGATACAATTCAGGAAATATTGACCGTCCTCGATGAGGCGGCCGCGCCACAAGAACTCGACCTGCCCGGCTACCGGCTGCATCCGCTGAAGGGCGACCTCAAAGGGTTTTGGTCCGTTACCGTGCGCGCGAATTGGCGAGTCATATTCCGTTTCGAGGGCCCCGATGCGTTTGATGTCGAACTGATCGACTATCACTAGAGAACTAGGGAAACACCATGCCAATGAAAAATCCCGCCCATCCTGGACGTATTGTAAGAACCGCGTGTCTCGAGCCCTTGGGCCTCTCCGTTACCGCCGGAGCGGAGATCCTCGGTGTCACCCGGCAAACGCTCAACAATGTCATCCACGGCAAGTCGGGGATAAGTCCGCAGATGGCGATCCGGCTGTCGAAAGCGTTTGGCAGCACGCCCGAAACCTGGCTACGGATGCAACTCGCCTACGATCTCGCACAGGCCCGCAAAGACGAAAGCAGAATCAAAGTGCGGCGCCATCCTGCTGTCAACGAACTACGCGCCGAGTAATCGAGTAACTTAAGCCAGGCTGGTGTGAATGCCGAGACCCTAGGCGACCTTGCGGACTCGCTAAGCCAGACGGACGTATTCGCGAATCAATTCCGTCGCGCTTTGCGGCGCGGAACATCCTTCAACTCGGGCATGGCGCCTCCCAAAGACGCTAGTCGGCGAGGGCTTTCAAGCGTCCTTGCGTTCCGGGCGTTCTTCGACCCTACAACGAGCTTCGCGACCAGAAAATAGATTGCGCACATCGCCGCGAACCAGAAAGCCCAGTCAATTGTGACCCATAGAGCGAGGGCTCCGAGCATGGAGGATCCAAGGATGAAGGAAAAGTAATCAGGTCGCGAAGTGAGACTCGCCACCACCAAAGCGCCCGGCGTTGGAACACCGAGGTCGAGGCCAGCGAGTAGGCCCACAACCGCTATCAAGAATGAGACGACCGCTAGTGCGGCGAGTACCATGCTCCTGGTGACGGTCACCGTTCCTATGATCATCTTCCGTTCCGTTCAACGCGGCGGGAGTTAAGCTAGAAGCTAAGAGCTAGAAACTGCCTGCCTACTTCATCACTCCCCGCTGCGCAATCCCAATATTGTCCCGGGTCGTGTTCTTCACCAGATACATCATCTCGTCCGCCTGACGGATAATGTCATGCGCGTCGCGCGCATCGTGCGGATAAGTCGCCAGTCCAATCGAAGCCCTCACATTCAAATTCAAACCCTCATCGCGGCAAAAGCTGCTGGCCCTCAACGCATCGCGCAACCGTTTCGCCACCACCAGCGCCTGATCTTTTCCCGTCTGCGGCAACAGTACAACAAATTCGTCGCCCCCATAACGATAAGCAAAGTCAATCAAGCGCAGTTGCGCTTTCACCAGATAACCGATCTCCGCCAGCAACTTGCTGCCAATCAAGTGTCCGTGAGTGTCGTTGACTGATTTGAAATGATCGAGATCGATAAACAGCACGCTGAACTCGTAGCCGAAACGCGACGACCGGTAAACCTCAGTCTCCAGCGTCTTATAAAGGTGCCGCGCGTTGTAAAGCCCGGTGCAGTCGTCGGTGATCGTGAGTTCCTGGATCTTCTCCACCCAGCGCGCATTCTCAATCGCGATAGCGGCATAGTCACAAAGCGCCTGCAGAAAGAAAACCTCCGGCTCGTTGAACTGCGCCATATCCACATTCACTAGTTGGATCACGCCCAGCACACGCAGCCGCGATTTCAGCGGCACGCAGATCACCGACCGGGTCTCCCACTGCGTAGTCTCATCCACCCGCTTGGCAAACCGTGGATCGCTTTCCACGTCCGCCGATACCACCTGTTCGCCGTGCTTCGCCACCCAGCCGGCAATGCCTTCGCCCACCTTCAGGCGAACATTCTTCAGCGCTTCGGCGGCGTCGCCCACCGCAATCGCAAAGTAAAGTTCATTGTGCTGCTCGTCCACCATCAGCAATGACCAGGTATCGGGACGGAAATATTCCGCCATCTTTTCCATGATGGTCTGCAAAATCGAGTCGAGGTCCAGCGACGACGTAAGCGCCTTCGCCACGTCGTGGAAGATGGTCATCTCCTGGCTATGGCGCGTCAATTGTGTGCCGGTGGCCTCGGGCATGCCTGATTCTCTGATCCTTGTTTACTGATCTGGCTTTCGTGACGCTGATTTCCTGACTTAAATTCCCTGATCTTCAGCTGGACGGAGTGACAGTTCCAAAAATTATAGGAGCGCACCGCCGCCGGGGCAATGAACGTTGGTAACCGGAACCCTTAAAGCCAATCCCACGCTCGATTTAGCCAGTTACCGCCCAAAAGGCAAACGTGGCGGCCAGCTACGCGGACAGCCATGTGGGGACGGCGGCCTTGGCTCATGTAGGGACGGCCGTCTTCGGGAGCCTGCCCTGAGCGAAGCCGAGGAGTCCAGCCGAGCGCAGCGAGGCGTCCTGCGCTGAAAGTCTGCACGTATGGCTCTGCTCACTACCCGCTCCCGCGGGACGGGCGTATTCTTAGAAGTACGATGCGACCCATTACACCTTTCAAGATCGCTCTCTGTGTATTCCTGCTGACGGCCTTGTCCACCGCGCAAGCGCAGAACACCGCTCCCGCCGACTCCAAAACCGTTCCCGTGATCGATGGCGGCATCGGCCCCTGCACCGCCGACTTCAAGGTCATCGATAATGCTGGCGCGCCAGTCTATGCCGCCAACATCAGCGTCCACATCGCCTACGGATTGATGTACCTCCGCAAGCTGGACCTCCAGATCGGCACCAGCGCCAGCGGCCAGGCCCGGTTCATCGGACTTCCCGACCGCACCAAGCAAGGCCTTTTCTTCCGCGCCTCCGAAGGCAGCCGCGAAGGCACAGCCTTCGTCGACTCTGCCAAAACTTGCAAGGCCAACCTAACCATCACGCTGGAAAAGAAACCTCAGTAGACGGTGAGGATTTTGATCGTGTGGAGCGGACACTCCTGTCCGCTGCCTTTGACCTTGATCTTGACTTAGCAAAAGCACAAGAACCAACCCCTGCGCCCCCGCGCCACCGTGGAAGAGCGGCGCTTCAGCGCCGCGAAAAGCGGTCATAATCGACCCCGGGCTTTAGCCCCCGAGGTACCTTCCCCCACGGTAACCCCTGTCACCCATCCTCTTCTAGCGTCCGCCCCCGCCTTCGCCTATGATTATTCCATCTCGATGCGGACGGAAATCTAACCCGTCTGCCGGAGCCGGCCTTGGGTACATTCGGAGAAAAACTTCGCAAGCAGCGCGAGCAGCAAGGCATCGGGCTCGATGCCATCTCCGACACCACTAAAATCAGCACCCGCATGCTGCGCGCCCTCGAAGACGAGCACTTCGACCAGCTCCCCGGCGGCGTCTTCAACAAAGGCTTCGTGCGCGCCTACGCTCGCCAGGTCGGCATAAATGAGGAAGAAGCCATAGCCGATTACCTGGCCGCCGTGCGAGAGAATCAGGTTCGCGAAAATCAGTCGCGCGAGAATCAAATCCAAGTTCACTCCGGCTCACCGGATCGTCTTGAAGATGATCCTCCTCGCGATCATCGGGACAACAACACCGGACGCCAGCTTCTCACCCGAGATCGGCGCAAGCAGCGTCGTCGCAACGAAGATCGTCGCAAAGAAGATCACCGCAACGAAGGTCGCCGCGATGAGGTTAGCCGTCAGGAAGCTGCTCGCCATCAGGATCTTTCCTTATCGTCCGATTCCGCAACCGCAGCCCGTTTCCGCCAAAAATATCCAACGGGAAACCCCGAGCGCTCCGCTGAGAGTAACCTGAGCCGTGATTCTGCCGCCGAAATTCCGTGGGGCAAACTTGCGGCCGCATTGCTGCTCGTAACCCTGACGCTCGCGCTCTGGAATTCTCGCCGTCACCGCGAGTCCGCACCCGCGCCCGCACTCGCTTCCACTCAAGTTCCGGCCGCAGCTCCGATCAGCGCACCGCCGGCGCGCCCAAGCCAGCAGCCACGCGCAACAACTCCGCTGAAGGCCAAAACGCCTCTCACGGGAATCACATCGTCAGCTAAACCTTCCTCCGCAACAATCTCGACCGAGCCCGCCGCCAACGCCGCGACCGCGCCTCCTGCGAATTCATCCCCGGCCAATCCCACGCTCGAGGAGTCCACCGCGTCCGCCCGTCCAACCGCCCCGACTAACACCTTCAGCGTCCTGATCCGCGCCGACGAAACCAGTTGGGTCTCAATCACGGCCGACGGCAAACCCGTAGCCCACGAAACCCTCATCGCACCCGCGCACACTTCGGTTCGCGCCAGCGGGCAAGTCGTAGTCAAGGCAGGAAACGCTGCGGGCATCAGCTTCGAGCTGAATGGCAAGGAAATCCCCGCCCAGGGCAGCGAAGGCGAAGTAAAAACGTACGTCTTCGATCCCACCGGCTTTCGCGTGCTCCCGCCCACGCCATCCGCCGCCACAGCTCGCTAGCCGACTTCTGAAAGATCCTGATTTTGGGCCGTGCAGTTACCGAAGACACCAACCATCCCGAAAATTTCTTGCCGCCGTATTTCCTAGAGCGCTACGCTGGCCGCATGAATACCATATTGAAATCCAGCCTGATCCTGTTGTCCCTGTCCACTTTCGCGCTGGCGCAGAGCGCACCCACAAAGACGGCTGCTAGTCCGGCGAGCTCCAGCGCCAATAGCAACACAGGCCAGCGTGATGCGGCCGCCAACAAGAACCAGGGTTCCGGGTCGCACGCCGGCAACATGGTGGGCAATCATAAGGATGTAATGGAAACCGTCGACAAGAACACCGGATCACACACCGGCAACATGTCAGGCAATCACAAAGATGCGATGGGCGCCGCAGCCAGTCCATCCGCCGCCAAGAGCACCAAATCGAACCCCAACTCACCGCGCTGAAGCTACTCAGGTTCTGAGAAGCTCACTCTAAAGGTTCGAACTGCGCCGCTTCAGCGCCCAGCGCCACCAGAGCCTCCTCGAGCGTGCGCACCACTTCCAGCAGCGGCCGCGTAGATTCTCCCAGCATCTGGAACATGCGCGCTAGACCGAATCCCACCGCCGCCGGGGCGACGAGGATGAGGCGCCGCCGGGCCGCATCCGCCATCGCTGGTTCTTTCCTTGCCAGATCCCGCAAAAATGCCGACGATATGGCCCAATCATTAACCGACGAGAAGTCGACGATCCCCGCTCGAACATCGATCGCGCGCGTATGCGTCCGAACCTGCCGGTAAATCTCCGCCAGCAACTCATCCGTAAGCCGCCCCTCAACCCGCACCAGCAGGATCTTGTTCCCCGGGTCGATCTCGAACCGAAACTCCATTGCATCCCAGACTTGCCTTAGGCTCAAGAAATTTTCCAGGATTGTACACCCGGCCAACCACAGACGGGCTGCCCAGTCAAGCCGTCCTTTGGCTTGACTGGGGCGGTTCCACAGCCGGACACATCCAGCAGCAGTCTGGATGCCGGCAGTCAAAATTCGCTACAATTTCCCATCGACAAATGAAGATGCGGATATGGCGAACGCACCACACCAAAACCTGCTTGAGGCTCTGCTCGACTCCTGGGACCGCAACAACACCATCCTGCTTAACCTGCTCCGCGCGATCCCGGAGAGCGCAATGGAGATCAGGGCAATGGAAAGCAGCCCATCCATCGCGCAGCTCTTCACCCACATCCACTATGTGCGGCTTGTCTTCGTCTCCGAGGACGCTCCCGAATTTATCGGAGACCTGCCCGAGAGGAAGGTGCCTGACGACGAGTGGACCGCCGAGAGCGACCCCCTTCGCATGGTGCAGATGCTGAACGAGAGCGCCCAGTCAGTGCGCGACGCGGTAAAAAGCAGAGTCGAGGCAGGCCGCGAAATGAATCTGCACTACGACCACCCAATTCTCCTGCTCCAGCACATGATCTGGCACGAAGGTTACCACCACGGTCAGATCAAGCTGGCCCTCAAGCTGGCAGGCAGGCCACTCACGAATAAGGAAGCCGGCCCCCTCACCTGGCGCGTCTGGATGAAGAAAAGTAAAAAGACGGTGGCCCATTCAAGCCGTCCTTTGGCTTGAGTGGGAGTTCCATCGCTCGATGAATCCTCTTTCGTGTAGCGTGCCGGAATCCGCTCGCCGCCCTAATCCCTCCGTCCACCATGCCAATTCCGCTATTGAATTCATCCTGCGGCATTTAGCGCCAAAACCATTGCGCGGCCGCAGACCCTCTGCTAGCCTTTCCGAGGACTTCTTTCGGCGGATCTTGTCCCCGATTGATCGCAATAGTATGATTGTGGTTAGTCTTTTGTGGGATCCTAGTGACCGCGAGCAATACCCCCTACCGTCGCCAGAAATAAGGTCCAAAGCAGTTTCCTAAGGAGAACAAATCTTGGCAGCAGCCGCAGCAACAAAGAACCGTATTTTGTTTACCTCCGAATCCGTAACCGAAGGCCATCCCGATAAGATCGCAGACCAGATTTCCGATGCCATCCTCGATGCCTGCCTGGCCGAAGACACCGCCAGCCGCGTAGCCTGCGAAACCCTCACCGCCACCGGGCTTGTAGTCATCGCCGGGGAAATCACCACCAAAGCCTACGTCGATTTCCAGAACGTAGTCCGCGGCACCGTCGGCGCCATCGGCTACGACAACGCCGTCTACGGCTTCGATTGCAACACCTGCGCCGTAATCTCCAGCATCAACAAACAGTCCGGCGACATAGCCATGGGCGTAGACACCGGCGGCGCCGGCGACCAGGGCATGATGTTTGGCTATGCTTGCAACGAGAATGAGGATCTCATGCCCACTCCCATCTCGCTGGCGCATAAGCTGACCATGCGGCTCTCGCAGATGCGCAAGAACGGAACTCTTCCCTTCCTTCGTCCTGATGGAAAATCCCAGGTCACAGTTGAATACGATTCCACCGGCAAAGTGCGGCGCGTCGATGCGGTCGTGATTTCCACGCAGCATGCCGAGACCGTCAGCAACGACGAACTGCGCGCCGGCATTCTGAAGCACGTGATCCAAGCCGTAATTCCCGCTCACCTGCTCGACGAAGACACCAAGTACCACATCAATCCCACGGGACGCTTCGTCATCGGCGGCCCCATGGGCGACACCGGCCTCACCGGCCGCAAGATCATCGTCGACACCTACGGCGGCATGGGACGTCACGGCGGCGGCGCTTTCAGCGGCAAGGATCCGACCAAGGTCGATCGCTCCGCAGCCTACATGGCTCGGCACATCGCGAAAAACATTGTCGCCGCAAAACTCGCCGACCGCTGCGAAGTGCAGCTCGCCTACGCCATCGGCGTCGCCGATCCCGTAAGCGTCCGCGTGGATACCTTCGGCACCGAAAAAGTCGATCCCGCGATCATCCCCGATTTAATTCGCGCCCACTTCAAGCTGACGCCGCGAGGCATCATCGATTCTCTGAACCTGCGCCGACCCATCTACAAGAAGACGGCAGCCTACGGCCACTTCGGCCGCAACGATCCCGACTTCACCTGGGAAGCGACCGACAAAGCGGCAAAGCTGGCGAGCGATGCAGGCGTGCGTGAGCCGGTCGCGGCGAGGAAGTAGCCGGCTTCGGCAAGGGCCCCACTTCTCGCAAAAGACGCGAGAAATTGATTGGATAAGAGCGAAGGCTCGATCCGAAACCCGGTAGTCTTTGTTTGAGGACGAAGACGCTGGGAAAGAAAGGAGCCTTCGATGATGATTATAGGGTGTGATTTTCATCCCAGCTGGCAACAAGTTTCCTGGCTGGACACGGAGACGGGAGAAACTGGGGAACGGAAGCTGGTGCAAGCCTCGGGCGATGCTGAACGGTTCTATCGGCAACAGCCGGCGCCAGCGCTGATCGGGATGGAAGCGACGGGAAACTGTCACTGGCTGGTGGATTTGCTGGCCGAGTTGGGCCACGAGTTGTGGGTGGGGGACGCAGCGCAGATCCGGGCCAGTTGCGTGCGCCAGCAGAAGACGGACCGGCGGGACGCGGAGCACATACGAATCCTGTTGCAGGAGGGACGGTTTCCGCGCATCTGGATGCCGTCGGGTGAGGTGCGGGATCTGCGGCAGTTGCTGCTGCATCGCTACAAGCTGGTGACGATACGGGCGCGGGTGAAGAACGAGTTGCAACATCTGTGCCTGAATCAGGGAGTGCGGCGCCAGCACAAGCTGTGGAGCCAGGCGGGACAGAAGGTGCTGCGGGAGTTGCCGTTGAAGCCGTGGGCGGCGCGTCGGCGGGAAGATCTGCTGGGGTTGCTGGCCATGCTCGATCAGCAGGTTGAGCCGCTGGACCGGGCAGTGAAAGAAGAAGCGCAACGAGACAAAATGGCGCTCCTGTTACAAACCCAGCCGGGAGTGGGAGCGGTGACGGCGCTGGCCTATGTGCTGACCATGGGTGACGTAAGCCGCTTCCCGCGCGGCAAGCAGGTGGCCAGCTACCTGGGACTGATTCCGCGCGAGCACTCTTCGGGCGGACGTCAGAAACTGGGCGCGATCACCAAGCAAGGCAACCGCATGCTGCGAATGTTGTTAGTGGAGGCGGCGCAGATTGCGGTGCGCTTCGATCCCGGACTTCGCAAGGAGTATTTGCATCGTTGTCACCAGAAGCCGAAAGCAGTGGCCAAGGTGGCAGCGGCGCGCAAGTTGGCCGTACGACTGTACTGGATGCTGCGCACGCAGAGGCCGTATCCGGAAGTCGTTCGCATCGAGAGCAGCCCGCGGGTGCCCCTGGTCGGCGCAAGCTAGACCGTGAGATTGATTGGGCGCTCTCGCATCCCGTACAGACGGGATGTTCGCATAGAAGAATCATGGCCGACGAGTAAGGTCGAATCGATGGTTGGTGGAACGACGTTCCGCCGCAGGTGATTTTGCGTGAGATTTCCAGAGTCTTTGTCCTCAACCCTCTCTGGCGAGAAAGCGGTGCCAAAAACACCGACAGGATGTCTTTGTCCTTGACACCGCCTTCGCTCTTATCGAGGGGCACCCCAATACGAACCTGGGGCTAACCAAGGTGCAACTTCGGAAATAGGCCGAAGGTGCCACTCCCCGAAGAGTATTTAGGAATGCTGACCTTTCCCCCGATTCGTGTATTCTGAAAAAGCAGCAAGCAATCAAACGAGCGAATCGAAACAGAGTAACCCAGGTAACCAAACAAAATTTTCAGCAGGAAAGCGCCACAGGAGGCGTATGTCATCAGCAGCACAGATCAACAGCGATATCAAGAGCCTGGAACTGGCCGAACTGGGCAAAAAGCGCATCGAGTGGGCGAACCAGTCCATGAAAGTGCTCCAGATTATTAGAAAAGAGTTCATCAAGAACCAGCCGCTCAAAGGCATCCGCATCTCCGCCTGCCTGCACGTCACCGCAGAAACCGCGAACCTCGCTATCTGCCTGCGCGACGGCGGCGCCGACGTAGTCCTCTGCGCCTCGAATCCGCTCTCGACGCAAGACGACGTTTCCGCCAGCCTGGTCCGCGATCAGAGCATCCCGGTCTATGCCATCAAAGGTGAAGACAACGATACGTACTACAACCACATCCTCGCCGCCATCGATCACAAGCCGCACATCACCATGGACGATGGCGCCGACCTGGTCACCATCCTCCACACCAAGCGCACCGACGCTCTCGAAGGCGTAATCGGAGGCACCGAAGAAACCACCACCGGCGTGATCCGCCTGCATGCCATGGCGAAGGAAGGCGTGCTGAAATATCCCATCGTCGCGGTGAACGACGCCGACACCAAACACTTATTCGATAACCGCTACGGCACCGGGCAGTCGACCATCGACGGCATCATCCGCGCCACCAATTTCCTGCTCGCCGGTTCGAAATTCGTAGTAGCCGGCTACGGCTGGTGCGGCCGCGGACTCGCCAGCCGCGCCCGCGGCAACGGCGCTGAAGTCATCATCACCGAAGTCGATCCCACCAAGGCGCTCGAAGCCGTGATGGATGGCTTCCGCGTCATGTCCATGCCCGAAGCCGCCAAGATCGGCGACGTTTTCTGCACCGTCACCGGCAACAAGAGCGTGCTCACCAAAGAACATTTCGCCCTGATGAAAGACGGAGCCATCATTTCGAACTCCGGGCACTTCAACGTCGAGATCGACATTCCCGCGCTCGAGAATATGTCATCCTCGAAGCGCACCACCCGCACCTTCGTCGACGAATATTCGTTGAAGGACGGCCGCAAGATCAATCTCCTCGGCGAAGGCCGCCTCATCAACCTCGCCGCTGCCGAAGGCCATCCCGCCTCGGTAATGGATATGAGCTTCGCCGACCAGGCCCTCTCGGTCGAGTACATGGTCAAGAATTTCAAGACCCTCGACAAGAAGGTCTATCGCGTTCCTGACGACCTCGACAAGCGCGTAGCGAAGCTGAAGCTCGAGTCCATGGGAATCAAGATCGACCGCCTGACCCCCGAGCAGGAAGAGTATCTGGCAGGCTGGAGCGAGGGAACGTAGAGGGAGTTGTGGAAGAGCGGCGCTTCAGCGCCGCGTAAAACGGCAGGCGTATGAACAGAAACGGGGCGGCGTTGGCCGCCCCGCTTGCTTTTTGCAGCGTCTGACTTATACCAAGCAGCCCACCATGCGACAATCTTCAGAGCGACGCTGAATTGCCCCCGCCAGGCCAGCGTCGCACCATGGAGTACCATGCCAAATACTTCGAAACATTTGGAGCCGCGTTGGCCTGTGATGCTGGCTCTGCTTGCCATAGGCGGATTGCGCCTTTCTCTGCCCGAATCCCTGTCAGCCGGTCCCGACTGGTTGATCCTGGCCGTTGTCGGAGTGCTTCTGATTCCCACGACGTGGGCACGCCGGCGTGGTAAAGATAGCCTCAATAAGTTTTTGGGCTATCTGCTCAGCTCTATCGTCACTGTCGACATGATCTGGTCGCTCGGACTGCTGGTCGCGGCTCTACCCGCGCATCGGCAGTCTCCCAAAGAGCTGTTGCGTTCCGCCGCCGCCTTATGGATTACAAACATCCTGGTCTTCGCCTCGTGGTACTGGCGTTTGGATGCAGGGGGCCCCCGCGAGCGTGAGTTGCGCGGCGTACATACCGACGGAGCATTCCTTTTCCCCCAGATGACTCTCGATCAGCAAGCCAAGCGCGAGATGGGAGAGCAATGCTGGAGTCCAGGTTTTGTGGATTACCTTTTTCTCGCCTTCAATACCAGCACCGCATTTTCACCAACCGACTGTCCCGTTTTATCAGCCTGGGCCAAAATCCTCATGATGGTCCAATCGCTCATTTCCCTGACCACGGTGGCCCTGTTGGCGGCTCGCGCAGTAAACATTCTGTAGCAGCCTCGGTATGCGGGTGCCCCATCCTTCGCGCTCTTTGCGAAGGGTGGGATTCCACGACTGCGGCCCGCTCGGCAATTCGCCCATCGGCTCCCTGAAGCTCGACTCGATGGGGATCAAGATCGATGGAGATGTTACGACAGCGAGAGTCATCGAGCTTCGGAACTTTTTCGAAGCAGTGGCCGTATGTACGAAGCGGAGGGTGCATGAGAGCCGGCTCGAAGGCCGAAATGGGGGAGCCTTGCGCAAATTCCTGAAGATCGGCGGCATCGCTTTGGGTGCCGTTCTGGTCCTCGTTGCGATTGTGGCTGGTTTGGTCTATGCGATGATGCGGCACTTCTATCCTTCGCCGCCGCAGGCCAATTACAGCAGACCGAACAATCCTCTCGAAGCTCAGCGGCAAGACCTCGATTATTTTGCGAAGTTGATCGGGATGGACCGATCTTACTCGGCCGAAGCACGCGCCGAGGCACAGCGCCGTCTCGCGCAGCTCGACGATTTAAACACTGTCATGCCACGGCCGAGTTTCCGCGTAGCCCTCATGGAGATCGCCGCGCTCGCCGATAATGGTCACACGCGCCTCGACAGCGATTCCGGGGCGGACCCGATGGAGTTGCCAGTGCGCGTGGCGGCCTTCTCCGATGGCATCTACGTATTGCATGCGACCAAGGCATACGCCGATCTTCTGGGCGGCAAGATCGTCTCGATTGACAGCCACCCCATCGACGAGGTGATGGCCCGACTCGAGCAGCTTCGCGGGGGCACTCCTCAGTGGCGCAAGGCAAGTGCGCAGGTGTACATCAGCTGGCAGGACGTACTGGTCGGCGCGGGCCTCTCGCCTGACATCGGGCGCTCGACATGGACGGTAACATCACCCTCCGGCACAACCGTTACTCGCACCCTGACGCCATACAAGCCAAGCGAGGACGAGCCGGGCATATTCGTGAATAGGATCTACTCGGCCGAACCCCTCAAGGAGTTAGGAGCCGATTGGGTCGCTTATCAGCCCGACCTGCCCTTACCGATCACATTGTCCGACTTCGATAAGACATTCCGTCGTGTGCGATTGCCGCACTCCTGCGTCATGCTGATCCAGTTCAGGTCTAATGATGACGAAGGCAACAATCACGTTAAGGATTTCGAAGCTTCGGCCAGGGCTGACTTGCAAGCCAACAAGCCGTGCCAGCTCATCTTCGACGACCGCTTCAATCCTGGCGGCGATCTCACCAAGACCGTTTTTTTTGCAAAGGATCTTTCGCACCTCATCTCGCCGAGCGGCCATATCTATCTCCTGACGTCGGGCATAACGTTCTCCGCAGGAATCACTACGGCTGCAGCTATCAAGCACTCAGGCGGAGACCGCGTCACCATTCTCGGCGAGCCGGTGGGCGACCGGCTGGCATTCTTTTCTGAGGGAGGGCGGGGCTGCCTGCCAAACTATCCTTTGTGCTTGCATTACGAGACTGCCAAGCATGACTACGGCCATCCCTGCACCAATTTGGGTACCTGCTTCTGGCTGAACTGGTTTCTTCCAGTGCGCGTGAAGACGCTTCAGCCGGACGAGATTATTGCAATGACCTTCGACGATTGGCGACAAGGTCGTGATCCCGTCTTCGAGCGCGCGATGGCACTGGCAAGCCGCAATGAGCCCTGACCAAACCCGATTCCATCTCGCTTGCGAGTGAATGTCCGTTGACTTGGTGCGCCAGGTGCCCCATCCTTCGCGCTCTTTGCGAAGGATGGGATTCCACGACTGCGGCCCGTTTGGGATTTCTAGGCGCCGGCATTCTCGCCCGCTACCTTTGACTTCGAAGCGAGGCGGCCCAAGCCGCCCACTCGGTTTTGCATACAGCTACCCAAACCCTTGTCATTCCGACGCGCGAGCGAAGCGAGACAGGAGGAATCTGCTGTCCCTCGCCCTCCCCACTTCGTGCCCCCACCCCACCACAAACGTGGCTGGCGTTCCCTGCCAAACGGGCGTAAAAGAACCCTATACGTGAGGGGGGTCCCACGGCCAAATGCCGAAGGACCCTTTTTTTCTGCCCCGCGAGCCGGTTCGTGACGAGCTTCGATGACAGACCTGTCGACACTGATAACCGCCGTAAAACCGAAGGAACGGTCGGATCAGTACCTGATCCTTTCTGCACTCCTCTCACTCGATGCGAACAACACACCGGTAACGGCCAAGCAGGTTTCGGATCTGCTCAGGCTACATCTGGGGGCAAAGATTCCCGTCAACATAAATGCGAGCCTCCGCGCATATAAGTCCTACGTAAGTCCGCAAAAGGGACCTCCCCTCCGGTGGTCTTTGGCGCAGAGCGGGGTTGAGCGTCTTCGGCAACTGAGCGGCCTCTCCCTTTCAACCTCCGCAGATGCCGAAGCCTTTAAATCAGACATCGGGATCATCTGCGCACTCGAACATCCCGAGCTCGCCGCTGTCGTCAAAGCATTAGGCGGCGAAGCCATGTGGAAAGAAGTCGGCGATGCGCGCCACACCCATGTTTACCGCGAAAGCAGCATCGCAACAAACGGCGGCATAAATCTGCGCGTGATTGCCACAACCTCGACGTCGATGGGCTTGACTGCGGCCGCCATCGCAACCACGCACCTTGTACTTCAATTTCGTCCCCGACTCGTCGCCATGATTGGCATCGCGGCGGGAACACGCAGCGGAGGTAAGCAATACGGCGACGTATTAGTCGCAGATCCAAGCGTCGACTACAACTCCGGCAAGGTTGTACTCGAAGGCGGAATCCGCGAGTTTCAGCCAGACCCCTACCCTATAGGCCTCAATCCGAGACTCCGAAGCGTCCTGCTGAAATACCGCTTCGCCCACCCGATGTTCGGGGACATCCGAAAAAAGTGGGCCGGGCACACGCCATCACAACCAAACCGCCTTCACGTTGGCCCAGTCGGGGCGTCGGACCAAGTCATCGACGACGCAACAAAGGTAATTGAAATCCAAAAAAACTGGAGAAAGCTAATCGGGGTGGAAATGGAGACATATGGTGTTTACCGCGCAGTTAACGAGGCCCCCGAGCCAAAACCGCGTGTCATTTCCTTCAAAGCCGTGTGCGATTTCGCAGCAGAGAAGTCAGACTCATGGCAGGAATACGCGGCGTTCGTCGCCGCCGAGTTTGCGATCGAGTTCTTGAAGCGAGAATGGGCATGCTCTGGCCGAAAGCCTGACCACAATTGATTGGAGAAACTATGAATGCCAAAAACAATGTCAAGATCGCTCCCGAGGTAGCAGCGATTGGAGCAGTCCATGCCGCCCTCGTGCACCTAGAACCCGAGGCACAGGCCCGAGTCCTGAACTACGTCGCGCTCATGCTGAAAATCACCCCGCCAACGCAAGGAGAAGGATTTCTTGAGCACACGGAAGAAAAAATCAGGGATGACGCGGCAGAGCCGCCGAAGAGCGACGCGCCCACACAGGAGGCCGAGCGTGCAGACACGGAAATCGAGGGGATCAGCCCGGTGGCGAAGAAATGGATGGTGCGCAACGGCCTTCCGGCAAACCAGCTCTCGGCAATTTTCAGCCTTGGCGTCGATGAGATCGACCTAATAGCAAAAACGGTGCCCGGAAGAAGCCAGAAGGACAAAGTGCGCAGCGTCGCCCTCCTTAAAGGAATCGCCGCCTACCTCGGCACGGGCGCAGCACGCTTCACCCATGAACAACTGAAGGAAGCCTGCCTTCACTACGACGCTTACGACGCGACCAACTTTTCCAAGTACCTCAAGAGTCTAGCAAGCGAGGTCGCGGGAAATAAGAGCTCGTCCTACACGCTGACCACACGTGGTTTCGCCAGCGCCACGGAGGTCATCAAAGGGATGACGCAACCCGGGAAACGTTCTTGACGCCGGCGCGTGGAAGGGAAAAGCTGGGCTCTTAACAGGGTGCTGATCGGCACGAGTGAACTCGCGCCCTTTGCTACCTCCTTACCGACCTTGCGCTTCCCGAGATGGGAATCCGGAAGGACATTTCTGCATTATTGGAACCTTCCCCTCGTCCCGGTGGCATGTCAGAGTGGAATCGGGAATTGCGCGGACTGGGCCATCGTTTCCTGTTGCGCACATCTTCTCCGAATCGGCAACCAAGCTCTGAAAAGAGGGTAAGCGCGTGAAAAAACCTCGCGGCATGAACATCAAGAACTCAAAAGACCGGGGAGCATGGGCCGAGATGTGCTTCGCGTTGCGGGCCATCGAGGAAGGACTGCGCCCGGCCAGGCCTTGGGGAGAGCCATCCGGTTACGATTGCATCGTGCACCACAAGAGCACCCGAATTTTCAGGGTGCAAGTGAAGTCCACGATCCGTAAGCAGTACCGTTGCTACCAATGCACCATCCGAACGCAGCACCACGTCTACAAGAAAGACTCCTTCGATTTCGTCGCGGCGTACGTGATTCCCGAAGACGTCTGGTACATCCTCCCCGAAAAAGTAGTCCGCGGAATGTCGACTGTGGGGCTGTATCCGGCCATGGGCGGTTCGAAATACGACGCCTACAAAGAAGCCTGGCATCTGCTGCGCGGAGAAATGCCGGGGATCGTTCCGCGAATCGAGGCTTGCGCCGAACAAGATTTTCCCGAGGTCACTTTTCAACCAGCGCCTTCAGCCTGCCCAGCGCCTGATCCCATTGCCGGGAAACGAAATCGAGGTATTGTTTCATTCCTTCAATGGGCTCGGGATCGAATTCGAAGCGGGTCTCGCGGCCTCGATGATTGCTGCGCACGATTCCCACGCTCTCAAGCACGCGAAGATGTTTGGTGACGGCCTGCCGGGTCAGCCTCGAACCCTCCGTCAACTGAGAGATCGACCGAGGCTGCCCGGCAGAGAGCTTCGCCACCAGCGCCAGCCGCATCTCGTCGCCGAGCGCGGCAAATACTGCTGCGCGCGGCTGCCGCCTGAGGGCCGTGCGGCTACGCCTTTTGTGTGACATATTTTTCGATGTTCTTCATTTGTTCGGTCCAGCCGCCATCGTTTCTCCTGAATGCTTCGAGACGCCGGTCAGCGGGAAGCTTGTCGAAGCCGGATTCGCTCAGCACCAGCAGCGTACCACTGGCGGTTTTCTCCAGCCGGAATTCGACGAGCGTGGTGGGCTCGTTCGAACAGTCCGCGGGATAGTCCGCCTTTTTGATGGATTTGGGATGCGGCCAGGTGAAGGAAAAGAGCCGCTTGGGCTCCATTTTCTGAACCGTGGCTTCCCACTTGATGTGCTCGTAGCCGGGATGAGTAATCTGGCCGCGCGAGATCTGGCCGGGCACAAATGGCCCGTCCAGTTTCACGCGAAACCACTCGCCAAACTCGCGGTAATCGGTGAGCGCGCGCCACACCCGCGCAACCGGCGCCTTGAGTTCGATGCGCTTCTCAATGCGGTCGTTCATGTTAGGCAACCTCCGGGTTGCATATTAACTCAACCCGCTGCGATATGCAACTGTCTGGTTGCACGTTATATTACACCGCTCCGGGGGACATAAATCAGGAATCACTGTCGGCGGGAAACAAAAAAAACGGGGACGGCTTGCGCCGCCCCCGTCCAGCGTTGGGGGACAAACAAACTATATAGGTCCCCGGGACAGCTTTCGCCGTCCCGGAGACCGCGACGGGGGAGGCCCGCGCATCCGAAGAGAACTCCCCTCCGGACATCTCAAAACACAATGCGGCTAGTAGCGGCCCTGGTCGATCCACAGCCGGACTTTGTCTTCAACGGAAAACCGGCTGGTGGGCGTGCCCGCAAACTTTGATTCCAAAGCAAAGGCGTGGGCTTCGAGCGGCACCGAGAAATGAAGTTTGGTCCGCACAAAACTGCGCACGAAGATGTCGCCATAACGCTCAAGCCCGAGGAGTTCGAACTGGACCGCATGAACCAGCCCATGGAACAGCGCGCGCTCCGACATTTTCTCGTTGAACACCACCACATCGAGAAAGGTGAGCGAGTGCATGTGCGTGACTTCGGGCAGGTTCACGAATCCCAACGCCTTGTATTCCGCATAAAAAGGCGGATTCGGGACGCGCGCCCCGCGGAGTTCGACAATCCTCACGCGGTCGAGCAGGGCTGCCGAAAAAAACGGCCACATCAGCGCTTTCTCGTGATTGCTGAGCGGCACGGCAGAGGCAAGATAGTGCTCGCGCTGCTCTTTAAAATAAACGGAAACCCGCTTCACCGCTTCGGCGATCTGCTCGTCCGTGACCTCGGGTGCAGCCTCAGGGCCGGCCCCGATCGCGGGAATCTTCTTTTCAATGGACGAATAAAATTCGCTGAGCGCCGCCGCCGACTGCACCGACTTGCGCAAAATGTCGCGCTGCCCAAAGCGCGCCAAATCCTCAGTAGAAAACCGCAACCGCAACTGATGAGTTGCGCAATGGGCGCTTAGGAGCTCCAGCTGGGCGTGCTGGAGCTCTGAATTCATCTGAGCGATAGACAGTCTATCGTCAGGGTTTTCCCACGAATACATTATCTTCATCTACTCCTGAAAGGCTCTTGGCTACCGCAGAGGGGGCCCGGCTATGAATAACTTATACACCGTTATGTTTACGATGTCAACATAATTATTGGGGGAATAAACTTTGGTAATGGGCCGGCGAGTGGGGTCTGGTATTGTCTGTACATTGTTATGTTTACGGTGTATACATAATCTTTCGACGTTTCGTTTTCCCCCAGAAGGAGAACCTGTGCCACGGCGAGCCGACCCTGACCTGGAAGACAAGATTCTGGATGCAGCGCAAAAATTGTGGAAGAAGGGCGGAGAGAAGGCGTTGACCATGCGGACGGTGGCGCGAGCGGCCGGGACCAACACGCCGGCGGTGTACCGGCGGTTTCGCGACCGGGACGATATATTGCGCGGGCTGCTGCAGCGGATCCGGTGGGAGATTGCGGCGCAGATGGAGGGGATTTCTTCTCCGGAGGAAGGGTGTGAGCGATATCTGGAGTATGCGGTGAGCCATCCCCGGGAGTACGCGCTGTTTTTCCAGAAAGAATATGAACTGTTTTATTCGGCGCGCTCGCTGCGCGCCGGGTTCAAGCCTACGGTGTTGCCGGTGCGGGACGTGATGCGGCAGAAGGTGGCGGAACGGCTGGGTGGAGCTTCCGGCGATCACGAGCGGGTGGTGATGGCTTTGCGGATGGTGGTGCATGGGGCGGCGATGCTGCTGATCGAAAAGGCGATCCTGCCGGAGGATGCGGCGGAGGCGCGAGCGGTGTTGACGGCTTCGGTGGCGGCGCTGCTGCGTGCGGGTGACGGATTGTGATTTTGATTTGGGCTGATCGCTTGACCACCGGCCCCGACGGAGAATTGCGGCGTCAGCATTACCGACAGCGCTCCCGGCGAGGTTCAAAAAGCCTCGCTCACGGGTGTGGGCCTGTCACCAGAATAACGCTAAGTACAGGAGTACCGGGTTTGACTTACAGCATTTCCCCTATACCGACCCGCCAACGATTTCGTTATTTTGCTGAGCGAACGCGGGGGGAGCGGGGCCATGCTAGTTGTCGGTCTGTTGGGAACGATTGTCTTGTTCGGATTGCTGGTGTTGATTACCTGCGATCTATGAGCACCTGGGGGACAAGCGTGGCATCGGGAGGAAACTGCTTCATCAAAGTGACCTTCACGCCGTCTACTACTGCCGCGCGCAGGTTTCGATCCGCGACAGCGGTGGAGGCAGTCCGCAGAAGGTGAATCTAACCGGAACAGGTACTCCGTAACGTGGCTTGGGGCGGGCGGTTCGCCGCTTGACCTCCAACCGTAACAGGAGGAGAATCGCGGCGTCGGCCTTTTCATTCCCCAGCGCTCCCGCCGAGCAAGGCTCTGCCATTCGGTTCTTCGGAGGATGCCCATGATGTCCGCCCGCGTTTGTTTCCTGCTTTTCGTCAGCGCGTTGACGATGGCGCAGTCCAACCCTGTGCCTTTCATTAACCAGCCCTTAGTGCCGTCAAGTGTCGCACCTGGTAGCGGGCAATTGACGCTTACCGTAAATGGGACAGGTTTTGTCTCTGGCTCGGTGGTGAAGTGGAACGGAGCTACGCTGGCAACCACATTTGTGAACAGTGCGCAGTTGAAGGCGACCGTGCCCTCGGCGAATGTCGCTGTCGTTGGGACTGCGTCGATCACGGTCTCAAGTGCCGGCGTTATACCCTCGAATGAGGTTTTCTTCCAGGTTATGCTTCCGGCGCCGACCGTGTGGTGGAGCCCCCCGCAGGTCAGGAATGCGGGGAGGCCGGTAGCGGTTATCACAGGCGACTTTAATGCTGATGGAAAGTTGGATATCGCTCTCCTTAATAACCCTGCCCCTTCAACTGGAACAGTGTCGATTTTGCTAGGGAACGGCGACGGCACCTTCTCGAGTCCCGTTAACTACGCGGTCGGGTACGATCCTGCGGCGCTGGTCGCAGGCGACTTCAACGGCGACGGAAAACTCGATTTAGTTGTGACCCACCAAGACTGCCCTAGCGGATCGAAGTGCGCTGGGAAAATCTCAGTTCTGGTGGGTAATGGCGATGGCACGTTTCAGGCGTATGTCGATTACCCGACCGATGTTAGCCCATCTGCTATCGTTGCCGCTGATTTCAACGGTGACGGGAAATTGGATGTGGCTGCCGTCACTGCCGCTGGATTTGATATTCTGCTCGGTAACGGCGACGGCAGTTTCCAGACGCCTATCAGTTCCAACCCAGGTCTGAATATGACCGGCGTATCAGTTGGAGATTTCAACAGTGATGGGAAACTCGACCTGGCGGTGACAAATTATTGCAGTCCCACCAATTGCGGCTCTCCCGCAATTGACCTGCTGCTCGGCAACGGGGATGGAACGTTTCAGTCGCCATCAGCAGTCTCAGTACCTGATGCTCCGCTTGCGATCGCAGCCGGCGATTTCAACAAAGATGGAATCCTTGACATCGTGGTTATTGGATGTCCAGACTCCAACTGTGCGGAGGAGGGTTCAGTCAACATTCTTCTCGGCGAAGGGGGCGGGAAGTTCAGCCTTGGCTCCTATTCTGCCGTGGTTAATCATCAACCGAGCAATGCCGTTGTGGGTGACTTCAATGGTGACGGAAATCTGGACTTCGCTCTCGGTGGCAACGGTAAGTTCTCCGTCTTCTTTGGAAACGGCGATGGCACCTTTCGAAACCTGGATTTTGGGGGAGGCGGTGGTGTGTTCAATCTTGCAACCGGCGATTTTAATGGAGACGGCAGATTAGACTTCGCCACCAGTGCACAGATCGCCACTGAAGTAGCGGTAGCACTGCAATTGGTCCCCTCGATTACGCTCTCAGCCACAAACCTGACTTTTCCAACCCAGGTGGTGTACACGACCAGTCCGGCTCAGGTGGTGACGCTCAAGAACGCCGGTCTTGGACCCGCGGTCATCAAGAGCGTAACCCTGACAGGGGCATTCGGCCTGACGAAAACCTGCGGCACGGGGGTCCTTCCGGGAGGCGGCTGCGCGTTCAGCGTTGCCTTCAAACCCAAGAGCATAGGTGCGCTGACCGGTTCTCTTACCGTCACCGACGACACCGCGAACAGCCCGCACACGGTGACACTGACGGGAACGGGTACTTACGTGAGAGTGACTCCGACGAGCATTAACTTTGGCAACCAGCCGGAGGGTACGAAGAGCCTGCCAACACAGATCACGATGAACAACCAGGGCTCTGTGGCGGTAGCCATCTCGGGCGTTGCGATCACCGGCGCGCACGCTGCAGACTTTACCCAAACCAACACTTGCGGTACCAGCTTGGCAGCGGGAGGAAGCTGCTTCATCAACGTGACCTTCGCACCCTCTGGTACTGGCAACCCCACCGCACAGGTTGTGATCTCCGACAACGGCGGAGGCAGTCCGCAGATGGTGAGCCTGGTTGGTACGGGGATTCCGTAGACCTGGCCGGGCCCCCACTCAAGCCAAGAGCGGGCTTGAGTGGGCCGCCCCTCAGCCTTCCGACACGCAGTCCTACTGCAGTTTCGCGTATTCCGCTTTGGCTTCGGTGAGGATGGGGATGCCGGGGTCGGCGTTTTTCCAGAGAGTTAAGAAATCCTGATAGGCGGCTTTGGCTTTGGCGGGGTTGCCGGAGATGGCGTAGGCGCGGCCTAGCTGGAGATGCGCGAGGGAGCCTAGCACGAAGTTCTGGATGACTCCGGGATGATCGAGGAACTTTTGGAATTCGGCGGCGGCTGCGGGGCCGTTCTTTTGCGCGAGATAGGCCAGGCCGCGAATGTAGGCGGGATACATGGAGATGCCGGGCGGGGGCGCTCCTAGTTCGTAGGGCAGAGAGGGTTCGAGGGCGATGACGGCGCGGTCGGGCTGCTGCTGGGCCATCGCGATGGAAGCCTCTATCACGGGGAACCAATAGACCTTTAAATAGGTGTTGCTGGGTTCGGATTTCTGCAGGGATTCGAGGATGGATGTGGATTGGGAAGTTTCGCCGGTGCGGGCGAGAGCAATGGCGGCGACGACTTTCACGTCGCGGCCGGGAGCCAGCGCCAAGGCGCGAGCGACGGCTTGGCGGGCGGCGGTGACGTTGCCCATTTCAGCCTCGCGGACCGCCTGGAACGCGATCCACTGGGCGGCTGTTTCTTTGGCGTCGGAGCGCACGGCGGAATCCGCGGCACGGCGGGCGAGGTCACGGGCTTGTTCCAGGCGGCCGTAGTAAGCCTGAGTATCGGCATGGGTGCTGAGGAGTTGGTCTTCTTCGCCGGGGCGGCCTGCCGCCCATGCGACCTGACGTTCCATGCCCGCCGCATCTCCGGAGAGAAATGCCAGGAAATACAGATCGCCGCGAATGACGAAGCCGTCGAAGTTTTTCTGCTGGGCTTCGGCGAGAGTCTGGTGGGCTTCCTGCAGGCGATCGAGATTGATGTAGGTGCCGGCGAGGTTTCCGTAGCCGACAATCGAGCCTTCCAAGCGCTGCTGGGCCTGGGTTTCGACGATCGACTTCTCATACTGGCCGAGAGCGGAGTAGATGAACCCAAGATTGCCGTGAGGGATGGGGTCGTTGGGATAACTTTTTGCCCAGAGTTCGTAGGCTTCGGTGGCCTTTTCAACTTCTCCGGTGACGTATTGGAAATAGAACGCGGAGATGCGGTAGCGCTCGCGCTCACTGACGCGGTCGCGCAGGTCGTAGGCCTTCTTGGCATTTTCTGCAGCCAGGCTGGCGCGGCCCAGATTCGCGTACTCAACCGCTAGGCCAACATAAGCCATGGCGAAGTTGGGGTCGAGTTCGATGGCGCGCTTCATGAAGGGAATGGCTTCGGCGTCACCCTTGGTGCGTCCGGTGGTGATGCCCATGCTGTAGGCTTTGAGGGCTTCGAGGGAGGGAGTGGTGGCTTCGACGGGCACATCGAACTTTTGCACCGAGGCCAGCGACTCGCCGAGTTTGGTGCGCAGGCTGGCGGCGGCTTTACTCAGGGCTTTCAGGACGTCGGGCTTGCTGGCTGCTTCTTCTTGTTCCTCGGCGAGCGTGTCTCCATTGCTGCAGCCGACAGCGTTTATGCCGACCACGTACTGGCCGCCGAGATTTGAAATGGAACCGAGCACGATCGCCTTGCTGCCGGTACGCACGCAGAGTTCCTTGGCAACTTCAGGGGTGATGCGCGTGTTGGGCTGGCTGCCCATGAGGCGCAGGGTCTCGCCGACCTTGCGATCGGAAAGAATGTTGATGAAGGGAGACTGTCCGAGTTGCACGGCGAGAGCTTGCTTGAGGGCGTCGTCGAAGACGGAGTCTCCGGTTTTGTTATCGAAGTCGGCCAGCACCACGGTGTCTTTTTCGGTTAGGGTCGCGGTTGACGCGGTAGGAGCGGCCGAACGGGAGCGCCAGTAAAGTCCGGCGGCGATCAGCGCGACCACGACCACTGCAGCGGGGAGCACGAACTTCCAGCGCGCTGCGCTTGGTGGCGTGGTCGAAGAGATTTGACTGGAAGAGACTGCCGACTGCTGCTTGCTGGTCGACGAGCCTGAGATTGCGGGCGCGGTGCCGGTTGGCGGACGGCTGGAGTCGTCGACGGCGGCGGGGATTCCTGACTTGCTGGATTCGATTTCGCGCTTCAGGCGTTTCAGGTCGGCGCGCATTTCCGCTGCGACCTGATAGCGGAGTTCGCGATCTTTCTCCAAAGCCTTGGTGATGATTTCTTCGAGCTTGGGTGGAAGATCGGGATTCAGGCGCGCAACGGGCGTGGGCGCCTTATGGAGGATGGAATCAAACAAGTCGGTGGTGGTGCCGCCGCGGAACGGCAACTGGCCGGTCGCCATCTCGTAGAGGACCGCGCCGAAGGAAAAGAGGTCGGTGCGGATATCGAGCTCGCGGCCACGGGCTTGCTCGGGCGACATGTAAGCGGCGGTGCCTATCGCCGTGCCGGGACTGGTTAAGTGCTCTTCGACGGCCTGGGTTCGCGTGGCTTCATTTTGTCCGGTGGCGGGAGATGCCGCGACTTTGGCCAGGCCGAAATCCAGAACCTTGGCGTTGCCGCGCTCGGTTACGAAAATGTTGGCGGGCTTGATGTCGCGGTGGACGATGCCTTTGGCGTGAGCGGCGTCGAGGGCGTCGGCGATCTGGATGGCGAGGGAAAGCAAGGTGTCCAACTCGAGCGGTCGAACGCCGATGAGGTGTTTCAGGGTTTGGCCGTCGAGAAACTCCATGGCAATGAAGGCCTGGCCGTCTTCTTCGCCGATGTCGTGAATGGTGCAAATGTTGGGATGGTTCAGCGCGGACGCGGCCTGGGCTTCGCGCTGAAAGCGGACGAGGGCTTGCGGGTCGCGCGCTACGGAATCGGGAAGAAACTTCAAGGCGACGAAGCGGTGAAGGCGCGTGTCCTCTGCTTTGTAGACGACGCCCATTCCGCCGCCGCCGAGCTTTTCGATGATGCGGTAGTGCGAAATAGTTTGGCCGATCATTGTCGGTCGAGCTTCTTTTAGTCGAGCTTTTCTAGTCGGGCTTTCTTAGTCGAGCTTTTTTAATCGACACGGGAGTTACCTCGTTTTCGGGTCGCTTCATCTTACGGACGCGGCTCGAAGCAGTCAACGAGTTGCGGGGGTAGTGTACAGCGACGGCAAAAGTGACCCCCCTGCCGGTTTGGGGGCCTGTGCGGGCGCAGCGAGTCGCGGGAACGCAGAGGGTGGAGCTAGCCGCGCGGCCTGCGAGCGAAAACCTCTAAAGAAAAATTCACCAAGAATTTTCTTGATTTCCACAAGTGACCGAGAGTAAGTTACCCGGAAAATCGACGGGCAGGATTCGGGCGGGTGGACGATTTTGTGTTTCGTCACAGAGTTCCTTCTCGCTGCATCCCCTGAAGTATGAATAGATTGCCGCTGGCAAGTCGTTGGCGGCGCACAAGTGCGGACAGGGAGTCGCATTGGTAATCTGGCACGGGCCGGAGGGGCCAATCTGTTCATTTCGTCAGGAGGAATCATGTCTCGTCGCACTGCGGACTCTCTATCTTTTCAGTCCCTTTTCAATACGTTATCCATGTTTGGCAAAACAAGTGGGCACCCGAGCGTCTCGACTTGGAAGCCTTCCGCGCGAACGGTAAAGGGGACATACGCCGGTAAATGGAGGCAACAAGTGCAACGAATCTCCCTGGCGTGCGTTCTAATCGCCTTTCTTTGCTTCGCGGGACTTGCCGAGGGGCAGTTCAACCCCGGCACGCCCTCTTGGGGGGCCTATGATTCGCAGGCAGTAGACACGATCAACTTGCAAAATCTCAACGTTCTCCTGAATGTGCCGGTGATGAGCAAGAGTGGTGCTTTTCCTTTCAATTACGGGATGGTCGGAAACTTCTATACTTACGCATACGGAGGCTCCTGGTATCCCTCGGTCGATGGCGGAGGCAGCGGTCTGCCGACGCTGTATGGTGAAGCGAATGGGGTATTGGTATCAAACACCGGCGGCACTGGAAATCCCGTAGGCTTCAGTACGACCGTTTTAAACTGTCCTCCTCCTAACCAAAACACACTCACAACGGAATACAAGAACTTCTTTATCACATTCGGTGACCAAACTGTCCACTGGCTGCCATCGAGTGACGTCGCCGACAGTGTAGGGTGTATCAAAGCATCCTTTACTGATCAGGTGGTTGATGGAACTGGTTATTCCTTGAGCTGGAGTCTGGCGGGGGGCATAGGTGGTGTTGGATCATCAACTGTATTTGATCGATCTGGTGCCACGATTTCGTGGCCCGGCCAACAGACCTTCCTCACGGACTCGAACAACAATGAGATTGGCTGGAGTGAAACAACAGGTCAATACACGGACACTTTGGGGCTAGTGGCGCTAACCATGACAGGAAGCATCCAAAGCCCTACCTTTACCTGGACGGACGTGAATGGAGGTTCGCCTCAAGTTAGCGTGGCGGATACCAGCTACACGCTGAGATCTGCTTTCGGATGTACGGGTATTACTGATTACAACTTCAGTGCTCGATCTATACTAACTAGTATCAGTTTTCCTGACGGCACGGCGCTCGGTTTAACTTACGAGCTGACACCGGGATATCCCAGCGATCGCACCGGACGACTCTCACAGATTACACTGCGCTCGGGCAGTACGGTCAGCTATAACTGGAACCCGACATCTGGCGCCAACGACGGGATGAACTGCACTTACCAAGTGCCCAATAAGATGACACGCACCACTAGCGACGGCACCGTTACCTACACATGGACCCATATCGCGACAGGCAATACGACTACGAAAGTGGACATCGGCGGCAACAAAACAGTATACACATTCTCCAATACCGGCAACGCCACGGTCCTGACCGAGGTCCAAGCCTACATAAACACAGGCACCGTCTCCAGTCCGACGTATTCCTCAACGGCAACGAAGCTGGTGATCTATTGCTACAACAACAGCAGCCCTACAGCGAGTTCTTGCCCAACGAGCGCAGTGAACCAGCCGATCACCGAAGTGGATACGTTTACTCAACTTTCGGGGATGAGCACCTATGCGCGGCAGCAGACCCAGTATGACGGTGGTCCATCGGGCGCGCTCGCGCACTACGGAAACGTGACATACTCAGCACAGTATGACTTCGGCGGGACAACTCCAGTTCGAGCGACGACGATTACCTACGGAAGCGCCTGCGGTTCCGGCAGCACCGTGAACAATAGACCTTGCACGGTGGTCACGACAGAAAACGACAACGGCACGGCATTTACAGTAGCCTCTTCCAAGTACTCCTACAGTTCCGCCGGGGACCTCTTGACTTATTCAGTGTCGCCTAACGGCGGCACTTCTTTCCTGAGTAATCCCACGGCAAACTCCTACAACGCGAACGGAACGCCGTTGGCAACCTATGACCTTGCTGGCAACAAGACGACCTATGGCTATGTTGCGGGGAATTACACCAATTGCAGCGGCTGCACGGAGTACCCCTTCGCTACGTCAATCATCAAGGGAGGGCTGACAATATCTTATACTTGGAATGGCATCGGCGGCGTGATGTTGACACAGGTAGGGCCCAATGGTAGCTCCAATCAGACGACTGCATATGGGTATGAAAACAGTTCTGGTACTGCCGATCCTTGGTGGCGAGTGCGTTCTGTGACCGACCCTCTGAGCAACGACACCTGGATCACGCCCACTGTGACGAGCTACGAAACCTCCTTCCAGTTCAACAGCAACCATTCGGTCCAGAACATCACTGCCACTTTTGACGGGTATCGACGTCCGATCAACATACAGAAGCAGCAGTCGCCGTCCTCCTCGAATTACGACACGGTGAGCACGTCGTATAGCTTCTCTGGCGTGAATCCAACCATATTCATGTCCAACCCTTGCTCGCAGACTTCCGGTAATTCCTGCACGGGAGGCTACGGTCCGACGAACACTTACGATATGTTCGGCAGACTGATTAGCTCGGTGCAGAGCGGCTCGAACGCAACGGATACGATCACCTATAATGAGAATGACGTACTGAACGCGCTCACGCCCTCCCCTAGTCTCGAGAACAAGAAACAGGTACAGAATCAGTACGATGGTCTGGGCAGACTTACCAGTTCCTGCGCAGTTTCCTCAAGTGTTAGCGGAAATGTATCGTGTGGGCAGAATGTCGCCACCTCGCCAGCCAATGGTATTCTTGCCACCACAACCTACTCCAGTGCTGCTGGCAGTCAAACGGTCACGGCCAGTCGTGGACCGAGCAACCAGCAGCAGCGCAGCATCACGAGAGACGGCCTGGGGCGCGTGACGCAAAAGAAAACGCCTGAAGGTGGAATCTGGACCTACACCTACGACTCAAACTCTTCTTGCCCGTCAGGATGGCGCGGCGTGAACGGCCAGCTAGCATCGGTCAGCGATCCTAATGGGAACCTACTCTGCTATTCCTACGACTCGTCGAATCGAGTTACAGGGGTAAACGCGAACCGCACAACTTGCCGGTGGTTCTATTACGACAACGGCGAAGGCAATGGCACTACCTCCGGGGGCTATACGGGGACAGTCCCAACCGGGATCACTCTTACCAACCAGTACGGTCGGATGGTGGAGGCAGCTACGGATGGCTGTACCGCAGTAGCAAGCCATACCATCTCGACGCTCATCACGGACGAGTGGTTCGCCTACGACAACGACGGGCGCCAGCTTAACCTCTGGCAGTCCACGCCCCACAGCACGCAGTACTATCAGAGCACCGCAACATTCTTCGGTAACGGAGCTCCCGCGACCGTCGCCCTAGCTAGCCCCAGCGCTGACACGATGACCTACACCCTGGACGGCGAAGGTCGATTCAACAGGATTACCGACGCGACCGCGAATCAAGATATCGTCACTGGGACAACCTACTTTCCGGCGGCGAATCCGGAGGTCGTAAGCCTGACCAGCACCGACAACAATGCGTACACCTACGATTGGAACACGAACCTGATGACACAGTTTGTGTTTACAGTAGGCACTAGTAATCTCAAAGGAGTTCTTGGCTGGAACGCGAACAACACTCTCGGTTCCTTGACTTTGACTGACGGCTTTAACTCAGGAGGTTCCCTTACCTGCTATGCGAATGAGTCCAGTACCGCTGGTTACGATGATTTGGGGCGATTGCTCCAGTTCGATTGCGGTAGCGGAAATTGGGGACAGGCGTTCAGCTACGATCAGTACGATAACCTGACGAAGACGGTGCTTTCTGGGCGTAGCGGGACGACGTGGAATCCGGGCTATTCCTCTACGACGAATCACTGCACGGGTTGCACCTACGACTCAAACGGCGACGTGACCGGAGACGGAAACGATGTCTACGGCTGGAACGAGTTTTCTAAGGTCAAGTGGACCGAGGCGAACGGAACACCTGCGTGTGGCTCTACCGGCAGGTGCGCCACTTACGACGCCTTCGGTCGCATGGTGGAGACCAGCAACGGCAGTACTTGGACCGAGAACTGGTACACGCAGGCTGGCGGTGTAGTGAGGATGAACGGAACATCGACCTCCTACGAGCACTGGCCGACTGCTCACGGGATAGCCCAAGTCTTAGGCGGAACATTCACCTATATGCCGAAAGACTGGGTTGGCAATACGAGAATCGTCTCCAACGTCAAAAGTAACACCGTGATAGCAGATCAAGCGTACACACCGTACGGTGAAATCTTCAACATCTTCGGAGCAAACAATGGTCAGTATCAAATTTTTGCAGACACCATCGCCGATCTTTTCCCTAGCACTACCACGCCGGTCATGTGGGATACACCAAACCGGGAACTGTCCTATGCGGGTCGGTTCCTCTCTCCTGATCCTGCAGGTGCAGGATGGAATCAGTACGCCTATCCGACAAACCCGAACAGCCTTGGCGATCCCCTAGGACTAGCGTGCGCTCAAATCGTCGGCGCTGGCTTCCGTCCAGCGATTGATTGTGAACAAGGTCCGTGTGCAATCGAGATTGATGGCGGGTGCGCGGGAGGTGGGGGCGGTGGGGACGGTGGAGGCGGAGACGGAGGTGGAGGCCTGCTCGGCACTGCCGGTCTGGGAGGCCTATCCAATCCATTCGACCCGATTGAATGGGGGAGCCAGTGTCCTGATACGGGCTGCGGTTTCGGTACCGCAAATCCCTTTCAGTGTGTCGGCGATGTTTGCGGCTACATGACCTACCAATTTGTTGCCACTCATTCGAATGAATATAACGGTACTCTTTACTCGGACAGTGAATGGTCCGATTTCGTAAACGATCGAATCGACGCGCAGCGGCAAGCCCTCGCCGATTTCATCTCCATGAACAGCAACCTTACTTGGGAGGACGTGTACAACTCGCTCGTATATGTACAGACTCAGGGTGGCAATGCAGAGTTTTCGTGGGATCAAACGATCACGGGCCTCTCTCAAACTCAGATCGGTCTTAATATGAACTTTGGGATAGACGGCTCGGGGTGTGAGTATTCTTGCAGGCTAGGAGACGGCTGGCCTACCCTTCACTGGGACAATTCCATGTTTCATCTCGACAACGTAAATGCCTCGTTTGCGTTTCCACTAGGCCTGCTGGGTCACGGTCTTATAGATGTCTTGTTCGGAAGCATTAATGGTCAGATCCCCTTCGTTTACGGTCCATAGGGAGGTTTTTTTTTGCTGTTTATTGCAGCGCCCTTTTCGCTCAGACGGCCACGGCGCCTTTGGTTTATCCAACCGGCACTCCTTGCTGTCTCAGTGCTGTGTGTACAGGCGTGGCCTCAGGCCGCCAAGCCGCCAAATGTCCTACAAATCAAACTGGAGCAATACGGCTGGCAGCGGCTTCCAGCTCCGGCTAGAAATGAAGCATGGCCGACGGTGAAACAGCTAATGAGAGTGGATTCTAAAGGGCGCGTCTTGGTCGGATACACTGCGCGCGAGGACACAGAACTGGCAACACGCGGAAGTCCGAAACTCTGGTTTCACATTCTTCGTTTCACGCCAGAGGGCAAGCTGGACCTCTCGGTTTTGTTGCCCACCGATGACTTACCAGATAATGGCGTTTTTCTGGATGCCCAAGACCATATCTTTGTCGTTGCCAATGAGATGCTTGCGTTCCTTTCGGGAGACGATCAGACACCCACGCAACAGCGCAAATGGAAGCTGCTGACATCCTGTTCATGGTCCTCTCAGAGTTGTCGGATCGTGCAGTCGACCACGCGCCGAAGGTTGTTCGTCATAAGATGTTTGGGTTCCCATCCGAATTGCGAAAAGCCCGCTTCCACTGCATACGACACCTCGTTACCTGAACCGCAGATTGAAAAGACATGCGTCTGGCGGGGCGGGGGCACCACAGACAACTTCGGGTATCTGTCGGGATGGGACAGAGGATATTTCACTCGTCGCTACCCCTTGTGCAACGCCGATCGGCCACAAGAACTTCCTCTGCACGATCGGGTTGTCGATGTTCTGGGTGACGATCTGTTCGTTGCAGCCGGCGTCAAGAAGGAGAGGTGGGAAATAGGCGCGGTTACAGCAGAAGGTGACGCCAAATTCCGGTTGATATTGCCGAAACACGACACGCCCGCGCTAAACACTGGGTATGTGAAAGGTAATGCGGAGGGGGACCGTTTCGCTGTTGTCGTTGATACCTTGCGCGGCAGCAACGCCGCACTGGATATTGGAGGTCATTTGGCAGCACGCAGAGTGGTGGTTTACAACTCTGACTCCGGCGCCCAACTCACGAGCCTCAGCGTCTATCCCCCGGTCCCTCACTATGGAGTTGCACTCGGAATTGTCCCCGGATTCACCTTTGATCTTAGCCCCGACGGTCACGTCCTCGCGGTTTTGTCAGAGGGAGTGATAACTATTGTCAAGGTGGAATGAACAATGCCAACGACAATCCAATCTGTCGGTGTGGGCGAGTTTTATTTTCGCGCCTTGTGGCCCATGCCGACCTGCGGGCGGAACGCGTGGAGCATTCGGATCATCGCTCGGAGCCAACTTGGGGGCTGGCCCGTCTACGGTTTCAGAGAGAGTCAGAGACTCACTCGCGGTTCTTCCGAGACTCCACCAATTCCGCCAGGGCCTGCCAGTGCCGTGGATGCGGGCGGTAGCCTTGTCGAATGCGGCTTGCGTACCAGCGAGACACTCCGGTCAGTGATCGAATCGCAGCCGTGGGCACAGTCGCGAGCAGCGGCTGGACTTTTTGTGAGAACACTTCGCTCGTGAGCCAAGATGGTTGTGTGGATGGGTCCCAAGCCGAGCGCGCTTCTACATGCCGCAAATGCGAGGCGACATGTTTTGCCCGAGCGCTTGGGGTCCGCGCGGCTATTCGGCCAACTTGAGCGGCGTGCTCTAGGCGCTCGGTAGCGACCTCGATAGAACAATTCGGACAATGGCTTCGCCTCGGCTTGATAGGTACGCCGCAATCTGTGCAAACGTGCTCCGGTTTCGGGTTCTTGGTTGTGGTCACTTCACTGCCTTTTACTTCACACTTGGCGCGCTGCGTAAGCCGTGTGGCTAACCCGCGCCGAGCCAGACCTGATGTCGGTCTGGAAATCGAGGACCAAATCTCTTGCGCGACATATTCTGCTACCGGAGCCACTAATCTGCGCCAGGCGTCCGAGGTCTCGCAGAGCTTGATTGCCAATGATGGTGCGATGCGGCAGTTCCCGTTACGATCTTCCCAAAAGTCCGTTTTACGAAGGGGCTCGCTCTGAAGCCAATTCAAGACAAAGACGTCAACTCCACCCGGCCTGCAAACCTCCATCAAGTCGCAGGCCAGCGAGTCCCTGTTGGGCGTGTCCGTATGAAGGAAGCCAATCGCGGGATCAAGTCCCATTACGACCGCAGAAAGGCGAGCTTCGCTTTCTAAACTTCCATATAGAAAATTAAGGAGTGCGTTCGGGGGATTGGCAGCAAGGCGAGGACTATGGGTCAGGGGTGAGATGCGGGAGCTGAAGTGCTTCCAATGTTCGGGTACGCTGCGCTCGTCCTTGCGCGGCCAGTGAATGCGAATATCAGCCCACGAATGCCAATATAGTTTTGCTGCTTGGGCCTCAATCAGCCTTACGCGGTCAAGGCTGTCCGCGCTCGGTAGCTCGGCTCTGAATCGAGCAATTGCATCTGCCGTCGCTGAATCGTGCAGCATGTCGCGCACGAGTAGCTCCTGCCCGGCGAGCTTCTGGGAGATGAGTTCTTTGGAAATCTTGAGGGCCGTCCCGTTGCCGAGTGCCAGGGCTTGCGCCCTACGTAGTTTGGAATCTGACGGAGCGACCGGGCCGGTGACGGTGAGTACCTTGCCTCTGCGGTCAAGCATCACGAACGCTGCACCTTGATCCGCAAGCCAGCGCAGGGCTTCGAGAGTGATGAAGCCGTTGCTCCCGATCATCACTAATCTTTTCAGACCATGATTGACGCGGGGCAGGCGGATGGTTCGGCGTTCGTCGGCATTTCCATCGTGCAGGAGCAAGTGACCGGCGTTCACCTGGACGCGGATGCCGTAGCCGTTCAATACGACGACGCCAGATTTGCGGATGGTCTGCGAGTGCGGTAGGGTGTGCGAAGCTGCCATCGGAGGTTATGCTCCCTTGGTGGTCAGGGCTTGTCGGCTGCTACTAACAGTCGGTAGGCCCGTTGTTGACTTAGGAATTTTTCAGATACGTTTCGACCGCGCGCCGGAAAAGCTCTGCCATTGGCACACCGGTGGCGTCTGATAGGGCCTTGAGCTTTGCTACAGTCGTCTCCGGTAGCCAAACCGTTGTGCGCTTCTTCTTCACATAATCTATTGTTTCAGGTATGTCAATGTATGTCAATGTACGTTTTCCGAGACTTCCGGGTCTTCCTTTTTCCTTTGCCTTCTGTCTGTTGATTTTGCTGAGATACTTGACCGGCACTCGCTGCCCCAATTCATCTTGACCGCGCCAGTACTCCAAGTTCGTCATGGGCTTCGGTGCTGGGCCCTTCCGCTTCCTCTCTTTGTAACAGATATCGCGAGAATAGCGAGGCTTGTATAAAGCAGCGCTCGTCGGGTTGGTCTGCAGCGCCAGAGCACAACTTTCCGCGAGGAAGCGAATCGGGCGTAACTTGGGGTATTTGAGGTCGTGAACAGTCGCCAGGATTGCCGCAGCGCCGGGTAATCGGGTCCGAGTGACTTGATCGACATGCGAAAGCGCCGCATTGACGGCATCTTCCGTGGACGCTTGACGCAGAGCATCCCAATCAATTTTGTCTCGCATTCGCCGAAATTCGTACTCAAGTGTCTCGCTGTGGGCAAGGGCCAACCCTCTTCTTTCCGCTCGAAGTTTCGCTTTTGTGGCAAGCGAGAAATCAAACGCTTCTACTTCACTCATTTTCGGCGCTTGTCCGCTTCCTACCATGGCTTTTAGACCAATTCTCCGTATCCCACACCCTCAACAGGGTAAATCGTGCCCAGCCGAAATGCTAATTCTCGTTGCACGCGGAGAGATGTACTCGCTGCAAGGTCTATGTCGAAACACAAACTCAGAACGCCCAATAAGGGCGCACGAGCCAAGCTGCCCGAGAAGAGCTTCGCTGCCCGTGAGCGCTCCATTCGTGCCCTGTGGGATATTCGGCACGGCGCTTCGCCCTCTCAGGCCGGACGCGACAATGAGGTAACCATACGGACAATCAAGAAGTATCTCGGCTCGGCTCTTTTGCAGGAGCGTCCTGGCGGGCGAATCCGTGCAACGAAGAGCGACCGCTTTGTGCGTTACCTGCAAATTCCCGGTCCGCACGGTCCAATCGATATAACGGCTCACGGCTCAAAAGAGGCGAGCGAGGTTGCAAGGTATAAAGCTGCCGTCAACAGATTTCTCGCCGGCGACCTTAACGCTCTAGCGCCGTGGCATGGGAAAAAGATCGCAGGCGTTGAACTGATAACCGCTGACCGTACCCTAAAAGGTCTCGCTCAGAAAGACTTACTTCCCTATTCTCTCTATCGCTCGCTGTCAGGCGGCGCGGCATGAAAGCGAAGCGAACGCGCACACATTGCCCCGATTGTCCGAAGCAGTGTTTCTGCGGGAGTTCGCAGCAGTTGGAAGATAACCACCTCGGAGGTCGAAAGCACGTCCGTTGGTTATGGAGTCCGTTCTGCGGTGTCGATCACGCCCAGTATCACGCGAACTGTCGGCGAGCAGGCGTCGATTTTCGCAAACAGAAGAACCAGCTAACTGCGCAAATACAAGCGCTCAAAGCCCAACTGGTCGGAATGTGGATGGTAGTTGAGGCAATGGAGAAGCAAGGCTATGAACAACGGGAGGAACAAACAAAATGACGGAACCACATGACATCTTTCTTCGCGCATATGCGGTCGCAGCAGACAAGAAGAACAAGCAGAAACGTAGGGTCCAGCAGGTAGAAGATGAACCCAAGTGGGCAGAACACGCGCTCGTGTTTGACACCGAGACTCGGATTACAGCAGATCAATCCCTCACTTTCGGGGTGTATCGGCTCTGCAAACTAGTGGCTGGTATTTACATGGTCACCGAGGAGGGGGTTTTCTATGCTGACGATCTCCCTGCCAAAGAACGCACGGTGCTTGAATCCCACATAACGTCTGCTGTTTCTGACGTGGCACCATTCCCGCCACGATTCCCGCTGTACTCTCGCTCCGAGTTCATGAAGCGCGTGTTTAAGCCAGCGATCAAGCGCGATGGCGCTTTGGTCTGTGGGCTAAATCTACCTTTTGATTTGGCGAGGCTCGCGCTAGCCTGGAGCAAAGGTGACGATAACGAATGGTCGCTCACAATGTCGCAGTATGCAGACGGAGCCGAGAACCGGAATTATCCTCGCATTCTCATCACACCCATAGACGGCAAGAAGGCGTTCATCAAACTGGCCCCGCCGTGGAAGCCGGAAGAATGGAAAAGTATCAGCAAGACGCATTTCTTGGACTTACGCACGCTGGCGTGGGCGCTATTTAACAAATCGTTTTCGCTCAAGCGCGCTTGCCAAGAACTCAATACCAAGCACAAGAAACTGGAAGACCATGAACCAACCGGCAAGGTCACGCCCGTGGAAATTGAATATGCTCGACAAGACGGACGTTGCACCGTGGATGTGCTAAACGCGCTAAAGCAGGAATTCGACAAACACCCCATCGACCTGAAGCCCTACAACGCATACTCTCCCGCATCCGTGGCAAAGGCCTATTTGGATCAAATGGGCATCATCAGGCCAGCAGAGAAATTCCACGTCTCCAATCGGACGCTTGGTATTTCCGTGCAGAGCTATTACGGCGGTCGCTCCGAAACGCGCATACGTTGTGCAGACGTGCCGGTCGTACCCGTAGATTTCATGAGTGAATATCCAAGTTGCTGCGCTCTCCTCGGTCTTTTCGACGTTTTAACCGCCAACCGCGTGAGTTTTGACGATGATACCCAGAATATCCGTAGATTCCTCAACCGCATCACCCTCAAAGGCTGCTTCATTCCCGCGATGTGGGAGCGTTGCAGGTTCTTTGCTCTGGTGAAGCCTGACAACGACATTCTGCCGGTGCGCACCATGTACAACGAAGTCACCCAGAACATCGGAAACAACTATCTCGCGTCCGTCACGCCGATATGGTTTGCTGGCCCGGACCTGATTGCGTCTGCGATCCGGACAGGCAGAGTGCCGCACATTATTCGGGCAATCCGCATGGTGCCACAAGGCAAGCAAGCCGGAATGCGCAGTGTAAACCTTCGGGGGATGGTGAAGGTTGACCCGTACAAGGACGATTTATTCCGCAAAATAATCGAACAACGCAAGCTGCACAAGGCCGACAAAGCACTCTATTACTGGCTCAAGATTCTTGCGAATTCGATCTATGGATTCTTCGTTGAACTGATACCCGATATCCAGAACAAGGAGGTGCCTGTCAGGGTGTTTTCAGGGCAAAAGAGCTTCCCTGATACTTCAGATGTAATCGAGGCTTCCGGACGTTGGTTTTTCCCACCGCTGGCGTCACTCATCACGTCCGGAGGTCGCCTGCTGCTCGCAATGACAGAGGCGTGCGTAACAGAGAAGCGCGGTACCTATCTGTTTTGCGATACAGATTCGCTCGCAATCGTCGCCTCAAAGCATGGTGGACCGCTTCGCATTCCAGGCAGTGAAGGTGCAAGGATTCTGTCACACGCTGAAGTGCGGGCCATCGTTGATAAGTTTGCAGCGCTGAATCCTTACAACCGCAAGATCGTAAAAGGTTCGATTCTGAATCTTGTGGATGCAAACTACGTGGATTCCGACCCGAAGAATCCGCAGCGGCAGTTGTACGGGTACAGCATTGCAGCAAAACGCTATGCACTGTACGAGAAGATCGGGGAGAAAAACATCAAGATCGTTGACCCGAAAGCGCACGGCATCGGATTTCTGTATCCGCCCAAAGACTCCCCGAAGAATTGGGATGGAGATGCGCCACAATGGGTTTACGAAATGTGGGACTACATCGTGCGAGGCACTCTCAAACTGAAACGCAAAGCACCATCGTGGTTCGATATCCCGCAGATGATGCGTCTTACCATCACGACGTACAACGTTTTGGAAATGCTCGGAGAATGGGAAATTGCTCGACCGTACAACTTCCTTTTCTTGCCGATGGTTGATCCCACGTTTGGCTATGCGTTCTACAGGCGAGCAAACGAAAAGGTCCTGCTCGTAAGCGAATTTTCATCCAAGCAAGACCGCTGGTTTGACATGGAATGCGTAAACATTCACAGCGGGAAGAAATACAGAATGGTGGACTGCACCAAGGACAAACATCCTTCATACAACGTGGTTTTTCCTTCGCAATTCGCACGTCTCTTGATCGAATACCAGGAGCATCCCGAAGCGAAGAGTCTAACGCCGGATGGCACATCATGCGAGGCAGACACGAGCGGGCTGCTACAGCGTGCCCACATCGTTGCCGGAGAGTTTCGCTACGTGGGCAAGGAAGCAGATCGCAAGTGGGAGGAAGGCGACGAAATTAGCGTGCTGGAGTTCAAGACTACCGAGTACGGACGTGCGCGAAGAGTAATCGCGAGTGAAGAGATAAAAAGCGAAATAAAGAGGATTGGCATCAAGAAATGCGCCCGTGAAAGTGGATTCACGCGCATTTTCATCAGGAAATTGCTTCGCGGATCGCCCGTGAAACGCAACTCGCACAAAGAATTCGTGCGATCGCTTCAGACCTACAAATCACAGAACAACACCACCTCATCCCGCAGGTAACCATGCTGTCAGAACTGGAAGCCGCTTTATATGTCTTCAAATTTCCCAGCTGAATAAGAGATACGCCAAATGGCAGTTCCGCCCTTGGTAAGAGCGAGCCGGAACCTCTCCGGCATTTCAGGAACTCGTTGCCCAACGGGCAACTCGGTAATCGAGATTCCAGCGGGCATCTTCGCCTGCAAGCAATGGGCTACAACCTCTTCAACAAAACAACAAAGCCGGTCCAGCATGTACTCTACGAATTCGGTTGCTGGCTGGCCTGACGCCTGCGGCTGCGTCGCCTGCACTCCTCCTGCCGCAGTTCGGGCATAGATGAACTTTGGCAGCATCCAGCCCTCATGCTCAATAGCATTTCGTTGCTCAATCAGGCGTTGAGACCACTTGCGAGTGTCCGACAGGTAATTGGCCAGCGAAATATCCCTCGCATGTAGTGCTGCCAATCCTTTCTCGAATGCTTGTTGTTTCTTAAACAAAAAGCCGATATCGACCAGCAAGGTATTGGTGACTTGTTGCATTCCGTGTTTTAGAACACAACCCGCAAGATTTACACAGTTTTCAAATTCCTTACGCAATTCTTTGTCGATAGGCTCCTCAACTTGAATATTCGGCCCCTGTATGCGAGCAGCCTGACCCGCGCTAACAGCGGTGACATGCTTATCGACCATTGTTTTGATTTCCTTCGCTGACACGCGTGCATTCAGAAGTGTCATCATCACGAACTCATACGCTTTATCGAATGGGTCCCGCGACTTGGAGTCGGGAAAGATGACATCCCGCAAGCGCAAAACTCCCATGAAGATGCGTGCCATAAATGGGGAACGAGAGCCTTCCTCGGCAAACTTCTGGACCACGAATTCTGTTGGGTCGCTGATAACCATCATGTTGGACTGATTCCGAATTCTCGCAAGCAACTGCCTGAAATGTGCATACGTGATTGGTAGCACGTATGATATTTGCGTGTCCGGAGGCTGATTGACTTTGGCAGCCCGTGACATAACTTCTTTGCCGAGAAAGACTAAGAGACCTTCCAGCGGCAGTTTTCCCTGTAAAATTATCACTCCGCCGTCTTGCCAAGGCACGAATAGCAGCCTTGATAACGTTTTTCCTTTTCCGTCCTGAATCAGATAAGGACGCTGTGGCAAAAGACGGTCGTTATAAAATTCTCGCGGTACCGGCACCAGCCGACTGCTTAAGTTGTACTGATAGCCACAGATGGTAAGAACATCTTTGGAAGCTCCCTCCAATAAGTGAACAAAATTAGGAAGCTTTGCACCCGGAGAAAAGATTGCAAGATGCGCAACTAGGAACGCACTCATCTTGTTAAAAGTGAAATCACCCGTGGGTTTCACAACCAAAACCACATACAGTGGCGGCACTCTATCGGGAGATGTATCCGCAGCCGGTGGCAAATAGTCACCAAGAACCTTGCCGCCCGGAAATTGCACAGCGTAATTGATAACCCCCTTGGAAAGCACCACAACCATATCGACCCACGTGCGGTCGTCGGGATGCTGGCGATTCAGTCTGTCGAGTTCCTCGGCCAAGGATTCGAGCGGCAGGGTTGTATCGAGCGAAAAGATGATTCCGAGAGTGACGGTAGTCGTCGGAACTCTGGGCACCTGAGACGGTGGAGATTTCTTCAGTTTCTTCGCACGTGCAATCCGTTCGTATGCAAGACGAAAGTCCTGCACGCCCATACTCTCAGACACATCAATCACACACGCAAGACTGTCGGCTTTGATTTCCACGCGACCGTCGGAACCGGCCGATTCGCTGCCAGCGTAGACAAGCGTGCCGAACTCGTTTGTCTTACTACCGTCAGAGTCACTCGCAAGCCCCGCTTCCACGTTGAAAGGCCAGCCAATGAATTCTCTAAGAGCATTATTCAGAGCGTGGGAAAGTTCTGGCGTGGTACGCACAGAGTACAGCGTTTGGCCTGCCTTACGAGCGTTTTCCGAGATAGAAATATTTAGCGGCCCCCGATACTCCCGGTCTTACCCGGTCTTCTCACCACCTATCGTCACCAAGACTGCAAAGGATTGCAAGTGAGTTAGGTAAGCGCTACCCGCCACCCGCTCTCCGCCCGCCACGCGCCCCAGGCCAGGCCCGCACTCCTGCGCCCGCCCCGCGCTCCCCAGGCCCGCCCGCACAGGCCCCCAAACCGGCAGGGGGGTCACTTTTGCCGTCGCTGTACACTACCCCGTCAACGAGTTGCGTGGGATAGCTATAGGCGACCTGAAAATTCCTACGCTCCCAGCCCCCACCACAGAACTGGTTTTGACTTTGGGTCGAGCCGCTCGCTGGCTTGCGCTCGCCCGGAGAGCGAGCCGGAGGAGAGTCAATGAGTGTAATCACGATATTTCAACAGCTACGATCCTGACGAAGATGAGGTAACAGCCACCAGTTCTTTGATTGGAGATAACCCGAGTTGCTTTTGGATCGCACGTGCCGCCCATAATCCGCCGTCGGAGAGGATATTCCGTGTATTGTCGCCGCCTCCGATTTCACCAATTGCGACCACGAGCCCTGGTGTACGGCAATATCGCTTGAGAGCGCAGTCCTCCGCAATGAATGGATCTATGAATTCGCAGTCGGAAGGAACCGCAGGGTCGCACAGTCGTGGGCCTACGTATGCGTATCCCTCGCGCACCACGATGTTCTTGTCATTCACAGTCTTCAACGTCGGCTCGCCATTGTTGAATACCTTCGTGTGGTCAATCAGCCAATGCTCGGCGCAGATGACGACCGCGCCTTCGCGGTTCATCGCCGACTCCGTTGGCGGCCAAATCAAAGCGCGTTCCGGCACGATCACCGCCGCACCTGCATGAGCAAGGGTCAAGGCAAACGGCAGCAAGTCCACGGAAGCGCCGGTATCAGCATGAATCGCGGAATGTGAAAGCAGAACCGCGCCGTCCGCAATTTCTTTGTCAGGCATGTAAAACATTGCCTCATTGTGGCCCCACTTGCCGCTGAGCATGACTTTCTGGATGATTACTCCCGCATCCCGATTGATCGTGGTCGCCGAGGCGGCGTCGCAGAGGCTCTTCTTCGCGGAATCTTGGGCGAAGACAAGAGAAGCTGTCAAAAGCAGAAGCGTTGCTGCCAAACGAAAGCGCATGTTCCCCTCCTGCTTAGCTATGGTACGCCGCCTGACGTTAACAGGCGTGGGTGTTGAAAAACTCCTGTTCCGTCAAAATAGCCGGAATTCGGGAGATAGAAAATGCCTACCAAAACGGAGATCGTCGTTTGTAGAGCTTCCCATTGCAAAGTTTTTTCGACCATTTTCCGGTACGTGAGTTTTTCAACAGCCACAGGCGTTAGCACTCATTGACTCTCAATGAGTGAAGTGCGGATGTGCCGCTTGGATTTAGTTCACGTGGGCTGATTAAACACGATCAGCGTGGACTCGGCCTGCCTGTTGGGATCAGCGTTTTCGGTTCGGAGGTGAGTCGCGGTTTTGGCGGGATGTGCCCCAGTCCGGGAACATTTGTGCGATGGATTGCGCGATGAAAGCTGGCCTTGGCCGCCGCTTTTCTCGGAGAGTGAACATGATGGCAAGAAGAAATCCCGTTAAGGCCCCAAGAAATGCTTCCGTGATGGAAAGGCTGTTGAAAGTCCGCAACCCCTGGTTGGTGAGAATGAATCCGGTGTATGCCATCGCTGTCGTCCAGAGAATTACGCGAACAGGGAACATAAGGATCACCTTTTGATGAGCCCATATTGCCACAGTTCGCACTTGCGGAGTGAGGGTGCAGTTGTGGAATTCTCACGTTGCCTATCGCAATCCGGGTCAACAATTGCGAGGGGGCGACGGGAAGATCGGCTCCGCCCAGTGTTTTCAACGGTTACAGAACAAGCGCCGGTATTATCCTCTAATATCGGTACTCCGATTCTGCGGCAAAAGAGAATAGCGTGATCGCAGGGAATATTTCGCAGGTGCGAAGATCGAGGGTGAAGAACTTCGATCGAACGAATCGCTGGTTGAATCGCCTCGGCAGGGTCGCGAGTGCGATGCACGAGGGTTTCTGGCTGGGCTGCCTGAATGCTGATGAACTCAATGCTGTCACGGCTGAGCACTTCGATCAGTCACAGTATTACGCATCGACTGAGCATAATCTAAGCGGCTTTTTTGGCTGGGAAAAATCTGTGCTGGACCAGTTCTTTCAGCGAGGGTCTCGCATCCTGGTGGCAGGCGCAGGCGGGGGCCGGGAGGTTCTGGCTCTGCGCAAGTCTGGCTTCGACGCGGAAGGATTTGAATGCAGTGTGCCGCTGGTGCGGGCTAGCGAGAAGATTTTCGACCGAGTTGGTGAATCGAAGTATGTGACGCTTTGCGAGCCGGACGGGGTTCCGCAAGGGCCGCGGATTTACGAAGGACTGGTTGTGGGCTGGACCGTGTACACGCACATTCCGACAAAGGCGCGCAGGGTTGCTTTCCTTCAGGCTCTGAGGCAGCGCGCGCTGCCGAACTCTCCGCTGCTAATTTCGTTCTTTGCGAGGCAGAGTCGTTCGAGCGATGACGTTCTTGTGTATCGGACGGCAAGACTTTGGCGTTTTCTTTTGCGGGGGAGGAAGGAACCGCTGGAGATGGGGGATCGCATCAGCTATGCGCGATTTGTCCGTTCGTTCACGAGCGACGAAGTGGAAGCCGAGATGAGAGCCGCTGGTTTTAGAAGCGCGCACCATGGTGCTGAAGGCGATTTGGGTTACACAGTGGCTGTTGCCGAATGATCTCTATCCCGTCAGGTTCCTAGCAGGTTGATTTGCAGTTTCTGGTAGCCGTGTTCGCGTGCCCATAGATCTAGAGGTATGGTCGCCAGCTCATCTACCACGGCGACTGCGAGTCCTGTTTTCGTCAAGTCGATGCTCTTCAGATAAGTGTGGCAGGTGTCGCAGACGTCGACGCGGACGTGGGCAATCTCGGGCGCGGAATAAAATCCCATCTGGGGTTCTCGCTCTTCTCCGCAGGCGGGACAATAAATTCTTCGGAAAAGCCATTCGTGGGCGCAGAGCATGCAAATCAGCGACTTCTTTGCGCCATCGCCTTCGCTGCGCAAAACACCGACGGCGGGCTTGCCGCCGCAAAGAGGGCAGGTCGATGGATTTCCGTCGAGAATTTCGACTTCGCGATGATCCGCCAGATATTCGGCGTAGGGCTGAAGAAAAATCCAGGCTAGCACTCGATCGGAATCTGCAGCGCCAGGGTGATTCGAGTAAGGTTCGGCGTCATCCCCCGCGGTTAAGTTTGCATCTCCATACCAGAATTCTTCAATCGCGCGCTGCCATGCTGCTGATCCCTTCGTCGCTAAAGTGGCGGCGGCCTGGGCGAGGGGCGCCGGGGCGATCTTTTGAATCATTGATAGAAATCCGGGAAACTTTGGGAGCAGGAGGAAAAAATCCAATTCATCGCGCAGCGGGCGATCCGAGGAAATCTTCGGCGAATCCGCAAGGGCTTTCTCGATTTCGCCGTAAATGCCCTTCTGAAATGCTGCTACGCGGGCATAGTAATGCAGCCCTTCGGCGGAGAACGGGTAAGACGAGACTAGTTCGTTGGCGCGGCGGATGCGGCGATCCCACTTCGCATCGTTCGTTATTAAGGCCATGGTCAAGGCCGGGGTTTGCCGATGACGTCGTAGTACCAAGTGCGGTGGAAGGTCCAGGCCCAGGCTCGTGTGACGTAGCCGTGAATCATGGAGCCAAAGCTGCCCTCTTCGAGGACCGCGCTCATGTACACGTGAATGAGGAATAATCCAATCGTGATAAGCGCCACGCTGGCGTGAATCAGAATCGCGGTGTAGCGAAGGAAGCGGAGACTCCATGGGAGCGTTTCTGTATACCACAGGGCGACGCCGGACAGGAGCAGGAGAATTACGCTGTAGAAAATTCCCCAGAAGAAGATTTTTTGTCCGAAGTTGAAGCGGCCGACGGGCGGGAGTTTTTCGTCTTCGTTCTCGATGTAGTCTGGGATCGCTTTTCCCCAGGCGCGATCGGCGTCGTCAATTTCCATGTCGCGGCGCCACGCTTTGAACGTCCAAAACTGGGTTGCAGCAAAAATCAATCCGAACCATGGATGCCACAATCTCGCAGCGGGGCCGCCTCCTACGACCGCGGCCAGCCAGTACAGATACGGCGACCAGAAGGCGAGGCCGGTAATCAACAGATAGATGTAGGAGAGCGCGCCGATCCAGTGATTCACGCGCTCACCAAACGTGTACCGGACGATGGTCTCCTCATTTTGGCTGGCGGAACTTGGGCGCGAAACGGCTCCGGTGGTCATACACGCCTCCCGGCATTTGCATTAGAATTGGCATTCGGTGGAATCGGCTCCTCTTTTTTGGGACCAAATCGCATGTAATGCAGGGCCATGCCCAGGATGCCGCCGACCATCGCCAGATTCCCAATCCATTTCAGCGGCCCTTTCCACAGCCGCACTGACCAGGGGATCTGCGGATCGCGCGGCAATCCGCCGTACAACTCCGGATTCTTGGCATCGTGCAAAACGTAAATCACGTGGGTTCCACCAACTCCCTCCGGATCGTAGACTCCTGCGTCCTCGAATCCGGAATTGTTGCGAAGCTGCGCCGCACGAGTCTCTGCCAGTTCCTTCATCTCTGGCTTCGTTCCAAAATGAAGGCAGCCGGTGGGGCAGGCCTTGATGCAGGCTGGTTCCAGGCCCACTGACACGCGGTCATTGCACAAGGTGCATTTGAAAACTTTGCGCGATGGCGGATCAAATTTCGGAATGTTGAACGGGCAGCCGGTCATGCAATAGCCGCAACCTATGCAATTGGCTTCCTGGAAATCGACGATCCCGTTTGCATACTGGACGATGGCGGCGTCGGCCGGGCAGGCCGCGAGGCAGCCGGGATCGGCGCAGTGCATGCACTGGTCTTTGCGCATGAGCAGCATCATGGTGCCGTCGGCGCGTTCATGCTCGTTGAATTTGATGAGGTTCCAGTAATTCCATGCCGTCTCGGGCATCGTCTGGTAGGTGTTATCAAACGTGGTTTCGCTGAAGGTGTAACCGTTCCATTCGAGGCAAGCGACTTCGCACGCTTTGCAGCCAATGCACGTGGTGGTGTCGACCAGTTTGCATACCGTGAATTCACGGTTCAGACCTTTGCCCGGGACGGGTCCGGCGTGACCGGAGATTCGGATCAGCTCTGTTGCGGCCTGGCTCATGGTCGCTCCCTACGCTTTCTCGACCTTCACTAAGAAGCCTTTGGATTCAGGCGTGTGGGCATTCGGATCGGTGACAGTAGGCGTCAGCAAATTTGCGGGCGTCCGTGCATCTCTTCCTTCATCCTCAGTGATGCCGCGGAAGCCCTGGTGAATGGGCAAGCCGATCTGATAGACCTTCTTGCCGTCGATCATCATCGGCTTCAGCCGGCGAGTGACGAAGGCCTTCGCAATGTAGGTTCCGCGCGCGCTGATGACTTTGATCTTGTCCGTTCCACGAATTCCTTTTTCGTCGGCCAACTCCACCGGAATTTCCACGAACGGCTCCGGAATCAGCTGGACGTTCATTGGATTATTTTTCGTCCAATAGTGATATTGCTCGGTCAGCCGGTAAGTGGTGCAGACGATGCTGTACTCCTCCGGCGATCCAAACACGTCGTATGGCGTCTTGAACTTCTTGACCAGCGGATTATTCGACTGCTCGGGGTGGAATGGATTCTTGATCGGGCTTTCGATCGGCTCGTAATGTTCGGGGAACGGACCGTCTGCGATCACTCCGATCGGAGCGAATAATCGCCCGATGCCTTCGGGATTCATGATGAAGGGGCCCAAGTGATCTTTGGGATGGGAATCGGGCTTGAAGTCGGGCACATCGTTGCCAACCCACTTTCCTGCTGCTTCATTCCACCAGACCTGCTTGCGCTCGGGATCCCACGGCTTGCCATCGGGATTGCAGGAAGCGCGATTGTAAAGCACGCGCCGATTGGCCGGCCACGACCACGCCCAGTTGGGAAAAACGCCCATTCCAGATGGATCCTCTGTGCCGCGTCGCTGGATTTGGGAACCGGCCTCGGTCCACATGCCGGAATAAATCCAATTGCCGCACATGGTTGTGCCGTCGTCTTTCAGCCAGGCAAATCCGGGCAACTGCTGGCCGGCTTTGATCACCTGTCCACTTGCGTCGTCCTTCAAGTCGGCTAAAGCTTTGCCGTTAAGCTCCATGGCCGCCTGAGAAAGAGGAGGATGAGCCGCGTCGGCATAGGCCCAACTCAGATTCAGAATGGGATCAGGGAATTTTCCACCCTCTTTCTTGTAGAGGTCGCGAACCCGCAGGAAAATCTGCGCGACGATGTCCTGGTCGAGACGGGCTTCTCCCGGAGGTGGAACCGCGGCATATTTCCAGGTGACCCAGCGCGCGGAGTTGGTCATGCTGCCGTCTTTTTCGGCAAAACCCGCGCAGGGCAGGCGATACACCGTGGTGTTGATCTTCTTCTGCTCGTCTGTCGAAATGCCCGGGGCTTTCCAGAATTCGCTGGTTTCATCGGGATAAATTTCGCCCACCACCAACCAGTCGGCCTTCTTCAGCGCATTGATGTTCTTGTTCGTGTCCGGGCCAATCATTACCCCGTTCATTCCGAAAGCGAGCATGCCCTTGACCTTGCCGGTGTACATGTCATCCCAGATATGCGTCCACGAGCAATCCTGTCCGAATTTTGGCAAGTAATCGAAGGCAAAATCGTTTTCCTTTTTAGCAGCGTCTCCGTAGAACGACTTGAGCAGCGACACCATGAATTTCGGGGTGTTCGCGTAGTAGTTCATCGAATTCCAGGGCGAGGGTTTCGAGGCAGTTGGCGTGATGCGTTTCAGAAAAGTGGCCAGATCCTTGTCATCGGGAACCGGCGCTTTCAGGTAGCCCGGAAGTGAGTCGTAGAGTCCCGCCATATCGGTTGCGCCCTGGATATTCGAGTGGCCGCGAAGGGCGTTCACGCCGCCGCCCGCTCTGCCGACGTTGCCGAGCAAGAGTTGAATCATGGCGGCGGTACGAATGATTTGCGTTCCGAAAGTATGCTGCGTCCAGCCGACGGCGTAGATGATGGTTGCGACTTTCTTCATGTCGCCGTCTTTTCGGACTGAGGTGAACAGATCGACTGCCTTCAGGTATTGGTCCTTCGGGATGCCTGTGATCCGCTCGACGGTTTCAGGGGTGTAACGGGAATACTGCTGCTTCATCAACTGGAAGACGCAGCGCGGATGCTGGAGGGTGAGGTCGTAGGCGACATTCGGGGGCAATGCTGGCGGAGGCGCGGGTGTCGCCGGGTTCGAAGGCGCAGGGGTTGCGTGCGCGGAAGTGGCGCCGTCGGTTTTTCCGCTGAAGTCGCCGCCTTCTTCGTAATTCCATGTGGTCTTGTCGTAGCTGCCCGAGGCCGCGTTAAATCCGGAGTACAAACCGTCTTCGGGAAGTTTGAAACCTTCCTTCACAATGAAGGCCGCGTTGGTGTAGTTGACGAGATATTCTTTGGCGATGCGGTTGTTCTCGATGGCATAACGGATCAGGCCGCCGAGGAATGCAATGTCGGTGCCGGCGCGAATTTGGACGAAGAGATCGGCGGTAGCGGATGTGCGGGTGAATCGCGGGTCAACGGAAATCAGCTTGGCGTTACGGTTGCGCTTGGCCTCCATCGCCCACTTGAAGCCGCAGGGATGGTTCTCGGCGGGATTGCCGCCCATGATCAACATCATGTCAGTGTTCTTGATGTCGATCCAGCCATTGGTCATGGCGCCGCGTCCGAATGTTGGTCCCAAACTTGAGACCGTGGGGCCGTGTCAAACACGGGCTTGGTTTTCCAAATAAACCAAGCCCAACCCCCTCATGGCCTTGACGGCCAAAAAATTGAATTCATTGGTGTCGGTGCAGCCGCCGATGAACGAGATGCCTTCGCAGCGATTCACGGTGCGGCCTTGCGCGTCTTTTTCCACAAAGGAGCTATCGCGGGTTTTCTTGGTCCACTGCGCAATCTCATTCAGAGCGTCGTCCCATGAAATGTCTTCCCAGTCCGTTGCGCCGGGGCGCCGGACCTGCGGCTTGGTGAGCCGCCGCGGGTTCAGCATATCCTGTTCGAGCGAAGAGCCCTTGGGGCAGAGAGTTCCTCGGTTGGTGGGATGATCGGGATCGCCTTCGACGTGGATCACCTGCGGTGTGACATTCTTTGCCCGGTCGCCGATGGTGTAGATGAGCACGCCACAGCCGACCGCGCAATAGGGACACGTCGAGCGCGTTTCGGCAGCACGTGCAATCTTTAACTCTTTGAGTTGCGCGTAGGCGGGCTGAAGATCGAAGCCAAAGATGGTAGCGCCGACGGCGCCGACCGTTGCGGTTTTGAAAAAATCTCTGCGCGACTGTGGCATCGAAATGATCTCCACGCTTGTCCGAGAGTCGAACGGCTTTTAGATCTTTTAGTCTTCGATCCTTATGTTTGTCAAGGGGCATGGACGCGAGCGGACTACGGTTATTTGTGCTCCGACATTCCTTGGGCATGCTGTTCCGCGCCTGCCGGCAACATTATTGCGGCCCGCAAACGAATTGCGCGACCGGATACCAACTTTCTGTATCTAACTAAGTTCATCCAAGCAGCTTTCCCCGGGGATGTTGAAGTGTGGCATCATCTCTCTACCTCTTTGCCGGGAAATTTGCCTGGCACTTTTCCTGGGATCGAGACCGAGCATGGCGAAACCAATTTTGCTGAGCGTCGATGACGACTCCGATGTTTTGCGCGCGATCGAGCGCGATCTGCGCTCGCACTACGGGGCGGAATACCGCGTGATCGGAAGCGATTCGCCCGAGGGAGCGCTTGATCTGCTGAAGCAGTTGAAGGTGCGCAATGACAGCGTGGCTTTGCTGCTGGCCGACCAGCGCATGCCGCGGATGGATGGGGTGGAATTTCTACAACAGGCCATGGGAATCTTTCCCAGCGCGAAGCGGGCGTTGCTGACCGCTTATGCGGACACCAATGCCGCGATCAGCGCCATCAACCAGGCCAGCATCAATTTCTTTTTCCTGAAGCCTTGGGATCCTCCGACAGAGCACTTGTATCCGCAACTTGATGATCTGCTCGATGACTGGCAGGCTTCGTACCATCCGACGTTTCAGGGAATTCGAGTACTGGGCACGCGCTGGTCGCCGCGATCTTATGAGTTGCGGGACTTTCTGGCGCGCAACCGGGTGCCTTATCAATGGACAGATGTGGAGCTTTCCGCGAATGATCCGGAAACCAAGCAACTGCTGGAAGCTTTGGGGCCGGAGGCGGCGAATCTGCCGGTGGTGCTGTTTCCTGATGGAACGAAGCTGCTTGAGGGCGTGCCTGCGGAAGTCGCGCAGAAAGTCGGGTTGCGCACGCGGGCGCAAACCGACTTCTATGACCTGGCGATTGTGGGAGGTGGTCCGGCCGGATTGGCGGCGGCGGTTTATGGAGCCTCCGAAGGTTTGCATACGGTGATGGTTGAGCGGGAAGCGCCCGGCGGCCAGGCCGGAATGAGTTCGCGCATTGAGAACTATCTGGGATTTCCGACCGGGTTGAGCGGCGCTGATCTGGCGCGCCGGGCGGTGGTGCAGGCGCAGCGCTTCGGAGTGGAAATTCTGGCGCAGGAAGTGGTCGGCGTCCGGGCGGAGGGACCTTACCGAATCATCAAGATGGCGGATGGAAACGAGATCTCCTGTCATGCGCTGATGATCGCGACCGGGGTGCAGTGGAGGCGGCTGGCGGCTGAAGGCGTCGACAGGCTGCAGGGTGCGGGAATTTATTACGGCGGCGGAGCTACCGAGGCTTTGTCCTGCAAGGGTGAGATTGTTTATGTGGTGGGCGGGGCGAACTCGGCGGGTCAGGCGGCGATGAACTTCGCGAAATACGCGGAGCGGGTCATTATTCTGGTGCGCGGCGAATCGTTATCGAGCACGATGTCGCAATATCTGATCGACCAGATTAAGGAAACGCCTAACATACAGCTTTGGACGCATGCGAGCCTGGCCGAAGCACACGGCGAGACGCATCTGGAAGAGATTTCTGTGCTGTGCTCCGATACCGGCAAAACTGAGCGGGTGCCAGCGAGTGCAATGTTTATCTTTATTGGAGCGCTGCCGCAGACGGACTGGCTGGCGGGCATTGTGGAGCGGGACGAGCGCGGTTTTCTGCTGACGGGTCCTGACCTTATACGGGACGGGCAACGTCCCAAGGGATGGACGCCCGACCGCGATCCGTTTCTGCTCGAGACCAATGTTCCCGGCATTTTTGCCGTGGGCGATGTGCGGCACGGTTCGATAAAACGTGTGGCTTCCGGAGTGGGCGAAGGATCGGTTGCGGTGCAGTTCATTCATCAATACTTGAGCAAGGTATAAATGGTCGATAAATCTGAATTAAGTCTCGTTCCCGCATTCGCTGATTTGCCGGACGATCAGCTCGACTGGTTCCTAAGCCAGGCGAAGGAGTTGAATCTGAAGGCGGGTGAAGTCTACGCACGCCAGGGCGATCCGGCGGATGCGATGTTTGTGATTCTTGAAGGGCATCTTCAAGGGCGGGGCGAACTTAGGGGCGAAACCTTCGTCTTCGATCTGGAACCGGGCGACGTTACGGGAGTGCTGCCGTTTTCGAGAATGAAGCAGTTCACGGTCAGTGGGCGAGCGCTGACAGACAGCCATGCGCTGCGGTTTCCAGCCTCGCTGTTTCCTGAGCTGGTACAGAAAATGCCGGTGCTTACCCAGCGTCTGGTGGGCATGATGTCTGACCGGATTCGTGAAACCACGCGGCTCGAACAACAGCGCGACCGGCTGGCTTCTTTGGGAAAGCTTTCGGCGGGACTGGCACACGAACTTAACAATCCGGCTTCGGCTGCGAAACGCGCTGCCAGCCAACTGCGCGAGATTCTAAAGAAGATCAGGGACGCGAGTCTCGAGCTGGGAAGGCGCGATCTTTCTCTTGCACAAAAATCGGAAATCGAAAAACTGGAGATTTCGTTCACAGTGCCGGATGTGGTTCCGCCGGATCCGCTGACCATCAGCGACTTAGAGGACCAGATCGATTCTTTGTTGCGCAGTCATGGACAGAATGATTTGTGGATGCTGGCGGCTGGACTGGCACGACGAAATGTCAAGCCGGAGATGGTCGAATCGCTGTTTGCGATTCTCGACGCGGATACGGCTCGAGCCGCGCTGGTTCGGATCGCCGCGTCGGTTGAGATCGCCAGTCTGTTGCACGAAATCGAGAGTAGCACTTCGCGGATCTCGGATCTGGTGGGCGCGATCAAAGAATACACGCACATGGACCAGGCGCCGGTTTTGAACGTGGACGTGGTGAAAAGCCTGGAAACTACGCTTACGATTCTGAATCACAAGTTGAAGCAAGGAGTTGCGGTGCAGCGCGATTACCAGGCCGTTCCCCTGCTGGTGAATTCGTTTGGCAGCGAACTCAATCAGGTATGGACCAACATTATTGATAATGCGATTGACGCGATGCATGGCAAAGGCGAACTGCGTGTCCGAACCTACAGTGACGACGGTTGCGCTGTGGTTGAGATTACCGATAACGGTCCGGGAATCCCGGAGGAGGTGCTGCCGCACATCTTCGAACCTTTTTTCACGACGAAAGGAGTCGGGGAAGGCACGGGCCTGGGCCTGGACACGGTTCAGCGAATTGTGAAGAAGCACCGGGGAACTATTCAGGTCACTTCGAAGCCAGGAGAGACGCGGTTTCAAGTCTGGCTGCCGCTAGCGGGAACTGCGTCGTAAGAAGTTGTTGCGGGCGCGTGAATGACGCCGCCCGGGTCACTTCTCGGAATTCCGGAAGAGGACTACGTCGGAATCGCGATGGCCGCGGATGACGGCGAGTTGTTTGCCATCGAAGGACCAGTCGAAATCGCGGATAAGTTCGGACTTGAAGTCGGTGATTTGTTTTCCCGGCGATCCGTCGGGATTCTGGAGCCAGAGATTATCGACATCGCCGTCGCGCACGGGATAGACAACGCTTCTGCCGTCACGGGTGAAGGAAACTGGCCCATCGCCGAAAGCCACGAGGGACTCCGCTCGGGGCCGCTCGAATTCCAGGAACCGGGGAGGTTGGCTGGAGTCGAGGGATACCATGGCCAGCTTTTCTTTGGGATCACCGAGGCGAAAGGTAACAAAGGCCACGAGCTTGCCATCGGGAGACGCCGTGAAGCGGCTGAATACCGCGAATTCACCCATCTTTTGTGATGCTCCGCCCTGCAACGGAAGCTTGTCCAGCTTTCCGTCGGCGTCTTCGTAGATTACGGTCTTGGCATCTTGCGTACAGATGGGAAGGTAGTCGAATTTTCCGCTGGTGAGTTTTCTGGAGTTCGCACCATCGGCATCCGCTACCCAGACGTTGTTTTGGATGTTTCCCGCGGGTTTGGCTGAAAAGACAACGTGTCCGTCGGTGCAGGCGTGGGCAAAATTTGCGAAAAGAAGCTGCGAGAGGAATGGAGTTTTAGTGCCGGAGTCAGGGTTGAGCAGGATCAGACCATTGGCTCCGGCCGAAGTCATGAGCTGGCCGTCCCGGGTCCACGAAATACTAGTGACCGGCAATCCCGTAGTTAATTGCCGGGCCTGGGAACTGCTGGCACCATCGGGCATGACGTAAGGAGTGAGGTGGGTCTGGCTCAGGACGGTCGCCAGAGAGCGGCCGTCGGCCGCCACGCTGAGGTCGACGTAAGAGTTGGCGTCGCGCGTGACTGCTGAGATTTTGCCCGAAGGGAACGAAACAAAAACAATTTGCACCTGAGTGAAATAAGGACCGGCGCCCAAAACCAGCAGACCGCTGCCGTCGGGCAGCCAGACTGGCTTCTGGAAATACATCTCGTTCGTAGTCACGAACAAGTTCTGTTTAGCGCTCTCGACATCGATAGCAACCAGGCCGGAGAGCGCGTCTCCCGGCTGGGAAACCGCGCTGACGATGGTTTTGCCGTCGGGCGACCAGGCGGGGTCGAAGATCTGCTCACTGACGGGGCTCGTGGCCAGGGTTTTTTCTTCGCTCCCCTCGAGCGAGCGAATGATCAAACGGACTTCGCCAACCTTCGGGTTGTTGGCGAGCATGTAGACAAATTTCTTGCCGTCGGGAGAGAAGCTTATGTTTGAATCGATGTCTGTGACCAGTTTCTCTGGATTCCCACCGAGCACAGGTGCGCGATACAGGTATTTCAGGGAGCGGCTGCCGACTTCCGTACGAACGAAATATAAGTAATTGCCGTCGGGAGAAAACCGCAGCCCCTGGTAACCCACCAGCGCGGGAGCTACGACCTGGGTGTTGCTGCCCGTGGGAATATTGCGCAGCCACAGGCTTTGCTGGCCGTCGTCGTTCATGACGTTGAGAACGTATTTGCCGTCGGGCGAGATGGCAACCAGCGTGGCCTTTCCGGTCTCGGTTATCTTGCTGACGGAAAAGTTCTGGAACGGAGCGGGCTTCGACCGCGAGAGGAACGCATAGACGCCATAGGAAGCCGCGCCGACCAGGAGAATCGCAACCAGGCTGGTGATGCCGATTCCCAGCTTGTGTTGCTTGGCTGCGGTGACAACTGCGGAACTGCTCGATGTATGCGCGGGCTGCGCGCCTACTGATGCGGAGCTTGCTGACTCGGTGTTGGCCGCCGGGATCTGCCGGCTGGAATCGGTATCGCGCTTCAACCGTTGCAGGTCGGTGCGCATGTCGGAGGCGTGCTGGTAGCGCAGGTCGCGATCTTTCTCCAGAGCTTTGTTAATGATGTCTTCAAGCTTGGACGGCAGATCGGGGTTTATGCGGATGGCGGGAGCTGGGGCGCGGTTGAGAATCGCCTCGAAAATCGTGGCTGAGCTTTCCCCGCGGAAAGGCAGGGTGCCGGTCCCCATTTCGTAGAGCACGGCGCCGAAGGAAAAAAGATCGGTACGGGGATCGAGTTCTTTACCTTTGGCCTGCTCGGGAGACATGTAGGAAATGGTTCCGACGGCCGTGCCCGGGTTGGTGAGCTGTTCGTCGACCGTGCCGGTGGCGGTGTTCAGCGCGGCGATCTGGCTGGTGGAACTGCCGGCCAGCGTGACCTTGGCCAGCCCGAAATCGAGAATCTTGGCATGACCGCGTTCGGTGACGAAGATGTTGGCGGGCTTGATGTCGCGGTGAACGATTCCTTTAGCGTGAGCGGCATCAAGGGCGTCGGCGATTTCGATGGCCAGGGAAAGAATCTGGCTGGCTTCCATCGGACGGCCGGCGATGCGATGTTTCAGAGTTACGCCATCGAGAAACTCCATGGCGATGAAGGCCTGGCCGTCCTGCTCGCCGATGTCGTAAATGGTGCAGATGTTGGGATGATTCAGAGCTGAGGCGGCCTGCGCTTCGCGTTGAAAACGGCTGAGCGCCTGGGGATCGCGAGCTACTTCGTCGGGAAGGAATTTCAGAGCGACGAAGCGGTGCAGCCGCGTGTCCTCAGCCTTGTAAACTACGCCCATGCCGCCGCCACCGAGTTTTTCGACTATGCGGTAGTGGGAAATAGTTTGGCCGATCATTTTTTAGTGTTAAGTTGATCGCAAGGCGCTGCTTTTGCGTCGCCCCATCTTACGGACGTGGCACAGGCTAGTCAACGACTGCCGTTTTTGATTGATGTTGTCACTTGCCGGTGCGCGGATCCCAGACTGGGTTGCCTTTGTCGTCGCGGAACATGAGGGTGTCGGTGCCTTTTACGAGCTCGCGCACGAGGATTATGTCTGACGCGTCCTGCTTGACTTTCGAACCGGTGACGGCAATCTCGTCTCCCTTGGCGAAGGTGATTCCCATCTCCTCCTCAAACGGTTTGGGGCAGAGGTAGATGTGGATCTTGTCGTCACCGCTCTTCAGGACGAGTTCGGTGAAGTCTTTCCTGGTTCCGAAAGAGAGAAGGTTTACTTCGTCCACCACTCCTTTGGTTTTTGTCTCGGTATGAAGGTCGTATTTTGGAGGGGTGCTATCTTTTTGTTCCGTCTTTTGCGCGAGCGCCGGAGTCACGCACAAAAGTAGAAGTAAAGAGGTGCAGAAAAGCGCCTTGGCAGCATTGTGCGGCGGGATCGGGACTTCCTGAAGGTGCGGCACGGTCCCCTCCTCGAGTTGCCTGAGAGTTTCGCTAACAATTAGGCCGCTGACTCAGTCGCCCTATACGAAGACAGTGGGATGGTACACCTTCGCACCGGAGACGCCAATAGCGCGGCGGATTCAGCAGCGACATTCCTGAGGAGGTAGCGCATACTTGCGATGAGCGGGGTAGTGCTCTCGAAGGGACTGGTTTTAGATGAAGGTGCTTTTGGTGGAGGACAGCAAGTTCCTGCGAGTGGCGACGGAGCGGACGCTGAGCCAGGCAGGCTATGAAGTGGTCTGCGCCGTGGACGGGGAAGAAGCGCTTCGACTGGCCCGTGAACACTCGCCCGGGCTGGTGCTGCTCGACATTATGCTGCCCAAGGTCAGCGGGCCCGATGTGTTGAAGGCTCTGAAAAAAGATCCGGCTACGGCGGGGATTGCGGTGATGGTGTTGACCAGTCTCTCGCAGAAAAACGCCAAGGCACTGGAGAAGGACGGCGCTGCCGGGTTCTTTGAGAAGTCTGATCTGATGCTGGGATCGGGTCCGGTTTCGCTGGTCGCGGCGATCGAGAAGATGTTGAAGAAGTAAGGGCTTCCCGGTCGGGACGGGTTGCGAATTACTTCTTGTCTTCTTCAAGTCTAGTGTGCACTTCCCTCTCTGCCTTCAAATTTCTTAGACAGTTCTCACGTTGTGACAGTGTGGCCCGGCCCTTCTGTTTTTTATCCGAATTTCGAATCTGCCGATAGAACCAGTATCTAAGGAGACCGGAATCGGAAGGGTTGTGGACGATGACCAAGATTCTGCTGGTGGACGACAGCAAGTTTCTGAGATTGACTGCGGAGCGCGCGCTGGCGAGAGCCGGCTACGAAGTAAGCAGCGCGACCGACGGTGAAAAAGCTTTGCGCATGGCGCGGGAAGAATTGCCGGATCTGATTCTGATGGATATATTGCTGCCGAAGATGAGCGGCCGGGATGTGCTCGTGGCGTTGAAGAAAGACCCGTTGACCAACGCGATCCCAGTAGTCGTGATGACCGGCCTGTCTCAAAAGAACGCGACCCGGTTGCAGGAAGACGGAGCCATCGCATTCCTGGAAAAGTCCGTCCTCGACTTGGATAAAGGATCGGACAAGCTATTGGAGGCGGTGCAGCAGATTCTCAAGACCCTTCCCGAACGCACGCGAACCACCACGGCGTAGGCTCCACGGCGGTCAAGTTTAGCCGGTTCACCTGCGGTAGTTGCTTTCGAGAACCTCCTCAGTTCCCTGATCGGAATTGCTGTCCTTCTGTCCTTCCATTTGTTTCTTTTCCCTTGACAAGCCGCCACAAACGAAAGTAAAAATAATCGTTCGTAACTAACAGACATTGTTACGCGCAGAGGGTCCGATTCTCAAGGGGCAATCCCAGAAATCCATCAGGAGGCCTTTCCATGATTAATCGCTTGCACCGCAGCATGCAACCTCTATTGAAGCGTGAATTGATGCGCGCTCCATTCCTCTTCCTGTCCTGCTGGCTCGCGCTTTGCTGTTGCGCCCAGGCGCAAACCTATTACGTTGCCAAGAACGGCAGCGACTCCAATAGCGGCAGTGCGAGCGCGCCCTGGCTCACCATTGGACACGCGGCTCTGGAAGCGCAGGCGGGCAGCACCGTTTATGTGGAAGCCGGAACTTATAACGAGAGCGTGACTTTCGCCAACTCGGGCACGTCCTCGGCTCCCATCGTCTTCAACGGACAGGGTGTGGCCATCGTGGACGGCACTGGAGTCTCATGCTGCGTCTCACCCAGCTTCGCCAACAGCAATGGCTTTATCTGCTGCAACACGCAGGGACTGTTCACAATCGGCGCCGCGAATGGCGTGAACTATCTCACCATCGAAGGGTTCACCATCCAAAACTACAAGGTTTCGAGCGCCTCGAAAGTTTCCCTCGGAGTGCTTATTCTGGGCAGCGGAACCGGCATCAACTTCCTCAACAACATAGTCAAGAACATCCAAACCACGGCGGGGAAGAGGGGCAACGCATATGGTATCGGCGTTTTCGGGATCAGCGCTACTCCGCTTAGCGTAACCGTCAGCGGCAACACGGTTACTGGATGTCTCACCGGGGAGAGCGAGACCACTACCTATAACGGCAACGTGCAGAACTTTGTCGTGTCGAACAACACTATCTATGACAATGACAACATTGGCATGGATGCGATTGGCTTCGAGGGAGTCGGTCCGACGGGCTACGATCAAGCCAAGAATGGAGACGTCTATGGCAACCTCATCTATAACAACAGCGCCTTCAAGAATCCGGGGGAAGGTAATTCCTACGATGAGGATGGCGTGTACTGCGATGGCTGCACGGACGTGACGTTCGAGCGCAACACGCTATACGGCAATGACCTCAACATTGAGGCCGCCAGCGAAACCGCGGGTGAAGTCTCAAGCAACGTGATCATCCGAAACAACCTCTCCTACGCCGCAAATTCGTGCGGCGTCTCCGTGGGCGGCTATGCCAAGTCGGGAACGGGTGGAAGCACCGATATCACCATTGTGAACAACAGCCTTTACGACAATGACACGCAAAAGACCGGCAGTGGCGAATTCCAGATCCAGTACCGCGCCACCGGTATTGTTTTCGAGAACAATATTGTCTATGCGGGTGCGCAGGGCCTGTTCATTCACGGTTTCACAACGGGCAGCAGTGTTACTTCGAACTACAACGACTTCTACACCACCAGTTCGACCACCACTTTTGAGTTGAACAACAAAAGCTACTCTTCGTTCGCATCGTACAAGTCAGCGACCGGACAGGATGTGAATTCGGTGTTCGCAAATCCCGACTACCTAACCGTACCCACATGCACGTCGACCGTAGAGAGCGGGCCTCCGACTCCGCTCACCAGTTGCTCGCCGACGCCGAATTTTGACATATCGACCAGTTCCCCGGCCGAGAACACGGGCAACGCCGGTCTGGGTTCGGCCGATTTCGGCACGGTAGACTTCAACGGGAATCCGCGGGTCAATGCCAACGGGCAAATCAACATGGGAGCCTTTGAGCAATGACCGGCAGGCTGACCAGTGGGCTTAAGCGGGGCACGCAGCCTGGCTGCGTGCCCGTTTTATTTGCCCGGCAGCACCGCCGCCGGGGATACTGAACCATGCGTTTCCCGTGTTTCATAGGGTTCGTCTCTCTCCTGCTCGCTGGCCTGATCAACGGTCAAGATGCGCCGTCCGTTACGGCGCCCGCAGTCGCTGTGGGGCCCGACGATGCCGTGATTACTGTGAATGATTTCTGCGCTGATCCGACGCAGACCGGCACGGCCTGCAAGACCGTGATCACCCGGGCACAATTTGAAAAGCTCTGCGAGGCGCTGCAGCCGGGCATGTCGCTTCCGCTTCGGCTGAATGTGGCAAACGTTTATGCGCGCAATCTGAGGATGGCTGCGGCTGCGGAAAAACGCGGCCTTGATAAAACGCCGGCGTTTGAAGAAGAGATGCGCTATGCGCGCATGCAACTGCTTTCCCAGGATCTGAGCCGCGCCCTGCAGGCCGAGGCTAGCGACATCACCGACACCGATCTCGCGGACTATTACAAAAAGAATGAAGCTTCTTATGAGGAAGCTACTGTGGCGCGGATTTTTGTCCCTCGCGCAAAGGAAGGCGAAGTCGCGCACGGGAATGGCGAAGACGTGCAAAGCAAGGCTGATGAAGAAGCAATGGCGAAACTCGCGGCCGATCTCCGCGCCCGAGCGGTTAAAGGGGAAGATCCTGACAAGCTGCAAGTCGTGGCCTACACTGAAGCCGGAATTCCGCACACCAACTCCAATACGAAGATGGAGAAGGTGCGCCGCGATGCGCTGCCTCCGCAGCATGAGGCTGTGATGGACCTCAAGCCGGGAGAAGTTTCCGAAGTATTCTCCGACCCGGGGGGCGCCCACTTCATTTACAAAATGATCAGCAAGCACACCTTGACGCTGGAAGATGCGAAAGCGGAGATCCGCGCAACGATTTCCAGCCAGCGCTATCGCGACAGCATGAAGAGTTTTCAGGGCGATGTCGTGTTTAGCGACGCTTATTTCAATCCCCCTGGCAAGATCTCAGAGTCCCAGCGAAATCGGCATGCGCGACGGAGAAAGCCGCCAACCTCAGTAGACGAAGACCATGACTAGTTAAACTATGGTAAATAAACCACTTGAAGGATGGAACCTGGAATGGGTGGGCGGAGTCTATGTGGATTAGAGTGTGCGCCGGTAACATGCGGCAGTGACCTCTAATCCGCAAACCTGGGGCGGTGGGCGATTTTTCGGTTGGGGATGAGGTGGGAAATTCTATAATCGTTCTTTAGTCACGCAGCGGGCGAAGTAAGGCGGGAGTGACCACCTTGGGAGATCTGGCGAGCGCAATCGGAGCACGGGCGCAGGAAGCGGCAATTGTCGCGGACCTGAAGGCCGGATCGGAAGAGGCCTACGCTTGGCTGATTGGTGAATTTCAACGGCCGGTGTACGGCCTGGTGTACCGCATGGTGAGCGATCCGGCGGACGCGGCGGATACGACGCAGGATGTTTTCCTGAAGGTCTTCCGCGGGATGAGGAGCTTCCATGGCGAATCGAGTTTGAAGACCTGGATTTATCGGATTGCATTGCATGAAGCGGCGAACCGGAAGCGGTGGTGGTTTCGGCATAAAGCGCACGAGACTTCGATTGAACCAGTGGAATCGGACGGACTAGCGAACGGGGATGGGTCGATGCAAAATACGGCGATGCAGAACGCGCTGACCGACCGCAACGATTCTCCGTTCGATAACGTGGCGCACCGGGAAGTGCAGAAGCGGGTGGGTGCAGAGTTGCGACAAGTGGCGGAGCCTTACCGGACGGCGCTGATCCTGCGCGATCTTGAAGAAATGTCCTATGAAGAAATCGCGGAGGTTCTGCAGATTTCGCTGGGAACGGTGAAGTCGAGAATCACGCGGGGGCGGCAGGCGCTGAAGCAGCGGCTGGCGCCGTATGTGCGCGAGGTGGGTGGAGAACTGGGACTCACTGCCCCGGATGAAGATAAGGAAGAGACGAGTTTGCGGTCCCAAAGTTTGCAGAACCAAAGTTTGCAGGATCAACGTTTGCAGAACCAACGTTTGCAAGACCAGGTTGCTGGAGGGGGAAGAAGGGTCGAGGTGATGCCATGAGGCATGTGGCCAAGAATCCGGGTTCGCCGAAGCTGGCGATGAAATGCGCGGACGTGAAGCGATTGCTGTCTCCGTATTTGGATGGCGCGGTGACCGGGACTGAGATGCAGGGGATGCAGGCGCATCTGGAGGGATGTTCGGCGTGTGCGCGGGAGTACCGGATGCTGCGGCAGACGCAGCAACTGCTGATGAGCGTGAGGCGTGTGCAGCAGCCGGCGGACCTAGGGCTGAAGCTGCGGCTGGCGATTTCGCGGGAGGCGGCGGAGGGACGGCGTCCGCGATTCGAAGGCCTGCGCATGCGGATGGAAAATGCGGTGAACGCGTTTATGGTGCCTGCGACGGCTGGCCTAGTCTGCGCTTTGCTGATTTTTGGTTTGGTGACTGCGATCCTGGCGATGCCGGGAGAGGTGCAAGCAAATAATCAAGATGTGCCGCTCGTGTTGAATACCGGGCCGGAGTTGCAGCAGAGTGTTTTCGGCACGACGCTCAGTGGGATGAACACCGATTCGCTGGTGATTGAAGCTTACGTGGATTCGCACGGGCGTGTGGACGATTACAAGATTCTCTCCGACCAGGGGGAATCCCAGGAACTGCTGCCCCAGGTGAAGAGGATGCTGATCTTCACGACGTTCCGTCCGGCGATGTCGATGGGACGCCCGATCTCGTCGCGGGCGGTGCTGTCATTCTCAAGGATTAGCGTGCGAGGATAGAGCGGGCTGAAGATGATGCTTCGTGCCGCCTGAAAAAGACCTTTGTGGCCCTCTCCGTGTACCGTTCCCCGGGTTTGACGGGGTGAGGACAGGACGGGAGGGAATATGCACCGCCCTGCGCGAGGCAGCTGCTAGTTTCGAGAAACAGAAAACTTTCCGTTTGTGCCCACATTTCGTGGCCCAGGTGGAATCGTGATGGTTCCCGCGATGGTGTTCTTGTCTGCGGTCATCCGGCCCCTGAAAACTAGGGTCAGTTCCTTGCGGGAGGCGGTGCATATTCCCTCCCGTCCTGTCCTCACCCCGTCAAACCAGAAAGGGGGATAGCTATACAGACGGGAAAACTGCTACAGCCTGCCGATCCCGCGCCTCGGCTGAATGACAGGCAACGCAGCGATGAATGGGCAACGGCCAAACTCTCTGTGTTCCCAAACAGCGCAGAACCTCCCGGAACCATAAAACAGAGGCAAGCGCGGCAAGCTCTGTTCGGATTTCGTAAAAAAGAAAGTCCGTTTGCGAAATCCACAGCTTCTTGGGTGTACTGTGCGCGGCAATCACCGCGCATGGGAGCGATGGGCTCTCAAGACCCCCGTCAACTATCCCTGATCGCTGCTTCCCCAGACGTGACGGCGGCCCTTGAGTCACTGGAAGCCGGTGAGTTCATTTCGTCAGGAGGTTGCGGTTATGTCTTGGCGTGTTTTGCGGGCTCAATCCCAGTTCTCCACTCTTCTTTCATCATGTTTGGCTTTGGCCGCGTTGCTTTTGTTCGTTGGGCTGGCTGGAGGACAGGTTGCCCCTGGCCAACCATCTTTCGTCCCGCAGGATTGCGGTCAGTACGACTGCATCAACCTGCAAAATCTGAATGTGTCGCTGAATGTGCCAGTGATGTCAAAAAGCGGGGCTTTCCCGTTCAACGCTAGCCTTGTCGGAGGAGACAGCTACTTTTACCTCAGCGGCGTGGATCTGCAGCCAGGGATTCTGGCAGAGCCGATTACACCAATAATCAACGGTGTACTCTCGCCATTCGGATATACCCAGGTTCTGTACAGCAGCTCTACGAGCGGTGCGACCTGTCCTGCTGGAGATGGGACCGGGGCGTATGTAGAGTACTTCGGCCTCTACCTGAAGATGACGGACGGGACCGCGCATCCCCTCCCAGCGGGCGATGTAGTTTACACGCCGGGGACCAGTTCGACCTGTGCCACCACCCTCACCGATCAAGTCATAGATGGAACGGGATGGACCGTTACGATCAACGGTAGCACCTACAACGAGAGCACGCAGGCAGGAGTCACAGTGGTTTCGAGCGGCGGCATGACGATTGATATTGCGACGGCGATGATTCAGGATGCTCAATCGACGCCAAATAAAATCTCGTATTCCGCACAAGAGTTTTACGACACAATGGGCATGGAAGCTCTGGTCGTAAACGCAAATGCGGCGGGCCAGCTTGGATGGTTCGACACGAACGGGAACATTCAGACGGAAAGCCAGACACTCACCAGTGCAACTTTGAAAACCTCTTTTGCATGCGGTTACCCCAAGGTCGACTATCCCGCTACGGCCTATGCGCCGGGCCTGACCACGGCAATCAGTTTCCCCGATCTCACAAACGTTGGTTTAACGTGGGAACCGAATCAGGTTACAAGTACTGACTACACCGGGCGGCTTGCACAGATCACATTGCGGGGCGGCGGCGCGATCAGCTTCAACTATAATCCCGGCGGTGCGACTTCGGCCCCTTATGGGTTCAACTGCACGTACCTCGTGCCGAATAGTCTGACGCGCACGACTAGCGATGGCAAGGTCACGTATAACTGGACGCATCTTAGCGGCGGCGGAAGCCAGACAACTAAGCTCGACATCGGGCAGAACGAAACCGTCTACACGTTCTCTCCAAGCGGCGTCATCACAGAAGTTCAGGCGTTCCATAACACCGGGAGCATTTCTGCGCCGACGTATGGCCGCACGCCGGACCTCCAGACGATTTATTGCTACAACGGCGGTAGCGCGCCCACGATTAGCGGTTGTGCGACGGCTTCCGTGACCGAACCCGTCACGCAGTTGGCCGTTTTCACCTCGCCCAACGGTCTCGATGCGATAACAGGCGGCTCGGAAACTTACTTGACTTTCGATTCTTACGGCAACACAACCCTTTCGGAAACTTGGGACTACGGCGTTGCTTCGACGGGCACCCCTTTACAGGAAACCTTAATCACCTATGGAACGTACACCCCCGGCGGTCACGGGAGCGGGTGCTCGGCCATCTCCGCGACGATTCACAATAAGCCATGCAGAGTCACGGTCGAGACAAGCGCCACTACCGTTATCAAGGCGAGCGCTTATGCTTACAGCGCCACCGGAAATCTGCTGACCACTTATCTCTCCCCCAACGGCGGCAGCTCTTTTCTGAGCAATCCGACGGCAAATAGCTATAACTCGAATGGGACGGCCAACACGCTCTACGACCTGACGGGAAATTCCACCGTCTTTTCTTACAGTAGCAGCTACTACACGGACTGCTCTTATTGTACGCAGTATCCATTCCCCACAAAGCGCGTAAGCGGCGGCCTGACCACTTACGCCTACTACAACGGCTTCGGCGGCGTGAAGACGGAGGACATAGACACCAACGGCAACGACTGGCTCTATGGGTATCAGTCCTCGGGTGGCACCGCTGACCCATGGTCCCGGCTGCGCTCCAAGACTGACCCGCTGGGCAACCAGGGCTTGATGACGCCCACCGTGACCAGTCTGAACGGTTCATTCGAGTTCAACAGCAACAACTCCATTCAGAATGTCACCACAACGCTCGACGGCTACGGGCGTCCGATCAACGTGCAGAAGCAGCAGTCGCCGTCTTCATCGAATTACGACACTGTGAGCACGTCTTACAACTTCTCCGGCGTGAATCCAACCGTATTCACGTCGAATCCCTGCTCTACAACTTCAGGCTCTTCTTGCAGCACCTACGGTCCGACCAACACTTATGACATGCTGGGCAGGCTGGTTAGCTCGGTGCAGAGCGGCTCGAACGCGACGGGCACGAACACCTATAACGAGAATGACGTACTGACCCAGCTCAGCCCCGCTCCCAGCGGTGAAAATATCAAGCAGGGGCAGAACCAGTACGACGGCTTGGGCAGGCTGACCTCTTCCTGCGCCATTTCATCTACCGTCAGCGGCAACGTGTCCTGCGGCCAGAACACCAATACATCGGCCAGTGGAATATTGACCACAACGGCATACACGTCGGCCACTGGCAGCCAGAAGGTAACGGCGACCCGCGGAGCACAAAGCCGGAGCAAGACAGTAGATGGCTTGGGCCGCGTGACGCAGAAGGTTACACCTGAGGGTGGGATGTGGACCTACACCTACGACACGAACTCCTCTTGTCCATCAGGATACAGGGGAGCAAGCGGACAACTCGCATCGGTAAAAGACCCGAACGGGAACTTGCTGTGCTACAGCTACGACACGCTGAGCCGCGTGACCGGAGTCAACGCGAATGGCACAACGTGCCGCTGGTTCTATTACGACAATTCTAGCGGATATACAGGCACGCTGCCCAGCGGCATTGCCCTGACCAATCAGTATGGGCATCTGGTGGAAGCCACAACAGACGCCTGTGTTGCGGTTGTGAGCCACACGAGTTCGACGATCATTACTGACGAGTGGTTTGCGTATGACAAGGACGGACACAAAGCCGACCTCTGGGAATTGACGCCACATAGCACGCAGTATTACCACAGCCATGTGGCCTCCTTCTACGGCAACGGCGTTCCGACTTCGGTTGCGCTGGCGAGCCCGAGCCTGTACACGATGGCCTACGGACTGGACGGCGAAGGAAGGCCGAATACGCTTGCGGATTCAACGGCAAACCAGGACATCGTCACCGGGACGAGCTTCTTTCCTGCGACCATGACGCCCACGGTCAGCTTGACCGGAAGTGACAACGATGCGTACACGATAGACCCCCATACAAACCGGATCGACAAATTCGTGTTCACTGTGGGCAGCAATAACCTGACAGGCACACTCAACTGGAACCCGAATGGAACTCTAGGCTCCCTGACAATTGCGGATGGCTTCAATTCCGGAGGGTCCGAGACCTGCTATTCAAACGCCAGCGGGTCGCTCGGCTACGGCTATGACGATCTGGCTCGGCTTGTCGAGTTCGACTGCGGTAGCGGCAATTGGGGACAGCAGTTCGCCTACGACCAGTATGACAATTTGACTAAGACTGTACTCTCAGGTCGTACCGGGACCACCTGGAATCCGGGATACTCCACAAGTCCGAGTAATAACCACTGCGACAGTCCATGCACCTACGACTCGAACGGCGATGTGACCGCAGACGGCAACGATGTTTACGGCTGGAACGAGTTCTCGAAGATCAAGTGGACCGCCGCCAGCGGCACGCCCACTTGCGGTACCAGCGGCAGGTGTGCTATTTACGATGCCTTTGGTCGAATGGTGGAAAGCAGTGTTAACAGTGCCTGGAAGGAATACTGGTACACGCAGGGCGGCGGTAAAATGGTCATGAACGGAACCACCCTTTCATATGGCCGCTGGCCGACGCCCTACGGGATGGCCGAGACTGTTGGCACCACGAATTTCGGCTACCTGCATGGAGATTGGCTCGGCAACTCCAGAATTGTTTCCAACATCGCTAACAATACTGTGACTGCGGACCAAGCGTACACACCGTACGGTGAAATCTACAACATATTCGGCGCAAACAATGGTCAGTATCAAGTCTTTGCGGGCACCATCGCCGATCTTGCTCCAAGCACCACTACGCCAATCATTTGGGATACGGCAAATCGAGAGTTGTCTTATGTAGGTCGCTGGCTTTCGCCGGACCCTGCGGGCTTCGGCTGGAACCAGTACGCCTACCCGACGAACCCGAATAGCTTCGGCGATCCGAGCGGGCTTAGGGCAGGATGCGATACTCTGGCAGGTTGTAAATACCCCGAAAGCCCAAACGGCGGTGTTTGCGATTCAGATTTTGGGGATTGCAATTTTGGCGCCCCTGTATTCGGGGGCGCTATTTACAGCGGTTCTCTGGCATGGGCCTCAGACGGACCCGCTCCTGTGTCAGGGTCGGTAGGGGCGGACAACAACGGCGCCCTGCAAAACGGCGCCCTGCAACTGGTAAATGGGGTAAATGGGTATGTGTTTGTTAACCCCAACAATGGACAAGAGGTGAGTTCGGCGGCTGCAGCAGAACTTGGGTATCTTTCTCCACCTGACACGCAACCTCCTGACCCAACGCAACCTCTTATCGGGGTTCTATGCTCGGGGCCGCGGGTGCCCTGCACGGTAGGGGGCGGCTGGTCGCCTAGAAACCCAGTGCACAAGTCGGGATGTATACCTGGCGGGTCGTGTGGTAGCGGGGACGTCAACGTCTATGACTATTCCATCCTGGACGTGAACCAGGACCCAGTTACAGGAGTGATGACAATAACGGAAAGCTTTACCGCTTTGTATGGCACCCCTCCGACAGCGGGTATCTGGAATTTCTTAGACTACAACGGCCCGGATCTTAACGGCGAGTTTGAAGACAATGTGTCCGCAGCGTCCCCCTTTGCGGCTATTCAGACGTTCATGGTGACGCTCGGGGGAGTTCAATATGCGCTGCCAACTCAGTTTTTAATGTTCGGTGGGTCTGGGCCTGGAGTCTCCATTAGCATAACACCTTAGTTGTTTGTGATACCCTCCCCTCAGTTCGCAGGCAGGGAGAGCGTTGATTGGCCTGCCGCAGTCGGGGGAGGGTTCTTAATCGACAAGGGCAGAGAAGATCTCTTTTTTTTTCTTCTTCTTCTTTTCGGCAAAGGAGAGAGATCGATGCGGGAGGTTGTTATGGCGTGTCGTACGCTCGGGTTAGCCACTGCTCTAATCTTAGTAGCTTCGTGCCTCGCTCAGGACAGAGGAGGGGGCGACCCTGGGGTGGCATGGCCCCTTATAGGGAGTGTTTTAAAGGAGGCGCAGGTCTCTGGGTCTCTCGAATACTGGGGCCATTGCGGCTCGGGTATGTGGCGCCCTGACTTTCCCAAGATCCGGCCTTTGTCCGAGTCTTCAGGCTCGCCGCTTGAGGTGCTGCAAAGAGCGTTTGCCAACGATCCGAAAATGCGGGTGACGCAAGAGCCAGGAGGAATGATCCGCATGGCCGAGACTGACGTCCCGAGCGACCTCTTGGACGTCAAGATTAGCCATGTCTCGTTCCATCTTCCGGGGTCGGCTGACATGTACGGTCCGAATTACGCTCTGTGGCCGATTTTTTCCACTCCAGAAGTTAAGGCTTTTATCGCGGCAAAACACATTGAGTCGCTGATCTCGCCCCAAAGGCCGGGGGGGGCCGGGATTAAGCGCGTGTACGGGGAGTTGGACAACGTGACTGTGTCCCAGGCGTTGGACTACGTGCTAAAGATTTTTCCGGGATTCTGGGTCTACGAGAATTGCCCAGCTAAAGACGGATCATTTCGCGCGGTTTATGTGGCTTTCTTTGAGTCGTTTTGAATGCGTGTTTCTTGAAGTGTCCGCGTCTGGAAATCTTTTAGGTTTTCGTCGAAGCAGGCAGGACTGCACAATGATGCCATTGTCGGGCGACAAATGACTGTTGAAGAAAGACAGGCAATCTCGACGAAATCATTTGTTTCGATCAGGTTCAGCTTATCACGGAAGGAAAAATGGCAAATTTGAAGATGCTAGCCTCTCAAAACCCTAAACAACCAAATATATGCTTGATTCTGATTCTTCTGTCTGGACTCACTTCGGTTTCCGCCAGTGCTGAGGGGAGCTCAAGTCCTGTGGTTATAAAGGCAACCTGCGAAGGTGGTGTCTCTTCTACGGTGCTTTCTGCTTTGCGAGAGGAAATCGGCAACTCGCAAAAATACAAATTGACTCCCAACTTGGCCGACGATGGGCGGATGGATGTAGTGCGGACCATCAATATGAAATGCACTGAACGTAATAACCTTGTTGCCATCGCAACAGTCTTTGGAGCGGCGAAGTGTTTCAGCCAGACGAATTGCCACTTATCAATTGACGGGTCCTCAATAAGGGCGGATTTGTGTGATTCCAAAACCGCCTCGGAATGTGGGCGACTGCTCTTCAAGGCTTTCGACGATTATGTGAACAGTCCGCTTTCACCGTTGCTAAAGCTGAACTGAATGGTCATCCTGGGCCTGAGAATTTTCTTTCATGGAAACGCCAGCCAACTCTGCCAGAGTTCGCCAATGCCGGGCGAGAGCCAACGAGATAGACGAAGCTCGAACTCACGACGAGCTAATACTGAAAGTCTAGCCCGTGGTCGTAGCCCGTGGTACGCTGTTCTTACAGGTCTTTGCTGGAGGTTTGGCGGTCTTCCGCAGAATCTGTAAGTTGGGGCTGGCCTAGTCTTGCACCACCGCACCGGGCCGCCCCATCCTCGCGTTCTTTGCGAGGGTGGGCACGAAGGTGCGGGGCACTCATCGGTTTGTGACGCCAACCAGTTCCGATAGCACCTGCCAATGCCTCGGATGCGGTCTGCGTCGGCCTGCACGGATTGCCGCCGCGTAAGGATACGACACGTCGAGCGCTCTGGCTATTTCCGAAATTGACGCACTCGCCAAGTGAGGCTTGACCTTTTCCGTATAGACCCTTTCCATAAGCCAGTCGGGTTGGTTCGATGGCGACCAGCCATACCGCGCGGCTGCTTGGTGACGTTGGGTTGCGGATACCCGCGCTCGGGCGCTGGGAGTCTTGGATGCCGCGCGTCCTAGTCGGGCCACGTCCGACATTCGCTGTCTGGAAACTCCGACCGCGCAAACTGCACAGTTGGCGCTCCCGCTAGCAATAATCTTGCCGCAGCCTTGACAGATGCTCTGCGGACCGGGAGCCGGGACGGCAGGCGTGATTGTGCTGCCCTTTGCTTCGCGCTTTTGGCGCTGAGTTAGCCGTGTAGCCAATTGGCTGTCGGGTCTCCGTATCGTTAACCAGAAGGCGTGCGCTACCCACTCGGCAATTGGAGCGACGGCACGTCCCCAGGTCGGCGCGGTTTCGGAGAGTCGGACTGCGAAGGGTGCCATCAGACGGCAATTACCGTCCCGTTGCTCGAAGAACCAATCTCGACTCAGCGACTCGCGGGCAATCCACCCCAAAAGGTATGCGTCAACTTGCGGTCGAACCGGCTCCATGACATCGCAAGCCAAGCTATCGCGAGCCGAGGTGTCCACGTGCAAGACCCCCAGGCCAGGATCAAGTCCCATCGTACCTACTGCCAGCTGAGACTCCGATTCGAGCACTGCGTAAAGATAATTCAATATTGCGTTCGGAGGATTGGCGGCGAGACGGGGTGATCCGGTCAGCGGCGAATGGCGACTGCCAAAGGTGCGCCAGTGGTCGGGCACACGGGGAAGAGCATTTCTTGGAAAGTTGATCGGCAAATTGCTCCAGGCAGACCAGTAAGCGGAGGCCGCTTGTGATTCGAGCAGGCGGACGGTCGAAATTGTGTCGGCAGTATCGACCTCCGACCGAAGTCTGGCAATCGTCTGAGCGGTTGAGGCATCGAGCAGCTTGTTTCCCGCAACCTGTTCCTGTCCGGCGAGCTTCAGCTTAATCAGTTCCCGTGTGATTCGCAGCGCAGCCCCCGATGAATGTGCGAGCGCCTGAGCGCGCCGGAGCTTCGCGTCCGACGAGCGAACCGGGCCAGTCGTTGCCAAGACGGAGCCATCCCTGTTCAGCATCACGAAAGCCGCATCCTGATCGGCGAGCCAACGCAGCGCCGCGAGCGAAACCGTCCCGTCCGAGCCGATAACGACAAGGCGGCGAAGGCCATGTCCGACACGTGGGAATCGGGCTTGGCGTCGATCCGGTCCGATTCCATCCTCCAGAAGCAAGTGTCCACGGTCAACCCGGACTTGGATGCCGTAGCCGAAAAGAGTGACGACGCCGTGACGCGGCGTTAGCGAATTGTAGGATTGCGAGAGTTGAGATACGGTTTGCGTAGCTGCCATTTGGAGCGCACCTCCGATTGGTAGTCAGGGCTTGTCGGCTGCTGATGACAGTCGGCAGGCCCGCTGTGTCTCAGAACATCGAATCACTGCTTTTGATCACAAGAACTCCGCTGGGGAGGGAGCGGTCAACCCCAACCTAACAATTCCCTTTCCAGAGGAATACCCGCACCACATTGTGGACAGGCATGGTCGCGGGAATAACCAGTGTAGCCACAAGAGCACTCCACATGAAACTCGTATCGGATAATGTGATGAGTGCGTTTCGTCTTTGCCCGTTCCTCGCGACATATGTCACGAGAGCGACGCGGCGTCACCAAGTCGAAGCCAGCCGATGAATCTGAAAAGAAGTTGATCTGGGCCGTGCGCCGCTTCGGAAAATCCTTGTCCTTCACAACCTTGAGGACAAGCGAAGCCAGAGGAATAAACTCTCTATCGTATGGCTGGCCCTCCTGCTGGAACACCCTGATGATGTCGTCCTCAGTCTGTGCCCTTAATAGCAGAGGCGAAAGCCGGTCCCACACATTGTCCAGTATCCCTCGATAGTTATCGGCGCGTCCCTGAATAGCCGACGCACAGACCTTTGGGGGGCGTCCCCGAGGGCGTTTTGGAGAAATCGTGTCAAGTACATTTTTCACTTTTTTCTCGGCCTGTTGTCGTTTCACCATTATTGCGGCCAATTCAGGAGAACCGTTCCACAATTATACGCAAGATTCCCGACAAACGCGCCTTAATATTACGAAACCTCAGGACAGACGATGGATACAACACTTTGCTGATAAAAGACTTAAGTGAGAAACAGGGTGCATAATGCGATCTAACATTTATGCGCCGCAAACGTTTGCCTACGGAGAATGCGCTGGGGACGGATGCCCGAACCCGCGCTCTGCATGTCCTGTCCCGCATGCGGAGGCAGCACCTCTCGTTGGCAGAAGCTTGCCGATTGGAACATATCAAGCCGAGAACTTTCCTCCGAAACGTTGGTGGGGCTGTTCGCCAGGACCGACCTGGCGGTCGCTATCGAGCAGTTGCGGGGGACAGGTTCCGGCGTGATCTGCAAATCCCGACCGCAGTTCCGATTTATGGGAGCAAGAACGCCAGGGAGATTTCCAATTATCTAAACGCAATTGCTCTCTACCTTCGAAAGGGTGACGCATCTCAGCTCGAACGCTTCAAGGGCAAGACCGTAAGCGTTCGCGGACAACAAGTCGAACTTATTACCGATCCCTCAACTCTCTCGTCTCTGGCGCTTGCTGGTGCGCTCCAGTTCGATCAACTCTACGCCTCGTTCACGGGTGGAGCGTGAAGGACCAGAAACCAATTCGCACAGCCCGCAGGAGGGTACGGCGGCTCAACAAGTTTGGCAGCGACCATCCCACATGTTTGTATTGCGGATGCCCAGAAGTTGCGCTGTTGATCCCGGTCACAAAGCGGTTTCTGGAAGCTCACCACCTGCTGGGCGAGAGCCACGATCCCAACCTAACTGTCCTGCTGTGCCGCAATTGTCACTATCTGGCAACGGAGAACTTGTTGCAGGCCGACGTGAACATGCTGGCAGAACCGAATCAAATCAAACGTACCGCGACCATGCTAAGGGCGCTGTCGGTGCACCACAGGATGCTGGCTGACACTCATTGGCAAATGGCAACCTCCTTAGAGGAATCGCAACCCAGGAAGGGGACACCGTAAATGGATCAAGATGTTTTCTTCCGCGCTCATACCGTTACGCCGGAGAAAAACCGTAAGAGCGGCGTACAGCCGTCGAAGTGGCCTGAATACACCCTGATCTTCGACACGGAAACGACGATGGACACTTCTCAATCCCTAACCTTTGGCGCGTATCGATTCTGTCGAGAAACTCCGAATGGGGCGTATGTGTGCCTCGAAGAGGGACTGTTCCACGCCGACGACCTCCATTCACGTTCCCTGAAGATCATGCAGGAATACGTCGGGGACAATGTGCCAGCTACGCCCAAGGACGGTCCAGACAAACTTAGTCTCTACTCGCGCTCAGAGTTTGTGGAAAAAGTGCTGTGGGAAGCTATCCAGGCCGAAGCGATGGTAGTGGGGTTTAATCTCCCATTCGATCTATCGCGCATAGCTGTGGAATGGTCCAAGGCTCACAATGGCGGATGGTCGCTCGTCCTGTCTTTACGTCGTTCCCGAAAAACCGGAAAGATAGAAACTAATCCAGACCGCCCACGCATTCGTGTTACCTCGAAAGACAGCAAAGCTGTCTTTCGATGACGCGACAAACGACGTGCGTAAACTACTCAGCAAGGTCACGCTCGAAGACGCATTTAATCCGCGCTTCTGGAAACAACTCAAATTCTTCGCGCTGGTCCGTCCGAACGAAGATATCCTTCCCGTCCGCGCCGTTTATAACAATGAAACCCAAAACATCGGAATTAACCGTCTCAGTTCCCAGAAACCGATTTGGTTTGCCGGTCCAGATGTTATTGCTTCCGTACTGCTCACAGGCAAAGTCCCCCACATCGACAAGGCTATTCGTATGGTGTCACATGGCAAACAAAGGGGATTGCAATCAACCAAACTGCGAGGGATGATAACAATAAACCCGAAAACAGATGACTTCTTTCGACATGTGATTGAGCAACGTAAACGGCATAAATCCAACGAATCCCTAGGCCATTTCTTAAAAATTCTCGCCAACGCTGGCAGCTACGGATTATTTGTTGAATTGACGCCCGAAAAACCGAAGAAACCAGCAAACATCAAAGTGTTCTCAGGTCAAGAGTCATTCCCGCAAATGTCTAATGCTTTGGAGAATCAGGGGAGATGGTATTTCCCACCCATAGCGGCGCTCATTACTGCCGGGGGCCGTCTGCTCCTGGCAATACTAGAACGATGCGTGACAAACGCCGGCGGGAGCTACCTTTTTTGCGATACAGATTCGCTCTGTATCATCGCATCGGAAAATGGCGGTTTAGTTCCGTGTCTAGGCGGAACCCACAAGATGCCGGATAATCAACAAGCTGTCAAAGCCCTTTCGTGGAAAGCCCTTTCGTGGAAAGGAGTCCGCGTCATTGCGGATAAATTCACGGCATTGAATCCTTATGATCCAAAAGCGGTCCCCGGCTCTATTCTTAAGATCGAAGATGTTAATTTCGATTCTTCCGGGAACCAACGCCAGCTTTACGGTTACGCGATTTCCGCTAAGCGTTACGCACTCTACCGACGAACAAAGAAGAACTTATCCATCGTGGACCCCAAAGCCCATGGACTGGGATACCTATTTCCGCCTAAGAACTTTGGCGACGAAGAGCCGGACTGGACATTCGAGGCGTGGGATTGGCTTTTGCGCGAAACACTCGGATTACCGCGAAACGAGCCGTCTTGGTTCGATCTTCCTGCCATGATGCGAATCGTTTTGAGCACGCCACACGTGTTGCACCGTCTTAATCGTTCAACGCGTCCGTACAATTTTCTTCTTTGTCCTCTGATTGATACTGTCACCGGGTATCCGGCTGGCGTTGATCAGAACCGCTTCACGTTGATAACGCCGTTCACAAAGCATCGAGGACAATGGAAACAAGCGGAGTGCGTCAATGTGTGGGACGGGAAGTCCTATCGTCTCGCGCCCTGCCAAAACAACAAACTGGATAGAGTCATTCCCCAGACATTTGGGTATGTTCTGCGCCTTTATCGCTACCGCCCCGAGTCCAAGTCTCTAGCAGGTTGCGGAAAAACTCTTGTTCGGGTGCCTTGGCACCGGCGGGAAAGGCAACTGTGTCCAACTAACGATGTAAAGCGACGTAGGCGATGTAAAAGAAGAGCGTTGCCCCTGCGATTACGATTACACCCGCCAGACGCATACCCCATTCGGGCATCTTGTACGGGTGCCAGCTACCCGGCTTCCAGCTGTCTGCGAAACGATCCAAGTTTGCTCTAACGTAGCCGGGTCGCAGAATCATGGTCAGCCCGAACGCTAAGAAACCTGCACCCATAACGAGTGCTGCAGGCGCATCACTTGGGCCCATGCTTGACACGGCAGCAGAGTACCAGAAAACCCTCTTGTTTCCACAACACAACCTGATAAGAAGAAGGCATGCGTGGAAAAGACGAGCAGCAGTTGGATGTGTTTAGTTACATCAGTCCCGAGCAGCGAGTTCCGCAGGATCATCCGCTACGTTCGCTGCGGGCCATGACCGATGAAGCACTACACGAGTTGCAACCTCGATTCAGCCGCTTGTACGCCAAGACTGGGCGACCGTCGATTGCGCCGGAAAAGCTGTTGCGAGCACTGCTGCTCCAAGCACTGTACTCAGTGAGAAGCGAACGAATGTTGATGGAACAGCTCGACTACAACTTGCTGTTCCGCTGGTTCGTGGGCTTGAACATGGATGACTCCATCTGGGACGTGAGCGTGTTCACCAAAAACCGCGAGCGCCTGCTCGATGGGGACATCGCCGAAGCCTTCTTTCAAGCTGTGCTCCAACAGGCAGGTGAACGGGACTTGCTTTCGGACGAACACTTCACGGTGGATGGAACACTGCTGGAAGCATGGGCGAGTCTGAAGAGTTTTCAGCGAAAGGATGGCAAGCCACCGGCTCCGCCGGACGATCCTGGCAATGCGACAGTAGACTTTCACGGTGAGAAGCGGTCGAACCAAACGCACCAATCGAAAACGGACCCGGATGCGAAGATGGCACGCAAAGGCAGGGGCAAAGAAGCGAAGCTAAGTTACAACGGGAATCTTCTGGTGGAGAACCGCAACGGTCTGATCGTAAACACCGAGGTGTTCGAGGCCAATGGAACGGCAGAACGCGATGCGGCGCTGGTGATGCTGGAACAGATTCCGGGAACAAAGCAGGTGACCGTCGGCGGCGACAAGGGATATGACACGGCGGACTTCGTGGCCGAGTGCAGAAACTTAAAGGTCACGCCGCACGTGGCCCAGAACCTGGAGCGGCCCGGTGGGAGTGCCATTGATGCTCGGACAACGCACCACGCCGGATACGCCATCAGCCAGAGAAAGAGGAAGCGCATCGAAGAGTGCTTCGGATGGCTGAAGACCATCGCGCTGTTGCGGAAGGTTCGGCATCGTGGAATCTTCAAGGTGGGATGGGTCTTCACATTTGCCGCAGCCGCCTACAACCTAGTCCGTATGCGGAATCTGGCGATTCAAGAGACTTAAGCCACGGTCAAAGTGTGTTTGCGGGGCCCTAGCGGATGTAGCCAGAACCCCCCGGATGACAAAATCACTGAGATTGTAGAGAACCTAAGTCGCGGAGTCTATTTTTCCGCAGCCTGCTAGCACCCGATGGTACCCCCTGCTCGACAAACACATCCGGGCTATTACAACGCGCTTCCGTTACAGCAGTTAAACAGCGCTATGTGGGCAAAGAAACGGACAGACGATGGGAGCAGGGTGAAGACCTAAGCTTGGTACACTTCACGCCGGTCGAATACTCCCAATTAGGAAAAGTAGTTGTCGCCGATGCTGCGCTAGTAAACCAAATGGCTAACCATGCCATGCGCGAACTGATGCGTAAGACCGGATTGAGTCAGCACACGCTGGAAGCGATCCGCCAGTCCAGGCCCGTGCGCTCTCGCACGCTCGCCATCCTGAAACAAGCGATGCCCTCCGTCTAAGGCGATTCGCGACACGAATCTCCCCACCGCTTTCCAGGAACTGGCAGGTGTAGCAGTTTTCCCGTTTGTATAGCTATCCCCGTCAAACCAGAAAGGGGGGTGAGGACAGGACGGGAGGGAATATGCACCGCCCTGCGCGAGGCAGCTGCTAGTTTCGAGAAACAGAAAACTTTCCGTTTGTGCCCACATTTCGTGGCCCAGGTGGAATCGTGATGGTTCCCGCGATGGTGTTCTTGTCTGCGGTCATCCGGCCCCTGAAAACTAGGGTCAGTTCCTTGCGGGAGGCGGTGCATATTCCCTCCCGTCCTGTCCTCACCCCTCCCCGGGTTTGACCCTCTGCTCGGAAGTCCTTACACTTGAGAGTGTTCTCCGCTCGGCACACCGGTAATCCGTGGAGGGTTTCCTGAGTCTGCGATTGCGCAGTCTGTGGTTCGCGGCCCTATTGGGGCTGCTGGCCCCGTTGTGTGCGGGGCAGGACCCGGTTCCACTTCCGCAAAAACCGGTTCCGCAGAACCCGGCTCCGCAGGGCCAGCCGCCTGCACAGGATCAGTCGTCTTCGCCGGGGCAGTCGCCTTCCCAAGACCAGTCTTCCCAGGGGCAGTCATCTTCCAAGGATCAGCCTTCGGAGGAGGATGTTCCGCGAAACCCGCCAGCGCCAACTCAGCCTCCGCAAGGTCAAGCTCCGGCAAACCATACTCCGCAGAATCGGGCACCGCAGGCTCAGCTTCCGCAAAATCAGTCTTTGATCGTGCTGGACAGCAACGAGACGATTTTTTCGATGCTGGCGGCACTCAACACGTGCGGCTACGATCAGGATTTGATCATCTCGGACGTCGTCCGGAGCACGGTGCGAGCCGAGCTACAGAAAAATTTGTTGAATTCGCCAGAGGCTGAAGCTGCGCGGACGGCGCTGTGCGAGTTCTACCAGGGCCACGTGACGTCGAGCGATCCGAACCGCAATCTGTCGCAATACATCTCACTGGCGTTATATGTGGATGGGCCGCCGCATTTTCTGCCGCGAACCAAGGAGGAGGATCTGCCTCCGGATGCGTCCGCCGTTGCGCTTTTCGGAAAGCTGCTGGAACCCTTTTACGAGAAGGCCGGGCTGCATTCGATCTGGGAGCGGCACCGCAACGATTACGCTGCGGCGATGAAACGCTACCACGAACCGTTGCAAAAGATGGTGTTCGATACCGAGATCTACCTGAAACTGCCTTCGTCGCAATACCTGGGGCGGAGGTTCACCATTTATCTGGACTTCATGGGTTCGCCGAACGAGACGGATGCGCGGAATTACGGGTCGGATTATTACGTGGTCGTGTTTCCGGCCCCGAACGCGGCTTCGGGGGAAGCGTCGAAGGCGCTGAAGATGGAACAGATCAGGCACACGTTTCTACATTACGAACTGGATCCGCTGGCGGAGAAGCATTACAGCTCCGTCAAGCGGCTGGAACCGCTGCTGCAGTCGGTAAAGCGCGCGCCGCTGGAAGAGAGCTTCAAGACTGACATCTCGCTGCTGGTGACGGAATGCTTGATACGGGCCATCGAGATCCGAACTACCGGAGGCAAGCAACCGGCGCAGGAGGCGATGCGCGCGCAGGCCGTAGATGACGCGGTAAAGCAGGGATACATTCTGACGAAATATTTTTACGATGCAGTTGTGGCGTTTGAGAAAGACCCCACCGGCATTCGAGAAGCGTACGGCGATTTCATAGCGAACCTGGACCTGGGTAGAGAACAGAAAGCCGCAGCTGCTGTGCAGTTTGCCAGCGCAACGTCGCCGGAATTGGTGCAGCTGTCGCGTCCGGAAGATCGGCGGATGCTGATAACGGCGGAAAAGCGGCTGGCGGCTGGCGATCCCAAAGGAGCGCAGGAACTGGCTCAGCAGGCGCTCGATAAGAAGATCGGCGATCAAGGCCGGGCGCTGTTCATTCTGGCGGAAGTGGCCGTGGCCAACAAGAATCGCGACGGAGCACAGGACAACTTCCAGAAGGCGATTGCGGCCACGCAGGATCCCAAGGTGGTGGCATGGTCGCATGTGTATTTGGGCAGGATTCTGGATATGAAAGAGGATCGTGAGGCGGCGTTGCAGGAGTACCGCGCCGCGTTGAATGCCGGGGAAGGATTGCCGGAGGTCAAGGCGGCGGCAGAGCGGGGGTTGCAGCAGGCATATGAGCCGCCGGCGAAACCACAGTAGGATCGGCCTCGCGAATTCAATTCGAGTACGGTTACAATGCGACCGGTAGACTGAGTTGCAGAAATTGGAAGCGGGCGCGTTTGAATCAGGCGGCACAAGCCAAGGAGAAAGCATGAAGCGAGCAGCGATTATTACCGCAGTGCTGGGAATATCGGTCTGGGGTTTCGCGGCGAAAGGTTTTGGACAGACCACTGATAAGCCCGCGGCGCAGAACGCGCCTGCGGGACAAACGGCGGGCCAGGCGGCAGCTCCGGCGGGTAAGCGCAAGCCGATGGCCAAGACGCAAGAAGAGTTCGCCGCATACAACGCGGCCGTAGCGTTGACGGACCCGGCGGCGCAGGAGAAGGCTGCCAACGATTTCGCCGCCAAGTTTCCGGACAGCGAATTGCGGCAACTGCTTTACACCCAGGTCATGCACCGGTACCAACAGGCCAACAATCTCGACAAGATGATGGAGATGGCGCAGAAAATCCTGTCCTACGACGCGGATGATCCGGAGGCGTTGCTGACCGTGTCGCAAGTAATCGTCGAGCGGACGCGGGATACTGACCTGGACAAGGATCAGCACCTGGCAGAAGCTAGAAAAGATGCGCAGCGCGCACTGGTCACCGTGGATACCGACGTTCCCTCGGCCTATCCCCCCGAGCAACTAAACGCATTTAAGGGATATGTGCGTTCTGAGGCTTATGCGATTCTCGGGACACTTGATTTCAACGCCAAAGCGTGGGCGGATGCGGAAGGGAATCTGAAGAAGTCGATTGATGCGTTCCCGCAGGAACCGGATCCGATCGCGGTGTTCCGGCTCTCGGTGGCGTTGGATATGCAGAGTAAATATCCCGAAGCCATGAAATATGCGAACCAGGCGGTGAGCATGACCAAGGAAGGCACTCCCGCGGGTAAGGCTGCGCGCGATGAGAAAGACCGTTTGACTCAGTTGAGTGGCGGCAGTGGTACTCCGCCTCCGAAGAATTGATTCCGGACCTCCGGCGATGCAATCATGAAAGAACGGGAAATCACCGCGCTGGAGACGGCGTTGAACTACCACTTCCACCGCCGGGCGGTGATCGAGCAGGCCCTCACCCACAGCTCACAGGCGCGGGAGCAGGAGGCGCAGCAGGCCGGAGAGAGCAAGTACAGGGTCAACGACAACGAACAGCTGGAGTTTCTGGGAGACGCGATTCTGGCGTTGGTGACCAGCGAAGAATTGTTCCAGCGCTTTCCGCAGTTCCGCGAGGGTGAACTCTCAAAATTGCGCGCCCATGTGGTGAGTGAGCGGCACCTGATTCGGGTGGCGCAGCGATTGGAACTGGGAGACTATCTGCGCCTGGGGCGAGGCGAGGAAAAGAGCGGCGGCCGTGGCAAGACAGCGCTGCTGGTGGATGCGCTGGAGGCGATCTTGGCCGCGATCTATCTGGATGGCGGGATGGAACCGGCCCGCGAATTCATCCTCCGCGAAATTCTGGCGCCCGAACTCGAGCGGATGGAGCGCGAGGGCGGCACGCTGCCCATGACCGACTTCAAATCGGCGCTGCAGGAAACCCTGCAGGGGCTGGGAATGGCACAGCCTTCCTATGTGCTCGTGCAGGAAGCAGGGCCGGAACACAGCAAGACGTTTACGGTGGAAGTTCGTCTGAACAATAAGAACGGCGAAGACCGCGCGGAATTTGTGGGACGAGCACAAGGTACAACCAAGAAGACGGCGGAGCAGGATGCGGCGCGGCAGTTGCTGTCTTATCTGGCTTCGCGGCCGCAATCGGCGGGAGCCCGGGTGGCGCGGGGGTCGAGGTCCGCAGATAAGTAGAGACGCTGGATAAGTGAGTGCATGAATTCCCCAGACCAAAATCTCGCGAGCGAAGATCCTTCCGGCGGAGTTTCTTCGAGCGAACTTTCTCCCAGCCAGCGTGCCGGGGACGATCCCTCAGCGGCCGATCATTCTCTTGAAGATCATTCTTCGGAGGATCGTTCTCCTCACGATCGGCCTTCGAGCGATGGTTTCTCGGATAATCATTTCTCGGGCAATCGAGGAACGGCGGCGGGAACAGATGTGACCAGCTCGATACAATCGCTGCTGGGAACCGTGGTGATCGCAGTGTTCGTGATCAGTTTCATCGTGCAGGCGTTCCAGATTCCTTCCCCGTCGATGGAGAATACGCTGCTGGTGGGCGATTACCTGCTGGTAAACAAGCTGACCTATGGCGGAGGAAGCGTTGGAGACTATCTGATGCCCTACCGTCGCGTTCAGCGCGGCGATATTGTGGTGTTTCATTATCCCGTAGACCCGGCACAGCATTTTGTGAAACGGGTGATTGGCTTGCCTGGCGACAGGATACGGTTGATCAACAAACAGGTGCTGGTCGACGGAGTGCCGTTGAAAGAACCGTACGCGCACTTCAGCCGGCCAGTAGATGACGTCTTCCGGGATAATTTTCCGCGGCTGGATGTCATGTCGGGTCCCACGCCGGAATGGTGGCTGCAGTTGCGCAAACTAGTTGAGGACGGACAGTTGATTGTTCCCGAGGGGCATTATTTTGTCATGGGCGACAATCGCGATAACAGTTCTGACAGCCGTTACTGGGGATTTGTGCCACGGGCCAATATTATTGGGCGCCCGCTGGTGATTTACTGGTCGGTGCAGGGCGCTGAGGGCGAGGGAACGGTAACGTCTTCGGTGAGTGCTAAACTGTACCACTTCGCCTACGTGGTGACGCACATCTTTCAGATCACGCGGTGGCATCGTACGCTGCGGCTGGTGCGTTGAGGCTGGCAGTTCGTGAAGCTGCGCACAGCTGAGAAACAAGACTGGATGGATTAAGCACATTGGCTAAAAAAGATAATAGTAAAGATCAGAACCAGGTCGAAGAGAAACCGCGCGAGACTCCGGTGGAGTTTCTGGCGTCGCTGGCGGCCGTGCTGGTGACGGGATTATTCATCATCACATTTGTCGTGCAGGCGTTCGAAATCCCCTCCAGTTCGATGGAGAATACTTTGCTGATCGGGGACCACGTATTCGTGAACCGCATACAGTTCGCGCCAAAGACTTCGTGGGTCGGACCGCTGCTTCCCTATCGCGCGGTGCGGCGCGGCGATATCGTAGTATTTCTCCATCCTGATCCGCATGATGCGGGGCTTTATGTCGTGAAGCGGATAATGGGCGTGCCGGGAGATCGCATCCATCTGCGCAACGGCGTGGTCTATCGAAATGGCGAGGCGCTTAACGAGCCTTATATAGATCACGATGCGGACAATCCGAACGATTCCTACCGCAACGATTTCCCCGCGGTACCCCCGTCCGACGAGAATGGCGTTTATCCGAATTGGATTGTGGACCTACCCTCGCACATCGAGGGAGGCGATCTGGTAGTGCCCCCCGGGCACTACTTCGCCATGGGCGATCACCGGGGGGTGAGCCTGGACAGCCGCTACTGGGGCTTCATCCCACAGGCGAATGTGATTGGGCGTCCCATGTTTATCTACTGGTCATTTGATACCCCGGCCGATCAGTACACCAAGACCGGAATGGCGGACCGTTTGGGATTTCTGGCGCATGTGGTGTTGCACTTCTTCGATGACACGCGCTGGGCGCGAACGCTGAAAGTGGTAAGGTGAAGCTTCTTTCTTCCAGGCGGCAGGTAGCGACCGTCGCAGCGGTGATCCTGCTGGGCCTATTCCTGGTGCGCCCCGGCGCCGCGCGGCTGAAGGCCCGCATTGCAAATTCGATCGGCCGCGCAGTAGCGCGCCCGGTCGAGATTGGCTCGGTGCATCTTCGATTCCTGCCGCAGCCTGGGTTTGACCTGGAAAACCTGGTCATCTATGAAGACCCGGCGTTCGGCGCCGAGCCCATGCTGCGCGCGCCTGAAGTGACGGCCGTTGTGCGGCTGACCTCGCTGGTACGCGGACGACTAGACATCTCTCGGCTCGAACTGACGGAGCCTAGCCTGAATCTGGTGCGCCTGGCAGATGGCCGTTGGAATTGGCAAGCGTTGCTGGAACGCACGCAGCGCACGCCGCTGGCGCCGACGGCGAAATCGAAGATGGAAGCGCGCCCCGGCTTTCCCTACATTGAAGCCAGTTCGGGGCGCATCAATTTCAAGGCTGGTCAGGAAAAAAAACCTTACGCGCTGCTGAACGCGGATTTTGCCGTGTGGCAGGAATCAGAAGATACCTGGGGAGCGCGGCTGAAAGCAGAACCCCTGCGCACCGATATGAGTTTGAATGACGCTGGCCAGCTTCGGATGAACGGAACCTGGCGGCGGGCTGGAAGCCTGCGTGAAACACCGCTGCAGTTCAGTCTGGAGTGGGATCGTGCGCAACTGGGGCAACTCACGAAGCTGGTATCGGGAAACGACAAGGGCTGGCGGGGAGAAGTCCGGCTGGACGCGACTTTAAGCGGCATCCCGACGGCGATGCGGGTTGCACTTGATGGGTCGATACAGGATTTCCGCCGCTACGACATTTCGAGCAGCGAGGCATTGCGCCTGGCAGCGCACTGCGACGGCCGGTACGATTCGGTCGAAGCGATGCTGCATGAGATTTCCTGCAACGCGCCGGTGGGTGATGGAACGATCACGATGCACGGCGATGCCGGAATGCCTGGAGTGCATCAGGTTGATCTGGCGATGAAGTTGGAAAGCGTTCCCATGAGCGCGGTGGCGCAGCTCGCCCGACGTGCCAAGAAGAACTTGCCGCCGGACCTGGTGTCCGCAGGAAATGTAGATGGCAATTTTACGGTGAAGGAAGAAGGAGCATCGCCAGGAGGGCCAGAGTTTCAGGGCCGGGGCGAGATTACCAAACTTCGTCTGCGGTCGGCGATCACCAAAGTCGAATTCGCCGCGGGGAGCATACCCTTTGTGCTCAGCTCGAGACAGGCGAGGGTTCATGCAGCCGCGCCGGATAAGCTGGCTCGCCTGTTGGACGTCGATGGTTTGCCGGCTCCTGACGAGTTGCATGTTGAGTTCGGCACTTTCCCGGTCGCGTTGGGGCGTCCCACGCCGTCTCAAGCGCTTGCCTGGGTGTCGCGGTCGGGTTATCGCTTGGCGATCCGGGGAGATGGAGACGTGTCGCGAACCTTGCGTCTGGCCAGCCTGCTGGGTTTGCCGGCGGTGAACGCCAATGTCGAGGGCGCGGCTGAGATGAAGTTGCAGATCGCCGGATCGTGGGCGGGGAACATTTCTGGGAGTTCATCCGGCTTTTCTGCGCCGCAAGTGACCGGGACGGTGCAACTGCGCAATGTGCGCACCGCGGTGCGAGGACTAAATGGTCCAATTGAAGTCTCCTCAGCAGACTTACAGCTATTATCCGATGAAACGCGCGTCGAGAAGTTGATCGCACAGGCTGGGGATGCGCGGTGGACGGGGTCGGTGACTTTGCCGCGCGGTTGCGGAATCCCCGGCGCATGCCTGGTGCGTTTCAATTTGAATAGCGAAGAGGTTGGGCTGACTGAACTGTCGAAGTGGTTGGGTTCGAAGCCGAACCACCGTCGGTGGTACCAGATGCTTACGTCAGAGGAGTCCAAGACACCGACCGTTCTTGAGAACCTGCGCGCATCTGGGAAATTAAGCGTCGGACGTTTCCGGATTCACAACCTGGTTGCGGACCGGGTTTCCGCGTCGCTTGACTTGGAACGCGGAAGGCTGAAAGTTTCGGACCTGCGTGGCGATCTCCTGGGCGGCAAGCATCGCGGCGATTGGCAGGTGGATTTTACGACCGCGTCTCCGGTCTACATCGGGAGCGGAACTCTGACGGGAATTTCGCTGGTGCAGTTAGCGACCGCGATGCACGACGCGTGGATTTCGGGAACCGCGGAAGGGACTTATCAGATTACAGCGTCGGGCAAGGATTCGACTGCATTCTGGGAATCGGCCGAAGGTGAACTGCAGTTCAACGTGCGGGACGGCGTCTTGCCGCACATCTCTCTGGTGACTGACGATGGGCCTCTGCGCGTGACACGTTGGCAGGCGCGCGCGCGGCTGCGGGACGGGCAAATCGAGATCGAGAAGGGCAACTTGGTTTCTACTGCCGGAGTTTATGAGCTGAGTGGCACCGCTTCGTTGGGGCAAATGTTGGACCTGAAGCTGGCGCGAGGCACTGATTCGAAGCCAGCAAGTTCGCTCGTGTATAGCATCTCGGGCACCGTAGCGGAACCGAAGGTCGCGCTGACTAGCCCCGTGACGCAGGCGCGGCTGAAGCCGTAGGCTTGTTCCACTCTCGTTAAGGCACGTATCCTGCGCCGCGCAGAACTTTCCCCGGCAATGCTCCTGTCATTTTCCATCGGTCGATGACGGGCACGCCGTTCACCAGAACATACTCCATCCCCTCGGAAAGCTGATTTGGATTATCGAACGTTGCCAAATCGCGCACGGTCGCCGGATCGAAGATGACAAGATCGGCCCACATGCCAGCCTTGAGGACACCGCGATCGGTGAGTCGCATGCGTTGAGCCGGCAAGGCGGAGAATTTGCGGATGGCGTCTTCGAGTGTCAATGCCTTTTCTTCGCGGACGTACTTGCGTAGGATGCGGGGAAACGTTCCGTAAGCGCGGGGATGCGGATGCTCCTGTCCCAGAATGCCTTCCGGTGAAGTTCCGGAAGAATCGTTGTCGATAGCCACCCAGGGCTGCTGCAGCGCGAGTATAACGTCGGGCTGCGACATGCCGAAGACGGCCACGTCGGAGTCGGGATCTTCGATGAGGAAATCGAACAGGGCATCCATTGGATCTTTGTTCCAGAGTTTCGCAATCTCTGAGAGGCGCTTGCCTTGCAGGGGAAGAAGCTTGGGATTCTGCACTACGCCGATCATGATGGCATCGGGTCCGGGGATTTCCTGCCATTCGTTATCCCATTCTTTGGAAGATGTGAGCATGTCTTTGCGGATGCGTTCGCGAGTGGCAGGGTCCTTCAGGCGCTCAACCATCTTTGCGTCGCCGCCGTCGTGCGCCCACGGCGGAATGAACGCCGAAAAGGAGTTGAACCAGGCGGTGTAGGCGTAAGTGTCGGCGGTAACGTCGGCGCCGGCGGCGCGAGCGGCGTTGATCTTGGCGACAACTTCTGGCATGCGTCCCCAGTTGTTTTTCCCGGCGACTTTTATGTGCCAGATTTCCACGGGCACGTGGGCTTCGCGGCCAATGCGCAGTGCTTCGTCGATGGACTCAAGCACAGAATCGCTTTCGTTGCGCATGTGCGTGGAATAGATGCCGGCGAACCTCCCGCCTTCAGCGGCGAGCGCGATTAACTCTTCAGTTTTCGCATAGGGAGCGGGCGCGTATTCGAGTGCAGTTGAAACGCCGACCGCGCCGTCTATCATGGCTTGGCGCACCAGCGCTTTCATCTGCTCGAGTTGTTCAGGCGTGGGTTGTTTGTCATCATCGCCGAGCACCATGCGGCGGACTTGGGTGGCGCCGACGTAGCTGGCCAGATTGATTCCCATGCCCTGCTTTTCGAGGCGCGCAAAATACTGGCGGAAGGTTCGCCAGTCGGGAGTGATTTTGTAATGGTCGTAATCGGCTCGATCAAGCTGAATGATGGCGTCGTTGAGCGGGGCGATGGAGCTACCTTCGCCTGTAATTTCCGTCGTAATGCCCTGATAGATTTTCGAAGGCAGGCGCGGTTCAACGAGAATGGATAGCTCGGATTGCCCGAGCATGTCAATAAAACCAGGAGCGACAACTTTGCCGGCAGCATCGATGGTGCGCTTGCGGGGCGCGGTTGCGAGGTTGCCGATGGCGGCAACTTTTCCGTCGCGGATGCCGACATCGCCGGAATACCAGGGCGAACCGGTGCCGTCGATAATGTGGCCGTTGGTGATGACCGAGTCGAAGGCGGTTGGGGACTGCGCGGGCAATGACGGCGATGTGGCGAGCGATAGAGCGATCACGGCTAGAAGATTCGCGGGATGAAGCTTCATCGGTTTTCCTTTTTTGCGAAACTGGTTCTACGAAACTGAGTGCGCGCGACGCCTTGCGATCGCGCCAAGAAGAATCCAAATTCCCAACGCTAGCCATTCGTACACGGTGAAATGGCCGGGGATTGCGGGAACGATCTTCATCAGGATCATCGCGATGGCTACGAGTAATCCGAATCCGGCGACTGCCCATTCGACTGGCAATAGAATCGAGCGGCCGGGCAGTTTTCCTGAGAGCCCCATAGAGAGGTAGGCAGCGCAGGTGGCGGCCCATCCGATGGCGCAGGCGACTGAGCCGACCTCGGTGATGGGCACGAGAATCGCATCACCCAGGAGCATACATGCGGCGGTGATCAGTCCGATGCAGAGAACCGCAATTGACGGCGTTTGATGTTCGGGATGGATCTGGCCGGCTCGGGGATCGACGAGGCCGCGGCGTCCCAGGGCAAACAACAGGCGGCTAGCGGCTATGAAATTCCCATTGAAACACTTGAACAAGGAGAGCAGCGCCGCTGCCAGGATTATGTTGACGATCCAGCGCGAGCCGACGGCGCGCTGGAAAGCTACTGCGGTCATGAACTTCTCGTAGGTCAATTCATGCCAGGGAGCGACGAACGCTACTGCGGCGATGATGACTGTGTAGAAAAGAATGCCAACCAGAATGGCCATCCAGATGGCTTGGAGAAATCCCCGCCCGCGAAATTCGGGCGTGGATTCTTCGGCGGCCTTGCTTACGGATTCGAATCCGGTCATGAAGTACGGGACGATCTGCAACACCAGCAGGACGGAAACGAGCGGCGTGTGAGTGAAGAGCGGAGGCAGGTGATGTAGCGAACCCTGGCTTGCGCCGACCGAGACAAAAACGATAAACAAGGCGAGGGTGCCGAACGACGTCCAGTTCTGGAAGGTAGCGCTGAGGCGGACGCCGCGATAGTTCAGCGTGGTGAGCAACGCTGTGAGGCCGAGACCGACGATCAGGTGGGGAAGATAAATCGGGCGCCCGGCGATGCGGTAGATTTCGATCGAGTCGAGCGACGGAATAATGTAACCGGCGATGCGGCCGACGGCTACAGCTTCCCATGGGCAGACAATGAAGTAGGCGAGCATCATTATCCATCCTGTGGAGAAACTGACCTGCCGCGAGAAAGCTGCCGCGGTGTAGGCGATTTCGCCTGCGGCATCGGGCATGGCGGCCACGAGCCTGCCATAAACCCAGCCGATCGGGAACAGGAGCGCACCGCCGATGGCGAAGCCCAGCACTGCGCCGAGCGAACCGCCACGCAGAAGCCAGTCGTCCATAACCACCAGCCAGCCGACACCGACCATGGAGCCCCAGGCCAGTGTGAAGTAGTCGGTGAGGCGGAGTTTGCGGGCTAGATTTGACATGCCGACGAGTTCGATCGGGCAACTCGGAGTGGAGCGCGAATTATAAAGCATCGCGAGAGCGGGAGTTGTGCTTTCACTCCGAAATCCGCAGGCTGCGTGATAGTATCGATGTACCCTCGCATGATGCTGCAAGCTGTGAATTTGGGCGTTGTGGCGCCGTTGTGCCTCTTTATTTCTACTTCTGCGACTCGTTGAAAAACTGATGACACCTTCGACCAACTTGCGGAAGCGCGTGCTCAGCGGCATGCGCCCGACCGGCAAACTGCACCTGGGAAACTACGTGGGCGCGCTCGAAAACTGGGTACGCATGCAGGATCAGTATCAATGTTTCTTCTGCGTGGTCGACTGGCATGCACTCACCACCGACTATGCTGACACCTCCCGCGTGAAAGAGAATTCGCTGGAAGTCGCGCTCGACTGGCTGGCGGCGGGGCTCGATCCGGAGAAGTCCGTGCTGTTCATTCAGTCGCATGTTCCCGCGCACGCAGAGCTGCACTTGCTGCTTTCGATGATCACGCCCCTGGGCTGGCTGGAGCGGGTTCCCACCTATAAGGAACAGCGGGAAAATATCCGGGACAAAGATCTGGGGACGTATGGCTTTCTGGGCTATCCCGTGCTGCAGGCAGCGGATATTTTGATGTACAAGGCGAATGTCGTTCCCGTCGGCGAAGATCAAGTCGCGCACGTGGAACTCACGCGGGAGATTGCGCGGCGGTTTAACGGATTTTACGGAAAGCGCGGAGATGTGTTTCCCGAGCCGCAGTCCCAGCTCACGCCGGCGCCCAAGCTGCCGGGCACCGACGGGCGCAAGATGTCGAAGTCGTATGGCAACACCATCCTGCTCACTGACCCTGAGCCCGTGGTGCGGCAGAAGTTGAAGACGATGGTGACCGATCCGGCGCGCGTAAGGCGATCGGACCCAGGGAATCCCGATGTGTGCCCGGTGGGCGATCTGCACAAGATTTTCAGCGATCGTGCCACCATGGACAAAGTGAATGTCGGGTGCCGCTCGGCCGGCATTGGCTGCATCGAGTGCAAGGGCTGGGCAGCGGATGGGCTGGTGCGATTGCTGAATCCGATGCAGGAGCGGCGCAAGAAATTTGAGGAGAATCCGCGGCTGGCTTGGGATATTCTGGAAGCTGGCAGCGAACGTGCACGCAAGGTTGCCGCCGAGACTATGAACGGGGTGCGCGACGCCATGGGAATGTCACTTGCGTATGAGCCGCTGGCGGCGGATGATGCGAAGTAGGATTTAGGCAGGGTAAAGATGGAAAGCAGAGTGGAGCACGGAATTATTACGTCCGCGGACAGCGCGCCGGAGTCCGTCTCGCATGTGCTCGTTGCTGATCGGCACTCGGCGTCGGTTAAACAATCAGATTCGCGAGCAGTAAATAAAGAAGAAAGTGATTCTCCGTTTGCGGTCTCGGTGAGCGATGTTTACGAAGGACCACTAGACTTGCTCCTTGATCTGATTCGCAAGCAAGATATCGACATCTACGACATTCCCATCGCCCGCATCACGGCGCAGTATCTGGCTTACGTGGAGAAGATTCGCGAGCTGGATGTGAATGTCGCGGCCGACTTTATATACATGGCAGCGGTGCTGATTCACATCAAGTCGAAGATGCTGCTGCCGCGCGATCCGTCGGCAAAAGCAGAAGAGTTGGAAGATCCGCGCACCGAGCTGGTGAACCGCCTGCTGGAACACGAAAAGTTCAAGTCAGCGGCACAGATGCTTTTGCAAAAGCAGCAGATCGAAGATGCGGTGCTGAGCAACCCGTCGCTGAAAGAGTTCGTCGACGCAGAAGGCACTGAGCCCGAGATGGCTGCGGATGTGATCGATCTGGTGAAGACCTTCCAGCAAATCCTGGAGCGGGTGCGCACGCGGCCGGTAATCAACGTGGACGAGGAAACGGTCACGGTGGGCCGGATGATTGACTATCTGCGGCGGCGGCTGGAGCTGGAATCGCGGCCCATCCGGCTGAAGCAGCTTCTGATGCGCGTGCCTTCGCGGCAGGCGCTGGTGTGCATGTTTCTGGCGTTGCTCGAGATGGTGCGGCTGCAGGCGATTCAGGTGCGTCAGGATCAGATGTTCGGCGAGATTGCAGTTCGCAAACATGTTGGGTTCGACGCAATCATGAACGAGCAGGCCGCAGTGCGCGATGATTGGAGGTAGAAGAACAGTGGTCAGTGTCCAGTGATCAGTGGCCAGTTTAAGACCACAGGGTTGCTGACCACTGGGCACTGACCACTGGCCACTTATGGGTTTAAGAGCTCAACTCGAAGCCATTATTTATGCGGCAGAGACGCCGATCACTGTCGAGCAGATGGTCCAACTCGTCAGAGAATCTGCAATTGCCGAAGGCGCGGCCGACGATGCTGAGGTGAAGTCGCGAGTTCGGGCGGTCCTGGAAGAACTGGTTGCCGACTACGGCGGGCCCGGGCACGGCATCGAGATTCGTCAGGTGGCGGGCGGCTATCGCATGTCGACCAAGCCCGAGCAGCACGAAATGGTGCGCAGCTTTGCCAAGAGCTTGAAGCCGCCGGTGCGACTGTCGCTGCCGGCCCTGGAAACGCTGGCTGTGATCGCTTATAAGCAGCCGGCCACGGTACCGGAGATCAACGAAATTCGTGGCGTGGATTCAGGAGGCGTGATTGCTACCCTGCTTGACCGCAAACTGATCACCACCGCGGGCCGCAAGCAAGTGATTGGGCGTCCCATTCTCTACAAGACGACCAAAGAATTCCTGATGCGTTTCGGATTGAAGGACGTCAACGAACTGCCGAGCATGGAAGAGTTCGAGAAGCTGGTGGCCGAATCGTTTCAGGGAGAGTTGATTTCGGCGGAAGACGCGGCGGAAGCGCGAGAGACGGATTCTCCTCAGGCGGAAGAAATCGCAGAGTCCGCCGCTCAGAAAGAATAGTTCCTCATACATGCCTGCTGAACGCCTGCAAAAAATCATTGCTGCTGCTGGCATTGCGTCCCGGCGCAAGGCCGAGGATCTGATCAGCGCCGGCCACGTGAAGGTGAACGGAACGGTGGTGACAGAACTGGGAAGCAAAGCAGACCCGGAGACCGATCACATTCGCGTGGATGGCAAGTTGCTGCAAGGTGCGCAACAGCATATCTATTTGCTGCTGAACAAACCGAAAGGCTATGTCACAACCGTAAGCGATCCGGAAAACCGCCCGACGGTGATGCAGCTGATTCGCGGCGTGAAAAAGCGCGTGTATCCGGTGGGGAGGCTCGACTACGCGAGCGAAGGCCTGCTGCTCTTGACGAATGATGGCGCGCTGGCGAACAAGTTGATGAAAGCCGCGTCGCAGGTGCCGAAGACATACGTGGTGAAGGTAGCGGGCACTCCGAGCAACGAAGCGCTGGAGAAACTGCGTGCTGGCGTTTCGATTGCCACCGAAGATGGCCGCCGCGTGCGGACCGCGCCGGCGGCAATTCGCCTGATTAAAGAAGCCACGAATCCCTGGTACGAAGTCACTTTAATCGAAGGCCGCAATCGAGAGATCCGACGCATGTTCGAAAAGATCGGACACCACGTGGAGAAAATTAAGCGCGTCCGCTACGGACCGCTCACCCTCGACGTTCCACCTGGGCAATTCCGCGCCCTGACCTTGCAGGAAGTCGATCGCCTGCGCACGATCTGCAATAAACCCGTAGCGGCGACGAAGACTTCCGTGTCATGATGAGCGGCGAAGTATGAGCCGTTTTTTTGATATCGTCTCCAAGCCGGCCCGCAACATGGGATCAGCTGCCCTTCGCGGCGCGACACCGGCCATGCTGGAGCGCCGGTCGCGGCTGATCAGACTCGATTCCAACGAAAATCCTTATGGACCCTCGGCGCGAGCTCTCGAAGCCATGAAGAACGCGCTGAGCACAGCGAACACGTATCCTGACGACGATTGCAGTTCCCTGCGCCTGAAGCTGGCCGCGCACCACGGCCTGCCGCCGGAGCAGGTGCTGGTGACTGCGGGCTCGACCGGCATGTTGAGCCTGCTCTGCCAAACTCTGCTCGCGCCCGGGCTGAATGCGGTGACCAGTGAACGCTCATTCATTGTTTACTCGATGGCGGTGCAGGCGGCAGGCGGGCATCTGGTCGAGGCGCCCATGCGCGACGACAGCTTCGATCTGAAAGCAATTCTCGCCGCGATCGATTCGAACACCCGCATTGTGTTCCTGGCGAACCCAAACAATCCCACGGGGACGATGGTCGAGGCCGGTGCGGTAGAGCAATTTCTGGCGCGGCTTCCCGGGCATGTAGTCGCGGTTCTGGATGAGGCTTACTACGAATTCGCCCTGCATTTCGCGACGCTCCGGAAGATCAAGTATTCGAACTCGCTGGACTATGTTCGCCAAGGGGCGAGCGTGGTGGTGCTGCGAACGTTTTCAAAAGCTCACGGACTCGCCGGACTGCGTGTCGGCTACGGTTTGGGCCCTGCGGAATTGCTGGGGTATTGCGCGCGCATGCGCAATACGTTTTCCGTGTCGTCGGTAGCGCAGGCAGCAGCGGCTGCGGCGCTCGACGACTACCTCCACATTCAGCGCGTAGTCGAGAACAACGCGCAGCAGTCAGGCGTGGTCAGTCAGGGACTGTCGGAGCTTGGCTATCGCGTAATACCAACTACAGCAAATTTTCTGTTCTGCGATCTCGGAGAAGCGGCCGCGCCGGTCGCCAATCGTTTGCAGGATGAAGGCGTGGCAGTGCGTCCACTGGGGCATTGGGGAGCGCCGAATTGTATTCGCGTGACCATCGGAACGCCGGAGCAGAACCGCGTTTTATTGCAGGCCGCCCGCCGGCTTGGCCAGGCTGCGACGCACTAACCGGCCAGCATCGAGATTCGCGCAGCTCCGTACAATCCCGCATCGCTTCCCAGTATGGCGCGAGTGATTATGGTTTTTCGTTCGATGGTTTCTCGTTTCTGCGCCGATACGTCGTCGTTTTTCCCTGAAGGATCACTGCCCAACGGATCGCTCGGGGCTGTTGCCGCATAGACGATCGAACGCTGACGCAGCTCTTCGAACATCGTAGGGGCGAAAGCATCCCACGCACTCGACGCGCCTCCGCCGATGACGTACATCTCGAGATTCAAAACGTTCACCAAGTCGGCGAGGAGGATGCCAAGGTAGCGTCCAAAATTTTGGAAGATGCGGCGGGCAGGCTCATCCCCCTGGATTGCGAGGTTGTAGATCGACCTCGCGCCGAACTCTGCATCCGCTGATGCGGCCTTGGCCAGAGACGGCGCCTGACCGCTCGCGACCGCTTCCCGAGCCATGCGAACCAGGGCGCTGGCTGAAGCATACCGCTCAGCGCATCCCCGATTGCCGCAGCCACAAGGATAGCCTTCTGGTTCGACGGTGACATGTCCGAACTCGCCGGCCATGCCGTTCATCCCGTGCCAGATTTTTCCTCCGAGAACGATGCCGCCGCCGATGCCGGTTCCCAGAGTGAGCACCGCCACGTTCTCGACGCCGCGGGCTGCGCCCAGCCACTGTTCACCGAGAGCAGCAACGCGGGCGTCGTTTTCAAGGACCACGCGCGCTCCGTTTATTGGAAGGCCCAGACGGCGCTCGATTTCCGCGCGTGCCGGATAGCCTTCCCAGCCCGGGAGGTTGGCCGCCTTGCGCATCATTCCGGTTTGCAGGTCAATAAGGCCGGGGACGCCAATGCCAGCGCCGAGGAACTCTCCTGTCGCTTTGTATTTGGTGGATAGACGTTGAATGGCGCTGCACATTTCGTCGATGACGTGGTCGCGGCCCAGAGCGAGTTTGGTGCCGAGTGTAACTTTTTCGAGCAGCTCTCCCTGGCTGCTCACGGCGGCGATGCGCAGGTTGGTGCCGCCGAGGTCGACTCCGATGGAGAAATCAGGCATGGAGGGAAAGGTTACCAGAACTGCGGCGATGCGCGCTCATCGTTGATTGACGACTGTTGATTGCGATTGTCGATTGCGATTGTCGACTGATGATTGATGATTGAAGCTTCGCTGTCACTTCTGGCACTTCGGGCAGTAGTGGCTGCTGCGGCCGGCGATGACGACACGTTTAACGGGCGTTTTGCAGACCAGGCAAGGCTCGCCTTCGCGCCCGTAGACGCGGTGCTGCAATTGGAAGAAACCTTCTTCGCCGTCGGCGTCTACATAATCAGAGATGGAGGAACCGCCGAGAGCAATCGCCTCCCGAAGAACCTCTTTTACTGACGTGAGCAGTTTCGCCAGTTGGTCCCGGGTGATGGTCGAGGCTCGGCGGCGGGGGCGAATTCCGGCGCGGAACAGAGACTCATCGGCATAAATGTTGCCCACGCCGCGCAGCAGTTTCTGATTCAGCAAGGCGCTCTTAATCGGCGTCTTTCGGCCACGAAATAAGGCGAGAAAATGATCGAGATCGGCTTCGAGCGGCTCGATACCGCCCGCATCGAAGTCGCCTGCACGGGCCACGCTCAAGCGTCCAAAGCGCCGGGGATCGACAAAGCGCAGTTCCCTGCCTGACTTGAGTTTCAGAATCGCGTGCGTGTGCTTAAGAATTTCCGCCTGCGCCTCACAGACCTGCAGGCGTCCGGTCATGCCCAGGTGGACGATCCACTGGGCTTGAGTGGAGCAGCTCTTTTTTCGACGGACGCTGTTGGGCTCGAGGTCGAAGACGATATGCTTTCCCATGCGCCGCACGGTTGAGATGCGGCTGTGCTCAAGCGCTGCAGCGATTTCCCGCGCCGGAGACTTCAGCGGCTCCGGCTTCTGGCCGAGCCAGACTGATTCGATCACATCGCCGGTGACGCGCTGGGCAAGTCCGCGGGCGATAGTTTCAACCTCGGGAAGTTCAGGCATGAAACATCAGTTTACTAGGCGCACTGGGGATTGTCCGGAGAGTGACAAACACTGGCGCAAACACAAAGACCGCCGGGCTGGTTTTCTCGGCGATCTCGGTGTGCTCCGCATCGAAGCGGTTTGCGGAGAAAAGCTAGTCTTTCAGCGGCACAACTGTTTTGCCGTCGCGGCAGAAGGTCGCGACTTTTTGCAGGTCGCCATTTGCCTGAGGCAGGGTCATCACCGGTCCGTAGCAGTACACTGCGTGGCCATTGGCGGCGAAGTACCAGCGTCCGCCCTTGGAATGTTGCTCCAGGTGGCCGGATGGGCGGCGCACGGGCGGCGTCGGATTGGCAACAGCGAGACTAAACATCAAGGCTAGGGTCAGAACCTTCATCGTTGCCAAATCTTCCAAAACGCTTCCGGGACACTCTACTTCTTACCTGGGCACTAAATCGTTCGCAAAGCGCGACGCTGATCGATCAAATCCGCAGCGGGTACGGGTGGATGCTGGGGCTGAGCCTTCCCGATCCTGCCGGTATGGACTTGGGAACGGAGCTGCGGTGCTACCTGGGTCGACGGCGTCTGGGTAGACGGAGTTTGAACCGAGGAAGCAGGCGCGTGGGTCTGAGCTTTCGTCCGGGCCGTTTGCTGATCAGCGATGGCCTTGCCTTTCATGGTCCACAGTTCTGCGCTGTCGGTCATCAAGATTTTGATGAGATTGCGCTGCGATTGAATGACCGAGCCTTGTTCGACGATCAGCATGGTCATCAGACCGTAGGAAAAAAGAAAGACCACGGTGAGCAACGGCACAAGAGTTCGTTTCTTTTTTGGAGCCGCGTTCGGAACTGTGATCGGCATCACCGCTGTGGAACCGAACAAAGTAGTCAAGTAGCACCCCGGCCGGCCTACAAAGGCAGGCACAGAGGAGATTGCAGCTTGTCAGCCAATGGAGCGAGCTGCCGGAAGATATTGAATCCACTTGATTTAGACTGATTTCCCCGTTAGAGGATGGGGGTGCGAAGTGCAATTCGATGCATATAATGAGCAGGGTAACCGTTGCCGAATGAAACCGCCGGCTCGGAAACGAGCGCCAGGGGCGGGTTTCCAAGCGAGATAGCCCCACGGTGAGCACGGCTGCCGCTCTTATTTTCGAGCCAACAAAAGCTTGGCGATGGTCGCCAGCTGCATGTTCGATGTGCCTTCGTAGATCTTGCCGATCTTGGCATCGCGCCAGAATTTCTCGACGGGATAATCCTTGGTGAAACCGTAACCACCGTAGATTTCGATGGCCAGCGAAGTCACGCGCTCGGCTACTTGCGAGGCGAAGAGCTTGGTCATGGCGGCTTCCTTCACGAAGTTCACGCCGGCATCCTTCATGCGGGCCGCGTTGTAGACCATGAGGCGCGCGGCTTCAATCTCGGTCGCCATTTGCGCAATCTGAAACTGGATGCCCTGAAACTCCGCAATGGCCTTCCCGAATGCCTTGCGCTCCAGCGTATACTTCGCGGCAAACTCCCAGGCCCCGCGGGCCAAACCGATCATCTGCGCGCCAATGCCGATGCGGCCCTCGTTTAGAGTTTCGATCGCAATCTTGTAACCTTTGCCGGTTTCGCCCAACACGTTTTCTTTGGGCACGCGGCAGTCTTCGAGAATCAGTTCGCAAGTCGAAGAAGCCCGAATGCCCAGCTTGTCTTCTTTCTTACCCACGCTGAATCCCGGGAAGTTTTTTTCTATTAAGAAAGCCGTGATGCCTTTGTAACCCGCGGCAGGATCGATCGTGGCGAACAGGACGAACAGGGCCGCCTCTTTGCTGTTGGTGATCCACAGCTTGCGTCCGTTAAGAACGTAATCGCTGCCTTTGAGTTCGGCGCGGGTCTGAAGGGCAAAAGCGTCAGAGCCGGAACCAGCCTCGCTCAACGCGTAGGCACCGACTGTCTCGGATGCCATCTTCGGCAGATAGCGCTTCTTCTGCTCAGCATTACCCCATCGCAGCAAGGCATTGTTGACTAGCGTGTTTTGTACGTCGACCACCACGCCGGCAGATGCATCGACCCGCGACAGTTCCTCCACCGCCAGGATCGCTTCGAAGAACTTGGCGCCGCCTCCACCGTACTGCTCGGGGATTTCGATCCCCATCAAGCCGAGCTGGAAGAATTCGTGGATCAGAGTTTTGTCGAACACGCCTTTCTCGTCCATCTCCTTCACCAGAGGACGGAGTCTTTCGTCGCCAAATTGGCGGATGTTGTCGCGGAAGAGGATTTCGTCGTCTGTGAGAGTGGTCAGCGGCGTGGGCACTGGAGCTTGCAGGGTCGTCTCGGGCATACGGATACCTTCAAATGAAGAAATAGCAAACTGTGGATTTTAGCACTCTTGGAATGGTTGGAAGAGGCGCGACGCTCAGCTGCGGCGAGAATGTACCAGCTTCAGCGTATCGGCCTGCAGAATCCGCTGAATCTGATTGCGGGCGTGCACGGACCACGGGCCGGTAGTATCGAGCTTGATATAAGCCTGCCAGTGTTTCAGCGCCTTTCGCGGCTCGCGAGTCTTTTCGTAGGCGAGCGCCAGGTTGTAATGCGCGTCGGCGTAGGTGGGAGCGAGCTGAATCGCCATCTTGTAGGTCTGGATAGCCTCTTGCACGCGCCCCGTCTCGTCGAGAACGTTGCCCAAGTCGAAATAAGCCAGAGCGTAGCGAGGATCGGCCTGCAGGGCAGCGCGATAGTGCTTTTCCGCGAGGGAGAAATCCTGGCGGTTGTAATAGAGTGTGCCGAGATTGATGTGCGCGGCCGCGTGGCTCGATTCGAACTCGAGCACTTTCTGGTAGGCGGCGAGCGCTTCAGTCTGGGTCGTCGGATCTTCTTCTAATGCGATCCCGCGCGCGAACCAGACAGCGGCATCGTTCTCCAGCGGACTGGAGTCCGGAGTGGGAATCGGCGTGCTGGTTACAACTTTTTCCCGAGTTGCAAAGTCCATCACAAACTGTCCCGCGATCGGTTCGAGCAGCCTGCCCTCGTGCCGGAATGCCACGCGATGCTTGTTAGTGGACGAAGCGCCAGCCTCGAGCAGAGGATTTCCCATGCCCGACGCCTGCTTCTGCATGGCCTCAAGCGATTGCCGGATCACCGCGGGCCGTACCCGCATGGCGCACAGGTCGCGAACCTTCTTGACTTTCAGCAAGTCGGAAAAAGAATAGGTGGTAGCGGCAGCAATCAGCTCCGCGCGCTCCCAGTTGGTCAACTGGCGCGGCGTGAGATGAAGAATCCTAAGTAAATCGGCTCGACTGTACACGACTTTGATGTAACTCTTCCGCCGGAACCGCGCAGGAAGGTTACGCCGCCATTATCTGTAACTTGCGGCGGTAAACGCAACAGCAAACGCTTGTGGAAATCTGAAGAGAACCTGGTTGATTTACATGCAACGGGAATGGTGCAGTCGAGCATCGCTCGACGGACAGCCAAGAGCGGCGTCCCACATAGTCCTTAATACAGATTGTCATTCCGACCAGCGGCCGAAGGCCGGGTGAGGAGCCTGCTTTTCGCCCTACACCACCACCGCTGCCTGATATTCCTCGTAAGTCCCCTTGAAGTCGGTGATCTTGTGATCGCTCTCGAAGTGCCAGATGCGAGTCGCGACCTCGTCGATCAAGTCGTGATCGTGCGACACCAGGAACACTGTCCCCTGATAGCGCTGCAGGGAGATGTTCAGCGCGTTAATGGCTTCCAGATCCAGGTGGTTCGTGGGTTCATCGAGCACAAGCACATTTGGCTTCTGCAGCATCAGCTTGCAGAAGAGCAGCCGTGCCGCCTCGCCGCCGGAAAGTACGCTGGTCGATTTTGTGGCTTCGTCGCGGGCAAACAGCATCTGCCCCAGCAAGCCGCGAATTTCTTCGCTCACCGCCGCCGGATTCCACTGATGCAGCCACTCCAGCACCGTCGTGCCGCCTTCGATCAAGCTGCGGTGGTCCTGGGCGAAATATCCAATCGAAGCCTCGTGTCCCCAGATCACTTTGCCGGAATCGACGAACGGCCCATCGTAGCCGCTGGTCTTACGCAACTCCGCTTCGGGCGTAGTCGGCGAATTCGCCAGCAGCGCGTTCACCAGCGTGGTCTTCCCTGCCCCGTTGCGCCCCATCAATGCAATTCTCTCTCCGCGCGTAATGCTGGCCGTGAAGTCGCGAATCACCTGCTTGTCACCGTAGGCCTTGCCTAGGTGCTCGACTTCCAGAATGTGCTTGCCCGAAGGCCTCTTCTGCTCGAACTTGATATAAGGCCGCTGAATATTTGACTTCGCAAGTTCCGTAACCTGAAGCCGCTCCACTTCCTTGCGCCGCGACTGCACCTGGCTCGACCGAGTGCCAGCGGAGAACCGCGCAATGAACTCATTCAACTGCGAAATCTTCTTTTCCCGCTGCGCGTTCTGCGATTCAATCTGCGAGCGCACTTGCGTCTTCGCCAACACCATCTCGTCGTACGATCCGGTGTATGTGATGATGGTCTCGTAGTCGATGTCCGCGATGTGCGTACAAATACTGTTGAGAAAGTGACGATCGTGGGAGATGGCGATCACTACCCCCTCGTAGGCATTCAGAAATCCCTGCAGCCAGTGAATCGAGTCCAAGTCTAGATTGTTCGTGGGCTCATCCAGCAGCAACGCCTGCGGATGCCCGAACAAGGCCTGCGCCAGCAGCACGCGCACTTTCTGCCCGCCCTGCAGTTCGCTCATCTTCCGGGAATGCGCGTCGTCGGGAATATCCAACCCTTGAAGCAAAATCGCGGCGTCACTCTCCGCGGTGTAGCCGTCTTCTTCGCCGACAATGCCTTCCAGTTCGCCGAGCTTCATGCCGTCTTCGTCGGTCATATCGGGTTTGGAGTAAATCGCGTCGCGCTCCTGCATGGCCGCCCACAGGCGCTTGTTCCCCATGATGACCGTATCGATCGCGGTGTAGGCGTCGAAGGCAAACTGGTCCTGGCTCAAAACCCCGAGCTTCCGCGGACGCACGACAGTTCCCTTTTGCGGCTCCAGTTCGCCGCTGAGCAGCTTCATAAACGTCGACTTGCCCGAGCCATTGGGCCCGGTCAGGCCATAGCGCTTGCCCGGTGTAAACGCCGTGGAGACTTCGTCAAACAGTATTTTGGCGCCGTAGCGCATGGAAACATTACTGACTGAAAGCATGATTGGTTAGTAACTCTTCTTAGGACTGCGGGGAATTTCCGCCAAGACGGTACGCAGCTGATCTTAACTAGAATACCATGCTGCACTGAGTTCGCGACTTAGCTCTGGTCGAGCAGTGTCCGCACCTTTTGCGCCAGCGTGTCGAGGGAAAAAGGCTTCTGCAGGACTGCGTCTTTCACGCCGACCTCCGCGCCGCCTAAAGCTTCGTGGTCCGGATAACCTGACATGAACAGAACTTTGATTTGCGGACGCACTTTCCTCAGCCGGTCCGCCAACTCTTTACCTCCAACGTTGGGCATGGCCATATCGGTCACCAGAAGGTGGATCAGGTCTTCGTGTCCCTCCGCTATTCGCAGAGCCTCGTTACCATCCACGCCGTGCATCACCTTGTAGCCTTGGCGTTGAAGAAATTCACAAGCCAACTCGCGAATACCGGCCTCATCTTCCACTAGAAGAACGGTCTCGGTACCCCTGGGAGCGGCGGCGAGATTTTCACGCACCTGGGAAACTTGTAGCGCTGTCCTGGTCTGCGCTTCTTCCGCCCATGCCTCTTCTACCGAAGGAAGATAGATTTCGAACGTCGTGCCTTTTCCCGGCTGGCTATCGACATGGGTCCAACCGCCAGTCTGCTTGACCACTCCATAAACAATGGGCAGTCCCAACCCGGTGCCTTTCCCCGGTTCTTTGGTAGTGAAAAAGGGCTCGAACATGTGGGCTTGGGTTTCACTATCCATCCCCACGCCGGTATCGCTGACCATCAGCGTTACGTAGCGGCCCGGTAGCACGCCATCGCGAAGCCGCGGATGGTCGTGGCCTATTTCCGCGTTCCTTGTTTCAATGACCAACTGTCCTCCCTGCGGCATCGCGTCCCGAGCGTTGACCGCAAGGTTCATGATCAGCTGCTCCATTTGGCCTGGATCAGCCTTGACCGGCCAAAGCTGCGCAGCCGGCACTACATGCAAGGCAATGTTTTTTTCTATCAGGCGCTCCAACATCTTCGCCACTTCCGCCAGGACTTCATTCAGGTCCATGACTTTGGGCTGCAGGACCTGCTTCCGGCTGAAGGCCAGCAAACGGCCTGTAAGGCTTGCCGCCCGAGTCACCGCATGTTCAATGCCCAAGTATTCTTTTTGCGATGGCGCGTCCGGAGCAAGCCCCCGTCGCAGCCGCTCATTGTGAGCCTGAATGAGCATAAGAAGATTGTTGAAATCGTGAGCGACGCCTCCAGCCAAAAGTCCGACGGCCTCCATTTTCTGCGAATGAAGCAGTTGATCTTCCAGACGTTTCCGCTCAGTGATGTCATACATGACGCCTTGCATGAGGCATGGCTGGTCCTCGGCCGTGGGCAACATGACGGCCTCGTCGCGGAACCAGAGCACACGGCCATCGCGAGCGAACATGCGGTATTCCGCCTGATACAGATCGCGGTTTTTCTGAAAGCGCGCTTCGGCCGCCAAGGTAGTTTCGCGGTCCTCGGCATGGATGCGATTGAACCAGTTCGCGGAATCGGAGAGCCAATCCGCGGCTGAGAATCCCAGCATCGACTCGATCTGAGGGCTCACATAGTGCCAGCGGCCCAACGGGCCGAGTTCGGCGACGTAGGTGACGGCGGGCAGGCGCTCCACCAGCGTGCGATAGCGGCTCTCCGCCGACTTGAGCTCCGCTTGAGCCCGATCCCACTCTAGAGCTACGGCGGCGAGATGAGTAGCGTGCGCGATGACTTGTAGATGCTCGCCATCCGGCGTTCGAAGCTCGCGATAATACACGGCAAATGTTCCCAGGATGCCCCATCCTGCGAGGCTATCGGCGTAGACCAGCAAGCCCGCAGCCCATGAGGAAGCGCCAGATGGCAGTAGTCTGCCCATAGAGGGTCGGACGCAATATCGGAGACGATAACTGGCTGGCGTCTGTAGGCGGCAGTGCCACAAGATCCGACGCTGGGGCCTATCTTGATGCCGTCGATAATCTGGCTGTATTCCCGGGGCAAAGAAGGCCCGGCACCGTGGCGCAAGGTCTTGCCGTCGACATCCAGCAGCAGAACCGAGCACAACAACCCGCTATGTTGCTTCTCGATGTGGGTGCACAAGGCTTCCAGAATTTCAGGAAGAGGGGCATGGGCCATGATCATGGCCAGAACTTTTACGTCGAGGCGCGCTAAAGCTTCCGGTGATTCTTGCGCGGTATCGACTGCCTTCTGCGCCCCCGTAGACATACCCCTGCTGTAGCTTCCTTCTTGAAGATGATTGAAGAGACTGGTCCTACCTGGGCGAACCCCGCCCACTGAACATCTATTATTGATGATCCATCGGTCGGGGTAACTGGATACCTGGTACCGGATGGTTACATAAGTAACCGAGGATCCGATGAGGTGAGGAGCGAGCGAACTCCAATTCAGTGCCCGCCGCTAAGCTCACGCACAATCGCCCCTACGAACTGTTTGGCGTCGCCGAAGAGCATCAGAGTGTTCGGAAGGTAGTACAGCGGATTATCAATGCCGGCAAACCCCGGACTCATGCTGCGTTTGATCACCATCACCGTATGCGCCTTGTCGACATCGAGGACGGGCATGCCGTAGATCGGGCTGGAAGCGTCCGTGCGAGCAGCCGGATTAGTAACGTCGTTGGCGCCGATCACGAGAGCCACGTCAGTTTGTGGGAAATCGCCGTTGATTTCATCCATCTCGATGAGCCGGTCGTAGGGGATGTCGGCCTCGGCCAGCAGCACGTTCATGTGCCCAGGCATCCGTCCGGCGACGGGATGGATCGCGAAGCGAACATTGACTCCCTTCTTGGTGAGCACATCGTAAAGTTCGCGCACCTTATGCTGCGCCTGCGCCACCGCCATTCCGTAGCCGGGCACGATAACCACGCTGTTCGCCGCTTCCAGAATCGACGCGGCGTCCTCTGCGCTCGCGCTGCGCACGACTCGTTCTTCTTTGCCGGCCGTTGCCGACACCTGCACCTGGCCAAACGCTCCGAACATCACGTTAGCAAATGAACGGTTCATGGCCTTGCACATGATCACCGATAGAACAAAGCCCGAAGATCCGTCGAGCGCGCCCGCCACCACCAACACCTTACTATTCAGAACGAATCCCAGCAGTGCTGCCGAAAAGCCTGCGTAAGAATTCAGCAGCGAGATGACCGTCGGCATGTCCGCGCCGCCAATCGGCGTGACCAGGAGCGCGCCGAAAATCAGCGCTACAATCACCATCGCTGGAAACAGCACCGCATGCGCAGGATTCACCACCAGTGCAACCGCCAGCCCGAGGGCTCCTGCGAGAACTGAAAGGCTAACGATATTCTGCCCGCGATAGACAATGGGCCGCTGCGGCAATATTTCCTGCAGCTTTCCGGCGGCGATCACGCTGCCTGTAAACGTGAGCGACCCGATAATCACTTCCAGCGCAATCTCGCCCATTTGAAACCGCGTGACCGGCGCCGTGCCCACGTAATACTCAGCAATGCCAATCATCGCCGCCGACAGCGCGCCGAAAGCATGGCTCAAAGCGGTTCGCTGCGGCACCGCCGTCATATGCACCAAGCCCAGTGGGACGCCAACTCCGGCGCCGATGATTAAGGGAATGAGGACCCACTTGTACTGCACCACCTCGGGGTTGAACAGAGTCACAGCTACCGCCAGCGCAGCGCCGATTTCTCCGGCGAGAACACCCCAGTGCGCGCTTTTCGGCGAACTCAGGAATTTAAGAGAAAGAATAAACAGGACGGCCGCGGCAATGTAGGCGAAATCGAGATACTGCTGCAACTCTGACGCGCTCATTGTTGTTTCGACCTGGGGGATTTGAACATGCGCAGCATGCGGTCGGTAATGAGGAATCCGCCCACCATGTTGCTAAACGATGCCGCAACCGCGATCGCTCCCAGCGCCGTGGTCAGCGGGGTTTCGTGCCGTCCCGCGATGATGATGGCCGCCACCACCACGATCGCGTCGAGAGCGTTGGTTAGCGACATTAATGGCGTGTGGAGGAGCGGAGAAACACCCTTGATCAATCCAAACCCGACGAACCCCGCCAGGATAAAAACATAAAGATTGGAAATGAAATCTGCTGGCATGATCGCTCCTTTTATTTCCCGTGGCGATACCCAATCACTGGCTGGCCGTCGGCAGTTTGAAAAACTCCCGCACCCGCGGGTTCACGATTTGACCGCCGTGCGTGACCAAGGTCTCGCGGATAATCTCATCCTGCAGGTTAAGCTGCAGCTTCCCGTCCTTCACCATGTAGGCAAGAAATGTGGCCACATTGCGGGCGTACATCTGGCTTGCATGGTACGGGACACTGCTCGCCAGATTGATGGCGCCGATGATCGTTACATCGTTGACTTTCACCGTTTCTCCGGTGCGGGTAAGTTCGCAGTTGCCGCCGCGCTCAGAAGCCAGATCAACAATCACTGAGCCCGGCGCCATTCCTTTGACCATATCGGCCGTGATCAGTACGGGCGACTTCTTGCCGGGAATCACGGCGGCGGAGATCACCACATCGCTCTCCGCCACCACGCGAGTCAGAAGTTCGCGCTGCCGGGCGTAGAAAGTTTCGTCCTGGGCCGTGCCGTAGCCGCGGGCGTCCTGGGCGTTTTGAGCTTCGAGCGGAAGCTCGACGAAACGTCCGCCAAGGCTCTGTACCTGCTCTTTCGCGGCGGGTCGCATGTCGTACGCCGAAGCCACGGCGCCTAGCCGGCGCGCGGTCGAGATGGCCTGCAGTCCCGCCACTCCAGCGCCGATTACGAACACGCGCGCCGGGGTGATCGTGCCTGCGGCCGTCGTCATCATAGGAAAAATTCTGATCGACGTTTCCGCCGCCAGCAGTACCGCTTTGTAACCGCAGATCGTCCCCATCGAGGAAAGCGCATCCATGCTTTGCGCGCGCGTAGTGCGTGGAACAAGTTCAACCGAAAACGCAGTGACCCCGGCAGCGGCGATCTCCTGGACGACTTCAGCAGAACCGAAGGGCCGCAGAAATCCAATCAGCACTTGATCGCGCCGCAGCAGAGGAAGGTCAGCCTTCCCAGTCACGTCATTGGAGCCGTAGCAGAGCACCTGCACAATCACGTCAGCGGCGCCGAACACGGCAGACCGGTCGGGCAGAACTTTTCCGCCCTTCTCGATGTAGGTCGAATCAGGATAGCCGGATCCCTCGCCCGCGCCCGATTCCACAACCACTTCCAGTCCCGCCTTAGCCAGCATCGAAATGACTGTGGGAACCAGCGCAACCCGGCGCTCTCCTGGATAGCTTTCCTTAGGAACTCCAACAATCACGCAGTCGTCCTTCCCCGAGCGGAATCATCTCCCGCCTTTTCAGCCAAATGCGAATCCTACAGAATCGAATCCACGTGCGACTGTGACGCCTGTCACAATGCTACCGGAATCAACATCGCTACGGACCCAAAACAGTATCAGAAAGGACGGGGAACTTGGAAGCGGTGCGCTTCGACGGCAAAACTGGAGCGCTCAACTCTGCGAGAGGATTTTGCTCGTTAGACGCTGAAGTGGAAAGCCGGTCGATTCTCGAAAGTTATCACCGCGCGAGATCGACCGGCTTTCGTGTTGCAAATAGCTACTGCTGAGGTGGCGTGCTCTGGCCTTCCGGCGCACCGCCATGATGGTTCTGCATCCATTGCTCATGCTTGGCTTGCATCTCATCCCACTTCTTCTGCTGCGTGGGGTCGAGCAACCCGCGGATCTGGTCGTCGGCGCTCTTGTGGATGTCCATCATCTTGGCATGGCGGTCCTCGCGGGAAAGAGAACTGTCCTGGTGCAGGCTCTCCATCTGCGAGTGCTCCGATTGCAGGGCATCCTGCACTTTAGTCTGCTGATCGGAGGTGAGGTTGAGTTGTTTGGTCAGTTCGGCAGTACGCTTGGCGGGATCGGGCGGACCGTGGTGCCGTCCACCGTTCTCCTGCATGGGCTGGGATTGCTGGCTGTTGGCATCTTGAGCGCCGGCGAAAGACGCCGCGATCGAAATAAGACCTGCCGCAGCAAGAATGAGCAGGGACTGTTTGAGCATAGGGATCTCCTTTTCAAAAACGATTCTATCTACACCTATGAACGGAATTATCAACCGAGAGTTGCGCAAGAAACCAGGATTCGCACAATCTTTGCATAACTTTACGAAGGCAACTCTAATTCGGGATTCGTTGCGAAAGGCCGAAGAGAGGTTGCCAGTAGGTTCGTGACTGACTTCAAACGGTCGACAGGAGTTTTTGAAGAGTGGAGCCGACGATCGGACTTGAACCGATGACCTGTCGATTACGAATCGACTGCTCTACCAACTGAGCTACGTCGGCTTCTGGTTAGACTGTTTCAGTTTATCAAATCGCCCCAGGAGCAGCCGCAGCCGGTCGCGACGAGTGACTCCCTCAAAAGAAAATGACTTAACTCCGCTTAATTATGCGGCGCGGGCCGCGGCCATGGCGTCGTATTCTTCTTGCGATTGTGCGGGCAGCAAAACCCACAGGGTGTACACGCCGACGGCTGTGCCGAAGGGAATATTGAACAGCGAGATGAAGCCCAGCACCAGCGCGATGATGCGAGCCCAGGGTTCGCGCTGCATCAATCCCCATCCGACGATGAACCCGCAAGCTGCTTTTGCCAGGATGAAAATACCGATCACGCTCATCAGCGGACGCAAAAACGCGGTGGGTGCATCCTGCGCGCCCAGGTCATGCAGATGAGCAAACAAAGTATTGGCGACGACGTACAAAACCACACCACCAATGGTGTTGAACGCAGAGATGGCGAGCCACAGAATCCCCAGCAGCTGAAGGTGACCCTGCACGCGCCCAGGGCGCTGCGGCATTACGGCTAGCGGTGCCACGATTTGCTTGCCACACTTGCTGCAAAATGCCTGTCCGGGTTGCACTGTCGTGCCGCATCCATCGCAGAACATGATTTCCTCCTGTCACCGCGTAAGCCGACGCCCGCTGCTCCAACAAACCTCTCAACCATCATCCCAGGAAATAATACGCAAACCGCAAGCCAGAGTTCAGCGGAAAGTGTTGCGGATCGATTCGAACAAACGAAAAGGCCACCCGGCAACAGGGCGGCCTTTTCTTTTCAAGGGAGAATAGTTCCAACGGAGGCAAAAGATCCCGTCAAAACTTTCTGCACAAAATCTTATGAGCCGAAAAAGCAGGGTGTCAAGCAATTTTTGGTAAATAAATGTCTTTAGTTTCAGTAACTTACAGAACCAATCAACAATTTGCCAAACTGTCCCAACTTGAGACGAAAAGTGACCGGAACGGCCTTAAGCCAATATTCCTCAGGCACTTAAGAACCGTTTGAGGTCTCGGTAGCAGCCGGAGGGCGAGCCGGAGAGGCTGGCGCCGCGTCTCCCAGCTGCAGCGAAATGAACTCGGTTTGATCAGGACGACCGAAAACCGGACCGGGAAAAAATCGGCGCAGAAGAATGCGCGCTCCACCGAAAGCGACTCCGGCAGCCAAAGAAATCGCTCCCACGATGATGCATAGAAGAATGATGTTGACCAGCAGGTTGGCAATATTGTTTTTCTTGTCGAAGTACGTGTTCTCGTTCCAGGTGACGCTCGGCGCCCAGTTCACCGCACCCAGCAAATCTTGCGCGTCACTCTGGGAAATCGGTCCCGCAGCAATCGCCAGGATCGGCCCGGTACGCTTGGCGAAGAACGGACCAATGTTTTCGATAGCGTCCACACCGGCCTGCGGCACAGGGAAATGATTCGCGGCGTCAATGCGCCGCAGATGTTCGGCCGCCAACGCGGGAGTGGGATACTCGATCAGCATCAGCGTCGCTCCTCCGCCAGACATGGAGTATTGCCCGAGCACCACTTCAGGGCTGGCGCTGAAATCAACCAGATCCGCCGACAGCGGCGACCCGATCGCTTCCAGCGCAAGGGGCCCTTCGGCATATTTCTTCGTATTCCGGGAGTAGCCGTGGTGCGGCATAGAAGCCAGGATGGGAGGCAGATTACCGGCATTTCCGCCGGGATGCGGCAGCAAGCCAGCGAGTTCGCGCAACCCCGCCGCCGACATCACCGACAACTGGCTGAACACGGCCTCGACCACGATGTGGCCGCGGTAAAAAAGAACTCGCTGATTCAGCGACGCGCCCTCGTCGCCAATCTCTTCCCGCGCCATCTCGGGCTGCAGATAGAAGGTGTAGGCCCCAAAAGCTCCGCTGGCATCGGCGAAACGAGCAGCGCGGATTCTTAACGTGCGTCCGTCGTCACTCTTGTAAGCAGCCGCCTCGAAATCGGTGAAACCGTATTCCTTCAGCAGGGCCGCGTTGGTGGGGTCGGCGACAGCGGCATCTTTAGTGCCCTGCGCCGCACCTTGAATCTGCCACCCGGCGAATTGCTTTGGAAGGATGGGCAGGGTTGGAGAATCCGCGCCCGGGCCGGCAGCGAACACCGCGCTTACGAGAGAACCAACGACAACCACCAACAGGGCGGACCTTGAGAAACGCATGAATACACCGACAAGTACAGAATCCCTTCCATTATTAGACCACAGAGGATGGAAAAAAGTTTCCGACGGCGGGACCCGACGCCGTTCATCCCGCCAGACTCGCATAACTCGCTATTCGACCACGTGAGGCGCGGCCAGAGTAACGAATTCCCGAGGCGTGACTATCTTGGTTTTCTTCCAGAATCTTGGAAAATGCTTCAGGTTACCGGTCACCAGGTAGTCCGCCCCCGCCACATCGGCACACTCCAGAAAGATGTTATCGTCTGGGTCGCTGGCAACTTCCACTCGCTTAACGGGAACCACGGTGTAACTGCGGCTCTTGATGAGCTGAAGCAGTTGTTGTCGTAGTCCCTTGCGAATCTGCAGCTCCGGGCGGCCAAGCACTTCGCGGTACTCTTCCAGGATGGCCCGGGACACATACAGCCGCGCCGGTTTAGTAAGCGCCAGCAGGAGAACGGTACGCTGCTGCCCAGCTGGCTTAATGGCCGCTGAAACCAACACATTCGTGTCAATCACCACGCGGAGGGAAAGCATTATCGCTTGGTCTTCCGCGAAGCCTTGATGATCCGGTTAATTTGTGACGAGGTTAACGCGCTCGTCCCCTTTCGCTCCGACTCTTCTCCAATAACTCTCAATACCTCTGGCTCGGGAGCAGCCAGTCTGATGTAATCGCGTACGCTGAGCATTATCGCCATGGGGGTTCCGCGCTTCTCGATCACAAGGGGCCGGCGTTCATCATCTACCCGGCGCAAAAGCTTCCCGAAATTTGAACGGGCGCGTAAAGCGGAAACGACTATGGTTCCATTCTTGCCGGCGCTTGGACTGGTGGCCATGAACTCTCCATTTCATCTCTCTGAACTGTACAGTTTGATTGGGGCACGGTCAATGGAACCTGAGGCGGCCATTGCTTACGAACAACCGTCTGTTAAGGCCTTGGGAAACTACTGTCCAGCGGCTTTATCTATCTTGCTCGCGACCTTCACCCCGCTCAGCCCGTTCACATACTTGGCGATGCCGCAGTAGAGCGACTCGGCGATGCGCTGGCGGTATTCGCCGGTCTCGAGATGGTGCTCGTCGGTAGGATTGCTGACAAAAGAAACCTCAGCCAAAATCGAAGGCATATTGGCCCCAATCAGCACGATAAACGGCGCCTTCTTCACGCCGCGGTCGCGAATGCCCGGGCTCTTGGCAGCGAGGCCGCTGTGCAGCGATTGCTCCACATCCCCCGCAAATTCCCGCGACTCTTCGATCTTTTCTTTGAGCGCGATCTTCTTCACCAGATCCTGCAGTTCGTAAATCGACTTCTCAGAAACCGCGTTCTCGCGCGCCGCTACTTCCAGCGCTTCGGGCGAGGAGGTGAAATTCAAATAGTAGGTCTCGACTCCCCGAGCGTCCGGGTCATGGCTCGAGTTGGCGTGGATGGAGACGAACAGATCGGCGCGCGCCTGGTTCGCGATCGCCGTGCGAGTTTCCAGCGGGATGAAGGTGTCGTTCTTGCGGGTATACACCACTTCCGCGCCCAGCCGTGTCTCCAGCAGCTTGCCTAAGCGCCGCCCCACATCGAGCACCAGATCTTTTTCTTCCAGGCCGTTGGGGCCGATGGTGCCGGTATCGTGGCCGCCGTGTCCCGGGTCAATCACAATCTTGCCGATTTTCAGTCCCAAAGCGCGAATCAGCGAACGGTCGCCGCCAGCGGTGGGTTTGGCTTCACGAATATCCAGACCCGAACTGCTTCCCGACCTGCCGGAAGCGAGCGTGCGCACGCCCGACTTGGGCCCGGACCCTCCCGGATTATTTGGTACCGCACTCACCGTCGCATCAGAAGAATCGGATTCGCCGTCCAGATCGCCGGCTGCTGGCCTTTTCGCGGAAACAGCATTCCGCTTCGCCGCGCCAGTCGAGGGAGCACTGGGTTCCGGATCGTCATCATCGGCTTCCACAATTTTCTTTACGACGGTTGTTGGTGTTTCCTTGCTCGCAACAATGCCCGACGGCTGCGTGTCATCGCTGACATCCGTACTCACGGTTTTCAGAGTAGTCTTCGACGGAGCCGCGCCTTCAGCCGGCGCCGTGGCAATTTCGCCAGTATCGTCGGTTTTGATCTGCTTCGCCCGCCCATTCCTGCCATGAATATCGATAATCAGGCGGTAGGGATTGGGCAACAGAAACGCGTCATAATCGGAAAGATTGTCGACCTCGAGCACAACCCGCGTGCGGCCCGGCGCAAACTGGGCCACGCGAACTTTCTTCAGGAAGCCGTCATCCACGTCGAAGCTCTTGCCGACCAGCGTGGAAGCAAGCTTGGTATCGCGCAGATCGAAGAATATCCGCGCCGGACCATCGAGCCGTTGCGACGAGTACTTCACCTCGCTTTCAAGGTCAATAGCCACCCGCGTGTAGTCAGGAGTAGACCAGTGCCGGATGCCGGTAACCCGCGGCAGACGCCCGGAATGCTCCTCGGAAGACTTCTCCCCGCCGGACTCCGCAATCGAAACCGAACCGTCTCCCGCGTCTTTGTTGTTCCCGCTTTTCTCCTGAAGCTTCGTCTCGGTAGCCTTCTGCGCAGCTGCAACCTTTTCGGCCTGCGCCTGCTGCTTGAGCTCGGTAATAGCCTGACGAGCATCATCGGCCAGGCGATTGTGCGGATATCGCCGCAAGAACTCCTGAAACGTCGATCGCGCCGCATCGGCATCGTTCAGATCGTCCTTGTAGATCTCGCCGATCGTGAACAGCCCGTCGAAACGGTACTTGCTGCCGGGATACTCGCGGCGCAGGAACTTATATTGCTCGACCGCCTCATTCAGGATTTTGTCGTCGTCGAAATGCCGCCCCATTTCCACCAGCGTTTCCGCCACCGCAACCACGCTAGGATCAGCTTTGCTCGAAGCGGGCGCTCCAAAGTAGACAGACCGGTAGGCATTCAACACACGCTGGTAGTCGCGGCGGGTGCGATCGGCGGCAGGAGTACCGTTCAGCGCTTCGCGCATGCGCTCGGCATTGGCGAAATGATCCCGCGCCCATGCATCGGAGTGATGCGCGCGAGCCTCCGCCGCCGGAGCCGTGGCAACAACCGCGACAAACACGGCGAGCGCGAGCCACGCTCCCCATAGACAACGCTGGCGCAATGAACTCTTCAAAATAACCAGCCCGTGCCTTCGTTCCTACTTGTTAGAACCGGCTTGTTTGAACCAGTTGGTTGAACCGATGCCTGGGTGCCTGAGAGATAAACTAAACAGATGCCGCAAACCTAATCAGTGTTGCTGATGTAGAGCACGCCCCGCGCATCCCGTTGAACCGTCACCGGAGTGCGCGAAGCGCCCGAGTTAAAATCGGACACACCGTAATACAGGTTGGTGATCCGCCGGACGTAGTTTTGAGTTTCAGCGTAGGCCGGCACGCCCGAACTGCGCGCAACCGCTCCCGCGCCCGCGTTATAGGCGGCCAGGGTCAGTTTAATGTCGCCGTCATAACTTTCCAGAAGCTGCTTTAAGTGGCGCACGCCCGCGTCCACATTCTGTTGCGGGTCAAAAGGATTCCTCACCTTCAACTGGCGCGCCGTCGAAGGCATCAACTGCATCAGCCCCATCGCGCCTTTTCGCGAAACCGCGTTGGGATTGAAGTTCGATTCCACTTTCACCACCGCGCGTACAAGGTTCGGGTCCACATTGTGCCGTGCTGCAGCCGCCTCAATGGCGCTATCGATGTCGCCGGGGCTAGCCATCGGTCCGCGGAAATTAGCGTTCACAATCTTCGCAGTCGCCGACTGATTCGAGTCATGTCCCAGATACTGGCTGACCTCAGCCGCCGCCGACCGCGCAGCCCTCATCGCCGCTGCATTCGGCCCAGGCACAGGCTTCCAGCGATTCTCCTTCGAACTCCAGTACATCAGGCTGCGCCGGGGCGTTTCTGACTCCTGCGCATGACGGGTTTGGCTCGCCGGGACAGGCTCGTTGACATAGATCTTGCGGCCATCCTCGTCGGTGGCAGTGATCTTCGTTGTAGTAGCAGTCTTTTCAGACGCTCCATCGCCTCCTTCGGCGCGGAGCTGGGACGTGAGAGAAAGAGAGGTCGCGGCTACGGTGCTGGCCATCAGAGCGATTTGCAGGCGCTTTCGCATAACCGGGTTTCCTAATTTCACCTCGGCACGAGGGAAGACAGACTTCACCCTGGCGTGCTGCTACCCGGAACCTGACGGAGAATTCCTAAACCAGAGTACGACAATTATAGGCGCTGAGGATGGCAGGGGCAACCTATCTGAAGGGCGTAGAACCACCAAAGGTAATCTCGGTAACAGAATGAAAATAAATATCTTAGACAGATCTAATGGTTACCTCGCCTCGCCTTGCCACGAAGTTGTCTTCCCGGCCAGCGCTTCCAGTCCGGCAGGAAGGGAAAGCGAAGCGGAGGGACCTGCTGTCCCCAACAATAAGGAGAGAAAACGCCGGACTAATGAGTGCTATCGCGATTTACGCCAATTGAGAAGCGGCTTTCGGGGATGCTAAACTTCACCACTTCGGTGGAGCAGATGGGCGAAGCGGACAAACCAGCGAAGAACTCGAACGCTGAAGCAGCTTTCGCCCCTTCGACTTCCGGCTCTGGCGCAACAATAGATTCTCTCGGAGCCGCCGCCCTCGCTGAGGCACAACGCGCCAACCTGGAGGTCATCGGCCCCTATCGGCTCGTTCGCAAGCTCGGCCAGGGCGGCATGGGACAGGTCTGGCTGGCCGAACAAAGCGAGCCCATCCGCCGCCAGGTGGCGCTGAAGCTCATCAAAGTGGGCCGCTACGACGATTCGGTGCTGCAGCGCTTCTACGCGGAACGCCAGTCGCTCGCGATCATGGACCATCCCTCGATCGCCAAGGTGTTCGACGCCGGGGCAACACCGGATGGCCAGCCGTACTTCGTGATGGAGTATGTGCCCGGCCAGCCCATCACCAACTACTGCGATCACAAGCGGCTGAAGATCGGCGACCGGCTGGAGCTGTTCATCAAAGTTTGTGAAGGCGTGCAGCACGCGCATCAGAAGGCGGTCATCCACCGCGATCTCAAGCCCGCCAACATCCTGGTAGTCGAAGTGGACGGCAAACCCGTGCCGCGCATCATCGACTTCGGGCTGGCAAAGCCTTCCAGTCCACAACTCGATGGCGAGACGCTTCTTACCCAGGCGGGCGGCTGGGTCGGGACGCCCGGCTACATGAGTCCCGAGCAAGCCGACGCGGGACGAGTGGACGTCGACACGCGCACAGACGTCTATTCCCTCGGAGCCGTGCTTTATGAACTGCTGACCGGCTTTTTGCCGTTCGAGACCAGCGGTTGGAAGAAGCAGCGGCTGGATGTACTTCTGCGGCAATTGCAAGAGGAGGACCCCCCGCGGCCAAGCACAAAAGTTAGCGCGCAGAAGGAATCTTCGAAGACCACGTCCTCCACACGCGGAACCGAGCCGAAGCAGTTAGTGAGCCTACTGCACGGTGACCTTGATTGGATCACTCTGAAGGCGCTGGAAAGAGATCGCGCCCGGCGCTACGGCACGCCCATGGAACTGGCAGCCGACATCCGCCGCTTCCTGTCCCATGAGCCGATCACCGCTCGTCCCGACTCGATTGCCTATCGGACGAGCAAGTTCCTGCGCAGACACTGGGTTCCGGCGACTGCCGCCGCCCTAGTGGTCGCCGGCCTCACAGGTGGCCTCTACGAAATCAACCGCGAGCGCGTGATCTCGCAGCGGCGTTTCTCCGACGTCCGCCAACTTGCCGGCAAGCTTCTCGACCTCGATGTTCAGGTGCGCGAACTGCCCGGCAGCACCGCGGCTCGACAAACCTTGGTGAACACGGCACTGGAGTATCTGCGGCGTTTGAGCGCCGATGTTCACGGAGATCCGGACCTCGCGTTGGAGGTGGGCAACGCCTACATGCGGGTGGCTCGCGTGCAAGGGGTGCCCATCTCTCCGACGCTCGGACAAATGGATCAAGCAGAGCAGAACCTTCGCATTGCGGACCAATTCATCCAATCTGTGCTTAAAGCGGAACCCGCGAATCGAACAGCCATGCTGCGGTCGGCACAGATTGCACACGACCGGATGATCCTGGCACGTTTTCGAGGGGAACCCGATGCGGCGCAAGAACTCTCCAAAAAATCGGCTGGATGGCTGGAGAAATATCAGGCGCGCAAGGGCGACGAGGCGGAATCCTCGGCCATCCTCAACACGTACCTGAATGTAGCGGACCAGTTTAATAACGACGATGATCTCGACGGAGCCCTGCGGCTATGCCAGCGCGCCACCGAAATCGCTGGAATGTTCAATCGTCCTGCACAAAAAGGCAACTTCCTCCGCATCTCAGCGAAAATCTTTCGCAAGCAGGGCGATCTCGACCATGCCCTCGCGGCCAACCAGGAAGCGGTGAAGCTACTGGATCCCGGTTCGGCCTGGATGACCCAAGGAGGCCAGACGAAAAATTTCCAGTTGGCGCTGGTGTATGAGGGAGAGGTTCTCGGAGAAGACGATGCTCCCAACCTTCGGCGTTGGAAAGAGGCAACAGAATCGCTGGAGCACGCCTATCAGATTGCCGATGAACTGGCGCGTCGCGACCCCAAAGATCACGGCTCGCTGGGCGATCTGGCAACCGCGGCGATCCCGCTGGGCGGGATCCTGCGTCACTCCGACCCGGCTCAAGCGCTGGAGGTCTATGACCACACTCTCCACCTCCTGACCGAGGCATCGGGCGACCTTCACCTTGAGCGGTATGAAGTACAACTGCTGGCCGGATCGAGTTATCCACTGCGAAAACTGGGGCAACGCGACGAAGCCCGCCGCAGAATTGAAGGCGCATTGGAACGCTTGAAGCAGCAGAAGTCTTATCCCGCAGCCGAGATCGACCTTGGCTCAAGCACTGAGGACGCGGTGCGCGCGCTCGCCGATCATGAGGCGGAAACCGGCAACTTGGCGGCCGCCGCGGAAGGATACGACGACTTGCTGGGTCGCGTCGTACCAACGGAGAAGGATGTTGAGTTTAATGTCGAGGATGCGGTGCGCTTGTCGAACCTCTGCAGTTCAGCGGCTCTGTTGCACCGTCGACGTGGAGAGCCGGGGAAAGCGTCTGCGTTGGAAGCGCGGCGTCTGGCAATCTGGCGCATGTGGGACAGCAAGCTCCCAAATAATCCTTTCATCCATCGCCAGCTCGAAGCGGCGTCGGGGTATCGGCCTCCTGCGGCCGGTTCCTAGACACCGCTCACTGCGCTGAGCTCCACCTAGAGCGCCAGAAAAAGAGGAATACGACGGATTCGCGTGCCGCGCTTTTCGAAAGATGGGCAAGGCGCGGCCGGCGGCGGAATTCCTCGCCCGACCACTATTCTCTTGACTCCGCATCCCAAACCTGCGACCCTATCTCTATACGCATTGGGTCTTTGACAACAAAATAGCATTGAGATATAAGTCCCATGAATGCAATATTTTGCAACCCGGCCGCTGAAGGCAAAGCACTTAGCCCAGCAACCCACCTATAAGTCCTGTGTTTTTAATATTTTGCGGGTAAGTTATTTGCTTTCAAGATTTTAGCCAGATTAGTACGGATTAGAAATCGCGCAAGTCATTGATTCCAGGTATTTTACTTCGATGATCTGTGAGTTTTTTTGATCTGGATTCCTCAGCCTTTCTCCAGAGCCAGGCTCAGGCTATCGAGCGACAAAGACCGCAGCAGATTCCGCCGCATGCCACGTTCGACCTCGGCCAGCCGGTCAGAAGCCGCAGAGATCCAATCGAAGTCAGCCGCCTCAGCCATTTTCACAAGCTGGCTTTGAATATCGATATTGTGAATCAACCCCGCCGCACCCGACTTCAGAAACATCAAATCGCGCAGCAGCGAGTAAAGAGTGCGGAGAAGCTGTTCCGTCTTCTCGCGCCCCTCAGCCCCGGCACGATACGATTCCGTGATCTTGAAAAGCTGCGAGTGCTCGCCTCCCAGCAGCGCCGAGTTGAGAATGGTCAGCGCATCCGCCCGAGCAGTCACATACGCATCCACATCAAAGGTGCGGGCCCGTCCCAAAGCGCCTTCGCTCAACCTGGCAACCAGAGCACGCTGCGGCGCCTTCCACTCTGGACGTTGCTCGGCCAGGTAGCGCTCCACTTCCTCGACCGGCAAAGCAGCAAGAGGAAAGATCATCGATCGTGATCGAATAGTCGGAAGCAGTTCACCGGAATTTTCCGACAGCAGAAAGATGGTCGCGAACTCCGGAGGCTCTTCCAGAACCTTGAGCAGAGAATTCGCCGCCTCTTTCATGAACGCGGAATCAGTGAAGATATAAACCCGCTCCCGGGCTTCGGCCGGACGGTAGTAAATGGTCTCGATGACTCTGCGGACCTGATCCACTTTGATCATCATCTGCGGAGGGTCAGGAGGGATGATCAGTACATCGGGATGAGTCTGCACGAAAAGCCGAGTATCTTTTTTATCGGCCTCGCGCAGGCCTTCGCGCGTCTCCACCGCCTCGGCAAACCGCGCATCAAGATCAGCAGCCTGGGCGATGCGGCGGCAGTTAGCGCATTGCCCACAGAGGTCAGGCAGCCCACCGGTCTCAGTCGGCGCCAGACAATTCAGCGCCTGCGCCAGCATGAGAGCCAGTGTGTATTTCCCGGACCCGCGCGCACCCGAGAGGATCACCGCATGCGGAAAGCGCTTCCGCGCCAGCATATCGCGCAGGCGATGAACGGTTTCAGCATTGCCGTGAAAATCAGAAAATGGCATCCATCACCTCGCTGTCAATTTCAACTTTCGCCCTACAACGTCCACAATCCGCCCATGCGTCTGCGCCGGCGTGCCGCTGGCATCGACCACCGCGACGCGCTGCGGCTCTCTTGCCGCAATCGCCAGATAACCTTCATGCACGCGGGCGAAGAACGCCCGGTTCTGCTGCTCAAAGCGGTTTTCGTCGGAATGATGTTTGTGCAAAGTCTTGCCAGCACCATGCAAAGTCCGCCGGTTGCGCCGCCGCGCACGCCCCACACTCATCGCCGGATCAGAGTCGAGCAGGATCGTCATGTCGGGCTGCAAATCTCCACAAAGCACGCGGTGCAACTCAAGCACCGTCTCGGTCCCGAGCTTCCGGCCGCTGCCCTGATAAGCTTCCGTGGAATCGGTGAAGCGATCACAAAGCACAATCTGCCCGTGCTCGAGCGCCGGCTGGATCACTTCCGCGATGTGCTGCGCCCGCGATGCGAACATCAAAGCCATTTCCGCGAACGGCGAGAGCCCTTCTGTGCCCGAGTCGAGTAAGACGCGGCGAATCTTTTCCCCGGTCGGCGTTCCTCCCGGTTCGCGCGTCTCCACCACCTTATGCCCCGCCGCGCGCAGCGCGGCTGCCAGCTTGCGCATCTGCGTGCTCTTGCCGGTTCCGTCCAGCCCTTCGAACGTGATGAATTTCCCGCGCCGCGACATCGTGGAGATGATAGCAGCGCTGGTGCATTCCTGTACGTCCACTCCTGTACCGCTCTCCCACTCCCTGCTAGAATCTAAAATTCTGCAGGCGCAGTGCGATTCGGTTCATCGAACGAATGGGGGCCCTTCATAATGAAACTCTCAAGAATCTTGGGAGTAGTCTGTGTTCTCTTCTTCTCACTTGCCAGCTGGTCAGCCACGCCGCCAACCATCACCCTCTTTGTGGACGCCACTTCCACGCCCCGCAAAATCTTCCACGCTAAGCTGAAGATCCCCGCCAGCGCGGGGGATCTCACACTCTATTACCCAAAGTGGATTCCCGGCGAGCACGCTCCCGACGGTCCCGTAATCGACCTGGCGGGACTCAAATTCACCGCGAGTGGCAAGATTCTGAAGTGGCGGCGCGATCTGCTCGACGGCTTTACCATTCACGTCGAAGTCCCGGCTGGCGAAAATGAACTGAACGCCGAACTGGATTTCCTTTCTCCCGCGACCTTCGAAGGCGGATTTTCTGCGGGTTCCTCCGCGACCGACAAAATGGCCGTCATTAGTTGGAATCAGGTGCTGCTCTATCCCAAGGGCTGGAAGTCAGACGATCTCACCTACGTCGCCACCCTGAAACTCCCCGCCGGTTGGAAATATGGCACGCCGTTGCCGATCGCATCGACGTCGCTCACGGGACAAAATGGCGACACCCAGATCGTTTTTCAGCCGACTTCGCTGACCACGCTGGTCGATTCTCCGGTGATCAGCGGAGAATTCCTCAAGGTCGTCAAGTTAGCAGACAACCCTCTTGTCGAGATGGACGTTGCCGCCGACAGCGCCGCCGCGCTTGAACCTCCGCAGGAAGTCTGGGACCACTACAAGAATCTGGTCGAACAGGCAAATAAGCTTTTCGGCGCGCATCACTATCGCGACTACCATTTTCTGTTCAGCCTGAGCGATCACGTCGCGCATTTCGGACTGGAGCACCACGAGTCCGACGACAGCCGGGTCGACGAGCGCGGGTTGGTGGATGAAGGCGAGCGCAAGATGGAAGCCAGCCTGCTCCCTCACGAGTACGTGCATTCATGGAATGGAAAATACCGCAGGCCCGCCGACCTAACCACGCCTGATTATGAACAACCCATGCAAGACGATCTGTTGTGGGTTTATGAAGGTTTGACGAATTATCTGGGCACGGTGCTTACCGCCCGCAGCGGACTGCTCACTCCGCAGCAGGCTCGGGATGATTTGTCCTTGACCGCCGCCGAACTCGACCACACTCCAGGCCGCGAATGGCGCAACTTGCAAGATACCGCCGACGCCGCTCCGGAGCTTTATTTCTCTCCGCGCGCCTGGGAGTCCTGGCGTCGCTCAACTGACTTCTACGACGAAGGCACTCTGGATTGGCTGTGGGCCGACGTCATCATCCGACAGCAGAGCAAGGGCAAGAAATCTTTGGATGACTTCTGCAAGCTCTTCCACGGTGCCCCCACCACGGGGCCCACGGTAAAGACTTACACCTTCGACGATGTCGTCAATGCTCTGAATCAGATCGTATCCTACGACTGGCGCGGCTTCTGGACGGAACGGCTTACAAATCACGGCCCCGGCGCCCCACTTGGCGGGATCGAAGGCAGCGGATGGAAAGTGGTCTATGAAGAATCTCCCTCCGAAATGGAGCGCGGCAGTGAGAACGGCGGCCATGTGAATGGCGGGTTGTATTCGATTGGGCTCCAACTGCGCGAAGATGGAACGATCGTCGATACCATCGAGGGCATGCCCGCAGCTCTGGCTGGAATCGGTCCCGGCATGAAGCTGATCGCGGTGAACGGCCACCAGTATTCGCCCGAAGTGCTCCGCGACGCGCTCCGGGCAGGTAAGAGCAGCACCGCTCCGCTCGAACTTCTGGTCGAGAACACAGACTACTTCAAGACCTACGCGCTCGATTACCATGGCGGTGAACGCTACCCTCACCTGGTGCGCGATGAGTCGAAGCCGGACTTGCTGTCGGAGATCTACAAAGCACAGTAGCGCGGACCAAGTTAGCGTTCAATGGATCTGTCATCCTGAGCGAGACGCTTTTTGTCTGGCGAAGGATTCGGGCGAGACGCGTGAAGCGTCGCGCTTTTTTGCGACGCAATAATCGCGCGTTTGGCTCGCTTCCATTACGTCGTCCCTGATGCATTCACTCGTTTTGCGAGGAGATGCTGATCATGAGCTTGCGCCGGCCCATGCAATTCGCGAGCGCCCTGTGTTATCTGGCGCTGACGCTTCACTCACCGTTCTTCGCGAACGCCCAGACTTCCATCATGGGCTTCACTCCTTCCACTGGGACCCACGAGACCGAGATCGAAAATAAGTTCAAAGCCATCCCCTCGCCGGACGAAGAGCGCCGCCAGCATAAAATCTTCACCGCCGAGCCGCACGTTGCCGGATCCGCGCGCAACAACGAACTGGCTCGCTACATCGCCGACGAATGGCGCAACGAAGGTCTGGAAGACGTAATCATCCGCCGCTACGATGTCTACGGCAGCAATCCCAAATCCACCTTCCTGGAAATGGTTGCACCCGTTCATTACCGCGCCGGGCTTCGCGAACTGCCGGTGCCCGGCGATCCCGACATGAAGAACAAGAGCATCAGTTCGGCGTGGAGCGGCATGTCTGCGTCCGGCGAGGTGACGGCGCCGCTCGTCTACGCCCACAGCGGCAATCCCGAAGACTACGAACTTCTGCGCCAGCAAGGCATCGACGTCAAAGGAAAAGTTGTTCTCGTTCGCTACTCGAATCCTTACAGCTACCGCGGCTTCAAAGCGCTCACCGCCGAGCGCGAAGGCGCAGCCGCCATTCTTATCTACAGCGATCCCGCTGAAGACGGATACAAAAAAGGACAAGTCGATCCCAAAGGCCCGTGGGGACCGGAGTATCACATTCAGCGCGGCGCCATCACTTACGATTTCATGGTGCCTGGCGATCCGCTCACTCCGGGATGGGCTTCGGTCCCCGGCGCAAAACGCATTCCGGTCGAGCAAGCGGTCTCGATCCCGAAGATCATGGCGCTGCCGCTTTCCTGGCACGACGCCAAACCGCTGCTCGCCCACATGGACGGCCCAGTCGCCCCAGACGATTGGCAGGGCGGACTGCCGATCAAATATCACCTCGGTGGCGAGCGTGTTCGCGTGCACGTGAAGATCGAGATGGATAACTCCACTCAAGCTTATTACGTGGTCGAGGGGCGCATTCGCGGCGCGGAGTTGCCCGATGACTGGATCGTGCTCGGCAATCATCGCGATGCCTGGGTCTTCGGCGGCGTCGACCCCAGCAGCGGCACCGCATCGATGATGGAACTGACCCGCGCTCTGGGAAAATTAGCGAAAGCTGGAACGCGCCCGCGCCGGACCCTTGTCTTCTGCAGTTGGGACGGAGAAGAGGTCGGCCTCACCGGCTCGACCGAGTGGGGAGAGCAGTTCGTCGACGAACTGCGCAAGAAGGCAGTCGCCTACATCAACGTCGATTCCTCAACCTCGGGGCCAAACTTCCACGGCCAGGCCGTGGCGTCGCTCGCGCCGATGCTGGTCCAGACCACTCGCACGCTGCACGATCCCTCGGGCAAGACGCTTTACGAAGCCTGGAAGGCCTCGTCCATGCGGGAGCGGGGCGACGCTAAACAATCAGAAGCAGTCACCGATCTCAACGTCACTGATTCGAATCTGGCCGACACTCGCATCGGCAGCGGTTCCGACCACACCGTCTTCCTCAACTTTGTAGGAATGCCCGTCCTCGGCCTGCAGTTCGATGGACCGTACGGCGTGTACCACTCCGCCTACGATGACTTTTTCTGGATGAATCACTTCGGCGATCCCGACTACCGTTATCACACTCTGATGTCGCAATTGTGGGGCGTGCTCGCGCTGCGCCTCGCCAACGCCGACCTGCTCCCGTTTGATTTCGCCAGCTACGCCAGCAACATCCGCCAGTTCGTGAACGAATTGACGAAAGGCATGGCGACCAGAAATGACACGAGCCAACTGGATCTCAAGCCGATCCTCGATGCCATTGACGACTTCGAAGCCGCTGGCAATCGACTCGATGAATCTGCAAACCGCGCGCTGGCCTCCGGCGCAATCGACGCCAAATTAGCCGATGTCATCAATCACGGCGCCATGCAGGTCGAGCGCAACTGGCTCAACCCTGACGGCATCCCCGGCAGGCCGTGGTTCAAACACATTCTCTACGGCGCCCGCTTCACCTACGCTCACCTGGAGTTGCCGGGACTCACCGAAGCCGTAGAAAAACGGGATTGGGCAACCGCGAAACAGCAAGCCGAGATTCTGCGGCAAGCACTGATCAACAATACGAAACTCGTCAATCAGCTCAACTCGATTCTGAGCGGCGAGTCAGCCCACGCAGGAAAGTAGAGCCGGCACTCCCTGATCGCTATCTCGCCATGTGGTGATGCCAGTGGTGCATGACAGCACAACTGAGGTGACCCAGAACAAACCAAAGAACAGCCCAGAGAACTGCCTTGAGAGTTGGATTCATGAGGGCAAGAATAATCGAGAGGAGATTGCTGTCAAGCGAAAATCGGCGCTCGTCGCTGCCACTTCGGTGTGAGTCGAATATGTCAGTCGAACTCGAAAACCACCTGCTCCACCGGACTACTCCACACCGGCGCGAATGACTGACGATGCAGCGGCGTCGGACCATATTGCTGCAAGGCCGCGAGATGCTGCGGCGTGCTGTAGCCCTTATGCGAGGCGAGGCCGTACTCGGGGAAGACCGCATCCCATTCGCACATCATGCGGTCGCGTTCTACTTTGGCGAGAATCGAAGCTGCCGCGATCGAGGCGGAAAGCGCGTCGCCGTGGATGATAGCCTTTTGCGGAAGCGAACAATCCAGGCAAACGGCATCGACCAGAAGATGGTCCGCAGCGGGCTGAAGGCGCATTACCGCCTCACGCATGGCGACCCGCGATGCCTGGTAGATATTGATCTGGTCGATGCGCGCGGCATCCACCGCCGCAACCGCCCACGCAATGGCATGATCACGAATGCGCGGCGCGAGCTGTTCGCGACGCCCCGGCAACAGCAACTTGGAATCGCGCAGGCCGCGAATGCGATAGCCGCGTTCGAGAATGACGGCCGCAGCGACCACCGGCCCGAACAGCGATCCGCGCCCCACCTCGTCGACTCCCGCCACGAGCGCCGCTCCTGACTCCCAGGCTTTTTTTTCATAGCGCAAGGTGCAGCGCAGCTTTTTGAGCAGGCGCAGCTTGGCAGCTGAAGGAGAAAGCGTGAACTCGAGGGAAGCCTTCGCAGGGCTCGACATGGTTTGCGAAATTGGTGCGCGAAATGAAGCTCGCCCCACCATCTTCACTTGGCGACTCCCATTCCTGCAAGCGCGAAAAGTACAAAGATCAGCGTCGATCCGAGAACCGCGATCCGAGAACCAGGTTAGCTCGGTCTTTCGACGTCGCGCAGCCGTGCCGCTTTGCCCTTGAGGCCGCGCAGATAATAAAGCTTGGCGCGGCGTACTTTGGATGAGCGCAGCAGATCGACCTTGTCGATCACTTTGGAGTGGACTGGGAAAATGCGCTCCACGCCCTGGCCGAAGCTGATCTTGCGCACGGTGAAGCTGGCCTGCGGCCCGTTGTCGCGTTTAATCACCACGCCTTCAAAAGCCTGCAGGCGTTCTTTGTCGCCTTCTTTGATTTTCACGTGAACGCGGACGGTATCGCCTGCGTGAAACACAGGAATGTCGGTGCGTTGGGTTTTCGCCAGCAATTTTTCGATGATTAAGTTCGACATGATGGTTTCCTTCTGAATTCTGAAATCTTGAAACTCAGTCGAGATGTTTAATCTCTTCTTTCTTGATCTCGGCTAGAAACTCTTGGTCTTCCTTGCTCAACACCGCGCCTTTCAGTAAGTCAGGACGGTTACGCAAAGTCTTTTCCAGCGCCCGCTGCCGACGCCATCTCCGAATTTCTTCGTGGTTGCCGGACATCAACTCTTCCGGAACCTTGATGCCGCGAAACTCTGCGGGCCGGGTGTAGTGCGGATAATCCAGCAATCCGTTCGACCCGCAAGTCGAATCCGGACCGCCTGCGTCTTCGGCTTTCGAGTCAACGGTGAACGACTCCTGCTGGGTTGACCTTTCATTTCCGACCGCGCCGGGAAGCAATCGCACGACTGCTTCCACAATCACGGCAGCAGCCATTTCACCGCCGCTCAGCACATAGTCGCCGATGGAAAGCTCCCGGTCGGCGAGAAAGCCGGCAACCCGTTCGTCCACACCCTCGTAGCGCCCGCAGACTAGAACGATGCGGTCGAGCAAAGCTAACTCCGCCGCGACTTTCTGCGTAAACCGTTGCCCTTGCGCCGAAAGCAAAACTACCGACTGCTTCGCTTGCCTTGCAGCTCGCTCTTGGCGCGGCGCGACGCCTATCGACTCCAAACATTCAAACAGCGGTTCCGGTTTCAATACCATGCCTTCGCCGCCGCCGAAAGGCCGGTCGTCCACGGTGCGGTGACGATCGTGGGTAAACTCCCGCAGATCGTGAACCTTAATTTCCGCCAGCCCCATTTCCTGAGCCCGGCGGGTGATGCCGTATTCCAACGGTCCGCGAAAGAAGTCCGGAAAGATGGTAACAATGTCGGCCTTCATCGCGGAATCCAGTTCTCAGTTCTCAGTTCTCAGTTCTCAGTTCTCAGTTCTCAGTTCTCAGTTCTCAGTTCTCAGTTCTCAGCGAAGCTTCGCTGTGGATCTTTTTCTGTCAACGCTTTTTCTTTCTCATCGGCTGCGCCTGCTCCCTCTTCTCTTCCGTCGTCACCGGAGCGTTCACTTCCAGCAGGCCTTCCGGCAGCTTCATGCGCACCTGCTTCTGCTCCACATCCACGCTGTCGAGATACGCCTCAGCAAAGGGGATTTCCGCCAGCCGGCCCCCAGCATCGCGCACGATCAACAGCGGCGCTTCGCCCGCTCCGAACTGAACATTTTCGATACTTCCGATCTCGCGGTCGTGGTCAGAGACTGCACAACCAACCAGATCGCTGACATAGCTCCAGCCCGCTTGCAGCTCCGAGCGCTGGCTGCGCGGCACCTGCAATTCGCATCCCACCAGCGCTTTCGCCTCGGAGATCGAATCCACGCCCGCGAACTTCATAACCAGCAGCTCTTTGTGCGGCCACAGATCTTCCAGTTCCAGTTCGCGCCGGTCCGTTTCGCGGCGGTCTGTGTTCGACTCCCGCGGCAGCGCCAGCAACTTCATGCCTGCGGCGAATCGATCAGGCACGTCGCTGAGAATCTCAGCCGCGACTTCACCGCGGCGGCCCTGCGTTTTCACCACGCGGGCCAGCGTAATGAACTCACCACTTGTTTCAGGATCGCGAATGGTCCGGTTCCCTGCCCTGGTCGTTCAGGGGCTGAAGCCCGTATTCCGAATTGCCCGCTAGCGGCGCGGCTGAAAGCCACGCCCTTTCAAAACATTCGTGATGCAGCTCTAGTCGATAACTTCCAGAGTGTAACGCTTGCGTGCCCGCACTCCCGCAGCGCTCAGCAGAGTGCGCAGGGCTCGAACGTTGCGCCCCTGGCGGCCGATGACTTTGCCCACGTCACCTTCCGCGACCTCCAATTCGATGACGTCGTCATCGAGATGATCGACGAAGACCTGATCGGGAGCGTCGACAATCCACTTCGCAATCTGCTCGATGAGAACGCGAACATTTCCGGTGGGTTCAGTCATGGTATTCGCTTATGCCGCGGGAACTGCCGGGGCGACCGGAGGCTTGGAATAGAGCTTGCCCACCCGTTCTGACATTTGCGCGCCCTTCGACATCCAATAATCCACGCGGTCGCGCTTGAACTCGACGCTGGCGGGGTTGGTTCGAGGGTTGTAGGTCCCGACAACTTCCACTGGCCGGCCGTTGCGCGCGCGCGCCTTCTCAATGACCACAATACGGTAATGCGGTTGCTTGCGCGCACCCATGCGCGACAGTCGAATCATTAACACAGATGTATATCCTTGTTCCGGAAGAGTCCGGCGAGGTCAAGACAAACACTTATTATGCCGGAGGTTAGCGGGAATGGCAAGGGTGGAACGGACGGCAGCCCGCTAAAAACGAAACCCCGGGCCACATTCAGCCCGGGGCATGAACCCGTCTAGTTCCAGGACAATTATCGTTAGGTTCACGAGCGAAGTCAATATTACTTTGAGGAGGTTTCCCGTCCGAGACCTCCTCTCCACTTTCCCTACCAGAACCGGGAAAGCGGTGGACCCGGCGGGATTCGAACCCGCACCTTGGAACATGACGGGTTCATGTGCTGCCGATTACACCACGGGCCCTAGAACCACCCTAGGTGTCAGTCGCGCGGCCCGCAAGTGCGTTTGTCAGGAACGACACTGATTCCCGATATGAAATTCCCTCGATAGAACGAACTAGCGGCACGGCGTGCAGCGCCCTGTCTGCTATAGAATGCTGCCATTCGCAGGAAAGCTAAAGTGCAAGTGGGCCGCGACTGCTATGAGGAACGTGTGTGACTGCTGCGCGTTGACAAGAAAGTTTCAACGATCCCTGCGCTCATGCGAAGCCTGAAACACGTAAAGTCGTCCGGGCCCTACTGCCGCGACGAGATGAACGAGCGCTAGCCCTCCCTCACTGTTCCCTTCGAGCGCCGTCCAGCATCTTTCCCCGCCCTGCTAAACTCAAATGTTTTGGAGGCGACATTTTGCAGGCTATCTATATTCTCTCCGCCGTACGCACGCCCATCGGCAAGTTCGGCGGATCGTTGGCGTCTCTTACGGCCGCAGACACAGGGGCGGCAGCCGCGAAGGCCGCGATTGAGCGTGCCGGAATCCAGCCCGAGCAAATAGAAGAAACCATCTTCGGGAACGCCCGCCAGGCGGGCGGCGGACCGAATCCAGCGCGGCAGATTTCCATTCGCAGCGGCGTGCCGCAGGAAGCGCCGGCCTTCACCGTGAACAAAGCCTGTGCGTCGGGGATGAAGTCGATCGCGCTGGCTTATCAGTCGATTCTGCTCGGCGATGCCGGCTGCATTCTCGCGGGCGGAACAGAATCCATGTCGCGCGTGCCTTACCATCTCGAAGCACGATGGGGATACCGTCTGGGCAATCAGGAACTGGTCGACGGGATGTATCGCGACGGGTTTTTCTGTCCCATGGCGAAAATGGTGATGGGCGAGACCGCTGAAGTGCTGGCTGAGCATTACAAGATTTCGCGCGAGGAGCAGGATGAATTTGCCCTGATGTCGCAAACCCGCGCCGCGCGGGCGATTTCCGCGGGACGATTCGACGCCGAACTTGTCCCGGTCACCATCGAAGGCAAAAAAGGCGCGACCACATTCAGCCGCGACGAACATCCGTTCCCGGATGCGAGCTTGGAAAAGCTCGGCAAGCTCGCTCCGGTGTTCTCGAAAACTGGAACCATCACTGCTGGCAATTCTTCGGGAATCACCGACGGCGCTGCCGCCGTGGTGGTAGCGAGCGAGCATTTCTTAAAGCAGAACAATCTGAAGCCGCTGGCGCGAATCTCGGCTGTAACTTCGGCGGGAGTCGATCCGCGCATGATGGGGATTGGACCCGTTCCGGCGCTAGGCAAACTCGAAGAGAAACATAACCTCAGGCTGCATGAGTTCGGCTTGATCGAACTCAATGAAGCCTTTGCCGCGCAGGTGATCGCCTGTGACCGCGAATTGAATTTCAATCGCGACCGGCTCAACGTGAACGGCGGTGCAATCGCCCTCGGGCATCCCATCGGCTGCACCGGCTCACGAATCGTGGTCACCTTGTTGCACGAAATGCTCAAGCGCAACACGAAGCGTGGCGTGGCCACGCTTTGCGTCAGCGGCGGCCTGGGCATGGCGTTGGCGCTGGAGAACGTGGTGTGACGGGCGAGCCCTCATCTGCTATTCTTCATCCGCTCTTGCTCTGAAGTCAGAGAGAACCGACGGCCTTGCGGATGCGGATGAAGGAGAATTACATGCTGCGATGGATGACTCGTGTTTCGTGTTTCTGCGCTCTCATGCTTGCTGCCAGCTTTGCGGCGGCGCAAGCTGAGTTTTCTGCCGAGATTGTTGACTTGCAGAAATCGGGCACGCCGACGCAGGCCAAGATTTACTTCGCCAAAGACAAAATGCGGATCGAATCGCAGACTGCCAGCGCCCACGGCGGCGCAGTCATCATCAATTATGCAACCCAGACCGGGGACGTCCTCATGGCTCAGCAGCATATGTACATGGAGATGCCCATGCAGGCTCAAAGCCAGCGCATGGGATATGCCTCCGCTTTCTTCCAGACCGGCGATGTCGAGAATGCTTGCTCCGACTGGCAGAAAATGGGACACGAGGGTAGCAGCTGCCACAAGGTCGGCACCGAGACCGTCAACGGCCGGAGCACGGTGAAATACGAGACCACGAACGCGAGCGGCGATGTCAGCCACTTCTGGCTCGACCCCAAACTGCGATTTCCAGTGAAGTGGGAGGGCAAGTCAAACAGCGGGGAATTGCGCAACATTCAAGAGGGTGCGCAACCGGCCAGTCTGTTCGAGATTCCCGCCGGCTTCACCAAGATGGACGTGGGCGGCATGATGCAGCCGCATTGAAGTCCGTCCCGCCTGCATTGACGCTGCCAAAACGCCGCCACTATACTCAGAGCAGACCTCTGACGCCTGGAGACGGAATGTCCCTTTCTGCGGTAATCGTGGACGATGAGCAACTCGCCCGCGATGAACTCGCTTACCTGCTCAAAAGCGCCGGCGACGTCAACGTCGTGGCGCAGGGGAAAAATGGCCTCGAGGCCATCAGCCTGATCAAAGAACATTGCCCCGACGTCGTCTTCCTCGACGTCCAGATGCCTGGACTCGACGGCTTCGGCGTGATCAAAAAGCTTCTCGACCGGAAGATTCCCCTCCCGAGGATCGTTTTCGCCACCGCTTTCGACCAGTACGCGGTGAAAGCGTTCGAGGTCAATGCGGTGGATTACCTGCTCAAGCCCTTCGACAAGAAGCGCGTTGCACAATCGGTGCAGAGAGCCCGCGCGCAGCAGGGGGCCGAAGGCTTGCCCGCGGAAAAGATCGACACGCTCGTCCGCATGCTGCAGGCGCCCAAGGTTCAAACCTCAAAAATTCTGCTCAAGGCAGTGGGGCGAATGTTTCTGGTGGACCAAAAAGAAATCTGTTACGCCTCCATTGAGGACGGAGTGATCACGGTCGTCACCGCCGGCCCCGCAGGCATGGAGGGGCACTCGAACTGCCGTACCTTGGAAGAGCTACTCGGCAGTCTGGATCCCGGCCTGTTCTGGCGAGCGCACCGCTCCTACCTGGTGAACATCAACCGGATTCGCGAAGTCATTCCCTGGTTCAAGAGTTCTTACCAGTTGCGCATGGATGATAAGAAGCAGAGCGAGATACCAGTCAGCCGGGCGCAAACTAAAAGGCTCCGCGAACTTTTCGGACTCTGAGGTCGCCGCTGCTGCGCACGGCTTCGGTGCGTGCCTCTCTTCTGTCGAACGCAACGCAGCTGACTGCTCCGCGCTTTCGACTCTTGCCATCAGATCGGTAATCAGCGTGCCGGAATACAAACCCACTCACTTACGCTCGGATGGGGATCGATGACCGTGCAGCGAAACAACGGAGGGCGACCCCCAGTTTCGGAGCCGCCCTCCCGGGTGGGGGAAGGTTAAACTGCCAAAGCTTCCAACCCAGTGCGGTCGCGAATTACCAGGGTCGCGCCTTCCAGGCGGATCAGCCTTTTTTTCTTCAGATCGCTCAACAGCCGCGTAACGGTTTCCCGCGAAGAACCAATTCGTTGTGCCATCTCTTCGTGAGTCATGACCGAGCGCAAATGCAATTCTGCCGAGTTCTGAATTCCTGTGGGAGCACACGACAACAAAAGCCTCGCCAGTTTTCCCGACGAAGAACGCGCCAGCACCAGATCGTGAATGTCCCGATACGCACCTTGGAACTCATGGCTCAGCCACAGCGCTGAGTGCACGCCTACTTCATTCTCATTCTGCAGCAGGTTCATCACGTCCTGGCGGCCAATGAAATTCAACTGGCAGGGAGAAGCGGTTTCCGCAGTCATTTCGTAGTTGGTGCCGGAAATGGCGGCGCTCAATCCCAGCACTTCGCCGGCTTCCGCCTGCTTTAGGATCAGCACCTTGCCTTCCTTCGAGGTGGTCGACAGCTTCACCTTGCCGGAGCAAAGAATAAACACACCCCGCGGCGTCTGCCCCTCAACAAACAGCACCGCTCCTGCCGGCATGACGTTGTGGTGACTGTCTTCATCCACTGATCGCAGCACCGCTGGTGAAAAGCGGCAGAAAAAACCCGCCCGGCTCGCCTTGCAGCCCATGCAACTCTCGATGATCTCGAGACCGTAGGGAGTTCTCATGCCTGCCTCCGCTGTCGAACTTCGCCGGTGTCCCTGCTCGTCTGGGACATCCTCCGGATATTGCGACCTCGTCTGCTGCGAACGCTCAAGCAAAGAGCGGGCATGGGCCCGTGTATCGGCGTGCGTGCTCCGCGCCGCGGAAATGACCTCCCAAGCGGCACTGGGGGCTGCGCCTCGCTCCCACTCCAGTTGGCAGGCAAACAAGTACAGAGGATCAACCGCCTCTGGGTTGTTCTGGCTGAGAGCTGTATCCTGCCAGAGCTCCGCACGTGGTCCTGCCCCGAACTCGTGCCCGTCTCCCCAAGTTTCTTCGCTGGCCAGCAATCTCGCCCGCCACGCTTCACTTCTCGATAGATCCTCCGCCAGAGCGGAGTTCCTGACGGGCTCCGGCAGTAATCGAACCAGACTGCTCGGCTGATAATTCCTAGCCACTAACACGGTTCACTCCTGATCCGGATGCGGCCGACGTTGTGCCAGGGTGAGTGCGACTCGTCGGTCCGCGTTTGGGGGAAAGCTGCTCGACTTACTTCCCGATCACGGAACCCTCATGCAATTGGAGTTCCAGAATGGCTCCGTCCCGAAAGCGGTCTAACTCTTTGTTGGGTAAGCTCATCCCACAGCCAGCACAACCAGCCAGCTGCCGACCCTTCGGCAACCGCAGCGGAAATCGGCACTTGGGACCTCTCACTCCGGATAGCAGTCTCAACTCTGGCAAGCGCACCGCCACCGATTGCAAGCACTTGTTCATCCAGTCTTCGCGAGATATACTCCCGGCCTGCGAGATGATCAGTCCGAGCAAGGGGGAAAGTGAGGGCAAACTTTCATGACCTGGAAAAGCAAACTTGTTCTAGGTGTGCTTACCGCGCTGGCGATGATGGTGCTTACGTATGCTCTACCCCGGGGAGGTGGGATGCGCGATGCGGCCCTGGTGCAGTTTCCCGTCACGGTTGGGGTGTGGGCGATCTTTGTTCTGCTCTTTGTTAAGCTGAAATAGGTTAAGCTGAAATAAGGTGAAGCTGAAATAAGAACGCTCCGACCATCCTAGTCGGTTTCCCGACCGGCATAGTCGCGGCGCGTAATTCCCAGCCGCTGCATTTTCGACTGCAGCGTGGTGCGCTTCAGGCCCAGCCGGCGCGCCGCTCCCGTGGGACCGGAGATCATTCCGCGAGTTTCCCGCAGCACGCGAATGATATGTTCGCGTTCTGCGCCCTCAAGCGAATGTTCGGCACTGCCAGAGCCGGGTGATTCCCTCTGAAGGTCAGCCAGGGGCGCGCGCAAGGCAGTTCCTTCGGTGAGAATGACCGAGCGCTCGATAAAGTTTTCCAGCTCCCTTACGTTTCCCGGCCAATGCCAGTTGACCAGTGTGTTCATGGTGTCGCGGGGAACGGTCTCAATACCGCGATCCATGCCGCGGGCAAATTTCCGGACAAAGTACCGCACCAGCAACGGGATATCCTCGCGCCGTTCCCGTAGCGACGGCAGTCGAATGGGAAATACATTCAAGCGGTAGAACAGGTCGCTGCGAAACTCTTTTTCGGCCACGCTCCGAGCCAGATCGCGATTGGTAGCCGCGATCAGGCGCAGATCTACTTTGATCGTGCGGGTACCTCCCAGCCGTTCGAACTCGTGGTCCTGCAACACCCGCAGCAGCTTGGGCTGCAGCTCCAGAGGGATTTCGCCGATTTCATCCAGAAAGAGAGTGCCTTTGTCCGCAAGTTCCAAGCGCCCGATCTTCTGGCTGACGGCGCCGGTAAACGCGCCTTTCTCGTGCCCAAACAATTCGCTTTCCAGCAGTCCGGTGGGAATCGCGGCGCAATTCAAAGTGACGAAACTTCGGTCCCTGCGCTTACTGGTGTTGTGGATGGCGCGCGCGATAAGGCCCTTGCCGGTTCCGGTTTCTCCCAGAATCAGAACGGTCGCATCGCTGGCGGCGACAATTGCGACCTGATCCAGCACGTACTTCACGGCGGAACTTTCGCCGATGATCTCCTCAAAATGAAGGTGCGTGCGGGATTCACCTTCCAGAAAGCGTTTCTCGTGCTCCAGGCGGCTTCTGAGTTGCTCTACTTCGCGGGCAGTGCGGGCGTTTTCTATGGCAATGGCAAGTTGCGCGGCTACTTGATTGAGCAGCGTCAGGTCGTCCGTGGTAAAGGCGTCGGGCCGGGTACTGCCGAGCACCAGAACTCCGAGCGGCCCCTTGGGCCGGAGCATGGGAACGCAACAGAGCGCCTGCAAGCCCTCGGCCAGCAAGTGGTCCGTAGTTCCGGCGGGGAACCCTTGCATTTCGTCTTTGCTGAGAATCAACGGAGCGCGCTCCAGCAGGGCTCTGCCGTGCGGATCTTTTGCCGAATCGATTTCGATATCGAGGGCTGGCCCTTTGCGCAGGGGGAAATCCACCGCCTGCCGCACCAACTGACCGCTTTTTTGGTCGTGCACGGCGAGAGCTGCATATTCCTGCCGCAACACCCGGCGCAGGTAGGCGGAAATCTTTGGAAAAACCTGCCGCACATCCCACTTTGCGGCCAACACGCGGCTCACCTCCATCAACACCTGATGCCGCCGTTTCTCCTCCCGCAACCTCTCGGAGACTCCGCGCAGCGATTCCTCAAGCCTCTTTTGTTCCGTGATCTCGACCACAACAACACCGATCTGCCTGACCTCGTCGGTGGTCGCTTTGACCGGAATGTAATGCTCTATCCAGTGGCCGGGTTCGGATCTGGTGGGAAGCACGGTGCTGATCTCGAGATCGATGATTGGTTGCCCTGTCGCCAGAACCCGCCGGCACTGTGGCTCAATCACTTCAGCCGCATCACCGAGGATCTCGCGAAGACTCTTCCCTAAGTGCGCTTCTGCGGGAATACATTCATCTCGGCCAGCGTTCGGTTGATCGCCAGATAGCGGAGGTCGGTGTCGAGAATGCAAAAGCCGACTTTAGCCGCACTGAAATAAGCTGTAAGCAGCTGTTCCGATTCAAGGAGAGCTTCGGCTGGTTCACGGCTTCGAGACACTACGTCACTCAACTGCAGCAGCGCCAGGGAGCGCTGCGTATCCCGGTCTAAACGTGGCGCACTCAAGGGGAACACTACACCGGACTCGCGGCGTTCCCCCTCGAAAAGCGCCGCTGAACTGCCCAGATTCAGCGGCATTATAGACTCATGCTGCAAGGGGAGAAGGAGTTTTCTTCCCAACATCGGTTTAGCGAACAGATTCTTCCCAACATGGGACGCTGCGAGCGCGTCTGCACCTTGATGGCGTTCCCCGCGACTGCACCGCCACTCGCGTGGAACGCTATACTGAGCCCATGGCCCGAGGCTGGGAGAGCAAGTCTGTCGAGGCACAGCAGGACGAAGCTGCCGGAAGAAGTGCCCCCAAAAAGCCACGTCTGACGCGGGAAGCCGCGGACCGGCTTCGCGAACAAGAGAGCCTCCGTCTGTCGCTCCGTCGAGTGTTGCAGCAACTCGAGCAGAGCCGGAACCCTCATCATCGCGCCATGCTCGAACAAGCGCGAGCTGATCTGGAACGAAAAATGCACGAACCCGGCGGCTGAGTGCGGCCAGACCATCAGACCAGCGGGAGTTGCTCTCTGCTCTCGGCCGAATTGAAAAAAGCTTCGGCGACTTCGCACGAAGTTATCCACTCTCTCTTCCCGCTCGCCAAGGCAAACCCCCGCGAAGCTGACGTATAATTAAGACCCCATGAAGGCCTACGTTTACGTTTCGCTCAAGAAAAGCGTTCTTGATCCTCAAGGCAAGACGATCCAGGGTGCGCTCAAAAAGATGGGCTACAAAGGTCTGGAGGAAGTCCGCCAGGGGAAGTACTTCGAACTCACCCTCGATGGCGGGCTAAGCCGCGAAGAAGCGCAAACCGAAGTTGAGCGCATGGCTCGCGACGTTCTCACCAACCCGGTCATTGAAGAGTTTCACTGCTCCCTCGCAGACTGAATTCCTGGAGTTCCCTCATGTGCGGCATCGTTGGCTACGTCGGCAAGAAGGAAGTGGTTCCGATCATCCTCGAGGGATTGAGGCGTCTCGAGTACCGCGGTTATGATTCGGCGGGAATTGCCGTTGCCGGCGATGGGGACAAACTGCAGATCCGCCGCGCCGAAGGCAAGCTGCGCAATCTGGAAGAAGCCATCCGCCTCAAGCCGCTCGAAGGCAGCTACGGTATTGGCCACACTCGCTGGGCCACCCACGGGCGTCCCACGGAAGAAAATGCTCATCCTCATCGCGATTGCACCGGCAAAATCGTCGTCGTACACAACGGCATCGTTGAGAACTATCTCAGCCTGAAGAAAAAGCTGATTGAAGAAGGCCACAAGTTCTCCACCGAAACCGATACCGAAGTCATCGCTCACCTGATCGAGAAACACCTCAAAAGTGGTAACGGTCGCCATCCTCATCTCGAAGAAGCGGTTCGTAAGACCGTGAAAGAACTCAGCGGAGTCTTCGCGCTGGCCGTCATCTCTGTGGATGAACCGAATAAGATCGTGGCCGCGCGCAATGGTCCGCCTTTGGTGGTGGGCCTCGGAAACGACGAATACTTTGTGGCCTCCGACGTCCCCGCCATTCTGTATCACACGCGCGACATTTTCTTTTTGGCCGACGGCGACCTCGCGGTGGTCAGTGCCAACGGGGTACAACTCACGGATTTCGACGGAAAACCCCTCAAGCGCCAGGTGCAGCATGTCACCTGGGATCCGATCATGGCGGAAAAGGGCGGCTTCAAGCACTTCATGCTCAAAGAAATTTATGAGCAGCCGCGCGCCGTCCGCGACACAACCTTAGGACGCATTTCGCTCGACACCGGCCACATCTTCCTTGATGAAATGCGGATCAGCGAAGCCGAATTCCGCGCCGCAAGAAAGATCATCATCGTAGCCTGCGGCACCAGTTGGCACGCCGGACAAGCCGGCAAGTTCATGATCGAGAGTTTCGCCCGCGTGCCGGTCGAGGTCGATTACGCCAGCGAATGGCGCTACCGCGACCCCATCGTGAGCCGAGACACGATCACTCTGGTTATCTCGCAGTCCGGTGAAACCGCCGACACCATCGCCGCCCAGCGCGAGGCCAAAGCCAAAGGCTCGAAGACACTGGCCATCTGCAACGTCGTCGGCTCCATGATCACTCGCGAAGCTGCCGGAACTATTTACACCCACGCTGGCCCCGAGATCGGCGTAGCTTCAACCAAAGCCTTCACCTGCCAGCTCACCGCGCTCTATCTTTTCGCGCTTTACCTGGCGCAGGTGCGCGGCGCTATGAACGCCGAACAGACTCGCAAAGCGGCCGAGGAGCTTACGCTCATCCCGGGAAAGCTGGAAAACATTCTTACTCATGATGAAGCCTGTGAAGAGTTAGCCAAGCGCTTCCAGCGCGCTCAGGATTTTCTCTTTCTCGGGCGCGGCATTCACTACCCCATCGCCCTTGAAGGCGCGCTCAAGCTCAAAGAGATTTCTTATATTCACGCCGAGGGCTACCCTGCCGGCGAGATGAAGCACGGTCCCAACGCCCTGATCGACGAAAATCTTCCGGTGGTCATTATCGCCACGCGCGATGCGAACGATCCCGACTCGATGCTGCGCTACGAGAAGACGATGTCAAATCTGAAGGAAGTGAAGGCGCGCTCCGGAGTAGTCATCGCGCTCGCTACCGAAGGCGACGAAGAAATCAAGGAAGCAGCTGATCACGTTCTGTACGTTCCAGCTGCGCCGGAAGAACTCTCTCCGATTCTCGAAATCGTCCCTCTGCAGTTGCTCGCCTATCACATCGCGGTTAGAAGGGGGTGTGACGTGGATCAGCCGCGGAATCTAGCTAAATCAGTTACTGTGGAGTAAGCGAACTGGCTCTCGGTGTCCTTCCGCAACGCTTCGCAATACTGTAAACTTCTGGCCGGGAAGAAGAACAACCTTGAGCAAACTGAGCTGGCCAAAGAGATACGTACGACCTCCCGGTCAGATGATTGGAGAAAACATGCGACACCTTATTCTCCGCTTCCTCGCGGTAAGCATCCTGTGTTGCCTGGCTATGCCGGGCGTGATGCTGGCCGAGATGGATGCTGCCAAAATTTACAAGGCGAACTGTGACCTCTGCCACGGAGACGATGGCAGCGGTGACACTGGACCCGGCAAGGCGTTCCACGCGAAGGATCTGCGATCCGACGAAGTTCGGAACCAAAGCGACACGGCGCTCATTGAAGTAATCACCAAGGGCAGAGGGAAAATGCCGGCGTTTGGCGCCAAGATCAAACCCGCCGATATACAGAAGCTGGTGGCTTACATCCGAAGCTTACCGGTTAAGAAATAACACCTCGCAGGGCCGATGGCGTTTTCAAGGCGCTGGAGGGCTTATCCGGAACGATTGAGCGTTCGCATGTTCAGAAGCGGATTCACAACCCACGACACACAGGCTCCGCCATCCGGGCCGCCGGTTGAAAGCCGGCGTTCGTTTCTCGCAGTGTTGCTCGGTCTCGGCTCGCTCTTCGTAGGTGGACTCCTCTCGGTTCCACTCATTCGCTTTGCGTTATTCCCGTTGTTGCGCTCGACCACTGAAACTAAGAATTCGTCCGTGGGGGAACTTAACGACTTCTCGTCCCTGACTTCGCCCGTTATGCACACGATCCAAATAGAACAAGTGGACGGCTGGCGCAAAGCCGTATCCGAAAAAGTTGTTTATGTCACGAAAGACAGCCAGGGCCAACTTTGCGTTCTCAGTTCAATCTGTCCTCACCTGGGTTGCAACGTCCCTTGGGACGAGAATAAGAAGCAATTTGTCTGCCCGTGCCACGATTCCGTCTTCGCCTCCGATGGAGCCCGCATTAGCGGGCCCTCGCTACGAGGGATGGATACTCTGGAAACATCGGTTCAGGACGGTCAACTCCTCGTGCGATTTCAATATTTCCGGCAGCTCGTCTCGGACAAGGAAGTCATCGGTTGACAGAGAATGCGTTCGACAATAAGGGCGGCGGTGGCCCGTCCCCGCGACGCGAGTCGGGAGTATGGGGTTGGCTGAACCGACGCACCGGCCTCGATGACTTGCTTCGCAGCGCACTTGACGAGCCCATTCCCGGCGGCGCGCGCTTCGCTTACATCTTCGGCTCCGGACTTTTATTCATTTTTCTGTCGCAAGTGATCACCGGAATCTTTCTTGCGCTGTACTACGTCCCATCCGCCGACCACGCACACACTACGGTCGCCTACATTGCGAAATCGGTCACGGCTGGCTCCTTTCTTCGCAGCCTCCACGCTTACGGCGCCAGCGCGATGGTGGTGGTTTTGTTCTTACACTTGTCGCAAACCTACATCTACGGCTCGTACAAAGGACGGCGCGAGATTCTCTGGCTCTCAGGGTGCGTACTCTTCGGCTTGGTCATGGCAATGGCGTTTACGGGGTACCTTCTCCCTTGGGATCAGCGAGCTTACTTTGCCACCGCCGTGGGCACCAATGCCATGAGCGAAGTTCCGGTGTTTGGCGAGTACCTCAAGCGCCTCATGAGGGGCGGCACGGAGATGGGCACGCTCACCATCTCCCGGTTTTTCGTGGCCCATGTTTTCTTTATTCCAGCGTGCATCTTCGCGCTCGTAGCGTCGCACATTTTCCTCTTCCGCAAAGCTGGAGCGGCCGGACCAGTCAACGAGGATCCCTACCATCCAAAGTGCAAAGCCGAACTCTTTTATCCTCGCCAGGTGCTGATGGATCTTTCTCTGACCGCATTGTTGATCGCGGGACTCGGGTTGCTGTCCTTCTTCATCCCAATGCAACTCGGCCCGCCCGCGAACCCTGCAGATGCCCAGTACGTGCCGCGGCCGGAGTGGTACTACCTTCCTATCTTTCAATGGCTGAAGTACTGGCATGGGTCGGCCTCAGTCATCGGTGTGCTTGTAATCCCCACGCTTCTGGTGCTGGCCGTCCTGGCGGTTCCTTTTCTGGATCGCAGTGTCGAGCGCCGTCCCTGGAAGCGACCTGCGGCCATGGGAGCGTACGCGTTCGTATTATTTTCCCTGGTGGGCCTCGGCCTGCGCAGCGAGTACCTCGACCGGCACGATCCCGGAGTCACTCAGCAACTGGCGAAGCAGAAATCCGCAGAAGCTGAATACATGAGCAAGCCGTTCGAGCCGGAGCTTTCTTCGGCGTCACTTGCGGCGGCCAACGCGACCCTTGCGAACCCCCTGGCCGCAAAAGGAAAAACCATCTTCGAAGGACATTCGTGTAATGCCTGCCACGGGGACGGAGGAGTGGGTACGGCTGCAGCTCCGGCGCTTATTGGCATAAGCGCAAAATTCTCTCCAGACCAGCTCGCCGAACTTTTCAAACACTTCACACCGAAGATGAAAGCTGGAGGTATGCCGCCCATCGATCTTCCGCCGGATGATTTGAAAGCATTGATCGCGTACGTGGAAAGCCTCAAATAGCCAGCCTGGCCAATTACTCGAGGGTTGAGCCCACTTCCTGTCGCTGAAACGACATCCCCACCCGCCACAGAACTGCTCCCAGCATCGCAAGAGCGGAAGCCCAGATCGCAAGCGCAACGTCCACCACCCAACCCGGAGCCGCGCCTACCCTTCGCAGGAGAAAAGGAAGAAAATTCCAGGTCGTGATGTGAACGTAATCCCAGTCATCCCAGTGCATGGCCTCGGTATTCAATCCCCAGGCGTCCATCTTGCCGAGTGCGAAGGCCACGATGTTCTTGAAGCGCAGCGCAATCACAAACGTAGGATGGCCGAGCGTCTCCATCTGGTAGATTTCCAGCGACATCCAGAAGGCGAGCGAGGCAAGCTGAATGATCAGGCTGGCTGCGATGAGCGCGAGCCCGCCGCGCCAGATCCACGCGCTCAAATTTTCGCGATAGCGCAGTAACAGCGGCACGGCAAGCAGGGCCGCCAGCTCCACCGAGGTCGAAACGTAGCGATCGCCCCAAGCAAAATCTCCGGCCCAGTAGGTATACCTCGCATACAAGCTGATGTAGGCAAGCACCAGCGCTAGCGTGGTCAAGCAATAGGCGCGTATTTCCGGCGGCAGGCGCTTCCACAATAGGACGAGCAGCAGGATCGCCAGCACCAGTAGCGGATCGAAAAGAAAAATCGACTTCTCCGGCTTGAACAGCGCACCCAGAAAACCCTCATGAAAAGGCGTGCTCCAGGGAAAACTCGCCGGGAGGGTTGGATCCTGCAACCGCTGCTCCTGGCCATAGAGCGACAGATAAGTATTGGTGAACGATCCAAAGCGGTAGAACTGATAGAGCCGGTCAATCAGCAGGAAAAAGGCATAGACGGGCGCAGCGACTTTGCAGTAGGTGATAAGCCGCTTCCACAGTTCGGCTCCGCTGACTTTTTCCGACCATAATATGAGCAGAAGGAAAAACCCTGCGGCCATCAGGTCGAGGCCGGTCGTCAGCCGCGTCAGCAAGTTCAAGCCGAGCGCCGAGCAACCGGCCAGCAGCGCGCGCTGGTTCCCGGTCCGCAGCCATTCGTACTGAAAAGAGAATCCGGTCAGGGTCAGAAGCATGACGTAGTTGTTCTCCATCATGTTCTGCGTGTAATGCAGATGCGTGGTGCAGAACATCAGGGCCAGCACTCCCAGCACGGATTCGCGCACGCTGAAACGGAACTGGCGAAGCAGGCGAAACGCAATCAGCGCCGTCAGCACGTTCACCAGAATGTTCGTGCTGTAGCTGACCACGATGCTGCGCATCGCAGGGTCGTCACCGTAGTCGGAAAAGACCCGCCAGTGCGCGATCCACGTGCCAACTAAATCGGCGGGCAGCATCAGCAGAGACTGGCCAATGCCGTACCAGCTGTAGAGCCGGCCGCCGCGGCCGTGCAGTCCGAACTCGGGATATTCATTCGGGAAAACTTGCGGCTCGGAGGTCCAGAGCCAGTGCGTGGTCTGAAGGCGATGCATGGTGTCGGCAGTGCCGAGTTCGCCTGACTGGATGACGAAGGCGAGCAGCCCTGCAGTGAGACACAACAGCAGCAGCGGATCGGACAACCAACGGCGGAGGCGGGAGATCACGCTTGGATGGTAATACAGAGCGGCTTCGGCTTCCGTGACGCAGAAAGCTCCCTGCGCTGAGACTGCAAGAATATCTCTTTCTGACTCGGGGACTCGCTGGCTGCTCGTGTCGAGAATGAGGGTATCCCCCCTCCCCCCTCCATCTCTGGAATCATTGGGTTAGCAAGAACTTCCCCGCAAAATCCGCATGTCAAAGAACTTAGATATCAAAATCTTGGAAACAAGGGACTTAGAGGCGCGGCGAACTGGTTCGCGCGACCGTCATGTCCTCGACCATGATTACAGCGTTTCAATTGGGGGACAAGATCAGATGTCACAAGGGGGTTGTGGAAAAGACGCATGAACAAAATCGCCGTAGGGATGGGACCGTGAAATCCCACGATTGCGCGAAGCAAGGGGCGGCCCGCCCTAGCTACTCCACGGCAGGCGCAATCCGAAGCGCTCGCGGTCGCGGGAAGGGTAAGTGAAAGAGTGGGGTGAATCAACAAAATCCCCAGAGGATGGGACCGTGGAATCCCACGCTTCGCAAAGTGCGCGAAGCATGGGCCACCCGCCCAAAACTAAAGATGCGCGGATTCGATCGTCCCCACGCGATCCAAAACACCGTCCAATTGCCGCAACTTCCTTCATTCCAGTCGCATCTAAACCTTGACAACATCCCGCTCAGGTCTTAGCATAGACCCGTTGGCAATCATAAGCACATTGATTACAAAGCACTTATTTGATTCAAAGTAAGGTAGAGGAGACGGTTATGGCCAAGATTATTGGGATTGACCTTGGAACGACCAATTCTTGCGTGGCGGTGATGGAGGGCGGCGAGCCCAAAGTTATCCCTAATGAAGAAGGAGGGCGGACTACGCCTTCCGTGGTTGGGTTTACCAAGACTGGAGAGCGGTTGGTGGGGCAGGTCGCGAAGCGGCAGGCGATCACCAATCCGGAGAACACCATTTATTCGATCAAGCGCTTTATGGGGCGGCGCTTCGACGAAGTGCAGGAAGAGATCAAGATGGTCCCATATAAGGTTGTGAAGTCGGGCGACCACGTGGCGGTGCTCGCGCAGGGAAAGGAGTACACACCTCCGCAGGTTTCGGCGCTGATTTTGCAGAAACTGAAGAAGGCGGCGGAAGACTACCTGGGCGAGAAAGTGACGGAGGCGGTGATCACCGTTCCGGCCTACTTTAACGATGCCCAGCGGCAGGCCACGAAAGATGCCGGGCAGATTGCCGGGCTCGACGTGAAGCGCATTATCAACGAGCCTACGGCGGCGGCGCTGGCGTATGGGCTCGACAAAACGAAAGACGAGCTTATCGCGGTTTACGACTTCGGCGGCGGGACTTTCGACATTTCGATTCTGGAAGTGGGCGAGGGCGTCATCGAGGTGAAGGCTACCAATGGCGATACGCACCTCGGCGGTGACAACATCGATCAGCGTCTGGTGGATTGGCTGATTGATGAGTTCAAGAAGGATGAAGGGCTCGACCTGCGCGCCAAGGGCAACGAGATGGCTTTGCAGCGGCTGCGGGATGCGGCTGAGCGGGCGAAGATTGAGCTTTCGACCACCATGGAGACCGAGATCAATCTGCCGTTCATTACGGCGGACGCGAGCGGTCCGAAGCATCTGGTGAAGAAGCTGACGCGGGCGAAGCTCGAGTCGATGGTGGAAGACATCATTCAGCGGTCGGTGGGTCCGTGCAAGCAGTGCATGAAGGATGCGGGCGTGGATGCCAGCAAGATCCAGGAAGTGGTTCTGGTCGGCGGACAGACGCGTATGCCTCGGATTCAGGCGTTGGTGAAGGAGTTGTTCGGGCGTGAAGGGCACAAGGGAGTGAATCCTGATGAAGTGGTGGCGATTGGCGCGGCGATTCAGGGTGGCGTGCTGGGCGGTGAGGTGAAAGACCTGCTGCTGCTGGATGTGACTCCGCTGTCTTTGTCGATTGAGACTTTGGGCGGCGTGGCTACGCCGATGATTCCGCGCAACACGACGATTCCGACAAAGAAGACGGAAACGTTCTCGACTGCGGCTGATAATCAGACCTCGGTTGAGGTGCATGTGCTGCAGGGCGAACGACCCATGGCGGCGCAGAACCGGACTCTGGGCAAGTTCCACTTGACCGGGATTCCGACCGCTCCGCGGGGCGTGCCGCAGATTGAGGTGACGTTCGACATTGACGCCAACGGCATCCTGAACGTGACCGCGAAGGATACGGCTACGGGCAAGGACCAGAAGATTACGATTACGTCGTCTTCTGGACTGTCGAAGGAAGAGGTCGAGCGCATGGCCAAGGAAGCGGACGCGCACTCGGCCGAAGACAAGGCGGCGCGCGAGTCGATCGAGGCCAAGAACCAGCTCGACAGTATGGTTTACAGCGTCGAGAAGATGCTGCGCGAGAACGGAGACAAGATCTCCGGCTCGGAGCGTGGCGACGTGGAGAACGCGCTGGCCGATGCCAAGAAAGCGCTGGAATCGAACGACAAGGCGCAGATGGATAAGGCACGCGAGACCCTGACCAAGGCTTCGCACAAGCTGGCCGAGGAGATGTACAAGTCGGCGCAGGCGAAGGGTCCGGCGGCGGGTGCTGCGCCGGGTGGTCCTGGTGACGGTGCGGCTTCGGGCACGAACGGCGGCGGTCAGAAGAAGGACGAAGGCGTGATCGACGCTGAGTACGTGGACGTGGAAGACAAGAAGTAAGCTGCCGGCTTTCAGACGTCAGCTTTCAGCTTGGATCGTGTGGCGCGGGCAAGCTTGCCCGCGCCATCACGTTTGTTCGGGCGGGACATTTTTTGATTCTTGGCGAGGGTGAAAATGGATTTCCAGGTAAACGAGCAAACTTATTTCTTAAGTCTTGCTGAAGATGAGAAGCAGTGGGAGGTTTTTGTCTCGACGCCGGCGGGCGCCATGCCGATTCCGGTTTACGTGGACGCGGCGGAGTCGGAGTCGCTGGTGGTGATACAAGAGGAGAAAGAGAAGCGGAGATTGGTGAACTGAAGTTTTAAACTGTCATCCTGAGCGGAGTGGGTGATTCGCGAAGCGAGGCGCCCATGGAGTCGAAGGATCCCTATAGCCGCTGAGGAAGCTGGGTGAAGGTAGGGATCCTTCGACTACATTGCAGTCCGCTAATCGCGGACTGCAACTTCGCTCAGGATGACAAAACATAAGCAGGCACCCGCCAAACCAAATGGCTACGACTTCCAAGAAAGACTATTACGAGATCCTTGGCGTGAAGAAGTCCGCCTCGGCGGAGGAGATTCGCAAGGCGTTTCGCAAGCTGGCGCGCAAGTACCATCCCGACGTTAATCCTGGGGACAAGTCGGCGGAGGAGAAGTTTAAGACGCTCTCTGAGGCAAACGACGTTCTCAGCGACCCCAAGAAACGCAAAATCTACGACCAGGTTGGGTTCTATTCGGACAATATCGATCCGGCTACGGCGGAGGCCTACGCGCGTGGCGGAGGTCAGGGCGGATTCGCCGGAGGCGCGCCGGAAGAAGGATTTCCCGGCGGCGGCGCGGGACAGGCCGGCGGGCAGGGCGTTCCGTTTGATTTCAGCGGGTTCGATTTCTCGGATCTGGGCGACAGTGCGGGACGAGGCCGGCGAAGCGGCGGCAGTGGCGGGTTTCGCGATATCTTCTCGGGAATCTTCGGTGGCTCACGCGGCGCGGCTCCGGCTGAGACCGGACCCGAGCCGGGCACTGACCTCGAATATCAAGTAAACGTGCCGTTCTGGACGACGATTCGCGGCGGGGTGATGCGGCTCAATATTACGCGCCAGGATATCTGCCCCACTTGTCACGGACAGGGCTACATCGAAACGCCCGGCAAGTGCACAGAGTGCGACGGAACCGGACAGGTTACGCAGACCGGTGGGCGGATGAAGTTCAATGTGCCGTGCCCGAACTGCCAGGGGACGGGCAAGAACATCTCCACCTGCCCGACGTGCCACGGTGAGGGTACGGTGAGCCGGACCGAGCCACTGGAGGTGCGCATCAAGGCCGGGACGCGCGACGGGCAGCGCATCCGGCTGGCCGGCAAAGGCAATGCGGGAGCTCACGGCGGCGCGGCGGGCGACCTTTACGTGATCATCCGGACCGGGGAGCATCCCGTGTTCCGGCGCGACGGGGACGACATTTACCTTACCGTTCCGGTCAGCGCGACCGAGGCAGCTCTCGGCGCCAAGATCGAGGTGCCGACCATTGATGGGCGGGCATTGCTGAAGATTCCTCCCGGGACGCAGTCCGGACAAAAACTGCGCCTGCGCGAGAAGGGCGTGCCCTCGGCCACCAAAGAAGGTGTGCGCGGGGATGAGATTGTCGAGATCACAGTGACGGTGCCCATGCCGCGGGATGAGCGGACCAAGGAACTGCTGAAGGAGTTGGCCAAGCTCAACCCGGAAGATCCTCGGGAAGAGCTTTGGAAGAAAGTCTGAAGCGACTATTGACTGCGTCACATAATTTAGTTGACTTAGTCAACCTTACCCTTAATACTTTAGGGCATGGCTTCCCTATCATCTCCTCAAGTTTCTTCCGCCCGTATCGCTGCCGTGCGCCGCTTCAACCGCTTCTATACTCGGCATCTCGGACTGTTGGATGAAGGCTTCCTCAGCAGTTCCCTTTCCCTGACCCAGATGCGCGTCCTATATGAGCTGGCCAACCGCGAACAGTCGACTGCGGCTGAGGTGGGCAGCGCTTTGGGGCTCGATCCTGGATACCTGAGCCGAATTCTCAGCAGTTTCGAGAAGGATCGGCTGGTCGACAAAAAGGAATCGCCGAAGGACACGCGTCAAATTCTTCTGGCCCTCACCAAAAAGGGCCGGAAAATGTTCGAGCCGCTCAACGCCCGGTCCGATGAGCAGGTTAGAGGCATTCTGAGCGAGCTGTCGCCTGCGAAACAGGATGATCTGCTGCATTCCATGCAGACGGTGGAGTCGGTGCTGGCTCCTGGCACCAGTGGCACAACGTCGTATGTGCTGAGGCATCACAGACCAGGGGATATGGGTTGGGTAGTGTGGCGGCACGGGCTCCTGTATTTTCAGGAGTATGGCTATGACGAGCGCTTTGAGGCTCTGGTGGCTGGGATTGTGGCCGAGTTCGTGGAGAAACTCGATCCGGGGCGTGAGAGCTGCTGGATCGCCGAGCGGGATGGAGAAAATGTGGGGTCGGTTTTTCTGGTGAAGAAGTCTCAAACTGTGGCTAAACTCCGCCTGCTGCTGGTGGAACCTTCGGCGCGGGGGCTGGGGATTGGAAAACAGCTGGTTTCGGAGTGCGTGCGATTTGCCCGCCGCGCCCGATACAAGAAGATCTTGCTCTGGACCCAAAGCGAACTTGCTGCGGCCCGAGGTATCTATCAGAACGCGGGCTTCCAACTGGTCGGCGAGAAAAAGCATGACAGTTGGAGCCGGAAGGGTCTGGTCGCCGAGACCTGGGAGCTGAAGCTGTGAGCTGCCGAGAAGTCAGTTACCTCCGGACCTGACCTCCTCGACAAAACTTTTCGCAATTTTTCCATATTTTTCTTGCATCCGTGGGAAATTCCCGTAATCTCTACATTGCGAACTAACTCCAGCGCGATTTCTGGAATCTAAACAAACCAGAAAACTCGAGCATGGTCCAGCCGCTGCGGAGTAGCTGAGAGTGAGTCGCTTGAGGAGGAAGACATAGAAATTGGCAACAGCTAGCGCCCCGCGTCAACAAACAGAGAACCCCCAACCTCTCGCCGCAGTTCCTAATAAGGCTCCCAACCGGAACCCGATCGCCCCAAAGAGATTCGTCCGCCTCACCCTGTGGCCTCTGGTCGCCGCCACCTTCTTTATGGTGTCGGGCGGAACATACGGCACGGAAGACATTGTGCACGGCGCCGGGTACGGACGCGCCATCCTTATTTTGCTGCTGACGCCGCTGCTCTGGAGCCTGCCGACAGCCTTCATGATTGGCGAGCTATCGAGCGCGCTGCCCTACGAAGGCGGGTACTACGCATGGGTGCGCCGCGCCATGGGAAATTTCTGGGGATTTCAGGAAGCCTGGCTCTCGCTGGTCGCCTCCATTTTCGATATGGCGATTTATCCCACGCTGTTCGTCGCCTACCTGACCCGCATGTTCCCGTATTTCCAGCAGGGGAATCGCGGATGGTGGGTCGCGCTGGCGGTGGTGATTGCCTGCGCTGCGCTCAATATTGCCGGCGTGAAGGTGGTCTCGCTCACCTCGCTGTGGTTATTCTTCGCGCTGACTGCGCCGTTCGTCGCAATCGTAGTGCTGGCTCCCTTCAAGATAGGAGCCCTCGCAAACGCCGTGACCAAGCCGACGACATCGACCGTGGACATTCTCGGCGGCCTTCTCATCTGCATGTGGAATTACATGGGATGGGACAATGCCTCGACGATTGCCACCGAAGTGGAAAAGCCGCAGCGGACTTATCCGCGGGCCATGCTGGTTGCCGTCGCGGTCGTGGCCTTGAGCTACGTGCTTCCCTTCGCTGCCATGTGGATGACCGGGCTGACTCCGAATGCGTGGGAGACTGGATCCTGGGCGGATATCGCCGGCTTGCTGGGTGGGCCGCTGTTGCGCATCGGCGTGGTGCTCGGCGGCGTGATCAGCGCCTTTGGCATGTTCAACGCGCTGGTGATGAGCTATTCGCGCCTGCCTCTGGCCATGGCTCAGGATGGCATGCTGCCCGGCATCTTTGCCAAACTGCAGAAAAAGTCACGTGCTCCGTGGGTTGCCATTGTGGCGCTGGCCATGGGATGGGCGATGTGCCTCGGCCTGGGTTTTGCGCGGCTGGTCACGATCGACATTCTTCTTTACGGCACCAGCCTGGTGTTAGAGTTTGTCGCGCTCGCAGTTCTGCGGTTCCGCGAACCGGAACTGCCTCGGCCGTTTCGGGTTCCGGGCGGATTATTCGGGGCAATCGCCATCGGCATTCCCCCGGCGCTTCTGCTGGGCTTCGCGGTATTGCGCAGCGAGCATGAGCAGATTTGGAACATGAGTTCGTTCTCGTTCGGAATGATTCTGATCGCGGCCGGCTTTGTGGCTTACGCAGTTAATCATCTGTTGAAGCCGCATGGATGGACGGCCACCACGGAAAAACCTCAGCCAGCGGCGTGAACCGGCTCTTCGCGCTCAAGAAAGATGAGGACCGTGGAAGTCCCCGGCCCTCAATTAGTGTTTAACGGATTTTGCCGGGCTATTTCCGAACCATTTCCGAACTATGCAGCCGCTCTTGCCTCGTCCCTCAGGGCTTTCACTTTGTCATGGACTCTTTGCACGCTGGCCGCTTGTCGGCGAACAATCTGAGCGATGTTCTCCGGCAAATCGCCGGTGATCGCCTTCTGGTAGTTCTCCTTGGTATTGTCCTCGCCGGCCTCAACCGATTCCAGGATCGTCTTATCGCCACGGCCAAGACTGACTTTGGTGTCGATCCAGGCTCGGCGCATTGTACCCGAGACGGAGCCGGAAACTTTCTTGTCCGGCTTGCCTAACCGGATTAGTTCCGCCTCCAACTCCCCAGCAAAACGCGCCCGCTCCAGACTTTGCTCGTTGAAGAAGGTCTTCAAATCGGACCGCTTGGCATGAGCAGCGGCATCCTGGTATCCCTTCTGCCCGTCTTTGCACGTCTCAATAAGGTTTTCAACCACGCTGATGGCATTGTTTTCGTCCATGAAAATGAACCTCCGGAACTAGGATGCCAATGGCCAGTGAGGGTTTGGCAGGATTCTCCGCGTGCAACTAGGAAGAAAGTCTCTCCTGCTCTAAAATCGACCGAAGGAGATCTATGACCAAACGGAAATCGAAGGGGGCCTACATGATTTCCGCCGTCGCCGAGATGTATGGCATCCATCCCCAGACTCTGCGCCTGTACGAGCGCGAGGGGCTGCTCAAGCCGTCGCGCACTGAGGGCAACACTCGCCTTTACACCGACGAAGACTTGCAGCGGCTGGAGTTTATCCTGTCACTGGCGCGCGACCTGGGCGTTAACATCAGCGGCATGGCAATCATCCTGCAAATGCGCGAGCGCATGGAAGAGATGCAGCGCCAGATTCAGGAGTTCGTGCAGTATATCCAGCAGGAAGTGCTCACCCGAGCCAACGCCGCGGCCGATCCTGCGAAGGGCGCGATCGTGCCGGTGAGACGGCCGATGGTGATGCCGGCGGTGCAGGCGAAGAAACATTAGTTCCCTTCCCTGTCATCCTGAGCGAAGTGGCTGCTTCGCTTTGCGAAGCAGATGCGCAGTCGAAGGATCCCTATTCCACCACTAGCGTTGTTGGCCATGGTCCTCTTCGATCACCTCGTCGCGGTTTAGTATTTACAAGACCCCTACCCCTCGTGCACCCGGAATGCTCATAGGGATGCTTCGGCTTCGTGAGATGGCACGCTTCGCGAGCCATCCCACTCCGCTCAGCATGACAGACGGGTTTGGGCTCCATGAATGACGCGAACAACGCAGTATCATGTGAACGAACCCATGCTTCCCTTCAATCTCATCTACAGCGACGCGTACTACCTTCCGATCGGCCAGCACGTTTTTCCCGCCGAAAAATATAAGCGCGTCCACGACCGGCTCCTGTCCGACGGCATCGCTGAAGCTCGCGACTTTCTGGAACCTCAACCAGCCACGGATCAGGACATTCTGCTCGTCCACAAGCCAGAATATGTGAATAAGTTAAAGACCGGCACGCTTAGCCCGCGCGAAGAGATGGAACTGGAGGTTCCCTTTTCTCCCGAGCTGGTGAAGGCATTCTGGCTGGCGGCGGGAGGATCAATCCTCGCGGCGCGGCAGGCTCTGACCGACGGTGTCGCTATTAGCATCGGCGGCGGATTTCACCATGCTTTCCCCGACCATGGTGAAGGCTTCTGCATGATTCACGATGTCGCGGTCGCCATCCGGAGACTGGAGCGTGACGACAAGATTCGCACGGCAATGACGGTGGACTGTGATGTTCACCAGGGCAACGGCACGGCGGCGATCTTTGCGGGAACGCGAACTGCGAGCGCGCTTTTGCCCTCGGCCGGAGCTTCGACCCTCGATTTGTCGTCGCGGGGCTCCGCATTAGATTCCGCGCGCCGCGGAGAAATTCACACAGCCCATGCGGGCGACGTCTTCACGATTTCGCTCCACCAGGCCAACAACTATCCGCCGTTTAAACCGCCTTCTTCGATTGATGTGGATCTGCCGGACGGCATGGGAGACGACGAATATCTGGCGTGGCTCGACAATGCGCTCAGCTCCGGGCTGCGGCAGTTCGAGCCTGATCTGTTGTGTTACATCGCCGGCGCCGACCCTTACCGCGAAGATCAACTGGGCGGACTCTCTTTGACGATCGAGGGATTGAAGCGGCGTGACGAACTCGTGTTCCGCGTGGCGCGGGCCCGCGATATTCCTGTGATGGTGACCTACGCCGGCGGGTACGCACAGAACGTGGAAGATACGGTGACTATCCATTGCAACACGGTGATCGCAGCGAAAGAAGTGTTTGCTCCGAAGAAGTGATAACCCCTCGAAAGCTATACTTGATGGCATGATTGTCAGCCCGTCGGACCTTTCGCATAGCGAGCTTTACGCCATCCTGCTGAATTCCGTGGCACCGCGCCCGATTGCGTGGGTGTCGACGATAAGCGCGTCGGGAGACCTCAATCTCGCGCCCTTTTCTTTTTTCAATGCGGTATGCGTCGATCCTCCGCTGCTGGCGTTTGCGCCGGGACTTCGGCGGCCCAAGCACGCGGAAGGTGGTCACGGCGAAGCGAAGGACACTTTGCGGAATGTTCGTGAGCTCGGCGAATTCGTAGTGAACATCGTCACCTACGAACTTGCCGAGGCGATGAATCTGACCAGCGGCGAATACGACGCGTCGGTGGACGAATTCGGGTTGGCGAAGCTTACCCCCCAATCATCGAAGATTGTGCGCCCGCCCAGAGTCGCGGAGTCTCCGGTCAGCTTTGAGTGCAGGCTTCATCAGATTCTCGACTTCTCTTCTCGACCGACCAGTAGCAGCCTCGTGATCGGCCAAGTTGTCTCGATTCACATTAGCGATGTTTACCTCAAAGATGGAAAGCTGGATCGGAATTCGCTGGATCTCATCGGACGCATGGGCGGACTCCAGTACACGAGGACGACGCAGAGGTTTGAGATGGTGCGGCCGAAGGTTGGGTAGAGACTGCTAAAATAAACCATCCTTATGTTCGAGAGTCTTCAGGAAAAACTGCAGCGCGCGTTTAAGAGCCTTCGCGGCCAGGCCCGGCTCACCGAGGAGAATATTAGCGAAGCGCTGCGCGAAATTCGCCTCGCGCTGCTCGAAGCTGACGTCAACTTTAAAGTGGTCAAAGAGCTGATCGACCGCATCCAGGCCAAGGCCGTGGGCCAGGAAGTGTTGACCGCGCTGTCTCCGGGTGAGCAGGTCATCAAGATTGTGCGCGACGAATTGGTCGAGACCCTCGGCAAGGACACGGCGCGCGTCAAGTTCGCCTCGCAGCCGCCGACGGTCGTGCTCATGGCCGGACTGCAAGGTTCCGGCAAGACCACCACTTCGGGCAAGCTGGCGAACTGGTTCAAGGTTGGCGGGCATCGTCCGCTGCTGGTTTCGGTCGACGTGTACCGTCCAGCCGCGCGCGAGCAGCTGAAAGTGGTGGCGCAGGCCGTCAAGGCCCAGATTTACGAGGGCGAAGTGGGCGAGGCAAAAACTCCTGCGGAGCTCACGCAAGCGGTCGAGCGCTTAGTAAAAGAAGCGCGCCGCGAAGCTATCGTTTCCGGCTGCGACGTGCTGATCGTCGACACCGCCGGACGTCTGCACATCGATGACGAACTGATGAACGAGATGCAGTCGCTGAAGAAGCTGCTGAACCCGTCGGAGATTCTGTTCGTCGCCGATGCAATGACCGGACAGGACGCGGTGCGCTCCGCCGATGAGTTCCACAAAAAGCTTTCGCTCACCGGCGTCATCCTCACCAAGATGGATGGCGACGCGCGAGGCGGCGCGGCGCTTTCCATCCGGCAGGTCACCGGCCAGCCCATCAAGTTCATCGGCGTGGGCGAGAAGCACGATGCGCTCGAGCCGTTTCATCCCGACCGCATTGTGTCGCGGATTCTCGGCATGGGCGACATTCTTTCGTTGATCGAACGCGCCGAGTCGCAGATCGACAAGAAGAAGGCGCAGGAGATGGCCACCAAGGCCCTCACCGGCGACGGCTTTTCGCTCGAAGACTTTCGTGATCAGTTGCGGCATGTCAAGAAGATGGGCTCGATCAAAAACCTGATCGGCATGATGCCTTCGATCGGCCCGTTTTCCGGTTTGCAGAAAGCCGCCGACCACGTGGACGAAAAACAGATCAATCGCGTGGAAGCCATCATCAATTCGATGACAACCCACGAGCGCAATCATCATGAAGTGATCAACGGCAGCCGCCGCAAACGTATCGCCCGCGGCTCCGGCACCAGCGTGCAGGAAGTGAATAACCTGCTCCGCCAATACGCGCAGATGAAGAAGATGTTCAAGCAGATGGGCAAGCCCAGCTTCGCGCGAAGGATGGCGGGGATGAAGCTGCCAGGAATGTGAAGGCAGTGGCTAGTGGTCAGTGGCCAGTCCTGGCTGCTGTCACCTTACTCTGACCACTGTCCACCGATCACTGGCCACTGTTTTTATGAAATGGCGCTCTCTCGAAGAAGCGAAACCGGAAATTGACCTTCGTCCGCTGTGCGAGATCTTTGCCGAACGCAAGGAGCTGATCGCGAAGTACGTCCCGAAGGAGACGCAGGCGGTTCATGCTCGGGTCGTCGCGGGGCTGAAGCAACAACGTTTAGCGACTAACATTCTTCCTGTCGGCTCGAAGGTTCCAGATTTCCAGCTTGAAGATCACGACGGCAAAACCGTCTCTTCCTCCGACTTGCTCGCCAAAGGACGCCTCGTGCTCTGCTTCATCCGCGGCCGCTGGTGCCCGTTTTGCGTGGGCCAGATGGAAGCTATGAATCTCATCCTGCCAGAGATCGAGCAGGCCGGAGCGACGCTTGCCGCTGTTTCACCGCAAACGGTTAGGCAATCTTTCTTCATGCGCGATCAGCACAAGCTTCGTTTTCCGCTGCTCTCCGATGCCGGAAATAAAGTAGCGCGGCAGTTCGGCCTCACCTATCGCGTCTCCGATGAACAGCGGGCAGTCTATCAGCGCGCGTTCGTTAACCTGCCCTTCGTGAATGGCGACGACAGTTGGGAGTTGCCGATTCCGGCCGTGTACGTCATCGACCGCGACGGCTCCGTGCTCCGTGCTTCCGCGAATGAGGATTACACGGAGCGGCCCGAGCCAGAGGACCTCGTGCATTTTCTCCGTTCCGTCCTCAGCGGCTAAAGCCGATTCCTTTCCATGGCATCTTACGGCACGACTGAAGTCGTGCCCTTCCCGATCCGCACGAAACAGATGCCGGGCGCTGTCTGAATTTTCAGCTTTCGGTACACTTGAAACACGCCGATTCGAGGCTGGCAACTGACAACCGGCAACTGGCAACTGTTCTTATGAACTATATCTACGGCATCAACGCGGTCACCGAGGCGCTCAAGGCCCGGGGACGCGCTTTTCAGTGGGTGGGCATGGCGAAAGAGCGGCACGACATTCGCCTGCAGCGCATGATCGAAGACTGTCGGAAGCTCGGCGTGCCTGTGCGTTTTCTCACTCGCGTGGAACTCGACCGCATGGCCGGCAACGCCGCACATCAGGGAGTTGTCGCCGTCACCTCAGCCAAGCAATACAGCGATCTCGATGATGTTGTCGGCGGCAAACGCGGACGGTATTCCTTCGTGATCGTGCTCGACGGAGTGGAAGATCCGCATAATCTGGGCGCGCTCTTGCGCACTGCCGATGCTGCAGGCGCCGATGGCGTGGTCATTCCCGAGCGCCGCGCCGCGGCCGTCACGGGAACGGTCACCAAAGCCTCGGCAGGTGCGAGCGAGCACCTGCCCATTGCGAAGGTAACGAATATTGCTCGCACCGTCGAAGAATTAAAGGAGCGCAACATCTGGACCGTCGGTCTCGATGAGCGTGGCCCGCAGACCTACGACGCCCTCGATTACAACATGGATTGCGCGCTGGTTCTCGGCGCGGAGGGCAAGGGACTGCACGACCTGGTCAAGAAGAAGTGCGATTTCCTGGTTTCGATTCCTATGCTGGGCAAAGTTCCTTCGCTGAACGTGTCGGTCGCAGGCGCGGTTGTCATGTATGAAATCGTCCGGCAGAGACGTGGGCAAGACCGGGCACAGGAGAAAGCAGCCTCGCCGGGTGCGAAATGAAGTTGCGCAGCCTGCGTTTTTGCTTCCTTTGTATTTTTTGTACCGTTGCGGTAACCGCATTCTCTCTCGACCGCGAAGCATTCACCTTCACCAAGTACGATCTCGACGCCCGCGTTGAACCTGACCTGCAACGGCTGGGCGTTCGAGGCACAGTCACGCTGAGGAACGACTCGCAGGTTCCGCAGAAGATCGCGGTGCTGCAGATTTCTTCTTCGCTCGATTGGCGTTCCATCCGGTCCGGCGGCAAGCAACTGCAGCTCGTCGCGCAGTCCTACACATCTGACATCGATCATACGGGTGCACTCTCTGAGGCGATCGTAACTCTGCCTGAGGCGGTTCCTCCCAAGGGCACAGTCGATCTGGAGATCGCCTATGAAGGCGTGATCGTGCTCGACGCCACTCGCCTCACGCGGATCGACACGCCAGAATCGATCGCCAGAAGCACCGACTGGGACCAGATCAGCGCGAAATTTACCGCGGTGCGCGGAGCGGGATATGTGGCCTGGTACCCGCTCGCGACCGAAGCTGCGAGTCTTTCGGAAGGTACCAGCGCATTCGATATTGTCGGCAGGTGGAAAGCACGCGAGACCGGATCCACTATGCATCTGAAGGTCTCGGTGCCAAGCGACGATGAGACGGAAAAACCGGAGCTTCTGGTCAATGCAACGACCTGTCCTACTGCGCTCGAAGTGCGCCACCAGTTTCAGGCAGATTGCACCTACCGATCGCTGGGGATGGTCGTGCCGATGTTTTTGATCGCCGATTATGAAGTCCTTGACCGAGCTGCGCTCGAAGTTCACTTCCTGCGTGGCCGCGATGCGGCGGCGGCGAATTATGGGGATGCGGCAGAAAAGGCTGCGCCATTCATCGCCGATTGGTTTGGAAAATCGCGAAACAAGGCGCAAACCGCCGATCTGGCCGACCCGAACGCGCCACCTTTTGAGAGCGGCTCGCTTCTGTTGACGCCGCTGACCAGCACCGACCCTAAGCTGGCAGGGCTTGCGGCGGCGCACCAAATGACTCACGCGGCTTTTTTCTCACCCCGGCCCTGGATCAACGAGGGACTCGCTCACTTCGCGCAAGCAATCTATCTGGAACATCTAAGTGGAAGGCAAGCGGCGATCGATTACATGGGACTACATCGCTCCGCGTTGAGCGCGATTGAGAAAGAAAAAGAGAACCTGACAACCGCTCCCAGATCCGAAGGTGACACATCCCGGTCGCTAGTGAACACAGTCGATGAGGAACTTTACCGCAGCAAAGCGATGTGTGTGTGGTGGATGCTGCGCGACATGATTGGCGAGCCGGCTCTGAAAAAGGCCCTCGCATCTTATCGTCTCGACGAAGATAAGGAACCGTCCTACATGCAGCGCTTGATCCAGGCGCAGACGAAGAAATATCTGGCGTGGTTCTTCGACGACTGGGTTTACCGCGACCGCGGCCTTCCCGATTTCAAAATAGAATCTGCGTTCACGCGCAAGACCGCACCGGAAGCTTACATACTCACCATCACGGTGAATAACCTGGGCGCGGCGGGAGCCGAGGTTCCGCTCACGGTGAAGTTCGCCGGCGGAGAAGTCACGCAACGGCTGGTGGTGCGAGGCAAGAGCAACGGCGTGATTCGCGTTGAGGTTCCGAAGCTACCAGAGGAAGTTTCCGTGAACGACGGCAGCGTGCCGGAGAGCGAAACCAGGAACCACGTGTTTAAGATCGAGGCGAGCGAAGACGCGAAATAGATGTCGCGTGCTCGCATCAAGCAAAGTACTGTCATCCTGCGCGAACGAAGGACCTCAGCACTTCCGTTCGGCTGCCTGCGCCTTCCTAACGCTGCGCTATTGATGCTGTAGGGTGAAAGCCGCCAGCGCTGCCAGTTTTACCGCGGCTGCACCGGAATCGATCGACTTCTCTGCCACAGGAACCCCATCTGCCAGACGGTCGGCTCGTCCGGCCGCTACCAGCGCGGCCGCGGAGTTCAGCACTACAACATCGCGGCGCGGAGATTTCTTTCCGCTTAAGACCTCGCCAACAATGCCGGCATTCCGAATGGCGTCGCCGCCAGAAATGTCGGCCAGCGTTGCCCGCTTCATGCCGAACTCCTCGGGATCGACCTCGTAACTGCGCACCGCTCCGTCGCGAGCTTCGGCCACGCGCGTAGGCCCGGTAATCGTGATCTCGTCGAGCCCGTCAAGTCCATGCACCACGAGCGCGCGGTGCAAGCCCAGCATGCTGAGCGCCTCAGCCAACTTTTCGACCATATCGAGCGCATATACACCCACGACTTGTCCCGAAGCATGCGCGGGATTTGTGAGCGGCCCGAGCAGGTTAAACATGGTGCGCAGGCGCAGCTCGCGCCGCACCTTCTGCACCTGCTTCATCGAGGAATGCAGGTCAGGGGCGTATAGAAAACAGATTCCGACTTCGCGCAGGCATTGTGCCGCGCGTTCCGGAGTCAGCTGGATGTTCACGCCGAGCGCTTCCATCACGTCGGCCGAGCCGCATTTCGAGCTGATGCTGCGATTGCCGTGCTTGGCCACGCGCACTCCCGCGCCCGCGGTGACGAATGCCGTGGCCGTAGAAATGTTGAAGGTTCCGCTGGCATCGCCGCCCGTTCCGCTGGTGTCGACTAGCGATGATTCAGCCAACGCCTCTCGGCCGGTGCCGCTGAGGTCAAGGGCGCCGGGGGATGCGATGGGCAAAGGCGTGGCCGCGGCGCGGATCGCTTCGGCGAAGCCGACGATCTCCTCGACTGTTTCTCCTTTCATTCGCAAAGCCATGAGCAGCGCCGCAATCTGCGCGTCGCTGCAGTTTCCAGCAAGCACTTCCGCCATCACTTCACGCGCTTCCGCGCGTGCCAGGGATTGACCGTGGTTAGCTACGCGCTGAAGAGCATCGAGGATCATAGCTGCTCACTAGCCTAGCATCTCTGCGATCCCATTCCGGAATGGAATGAGACGGCTAGCGGGTGAATATAGCCTTGCTTGGTTTGCCCTAATCCTCTGCCCTTCTATAAAATCAAAGGTTTGCTGCCCTCAGTCGATAGCCGCAAGCAGGTTCCTGCCGACTCTTAGCTAGCGAGCGCAGAGCGTCATTATGAAAATCCATGAGTACCAGGGAAAAGCGATTCTTAAGAAGTATGGTGTGACGGTTCCGCGCGGCACAATGGCAACTTCGCCCGAAGAAGCCGAAGCTGCTGCCCGCGAATTGTTCAGCGCCGGCGCGACCGGAGTTGTGGTGAAGGCGCAGATTCATGCAGGCGGACGCGGCAAGGGCGGAGGCGTAAAGATTGCCAAGTCGGTCAATGAAGCGGGAGAACTTGCCGGCAAGATGCTCGGGATGAAACTGGTCACGCACCAGACCGGCCCCGAAGGCCGCATCGTAAGGCGCTTGCTGATCGAAGAAACTCTGCCCATTGAAAAAGAGCTTTACCTCGGGATACTCGTCGACCGCGCGGAAGGCAAGCCGGTGTTCATGGCTTCGGCCGCCGGCGGAATGGAAATCGAGCAGGTGGCCGCAGAGAATCCCGAGGCCATTCTCAAGCAGCACATCGATCCCGGCATGGGGTTGGAAGCTTTTCAGGCTCGTAAGATGGCTTTCAAGTTAGGGCTAAGCGCCAAACAGATCAATCCCGCGGTGCAATTTCTTTCGAATCTTTATAAAGCGTTTCTTGACACGGATGCATCGCTCGTCGAGATAAATCCTTTCATCACCACCACCGATGGCCGACTGTTCGCGCTCGATGCCAAGATGACATTCGACGACAACGCGCTCTTCCGCCATCCCGATATCCGCGAACTGCGCGACATCACGGAGGAAGATCCGCTCGAAGTCGAGGCTTCGAAGTATAGCTTGAATTACATTAAGCTCGATGGCAGCGTCGGCTGCATGGTCAACGGCGCAGGGCTGGCGATGGCGACCATGGATATCATCAAATATGCTGGGGGAATGCCCGCAAACTTTCTCGATGTAGGCGGCGGCGCCAACGCCGAACAGGTCGCGCATGCGTTCGAAATCCTGCTCAGTGATAAGAGCGTGAAAGCGGTGCTGATCAATATCTTTGGCGGCATCCTGCGAGTGGATACACTAGCCACGGGCGTCGTAGAGGCCGCGAAGAAGACCAACATCCAGCTCCCCGTGGTGTTGCGTCTTGAAGGCACGAACGTAGACGAAGGCAAGAAGATTCTGATGAACTCCGGATTCAACTTCGTGGTCGCAGACACGATGAGAGACGCGGCCGACAGAGTGGTGGCCGCGGCTAGAGGTTAGGGAGTTCCGACCTGTCATCCCGAGCGAAGCGAGGGATCTTGGTGTTTGCTTGAGGACGGCGACACCGGTGGCGCAGGCACGAACCAGGATCCCTCGCTTCGCTCGGGATGACAAGTATGAGGTAGTGAGGAATCGTATCTATGGCAATTCTTGTCGATAAGAAAACGCGCTTGATCGTGCAGGGCCTGACCGGACGCGAGGGCACCTTCCATGCGAAAGCATGCGCGGCTTACGGCACCCAAGTCGTCGGCGGAGTGACTCCGGGAAAGGGCGGCACTATGCACGAAGGCTGGCCCATTTTCAACACCGTGCAGGAGGCCGTCGAAAAAACCGGGGCTGACACGACTGTGATTTTTGTTCCTCCGCCGTTCGCCGCCGACGCGATCATGGAGGCAGCCGACGCCGAACTCGACCTCATCGTCTGCATCACCGAAGGCATTCCCACGCTCGACATGGTCAAGGCCTGGGAGTTTCTGCAGGACCGGCGCTCGCGCCTGATTGGGCCAAACTGTCCAGGGATTATCTCGCCGGGCAAGTGCAAGATCGGCATTATGCCGGGGTCCATTCATAAAGAAGGTGCAATCGGCATTGTGTCGCGCTCGGGCACGCTGACTTACGAAGCCGTGCATCAACTCACGCAGCGCGGCGTTGGACAATCCACGGCGATTGGGATCGGCGGCGATCCGATTATTGGGACCAATTTCGTGGATGCGCTGGACCTGTTCAATCGCGATCCGGAGACCGAAGCCGTGATCATGATTGGTGAAATCGGCGGCGACGCCGAGGAAACCGCGGCGGAATTTGTGAAGACTCACATGAAGAAGCCGGTGGTCGGCTTCATCGCCGGACAGACTGCGCCTCCGGGACGCCGCATGGGTCATGCCGGAGCGATCATCTCCGGCGGCAAAGGCACAGCGGCGGAGAAGATCAAAGTGATGGAAGCGGCCGGCATCCGCGTGGCGAAGTCTCCCGCCGATATCGGAGAAACTCTCGTGGCGGCGTTGGGAGTGAAGGTTTAGTAGCCAGTACCTAGTACCTAGTACCGAGTACCGAGAACAAAACGAGAAGCCAACTATTAAGGACTACCTACCAACTATGAAAACCCTGCAGCGCACTCTTACCATCGTGAAACCTGACGCCGTCGCCAAGAACGCGGTCGGCGACATCATTGAACAATTCGAGAAGAACGGCTTCCACATTCTTGCCATGAAGATGCTGGAAATCTCCAAGTACCAGGCGGAGCAGTTTTACGCCGTGCACGCCAGCCGGCCGTTCTACAACTCGCTCACCGATTTCATGTCGAGCGGACCCATCGTTACTCTGGCGCTGGAAAAAGAGAATGCCATCGGCGACCTGCGCAAGCTGATGGGCGCAACCAACCCAGCCAACGCTGAGGAAGGCACCATCCGAAAGAAGTGGGCGTCGAGCATCGAGCACAATGCGATTCATGGCTCGGATGCCGAAGATACGGCGCGCTTTGAATTGAGTTTCTTTTTTGCGGGTTACGAGCTGGCGAAATAGTAGCGCCACTGTCTCGGCGGCCGAAGAGCCGGCCGGACACCGACGCTATCCCAGCGCTTCGTACAGGTGGCCTTCCACACGGTCTGCGACCTTGGGTAGATCCTTGCGGGCATATTGGAGAAAATGCGGGGCAGCGCGGTGGGCTTCGAGTGAGGCGTCGTCCTTATATTGCTCGTAGATGAAGAAGCGCCGCGGTTCGGTCTTATGCCGGTGTACTTGATACATCAGGCAGCCGGGCTCCTTACGGGATTCTTCCGTCAGCTTCGCGAAAATCGGAGGAACGTCGGCATCGTGCCCTGCCTTCGCCATCCACGTCACTGCCAAAACCACCATTGTGCGCTCCTTGCCTCGATTTGACCTCGACCGGTTGTGGTTACGTAGTCTCGCCGCCTGACTAGCGGGAAGTCAAGACTAGACTTTTCGGGATGCGCCGGTCTTCATGGCAGCGGCAAAGTCGTCGGTGAAGATGATTTGATCCCGGTCCGGACCGGTCGAGATCATGCCGATCTTCGCGCCGGTTTCTGTCTCCACGAACCTCAGGTATTCGCGAGCCGCCTTGGGTAACTGCTCGAACTTTGTGATGCCCTGCGTCGAGGTCCGCCAGCCGGGCATCTTGTGGTAAACGCATTGCAGCTTGTCGTAACCGCTGGCTTGCGCCGGAATCTCCACGGTCTTCTTTCCATCGACCTTGTAGTCCACGCACACTGGAATCTCCGCCAGTTCGTCGAGCACGTCCAACTTGGTCACCACCAGCCACGAGATGCCGTTGATCATGCCAGCGTAGCGCAGCAGAGGCAAGTCTAGCCAACCGGTGCGCCGCGGACGCCCCGTAACCGCCCCAAATTCGTTGCCGCGTTTGCGCAACTGGTCGCCGAGTTCGCCTTTCTCCTCGGTCGGGAATGGACCTTCGCCCACCCGCGTGCAATATGCCTTGGTAAGTCCAATCACGGAGTCGATTGCGTTCGGCGCGACGCCGGTGCCAGTCGCGGCGCCTCCTGAAGTCGCGCTCGAGGAAGTGACAAAGGGATAAGTGCCGTGGTCGATGTCAAGCATGGTGCCCTGCGCGCCCTCGAAGAGAATAGCCTCGCCATCAGCCAGAGCCTGGTTTAGCAACACCGCCGTGTCGCAAACAAAGGGCGCAATTTTCTCGGCCGCTGCGGCGTATTCCGCGTACATTTTGTCCGCATCGAGCGGCTCGGAATTGAACAGCGCGTGCGCAATCATGTTCTTCTCGCGCACCGCGTTTTCAATGTGTTTTTTCAAGAGCTGCAGATCGAGCAGATCGGCGACGCGCAGCCCACGGCGGCCCATCTTGTCTTCGTAAGCGGGGCCGATTCCGCGCGAGGTGGTGCCAATCTTCACGCGTCCTGGCGCATTCTCCGCCGCCAGTTCAATCATGCGATGGTAGGGCAGAATCACCTGGGCGCGGTTCGAGATAAAAAGACTTCCGTCGACGGTCACGCCCGCCTCACGCAGCTGCCCCACTTCCTTCAGAAAAGCCATGGGATCAAGCACCACGCCATTGCCAATCACGCTGCGGCAGGCGGTGCGCAGCACTCCGCAGGGAACGAGTTGCAGAACGAACTTCTTGCCGTTGATGATGACCGTGTGTCCGGCATTGTGGCCGCCGGCATAACGGGCTACGACGGAGAAATTCTCCGACAAAACGTCGACAATCTTTCCTTTGCCCTCGTCGCCCCACTGGGCGCCGACAATCACCGCAGTCTTGCCTCGTTTCAATGCCATCTCCGTAACAGGGATTTCGCAGGCGCACCGCTGCGGCGCGCGCATGTAAGAACACCCGGGGGTCGCACACTCTTGCCCGCGGCAAATACTTCTAAGGCTTATTGGGATGGAAGCGGAGAAGACGTGTACGAATCATTTTATCGCGCCCACGCAGCGAATGGCAACGCAAGCGGCGGCGAACCTCAACTCTCCGGTAGAATGGCCATCAGCGACTCATCTCGCTGAGGAATTCCGCCGTGAAAAAAGTGTTTCACTTCGATTCTCCGCGTGAGAAATATAGTTGCGACGCAGCGGTCCTATGGTGCTTCGACAACCGGTTTGACCTGGGGTTCCACAAGTTTCTGAAGCGCATCGGCGTGGTTTATTCCGATCCCATTAAAATTGCCGGCGGCGCAAAATCCCTGGCCTCGCCGGAATTGGAGACGGACCGTGAGTTTGTCCTGGAACAGATTCGAAAATCCATTCGCCTGCACGGCACCAAGCGCGTGATCCTGATGGTGCATTCCGATTGCGGCGCCTACGGAGGCCTGGCCGATCGTTTCGGCGGTGATGCCCAGGCCGAAGCCGCGCATCACCAGCGCGAACTGGCTCTGGCCGCCGCGAATCTGGCGAAGGCCATCCCCGGAATCGAGATACAGGCTTACTTCGTCGATTTCGATGGCGTTTGGGACGCCGAACTCACGACTGCACAGATCTCGGAAAAACAGACCGCAGCGTTGTAAGTTGTCCGAATTACGTTCACCGATCACATGGCCAAATTCGAGAAGCACATTTTCATATGCGGCAACCAGCGCCCTCCGGGAAACCCGCGGGGATGCTGCGACCCCAGCGGCCAGGCAAAGCTGCAGAAATTGTTCAAGCAGAAACTGGCGGAACGCGGCTTGAAGGGCAAAGTACGGGCCAACCAGTCAGGCTGTCTCGATCAGTGCGAACACGGCCCGAACCTGGTCGTATATCCCGAAGCGGTGTGGTACGGCCACGTCACCGAAGCCGATGTCGATGAAATCATCGAGTCACACATCGTCGGCGGCCAGCCTGTCAAGCGCCTGATGCTAGCCGACGGCTGCCTGAACACGGCCACGTGTGAACACCGGAAGACCAGTGGTCAGTGATCAGTGGCCAGTGGTCAGCGAGATAAAAAGCACAGGCTCATTCCTGCAGCCAGCATAACTGGTCACTGATCACTGGCCGCTGGTCTTTTGGTAGGCGCGGCAGGAATCGAACCTGCAACCACCGGATTAGAAATCCGGTGCTCTATCCATTTGAGCTACGCGCCCATGGGAAAAATCTACCACAAGGACGGGGATTCTCCAGTTTTTGCGATTGATCCATTCCGCCGATTTGTGACTGGCGGCCTTTAATGGCGGCCTACCCCGGAGAACCCTAAACGGCCAAGCTTGCATCCAAGTCTGAATGCAGTCTGTAATACCGCGATCCAGTCTTACTCCCCGCGACCTGGTGCGTGCCTGGTTGCGGGTTTTGAGCGGCAGCGTTCCGCTCCTTTCTATTGAGATCACTCGCGAATGTCCCCTAAGTTGTCCGGGATGCTACGCCTATGGCGACCATCATCTCGGCAATGGGATTACGCTGCGTGAACTTCACGACCGGCGCGGAGATGAGCTGGTCGAAGGCGTCCTCGACCTGGTTCGCCGCCACCGGCCTATGCATGTTTCTCTGGTCGGCGGAGAACCCATGATGCGCCATCGCGAGCTCGACCGCATTCTTCCCGCGCTCAGCGAAATGGGAGTTTTTGCCATGGTCGTGACCAGCGGCGTGATTCCGATCCCGGAGCACTGGATGGAAATTCCGCGCACGCGGGTCGCTGTATCGGTGGACGGGTTGCCCGAGCACCATGACATTCGACGCGAGCCCGCAACCTATGAACGCATCCTGAAGAACATTGCTCGCCGGAAAATTAACGTTCACTGGGTCATTACCCGGCCCATGCTCGCCCGCGCCGGCTATCTTGAGGAATACGTCGCTTTCTGGAATGCGCGGCCGGAAGTCGATCACATCTGGGTGAGCCTCTACAGCCCGCAAATGGGCGACGAGAGCCCCGAGCGGCTCACGCCCGGCGACCGCGAACGCATAGCGAGAGAATTGCCGCCATTGCGGAAGAAATATCCGAAACTATTGATCCCCGAAGGCATGGCTCGCGCCTTTGTGAATCCGCCGCCGAATCCGCAGAGTTGCCTGTTCTCGAGGATGTCGTTAAATTACTCGGCCGATCTGGAAAGCCGAGTGGAGCCTTGTGTCTTTGGCGGAACTCCGGACTGCAGCCAGTGCGGATGCAGCATCAGCAGCGCCCTGCATTGGATTAAGGACGAGAGAATTGCCGGACCCCTCCGCGTCGGGCACGTAGTAACGAGTTCGCTAGCCGTCGGCGCGGCGGTGAACCGGATGCGCAGCCACCGGCGTCCGCCCACCCGCTGGCAACCGGGCGCACCCTCTTCCGGGCCTAGAAACCTCGTACAGATTCAGTCGACGGAGTAACGCGAGCCCACCGCTAATCGCTCTGCCGTATACTTCCGCCTTGCCCCGCGGACGGCATGTATGGCGGCTTCGAATCCATCCCGGTTGGCCTACATCGATTGGATGCGGGGCCTGGCCTGCGTGCTGATGTTTCAAACCCACTGCTACGATTCCTGGCTCAGCCCCGGCGCGCGGCAGAGCAGATTCTTCATGTACTCACAACTGGGCGGAACCTTCCCTGCTCCTCTGTTCTTGTTTCTGGCGGGTATTTCGTTCGCGCTGGTGACCGAGAAGTTATGGAAGAAGAATCTGCCGCCGGCACAAATTGCACGCGCTACCATCCGCCGCGGCGCGGAGATTTTTGGTTTTGGCCTGCTCTTCCGCCTGCAGGAATATCTCATCGCCTGGGGTTGGGCGCCGCTCAGTGACCTGCTGCGCGTGGACATACTGAACACCATTGGCCTCTCGATGATGCTGATGGGAGTCGTCTGCTGGCTTGCACTGTCGAGTTCCGGCGGAGTACCAGCCCGGCTCCGGCTCGTGACCGCCTCAGCCGGAACCGCTGCGTTGATTTCTCTTCTCACGCCGCCGCTCTGGACCACCTGGCGCCCAGACTGGCTGCCCTGGCCGCTGGAGTCCTACATCAACGGTGTGCACAATCTCGGGACGCCGCAAGCCTGGATGTTTCCTATTTTTCCATGGACGGCGTTCGCCTTTGCTGGGCTGGCGACCGGATTTATTTTGCAAAGCGAATGGGCCCACAGGCGCGAAACCGCGATTTTCTTACTGGCTGGCGCCGCTGGCCTGGCATTTGTGGCGGCGGCGCGCTGGCTTGACTCCCGGCCGCGTCAGTTTTACGCGACCTATGACTATTGGCACACCAGCCCGAACTTCTTCTTGATTCGTTTGGGAATGCTGCTTGCCATACTGGCGGCGAGCTATGCCTGGTGCCGCTGGGGCGCGGGAAGCTGGGGTTTCAGCCCTCTCATTCAACTGGGTCAGGCTTCCCTGCTGGTCTATTGGGTGCATCTCGAATTCGTATACGGACGGCTCTCGATCCTGCCCAAGCACAGCCAGAACATCCGCACGGCGTCCTTGGGATTGCTGGCAATCTTCCTCGGCATGCTTTTGCTTGCGCTCCTGAGGACGAGGGTGAAGGGCCATGGCGGTGAGATGCTGGCGTGGTTTCGGAATCCCGCCCCTTCGAACTGAGACCCCTTACATTTGTCATGCCGAGCAAGGCGAGGGATCTTGGTTCTTGCTTGTACCCTGACCATCCCTCGCTGCGAGCAAACACCAAGATCCCTCGCTTCGCTCGGGATGACAATTCGTAGGAAATGCGATGTCGAGCGTGGAGCTAGCGGAACTGCTTGGCGAACTCCACAACCTCACGCTCCGCCCAGCGGCCGTCATAGGTCGAATCACTGTCGCGTTCGCCGACAAACGCGCAATGCCCGCCATCCTCAGCTTCGATGTAAGTAATGTTGCGATTAGAGAGCAGAGCCTGCCGCGTTTCCGGCAAAATGCGCACGAAAGGATCGTTGGCCGCGTGAATCACCAGCGCGGGCCTCGCGACGCGGCTGACGACGTTCGCAGCAGCGGCTCGGGCGTAGTAATCGTCGGCGCCGGTGAAGCCGCAATAGAAAGCGGTCACGCGATCGTCAAACTCGCGCAGGGTTTTAACTCCGCGCAGACGCGAAGCATCGAAGTCGGCGGGAAACAAGCGCACCTTGCGGCGAAAGCGGCGGAATAATTGCAGCAGGAAATAGTATTCGTAAATCCGGTTGGCCGGTTCATGCAGCGCGTCGGCTCCGGCAGCCAGATTCACTGCCGGGCAAACCGCCGCCACCCCGCGAAACTCTGCTGGACCGTCACTTCCCCACTCCCCCGCCAGCTTCAGCACCAGATTGCCGCCCATGGAAAACCCAATCAGCACAAAGCCGGGAATTGCGTCGCGCTCGACCAGGTTGCGCGCCACTGCCGCGACATCGGGCGAACGGCTGGAGTTGTAAAGCGTAGCTGCGCAGTGATCCATGCCGCCGCAGTTGCGCTGGTTCATGCGCACCACGTTCATGCCCGCGGCCAAGCCGTTCCGCGCGATGCCCAGCATGTATTGCGATTCGCTCGATCCCTCCAGCCCATGTACCACGATCAAAGTCAGCGCTTTCCGATCTTTTTGCCAGTGACAATGGCAGAGCACGGGAATGCCGGGTTCTACCTCGATCAGGCGCTGTTCAGCAGGGGGCAGATCGAGTCGGCGAGGAAGGAAAAACGCGGCGAGAGTCTGCACATGCCCGCCCCGGAGCCAGGGAGCGGGCCGGAAAACGGAGGGCATGAACGCTTTCGGGGCCTGCGTCGTGAGGTCGGCATATGCGCGGGCGGCCGAAATTTCCGCAGCCGCAGGCCGGCCCTTAGCCGAATCCATCAAGCGTCACCGTGGATCTGGCTTGGGTCGGGACACCGCACCTAACCGAGTGCGGAGCGCGTCATCGGGTCTTTCTTCCAATTCGCCGATAGTGTCCCGCGTTCGCGCACCTTCATCGTACAGTTTCGACAGCTTTGGGTGCGAAAACGGGGCGGGGTCGTTGTTCGGATTCTGCAGACCAGAAACCCGAGCTTTCTTCCATTTAGGTATTGAGTCCATGACGTTCCCTTTCTCTTCCAAACTTTGCGACCAATCGGTCTTTCAGGTGTTCAGGGCACCGAGTGGGACCGCTCCTTTATGAACTGGCCCCAGCTGCTCGGTACATCTTCTCGAACATCTCAGCGGTTCGATTCTTGATTTTGTACGCCCCTGGATGATTATAGAGATAGTTGATAATCTTGGCAGAGTCATCTTGGGAGAGATGCGGGTGCGAGTCATGCAAGTAGTACAGAACCTCGCGCCTGTGCTCCAGCCACAGCTGTGCTAGGTGTGTAGAATGCGCTGCCTCATCGAGAATACATTTAGTGCCCTTGTCCCCGAGCCGCGCAGGCCACTTGGCAAAATACCACAAACCGCCCTCCCCATCCCCCAGCAAACGTCGCGGGTGGTCGCCCGTATATTTGAAGCCATCAAAGTCGATGTTCGCAATATTGGAGCAAACGTCTTGGATCCCCTCTCGGGAACAAAATCCGGGTGAGCCGTTCTGCATCCATCCCCAGGAATATGGGTCGACATCGCACATCTGGTCAAACCTGCGACGCTGTCGGACGTCAGCGATCACCGAGCCGATTACGGCCCCTATTGCCTGCCCGGCCCGATAACTGGCAGCCGTGTCACTCTGGGCAATCTTTGTCGTTTGATTGTCGATTGTGACCGTATTTCCGAACGTCTGCACCGTCGTCCCGTCGGAAAAATACATCGTATTCCCTGAGCGGATCGCCGACAGACCGTTAGAACAGTAGATCGCGGATCCGTAATCTAAGCAGGAAATCTGTGCATGGACTAGGCTTGTAAATGCCCCTAGGAACGTCAGGGCGATCGCGAAGCGCGTCATGTTTCCTCCTCAACGGCTGTCACACGTTAAATCGTCAGTCCGTCCCCGAACTCAGCTCTTGAACTTGAAGGTCCCAGGCGTCACCACCCCTTGTTTTGCGAAATAGGTTTGCGAAATAGGTTTGTAACGTAAGTTTGCTAACTTCCCGCAAATTGATTCTAATAGCAGCAGCCATTTCCACGGGAGTGATCGTCATGCCGATTTTCGAGTATATCTGCCAGGAATGCCAGCACGAGTTCGAAACCCTGGTCTTCGGCCGCGACAAAGCCAAGTGCCCTAAGTGTCAAAGCCGGAAGCTGAGCCCGCAGCTTAGTGTCTTTGCCGTCTCCGCGAAGAGTTCCGCTGGTTCAACAAGTTCCACAGGCGCATGCGGTTCCTGCGGCGATCCCCGCGGCGCCGGGGCATGCTCGCTCGGAGATCTCGACTAAAGCTCCATCCCTGACCTTCCCCAGGAAATAAAACTTTCGGCATCGCTCTGCGGGTGACTGAGGTTACCTTTGTTTCCTCGCCCGGCCCGCCTACCATGCCCTGACCTCCCTTTGAATCCGAAGGAGCATCGCATGGATCGCCGCAGCCAACAGCGCGTATTCGTTGATCTCCCCGTCCAGATCTACGGCATGGACACCCATTCGCGGCCCTTTACTCAGGCGGCCAGCCTGCGGTCCATTAGTGGACGCGGCGCCACCTTGCAGTGCGTGGACGCTCAACTCAAGCCGGGAGACGTGGTCGACCTTCTTTACCAGGGCTCGAAAGCGCAATTCCGCATTGTGTGGTGCGGCAGGCCAGGAACCGAAATGGCTGGGGAAGTGGGACTCGAGAGTCTCTCCGCCGGCGTGACGCTTTGGGATGTTGATCCGCTGCGCTGTGCTGCTTCGGTGGGCAAGGGGTAGGGAGGGCGGGAGAAGGCTGAAACCCTTGCTGGACGGGTCAGTCCAGAGTATCCCGCGGCAGCCGGCAGTCCCAGGCTGTAAACTCACCAGAGATGCGAGTGAAGATTCTCGGTTCCGCAGCCGGAGGGGCGTTTCCCCAATGGAATTGCGCCTGCGCAAACTGTCGTTCCGTGCGCGCCGGCACGTTCCACGGAAAACCGCGCAGCCAGACTCAAATTGCAATCAGAGCAAACGGACGCTCGTGGTTTCTTCTTGGTGCGTCCCCTGACCTGCGCGCTCAAATCGAATCCGCGCCTGAGTTGCAGCCGCGCGACGGCGTGCGGCAGTCGCCGATCGCAGGCGTAGTGCTGGCCAGCGCCGATCTCGACCACGTCCTTGGGTTGCTTCTGCTGCGAGAACTTCAGACGCTGCTCGTTTACGCGACCGCCTCGGTTCGCCGCGTTCTCCGCGAAGACAACTCCATGTTCGGCATGCTGCATCGTATTCCAGATCAAGCGAGATGGACTGATTTTGAATTGGGAAAGAAATTTTCTTTGTGCGACGCTCAGGGTGAGGATTCCAGTCTCCGCTGCCGGGCGTTTTCGTTGGGCGGTCATTATCCTCCCTATGTCAGCGGGGAACGGCAAGCGCAACTTTCCCCCGGCGAGGCATCGCTGGGCTTGTTCATTCATTCAACTTCCGGCTCGCGCCTTGCCTATATGCCAGCAGTTCCTCAAATAGACGACGCCCTGCTGCAGCAATTCGATGCTTGCGACGTCCTGCTCTTCGATGGCACGTTCTGGAGCGATGACGAACTGATTCGCGTGCAGGGCAGCGCGCAAACCGCGCGCCAGATGGGCCACGTCCCGGTTGAAACCGTGCTGACAAAGTTGGCGGCGGTGCGCTGCCCGCGTAAAATATTTGTACACATCAACAACACCAACCCCATGCTGGACGAGGCGACTCCCGAACATCGGCGAGTGCGGGACGCGGGCTGGGAAATCGCGGAGGATGGATGGCAGTTCGATCTGTAGAAGCCGAAACAGCATCGCAAGCTGCGCCGCTGCTCTCGAGCGAGGAGTTATGCGCGCGATTCCAGGCCGTGGGCGAGGAGCGCTATCATCACCAGCATCCTTTTCATTTGTTGATGCACGAAGGCAAGCTCAGCCGCGGACAACTGCAAGCATGGGCGCTGAACCGCTACTACTATCAGTCAATCATTCCTATAAAAGATTCGATCATCCTGTCGCGCGGACCCGACCCAGTCTTCCGCCGCGCATGGCGCAAGCGCGTGGTCGACCACGACGGCGACGCCACCAGCGAAGGCGGCCTCAAGCGGTGGGTAAAGTTGGCCGAGGCCACCGGTCTCGATGCCAATCAGGTTCGCGCCGGCGATGGAATTCTTCCTGCAACCCGCTTCGCGGTCAATGAATACCTGAACATTGTGCGCAGCCGGTCTCTGCTGGAGGCAGTCGCTTCCTCGCTGACAGAATTGTTTTCCACCAAGCTGATCACCTTGCGCGTGGAAAAATTGCGCCAGCACTATCCCTGGCTCGCAGGGGGTCTGGATTATTTCGACGCCCGACTTTATCAGGCGCCGGAGGATTCTCAATTTGCGGTGAACTATGTCTACGACAACGCGAAGACGCGCGCCGAGCAGGAGTTGGCAATTCAGGCCCTGCGCGACAAGTGCGACATTTTATGGGCGCAGCTCGATGCGCTCTATTTCGCCTACGTCGAGCCGGGATGGCCGCCTCCGGGTGCGTTTCGCATCGAGGCCAGCTAGCATGCCGCCTCCGGAGAACTCCGCGCAGCCCCGCCTGGCCATTGGCTGCCGCTGGGGCGCAGAAAAAGAAAATAAAACTGGCGGCAAACCAGAACGCGTGATCCTGTATCCGGAAGGCGCGCTCCGCCTGCGCGATACCGGCCTGCTGATACTCGAGAGCTGCGACGGGAACCGCACTTTCGGCGAGATCATCGCAGAGCTGCAGTCCAAGTTTGAAGATGCGGACCCGGAGAAGATTCGCGCCGACATCGGCCTGTTTCTCGAACAACTGAGGCAGAAGCGGATCGTCGACTATTGAGCGGATCGACGCTGCTCGGTGCGGCCATAACCCTATGCCAACTGCTCCCAACTTACATCGAGGGCAGCGCCCAACCTCTTCCATGTGCTTACTGACCCCGCCTTGCGTTTGGTTTCGATCGCCGCGATAAGCGCACGCGATACCTTGGACTTCTTCGCAAGCCCTTCCTGCGTAAGCTTCCGGTATTCGCGCCATATACGGAGCGCGGACTCTCCCTTCAGCCTGCGCTCGGTGATCTCCAGCGGAATAAGTTCATCCTCACCATCTTCAAGACGCAACTTCGCGGCGTCGTACGCCTTCACATCGGCCAGCATCTCCGCATCCCTTATCAACTCCTCCAGCTTCTGCACCGGAACCAGCGCGAATTCCCTACCCTTGCGGGTAATAGTTTCGACGCGCATCAATAGATTCCTCCTCTCGCTCCTATTTCCAAGACCCACAATTCAAGACGGTCGTCACGCAGTTCATAAATGACGCGCCAGTCGCCCACTCTCAGCCGGTAACCATCGCGCCCCTGAAGCTTGGTAACGTTGTTATGCCTGGCATAGGGATCAGTGCCGACCTCTTTGATTTTCCCGACAATACGCTTCTGCCGGTTCAGCGGAAGCCGGGAAAGCGTCCTATCGAAAGATCTTGTCGTGACGATCGTGTACACCAAATCAATTGTTACCAAGGGTAACACTGCTAGTCAAGCTTATAATCAAGCGGAGATCCTAAGGTTTTCACCGCCTCGCCCATGATCCCCAACCCGCTGGCCCTCATCGCCGAGATCACCCACCGCTGCCCCCTGCATTGCGTCTATTGCTCGAATCCCCTGGAGCTGGCCGCTGCGAGTTCGGAGCTTTCCACTACTGAGTGGACCGACATTTTCGAGAAGGCCGGTAAGCTCGGAATGCTGCACGCGCACTTCACGGGAGGCGAACCACTGGCTCGTCCGGATCTAACCGAACTCGTCGCAGCCGCGCGTGCCGCAGGCCTTTACACCAATCTCATCACTTCCGGTATCGGGTTAGCCGAAGCGCGGCTGCGCGCGCTCGTCGATGCCGGGCTAGATCACATCCAGATCAGCTTTCAGGATTCACGCGAGGAAGCAGCCAACTGGATTGCCGGCGCCAAAGCACATGCGCACAAGATCGAATTGTCGCGACTTATCCCCCAGCACAAGATCGCCTTCACCGTAAATCTTGTCGTCCACCGGCAGAATATCGATCACCTCGAGGAGATGATCGCGTTCATCGAGCAGCTCGCGCCCGAGCGCATGGAGATCGCCCACACTCAGTATTACGGCTGGGCATTGCAGAACCGCGCGGCGTTGTTGCCTACACGGGTGCAGCTTGAAAAAGCCATGGAAGTGGTGGCTGCCGCCGAAAAGCGCCTCGCCGGACGCATCCGCGTCGATTCGGTGTTCCCTGACTACTATGCGCGCTTTCCGAAGGCCTGTATGGGAGGATGGGGACGAAGATTGATGCTCATCAATCCAGCCGGCAAGGCGCTTCCCTGCCACGCGGCAGAAGTTATTCCCGGCCTTGAATTCGAAAACGTACGCCAGCAGACTCTTGAGTTCATCTGGAAGGAGTCTTCCTCATTCCAGCGTTTTCGCGGGGAAGAATGGATGCCGGAACCGTGCCGCAGTTGCGACCGGCGCACCGAGGATTTTGGCGGATGCCGCTGTCAGGCTCTGTTGCTCGCCGGCAACCCCGCAGCAACGGATCCCGCCTGCTCGCTCGCGCCTGCCCACCCCATCGTGGAAGCTGCGTTGGCCGAAGCCAACGCCACCACCGCAGTTTCGCAGCCCGTCGCCGCTGCGTCGTTCGTGCATCTGCAGCAGCGCGCCACGAATTTCTGGAGTTACCGCACCAATCCGGAGTAGCCGGCGAGCCTACCAGCGAAATCCGATCGTAATGGGACGAAAGTCGGTGGTGATGCCGTTATGCGATCCGTGCATGATCCGCCATTCCGCGTAGACTTCGACGCCGCTGGGCATCTTGCGCGTTATTCCTCCGCCACCGTCAATTCCGAATTCATTCAGGCTGGAATTGACAAACCTGCCGCTAAGACCAAGGCCGAAATCGTAGCCCTGGCACGCGCCCCACCAGTTCCAGAACCCATTGCATGCCGAACCCGGAACCGTAGTGCTCCCGCCCAAACTGCCGGCTCGATGATAGAAGGCCGGTCCCAAAAAGACGTACCCGCCCCAGAGGCTGCTCACAGGAACATTGATGATGGGTTCGAGCGTCACCGCGAGTGCGTAGTTTCTGGATCCGGTCGCCTGGGCCAGCTGCACAGTGGAGTCACGCAGGGGCAGGTCGGCGAAGATTAAGTCCGCGCGCAGGCCTAGGTACTTGTTGCCGTTCCGCGCCACACCCGCCGATCCCACAATGCCTCCACCCCTCACCCATGTCTTGGTCGCACCACTATCAAGGTTGGCGCCGCCGCCCACGTTGAATTCCCAGTTCTTGTAGTCGTGAGGCCGAGCTCTCCGGTGCGCCGTGGTGGACTCCTCAGCAGAGGCTTCCGGGCTGCTAGCGGGTGGCTGCTGCGCAGCCTGGTCTGAGGTGGAAGGTGGTTGGGCCGCGGGCACCGGAGCCGCCGGCGTCTGCTCAGCCGGCGCTGTTTGGGCGAACCCTTGCGCTCCCAACAGAATCGTCAAAACCAGTAGCCTGAGCGCACTCGCAGTCGCGGTCAGGCTGGCGAACTTTCCCATCATCCATTCTCCTCCCATAACCGGGCGTGTGGCGGACCGTAAGCGCTCGGCATGAAGAGGCAAGAGGCGCCGTCAGTAAAGGTTCCGCTTGTGATTCCTCGCAAGCAGGCATTTGCCTGGCTGCGGCGGGATCGCATCATCTTACCAACTTTGATGCCGACTCTGCCCGGCAAGCCGCCCGGAGGTCCTCCAGCTTCCGATCTCACTCTGCTCCCACTTCGCGGAGGGCGCAACTCCAACATATGATAAAAATGACTTTCTACTTCGAGAGCCCTTTGCCCAACATTCCGCCAGAGCAGCCACTGGATGCCAACCCCGACCCCCCTTCCCGGGATCGTGCGCCAGTGCGCCGGGTCGCACTGGTGGGTTTCGGAACCGTGGGCCGCGCCGTGACCAAGATTCTCGGCGAGCGTGGCGCGGCTGACGGTTTACTCCGCCTCACCCACATCTGCAACCGCAATATCGACCGCAAGAAACAGCCATGGGTTGCCGAGCGCTGGATTCCGAGCGATGTGATCTGGACAGACGACTTCCACGCCGTTCTCAGCTCCGACGCCGACATCGTTATTGAACTGATCGGGGGCTTGACGCCCGCGGAAGAGTTAGTGCGCTGCTCGCTGAGCGCGGGCAAATCGGTGGTCACGGCCAACAAGCAGCTCATCGCCCGCCACGGCCCGGACTTGCTGCAGCTCGCCAGCGCAAACGGCTGCCAGCTCGAGTTTGGAGCTTCCGTCGCCGGCGGAGTTCCCGTTCTTCCCGCGCTCCGCACCGGTCTCAGCGGCGACCGCCTCCATGGCATCGCCGGCATTCTGAACGGCACGTGCAATTACATTCTCAGCCGCATCGAGACTGATCGCATTCCCTTCAGCGAGGCTCTGGAAGAAGCGCAGGCGCGCGGCTACGCCGAAGCCGACGCCAGCGAAGATCTCGACAGCGGCGATGCCCGCGCCAAGCTTTCCATTCTCGCGCTGGCGGGGTTGCATGTCCGGGTTTCTCCCGGAGACATTCGCGCTCGCACCATTCGCCCGATCGACGCCGTCGATTTTGATTACGCTGCCGAGCTGGGCTGCACCATCCGGCAGATCTCGCGCTCCGATCTCAAAGCCATGACGTTGTTTGCTGACGTCGGCCCCAGCCTTGTTCCCACGTCGTCTCCCTTCGGACGGGTGCAGCGAAATCTGAATCTGGTTTTGACTTCGGGAGAATACGGCGGCGATATGGCTTTCCTGGGCGCCGGCGCAGGCGGAGATCCCACAGCCGTTGCCGTTGTTTCAGACTTGATGTTTGTAGCGGAAAGTCTCGCGGCTGGAAGTTCAACGGCGGGAGGGCGTGCGCATCGCCCGATGCAATTAGCGTCGCCAAGAATCAGTTGCGACTTTGAGACGCCCTGGTATCTGCGCTTCTTAGTGAAGGACCAGCCCGGCATCATCGCAAGCCTGGCTGCGATCCTCTCATCTCATCAACTGAATATTGATGCCGTGCTGCAAAATCCCGGCTTCGACAAAAACGCACTGCCCTTCGTCATCACGCTCGAGCCTTGCCGCGATGCTCAGTTGCAGCCCGCGCTGCAGGAAATGTCCGCGCTGCCTTTCGCCCTCCGCCCTTGCCTCTGCCTGCCGATTCTGCGCTAAGCGTTCCGAGTTTCTCTATCTCACTGCGACTGTCAGACGGTTTGTCACCCCGAAGCGAGGCAAGGGATCCTGGTGTTTGCCCGTGGCAACAATTAAGAGATGGCGCGAGCGAAACCAAGGTCCTCGCTTCGCTCGGGAAGACCAGCGTGTCAGGCGCTAGCTGGCTTTACTCCAAAACGGATTCTTTAGCCCGGCCGGCGCAAGCGCGCTGTCGGTCGTTGCTTCCGCTCCCGAGTCGTCCGAGATTTTCTCATCCAGCAAACGAGACGAAGGTGCTTGTGTATCTTCCTGGCAATAGGAAGGCGTGGTAGGAGAAGGAATTTCTAATTTCACAGCCAACCTCCACATTTTCTATGATCTACGTCTATTAAAACACTCGCAGGACTTTCGCAGGCCGCAAAATCCCGATGGTTTGCATCGAAAAATCAGCAGCTGGAGAATTCGCTGGCATGGCATTATGTCGAACCCTTGATAGAACTGCTAGGATGTTCAGTCACGCGACACCGTAAGAATTCCGAAACTATCCTCCTGAGGAAGACCTTCCATGAACTACCGCAAGTTGGGACGAACCGGTTTCGATGTTAGCGATATCTCCTATGGGCTGTGGGGCATGAGTGGCTGGAGCGGCTCTGACGACCGCCAGTCGCTCGACTCCCTGCAACTCTCGGTCGATGCAGGCTGCAACTTCTTCGACACCGCCTGGGCCTACGGCGAGGGCAAAAGTGACGGCCTGCTGGGCGAAATCATGGCGCGCAACTCCGGAAAGCGCCTGTACGCCGCGTCGAAAATTCCTCCGGCCAACGACAAATGGCCTGCGCTGCCTACCTATAAATATCTTGATGTTTTTTCCCCCGCTCACGTCTTCAAATACGCTGACCTGATCCGCAAGAAACTCCGCGTCGATTCGATTGATGTTCTGCAATTCCATGTCTGGGACGACAGTTGGGCGGACGACCCGGAATTTCTCTCGACTGTCGAGAAGTTGAAAGACGGCGGCTGGATTCGCTACTTCGGTCTCAGCCTGAACCGCTGGGAACCGGAGAATGGCCTCAAGGCCCTGCACACCGGGGTGGTCGACGTGGTGCAGGTGATTTACAACATCTTCGATCAGGCGCCCGAAGATAAGTTGTTTCCCATCTGCCAGGAACTCAGCGTGGGAGTGATCGCGCGAGTGCCGCTCGATGAAGGCAGCCTCGGCGGCAAGATGACGCTCGAAACCCGCTTCCCGAAAGATGACTGGCGGTCGCTTTATTTTGGTCTGGAAAATCTGGCGAATACGATTCAGCGCGTCGACCAGCTCAAGAAAATCGTGCCCGCAGGCATGACGCTGCCCGAAATGTCACTGCGCTTTATTCTGTCGCATCCCGCCGTTAGCACCACGATCGTTGGCATGCGCAGCCCGGAACACGTGCGTCAAAACATTGCCGCCAGTGACGCCGGCCCTCTCGATCGAGCCTTGCTCACCGAACTCAAAAAGCACCGCTGGGACCGCAAGCCGCAACGCTGGTCGGATTGAGCCAAGGCCTGTACCCGCGATAAGGCTTTTACCCTACGGCCTCTGGTAGTAGCTCGCTCCGCCGTCTAATCTCTTTTATGCCGCAACCATGCAAGCAAATTCCCGCCGCGCCATATTCACTCTAATTCTGTTCGCCGTCCTTCTCACGGCGACACTCTACGCGCAGAACCCGCGCGGGTCGCTGCGCGGCACGGTGCAGGATGTTAGTGGCGCACGCATCCCTTCCGCGAAGATTATCGCGCAACTATCAGGCTCCTCGATTCAGCGTGAAGCCTCCAGCGAAGACCGCGGCGAGTTCCGTCTCGATGATCTCCTGCCGGGCAACTACCGCGTCAGCATCACTGCCGCAGGATTTGCCCCAGCGCAGGCGGATGTTTCAGTCGCCGTCGCCAACGTCCGCGATATTACGGTCACCATGAAGCCGTCGTCGGTGCAGCAGACCGTCAACGTACCGGGAAGCTCTTCGTCGATTACGACCGAAACGATCGACACGTCGAGCGCGGTGCGCGGAGGCGTTGTCGGGTCAAAGGACCTGGAAACTCTGCCGCTGCCGGCGCGAAGTTTCGCCAACATTGCCTATCTCGTGCCTGGTACCGAGCCCGTCGAGCCTTCCGACCCCACCAAGGCGCGCATCACCGCGGTTTCAACCGGAGGAAGCTCCGGATTGAACAACGAGCTATCGGTGGATGGAGCGGAAAATTCCGACGACTGGATCGGCGGCTTCCTGCAAAACTTCTCGCCCGACGGGATTCAGGAATTCGCCGTGCGCACATCGAACGAAGACGCCGACACGGGATGGACCACGGCAGGCTCGGTGGTAATCACCACCAAGCGCGGGACCAACGATTGGCATGGTGACGCCGCTTTTTACGATCGCCAGGCTGCGCTGAACGCGCGCTTCCCCATCGAGAATCCGGCGCCGAATCCCAAGCAGCCATTCTCGCGCCAGAACTACGTCGGAACCATCGGCGGTCCCGTGGCAAAAGATAAAGTCTGGTTCTTCACCTCATTCGAAAATGTCCACGAAAATGCGAGCATCGCCTACAGCCCAGCCAGCACAACGCAGTTCGACGCGCTCGCGGAATTGGCTTCACAGGGATTGATCACTGGCATTCCTTTCATCCCGGTTCCTTCTAACGTTCCCATTCCCTTTCGCGATTATCTCAGCTCGCTGCGCTTTGACTGGGCACAGTCGCAGAAATCGAGCTGGTTCCTGCGCATATCCTCAGACAGCTACATCACACACAATGCCTTGGTGCAGCAGGCCACGCTGCCTTCGACCGGCCTGCTTACGCACAACAATTACTGGAATGTCGCGGTCAGCAATAGCTACGCCTTCAATTCAACCTGGCTGGCCAATGTGGTTCTCGATGCCAGCCTGCTGCATCTCACACAGACGCGGAATTCCGATTTGGGCTACGCGCTGGCCTTCCCTTTCAGCTCCACGGCGCTGACCATTTCTGGCTTCGAAACTTTCGGCGACAATCAATTCGCCACTCCGATCACTCTTTTCCCCGATCTGCGCAATCAGGACAAATATCAGTTTCGCTACGACCTGAGCCACGTCGTGCGTGACCATGCGCTCAAGGTCGGGATCGACTTCATTCATGAACCTGTGCTCAGCGGGGCGTTTCCCGGGAACGCGGAGACGGTTTATAAGTTTCCACAGGATCCAACTTATTACGCGGCCAACCCTTCCCAATTTCCGATCGCCCTCGCGGCCGATGCTACCAGCACCCCCGCCCACGACGGCAGCTTTTCCCAGAACGTTCAGCGTCTCGCCTTTTACGCCGAGGATTCCTGGCGCGTCTCGCACCAGCTCACCGTCAATTACGGATTGCGCTATCAGACCACGTGGGGACTGTTCGTTGGCTCAGGCCGAAGCGAAGCCGAGAACCCCGCGTACCTGACGTTGCAAGCCTTGGATATTGCGACTGTGCCCAGCGTACCGCAGGATTATCGCAAGCAAATCGCGCCTCGCCTCGGCATCGCTTACTCCCCAGGAAGCAACGGAAAGACCGTAATTCGCGCCGGTTTCGGCCTCTACCACGACGATCTCGCGCAGAACGGATGGGCGACTGCATTTCAGAGCGTTAACGATTCGAATTACGCAAGAGGACCGTGCAACTTTAGCGGAGACACGCTCACGGGCCCGGGTTGCCTGACGGGTGGGGCGAGTGCCACAGGCAATTTAATCGGCTCTCCGTATAAGACGCCTTACGCCATTCATACCACCGGCGGCATTCAGCATGCTTTCAACCAGCACTGGCTGGCGGGCGCCGATTACGTGCACGAGCAGGGCAACCACGGATACCGCGCCTTTCCCTACAGCGGCGGCACCAACCTCTTCACTCCGCTCATTCCCGCTTCAGACCCCAACTACGCCAACGATCAAGCGGCGGTCGTGCCGAATGTGAATGTGTTCGAGTCGGACAATCGCTCCAGCTATAACGGGCTGATGTTGCATCTGCAAGGCAACCTGCGGCGCTTCGATCTGGTGGCAAACTACACGCTCTCCAAAGCGCAGACCTGGGGTTGCGTGCTCGGCGAACTCTTCGACTACGTCGATGGCGTCTGCCAGGTACCAAGCGGATTTAATTATCCGAATGCCGGGCAGCTGGATGCGTTTGGACCCGGCGACTACGGTCCCTCGGGTGAAGACGTACGCCACCGCTTCGTGCTGGCGGGAGTCGTCCACATCCCTGGCGGCTTCGAATTGAGCAGCGTGAACCAGTTCGAAAGCGCGCGCCCCATTACCATCACCACGGCCGACAACCGCGGGCGAATTTCAATCTCTTTGAACAACGGCCCCGACGTATATACCAGCCTTGACGAATTCCGCGGCACTCCTTACATCCAGTCGGACCTGCGCGTGACCCGGCCGATCAATATCAATGAACGCTGGCGAGTCGATCCTTTTATCGAATTCTTCAACCTCTTCAACCGGAACAACCCGGGCGCAAACTTCGCCGTGAACATCGCCCAGATTCCGGGGGCGCAATTCAATACGAATGGCGCCGTCAATGGAGTCTGTAATCCAAACTGCGTGCCCCTCACCGGCCTGAAGCAGCTCGAAATACCCGAAGGCGCTTTAGGAGATTTCTTCGGTCCCGGCACCACGGTCGGCATTCCCTTCGCCGCGCAGCTAGGAGTGCGGGTAACATTCTAGAAATCACCGCGCCCCCCCTGCCACCGGATTGACACTGCCGAATACCTGTCGTATCGTTTTTGAAACGAAAACCTCGAATCACCAAATACTTCTTGCCCAAGACGAGGCCCTCCCATGAGCGACGACATAAAGAAGGATGCGTTTTCGCGGCGCGGATTCCTGGAAATGGGAACGGCGGCATTGGCCGCTGCCGGAATGCTGTCCGCCGATGCCGCAGCCCAGAATCAGAAACCCTACCCGACGAAGAATGATCGTAGCGCCAGCGCCCCCGGCCCAGGCAATCCGGCGATCGATGCCCAGAACCCCGATTCCTTTCTGCCACCGCCCACCGATGCCGGCGGCGTGCAGACCTTCAAGTATCCTTTTGGACTTTCGCACAAGCGCATGCAAGAAGGTGGATGGTCGCGCGAGGTCACAATCCGCGAGCTTGCGGTTTCCAAGACGATTGCCGGCGTGGATATGAGGCTAACCGCCGGAGGCATACGTGAGCTGCACTGGCACACGGCTGGCGAGTGGTCCATCATGCTCTATGGCAACGCCCGCATCACCGGCCTTGATGCTGATGGCAAGAGTTTCGTCAGCGATGTGACGGAAGGCGATCTCTGGTATTTCCCCACAGGAATTCCGCATTCCATTCAGGGCTTGGCACCCGACGGCTGTGAGTTTCTCCTGGTGTTCGACGATGGCAATTTCTCGGAATACGAGACCGTCCTGCTCACCGACTGGATGGCACACACCCCCCACGATGTGCTCTCGAAAAACTTTGGAGTGAGCGAGCAGGCTCTGGAGAACTTGCCGAAGCGGGAGAAATTTATCTTCCAGGCGCCGGTACCTGGCCCGCTGCCTGCCGACCTGAAAGCGACCGCCGGCTCGCTCGGATTGTCGCCTATCGATTTCTCTTATCGCACCTCGCAGCAACCGGTAACCAAGCGCACCAAGGGCGGCGAAGTGAAGATCGTCGATTCGAGCAAGTTCAAAATTTCCACCACGATTGCCGCAGCCATCGTTACCGTTCATCCCGGAGGAATACGCGAGCTGCACTGGCATCCCAACGCCGACGAATGGCAGTACTATATGAGCGGCTCAGGAAAGATGACCGTGTTCGCCACCGGAGGCCGCGCCCGCACCATGGACTTTCAAGCCGGAGACGTGGGCTATATCCAGAAGACGCTGCCCCACTACATTGAGAATACAGGTGACACCGACCTGAAATTTCTGGAGATGTTCAAGAGCAGCTACTATCAGGACCTCGCGCTCTCGGAGTGGCTCACGCACACGCCTCCGGAGCTCGTGATGGAGCACTTGGGCATCGATCGGGCAACTCTCGAAGCCATGCCGAAGGACGATATCGCCGTAATGCCGAAGTAAGACCGAAGCACAAAGAAGGGCGGCGTGGAACGATCTTCTACCTGACCAGCCACTCCGTGGCGGTATGCACGCGCACCAGCAGGTGGCTGTACGTAACGGCCAGAGTGACCAGCATCGCCGCCGCGGTGCACAGCGGATACACCGGCGAATATCCCGACGGCGGAATCTCCTGTTGTTCGGTCCAAGCAATAAGCCTCTCGACACGCGCATTCACCGACTCCGCCGGGCTGGGAACCAAAGCCGTGGTCAGCTCCGCGGGCGGCTCCAGCGGAGCCAGGCGTGACAGCTTGATCAGGGCCGCGGCCAGATCCAGAGCTTCCGCAGCGCTCGAGACTGCGGCATCGTCGGCCGCCATTTCGGTAGCTTCCCGCCAGGCGCGCTCCAGGTCCCCCATGCCCGGAAACGCCACCAGGCGCAGAATCAACTTTCTCAGATTGTCCCGGCTTCGCACGTGCGTAACTTCATGCCGGAGCGCGGTCTCGAACTCCCGCTCGTTCAGCACAAACTCCGCGGCTTGCGACAGCCATACGCTCGGCCGCAGAATGCCGGCCGCGGTAAGCGGCGGAGCAACCGCGGAAACCCGCACCGGGACCGACGCCCCGCAGTCGATGGAAGAAGAATCGATAGCCCGGAAACCGATCACGCGCGCCTCGCTGGACCACCGTACTACGGTTTGCGAAGCTTGCAACAACGCCGCACCCGCCTTCCACGTCCCGGCGAGCAGTACGGTCATCCCGCACAAGCCGAGCACCACGGGCACAGCTCCCATAGGCTCGTTCACGGCGCGGGGTTCGAGCAGCAGGAACGAAGGCACCGCCAACACGAGCGTCAGCCCAGCAGAAACCACGAACGGAAGCAGGCGCAAGGCGAAGAGCAGATTGGCGCAGCGTCTCGCGGAATAGCGTTGGGCGGCAAGCCACCCGCGCCTCCACAGGCCGCAAACTGCTACGGACAAGACGCAGTACAACATCACGAAGATCGAGAAAGAAACCGCGATTCCACGCATCGCGAACATCAGTCTTTCTCCTCGTTTATTTCCAGTCGGCCCATTTCTTTTTGACCGAGTTCCCGGCGCTTGCGTTCGACCAGCTTCTGCAGATCGTTGAGCAACTGCGCGTCTCTCTCACCCAGGATTTCCACCAGAAACGAGAGCGGCAGAGATGAAGCCGGAGCCGCATCCAGCAACTGGCGAAACGCGTAACCCGCCGTCTCCCGATGCAATTCGTCACGGCTGAGCCGCGGAACGTAGCGAAACGCCCGGCCTTCCTCCGATCGCGTTAGAAAACCCTTCTTGAACAGTCGGTCGAGCGTCGTCATCACCGTGGTGTAGGCCAGGTCGTCGCAGCCGCCTTCCACCAGTTCGCGGACGGTCGCGCTGCCCCTGCCCCACAGTGCGTCGAGCATGCGCTGCTCCAGCGGCCCCAATTGCCGTGAAGAGTTTCGAAATGGTTGGAAAATCCCCTTCATCCGCTGCGTCGTCCGGTACGAGCCGTCTCAGGCATTCTACACGGAGTTCGGAAGACAAAAAGCTCTAACCGCGGAGCACGCCGAGAGCGCCGAGTAGAACATTTTCAAACCCTCGGCGCTCTCGGCGTTCTCGGCGGTAAATAGTCTCAAGCCGCGCCCTCGTTGCGCTTGTCGGTCACATCTTCGATAGCCAGCAGAATAAATGGACGGCCGGGCTGCATCTCAACCCGGCGCGCGTTGAGCAGCATGTTCCGCGGCCCCAGGTGGGGAAAATCATGGCTCATCTGGAAATCGTCGACGCGGGAGTTTTGCGGCACAATTTCCTCCAGCAGTTCGCGCAACTTCGGAATGTTCCACTGCCCGTTGCCCAATTCATAAATCAGGCGTCTCTCCGTTTCTTCGCGGGACACGTCGAAAGCCCTGTAGAAAGCCGGGTTCGCGGCCGTAACCTGCAGCTTCGCATTCAACACCACGATCGGCTCCCGGGCGCTTTCGACAATAGTATCCGCATATTCGCGCGTCTGGTCGAGCGTACGTTTCAGGGCGTCGACATCCTGCAAGCTGATCACTGCTCCTTCGATGCGGTTGTCCCAGGTCTTATAGGGCCGCACGTAGAGCATCTGCCATCCACCTTCCTTGGTGCGCACCTGCCGCTCCTGCGCGGCGGCGCGGCGGATGGCCTCGTTGGCCAGCGATTCCAAATCCTCCACGTCAAGGTTCGGCCGGATCTCGCCCAGCCGCCGCCCAATATCTCCCGGCAACAGGTTCAGCAATTTTTGCGCCGGCGGCGTGAAGCGGCGGATGCGCAAATCATTGCTCACCATCACCACTGGAATGTCGACGTGCCCCAGCAGGTTAAGCAAGTCGTTATTGGCCGAGCCCAGCTCCGAGTTGCGGTTCTGCATTTCTTCGTTCAGGGTAGTGAGTTCCTCATTGGTGGATTGCAGCTCCTCCTTGGCCGTCTCCAACTCTTCGTTGGTGCTCTGCAATTCCTCGTTGGCCGATAACACCTCTTCATGCGCCGATTTGAACTCTTCGGTGGTGGTTTCATGCTCTGTAATGAGCGACCGCAACTGCTGCCGCAGTTGACTCATCTCGTGCTTCAGAATCTCGGCTTCTCGCGCCGTGGCGCGAGACACTTTCACCCCCTTGCCGGCTTTTCCCTTCTTCTCTGGAGCCGCCGCCCTGCGAACCTCATCCTGAAACACCACCACATAAAGTCGTTCCTGCGCGGAAGGCCCACGCAACGGGATAACTTCAAGATTCACCTCGCGCGTCCCCTCTTCCGACTGAATCTGCACGCCTTGCTTCCGCACCGGCGCACTGGTTTTCTTTGCCGTTGTCAGCGCCGCGCGCAGATCGACCAGCAGACCCTCGCGCGCCATCTTCGCCAGGCTGAAACTGGGTTGCCCGGCCGGTGGCTCCAGATACGCTCCAGTCTTGCCATGGAATTGCACAATCTCCAACTGATCGTTCACCACAATGCTGGCAGGAACAAACCGGTTCACCAGCAGATGCTCCACTTCCCTCTCCACCGTAAAGGGAGCCGGCAGCTCCCGGGATAGCTTCACGTCTCCCGTCCGGATGGGCAGATAGTCGGTGTTCGCGAAGTAGGTCGTCAGTCGTGGCGAGGTCGTCCTCTTCTGGTAGATCTTGTCCTTCTTGTCGACCAATCCGAAGTGGTCGGCGAATCCGCCCAGGTTCTCCGCCGCCCCCAGCATCAGGTAACCGCCGGGTTTCAGCGCGTAATGCAAAGTAGGAATAACCCGCCGCTGCAATACCGGCCCCAGATAGATCAGCAGGTTGCGGCAACTCACCAGATCGAGGTTCGAGAATGGAGGGTCCTTCACCAGGTTCTGCTTGGCAAAGATGCACATATCCCGGATCGATTTGTTGACCTGAAAGCCTCCATCCAGCCGGATGAAAAATCTCTTCAAGCGGTCGACGGAGATCTCCGACACGGCCGCTTCTGTATACAGCCCGGTGCGGGCGCGATCGAGCGCAGTGTCGCTGATATCGGTCGCAAAAATCTGGATTGCGGTGGCGGCCTGCGAGATGTTCCGGCTATGCACCCACATGTATTCCAAAAGCGTGATCGCGATCGAGTAAACTTCCTCTCCGGTGGAACAGCCCGCCACCCAAACCCGGATCGGATTATCCGGCTTGCGGCCCTCAAACAGTCTGGGATAAACGTGCTTGCGCAGTGCCACGAATGCCTCCGGCTCCCGGAAAAATCCGGTAACGTGGATCAGCAGGTCGCGGTACAACTCGTCCAGTTCTTCCGGCCTTTTCCCGATGAAACGCAGGTAGTCTTTCAGCTTCGCGACTCTGTGCACCACCATGCGCCGCCGGATGCGCCGCTGCAGCGTGGTGTGCTTATAATTTGTGAAATCCACTCCGGTCGATTCCCGCAGAAGTCCGAAGAGCGCATTCAGTTCGCTGCCCACCATCCCCTGAAACCCTTCAGTCTCCTGCTCGACCACCCGCGCCACGTAAGGATGCTGGCTGATTCCGCCCAGCTCTCGAGCAATATCTTTAGGTGAGAGGATGAAGTCGATGCAGCCGGCGTTCACCGCGTTGCGCGGCATGCTGTCATACTTCGCCGACTCCTCATCCTGGGCAAAAGTGATTCCTCCCGCCGCCTTGATCGCGCGGCAGCCCTCGGTGCCATCCGAAGCTGTGCCCGATAAGATGACGCCGATAGCTTGTTGTCCGCCACTTTCCGCCAGAGAGCGAAAAAAATCATCGATTGGCATGTGCTGTCCGCGGGTCAGCACCCGCGATCCCAGTTGCAGCGTCCCGTTCTTGAGGGTCAAATTAGTGTTGGCCGGAATCACATAGGCGTGGTCCGGCTGCACCACTACGCCCTGAACCACTTCTGTGACCGGGATCCTGGTCGTCCTCGACAGGATTTCCTGCAGCACACTCCCATGCTTGGGATCGAGGTGCTGCACCAGCACAAAGGCCATGCCGGTCTTTTCCGGCAAGTGATGCAACAATTCGGAAAATGCTTCCAGACCGCCGGCCGAAGCCCCAATCCCTACGATGGGGAATTGTCCAGGCGACGTTTTGGCGTCAATCTCTACGCTTGCTTTACGTGATTTGACCTGCTTGCGTGAAGAACTCTTCATAGAGCCCCTTCCAAGACGAGGACTTCCCAAGGAGCATGGACCCGTAACTCGGGACCCGCGAATCTGCTTCCCCTCTGTCCGTCGCGACAGGCCCCGCAAGGCGCGAGCGCGCCCGCAAGAAGATTCGTGCAAAATTTTAGACCGCCAGGGTTGCCGGGTCAACGAATACAGCGGAGAAAAACACATGTCGTAGGAAGCATTCCCAATATGGTCCAATTGGGATAGGCAGTCGCCTGACCGATTTCGGCTACTGAGCGTTCGGGGCAGCAGATAGTCGATCCCGGTCCAGCCACGCGAAAAGAAGAGTGGCGGCCAGCGCCCCAGCGATCTGGGCCAGGATGAAGCCGGGAACATCCACGGGCCGGATGCCCGCGAATGTGTTCGTGATGGAGCGCGCCACGGTAACCGCAGGATTTGCGAATGAGGTTGACGCAGTGAACCAGTAGGCCGCGACAATATAGCTGGAAACTGCGACTGGGGTCGCCAAGGCGGAACGTACCTTCATACAGCCCCAGATGACGCATATGAGTCCAAACGTTGCCACAAACTCACTGAGTAATTGAGGCAGCCCAGACCTCTCATGGACCGATAGGGAGTACCACGCGCGCCCAAACATTAAATGAGCAAGGATCGTGCCGAGCAACCCTCCGGAGAACTGAGCAACCCAATAAAACGGCACTTCAGCCCACGCCATCTGGCCGCGTGAGGCGATGGCGAGGCTTACGACCGGGTTGAAGTGAGCCCCTGAAAACGTCCCGAAAGTTACGATCAGAGCGGCCAAAGCTGCTCCCGTGGCAATCGTGTTCGCGAGCAGGGCGATCGCGGTATTGCCTCCAGCCAGGCGCTCGCCCATAATGCCGGAGCCGACGACGGCGGCGACCAGCAGACAAGTCCCGAGTCCTTCGCACACGCTGCGCTGATAGAGAGAAGCTGCTTCCTGGCTCATTTCTTAATCGCGGTCGGCTTCAAGAGTTCCCGCTCGACCCTCTGCCGGATTTCATCCCGCACCCGCCGGAAGACTGCCAATTTCTCTTCATGGGAACCGGTCGCCTCAGCGGGGTCTTCGAGGCCCCAGTGCAGGGACTTGTAGGTGTGCGGGAAAATCGGGCATTGCCGCTTGGCATTGTCGCAGACTGTAACCACATACGGTATCGTCTGCCCGACAAACTCCCGCACCTCCTTCGATCGCTGGTGAGAGATGTCGATCCCAATCTCACCCATTACCTCGATTGCCAACGGGTTCAATCCTTTAGGCTCGATTCCGGCGCTCAGCGGCTCGAACTCATCGCCTGCAACATGGCGCAAGTATCCCTCCGCCATCTGGCTTCGCGCCGAGTTGCCGGTGCAGAGGAAGAGAACCTTTGGCTTAGACACTGGAGTGCTCCGGCGTTGGCGCGCAACAACCCGTCGCGCAGCAAGCCGACGACTGTCCCCCTTCCGGTAAATTGTCCTGCAGAACCACAAACACTTCCCACTCATTGCCGTCCGGGTCATGCACCCAGGCCTTGTCCTGCAATGCATGGCAGCAGTTAGTCTGCATTTCATCTCTCGGCAGCAGCCCAACCGTGGCCCACCTCTCTCGGGTAGCCAACACGTCGTCGGTCGAGGTCACTTGTATGCCCATGTGAGAGAGAGCGCCCGCGTCTTTGAATGGCACTTGGTTAAGCGTGAAATTCAGCGGCGGGTTCTGCACATCGAACTTCGCGTATCCAGTTCGGACTTTGCTGGGCTCAATGCCAAACATCTTGCGGTAGAACTCGATGCTTTGTTCCACGTTCCTGACGTTGATGGCAAGGTGTGCCTTCAGGGCAACCACAGTTTCCGCGGGCATGATTCCTCCATTCACATTCGCTATAGCGAATGTGTTAACGGTATCATTGGAACACACATTCGTCAAGGCATATGTATTTTGTTAGACTGAAGGGCATGAAACCGAATCCCTCGCTGGATGGGCTCTTTCGCGCTCTAGGCGACCCGACCCGCCTGCGCCTTCTGAATCTGATCGCCGATCAGGAAATCTGTGTCTGCTATTTCACGGAGGTCATCGGCGCGCCCCAACCCAAGATTTCCCGGCATCTTGCCTACTTGAGGAAGGCTGGCATCGTAGCGGCCAGGCGGGAGGGCAAGTGGATGCACTACAGGCTCGCCGCTCCATCCAATCCGCATGTCGCTTCAATTCTGAAGACTGTGCTCGATGCCATGAAGCATGATAAAGCGCTGCAGCGCGATCGTCAGCGGCTCAACCGCGCCTGCTGCGGCCCCAAGGGTCTGGTTCAACTGTTAGGAGCGCCAGCGCCTTCACCGGCGGGCGTAACGCAGGGGTAATTCTGGGGTGGGAAACGGGAATCGAACCCGCAACCGTCGGAGCCACAGTCCGGTGCTCTGCCAGTTGAGCTATTCCCACCGCCGCCTTGATTATAGCAACCCGTCTTCGGCGCTGTCTTTGCTTTGGAACGCGCATCGCATCACGGCCGTCCTAAAACGGAATTTTCCACAACCGAATCCCGCCGCAGTGTGACGGACGACCGTGACCCCGGCTGCATCACCGCCTATCCTGCGAGATCTTAGGAGATCTTTGTGATCCAGAAGACCGTTGCACTGCTCGCCCTACTGCTGTGGCCCTTGGCGGCGGCCCATGCTTCCATTACCGAAATTCGCAAGGATTTCCTGAACGAGACTTCGCTGATGCCGTCCACGCCCATCATGACCGCGCCGGCAGCCAATGCCAACTATCTGATCTGCGTCAGCGCCGGCGACGTGCAAGCCAGCGCGCCCACAGCCATCCTGCGCTGGACCGACGAGAACGGACAGTTTCGTAACTTCACTTACGCCACGAAAAACGGCTTGCCCAACGGCTGTGCAATGATCCGCAATCAGGCCGACACTGCAGCGACCATCGAGACCGACGGAACTTACTCGGGCTTTTACGATCTATTTGCATTCGGATTCGGTTTCTGGCCGGAAGGAACCCAATCCCAGGGCGGAATCAAGGAACCGCTCGCCTACGCCGTCAACGGCGCCAACGGCAACGGCCACGAATTCTCTTTCCCCGGATATCCGTGGCTTTTCTCGGTCGTGACTGCGACCAATTGCCAATGGAAATTATCGGGCGGTTCGTCGGGTGCAATCTCCGGCACGGGATCACAAGTTTCTACCGGCTTCGGCGGCGGCAACGGCACGTTTACCACCTCAACGGCGGACTGCGGCTATACCCTCATTGCGGTCCAATTCGGCGATCCCGCGCCTGGATCCGGCCCACTGACTGACTACGAAGTAAACTTACTGGACTGGACCAGTGCGATGTACCCCACTTGGGAAACCGTGTTCACTCCCAGCAGTGCCGTCAAAGTGCTGGTCGCTTGGAACATCGCGGAGCAACCCGATGGCGGATCGGTAGAAGAGGTCATCAACATCACAGGATGGGGTAATGTGGACGATCCCTGCCCTACGGAATACCTCGCGGACACGGCTGGCGACCCGGCTTCCTGTGTGACTCTAGTCACGGTCGCGGCCAACACAGCGTTTCAAATAAGAACTACCAACGACACCGGGCAGTGGTGGGGAACCTCGCCTACCTATAGTGCCGAAGTCGATGTGATTCAGTTCTGAGGTGCAGGAGGGAAGCTGGCCCACCCTTGCACCACCAAAATCGAGGCTTGCCCCACCTTTCGCGGTTTTCGAAAGAGCCTGCCCTGAGCGCAGCCGAAGGAGCCTGCCCTGAGCGGAACCGAAGGGTAGGCACGTCGAACCCAGCCGCCTCAAAGAATTTCCACAAGCCGGTTGTGACGCCTGACCTTGTCTCGCAAATTAAAATCGGCGATCATGGTCGAGGCCGTGACGGTCGGCACAAGCCAACTCGCCGCGCCCCGAAGTCCTTTGTTTCACGGATTTTAGTATCTAAGCTCTTTGACATCCATATTTTGCGGGGAATTTCCTGCTAACGTGATGATTCCACTGAGGGGAGGGGGGAGGGGGATACCTCGATTTTCAGCGCAGAAGCGAGCAACCCAACGCCCGCTGCAATGAAGTTCCGAACTTTATTCCCGGGTTGAAATCCACAGCGCGAAGGAGTGATTACTCCTCGGCTAAAAAGCGCTTCCACCACGAGCCGAGCATGTGAGTCAGGCTGGAAAAAGATAAGCACAAGAAGAAATACGAGAGAGTATCGAGAATTCCAGAGACGAAAACCGAAAGCTGGGATAACGAAACTTGGCCTGACGAAGCTTGGGATACCGAAAGTTGGGATAACGACGTCAGCCGTTCCGACTGTCGTGCGAACTGCTTGGCGGGATTGAGAATTTCCTGGTTCACTCGTCCTCGGAAGAATCCCGTCTTTAATTTCTTAAGCTCTTTATCCCCGCCCTACACCAACGTATTCAAACCCCATTGCGCGCAGCCGCGCGGAATCGAGCAGGTTCTTCGTATCCACAATGATCGGCTTTTTCAGCAGATGCTTGATGCGGTCAAAATCGAGTGCGCGGAACTCCGGCCAGCCCGTGCCCACCACCAGCGCGTCCATGCCTTCCGCCGCCGCATACGCCGATTCGCAGTAGCGCACCGAACCATTCAGCCGCAGCTTGGCTTCGGAAAGCGCCACCGGGTCGTAAGCCCGCACCCGCGCACCTTTGGCCACCAGCGTTTCAGCCAGCCGCACGGCGGACGAACCAGCGACCGAATTCGTATTCGGCTTAAATGCCATGCCGAGAATTCCCACGTCCTTGTTCTCAACGGAATTCAGAGCAAGGGCAATCTTTTCGACCAGGCGCTCCGCGAGCGTATGGTTCACGTCGCGCGCCGCGCTCAGCACTTTCAGCGGAATGCCATTCGCCTTTGCCAACTCGGCTAGCGAATCCATGTCCGACTCGGCAAACACGCCACCCATGCCCGCTCCCGGCTGCAGGCAGCGCGGAGCGATTTTCTTGTCGAGGCCAAGCGCCAAAGCCAGATTGACTGCATCCGCTCCCACGCGCTCGCACAGTGCCGCAACCTCGTTGATGAATGAAATCTTGGTCGCCACAAACGCCGTAGCCGATTCCCGCACCAGTTCCGCCGTTGCCTGGTTGGTCACAATCACCGGCACGCCGCGCATCACCAGGGGATGGAAAATCTGTTTGAGTACCTGCACTGCTTCGTTCGAGGTCGAGCCCAGAATCAGCCGGTCAGGCCAGTTGAAGTCTTCCACCGCGCAACCGTCGGTGAAGAACATGGGCTGCGAGACGATCGTTCCATGCAAGCCCGCATCTTTCAGCGATTTCTCAAGCGCCGTAGCTGTGCCCACAGACACCGGCGTGACAATGGTCAGAATCGGGGGCTTGACCGCCAGCTTCGCGATTCGCATCACCACGTCGGCCAGGTTATCGGCATTGTCTTCCGCCAGAAAAATGACCTGGGTCTTGCGCGCAAAGGATTCGATATCGGTGGAATACGCCAGGCGTCCCGCTCGCACGTTGCGCCGGATAATCTCTTTCAGATTCTTCTCAAAGAATGGGATGTTGCCTTGGGCCATCTCAACCATGCGCGACCGGTCGGGATGACAGCATGAAACCGGAGTGCCAAAATCTGCCAGGCAGGCCGAAATCACCGTCCCCAGGTAACCCGAACCGTAGACCCCGATCTGCATCCTTGCCCTCCGGCCTTGCCCGAAACCCACGCCCCAAACCGCTCCCAGCGCGGGATTTCCACAATTCCCTCTCTTTGTATTACAGCCCAGCCAGCCTCCACGCAATGCACGGGAGGGAGATGTACCAGGGGCCATGCAGACTCGGCAAGCGGTAACGTAATGTTCGAGTAACCACGGCAAGGTTACGAATGGGAGCGGAGAGCTAGAACGGGAAACCGCCGCAGAGCTCGAGTTAAAGTGGGCTTGTGATCCCGAAATGAAACTGGTCCAAGCTTCGCCTAAAGGCTTGCAGCCGCCTCGGCCACGGTGGGAGTCCAGCTGACAAGCTTGTCCATGCTGGTTACCTTCAGTACGGTTTCAATGTGTGGGTTGGCGCCGGCCAGCCGCAGCTCTCCGCCGGCCTGCTTCACCATCCCAGCCGACATCACGATGATGCCCACGCCCGTGCTGTCCAAATGGGTCACGCCGCTCAGGTCGAAGATGATCTTCTTTTCGTTTTTCTCGCGCACCAGAGTGTCTGTTGCCCATTCCAGTTGCTTGCACTCCCTGCCGATGGTGATTCTTCCCTTTATCTCGAGCACAACAATGTCAGGCGGCAAGTGCTTGGTCTGAATCTCCAGCATAAGAGTCCTTTCTGATGCGCGGCGATGCGAGACGATTTGGATCAATCCCGCAGGGAGGACCGTTCCTTGGCCGACATATTATGGGCCGGATAGCGGCAAGTCAATGAGTCGCGGTGGCTGCAGATCCTAACGCGTACCAGTCACCGGGCGTGGCGGCGCGTCCTTCACATATTTGTCAAACCAGCGAAGCATCTCGTATACCACCTGTTCGTTCGACTCCATTGCGGTATACCAGTGCGGTTCGTGCGGCAGGACCACTAGACGAGTCGTGCCGCCATTACCGCGAATTGCTTCGTAAAGCTTGCTCGATTGTATTGGCGTGGTGCCGGGATTCGCATCTTCCGCGCCGTGCACGATGAGCAGCGGCGTCTTCAATTTGTCGGCAGAGAAAAACGGCGAGACTTTCAGGTAGACATCCGATGCCTCCCAAACCGATCGCCGCTCGTTTTGAAAACCGAAAGGGGTCAGCGTCTTGTTATACGACCCGCTGGTAGCGACCCCGGCGCGGAACAAGTCGGAATGGGCAACCAGATTCGCGGTCATTAAAGCGCCGTGGCTGTGGCCGGTAACCCCGATGCGGTCAGGGTCGGCAACGCCGAGCCGCACCGCCTCATCGACTGCGGCCTTGGCATCGGCGACAAGCTGTTCCAGATATGTGTCGTAGGCCTTTTTCGGATCACCCACGATGGGGAATGAAGCGTTATCGATGATCGCGTACCCCGCGAGGAGCAGCAGCCGGTACTGCCGCAGTTGGGTGAAGGTCTCCTGCGACCCCGCAACCTGACCGGCCTTCGAAGCGTCGGCATAGTCAAGCGGATAGGCATAGAGAATCGTCGGGACGCGCGTGCCTTCTTTATAGCCGGGCGGCGTATAGAGCGTGAACGACAAGTCGAGGCCGTCGTCGCGCTTGTACTTGACCAACCGCTTCTTGATTGCTCGCACCGCCGGCGCCGGATCAGGAATGTGCGTCAGCGCGACGCTGGTGGAAGTAAAAGCCGCTTCTCCGGCAGGCGCATCATTGATTACAGATTTTCCCAACGATCGCACGAACGCATTCGGCGGGTCGGTTGGCGATTGATGCCAGGTGAGAAAAGCTTTGGTATCCGGTCCGGTGAAGGAAAGAAATTGCTCGTAGCAATCCTTATCGCTGCGAAACAGGCGTTCGGATTTCATCGTCTTCAGGTCGAGCCGGTCGAGGAACGGCCGATCCCCGTCAGGCGAGGATCCGATGCCGGAAAGGTAGATCGAATCCCCCTCCTGGCGAACCACTGAGGCTCCGTTCGCCAGTTGGCGCTTGACTGGATTGCCGGGGTTCGCATACTTCTCGTCCGTGGAGAGATCCCAAAGCAAACGCTGCTTCGGTTGTTGGGCATCGACATCAATGAGGAAGGTCCGCCTCCAGTGCCGGTTTTCATCGTACTCGTTCAGAAAAGCGGTTCCCGCCTGTTCGCCCCAGGCGAAGCCGACGTAACGTTGCTCGGTCCGCGTGATTTCCACCGCGGGTGAGTTGAACGGCGCCTTCTGCAGCAGGATCTTGTCGCGAGCCGGAACTTTAACTTTCCAGTCGCCGCCATCCAGCGCTTCTGCCCAGACCAGCGTGGCCGGCTCGGTGGCACGCCAGGAAAAATCGCGCGGCCCGACCCGAACCCCCGCGATTGGGACGCGATCGGCCAGCGGAAGCGACGCGATGGCATGAACCTGAACGTGTGCGCGGTCGGATGTGTCCCAGACTTCGACTTCGCGCGGGAAGCGATCGTAAGTGGTCACGTAAGAATAGGGCTTGTGGATTGCGGCGGCGAGTATGTGCTGCCCATCTGGCGCAGCAGCAACCAAATCGTAATTCCCCGGCTTCCCCACGGGCGTGATCGCTCCAGTGGCCGCATCTACCAGGGCAAGTTGCGTGGCCGCGTAGTAATCGAAAACATCCTCGTCGTGCTTGTTGCGCAGGGTGTCGCGATTTTCGTAAGTGCTGCTCTCCCCCTTTTCGCCCGTCGCCTCCTGGATGCTCGGACCGGCAGGCACCACGGGCTCGGGCGGCGGAGCGCCCATCCCATCCGGCACCAGCTTGACCAATAGCGTTTTCTGGTCCGGCATCCATTGCATCTCGTCGTTGAACATGGGGTTCAGACGCGCCGCGGACACTTTATGTATTTTGCCGGTCTTACCATCGCCGATCCAGAGTTCGACCGCCTCAGGAGCGAGATTGACGAACGCGAATAGCTTTCCGTCAGCCGCCCAGACGGGCGCGCCCGGGCACGCGCCCTCGGGAAGCGCGATGGGAATCTGCGAAGCATCGGCGACATGCACCAGTTCGAAGCTCCGGGCGCAGGGAGTGATCCCGTAACCGCCGGGAGTATCGTGCTTGCTGTGATTCTTCGGCTCCACGCGCACGCCGGCCAGGCGCAAGAAAGGTGTCGACACCCGGGCGATCGACGGATAGTCCTGCCAGGAAACCAGCAGGATCGCGTCCTGGGTCGGGCTGACTCTGGGCACTGGTGGTGACGGCGCATGCATCACATCCAGAATGTTTTTCGGAGGCTGGTTATATCCGGATGCACCTTCGGTTACAGTCGCCGCCGCTGCCGAGGCGACGTCCAACGAAAAAGACGCGTTGGACTGTGCTGCAATGGGCCCGGCGCAGGCAACCAGCGCTCCGACCAAGAGAAAGTGCAAGGCATTCCGAACTGACATAACTTCCCTCCGCCTTAATTCATTGGCGAAACCGATAGGCAAAGACCACACTCCGTGCGGGGATAGTGGACGATCACTGGGCGAAAATCTTACGTGGGAGAAACCGGCAAGTCAACGAAGGCCGAGGAGTTGGCGAGGGCTCAAGCGGATTGTTGGCGATAAAATCGCGATGGTTCGTTGACCGGCAGCCGCCTCTCAACAAGTGTAATCACGTGCTAACGACAATTATCCACTTGTGAGTGCATGACCCGTGTGCTAAGAGACTTGCCATGACTGCTGACACTGAAGAATCTGCCCCGCCCCTGCCCGCCGTCCGTGTGCGCTGGTGGCTATTGGCATTGGGAGTCGTACCATTCGTCGGCACCGCACTTCTCACTGGGCGTCTGATTTGGGAGCAAACGGTGTGGACTTGGGAACGAGGGCCTCAAATGGTGGGCTTTTCATTGGCTCACGGGTCATACGCTTTCTTACTCGTGGCTCCTTTCTTGCTTGCGCTGTGGGGGGCGGTTGCGATCGTCCTGGTTGTTGTAAATCTCGTCAGGAAACAGAGAACTGATAGGCCGACCCTTGTAGCATTTGTCTTAGCCTTGGTGCTATTTTCGGTCGATTTCGTGCCGGGTGGCGTTTGGCAGAGGCTCTTTATTCGACAAATGGCCTCTTCACCGCGTTCCGCTGATTTGCTCATATATGCAGCGTACGACAAAGATTTCCGCACGGTTAAGGCGATGCTGTCGCATGGAGTCCTTGTTACCGCGACCGACCATCATGAATGGCGAACTGCTCTTCACGCTGCCGCGATTGCGGGAGACCTGCGCACCGTTCAGTTTCTTGTATCGAGTGGAGCCGACGTGAACGCGTTGGATCGCGCTGGAGACACCCCTGCCGAGTTGGCGGCTTCGCGAGGGCATCAGGACTGTGTGGCCTTCTTGCAGGAGCATGGCGGCAAGAGGATTCGGGGAGACGACGCGCAACATCAGAAAGCGATCCACGATCAAGTACGAGATGACATTGAGGAGATGAACCGCTCCCGACCTTGATGATCGACCAAGAACCTCCATTACACTCATTGACCCGGCCCGAGCGCTAACTAAGTGGAAGCGTTTCTCAGTCTGACTTTCATCGGGCGGTAACGGAGAAATTAGCATCCCAATCTAACTGTCTAGGGTGAAACCAAACTGCCGCCGAGCAGGACCGGAGCCAGGTCCACCCAGCAGTTCTGCGCGTCTTCCCGCACAAACGTGAGCCGGTCGATCAGGATGCGGCGGCTTCCCGCGTACTGCTGCCAGCGCTCGCGGGCGATGCGCAGAGCTTGTTCTGCCATGGGTTCGGTCGCCATTTTCACGACGGTGAGATGAGGAATGTAGGGCCACTCCTCGGCGAAGGCGAGGAGTTGCTTGTTCAGCTGGTCGTGCAATTCCTGCAGGCGCGCCGCGCCAGAGGTCACGCGGATATAAACCGTCGGCGTGGTGGGAACAAACGATTGCACGTCGCCCAGGGTCACTTCGAAAGGCTCAGCCTGGCTGCAGATCCCGGCCAGCATCTGCAGCGCGGCAACTTCGGTGCCGCGCAGCAGCCGCGGCGGCAGAAACGTGATGTGGGCCGCCAGATGTGGCAGGTTGGGATGCAGCTCCCGCCGGAGGTTCTCGACGAACTCTCCCACTGGACTTCTCACATACGCGACCAACGCATACCGCAAGCTCTGCATATCCAGTAAAAAATTATAGCGCGTTCCGTCGTTTATAATCGAAACAGCAGTTGCCGCAGCAGAATCGTGGTTACTAATAATGTCGGGGCGTAGCGCAGCCTGGTAGCGCACCTGCCTTGGGCGCAGGGGGTCCGCGGTTCAAATCCGCGCGCCCCGACCAATTTAGAATGCAGTGTTTAGGCGGGATTCCATCCGGTGCGGAATTCTAAGGCAGGGGGTCAATCAGCGCAAGGATTTTTCTGTTGCTGTAGCTTGTGGGCATCCAGCCGGGCGCTAGCTGTGTAGTAATTGTTCCTCGCCTCCCTAGCTGTGCGACCCAGACACAACAGCACGCCATTCTCGTACACGGCCCACACGAACTTGCCAACGGCAACCTGCTCACCGTAGGGTACGGAAGTTGCCAGAACTTTTTTAACATCCGCATCGGCATGTCGTTCGGCCCACGTCCGCCGCGGGCCCGTTTGGTTCCTGCCGTGACGATGCTCTTTCTGGCTCCGCGTGGGACCGCCGCTAAGATCGTGAACTTTTGACATTTTATGCCGGTCCAGTCTGGCAGCCCTGATTGTGCAGCTCATACCGCTTGTTGCCAATCCATGACGTGCTGCGCTTAATCCCCATGCCTTGTAACTTGATCTTAATTTTGGCTTGAGACAAATCCGGGTTGTCCCGAATGACCTGGACCGCCAATTCTTCCTTCCCGTCCGCATTACCCTTCGGTCCGTTCTTGGCGGTTGCGGTTGCGCCGTCACTGCCGTCCACGAAAGTCATGCGGCACGTTTCGCGGCTGGTTTTCACTTCAAACGATGTCGGCTTCGCTTCAAAGTCACGCTGCTTTACGAAGCGGACCAGCGAAGGCGAGTTGTATTCATCGTCCATGTCTTGCGTCCGCATTGCGAGCGCCACAGATAAGAACGCGGTCAGCTCGCCGGTCCCGCGGAACGAATTGTCCAGCGTCAACTCGGACGCCTGCGTCATTGACTTGGGACTGTGGTGCAGCAAGACCACGCACTCCGCGCCGTCCCGGATTAGAGCGAACGCAAGTTCCGCGAATGCCTTCATCTGTGCCGCGTCATTCTCGCTGCCTTCTGTGTAGCGGATAGCGGTATCAATGAAAATGGCCGCGCCTTGAATCTCCTCCGGTAGCATCCCGTCCAGTGGAACTTTTTCAGGCATGGACATTGTGGAGTAAAAGAACGTCCCTCCCAGATGTTTTCTCAGTCCGATGAGGTTCACGCGATGCGAGAAAGAAATCAGGCCGTTCTCTGGACCAAGATAGAGCACGCGGGAAGGTTGCCGAGTGACTTTGAACTTGCCGAATAGTGGTTCACCGGAACACAGGGACCACGCGAGATTCAGAGCAAGTAATGTTTTCTTCTGTCCGACAAAAGCGCCAATGCCCATGATGGACTGTCGTTGCAAAACGCCTTCAATCAAGAATTCTGGTGGTCCTACGCTGTCATGGGCTTCTACTGTGTGGTAGTGCTCGCGCCAATCTGTGACCGGCTTAGGTTCCGGTTTACCAAGTTCTACGATTGGTGGAACCTCCGGCAGCGTGAACTTCGCACAATTTTCCGCGGTGCTCTCCAGGCGTTCATGGTCCACCGGATCAGCGATAACTTGAGGATCTTCGTTTAGCTCTATCATCCGGGCGAGAATGGAATCTTTCCCGCAACCCAGATTCCGCATTGTGCCGGTCTGCTCCAGCAGGAATCCGGTACGATTCTCTCCGGCATGTACCGGCAGGCTCCAGGCGCTCTTAGGCACCTTGGAATTGTTGGTGGTAGCCTTCTCCAGTTTTTTGAGTTGGCGGATTACGTCCGGCGTAGGCGCGAAGTTGCCGAGAGTGCCGTCAATCACTTCATACGGAAGGCCGGGCTTATCGTGTTTCCCCCCGTGTAGTGCCTCACTACCCGCGGCAAGAACGTAACCGCCAAGGGATTTTATTTGTCCGCGGCATCCATCCAGATGCCACTCCCCAACGTCTGCCATTGCACCGCGGTAATACAGATGAACTTTGAATTGCGGGCGGCTGCCGCTTCTAACTGTGTAAGTTCGGGGAAGGTGGTTGCGCTCCATCCACGCAAGGAAGGACGCCAGATCGGTCAAACCGTGATCCACGTCCAGCACAAGGACATCACTTGCGCCGGGGTAAACCGCGGGATTAGCCGTGGGCATCTGCGCCCACCATTGCCGAATGATGTCAGGGTCAGTAGTCGCGTCCTTGAAGCCGTGAGCGGTCCGCGTGCTCTTGTCGCGTGCTACGGGGAAGACGGATAAGCCGCGGGCCGCGTGCTCAAGCGCGATGTTGAGGAAGCGGGTCACAAGCTGCCGTGGACCAATCGGCGGAATGGTTCCCCGTTGACCCGCTCTTTCGCAATCGTGGTGCCGAGCAGCCGGTTCGCCCGTCCCTGCAGGAACGTTCCTTCGCTGTCCTTCTTGAACTCGCATTTCCCGTTGAAGTCAGGATTCAGGATTACGAGCGCACGGGAATACAAGCCAACGAATGCCTCCGGCAGCGTGAATTGTTTCCCGGCAGTAGCGGCACGCCGGATTGACCCTCTGGTGTAGCGGTACAAACTTTTCCCGGAGAAGACCGCGGGATTCCGCCGTCTCAGCGTGCGAATCATAAAGACAAAAATCTCCGGCTGCTCTTTCACTTGGGCCAGCCACGTCCGCAATACCGGATCATTCGGATTGGGCGCAGCATTTATGATGCGATGAAAATCCGCCTCGATTGTCCCGGCTTCCTGCGGGGTGATCTTTACATGGAAGGACGGAACCTTGGTGATCTCCGGCACGGCGGGGCGCTCAACGCCGTTAAGGTAATCGGAATTCCAGGTGAGGCGGCTGCCGTATCGTTTGGTTCTCTTTATCTGGGTGCCGAGAACGTCATCGGCTTTGCAGCGCAACATTTTTGCCATACCGTTCAACTCCGGCCAGAGGATGATGCAGACGCGGATAGCGAGAGATCCTATGTCATCGTTTATTGCAAATTCGTCAACGCCGCGCCAACTCTGGGACCACCGCAGGTAATCAATGACCGATCCTATGCTGCCCGCCTTGCGGCCCTGCCGCTTGAGCCAAAAGAACTCCGCGGCCACGCGGGGTAGGAAGTCCTCATTTTTTTCAATGAAGGCTGCGAACTTCTCCGCCCCCGGTTTACTTCGTAAGAAAGCCACAATCTTCGTCATTGGTTCATCCTCCGGGCGTGGTTGGTGAAGTGCCGCTTAAGAGTCTCGCGGTGCTGCGTTAGCACACGGTCCACGCCGTCCGCATCTAACGCCTGGACGTGGTGGTTGCGCGATGATGTCCTCGATTCAAAAATGCCCGGCCCAGATGAATGCTCGACACCTGGACCGGGGTTAATTGGCTCACGTGTACTTATGTCCGGGGACGAGCCGGTTTGCGGGACACGTGAGCCGGGTTTCCCCGCAAAGTCAAATCGGCTAGGATGCGGAAATTTGGAGAGGCTGCAACGCTTCCTGCACCCAGACCCTCGCGTCTGTTCTGCGATACAGCAGCCAATACAGCGTTCCGTTGGTCCCGAACATTTGGTCAAGGACTTTCAATCGGATGGCGGGTCCGCCGCGGTCCCCGATGATATAGCCCATAGCCAGGTTGCCGAAGATAACCGGAGTGTTTCCGCGGCTAGCCGATTGCATACTCGCGCTATAACAAACGGGAAAACCAAACAGGCGGTCCCCCGAAGCGTCACGAGTCCATTCTGTGGAAGCCCCGCTGTAGGCCAGAGCTGCGCGTGCCGTGATAGCTGTGCTCTGAGACATAAGCCAACTAGCCCCGGCGAGGTACTTAGCCTTCACAGCTCCCATGAGTGCACTCAGTCCGGCGAACGATACGATGTTGCTTCCACCATCAGGCTCCGCCACGACTCCCGCCCCGATATTTGAGAGCATCCCTTCAATTTCACCGCTGCCGCTCCCAGAAATAAACAGTGCGTCCTCTTGCTCCAGGAGCGCCGCTTCCACAACGGTACGCATCCATGCCTCAAGTCCCGGTACGTCCTCTGCCAGTTCCAGACTGATAGGGGAAAGCAGAGAGTTGAGGTAGGCTTGCAGTTGTGTCTGTCCCATCGAAGGGACGGACTGAGTGAATGCCGCGAGTTCTGCGGTTTGAGTGGTTGTGGGTAATCCGGTCGGCGCGGTAGTCGGAAGCAAGATAGTTTTGGTGGTTTCGACTACCGTGCACTTAGAGCGAAGTTCACTCGCGGCCGGGGCGATGGGCGCGATGTATGCATCGGTCTCTTGTAATACCGCGTACCCCCCTGCCGCATCAGCACCCTCATACAAGGCCGCTGTTTTACCACCGTTCTTGATATAGGAACGCATTGCGTCCCGATATGCCGTGCTGAAACGTTTGGGTATCATGCGCTCCCGCCCCTGTGCGTCAACGAGATCGGGTTGCGTTCCAATCGCGCCTAGACCCATTGCCCGGAATTTTTCACGCATGGCGCTTGGGTCTTTCGATGCCCGCTCCAGCTTTTCAATCTGCGGAGTGAGCGTCTCGATTTTCTTGCGGTTAGTGTTGAGGTTGCTTTTCTCAGTCTCGGTAGGCAGGCGCTTGGCCCGCTCTATCGTGCTGAGGATTTGGTCCGAGCTGGCTAACGCCGAGTCTCGTTCTGCGATCAGTGTTTCAAGTGTCACGGTAGTGCTCCTTTTTGGTGCTGCGATTTATAGCCCCCAAAAGGGAGCGTCTTTTTACAACTACATTCTTCGTGCCGCCGCGAGCCGGGCGCGTTCCAACCACAGCCGCGCTTCCACTAGCTCATGCTGTTGACTGAGCGGGAGCCCGTAGTCAGGCCGCGATGTCTCCGGCAATGCCGGTGCAAGGACGCGCTTGTAAAATTGGTGCGGACTTTCGAGCCGGTCCACCAAGCCCCCGCGAAGAGCATCCTGTGCGCTCAACATGCGTCCTTCACCAAACCGACTCCTCTGGCTGTCGGACGTTGCGCGGATACCGCGGCCTTTCGCCACGGCGCTAACGAAGTCGCTATGCACGTCCTCAAGTCGGCTTTGCATGTCGGCCCTGGCTTCCTCAGATACAGGATTGAACGGGGACCACTCCGTCTTAAAATCGCCGGAGGATAGCTCCGTGACTTTGATACCTTGGTCTGCCAGCATCTTGGTTATGTCCGCGTGCATCATGCGGACGCCTACGGAGCCAACCTCACCGCTCGGCGTGAGCGTAATATCGGAGGCTTGAGACGTGAGCCAATAAGCCGCGGAAGCTGCTTGCCCCTCCACGATGGCCGAGACAGGTTTAACCCTGGCCGCTTGCGCGAGGACTTGCGCGGTCTCCGGTAAGCCAGTAACTTCTCCGCCCGGCGAGTCCACGGACAACACAATGCGAGAGACGGACGGGTCCGCCGCGGCTTTCTCCACCGCAGCCGCGATGTCGTCATAGTTAGACCCGTACCACGAGGGGCCATCCTTGCTGAGAACGCCCTGGACGGGGATAACCGCGGCCTTGGTCTTTCCTTCGCCCCGCTGGGAGGGCCGGGCCGCTCGCCAACCGGCGCTAAACTGGGAGCCGTAGACGCGAGCATAGACGGCGCGTGTCATGCAGTCTTCCCGAATAGCCCAGAGATTTCCTATGTTCCTCATCAATCCTCCACTTCAATTTGTCCGGGAAGGTAAGGGGCATGAGTCCATCCTTACCTCCCCGTTGATCCACCGGGCGTCCCGTGGCGTTCCCTTGCCACAAGGCCGCACCGTTCCGGCGGTCAAAGTCAATTCCACAGAGTCTCCGCGGCCTTTACGGACTTCAGAGATTGCCAGCTCTCAGTTATGCCCTTCGGCCCCGAAGATTCCGGCGCGAATTTGTATCTTGGTTTCACAGTGCCTCGATTGTTCGGGTCCCACTGACCATTGCGAGCCGCCGGGGTTGAGGTGCCCAAAAATTTCCGTCGGACGCTGCCGTAGCGGTCAGGCGCTCAACTGATGAATCAAATGCCCGTCGAGCCTTGCCGTCCATCTCGCAAGCGAGCAAAACTCGCGGAGGCAGTCCGGCAAATGTCACGAGTGCAACAAAATCCCATCGCGATATCGCGGACTCTAGCTCAGCTGCGTCGGCTAATACGCGCGGCTCAAACTGGCATCGGGTTACATCCCCGTAGATCGCAATGACCACCCGCGCCGCCGCCGCTGCTTGCAGCATGGCCGATTTAGCCTTTCGTCCTAGCACTCTCATTGAATAACCAGTCCTTCCTTGGTTTCGATTATTTGGGGAGTGGTCCACTGGCGGGCGGCTAGTAGCTGATCGACCTTAGCCCTAATCTTTTCGAGCCCCGCCGCGTCGAGGCGTTCCAGATCGACAAGGATCTCATCGACCGTGGGGGTCTTCGTGGTCTTGCCTTTGGTGCGCTCGGCGCGTTTCTGCGCCTCCGTGAAGGTTCCATTAAGAATCGCCTCATAGTCGGCAATCCATCCCCGGACAGTCCGGGGCGGATATCCCCGCGCCTCGCATTCCTTCTCAAATACGCCGCGTCCGGATAACCGGCGGTTTCCGCCGATTGATTTTTGACTGTATAGCTTTTGCAGCACCGAGAAGGCGTGACCAAGGGCGGCACGGTTGGGCTTGGTGCCTGGAGTCTGAGCCGCTATGTTCATCCATTGTCTAACGATGGCACAGTAAAGACCTTTGTCGGTGGCTTCCAGATCATGGAGGAATGGGGAGGCTAGTTCTCCCTCCACATTGACCACATAAGCTACATATCGGTCCTCTATATATTCGTATTTTTTGGCCATTGCTGCCTCCATTTGCAGAGTAGCAGCTAGGTTAGTAGCACACAACATGGTTATCTGATATTATCCGTGACAGAGGTAAATAGCCGTGATAAAGCCCTTCGCCACAACCTTTGGTTTTCGCGCCTCGATAAGTGATTCAGGGTATGAGTGGCGCAAGGGGATAGACGGGAAGCCGCGCCTCGTCCCCAATCGCGTGCCGGGGGTTGGCTTCCGTACCGAAGAGGCTCCCGCCGGTTTGTTCCATGCGTTTGCAAAAACACCTCCGACGAAAGACGCAATTCAGAGGTTCGCGGGGCTACATGGAGATCTCTTCAACCGCTATGGCATGGAACAGGGGGTCAAACACAAGGATAGTACTGTGACCTTCGGGGCGTCCTTCGGTACGTGGTCGCAGGAAATCGGGGATATGCGGGTCCTGGTTGCGCTCTGGGATGACGTTCAAGGTCGGAGGGTTGAATCACTAAGCAAAGTCATCAAGTGGACGAAGAAGGAAGTCGGCTACGTCTTAAAGACTCCGAGGCGCGAGAGCCGCGAAACACTGGCGCACACATATCTTTCGGAAAACAACTTCGGACCCTTCGGCGAAAATGATGTCGTGCTCCCTGCCCGTTATGCTCTCCAGCGTGAGATAAACGTCCGCTTGTCCGACTATGCCGCGGTCCCGCAGTTGGTGTGGACTTCTGATGAACCGGGGAAACACCAGCGGGTCATATTCCGGCTGCCGGATCTGCTTAGTGCCATGTGGCTCCAATTTGCCCAAGCAGTAACCGGCGAGTTCCAACTGAAGGAGTGTCCCGTATGTCATACATATTTTCAGGTAGGGCCGGGCGGACGCCGGGCCGATGCGACAACTTGCGGTGACACTTGCAGGCAACGCAAGAAAAGAAATAGTGACTCGTAGCGCCGGTCACTATTGAGCCATTGACATAGGCCGCCGGAGCCGAATATACCCCTGACCGGGGGAATAAGACTATGCCCAAGGCGGCGTTCCTACTATCTCTTTTCATTCTGCTGAATGGCTCCGACTGCGACCCGCAGAAGCAGGACGGGAGAATCACGGCGCTGGAAGCCGACATGAAGCAACTCAAAGCAGACGTTGCCGAATTAAAGCAGAAGCCGAAAACAGAGCACCATTACGAGCTACGCAACGAAGGACTCAGGACGTGGCGTTTCGACTCTGCCACGGGGGACACTTGCATTCAGCTTACCTCCGATGCCGACTGGAAACGCAAGGAGACAAAAAGTCAAAGCTGCGCCTGCACGGACAACTCTGATACTTGGTTGCAGATGCCAAAAGCCACTGATGCAGACCGGACGACGGCGAACAACTATTACGACTGGATGGTCAAATCCGCTTGCGGGAACTGACTGGAGGAGTGTTTCAACTATTCACAGTGCAGCAAGAACATCCCGCACTGCCTCCACAGGTTCTCCTGCGCCGTCCAACATATGTGCCTGCTCTGATGGACCGGCATCCTCCAGGTAATTGGCTATGCGGTCCAGGTTGACTAGCGCCCGGTCTAGTTGCTTCTGTGCTGCTTTGATCTTCTTGGCTTTCATCGTGTGGCCCTCCTAGGCCGTGTGAGCAAATCTACTCATCGGGCTTGAGCCAATCAAATACCGTTAACCGTTAATAACCTCGAAATCGGCTACTAATGTCTTATAAGTTCCTTAGAATGAGCGCGTTAAGTGAACTCGCTTAGTGGGCCTGCTAAAGTGCTAGGCGAACACAAGACGAAACTATATACTCGGATTCGTGGACGGAGGTTTACTGCGATGCACTACTTAACGTGGTTGCTGCTTTTCTTGTCTCTGTGCCCGCTGTTACGGGCGGACACTATGCTCGACACGGACCTAGTGAAGAAAGCGATTGTCTTCCTTTACGCCGCCGACAAGATTAAGCCGCTAGGGACGGGGTTTCTCATTCAAGTGCCTGTAAAGGGAGAGCAGGGGGACAAGAGGCGGGGCGCAGTGCTGCTTATCACGGCACGTCACATCGTTGATCCAGCTTGGGCGTTCTGTTCTGAACCACAGCCCGACCTCATTTACATGAGGGTGAATAAGAAGAACTACGACCCCACGAAAGATAGCACGGGTGTGGACTATCTGCCAGTTCCGCTGCGGGACGAGAAGGGGAATAATAAATACCTCATTCGGGACGACGATGATCAGGTTGACGCCGCCATAATGGGCATCGCTTCAATAGATCAAGCCTTGTACGACATTGTTCCACTTAGACTGTCCCTGTTCGCCAGCCCCGAAGAAATAAAACTTCTGAAGATCGGGAACTCCGTTGTCTCCGCAGGACTGCTTCCCGGAAGGTCTGGCGAGAAGCGCAACTATCCTTTTTTCAAGTTTGGGGAAATCTCTAACATCCCTGATGAGTCAACGTGGATAGGCTGCGGAGGGAGATTGGAACTGCGATTGGAGCGCGTCTGGTTCATAGCCGCGACGCTTGTTGGCGGCAACAGTGGCTCGCCTATTTTCTATGCGCCGCCGCCGCTTTTGATGACGAATCTAAAAAGGGGCGTCATAGTGGGACTTCAGTCCTCATCGCTCGACGGTGCCGCGATAGCGGGAATGACGCCGATTGAGGATGTATTCAAGATTATCGAAAAACAGGCACCTGCCAACCTCGACCTATACAGGGGAGATGAGTCTAAAGAGCCTAAGTAAATCAATTCCGGCCCGATGGTCACCAAGCAGAAAATCAACCGTGAAAAGGTCCAGGCCGCGCTTAACACGCCTTGCCCGAAATGCGGTTACGCAATTCCGCCTGGAGAGATCCGGCGCATTGACTCTGACAGCATGGAGTGCCCGCAGTGCGGTGAGCAATTCATTCCCGGTCGGAACGTCCCCCGATAGAGCATAGCGTCTTAGCCCTGAGAGGCAGGCTACCAGCTTCCCGCTATCTTGTAATGGTTACGGACCGGTTTGTGGGTCAGGGGCATTTGATAGCTTACCCAGATGCCGTCGCCTTCCAGCTCGCCATAGTATTTGCCGGGGCCGATGGTGGCGCATCCCGTGCGACGTTCATAACAATCCAGCAAAGCGTGCTCGCCGTTGACAATAACGTATATCGTGGAGGTATCAGTGTGGGTTCTTCTTCCAGTAGTCCCATTCACGACGGCCCCCACGATTCCACCGCTGGTATCGCCACGCGCATCGGTGGATTGCGTTAGGTTTTGCGTGTCCACCACTTCGACCGCCACAGAGGTCTTGATGGCGCGGCATAAGTCTTTCAGTGTGTGGCCGAGAGACGTGTCTGACGTGCTGCTGAACGTGTTGCCTTCGTGGTCGAAAAGGGTTAAATCGAATCTATCATTGCGCTCGATGCCAAGCCCGGAATGTAACCTCTCTTTGATTGCCTCTAGTGTGTAGTCACTCTTGCCTACATCAGTCGTGATACTGACGTTGGGGCACTCCTTTTGCAGCCTCTTCTCTATTTCGCTGGCGGGAACATTCGATTTATCGGTTAGCGCGATAGTCTTGGGAGCGCTCTGAGCGGGCAACGGGATTGAGGACAACAAGACCAGACACGCGAATAAGATCAGTCTCACGACTCTTCCCCACTTGTTGCAGCCCGAAGGTTGTAATCGGCATCGCTAATCAGGGGAAGCAACGCTTTCTTTGGCTATTTCTTTATTCTCGACTGAAGCATTTTCTTATAAGTCGCGTTTGACTGGCGATGCGTCTCCAGAACGGAAGTGTCGATTTTAGAGACGATAGAGTCCACAACTCCGGACACGTCGGACCCGACCTGCAAGCCCTGGTTTTCGATTGTGTCGTAATTGGCTTTCGAGGTTCCGAGCTTTAGGACACAGGGTTGTTGCACCACGTATGAGATTGCGACGCCATTTTGGTAACCCCCCGTAGTTTCGAGATTGAGAGTTACGAGACTTACCGTTACATCCGCTTCAGCATTGTCGTAGACCACTTCTATGCCGTTCATGGCGCGGAATCGTTCACGCACTCCGCTAATGACTTCCGAAGCCCCACCCGTCGCGTCAATGAAAACGCGCACTTTGTCATACGCCTCCGGTTTTGAGTCAGCAAAGGACTCGCCAGTGCGCCCACAATCGAAGTTTTCGGTCATAACCGAGTCTTTCGCTTTTTGCGTTCGAGTTTCGTCCCAAGCCAACAAATTTATGTACTGCTCCTGCGATAAGGCGCTTAGCCCCATGTCCTGAAAATTCTGCTTTGTAATGTCGAAATTCTGTTCTACTCCAGGTGTCCAAGAGATTTTTGGCGGCGCATCCCGGCTGGCCTGTTGCTCCCGAATGTGCATCCATTCGAGCAGGTTTGTGTACTGTTTTCTCGTAAGAGTTTCAAGCCCCATATCTCGAAATGCTTGTTGTGTGATGCCTAGGCCGGTTTCAAGCGCCGGTGTCCAGGTGTTATGCGCGGGGGTCTTTTGTGGCTGTGCTGTCTGGGACGAAGCGGTTTGAGCACGTGCCGTCACGAGCAGCGACACAATGAGAGTTGACACCAAAAACCTAGAACGAACCGCTCGTAGACGTTCTCCTCTCAGAAAACCCATCATAACCATTTTGCGACCCCGCCATGATGTGAGCACGTTCCCCTTCGGCTCCGACTGAAACTGTAAGTGCCGTCCGCACATTGCGCAGTTGCGCCTTGTGGGGCGGCGGAACAATTCTCCGGGCGCTTAACAGTTTCGCCCTTGCTGTTTGTGTAAGTGCCGTTGTCTGTGCACTTGGGTTTTTGCTTTTCCTGTTGCTGGGTCTGCTGATTGGCGGGGGGTTGCGAATCCTGAGAGATCAGCGAAGGCAGCAAGAGCGCTGCGAGAGCAAAGACTGAAACGAACCGGCGCACGAAAGGCATAAGTAGTCCCCTTTGGATTGTCCAGGGCAAAACGGAATGCTTACCTAGAGGGAAGGGACCCGACAACAGCGAAGAGTATACGCCGGGGACAGTCTGGGAGACAATGAAACGTCACACGCCGGGACAGTCGGAGCGGATTGCCAGCGTCCCACGCTATAATCTCCATCGCCAATCCGGGGATGCCGGAGCGCGAGAGGGGCAAATGCGGTTTCCCGGTCCGGCGTTCCCGGTTGGCGCTAGGTGCCTTCGCTCCCCTTGCACAGTTATCAGTGCAGGACTATAGTTCTCGGCGCAAGGTAAGACTTGGGTCCCGATAGTCTCTTTGGGGGAGGGAAATCGGGACCTTCCTATTTGCGCTTCTTAGCACACGTCCCGATTGCCAAGCTGTCTAGCCGGTCCTGCTGTCTGGAGACGGTAAAGTGCGGTCGTGGTCATTCAGTACTACTCTCGCGACATAACAATCTTCGTGTACGGGGAGTCCTTTCTCATCTAGCTTGCACTCCTCCAAGGAAATGGCCGTGCCGCACATCCAGCAATAACGCTGGGAGGGAACCTGCTTGTCCGGCATACAACACCTGAAAGCGGAAGGATAAACCGTTGAGGGGAGTCTAGAGAGCAGGTTGTCGCCTGTCAATACCCAGCACTGCACATGGCTGGCAATCAGCTCCTACCTGTGGGAAACTATGGGGCATGGCGAAACCGGAGCGGTATCTCCGATTCGGTAATGTGGACATTAGCGGCGGCGAAATGGTAAACGCTGTCTGTAATTTCTGTGGCCGAACATTCATAGGTAAACCTAATCCGGGCGATAGAGTGGATGATGTTGTCCTGCGAATGCGGTCAGACTTCGAGGCTCACCACTGCGGCGAGGATGTTAGCCAAGCCGCCGCCCGAATCGTGAGAGAAGTCACACAGAACCGATAGTCAGGGCTACGCGGGCATTACGATTCGGCAAGTAATGTGATGAGACCGAAGAAGTGATTTGATTTTCATCAAACCATTTCGACAACCAGATCGCCGCGAAGGTCACGACAAGCGCGAGTGCCAGCACAATCACCCAGGCGGCTAGCCCCTCCAGGAACCTTCTTTTTCGTACTTCTGCTGCAAATAGCTTTCTGCGGTGGTCGGGAAAAGCATAAGACGAACGACTACTCGACTGCATGACAGATATGCTCCCTCTGCCCCCTTCGCCAAGTATGTCTTACATTCGTAGTCGCGCCTGTTTACTACTTGATTGCGTCCGCCTTGGGCGGGCGGATTGTGCTCCGAATCCTCTGCGAAGAATGGTCAATTGTGATGAACACTACTCTCGTGAAAGACCTACTAGCTCATGCAGAATCTCGGCGCGTCTCTTCTGTCGGGATACATGAGCGATTCTTTCGTACCGCCGGGGGCACAGGTGTTGCCAATATTGCGAGTCCCAATGGCAAATTGCTCGCAGCTCGGCTACTAGCTTGTCCACCTTTTCAGTTTTTTCGGCGGTTAGCTTCTGTTGCATAGCCCCATTCCTTAGCAAACACCGCGCCACGATGCTTCTCTCTACGGTGCAATAGGTTTGCAAGGAGCGGGTGCCGAAACGTCGGCAGATGCCGAAATACCGGCAGCGCAAGGGACGGCCAGCTATAATCCAACTGATGACCGATAAACTGACATACACGCCGGGCGAGGTAGCAGAGCTGATGGGATTCTCTCGAAACACTATCGCCCGTTTGTTCCAAAATGAGCCCGGTGTAATCGTTTTGCGAAGACCGGAACAACTACATAGGGGGGGATACCGTTCCATGCGTATCCCTCGCACCGTCTATCTGCGCGTTTTGGGACGGCTTTCCGTGAGCTGGTAAGTCTCTTAGGTTGTCAACCGCTGCGGAGGGTGCGGGAGTCTTGATTACTGGAATATCCGCCATGCCGCTCAGTTTACACTCGCTGACCTTTTCCGCCCCGTCGTGCCCCGGCCTGCTATGATGCTTGACCGAGGGGGAACCAATCAATGGGGAACGTGTCGTCAATTGTGAAGCAGATGAAGAAGGAAAAAGATAAAGTGGAGAAGCAGTTGTCAGCACTGAATCTGGCGCTGTCTGCTTTTGTCGGTTCGTACTACGGAGCCAAACCCAAACCAACATCCATCCGCAAACGCCGGAAGATTTCCGCGGCAGGACGGAAGAGAATCGCGGCGGCGCAGCGTGCGCGGTGGGCCAAGATTAAGGCGAAGAAGAAAGCGGGCTAAGCAGACAGTGGTTTTTGTTTCTAATGTGGTTTGATCCAGTTAATGGCCAAATGACAAAACTTTGGGTTCCCACAGGGAGAATCCCGACTAAAGCTCGAAGAAACTTTGCAGCTCTTGCCGCGGACATTAGGCACGCGGTATTCTCGGTGCAACCTTTTCGCCCCCGAAACGATGGACTGTTCGATATTACTCCGCTCGGCTCGGGGTTCTTTGTTGGCTCCGAAGTATTCATAACCTGCCGCCACGTTATAGACGGACCGGCATCTCCCCATAAGGATGGCGATCAATATCGTCTGGTCAACAATCTAGACGGAAACAACGGAATAATCCACGAGGTTAATGGCGGCGTTGACAAGGACATATACCTGTTTCCCGAAGATGATTGCGCGATATTGATTTCCAAATCCAAGAAAGATCAGGCGTTCATGCCGGTCAGTTACTCGGCCATTCCGGTTGGGATGGCGATAGGCGTTGCGGGGTATCCTTTGGCCCAGGTAACTGTTGATGCGAACAAGAATTTAACGCTAAAAGGCGTCATCTATCGGGTGTCAGAGGGTGTCGCGAATGCGGTTTATAATACTGACCTGAATTTCAAGAACGATATGCCTATGAAAGATGTTTCAGTAGTGGAAGTTAATTTTCTGTTTGTGCTGGGGAACAGCGGAGGTCCTATTTTTGACGCGGAAACCGGACGGGCCGTGGCATATGTGAAGGGGTTCCGCTATCCGAAAGTTACCGAAAATGAGGAGACGTGCAACCTTATAACGGTCCCAACGGGTATGTCCCCAAAGTACCTGTCTGCAATTTACGCTCTATATTCCGTGGGGATTACTTTGTCTCGGGTACGCGGACATCTGGAGAAATTTGGGGTGACGTTGTAGCATCGTGAATTGCTACAATTTTGCCCGTGCTCTGGACAGTCGTATAGTGGCCAAACGATTCTGCCGATGTCGATATACAGGGCGTCGAGAGCCTGACAGTGTGGGCCGAGGAAGTTTTCGACGTGAAGTTTATCCAAGTTCCTTTTCGCATCTGTTAAATTCTCCTACCTCTGAAACACAACCCTAGAATTATGGATGACTCGACGGCATCAAAGGGTACCCTATTAGTTTACCCGAACGCCCGTAGAGGGCCTACATTACCATAGGGAGCAAGGGATTCGCATTTCTTCTGCGTGAATTTGCAAGAGATCCATTGAAGTTGCAAGCATTTGCAACACCGTGGCACGCATCCGGAGCCGCTAGATGGCACTACCCCCAGCCTGCCAAATCCCCCCATCTGGAAGCTACTGATTCTAAAGGCGCATTATTGATAGCGAACGAACGGGGAAAAAACAAGGCTAAGTGCCTTTGTTTGCAACAATCTTAAAATATGAAATATTCTTGTTCGTGTAGGAAAAACGGATGCGGCGGCCTATAAGCAATCGGCTGTCAAGATTTTTCCCTCAAACCAGGACAATTCCCTTGTTTAGCTAGCGTGGCCGGGCAGCCGGGCGGCTCGGCGTTGACCACCACTCTATAGACCCACGGTTAGTGGTGGTTGGTATTGATCCGTACCACTCACCCACTACTACGAACTTCGTTCTTCGTAGTAGGGTATGTGGTGATTGTGGCGGATGAAGATAATTAAAGAAGTTCCGCGGCACGCGACAGCAGGCTAAGGCGTTCATGGTTGGCGGACAAGTCAGCCGTCTGGACGTGGACATACCGCATTGTGGTGGTGATTGAACTATGACCCAAAAGGCGTTGCAGCGCAGCCACGGAACCACCGCACCTAATGTAGCTTGTTGCCATCGTGTGCCGGAATGCGTGCAACGTCCGCGCCGGTGCTCGGAAGCCAAGCCGGTTGCAAAGCAGCTTTACATCACGGAGCACCACTCGCCTGCCTAATCGTGTTTCGTTCCGGCTGGCAAACAACAGTGAATCCAACTTGCGTCCGAGATCCTTGAGGAATCGAAACAGGGCTTTCCTCAACTCGAAACTGAACGGGACCACTCGTTGCTTGCGTCCCTTCCCGTCCAGCGTGACAAGCAGGTTGTCCATGTCCAGGTCACGGACGCGCAAGCCAAGGGCTTCAGAGATTCGGCAACCCGTGTCCAGTAAAAACAGCACGATCAAATGGAGCCGCCGCTGGTATTTTCCTTTGGGCTTCCACGCCACAAGCTGCCGAACCTGTTGCGCGGTGAACGTTGGCAGGATAAGTTGAGGTTCTTTCAGCCGCGGGATTTTCAGCGTTGAGCCGGACCACTTCAGATAGGCATTGATCGCCCTGATTGCACAGTTGCGGCCGGTTGCTTTGCGCCCGCTTACCGACATGCGGATTACTGCATCTTTCAATTCTTGCTGTGAGGGTGACTCGGAATCCAGCCATCGCAGACTGTTTCTATACCACTCCACCGTTGACGGCGTGACATTGTGGAGATACTGGCGCTCGCGGATAAACTGTTCAAAACGCGGTTGCATGTTTTCCTCCGACATGGGGTCAATTTTGGAGGAAAACCGCATAAACATTGGCATTTAGCGCAGCCTGGTAGCGCACCTGCCTTGGGCGCAGGGGGTCCGCGGTTCAAATCCGCGCGCCCCGACCATTTCCAAACCCAGTTCTAGTGGCTCTTCAATACTGCACTTTCCCGGATTCAATGAGCGTCAGCGGGGAAGACTTTTGCGTTCAGTGCTCTATGCCGCCAGCCCCGCAGGGATGGTGTAACTGAGCATGGCCTGCTTCAATTGTGAATCCACTTCGTCGGCGATCGTGATAACGTCGCGCAGCACTTTGCTGAAATCCACTCTATCCAAATTATTTTGAAGGGTGTTAAAGATGCTGACTTGCAGGATTCGCGATTCTTCAACCACCATCGCGGCGGTGTAGCCCTGATGACGACGTAGGTCCCCGTGCTGGCGTGCTGGGATGGAAATGCCTGCTTTCTCATTCTGGGGGAGACGCAAGCGGTAAATCAAATCAGCGATGAGATTGGGAAGATGACCGGTACGGTCCTCAAAGCTCAATGGGATACAATTCAGCTCTTCATCATGGTCTACGAGCGCCATCCAGTCCTCAATCGTGGCGTCCAGGTCACGCTCCAGTATGGAAGCTACGCTCTGCGTAGGCAGCGGACTTCTAACTACGGGGTTCGCGAGCTTATTGCGGATAGCTTCCCGAAGGGTCGCTATTTGGATTGGTTTCATCAGAACTTCGTCAGCCTGTACCCGGATGGCAGACAAAGCCTCGTCTATTGCTGGGTAGCCGCTTAACACCAGGGTGGCAGCTTGCGGGTGAGTGTGGCGCATGGCGCTGACGACGGTAAAACCATCACCGGCGTTTGGCATGTGTAAGTCGGAAAGTAGCGCGTCAAAGTTCTCTGTCGCGATGCAACGAAGCGCGTCGCACACGTTCGCTACGGCAACCACCTCGAAGCCGTCGCGTTCGAGCGCGGCTTTTAGCATATCGCGGACAGCATCGTCATCCTCAGCCAATAAGATTCTGGGCATAACTGCCAGTCCTTCCTCCGCCCTGAGAGGGGCCCTGCTGTTCTTAGAATTAATACTAACTAATGTTCCTCAACTCTGACTGTTCAACATTGCACACTTCTAATTTTCTGCGCCCAGCAACGAAGCGAGCAAACTTGATCAGACATGATTTAGACCATCCTCTAGGGTAATAGATGGAGGCTCACCCTGTGGGAGGACGGCCTATGCTAGTGTTCTTATTGTTAGGAGCGGTTGTGGCGTTCGGTGTACTTATGCTTGTCGCCGACGCTCTATGAAACAACTGGGGTGCGGTCCGCGCCATGCTTTCCACTAGAGGGGTTTCCCGCTCAAGTCACTGGCAACCCAAACCGAGCGCGGGAGTATCCAAGCCCGGCAGTGAAAAAGGCGAAACAACAGCGCTGCCCCTACTGTGTCTTAGATACCGGATTCAGGCCAATGAAGGTTCTCTCCAATGGGCGGCAGATTTGTGAAAAGTGCGGCCACATTGTTTTTCCGGGTGACACGGCTTTCAGGTGTCCGTGCCCGAAGTGCATAGATGTAAATTTGTCGGCTAGAATTCGCCGTTTGCGGCGAGGGTAGGGGATGCCAACCGGGAACGCAGGACAGTGAGCCGCCGCTTGCCCCCTCACGCTCCGGCATCCCCGGATTTGGCGGTGCAGGTTATAGCGCCGGCAGCACGTGAGAGCCCCAATGTTCGTTGTTAGATTTCACCTCCTCACTGCGACCGAGATTATACCCCACCGAATAACTAGACAATTGCAAGACAACGTGAACTCAGCGACGCGGTGAGCAAAACTGAGCAGCGAAGTCTCACGTATTCCGACATACTTGGTACAGATTCTCCCCAGGAGGCACTATGTTAGGTTACGGATTGTTGGGAACGATTGTCGTGATCGCAGTAATTGTGTTGATTGTCCGCGCCCTATGAACCCCTCTGGGCGTGCGAAATGCGCGTCCAGATGATCTGCCTTGAGTCATTCGCCGGGTCGTAGGAAATCATTGCAACTGTCAGGGGACAGGATGAAGCACTTGCCACACTCGGGCTAGCAGTCTAGATCGCAGCGGGGACACACTGGCAAGGGAACATGAAAGCTCTTTCCACCCGGCGCGCATAATGTAGCGTCCACGCTGATCAGAGCGGAGAAGCATTTGTGACATTGTGTGGGTTGTGGGGTGGTGGCGAGAGAATCGAGTAGTTGCTCGACGGCGACACGGACATTTTGATCAAGCATAATCCGTGAATGCTAGCCCGAAGTCCCAAAACCGGGCTGTTCAATATTGCTCACCTTTCCGTCATTCTCCTCTGCCGCCACTGCTCATCGACTCCGTTTTATCGTAGGAAAAGGAGACGAAGGCGTCACTCCCCGCGATGCAGATGATCGAACTGCAACGCTTCCGACTTCCGCTCTCAGCGCTCAGAACTGAGTGGCGAGACGTCACGCCGAAGAAATCGACATATGGGTGCACTCTGTCACTTCTCACGAGTTTCAGGGCACGATAACCGCGGCTCCGTCGATGGCGTCATTCTTGACGGCGGCGAGCGCGTCGTTAGCCTGATCCAGAGAGAAGACAGTCACTTTCGGCTGCAGCCGGATATCGGCCGCGATCTTGAGAAAATCGCGAGCATCGGAGCGCGTCATGTTGGCGACGCTGCGAATTTGGCGCTCGCCCCAGAGCAGCCGGTCGTAATCGAATTCTGGAATGCGGTCGAGATGGATGGCGTTGATGGCCACAATGCCTCCTTTGCGCAGGCTCGAAAGCGCGGCGATCACAACGTCCCCGCTGGGCGCAAAGGTGACTGCGCGATCGAGTTCGACCGGCGGCTTGTCGGTTTCACTGCCTACCCACTTGGCTCCCAAAGCGGCAGCCAGCTTGCGATGCGAGGCTCCGCGGGTCGAAACATAGACCTCGCAACCCCAGGAGCGCAGAACCTCAATCGCAAGATGCGCGGATGCACCGAAGCCGAAGAGTCCAACCCGATCGCCAGGTTCTACGCCGGCCACACGCAGGCTGCGGAATCCAATGATGCCCGCGCAGAGAAGTGGAGCAGCCTGCAGGTCGTCCAGATCCGGCGGTAGCGCATAAACAAAATCGCTGCGCGCAGAGGCATATTCTGCGTAGCCGCCGTTGATGGTATATCCGGTAAAGACCGGCGCGTCGCAAAGATTCTCGAGGCCGCGGCGGCAGAACGGGCAATCCCCGTCGATTCCGCCCATCCAGGAAACGCCGACGCGGGTGCCGAGAGGCAACCCGGCGGTCGCTCCGCCGACAATGTCGCCCACGATTTGGTGGCCGGGAATGAGCGCTTCCTTCCGCGGGGGCAACTCTCCCTCGACGATGTGAAGATCCGTGCGGCACACGCCGCAGGCGCGCACCCGAAGAAGAACCTGACCTGCCGTGGGCTGAGGCTTGGGCGTCTCTTCAATTTGAAGAGGCTGCTTCACGCGTCTGAGTACGGCTGCTCTCAAGGGCTTGGTGGGGCGGCACGGCCACATTCAATCTACCGCAGCAGCGCCGCCGTACCGGAGTATAATTATACAGCACCTAAAAAGGTGCTCGGGAAATCATTCGATGCTCAATATTGCGAAGGACATACATTCGCTTACAACTTTCCGCCGGCGGTCGGGCGAATTCATGAAGCAGCTCAAGAAGAGCAAGCGCCCCGTTGTGCTAACGGTGAAAGGCAAGGCGGCTGCGGTCGTACAAGACGCCGAAGCCTATCAGCGCCTGCTTGACGTCGCTGCGCGCGCTGATGCGAGAGAAGGAATCCGGCAAGGGCTGGAAGACGCGCGGAAAAGAAGAACCCGGCCGGCGCGGGAATTTTTCGACAAGTTCGAAGCCGAGCATGGCTTACCAAGTTAGCGTCACTGCACGCGCAGAACGGGATCTAGCCCAGTTGTATGAAGACATCAGCGCTGCGAGCTCAGCCTCGGCCAACCGCTGGTACGTGGGCCTCAAGACCTCCATTCTGAGTCGGGAAGAGCTTCCCAAGCGCTGCGCAGTAACGCCTGAAAACCGCAAGTTCAAGCATCTGCTTTACGGAAATAAGCCTCACGTTTATCGCGTGATCTACCGCGTACTGGAGAAACAGCGGCGAGTGGACATATTGCACATCCGGTACGGCGCGCGGCAGAGGTTCAAGGCCTGAACACTGGGTACGCCCCCGCACGAAAGGTGCAGCTACCATACCGCATCGGATTTCTGCATTGGCTGGACCGGGTATGCCGGGGACTTTCGCGGTTCGAGTTCCATTTCGGTAACTACAGTAACCCCTCAAGTGCACAATTTTTGTTGCATGTTAACATTGCTGAAATGTGGGGCATCTAATATTAGAACGGAAGGTGCCCTATGGGTTCTCCGCGCATTGCGAAATCGCTGCCTCTGCAGGTGGCTGCGATCTGTTACCGCAAGCGGGGCAGCGCGGTGGAATTTCTGCTGGTCAACACCAACGGCGGAAACAAGTGGACCTTTCCTAAGGGATCACCGGAAGCCCGCCTCTCGCATAGTCAGTCTGCCGAGCGCGAAGCCGCGGAAGAAGCCGGCGCTCTCGGCACCATTGAGCCACGCCACTTTCATCTCTACATCCACTCCAAGGGCGTGTTCTGGCAGCCGGGCGGCGTGCAGGAATTTGTGGTGAAGGCTTTTCTCATGGAGATCCACGAAATGCGCCGGCCTGACGAACCGATGCGCCGCCCCACCTGGTTTAGCCCGGAAGAAGCGCGGCGGCGGCTGGCCAAAGGCCGCGAAGTGAAGTACGCGCATGAATTGGAAGCGGTGATCGATCGCGCTCTCGAGCGCATTCAATTCCACAGCGAATTGTGGGGAAAGTATCCCGAAAGCCGTAACGGCCGGGCCGCCGCGCATTCCTGATTCATCTCAAGAGCTTGTCATCCTGAGGAAGCGGAGTCCTTCGCGGTAGCGAAGGACTCCCGACGAAGGACCTCTGTACTTTTGCCGCCGCCGGCACCGGCGATCACGCTGCAAGCCAGTACACAGGTCCAACATCTGCTTCCGTCCGGCTTTCGCCGGACTGAAGATTGCGTTCAGGATGACAAGAGTGGCACATGAACATCTTCCCTTTTTGTGAGACGATGAATTCAGCCCATGATTCAGCTTTCCGGCGCCGGAAAACGTTTCGGCCACAAACTTCTTTTTGAAAACACCGACTGGCTGATCACGCCCCACGACCGCATTGGTCTGGTGGGCGCGAACGGCACCGGCAAATCCACGCTGATGAAGGTTCTCGCCGGCCTGGATACATTCGACTATGGCTCGCTGATTGTCGCCAAGGGAACGACTGCCGGATATCTGCCGCAGGATGGGCTCTCGCTTTCCGGCCGCACCGTCTTTGCCGAATGTATGACGGTGTTCACCGAACTGCACACCATGGAGCGGGAACTGGAAACGCTCACGCACCGCATCTCCGAACTCGACCACACCAGCCCGGAATATGCCGAGGTTGCCGATCGCTATCACAGCCTGGAGCACGAATTCCGCACGCGCGATGGCTACTCGATTGAGGCCGAAGTGGGACGCGTGCTGCAGGGGCTCGGCTTTCGTAAAGAAGACTGGGAGCGGCAGACGGACGAGTTCTCCGGCGGCTGGCAGATGCGGCTGGCGCTGGCCAAGTTGCTGCTGCAGAAGCCCAACCTGTTGTTACTGGATGAACCCACCAACCATCTCGATCTCGAAGCGCGCAACTGGCTGGAAGAATATCTGCACGATTATCCGCATGCTCTAGTGCTCATCTCGCATGACCGTTATTTTCTCGACGTGGTGGTCAACAAGATCGCGGAAATCTGGAATAAGCGCTTCTGGTTCTACACCGGCAACTATGACAAGTTCTTGACGCAGAAAACCGCGCGCAACGAGCAGTTGCAGGCCGCTTACCGCAACCAGCGCGACCGCATCGAGCAACTGGAGGTGTTCATCAACCGCTTCCGCTACCAGGCCACCAAGGCCAAGCAGGTGCAGAGCAGAATCAAAGAACTGGAAAAGATTGAGCGCATCGAGGTCCCGCCCGAGGAGAAGACGATTCACTTTTCCTTCCCACAGCCCAAGCCCAGCGGACGGATCGTCGCCGAGTTCGTCGACGTGGCCAAGAGTTATCCGAAGCTTGACCGTGGCGAAAAAGACGGCGGCGAAAAGGAGGTCTTCCGCAATGTCAACTTCCTGATTGAGCGCGGCGACCGCATCGCGCTGGTCGGCGTGAACGGAGCTGGCAAGTCGACATTAATCAAATTGCTGGCGGGCACGGAACGTAGCACCCACGGTGAGTTCCGCCTCGGCCATAATGTGCAGGCCGACTACTTTGCCCAGGATCAATACAAAGAACTCGATGCCGATGCGCGCATGATCGACGATCTCGGCAACGCATCTCCACGCTCGACGCAGACGGAGCTGCGCAGCCTGCTCGGGTGTTTTCTGTTTTCTGAAGATGACGTGTTCAAGAAGATCGGAGTGCTCTCCGGCGGCGAGCGCGGTCGCTATGCCCTGCTCCGTCTGCTGCTGCATCCGGCAAATTTCCTGTTGCTCGACGAGCCCACCAACCACCTCGACCTCCGTGCCAAAGACGTGTTACTCGACGCGCTAATGGAATACACCGGAACGGTCGTCTTCGTCTCGCATGATCGTTACTTCATAGACAAGCTGGCGACGCGGGTTTTCGAGATCGGCGACGGTAAGGTCGAAGTTTATCCCGGCAATTACGAAGACTATCTCTGGCGCAAGCAGGGCGGGAGCGCGAAGCAGAATGAATCCATCCGCCAGCAGTTGGGAAGGATTGAGGCTGCTGCTTCGCCGACGCCTTCCAACGGCAATCAAGCCTCCAGCGAAACTGCACCTACCCCAAAAGCAAAGCGCATGAATCCCATCAAGCGCAAGAAGATGGAAGACCGCATCCGTGAGCTGGAAGGGGAGATCAGCCGCGCCGAGACCGCGATCGCGCAGTGCGAAGAGGCCTTGCAGGACTTCGTCAGCGCCGATGAGAGCCAGCGCCAGGCCGAGGAACTTGATCGACGCAAGGCCGCGCACGCGGGCTTCCTCAAGGAGTGGGAAGAACTCAGCCAGTCCCTGCAGGGAGCTGACTAACGGAAGTCGGTTAGCGCCCGGCCCGACCGCGCAACCGTACAGCCTCTTCCGTAATCTCGGAGGCAGACTTACTTCTGTGCGATAGTGAGCATGGCCGAAGGGACAGGAACCAACCCAAGGTCAAAAATTCAGACCAACCGCAGGAGCGGCTCGGACAGGACGTGCCGCGCGGGATGAAGGAAGGTCGCATGCTCCAGTCCTCAGAGTACACGTACGGCGGGAAGTCCAGCTCTCCAGCCTCCAACCCTAACTCTTTAAATCCAGTCAAGACCGTCAGCGCGCCCATCGAGCAGGCCACCATAGGCCGTACGCTCGTCATCAAGGGCGAAATCAGCGGTGCGGAAGCGCTTTATATCGATGGCCGCATCGAAGGCAAAATCAGCCTGCCCGATAACCGCGTCACCATTGGACGCAACGGCAGCGTGCAGGCCAACATCACCGCCCGTGAAGTTGTAGTCATGGGCAAGGTGAACGGAAATATCGATTGCTCAGACCGCGTGGATATTCGCAGCGAAGGTTCGGTCACGGGAGACGTTTCCACGATACGCATCAGCGTGGAAGACGGCGCCGTGCTCAAAGGCGGCATCCAGGTGAAGAGCGGCGATCACAAGCACCAGAACCAGGCTCAGTCCAAGGCGGAAGCAACGAAGGCTGCCGTGGCCGAAGCGCCGAAGGCTCTGGCCGCAACCGCCAACGCTTAAGGAATGCGCAAGGCAGCCACGGATTCACACAGATTTCCACGGATAAACCAGAGTTAATCTATCCGTGCTCATCCGCGTAATCCGTGGCTAAGTTTTTTAGTTCTTGTCTTTTTCCTTCGGCTTCAAGTCCAGCGACGCGGAATTCATGCAGTACCGCAACCCAGTTGGCGCGGGACCATCTTCAAACACGTGCCCCAGGTGAGCACCGCACTTCGCACAGCGCGCCTCGGTGCGGACCATCCCATAGCTGGAATCCTTGTGTTCCTCGACCTTGCTCTCATCCGCGGGCTTGTAGAAGCTCGGCCAGCCAGTGCCGGAATCGAATTTGGTCGAGGAATCAAACAGCGGCTCTCCGCAGCACACGCAGTGATACGTCCCCGCATCTTTGGTCTTCCAGTACTTGCCGGTAAAAGCCGGCTCGGTCCCGGCCTCGCGTGTCACGTGATACTGCTCCGGCGTAAGCTTCTGCTTCCACTCGGACTCGCTCTTCACGGTTTTCTCGGTCATGAATGTATTGCCCTCCGAAAGTCAGTGGCCAGTGGTCAGTGTCCAGTGGACAGTAAAACCCAACCCCCCGGTCCTTACTGGCCACTGATCACTGACCCCTGACCACTGATTCTTAGATGTTCGGCGAGTGGAAAAGTGGCGAAACCCAGGTTCATGACGCCGGGCCTTTTCTACTTGTGGCCCGCCACTTCCTCCCCAATCTTGCGGTACTTACCCCGGAAAAACAGCAGCGGGTCGCCCGCGCGTACCACGACATCCTCCACTTCCGCGATGAAGATGGTGTGGTCGCCAGCCTCCTGCGCCGACTGTAGCCGGCATTCCAGATACGCCAGCGCCCCATACAGGATCGGCGTTCCCTGCTTGGTCCGGTCGAAACGCGCCCCGGCTTCTTCTTCAGCGTGTTCATGAATATGAACCGGCCGCGCGTAGTACTCCGAAATCACGCGCTGGCCCTCGGCCAAAACGTTGACTCCGAAACGCTTCTTGGCATGCAGATGGGCGTGGGTGCGCGCACTGCGGTCAACGCAAACCAGCACCAGCGGTGGATCAAGCGACACGGAAGCAAAGGCGTTCGCGGTCATGCCATGGACCTCACCCTCAAGATCGAGAGTGAGAATGGTCACGCCCGTGGCAAAACATCCCATGGCCTTGCGGAATTCGCTTACATCGATGCTCATATCGTATGTGGAGTTTCCTGCCGCGAACTGCCTACATTAGCACGGCAGCGGGCCGCGGTGGTCGATGTGACTGGCAAGACCGTTTAACCGTGCGCCTCCGAACGTACATGAACTTCGAGAACTCCCAACCTCCTACATTGGTAACCGCAGGGCTTTTAGGGCGAGGGTTATGATGATGAGAGTTTTCTGAGGTTAAGCGACTCAAATGGGAGATAGACCGGAAATCCCGGCTGAAACCCAGTTACACGTTCGCGTGTGGGGTATGGACGCGGACGCTCGCCCCTTCTCTCAAAACGCCGTTGCCCGCAACCTCAGCGGCGAAGGAGCGCAAATATTGGGCATCACCCATCCCCTGAAAACCGGCGACATCATCGGCATAAAGCATGGCGAAAAAAAGGCTCGCTTCAAGGTTGCGTGGGTAACCGACGGCGGAACGTTGCGAAAGATCGAAGCCGGCGTGCAGATTGTGGAAGGCCAGGAGAGCCCCTGGAAGGAACTGGCCAACACAGAAGAGATCACCTTCGCACCCGGGAAAATCAAGAGGCGATTTGTCCGGCACAAAATCCAGTTTCCTATCCAGATCGGTTTGGCGGACGCCCAGCGCGCTCACATGAATACGAACGCGACCGACATTGGCGGCCGCGGCTGTTACGTTGAAACCCTGCTTCCCCTGCCGCTCGGGACGCAAGGCACCATCACGTTCTGGATGGACGACGAGAAGGTGCAGACCACTGCGGTGGTTAGGGCGAGTGATCCCGGGGTCGGGATGGGCATCGAGTTCACCACGCTCGACGCTCATGTTCAGGAACGGTTGCAGCAGTTTCTCGACAAGATGGATACCTCTTCGCACGAGGAAGATCCTGCTAAAAGCGACACAGATTCAGTCTCGTAAGTCCAGTTAGTCTTTCTTCCTCGTTATCAACAGTAACCGCCAGGCGTAGGCGACGAGGCTTGAATTTGTCCGCTGTTGCAACTTCGCGGACTCTGCCTTGGCTTCCTTCAGGATGGGAATGTCGGAGTTGGCGTCTCCCAGGGCATAAGAAAATCTTTGTGGGCGGCGCGGACGCGGTTGCCATCAGCATCCGGGGCCTGGGAAAGTACCGGGTATCCCCCCCCCGAATCTCTGGAATCATAGAGTTAGGATGGAAATTCCGCGCAAAATCCGGATGTCAAAGAACTTAGATATCAAAATCCAGACAACAAAGGACTTAGGGGGTCGATGATGTGGGTTCTCCCGACTGTCACGGCCTCGACCATCATCGCGCAAGTCTGATGGTCGGCACAAGGTCAGATGTCACAACACGGTTGTGGAAAAGTGAAGGGCGGAAACACTCCGCTGGGTTGACCAGGGTTTTGAGTGTAAACATCTCTGATTGCGCCAGTCACCCCTGTGCAAAATCCTTCATCTCGACAGCCCAGTTCTTTCAGAGCCAACATGGCGCTACTCACCCTGGGTCTTCAGTTGCGAATATCCGCTTCGGGCTCGGAGCCTGTTTCCGCACGCGATTCTGGTTCCCGCCAAGTCCAGCTCTATCCGAGACACTTCATGCGCTTAAACATGCGCTTAAATCAGACCGATTCGGAAGGGAAAATTATGCGTCCATTGAACAGTTGGAAATCGGCTTGCATCGCTCTTGTATTCTGCGCCGCGGCGGCAAGTCTTTCGGCTGCGCAAACCTTCACCACTTTAGACACCTTCGTCGGGAACCCGGGGAGGCCGCAATCGGCTCTCGCCCAGTCTATTGACGGAAACCTCTACGGCGGCGGCGGGCTTCCGGCACCCTAACCCAGGTCAACAAATGCTCATTCGGCCTGGCGAATTGTGTTGGCGGCCTGATTCAATCCCCCAACCTAGACCTCATACGGGACGTCGTTGGCTGGCACGTTCAATTGCGGCACTCTCTTCCAGATCACACCCAACGGCACAGTGTTCGTGCTGCATGACTTCGCTTGTGGCTATGACGGCAATGGTCCTCGAGGGGGGTTGGCGCATTCCGACAACGGTAACTTCTATGGCGTAACAAATGAAGGCGGAGGCTTCGGCTACGGAACCATCTTCGAAGCAACTCCGAGTGGTACGGTGACCACGCTCAATGAGTTCCACGGTCCCGACGGTGAGTACCCCTTTGGCGGGCTCGCTGTCGGCGCTGATGGAAATCTCTACGGGACGACGGCTATGGGCGGAGCCAACGGCTACGGCACTTTCTTCAAGATCACTCCAACGGGCGTGCTGACCGTGCTGCATGACTTCGAAGGAATTGACGGCGCGAGCCCGCAGGCCACGCTGGTCCAGGCCAGCAACGGGAACTTTTATGGCACGACCACCTACGGAGGAGTCAATTACACCTGTTTCCAGGGTTGCGGCACGGTGTTCGAAGCCACTCCCGCTGGCGTAGTCACGGTGCTGCACAGCTTCGACGGAACCGACAGCTCAAGTCCTCAATCAGCCCTGGTGCAAGCCACCGACGGAAATCTGTATGGGACGGCGGCTGGCGACCCGAGCTCCTTGTGTGTCGATACCCCCAGCCCTGAGAATTGCGGCACAATTTTCCAGATCACCACCGCTGGCGCCTTCACCACACTGCACACCTTTTCCGGAACTGACGGAGCGAATCCTGTGGGCGGGTTGGTGGAGGATACTAACGGGACCCTTTACGGCACCACATACTTCGGCGGAAATTCCACCGCGTGTACGGGAGGCTGCGGCACGGTCTACAGCCTGTCCATGGGTCTCGGTCCGTTCGTCGCAGCCGTGCCTCCGCGCGATCCCGTGGGGCGCGCCTTGATCATCCTCGGCAGCGACCTGACCGGCGCAACCAGTGTCAGCTTCAATGGCACTCCGGCAGCCTTTACGGTAGTGTCGGCTACTTTGATCAAGACCACCGTTCCAACCGGCGCAACCACGGGTACGCTTGAGGTGACCACGCCCAGCGGCACCCTGTCGAGCAACGTGATCTTCCGTGTGCCGTGACTGAAATTGGCATGACTTGAAACAGAGCGCATGCTCCGGCCTAACTGGAAACTTACGCCGATTCTTGGCGTAACATCGCTAAGACACTCATTCATTAGGATACGTTACTCCTGCCCCGACCGCGCGGGGGCCTATTGAGATTCTTCCGACCGCGCGAAGCGGGCGTAGAATCGGGCGGTCGGATCACCTTCTTCGCGATGACGAAGCCAGCGGAAGCCTGTTGTAGCTCGCCAGCAACGATCTGTTACTGGTTCACGGTCTCGCTGATAGCGTGGGGAGTTCTGAGCCTCATCGGAATTTATTGGCGTCCTCTCCGCGCGTCGTGGGCTGCGTGCCTGTTTGCCATGGCCATCGGCTGCTTCGCAAACTTGTTTAAGAATCGCTCTCTGCACTGCAGCATTACCGGCCCATTGTTTCTGATTGGTGGCGTCATATTTTTGCTCTCTGGCATGGGTACGATCCCGCGTCGAGACACGCTTTGGGTCTGGCCGGTCCTTCTTATCGGCATCGGCATCGCGTTTCTGCTGGAATGGCTGTACGGGAAGCGCGCTGCATCCTGACTCCTCAGAAGTTCGAGTTCGGCTTCTCGGGATGGAATGGAATCCAGAACGTGGCTTCTACATCCACGGGGGTGCCGTTCTTCGATGCTGGCTCGAACTTCCACTTGGTGATGGCTTCAGTGGCGAACTGGGCGAGGCGATCGTCGACTCCGCGCAGCACGCGCACGCTGCCCACCGTACCGTCCGTGTGAATGACACCATAAAGAATGACGGTGCCGCCTACGTTCTGGCGCATCAACTCAAGTGGATAGGCGGGATCGACTTTGCGCGTCGCCACGGGCGCGGAGAGATCGTCCGAAGATGAATCGTCGGTGCGTGGACCGCCCGCTGCGGCGCGGGAAGAACGGCTGGCCGGAATCGAATCCTTTTGCAAGGCGGCGAAGCGGATGATCCAACTGCCACCGGCGGAGTTGAGATTCGGCATGTTGAGGCTGAGAGAGTAGTACTTGCGGTCGCCGAAGACGGCGCGCTCTACGTCCGAGAGCTTGCTGGCGTTGGTTGGTTGAGTGCGGTCCGTGGCCATGCGCGGCGAGCGAGCGTTCGCGAGCAGGCGCGGATTGACCGAGTAAGCGCTCGAGGTCTTCGCAGCGGGATTGCCGACGTACAAGCCGGAAGGCAGATTGCCGCTGTTCTTGCCGGCTCCGCTTCCGTCTGCTTTGCCGTTTCCAGCGCTTGTGGCGGGCGCGCCGGAAGCTCGGCGATGGCCCTCCGGGGTAGCGGCGAAGTTGCCGCGGCGATTGCCGACTGGCGGATCGGGCGGCGCCGCTACTGCGGGATGGAGACTGAGCGCGAGGATACCCTGGCCCGAGCGGGAATGTCCTGACGCAGCCAAGGAAGGCGGTGGCGCCACTACCTGGAGCGAGTGTTTGCTCATGGCTGTGCTACGGCCACCCGCGGTGCGCTGTTCGTCCAGGGGAAGTTGCGGAGCCGGCGCAATCACGGAGCTGTGTCCGATGTCGAGATCGCCAACGCGGCGGGGAGAATTGGTATCCACGGCTGGAGGCGGCGCGATCACTGCGCGTTCCATCTGTGGCGCTAGACGCGAAATCTGTGACGCAGGAACCATGGGAGCTGGGCGGATCGGCATCTGTGGGTTGCCCGGCATTTTTTCGAACAAGGAGACGACGTTCGGCATCGCGACGTCGCGCTGCAGTTTGATGTTGGGCGGCGTGACGATGGTTTGCGAATGGTTGTCAGCTTCGGGAGGCACGGAGATGGTTGGCTGCGCGGAGTATTCGGGATCGGCCTTGCGGGCGCGGGTGGAGGTCGAGCGGCGTGTGTCGAGTGGAGGTAGATATTCCGAAGGCGTGTAGTAGACGACGTCGGCGTGAGTGAACGCGGGTTGCGACACGGGGTGAGGCTGCATTGCAAGGAAGCGCGATCCTGCCCAGATCAAAACCAGCGCGAGGATGTGATACGCGCCTGACTGCGCGAAGCGGAGCCAGGGAAGTCCGCTGTCGACGAAGACATCGGGCCAGAAAGTGGCGGAGGCGGAGTCGAACTGTAACTCCGGGGCCGGTGGTTCAGTCTCTGCTTCCTGGAGCGAGCCCGGGGCTTGGCGCATCGTTCTATGTTAGATGGAAAACAAGCTTTCGGGGTAGCCGAGAGGACATGCGGCGGGCGTCAGCCTGATAAGGAAGCGAGCCAAACGCGCGATTAATGTGTCGCAAAGAACGCGACACATCGCGCGGCTCGCCCGGATCCTTCACTGCGCAAAGAACGCTTGTTCAGGATGACAACCAGAGGCTATTGTCCGGCGCGGGCGGGGGTGATGAGGAGGCGGTTGGCGACCTTCTTCTTGACGTCGGGCTTTTCCTGAGCGTAGACGAGATCGAGGCCGCCTTCGGCGGTGGTGGAAGCCTCAGCTAAGGCCGCAGCCAGCGCGCGGAGCGAGCGGCTCACTTCCAGACCCTCCTGCAAAACTACTGGCGTACCGTGATCGATGGCGGGCGAGACGGAGTGGAACGCGTTGGGAATCTTCCACAAAACTTTGCAGCGCGTGGCGCTCTCAATATCTTCGTCGGTGAATCCAGGAATTTTCTTGTAGCGATTCAAAACCATGCGCAGGCGATTGCGGCCGGCGCCTTCTTCCAGGAAGGCATGAATGCGGCTGGCGCTCCACAGCGTGACCACGTCGGTTTGAGCGACCATGAGCACGGCGTTTGAGAGGTCGGAGAGCAGGCGCGTGGTGGAATCGAGGCGGCTGGAGGCGTCGACCACGACGTAACGGTAATGATTTACCAGCAAGTCGAATAGGCGAGCCAACTCGGCCGGCGTGGGGATGGCATGATAAGGCTGTTGCGGGCCGGCGAGAAGATGCAAGCCGTCTTGAGCAGTCGTCATCAGGCCTTCGAGCAGAGATGCGTCGAGGCGGTGCAAGTTCTCGAGAGCATCGGGCACTCCAAAACTGGGTCGCAGGTTGAGATGCAGTTGGGCGTGGCCGACGGGGGCGAAGTCCACCAGAACCACGCTGCCGTGCGATTGCTGCAGGGCTACCGCAGTGTTGACGGCAGCGGTAGTGGCGCCGGCGCCTCCCTTGGCGCTGAGAAACGTGAAGATGCGAGCCTTGCCCGCGCCCCCGCGAGTGCGGGTGCGATTGGAACTGAAACGCGTGAGAGCTTCGAGCAGAGCCTCAGAGCCGGCATTGTGGTCCAGGTATTCGCCGGCTCCGGCGCGCATGCTGGCCACAATCGTCGCAGGCTGCTGCATGTTGCCGTTGGCAAAGATGGCGAGCTGCAGAGTGTTGGCTTGAATCAGTTCGATGGCTTTGATGGCGCGTTGCGGATTCTCGGCAGAGATATCAACCACGACAACTTCGGCCCGCAAATCTTGAATCTGCCGCAGGATGGGGTCGGTAGGTCCGGCGGGAAAGCCGACGTTGCTGAACACGACCCGACCCAGGCGGGTAGCCTCGACCCGTCTCTGCAACTCGGATAAATGTTCCCCGTCCTCGGTCAAGAGGGCGACGGCGATCCCATGCATGGCGCGATTCTCGCTGATTTCTCTCGGTGTTTGCATGTTAGAAAGAGAAAGTACTATTCGCCAAGTGACCTAGGTAACCGCCCGCCCAAATGGGTGTACACGATTCATGCGGAGACGCGAGAGTAGCGATCAGCAGAATAGAAAACGTGAACCAGAGGTGCACAGCTGGAATACTCCTCTACGAAGCCGCCGCAAGTGGGTAACATTCTAAGCCAAGGTTGGAAGATTGAAAAGGTCTGAGATCAGGTGAAAGACTTTAACTTCGCGGGCGCCAAACCAGACCGGGACTTTCCTGCGATTGGTGCGCCTGACGCGACGCAGCATCGTGGGACTAGCTGGCCGCAACGCGCGGAGTACCAGGAGCGGGTGCCGCGGGACGTTGCGTCTCGCTGGGGCTGTGCAGGGCCGAAATGCGGCGAAAATCGGGGGAACCGCTCTCAGTCTCAGGCAGGTACTCGTAACCTTTCAAGCAGACGGCGACGCCGATCTTGGTTTCGGCGGTTTTGATTCCGGGCAAATTGGAGTCGGTCTCAGGCTCAGCGCGTTTCCAGCCATTAGCCTTAGCGTGATCCATGGTGTAATCCGTGGGCTTGACGATGCGGAGCACGCTGCCCCGGCAACGGACCCGCATATTTTCGCCGAGCGTGATCTCGGAGGGCATTTCTAACGTGAGTTCGATCTCCGTGCCCTCAGTCAACGCCATGTCGGTGAACAGAAAGGCTCCGCGGGAACTGAGGTCCTGGGTGAAACCGAGTCCCTCGGAAGAGGTCGCAACCTCACGCAAGGAGACTGGGAGGTTAAAAGCGAAGCGTTGTCCAATGCGGCGTTCAACACCAACCGGAGGAGTCGTCATGGTCGTGTCCCTTCCTTGATGGGATCGCCGGGGAGAGAGCAATTGCAACTGTAGCGCAGTCCGGGCGGTCTGGGAAGTCAAAAGTTGGACCGGCGTGGAATATGGAACTCATCGGTGGAAAGCTTGAGCATAGAGAATATATCTCGGGAACATTTGCCGTCGGCATACACGTTATAGTGATCCCACGGAGCCGCAAGAGTCATCGAAAGAACATAAATGTCTGAGTCGGGAGTCCCAATTCAGGAAAATGGGGCAGTAGCTGGCGCCGAGGCGGCGCCGGAGCGCTTATCGCGCTGGCAGGTGGCTTGGCGGGCGCTGCGTCATCGCAACTTCCAGCTGTTTTTCAGCGGACAACTGATCTCCCTGATCGGCACGTGGATGCAGAGCGTGGCGCAATCGTGGCTGGTTTACCGGATGACCGGCTCGGCTCTGCTGCTGGGGTCGGTGGGTTTCGCGAGCCAGGTTCCGGTGTTTCTGTTTGCCCCTTTGGGCGGGATTGCTGCCGATCGTTTCGACCGCCGCCAGATCGTGATCGCGACGCAGACCGCGTCGATGTTGCTGGCCTTCATTCTGGCGGCGCTCACGCTCTTCCACAAAGTTCAGGTCTGGCATGTGTTTGTGCTGGCGAGTTTGCTCGGCGTCGTTAATGCATTCGACATTCCAGGGCGGCAATCGTTTCTTGTGGATATGGTGGGCAAAGAAGATCTGATGAACGCGATCGCGCTGAATTCTTCCATGTTCAATGGTGCCCGCGTGATCGGTCCCGCTATTGCGGGGATTCTAGTGGCGAAAATCGGCGAAGGCTGGTGCTTCTTTGCCAACGCAGTGAGCTACATCGCGGTGATTATCGGATTGCTGCTGATGAGGGTGATCGTTCCAATTCGCGCGGCCATGGCATCACCGTTGGAGCACATGATGGAAGGGTTTCGCTTCGTCAACCGGACTGCACCAATTCGCGCCTTGCTGCTGCTGCTGGGTCTGGTAAGCCTGGTGGGCATGCCCTATGTGGTGCTGATGCCGATTTTCGCTGACCAGATCTTGCACGGCGGGGCGCGCGGGCTGGGCATCCTGATGGGCGCCACCGGCGTGGGGGCGCTGCTGGGCGCGCTGACGCTGGCCTTTCGCGAAGGCGTGAAGGGGTTGGGGCGCTGGGTGGCGTGGTGCTGTGCTGGCTTTGGAGCGAGTCTTATCGTATTTGCTCTGTCACGCACGTTCTGGGTTTCAGTGATTCTGCTGCTGCCGGTGGGCTATTGCATGATGCTGCAGATGGCCTGTTCAAACACGCTGATCCAGGTGATGGTGCCGGATGCTCTGCGCGGGCGCGTGATGGCCGTGTACTCGATGATGTTCATGGGTATGGCTCCGATTGGAGCGCTGTTTGGCGGAGCGCTGGCCGAGCGTTTAGGTGCGCCCCACACGGTAGCGATCGGCGGGTTGGCATCGGTGTTGGGCGCGTGCTGGTTCGGCGCGCATCTGCCGAAGATTCGCGTGGAAGCACGGCGGTTGATTGTGGCTCAGGAAGCTGCGGGCGGCGAACCTTCAGAGATGACGGCACAGGCAGTCGAAGATTAGGTCTTACGGTGTACTCCTGCAGTTTAGCCGCTCTAGTTGCAGCTCGCTCCGCGGCGTCCGCGATTCCACCTGAATTTTTGGATACCAATCCGTCCCATCAAGAATTCTTCTTCGCCGAATTCGCCTCTCCGATGCGTATGCATAGTTCTTGAACATCATTGATCGACCGTGATATATGGGCATGTTATCGCTTTTGCTATTGGTTGCTCTCGCTACGCCAGGCAAAGGAGCAACGGATAATCGTCCAAATGGAGGGCAAGATGAATTCACTTTGGAAGATCGTGGCCTCAAGTCTTTTCCTCACAGTCTTCACTGGAATGATGTTCGCGCAAGGCGGCGCGACCGGCGCCATCAGCGGTGTGGTTCAAGATCCGACCGGAGCCGTGATTGCTAACGCCAAAGTGAGCATCAAGAGCGAGGCCACGGGCGAAGTTCTGCGCCAGGTGACCACGGACGTGTCCGGTCTCTTCACCGCTACGCTGCTGCCGGTGGGAAGTTACACGGTAGAAGTGAACGCGGCGGGTTTCCCCGACACCAAGTTTCCCGGCGTGGTGGTGCGCATCACAGAAACCACCCGCATGACCGCCGTCATGAAAGTTAGTACGGTAAAACAAGTGGTGGAAGTGCAGTCCCAGGTGGAGCAGGTCAACACCACGGATGCTACCACGGGGCAATCGCTGGGAGCGGAGACGATCACGGATCTTCCTCTGGCCACGCGAAACTTTCAACAGTTGCTGACGCTTTCTACCGGCGCTTCTTCCGACCTAAACAATGCGGCCCAGTTGGGACGCGGCAACGTCTTTATTCACGTCAATGGAGGAAGAGAAGACAACAACAACTATCTGATTGATGGCATCACGGTCGCTGACTATGCTTTTGGCGAGTTGACTTATACCCCTCTGCCCAGTCCAGATTCGATCGAGGAGTTCAAGGTCAGTACCAGCCTCTACGACGCCACGCAGGGGCGCAACGGTGGCGGCAACATCAACGCTACCCTCAAGAGCGGGACCTCAAGTTTTCACGGCGACCTGTGGGAGTACTTCCGAAACACGGCGCTGGACGCGAACGACTATTTTCTGGGGAAGGTCGTGGTCAAGCAGAACATTTTCGGCGGTGACATAGGCGGACCGATCGGGCACGGAGCTAAATTTGGTTACTTCTACTTCAACCTTCAGGGCACGCGCCAGCGCAGCGGAGACTCCGCGGGAACCTTCATCAACAGCCCCAGCATTTACTACGTGCCGATACAAGACCGCGAGTCGGCCAGCCTGATGGCGACGGACTGCGACGTGCCGAGCGTCGATCCGGTGGCGTTCAATATTCTGAACTTTAAGAGCAATCAGTTCGGCGCGGGAGCGGGCGGGTATCTTTATCCGCTTCCGACCAATGTGCCAACCTCGACACCATGCCTCACGACGGTTCCTTTCGTCGTCACGGATCCCGGCAAGTTCAGCGACAATCAATTCACGGAAACCTGGGACCGCGACTTTCGCGGCGGCAAGGACCGCTTGTCAGAGCGCTTCTTCTGGTCGAACTCGGATACGTACGAGCCATTCGGCGCCGATTCGTTTGGAATTCAGACCGGAGGGCTGCCAGGTACCACCAATCTGAACTTCCCTCTTGAAGTTCCCTTGCACAGCCGCTTTGGCAGCATCACGGAGACGCATGTCTTCAGCAATACGTTGATCAACGAGTTCCGCGCCGGGGTCAACATCATCAGCGACAAACTGAACAATGAAGCTCCCGTTACCGGCGCTGAGCTCGGCATCAACCTCCCAACCGCAAACGCCGATCCTAATATGTACCGGCTGCAGTTCGGTACTTTTGGCTTTGGGGCATATCCCACGCAAGAGCAGACCGCGCTGTCCGACAACTACACGTTTCTTGATACGGTGAGCTGGACGCACGGCGCGCATCAGTTGCGCTTTGGCGGGGAAGTCGACCGTGTTGCGATGCGGCGAGACTTACCGATCGCAGACAACGGGCTGGTCTACTTTGCGCCGCCTACGTTGGCAACTGATTTTCAAAGCTTTCTTGCTGGGTCGCCGTTCTTCGGCGAGGGCGGTGGAGGCCTGGGCAACCACGACTATCGCGTTCCCGGCTACTCCTGGTTCGCGCAGGATGATTATCGAGTCAGCAAAACCCTGACTTTGAATCTAGGCTTCCGCAACGAGTATCTGGGTGCGCCCTACGACACGCTTTGCCACACCGGCAACGTCAACCCAGATCTGGCAAACGCCACCGGGCAGCCCTACGTCTGGCCCAAGTGTGTCGATAAATTTGGGCTCTCGGGAATCAGCGGGACGCTCAATCAGGCCGGCCTAGACAATGAATACGCTTCGGTGAAGGAACCGCGCATCGGGTTCGCGTATGACGTCGCGGGACGCCATACAACATCGATTCGCGGCGGGTATGGCATTTACAGCGTCCGCGAAGACCTGGGAGCGGTGGATAATCTTGCTATTTCTCCTCCAACCTATCCCTTCGGAGTGAATTTCGAGCCCGCAATTCTGGGCACCTGTGCTGCTACCTCAACATGTCTGGCTGACTTGTTTGCGGCTAACAACGGCAACCCTGCTTTCCCGCTTCCTGGCATTCCGCCTCTTGGCGCCGCGCCCACGCAAGCTTACGTGCCGGTGGCGTCAATTCTGCAGAGTTTCGCTTCGCCGTGCACACTCGGTAACGGAGCCGCCTCTACTGCGGCGGATCAATGCGGCGCTAACTTCAACGGCACGGTGAACAGTCTGATCGAACTCGCCGTCCCTTTGCATTGGATTGCAGGCACCACCCAGCAGTGGAACTTCACGATTGAGCAAGAACTCGGGCGGGACTGGTTCTTGGAGCTGGGATACGTAGGCACAAAGGGCAGCCGTCTGCGTTCGACTTACGATTCGGACCAGGCCACGCTGGCCACGCCGCAGAATCCGGTAGTCGTGACCGGCCAGGGTTGTGTCAATCTGCAAGCCGCGGGTCAGTCGTGCACGATCGTAGATTCGACCGGTGAGAATGTTAGTGCGCGTGCGCCTTTTCTGGGCATCGCACCTGCCGATTTCGAGGACTTCGCACCCAATTCGGACTCGCACTACAACGCGCTGCAGGCCACGTTGGCGCACCGCTTCAGCAAAGGGCTTTATTTCCAGAGTGCCTATACCTGGTCCAAGTCGATAGACGACGTCTCTACGGCTTCGGTGGCATTCGTAACTCGGGTCAACAACCAGACGGATGCCGCGGCATCCCGCGGCCTTTCTGATTTCGACCGGAGGCAGCGCTTCGTAACCAGCGGAGTATACCAATTGCCTTTCTTCGCCAATGCCAATGGATTCACCAAGGCGGCGCTCGGAGGATGGGAAGCCAGTGGAGTGATCATCCTGCAATCGGGAGCACCCTTCTCGATCTTCGATCCAGCGGGAGGCAGCGCCTATGCTCTGGCCAGTCCGTCCGCGACAGCCACCTTCAGTCCCGGTTTCGGCTGCGCCAATGCGCCTAGCTCAGGCAGCGTTACGTCGCGGCTGGCGAATTGGGTGAATCCCGCCGCCTACACATCAGATCCGATTGCGACGCTCTCCAACGGCCTGCCTAGCGATGCCACGCTCTACGGCAACACGCCGCGCAACTGCATTATTGGGCCCCCTCAGAAAAATGTGGACTTTACGCTGGACAAGAGCTTCAGGCTTGGTGAACGGCAAAGTGTGCGTTTCCGGGCGGATTTCTTCAACTTGTTCAACCATCCTTCGTTCGCGAATCCTGAAACGTTCAACGGTGATGGTGGAGTCGTTGGGAACGGTGGTGCGCCTATTACCACGACCATCGGCACTCCGCGGCTGATTCAGTTCTCGTTGAAGTATTCGTTCTAGGGATCGAGCGGTTCAAAAGTCTACTTGTAAGCCTCCGGCGGCAGTCCGGTGATGCGGATGCCGCCGTGGCCTTTGTGGCGAATGTTCAGGCCGATCAGCAGGGCTGTGATCTGCTCGAGGATGCGGGCGTTTTCGAGTTTGCCTCCGTCGATGGCGCGGACTCCGGGAATTTTCGCGGCGAGAGCGCGCGTGAGTTGAGCTGCGCTAGCGTCGTCGCTGCATACGATGACGTCGCAATCGAGAGGATCGTCTCCGTTTAATAATTCAGCCGACAGATTGTGAAATGCTGCGACGACGCTTACCCCCTTGGGCACGAGTTCTGCGGCCTGCTGCGCGGACGAACCTTGCCAGACGCCGAGGGTGCGCGAGGCGCGTCCGCCGACGCTGGCAGCGAGTGCGACTGTGGCGTCGATCAGAATGGTGCCGGTGCGGATCGCGGGCTTGAGTTGCTTGAGCAGAGTCGCCTGGCCTTCGAAGGGTACGGTGAGAACGAGAAGATCTGCGGCGGCGCAGGCGGCGGAATTTTCCAGGCCGGAGACGGGAGCTTGATCGCCGATTATTTCCTTAATGCCGTCGGCGGCATCCTGCGCGCGCTGCGCGTCGCGCGAGCCGATGATGATGGTTTCGCCGGCGCGTGCCCAGCGCAGGGCTACACCCATGCCTGCCGGACCGGTTCCACCCAGAATGGCGATGGGACGCGAGGCGTCGCTCATGCAAATTCCGGCTCCTGCGTTTCTTCTGCGGTGAACTCCTCAAGCGGCAGGTTGAGCTTGAGGCGCGTGTAGGTGGTGTTGCGCTCGGCGGGGACGCGGCCCATCTCTAGAATCAGCGATTGAAAATCTTCAGGGCTGGTGTACTGGCCGGCGGTGGCTCCGGCTTCGCGCGAAATGTTTTCTTCCATCAGCGTGCCGCCGTAATCGTTGGCGCCGGCATGCAGGCAGAGTTGCGACAGGCGCCGGCTCAACTTTACCCATGAGACCTGAATGTTGTTGATGGAACCGGCGAGCAGTAGGCGTGCCAACGCGTGCACTTTCAAGTGCTCGGCCAGCGTGGGACCGGAGCGCGCGAGTCCTTGATGAAACAGCAGCGTGTTCTGGTGCACGAAGCCGAGCGGGACAAATTCGGTGAAGCCTCCAGCTTCAGATTGGATCTCGCGCAGCAACAGCATCTGGCGGACCCAGTGTTCGGGCGTTTCCGTGTGTCCATACATCATCGTCGAAGTGGAACGGATGCCGTTGCGGTGGGCGGTGCGGATGACTTCGATCCACTGTGCGGTCGAGAGCTTGTTGGCCGAAAGAATGTGCCGGATTTCGTCGTCGAGAATTTCTGCGGCGGTGCCGGGAAGTGTGCCGAGACCGTTGTCACGCAGCATCGAGAGATAATCGGCGAGCGGCATGCCCGTGAGTTCGACGCCGTAAACGATTTCCATGGGCGAGAAGGCGTGGATGTGCATGGCCGGCACAGCGCCCTTCACAGCTCGCAAGATATCGCGATAGTAGAACGGAGGCAGGCCGTGCGGCAGTCCGCCCTGGATGCAGACTTCGGTTGCGCCGAGTTGCCAGGCCTCGATGGCTTTTTGCGCGACCTGATCCGGGTTGAGGAAGTAGGTGTCGGACTCGCGCGGGCCGCGGCTGAAGGCGCAGAACTTGCATCCCACAAAGCAGATGTTGGTGAAGTTGATGTTGCGATTCACCACGTAGGTGACCAGGTTGCCGGCGAGTTCGGCGCGCAGCAGGTTGGCGGCGGAGAGCAGTCCGAGGAGGTCGTCGCCTTCAGAGTGAGCTAGCGTGAACGCGGCTTCTTGTGAAATCGAGGCGCCGTCTTGCGTTTCCAGAATTCTTTCGACCGAGGACCGCACTTCGGGCGTGATTCGCGGCGCGATTTCGAACCAGTCAACGGAGGGGAAGTTTTCGAGTTCTGAGGTGGAAAGTTGGCGGGTCACGGAATTCTCCAAACCTGTTGGTACTCCAAATTACTCCTCGAGACCGCCCTTTGGCGAGAGCTTAGCGGAACAAGTCGCTGGCGGCGGGCCGAAGCAGGTCGCGGGCGCGGCCGTCGGCAGGTTCGTAGGGAAATCCGCGAATGATGCAGGCCGGGGTGCGGTTGAGCTTGCCGCAGACTAGTCCGGCGGCGCAGGCCAGTTCGTCAGCGATGGCTTCGAGGCTGGCGTGCAATATGTAGCCGTGAGGATCGCGGCGGCCGCGATCGTCGCGCAGCGCTTTCATTCCGGCGATTCCGATACAGAAGTCGACGAGGCCTTCGCGCCAGGGACGGCCGAATGTGTCGGTGATCAGGATGGGGATTAAGAGCCCCGTCCGCTGCTTGATCTCGCGATGCAGTTTGCGAGCCGAGCGGTCGGGATCGGCGGGCAGAAGCAGGGCGCGATGACCGCCATCGACGTTGGAGACGTCCACGCCACTGTTGGCGCAAATAAAACCGTGACGCGTCTCGGTGATGAGCACGCCGTTCTTGCGCCGGATCACGGCGCTGCTCTCGCGCAGGGCGAGTTCGATGACGCGGGCATCCAGGTTATATTTCTTAGCCCATGCGATGGAATCGGTCGATGGCGTGACAGTCGCCAGATCGACGATCTGGCCCTCTGATTTGGAAACAATCTTGTGTTTGACGACGAGGATGTCGCCGGGGGCGATTGCGAGACGGTTTTGCCGCAGTGCTTGCAGCAGTTTGTCGGCGAGCGAATCACCGGTTGTGATTTCATCTCCGAAAGGGATTGGGATGATACGGAGTTCCGAGGAACGTTGGCTTGTCTCTCGCTTCTTGTACGCGACGAGGGGTTTCTTTGCCGTGTGTCGAGCCTGACTCACGATCCCTCCATTGCGGCCGCGGGGAAGCGCCCGTCGAGCGACCAACGGCGAAGCAGGCTCTGGGTGCGGGTTTCGCCGGGATGTGCGAGCACTTGTTGCAAGTCTTCGGGATTGTCCACGTCGACCGCAATGCCCGGCAGCTTTAACACGACGCATGGTTTGCCCGTGGCCTGGGCCGCCGCCAGATGCGGCTTGAAGCTGTCGTTTCCGAAGCGCAGGGGAAAAAGATTTGCGGGGCGGCGGAAGGCGGCGTTGGTTCCGCGGCCATCGGCGGCAGGCGCAAGCACCGAGCCTTCGTTGGGAGCCCGGGCCAGAATCAGTTCGAGTTCGCTGGCTTTAATCAACGGAATATCCGCCGGGAGGACGAGTGTGCTGTCGATCCCGCGCGACACGCACAGGCGCGTCGCCATTTCGATGGCGCCGGTTTCGCCAGGATTCGCCGCGTCGAGAATGACTTCGAAAGCGTGTTCGCGGGCCAGTTCGATCGCAAACGGGTCGCTGGTGACAAGAGCGCAGGCGGGACGGCGTGGCCAGGCGGCCAGTGCCGCCACAACGTCATGCAGCATGGCCTGTGCCAACTCCGTGCGCGCGGGCTGATCGAGCAGCGCGGCGAGCCGCTGCTTGGCTGCCGACAGATTCTTGACCGGAACGAGGATCACGGCAGGTCGGAGGCCGTGCGGGCCGCTGATTTGTCAGGTTTATCTGGAACAGCTTTGTCAGAAACTGGCTGGTCAGAAAGCAGTCCACTTATCGTCGACGCGAGAACGGCGCGAGCCAGGTCGGCGCGGTCTTCCGGCGTGCGCATGATGGTTTGCGTACACTGCACCCGCAAGCCGGTTTTACGAAGCGCTTCGGCCGGGCGCACGTCGCGGGTGTCGCAAACCAGCAGGTCGAGAAAATCTTCGTAAGCCTTGGCCACGCCCGCAATCGAACAAGGCAATCCCTGAGCGGTCATGAGAATGCCTGCGGGTCCAGCAACTGGGGCGTTCCCGACGATTGGGCTGACGGCAGCGATTTTGCCGCGGGTGCTGCGCAGCGCCTCGCGAATTCCGGGCACGGAGAGAATCGGTCCGATGCTAGTGATGGGGTTGCTGGGAGCGATGAGCACGGCATCGGCGGAGGTTATGGCTTCGATCACTCCGGGCGCGGGTTCAGCATCGGAGGCTCCGGCGAAACGCACCGAATTCACCGGGTCCTGATACCAGCGCTGCACGAAATATTCTTCGAAACTCATTTCGCCGGAGGGCGTATCGATACGCGTCTCGACCCGGGAATCGCTCATGGGCAGAATGTGCGCTTTAACGCCGAGCTTCTCGCAGATGGCCGACGTGGCCTCGGAAAGCGTTTTACCTTCCGCCAGCAGGCGCGAGCGCAGCAGGTGCACGGCCAGATCGCGATCGCCGGTGTGGAACCATGTAGGCTCGCCGAGTTGTCCCATGGCTTGCAGGCAGAGGAAAGTATCTCCCTTCACGCCCCAGCCGCGCTCGCGGCTGAGCAGGCCGGAGAGTACATAGGTGATGGAGTCTACGTCTGGGGAAACGTAAAGCCCCCACCAGAGCAAGTCATCGCCGGTGTTGACGATCAGAGTGATTTCTTCGGGCGGGATGACTTGCCGCAGTCCGTCTACGAACTTGGCGCCGCCGGTGCCGCCGGTTAGCACGCAAATCATGCGGCCGTCCTTTGCCTTGCAAGGCCTTTACTGTCGCACGCAGCCTGAAGTCTTTCAGAAAGCAATCCCGGCTTCGACAGTAGCATCGGCATGAATTCAGGGTAGACGGGCAGGCGCTGGCGTAACTGTTGTCCTCGGCTCTCGGTGCGCAGGCGGAGTTGTTCCAGATGCGGCCAGGGTTTTTCCGGATTGATGTAGTCAGGGGTCAGCGGCGACACTCCTCCCCAATCGTTGATGCCGGCATCCAACAACTCCTCATAATACGGCGCATTCAGGTTGGGAGGCGCCTGAATATTGACGTTGGGCAGTAACAAGCGAGTTACCGCCACAGTGCGCAGCATCTCCCCTTGGGTAGGCTCGGGCAGGTGAGCCATGGGGATCGTCAGCTTGGCGCGGAAGTTTTGCACGATTACTTCCTGGATGTGGCCGTAGCGCTCATGCAAGTCGCGGATGGCGAGCAGCGTGTCGACGCGGTCTTCCGGCGTTTCGCCGATGCCGATTAACAATCCCGTAGTGAAGGGAACTTGCTGCTTTCCAGCTTCTTCAATCATACGCAGGCGCTTGTCCGGGACCTTGTCGGGAGCATTATCGTGAGCGGCGCCGGGTGCTAACAGGGCACCGTTGGTGGTTTCGAGCATGAGGCCCATGCTGGGGGAGACGGCAGCCAGGCGGGCGATCCATTCGGCGCTGAGCAAGCCGGGATTTGGATGCGGCAGCAGAGCAGTCTCTCGCAAGACGAGTTCGCACATGGCTTCAAGGTAGTGCAACGTGGACTTATAGCCGAGGCGGTGGAGCGTTTCGCGCATCTCGGGGAAGAGCAGTTCCGGCTTGTCGCCTAAACTAAAGAGAGCTTCGGTGCATCCCAGCTTTTCGCCGGCGCGAGCGACCGCGAGAACTTCTTCTGGAGTCATGGTGTGCGCGCCAGGGTCTGCGGGATCGCGGCGAAAGGCGCAGTAGCCGCAGTAATCGCGGCACAGGTTGGTCAGCGGCAGGAACACTTTTCGCGAGTAGGTGACGACGCCGGGCTTGAAGTCCTCTTTTGTGGCGCGGGCTGCCGCGAGCAGGGCTGGGAGATCCTCGTCGCTGCAGCGGATCAGGCGCAGGGCCAGTTCGCGTGAGATGGCTTTTCGGGGCTGGAAATCGGCGACTTCTGCCGCGCACGATGAACCAAATTCCAGCGCGGCCGGGTTGGGAGCAGTTGGTGTCACGCGATTCCGTAGTCCTAGAGATGCATCGAAATCATACATCAGTGTTCAGTGAGCAGCGGCAACCGGCACGGGCAATCTGATTCGCGCTGCGAATCCCCGCGCAACTCGACGCCAAAATGTTCGTTGGCATTCCGTTTTTGCGAGGAATTTCCCGTCGGCTCAGTTTGTCTGGGTACCAGGTATTCGTTCCCTACACCTTCGCACCCTTCTTCTTTTCGAGCGCGGCGTAGATTGCGGGGTCGGTACAGACTTCGTAGTAAGTGCGGTCGGTCCATCCCTGGATGGAGAAATCTTCCACCTTGATCCGCGGAATGCGGCTTTCGCGGACCACGATCTTGCGAAAGATGTCGCGGTCAACTGGGACAGTGCCGCTTGACAGCTTGTACTCTCCTTTATCCGACGCCATCGAAGGCGGCAGCTTTACCGCGAGCGGGACCAGGGAAATCTCCTGCTCCAGCTTGCGGAACGCGGCTTCATTCATGCGAATGCCGCCCAGGTTGAAGCTCACGATGGAGTCTTCGGCATTCGCCTCTGCATCTTCCGCGGGTTTGTGAGCCGCGGTTTGGAAGACATAGACGTGGAAGGGTCCGGCCTGCGATTCCATGACCTTGCGCGCGCGCTTGTTGCAGGAAGAAAGGCGATCGCTCTGGTTCAGCGCTTCCGAGATCATGATCTGATGCTCGCCATCCATCAGATACAGCGGCGCCGACTCCTGCAGCGTGATGCCCACGCCCAACTCCAGCCCCGGCATGCCCGAGCGCTGCATCAGTTCGTTGTAGCCGCGGACGATCTCGATGATCTCGCGAGCCAGCACGCAGGCACGGCTCACGGCAAGACCGGGTTCGCCGGCACGCTCGAGGATTGCCAGGATGATAGCATCGCCTTCGAGAAAAACTTTTTGCGCTCCATACTTACTCAGCAGCTTGTTCACTGGATCGTAAAAGTTCAAGCTGAAGTAAGACGCCGGATTGAGCCCTTTCTCCATCAGCGTGCGTGTGAGCCGGGTCGAGTCGCGCACATCGGCTTTGAGCACCACGTGGCGCAGGACGCGGTCTTCCTCAGGCTGCTGTGATTGCTCCTCGGGAAGCAGGAATTCGTAGAGTGTGCCGTTCATGCGGGAAAGCTCGCGCAGTTTTTCGGTGCCGACCAAGTTTACCGAGTCGAGCGCCCCATTCAGCACTTCCAGTCGCTTCAGATCGCGGTGATAGTGGGAGAAATCCTTCAGAAACCGCGCCGCCACTTTGGCCCGCTCTGCGCCGCGGCAACTCGCAACTTTTGCCACCGCCGCATACAAGCTGGCAGTAGAAAGCTTGCCGTGCTCCTGAATCATGCGTTCCACGCGATCGCACTCAGGACGCGAGATCAGGGCGTTCTTCAGTTGCTGCGGATTGATTCGCGGGGCGTACTCGCTGAGCAGCGGGACCGTGTGGTAGGAGGCGATAACATGCTCCATCACCTGTTCGTCTTCGAGCAGCCGCACCCACTGCGCCAACCGCTCCTGCTTGGCAACGCCTTCCTCAGTGGAATCATCGGGCGTTCCGGTACCGACCAGGGCACGCGCATTCTCCGGAGCGCACAGCCAGGCACTTATGGTATCGCTGGTGGTCTCTTCACCGTAGACCGATCGCACGAAACCCCAGACCACGTCCTGCAAGCGCCCGTAGCGGTCGGGATCACGATCCCAATTGCCCAACATCACATAATGTTCGGCGCAAAGGTAATCGTCGCGGCCATCCTCGGAGAACGCCAGGCGATTCACAAACAGCCCATAACTGCCCAAGCCAGCACTGCCCGGTTCTTCCTTTGTGTCTGCGGAGTTCGCTTCTGCAGTCTTCGCTTCCCCAAAGAAGGACCTTCGGGTGCGAGCCAGCGTTTCCTTTTCGATTTCGCGCAGGGTCTCGAACAGATCCTGCCCGGTCTTTCGCAGGATGATTTTCTTTCGCACCTGGAAGCCGGCCACGCGCTCGCGATACTCCACTCCTTTGCCCTGCCGTATGCCGTCGTAAGTCTTGAGCAGAACGCGGCAGCGCTCGAGCACTTGGGCAAACTGCAGGTTCATCTCCATGCGCAGAAACTTCGTAACCGCCAGCCGGGCCAGCAGATCGACGGAAATCTTTTCTTCCTTCTTGGCGCGATTCAGGGCCGCAAGGTGCAGTTCGGCCAGAACCGGCTTCCAATCAGATTTTTCGGCGGGGGTGCGACTTTGGCTGGCTACGGCGCTTCGCATCCATGAGGGCCCCTGGTTTCGGTGTGTAGTCTCGGCCGCCAGCAATCCTTCCAACTCGCCGTGGCGCACGATCAATCGCATGATCTGCGCCCGCGCCGCGTCGACAAAACGCGGGCTCAGGACGACGTCATGCCGCAAGTTGTCGACTCCGACCGCCAGTCCTTCAAGAGCAAGCGATGGCGCAGCAGCGATCATCTCCGGCGGGGCCAGTTTCTCTGGCTCCTTGCCGAGACGGAAGATGGGCAGTCGAGGCATTCGCGACTCGTCAGAATCTCGGAAGTTGCTGATTACACATGTACATATCGAGGCTAGCATGCACAGCGCGGCAGCTAAAGTTACGCAAGTTACGTGCGTGACGCCTGATTTTGCTCAGCAAGAGAATTTCGCCCCGCCTGAAGAATTGCCTTCTCTCGAAGATGTAGAATCGATGCCGTCGCGGCAGCTTGCCGCCGACAACGACCCAAAACAAAATCAGGAGAACTACTATGGTCGGCTTCTCCGTTAATGGCAAACGCGTCGATCTTGACGTTGATCCTTCCACCCCCTTGCTCTGGGTTATCCGTGAAAATCTCGGTCTGACTGGAACGAAATACGGATGTGGCATGGCGCAATGCGGTGCATGCACCGTGCACATCAACGGAGAAGCAGTGCGGTCCTGCGTCGCTCCGGTGTCGCGAGCGACAGGAAAAGCCGTCACGACAATCGAAGGACTTTCCCCTGACCTCAGTAACCCACTGCAGCGAGCCTGGCTGGAAGTGGACGTTCCCCAATGTGGCTACTGCCAGTCTGGACAGCTGATGAGCGCGGCTGTGCTGCTGCGCGAGAAACCGCAGCCGACGGATGACGACATTGACGAGGCGATGACCGGCAACATCTGCCGTTGCGGGACCTATCCGCGGATTCGGCGAGCCATCCATCTCGCAGCGGAGATGGTTGCCAAGGGAGGTGCCCGATGAACAGTCAAATGACACGCACGGCGATAGAGCGCACCGGGATGCAACGTCGCGACTTCTTGAAGATTTCTGTAGCGGCCAGCGGCGGCCTGCTGATCGGCTTTCAGTTTCCCGGTATCAGCAGCGTGGCATCGGCGCAGGCGTCCGCAAGTGCGTTTATGCCCAACGCCTTCGTGCGGATCGGAACCGACGAACGGATCACCGTCATCGTGAACCATTCCGAGATGGGACAGGGAGTCTACACTTCCCTGCCCATGCTGCTGGCCGAAGAACTCGATGCCGACTGGACCAAGGTGGGGTATGAGTCTGCTCCCGTCGACCCCAAGTACAACCATCCCGCGTTCGGCATGCAGATGACGGGGGGAAGCTCCAGCGTATGGTCGGGACTAGAACAGTTTCGGCAGGCCGGCGCGGCCGCACGCGTCCTGCTGATCGCCGCGGCGGCGCAGCAATGGAATGTGGACCCGACTGCCTGCCGCACCGAATTGGGAGCAGTGTTTAGCGGATCGAATCGCAAGCTGACGTATGGCCAACTCGTTGGTGCGGCGGCAAAGCTCACGCCTCCGGCACACGTAGAGCTGAAAGATCCGAAGACATTCAAACTGGTTGGTAAACCAATCAAGCGGCTCGACACTCCAGAAAAATTGAACGGCAAGGCTGTCTTCGGAATCGATGTCAAATTGCCGGGGATGCTGACAGCAGTGATTGCTCGCCCTCCTATTTTTGGAGCGAAGATAAAGAACTTTGATGATTCCCGGGCCCGATCGATGCCGGGTGTGCGTAAGATCGTCGCCGTTCCTGCGGGCGTGGCGGTAATTGCAGACACCTTCTGGCAGGCCAAAATGGCGAGAGACGTTCTGCAGGTGGATTGGGACGAAGGCAGTATGCAGAACTTCAGCACCAGCCAGATGATGGAGGATTTCCGCGAGCGCGCGAAGACGCCAGGCACCAGCGTTCGCAAAGATGGCGATGCAGAGGGCGCGCTGGCCAATGCGGCGAAGAGAATCGAGGCGGTGTATGAAGTTCCCTATCTCTCTCACCTGATGATGGAGCCTCTGAACTGCGTTGTGGATTTGCGGGCGGATTCGTGCGAGGTGTGGACTGGCTCGCAGTTCCAAACCATCGATCGCGCGAACACAGCCAAAATCGCAGGACTGCCGAACGAGAAGGTGCAACTCCACACCACGTTCCTCGGCGGCGGCTTCGGACGCAGAGCGAATCCGCAGTCAGATTTTGTGGTGGAAGCGGTTCACGTCGCAAAAGCGGCGGGCGCACCGGTGAAAGTAATTTGGACGCGCGAGGATGATATGCGGGGCGGCTGGTACCGCCCGGCATTTCTGCATTCTATCGAGGGCGGCATCGACGCGAGCGGTAATCCCGTTGGCTGGAGATCGCGGCTGGTGGGCCAGTCGATCATGGCTGGGACGCCCTTCGCGGCGATGATGATGAAGGGAAAAGATTACGATCCTGCGTCCGTGGAGGGGGTTGACGATCTTCCGTACGCGATCCCGAACTTGACGGTTGAGTCGCACCAGGCTGAAATCAACGTTCCGGTTCAGTGGCTGCGCTCGGTGGGACATTCTCATACAGCTTTCGCGGTCGAGTGTTTTGTCGATGAACTAGCCGTGCTCGCCCAGAAAGATCCGTACCAATTCCGGCGCCAGCTTTTGTTGAAACAGCCCCGGCATCTTGGCGTGCTCGATCTCGCCGCCCAAAAAGCGGGATGGGATAAACCTTTGCCGAGAGGGGTGGGGCGCGGGATCGCGGTACACTTTGCTTTTGGGAGCTATGCCGCGCTGGTGGCCGAGGTTTCAGTAGCGGATGGCAAGGTTCGCGTGCATCGCATGGTCTGCGCGGTCGACTGCGGTCAGTACGTCAACCCGGGTATTATCGAGGCGCAGCTCCAAGGAGGCGCAATTTTTGGCGCGTCGGCGGCGCTTTTCCAGGAGCTCACGTTCGAGCACGGACGCTTACAGCAAACCAACTTTAATACTTTTCCCGTGATGCGCATCAACGAATGTCCGGAGATCGAAACCTATATTGTCGAAAGCAACGAGAAAGCTGGCGGGATTGGAGAGCCCGGTGTTCCGTGCGCTGCACCAGCGATTGCGAATGCTGTGTTTGCGGTTACTGGAAAGCGAATCCGCCGGTTGCCCATTCGTCTGACGGAGGCGGTATGAAGCGCTTGCATCTCGTATTTCAGCCGTGGGTGGCGACCCTGATCGCGTTCGGCATCGCCGGAGTGCTGTGGCTTTCAAGTTCAGTAGCCGCGGCGGAACCGCCAGCCGAGAAAAAAATTGCTGCAGCCGAAGCCAACGGCGACGGAGCGCTGTTCACCGCATTTGTTCCGGTGCTGCGCCACCCCCGCTGCATGAACTGTCATTCTCAGGGAGATTATCCCCGGCAGGGGGATGACGGGCATCCGCACGCAATGAACGTCAGGCGCGGGCCGGATGGTCACGGCGTCACTGCGGAAAAATGCAGCACCTGTCATCAGGATCATAATCTCGCGGGCGCGCATCTGCCGCCCGGCGCGCCCAACTGGGGTTTGCCACCTTCGAGCACGCCGATGATCTGGCAAGGGCTGACCGACGCGCAAATCTGCGAATCGATCAAGGACCGCAAACAAAACAGAAACCGCAATCTCGATCAACTCGTCGAGCACCTTACGGAAGATAAGCTGGTAATGTGGGCGTGGAATCCTGGCGAGGGTCGAACTCCCATCCCCATGCCGCATGACGAGTTTTCTGCGAAAGTGAAGCAATGGCAGGCGGCGGGAGCGCCGTGCCCAGCGAGGTAAGTTCATTTCCGGAAACTGGGTACTGGATACTCGCTACTGGCTCTTGATTCGCGCCGATTCGAACTCGTCGCCCTTCTGCCATCCGATGAGCCGGGTGAAGCTCGCCGCCTCCCAGCCTAGAGCAAAGCCGAATCGCGCCATCGCGCCATCGCCGACGAAATCCATTTCAGGGCGATACTCATCGCTGGGTTGGTGATAACGCTTCTCCGTGTACGCCCTGTCCTGCGCCAGACCCCAAGCTTCGTCGTGACCTTTGAACTTCATGCCTTCGTTGATCGAGAATGCCGGAATGCCGACGCGGGCCAGACTGAAATGATCAGAGCGGTAAAAATATCCTGCTTCAGGGCGGGCATCGGGACGGATGGCCAGGCGAAACTCTTTGGCCATCGCCTGCACCCACGGATAAAAAGTCGTGCGCTCCGCCCCTGAAACTTCTACTTCCTCCGGCGCTCCCAGCGGCTGCACATTGTCGTAGTTCATGTCGAGCGCAATCTTGCCCGCGGGAACGGGCGGATGCTCGCCCAGATATTCCGACCCCAGCAGCCCCTGCTCTTCGGCCGTGACTGCCGCGAAAATGATTGACCTTGCCGGCCGGTCTCTGGCCACACTGAAGGCGCGCGCCAGTTCCAGCAGAATGCCGCAGCCCGTCGCGTTGTCAGCGGCTCCGTGGAAGATGTTGTTGCCCGGCATGTCGGGACGGATCCCAAAATGATCATAGTGCGCTGTGTACATCACCGCTTCGTCTCTCAGTTTGCGGTCAGACCCCGGCAGCATCGCCAGCACGTTATTCGACTCGAAGTGCCGCACATTGCTCACCATGTGCGCCTTCAGCTTCGCCCCCAGATTCACGGGATGAAATTCCCGCGTGCGTGCATCGGCCATCAACTTATCGAGATCGAGACCAGAGCCCGCAACCAGTTTCCGCGCCACGTCGAGCTGCACCCAGGACGCGACCTTCAGCACCGGGCCTTCCACTTTCAAATAGGATTTCTCCCCGGAATTCGAGTTCCACACCACTTCCCAGGGATAACTTGCCATGTCTTCTTTGTGGATGAGAATCACGCCCACCGCTCCCTTGCGCGCAGCTTCTTCGTATTTGTAAGTCCAGCGGCCGTAGTAGGTGAGGGCTTTGCCCTTAAAGAACTTTGGATCATCCGACGGCGGCTCGTTTACCAGCATGAGCAGCACTTTGCCGCGCACGTCCGCTCCTTTGTAGTCGTCCCAGTTGTATTCCGGAGCTTCGATGCCGTATCCCACGTAGACGATCTCAGCGTCCACATCGGACTCCGCCTGCTGCGTCTGATCGTAGGCGACGTACTCATCGAGGGGTTTCAGATTCATCGCGGCGCCTTGCTTCGGCACGAGCGAAAACTTGGTTTCGGGAAGCGTCGTGATCCCTACCAGAGGCACCTTTTGCAGATAGGATCCGTTGTCACCCGCCGGCTTCAATCCATATTCCGCAAATTGTGTGGCCATGTATTCGGCGGCGAGGTCGCCGCCGCGCTGCCCCGTGCCGCGGCCTTCCAAAAGATCATGAGAGAGAAAGCGGACATGCCAGCGAATGTGTTCGGGATTGATGGTCTCCATCGCGGCAAACGCCGCGCCCGGCAAACGCACCGAAACCGCCTCGCGCTTGGTCGCGGCCGGTACCGGAGCCGGAGGCGCGCCACCCTCCGCCCACACAAAGGGGCTCAGAGCGACGATCACGCCGGCCAGAACACTTTTTCTCGCGAATCCTTGCATAGATCTGTCTTTTTCCCCCAACGAAGCGCAGTGTTGGCGCGAGCAATCCTTATCGCCCGGAATGTCTATAGTTATGACTGAAAGAATTGTAACGGACGGGAGGAGTTTCGTTATAAGAGAGGAACCCAAACGACTGCACGGCAGGTCACTCACCATCGGGCCTTACGGGCAAGTTTGCAGTTGTACCTGCGATTGTCGCCCCTGCGTTTGGGCCTTGTCGGTGGTTTTGCTGCCGGTTGCGCGTCCCGCGACCGCGGGATTAGTTCTTCGAGCTTCAACCAGCGCGGAAATCGCGCACATCTTCCCCCGGCTTGAACACGGTGACGGGAGAGATCTTCCGTGAGTCCGCCATCCTTCGGCTGATCTCTGTGAAGTCGGCCTTCACCCAGCCCACGCTGGAAACTTCAATCTTGCCATCCTGCGCGATCCAGAAGATGCTCGGGACATTAGTCAAGCCGTAGGCGCTCGACACGGGATAGGTATCTCTGTCGTCGAGCAGCACGGGAAAGGTCACGCCAAATTCCTTGGTGAAAGCCGCAGTGTGTTTGGGATCGTCCTGCGAAACGCCAATGAGCCTGACGCCCTGGTGCCCATAGGCCCGTTCCAGCCGCTCTAGGAAAGGAAACGCGTACTGGCAGATGGGACATGAAACCTTGAAAAATGCGAGCACCACCGGACTGTGCGCAAGTTCCTCGCGCAGCACGAAACGCTTGCCATCCATCGCTTTCAACTCAAACTCGGGCGCTTTAGTGCCCGCGGTCAATGCCGCCATCGTTCGTCCTCCCGTTTTTCTTTTCAGGATGTTTTGCAGCCAGCGCATATGGTCCTCGGGCCCTGACTACCTTTATTTTAGATGATGGGAGATCGGAAGAAGGATTACCAGTGACCAGTTGCCAGTGGGTCGGTAATTTCCCTCAGAGCACATCTGCCTTCCGCAAAATCTTACGCGCAAGTCCCGTGAGTGCGGCCTGCCCTACACGCCCCGTTGGAATCCATTTGCCATCAACGCGCGCGGGAACGGCGGCATGCCAAACGCGAACGGTGTAATCCGTCACTGTGATCGAATGGCGCAGCGTAAAGGACGGACTACCCGAACCATTCCTGATTGTCAGCTCGGGCAACTCCCACATTCCCGGCATAAGGGACGCGTCCGTCGGCCGCCGGATCAGAAAAACCTCTCCATCCCGACGATCAAGAGCGTAATGAATCTCCCGCTTGTTCTGCCGCGCCGGCTTCGCCATCGGCGGCATCTCTCCGCGCGTGACGCATAGTTCGATCACTGGGCAGGTCAGGCATGCCGGCGCGCGCGGCGTGCACACGACCGCGCCCAGTTCCATCATCGCCTGATTGAAATCGCCGGGATGCTTGGCATCGAGGAGAGCGTTAGCAGCTTTCCACAAGTCTTCTCCGGCAATCCGTTTCCCTGCTACTCGCTGCAACACACGCTCGACGTTGCCATCGACCACAGCGGCCGCTTCTTCGAACGCGATGCTGGCGATGGCGGCAGCTGTGTAGCGTCCGACTCCCGGCAGGGAGCGCCAGGTTTCGGCGGTCGTCGGAAACTTCCCTCCATGCTCTCGCACCACGACTTTCGCTGCAGTGTGCAGCATGCGCGCGCGCCGGTAATATCCCAGACCACTCCACGCGGCGAGCACGCTCGGCTCTCGCGCCGCTGCTAGCTTTTCTACGGTGGGGAAACGGCGCAGAAATTCCTGATAGTGTTCGATCACCGCGGCCACCCGCGTCTGCTGCAGCATGATTTCGGAAAGCCATACGCGGTAGGGATCGCGATTCGCGCGCCAGGGCAAATCGCGCCGATGGCGCTCATACCAAGCAAGAAGGTTCTTGCGAAACCAGCGCTGCTCGGGAATCGACAGGAAACTCTGAATGGATCGTGGCGTCTTCACGCTTCCCAGCCTACGCCGCACCCGCCGCCAGAAATGGATTTCTTACGCGCACGGCACCGTACCTGCGACCGTGCTCGAAGTCTTCGGAGAGAAGTTCAGGCAACTCATAATGTTCGGCGTAGGCCCAAAGGTGCGCGTCATACCAGGGGAATTTGTACGCAGCCATTCCCAGCATCGCGGTGCGAAACACTTTCTCATTCGGATAGAGAATCTGGAACTCGTTAAGAAAATCCTCAGCTTGACGCCATGCTTCTTCCTGACTGAGAAAAGGCTCCGCCGTCCGCTGCCTGGTCACCACGTTAACAAACTCCACCATGGCCTGATGCGGAATGCGGAGCACATTGGCTTCCGCTCCCTGGCGCAGAAGATCGCGCGCTATTGTGCGCTTCCTCAAATCGCTCGGATCGTAGCAGTAAACCAGGATGTTGGTATCAACGAGGGAAGCCACGCGGCAACCCTCGGTCATCGTTGTACAAATCCTCACGCGTCCAGCCGCGATCGGAAGGTGCGGGTTTTCCGCGATTGGCGTTCAGTTGGCCGGATTGCAGTTCGTCCACGCGTGCCATGCCCGCGTCAAACAGCGCTACCCGCTCCTCGGCGGTTAGCGGTTGCCCCGCTTTGGCTTTGCGGCGGACCAACTCTACTCGAATGCTTTCACCCGCGGGAATCCATTCCAGTTCGTCGCCCGGACGTATGCCGTATTGGTCGGCAATCTTCTTGGGCACGGTCAACTGCAATTTGGAGGTCACCTTGGGCATATCCTTACTTTATCAAGGATGTAATCCTTACTGCAAGGAGAAATCTTATGGTCCCAAACCATTGGGAGTGCGGGCTGCCGGCATATGCCCCGCCATTGACCCGTGCTTCCAAGCGCGAAATAATGGTCGGGCCTGGCATCCGCAACATTGCGTGAGTTCATCCACGCCCAGCAGTCGCGAGGAGCACTATGAACGACTTCAACCGCAAGGTGGAAGACGCGTCGGCGCGTGTCAGCAAGACCGTAGCCGAGGCTGCCGAACGGATCGAGAAAGAGATTCCCGAGTTCATCAAGTATCTGAACGACGAAGTTGTTCCCGCCGTGCGCCAGCACTCGACCAAGGCGCTGCGCACCGCGAGTGTAAAGCTCATCGAACTGGCCGACTATCTGGAACGGCAAAAAGAGCAACAAAAAGCTTCACAAAAGTGAAGCTGCGTCCCGCCGCTTTCGTCGCTAACGTTGTGTTTCTCACTCTGCTGCTTACGATCCTGCTGTTGCTTGCGGGATGCGGCCATCGCAAGCAGGCGCGCGTGAATGTGCCGCCGCCTCCCGCCGCGACCACCGCGCCCTCTTCAACCGAACCGCCGGCTGCGACCCCTCCCGCGAGCACCGCTAAGAATAACCAGCCGCTCGGAGCCGAACGGAGTGACAAAGAAAGCGGCACCTACCTTGCCGAGCCCGCGATTCCCGCGAACACCGTGCCGCTGGCTACCGAAATCGGCCGTGCCAGTTGGTACGGTCCGCCATATCACAACCGCCGCGGATCGAATGGCGAAGTCTACAACATGAATGCCATGACCGCGGCACACCGCACCCTGCCTCTGGGGTCGATCGTGCGCGTCACGAATTTGAAGACCGGCCACACAGCTTTGGTGCGCATCACCGACCGCGGACCATTCATTCCCGGCCGGGTTCTCGATCTGTCGCTGGCCGCGGCGCGCAAGCTCGATGTCTACCTGCCTGGAATCGCTGAAGTGAAAGTGGAAGTGATGGAGACCCCGGTGCCGCTCGATACCGGCGGGAAGTGGGCGGTGCAGATCGGCGGCTTCCCCGACGAAGATGAAGCCACGAAGCTCGCAGACCACCTGACGCGCCGCTACCGCACGGCTAAGGTGCTGCGGTTTGCCAGTCCTGCGGGCGATTGGTGGGTGCGGGTGCGCGTCTTCGGCGACGACCGCGAGCGGGCTCAGGAAATGGTCACGGAGACCGAAACGCCTGAAGGCGCGGTGTTTCTGGTGCGACTGGACTGAAAGCAGTGATCAGTGGCCAGGGATTAGTGGCTAGGATCGGGGTCAGGCTAGTCAGGATCTGAGCCCCGGCGACTGGCCACTTTTCTGTTATGCTCACGCCGGAGTTTCCCATGACCGACGCCACGAGCGACTGCCTTTTCTGCCGCATTCTCCGCGGCGAGATTCCTGCTAGGAAGGTTTACGAGGACGAGCATGTCTTGGCCTTTGAAGACATCAAACCCAAAGCTCCCACGCACGTGCTCGTCATCCCCAAGAAACATTTTGCTGGACTGAAAGAGGCGCAGGCCGAGGATGCCGAAATGATTGGCCGCTGCCACCTCGCGGCGGCTGAGATCGCGCGCCAGCGCAACATCGAGGAGGGATACCGCACCGTGCTGAACGTGGGCCCTGGAGCGGGGCAGTCGGTGTTTCATCTTCACGTCCACCTCTTGGGTGGACGTCATCTGAGCTGGCCTCCGGGATAGGAGAGCGGTTCTCAGTTCGCAGTTTCCCGTTCCCTACTGTACTGTCGGATTCTCTTCTTCCGAGGCTCCGTGGCGGCGCAGCAGTTGAGGAAGATTCTGCGAGAAAGCCGAACGGGGCAGAACCATGTCGCAGCCCACTTCGTGAGCCTTCTGCTTCAGATCGCCTTGCACGTGGGAAAGGAAACCGATGATCGAGGTTCCCTTCTTCAACTTCGCCTTCAGCTTGGGGATCAGCGTCAGCGGTTTGGCGTTGGCGTTGTTGAGGTCAAAAATAATCAGCGAAGGCTTCTCTTCGCCGTTCTGCTGCATACGATCGGCGAGATCCTTGTCGTTCTTGGCGAACTCGACCTTGACGTTGAGCTTGCGCGCAGTCTCCTGAATCTTGGCGGCGAAGAACAGGTCGTCGACGAAAGCAAAGATGCGCGAGTTGGAATCTTCGCGCAACGCGGGCAGCGGCTCAGGGTCGGCGGCCGCAAAGGGCGCGGCGAAGCCGGGACGCTGGCGGCGCGCTCCCTGGCCGTTGTTGCCGTTGCCGGCCAAGGCGGCGCGATAGCTGTGGTCCATGGGCGCCGTGTAGATGCCATCCTGGTTGTGGCGCGCCTGGCTCGGTCCGGCGGGGCGAGGCCCGCGGGGATTGTTGGGGCGGCGTCCGCGACGCCGTCTTCTCCCTCCACCACCGGAGGGTCTTCCTTGTCCCTGTCCTTGTCCAGATGATCCTGCGTTCATAGTCCTCTCAAACCTGCTGACCCGGGTTTTCGTCCCGGTGCAGGGCGGCAAAATATTATGATGTCCGGTTCCCCATTGGGTTGCGGCAGGCTCTCACAGGGTTGGCGCGAAGCCACTGTTCTTGCGGGGCCTAACCGCCTGCTCGGTGACACCACTCAGTCACATACGTCAACCATCAAGCTTCGCGATCGCGCGTTCGAGGGGGAACAGCCAACTTTCCATGCGGAACTGCGGGTTGGTCTGGAACGCAATCGCGATCGACCGCTCTCTGGTGATGCAAACTCGCACTAACAAAAAATTCTAAATTTTGCGTATCGATTATCCGTTATCCGTTATCGGAATCCGTCGCGCCGCCGGGAACGGCCTGGGGCGCGGAAGGCCTACGCGGGAACGAGGCCAATGAGAACAACTTAATGGTACTCGCCCCAGCGCAAGCGCGCAAGGGGCAAAGTGAGAGCCTTTTTGCACAGGAGGACATGGCTTGTCAGGTTTCCCGCTTTTCATCTGCGGCTTCGGCAAGGTCAAAGGGCAAAGCACGCATGAAAAAAGCGCTCCGCTTGTGTGGAGCGCTGGCTGGCTTCGTGCCGCTTACTGCGATACGTTGAGAGTAATGGTAAGCGGCGACCCGTTGTTGCTGAGCGGAACCGGGTTCGCACCGCCGGTAGTAGCGTTGATGGTAACCGTGTAGGACCCTGGGGGCGTCCCCGCGTTTGGCGGCGTGGTCGTGCCACCGCCGCCGCTGCCGCCGCAAGAACCCAGCCATAGCGTCGAGAAGCCAAGAACCACGATCAGACTGAGCAGGCGCACGCCGCGAGTGCGCGATCCCGCAGCAAACATAATTCCGAACAGGCCGGGAAGCAGCATCGCGTAGAAGATCCGGCTGCCACGCTCCAGCGGCGGGCGCAGTTGCCCAGAAGTGGGAGGGGTGGTCTTGAGATTGAGCGTAACCCCGGCCTGGGTAACGGACTGGCCGTTCGACGGACTCCAGAGGCAAGAGATTCCCGCCGTATTCAACGTAGGCACTCCCGAACAGCTATAGGTGAGCGGCAGAGCCGTGGTGCTGTTTGCCACAAAAGAGATGGGCGCGCCCGTGCCCGTAACGGTCAGATTGACCGGGGCCGTTCCCCCCACGGTCACCGGGAACGTGGCGGCAGTTGTCGTGAGGGCGAAGGACTGGTTGGTCGTGGTCACCGTCAGGTTGACGGTTGCGGTGATCGCGGTGCTGCCGCTGGTTCCGGTAACAGTGATCGGCTGCGCGCCGGAGGGCAATGCCATGTTGGCTACGGTAGTGATGGTCAGGGCGACGGGCATTGTGTGCGCGGGGTTACCGTCGAGTGTGACGCTTCCGGGACTGAAACTGCAAAGCGCTCCCGCAGGCAGATTCGCGGTGCAACTGCCGGGATTGGAAGCTGTGGAGTTCGTGAAGTTTACGGTACCGGTGAAACCGCTGGTGGGCGTGATCGTGACGGTCGACGTCGACGTCTGTCCGGCAGGGATGCTCGCTGGGCTGAGGGCGCTGGCGGACATGGTGAACGGAACCGTAACCGTGACCGTCGTCGGGGCAGAGGTGGAAGCGTTAACCGACGCGTCTCCTGTGTAGGTTGCCGTAACGCTGTTGGTGCCACCTGGAAGCTTTGTAGTGGCAAACGTCGTCGTTCCAGTCGTGGTCGACGGGTAGGGAACGTCCAGGGTCGCACTTCCCAGAACAGTGGTGGTGCCGTTATTGAGTGTGGAGAATCGGACCGAACCGACGCCGCTTGTGGGCGTAACCGAAACCGCAAAGCTCACGCTGGTGCCTACGGTGACGTTTGTCGCTGAAACGCCCGTGATTGTGACCGAGCTGCCCGTGGTGCGGGAAGCAGCCCACGCGACGGCGAGACTGTTGCCATCGACGGAGCCGAGACCGGCGACCAGATTATATCCAGTTGCCGCATCGGCATTCGAGGAGTCGAACCCGAAGACACCTCCCGCCGGGCAGATCACATCCGTGGGCTGACCGGATGGCGTACCAGCCTGGCAGTAAACATCGTTGTCTCCACTCGTGATTTGGTGAAAGGCTCCATTGGCCGGGGTAGCGGCTAAGCTATAAAGCGTGGGATTGATGTTGCCCAGGCCGGCGCTTCCCAGATACTGATTGAGCAAGGTGACGATGCCGGCGAAGACCGGGGACGAAGCGGAAGTTCCGCCGACGATCGAAGAGTAGGAATCGATGGCGGTCGCAATCCCTCCGGCGCAGGTACTGGCTGTGCTCGTGAAACCCCATTGGTCCTGCGGTGTGCAGAAGATGTAGCCGGGAAAATCCGGTGACGCCAGCAGTGAAACATCCGGCACTAAACGATAGGTTTTCTGCGGGCTCCCCTGGCTAGGAATTGTTACTGCTTGCCAGGACGGCCGGGCGAATCCTGCCTCGCAGATGCCGCCGGGCTCGTTGACGCAGTTGCTCACCCCACCGCCGCCGGCTGAAACCCAGAGGTCTTCCTGCGCGGTTGCGGCGGAGGTGATGTCTTTCCAGCCGGCCACCGCCTTACTACCTCCCTGCAAACAGAATTGAGGGTTGAGGTCGCCCTCCTGACAGAGCTGCGCAAATGCCGCCGTGTCGTTCCAGGCGGCCTCCTGTCCCTGGAGGTTCGTTTGCGCCGAGCCGCCGTTCGTTCCGTTGCTTCCATTCCAGTAGGTGCTGTTGTAGAAGGTGGGATAAGGAATGGACGTGCCGCCGACGCCGGTTACTTCCGGGCTGCTGGCGGGATAGTTCACGATCAATCCGCCGTCTGCAGCGGGGTAAGGCAGAGTGTTGCTCGGCGGGCCGTCGTCGCACGCCGCAGCACCCGAATCGCCGGAGGAGTTCATGATCGTGATGCCCTCGGCGTTGCCTTGTTTAAGCTCGGTTTCCAGGGACGTTGCTTCAACCTCGCACAGACCATAGCTCATACTGATGACCGGAGCGACCACGTTGTCGATGGCATAGGCCAGAGAGACGTCGGTGCCGCCGCCGTTGGTGATCTCTGTGCATTGGGCATTAAATGTAGCCGGAGCATTGACGAAGATAATTTGGGCATTCCGCGCTGTAGCTCCCGACCATTCGATGTCGAGATCGGCCTCAGGTAAGTCGCCGCAAGTGCTGGGTGCTCCGAGATCGGCGCCAACCAGCATGTATTGAAAATTAGTGGTGTTGCACGACGTGGCCGTGACAATGCCGTTCGCGTCGGTCGAGCAATCGGTGATCGGGTTCAGCCCGAAGTTGGATCGGAAGTCGGCGATGTCGGCAAGGTAAATATCGGTTTCGCCGATGATGGCAAGCTTTTGCCCGGCGCCGTCGATGGCGGGCGATGAGTTGTAGAGCGTATTGAGATCGTAGATAGTCGCGATGTCGCCCGGAGCCAGGGCGTACCCCGTTCCCTGGCCTGATGTGTAGCTGGAATGGAGGCCAGCCTTGCCGCCGTGAACCGGGCGTACGTACATGGGCTTGGGGTGGTAATCGGTGAGGCCGCGAACTCCTGTAACCACGCCGCTCAACGCCACGGGCACCTCGACCGGCGTGGAGTTGGCGATATGCTGTCGACCGTTAACATCGTAGCGGTGGATTTCTGTCTTAAAGGCGCTTTGGATCTGTGCTGCGGTGCCACTGAAGCTGACCGAAGTACGCCCGCGCGGGACGCTGAAAACCTGGAAGCCCTGCGCCTGCAGCCAGGCCGTAATCTTGTTGACGTCGCCCTGGCTTACGCCAAAGCGCTCTGCAAACTGCTCGGGAGTTAGCCATTTGTGGTAGTTAGGCGAGGAACGATCCTGTTGCTGCGCGAGCAGCAGGTTAAGCGCAACTTGCTGACTGGGCGAAGGGGCCATTTCAAGTGTGACACGGCCGAACTGGAACGAAGGCTCAACGGGCCCCTGGTCGTACTGGGGCTGCGCCAGCCGGTCGGCATGGCCGGGCAGCGTGACCATCTGGCTGGAATCGATGGGACCCGGGATGCGATCCGCCTGAGCGAAGCACAGAGTTGAGGCTACTAGGGGCAGAAGCAACTTCAAAGATCGCATGAGAGAAGATCGCATGAAACGCTCCATCTGCAGGGTCGGGGTTTGAGGTACTTGGTTCCTTAGCTTATACGGCTTTATTGCTGTCTGATCAAGTTACAGGAGGGAAGGTTGTATCGAGGAAGTAAAGTTACAAGCGGACCCGGACGGGCAGGGGCAGGCGCTGGGTAACAACTCCGAGTAAGCCGGTCAAATTCCGACCTGCCTGGGACGAAGTTTAGCGTCTCCGGGCTTATACCAGTCAACGCTTTTTGGCATAATCCGGGCGCAGGCCACCTGCATCCAAAGTTTCAGGGTAAAATCTTCAGCTGAAATCTACGCGGAGAGGATTTATGCGCTCTTTAGCCAGTCAATATGCGTTCATCACAGCCGCAATTCTACTGCCTGCTGCACTGCTGCTGGCAGCGGATGTAAACACAAAGTTCCACGACGCGCCCGCGTCAGCCCGGGCAACTAAGAATCCGTATGAGGGCCAGGCCTCGGCCGTACTCGCCGGAAAACAGTTGTATGCGCGTAATTGCCTTTCGTGCCATGGCCGGACGCTAAAAGGCACCGGCAATGTGCCGTCGTTGGTAGATGGCAAGCTCGATTCCGTGACACCCGGCGAAGTCTTCTGGTTCATCACGCGCGGCGACAAGGATAACGGGATGCCTTCGTGGGCATCGTTGCCGGTCCGGCAGCGCTGGCAGGTTGTCACCTACGTGAAGTCAATGGAAGCGCCGCAGGTGGCGCAGGAAGCAAGTGCGCCGGCTCCGGCCGACGCGGCTCCGGTCGACACCAGCACCTCGACGTTCAAGGCTCCGCCGCCCACGCCACCCTTCACCGACTTCCGCTATGAAAAGCCGGGGACGGTTCGCAAGATCACCGTCGCCGATCTTCCACAGCCGTATGCCACGCAATCAGCCGAGAATGGCCCGAAATTAGTGGCGCGACCCGAAAATGCGTGGCCAGTGGCGCTTCCCGGATTCAAGGTGGACTTGTATGCCAGCGCTCTCGATAACCCTCGAACCTTGCGTACCGCTCCGAATGGCGACATCTTTCTTACGGAGAGCGATCCGGGGCGCATCCGGGTCTATCGCGGGCTGACCAGCGACGGCAAGCCCGAGCAGTCGGCGGTTTTCGTCAGCGGTTTGAAACATCCCTACGGCCTGGCGTTCTATCCTCCAGGACCTGATCCGCAATGGCTGTACGTAGGCAGCACCAGCGAACTGGTTCGTTTCCCGTATCACAATGGTGATCTGAAGGCGAGCGGCGCTCCCGAACACATCGCCGATCTCCCGGATACAGGCGGGCACTGGACGCGAGCGGTGGCGTTTTCTAAGGATGGCAAGCGATTGTTTGTCGCCGTGGGCTCGGGATCGAACATAAACGACCCCGACACTCATCCAGCTGAGAAGGACCGCGCCGACATTCTGGTGTGCGATCCCGCGAACTGCACTTTGAGCGTGTACGCCTACGGCATTCGCAACGCCGGCGGCGGAATCGCCGTGGATCCCGAGACGGGCGAGCTGTGGTGCTCAGTGAATGAGCGTGACGCACTCGGCGACAACCTGGTTCCCGACTACATCACGCACGTTGAGGAAGGCGGATTTTATGGCTGGCCGTGGTGGTACATGGGGGGGCATCAGGATCCGCGGCATCAGGGCAAGCATCCGGAATTGAAAGATAAAGTGATCGTCCCGGACGTGCTGTTGCAGCCGCATAACGCGTCGCTGGAACTGACTTTCTATGAAGGCCAGCAGTTTCCAGCCGAGTACAAGGGAGACATTTTCGCCAGCGAGCACGGCTCCTGGAACAAAGCGGTGCGTGTGGGCTATGAAGTAATCCGCGTGCCTCTCCACCAGACGGGCCACGCCAGCGGCGAATATGAAGACTTCCTCACCGGCTTTGTGCTGCCCGATGGCAACGTGTGGGGACGCCCGGTAGGAATAACGGTGGCTCCGGATGGTTCGTTGCTGGTAAGCGACGACGGCTCGGACTCGATCTGGAGAGTGAGCTACGCAAAGTAGGGCCGGCCCGGAGCGAACCTGAGGAAGAAAATTGGTGGGCGCTGTAGGATTCGAACCTACGACTTCCACCGTGTGAAGGTGACACTCTACCGCTGAGTTAAGCGCCCAACCCTTTTCTATTCAAACATCAGTGGCTGGTTCGCGCAACTCCAAGCGGCCAATGCGAGCTGTGCGGGCCGAGCGCTTAAAGCTGCTGGAAGCTGCGTTTGGACGCAAGAACTGACCGTGGTAGCCTATGCTCGGCAGGGGCGAGGGCGAGTTCGGAGCCGCTGGCACCCGTGTCCAAAGTGACTGCTGATGCCGGAAGAAAACAGGCCCCCTCGACCCACCGTATCCTCCTCATCTGGGCGGACTTCCGGGGCTCCGTCTGATCAGGACGAACAGCAACTTTCCCTCCCTGACGGGGTTCAATCTAACGTGAGCACTGCCGCCATGGACCGGGGCGTCCTGATGGCCTCGCTGGGGCCGCGCCCAGCCGGCAACCTGCAACCCGCGATGGCCGGCGCCGAAAGCTACACCGACGCCGAAGTCATGCTGCGGGTCAAGGCGGGGGACCAGTCCGCCTTCGATTACCTGGTGCAGAAGTATCGGCGTCCGCTGGTGAGTTTTATGTACCGCATGGCGCGCAACTCGGCTGCCGCGGAGGACCTGGCGCAGGAAGTTTTTCTGCGGGTATACCGCTCGCGCCAGACCTACGAAGCCAGCGCCAAGTTCACTACCTGGCTCTATCGGATCGCGACCAACCTGGCGGTGAACCATGCGCGTGACACGCGCCACGAACGGCCGGAGGTGACGGTCAGTCTGGATGAGCCCGATGAGGAAACCGGAACGACGCTCGATGTAGCCGACAGCACGATCACAGCCGAAGAAGCGTTGGTGCGGCGGGAGAGGATGCTGGCGATCCGCGGCAAGGTGGAAGCTCTGCCGGAACGGCAGAAGCTGGCGGTAATCATGCACAAGTACCAGCAGATGGATTACAAGCAGATCGCCGATGTTCTGAAGTTGAGCGAGTCAGCTACGAAGTCGTTGTTGTTTCGGGCGTATGAGACTTTGCGGGAACAGTTAAAAGAATTTTTATAGGAAGCATTCTTTTGAAGTGCTGTGGGCGGAAGTGATGGGACGAGAGAAAACAAGGGAGCATGGTTATGAAGTGCGAGGAGATTCGCGAAATGATGCCGGACCTGGCGTCTGGCTTGATAGATATGGCACCGGAGATCGGTGGACATCTGGCCGAGTGCAGCGCGTGTTCCGGAAAGATGGCAGAAATCCGGCAGACGATGGCGTTACTCGATGAATGGCGTGCACCGGAGCCTTCGCCGTATTTTGATGTGCGTCTGCAGGCGCAGTTGCGGGAAGAGATGGCCAAGCCGCAGGCGGGCTGGCTCGCTTGGTTCCGGCGTCCGGTGCTGGCGGCAGCGCTCACGGTGCTGATGGCAGTTGGGGTGGGCCTGTTCTTCTCCAAGGGTAGCGGCATTTACAAGAGCGTTGACGAGGTCGCGGCCAACGATACTTTGTCGGCAGCGCCAGAGGGAACGGCAGTGAGCGATTTGCAGTCGCTGGAAAAGAATCACGAAGTCTATTCTGATTTTGATCTTCTGGATGATTTGCAGGTGCAGCAGGACGTGGCGGCGAATCCGTAAGGCAGTAGGGACTGGTACGGCCGAACAGCAAGAGGTTGGACGGATTGGGGAAGAGTGCGGGGAGAATGACTTGGGCGCGTTTCATGACGGGATGGTTTTCGACTGGCCTGGTGATGCTTGGCCTGCTGAGTTCTCCTTGCCTTGCGCAGCGCCGGGGCTTTCGAGTATTTGCGCAGCAGCACAGGCAAGGGATGGCGGCGCCGCCGCAGCAGCACCATGCCGGGGATTGGTTGCGGCATCATAAGGATCTGTCTCCCGCCGAGCGACAGCGCGCGCTGGAAAATGATCCTGGCTTCCGCCGCTTGCCTCCTGCGCAGCAACAGGTGTTGCGGCAGAGATTGCAGCATTTTTCGAGCCTTCCGCCGGAGCAGCAGGAACGCATGCTTGATCGCATGGACCGCTGGGCGCATTTAACTCCAGGACAGAAGGAACAGGCACGGCAGATTCACGGTCGGATGCAACAGCTTCCTCCCGATCGTCAGCGCATGGTGAGGACGGCGATTGGCGACTTGCGCGCCATGCCTCCCGGGCAGCGGGAGCTAATCATCGATTCCAACCGTTTCAGAAGTATGTTCTCGCCGGAGGAGCGCGACATCATGCGCGGAGCCACCAGGCTGCCGCTCGCGCCGCCGGAGAATGGCAGACCAGAAGAACCGCCTCCAACCGAGTAGTACGGAGGTTCCCGTTCTCGGTTCTAAGTTTTCAATTTCCGGTTTCTATATCCCGTTAGTGGAAGTCGTGCGAAACGGTTTCAGCTTTCGTGACGAACAGGGGCTGCACGCGTTCCGCTTTCACTGAGATCACATTATCCTGATTTTGAAGAATTCCTTCGATGGCCAGGAATCGTTCTGAGGTCAGCAGCAGGCGGTTTCGGTGAAAAAGATCAGGCGTGATGATCGCGTTGGCAACTCCCGTTTCATCTTCCAGACTGAGAAATACAAAACCTTTTGCGGTTCCTGGCCTCTGGCGCGTGATTACGCAACCTCCGATGCGAAGACGTTTGCCGTTTGGAATATCGCGAAGTTCGCTGGCCCGGCAAATGCCCATGGCATTCAGCCAATCGCGGCGGTACGCCATGGGATGCCGTCCGACGGTTAGACCGGTGCCATGAAAATCGGCAACCAGACGCTCTTCGTGGTTCATGGGTTGGAGCGGCGAAGGCGCATCGGGCTCAGGCAAATTTTCCAGCAGCGGCCCGGAGCCGCGCACGGCGCGTTCCACCTGCCAGAGAGCATCGCGGCGGTGAAGCTTCGAGTGCCCAGTATCCAGTACCGAGTACCCAGTAAGACCTTTGTCATTCCGACCCCCGAGCGAATGCGAGGGGCGGAGGAATCTCGGTGCTTGGTTCTGGAAACTGGAAACTGAATTCAACGCACCGATTTCCGCCAGCGTGGTAAGTTCGTCTTTGCGCAGCTCAGAAACGCGCCGAGTGAGATCATGAATAGAAGCGAACGGAGCAAGCATGCGAGCGCGCACCAGAGCCTGAGCACCTTCCTCACGCAACCCGCGAACGTAACGCAATCCCAAACGTAGCGCCGGAGCGAGTCGCGAGTACCCAGTACCGAGTACCGAGTACCGAGATTCCTCCGCCTCTTGCGCTCGCTCGGGGATCGGAATGACAAAGGCTTTACTGGGTACTGGGTACTGGGTACTCGGTACTGCCTTACTGGCCACTGGCCACTGACCACTGGCCACTGTTTCCAGCGTGCACATCCACTCCGAGCAAGTCACATCCACCGGCAGCATTTTCAATCCGTGGCGTTGCGCGTCTTTCACGATCGTCGCCGGAGAATAAAACCCCATAGGCTGGTTGTTGAGCAGGGCGGCGGTAAATGCGGCAAGATAGTGGCACTTCAGAAAAGCGCTGGCATATGCGATGAGCGCGAAACTGGCGGCGTGCGACTCAGGAAATCCGTAGAGCGCAAAAGACGTGATGGAAAGAATAATTTTCTCCTGTGCCTCCGGCGAAATTCCGTTCTGCGTCATGCCGGCGCGCAGCCTGGCTTCGATTTCTTTCATGCGCGCCTGTGATCGCTTGAATCCCATAGCTCGGCGCAAGTCTTCGGCTTCGCCGCCGGTAAAGTTGGCCGCAATCATGGCTAGCCGCAGCAACTGCTCCTGAAAAAGCGGCACGCCCAGCGTGCGTTTGAGCACAGGCTCGAGCGAAGGATGCGGATATGTGACATCTTCTCGTCCCTGTCGGCGCAAAAGAAACGGATTCACCATCTGGCCGACAATCGGCCCCGGCCGGATGATCGCAACCTGCACGACGATGTCATAAAAGCGTTTCGGACGCAGGCGCGGCAGGCACGACATTTGTGCACGGCTTTCCACCTGGAACAGACCGATCGTGTCGGCTTGCTGCAGCGCAGAATAGACCACAGGATCATCTTGCGGAAGATGCGCGAGATCAACTTCCTCTCGATAATGTTTGCTTATAAGTTCGATCGAATCCTTGAGCACAGCCATCATGCCCAGGCCGAGCAAGTCGACTTTGATGATGCCCATGTCGGCGCAATCTTCTTTATCCCACTGCACCACCACGCGGCCGGGCATGGAAGCCGGTTCGAGAGGAACGATAGAATCGAGCTGTCCCTGGCAGATGACCATGCCGCCGGAGTGCTGCCCGAGATGGCGCGGCATGTCCTGCACGGCAAGGCATAGCTCGTAATATTTGCGCAGGCGGGGATGTTTCAGGTCGAGCCCGGCATCGCGGAAGCGGCGGTCGAGCGCATCGTTTTCGTCGCGGAATTCCCAGGTCGCGACCGCGGCCGAAATTTTGCCAAGCGTTTCCGGATCGAACCCGAGCGCCTTGCCCATTTCGCGCGCCGCCATGCGGTTTCGGTAGGTGATGACATTCGCAGTCATGGCCGCGCCGCGCTCGCCATAGCGCCGGTAAACATACTGGATAACTTTTTCGCGCTCGTCGCCGCTGGGCAGATCAAGATCGATGTCGGGCCATTCGCCGCGCTCTTCCGATAGAAAGCGCTCGAAAAGAAGCTCCATGCTGACGGGATCGACGGCCGTAATACCCAGCGAATAACAAACGGCGCTGTTAGCGGCCGAGCCGCGTCCCTGCGCCAGAATGTTTTGCTTGCGACAGAAGTCGACCAGATCCCAAACAATAAGGAAATAGCCAGCGAGCTTAAGTTTTTCTATCAGCACAAGTTCCCGCTCAATCTGGCGCCGGGCGCGGGTTTGCATGTCCGGCGAAGTTCGGCCATAGCGCTCGCGAAAGCCTTCCCATGCGCGCTCGCGCAGAAACGAATTCATGGTTTCGCCCTCGGGGACGGGATAGAGCGGGAACTGGTAGCCAAGATCGTTCAATGTAAATTCGAGACGCGAAGAAAGTTCGAGTGTGTTGTTAATGGCCTCGGGCAGGTCGGCGAACAGTTGCTGCATCTCCTGCGGAGATTTCAAGTGACGCTCGGAATTGCGCGCCAGCAGCCGGCCCGCGGTAGACAGCGTGCGATGATGTCGGATGGCGGTGAACGCATCGCAAAGCTCGCGATCTTTTGCAGCGGCGTAACACACGCCATTGGTCGCAAGCAAAGGAAGATTGAGCGACCTGGCGATCGTGATGGCAGCGCGGTTGCGCGTTTCTTCTTCCCGATGGAAATGGCGCTGCAACTCGACGTACACATTGCCGCGGCCGAAAATTCCAACCAGTTGCTCGACTTGCTTGTGAGCTTCGTCGATGCCGTTGTGCTGCAAAGCCGCGGTCAGCAGCCCATCTGCGCTCCCAGTCAGACAGACAAGGCCCTGGGCATGTTCTTCCAACTCTTCCTTCTGGACTGCGCCCTCACCCTTTTTCGCACGCAATTTCATCTTGGTGATCAGGCGGCAGAGGTTTTGATAGCCGGCGCGGGAAGCGACGAGTAGGGGAAGACGAAATGGTTTGTCATTCCGGACTCTGTCATTCCGATTTACTTTGTCATTCCGAGCTACTTTGTCATTCCGAGCGAAGCGAGGAACCCCTATTCCCTGCACGAATTGCCGGATATAGGGATCCTTCGACTCCGCGAGTGCTTCACTTCGTGAAGCACTCGCTCCGCTCAGGATGACGGGATTACTCGGGATGACAGAATCAAAAGACTGGCATGTGACTTCCGCGCCGATGTGCGCCTTGAGCTCTAATTTTTTGGCCGCCATATGGAAACGTGGTGCACCGTAGACTCCGTCGGTGTCGAGCAAAGCCATGGCGGGCATATGAAGCCGGGCACAGGCCGACATCAATTCCTCGGGCAAGGAAGATCCTTCGAGGAAGCTGAAAGCGGAACGGGCATGAAGCTCGATGTACATCAGTGTCCAGTGGTCAGTGGACAGTGGCCAGTAATTCCGCAGAAAAGACTGGCCACTGATCACTGGCAACTGGCCACTGTTCTTCAGTCATACGTGCCTTCCACAAACCAGCTTCCGCCGAGCAGATCGTGAACCAATCGATAGAGAGCGACACTGTCTGCATTTTGTAAAGCTATGTCCCACTCGTCGCGCGCCCAGGCTTCCCGCTCCCACCAGTCACCGGAACTGCGCCACGGGCCGGCTCTCCAGAGCACATTGCCCTGCACTTCTTTTTTCTTCAGGCACACGACCCGCGCCGGTTCCCCGTTCTCCAAAGTCACGGCGGCACGCAGTAGTGGGCGAAACAGGCGAAGAGCAGCGACGGCGGATTTTTCTTCTGCCGCTTTTTGATGGTTTATTTTCGGAGCTGCTTCAGGCGTGAAGCGCCGTATGCGAAAACCTTCGGCACGGTGCGTATCCAGCAACTCCGCCGAGCCCACGCGAGGCTCGCCGACCAGCCCGGCAATGCGCGCCAGCGTGAGTGCCAGCTTTTCCGGTTCCGGCGATGGAGGCAGAAACAGGCCACCCTGGGCCGACCGCGGCCGCGCCGGTTCCGCAGCTAGATGAATCTTCAGGATAGGCGCGCCCGGCGGATGCGCATTCAAGTCCAGTTGCAGCAGCTTAAGAAAAAGTTTGGCATCAAGCATCGGTAGCGGAAGACGAAGAGTTCGGCAGAATTTGCATTGCCGTCCGGAAATAAAATGCGGAGCCGGAGCGTAAGCTTCGCTCTGTAACGCATCGCTTTCACTTGGAATCCCGAAAGTTTCAAGTTGGGGATCAACTCCCGTTAAATTCTGCAGCGCCAGCGTAAGCCGTAACTCTTGCGTATTCAGAGCACGCGCGGCCAAGCGCGCACAGATCTGATCGAGCAGACGGTTCAGCAGGAAGGCTAACGGCTCCAGCAGCACGATGGGATATTCCAACTCGATGGCTTCTTCAAAAATAGCCGGCGCTTCTACCGGAACCAGCGTGTGAGAAGCCGCGCCCCGCGCCAGTTGCTGCAGATGCAAGCCTTCCTGTCCCAGGCGCTCGCTCAGCGCGATTTCCGGCAGCGACGCCAGCGAGCGTAGATCGCGAATGCCCCAGCGCTCGAGAGTTGCCAGCAGGTAAGCTGATTTTTCTTGTTTCCTCTCTTCCTTCTTCTCCTTCTTCTTTCCTCCCCGTTCTCTACTTTCATCCTGACCGGCAAACAAAACTTCCACCGGAAGAGATCCCAGCGACTCGGCTTCCTGCCCGGGTGGAATCACAGTCACACCGGAAAAACCCCGAGCCGCGAGCGCGGCAGCATCGGGATTCGAAGTCACAGCGACATTCGCATCAAGTCCAAGATCGGCGGCGCGGTGGAAGAGGCTATGAGAAATCTTAAGCAGCGATCCAAAAAGCGATTCCATGCCTTCGAGATCCACAAGGGCCATGTCGGCGGCAGCATCTTCCATGCGCGGCGAGAAAGACTGCGCACAATCCAACAGAGCGGCATGCGCCACGGATTCCTGCAACAGAGAACGCGGGCGCAGCGTCACCTCCGAACAAAGTTCTGCCTGGGCTTTCGTCATTCCTGGCATGATGCCCGCGCGGCCTGCGCTCTCATTCACGGCAAAAACTTTTTCCAGCGGAGGCTTGCCTTCGAAAACAGCCACGGCCCGCGCACGCAACTCCGGCTCGGCGCGAAATATCGCGGCCACGGGAAAATTCGGCACGAAGATGCAGGCAAACATAGTAAAAGCAGGTTTCAAAGTTTCAGAGTGTCAAAGGTTTCAAAGTTCAAAATAATTGCTCAACTTTGAAACTCTGAGACCTTGAAACTTTGAAACCTGTCCTTTCATCCCGCCCAGGCAGTCTTGCTGGCGAATGTGATCTCAGCCGAACGAACCGGTTTGCGATCCATTCGGGAGCGCACCAACTCCGCCGTCATTTCCAGTCCAGTCAGCAATTGCGCGTGGGTGGGAGACGGAAATTGAAAATGCTCAGGCTGCTCGCCTGCTCGATTTCCTGACTCTCCCATCTTTGTTAATCCCAGCTTGACCAATAACGAAGAGCAGCTTCCGGCGATGGACTGCCTCTCCACTGCCAGCAGCACGGTCGGGGTATGCTCCACGGCGCGGCGGAAGCGGAACCACGTCGTCAGCGGGATGCGGCGCGCTGCTTGCTCCGGCAGATCGCCAAGATCGAGGGCGATCAATCCAAAGCCTCCGCTTTCAAGCAGCAAGTCGGTAGCGCGCAGAAGTTGTTCCAGGCTTTGCTCTGGTGAATTTTCCCCGCAGCGCACCCACAGCAACCGATCCAACTCCACACCCTCAGCAGCAGCCGACTGCGGATCAAGAGCATCGCTGGCATCGACAAGCACGCAGGATTCTCCGCGTCGCGTGGCAGCAGCCAGCGCAGCGAGCAGCAAAGTGGTGCGGCCAGAAGAAGCCGGACCGCAAATTTCCGTCAGGCAACCGCGCGGCAGACCTCCGGTAAGGGCATCCATTGCGGCGATGCCGCTGGATACCATTTCTGGCGCAGGCCGCACCGCCAACCGCGAGGCTGGAGTAACGCCGGCAAGCCTCGCATCTTTAGAAGTGGAAGTTAAAAAAACAGAAGTAGAAACTCGCTGCGGCGGCCGACCCTCGGCGAAAATCTCCATACCGGAAGGCTGTAGGCAAACTTCGGCGCCTTCTTCAACCAAAACAAAAGGGCGGCCCTGGGCCGCCGAAGTGGAAACCACTGCGGAAGACATAGATTCCTCGAGAAAATTTCAGGGAACGCCAGGGCGGGAACGCCTGGAGGCATTTTCGCTTTTTATTCGCCTATAGAGATTGTGCACCCGGCAGCAGAGATTGTCAAGCTCAGTCTTCCACCCTGCTGGACCATGCCCCTATTGCTTACGTTGGAATCGGTCCTCCGTCTAAGCCAAACAGCGCAGCGGTCAAGCGCAGCTGCCCATCCGTGCTCGATCAGGATTGCGACTAAATGATTGCGACCGGATGATTGCGACTGAATTCGCTGTTCGATTCCCACCCGAGAAGAGGAGCTTCCATGCACAGAACTCGTCTGCTTGTTTTGTTATCTGGCCTTCTCACGTTGGCCAGTCTCTGCCAGGCTCAGGGCATAATGCTCGATCTGCCACTGCAGAGCCAACATGCCGTGATCACGCAGCGCCTTGGCCTTACCGACATCACTATCAACTATCATCGGCCGCTGGTGAATGACCGCCAGGTCTGGGGCAAACTCGTACCTTACGGACAGGTCTGGCGCGCCGGAGCCAACGAAAATACCACGGTCACGTTCACCGACCCGGTCACCATTGAAGGCCAACCGCTCGATAAAGGAACCTATGGCCTTCACATGATTCCCGCCCAAGATCAGTGGACGGTGATCTTCTCGAAGATGTCTACCGCGTGGGGAAGTTTCAGCTACAAGCAGGATGAAGATGCGCTTCGGGTCACGGTGAAGCCGCAGACCACCGAATTCCACGATGCCCTGACCTACGACTTCGACGATCTCAAACCCGACTCCGCCGTGGTCACCCTGCGCTGGGAAAAGGTCGCCGTGCCCTTCAAAGTTGCGGTCAAGGTAGACCCCATTGTCGAAGCCAGCATTAATCGGCAAATACGCGGACTAAATCAATATTTCTGGGAGAGCTGGGACGAAGCAGGCAACTACTTCCTCGCCAGTAAGACCAATCTCGATGAAGCGCTGAAGGATGAAGACCAATCCATCCGGGTCGAAGAACGCTATGACAACCTGATGACCAAGTCGCAGATTCTCGAAGCCATGGGCCGCAAAGACGATGCCACAACGGCCCGCAACCAGGTGCTGGGGAAAGCCAATGCACAGCAACTTTACTTCTATGGCCGCCAGCTTCAGGGACAGAAGAAACAGGAAGAGGCATTCGCTCTCTACCTCTCCAACGCGAAAAAGTATCCCGACTTTTGGATATCGCACGTTGGTCTGGCCCGCGTCTATAGCGGTCAGGGCGAATACGATAAAGCCGTCAAGGAATTGCAGACCGCTCTTGCGGGCGTGCCCGATGACGCCAACCGATCTAACCTCGAGAAATACATAAAGCGCGCGCAGTCCAAAGAGGACTTCAACCGCTAGCGATAACCGAAAAACAAAATTGTGAGAGAGATGGGCCGGCCCGAGGGTTGGCCCATCTCATTTTGTCGGGATTGTTCATTGCGAGAATGATCTATAGAAATGATCGAATCAATGAGTGCTATGGCGATGTTACGCCAACGAATCGGGTAGAATAGCGCCGCTGAAGGCTTCCAAATGGATGCGAGACACCGCGGGATTCAGATCATGGGCTGGCTATCTGTCGTCGCTGGCTATGGTCTTGCACTCCTGCTCCTTCGAGGAATATTCCTCGGGATCACCCGAGGATTCGGTGCCAGCCGTACCCAAGCCCTCTGGATCCTCTTAGGATACCTGCTATTTTTTGCTCTTGCTGTCTACCTGTTCAACGCGGGACGCAGCGCGCTTTCGATTGCGAAAGGCTACCCTCGACCGAAGGCCCGTTTCGGGTGGGGGAGGATGTTGCTGGGAATGATTTTCCTCTTCAGTTACGCCGCCCAGCACTTCCATCTCATTCCGGCGCGTTTCAACGGTTTGGAGCCTTCTAACCAGACGCAAGCTGTGACCATGAATGTCACAAGCATCGCCATTTGTGCAGGCTGCATTTTATTGGTCATTTCCGGGATTTGCCGAGGTTTTCGACGCCCCCACCCGAGCCCAGCCTCAGTGCCAATGAGTAATATCGCGATTTTTCGTCAATCACGCTCACCAAACCCGGCAAGCGTTCGCCCGAACCATCTTCTGCCCAGCCTTGCAACCAAAAGCCTGGGCAAATTCAGACATATTCGAAACCACGTTGTCGACGCGGAAGAGAGGCATCGAGTGCGGATCGGTTGTGACGATCAGACGCGCCACTTCCGGACGCACGGCCGCGCACCACGAATAGGCATAGGAGAGGAAGAAGCGCTGGCGATAGGTCCAGCCATCCGGACCTTTGTCGTCGACTGACTTGCCTTGTTTTTTGAGCGCGTCTTCGAGCGCAAAAAATGCGAGATGAATGCCGCCGTTGTCCGCCGTGTCCTCGCCTTGCGTCAGTAAGCCATTCTGTTTGACCCCGGTCCCAGCTTCAGGAACCTCCTCTGTGTATTCATCGGAGATGCACTTGCCGCGTTCGTCGTATTGTTTGGCGTCTTCGGCGGTCCACCAGTCTCGCAGGTTGCCGTGCGCGTCGAACTTGCGTCCCTGATCATCGAAGCCGTGGGTAAGTTCGTGGCCGATGACCATGCCGATGGCACCGTAATTCACAGAATCATCCATATCCTTCTCAAAGAACGGAGGCTGCAGAATGCCCGCCGGGAAGTTGATGGTGTTCAACTGCGGATCGTAATAGGCGTTGATGGTAGGGGGCGTCATGGTCCACTCGCTGCGGTCCACCGGCTTGCCGATCTTGGCCACCCAGCGCTCGAACTCGGCTGCCGACGCCTGCTCCATGTTGCCCAGGTAGCTCTCGCGCGTGATCTTCACGCTCGAATAATCCCGCCAGTGCGAGGGATATCCGATCTTGTCCTCAATTCCCTTCAGCTTCACGATGGCCTGTTCCTTGGTGGCAGGCGTCATCCACGTAACGCTTTTTATATCGTCATGCATGGCGCGCTCGATTGCGTGCACCATTTCAAGAGTCCGGGCCTTGTTCTCCGGCGGAAAAGCGCGATCGACATAAGCCTGCCCCAGCGCCTCACCCAGGTCGCGGTCGGCAGCCCGCGTGCAGCGCCGCCAGCGCGGAAGCTGCTCCTGCTGGCCCGCCAGCGTGTGCGCAAAGAAGTCAAAATTTTCGTCAGCCATCGCTTTGGTCAAATAAGGAGCGGAGTGGTGAATCACCTGCCAGCGCATGTAGGTCTTCCACTGCTCAAGCGGATGTTCAACCAGCAATTTCTCCTCCGCGCGGAAGAAAGCCGGCGAAGTAACGATGTAGTGATCGGTTGCCGGGGCCTTCACCGCTTTGAGGTAAACATCCCACTCGATGGCAGGCGTAAGCTCGCGGATCTGGGCCAGGCTCATCTTGTTGTTGACGTTCTTCGGATCGCGGCGCGTGACGTTATCCATCTGCGCCTGAGCCATGGCGGTTTCCAGTTCAATCACGGTGCCGGCGTCGGCGCTGGCCTGCGCCTCCGTTTCCCCCGCCAGAACAAACATCTTCTGCAAATGCGCACGATATTTCTTAAGAGTCTCAACAGACTTGTCGTCAGTTTTGATGTAGAAGTCGCGACTCGGCAGGCTGAGACCGCCCTGATCGATCTGCGCCACTACTTTGGAAGCGTCGTCATAATCTTGCTGACCGGTGAAACCGAAAAATGGCGAGTTCGTCTGATTGTCCGACTGCTCCCATGCGCCCGGAAATAGATGGTGCAGACGCGCAATTTCAAGCGTAATTTCTTTCTTGGACTTGAGGGCTGCGATGCGGTCCAGTTCCGGTTGCAGGGGCTTCAAGCCGGCCGCTTCAATCCCGCTCTCATCCATGCAGGCGGCCCAGTAGTCGCCAATCTTCTGCTGCACCGCGCTGCGAGTCGCATCGTTCTTACTGCTCGCCTCCAAAGTCTCGCGCAGCAGATTTTCGTTCCACAGTTCCAGGCTGCTTCCCGTGCTCCAGTACACCTGGTCGGCGGGAATCGGATTCGCCATGAGCCACTTGTTGCAGGAGTACTTGTAAAAATCGTCGCACGGGTTCAGCGCCTGGTCGGTCAGATTAGGATCAAAGTGTTCGAGCTGAAATGCCTTTGTCTCCGCCGCGGCACCGGAAGTCGCGTTGGGAAGCACATTTTGCCCCAGCATCGCCAGGGGCAGGATGAGCAGCAACAGCAGACAAACAATGACTCTGGGACCAGACATTTCAGCCTCTTTCCGGGAGTGGACGAGATGGGAGCAAGCGCAATGGCTCCTTGAAGAGTACGCGCATAGGAAGATGAAGGTTCCGCAAAGCGCAGGGACACACTCCGGTCTTTCCCTGCAGGACAACATAATATATGACGCGCGGCCAGACTCACGGTTAGCGGAGAAACCGCACGCTCACCCCGTGTTGTGCAGTCCCGCAGCGATGCCGTTGATTGTCGCGCCTAAGGGATACTCGAGTTTCCCCAGATCCTGTCCTAGTTGCTTCCGCCGCAAAAGCTCGACCTGGATCAGGCTCATAGGATCCACATACGGATTGCGCAAATGAATGGATCGCGCCAACACCCGGTTGCGCGCCAGCAACTCCCGCTGACCGGAGATGCGCAAAATCATCTGCCGCGACCGCAGAAACTCAGCTTCGAGCATGGCGAACACGCGCGTGCGCAACCCAGTGTTCCTTACCAATCCGGAATAAACGCGAGCAATGTGAAGGTCAGCCTTGGCCATGCCGAGCTCGACGTTGTGCACCAGGTCCGAGAAGAGAGTGAAATGCTTTAACATCTGGCGCAGCAGCCGCTCGTGACCTCTTCCTTTTCCGGCGAAGCTCTGCAATCCCTGCCCTACTCCATACCACGCGGGCACGGCATGGCGGCTTTGCATCCATCCGAACACCCACGGAATGGCGCGCAGATCTTCCAGGCGACGACCTCTGGTTCGGCGCGATGGCCGCGAGCCGATGCGCGCTGCATCCAGTTCCTGGACAGGAGTGGCCTGCTCGAAGTACTCCAGCAAGTCGGAATTCTCCGCGATGTCGCGTCGGTAGATGCGATGCGCTTCCGCCGACATTTCTTCCATCGCTTCTTCCCAGCGCGCCTGATCCTTTGACTGAGCGCCCGAGCGCGTGAACGCTTCCAGGCTCGCGGCAATCATCAGTTCCAGGTTCCATTCCGCAAGCACAGCGTCGGCGTACTTCCAATTGAGAACTTCTCCTTGCTCGGTGATGCGGATGCGCCCTGTAAAACATCCTTCGGGCTGGGCCAGGATTGCCGCATGTGTCGGCCCGCCCCCGCGCCCGACCGTACCGCCGCGACCGTGAAACAGGCGCAGTTTCACTCCGCATTCCCGCGCCACGCCGTGCAAATCACGATGCGCCTTGTGCAGCTCCCAGGTGCTGGTCAGCATTCCTCCATCTTTATTGGAGTCGGAGTAGCCCAGCATCACTTCCTGCCAGCGTCCCCAGGAATCAAGCAGCGGTTCATAATCAGAGTGCCGCCACAGCCGCCGCATCGCACCGCCCGCCGCGCGCAGAGAATCGATCGACTCAAACAGCGGCACCGGCATCAGGCCGGGGTCTTCATCACCAGAGTCATAATCACCAGAACCCGCCAGACGCACGCCGCAAGCCTTCGCCAAGCGGACCAGGTTCAGCACATCGTCTTCGGACTCTGCCCCGCTGATGATGTACTGACGGATCGATTGAGCGGGATAAACCTGCTTGAGCCGCTGGATTGTACGGAGAGTCTCGATTAACTCCTGAGTCTGCGGAGAAAATTCGCTGCTCCCAGAAGAAGCAGCCCCTGCCGGCAGTTCTGGGGCGGTCCCTCTTAATTCGGTCTTACTTAGTTTGGTCTTTCTCAGTCCGCTGCTACCCAGCCCAATCTTGTTCACGTCAATCGTTCTGGTACCGATCTCCTCTAGCACCTCTGCATGCACCCGAGCATGCTGCCGGATATCAAGCACCTGAAGATGGAAGCCGAAAGTTCGAAGTTGTCGCAGCAACGGATCGACATAAGCCTCGGCCAGCCGCTGCCCGCGATTCTCCATCAGGCTCGCCCGCAGCATGACCAGATCGGATTCGAACTCCGCCGCATCCTTATACGAACCTTGAACATCCGGACCCTCGCGGCCGCGCTGCAGCCGGTAAACCACGTAGGAAAGAAAACGGCGATAAAGCTCGGTCGCGTTGTCCGGCCCCCAGCGCATGGCGGCTCCGGGCAGCGATCCTTTATATTGCGCTACCCTCGACACAATCTCCGCGGAAACGTCCGCTTGGCGCACCGATGAACTCAGGCAATCGCTCAAGAACTCCACGTCGCGGATATATTCGCGGAGAATCATCGTTCGCGCCTGCTCCAGGGCATCTTTCACACATTCGGGTTTGACCAGCGGATTGCCATCACGATCGCCGCCGATCCACGAACCGAAACTCAGCAGATTTGGCAACTCGGCGACATCGAGAGGCGTGCCGTAAACGTCGCGCATCGATTCCGCAACTTCGGCATAGATGCGAGGCAGCGTTTCAAAAAGCGAGAGGCGGAAATAGCGCAGACCCATGCGAATCTCGTCATCCACGGTCGGCTTGGTCTGCCTGACTTCGTCCGTCTGCCAGAGTGAAGTAATTTCGGCGTGGATCGCCTGTTCGCATCGCAAGGCCTCGGCCTCGGTAAGGGGCAGACTGTCCAGCCGCTCGAGCTGTTCAGCGATGCGGCGGCGTTTCAGCAGCACAGTTTGGCGAGCCACTTCCGTGGGATGGGCCGTGAACACAGGAGTCACCATCACCTGGCGAAGCGCCGCCAGCGCCGCTTCCGCGGAGATCCCGGCCTTCTTCATGCGCAGCAAAGTTCCGCGGAACGATCCTGGCAGAGTTGCGATGTGCTTCTCTAGTTGGCGGGCGCGACGGCGGCGTTTGCGATGGTTGGTCTCCGCTAGATTGGCCAGCTCGAAATAAATTGCAAAAGCTTTGGTGACTTGATAGGCGCGCGTCAGATCCATTCCTGAAATCGTCGCCTCCGCGCGAGCCATGAGTTCATCTGCGGAATTATTGCCGCGGCCTCGCTCGCGATGCTGAATCATCAGCCTCCGCAGCTCTTCGACGGCATCGAACAACTGCTTGCCGGCCTGCTCCACCAGAACTCGCCCCAACAAAGCGCCGAGCGACCGCACATCCCGCCGCAAGGAGCGATCCTTGGCGGAATCGTCGGACCGCGCCGTAAGTTCCGCTAAACGGGCCTTTTGCTCGTCCGCATTCCAAAGCGGTTTAGATCGAGTCATGAGGATGAAGGTTTGAGACGTAATCAGAAAGGATAAATCAAAAGGCAGTTCTCAGTTCTCAGTAACAGGCAAAACCCATCGCGACTATTTGTCAACTTCAAGCTGCGGACTTGATGGACGCGATCAGTCCGTTGAGTATCTTTCCCAGTTCTGCTGCCTTGTCGAGCAAGGGCTGCGTTTGCTGCGCGTTCAGATAACTGAGGTTATGAGCAATAGCCAGCTGCGTTTCGATCTCAGCCAATGAGCCTCGCGAATGGCTCAGGAAATGACGAAACTCCTTCTGCGAAAAGTGGGCCTGCCCCTCCGCGATGTTACTGGGCACGGAAACTGCGGCTCTTCGTAGTTGGTTGGTCAGTCCGTACAACTCATCTCGTGGAAATTCGCGAGTAGCTCGATAAATCTCTGTGACCAAGTCCATTGCCTTGCGCCAAGCGATAAGGTCTTTATAAGACTCGCCCATGTGAAACCTCCACAGAGATCTTCGCACCCCAGCCTCGCAATAGCTGTGACATCTGAACATCAAAATCATCGGATGCCGTGAATCCCAAACTGGGCAGAATGCATCGCTGCGGAGAGAACTGAGAACTGAGAACTGAGAACTGAGAACTGAGAACTGAGAACTGAGAACTGAGAACTGAGAACTGAGAACTGAGAACTGAGAACTGAGAACTGAGAACTGAGAACTGAGAACTGAGAACTGAGAACTGAGAACTGAGAACTGAGAACTGAGAACTGAGAACTGAGAACTGAGAACTGAGAACTGAGAACTGAGAACTGCTTTTACTTCGGCGATTCGAAGCGATAGCCAATCCCGCGCAGTGTTTTCAAATACCGCGGGTGGCGCGGATCAAGCTCGATTTTCTCGCGCAGCCGCCGCACGTAGACATCGATCGAGCGCGGCGTCACAAAAGGGGTTTCTTTCCAAACTGCATCGAGCAACTGATCGCGCGTGAGCACGCGTCCGCAATGTGTAGCCAGGTATTCCAGCAAGCGAAATTCGCGCACCGTGGTAAGAACCGCCCGTCCTTCCACCTGCACTGTCATCGAAGAAGCGTCGATCTCGAGATCGCCCAGGCGAAGCACTTCCGGCTTTACCAGCGGCTGGCGCAATCCGCGGAGCACGCTACGCACTCGGGCGACGAGTTCACGTGGACTGAAGGGCTTGGTAATGTAATCGTCTCCACCGAGTTCAAGCCCTTTCACCCGGTCGGCTTCGGCTGTCTTAGCGGTCAGAAAAATTACCGGCGTCGAGGAAAGCGTGGGAGTCTGCCGTATCTGGCGGCAAAGATCAAAGCCATCCGCGCCCGGAAGCATCACGTCCAGAAGGAAGAGCGACGGCATTTCTCGCAAAGCTTCAGAAACTACAGAGCCGCCGCTGACAAAGCTTTGAACGTCAAAGCCCGCCGCCTGCAGGTTATGAGAGATCAGCCGCGCAATGTCTTCCTCATCCTCAACCACGAAGATGAGGCTCCGAGACACGGCTGCGACGCCCGCATCGCCGCGCGGTTCATAAGATTCCATGGGAGAGTGCATCGTCACCTGCAGCGGCTTGGCCCATAGTCAAGGGTCGGTTCGGCGCCGGATTCTGCATTGAATGTATTTTGGAATTGTTGCGAGAATGTTTCCCACGTGTTAACGAATGATGAATTTCAAAAAGGCAGTGGCCAGTGATCAGTGATCAGTGGCCAGAAAAAACCAAACCTCCACGAAGAAGCTCGCAGCAAGAACTGGCCACAGACCACAGACCACTGCTTCTAAGTTGCTGCGCGCTTCTTAGGAGCGTGCCGCAGGCTGCGGCCTTCGATAAGGCTATAAAGATCTTCAGCAAGATTGGTAGTGTGATCCCCGGCGCGCTCCAAAGCCTGCGCCATGAGAAGCACATCGAAGCTCGATGGATTGCTGTCTGACGCATGTTCGGTCAGGTGTTTCTGGAAGAGCGCATGACAGACCCTGTCGATGTCCTTATCCATCTGCAGCACCTTGCGAGCGCACTCCAGATCGAGATCGACGAATCCGCGATAAACCAGATCAAGCATCTCGCGCAAGCTTGCCGACATTTCCACCAGTTGGCGCACGTCGGAAGCCGCCATCTTCGTGGTCCGGGATTGCACTCGCATGGCAACGCTCATCATCAGATCGCCAATGCGTTCCAGATCAGTGGTGCACTTCAAGCTGGTCAGCAACTGGCGCGCTCGCGCCTCGTTTACCCGCGTAATCGCTGCCGGCAGCCGCTCATCGATGTAGCGTTCGATAATGTCGAGTTCCTGTTCGCACTCCTTGATCGCAAGGAAGGCCATGCGCGAAGAATGCGTCAGCAGGTCGCGTACGTTGAAAGCCGCGTCGCGCGCTATGAGAAAGGCTTTCAGCGCGGTCCGCGCCAGATCGTCGAGCGACCCCGATCCTTTCCCGGTGGATTTCTTGCTGCCTTCCTGACTCTGCGCATGGACTACGTCGGCAGAGTCAGGAGAGCCCGCGTCTTCACTCGTCACTCGCGAGCTTGTAGCTTTGCGGGGCATGTTTTCAATCGGGTGACCTCTGTTCGGTCACCACCAACACAAGTATCTCACCATCAACTCAGCCGCAGTCTACCGGAGAAATGTGAAAGGACCATGAATACCGGTTGCAGATCGCTGCATATGCCGATTACAGTGTGAGGCTGCTTCAAACATGGAACTGCTCGAACACTTGCGTCGCCAGTTCACCTACGATGAGTGGGCGAATCGTGAAGTGCTCGCCGGCCTGAAGGCAAACGCCAGTCTGCCGCTGCGGCCACGTCAGCTTCTGGCCCACATTCTCTCGGCTGAGCGGCTGTGGCTCGAGCGCCTCAGGAAACAACCGCAGAGCCTGTCGGTCTGGCCGGATTTCACCCTCGACCAATGTGAAGATCAAATCGCCGACGTCGCTCGGCTATGGCGTAATTTCCTCGGCCAGCTTCCTCCAGCTGGACTGGCGGACACAGTCGTCTACAAGAACAGCAAGGGCGAGCCGTGGACCAGCACCGTGGAGGACATTCTGACCCACGTCGTGCTGCACTCTGCATATCATCGCGGGCAGATCGCCAGCCTGGTGCGCGCAAGCGGCGAGCAACCCGCCTATACCGACTTCATCCACGCCGTGCGCCAGGGTTTGATTGAATAGCTATTGATGGCATAAGTATTGATCGAATAGATTTCATGGAGTGCGCTAAAGGAGAAGAGGAATACATCCATGGAGGGCCGCTCGCTCCAAATCTTTACTGCGGTGCAAATCGTTGCCATCGCCGCCATTCTCTGGATTGTGTGTTCCATCCCCAGCGCCTGGGACTTGCAACGTATCATCGGCACAGTCCTGATGCTCATCGGCATTGGCGGGATAGTCACTGCGCGCTTCCAACTGGGCAAATCCTTCGCCATCAGAGCCAAGGCGCATCAGTTAGTCACGCACGGAATCTATTCGAAGATTCGGAATCCGATTTATGTTTCCGGAGCGGTCATGCTCGCCGGATTTGTGCTGGTCCTGCACCGGCCCATACTTTGGCTGGTCGTGGTCGCTCTGATTATCATGCAGACAGTGCGAGCACGCCGCGAAGCCAAAGTTCTCGAGGCCGCGTTTGGCGATGCCTACCGCGAGTATCGCCGCAAAACCTGGTTCTAAGAAACCTGGTTCTGGAAAATCTGGTTCTAAACAATCTGGTTCTGAGATCCGCCGTCAAAAAAGGTGCGGTAATATCACTGGAATGAAAAAACTGTCCGCCCTTGTTGTGCTTACGATTTCCGCCGCGATTCTTGTAGGTGCGGCGGGCGAACCAAAGTTCCCCTCGATGCCGGCCGCGGTTACAGGCAACGCGGTCGCCAGCCTCAAACACGGGTTTGAACTTTTCTCCATGATGGGAATTGGTCCGCGGAAGACCTGGGATGACGTCACCAACCAGGTCTATGTGATGACGCTGGCCAGCGCGAAGTGGCATCTGGGCCGCCCAGTGCCCGGGGTTGCCGGCCGCCTGGGTGCATCGGCGGCTGGGGCCAAGAACCAAATCGTTCTTATGGGCGGGTATGTGCTGGATGCACAGGGCGACGAAATCACAGTTCCCGACGTGAATGTTTATATCGAAGAACGCAACTGGCATCGGGGCCAGGACATTCCCGTCCCCGTGGACCGCGCGGCCGTGGGAGTGACGCATGATCGCTTCGTCTACCTGATCGGCGGCCGGTCGAAAAATGGCCCGGTTAACAATGTGCAGGTTTACGACGTCGAAAAAGATTTGTGGAGTCAGGCCACTCCTTTCCCCGGCACGCCCGTCTTCGGCCTCGCCGGCGGCATAGCCGGCGAGACTGTCGTGATCGTAGATGGCGCCAAGCCGGGCCCGGCGGGCGGACCGCGCTACATTGCTTCCGATGAGTGCTGGCTGGGCAAGATCGACAAGAAAAATCCAATCAAGATCGAATGGAGCAAACTGCCGCCGCATCCCGGTCCGGCGCGCTTTGGCATCGCCGCCGGCGGAAGCGAACGCGAGCACCAGATTTTCTTTTCTGGCGGCACCGCCACTCCTCACGATTACAAAGGCTTCGCCTACGATGGCGAGCCCGCTGAAGCATCCGCTTTCACCTTCGCCTACGATCTGCATCACGGCCGTTGGGAAGCCATTAGCGAAGACACCGATGATCCCCGCGTTGACAGTCATCTTCTGGATACCACGGTCGGGCCGGTGCTCCTAGGCGGGATCGGGAAGGATCTGGCGGTCACGGCACGGGTAACGATGTTGCCGAAAAAGTAGGGCGTGATCGAGTGGCTGTGAATTCCTGCTGGAAAATAAAGCTAGTGGGGATGGTTCGCGAAAGGTGCGATCCTTCGCTCTGTGCTGAAAAACCGGGGTATCCCCCCTCCCCCCTCGATCTTTGGAATCATGGTGTTGGCAAGATATTCCCCCGCAAAATCCGGATGTCAAAAACTTAGATACTAAAATCTTTGAAACAAAGGGCTTAGGGGCTCGACGGATTGGCTTCTGTCAACCGTCACGGCTCGACCATGATCGCGCAAGTGATGGGCTGTGGACAAGGTTGGATGTCACAGCGGGCTTGTGGAAATTTTCACGGGGTGTGCCCCCAGTCAGCAACCCCACCTTTTTCGCGCGGAACGCGAGAGGATAGGCCACCAGCGGAGCTTTTACTGGAACTCGAGCACCACAATCTCGGGATTCGATCCCAGCCGCAGCGGCGGTCCCCAGGTTCCGGCTCCGCTCGAAGTGAAAACCTGCATTTTTCCGATCCGGCTTAATCCGTACACGAACTGCCGGTAAATCCGGCGCGCCATCCAACTCCAAGGCAGGAACTGGCCAAGGTGCGTATGACCGGAAAGCTGCAGGGAGACGCCAGCCGCCTCCGCGATCTCCGGATGGTCGGGCGCATGCGTCAACAGGATGCTTGCGCGCTCCCGATCCACGCCGATGTCGTTGAGAACCGACGCAAGCTGCCCATTCTGTCTCGCGTTCCGGTACGGAACGCCGATAATCTGCAAACCGTCCACTTCCACCTTCTCATTGCTGAGCACACGCACGCCGGCCGCGGTGATGGCATTCAGGTATTTGCTGTCGTCCCCGAATTGTTCATGATTTCCCGCGACGAAATACACGCCCTGAGGCGCCAGGAGCTGGTTCAATGGCTCCGCCGCTCGCCGTGCGTCGATGGCCGTCCCATCATACAAATCACCTGCGACAAAAATCGCGTCAGGTTTTTCCAGCACGATCTTCGCAACCAGGCGCCGCAGAAAATTGCCGTTTCGCACGTGCCCAAGGTGCACATCGCTGATCAGCGCTGCGGTTCGGCCGCGCCACGCCCCCGGCAAGTTGGCGAGCCGCACCGTGGTTCGCGTGATCCGCGTCCAGCCCGCATTGAAAACCCCGTAGAGACCGGCTATCGCCGCAATCCCGAACAGCAGCTCCACGGTCCGATGAAAGTTCAGGTTTAGGCCTGCCAGCCGCGCGATTCCGAAAATAATCCACGAGGAAGCCGCGGCCAGAAACAGGAAGCTCACCAGGCCGATCCAAACCGCAGCAGCCCTGTAAAAGGCGCGTAGAACAGCATTTGTATAGCGAAAGGCAAGCAGTGAGGCGGTGACAAAGCTCACCGACAAAAGCCCGAGGACGAGTTTGATCCAGAACGCGGCGGGGGTTTCGCTCCCTGTGGGCGAAAAGGTCCACGTCTCATAGAGGAAATAATGGGTCAAGAAAAGAACGGACTGAATCACTACGATGAAACCGATTAATTCTTTTCGTACATGCATGCAGCATTAGATTCCTCAACCTGCCATTCGGATTGTTGGCGTAACCTCCGCGTCTGGAATTGCCCCTTCGGCGGTAACCCGCCCTAGCGTCTCGCTTTCTAACCTTTCCCGTTCCAGAACTCTGGGTGCCCCGTCCTTGCGTTCTTTGCAAGGGCGGGTACGATGCTGCCTGTACCATGAGTTTGTTATGCCCAGCGCCCTACATCGAATCTACGGCACTCATCACCTGCACTTTATCACTTCCTCCTGCTACCGCCGCTTGCTTTTCCTTAGTTCGGTGCGGAGCCGGAACCAGTTCCTCTCGATTCTCGAACAGACTCGCCAACGCTACCGTTTCGTCGTCGTCGGCTATGTCGTGATGCCGCAACACATTCACCTGCTTTTAACCGAACCGGAAGTTGGCACTCCCTCGACCGTGATGCAGGTGCTGAAGCAGCGCACGGCCCGCGCTTTATTACCCAAGCGCAAGCGGAGCAACCCGCCCAATCTGTTTGCAGTCGAGCCGCGGCGCAGAGCGTTCTGGCAAGCGCGCTCTTACGACTTCAACGTGTGGACGACGAAGAAGCGCGTGGAGAAGCTCCGCTATATGCATCGCAATCCGGTGAAGCGAGGCTTGGTCGGCACACCGGAGCAGTGGCTCTGGAGCAGTTATCGTTTCTATCTTTTGGACGAAGACGGGCCTGTGCGGGTGAATGAAGGGTGGACGAAGATTTCGTTCCGGGATCGAGTGGCGTAGCTTCGTCGCCGCAAACCTTCGTGGTACCCGCCCTTCGCAAAAAACGCGAAGGACGGGGCACCCACTGTATCGATAGTGTCAGCAACACAAAAGCCTGGGCCACAGGCCCGGCCTGCGCCTATTTTGAAGTGTTAGGCGCTTGAGTCGAAAGGTCTCTCAGCGAGATGTCCACATTACCGTACTTGACAACTTGGAAGTCGACGCGCACCCGGCCCCCCGGCCTCGCATTTTCCCCGTAGGTCACGTCAAGATGGGTCGGGGTCGTCCATTCCATCTTCAGGTTCATCGTCGGGTAGTAATGAGAGAACGCCAATACCCGCATCGGCGCTTGCCACCCCTTTGTCCACTTTAGGTAGACAGTCGTTGCGTCAAAAGTTGTTCCGGGACCGCCCCAGTGTTGACTGCGAGCAGTAGCAAGCCATCGGCCATCTGGCGATCGGGCCTCTGCAGACCAAGTCGTTGCAACATGCTCGCACCCGGACATTAGGAGACCGACCCCAATGATCGCGAACAAAATTGCCCGCGGGACCAGCTCGTGGCTACTCAGGTCTGCATTCATGACTGCTCCCTCGAGAACTACCTTGCCCTCGCCAGCACCAGCGTGATGTCATCGGGCTGCTCGTTGTCGCCGATCCAGTCGTCGACCGCCGACGTTACGGCCTGGCTGATTTGCACCAGCGGAAGGCGCCGGTTGGCGCTTACCAGGTCGATCAGGCGGTCCTCGCCGAATTCGCCGAAGTCATTCTCCGGTTCGGTGACACCGTCGCTGTAGGCCAGAAAGATTTCGCCGGGATGCATCTCGACCGCGCCTTCGTCGTACATCATGTGATCGAACAGGCCGATCACCGTACCGCCGGTTTCGAGGCGCCGCACCGTGCCGTCCTTCGCAATCAGGATGGGCGGAAGGTGTCCGCCGTTGCTGTAGGTCAGCCGGTGCGATCGGCCATCGTAAATTCCCAGGAAGAGCGTCGCGTACTTTTCCGGCGGAGTGCTTTCGTAAAGTTGATGGTTGAGCAGGCTGAGCAAGGCTCCAGGAGACACCTCGATCCCTTCAGGCCACGCCGCCATGATTCTGCCCGCGCCCGCCACCGCGCCCACCGCGACGGGTTCCCTCATTTGCGGCAAGCTTTCGATGCTGTAGGCGCGCACGGCGGAGTGGATCGTCGCCATGAGCAGCGCCGCTGAAATTCCCTTCCCGCTGATATCGCCGACAGCCAGAATCAGCTTGTGAGAACTGGCCGTGAGGAAGTCGTAGTAGTCGCCGCTCACGGTGCGCGCTGGCCGGCAGAAGCCATGCACTTCGAGCGACTCCAGTTCCGTCACCTGCCGCGGGAAGAGCTGCGCCTGCACTTCCTGCGCAATGGCGAGTTCGCCCTCCAGCCGCTGCTTTTCCTTCTGCTCTTGAATCAGCTTCTCGATCGACTCGGTCATCGAATTGAACGAAAGCGAAAGCTGCGCCAGTTGATCCGTGGATTTGACGGGAATGCGATGGCTGAAGTCGCCGCGGTCCACATGCTTGGTAGCGTCGTAGAGATGCGCGACCGCGCCCGTGACCGTCCGCGTCATCCGCGTGCCAATAATCAGGGCAATCAATTCAATCACGCCGAAGAAGATGAGGATGGCGAGAAGGGTATACTGCACCATCTGCACGAACTCCCCGAGGGCCGCGAACAAATGGCCGTAAAGCACCGAGGGGCGAGTTCGCACCTGCACCACGACAGACCCAGTCGGCTCGCGCTTTCCGGTTTTCCAATCGAGCACGGGCAGCGGCGCGAGGAACGGAACCTCGCGGTCCAACCGGCCCATGGCAGGCGGCACCGTCCCTACGGTAAATGTGGGGCTTGGGTGTAAATCCACACGCTGTGGGTTCCTGCGGTCGCTGATTACAATGTTGACATTGTTTGTCCCGACATTGTTTGTCCCGACATTGTTTGTCCCGACATTGTTTGTCCCGACATTGTTCGTTCCTGGATTCGCGGGCGTGATCGCCTGTGGTTCGTCGCCCCGGAACCCCGGATCTTCGAGCAAGGTGATTTCGCCGAGGTCCGCCGCAATCTTCCCCACTAACGGCTTGTCGAACGGCTCGCTAGTTACAACGGTGAGCGTCTTTGATCCAATCGAAAGCTCCGTAACCACGCGCAGATAGAGGCCGTCGCGGTCGCGCGTGATTTCGCGCAACTCGCTTTTTGCAAATGTGGGGAATGAGGGTGCAGGCGCCTTTGACTCGTCGCCCAGAGGCAGAAGCTTATCGTCCAGCCAGGCATACATGCGGCGGCGCTTCCAGGCGGCATCGCGCTTCCTCAGACCGGCCAGAGATTCGGCGGTGGGATTATCTCCGCGCTCGAGGCGCGCCGCGAGTTCGTTGCCGACCGCGGCGTTCACCGCTCCCAGACTGCGCAATTGCGAGTTGATTTCCGAAGTCACTACGAACACGGCGAACTGCCCAGCCAGCCCGTAAAGCGTGATGAATGTCATGGCCACCAGCAAAACCGCCGGAATCACGCCGATGAAGACGTAAGTCACGATCAGCCGGTTGCGCAGGCGCCACAGGATTTTTCGCTTCAACCATCGAAAAGCAATAACGGAAAATAGCAACGTAGCGTCGAAAAGTAGAAACTTTACCCAACCTGCAAGGCTGTCGGCCGCCGCGCGGGCGAACGGCTTCAACCCCATCTCAAGAGCGAACAGCGCTATCGCAAAACCCAGTGAATAAAGAGCGCCGCGCGCAACCCATCCCTGCGGCCACAAATCGGCGGCCAGCATTCTTGCGCGCAACCTCGAGTAAAGCTGCTTCATGATTTTGCCGGCGGAACCGCTAAATTTCCGGATACAGATCGAAGAATGCTTCCAGGCTGGTGCGCAACTGCTTCTCGATCTCTTCCTTGCTGCCTTCGAGCACGTGCATGGTGACGTGCGCCTCGTGTCCGTTGGTAAGCTTCACAGGAGCCTGCCCTACTTCGGCCACATCTTCGGAAGGCAGCAGGCGCATGCCGTAAACCAGTGTCAGATTCGCCATGCCCTGAATTCTAATCGAAACCCAGTTCTCAGTTCTCAGTTCCCAGTTCTCAGTTCTCAGCAACCCAAGGTTTGACTGGGTACTGGGTACTGGGCACCGCCTTTGGGTTATCATTCTGCCGTGCTTCCAAAACTAATTCCGATCGCCACTGCACTTCTGCTCGCTCTTCCTGCGGAATCTCAACAGGCGCCTGAGACCCCTTCGGCCGAACCGCAAGTGAAAGTGAATATGCTGAACGTTTGCACGCCATCGGCGGAGGAGCAAAAGGAAATCGCAGCCGCACTGGCTCGCGTCCCGAAACAGCCGCTGTTCAGCGATGACTTTGAAATCTCCCATGGCCGCTCTACGCTGACCGAGCCTCCCAACTTTCTTCAGCCCGGAAGCGGCGCGAAAATGTCGGATGAACCCTCGGTCGCGAGCTACGTTCGCATTCGCCGCGAATTCTCCGTGCAGGCTCTATTCGCCAGCGTGCAATACTCTTTCAGCAACGACGGGCAGAACATGATCGAGACGCTGGTGCTGCACGTGCGGGATCCTAAAGACTTGATTCAGGTCTCGATGGAAGACAGCGCGTCGGCGATCGGCAGCGCCGAAGCCATGGTCGCCGCCAACACACCGGCCAACCGCATCCGGCTCGAGCGCTTCGGAAAATCGTCCATCGCGCTGGCGCGTTGCAGCGCTTCGGAAAATGGTCCGGCGCCTGACCAGAGCGCCTACGAACCACTATTCCGCAGCGCCTCGGAAGTGCTCGCCGACTATCGCGGCTTGCTCGGCGTCAAGCGCACGGTGCCCGCGGAACTGGCGCAAATTCCCGGGGCATCACCCAAGGCGACGGCAAAGAAAAAATCGGCTAAGCCCGCCGCCAAGCCGTGAATGGAGTCCCTTGAGAAGAGGATAATGATAAGAAGTTCTCTGCGCACTCGGCAGCTTGCCCTGAGCGAAGCCGAAGGGTCCTCTGCGGTTAGGATCTGGCTTTCGGCTTCCTGGTGGCACCAGCAGCACAATGCATCGAAATCTGAATCCAGCAATCTAACGTCTATCCCATCATGAGCGAAACCCGCAACGTCGTCATCATCGGTTCCGGCTGCTCCGGACACACCGCCGCCCTTTATACCGCCCGTGCCAATCTGAAACCTCTGGTGGTCGAGGGCCATGAGCCCGGCGGCCAGCTTTCTCTTACCACGCTGGTGGAGAACTTTCCCGGCTTCCCCGATGGCATCATGGGACCGCAACTGGTCGAGAACATGCGCAAGCAGGCAGAACGTTTCGGCGCCGAATACCGCGTGGGGCATCTCACCAGCGTCGACCTCAGCCAGCGTCCTTTCCTGCTTCATATCGGCAAGCACCAGGTGCACACCAAAGCGCTCATCATTGCGAGCGGCGCTTCCGCCCGGTGGCTCGGCCTGCCCCACGAGCAGCAACTCATCGGCCACGGCGTATCTTCCTGCGCCACTTGCGACGGCTTTTTCTTTTCAGGAAAGGAAATCGTGGTGATCGGCGGCGGCGATTCCGCCATGGAGGAAGCCACCTTCCTCACTCGCTTCGCCACCAAGGTGACGATCATTCACCGCCGCGACTGCTTCCGCGCTTCCAAGATCATGCTGGAGCGCGCTAGACAGAATCCGAAGATCCAGTTCCTCACTGACACCGTCGTCGAAGATGTTTACGATCACGACAAGCAGGAAGTCACCGGCCTCAAGCTGCGCAATGTGAAAACCGGCAAGGTTTGGGACTTCCCCACCAGCGCCCTATTCCTCGGCATAGGGCACGATCCCAACACAAAAATGTTTGCCGGGCAGCTCGACACTGATGCCGACGGCTACCTCAAGACGCACAACTACGTCTTGACCCGCGTCCATGGCGTCTATGCCTGTGGCGATGTGCAGGACCGCCGCTATCGCCAGGCCGTCACCGCCGCTGGAACCGGCTGCATGGCTGCCATCGAGGTCGAGAAATTCCTGGAGGAGCACGCCGGCTGAAGACTCCACAACATTGCATTTCGCGGAACCAAAGCCACCTTCGCTCCTTACCATAAATTACTTTGGCCTCATGACCCAAGTAATCTACGACCCAAATTGAATCTCTCTTATTCTGAGTAGGAACAAATTCTGAATACGGAATCCCTGCTCCCATGAAAAACCGCATTTCGGCGGCTTTATTTGTTCTGTTGGCAATAATTCTGTTGGCTCCATACCACGCTCCTGCCCAGGAAACTTCCGCCGCGAACCGCAAGGTAGCGGTCAAAGTGGCTCCGGAATACCCCGCCCTCGCCCGCTCCATGAAAATCCAGGGCGTTGTACGGGCGGACGTCCTGGTTGCTCCCAATGGCAAGGTAACGTCCGTCGAAGTAAAGGGCGGCCATCCTCTGCTCGCGCAAGCCGCTCAGGACGCGCTGCGCCAGTGGAAGTGGGAAGCCGCTTCTCATGAAACTCACGAGACCGTTGAACTTCACTTCAACCCTTAGCTCCGCCGTCCATCCCAGCCGCTAACCGCCAGCGCTCGACCGCTTGTGGTCGCAGGCCGGAGCTGCGCTACGCCTTCGTTGTGATACAACGTTCTGTGCTCTTTATCGAATCATCGCTTCTGGTGGATAATTCTTCAGGTGCGGAATGCTAAGAGCCTTCTTCGTCCGGCTTTCCGAAAATCCATCTTTGCGCACCTTTGCCGAGAGCTCTGCGCTCGGCCGCCGCGTCTCCGGCCGCTTCGTTGCCGGAACTGAGATTGCCGACGCCGTCCGCGCCACCCAGGCCGTCAACCGCGCGAGCATGAGCGTCACCATCGACAACCTGGGCGAAAATGTCGCCAATCCGGAAGAAGCCCGCCACAGCGGCCAGCTTTATCAACAGGTTCTCGATGCCATCGCCGCTAACCAACTCAACGCCAATATCAGCCTCAAGCTAACTCATATGGGGCTGGATGTGGACGAGCGGCTTGCCCGGGAAATCGTCAGCGGACTAGTCGCCAAGGCCGCATCCATGGACCCACCTTCCTTTGTGCGCGTCGACATGGAAGGATCGCCCTACACCCAGCGGACTCTGGACTTCGTCCACGAACTTCATGCCATGCCCGGAAACGCCAACGCTGTCGGCACTGTGATCCAGTCCTACCTGAGGCGCTCTGAGAGTGACGTCGAAAAGCTTCTGACCGAGCGCATTCGCATCCGCCTCTGCAAAGGCGCATATAAAGAGCCCGCGGAGATCGCCTTCCCGCTCAAGTCCGACGTCGACGCCAACTACGTCAAGCTGATGAAGATCCTCATGAAAAGCGGTGTCTACCACGGCCTAGCCACGCATGATGAGAGCATCATTCAACAAGCCCAGGCCTTTGCCATTCGCGAAAAACTTTCGCGCGACTCCTTCGAGTTCCAGATGCTCTACGGCATCCGCCGCGACCTGCAGCGCAAACTGGCGCGCGACGGCTGGCGCGTGCGCATCTACATTCCCTTCGGCAGCGAGTGGTATCCCTACTTCATGCGGCGGCTGGGCGAGCGCCCGGCCAACGTCCTGTTTATCGCACGGAATTTGCTGAGGGCGTGAAGCTGCCAGTCGCTAGTACCGAGTACCAAGTACCAAGTAAAAAACTTTGTCATTCCCCCCCCGACCGCAGCGAGGGGCGGAGGAATCTAGGCTTAAGCGCTCAGAGCTCGGTACTGGGTACCAGGTACTATTGCTCCGGCACTGCGGCGCCATCGGCGCGCGCGTCCGACGCTCCGTAGTTCACCTTGGTCTTCGAGTCGTGCAGAACGGCCTGTCCGCGCCCCATGGCCGTCGAGTATTCGTTCCGCACGTCGAGTTGATGCCCCATCGCAGAAAGTTTCTGCCGCACTTCCGGCGGCACGCGCGACTCGATCACGATGTTGCACCCGCGCTCCGGACTGACGGTGAAGCGCGCGTTCTCCATGGCTTCCTGAATATTCATTCCGTAGTCGACCACATTGGAAACGAATTGCGCGTGGGCAAGCGGCTGGTTCGCTCCTCCCATGATTCCGAAACCAATATGTTGATCCCCATGTTCCATGAAGGCCGGGATGATCGTATGGAACGGCCGCTTGCGCGGGGCCAGCGCGTTCGGCGACGCGGCATCGAGCGAAAACAGCGCACCGCGATCTTGCAGAGCGAACCCCATGCCGCGCACCGCAATGCCCGACCCAAACGCCTCGTAATTGCTCTGAATCAAGGAGACGATGTTGCCCTTTCGATCGACCACCGAAAGATAAGTTGTGTCGCTGAAAGGCGGCGTGCCGGCCGCAACGTCGCAATTGGCTTTGCTCGGATCGATCAGCTTGGCGCGCTGCCGCGCGTATTCTTTCGACAGAATTCCCTTCACGGGAATCTTCGCGAAACGTGGATCAGCGTTATACCGCCCGAGATCGGCGTAAGCCAGCTTCATGGCTTCGATCTTTTTATGCAATTCGAAGGCGCTCAGAGGTCCATCAGGCGACGGCGCCGAAGTCTCCATAATGTTCAACATCTCTAGCGCCGCCATACCCTGCCCGTTGGGAGGAAGTTCGTAGACGGTCCAGTCGCGATAGGTGGTTGAAATCGGCTCAACCCATTCCGGCGAGAACTCCGCCAGATCATCGGCCGCAATCGTTCCATCCAGACTCTGCGAAGTGCTCACGATTGCGCGCGCAATCTCACCTTTATAGAACGCATCCGCTCCGTTTTCAGCGACAAGGCGCAAAGCCTTAGCTAGATCATGATTCTGGAACACCTGCCCCACCACCGGAGGCTTGCCGCCCGGCAGATAGGTCCGTCGAGCCTCGGCATCGTGCGAAACCGTTTCAGCGGCGTCATTCCAATACGACGCAATGATTTCAGGAACGGGATAGCCGTCGTCGGCATAAAGAATCGCAGACTGAAAAAGATCTTTCCACGCCAACTTCCCAAAACGCTGGTGCAGCGCATTCCAGCCAGCAACCGCACCCGGCACCGTGACCGAGTCAATGCCAAACCTCGGCATAGCGGTCGCGTCCTGTGCTTTCACATGCGCGATGGTCAACCCCCGCGGCGCCCATCCGCTCGCGTTCAACCCATACAGCTTGCCGGTTTTCGCATCCCAGTAAATTGCAAACAGGTCTCCACCCATGCCGTTCATCATGGGTTCGGTTACGCCGAGCACAGCATTCGCGGCAATCGCCGCGTCCACGGCAGAGCCTCCACGTTCCAAAATCTTAGCTCCTGCCACGGACGCCTGCACATGGCTCGTGGCCACAATCCCGTAGCGTGTGATCACCATCGAGCGCGCGTTGGATCGATCTCGTGCCGACACGGACATGGAAGCTGTGAGCAGCAGCGCAACGGCTGCAATGCGAATTGAATTGTTCATGGTATACCCGCAGCCATCAGCTTTCAGCTCTCAGCAAGAAACTGCTTCTTCCTGACCGACAGCTGAGAGCCGACAGCTGATAGCCTCCCGTCCGCCTACTTCTTCAGCCCCGCCGTGAAGTTCGTAACCACAGTGACGGACTGGCTCACCTGCTGGGAAATCCGGTCGAGCAGAATCTTCTTGCTGTCGGGGCTGATGTCGTAGAAGACCTGCGGGGCCGACCAGTTGCTGACTAGTTGCTGCGCGGTGCCGAACTGCAGGGCGCCGCCCGCATCCTTCACCGGCAGAGCGAAGAGATTGTAGCTTGTATCCATATAGAAGAGTTCTTTGCCATCCCGGCTCCACTGCGGGATGTTGCCTCCATTGGCAGATACTTGCCACTTGCCCTGTCCGCCCTTGAAGGGCACCACATAGACCTCGTAAGTGCCAGACTCACTCGAACTGTAGGCCAGCCAGCGGCCATCAGGAGACAGGCGCCCCATTATGCTAAATGAGTTTGCTGCGCGCGGCACCACCTGAAACGGCTTGCGGTCGCCCTCCAGCGGCAACGCCCAGATTTCCTGGCCGCCTACCGGTCCGCGATTGTAGAAGAGGTACTTGCCGTCGTGCGACCAATCGGTAAGCGTGGTGATTTGCTCATCCGTGAACAGGATTTCTTCCGCACCACCGCCGTCGGAGGGTTTACGACAGATGTTGGAGCGGCCGCCGCGATCCGCGGTGTAAGCGATCCACTTGCCATCCGGCGACCAGACCGGGAACACGTTCGACACCGGACCGAACGTAAGCCGCGTTTTGATGCCGCGCGCCAAATCGAGCACCCAGATGTCGTTGGCTCCCGTATCGATCTGCAGGGCAATGCGATCGCCCTGCGGCGAGATCCTGGCGAGCTGCAGGTTCGAGAGCTTCTCCGCTACGGTGCTGATTTGCTTGCTGCTTCGGTCCAGCCACAGCAGTTGCCAGTCGCCGGTTCCACCGCTGGCCAGGACCAGTAAGTCGCCCGCGGCCGACGCGTCCATGTGCCAGGTGCTGGGGTCGTTGACCACGCCTTTGGCCTCGATCTGCGGCTCGCCGCTCAGCTTCCCGTTGGCCGGATCGAAGGCTTGGGCCATCAACTGGTCGTTGCGTGCAAACAAGAGATAGCCGCTGCCATACACGGCGTTCGATTGAGAGCGGAACAAGGCGCGATTCTCGCGGCCGCCGAGGGAGGCGTAATACACAGAATTGTTCGCCGATTTGCCCGGATCGTGATGAATGGCGAGATACAGAAAATGCTTGCCGTCGGGAAGGAAAAACGGCCAGCGATGCGAAGTGTGCAGCGTGTTATCGACCTTCGTGGCGACAACCGGAGTGCCACCACTGGCGCTGACCCGCATCAATCCAGATTGAGTCTCTGGAGCAAATAGGATCACGCCGTCAGGCCCCCATGCTCCGCCACGTCCGAACGGTGCATCGGCAATGGTCTGGGGCGAACCGCCGTCGATGTCAATGGTTTTCAGTTTGCCTTCGGCGAAGAATCCCAATGAGCGGCCGTCGGGCGACCAGAATGGAAAGATCGCGTTCGCGGTCCCGTCCAACTGGCGCGGCTCCAGCGAATTCATGGGACGCACCCAGAGCGTGATCTTGCCGTCCGGAGTCGAAGCGGCAAATGCCACCATCGCACCGTCCGGGGAAAACACAGGTGGGCCGGCGGAGTCGCCGGTCAGATTAAGCGTCGTCTTCTCAGGCGGCTCGATGACGGTGCGAGTCATCAGCACCGGCGCCGAATGGTGAAAGAAAATTCCCGCCGCCGCTCCCAGCGCCAGCGCCAGCAGAACTCCAGCAGGCCAGCCGATACGCTCGCGCCTGCTCGAAGTTGCAGCAGGCGCGAGAGCAGTCTCAGGCGCGGCTGCCGAAGACTTGTCACCGGCGATAAACTGCAGCTCCAGCTTGATGTCTTGCGCCGACTGATAGCGCTCCTCGGGATTCTTTTGCAGGCACGTGGTCACTACATGCTCAAAGGCGGGCGGAGTGGTCGGTTTTAGCTTGCTGACCGGCTCCGGTTCCGATTCCAGAATTGAAGAAGCCAGCGAGATCTGACTCTTGCCCGCAAACGGCCGCTTCCCCGCAACCATTTCGTACAGCACAGCGCCGAAAGCAAAAATGTCGGAGCGCGCATCCGCGTCTTTGCCTTCAATCTGCTCCGGCGACATGTACTGAATCGTTCCAATCACGCTGCCCGCTGTGGTCAGCGGGGTTAACGGACTCGGCCCGCTCATCGTGGCCGCTGCAGTGAACGAAGGCGCTGATCCCGACCCCGACGCCGCTTGCAAGCCCAACGGTTTCGCCAGCCCAAAGTCCATCAGCTTCGCGCCGCCCGCGGTGAGCATGATGTTCCCCGGCTTCAAGTCGCGGTGCACAATGCCGCTGCGGTGAGCCACAGCCAGCGCTTCGGCTACGGCAATCCCAATCTTGTAAACTTCGGCCAGCGGCATGGCGCCTTTGCGCAATCTCTCGGCCAGAGTTTCCCCTTCCAGAAACTCCATCACCAGATAGTCGGTGCCATTCTGCGAGCCGATGTCATAAAGCTGGCAGATGTGAGGATGGTTCAACGAAGAAATCGCCCGCCCCTCGCGCTCCATCCGCTGTTTCAGTTCCGGCGAAGAAGAAAGATGGGAAGCAAGAACTTTCACCGCCACGGTGCGGTCGAGGCGAGTGTCACGAGCGCGGTAAACTTCTCCCATGCCGCCTGCGCCCAGCGGAGGCTGGATTTCGTAGGGCCCGAGCTTCGTGCCAGAGGTAAGAGCCATCGTGTCGCGCCATTATAGTCTGAACCTCCATAAGTATCATTCAGATCGCAGAAGGATCGTCTGCCGCTCCTCTGGCGTCTAATTCTTATCTCAAGGCGAGAGTGGTGGTTCAGAAGGAGAAATAATGCAAAAACGCAAACTTGGAAAAAGCAATCTTGAAGTTTCAACTCTCGGGCTCGGCTGCATGGGAATGAGCTTTTCCTACGGTCCGCCGAAAGACAAGAAGGAGATGACCAATCTTCTCCACGCCGCAGTTGACCGCGGCATTACCTTTTTTGACACCGCAGAGGTATACGGCCCGTTCACCAACGAAGAACTCGTGGGCGAGGCGCTTGCACCTTTCCGCGGCAAAGTGGTGATCGCTACCAAGTTCGGATTCGATCTAAGTGGCGCCGATAATCGCCCGGGAGTGGCCGGCGTAAATAGTCAGCCCGAGCACATTAAGCAGGCTGTCGAAGGTTCGCTCAAGCGGTTGAAGGTCGATACCATTGATCTGTTGTATCAGCACCGGGTTGACCCCAACGTGCCCATCGAAGATGTCGCCGGCACAGTAAAGGAACTCATTCAGGCCGGCAAGGTCAAGCACTTCGGCCTGTCCGAAGCGGGGGTGAAGACCATCCGCCGCGCCCACGCGGTGCAGCCGGTCACCGCTCTGCAGAGCGAGTATTCGCTGTGGTGGCGCAAACCCGGAGCCGAGGTGATCCCGGCCCTGGAAGAGATGGGCATCGGCCTGGTGCCCTATAGCCCGCTCGGCAAGGGCTTCCTGACCGGCAAGATCGGCGAAAATACGAAATTCGACAGCTCCGATTTCCGCAGCACGCTGCCTCGCTTTACACCGGAGGCTCTCAAGGTGAACCAGGCGCTGATCGACCTGCTCACCAGCATCGCAAAACGCAAGAACGCGACTCCGGCCCAGATCGCACTCGCATGGCTGCTTGCGCAAAAGCCCTGGATCGCTCCGATCCCCGGCACGACCAAGCTAAATCGCCTGGAAGAGAACATCGGAGCAGTGTCTCTCCAACTGACGCCCCAAGACCTGCGAGATATCGATGCGGCGGCGTCGAAAATCAACGTGGAAGGGCCTCGCTATCCAGAACGCATGGAGAAAATGACCGGCCTGTGAGCGCTCCGCGTGAAGCGATACTGTTCACCGGTTGCAGCAGCAAGCGCAGCTAGCCGCACACGCAGGGAATAAGACGAGACCGCAAGCGGGAACTTGGTAGCGCTACCGGGAATCGAACCCGGGTTTGAAGATTGAGAATCTTCCGTCCTAACCCCTAGACGATAGCGCCATCTTGTCGATATACAAATTATTTGCGCGACTTGATCGGCGCGCGGGGAGAGCAAGTTTCACCAACTCATGGTCGGCTCAGCGTATCGCGGATCGTATGGCTTGCCCTCGACCCCAATTTTACGGCCTAGCGCGCAAGCGTCGCAAGCCGTGATTCATTCCTTTCGCGGGTTGGTTGCATCGAAGACCTTGCCAATCTCCGGCGCAATCTGGCACTGCATCATCGCAAAATGGAGGGCGGCGATATCATCCGCAGCCGTCGTTCTTTATCCCGCATTGTCGGATGGGTCCCGCGACAAGCTCAACCTGACTCCACTTGGATCACATAGGCGGAGGCCGTGACGTTTAATTTCGCCCAAGGTTTGGCGCAGGAACGGGACCAGCAACCGGCGGAATTTCCTGCGGTGTCGATGCCAACGCCCCGGGTAAGGAAGCTCAAGATGGTAGCCTGACCAGCCCGCTCGTTGCTGCGCGCGTTTTACGTTCGTACCAATCGATCGGACCACGGTGACGATTGTCTTGGGGCGGAGTGTTCGAATTTTTTGAGCGAGGCGAGTCTCTCCTCTGCTGCAGGCGTGCTTGCGAGCGTCGCGGGACATGTTGTCGACCGGTTCACCGCAAAGGTCAACGAGATAACACCCCAGCGAACAAAAGGAATCTAGAAATTCCTTATTCCTAAGAGACGGAAAGGCTTGAAGAAATGTCTCCCTGACAGCGCGGTAGAGTCCGGAATCTGCCTGGTAGAAAAATCGACCCGAAGCGGGCGGCGATTCACCGACGAAAAGGACTCGTACACGATCAGGACAATAATGTCTCCGAAGACGCTCTCGGGCAACGGCGCGGCTGGCCTTGGACCCAACGCGACGCAGGAACGCCGCATCCTTCCTTGTGGACTGGTCTCTCAACATGCCTTGATTTCAAGCGCTGACGCGCGTGAGTCGCTCACGGAAATACTCCTTCCAACTGTCGGGCAAGCCCGGAGCGGTCAACACTCGCTGCGCGTCAGCAATGTCTTCACGGCTGTAGTTTTTGGTCACGTATAGTCGCAAGATCCAGGGCAGGGGCACTGAGCCTGGCTCGCGAGCGGTCATCACCATCTTGTCTCCAGCGCCGACATCGCCTTCTCGGATGACCGCGAGATAGAACCCGGTGCGGCGGCTGGCAAGGAATCGCTTTACCATTTCGTCGGACTCAAATCTGAGCCCGAGTTTGTAGCATGGAAGCCGTGGTTCGGTTACCATGACTTCCGCGGAACCCACGGCAAACCGATCACCAATGTAGACGGAGTCTTCCACCAAGCCATCGACAGTGAAGTTCTCGCCAAAGCTGCCGCTCGGCAACTCCCGATCCGGCAGTTCCGTCCTCCAATATTCGTAATGCGCAAGCGGGTAGCAATAAACGGCTTTTGATGCGCCGCCGTGTACAGTGAGATCAGCCTGCCGATCCCCGTCGAGATTGAGCGTGCGCAGCGCGACGCGGCCGTTCACCGGCTTTTTGTAAATCGCAGTGGTCACGCTCTTCCCATGCCATGGGAGTTGGCGCGGAACTCCGCAATTGACAGAGACAAGTCTGATCGAATCTGAAATGTCCATCGCTGTTTGATTATCCCGCTTTTCGCGAGGCCGGCGTCTGGGCAACCGGCATTACCTTCTCATCATAGAACCGAACAATGTTTGTGGCGATCGGTCCCAGACAGTCCTCGACCGCAAAATGTCCGGAGTTAAGACGGTGCATCTCGGCCGCAGGAAGGTCTTTGAGATACGCCTCTCCGCCCTCGCGTGTGAAGAAGATGTCATCCTGTCCCCAAAAGATCAGCGTCTTCGGCTCGTGATCGCGCAAAAACCTCTGCCACCTGGGATACAGCCCAACATTTGTTCTGTAGTCATAGAAAAGGTCCATTTGCACACGGCGGGCATTTGGTCGCTCCATGAAGCGAAAGTCCATGTTCCAGTTGTCGGGACTGATTAATTCAGGACGTTTATGGCCATGCAAGTACACGGCCTTGATGGTATCGAACTCCAATAATCCTGAGACGCCCTTTTCGGTTTCTGGCGTACGGTTTTTCCACAGGGCATTGCGCAGCCCTCCCCATGCTTCCGTGAACCCGACTTCATAGGCGTTGGTATTCTGGATAATCAGCCATTCGAGCGCATTCGGATTCGCTGTCACGATCCTGAAGCCAACCGGGCCGCCATAGTCTTGAACGAACAGTCCGTAGCGATCGAATCGCTTCTGCTTCAGGAATTTCGCCGTGATTTCAGCGAGTCGGTCAAACGTATAACCAAAGCTCGCCGGGTCGGGCATGTCGCTATTGCCAAATCCAGGGTAATCCGGTGCGATGACATGAAATCTGTCGGCCAGCGCCGGGATCAGATTGCGATACTGATGCGACGAGGCCGGAAAACCATGCAGCAACACCAGCTTCGGATTTTGGGGGTCTCCTGCTTCTCGATAAGCGATGCTGAGTGCGTCAACGGCTACAGCGTCGTATTTCACAGTCCTCGGTGAGGCCGGCTGCGGATCCTTTGCTTTCATAGAGTCTCCTTCACGTTCTTCAATCTTTTGGAAATCCGGAATGCTGGTGCGGGAATTGGATGAATTGATGGCCCGCGGGTTGCATCAGATGGGTGTAATCTTGCTTACATTTCTGACTGGTGTAGATCTTCAAATAACGAAGCGGCACACTTTCGTCGAGATTCAGACACGGGACGCTATTTCGACAGCGGTTGTGTGTGGAACAGTCCGGCGGGGCAGTCGTTTTGTTTTGTGCCTGTATCGATTTGGAACGTCGATTGCTTCTTCGTGGAGAGGTTTGGAAGGCTGCATCAGCACAGGTCAGTTGGTGTTTAAGGAGTTGCTATGGCGATCATCTCGCGCGGTTTCACTGGTCGACGCGGCGCAGCGGAGGCCAAACTCCCGCCTGGCCAGTACCTCACCACTGATTTTCCTGTCTTGGCCGCCGGGCCAACTCCTACTATTTCGCACGACCGCTGGGAGTTTACGATCGACGATGGCAGCAACGTCTTACAGCGCTGGGATTGGAACTCTTTTCGGAATCTGCCCACGGAGACGGTGACCGTTGATTTGCATTGCGTAACAAGATGGTCGAAACTCGGCACGCCCTGGGAAGGCGTATCGCTCGACACACTGCTTGCCAATGTAAAGACAGATCTGCCTTTCGCGATGTTCCGTTCCTACGGGGACTACACCACCAACCTCCCTGTGAAGGATGTTGTGAACAAGCAGGCTTGGATCGTGTTCAAGTACGACGGCAGCGATCTAGCGGCTGAACATGGCGGCCCTGCCCGGCTCCTGGTTCCTCATCTTTATTTGTGGAAGAGCGCCAAGTGGGTAAAAGGATTGACGTTAATGCCGCACGATAAACCTGGCTTTTGGGAAGGCCTTGGCTATCACCTGTATGGGGACCCATGGCAGGAACAGAGGTACTCGGAAGAGTGAATTGGCGTACGGGCAAGATTGTTGCGCTGCACGATGAAACCTCGAGGGCACGGACAATTGCGCTCATGGTTGCAGATTGGCCGGGTCACGTCGCCGGACAACACATCGACATTCGCCTGACTGCCCCCGACGGCTACTCAGCGGTTCGTTCGTACTCGATTGCCTCTGCTCCGACCTCTGATCAGCGTATTGAAATCACTGTGGAGCGACTCGAAAACGGCGAAGTCTCACCGTATCTGACCCAAGAAGTCGCAATCGGCGATGAACTAGAGTTGAGGGGGCCGACCGGTCAATGGTTCGTTTGGCGCGTTGACCAACCTGAGCCGATACAGTTGATAGCTGGGGGCTCGGGCATCGTTCCGCTCATGGCCATGATTCGTTCGCGTCTCGCATCCGGCAGCAATGCGCGGTTTCGATTGTTGTATTCAGTGCGTGAACCAGCCGCGGCTTTCTACCGGGACGAGCTTCACGCCATCTCGAATCGAGGAGATTCCGTGGGTTTGACCTATGCGTTCACTCGAATCAGCCCCAAGGATTGGCCGCGGGTTCCCGGCCGCATCGACGCACAGCTGGTCTCAGAGAACGTCTGGCCTTCCCATCTTGCTCCAACATGTTACGTGTGCGGCCCCACATTATTTGTCGAGCACACGAACCAGCTCCTGATCGGGGCTGGGATCAACCACGAAAGGATCCGGACAGAACGTTTCGGTTCAACAGGAGAACGCAAATGAATGCAAATATCAGTTATCTGGACGGCAATGCGGCCGGTGGCGAGCTAAGCAGGATATTTAGTGTGGATCTGACCGCCGCCGAAGGACAGTGTGCGAATTGCGGGGCAAAGAGACGCTTTGCCGATGCTCATCTGTATGTGGATTGTCCTGGTCTCGTTGCGCGGTGTGACATGTGCGACCACGTGCTGCTTCGGTTCGTAAGCACGGGGGACCGCGCTTTCCTCGATCTACGCGGCATGGCCTATTTGAATTTACCGACTAAGCAACTGACTTTGCTCCGAGATCCGTCGATGTCGTGACTTCGCTCCCGAGGCGGCGATATATCTGAGCAAATTCCGGCTCGACGCTTCACAGAAACCACGCATCAGTGATACTTTGGCCCGCCGTCGCCGAAGAAAGCAGACGTTACCAGTGGTTGGCCGAGCACCCGCCTGGATCGCTCACCGGGCGAACCATCCAGATGGACTTTTTCCATGACTGCGTCGGCAACCTGCTCTCCGATTATGTTTCCTGCAATCATGTCATCGCGGAAGTGAACGCCCGCCCACACCCGTGCGTTGTTGACCTCCGGAATCAGATATTCGTATTCCGAGCGCTCATCGGGAAAAAACTCTTGCAGCACGGCAAAACCGGCGCCTACATAGGTTCCGTGCCCGGCCGGGTACGAAGGGTGCTTGGGCGTGAGAATGACGGTTGGAAGCCCGGCTTCGAGGAGCGCGGGCCGCGGGCGAAGATAACGAAACTTCTCATGCCATGTCGTAAGCAGTGAATCGTACATCGCGGCATAGAGAATCGCCTCCGCACGCGCGGTTTTCGGAGCATCCCAATCGTACCGCCTCATGAGTTCATCCATGATCTCGGCGGCCCAGCGACCGGGCTGTTCGTTCGCCCACTTGAAGACGACGAAGTCTGTGTAGCAGCTGCGGTTGTTCAGCGCGGCAACAATCTCCTCCATCTCGTGCATGGTTTGGGCGGAACTGTTCGCTGGGGGCGGCGGAGCATGAAACAGATCTGCGCTTTCCAGAATCAGCGGGTGCCAACTGCCAGCAGTTGGGTCCACGGGCAAAGCCTGGTTCCAGGGCGGCAAGTCCCCGTACGTGACGCCTTGCCGCAGGAGAGGAGCCGTCCACTTTACCGAGTCATCGTATTCGGAATGCGCGAGTTGATATCGAGAACCGAGCCGTATCGTTTCCGGCGCGGCAGGCTGCTCCCAGGGCATCTCCTTCGCGAAGACCAGTTGATTGGGGCGCCGGTCTTGGGCAAGTACCGAAAGCACTTCCTCGGCAACGAGGTAGCCGAGATGACGCCCTGCATCGCAGTCGCTCTTCAGATAAAGCCCTGAACTTTCAAGAGCCCGCATCGATTCATCCACCAGGGCGTCGATTTGGCCGGCAGCTTCTGGCCTCACGAATAACAAAATGCGCTCCGCAGCACCGGTTTCCGCGGCCACGTCGGAGGGATAAGCGTACGGACTTAAGCTCGCGACAAGAGAATGAATGCCGGGGTCAAGTTCGCCGGGATGAGGTCTGCGGTAGGCTCGTTGCCGATTTCGCGCCGCCACCTCCGCATCGGAAATTGCAATATGCAGGGCAGCGTAGAGCCGAAGAGAGGATGGAGCCCCGCCGAGATTGTGTAGCGTCAGCTGGTCGAGAACCTGACGCCACACCCTTCCCTGATTCGTTACAACCCATTTATTAACCAGGCTGCGCCGGTGCGGCGTGATGGATTGCAGCGCTTCGCGGAGTTGTACAAGTTCCAGTCGCACATCTTTCGAGTCGACTGGCTTCGGCGATGGCACATCATTGGCACCAGCGGATTCCAGCAGGATTGGTTCCCAATCGGCAGGATCTAAGTTCTTCGCAGATGCGGTAATCTGAGCCGAGCGGGCGCCTCCACGGCTGGCCTGCGCTGCCGCCCGGATGGAATAGCAGGACGTTATCAAAGCGAGCGCGAGTCCGAGGGCGAGCTTCCACGACGGTGTCGTCATTTGTCTAACCTCCAATCGCCCGGCAATCAAGTCTCAAACCGAGCCGATCCGGCCAGCTCTTGCCGGATCGGCCCAATTGGTGGGAACTTGTCTACAGAAAGCGCCAAACGATCGGACAGTTCACAATCAGACCCGTGGATCCAAATGCGCCTCCGTTCGGCCCGGTGATGAAACCTTTCTCGGCGAAGTCGAGGATTTGGAACTCTCCCAGCAGTCTTGAGCGGTAGCCTTTATCGATCGACTGCTTCGTCCACACCCCAAGGTTCAAGTCCCATAGCGGACTGTAATCGGTGGCAACCGTGGGAATGCCTCCCAGCACGTTCAAAGGCGAAAGCCCGTCACTAAGAGCGCTATCCAATCCCTGACGTTGTGGATTGTCTTTTCCGGTAGGGCCGTTGGCAAAGAGAAAGATTCTCTCGATGGCGCTGAAGGCGCCATCGTCGTGGCCAACGGTGATGTCTTTCAGCGCAGGGGCCAGGGTCGCTCCTTCTAGCGCGGCAGGTACCGCGTCATTTGCATCTAAGCTCAGGTAGAGCACGGGTCGCGCGAAACTGAATCCCTGCGTAAGCGCAAGAGTTACGGTCTCGGCCTTTGGACAGATGCGAACCACCTTGTCATGCACCAGAGAGTAGTCAGGATTTCCCTGGCAGAAGTCGATCTGGCCGGCTTCCACGTTGAAGGCAACGATGGGCGCGTTATAAATAGCCCCGCCGGCGTTATCAATCGATATCAGGGGAGAATAATCCTGATCGCCGACTGAGCCCGGCTCTGCCACCTTAGGGGGGAAATAATTCGGCGCCTCCCCAGGTACAACGCGTCTCTTGGGGGAGAAGTCTACGGTTCCACTTTCGAAGGTAAGGGTCCCGTCCTTTTCGAGAGTGGCGTGCCGCGTAGCTCGACCAACTTTGGCATAATTCAGTTTAGCGGAGTAGTTCAAACCCAAAGCTGCGGCATTCCCCGCGTCCGTAGTATCGGTGAGGACGTACCAGACCTTCCGGCCGTCTTTCATTTTCCCCAGATACAGCGGGATGGTAATGGTTTCAGCCTTCAAGTCAATCTTGCCCGACTTGAGTAACTGGTAAGGGCCGACGTACTCACGCTGTACGTCAGAAGGGACGGGACCGAAGTAGGTGGCGGGTACTGTGGCGCCGACAGAAGGCGGCGGTGGCGGAAATTGCGCTTGAGCCGGTGCGGCGAACGTTATGCACAGTAAAGCCTCTGCCACCAGACTCACCCCGATGCTCACGACAGCATTAATGCTCTTCATGTTTTTTCTCCTCGTAGTTGTCGACTATGGCGCTTGGGATCATGCCGCAATTCCGCTCGCATGCCGTTACCGAGCTTTTGGATCATCCTGCCGTGCGAAATACCCGCGTCTCTGGTCACTCCAGAAACTACAGATCTCCTATCAACAGCCGCCCCCACCTCTAGAGCATCTATACTTATGGAGCAACGCGAATGTTGTTCCCAGTAACCACCTCCGCCCGGAGAGTGCAATCGCACTCTCTTTGGCAAGAGCAAGAACATAGCCAAAATGAAGCGGACAACCTCCGATGAGCATCGTGTAGCAATTTCAAGAGTGAGCGTATTTCGGAAGCTCGGTTGTATGGGGGATCTGAAATAGCCGTGACGACCGAAAGACTCGACGACGCTCCTGCGACGAACTTCAGATCCGCACCAGTCCAAGTCCGACAACCCAGAGGGCCGGGAGCAAACAAAAGAGAGAATGTGCAGACCGCCAAATGGAATCCAGCATGCATTCGTCCCATGATCGCGGCGAAGTACGCGAAGTAGGTGCGTGAGTGGGTCTATCGGAGCGTTCAATCATTCTTAGTTGTCAATTTGCAGAAGGAGTACACAATGGCAATTCTTCAGGAACGACTGGACGAGTTCAAGAAATCCTTCGAATCCGGAGCCCCGCCCTACAATGCGCCGCGTGAAGCAATCGAGAAAATGCATCGCGCTACGGCCGAGCTCAAAGCTGCGGGAATTGAAGAGCGTGCCTTGCGGGTTGGGGATCGCGCTCCCAGCTTCACCTTATTCAACCAAGATCACGTGCAGGTTGCCTCAGCCGACCTCCTCCGAGACGGGTTTCTGGTGATCAGCTTCTTCCGAGGACATTGGTGACCGTATTGCAACATGGAGCTGGAGGCTCTACAGCAAATCCATTCCGATGTCAGAGCGTTGGGAGCGCAAATCGTCGTGTTGACTCCTGAACTGGAAAAATACACGCGCGCTTTGCACAAGAAGCTGAACCTGACCTATGACATCCTGACGGACCTTCACATGAAAATCGCTGAGGAGTATCGGCTTGTCTTTACCCTGCCGGATTACTTGCGCGATCTTTACAAGTCTTTCGGAAGCACGTTGGACAGATTCAACGATGAACCGGAATACCGATTGCCGATGCCAGCAAGGTACGTGATCGATCAACAAGGGATTATTCGTGCAGCCGATGTGAACGCGGATTACACAATCCGTACCGAGCCTGCTGAAACTCTCAAACAGTTGCGGATGCTGACCACGTAGGTGCAGCTTCGCAGAGATGCGGAGAACGATTCGATCCGAAAGGAAACGCAGAGAGGAAAATCTGATGCAACCTGCCGGCAATTACTTCGACGCTTACCGCAGTCTGAAGCTGACGCGAGACACCAGCGGGGTGCTGCTTGCCGAATTTCACACCGACGGCGGGCCGTTTACTTTCACGGCACCGGATCATACAGAATTCGTCGAGGCCTTTTACAGAATCGCCCAGGACCGAGCGAACAAAATCGTAATCCTGACCGGCGCAGGCGGAGACTTCATTCCGGGCATCGATTTTTCGTCCTTCGGTAACGTCGCCGACCCCGCCATTTGGAGCCAGGTTCATGACGAAGGCGTTCAGATTCTCGAGAACCTGGCGAACGTGCGCGTGCCAGTGATCGCGGCTATCGAGGGGCGAGCCCACATTCACTCAGAATATGCGCTGCTCGCGAATGTAATTGTGGCTGCCGAGAGCGCGACCTTCCACGATGTTCCCCACTTCGCGGGAGGGATTGTGCCCGGCGACGGAATCTTTACGACATGGAGTTATCGCGCGGGAGCAGGGCGGGCCGAGGCCTTCCTGCTGAACCCACAACCCGTGACGGCACGCACCGCATATGAATGGGGAGTGGTTGCCGAAGTGGTGCCGAACGGGAAAGCGCTCAGTCGCGCGCGCGAGCTAGCTGAGCTCTACTTGAGGGCTCCAGAGGTGACGCGCCGCAACACACGCATACATTTCATTCATCCATTGAAGGAACGCATTGTGCGAGAAGTAGGGTACGGACTGTCGCTCGAAGGAGCCTCGGCCGCCGACCTCATTAAATCGATGCAAGCCAGGAGTGATACGGCGGCGGGATCAAAATGAACTTGATCGCCTTCGGCGCTCCCTTGCGTCCGACAATAAACTTTTACGCCAATCAGCCTGCGCAGTTCTCCGCCAGTTGTGGCATGGCCCGCCCCCGGGTGTTACTGTCCGCCGAACGAAAGGGCCGGCACACTGGTGGTTCTTGGCCGCGCAAGCCCCAGTTTCTTCATCTTCGAAATGAGGCTGGTTCTTGGCAATCCCAATCGAGCTGCAGCCCCTTCGGGTCCACCGATCATCCAGCCCGTCTCTTCTAATGTCCGTAAGATTATGGATCGCATGCAATCGCTTAACGTTGCTGAAGCAGCGCTCGGGATCGTCGCGTTCTGCGGGCACGCTGGCGCCCGCTGAAGTACCGGCAACGGATTAGGAAGCTCGCCATCATACGATCGGATGACCGCGCGTTCGACCAGGTTTTGAAGTTCGCGCACGTTTCCTGGCCAGGAATAAGAAGTGAAAGCAGCGATCGTTTCTGGAGCTATGAACCGAATCGGCTTGCCCATCCGACGACCGAGATTGTTCACAAAATAGGAAATCAACTGAGGAATGTCTTCAGGCCGCTTTCGCAACGGCGGCAGCTCAACGGGAAATACGTTCAGGCGGTAATAGAGATCGCTGCGAAATTCTCCTCGCGCAACCATCCCGGTCAGTTCTCGATGTGTAGCCGCCACCAGCCGGACATTGATGCGATGCGTCCGGCCGCTCCCGAGGCGCTCGAACTCCTGCTCTTGCAAAACGCGAAGAAGTTTAGGTTGGAGCGCCAGTGGCAGGTCTCCGATCTCGTCAAGAAAGAGAGTCCCGGTATCCGCCATTTCAAAGCGGCCAATTTTTTGGGCGATCGCTCCGGTGAACGCACCTTTCTCATGTCCAAACAGTTCGCTTTCTAGAAGATCAAATGGAATCGCTGCACAATTCACCTTCACGAACGGGCGTCCGCTGCGTGCGCTTAGGTCGTGAATGGCACGGGCTACTAATTCCTTCCCGGTTCCGGTTTCTCCGAGCACCAGCACGGTGGAATCAGTCGGCGCCACTCGCTCGACTTCGGCGAGTGCAAGTTTCAGAAAAGAGCTACTGCCGATAATTCCTTTGAAGGCCGTTTCGTCTTTGACCTGTTCTTCTAATCGCACTCTGCTTCCTTCGTTTATCGGCACGATTTCTGCAGCAGAAAACTCCTCGTATTGCCGCTGAAAATGGCTAAGGTTTCTGGTTGTGCTGGTCGTCGGAAAAGATGCGGTCGCCATTAGATCCCCCTGAAAAACGAGAATCGCTTGTGCTTCTCAAAATCGGCCGGATCTCTTCAGACCAAGGAACCCATCCGGCGCTGAGAAAACAGTAAAGACTGCTGCAGAAAGACGTAAGCCTAAATAGAGCGGGGCGAGGATGGCTCGTTCGAGCCACGGGGCTCTAGCCGCACTTCGCTGGCGTTGCGGGGATAGTAGGCGCTGAGGATGGGGAACCAACCGTCGAAATGTTGGTTGCGACCGCAGACCTACTTCGAACTCGAGTGGACAATGAGGCGACGGCCGAACAAACGGGAATCAACCGAAAATGCTCCCGGTCCCAAGAGGAAGAGAGCGGCAGTAACGCAGAAGGAGAAAACAAATTGAAACGGATCTGATTCGTGCGCCAGCACCAGCATAATTGCCTGTATCAATGCAGAGAGGCTGCAACTGATTGGAGTGAGTGCGCCAAGGCAGAACGCTCCGGCAAGGACGCCTAATCCGGCCATCCCCCAGATGTGAATTGAAACCGTTGCATCTGTGGCGTCGTGAACTAGCATACCCGCGGCGCACACGCGCAAAAGCAGCAGTCCCCAGCCTGCGGCGCCCGCGGGGAACATTGAAAACAGTCTTTGCACCACCCTACGATAAGCGCAGCACGATTGTGCCGGAATCCCAGATAGAGGCAATATCCACTAGCCCTTTAGAGGGGGGCTGAGTTGGCTGAACGGACGTATCATAGCGATACAAAGGACGTTGAGGGGGTTCGGCATGACTGAAACTCATGTCATCGAGGTAATGGCTGTAGATGATCACCCTTTAATGATGGCCGGCATCGTGGGTGAGATCAATGCACAAAAGGACATGCGTGTTGTTGCTCAGGCCTCCGATGGAGATGAAGCCGTGGCGCTTTTTCGCAAACACCATCCCGACGTCACATTAATGGATATACGCATGCCCAAGGTGAATGGCATCGCAGCGATCGCTTCCATTCACCAACAATTTCCACAGGCGAAAATCGTCGTGCTGACCACTTCCGCCGGTGATGTGCAAGCGGTTCGGGCGTTCAAAGCCGGAGCGGTTGGCTACCTGCTAAAGAACTTGCTGCGAACGGAATTAGTCGAGACGATTCGTTTAGTTCACCGGGGCCATAAACGGATTCCCCCGGAGATCGCGCAACAAATCGCCGAACATGCGGCCGATGATTCGATTACGACTCGTGAACTCGATGTGCTTCGGGGCGTGGCCAATGGCGACTCCAACAAGATCATCGCTTCTGATCTGAAAATTTCCGAATACACAGTCAAGAATCATTTGAAAAGTATTCTCTCCAAGCTGAACGCTAGCGATCGCACACATGCCGTCATGATTGCTCTAAAGCGCGGTTTCCTCGATATGTAGACTGGCAATTCAACTTCGTGGCTAAGTTCTTAGGTGGCTACGCTTGTTTTCTCGTCCGCAGAATCCCCTTCTTTGGTGCCTTTCCACAGTCGCCGCAGCTTCCCTAACCAGAAGCGATTCGGTTCTGAAGCGTATGCAATGCGGGCTGCGACTCGCAACTCAACCTCGGTGCCTGCCCCTTGCCGGCTCCAAACATCCAGGTGCGCCCCAATTTTCTGTGCGCGCTCTCTCATTCCAGGCATTCCAAAATGTCCTTCCTTATGTCCCTGCCGGAGAATGGCAGAGTCAATTCCCGCGCCGTCATCCCGGATCCGTATGCGCAATTCACTCCGCTCGTAGTTGAGTTCGGCTTCAATTGAGTGCGCGCCAGAATGTCGAAAGGCGTTGCTCAGCGCCTCCTTACCAATCTTGAATAGTTCCTCGAAGACTATGGGATGCAGAGAACGAACCGACCCATTGAGGACGACTCTGAAGTCGGACGAACCACCCTGGCGCATTGCCTCGCCAAAATCCGCCAATGCTGTCGGCAAATCCGATGGTTCGGAAACCGTTGCCCGCAAATCCAGCACCAGTTCGCGCCCTTCGAGCATCACCTGGTCCGACTGCTTCAGGGTTTCCTCAAAGATTCGCCGCGCGGGGTCTTCTTTGTTGAGCTGAGAAGTCGCCGTATGAAAACGCAATAGCAGACCTTGGATTCCCTGGAAGAACGTGTCATGCAAGTCCCTTGCGATCCGCTCCCGCTCTGCCAGCCGCTCGTACATGCGCGTGCGCAATAGTCTCGTCACTTGCCTGACTCGGAGCAGATATGCCGAATAAACCAAAGCTCCCAAGCCAAGCAGGCAGATCGCTTTGAACCCCGCTCCCTGCGTAAATGAAGGTGGGACTGTAAATGCGAGATCTGCTCCAGCTTCATTCCAGACCCCGTCGTTGTTGCACGCGATTACATGAAAGCGATAATTCCCAGGTGGCAGGTCAGTGTAAAAGGCCTGACGGCGAACTCCGGCTTCCTGCCATACTGTGTCTCTTCCTTCAAGTTTGTAGCGGAATCGGACTTTCTGGGGAACGACGAGACTCAAGGCTGTGTAATCGATGTCGAGGTTGCGGACGAGAGCTGGAAGTTTCAAGTCCCCTCGAATCGGGTAATTGATACCATTAGCGGTAACCCGCTCCACCAACACGTTGGGTGGCAGCTTATTCCTTCTCCACACGTGCGGATCAAAGGTTTGCAGAACGTTGTTGTTGGCGAACCAGAGACGGCCATCGAGCGAACGAGTGGCTTGTGGCTGCAAGGGAGTAACTCCCGGCTGCGCGCCCGAGTAGACGTCGAGCGTCTCAACCTTGACCTTTAAAGATGGATTCTGCTGCCACCGGATCAAGTCTGATGCAGCCACAGAAAAGAGTCCGCATCGCGCATATAGCCAGAGCGAACCAGCATCGTCTTTTACGGCTGCATACAATTCATCGCAAGGCAATCCGTTCCGCGTCGTGATCCTTGCGCTTTTGTTGTCCTTCCACCAGACGAGCGCGTCCTCGGCGACAGCCCACAAACCGCCGCCAGGCTCCGGCAGCAACTGCCGTATGTTAGTAGCTGTCACTCCGGGGAACGTTTCTGAGCGATCGCCGTGGTAGTGGATCAGATCGCCGTTGGCGCAACCCAGCCAAACTCCTTCTTTGGAATCGCCCGCAATCGAGGAACATTTTTGTGGCAGACTGATTTGCTCTCGAACTATAAGGTTCTCGATCCGGAACACTTTGCTGCTCGTCATAGCCCATTCGTTGCCTGCGGCGTCCTCTGCGATTCCAAGAACGATGCCGAGCGAGTTCCCGTCGGGTTCGTGAATTTGGAAAAAGTGCCCATGATCGAGAACAGACAGGCTGCTGTCCACTCCAATCCACAGTCGACCGCGGCCGTCCTCAGACATCGTGGTGATATCGCGCCCTGGCAAACCATGATTTGTGCGGATGACTGAAAGCTTGTCCTGCCTGAGGAAACTGAGCGCCTCGGCGCCGCCAATCCACACACCGCCGTTATGCGATGCAAGAACAGTGCTCACGCTGTCGGATACCAGGCCCTCCTTTATCGAGTAACTCACGACGGGCAGGTCGCGAAAGCTATCAATTCCTTTGGTGGTCGCAACCCAGAGGGTGCCCTCGCGATCCTCAAAGAATCTCCCGACGGAGTCACTCGACAAGCCATCTGCGTTTGAGAAGTGGTCCGTTTTGTCGCCAACTATCCGATAGATCCCGTCGCTCGCTGTCGCAATCCACAGCGCACCCTGTCGATCGCGAAAGAGTCGATTCGTACTCGGAGGAGGACCTTGCGCCATAGGTAAGGGATGCGCCAACCATTTCCCATGGTTGAATTCCTCAAGCTGAATATTCCCGTCGGATTGCTGCAATCCAATCCACACATGACTATCGTTAAACACGGACAACCCACGAACCCCCATCAAATAGCCGCGCTCCGCCAGATTTCGATGGAAGTATACCGACTGACTTCCGATCTTCCACTTGCAGAGCCCTTGATTACCAGAAATCCAGAAATTGCCGGAGCTGTCGAGCGCGAGCGCGGTAGCAGTTGGAAGAGGGATTCCGTCGGCTCGGCCAAAACAGCGCTGATCGCGGTCTCTTATTCGACACAGCGGACCACCAGCGACGGCAAATTCCCACGCTCCTAAGACAAGTAGATTTCCCCCGAACTCAACCATCATTCTGGTGCACGGAGCGTGGGCCGACGGCTCCTGTTGGAGAAACATCATTCTGCCTTTGGAAGCGCGCGGTCTTCATATCATCTGCGCGCCAATCCCGATGACGTCCTTAACCAACGACGCCACCGCTTTGAGTCAGGCACTGGAACGAACCAGCGGCCCGGTGGTCCTGGTGGGACACGCCTACTCCGGCGCCGTCATCGCCGCCGTGCGGGAAGACCGCATCAAGTCTCTGGTCTACATCGCCGCGCTTGCCCCGGATGAAGGCGAGACCGTGGCCCAGGTCTTCTATCGTGACCCAAAGCCCCCGGAATCGCCGAAGTTGGCTCCCGATCCGCACGGCTTTATATGGATTCCGGACGGTGGCTTCCGCCGTGCAGTTGCCCACAAGGCCTCTGCGGAACAAACAAGCATCGCACAGGCAGTGCAGCGGCCGATCGCGGTTCAGTGCATTCAGGAGGCGGCCCCGACGCCGGCATGGAAAGTAAAACCGTCCTGGTTCCTGATCGCCGAAGAGGATCGCATGGTCAATCCGAAGACGCAGCATTTCATGGCCGACCGTATGCGCGCGAAAATCCATTCTTATCCTGTCGACCACAGCCCGATGTACACGCAGCCAAAACTTGTGATCAACATAATCCTGGAGGCCGCGCGCGAAACCCTCTCGTCCTAGGGCCGGCAACCAGATGACATTACCAATTTAATTTCTGATTCACCTACGAAGGAGAAGTCAGTGATATGGCCGCTAAATCGGTCGCCATCGTTACCGGCGCAAGTTCGGGCATAGGACGAGCCACATGCATCCGGCTCGCGCGCGATTTCAAGCCGGAAGAGATCGCCGATCTTATGGGCTATCTGGTGTCACCGGCGGCGAAGTGGATGACCGGCGCTTCTGTGCGCATGGACGGCGGCGAGATCAAGAGCGTCTAGGAGCAGAGTTAGGACCAGAGTTAGGAGGAGCATTGGAGCGTCGCACTTTTCTTGGTGGCCTCACAGCCGCATCTCTTGGTGCCCTGCTGGAGCATTCCTTCGCCAAAGCGGGACGATCACCGAACTCAAATAAAACTGGAGGAAGTATGGCTGGCCAGGTTTCTTTCGAGTCGTCTCTTGTCAAGGTTTCAGGAAACACGATTTTCGTGCGCCGGTACGGAAAAGGACCGCCCATGCTCATGGTGCATGGCTTCCCGCGCACCAGCCTGATGTGGCGATTCCTGGCACCGAAGCTTGCCGACAATCACACCGTGATTTGCGTTGACCTGCGCGCCTACGGCGGCAGCGGGATACCCGCTTCCGCTGACGACCACTCTCCTTATTCCAAGCGGGCGATGGCAAAGGAATTAGTTGAGGTGATGGACAAACTCGGCTTTCGAACCTTTACGCTGATCGGCCACGACCGCGGAGGGCGCGTCTCGTACCGCCTGGCCCTGGATCATCCGAAGAAAGTGGAGCGACTCGCCGTGTTCGACGTGATTCCCATCCTCGAAGCGTGGAGCCGCTCCGATGCGCGCTTCGCGCAGACTTACTGGCCGTGGATTTTGCTGTCGCAGAAGGAGCCGCTTCCCGAGAAGTATCTTCTCGGTGCGCCTCAGGCCGTCTTCCATAATCCCTTCGGCCAAGGTTCCTTCGGGCCAGAGATTCTCGAACAATATGTCTCCACCTATCGCGATCCGGCCCGCGTTCACGGCATCTGCGAAGAGTACCGTGCGGCAGCAACGATTGATGTCGAACACGATCGCGCGGATAAGGAAGCGTCAAGGCGAATCGAATGTCCCATGCTGCATCTGTGGGCGGGGGGTGGTCCGCTCGACACTTTCTACGCAAAAGATGGAGGCCCGCTGGGCATTTGGCGGCAATGGGCGCCGCATGCGCACGGCCAGGCAATGAAGGGCGGCCACTTCTTTCCGGAAGAGAACCCTGACGACACCGCAGTTCTCGTCAAGCAGTTTCTTTCCGCTTGAGCCGCATAGCGAAAATAGAAAGGACGGACAAAACACTATGGTGGCATGGGATCGCGTGACCCGTCGTGACGTGTTGCGCGCGATACACGAGTACGACCGGCTAGGCCCAGAACAGTTCTTTTCTGAGCATGGTTTCGCCCCTACCACGACCTACGAGTTGGTCTTGGATGGGCACCGCTATCCGCCGAAGGCGATCTTGGGGGCCGCTTATGAGTTCGCGACGGGACAACAACTCGGCTCGGGTGACTTCGAGGGTGGGAAGACCGGAGCTGTAAAGGTGCTCGGCAAACTAGGATTCAGCATCGAGAAAAAACTGAAAACATAACGACAAAGCCATTTGGCGGCCATGGTCGCGACGCGCACTGACAGGCGATGAAGGGCGGCTATTTTTTTAAGAGCGGGATCGCCTGAGCAAGCCCGTAATCGCAGTTGCCTTTCCAAGTGGTGTTTTCATTTGCTTGTAAATGCGGTTCCGGCCGAGAACCACAACCGTCTGCGAATTTCTTGGCCAAGCAGGTTTCCACAGGCTCCGGAGGTCTATAATAGGGTTACTTCTGCCACAAATTTCAATGTTTTCCTAAACGTTGCGGGACAAGTGTATGTGGTTCGTTCAACAGTTCGATTCATTCCTAAATTTAGGTATATGTAAGGAGTATCCGATTATGGCAAGGTCAAAATTTACGCCCGGTAGCAAGGCAAATCGTACGAATCCGAGTCAGAACCAAACCGATAACAGCAGTCTGCCCGAAGTGAAGGCAGCCGTGGATGGAGCCACGCCCGCCGAAGTTGCAGCGGCAGAAGTCAAAAATGCGCCCGAACCCCGAAAGATGGAAGTCGTGAGGAGCGAACCCCGAAAGAACGCCGCACCCCCGATCCCCATCAATTTGGAAGACGAGATCCGGCGCCGCGCCTATGAACTCTACCAGCAGCGCGGAACCGCGTCCGGCAGCGAAGCCGAGGACTGGCTCACCGCCGAACGTGAAGTAAGGCAGCGCTATCGTCAGCAGCAGAGCGCGTAGCCGGGTCCTGTCAAGACATGCGGCGGCGCAATTTAGCCGCCGCTTGTCCCTTCGCGGTTGCCTCGAAGGGACATTTCTGAAAAAATACTCGGGGTTCCCCTACCATGGCGGAAATTGGGAGTTTCGCGCTTCTTCTCGCTTTGGCCCTGAGCGTTTATTCATTCCTCGCCGGGATCATCGCCCTAGTTTTTCAGAACCAAACTTCTGCACTGGCCGCGACGCCGGGGGCTGGGGCCGCTTATCGCGCCAGCGCCGCGCTTTCTCCAGAAGGAAACTGGCTGGTTGCGACGCTGCGCCGAGGTTCCGAACGCATCGGCGAGACCGCCCGCCGCGCCGGCGTCGCCACCTTCGCCGCAGTCTTTCTCGCTGCCTTCGTCCTCGTCGTCTGCGCCTTCCAGGACAACTTCACCATCGCCTATATCTTCCACCATAGCAATCGCGATCTCTCCGTTCCTTATAAGTTCGCCGTGTTGTGGTCGGGCCAGGAGGGCTCGCTGCTGTTTTGGTCGCTCTTGCTCGCGGCCTACGGGTTCGTCCTGCGCTTGCGTTACAAAACTGATCCGCGCCTCTTCGCCTATGCCTCGGTCGTTCTGGCCGGCGTCCAGATCTTCTTTCTGCTGCTGGTCAACTTCGCCGCCAATCCCTTCGGCATTCTCGCAGGCCCGCTCCGCGCTGATGGCAGCGGCCTGAATCCGCTGCTGCAGTATCCCGAGATGGTGATTCACCCGCCCATGCTCTATCTCGGCTACGTCGGCTTCACCGTCCCCTTCGCCTTCGCGCTGGGCGCGCTGATCATGAAGTATCCTGGCGAGAAGTGGATCAACATCACCCGCCGCTGGACCATGGTCACCTGGGCTTTCCTCACCTGCGGGGTTTTTCTAGGCGCACATTGGGCCTATTCTGTCCTCGGCTGGGGCGGCTACTGGGGATGGGACCCCGTCGAGAACGCTTCGCTCATGCCCTGGCTAACCGGCACCGCCTTCCTGCACTCCGTAATGATGCAGGAAAAACGCGGCATGCTGAAAATGTGGAACATGTGGCTGGTCTTCGCCACCTTCTGGCTGGCCATCCTCGGAACCTTCCTGACCCGCAGCGGAATCATCAGTTCCGTCCACGCCTTCGCGCAATCGTCTATCGGCGAATGGTTTGGCTGGTTCCTCCTGATCACCCTCGCCGTGTTTACATTCTTTTTCTTCAAGAACAAGTCTCACCTTAAAAGCGAACATAAGCTCGAATCGCTGGTCTCGCGTGAGTCGAGCTTCCTCTTCAACAATCTGCTGTTCGTTCTACTCTGCTTCACCGTCCTGTGGGGAACCTGGTTTCCGAAGATTTCCGAACTCGTGCAGGGCAATCAGGTGACGGTAGGCGCGCCGTTCTACAACCGCGTCGCCATCCCAGTGGCCCTGCTGCTTCTGATACTCACTGCCGTCGGCCCGCTGCTGGCCTGGCGCAAGACCTCCCTCGAAAGCCTGAAGCGTAACTTCCTGTGGCCGGCCATCGGCGCCATCGCGGTCGCCATCTTCCTGATGCTCACGCCGCAAAGTTGGGGCTCAGCCTTCGGCCTCAAACCCTGGAGGGACATCTCCAACTTCTATTCGCTGATGGCCATTGCGCTCGCGGTTCTCGTGACGCTCACCGTGGCCAGCGAGTTCTACCGCGGCGGCCGCGTCATCGCCAAGCACACGGGCCAGGGCATGTTCGCCTCTATGGTGCAACTCACGCACCGCAACACGCGTCGCTACGGCGGCTACATCGTCCACTTCGGCGTCGCGGTGGTCATCATCGGCTTCGCCGGGTCCGCTTTCAATCAAGACAAAGAAATGGAGATGAAGAACGGCGACCAGATGACCATCGGCCCCTACACCCTCATCTGCCGCACTTCGACCGAGGATGACAACGCCAACTATTTCAGCCAGTGGGCGATTCTCGACGTCTACAAAAACGGCAAGCAGATCGATACCATGAGCCCGGTCCGCCGTTTCTACCATGCCAGCCAGCAGACCTCGACCATGCCTGACATTCGCTCCACTCTGAACGAGGATCTCTACCTGGTATTCGAAGGAGTCAATCAGGATAACGGTCATCCTATCCTGCGCGCGCACCTGAACGCACTGGTAATGTGGATCTGGTTGGGCGTCTGGATCATGCTAGGCGGAACAGTTCTGGCCCTGGTTCCGAACGCCCCCGCGCCAGCACGCGTCCCAGCACCGGCGCGTCTGGGAGGGCGAGCACAACCTGCTCCCGTGGCCACAGGAGATTGATAACAAATGTCTGTTCTTGACTCGGTTGTAGGTGCGAATTTCAGAAGCGCAAAAACCGGCCGGATAGTCGTCTCTCCCGGAATTCTTGGCACTCGTGGCTATGTTGTAAGGTCAGGCGCTGAAGAACTCAAGATCAGATCGTTCCTGAAAATGTATTACTTTGCCTATTTCGCAATCCTCTTCCTCGGCAACCTGCTGTCACTTCGCTTGTCGGTCGATGTCTATAACGCATCTTTAGATTCGTATGCGCATTTACTTCGAGCCTTGGTCCTATGTGTAGGGATTTATTCTGTGGTCTTCGGCCTCCCCTTTCTGCTCCTGTGGAGATCCTACAAGAAGTCTTTTCTAGATCTTTTGTCGGACCAGGACGAAGTTTCTTTATCTGGCGAGGTATTGGCGTCGGGGCGGAATGCAAGGCGATTATGGATGGCCTTGCTAGCGATTGGGCTGATTGTGCTCGCCGGAATCATTTTGGCTGCGCGTGTTCTTTTGGTTCATGGCAGGTGAAGCATCCGCGATTGTTCGCGAACGACTTCCGAGTACAAGAGTAGATGACGCACCCGAACTCAAAACCGAAGCTCGCAAAACGCAGCCAGAAAGCGGCCCAGATCCTCCTGCTCTGCCTCGCCGTCTTCACCCTTCTCGGCGCCGGAGATCCAGCCACCCGCTTCAACGAAATCGGCCACCGCATGATGTGCATCTGCGGCTGCAAACAGATTCTTCTGGAATGCAACCACGTCGGCTGCCCCGCTTCCGACGGCATGCGCAACGAACTCATGGCCGCGGTCTCCCGCGGAGACAGCGACAGCCTGGTCGAGCAAAGCTTCGTCCAGAAATATGGGCCGACGGTCTTGGCCGCGCCAACCATGAAAGGCTTCGACCGCGCCGCCTACATCATCCCTCCTGTCGTTCTGATTCTCGGCTTCGGCCTGATCGTGCTGGTGATTCGCGACTGGAAGAACCGCCCAGCCCCCGCCATCGCCGACGGCCTCGAACCCGCCCGCGGCGCCGAACTCGAACAGTTCCGCGACCAGGCTCGCAAGGAGACTGATCTGTGATGGAGAACGACCTATGACACTCTTCCTCTGCGGCCTGCTCTTTGTCGGATCTATCTTTTATGTTTTCTACCTGCCCGGAAGACTCTTCCTCGGTCCGGAGAAAACCCGCGCCGGCTATCTCCGCGAGCGCAAAGACGCAGTCTACGAAAACCTGCGCGATCTCAACTTCGAATACAAAGCCGGCAAAATTCCCGACTCCGACTTCGCCTCGCTGAAATCCTCCCTGCAGGACGAAGCCGCGACCCTCATGGCCGAGATCGCCCGCCTGGAAAAGAATCCCGCACCTCAAAAAGGATCCCGATCTTGAACCAAAATCGCACTGTCATCCTGAGCGAAGTAACTGCTCCGCGAAGCGAAGCACTTACGCAGTCGAAGGACCCCACGCCAGCCGGCGCTGGCAAGCATCCTCGCAAGGAGTCCTCTCCTCACTCTGCTCTCGCGTTCGTCTCACCAGCCTGCGGGCGAGCGTTGCTGGCGCTCATCGTCCTTTTTCTAACCACCCTAGCCTCCGCTCAAACCCTAACCGGCACAGTCAAGAACTCCACCACCAACAAGCCCGCCGCCGGAGACGAAGTCGTCCTGCTCAAACTCGGCCAAGGCATGGAAGAAGCCGGCCGCACCAAAACCGACGCCCAGGGCCACTTCAGCTTCAAGCTCGACGATGCCCAGTCCCCACATCTCATCCGCGCCATTCATCAGGACGTCACCTATCACCGCATGGCCCCTCCCGGAACCACCTCGGTCGAACTGGAGGTTTTCGATGTCGGAAAAAAGATTGACGGCATCCAGGTAGTCGCCGACATCCTGCGCGTCGAGAGCGCTCAGGGTCAGATCGAGATAGTTCGCGAATTCGGCGTGCAGAACACGTCCAATCCTCCGCGCACCCAGATGAGCGAGCACAACCTCGAGTTCTATATTCCCGATGGAGCCCACATCATCGAAGATTCCGGCTCAGCCACCACCGAAAACGGCAACCCGCTGAAAACCGCTCCCGTGCCCGAAGGCGAGAAAAACCGCTACTCCTTCATCTTTCCCTTGCGTCCCGGCCTCACGCGCTTCGAAGTGGCCTACCAGCTTCCCTATACCGGGAGCGCCAATCTCGACCCCAAGTCGGTGTATCCCCTGGAACACTTCGTGGTCATGCTTCCGAAGACGATGCATTTCACCGCAGCCGCCGAGTCCACCGGTTACAAATCTGGAACCTACCCCGCCGAGCCCGACGCAATCATGGAAGTAGCGTCCAACACCAGGCCTGGAGAGAACCTCGCCTTCAAAGTCTCCGGCGAAGGCGCACTCGAAGAGTCCCAGGAAGCCGGCCCTCCAGGCCAGGGACAAGGACAAAGCTCGGAAGGCGCACAGACCAGCCCCGGCGCCCAAGCCACCGACCGCCCAGGCGGCGGACTTGGCCCTCCCATCGACGCTCCCGACCCTCTACAGAAATACCGCTGGTGGATACTTTCCAGCATCGCCTTCGCCTTGATCGCAGGCGGAGTTTACGTGGCCGTGCGCCAACAATCCGCAGCCCGCGCTCTGGCCCGCCAAACGCCAGGTTCTTCCGCGTCAGCTATCACACTCGAAGACGATTACGCTCCCGCTGAAACGCACAGCCGGGCGCGCCCCACCTCGATGCTGCTTGAAGGATTAAAAGAAGAGCTCTTCCAACTGGAAGTCGAACGCCGCCAGGGCAAAATCTCCCAAGCAGAATACGAGAAAGCCAAGTCCGCCCTCGACCAAACCCTCGAGCGAGCCCTGAAACGCGAAGCCCAAAAAGCGTAAGCTCCATTCGCTCTGTCATCCTGAGCCCCACGCGCTCATCCGAGGCCGAGAGCTACCACGCGAAGAGCTTGCCCTGAGCCTGCCGAAGGGACCTATGCACTTGGGAGCCGCACAGGCGCTCGTTTCAAGCCCACGAAATGCGGTCTAATACCCCATGGCCTACACCTGGTTCATACTTCTGCTAGCGATCGCGGTTACGGCGTTCCTTTTGCTCTTGTCCTACGGCACGTCCCTCGGCAAGGCGATCCACGAACGCATCCCCGACCGCCCGCACCGCCGTCTCTTCGTGGCTTCCGTAAGCTTCTTCCTGACGTTCGCCGGAGTCCGCGCGGTGGTCTTCGCCGTCCTGCATCACATTCCGCCCTTCCATTTCATCGAGCAGGGAGGCCGCCACATTCATCACCTGGTCTTCGGTATCATTATCCTGCTGGGCGTGGGCTACGGATGGCTGGCCGACATCGGCACCGGCGAGGACGATTCGTCCCTATTCTTGAGCCGCCTGATGTCCATCCTCTACGGCGTAGGCGCAGCCCTGACGCTGGATGAATTCGCTCTCTGGCTAAACCTGAAAGACGTCTACTGGTCGCCCGAGGGCCGCTCCAGCATCGACGCAGTAGTTCTCTTCGGAGCCCTCCTGGCTGCTGGCACTTGGGGCTCCCCGCTGTTCCGACCGCGAACCAAAAGAAAACCCTAGCTTGTGTGGAGCGGGCACTCCTGCCCGCTGCCTTAGACTTTGTCTTTCGACTCACCGGACTGCACGTTCGCGCCCACTATTGCAGAAGATCGAAGCCGATCAGGACTGTCATCCTGAGCGCAGCAAACCGATTCGCCCGGCGAATCGGTTTGCGGAGTCGAAGAGCCTACCCGGAGCGAAGCCGAAGGGACCCCTTACCCGCCCGCGCCACTACAGTCCCCGCAGCGCATTTCCATTTCTCGTCTTGGCGGGTGCCCCGCTTCCTGTGCCTTTTGCGAGAAGTGGCGCTTCTTCAGCCCAATCCCGCGCCAGCTGCCTCAGTGTGACAGGCTCCCCTTTCCTTGCGCGCTCCGGCTCAACAGAAGAACCGCAGCAGCGGCCGAATAACGCACAATGTCCTTCTTATCTGACATCGCCGGCAAAATGTCAGCCAGCAAGGCCGAATCCCCGCGCTTGGCAACGGCCTCCACTGCCGCCGCTCGCACTCTCCAGTCCTTGTCAGACACTGCCTTCGCCAGCGCCCGGCCGGTACGCGGGTCCGGGTCTTTGGCCAATTCCCGCGCCGCAGCAGCCCGCGTCGGCGCTGTGCTTCTTTTCCTCCATGCGTGGTAGGCCTCCATTCCGTATCCTCCGTAAGGCAGAAAACCAACCCCCTGGTCAAACGCAAACGCGATGGCCCGCGCCGGAGTTTTCATCTGATTCAATTCTCCAGCAACAGGAGATGTTCCGCCGCCCTTCCGTGTCCCAGCCACCAGGGAATAATAGACCTCATATCCGGAGTTGCTCTTGAGTTGAATCAGAGCGTGACCCGCAGCCAGCGCGACCGAGATGTCCTTATCATTCAGCGAATTTTGCAACTTGGGGATGGAATCGGGGGAACCAAGCGCGCCCAGCGCTTTCGCAGCCGCGCCCCGCACCGAGGGTTCCTTATCTCCCAGCCCGTCTTCCGCCAATCGCACCGCCTCCGGGTCTCCGGAATCCAGACCCAGCGCCTGAATCGCGTTCGCGCGCTTGTCCATGTTGCCGTGCATGCCTTCCCCAAGAATTTTCCAGGCCTGTTTCTGAGTCTCGGCTGTCTGAGCCTCGACTGTCTGAGGATGGACCTGACCCGCGGACTCCGGCGACGCCTGAGGCAGGTCGGCGGTTGCTTGGGAGAAATACAGCGACAGAACCACAACAGCCACGACCCTGGACATAGAGCGACACCTTTCTGTCTAGCAGCGGTTGCCTTCAGCCGACAAGAGCGACTACAAACAATACTCCAAGGTGTGACATCTGACCTTGCCCTCCACAGCCGGTTTCGCCGATCATCGCCGGGAGGAAGCTGCGGGATCGTTCGCATAGCAAGACAGGAACTATCATGTTTTCAAGATTTTGCCCGCAAGCGATTGATTCGAAGAGATCATTCCACCAATTTCGCGCTAACACCATGATTCCAATAGATCGAGGGGGAGGGGGGTATATCTCGGTCGAAAGCAAATTCCCAGAACGGATCGAACTGCATCTCCCGGCAAGGCGTAACATCAAATAGCTGAGATTCCGATTATGGGAAACACTTTCAAGACTGCGTTCCTGCTGACCGCACTTACGCTGCTGCTGATGTTCTTTGGCCGCTATTTCGGCGGCCAGAATGGGATGCTGCTGGCACTGGCCTTCGCCGCCGTGATGAACTTCGTCGCCTATTTCTTCTCCGACAAGATCGCTCTCTCGATCTACCGCGCCCAGCCGGTCACGCGCGAACAACTTCCGCGCGCCTACGAGATCGTCGAGCGCCTCACCCAGAAGATCGGCATCCCCATGCCGAAGATTTATGTCATCCCGACCGAGTCGCCGAACGCCTTCGCCACGGGACGCAACCCCAGCCACGCCTCAGTAGCCGTGACCCACGGGATTTTGGGTTTACTGACGGACGAAGAACTGGAAGGCGTGCTGGCCCACGAACTGGGCCATGTAAATAACCGCGACATACTGATCAGCTCCGTAGCCGCCACCATCGCAGGTGCGATCACTATGCTGGCCAGCATTGGACGCTTCGCCTTGATTTTCGGCGGCATGGGCGGAGGCGACCGTGACCGCCGCGGCGGAGGCCTCTCAGCATTGTTCATGCTGATCGTTGCGCCTATCGCCGCCACCCTGATTCAGCTCGCCGTGTCGCGTTCGCGCGAGTACCAGGCCGACGCCACCGGCGCTCACTTCACCGGCAATCCCTACGCCCTGGCCAGCGCCCTGCAAAAGCTTGACACCTACTCGCGCCGCATGCCCATGCAGGCCACGCCCTCGACCGCGCACCTTTTCATCATCCAGCCCCTGCTCGGCGTAAACTTTGGAAATTTATTCTCCACTCATCCCCCGATCGCCAAGCGCATCGAGCGCCTAACGGGGCGCCCCGCGGAGTTTACGCAGTAACGCTCTCAGCTATCAGCTCTCAGTTAACCCGTGCCGCAAGACCGGCTCGTGCTCGCGTTCTAGATTCGAGGCCGAACGGATTGACTGAAAGCTGATAGCTGATAGCTGACAGCTGATAGCTAGAAGCTGATAGCTAGAAGCTGAAGACCAGTGACATCGGTAACTCCGCCGCCGCGACGACAGATAGTAAAATCCAACCAATGTCCCCAGAGACCGCAATTGCCGTATCTCACAAGGCTTCCGAACTGGAAAAAGCTCTTCGCCGCGTCATTCGCGGCAAAGACGACGTCGTCCGGCTGGCGCTGGTCAGCATCTTCGCCCGCGGACACCTGTTGATCGAAGGCGTCCCCGGAGTCGGGAAGACCACGCTGGGACAAGCCCTCGCCCGCGCCATCGATTGCACCTTCCAGCGCGTGCAGTTCACCAGCGACATGCTGCCTTCTGACGTGCTCGGCATCTCGGTGTACTCCTCTTTGGAGCAGGAATTCGAGTTCAAGCGCGGCCCCGTCTTCGCCAACGTGCTGCTGGCCGACGAAATCAACCGCACCACGCCGAAGACGCAATCCGCGTTGCTCGAGGCCATGAACGAAGGTCAGGTCACAGTCGACGCGCACTCCTACGAACTGCCGCAACCGTTTCTAGTGATCGCCACGCAGAATCCGGTGGAGCATCACGGGACATATCCTTTGCCTGAATCACAACTCGACCGCTTCCTGATGCGGGTGCGCATGGGTTATCCCGAAGCCGCAGCCGAGCGCGAGATTCTGCGCTCCGAAGCAGGAGCGGGAGTTTTGCAGGAATTGCGGCCGGTGCTAACGGGCGCTGACGTGCTCGAAATGCAGGAGGCCGTGAAGCGCATTCGCGTGGATGAATCGCTGGTGACCTACGCACTCGAAATCGTAAAGCGGACACGCGAGTCGGAGTATCTCTCGCTTGGAGTATCGCCGCGCGGAGCGCAAGCGCTTTACCGCGCGGCGCAAGCCATGGCCTTCCTCGACGGCCGCAGCTTCTGTACTCCCGAAGACTTCAAGCCGCTCGCCGTTCCCGTATTCGCTCACCGTGTAGTGGTCAACGGAGGCTACGCCTCGACCCTGAAAAAATCCGAGCAGGCTGATCAAGTACTGCGCGAGATCGTCGAGAACGTGGCTGTGCCGATGTAGAGGATCAGTTCTCAGTTCTCAGTTCTCAGTTCTCAGCACTCAGCACTCAGCACTCGGTACTCGGTACTCGGTACTCGGTACTATTCTGCAAGGTTATAATTCCTGCGTCATGTCTTTCCTGCGTTTCCTCATGCTGCTGTCGCTGGTCGTCTGGATTGGCGGCCTCATCTTCTTTGCGTTTGTTCTCGCCCCCACCGCATTCTCGGTCCTGCCCACAACTCATCTTGCCGGCAACGTGGTCGGGCGCGCTCTGGGCAAGCTGCACTGGATCGCCATCTTTTCCGGAATCGTCTACCTGATTAGTTCCCTGCTCTATAGCCGCTTCACCGACGGCACCGCGCATGTCTTCGCCGCGCGGCACATTCTCCTCTGCCTGATGCTTGCCCTCACTTTGATCTCGCAGTTTGGCATCGTTCCTCGTATGGATGTTCTGCGGGCATCGCTCGGTGAAGTGAGTGCTGCGCCGATCGACAATCCTGAGCGCATTCAGTTCGACGCGCTGCATGTCTGGTCAACGCGCGTCGAAGGAGCGGTGTTGCTGCTGGGATTGGTGGTGGTATATTTGACCGCTCGGAGCTTCTAGACTTGCGGCACGACTGAAGTCGTGCCCTTCCCGATCCCTTGAGCCCGCCCAGTTGGGCAATATCCACTTCATCATTTATGCTGAAAGGTTGTACCGCGGCTGCTGAACCACACTGTGGATATCCACTCTGAGTTCGCCCGGCATCGCACAATCTAGAAGCTAGAAGCTTTCCTTATGAAAACCGGCATTATTGGCCTGCCTCAGGTGGGCAAGACATCGCTGTTTCGGATTCTGACCAAGGCACATCTCTCGGATTCGGCGCGGGCCAACCCGCGCGAGGCGCACATCGGAGTCGCGAAAGTTCCGGACGACCGTCTCGACCGGCTGGCCGCTCTTTACAACCCGAAGAAACTCACGCATACGTCAGTCGAATATGTGGACGTCGGCGCGATCGGCCAAGAGGCGCTGAAAGACAGCGCCTACTCCGCTCATCTCCGAAATGTGGATGCGCTTGCCCACGTGGTGCGCGTGTTTGACGATCCTTCAGTGCCGCATACTGGCGAGATCGATCCGCTGCGCGACATCAAGAACGTGGAATTCGATCTGCTGGTCAGCGATCTAGGGCAAATCGAGAAACGGCTGGAGCGGCTGGAAAAAGATCTCAAGAAGATGAAGACGCCGGAGCTTGAAAAAGAATTCGAGCTGCTGAAGCGCGCCAAGGTGCAGGTGGAATCCGACAAGCCGCTGCGCGAGATGACGATGACTGCCGAGGATAAGAAGCGCATCAAGGGCTTCATGTTCCTCAGCGAAAAGCCGATTTTTTACGTGCTCAACATCGGCGAGTCAACCGAACTGGGCAAGGAACTGGAAGAAGCAGTGAGCAAGTACAAGCTCACGGAAATTGCGGCGCGGCCGAATGCCGCGGCCACCGCGATCTGCGGCAAGGTCGAGGCCGAACTGGCCGAGATGAGCGATGCCGATGCTGCGGAATTTTTGTCGAGCTATGGACTGAAAGAGAGCGGTCTGGTGCGTCTAATTCGCACCACTTACAAACTGCTGGGCCTGATTTCATTCTTCACGGCCGGAGAGGACGAATGCCGCGCCTGGCAGGTTCCCGCCAATTCTCGCGCGCAGGAAGCGGCGGGAGCAATCCATTCCGACCTGGAAAAACATTTCATCCGCGCAGAAACCATTCGATGGGATCAGCTGCTGGAAGCCGGTTCGGAAGCCAACGCTCGCGCGAAAGGGACGCTAAGGCTCGAAGGCAAAGATTACATCGTTCAGGATGGCGATGTGATGCATATTAGACACAGCGGTTAGTCCCGAGTCTCGAGTCCCGAGTATATGGCGTGAGCAAGAGACACAAGATCAAAGTTCTTGATGTTCTGTTTCGGGAACTAAAATCGAAATTGCAGATTCCATGTGGCTCACTCGTTCATCAGCACCTATAAGCTAAGCTGGTGGCCCGACACTACAAAGACTTGATTGCGTGGCAGAAATCGATGGACTTGGTATCCGCACTCTATGACGCTACCGAATCTTTTCCCAAACGCGAAACATACAGCTTGACCGATCAAATGCCCCGCGCCGCCGTTTCCATTCCAAGCAATATCGCAGAGGGACAAGCCCACTACACCGATCGCGAGTTTCGCTATTTCCTTCGCCGCTCGCGAGGATCACTCGCCGAACTTGAAACTCAGGTAATGATCGCGCAGCAGAGAAATTATCTTTCTGAATCCCAAGCCTCAGAACTTCTGAAGCGAACCGACAAAGTGAGCCGCATCCTAAGCGGCCTCATCAACAAACTGGGACAGCAAATTCCATTATCCGCGATTTGACTGCACTCCTCAGTAATCGATACCTTTACTCGGGACTCGCAGCTCGGGACTCCGGACTCAATGCATCCCATTGCCACCAGCATCCTGCTCGGCCTCACTGCCGCCGCCGCCAATATTTTCGGCGGGGCGATTATTGTGCAGCGCAGTTGGGAGCGGCGTTATCTGCGCTATTTCGTCGCGCTGGGCGCTGGCTTTATGCTGGCTACCGCGTTGGTTGAGATGGTCCCCGAGAGCTTAGAGCTCCGCGGCCGAAGCGCGGCTTATCTGATCCTGCTGGGTTACCTCATCATCCACTTCTTCGAGCATACCGTCACGCCGCACTTCCATTTTGGCGAAGAGACTCACAAAGACGAGTTCATGCATTCGCACAAGGGATACTCGGTGCTGCTTGGCCTAATCATCCACACGTTCTTCGACGGCATCGCGATCGCTTCCGGATTTCTGGTGTCGAATGCTCTGGGCTGGATCATTTTTTTTGCCGTGTTCCTGCACAAGATTCCCGAGGGCTTCACGGTGAGTTCGGTGATGCTCGCCAGCGGACGCAGCCGGGGTACAGCCTGGGGGGCGTCAGTGGTTCTGGGCGGGGCAACGCTGGCCGGGGTACTGACCATGGCTATTTTCCGCCAGCACGTGGACGCGGGTCTGCCGCTCGCGGCGGGCGTCTCAATCTACATCGCGGCTTCGGATTTGGTTCCTGAGGTGAACAAAGAGCCAGGGGCCAAGATGGCTCTGCTGGTATTCGTTGGGGCGGGAGTTGTGTTGCTGTTGAATGCTTTGTTTCAAGGACACTGATAGTTCTCAGTTCTCAGGGAAGGACTTGCAGGACTGATCGAGGTGTCAACTCAATTCTTCGTTTTGTGTTCCGGGAGCGGCAAGATGTGCAACCCCGGGATCTTCTTGAAGTTCTTCGCATCAGACGTCACGAGAACGTGATCTTTCGCGGCAGTGGCGGCCGCAAAACAGTCCGCGAAAGGCAAGCCGTGACCTGCCTTAAGTTGGGCAGCCCGCGCGGTCACCCCCTCCCCAGCGTCTAGAACTGCGAGAGGTAACAGCGTCACGCGGTCCATGATCCTGACAGTCTCGGCAAAGCCCTCTTCCTTGGCAATGGTGTAGTAGACCTCACCCCAGTTGATCACCGACATGCGGAGGGGCTGCTCGGCGTCGCGCGCTTGCTTGAAAAGCCGGTTCACCGTGTCGGCGCCGGGACCGCCAGTAAGAAAGCGATAGAGGGCGTTGGCATCGAGTACGTGTACCTTCATTACAGGTCCCGATCCCTGCTCCGCTCTACCCGGTCAGGCAAGCCACGCCCCGCGAGCACGCCCTTCATGCCATCGATAAACTCATCCGTTACCGGCTGCATGAATAAACGGCCTTGCTCTTCCAGAAAAGCTACTCGCGTGCCTTCGCCAATCTGGAACCTACGCCGGATGTCCACCGGGATCACTACTTGCCCCTTGGCTTTGACAATTGCGTACTCGATCACCATAGTTAGATATTGTATGATCGAGTTGTACTTTTGTCAAATAGTTGGACTGTCGATAAGCTAGTTGTACTTCATCCACATCGCTGTAAGTCGCCCCGGCCGTTTCAACGGCACGAGTGAACTCGGGCCCTTCCCGGTCGATAGAGATCCAAACTAGAACCGCTCCTAGTCCACCGAATGCTTGGCGGTGTAGCCGTCGCGGGCGACGACTTCAATTTTCTGCTCCTTGCCCTTCTGGTCTTTCACTTTCAGCGGAGCGCCTTCGGGCGTCAGCACTTCGACCTTCAGCTTGCGGTAGGTGCCGTCGAGCTTCGTGTTCGTGGGATGATAAGCGAGCGAATACTGGTTGCGGATGTCGTTGCCGATATCCTGAAAGTCCTCGCCATACTCTGCCTCAAACCGGGGGAAGTAGGCGCGGCCCCCGGTGATGGCGGCGAAGGTTCTCATTTCATTATCGGCCTGCAGGTAATCCATTTCGCTGGCATGAATGCCCGCGCCGCGGTTCCCGGCGTAACCCATGATCCGGGCGATTTGCCCCACACTGATTGGGAAAATGGTCACGTCCTTCGTGTCCTTGACTTTCTTTGTGATCTGATCGAGCGTGAGCTTGCTGAAGCTGTCGTATCCGGTCGTGATCAATATGATGTATTTCTTGCCTTCGACCCGGTCCAGTCGATCCAGCGTGTCATACAGGGCGTCGAACAGATTGGTTTCGGAGAATCCTGGCATGCGCAACTGGTTCAGCGCGCCATAGACAGCTCTCTTGTCCTGGGTAAAATCCACCAGAATGTGCGGTTGCATGTCGTAGTACGAAACCGCAATCCAGTCGTCTTTCGTGAGGGTCCTGGCAAATGCGTAGGAAGCCTGTAGAGCGTTAATCATGAAACTGTAGCGCGTGGCTCCAAACTCCACCAGCAGCACGGCCGTGATGGGAGCCTTTGTCACGTTGAAGCTGCTGATCTGCTGCTGGGCTCCGTCTTCGAACAAACGGAAATTATCCTTCTTCAAGCCGGGAACGAACTGGCCGTTCTTGGTGGTGACCATCACGTCCACGTTCACCAGAGGAACGTTGACCTTGATGGAATAGTCTGGCATGCCCTCGACCTTGGGGGTCGACGCGGGCGGCGGAGGCGGCGGGGGAACGTCGTCGGGGTTTTTCCTCGGGATGGCGTAGGGGCCCACGTCGCCGGTGGGCCCGCCGGCATCCGGAGGAACTTCCTGCTTAGGTTTGCCGTTATTTTGCGTGTTGTCTTGCGGTGGGGCTTGCGACTGATCTTGAGCGAAGGCTGGAGTGATGCCACAAAGCAGGATTGAGAGCATCACAGCCAGCATGAAACTGGGGAAATCGCTGGAACGCAACCGCCGGTTCATGACTATCCATTTACCACGCATATAAACCTCTGAGGAGATGGAGATTAAGACCCTATGGAGCGAAAATTCCCTGTGCTAGTATAGACGCAGGGATTCGCGATTGGGATGTTTTGCCCGGCTCCCGGTTTTTCCCCCTCCTGGCAATGACTTACATTCTGGCGGAGTCTGATACAAAATGGGGCAGGGCTGGAATTGTCCTTGCCGGCGTGGTTCATGAGAAAACTAGCTTTCTTCGTCGCTGTGGCTTGCCTGTCTTTCCCTTCTTTTGCGTCTGCCCAAGCCGGTTCTGCGGCCGGTTCGGCACAGAAGGGCCAAAATCCTCAAATCATTACCGTTAGCCAGATTCACGCCGGCATGCGCGGGGTCGCTTACACCGTGTTTGAGGGCGTGAAGCCCGAAGCCATGGAAGTGGAAGTGCTCGGCGTGCTCCACAACGTGAATGGCCCGAAGGGCGACATTATTCTGGTGCGGCTGCACGGGCAGAAGGTGGAGTACACGGGCGTGGTCGCGGGCATGAGCGGCAGTCCGGTTTATCTCGACGGCAAGCTCGCGGGAGCGCTTGCCTTCCGCATCGGAGAATTCTCTAAGGAGCCGATCGCCGGAGTTACGCCCATCGCCGACATGCTGGAAATCAGCGCGCTTGACCGTTCGCCAGCCGAAGACGCCGCGGCCGTCAAGCCCTCAGTGACTGCGGTTGCGGGCAAGACTGCTGCGCCCAGCGAAGGTTTCGCGCTGCCGGGTTCCGTGGATTCTTTGGGGAAAGATTTTACGAATTACCTGAAGCCGATCGAGACTCCGCTGGTCTTCAACGGATTCTCTGAGGAGGCGATTCAGCTTTTCGCGGGACAGTTTGCCTCGGCGGGAATCGTTCCTGTCATGGGTGCGGGGTCGGTGAGCAATGACAAGCAGCCGGAGCCGCTCGAGCCCGGCTCGGCGGTGAGCGCGATCCTGGTTCGAGGCGACATGGATATTGCCGCGACCTGCAGCGTGACCTATGTCGATCCGCAGCGGCTGCTGGCTTGCGGACATCCTTTGTTGCAGTTCGGCTCGGTTGATCTGCCCATGAATAAAGCCGAGGTCCTCGCGACGCTGGCCTCGCCGCTCAATGCTTTCAAGATTGTCAACACCACGGAGTCGGTGGGAACTTTCGTTCAGGATCGCCACACCGGAATCATGGGCGTCTTCGAACGGCAGCCGGACATGATTCCGGTCACGCTCAGCATTCACAGCAGCACGGGAGAGAAGCAGTTCCATTACGAAGTGCTGAACAATCCCAAGCTGACGCCGGTGGCGCTGATGGTGACGGTTTTCAACGCGCTGCACGGAGTGAACGAGTTCGGCGAGGAGATTACGTACCGGCTCGCCGGCAGCATAGGAGTAAAGGGTTTCCCTGACGTAACAATGCGCAATATGTTCGCTCCCACGGAAAACGGGCAGCCGGCAGCCATGCAGGCAGCGATCTCGCTGGGCGAGCGCTTCGGAAGTATCTACGACAATCCCTACAACGCTCCCGCCATCGAGGGCGTGAAGTTGGATTTCGACCTGGTGCGCGAGCGCCGCTGGGCGCGCCTGGAAAGCGCCCGCACTGACGTGACCGAAGCTCGCCCGGGCGACAACATTACGCTTGAAACCGTGCTCGCTCCCTACCGCGGCGAGCGCATCGTGCAGCAGATTCCACTGAAGATTCCAACCTCGGCGAGCAAGGGGACGTTGCGCATCCTGGTGAGCGACGGCGAAACACTCGACCGCATCGGGCATGGCAATCCGGCTTTCGGCCACAAACTCGACCTGGCTTCTACCATCGCGCTGCTCAACAAGGAGCACTCCAACAACCGCCTCTACGTTTCATTGCTCGAGGCGGATCCGGAAGCCCGCGTCGCCGACAAAGTGATGCCCACGCTCCCCATCTCGATCATGAATGTGATGGACGGGATGCGCGGCAATCAGGAAATGATCGTCAGCGGCGAATCGAATGTGGATGAAACGGCAACGGCTCCGCTGGATTACGTGGTTTCTGGCGTGCAGCTGCTGACGATCACCGTGAAGTAAACAGGATTGTCATCCCGCACGGTTGTCATCCCGAGCGAAGCGAGGGATCTTCGTGTTTGCCGGCGGCAGCAACACGGACGATGCAGGCAAGAACCAAGATCCTTCGCTTCGCTCGGGATGACAGTTCTAATACCAAGCCACACAATCAAAACAATCCAAGCGCGGCTTTCTCCATGTGCCGGAAGCCATCAGTCTGCAGCGCGGCCAGCACCATAAGCGTTCCGTTGTAGCCCACGTGAGTCAGAAAACTTGAGGCCACAGACTTCGTAGCCGCCCGCACTGTGGTGAGCACTATGCCGACGAGGAAGATGATCAGCACCGCTCCCCAGGAACGCCCGTACTGAAAAAAGTGGATCAGGCCGAAAGGCAGAGCGGTGAGAAGAATTCCCCAAACTGCTCCCAGCCGCCGAGCTATGACCGGATAAAGAAATCCGCGAAAGAACAGTTCTTCCATCAACGGTCCCAGGCTCACGGCGAAGGCGGCGGTGAGATAGGCATCGGAAGGATTGGCGAAAAATTGATCGAACGGCGTCTCTTTCGGCATGGGCAGAAATCGTCCCAGAAAGTCAAACCCGAGCATGACCACGCCCAGACCCACCATACTCACCCCGGCGATCCCCGGCCAGTTCCAGCGAATGGCTTTCCAGAAACGCGTGTGATACTTGCCTTCGAGCAGAAAGAACATGTAAAGCCCCACTACAACGTAGCTCAGCAGCTGGGAAAGCAGCAAAAGCACCGGCTTCTGCAGCAAGTCAATCCAACTGGCGTTGGGATAAACGCGCCGGAATGCCCCGGGGACGACGAACAGTTGCATAAAGACAACGCTGAGCACCGTGAAAACGGCGATCAGCAGAACATCCCATCCGTTCCACACGGGGTCCTCGCCAGCTTTCGGCGCAGGTCGCGCCGGAATATGCACAGGCGCCGGGAACGGTTCGACGATCAACGGGATCGGCGTTTGCGGCTCGTTATTCAGCGGCGGCGGTTCAAGGTGCGGATTTTCGGGTAGCGCCAAGCATATCCTTTCCCACAACCGAGCGCGGAGGAGTACTGCCCACCTATCTGATGCTGCGAGATCGAAATTGTCGCTCGCATTCCGAATTCTACGATAGTTGTCCCCGCTGCGCAGGAGAGCGCAGTCTCGCTATACAGGAAAATCTCATTTTGAAAAGGACGTGACCTTTGAAGCGCCGGGAGAACTTGGCGATACCCTAGGCGCCGCGCTGCCCCGCCACATCCATGCGCTCGAAGACGCTACCGCGCCGCCGCCGCGAGGGGTCGAATTGCCTTGAGCTCCCTGCTATATTTCCGGCGGACGTGATGAACCGCAAACGCATCCTGCAAGTTCAGCCAGAACTGCTCGGAAGTCCCGAAGTACTTGGCCAGGCGAGCCGCCATTTCGGGGGTGATGCCCCGCTTCTCCCGAACGATGTCGTTGACGGTCGGAGGAGAAACATGCAGTTCCACGGCCAGCCGGTAAGCGGAAATGCCCATCGGCTCAAGAAATTCCTCACGAAGAATTTCCCCAGGATGCACCGCCCATCCCGCAGGACCTTCGTTCTTAATGCTCACGATTTCTTCCCCGTAAAAGATCAGCTTAAGAAAATCAGTGGTAATCCGTTATCTCTACATCGAAGGCATCGCCGTCGCGCCACACGAAGCACACGCGGAATTGATCGTTGATCCGAATGCTGTGTTGTCCCACTCTGTCCCGACGCAACTGCTTCAGCCTGTTGCCAGAAGGAACTCGCAAATCTTCCAACCCCCCAGCTGAGTGAAGCATCGCCAACTTTTTCTTGGCGGTGCTTCGCAGATTCGCCGGAGGCATTCCCTGACTCTTGCCCGTATCCCAGAATTCCTTCGTGTTTTTGTCCGCGAAGGTCTTGATCACTGGACCTAGTTTAACGGGTATCGTTAATAACGTCAAGCGTTAATACAGCTCAGGCGCTTCGCTTGCCATTTCCCGTGAAATATCCCGCCAGCGCCTGGCCGGTGTATGACTTCTTCACCCGCGCCACCTGCTCCGGCGTGCCTTGGGCCACGATGCGGCCTCCTTCTTCGCCGCCTTCGGGGCCGAGGTCGATGATCCAGTCGGCGTTGCGGATCACGTCCAGATTGTGTTCGATGATGATGATCGAATTGCCCAGGTCGGTCAGCCGGTGCAGCACGTCGAGCAACTTCTTTACGTCGTCGAAGTGCAGGCCGGTCGTAGGTTCGTCGAGCAGATAAAGAGTCTTGCCCGTTTGCCGCTTGCTCAACTCGCGGGCCAGCTTGATGCGCTGGGCTTCGCCGCCTGAGAGTGTTACCGCAGATTGACCGAGATGAATGTAGCCAAGACCTACATCGACCAGCGTTTGCAGCTTCTGTTTGACCTGCGGAATGTTTTCGAGAATCGGCAGCGCGTCGGATACCGGCATCTCGAGCAGGTCAGCGATCGAGTAGCCGTTGTACTTCACTGCTAACGTTTCGTGGTTGTAGCGGCGTCCACCGCAGACTTCGCACAGCACGTAAACATCGGGCAGGAAATTCATTTCGATACGGCGCTGGCCTTCACCCTGGCAGGCCTCGCAGCGTCCGCCGGAAACGTTGAAGGAAAAACGCCCCGGCTTGTAGCCGCGCTCGCGCGCTTCCGGCAGCATGGCGTAGATATCGCGAATTGTCGTGAATACCCCGGTATAAGTTGCAGGATTCGAGCGCGGCGTGCGCCCGATCGGCGATTGATCGATGCGAATCACTTTGTCGATGTTCTCCGCGCCCATGATCGCCTTGTGCTCGCCAGACTTCTCGCGCGAACGGTAAAGCTGGCGCGCCAGCGCTCGGTAGAGAATGTCGTTGACCAGCGTGGACTTGCCCGAGCCTGAAACTCCGGTGACCACCGTCATTACTCCCAGAGGGAAAGTTACGTCGAGATTCTTGAGATTATTTTCCTTCGCGCCCAGAATGGTCAGCGGTGCGCCGTTTTTCTGCCGCCGCTCGGGACGCATCTCGATCTGCACTCTGCCGGAGATGTAAGCCCCGGTCAGCGAATTCGGCTCGCGCATGATTTCTTCGGGAGTGCCGTGAGCGACCAGGCCTCCGCCGTGGCGCCCGGCGCCAGGGCCGAGGTCGATTACATAATCGGCGCGCCGAATCGTTTCTTCGTCGTGCTCGACCACGAGCACGGTATTGCCCAGGTCGCGCAGGTTCTCAAGTGCCGTCAACAGCCGGCCGTTGTCGCGATGATGCAGGCCGATCGAAGGTTCATCCAGCACGTAAAGCACGCCGCGCAACTTCGAGCCAATCTGCGTCGCCAGACGAATGCGCTGCCCTTCGCCGCCCGATAACGTCGCTGCAGAGCGGTCGAGCGAAATGTAGTTTAATCCCACGGCGTTGAGAAATTGCAGGCGCTCGACAACTTCATGCATGACGCGGCCGGCAATCTTCTCTTCGCGCCCCGCGAGTTTGATGCTCCGCGCTACTTCGAGCGCCTGCGAAATCGGCAGCGCAGTGAATTCGGCAATCGACATACCGTTTACTTTCACCGCCAGGCTCTCCGGCCGCAGCCGCTTGCCCTGGCACGCCGGGCACTCCGTCGCCGACATGTGATCCATCAGCCAGTCGCGGTAGCCTTCCGACGTTGACTCCTCAAGATTCTGTTTCAAGTATCCAAAGATTCCGCGGAAGCCGGTCTTGCCGCGGCCCGATTCGCCATTCAATAGCAGGTCCTGAATCTGCTCAGGAAATTTCTCGAACGGCTTATTCAAATCAATGCCGTGCGCCGCCGCCACAACTTGCAATGCATGAATTAAACCTTGCGACGCCGAACCCGGCCCCAGACCACCCTCAAGCAGCGGCTTCGACCAGTCGGTGATCACCTTTGCCGGATCGAAATCGTAGCGGCTGCCGAGGCCGTGGCACTCCGGACAAGCTCCATACATGCTATTGAAAGAAAACGACCGTGGCTCCAGTTGCGGCACGCTGATGCCGCAATCCGGACAAGCCAGTTTTTCAGAATAGAGTTGCTCATCTCCTCCCACCACGGCCACCTGCACCAACCCGCCGGCCAACTTCATCGCCAGGCCGACAGACATTTCCAGCCGATGCTCGATTCCCGGCTTCACCAGCAGGCGGTCGATCACCACTTCGATCGTGTGGTTCTTGCGCTTGTCGAGGTTCAGGTCGTCATCCAGATTCACGATTTCGCCGTCGACTCGGGCGCGCTCGTAGCCGTGCTTGAGCAGGGTCTCCATTTCTTTCTTGAATTCCCCCTTGCGCCCACGCACGATCGGCGCCAGCACCATTACACGGTCCTCAGGCGTCAGCTGCATCACGCGCTGCACGATCTGCTCGGCTGATTGGCGGCTGATGGGCCGGCCGCACTTGGGGCAATGCGGCACTCCGATGGAAGCGAACAGCAGGCGAAGATAGTCGTAGATCTCAGTGATGGTTCCAACGGTCGAGCGCGGGCTGCGGCTGGTGGTCTTCTGCTCGATCGAGATGGATGGGCTAAGTCCATCAATTGCATCGACATCCGGACGTTCCATCTGGTCCAGAAACTGCCGCGCATAGGTCGACAAAGTCTCTACATAGCGGCGCTGACCCTCGGCATAAATCGTGTCGAAAGCAAGCGAAGACTTGCCCGACCCGCTCAGCCCGGTCACCACGGTAAGGGTGTTACGCGGAATCTCAACGTCGATGTTTTTGAGGTTATGCTGGCGCGCCCCGCGCACCGAAATCTTGGTAATGGCCATTTAGTCTGGGGGTCGATAGGCCTTCCGTAATGTCGACAGGTCACCAGACATGTTCGACATTAGGAATGCACAGCTCTACTCCGTATCTTAGTCGTCAATAGCGGCCAGCGTCAACGCAGGTAGATTGAAGAGGCCGCGTAGACGAAAGTTGAGCTTGTGGCATCTCACTGCTGCGCTTTAACGCTGCAGCCAGGATAAGGGTGGTCGATCTTGATTTCGCTCTTCATGCCTCTGATTCTCTGCCTCACGGTAGTCGCCTCCGTTGGAATTGGCGTTCTAGCCGCATATACCGCGGTCATCGTTATCCTGAATGCCTTCGGACGATCCTCGCAGCAGGTGCCTCGTTCCGACGAAGCGCGCCCGCGTCTGGTTCTGGTGCCCACGCATCGCCACGCCAGCGGGGATTAAGAAGGCGAGCGCCGTCTTAGACGTCCCAGCCTGTTTCAGTTTCAATTTTCTCTCTGCGCTCCCCTCACAACGGAAGCAATCAGAAGCTGAAACGGCCACCGATTGTCGGAGCACAATTGTTGTTGTAGTTATACGGGACGCCTGGGCCATGAGGAATAGCGATGGCCAGACCGCCGCTCACCCAGGAATACGCAAGTCCGACAAAACCGTCGAAACGCTTGGTGAAGTGGTGGTCCATATAGAGGGACCCCTCGTTGAGGGTGCCCGCGCAGGAACTGCGGAAACCGGCTGCGGGCGAGCAGGTCTGCGGAACCCGGAAGTCCTTCTGCCGCTGTTGATACCAGGAGAAAGTGACGTCGGTCTTGCTGTCGACGGCATACTTCACGCCCGTCCACCAGATATTCACCAACTTTTCAGAATCCAGATTATTGTCTTCGACCCCGCTCATGAAATAACCGCCCTGGTCCGAGGCGCCGACGCCTAACGGGTCGTGCGGGTTGTTCTGCCAGATGTATTCGTAGCCGGCAAAAAACTTGACCGGATCCCGCACATACTTGGCCGCAAACATCACCGCGTTGTTGTCGGTCACGATTCCATACACTGTGTTGTTCGTGTCGATCACATTATTCCCGGTGATGGGAGTTGTATCGATGCTGTCGGTGGTCGACTGAAATGACTGCCCCGCAGCCTGACTCTCGGGCCCCAGCAAGGGGTTCAGCACGCTGATCGCCTGGTTGTAATGCTGGAAGACGAGATCAGCGGAGAACTTACTGTAGCTTCCGCCGAGGTCGAATCCATAGGCGTTGTTATGCGCCGATTCCGGCGTACAGTTGGCGGCAGTCCAAGGGTTGCCCGCAGCTGCTGCGGCTGAGTAGCAGCCGCCAGACCCGTCGGCGAATTTATACATAGCGCCGAAATGCACCGGGCCATAGGCGATGCGATACTTCACGGCGTCGTCCCAACGGCTGTTATCGGTGTCGCCGCCGCCGGCCATCGTGCCGTTATACCCAATGTAGGAAAAAGCATAGGCACCGCCCGCCGGATCGTAAAGCAGCATCGCATCGGTGCCGAGAGAGCGCTGGCGGCCGAAGGTCAGCTCGCCAAAGTGCGTTGACGATACACCGCCATAGTATTGGTCATTTAAGGGTTGGCCCGCGCGCGCGCCGTCGATGGCTATCGAATAGCTACTTCTGGGAAGGCCGTTGTTGATGGTGTCGGTGGCTGGCGCATTTGCCAGCAGGCCGGACTGCGGATTGATGCCTGTAGAGCCGTTGAACACAACGAACCAGCTAGGTGAAAACTCTACCTTGCCCCTGATGCCCAGACCCGTTTGCGACAGGTTGTTCGGCGCGACGAGGAATCGATGCTCATAGCCGTTTCGGTTCACCAAAGACTCGCCTTCATAGTTGTAGCCGTTTTCCGGCAGGCCGTGGCTGACGTAGCCAAGGCCAACGTCATACGCACCGTACAGCGTGATGCCGTGCCAGGTCAGCGAGCAATCGGTGGTAATGAGTTCACGGCCACTCGTGCAGGGATCGTGGTCCTGTGCCAGGGATAACGTGGCCGAAGCAATAACAATAAGGACAAGTGTGGTGAAGAGCAGAGCAATCTTACGCACGAGGTCCTCCAACGGTAGAGATTCGGGCAAGGAATTAAGAAATGTATATTAAGTATCGTTTCAATGTCAACACAGATACGAATATATGCATTTGTCCTTTACCAAGAACCGGGAAGTGGTCATGTTGACCGTCCCCCGTGTTGACTGTAGGATTTCGTTCCGATGCCGACGAACCACCGATCCGGGCGCAAGAATGACGAGTTGCTAAAACTCCGCGACGCAGCCTTGCAACTAGGCATCAGTTTCCCCACCATCAAGCAGTGGATTTATAAGAAGAAGATTCGCAGCGTCCCGACCGCGGGCGGACATCACCGAATCCCGCAGAGTGAACTCGACCGGCTGTTGTTCCGAACCCGTGGAAAAACGATCGGAGAACGAACTCAAGCGGCGCGCCGGGTAAGTGGGCGCAATCAATTGGTAGGCCGCATCGACCAGGTTCGCATCAGCGGCCTCATGGCGGAAGTGAAGATTTCCATCGGAGAACAGCAAATTACTTCCATCATCACCGCGACCTCAGCGCGTGAAATGCACCTCAAGGCCGGCCAAACCGCGGTCGCGCTGATTAAGGCCACGGAAGTGATGATCCTGCGCGTGGGCGACTGAACGTCATCCGGGACGACCAATCGTGTTAGGATTTGACCGTAGTGGCGTTCTCCTCTCCGCTCTCTGCAGGCGTGCGCATGGCCCGCTCTCTCGGCACTTCCGTTCGTGTTCTCCTGGCAGGCTGCGTGGTTCTTTTAACTCTCGCATCCCGCGCCGCCGAGCCGTCCCCATGGCTTGAGATCCACTCCACTCATTTCACTGTCATCACCGACGCGGGAGATAAAAAAGGAAAAGAAGTTGCCCTGCGCTTCGAGCAGATGCGGGCAGTCTTCGCCGTCCTGCTGATGAAGGAGCGCCTCCACGAGCCGCTGCCACTGACTATCATCGCATTCAAGAACGACAAGGACTATTACCAGACCGCGCCCCTGCGCCAAGGTCAGCCCATCGACGTTCCCGGCTTCTTCCTGCCCAGCGAAGACCACAACTTCATCGTGCTGAACCTTGCCGCGGAGGAATCCTGGCGCGCCGTCGCCCACGACTTCGCCCATCTGCTGCTCAACTACAACTATCCTGAAGTCCAGCCATGGTTCGACGAAGGCTTGGCAGAGTACTTCAGTTCCATCCGCGTCGACGACAAGAAGTACGAAATCGGTGGCGATCCTGAGCTGTATTCCACATCAGGCGGTGACGCATCGAAGTCGCTCACCGAACTTCTCGGCGGACAAAATGGCGGCCAGTCCTGGCTCGCGCTGTCCGACCTGCTCACCATGAAGCCGGACAATTCAAACCCCGAAAGCCGGCGCGATACGATCTTCTACGCGCAATCTTGGATGACGATGCATTACCTGCTTCACGATAAAAAACTGCCGGAGACGGGAACTTATTTTGACCTGGTCGAAAACCAGCACGTGTCCGTGGACCAAGCCGTGCAGAAGGCCTACGGCATGACGCCCGAGCAGTTCGACCGGGAGGTGAAGGATTATTTCCACTCGCTCACACCTTTGTTCCAGGCACTCGACGCCTCGAAACAACCGGGTTCCCATGCGAGTATGCCGCAGGTCTACGAATTCACCGAGATCGTGGGCCCGAACGACAGCGCCGTCACATCCAAGTTTCTCTCCGAGGTTGATGCGCGCGCCACGGTAGATGAGGTGAAGATCAGAATTCCCGATCGCCGCGAAGCCGCGCTGCAGGAATTACAGACGCTCGCCACAGCGCCCAACCCAACATCTGCCAAGAAGGCCAACGAGAAGGGTAATGAGAAAGACGATAAAGACGTGGACAGTGCCGCTCTTCCGGTGGCGGTCGCCGGCAATGAGATCGCCCATCGCGCTCTGGCCTGGGATCACCTGCAGCACGGCGAGTTTGAAGACGCCGCCGAAGAACTGGGCGACGCCGCGGCGCTCAACCGGAGCGACATGTGGATCCGCTACTACTTCTCGGTGCTGAAATACCGTATGTCACAGGCCAGGCACACCGATATTCCGGGACTGCCGAACATGATGCAGGATCTGCGCGCGGTGCTCGAATGGTATCCGGAATTCGCCGATGCCTATGATCTGTTGGCCAGCGCGCGCCGTGAAGGCGGCGGGCCGGTAGCGGCCATGCAGGCAGAGCGCGCCGCCATCGAACTCAGTCCGCGCAACCAGCAGTACCTTTATCATATGGCTCAAATTTACGTCTCCGACAAAAAGTGGGTCGCTGCGCGAGCCTTGCTGGAATTGTTGAAGACCAGCAGCAACCCGCAGGTCGCAGCTGCGGCTGGCGAACAGCTGGCCCAACTCGCCAACGAGCAGAAATACGGCCTCTCACCCGCCACTGCTGCTTCGGCCAGCAAACTCTCCAAGCAGAGTTCTCCATTCGATGTGCTCGATCAGGACGCTGCCAAGCGCGCCGCGGCTGAGCAGACGGCGCAATCCGACATAGCAGACAAGCGGCCTACGAAGTTCTTCGAGGGCAAGCTGCTGGATGTGGATTGCTCCCAGTCCCCGGCAGCGGTTCTCACCGTAAGCTCCGGCAGCGCAGTTCTCAAGCTGCGCACCGCCGACTACAAGTCAGTGCTGCTCATCGGAGCCGACACGTTTTCCTGCGCGTGGAATAACCGCTTAGTCTCGGTGAATTACAAGTCCCGCGGAACGTCCGACGGCGATCTGGTGTCGCTGGAAGTGCGGTGAAGCGGGCTTCGGCTTTCGGGCTTCGGCCAATGGCGGCAGCCTCATTCGTGGCGATTCACGGAAAGGGTCTGCCGGAAAAGAGACACCGTGTTTTTCCAATTCTGTTGCGACGAAAGTCACGAGGGTGTGCAGGAGTCCAACACCTACACCATTAGCGGATTTTTTTCGAATCAATCGACCTGGGAAGAGGTTGAAGAACACTGGCACGAAATAAATTGCAGTTATGGCGTTCGTCGTTTTCACGCTCAACACTTGAATCGTCTAGAGGGGGAGTACGAGGGGTGGTGCAAGTGTAAAGGCGTTTCCTACAGCGCAGAACTCCTGAAAGTCATTAATCACCGAGGCAGGAAAATGCGCGCCTACAACTGCGGGATGCACTGCGACGCCTACAGAAGCATCATCAGCGAAAAAGGCCGAGAAAAGCTCGGCCATCCTTGGATGGTCTGTTTCAACAGTTGTGTCGCTATGATAGCGAAGGACATGGAAACCTTGCCGCAGGGTGACAGGGTTTCGGTTGCTGTGGAACGAGGCGGGGGCTTTGACCCGAAGGCCGTTGAAACCTTCCAAGACAACAGGACGAATCCCGACTTTGCATACCGACACCGTCTGATGGCTTGCACTGTGAGCACTCCTGAGACCTTGATTGGACTCCAGGTGGCCGATTTGATGGCATACGAATACTTCAAGCGATTGAAGGACAAGTCGAAGGCAAGTAAGATGCGCACGCCCTACGAGTTGATTCGACAACACAATGGCTTTGAAGAGGGATTTTTTGGCAGCGCGACCCTGAATGCGATGAAAGACAGAATAGAAACCAGCGTCTGCGGGCCCGGCCAACTCGTAATAATCCCGACGCTGGCGTAGGAGTCATGCAAAATGAGAAATGCGCCGCCCCATGCCTTAGCCGTAATGCTCCTCGTCGCACAACTTTTGTCGCAGGCCAACAAGCCGGAACCCTTCGGCTTCAAAGACGACAAACTCGGAATGAGCCTCGAGGAATTCACGACTAAGCACATAAATCCGGGCAGCTGGGAGAACGAGGCTGCACGCATGACTGATGGCACGGATCCACATGTTCCACCACGCGGTAAGGGATGGAAGTGGAAGCCGGATATGGCTTGCCGAGAGGTGAAGACAATTCGGGGACAGACGGAACGTTCCCTAATCTCGGGGACAAGAATTGGGAACATTCCGTCTGAGCCCGTGTCCCCTCCAGAATCACCAGATCAAATCCTTACGTCTGCGTTCTTCTTTAGCTACCTAACGTCCGGTGCTTTCGGTCCGCTTTATGCGACTTTTCCTTTCTGAGCGACCGGTTCATTCTGGGCTCTCATTGATTTCACCAGATCAGCCGCTGATGCTCCCTCCAGCGACAGTCCATAGCCGACCTCCCGGATAATGCGTTCTTTCAACGGTTGAATGAAATGTACACGCGTATTGCGGCGCGTCACTTCGGGAGCCTTCAAGTACAACTTGGCCAATTCCCGTGCCCGGCTGAGCGCCTTGCCATTCGGCACAACTTCGGCAACCACTCCCCATTCGTGGGCGGTTTGCGCCGTAATCGGTTGCGGGTTGAGCAGGAACGCCTCCGCTCGTCCTGCTCCGGCGCGATAGCTCCAGGTAGTGAAAATTCCGTCGCCGGGCGCAACGCCCTGGGAGAAGTGGGCCACATCCTCGAAAGTCGCGCCCTCTGCCGCCACAATTACACTGGCAAGTAGCGCGTAATCTGAATGCACGTGGGCACGTCCCTCGATTGCCGCGATGACTGGGACGCGTATGTTGGTTATGTTTTCCAAAGCCTGAACACCTTCATCGTGAACCTGGCTCCAGACGCCGGGATCGGCGGCGTTGCCGAAGGAGGACCAATCGACATCCGTAATGAACTGCCCACCGGCGCCCGTAAGGATTACGATCTTGTTCGCGCGATCTTGCGAAATCCGGTAGAACCCATCGACAAATTCCGTGTGAGCTTGCGCGCTCATAATGCACGGCCCGCCGTTGGTGTGGACTTCAGCAACCAGCACTCCTTTGTCATCTCGTGTCAGTTTTAGGTTGTTATAAGCATTGAAATAGTCACTCTGAAATTGCATCGTATTCTCCTTTCTGTGTTGCCCTGACTGCGGTCACCCGTATGTATTATTGCGGATTTCCAGCTCCGCGTGGAAGACTTTTAACTTGCCACTGATCGTGAACACTCGGCTGCTAGTCTTCTGTATCCTGGACGGGTGGCCCGTCCTTTGCGCCCTTGAAGGGATGGGCTGCCTCGGCATCCTTGTGAGGGAGATGCGGCTCTCTCTAAGTTCTGCTATTCAACAAACGCTCGACCCTCTCCGGCTCGCAGGCGATGATCTTCAAATACGCTTGGGTTGGCCGGTCCGGCCGCGCGCGCCCTTGCTCCCAATCTCGAAGCGTGCCCAGAGGGATATGGTAGCGAACGGCGAATTCCTCCTGCGTTAATGCCAGAGCGCGGCGAATGATTTTTGCCTGCGGCGTTCGCTTCATCCGCCGAAGATCTTCGGCAGTCAACGGCCGCGCGTCCCGGTCAGCCCGCGCCGCCGCCTCGACGGCCGCGGGAGCCATCGGCCTAAGCGTTTTGCCGGAAGTAGTCGTCTTGCTCATTCTGGGTTGCCCTTCGGGCGGAAATAATGCGAAATACGCTCCTCGCGCTCGGTATACGCTACAAATAACAAAGCCTTGCCTTCGGCCGCGCCGACGATGACAAAACGGTCCTCGCCATGTTCCTCTCTGTCATCCAGCCGCTCAATAGCGAACGGGTCGCGAAATACAGCCTTCGCCAATTCGAAGCTCACCCCATGTCTTCGGAAGTTCGCTTCGGCCTTGGCCTTGTCCCACTCAAATTCCAGTTCCATGGTACTACGGAAAACCAGTAGTCAGTCAACCGCAGTCTAACAATAAGCATCTTTTCCACAACCTGTCTGTGACATCTGACCTTGTGCCCACAATTCAAATCAGCGATGATGGTCGAGGCCGTAACGGTCTGCTGCATAGCAAGTCGTCGGGCTCTAAGTCCTTTGTTTCACGGATTTTAGTATCTAAGTTCCTTGACATCCGGATTTTGCGGGGAATTTCCTGCTAACTTGGTGATTCCTCTGGACCCAGGGGGGAGGGGGATACCCTGAATCAAATGGAAATCGCGCCCAGCGAAGGGTTCCCTCGCGAGTGCGCGCGAGATTTATTTCACGGCTGAAATCCACCGGAGCGCGGTCCCCGCGGTGGCAGAGGCAAACAGCAGGTTCCTCCACTCCGCCGTCCCCTTCGGCTTCGCTCAGGGTCCGACTCCGGTCGGAATGACAAGGTGTGGAGGGTTGTCGGGGAGTTGGTTCTCCCGAGCCTTAACAAGAAACCCCCCCGCTGCAAACGGGAGGGTCGGTAAACGCGGAACCAGCAGGTTTAGGCGCGGACTACGTTACCCGCCTGAAAGCCTTTGGGGCCTTTGAGCAGATCAAACTCCACGGTCTCACCCTCGTTCAGCGAGCGGTAGCCGTTCTCCTGAATGGCGGAGAAATGCACGAAAACGTCCTCTCCCGTGGAGCGCTGGATGAATCCATATCCCTTCGCCCCGTTGAACCACTTTACTGTTCCCTTCTCTCTCACAGAAAAACTCCTTTCCCCTGATCATTAAGAATTAGTTCCCTGAATTTCTCGCATCGTAGCTCTGAGTGATGGAGCGCCCCCTCGAGAAAACCAGTGAAACCCGGTTGGCGTCTCTCTGTGCCGGAGAAATTGCTCCAAAAGCAAAAGACTCCTCGGTTCCACGACGCGTGAAGAAAATGCGGCGAGAACTTCCGGAGCCCTGGACCATCGGCGCTGATTTCTACCGCCCTGCTCAAGACATCAACCTGCCTTACCGATTCATTCCCCGACTCTCATCGGGTCATGCGCCACAGATAATAAGGAGTATTAAATCGTTTCGCAACAAAAATTAGTGGAAAGTAACCACGGGTCATATCTAAATCTTTAACAAGGTATAAGAAACGCCGCACCGCAGACCCCCGACCTTGGTTCCGTCGGAAGTCTGACCGGGCCGCAACCCTTTGATAGGATTAGACAAGCGCCCGTGCCTACTCAAATCACAGCTCCCGCTCGCGAAGCCGCAAAGGCCGCACCGGCTCTGCCGCGGCGCCAGCAGCAGCCGCGTTTCTCCGGGATGGCAATTTCGACTGCGAAATACCTTCTGCGCACTGATGTGCATACCTTTGCCTTCTCGGTGGCTGCCAACTCGATTCTCTCGTTCTTTCCTTTCGTTGTACTGTTGATGACGCTTATCCGGCGGGTTTTTCACTCGCGCGTGATGTACGACGTTGTGGTCGAGTTGCTGCGCGACTACCTTCCCGCGGGTCAGGATTTCGTCATCCGCAACCTGAACGCCATGGTCGACGCGCGGCAGCGAGTGCAGGTAGTGTCGCTGATCATCCTGCTGGTAACTTCGACCGGAATATTCGTGCCGCTCGAGGTCGCGCTCAACCGCATCTGGCGCATCCCTAACAATCGTTCTTATCTGGGCAACCAACTGGTTTCCCTCGGTCTGGCGTTTGCTTGTGGCATTCTGGCTCTGGTCTCCATTGGAATGACCGCGGGTGTCGTGCGGCCGTTCGAATTCCTGCTGCGCGGCCACGCTCCGGTCGTGGTGCGCCTAGCGGGATTCCTGGCGATGAAGGTATTCGCCATCGGCGCCAGCATTGCCATCTTCTTCCTCATTTACTGGATACTGCCGAACGGCAAGGTCCCGGTGCGCGCCGTGCTGCCGACGGCCATCATCATGGGATTGCTTTCAGAGGCGCTGAAGTACGGCTACATCCTGGCGTTGCCCTGGCTTAATTTCGCCGAAGTTTACGGGCCGTTCGCGCTCTCGGTGAGCCTGATGTTCTGGGCATTCCTGACCGGTCTTCTGCTGCTTGCTGGGGCCAACCTGAGTGCTGCGGAGTATCAACGTCACAGCCCGCCCGAATTGGGAACGACCGTTTAATCCACAGGCTCTTGGTGACATCCGTCACTGCACCGCACGCAGGCGCCGACTAGTATGGCCCCAGTTTCCCAGATTTCCTCCGAGCAGACATTCGTTGCCTGAGGATGGCTATGGCCAGAAGTTGCCGGCGTCTGCTCGCCGCTCGCTCGCTGATCTTCGTTGCGTCGACCTTCGTTGCGTCGATCTTCGCCTTGACGATCTTGGCAGCGCCGATCCTTCTTTGCGGACAGGATAGTGCAGCGGATCGCTCTTCTTTCTTGCCCCCTATACCGGCTCCGAAAAACCCGCCGTCCAACTACGCTGTGCCGATTGCACCGGTCTGGACGCCTCGACCTCCCGATCCGCCACCGCGCTACCCGGGAGTTCCCGGCAACAGAGACTTCCAAAAACTCGTATTCCGGCAACTGGTTCGGAGCGCCGGGATCATCTTCTCTGGCCGCGTCATCTTCATCGGACATGCCGCCTCACCTTTGCGCCCGAATCCGGCCTGCACCACCGTCACCTTCCAAGTTGAAAATGCCATCCGCGGCGCATCCCGGGGGCGGAATCTGACGATCCACGAGTGGGCCGGCCTTTGGATGAGCGGCGAGCGCTACCGCGTCGGTGAGCGTGTCTTGCTGTTTCTTTATTCCCCAAGCAACCTCGGCCTTACCAGTCCGGTCGCAGGGGCACTCGGTAAATTCACGATGGATTCCCAAGGTCAAATTGTGATGAGCGCACTGCACATCGCAACCTTTGCCGGGGATTCGTTTCTAGCGGGAAAAACTGTTGTCTCTTATGCTGACTTCGCGCTGATGGTTCGGCGTTCCATGCGGGAGGAATGAGACAACGTGAAGAATCAACCCGCACTCTCATTCTTATTCCGGCTCGCAACGGCTCTGGCGATTGTCGTTCTTTTCGCCGTGCTCGCCCGTGCCGGCGGCCCCGAGTATGTGGCGGGTTCCAGCTACTTCAACTCCTCAACTATGGGCCAGCCTCTAACCTGGTCGTTGGGTAGGGTGAACTATTACACCGATCAGGGCGACCTCAGCCCGATCCTGCCGAACAACTCGGCCAATGTGTTGGTCGCCGACGCCTTCGCGCAATGGACTTCATCACCCACTGCGGGTCTCGCAGTTACCGGTGCCGGCGAGCTCGCCGAAGATGTGAATGGAAACAATATCGCGGTTGACTCCGCGGGAGTGGTCACCGCTCCCGCCGACATTACTCCCACGGCCGCGCAAACCTCTGTGGGCATCGTTTACGACTTTGACGGCACGGTAACGGACGCCCTGCTCGGCGCTGGCGCCGGCGCCACTTCGCAATGCTTCTGGAACGCGGTTTACGGCGGCGTGGATAACTTCGCCGTTACCGCCAATTTTCTCCACGCTCTGGTGGTGATCAACGGCCAGTGCGCGCTGCAGTCGTCGCAACTCACTGACGTGGAATACCGGCTGGTGCGGGTGCTCGGCGGCGTGCTCGGCCTGGGGTGGTCGCAGTTGAATCTGAACGTGATCACCCGCGATCCGCCCCCAACGCCCGCGGACTACGCGGGCTTTCCCGTCATGCACTACCTGGACCCGGTGAGTTGCGTCCCGATTACGGTCTGCTACGCCAATCCCTACCAGGTCGCGCCGGATGACGTGGCAGCACTGTCTCGTCTTTATCCCGCTTCGCCTCCCTCCGCGAGCACCGCCCGCATTTACGGGTCGGTTTATTTTGTGAATGCTGTGGGGAGCGCGGCCCAGCCTATGCAGGGCGTGAATGTGGTCGCGCACTGGATCGACCCTTCCACCGGCCAGCCCTCGGCCCAGTATTCAATTTCGTCCGTTTCCGGATTCCTCTTCAGCGGCGACGCCGGCAATCCCATCACCGGCATGGATGATCCTCGGGGAAATCCATACAGCGAATTTGGATCGAGCGATCAAACCCTCGAAGGATTCTTCGATCTCGGAGGTTTGCCCATCCCAAACGGCGCCAGCAGCGCGCAATACCAGCTTGCGATCGCGGCTCTGGATCCGCTGTGGTCTGCTGGAGTGTGTCCCTACGACCCTTCACAAGTCGCGCCTTCTGGAACTTTTGAGACTATCGTTGTGACCGTGGAGGCAGGTGATGACGTTCAACAAGACATCCTCATGCCCGGCAGTGCGCAGCCGGTCCCTCTCTTGGCTGCGACGGAGACCTGGAGCGCCCCTGCCCCGATTGTTTCCCCGGGCGACTGGGTCGGCTCGCTGAGCGGCTACGGCGACGTTGGTTATTTCACTATCACCGCCCAGGCGAACCGCACCCTGTCCGTGGCCGTCACCGCGCTGGATGAGACTGGCGTCCCCAGCGAATCGAAAGCCGCGCCCGTGGTTGGCATGTGGACCGTGGGGGATCCTCCGGGCACAGCTCCGCCGGCGCTTACGACAGTGCCATTTAATTCAGATACGTTTGGCATGAGCCGTCTCGACGCACAAATCTCGGTTTCGAACAGCTTCATCATCGGCATTGCTGACCTGCGCGGCGACGGCCGCCCCGATTACCACTACCATGCTCATGTGCTCTACGGTGATTCAGTCAACCCGCCGCGAGTTCCGGTCATGGGCGGCCCAGTCGTTCTGCAAGGCACCGGCTTTGCGCCCGGGCTCTCTGTAGCGGTCGGCACCGCGAGCGCGCCGCTGCTGGCGACCAACGCCAGCCAGATGCTGACGGCCATTTCCGGCCAAAGTGACGGGCCGCAGACTATTACCATCAGCGACCCGGTCAGCGGAGCATTCTCGATCATGACCGATGTGCTGACTTTTGGCGCCGCTTCCACTGACAGCCTCGTTTTGCTGCTGGGAGTGAATCCTCCCACGCCTGTGGGAACCCAGGCCACGAATCCCGTGATGGTGCGCGTGGTGGCTTCGGATGGCATCACCCCGGTTAACGGTGCAACCGTGGGATGGACCGCCACCAACGGCGCTGCGCTCTCGGCCTGCGCCGGCATCTCCACCTGTTCGACCATTAGCGATGAAAGCGGAATGGCTTCCACGTGGGTTACACCTGCAGCCATAGGGAATGCGGTTATCACGGCTACTCTCGCCCCTGGCGTCTACAGCCGCGCGCAGTCCGTGGGATCTACGCTGAGCGCTACGTCTACCTCTCTGGACATCGGCGTCTCCACGCCGAACCTCTGGATCGGTGCGGGAGCGTCGCTCAGCGTGCCGCTCACCGCGCGCCTGGTAAACCTGGGTGCGCCCCTGAGTGGCAAACAAGTGAACTTCTTCATCGATCAAGGCTCGGGATCGCTCAGTTCTACGAGCGCGGTAACCAACACCAGCGGCTATGCCACAGTCAATCTCACGGTAACGAACTTCACCATCGGGACGCAACTCAGCGCCTGTGCCGCGCCCGCCAACAATCCTTGCCAGAACATCTCTGTGAACGCGGTGGCCGCCGCCATGATGAGCCTCCAAGCCGTCGCCGGCGCGGGCCAGGTGGTGACAGGAGCGGCTTTCCAACCGCTGACGGTGCGGGTCACCGACTCCTCGACGCCGCCAAACGGTGTGCTTGGCGCGAGCGTGTTGTTTCAATCTACCTTGCTGCGGCCTGGGGGAAACGATCTGATACTGACCCCGGGCGATCCTGCGGTCACGCAACCGGGTCTTCCCGTCTTCCTCAGCGCGAACCAGAGCGCGGCGCAGAGCAACGTCAACGGCCTCGCCAGTTTCACGCCCTCGGTGGGATCATTTACCGGCCCTCTGGAGCTTGAGATTCAAGTCTCGGCTGGAACCGCGGCAGCTCTGCAGGGCGTGATGGAAGCTCTTCCGGCGCCGGTGACCAGCGAAAGCGCGGTTTCAACCATCAAGTGATCGGGAAGGGCACGGCTTGAGCCGTGCCGATCAGGGCGCGTGTGAACTCGGGCTTCAGCCGCGGACGAGATGTTGAAACGCCGGGCTATTATCAGTCATCCCTCCGGGACGCTAAGGCGCTAACCTCCTCGCTGCGCTCGGGTGGACAGCCGAGGCGGCTGTCCCCACATGGGCCGTCCCGAAGCCCGAACCCGCGTTACTCTTTCGTTCCCTGATCTTTTGTCCATTGATCGACCCAGTCGTTCACGGTTTTGTACCAGAGTTGAGAATTCTGCGGCTTTAACACCCAGTGGCCCTCGTCGGGGAAGTAGAGCATCTTCGAGGGCACGCCTTCCATCTGCAGCGTGGTGAAGAGATCGAATCCCTGCGAGACGTCGAGGCGGTAATCTTTTTGCCCATGGATAACCAGCGTGGGCGTCTTGAAATTCTTCGCATACTGATGCGGCGACCACTTCTCATACATCGCGCGGTTGTCGTAGGGAGTGCCTTTGAACTCCCAATCGTTGAACCAGAGTTCTTCGGTGGTGCCCCAGGCGGATTCCGCATTGAACATGCCGTCGTGCGACACGATGCACTTGAAGCGGTCGGTGTGGCCGAGAATCCAGTTGGCCATGTATCCGCCGTAGCTCGCGCCCAGCGCGCATTCCCTGGTCTTATCAATGAAGGAGTAATGCTCTTCCGCGTAGTCGAGGCCCTTCATCAGATCTTCAAACGGAGCGCCGCCCCAGTCGCCGTTGATGGCGTCGATGAACTTCTGTCCGTAGCCGGTCGAGCCGTGGAAATTGATCATGATGACGACGTAGCCATTAGCTGCAAAAAGCTCGGGATTCCAGCGATAGCTCCAGTCGTCTCCCCAGGCGCCCTCCGGTCCGCCGTGGATGAGGAACTTCACGGGATACTTCCTGCCGGGATCGAAGTTCGGCGGCTTGACGAGAGTGCCTTCGACTTTGTCGCCGTGTGCGCCGGTGAACCAGAAAGGTTCGCCGTCCGACATGCTGATTTCTGAAAGCAACTTGTCGTTCACGTGTGTGAGGGCCCAATCCTTGGCCGACAAACAGTTGTCTTTTCCTTTATCTACATCACCGGTACGGGCTGGACATCCAGCAGCAGTTGCGTCGGCCGCATAGATTTCGATTGGCGCCTTGAGCGACATACGAGTGAAGGCGAATGTCTTGCCATTGGGAGTAACGGCCACGTCATCGTCGAATCCAGCGACGAGAACGCGTCTCGCCGCAGAAGTCGCATCCATGGCGTATATCAATGAGTGACGCAGGTGTTCTGAGCTGAAATAGATCGTCTTCGAATCCGGCGACCAGGCGAACGATCCAACCCATTGATCAAAGCCTTCGGTGAGATCCTTCTTCTCCCCGGTTTTGCGGTCGTACAGCATCAGCCGGAAGCGGTCGCTCTCGTATCCCGGACGCTGCTGGGCGCGGTAGGCGATGTAGCGGCCATCGGGTGAATAGAGCGGCGTCGAGTCGCTGGCAGGATTGTCGGCGGTAATGTTCTTGGCCGGGCCTCCATTGATGGAAACGATCCACAGATCGTTGTTGGTAGAAGCGGCCGGATTCTTGTCGTGATTCGAGGTGTAGCAAATTTCCTGCCCGTCGGGCGAGAAGGCGTAGTTGTCCTGCCCGCCGAGCGAGAAGACGGGGGCGTCGAAGTCGCCGGGCGTGAGGTCGTGGGGCGGGAGCGATTTGTAATCGAGAACATTGTCCGCAGATACGACGAAAAGATGACTCCTCTTACCTTCTTGGTAGGCATTCCAGTGGCGGTAAAGCAAGCTCGTGAAAATCTGAGCTTTGACCTTTGACTTGTTCGCCTGGTCCAGTCTCCTGGCGTTGCAGGCGATTTCATCGGATCGCCCGTCGCATTCCGGGTAAACGTCAGAAGTGAAGAGAACATTCTTGCCATCAGGCGACCAAAGCTCACCGCCTGCTTCGGTGGCAATCCGTGTCAGTTCGACGACGTTTTTAACCGTACCCGCACCGCCGTCGAAGTCCGCGATCCAGACCTGCGACCCGCCCTCTTTCGTCGAGATAAACGCAAACCGCTTCCCATCCGGAGCCCAGCGCGGGCGGTCGGCATCCTGATCGGCGATGATTTCTCTTTCCTGACCTCCAGCCGTGGGCACGATCCAGATGTGCGGCGTCTTGGTGTTGGCTTCGAGATTCACATCGACCACGCTGAAGATCACCCACTTGCCGTCGGGTGAAACCTCAGGCTCGCCCATGCGTTTCAACTTCATCATGTCTTCGAAGGTGAAGGAGTGCTTGGCCTGTGCGATGGCGGGAACTGTGAGAGCGATGAGAGCAGAAGCGAGGAAAAAGCGGCGCATGGGAATACTCCTGAGCAAACGGATGAGTTTAGCAGGTTTGGGTAGCGCCGCCATCCCCTTCGACTTCGCTCAGGGCAGGCCCCGGCGGCTGTCCGGCGGGTCTCGCCCGCTGACCAAACAAACTCGGGGCGGCGAACGATATTGCCCGCGGTTCGTTGCGCCGAGGACAAAGCCGGCGGGACGCCGGCGCTACGTTTTCCCACCCGGCAAACCCTTTTGCTCTTCCGGCATCCAACCGATTGGCAGAACTGCAGCGCCCTTACCCCGGCTTCACTGAGCGGAGGGGGGTCGGGGGAGGGTCGCCGCGGTATGCGCAGACATCCCTACGCAACACCCAAATCCAGTAAACTGTACCTATGAGACTGGCTTCCCGCAGTGCTCTGTTTTTCGTTACGCTCGTTCTGCTGGCGTGTGTGCTGACCACTCTGCCCGCCGCCGCGCAGGAAGGTCCGCTCGACAGCGCGCCTCCCAAGGGTACGATCCCCGACGAAATCATCAAGCGCTTCGCGGAGCGGGAAAAGCTGTTCAAGGAAGCACGCGACCATTACACCTACCGGCAAGACATCAAGGTGGAGACTCGCGACGGCGACACCATCACCGGGCAGTATCACGAAGTCTTCGACGTGCTCTACGACGACAAAGGCCATCGCATCGAAAATGTAGTCTTTGCGCCGCAATCTACGCTGGAGCAAGGAGGGCTGTCACTCGACGAAGGCGACGTTCAGGATTTCCGCAACCGCCTGCCCTTCGTGCTCACGACCGACGAAATTCCGGAATACAACATTCTCTACATCGGCCAGCAGCAGGAAGACGAATTGCACTGCTACGTCTTCGATATCGCTCCCAAACAGATTGTCGGCAAGAAACGCTACTTCCAGGGCCGTATCTGGGTGGACGACAAAGATTTCCAAATCGTGAAGACTTACGGGCAGGCCGTCCCGGAGACTCGCGACACGAAAAAGAAGGGGAAAGAAGAACACCTCTACCCGAAGTTCACCACCTGGCGCGAGCAGATCGACAACCAGTACTGGTTCCCTACCTACACGCGCGCCGACGACACCCTGCACTTCAACACCGGCGATATTCACATCCGCGAGATCGTGAAGTATGAGGATTACAAGCGGTTCGGATCGAGCGTAAAGATTCTGTATCAGGGCCAGGAAGTACCGAAGGCAGCGCCGCCGGATCAGAAACCGCCGCAGACTCCCGAGCAGAAGAAGCCGGATTCGCCGCCGAATCCTCAATCGCCACAGAAGTAGCCGTCAGCTATCAGCTATCAGCTGTCAGCTAACGCCAAGATTCCTCGCTGCGCTCGGGATGACAGGGTGGGTGCGGCTTTCCGGCTGACACGTTCTTGTGGCTTTGGCTGAGAGCTGATAGCTGACAGCTCAGTAGAAGAGATACTTCCTCCACTTATCATCCGACCGTCCCATGAGCCGCATGATGTGGCGGCTGGTGTGCAGGTTGAAGGCGCGGGGTTCGCGCATCAGCTTCATGCCGGCTTCGAGCGGAAACTGGTTGCCCTTGCGGCGGTTGCAGAGATGGCAACAAGCAACAAGGTTTTCCCAGGTAGATGACCCTCCGCGGGAGCGGGGAATCACGTGATCGAGCGTTAACTCGCCCGAAGGCAGCACGGTGGCACAATACTGGCAAGTGTTGCGGTCGCGCAGCAGGATATTTTTCCGCGACAAAGCGCGGCTCTGGTGCGGGATGCGGCGGTACTCCAGCAGGCGAATCACGGAAGGCACGCGCATGGCGATGCGCGCCGCATGCAGGAAGTGTCCATTCTCTTCTTCCGTCATGGCCACGCCCTTGAGCACCAGAACCAGAGCACGCCGCGCCGCGCAAACATTAATCGGCTCGTAGGAAGCATTCAGCACCAGCACGGGCGCGTGCAGCGCGTTGCCGTTACTATCGCGATGCATGGCCGCCGCCGCGAACAGGCCGGCGGCGTGGCGTCCCGGTGGTCCTGCCTCGGTTTCAATTCTGGCTGACATAATTCTTAAGTTCCTACGGCCTTAGCCAACGGAACGGGCTCCGCTCCGATTCTTCCGTCCATCTCACTGTCGTCGCCCGGCCTAATCTCCGCATGCTGCGCCGAGATTTTCAGCGTACGCGCCACGGTCGCAACCCAAACCTTGGTAGCGCCGGCGCGGCGCAAGACCCGCGCACACTCTGAAACCGTAGAGCCGGTGGTATAAACATCGTCCACCACCAGCACTTCGCGGCCTTTGACCAACTCGGGCTGCGCCACTGCGAAAGCACCTCGCAGGTTCTCGCGGCGCTGGTGGCTGGTGAGGCCGATTTGCGAAGCCGTATCGCGCTTTCTTTCCAGCATTCCTGCATACAAATGCAAGCGATCTCCCCCCTGCCTGGTTTTCATTGCGGCCCGCGCAATCAGTTCCGCCTGGTTGAAACCGCGCTGGCGGAATTTGGTGCGGTGCAACGGTACAGGGATCACAGTGACGGAATCGGCTGGCAACTCAGGTTCGAGCGTCGCGATCGCCTCGGCCAGCATTCGTCCGAGAACGTTGGCCGCCGGACGTACCCCGCCATACTTCAACAGATGGATCAGTTCGCGCAGTCCGCTTTCGTAGCTGCCATACGCAGCCGCGCGGGCGAAGGGCGGTTCGATGCGGCGGCATAGCCCGCACCACGGCTCGCCCGCAACCCCCGCCACTGCGTAGGAAGAAAATAGCCGCTCGCCGCAGATGGAGCAGACTCCGCCGCCAATCGCATGCATCGCATCAAGACATTCCTGGCAGACCGGGAGGCGCGAAATTTTCACCAGCGGGGTTCCGCAAATGCGGCAGTCGGAGGGGAACAAAACGGCGAAGAGACTTGCAGCTATCTGGGCGGTCCAGCTTTCTTCGGTGCGAACCTGATGAATCCCAACCTCATGGGTTCGTGAAGCAATAGAGGGGCTTGCCACTGCAGCTCTGGCCCGGCTAGCCCGAGTTCTGTCCCCACTACTGCTGAAGACGGCCTCCGTGTGGCCCGCAGTAAAAAAATTCTGGGGCGGGCGACTGTGCGATTGCCTGCTTAACTAGAGTATAACGGCGGCCGGGTCGGCTAGGCAACGTTACGATTGGGTCGCGGTGCCGGGGTCGGCACCTTTTTGACCGGTTCGGGCAGCCGCTCCTTTACCGGCACGAATACCAACCGATAGTTCCGCCGGAAGCAATCAGCGCAACGAACTGGCTGCAAAAGAAAAACCGGCAGCAGCCAGCGTTCCAGGAACGTCCGTCGCCGCGAGCGGAATCCGGTTTCGCTGCCACAATCGTCGCAGCGGAATTCGAAATATTTCTGGAACCAAATCTGGTCAGGGGAGTTCTTCAGCACGGTACACCTCAGAGTCACAAAACTGCGAAGGGGCGAAGACCAATTGATAGTATTTTACCCCCTAAATGAAGCAAGACAGTCCGATTTTGGTCTGGTCGTCATAAACCGGAACTGGCACCGCACTTGTAATGCGGACCATCCCCATGCTAACGTGCCGCCGTTTGTGTTTTGAACTAAGTTACCCGCGACATTGCTTTCATCTCACACCCGACGAGGATTCCACTTATGAGCAGTCCAGTCCCCGGATCAGGAACTGGCGTCAAGAAACACGTCCCTTTCGTTCCCGAGAACATGGAGATGAAGGAATTCACTCTGCGCGCCGTGTTGCTGGGACTGCTCATGACAGTCGTGCTGGGAGCGGCCAACGCCTACCTGGGCCTGCGCGCAGGTATCACGATTGCGGCCACGTATCCCGCCGCAGTTATTGCGATGGCGGCGATGCGGGCCTGGAAGGGATCGCTGCTCGAAGAAAATATCGCTCGAACCGCCGGAACAATCGGAGAGGGTCTGGCTGCGGGCGCAATATTCACCATTCCCGCGTTCGTGATCGCCAAGGCCTGGCCTTCTTTCCGGCCGGCCGATGCGTATTGGAAATCGACTGCCCTCATGATGGTAGGCAGCATTCTGGGCGTGCTCTTCATTTCATTAGTGCGCCGCGTGATGGTGGAAGATCCGGAATTGCCCTTCCCTGAGTCGGTCGCAGCAGCAGAGATTCACAAGGCGGGACGGCGAGGTGCGGACGCCGCGAAATATCTTTTCTGGAACATTGGGGTCGGCGGCCTGGTTTACATCTTGGGACGCTTCGGCCTCTTCGCCGCAGATAAAGACATTCATTTTGCCGTCGGCAGCCTGGGCCGCAGTCAGGTGCGCCTAGGCACCACGGGCAGCGCGAACGTCGTAGCCGCAGGCGGCACCAGCACCTTCGCGGCGCCGAGCGTAAGTCCAGCGTACCTGGGCGTGGGCTACATCATCGGGTTGCGGTTAGCGTCGATTCAGTTTGCCGGCGGCGTGCTGGCCTGGGGATTGATGGTTCCCCTGCTTATATTTTTTCTGGGACCGCAGATTAAACATTATCTTCCTGCGGATACACCCGATAATTGGGCGGCGATCGCGATCGCGGTATGGAGATTTATCGTGCGTCCCATCGCCGTCGGTGGAATGCTGGTGGGCGCGGCTTACACACTCTTCAAGATGGGTAAGAGCCTGACAGCAGGCATCGGCAGGGCCTTATCGGATCTACGCCAGACCGCAGACCAGCGAGCCAAGCTTTCTCGTACCGAACAATACATGAGTTCAAAAGTAGTCTTTGGTTTGATCGCCTTGATGTTCGTGCTCATGTGCGTTCTGTACATCCGTATCTCGGGTCTGGTTTGGCCGGCTGTGTTGGCAGCGGTCGTCATGCTGGTTGTCGGCTTTTTCATGGCAACGGTGTCGGGCAGTCTGGTCGGATTCATCGGTTCTTCCAATAATCCGGTTTCCGGCCTGACGCTTTCTACTCTGCTGATCGCGGCGCTTCTGATGGTGTCGCTTGGAGCCTCGGGAATTAAGGGCGTGGCCGTGGTGTTGGGAGTGGCTGCGGTAGTTTGTGTTTCATCCTCGGTAGCTGGTGAACTGTTGCAGGATTTCAAGGTCGGTTACATCCTGGGAGGAACACCGCGAAAGATTCAGATGGCGGAACTGATTGCCGTGGTCGTCGCGAGCCTCGCCATGTACTGGCCCCTTTACCTGCTGGATACGGCGTTCGGGTTCGGCAGCCGCCAACTTTCTGCGCCTCAGGCAGGCCTGATGGCCACCTTGGCTATCGGCATCGTAGGTGGCGACATGCCATGGCCGCTGGTGGTCGTGGGAATTTTCTTCGGCATCGCGATGATTATGATGCAGGTGCGGAGCCCTATGCTGGTGGCCGTGGGGATGTATCTCCCGTTTGAGACGACGTTCGCCATTTTCATCGGCGGGGTTTTTCGTGCCCTCGGAGATTGGCTGGCTACGCGGCGCGGGCTGAATGAAGCACAAAAGGCACGTGTGGAAAATGCCGGAGTTCTCACGGCGTCAGGCCTGATCGCGGGCGAGTCGGTCTTTGGCCTTATTTGGGCGGCTTTCATTGCATTGTCCTTTGCCCACCAATCCTGGCTGAAGACCGCCGCGGCATGGGCGACGCGGATCACTTCAGCGCAGATATTCGAACATCCGCTTTATCTGGCTGGAATCGGTGTGATGGTCCTGCTGGCCGGTCTGATGATTTGGTTGCCGCTTACGAGCGCCGGCGATCCGAACGAGCCGGCGCCGCCCACGGCCATCATGTAACCGATTGTGTGGCGCGTGGGCCCGGCCCGCGACCTTCGCGCAGTTCGCGCAGCGAGGGCTTTCGTGATTTACTTTTCTAATGTCGGTAGCCGGAAACATTGCATCGATCCAGGAGCGCATCGTAACCGCGGCACGTCGTGCGGGACGTAACGCGGACGAAGTTGCGCGGATGGCAGTCACCAAGACTCAGCCCCCAGAGCGTATCCGCGAAGCTTATGAAGCGGGCCAGCGCCTGTTCGGCGAAAACCGGGTGCAGGATTTCGCGGCCAAGGCCGGATCGCTTCAGAATTTGCAAAACGCCGAGTGGCATATGATCGGCCACCTGCAAACGAACAAAGCTGCAAAGACCGCAGAGCTATTCAGCGCTGTGGATTCGGTCGATTCGGTAAAGCTGGCTGAGAGACTGGACGCTGGCGCCCGCAAGCTCGGCCGGAAGCTGGATGTGCTCGTCGAAATCAACGTTGGCGGCGAGTCGGCTAAGAGCGGCATCGCGCCGCACTCGTCCGCGCTCGAAGAATTGCTGCTCGCCGCGCCCCGGCTCGAGGCACTGGTACTCCGCGGCCTGATGACGGTGCCTCCGTTCACCGACGATCCCGAAGGTGCGCGACCTTACTTCCGCAAGCTGCGTGAGTTGCGTGATGCGATTGCTGCTCGTAAACTTCCCGCCGTCGCCATGAGCCAGCTTTCGATGGGCATGTCACATGATTTCGAAGTTGCGATTGAAGAAGGTTCGACTTGCGTGCGCGTGGGAACGGCAATCTTTGGGGAGAGGATGAAAAGGTAACCGCAGAGACCTCAGGGAGGAATACGATGAAGCTTTTCGACCGCGTTTGCGCGGGAGTCCTTTTTATTGTTGCGATCGTGGATGGCCTGCTGGTGCCGAAGAACTATACCGGCAGAATCTGGATCTTCGGAACGTGCCTGGCTTTACTGTTCACCGCCATGCTGAACGCGCTGCGCATTCGCAACGGCCGCGGAGTGAAAGGCCTAAAGCCGTTTTGCATTACTGCGAATGTGACGATGCTCGTACTGGTAATCGCGCTGATGGCGAGCATCGCAAAAATACGAACGCTGCAGCACCCGCAAATCCCGTTGATTGGTGCTCTTTTGTTGGCTGAGACTGCATTTTCGTTAGGGAAAAACGATTGATTCCGGTTCACGACTCGGCCGACGGCGTAGCCTTTGCAGTCAGGATCCATCCCCGCGCTAGGGAAAATGCCATTACCGGCGAACTCGGCGACGCGCTCAAGCTTTCCCTAACCTCGCCACCCGCCGATGGCCGCGCCAATGAGGCGTGCATCAAATTCTTCGCGAAACTTTTGATGGTGCCCCGATCTTCCGTTACCATTGCCTCCGGCCAGACCAGCCGCCAGAAAGTGATTCGCGTTACGGGGCTCTCGGCCGAAGAAGTACGCAGACGGATTGGAATATAACGCCGGCCTCAGGGAGCCACGCTTGAGCTTTTCCGATCGATTGCAGGAGATTCGCACCGGGTTCGAGCGACCCTTCTGGGTCGCCAACATCAGCGAAATTTTCGAGCGCCTCTCTTACTACGGCGCTTTCGCATCTCTCGCCCTGTACCTGCAGGAGCGCCTCAACTTCTCCGCGCAACAGACTGGAACACTCACCGGTATCTTCGGAGGCATGGTGTGGTTTCTCGCCATCTTCGGCGGAGCAGCCGCCGACCGCCTTGGCTTCCGCCGCGCTCTTTCCATGGCGTATCTCATCCTCGCGGCAGCGTATTTCCTGATCGGTTCCATCGGTGCGTCCTGGCTCGCGCCGGTGCGCGACGCCGTGCCCCTCAGTTTGTTTGTCGGCTTCATCCTCATTCTCCCCGCGCTCGGCATCGCGCTGGTGAAGCCTTGCGTGGTCGGCACCACAGCCCGCGCCTCCAAAGAAAACGTCCGCTCCATCGGCTATTCCATTTACTACACCATGGTCAACATCGGCGGCGCCGCCGGGCCGCTGTTCGCATCGTGGGCTCATCGCCACCTGGGCGTCGAGAGCGTCTACCGGGTTGCAGCGCTGTTCGTCTTCGCAATGTTTTTTTTCGTCCTGTTTTTCTTTCGCGAGCCGCGCAAGCCAGGGGACGCGCCTCCGCCCTCGATCGCCACCGTTGCGCGCAATTTCTGCGCGGTAGTGGGCAACTACCGGCTTGTCCTGCCCGTGCTGGCCATCGCCCTGCTACTCCGCATCGGCCTGTGGATCTATCCGCAAGTCTCCGTGCCCTGGTGGATCTGGGCCGCGCTGCTCGCGCTCGTGCTCGCGGGCATCAGCCGCTTCGTGTGGTTCCTGGTGCTCTTCACGGGATACTGGATCGTCTTCTGGCAGCAATACATCAGCTTGCCTGGCTACATTCACGGCTACATCAATCCGCGTGCGGATGTTGAGACCATTCTCGTCACTGACGGATTGACTGTGATCTGCCTCACGCTGGCAATGAATTTTGTGACACGCAAAATACCGGCATTCCAAGCCGTGATCCTGGGCACCCTGATCACTTCGGTTTCATGGTTGATTCTTGTTTTCCGGCCAACGATCTGGGGAGCGATCCTCTCGATATTCGTTCTCGCGCTGGGCGAGATCATCCAGCAACCACGCTACTACGAATACATCGCGCTGCTCGCGCCGCCGGGTCAGCAAGGCACCTACATGGGTTTCGCATTCTTGCCCATCGGAATCGGATCGCTCATTGGTGGATGGTTCGGCGGCACGCTCATGCATCATTTCGGAGAAGTCACTCATCAGCCGGAACGCGTATGGTGGGCTGTAACGGCTGTAGGCATCGCGACCGCTGCTTTGCTGTGGATTTATGACCGTGGGTTCAGAACGCGAGGCACTAAAGATGTTCAGCTAACTTAAACCATGCCGCAACTGCAAACCGCGTCCGCCGCTGTCGCTGCTCAACTTCGCCGCCTCCTGAAAAACGGCGGCTCCGCAGAGCACGCTGCCGGTGTGCAGTGGTTCTTCAAAGACGAAATCAAATCGCACGGCTGGTACACAGCAGACTTGCGCCGCGCCGCTGTCCGTTTTCGCCGGGAGGTAAGAAAAGAGCATGGACTCGACTTCCTGATCGCGGTCGCCGATCGTCTTTTCTGCGGCCCGGTGCTGGAAGAAAAGATAGCCGCTGTGTTCTTACTGGAGAAACTCGACGGCGAGTTCGGCGACACCCAGTTCAAACTTTTCGAGATCTGGCTCGACCGCATCAGCAGTTGGTCCGATCATGACGCGCTGGTGCACGATCTGATTGCTCCGATGATCGCATCCAAACCCGCACGCGCAAAAGCCGTCTTCCGCTGGGCAAAGTCAGCGGACCGCTGGCATCGCCGCGCTGCTTGCGTGGCCCTGATTCGCGGATCGCGTGCGAAGATGTTCTTTCCGGAGGTCACCAAGCTTTCCGATTTCCTTCTCGCTGACGAAGATGACATGGTGCAGAAAGGCTTAGGCTGGCTTCTCCGCGAAACCGCAAAGTTTGATGCCAAGCGGACAGTTCCATATCTAATGAAGATTCGCGGACGAGCGCCGCGACTTGTGTTGCGGACCGCCTGCGAAACTCTGCCTCCAGCGGTGAGACGGCGCGTTCTGGCTTCGAACGCTGACTAACTGCTTAACGTCTGCCAGTTCAGAAATAACTCAGCCAGGCATCGCTGCGGCGCTTCTTTAGGCCTGCAAACCCGCGGCATAGTGGATAAAGCGTAAGGACAACCACAGCCCAAATCAGATAAACGATTGGCAACGAGTATCCCCATCCCGGCGGCGAGGTAAAGGGGAACTGGCGCAGCGTCGGAGAGTCGAACATCCAATGGACCTGCCCGTAGCGCGCATAACATATCGCGACGGCCAGCATGTGTATCAGAGGGATATGCAACAGGTAATAAAACATAGGCACTTTGCCGATGATAAGCGCCGGCCGCAGCCATGGAGGCGTTGCGGCGTCGACGGCCCACAAGAAAAGCAGAGCCGGCCCCAGCGTCATCAGAAGAAATAACAGCGACGGCGGATACTTGTTAGCGTTCAAAAATGAAAGCGCGGTAAAAACCGTGGACCGTTGCGTGCTCCAGCGTAGCGGGTCGCCATAGAGATTGATGCTGCGCAAAATGAAGAACGCCGCAATCAAGCCAATGCTCAGCGGCAGCAGAAGCGCCTTGCGGCGTTCCGACGGCCAGCTATAAATCTGTCCTAGGCCATAGCCTACGGCTGTAACTCCAACCCATGGAATCAGCGCATAAGCAACGAAGATGATGCGCCCCGGCTCGTTTAAAAGGAAGCCGGGCGCGGAGTGCAGAACGGTCCAAATCGGATTCGTGGAATCGACGGTATCGAATAGGTTATGGGTTGCGATCATCACTACCCCAAACGCGGTCACAACCGAAGCGGGCAGGTAAACCAGCACTGAGAGCGTAATCATCGCCCAGCCCAGCGCCCATAAAACATTCAGCAGCGTCAGGTGATAGTCAAAATTAAACTGCCAGCCCAAACAGCGCACCACCACCACTTCCAGGAAGATCAGCCAGACCCCGCGAGTGAAGAGGAACCACGATAGCTGGCGTTTCGACTTTTTGCGCAGTGAGAGATAGGCGCCGGTGCCGGTCAGCAGGAAGAACACGGGCGCACAGAAATGCGTAATCCAGCGCGTGAAGAATAGCGCAATTGTTGTGGTAGCGGGGTCGGTCGGATTTACGCCGGGAACACCAAAGAAGTCCCGAGTGTGATCGAGAGCCATCAGAATCATGATGACGCCGCGAACCACGTCGATCGACTCGATGCGGACGCGTTTCGCAACCACAGACTCAGACGCGGACTCGACGATCGCAACCATCTAGCGTCCTAGTGTAACCAAGAAGCAGCCTCAAACGAATGGAACTCTTAGCGCGGGTCTCCGGTCTACAGATACGCACAGATTCGCCCAAATCACTTCCATTGTTTACAATAGGGGTTTGCCCATGGACCTGGCTGCCATTCAATCTGCGCTGCGCGAACGCAACATCGACGCTTGGCTGTTCTACGACCACCATCATCGCGATCCCATCGCCTACCGTGTGCTGGGCTTGCCAGCAGGACTCATGGTCACGCGGCGCTGGTTCTATTTGATTCCCGCGCAGGGTGAACCGGTAAAACTGGTGCACAAAATCGAAGCCGGCCATCTCGATTCCGTGCCCGGCAGCAAGCGCCAGTATTCCGGATGGCAGGAACTTTTTGACACCTTGAAGTCCATGCTCGCACCCTACCGCGACATCGCTATGCAGTATTCGCCCAATAACATCGTCTTCACGATTTCTCTGGTCGATGGCGGGACCATCGAGTTGCTGCGCGGCTTGGGAAAAAATGTGGTCAGCTCCGCTGACCTGGTTGCGCAGTTCGAAGCTACCTGGAGCGAAGAACAAATCAAAACTCATTTTGCCGCGCGCGACAGCGTGGATTCAATCGTGGCTGCTGCCTTCAAGGAAATCGGGCAGCGCGCCCGCAACGGTGGAACTACGGAGCACGGAATCCAACAGTGGTTCATGGAAGCGTTTCGCCGTGAGAATCTGCTGACCGACGATCCGCCGATCGTTGCCGTGAACGCCAATGCCGGCAACCCACACTATGAACCCCGTGCCGATCATCCCGTTCCCATTCGCGAAGGCGATCTGATCCTGCTCGACGTCTGGGGGAAAAAAGACGTTGCGGGAGCGGTCTACTACGACATCACGTGGATGGGTTTCGTCGGCAAAGCGCCATCAGACCGCATGCGCCAGGTATTTGAAATCGTGCGCGACGCGCGCGACGCCGGCGTGAAGACCGTGACCGATGCGATCAATGCCGGGCGTCGCATCGCGGGATGGGAAGTCGATCGCGCCACTCGGAGCCACATCAATCAGAAAGGCTACGGTGAATATTTCATTCATCGCACCGGACATTCCATCGGCACCGACGTCCATTCCAATGGGGCCAACATGGACGACCTGGAAATCCACGACGAGCGCCAGATTCTTCCCAATTCTTGTTTCTCCATCGAGCCCGGCATTTATCTGCCGGAGTTCGGCGTGCGCAGCGAGGTCAACATGCTGGTCCGATCCAAGTCGGCAGAAGTTACCGGCAACATTCAACGTGAGATCGTAATTATCTGATGGCAAATCAAACTACAGCTAAAGCGAAGGCGGCCGAACCGGCGCAGCCCGCCAACACCATGTCAATCATCGCGCCCGCCCTGGGCTGGCTGATTCCCGGTGCAGGCCACATGATCCAAAAACGCTGGATTCGCGGAGCTCTGCTGTTCGTCTCAATCGGCACCCTCTTCGTGCTCGGCTTAATGATGCAGGGCCATATCTACAAAGCAAACGGCGGCGATATCCTCGACATGCTCGGATTCATTGGCGACCTGGGCGCAGGTGGAATGTATATTGTGACTCTCGCCATGAACTGGGGCCAGGGAGCGATCGCTTTCGCGATCGCCGATTACGGAACCAAGTTCATGATCGTCGCCGGATTACTGAACTTCATCGCCGTGGCCGATGCCTATCACATTGCCATCGGGAAAAAACCATGATCCGGGAAAAACAAAAACAATGACCATCCAGCTCACCCACTTCAGCGCGGCTTTTGTTTTTGCGCTATTTGCCTCCATCGTCTTCGGCATCACCCACCGCGAAACCACGCGCGAGATGGTCCGCTATGGCCTGTATTGTTTTGCCCTGTTCCTGGGTGGGCTGCTGGCGGCGGGATGGGCGATGTGGTTGGTACGGAGATAGCCGAAAAGTTCTACCCTTCCCACACGAACGCGTCAAATACGCGCTTCGATTCAAAATTCAGCCGGCGATAGAGAGCGACCGCTCCAGCATTGGCCTCGGTGACGGTCAACGAAAGCATCGCAAAGCCGCGCTTGCGCAGGTTAACAGAGGTCGCCGCCAGCAGCGCCTCGCCGATCCCGCGTGAACGGTATTCGGGGAGCACGCAAACCTGGGTAACGTGTCCCACATCGTTGCGCACCCGCGAGCACAGGATCAATCCGATCAAATTCTTCGCCTTCCGGTCGACGGCGGCATAGGACGATTCCGCATCGAACAAACCGCACCCCGGAAAACGCACAATGTTATTTAGAAAGCGCAACGATCCGCTCAGCGTGTGGTACTGGTCGTTGATCTGGGCGTCGACGTGCCCGCGATACGCGGCTGTGATCACGGCGGCTGCAGGCTGGTAGTCGGCCTCGGTCCACTGCCGGATTTCGATATCTGGGAACGCCGCTGAAGCCGGCGGAACGAAATCGCTCAGCCGTAAAACCATGAACAGCCGCGGATGCCGCTGGAATCCCTGATCAAGAAACGGCCGGGCAACGCTCCCCGCCTCGTGCGCGAGCAACTGAGCTTCGACGCGATGAATTCCGGGAGACTGCTGCAGCGTCTCAATCACATGTGTCAGCAGCTTAATTTCGACTTCGTGCGCGTTGGGCAAGCGGCCACCGTTCGCTACGAAAAGGTCGCCGACCACTCCCTTGCTGCCTTCGTACACGAAAAAGCTGTAACCAAAGATGCGCCCGCGTTCAATCGCCGCGTATCCCGGAAGAATTTTCGCGTCGACATAGCGCAGAATCATCTCCGCTGATCCGTTGTAATCCCAGGAGAGCAGGCTCGCCCAGGCTCGCGTCTCATCATCGAGCAGAGGGCGCAGGTCCACGGAAGAAAAATGTCTGAGGTCGAGAATCTCCACGGAGCTCCTGCAAAATCAGCCCAAACCAATCCACGGCGTCATTTGCGACGGCAGAACTCCGAGTTTAGTTCGTTCCACGACGCGAGGCAAACCACGAGAACACAGGGCAGCAACAGCGATCTTAACGCGTTGAACCAGTTCCCGTTGAACCAGTTCCCGTTGACCCAGTCCCCGTTGACCCAGTTCCTGCTGTGGCAACCCAGTAATAATCCACATGCTGCGCGTCGTAGTGTCCTAGGTAAGAAACCCGGCGGTCCGCCACCAGTTTCACAATCTCGGGCAGAGAATTCTCCGGCGCGACCAGGAGGTGCTCGTCCGGCGGAACGCTGCCCCAGTCGTAGTTGAAGGTGAGCTGGTTGCGATAAAAAGTCAGCCCATATTCCAGTTCACGTCGAACATGGTAGACCGCCAGAGGCAGCGGACGGGTCTGCATGCCCGCAATCTCCAAAGCCAGCGGACGCGCGGAAAGCGCCTGATCCAGAGACACCGCTCCCAATCTCAAAACGATTCCTACCGTTAGCAGAACCGGGATCACTGTGACAAACCGCAGCATGCGCAGGCCCGCTTTGCGAACCAGCGTAAGCGCAATTCCGGCGCACAGCACAAAGGCAGCGCCGAGCGCTATCAGCATCGGTCGCCCTCCTGAAGGCCGATGTTGCGCGATGTAGCCAATCAACAACGCCGGAATGATCAGACTCCCCGCTAACAGCGCGTGCAAGACCGCCAGTCCCGTCGGGGTTGGCTTGGCATCACGTTCGTCCAAATGTTGCCGCAGGTAATCTGCCAACAGCAGCCCTCCCGCCGGAATCGCGGGAAGAATATAGCCAGGCAACTTCGACTGCGAGATCGAAAACAACAGGACCGGCACAATCAGCCAGCAGCAGGCGAATACGCCGAATTGATTTTCGCGATCGAGATCGTCCCCATTCGCCGGACTTCGTTCGCCCCACCACCAGCGGACTCGTTCAACAAATGCCGCAATCACGAAGACGGTCCACGGAACCAGAGCCAGTGCCGTTACAGGCAGGTAATACCAGAACGGCTCGGTATGGTGATAGAGATCCTTCGAGAACCTTCCCAGATTGTGCTCGAGAATGAATACCCGAAAGAACTCCGGGTTGCGCAGTTGCACCGCGACATACCAAGGCATGGCAACCGCACAGAACAGGAGAATGCCCGGCAGCCAAAGCGTCTTAAACACCAGCCGCAATTCTCGAACCGCGGCCGCATAAAGAACGATCACGAGCGCGGCGAGAAACAGCGCGACCGGCCCCTTCGCCAGCGTCCCCATTGCCATGAAGCCATAAAAGACGGCCAGGTAAACTCTCTTGCCACTTTCCCGCCAGGCCCACCAACCGAGCATTCCAATGCTAAAAGCCGCGGCTAACGCCATATCCATCGAGGCGGCGCGGGCATAGCCGATCACTCCCGCGGAAGAGGCCGCGATCAGCGCGCCATCCAATTCAAATCCCGGCCGGAAGCGCCGAAGAAAAAAGTACACGGCAAGCACGAGGAAACTGGCATCGACTGCCGAAGGCAGTCGCGCTGCCCAATCGTGAACGCCGAAGACTTTGTACGCCAGCGCAGCCTGCCAATAATATAGCGGGGGTTTTTCCAGCCAGGGCTGGCCTCCGAGCATGGGCGTGATCCACTCGTGGCGCTCCAGCATTTCGCGCCCCACCTGCGCGTAGCGCGGCTCGTCGGCTCCGATAAGGCCGAACTGCGCCAATCCGTAAAAAAACAGAAACGCGCAGAAGCCCGCCAGCAAAAGCGAATCCGTACGGGTTCGATTCGTCATGGAGTGAATTGGTGATTGATAAACAATTGATTGTACGCAGGAGGACCGATCTTCGTCGCAGGTCCGGAGTTAGACCGCCGAACCGTCAGGACTGGCCAGCACAACAGCGTAGCCATCAGGATCGTGCAACCAGCATTCCCAGTGGTTCGGACCGCCGTCGCGGGTCGGCGGGTTCTGGTGGCGCGGCAGAAAGATGTCCGCCTTCATCGCCATGGCGCGAGCAACGGCCGCATCGAAATCGTCCACCTCAAACCATAGCAAAACGCCATTGCCATAGGGCTTGTCGGCTGCATCGCCGATGCGACCATGGTGATGTTCGACATCGAATCGATGCAACTGAAGGACCAGAATCTTCTTGAAGAGGAGCCGCTCGTATTCCGGCCCTCCATGCGCACTCTCGCACCCGAGCAGCTGTTGATACCAGCGGCTGCTCGCCTCGACGTCGCTCACTGCAATAAGTGGTTGTGGGCGCATCTCAAGAATTATAGCGGGCTTGTCTCTGCTGACTGAATTGTCGCTCCTGAGGCATCGCAGACAACTTCAATCTGACCGACCAACTAGCAAACTATTGCACGGAAGGACCGCCCTGCAGCAAGTCCAGAACCTGGCGCACCGCCTGGGTAAGCGGACCTTCCAGCGAGCAACCGCTGGCGCACTCGTGCCCGCCCCCGCCAAATTGCTCGGCTACTCGAGCCACATCAAGCTTGCCCTTGCTGCGCAAGCTCACCCGATAACGCCCGCCGGGCAGCTCGCGGAAAAATGCCGCCACTTTAACTGCGCCGATCGAGAGCACGTAATTCACCAAGCCTTCACAATCCTCTTCCTTGGCATCGCAGCGGTCCATTTGGTCTTGCGTGACCCAGGTCCAGCCCACGTGGCCTTCGGTGTTGAGGTTGCGTAAAGCTTCTCCGAGCAGCCTCATCTTGGCTATCGAGTGGGCAAAATAAATACTGCGCGCGCAGTGCGAAGGATCGGCGCCCGCCAGAACCAGCTCACGCGCCAGAGCGAACGTATTCTGGTTCGTCCCCTGGAACATGAACGAGCCGGTATCGGTCATCAGCGCCGTGTAGAGGCACGTAGCAATCTCCGGGGAGAACTGCGCTCCCGCCTCGCGCGCCAGACGGAACACCATTTCCGCCGTCGCCACAGCTTGCGGATCAATCCAGTTCACATTGGCGAAGGGACGTCCGCTAACGTGATGATCGATGCTGATCAGGAAGCGGTTCTCCAGCCCTTCCAACCGTGTACGGTGAATGCTGTCACACTCGAGAATGATCGCAGCCTCGTAGCTGCCCGTGACGCGACTGGCTTGCAGCACCTGATCCGCGAATGGCAACGTACGATAAATCCTGGGCACGCCATCGTGCAGCACCACATCTGCCTGTTTGCCCATGGCTCGCAAGACCTGGCAGCACGCCAGCGCCGATCCCACGGCATCGCCATCGGGCCGTGCGTGCGAAGTAAGCACGAATCGGTCGCGCTGCTCGATTTGCCGGAGAACATCCTGCAGCATTGCTATGCCTTTTCCAATCCCGGTTTAGTTGGAGATTTCATCCTCTTTTTCGCTCGCGCCAGTAGTTCTTCCACTCGCGCCTTTTCCCGCTCCGAGCGGTCCAGCCGGAAATACAATTCTGGCGCGCGTCTCCGCCGCAAACGCCCTACCAACTCGTGCCGGATGTATTCTTTCGCGGCCAGCAGGCCCTCGATACTCCGCTCGGCTTCGCGGTCGTCGCCATCCACATCCACGAGAACCTCTGCGGAGCGGCCATCGTCGGCGACATGGACGGCAGTCACCCTGACCAGCCCAATGCGTGGATCGGCGAGCTCGCCCTCCACCAGGGTTTCAATCTCCTCGCGCAAGGCCTCGCCCAATCGTCCGCGATGATACTTCACCCCGCGCTTCTCCACTGCTCACCTCGAAGTAAAACGGATGAGAATATCAGAAAACCGGCCCGAGATGTTGGCCCTCAGGTGCTATTTTCGCGCACAAAGGAGCGATCCGGGTAAGTACAGAGGTAACAATGCGACAGAAGCAGGGTCAGTGGGCCGTGGCCAGCACAACCGTTTTGAAGTCTGCCGTCCCGGGGAAGTAATTTACAAATACTCCACAAACGCGTCCGCCACTTCCGCCCCGTGATTATTTGCGATGCGCGTAGCAGCGCGCTCCACCTTTTTCATCAATCCATCGAGATAGTCGTGGGAATCTGAGATCGCCACTACACCAACAGTGGCGCGATTCCACAATCCGCTTGCGTCGAGTTCGGCAACAGAAACGTTGAAACTGGCCCGCAGCCGGTCTTTCAGGCTGCGCACTACCTGCCGTTTGTCTTTGAGCGATTGCGCCGCTTCAATGTGAAGTTCGAGGGTGAGAAAGGCGATCATCAAAGTCAGGGATCAGGGGTCGGGGATCAGGGAATCAAAAACTGACCCCTAACCCCTGGCCCCTGATCCCTGTTCTTTACGCAATTACTTCCGCGGCAATCCGCTCTGTGGCGAACGCTTCGATCACATCGCCGACCTTGATGTCGCCGTAGTTGGAGATCGAGATGCCGCACTCCATACCGTTCGTAACCTCTTTGGCGTCGTCCTTGAAGCGCCGCAGCGATCCCACCTTGCCCTTGAACACCTGCACGTTGTCGCGCAGCAGGCGTACTTCCGAGTCACGCTTGATCAGGCCATCGCTCACGCGGCAACCAGCCACGGTCCCAACTTTCGGGATGCGGAAAACATTAAGCACTTCGGCACGGCCCTGGTACGTTTCCTTAATCGTAGGCTCAAGCAAGCCGCTCATGGCGCGCTTGATTTCATCCTGCAGTTCGTAAATGATCGAGTGCAGGCGGATGTCCACTTTTTCCTGCTCGGCAATCTCCTGCGCCTTGCGCTCCGGCCGCACGTTGAAGCCAATGATGATCGCATTCGACGCCGAAGCCAGCAGGACATCGGTCTCCGTAATCGCACCCACGCCCGACCGCAGAAGTTTCAGCCGCACCTTCTCATTCGAGAGCTTGGTGAGCAGGTCGGTAATCACTTCCACCGATCCCTGCACGTCGCCCTTGAGTATTACGTTCAGTTCCTTGGTGCCCGCGGCCTTGATCTGCTCCGCCAATCCTTCGAGCGATACGCGGGAACTCTTGGCCAGAGCCGCCTCGCGCGACTTCTGTTCGCGGTATTCGGAAATGCCGCGCGCTTTGTCGCGATCGGCTACCACCACGAACTGATCACCGGCTTGCGGCAGCGCCTCCATACCAATGATTTCCACCGGCGTCGAAGGCGGAGCGGTCTGCAACTGCGCGCCTCGGTCGTCAAACATCGCGCGCACCTTGCCGTAGACGTTGCCCACGACAAAATTGTCACCCGCGTTCAGTGTTCCATTCTGCACCAGCACCGTAGCCACCGGGCCGCGCCCGCGATCGAGTTTTGCTTCCAGCACGACGCCGGTCGCAGCGCGTTCCGGTGTCGCTTTCAATTCACCCAGGTCTGCGACCAGGCAAATCATTTCCATCAGCAGATTCAGATTCGTTTTCTTCTTCGCTGAAACGTCCACGAATACGGTCTTGCCGCCCCACTCTTCCGGCACCAGCCCACGGTCGCCAAGCTGCTTCTTCACCCGATCAGGCAAAGCGTCCGGCTTGTCAATCTTGTTCACCGCCACAATGATGGGGACTTCCGCGGCGTGCGCGTGGTCGATGGCCTCAACCGTCTGCGGCATAACGCCGTCATCGGCGGCAACCACGAGCACGACAATGTCGGTAGCTTTCGCTCCGCGCGACCGCATGCGCGTGAACGCTTCGTGACCGGGCGTATCGAGGAACACAATCTCGCGTCCATACGCCGGCGATTCCTTGTCAGTGATCCTTACCTTGTAGGCGCCGATGTGTTGCGTGATGCCGCCTGCTTCGCCTTCCGCCACATTGGTCAATCGGATCGAATCAAGTAGCGTCGTCTTGCCGTGATCCACGTGCCCCATAATCGTAACCACAGGCGGACGTATCCCGGTTTCCGGAACCAACTCTTCGCCGGCGGCGGCCGCATCAACTTCTTTCGCGGTCTGCTCTTCGAATGTGATCACGTTCGTATCGGCGCCGAAGAAGCGCGCCATCTCGGTGGCCAGTTCCGCATCGAGCGTCTGGTTGATAGTGGCGAATACGCCCTTCGACAGCAGCCGCGAAATCAGATCCTTCGCGCGAATCTCCAGCTTCTCCGCCAGATCCTTCACGCTGATCCCTTCCGTGATCGTGATGCTGCGCGTGATGGGCAGCGGTTCGTTCGACACCACCATGCGCGGCGGCGGCGTGTAGCCCTTCATCGGGCCTTCCTTCACACCGCGCGGTACATACCGCTGGCCTGGTCGTCGCGCCGGACCACCCGGACGAGCGCCCGGCCGCGTGGTTCCCGGAGGCGGAAGCGCTGGCCCCACACCCAAGGGACGTGCTCCCGCAGGCGACTGCCGCGTGGGATGCATCGGTCTCCGCTCACCCGGACGCAGCGGCGGACGCGGCGCACCGGGAGCTCCACCAGCCATCGGCGGACGCCGCTGAAAAATTGGTTGGCCGGGTACGGGACGTCCTGGTAGCGGACGCGAAGCGCCGCCGATTGGCACTCCCGGCTGCACCGGCGGTGGAGCCGTCCGCAGTGGAGCTTTGTACACCGGCCGCGGCCCGGTTTGCGGAACGATCATTCGCGGCGGCGGAGGCGCGGATGCAGATGGAGACGCAACCGGACGCGCGGCAGTAGGAGCCGCTGACGGAGCGCTCGCTGAAATTGTTGGTGGAACTCCCGTGGCCGGAGCGTGCGCCGCCGGGGGTAGTGTCGCTGGACGCACCGGGGCGCTCACAGGTGACGTTGAAGGAGGAGACGACACCGTGGCAACGGGAGGAGCAACCGGGCGCACGGGTACAGCCGGTGCCGACGGAGCAGCTACCGATGCTGCCGGAGCCGTAACCACTGGCTTCGCCACCGGAGGCGCAACCGTCGCAGGCTTCTCGGCGGGAGCGTGCACAGCAGGCGGTGCTGCCGGACGCGGCGCCGCAGGCGCCGCACCTTCCTTGCGCTGCGTAATCGCCTTCAGCACATCCCCGGGACGGGAGATGTTTGACAGATCAATTTTGGTCTTGATTTCTTCTTCGCCGCGAGATGCGCGTGAACTCGACTTGCCCGCCGAGGACGAACCTTCCGCCGAGGAGCGGAGATATACGCGTACTTTCTCCGCTTCGTGCTCTTCCAGAGAACTGGAGTGCGTCTTCTTCTCTGTCACTCCGACCAGCGGAAGCGTGTCGAGAATGGCTTTGCTCTTGACTTCCAGCTCTCGGGCAAGATCGTTGATTCGAACCTTACTCATCCGGCCTTTCGTTTCTCCGTGCTGTAGTTAGGTCATCATCGACCTCACGGAGTCAGTTTCTTCGGTCCCACGCCGTCCAACTTATGCCAGCGTGCCATGATTATTCTCTGGTTTCGGAAGCGGATTCCGCTTCCGGTTCAGGCTGCTCCGCGGAGGGATCAGCCTGCGCTTCGGGCTCGCCCGAGGCGAGCGCATCTGCTTCGACTGTGCCTTCTTCGGTCGCCGCAGGAACTTCCGCAGTAATGTCTGCCGCGCCCACTTCAGAAGTCTCGACCGCGACGGCCTCGCCTTCAACAGCTACTTCTGCTACTTCGCCCTCAACCGCGCCTTCCACCACCGCACCCTGCTCCAGGCTGGCAAAGTAATTATTCACCGCAAGACTGATTTTTTCCACCGTCTTCGGCCCAATGCCCTCGATCGCCTCCAGTTGTTCCGGCGTCATGTCGGCCAGCGCTTCCACTGTGCTCACTCCGGCGGCGTTCAGCTTCTCCACCAGCCCCTCACCCAGGCCCGGCACATTCTCCAGCGGCGTAGCCGTCTGCGTGACCATCGCCGACATTTGCTGCTCCACTTCCTGACGCTTCTCTTCCTCGCTCTTGATGTCGATCTTCCAGCCCAGCAGCTTCGCCGCCAGCCGTACGTTCTGCCCCTTCTTGCCGATGGCAAGCGATAGCTGGCTGTCGTCGACCACAACTTCGAGATGCTTGCCCCCAGAATCGACCACGGTGACCTTGCTGACTTTCGCCGGCTGCAAAGCTTTCTCGGCAAACGTCACCGCATCTTCGTGATACTCGATGATGTCAATCTTCTCCCCGTGCAGCTCGCGGATGATCGACTGCACCCGCATCCCTTTCATGCCCACGCAGGCGCCCACAGCGTCCACGTCTTTGTCTTTGGACATGACGGCAATCTTCGTGCGCTCTCCGGCTTCGCGCGCAATCGCGCGGATCACCACCGTGCCGTCATAAATCTCCGGCACTTCGGTCTGGAACAAATGCTGCACCAGATCCGGCACGGCGCGAGACACCACAACGCCCGGCCCCTTCGAAGCCTTTTCCACCCGCGCAATCACCACGCGTACGCGCTCACCGATGGCGAACGATTCCAGTCGCGACTGCTCCTTGCGCGGCATGCGAGCTTCCGCTTTGCCAATGTCGAAGATCACATCCGGGCCTTCCACCCGCTTCACGGTCGCATTCACCACTTCGTTCACGCGTCCGATGTATTCGTTGTAAACCGTGTCACGCTCCGCCTCGCGCACCTTCTGGAAGATCACCTGCTTCGCCAGTTGCGCCGCAATGCGGCCGAGAATCCCTTCCGTAACTTTCGGCGTCCGCAACTCTCCGCCAACTTCCAGATTCGGATCGACCTTGCGCGCATCCTCCAGCGTGATCTGCAGCAAAGGATCTTCCACCTGCTCCGGCGTCTCCACCACCGTCTTCACTGCGAAGGCGTTGATCTTGCCGGTCTCTTTGTCCAACTCGGCGCGCAGATTTTCCTGCGTCTTGTAGTACTTGCGCGTAGCCATGACGATGGCATCTTCCACCGCGCTCACCACAATCTGCGGATCAATTCCTTTTTCGCGGCTCAACGCGTCGATCGTGTTGTAAAGCTCACTAGCCATAGATAAAAACCATTTGGTAATTTGGCAATTTTGTAATTCGGTAAATGAAAACCTGAACCGCTCTATCCGGTCTATCCGGGCTTCGAATTACCCAATTACAAAATTACCCGATTACCCGATCTTCCTAGATTTCCGGCACCAGATTCGCCTTCTCCACATTGGCAAATTCAATCCCGATCTTCCGCCCTTCCTCCGCGTCCATCTTCATCTTGCGGCGTGATTTATGACTGGCCACGCTCAAATCCAGCGTCAGCCGGCCGTCGCGAAAACTTTCCAGCCGCCCTTCGAAGTACCGGTTGTTGCCCACCGGATTCCTCGTCGTCAGCTTCACCCGGCTGCCCACAAAACGCTCAAACTCAGCCGGCTTCGTCAGCTTCCGGTCCAACCCCGGCGATGAAACTTCCAGCGTGTAGCTTGTCGGAATGGCGTCCTCGACATCGAGGATGGTGCCAAACTCGCGGCTGAAGTTCGCGCAATCTCCGTGCGTAACTCCTGCCAGCACGTCGCCACTCGCCGCTCCCGGCTTGTCCAGAAACACGCGCAGCATGCGGGCCTTGCCGCTCCCGCGAAACTCCAAGTCGACCACTTCCAGCCCGCTGGAGGCCGCTACCCGCTCCGCAATCTCGCGTACCCGATCAAGCTCAAGTGCCATGCATCCAATAACTTGCAGCCAAGCCGACGAAGCCGATTCCCCTGCAACGAAAAAGTGGGCTTGCGCCCACTGGTGTGCTTCGCCAAACTCCGGTACTACACAACAGTTCTCAGTTTTCTAATATACGCCCGGACCAGGGAAAAAGACAAATGCCTCAAGTTTCATGTGGTGCCCCACGATGATAGTTCCCCCTAATTTTACGGGAAAAATCGGCAGCGTTACCCTGCCGCCCATCGTAAACTAGGGCGTTGGTGGCCAGAGGCGGAATAGTTCGTATTCTCAACGCAAAAGCCTCGAAAAAGAACCGACTGGGCCTATAATGGCGACGCGAAGTGGTTCCGCTTCCGAACCGGGTCCTAATGATATCGGCGTGTTCCTTTAGAAAAGGAAATCAGCATTCTTCCTCCCCGTTATGGGCAGGACTGCTGCTTTTCCAAATTTTTCTGTTTCTTCCCTCGGCGCGCGCCCAGCGCGTGCCCAGCTCCCCGCCATCGGCAGGCCCCTTAACATCGCCAGGCTCCCTGCCATCTGGACAGCCCGCAATCGATGACCTCCGCATGCATGAGCTGGAAAAAGCATACTGCGACAAGGAAACCCTTCAGCTGACGGTTCGAACCGAGAAGAACGCTCTTCTCGATCGCCAGGCGGTTGCCAAACTGCATGAAGAAAAGAAAGATGTCACGCTTTGGCAGAGTACGTCGAGGGAATCCGACGCGACGTTTTGCGTAGACTTTGGAGATTACGACCTTGAAGTCAGCGCAGTCGGATATCTGACTGGACACAAGGAGGTAGAAGTACAAATCGCCCGCGCTCGGACTCTTAAAGTGGAGATAATCCTGCAAACTGACCCATCCGCGGTTGAATTGAGTGCCGGCGACGACGCAATTCCGCCCAAGTTGCGCAAAGATGCGAAGCGGGCGGTTGACGAACTCAAGTCGGGAGATTTCACAAAAGCGCGGAAACACCTCGATAAAGTTTACGTAGCCGTTCCCTCCAGCGCCCAGCTGAACTTCTTGTATGGATATCTGTTCTTGCAGATGAAAGATCTCGAGAAATCGGAGGCCTACCTGAGACGCGCCGTTGCTTTGAATCCGCGGAAGGTTCAGGCTCTCAGTCTGCTGGGGCGTGAGCAGTTGCAGCAGGGACAGACGGAAGAGGCGCGTAAGACGCTGGAGCAGTCTGTAATCGCTAATTCCGCGGACTGGATGGCGCACACCCTTCTCGCGGATGCCTACTTGCAGCAGAAGGAGTTCGAAAAAGCTCGGCAACAAGCTCAAATGGCAATCGAAGCGGGAAAAGGCTCTGCAAGCGCCGCCCAGTTGGCTTTAGGGCAAGCCCTGGCAGGCCTCGGGCACACCCGGGAAAGCGTTGCCGCTTTGAACGCATTCCTGCAAACGAACAGCAATAGTCCAAACGCTCCGCAGGTAAAGAAACTGATTGCACAAATCGAAGCCCGTGATGCCGGCAATGCGGCAGTTGCCGACCAAGAGCCGGTAAGTGACCTGGTGCTGGCGTCCTCCAGCCCCAGCCTGCCGCCAAGCGCCTGGGGCCCTCCAGGAGTCGATGAGGTAAAGCCATTGGTTGCGCCGGGTGTGAGCTGCCCCACCAAGCAAGTGTTACAGATGGCCGGTGAGAGGGTGAAGGAACTGGTCGATTCCATCTCACAATTCAGCGCCATCGAAGACCTGCTCCATGAGCAGCTCGATCGAGCTGGCAATCCCCTCACCAAGGAGACGCGCAAGTTCAACTATGTTGCTTCAATTACCGAGGAGCAGCCTGGGTTTTTAGCCGTTGACGAATATCGCAACAACCGGGACGCACTCCCCAGTCTTCCTGATCATTTCTCCACTCAGGGATTTATGGCCGCGGCGCTTATCTTCCATCCTGACATGCAGGAAAATTTCGATCTGACTTGCGAAGGCCTGGGACAGTGGCACGGAAACGCGACCTGGTTGGTACACTTCCGCCAGCGAGACGACAAGCCCAAACGGCTGGAAGATTACGGCGAGGGAGGCCAAACTTACGGTGTGAGTCAGAAGGGACGGGCCTGGATCAATTCCGACAATTTTCAGATCGTGCGCCTCGAATCGGAACTCGTGAATTCGGTTCAGGGGCTTACCGTCCAGCATCAGGTTGCCGAGTACGGTCCGGTCCAATTCCAGAAGAAGAATGTTCAGCTTTGGTTGCCGCAGAGTGTCGATCTCTTCTTAGAGATTGATAGGCACCGCTATTATCGCCGGCACAGCTTTGACCATTACATGCTGTTCTCTGTCAATTCGGGACAGAAGTCGGCCGCGGTCAGAGGTGCACAACACAATGAACCGCAGAGTCAATAGTCGCCTTACCGAGTGATCCGGCACGATTCAATTTGGCTCATAAGCCGGCGCGGCCGCTGGCGCCGTTGTTCCGCGTATCACTTGCCGGAGCCGACTTTTCCCGGCCCGAGCAGCGCCCGCCCCGGAAACACATCCGGCACAATCTTGCCGTCATCCACCACCAAGGTTCCACCTACCACCAGATAGCGCACGCCCACGCTCGGCTCCATAGGCTTTTCAAACGTAGCCCGGTCGCTGATAGTCGCCGCATCGAACACCACAATGTCAGCGTCGCATCCCTCCTGCAATCGGCCTTTCCGCCGCGCCGCCGGCGTCGACCGCTCCAGCATCTCTGCCGGCATAAAGCTCATCTTCCGGATCGCATCCATCAGCGTCACGGTTCCCTTCTCCCGCACATATTGCGCCAGCACCCGCGAGTACGTTCCAGCATTACGCGGATGGCCTTCGAGTCCATCGCTGGCAATCATCACCAGCGGATTAGGGATAACTTTGTCCACAACTTCTTGCGTGTTGGCATAAACTAGCACCCACTGCGTTTTGCTCGAATTGTGCAACTCCTCGAAGCGCTCCTTGGTCAGGTGCTCTCCCGTGTCCGGCAACACGAGGTCGCCATAATCGATTCCGAGCTTCTCCCGCCATCCCGGATTGAACAAAGCCGAGTTCACTACAGTCATACCCGCGATGTAGGGATATGCCTCGGTAGTCACATCCAGTCCACGCGCACGGGCGCCCTCCACCATCGCAAGACACTCCAGCGAATCGCGCAGGCAGGTGCTGTTGATGTGAACAATGTGCAGGGCGGCGCCTGTAATCGCGGCCGCACCGATCACCTCGCCAACTGCCTCAATTGCCGACCCCGGCTCGACCCGTCCCGCGCTGCGCATGTGGGTATACACCGGCAACCCGCGCTCGGCGGCCAGGCGGAACATATCAATCACTTCCAGCCGCGTCGCTCCCGGCGTGTACTGAATGCCCATCCCCACAGCCAAACCGCCAGCGTCCAACTCCGCCCGCAGGCGTTGCCTTATGGCTTCGATCTGCGCCGGAGTAGCCGGCAGATCAGTCGCCGGTCCGCTCTTCGGCAGAATTGTCCCAGCCGGCAGCGGTGCCCCAAACACCGCAGCCCGTGCCGCTACGTGGCTGGCCGACGTCCCGTAATTAATCAGCGAGCGGCCTTCTTTGGATTTCAGGAACTGCGCCACGTCGGGCGCACCAATCTCCAACTCCAGCGCGCTGGTCACCCCGTCAAGCGCCTTGACCCGCTGGCTCGCCATATCCTGGCCATGCTGGTGCAGATCAATGAATCCTGGAGCAACCACCAGCCCGCCAGCATGAATCATGCGCCGTCCGCTCAAAGCGTCAGTCGAGACGCGGACAATCTTCCCATCGCGAATGCCAACGTTCCGCACCCCGTCCAGCCCAGTCTCCGGATCGATGATGCGCCCGCCCTCGATTACAAGGTCGTACTGTTGCGCCGCCACGAAGCTCGCTGAGAACGCCAGAAAACAAAGGGAGAGAATCAGTCTGCGCATAGGTGTTCCATAAAATCTAGCGATGATATCAATATCCCATTGTCACATAAGCAAGCGTTTGTCATTCCGACGGCGCGCGCTTTGCTTCATGCGCGGAGGAATCTCAGTCTCCACGGCATTTGTGGGGGTAGGACGATCGCGCAGCCCAATGCGGTCCGCCCTGGGGCGACTCGTGAAGTCCAAAGCCATGATTTGCCTCAACCCCGCCCTCTCTCTAGAATAAAGATTCACCTCCACGCCAGGGAGAATTTCCGAGAACCCTATGATTCATTTTCCCGTACCCGAAGCTCTAACCTTCGACGACGTCCTCCTCTTACCCGCGCACTCCGATGTAATTCCCGCGACCGCTACGACTCAGACCCAACTCACCCGCGACATCAGCCTGAACATTCCCATCGTCAGCGCCGCCATGGACACCGTCACCGAATCGCACATGGCCATTGCGCTTGCCCAGCAGGGCGGTATCGGCATCATCCATCGCAACCTGAGCATCGAGCAACAGGCCGATGAAGTCGACAAGGTGAAGCGCTCGGAAAGCGGCATGATCGTCGATCCGGTCACTATGTCGCCCACCGACAAGGTGAGCGATGCGCTCGAGATCATGCGCCGCTACAAGATTTCAGGCGTGCCCATCACCGAGCATGGCAAGCTAGTCGGCATTCTCACCAACCGCGACCTGCGCTTCGAGAGTCGCTTCGATATTCCCATCGATCGCGTGATGACCAAGAAAAATCTCATCACCGTGCCCGTGGGCACTACGCTCGAAGATGCCGAAGAAATCCTCCACGAGCACCGCGTAGAAAAACTCCTGGTAGTCGATGATAAATACAACCTCAAGGGACTGATCACCGTAAAAGACATTCAGAAGAAGCTGAAATATCCCAACGCCGCCAAAGATTCTCAGGGACGTCTGCGTGTAGGCGCGGCCATCGGTGCAACCGGCGACTTCCTCGAACGTGCCCAGGAATTGGCCGAAGCCAAAGTCGACGTGCTGGCCATCGACAGCGCCCACGGCCATTCCACGAAAGTCTTAGAAGCCGTGAAGCTTATTAAGTCGAAGCTGCCCGAGATGCAACTCCTGGCCGGTAACGTCGCCACTTTCGATGGAGCCTGCGAACTCGCTCGCGCCGGAGCCGACGGCATCAAGGTCGGCATCGGCCCCGGATCCATTTGCACCACGCGCGTAGTCACCGGCGCCGGCGTGCCCCAGATCACCGCCATCGCCGAGGCTTTCCGCGCCACCAAAGACGCTGGCATTCCCATCATTGCCGACGGCGGCATCAAGTACTCGGGCGACATCACCAAGGCCCTCGCCGCAGGCGCAAGCGCGGTGATGATCGGCTCACTTTTCGCCGGCACCGATGAAAGCCCCGGCGAACTCATCCTCTACCAAGGCCGCTCGTTCAAGTCCTACCGCGGCATGGGCTCGATCGGCGCCATGGCGCAAGGTTCCAGCGAACGCTATTTCCAGAACACCGAAGGCGATTCCTCTGCTGCTTTCTCGGCTGCGGACGGCGAATCCAACCGCCTCGGCAAACTCGTCCCCGAAGGCATTGAAGGCCGCGTTCCCTATCGCGGCTCAGTCGCCATGATCGTTCACCAGATGGTCGGTGGATTGAAATCCGGCATGGGCTATTGTGGCTGTGCCACCATTGCCGAACTCCTGCAGAAGACCCGTTTCGTGCGCATCAGTGGCGCCGGACTCCGCGAAAGCCACGTCCACGACGTGATGATCACTCGCGAGGCTCCCAACTATGGCGTCGAGTAGGATGAACGCCATCGCGGGTGCGCGAATCGCTTGAGCAACGATCGACATGAGGTTCTCAAGGCTTGGATCGCCGCCATCCTCTGGCTGATCGTCATCGCCATCGAATCCAGCGCCCTGCTCTCGGCCCACAACACCGGCCGCATTCTTTATCCTTTGCTGCATTTCCTCTTCGGACTCGATCGCGACCGGTTCGCGGTTTGGCACTTCTACATTCGCAAGTCAGGCCACGTTGTCGGCTATGGCACTCTGAGCATCCTGCTTTTCCGTGCCTGGCGCGCCACTCTGCCCGCCCCGAACCACCTCAGGTGGAGCATGCGCTGGGCCAACATCGCCATCCTGGGAACCGCTCTGGTAGCCAGTCTCGACGAATGGCACCAGAGCTTCATCCCTTCGCGCACCGGGCGCTGGCAGGATGTGGTTCTCGACACCTGCGCAGGAATCGCAGCGCAGATATTAATTCTTCTGTGGTGGAGGATGTCCGGGAAGGGCACGAGTTCACTCGTGCCATCTAACACGAGCCAGAAGGATGGCTTTAGCCGCTGAGGCGTTCGTTAGTTTCCAGTCGCGCTCGATGCAGGTCGGCTTTTCGCCAGCTGCAAGATCCCCGCCGCGACCAAAGCCATCCCCGCAGAAAAGTAAAACGGAATCGCGGCGCCGTAGTGCTTCCACAGTCCGCCAGTGATCAAGCTCGCCGCCAGCGTGGCCCCACTGGTGACGAAAAAATAAACCCCGAGAGCCCGCCCGCGCACGTGCGAATCAACCGTCTCTACCACCAGCGCCTTCAGCACGGGCTGGGTCAGAGCATAATAAAAACCATACACCGCCATCGCAATCCAAATCGCCATCGTGGAAGGCGCGCGCCCGAAAACAAAATACACCACGGCAAAAATCACATAGCCCGCCGACCCCACCAGCCGCCGCGAGACGTGGTCACTGAACCATCCAGCAGGCCACGATGCAAGCGTGTATGTGATATTGAAGACCAGGCCAAGCAGGGGCGCCAGCGCCACCCGAATTCCAACACTCTGCGCCCGCAGGACCAGGAACATGTCGCTCGAATTGCCAAGAGAAAACAGCGTCACCGCGACCAGCACGAAATAAAAAGACGCAGGCAGAGTAATTCTCTCTTTGCGCGAAGCAGCACCCGGCTCGAACGTCTCAAGTGTGGGGACAGCCGCCCTCGGCTGTCCGCCGGGCACAGCCCGGCGTTTTTCCTGAATCCCGAGCACTGCAACCAGCACGCACAACGCGCCCGGAACTGCAGCCGCCCAGAACACACTCCGGATTCCAAAACGCGCAAGCAGAACCAGTGCGGCCAGCGGCCCGGCAATCGCTCCAGCCGAGTCCATCGACTGAATGAGTCCATACGCCGCACCCAGCCGCTCCTTCGGCACGGATTCTGCGACCATCACATCGCGCGGCGCTCCGCGCACCCCCTTGGCCAACCGGTCAGTGAATCGAATCAGCAGAATCTGCGGCCAGGCGGTCACAATTGCAAGCAGAGGCTTCACCGCATTCGCGGCAAAGTATCCCGCTACCACGACCGGCTTGCGGCGAGAGATGTGATCGGTAAGGTATCCAGAAAAAAGTTTGGCAAACGACGCCACACTCTCGGCGACGCCCTCGATCAATCCCAACTGCGCTGGCCCTGCCCCCAGCGATGCCAGAAACGCCGGCAACACCCAGTACGCCATCTCGGAGGCGGTGTCGTTCAGGAAAGAAGTGAGGCCAAAAGCGTAGATGTTCCGCGCCGCGGAAGGCTCACGTTCAGCAAAACGATCAGACATCAATACGTTTTACCACGGACCACAGAGACAGAGAGGAAAACCAGGGAATCTAACAATCGAGTTTATGCATCTCACCGGAGAACTGAGAACTGCCCTCAGTACATAGCGTCGTACTTACTCACCAACCACTGTCCGTCTTTGTTTTCCTCAGTGACGGTGAACAGTTCCCTGTAGGTACTGGACTGACCGGGGCCAGTGAGCCGCTTCCCGCGGTAGTGAAGAATGGTCAGCGGAGGCGCGCTCTCCCACTCCGCCAGGTCCCAGGAAAGCAGCGGATGCTGCGCCTCCGAGTTGCAGATGAAGTGAGCATACTTCTTGCGGTAGTCGTGCTCCCAGCCGGAGAGCAATTCGTCGCAGTGCCCATCGCGCAACTGGCGAAGAAACAGGTTGGCGCTGTGCTCAATCGTGCGGTCGCGGAGGGGATTCATCCGGATACTGACCGGCAGCCCGGTCAAAGGATCGCGATCTTCTGACCGCGCCAGCACCGGCCCCTGATTGCTCAGCCACCAGATATAGCCGAGAAATCCAAACACCAGCAGCGCGCCAGCGGTGACGGCGATAGCGATCTGTGTGCGAGTAAATCCCATCCTGAGAGAAATTTTATCTGGATGGCAAATTACGGCAAGATTACCGCCGGAAGCCGCAAGAGTACATGTACGAATGGGCAGTTCGGGGACTTTATAAGGTTTGTCATTCCGAGCCGCGCGACGCGCGGAGAGAGCGTGCGAGGAATCTGCCGCATAGCAGTGTCTCCGCTCGCAAAAAAAGGGCACGGCTCACGCCGTGCCCTCGGTCCAAAATCGAGGTTACTCTTTCTTATCCTCGGCTTCTTGCTTCACCGGCTCGACCCCGCCATCGTGCTGCGCCTGCGCCTCGGCATCTTCCATCGCCTTTTTGGCCTCGGCAACTTTCTTGGCGCGGGCCTCGGCTCGCTTCTCGCGCTTTTCATCCAGCACCTTTTCGCTGCCCAACAGCTCAAGAAAGGCCTTGTCAGCGCCGTCGCCCTTATTCCAGCCAGTTCGAATGACGCGAGTATATCCACCGTTGCGATCGCCAAAGCGAGGCCCGACGGTGTCGAACAGTTTAACCAACGCCTCGTCAGTCATGAGATAAGCGCCCGCCAGACGCCGCGCCGCAAGATCGCCGCGCTTGCCGAGCGTAATCATCTTCTCGACGATCGGCCGCGCAGCCTTAGCTTTGGGAACCGTCGTCTCGACGCGTTCCTCGACAATCACCGACGTGACCAGGTTCCGCAGCAGCGACCGCCGGTGCGCGGTGTTCCGTCCGAGTTTATATCCTGCAACTTTGTGACGCATGATGAACCTCTGTTAGGGCTTAGGAATCAGGGGCGCTAGGGATCAGTAAATTCGGCTTCGCTGGCCCCTGACCCCTGTCCCCTGATCCCTGCATTCTTAATCCTTACAGCTGATCGTCCGGACCGTAAGCCGAAGCCGGCAGCACCAGATTCGAAGTCGGCCCTGGCACCGCGTTCCCGTGCTCGTCGATCTTCATGCCCAGACTTAGACCCATCGAGGAAAGTATTTCCTTGATCTCGTTCAGCGACTTGCGCCCGAAGTTCTTGGTCTTGAGCATTTCCGATTCTGTCTTCTGCACCAGCTCGCCAATAGTCTGAATGTTCGCATTCTTCAGGCAGTTGTAGCTGCGCACTGAGAGTTCCAGCTCCTCGACCGAACGGTTCAGGTTCTCGTTGTGAATCTCCGGCTTCCGATCATCGGACGACGACGTGCCAGTTTCAATCTCTTCCTCGAAGTTGATGAAGATGTTCATATGATCCTTCATCAATTTTGCGGAGAGGCCGATGGCATCCGCCGGAGTAATGGACCCGTTCGTCCACACCTCGAGCGTCAGCTTGTCGTAGTCGGTAATCTGGCCAAGACGTGCCGCTTCCACGGTGTAATTGCACTTGCGCACTGGCGAGTGCACCGAATCGATGGGAATAAATCCAATCCCAAGATCCTCGTCGAAGTTCTTATCAGCGGAGGTGTAGCCGCGGCCGCGCTTCAGCCGCATTTCCATGTCCAGCTTGCCGCCTTCGCTGACCGTGGCAATGTAAACGTCTTTGTCGAGAACTTCCACATCGCCGTCGGCTTCAATCATCCCGCTGGTAACCACGCCGGGCTGATCGGCGCGCAGATAAATCGCCTTCGGCGCATCACCCGCCAGCTTGAACGGAATCTGCTTCAGGTTGAGGATGATGTCAGTCGCATCTTCAACCACACCCGGGATCGACTGGAATTCGTGCAGAACGCCTTCCATCTTCACCGCAGTAACCGCCGCGCCCTCGATCGAGCTCAGCAGCACGCGCCGCAGGGCGTTGCCCACAGTGGTGCCGAAGCCGCGCTCAAACGGCTGCGCCCAGAAAATGCCGTACTTGTCGGTGAGGGTGGAGGTGTCAACTGCGAGACGTTTCGGTTTCTGAAAACCTTTCCAAAGCATTTGTTTCTCCTTCGGCCGTTTGGCTCAATCCCAGCTCGCTGAGCGGTCCAACTCAGGTCAATACCGGAACAGGCTGATCTGGCTCGAAATGCGTACTAGACCAAAGTTTCAAATTGCGAGGTTTCAATGTTTCAAGGTTGCGGCAAACCGCAGCGATTTTGAAACCTTGAAACCTTCGAAACTTTGAAACCTTACTTGCTATACAACTCAACAATCAGCTGCTCGTTCACCGGCAACTGAATATCTTCGCGCTTCGGCAGCGAGAGCACCCGCGCCTTGTACGCGTCGCGATCAACTTCCAGCCAGTTGGGCAGCGTACCGTGGCTGGCAAATTCCTTAGCCAACTCGAGCACGGCTAGCTTCTTGCTGTTCTCGCGAATCGAAATCTCCTCGCCCGCGCTCACTTCATAGGAAGGAATGTTGACCTTGCGATTGTTGACCGCGACATGCCCGTGACGCACCAACTGCCGCGCCTGACGCCGTGACTGCGCGAAACCCAGCCGGAATACGACGTTGTCCAAACGCCGCTCCAGTTGTTGCAGCAACAGTTCGCCGGTAACGCCCCGCGACCGGGCCGCCTTCTCAAAATAGTTGCGGAACTGGCCTTCCAGCGTGAAATAGATGCGCTTGGCTTTCTGCTTCTCGCGCAACTGCAGCCCGTAGCCAACAATCTTGGCCTTGCGGTCTTTCCCATGTTGTCCGGGAGCGAAGTTGCGCTTCTCGATGGGGCACTTATCGCTAAAACACTTTGCGCCTTTGAGGAACAGCTTCATGCCCTCGCGGCGGCATAGACGGCAAACTGCATCGGTATAACGTGCCAAATTGTTCTCCTTTTAGATGACCGGTTTACAGGTTTGGCTTCACCCTTCGTCCCGGACGAAAATCGGGGTTCAGGGGCTAGGGACCATGGGTCAGTTCTTGACGACGGCTCTGACCCCACCCCTAATCCCTTCTTACACTCTTCTTCTCTTCGGCGGCCTGCATCCATTATGCGGAATCGGCGTCACATCGCGAATCGATCGCACCTCAATGCCGGATGAGGCCAGAGCCCGCACCGCTGACTCGCGCCCCGAACCCGGGCCGCTCACCCGCACGTCCACGCTGCGCACCCCATGATCGCGCGCCAGATTGGCCGCATTCGAGGCCGCCTGTTGCGCCGCGAACGGCGTGCCTTTGCGCGATCCGCGAAAACCCAGCGATCCCGAACTCTTCCACGACAGAACGTTCCCGTTCATGTCGGTGATGGTGACGATCGTGTTATTGAAGGAAGCCTGCACATAGCACAGCCCATGCGGAACGTGCTTGCGCTCCTTCTTCTTGAACGTCTTCTTCTTGCCTTTTTTCTCCGGCGCGGCAGTGCCGCCCGCTGCTACTGGTTTAGCCATTGAAACCTCGGTTTCAAAGTTTCAAGGTTTCAAGTTTCAAGGTCAAAATCTTTGAAACCTTGAAACCTGCGAAACCTTGAAACCTGCTCTTAAGTCTTGGACGTTGCCTTCTTCTTCGTTGACACCGTTCCCTTGCGTGGGCCTTTGCGGGTGCGCGCGTTGGTATGCGTGCGCTGTCCTCGCACCGGCAAGTTGCGGCGGTGCCGAAACCCGCGATAGGAGCCGATTTCGATGAGCCGCTTGATGTTCATCGAAACTTCCTTGCGCAGATCGCCTTCCACCATCCCTTGCGCCTCAATCACGGTGCGGATGCGGTTCACTTCCTCTTCGCTAAGGTCCTGGACCTTCTTCATCGGATCCACCTTGGCCTCATCCAGAATGCTGCCGGCGCGCGGATGACCGATCCCGTAGATATAGGTCAGCGCGATGTTGATGTGCTTCTGGCGCGGTAAATCAACGCCTGCGATACGTGCCATTGTTCCTGACCTCTCCCAGCGGTTTAGCCCTGGCGCTGTTTATGTTTCGTGTTGACGCAGATCACCCGCACCACACCCTTGCGGTGGATGACCTTGCACTTGTCACAGATTTTCTTAACTGATGCCCGTACTTTCATAATTCCATCCCAATTCCCGGACGCTTTATTTATTTGTACCGATAAACAATCCGGCCGCGATTCAAGTCGTAAGGCGAAAGCTCCACCGCAACTTTGTCACCGGGCAGTATCCGAATAAAGTTCTTGCGCATCTTGCCCGACACATGCGCCAGCACCTGGTGCTTGTTCTCCAGTTCCACCTTGAACATGGCGTTCGGCAGCGGTTCCAGAACGACTGCCATCACTTCAATCGCGTCCTCTTTGCTCATGCACCTCTCAGAAATTTCAGCTATCAGCTATCGGCTATCAGTTTTTGCTGAAAGCTGAGAGCTGATGACTGAGAACTCACTTCGTCAAAATTACCGGCCCATCTTTCGTCACGGCCACGCAATGCTCGAAATGCGCGCTAAAGCTTCCATCCACGGTAACCGCCGTCCACTTATCTCCCAGCACTCGCGTTTCCGGCTTGCCGTAATTCACCATGGGCTCGATCGCAAGCACCATACCTTCACGCAACTTCGCGCCATGGCCCCGCGCTCCGAAGTTCGGCACCTGCGGCTCTTCATGCAGGCGCGTCCCAATGCCGTGTCCCACGAATTCCCGGACTACGCTGAACCCCGCGGCTTCCACATGCTCCTGCACTGCCGCGCCCACATCGCCCACCGAGTTTCCGATGAGCGCCTGGTCGATCCCGCGGTAAAGCGATTCCTCGGTCACCGTCAGCAACTTGCGCAATTCCGGCTTCACCGCTTCGCTCACCGGAACCGTAATCGCTGCATCGCCGTAATACCCGTCCAGCACCACGCCGCAATCAATCGAGACGATGTCACCGTCTTTCAACGCGCGCTTTTCCGACGGAATTCCGTGGACAATCTCTTCATTCACCGACGTGCACAGCACGCACGGATAATCGAAGTAGCCCTTAAATGCCGGCTTGGCTCCAAGTTCCGCAATTTTCTTCTCGGCGGCGCGCTCCAAATCCATCGTCGTCACGCCCGGCGCCACCATCGAGCGTACCTCGTCAAGAACCTGACGCACGATGCGGCCGCTTTGCCGCATCCGCTCGATCTCAGCCGTCGACTTGCACACAATCGCCATTCTTATCCGCGACCCTCAGGCGTTATGGTCCTCGATAATCCTGAAAATCTGCTCCGTGACCTCGTCCACTGGCCGGTCGCCATTGATCGAGATCAATCTCCCCGTGCGCTGGTAGTAATCCGCCACCGGAGTAGTTTGCTCCTGATAAGCCGCCAGCCGTGGCGCAATCACTTCCAACCGGTCGTCATTGCGGGTCACCAGCTTCGTTCCGTCAACGTCGCAAACTTCATCGAAACGGGGCGGCTGGAAGTGAATGTTATAGATCCGCCCACAGGTAGGACAAGAACGGCGTCCAGAGATCCGGAGCAACAATTGATTATAGTCCACGTCCAACCGGATCACAATTGGCCAGGCCCGAGTAGGGCGCGAGTTGTCAAAGAACTTGTCCTCAAGCAGTGCATCCAGCCACCCGGCCTGGGCCGCGGTTCGCGGAAACCCGTCCAGAATGTAGCCCCGCTTGCAGTCCGGCTGCTTCAGTCTTAGCCGGACCATCTCACAAACCAGATCGTCGGAAACCAGTTCTCCCCGGGCCATCACGGCCTTGGCCGCCATGCCCAGTTCCGTACCCTCGGCCACATTCAGCCGCAACAGGTCTCCGGTGGAAACCTGCGGGATCCCGTACCGCTCCATGATGCGCTTGGCCTGGGTGCCTTTACCCGCGCCCGGCGGCCCAAGCAGCACAACGGGGCCTACGTCACGTGAGGTTTCCTGCGCCATCGAGTTGGCCAAAGCCTCCCGAACAGTGTTCAGCAACCCCACAAACAAATCTGTAATTGAGTAATTTGGAAATCTGGCAATTTACGACTCAGCCGCTGTTGATCTTCAATTACCAAATTACGCAATTACAAAATTACAAAATCCCCTAAGACCAGTTTCTGCGCCCGCGAATCCGTCCGCTGCGCGGCGTGAATCCGTCGTAATGCCGCATGATCAGTTGTGCTTCGACTTGCGTAACCGTATCCATGGCTACACCCACAACGATAAGCAGAGACGTCCCGCCAAAATAAAAATTCACTCCCAGCCCGTTCGTCACCCACACCGGAAGCCGCTCAAACAGCGACCCTCCCAGCCAGAGCGGCAAATGGTTCAAGTGAATGCCGGTGATCATCCACTCCGGAATGAACGAAATAATAATCAGATACAGCGCGCCCACCAGCGTGATCCGCGTCAGAACTTCGTTGATGTAGTCGGCCGTGCGCTTGCCAGGACGAATGCCCGGAATAAATCCGCCGTACTTGCGCATGTTGTCGGCAACTTCGCTGGGATTGAAAACGATCGACACATAGAAGTACGCGAAGAAAATAATTCCCACCGCGTAGAGCACGGTATAAAGCGGCTCGCCCCACCCTAGCATGCGAATCATGTCGCCGAAGTAGCGGCTGTTCTTCAGGCCATAACCAATCGTCTGCGGCAAAGTGAGAATCGATGACGCGAAGATGACCGGCATCACGCCGCCCGCATTCACCCGCAACGGAAGATGCGTCGACTGCCCCCCCATCACTTTGCGCCCCACGACCCGCTTGGCATACTGCACGGGAATGCGCCGTTCGCACCGTTCCACATATACGATAAAGGCGACCACCGCGATCATGAACACAACCAGCCCCGCCATCAGCACCGGAGTGATCGCTCCCCAGGTTCCGTTCTTTGCCTTCTCGATCAGATCCTGCACGCCGCGCGGCAGCCCCACCACAATGCCGGCAAAGATGAGCAGCGACATGCCGTTGCCGATCCCGCGGTCGGTGATCTGCTCGCCAAGCCACATCACGAATGCGCTGCCCGTGGTTAGGGTCAGCATCGTCATCAAAATGAATGAGGTACCGGGATGAAGCACAAAGTCGCCGGCTTTCTCCAGTCCGATGGCAATGCCAAACGACTGCACCGCGCTGAGAATGACAGTAATGTATCGAGTCCACTGCGTAATCTTCTTGCGTCCCAGCTCGCCTTCTTTTTGCAGCTTCGCCAGTGGCTCATATACCACGGTCAAAAGTTGCAGAATGATCGATGCCGTGATGTACGGCATGATGCCCAGGGCAAAGAGAGTGAGGCGGCGTAAATTGCCGCCGGAAAACAGATCGACGAACCCCAGCAGCGATCCCGCGTTCTGATTGAAATACTGCTCCAGCTTGAGGAAGTTCACGCCCGGTGTAGGCAAGTGTCCGCCTAACCGGTAAACCGCCAGCATCGCGAGCGTGAACAAAACCCGCTTCCGCAAGTCGGGGATGCGGAAGATGTTCGCCATCTTCCCCCAGATTGGAAATACTCCACTCTCGCCAGCCATTACTGCAAGACCTCAACCTTTCCGCCCGCCTTGGTAATCTTTTCCTGCGCTGACTTGGAGAACTTGTGAGCGTGTACGGTAATCGCAATCGTCAGCTCGCCATCGCCCAGAATCTTCACCGGATGCTTCGCCTTGATTACTCCAGCCTTGCGCAGCACCTCAGGCGTGATCGGCGCGCCGTGCAGCTCCGCACCCAGCGCCACCAGCCGCTCCAGGCTGACGATGTTGAATTCCTTGCGGAAGATGTTGGTAAAACCGCGTTTCGGCATCCGCCGGTGCAGCGGCATCTGACCGCCTTCAAATCCTCGGATCAACCGCATACCGGTGCGCGAGCGCTGCCCCTTGTGTCCACGGGTCGACGTCTTGCCCATGCCGGAGCCCATCCCGCGCCCCACGCGCTTGCGCTTTTCCGACGCCTTTTTCGGTGCTCGAATATTCGATAAATTCATAAGTAAGCCTTCAAAGTTTCACGTTTCAAGATTTCAAAGTTTCGAGGATCTGAATCCACATTGAAACCCTGAAACTCTGAAACCTTGAAACATTTCTACTTCAAAATCTCCACCAGATGCGGAACCTTGGCCACCATGCCGCGAATCGCCGCATTGTCCGGACGCTCGATCACCTGGTTCAACCGCGTGAATCCCAGTCCCTTAACAACCTGTTTCTGTTTCACCGGTGCACAAATCGCCGAAACCACCCACTTCAGGTGAATCTTTCCGGCAACCGCCTTCGGTTTCTTCGTCGTCATCGTTAATTCCTCAATCTCAAGAGCCCGGTCTTACCCGGTACTCGCAACTCGGCGCTTTCTACAACTCCTGCATCGACTTCCCGCGCATCGCAGCCACGCTCTCGCGGCTCTTCAAATGCCGCAGGGCATCGAAAGTCGCCTTGATCACGTTGTGCGGGTTGGTCGTGCCGATCGACTTGGTCAGCACGTTCTGGATTCCCACCGACGTCATCACCGCGCGCACGGCGCCCCCGGCAATCACTCCCGTGCCTTCCGGAGCCGGCTTCAGCAGCACTCTCCCGGAGCCATAACGTCCCACGATCAGGTGCGGAATTGAAGTCTGCGTCAGGTTCACCTTGATCAGACTCTTCTTCGCCGCCTCGATCGCCTTGCGAATGGCCTGCGGAACTTCCTTGGCCTTGCCCGCGCCATGTCCCACCACCGCCGCCGAGGGATCGCCCACCACCACCAGCGCGGCAAACGAAAGGTTCTTTCCGCCCTTCACCACTTTGGTGACGCGGTTGATGGCCACGACCTGGTCTTTCAACTGAAACGAATTTGGATCAAGCTTCTTAATTACAGTTGGCATTCTTTAAACCCAGCTTTCAGCTGTCAGCTTTCAGCTCGTCGCTCCCGCTGATAGCTGAGAGCTGACAGCTGAGAGCCTCATCTAGAATTGCAATCCCGCTTCACGCGCCGCATCAGCCAGCGCCTTCACTCGCCCGTGATAAATGTAGCCGCCGCGGTCAAATACAACTTTGCTCACGCCCTTGGCCTTGGCTCGCTCCGCGATCGTCTTGCCCAGGGCCTTCGCCGCCGCCACGTTGCCGCCGGTCTTCCGCTCTTCCTTCTTGCCCTCAGCCGAACTAGCCGAAACCAGCGTCCTGCCGTTCAGGTCGTCGATGACCTGTACATAAATATGATTCAGCGAGCGGTACACATTCAGCCGCGGACGCTCCGCCGTCCCCTGCATCTTCTTGCGGATGCGGTCGTGAATGTGCTCGCGCTTCTGGTTCTTCGATTTCTTCGTAAACATAAGCTCTGTCCTTGCCCGCCAAACAGCGGTCTTAGGTGATAGACCTAGTTACTTCGCCCCGGTCTTACCCACTTTCTTCTTCAACCGCTCACCCGCATACCGCACACCCTTATTCTTGTACGGATCGGGTGGACGCAGTGACCGCATTTCCGCCGCCACCTGCCCCACCTGCTGCCGGTCGATTCCAGTCAGCGAAATCTTGGTCTGCTTGGGATCGACGGCCGCCTCAACGCCGGTTGGCAGCGGATACTCGATGGGATGCGAATACCCCAGGCTGAACACCACCGTTCCTTTGCCCTTCATCTCGGCGCGGTAGCCGATGCCGACAATCTCCAGATCGCGCGTCCAGCCCTTGGTCACGCCCTCAACAGCATTATTCACCAAAGCCCGCGCCAGCCCGTGCAGAGCAGCCTGCGAATCATTCTCGCGGATGGCAACAATGCTCCCATCCTTCTGTTCCACCTTGATGCCGGTGGGAAGAGCCGTATCCAGCTTGCCCTTCGGCCCCTGCACCAGCACCGTGTTGCCTTCGATTTTGACCGTCACCCCTTTGGGGATCGGGATCGGCTTTTTTCCAATTCGTGACATAAGTTTTCGGCTCTCAGCTTTCAGCTCTCAGTTTCCATCACCGCCGCTTTTGCTGAAAGCTGACGGCTGATAGCTGAAAGCTGCTCTTCTACCAAATCTCGCACAACAACTCACCGCCCACGCCTTCCTTGCGCGCCTGCCGTCCCGTCATCACCCCGCGCGGCGTCGTAAGAATATTGATCCCCATCCCGCCCAGCACGCGAGGAATCTCGCTGCGACGCACATAAACCCGGCAGCCCGGCCGCGAAACGCGCTCCGCCTTCGAAATCGCCGCCTCGTTGTGCGCGCCATATTTCAAATAAATCCGGATGACCTTGTGACCTTCTTCCTCAGTGGCCTTGAAATTCGAGATATATCCCTCTTCCTTCAGGATGCGGGCAATCTCCACCTTCAGCCTGGAAGCCGGAACGTCCACCTTCTGGTGCCGCGCCTGCAGCGCGTTGCGCACCCTCGTCAGCATATCTGCGACCGGATCGGTCAACCTCATCGTTTGCTTCTCCTCTCGCCACCCGTTCGCTCCGCACCCGGCGGAGAACCTGCAGCGGCTCGCTTACTACTTACTCTCGCCTTGTCATCCTGAGCGGCGTTCTTTGCCGCGAAGGATCTCCCGCTCCACGAACCCGGAAGCCCATCTACCACGACGACTTCGACACTCCCGGAATCTCCCCCAGCAGCGCCAGCTGCCGGAAGCACATGCGGCACAACCCGAACTTCCTCAAATAAGCGCGCGGCCGTCCGCAGCGCTTGCAGCGATTATGCTTGCGCGTGGAAAACTTCGGCTTCTTTATCTTCGACGGACGCTGAGTCTGCTCAGTGCCATCCTTAACCCGCTTTGCCATTGTTGCCATGTTTATCCTTCAACTCCTGGCCTACTATCGAAACTTTGAAACCCAGAAACCTTGAAACTTTGCTCTTAAGCTCTAAACGGCATGCCCAGATGCTTCAACAATGTCCGCGCCTGGTTATCATTCGCCGCCGTGGTCACGATCGTGACATTCATCCCCTTCTGCTTGTCGACCTTTTCATAGGAAATTTCCGGAAAGATCAACTGGTCGTGCAGCCCGATCGTGTAATTTCCCCGCCCGTCAAACGACTTGGTGGAGACTCCCTTGAAGTCGCGCACCCGCGGCAGAACAATATTCACCAGCCGGTCGAAAAACTCGTACATGCGATCGCCGCGCAGCGTAACCATCGTCCCAATGGCCTGCCCTTCGCGCACCTTGAACGCCGCAATCGATTTCTTGGCCTTGGTGATGATCGGCTTCTGCCCGCTAATCTGGCCCAGCTCATTCACCGCCGGATCCATCACCTTCGAATTCTGCGTGGCCTCGCCCATGCCCATGTTCACCACGATCTTGTTAAGCCGCGGAACCGCCATCGCATTCTTCAGTTCCAGCTCTTTCAACAAAGCCGGAGCAACTTCCTTGTCGAACTTCGCGCGCAGCCGCGGCCGCTCTTTCGCGCTGTGCCGCGCCTGCTCCGGAGCCTTCTGCTCCTGCCCCGATTCCTTCGATGATTTCTTGTCTTTAGCCATCGCGTCTCTTCAACTCCGTAAGAATTGAGCAATTTTGCGATTGAGTCATTTAGCGATCGAGAGTCAAGAACTCAAGAATCCAATCGCTCGATCACCGGATCGCCCAATCACTCAATCATTTATCCAGCGTCGTTCCGCACTTCTTGCAGACCCGCACCTTCCGGTCGCCCCGCACTTCGTGTCCAATGCGCACCGGCCCGCAGGTCGTGCAAACCAGTTGCACATTGGAAATCGCAATCCGGCTCTCCTGCTCGGCAATGCCGCCGGCAATATTGCGCTGCGGGTTCGGCCGCACGTGCTTCTTCACCACCATCACGTGTTCGACCAAAAGCTTGGCGTCGTCGGGAAACACGCGCAACACGCGTCCTTCCTTGCCTTTGTCCCGCCCCGTAATCACCTTCACGGTATCGTTGCGGCGGATATCTACTCGCTTGTGCTCTGTGCTGACAGTTCTCATAAATTCAAAGTTTCAAGGTTTCAAGTTTCAAAAGTTTCAAAGTCAAACCACCACTCCCCAAGATTTCCGCCGATTCAAGGCACCTTGAAACCTTGAAACTCTGAAACCTTGAAACCTGCCCTAAATCACTTCCGGCGCCAGCGAAACAATCTTCAAAAACTTCTTCTCCCGCAACTCCCGGGCTACCGGACCAAACACGCGCGTCCCCACCGGCTCGCCCGCATCATTGATCAAAACCGCGGCATTCTGGTCAAAGCGGATATAGGTACCGTCGCGCCGCCGATGTTCCTTGCGCGTGCGCACGATCACTGCCTTCACCACTTTGCCCTTCTGCACCTGCCCATCCGGAGCCGCTTCCTTCACCGCGGCCGTGATTATGTCGCCGAGGCCGGCATTCAGTCCGGTCGAGCCGCCCAACGGCAGAATCATCTGCAGCTTGCGGGCGCCGGAGTTGTCGGCGACCTCCAGCATGCTTCTCATCATCACAGCCATAGCGAATCTCCTCGATCTTGCCTGTCACCCTCAGCTTTGTCATCCCGAGCGAGGCGTTCTTTCTCTCGCCTTGTCATCCTGAGCGGCGTTCTTTGCCGCGAAGGATCTCGGACTCCACGGACCCATCCCCTCGAAGGGTGCGTCCGGGCGTCCTACTTAACGTCCTGCTCCAGCACGATCTCCGGCACCAGCGCCGTCTTGCGCACAATGTCCTTCAGCTTCCAGCGCTTCAACTTCGAGAGCGGACGCGTCTCTTGGAGGCGCACCACGTCGCCGACATGCGCCTCATTTTTCTCATCGTGCGCGTAAAACTTCTTGTTGCGCGCCACCACCCGCCCGTAGAACGGATGTGCTTTCTTGCGCGTCACCTGCACCACGATGGTCTTGGCCATCTTGTTCGAGACCACTTCCCCCACCACTTCCTTGCGCCGGCCCTGCACCTGCTCGCTCGGCGGCGTTGCGGACTTCTTGGTTGCGGTTTCCGCCATCAGCGTTTCTCCGTTGCGGCCGAGCGTGTGCGCTCGCCCAGAATTGTCTTCACCCGCGCAATGTCCTTGCGCAGCCCGCGAATCTTCTTCAGGCTCTCGGTCTGCCCCATATTCAGCTGAAACTTCAGCTTGAACAGCTGGTCCGCCAGATCCTGCCCCTGATGCTGGAGTTCTTCGTCAGTCAAATTGCGAATCTTCTCGGATTTCATAAATAAGCTCTCAGCTTTCAGGTCTCAGCTTTCCCCGCCTCCGCTATTGCTGATAGCTGACGGCTGAAAGCTGATAACTGTTTCTAGTGCGCCGTCTCCCGCTTCACCAAAGTCGTGCGCAGCGGCAGCTTGTGCGAAGCCAGCCGCATCGCCTCCGTCGCATCCACGATCGTGACCCCTTCCATCTCAAACAGAATCTTCCCCGGACGCACCACCGCGACCCAATGATCCGGCGCTCCCTTGCCCTTACCCATACGGGTTTCGGCCGGCTTCTTGGTCACCGGCTTGTCGGGAAACACCCGGATCCAGATCTTCCCGCCGCGCTTCACAAATCGAGTCATAGCCACGCGGCTGGCTTCAATCTGCCGGTCGGTAATCCATCCCGGCTCGAGCACCTTCAGCCCGAAGTCGCCAAACGCCAGCGTGCTGCCGCGCCAGGCCTTCCCCGTCATCCGCCCGCGCTGCTGCTTGCGGTACTTAACTTTCTTTGGCATCAACATAAGTCAGCTCTCTTTTGCCGTCATCCGCCAGCATTGTCATCCTGAGCGGCGCTCTTTGCCGCGTTGTCATCCTGAGCGGCGTTCTTTGCCGCGAAGGATCTCGGACTCAACGGAACCCGCCGTCGCCAAAGCGCGCTTCCCTAAAACGCTCCCACACCCGTCTGCTGCTCGCGCTTCTTAGCCGGAAGAATCTCGCCCTTGTAAACCCACACCTTCACGCCAATCACGCCGTAAGTCGTCCTGGCTTCCGAAAAACCATATTCAATATCGGCCCGCAGCGTGTGCAGCGGCAACCGTCCCTGCAAGTACCACTCCGAGCGCGCGATTTCATTTCCATTCAACCGACCGCTCACCCGCACCTTGATCCCCTTGCAACCGAAGCGCAGCGCCGAATCCACCGCCTTGCGCATGGCGCGCCGGAATCCCACGCGCTTTTCCAGTTGCAAAGCAATCGCTTCCGAAACCAGCTGTGCATCAAGTTCCGGCTTGTGCACTTCCTGGATGTCGACAAACACTTCGCGCGAAGTCCGCTTCTGCAAATCGGCCTTTAGCTTGTCGATCTCCGCGCCCTTGCGCCCGATAATAATGCCCGGCCGCGCCGTCTTGACAATGATGCGCAGCTTGTTGCCCGGACGCTCAATCTCGATCGAACTCACGCCCGCCGACTTCAGCTTTTCCTTCAGTTCTTTCTTCAGCTTGATGTCTTCAAACAGCAGCTTGTCGTAGTCCCGCTCCACAAACCAGCGCGACTTCCACGGCTTCGTGTAACCAAGCCGAAAACCATAAGGATGGACTTTTTGTCCCATTGCTTCTCCTAATCAATCGCTGTCGATCCAAGAAAACTCTTGTCATTCCGAACCCGCGCAGAGCGCGGGTGAGGAACCTGCGGTTTCCTTACTTAGCAGCCGCCTTCTTCTTGCCGGCACCCGCAGCCTTCTTAGCCACCGGCGCGCGCCGCTTAGCCGGAGCCGCAGCACCAGTCCGCCCTTCACCAGCAACCCGAGCCGCCCCATTCCCGCGCTCCGCCAGCACCAGCGTAATATGCGAAATCCGCCGCTGATACCGGTAAGCCCGTCCCTGCGGTGCCGGACGAATCCGCTTCATCCTCGGACCATCATTCGCAATCGCGCTCTTCACATACAAATTGTCGATCTCAACATCGAGATTCTTCTCAGCACTAAGAAAGTTCGCGTTGTCGAGCGCCGACTGCAGCAGCTTGCCCACATGCGCCGCCACACGCTTCTTCGTGAACAAAAGTGTGTTGCGCGCCTCTTCCACCTTGCGCCCTTTGATCAACTCCAGCACCAGGCGCGCCTTCTGCGGCGACACTCGCAAGTAACGCATTTCCGCTCGGAATTCCATAATCTCGTCTCTGTTCTAAAGCCTTTTTCTCTTCGCTTCGTTCGCCCTTGGCTAACGGCTAAGGGCTAGGGCCTAAACCCTCTTATGCCTTCGGCGGCGCCGCCGCTGCCGGGGCCGACGGAGTAATCGCTCCCGGACCTCCCGGAATTCCCGCCGGCTTCGCCGCCACTTCCGTAGCCGCCCGCATCGAGTGGCCCTTGAAGTTGCGCGTAAAGCTGAACTCACCCAGCTTGTGCCCCACCATGTTCTCCGTGACGTACACCGGAATAAATTTCTTCCCGTTGTGCACCGCAATGGTGTGTCCCACCATCTCCGGAACCACCGTCGACCGCCGCGACCAGGTGCGCAACACTTTCTTCTCGTTGCGCGAGTTCATGCCCTCCACCCGCGCCATCAGGAAGCCATCCACAAACGCGCCCTTTTTGGTTGAACGTGCCATAAATTAACTCTCACCCTCAAACTCTTGTCATTCCGAAGGTCGCGAAGCGACCCGAAGAATCTGCTTCCGCCGGCAGCGCTACTTACTCCGCCGGTCATTCACAATAAATTTATCGGTCCGCTTGTTATTCCGCGTCTTATACCCGCGTGTCGGCTGTCCCCAAGGCGTTACCGGATGCCGTCCACCCGAAGTCTTGCCTTCACCCCCGCCATGCGGATGGTCCACCGGATTCATCGATACGCCGCGGTTATGCGGCTTCCAACCCATCCAGCGCGACCGTCCCGCCTTGCCGATGGTGATGTTTTCGTGATCCAGATTTCCCACCTGCCCGATGGTCGCCATGCAATCCTGCGAAATCTTCCGCGTCTCACCGGAAGGCAACTTGACCAGCGCGTACTCTTCTTCCTTGGCAACCAACTGCGCCGCTCCGCCCGCCGAGCGCACCATCTGGCCACCCTTGCCCGGCTTCAGCTCCAGATTATGAATCTGCGTGCCGGGAGGAATATTTCGCAGCGGCAATGCGTTGCCCACCAGAATGTCGGCCTCGGGACCGCTGATCACTTTCTGCCCCACCTTCAATCCTTCCGGCTGCAGGATGTAACGCTTCTCACCGTCGGCATAAGCCAGCAGGGCAATGCGCGGTGAACGGTTGGGATCGTATTCGATGCTGACCACAGTCGCCGGAATCCCTGTCTTGTCGCGCTTGAAATCAATGATGCGCAGCTTGCGCTTGTGGCCGCCTCCAATGAAGCGCATGGTCATGTCGCCCGAGTTGCGGCGCCCGCCGGTACGCGGCTTGGGCTCGAGCAGCGGCTTATGCGGATTCTTCGTCGTAATGTCGTCGTTGACGATCGTCGTGCGGTACCGCAGCGTCTGCGTTGTCGGTCGATAAGTCTTGATTGGCATAATTGCTCTCAGCTTTCAGCTGTCAGCTTTTTTCTTTACCTCAACCGCCGCTTTTGCTGATAGCTGAAAGCTGACGGCTGATAGCTGCTTCTTACAAATTCTGCGCGTACTCCGGCATCTTCTCCCCGGCCCGCAGCCGCACATAAGCCTTCTTCCAGTCCGGACGGTATCCTGCAAACTTCCCTCGCCGCCGTTCTTTGCCTGGATAGGTCGCAGTGCGCACCGAAAATACCTTCACCTTGAAAATCGTTTGCACCGCTTGCTTGATCTCGGTCTTCGTAGCCTTGGGCGCAACCTGGAACACCAGCGTGTTCTGGTTTTCCTTGATCGCCAACCCTTTTTCCGTAATCACCGGACGCCGAATAATCTGATATGCGGATTTCATATTGATTAGGCCCTAGGCCACCTCCGCCGCTTTTTCATGCCGCGCACGCTTCCGCGGAGCCGCCGACGCCTTCTTCGCGCCCTCTTCTTTAGCCTTACGATGCCGCTTCGGCAAACTATCCTTCAACGTAAGCTGCAACTTCTCAATGGCGGGATGAGAAAAAATCACGCGATCATACTTCAGCAAGTGATAAGGATGAACTTCATTCCCAGCAATCAATTCCAGTCCGTGGATATTGCGCGAGCTCAGCTCCAGATTACGATTCGCAGCATTCGGCGCTTCCACAATCAGCACCGTCTTCTCAACCTTAAGCGCGTCCAGTGCCTCTCGGAACGCTTTCGTTTTTGCATTCTTCAGTTCCAACGAATTCACCACCGTCAACTTGCCGTCGGCAAACTTAGCCGCTAGCGCCGAACGCAGTGCGCCCAAAAGCTTTTTGCGCGGGAACGCGTAGTCATAAGACCGCGGCGTCGGACCATGCACAGTAGCTCCATGCCGCCACAGTGGCGACCGGATCGAGCCGATGCGCGCCCGTCCCGTGCCCTTCTGCTTCCACAGCTTCTTGCCCGACCCGGAAACCTGCCAGCGAGCCTTGGTAGCGTGCGTGCCCCGATGCTGCCCGGCGCGGTAATGCTTCACCGCCTCCCAAAGCAGATCTTCATTAACGGCGCCGAAAATCTCATCGGCCAGATCGAAGGTCCCGACCTTCTTACCGCTTAAATCGTAAATATCAATGGTTGCCATATTGCTTCTCGTGTAGCGCCGGCGTCCCGCCGGCAACTCCTATGCTTTCTTCGCCGCTCTCTTAGCCGCTTTCAACGGATCCACCGTAGCCGAACCCGCAAATCCCCGCCGCTCTCTGGGCGGCTTCTTAGCCTTAATGATGACAATGTATCCGCCCTGCGGCCCCGGCACACTGCCCTCCACCACCAAAAGATTCTCGTCTTTATCCACACCCAGCACGCGCAAATTGCGCTGCGTCACCCGGTCATGTCCCATGTGCCCCGACATGCGCATCCCCTTAAACACACGCGAAGGAAACGCCGACGATCCAATCGATCCCGTAATCTGAAACATCGATCCATGCGACTTCGGACCGCCGCCAAAATGATGCCGCTTCACCACACCCTGAAAGCCCTTGCCCTTGCTCACTCCCACGATGTCGACAAACTTCTCGCCTTCAAAAATCTCGACCAGCACCCGGTCGCCAACCTTCACTGTAACGTCGCTGTCGGCACCTCCATCGGTTTCAAGCGGCACCTCGCGCATGAACTTCACCGGAGGAAGATTGTTCTTCGCCAGGTGTCCGCGCGCCGGCTTGGTCAGCCGCGATTCCTTCACAAACTCGACCAACCCAATCTGCGCCGCCTCGTAACCATCCCGCGTCGCCGACTTATGCTGCGTAATCACGCACGGGCCAGCCTGCAGCACCGTGACCGGGCGCACGTCGCCCTTCGAGTCAAACAGTTGCGTCATCCCAACCTTCTTGCCCAAAATCCCAGTAACTCGAGTTGCCATATTGTCTTCTCTCTTAACCCAGCTTGGCTTACGCCAGCGGCTGAGGCTCCTCAGCGATAAGCTGAGAGCTGAAGGCTGACAGCTTATTTATGCTCTTTCCCGAAAGCCTTAATCTCAACATCCACACCAGCCGGCAAATCAAGTTTCATCAGCGCATCCACCGTCTGCTGCGTAGGCTCAAGAATGTCAAGCAACCGCTTATGCGTGCGGATCTCAAACTGCTCCCGCGACTTCTTATCCACGTGCGGCGAACGCAGCACAGTGTACTTGTTCTTCATCGTAGGCAAAGGAATCGGCCCCGCAATCTGCGCCCCAGTGCGCCGCGCGGTTTCGACAATCTCGCCCGTCGACTGATCCAGAATGCGGTAGTCGTAAGCCTTCAACCGGATGCGAATTCTTTCTTTTCCAATCACGTTTCACTCTCTCTAACCCCTCCCGGCATCTCCGGAAGGAAAGAACCAGGGCAAGAAGCAAGCCGCGTTTGTTTTTCGAATGTGGGGACAGCCGCCCTCGGCTGTCCGCGGAGCAAAGCTCCGCTCTTTATCTTCCCTACTGCACAATCTCCGAAATCGTTCCCGCGCCCACCGTGTGCCCGCCTTCGCGAATGGCAAACCGCAACCCCTTCTCCATCGCCACCGGCGTAATCAGCTCGATCACCAGCGAGACATTGTCCCCAGGCATCACCATCTCCGTTCCAGCAGGCAACTCTGCCACCCCGGTCACGTCGGTCGTCCGTAAGTAGAACTGCGGACGGTATCCCTTGAAGAACGGCGTATGCCGCCCACCTTCTTCTTTCGTCAGGATGTACACCTCAGCCTTGAACTTGGTATGCGGAGTAATCGACCCACCCTTCGCCAGCACCATGCCGCGCTCGACATCTTCTTTCGCAATGCCGCGCAGCAACAGCCCGGCGTTGTCCCCCGCCAAGCCTTCGTCCAGCTGCTTCTTGAACATTTCCACGCCGGTGACAACCGTCTTGCGCGTGTCGCGGAAACCGACGATCTCCACTTCCTCCCCGACCTTCACCTTCCCGCGCTCGATACGCCCAGTCACGACCGTGCCCCGCCCCTGAATCGAGAAAATATCTTCAATCGGCATCAGGAACGGCTTGTCCAACTCCCGCGCCGGCTGCGGCACGCTCTTATCGACCGCGTCCATCAGCGCGTCAATCTGCTTCTCCCACTTCTCTTCCCCGTTCAAGGCTCCTAGAGCCGACAGCCGAATCACCGGCACGTCGTCCCCAGGAAACTTATAACTCTTCAGCAACTCGCGCACTTCGAGCTCAACCAGGTCCAGCAGTTCCGGATCGTCAACAGCATCACACTTATTGAGCGCAACAACGATGTAAGGCACACCCACTTGCCGCGCCAGCAGCACGTGCTCCCGCGTCTGCGGCATCGGACCATCGGTCGCAGCAACGACTAAGATCGCGCCATCCATCTGCGCCGCGCCCGTGATCATGTTCTTGATGTAATCCGCGTGACCCGGGCAATCGACGTGCGCATAGTGCCGGTTCGCCGTCTCATACTCCACGTGCGCCGTAGCAATCGTGATCCCGCGAGCTTTCTCTTCCGGAGCGTTATCAATCGAATCGAAAGACCGGAACACAATCTTCGGATTATGCTTCTGCAACACCTTGGTGATCGCCGCCGTCAACGTAGTCTTGCCATGGTCAATGTGACCAATCGTCCCCACATTGCAGTGCGGCTTATTTCGATCAAATTTCTCTTTCGCCATTTCTATTTTCCTCGCTACGACGGAACCAAATCATCTCCGTCGCTATATTTCTCGTAGTACGCGCCCAGAAACTGCGCCCTTTCCACCAATCCCTCTGAGACGATCCAAGCTTCAAGCCGCTCGCATTCCGCCTGAAACCGTCCACGAAATTTCTCGAAGTTCCGATGCCAGTCCCACCAGTCCTTCACTCGATACTACCGACTCTCTGGAGACTCGCACCAGACCTCGGTAAATAGGTAGCCATCAGCTTCGTACAACAATCGCGCCCAGGGCCCACCCCCACCAAAGACTCTTTCAAAATCCGCCCGCCTGCCGTCCGCTACCCAAAACCTTCGATCAATCACGAACCGCGGGGAGTGCAGTCACTTCGTAGTCCCCTGCACCTTCGCAATGATTTCCTCCGCCACCGATCGCGGAGCCTCCTCATAGCGCGCAAAATGCATCGAGTACTCAGCCCGCCCCTGCGTCGACGACCGCATGTGCGTCGCGTACCCAAACATTTCAGCCAAAGGAACAATCGCCTTGATCACCTGCGACCCAGCGCGATGCTCCATGCCTTCAATGCGTCCACGGCGCGAACTGAGATCGCCCATAATTACGCCGGCATAATCTTCTGGCGTAACCACCTCAACCGCCATCACCGGCTCCAGCAGCACGGGCGAAGCCTTCCGCGCAGCTTCCTTGAACGCCATCGAACCGGCAATCTTGAATGCCATTTCGTTCGAATCGACGTCGTGATAGCTGCCGTCATACAGCGTAGCCTTCACATCGACCATGGGATAGCCCGCCAGAATTCCACCCTCCAGCGCTTCCTGAATCCCCTGATCAATCGGCTTAATAAATTCCTTTGGCACCGAACCGCCCACAATGTCATTGACGAATTCGTACCCCGTCCCGGCAGGTTGAGGATCGAGTTTAATCTTGGCGTGCCCATACTGCCCGCGCCCACCAGTCTGGCGGATGTACTTGCCTTCCGCCTCGGAGTGCTTGCGAATCGTCTCGCGATAAGCCACCTGCGGCTTGCCGACGTTCGCTTCAACTTTGTATTCGCGCATCATGCGGTCGACAATGATCTCGAGATGCAACTCGCCCATGCCGCTGATGATGGTCTGTCCGCTGTCGGGATCGGTATGAACTTTAAAGGTCGGATCTTCCTGCGCCAGGCGCCCGAGCGCCATCCCCATTTTTTCCTGATCAGCTTTCGTCTTAGGCTCAACCGCAACCGAAATCACGGGAACCGCAAACGTAATATTCTCGAGCGCAATGGGATGATCTTCATTGCAGATCGTATCGCCCGTGCTGACGCCCTTCAATCCAACCGCCGCGCAAATGTCACCCGCCAGAATCTCGCTGATTTCCTCCCGCTTGTTGGCGTGCATCTTGAGCAAACGCCCAATGCGCTCACTCCGCCGCCGCCCCGTATTCAGCACCGAGTCCCCGGTCTTAAGCTGACCCGAATAAACGCGAATAAAAGTCAACTGGCCGACAAACGGATCAGCCATAATCTTGAACGCCAAAGCCGAAAACGGTTCCTTGTCGTCCGCCTTGCGGAAAATCTGTTCCCCGTTGTCAGGATTCAGCCCGTGCGTTTCTGGCACATCAAGCGGCGACGGCAGATAATCGACCACCGCATCGAGCAGCGGCTGCACACCTTTATTCTTGAAAGCCGTTCCGACGACGACGGGAAACACTTTCAAAGCAATCGTCGACTTGCGCAGCGACGCCCGCAGTTCATCCGCGGTAATCTCTTCGCCTTCCAGAAATTTGTGTAGGATTTCGTCGTCGTTCTCGGCAATGCTCTCAACCAGCTGGGCGTGGAATGCTTCGGCTTTCTTTTTCAGTTCGGCGGGAATTTCTTCGGTGAGGTACTCGGCGCCCATCGTGTCGTCCTGCCACACGATCGCCTTCATGTTGATCAGATCAATAACGCCCTTGAACTTGTCTTCCTGCCCGATGGGAATCTGAATCGCAACCGGTTTGGCGCTCAGCCGCTTGCGGATAGTATCGACGGCATGTTCGAAATCCGCGCCCATCTTGTCGATCTTATTAATGAAGCAAATTCGCGGCACGCCGTACTTGTCGGCTTGGCGCCAGACTTTTTCCGACTGCGGCTGCACCCCATGCACTGCGTCAAACACGGCTACAGCGCCGTCGAGCACGCGCAGTGAGCGCTCCACTTCCGCCGTGAAATCCACGTGGCCGGGCGTATCAATAATGTTGATGCGAATATCGCGCCAGGTGCAGGTCGTCGCCGCCGACGTAATCGTAATCCCCCGCTCCTGCTCCTGCTCCATCCAGTCCATGGTCGCAGTGCCTTCGTGCACCTCTCCGATGCGGTGCGTCTTTCCCGTATAGAACAGGATGCGCTCCGTCGTAGTGGTCTTTCCGGCATCAATGTGCGCCATGATGCCGATGTTCCTGCAGCGTTCTAATGGGACTGTTCTAGGCACGACTCTCTAACTCTTTCTGGGCTTCCGAAATCAGCTTTCAGCTCTCAGCCGTCAGCTTTCAGCTAAAACTACTTGTCATCCTGAGCGGCGTTCTTTGCCGCGAAGGACCTATGCACTTCCTTACCACCTATAGTGCGCGAAAGCCTTATTGGCTTCCGCCATGCGGTGCACATCTTCTTTCTTCTTAATAGCCGCGCCTTTTCCATTGGCTGCGTCCAGCAACTCATTACTCAACTTGTCAACCATCCCGCGCTCCGCGCGCCCGCGCGCATAAGTCAGCAGCCACCGGATCGCGAGCGAAGTCCGCCGGTCAGCATTCACTTCCACCGGCACCTGATAGTTGGCGCCGCCCACGCGTCGCGTCTTCACCTCAAGCAGCGGCTTCGCATTCTCGACCGCTTTGGTAAACAGCTTCAAAGCTTCGTCGCCGCCTTTTTCCTGCACCTTGGTGAGAGCTTCATAAAAAATGCCCTCGGCGGTCGAACGCTTACCCTGCCACATCATCGAGTTGATAAACTTCGTCACCAGATTCGAGCCATAAACGGCATCGGCTGGCACGGTCCGCTTTGCTGTATGTCCTTTACGAGGCATAAAACTCCAAGTTTCAAGGCTTCAAGGCTTCAAGGTTTCAGAGTTTCAACTTCCGCCACAGCGACAACGTTGAAACCTTGAAACTTTGCAACCTTGAAACCTGCTTTCTTAACCCTTCTTCGCCCGCTTCGCGCCGTATTTCGACCGTCCCTGCTGACGACCCGCCACACCCACCGCATCCAGCGTGCCGCGAATCACGTGATAGCGCACGCCCGGCAGATCCTTCACGCGGCCGCCGCGAATCAGCACAATCGAGTGCTCCTGCAAATTGTGTCCAACGCCAGGGATGTAGGTCGTGACCTCAATCCCGTTCGTCAGCCGCACTCGCGCCACTTTGCGCAGCGCCGAGTTCGGCTTCTTCGGCGTCTGCGTATACACGCGCGTGCAAACTCCGCGCTTCTGCGGACATCCCTGCAGCGCCGGACTCGCCGTCTTATAGCGCGGCCGCTTCCGTCCATCACGCACCAATTGATTAAAAGTAGGCACTCTTCGCCGCTCCTTAATTTACCGCATTACTCCACGAACATCGGGCACCGCAATCGCGCCAAACCCCTTCAGGGCAGGCAGAGCACGGCGGTATCACCCGGGCAAATTACTCACGCAATCCGGGCTGGCAGGCAGAATCGCCCAGCCATGCTTCTCGCCGCACACGAATCACGGAGAGAGATTCTTGGGTCCCAACTTAGATTTATGCTGCCGACGGTGGCACCCGGCAAAACTCGGGGGCGCTCCGTATCGCCAGCTCTGTCCTGCATATCCTTCCGCGGACCACTCTCACACCCTATTCAGGCGATCAAGAAGCCCTCGTGATAGGGCGAAAGGCAGCGCAGGAACGTTTCAGCGAGGAAAGTTTCCGGCACTCACTCCACTTCACCAGAAACGCATTTCTCAAAAGCTCGACCGCAAGTTCCCGCACACCTCCACTGGAACTCACGGCACACAGCAAGCCTGGATTAACTCGCGGAACCTTACAAATATAGCAACTGGATGGAAACATCGTCAACCCATCTTTTTGCATCCCACTGTCGGAACCGGAGCGGTCCGGCTTGGCAGGCCTCCGTTTGACGCTGGGGTATCGGATTGCCATCCTGAGCGAGACATTTTTTCTCTCGCGAGGAATCTGAGCAAGCCGCGCGAAATGTTGCAGCTTGCCCCGAGGAAGCGAAAGCAACCGAAGGGCTCTTTGCGACACAATAATCGCGCGCTTGGCTCGCTATCCTTGCACCAACGCCGCCGCGCCAGCTTGCTGAATCCGTCTCCATTCTCTACACTAAAAGTTTTCCATTCCAATGAAGCGGTTCGCCTCCTCTGATAACCACCATGAGGCGACGAGAGGATGCATGGGAAGGTTGCGTTTCGGTCTGTGTTTGTGGACAGTCGCCATTATCTCTTCGTTCGCGTTCTTGCCGGCGTGCGGCGGCAGCAAGCCACCTGGATCCTCGCCCTTCGCGGCAAGAATCATACTGAATCCCGCCTCCAGTTATTCTATGCAATCCGGGACCGTCATTGTCTTCACCGCAACCGCCCAGAACGCAGCGAACTCAAGCCTGCGGACTACGTTTACCTTCGCCTCAAGCAATCCCGGAGTCGTCGATATCGCTTCTAACGGCGCGGCCTGCGCCGGCACATGGAACGCTCCGCTTTACACAGTTTGCAGCCCCGGCGGCATCGGCATAGCGGAGATAACCGCGGAGTCCGGTGGAACCACCAGCGCTCCCACACTGGTCTTCGTTCATCCCTTTATCGCCAATATTCAGGTCAGCATCGTTCCGCCAGTCAATTCTCCGCCTCCCGCCTGCCCCACGCAGACTCAGCTGCCCGCTGCCTGCACACTCCCCTTCAAGGCTACAAATTCTTGCCTTTCGCAGAATCAGATACTTACTCTGCAGGCCAATGCATTCGACAGCCAGGGAACCGATATCACTGCCTCCGTCGGGCCCTTTACCTGGAGCCAGGGCAACACCGGGGTGGCCACGCTCACGCCGATTGTGACAAATAATACCTACGATGTACCAACCAACCAGGCCAATGCATCGGCCAACACGCCCGGACAGACCCAGGTGATCGCCTCCGCCTCCGGCGTCTCCAGCCAGCCCTTCGACTTCGAAACCTGCCCGGTGCAGTGCATCGCGCTCGAGCTCAACGTCAGCGGCTCGCAAAGCAGCAACTTGACCAGCTTTGTAGTCAACAAAGGAACGTCGGAAACCGTCACCGCCTACGCGGTCGACGTGCAAGGGTGCATCGTGCCCAAACCCCCGCTGACTTGGATCTCTTCCGAGCCGGCCGCCCTCACCGCCGGCAACCCCACCACAGGATGCGGCTCCAACTCAACAACTTGCACTATTTCGACGGCCCAGCCCGGCGTAGCCGCCATTTCGGCATCGTGTACCCCTCCCACCTGTAACATCGGATACCCGCTGAATCCAGCCGGCTTCCCCACAGGCTCTATCTACATTCCTCAACCGGTTTACCCCGTAACCGCAATTTCGGGCCTGGTGACCGGCGCGCCGGCTGCCACCGGCGTGCTCGCAACCAGTCAGGACTGTTACAGCAATATTCAGTGCCAGGTTGGACTTTACAATGTCTCAACCAGCATCAATCTCCCAGGCGGCGCGTCTCCGCTGCCTACCCCACCCAATTCCCTTATGTTCGACCTTCCCGGAGACAGAGCCTACGCGGGCAGTGAATTCGGAGCAGTCAGCATCAGTCCCGGCAGCCTCGGAAGCAGCGCAAGTCCGTTCTCTTATCTATCCGCTTCCGGCACGCCCATGGGCCTGGTAACCGGCAAGGTCATCGCCGTCTCGCATAACGGCACCCAGGCCATCTTTTCCGATACCATCTCCACCCCAAATCAGGTATACCTCGTCGGCGCCTCGTCGACGGCGCTGCCATTGAACATTAATAGCGCAACCGCGGCAGCATTTTCCCCCGACGGATTGAAAACCTTTATCCTCGGCGATGGCGGCAACACCTTGTACATCTATTCCCCGCTGCAGTACTTGGAACCGCCCATTACTCTGCCGACGCCGGCCTCCTCCATCGTTTTCAACTCCACCGGCTCGTTTGCCTTGCTTTCCGGCGGAAGCGCTGCTGGCACTCTTGCCGTCTACAATACTTGCGACAGTTCACCAGTCGCCCCAGCTCTATCCGCCGGGACCATTCCCAGTCCGCCTATTTTCCTGAAGATGGTGCCCGCCGGCAACGTCCCCATGGGCACCCCGACCATCCCGTCCCTTCAAACCCAGGGTCTCGACTTTTTCTTCGGCGTCGACAACACCGGCATTGACATCATCGCCACTACTTCTTCTCTGGCGCCACTCACCTCGCTGTGCCCGCCGCAAATCACCCTGGCCCAAACCCCCCAGAACGCAACCTTCCTGCCTATCCACATCGATCTCGGCGTTGGCTCTTTCACTCCAATCAACTTCTTCCTCTCGCCCGACGCTACCAAGGCTTACATCGTTCCCAGCGACAGCAGCGGAATTTTTGTCTATAACTTCGACACCGGCTCCACTTCCCAAATCCCGCTAGTGAACAATGCAACTCCACTTTCCGCCGACATGACGGTTGATGGCTCCCTGATTTACGTGGCCGGCTCCGATGGCCTGCTCCACGAGGTCAACACAGCTCTTTCCTTGGACCGCATGGAGGTCACCTTCACCGCCCTGCCAAACTCTTCCAATAGCTTCTGCTACGACAGTCCCAACTGTACCCTGAACATGATCGCCATCAGACCGTAGATATATTTGTAGGAAGCGAATGTGGAAAGGCCGCATCAGGCTGTCGTAGGAACGGGCTTGTGTGGGGATGAGTTTGTGTGGGGACGGGCGCCTTCGCGAGCCTGCTCTGAGCGAAGTCGAAGGGTCCAGGCCTGGGCGAAGCCCGGCCGTCACGCGCTTGAGCGCGGCTCATTGTTTGTGGTTTGTGTGTTCCAGAGTGACGCTTTTTCGGTGGCGCGACGCTTCAGCGCTGCGCTGCCCCCTACGCCGTCTTCTCCAGATCTTTAGCCACACTATCCAGTACACCATTCACGAACTGCACCGACTCCAGACTGGAGAACTTTCTAGCAATTTCCAGCGCCTCATTGATCACCACCGCCCGCGGCGTCTCCGGATATCCCAGAAACTCCGCCACCCCTGCGCGCAACAGGTTCCGATCCACCGCCGCCATGCGCTCCATCCGCCAGTGCTCCGCATGCCGCTCTATCAGCTTATCGATCTCAGTGCCGCGATCGGTGGCCACGCGAAATAAATCATCCGCGAACCCGCGCACCTCCGCGCTGGTCCCGCCATGCTCCGCCCAGAACGTGGCCTGCACATGATCCACCGTCTGCTTCCCCATGTCCGCCTGAAACAGCATCTGCAGAACCAGTTCGCGGGATTTGCGCCGTGTACCCATAAGAACAAGTTGCCAGTGTCCAGTTGTCAGTTGCCAGTTTACTGCAGGGAAGGTTTATCTGTGCTTCTTAGGTTTGTCATTCCGACGACTCGCGGAGCGAGAAGGAGGAATCCGCTTCTTGCTGACGGCTGAACGCTGAGAGCTGATAGCTTGCGTCACCGACGCCATCTCCACCGCCGCCAGCGCCGCCTCGAATCCCTTGTTCCCCATCTTCAGCCCAGCCCTATCAATGGCCTGTTCCAGGTTCTCACAAGTAAGCACTCCAAACGCATGCGGAATCCCAGTCTCCTGCGCCGACTGCCCAATCCCGCGCGTCACTTCGTTCACAATCACGTCGTAATGCGCCGTATCGCCGCGCAGCAGGCATCCAAGGCAAATAACCGCGTCATACTTCCCAGTCTCCGCTAACTTCCGCGCCGCCAGCGGAATCTCAAATGCCCCCGGCACCCGCACGATTTCGTAGCCCTTCGACCAATCGACGCCGCAGCGGCGCAAGCCATCAACCGCCCCCGCCAACAGTCGCTCCGTTATAAAGGAATTAAAACGCGAAACAACAATCCCGAACGCTTTGCCATTCGCCGTCAGCATGCCCTCGAGCTTGCTCGTGTGTGCCGGTTCAACCCCGGCCATCCGGATTCCCGTGAAATTTACGACGGTGCCACCCGGCAGCCGCACGTAAAATCCCCGCGATGCATGCTTGGGCTCCGGGCCCGAATGATCGCCCAGAATCTCTAAGCCCATCTTCTTGATGATTTCGACGGCAGAATCGGGGTCTGAGATCGTGAGGTCCAGATCTGGATGGACGCGAGGACTCTTGCGCTGGACTACCTCCAGAACCAATTCGTTAGGCCGAAATGGCTGAACCTGAAAGCTCGCGTATTGCTCTCGTTCCTGAGACTGGAAGCCCAAGGCCTCGAGCATTTTCGTCAAAAGCTCGAAATCCTCCTCGTTCCTAGCTTGAGCGGTAAGGACAACCCATTTCATTCCAAGGTCTTTCTCTGTGCCTCTGTGTCTCTGTGGTGAGTCGCCTTTGATCCGTGAAAATCCGTGGCAAAGTTTACTTCCCCTTGAACACCGCCGCCCGCTTCTCCAAAAACGCCGTGGTCCCTTCCTTCTTATCCTCAGTAGCGCAGGCCACGCCGAACAACACTGCCTCCAGATACAATCCCTCGCTCAAAGTCATCTCCATGCCCTTGTTCACGGCCTCCATCGCATACTGCACCGCCAGCGGGGCATTCGCAATAATCTTCGCCGCAATCGCCTCGGCTCGCGGAATCAACTCGGCCGCCGCCGTGACTTCATTCACCAGCCCGATGCGATGCGCCTCCTGCGCCGTAATCATCTCCCCGGCCAGCACCATCTGCATCGCAATGCCTTTGCCCACCAGCCGCGGCAACCGCTGCGTCCCGCCATAGCCCGGGATAATCCCCAGCTTCACCTCCGGCTGCCCCAGTTTCGCATTCTCGCTCGCCAGCCGCATCGTGCAGGCCAAAGCAATCTCGCACCCCCCGCCCAAAGCAAATCCATTGATGCAGGCAATCACCGGCTTCCCCAGATTCTCAATCAGATTAAGAACATTCTGCCCGCGATGCGTATATTCCTTCCCCGAAACCGCATCGTTTTTCGCCAACTCGCCAATATCCGCCCCGGCAATAAACGCCTTCTCACCCGAGCCGGTGAGAATAACGACGCGAATCGACGAGTCATTCTTAATGTCATGAAACGCCGTCCGCAACTCCTCCATGGTAGCCATGTTCAAAGCATTCAAAACCTTAGGCCGGTTCACAGTAACGTAAGCAATCGAGTTTTTCTTTTCCAGAAGAATATTTTCAAAGTTCATTGAATCTCCAGCCTGCTATAATTGTATAGCAAGAGGTCGCCCATGCTAGCTATCCGTCTTCCCGACAAAATCGAAAAACGCCTCGACCGACTCGCCAAGCGCACCGGCCGCACCAAAACATACTACGCTCGCGAAGCCATCCTTCAATATTTGGACGACCTTGAAGACATCTACTTCGCGCAAAAGGAACTTGAAGCGATCCGCTCCGGCCGGAGCAAGACCATTCCGCTGGAAAAAGTGATGCGGCTCTATGGCCTGGAAGATTGACCTCTCCAGCAACGCCCTCAAGCAACTTCGGAAGCTCGACAAACCTATCGCCAGCCGAATCCTTAAATTTCTGCGGGACCGGATCGAGAAGCTGGACGATCCCCGTAAAGTCGGCGAAAGGTTGCAAGGCCCGCTAGGCGATTTCTGGAAATACCGCGTCGGAGATTACCGAGTCATCTGCTCCCTGCAAGACGATAAGCTCGTGGTTTGGGTCGTCCGCATTGGCCACAGGAGCGAGGTCTACTCCCGCTGAAGACTTACTTCCTCCGCGCCACCGCCTGCACATCGTCCTTGCTCAGATCGCAACTGATGCAGCTCTGCGTCCACAACCGGTGCCCAAACACTTTCCCGCATCGCGGACACTTCCACTCCGTCAGCCACCACGCTCCCGCCAGATACACTCCGATCCAACCCAACAGAATCACGAAATCCGCGCGCTCGCCCAGTTTGAGTTTCCCCACCCCCAATCCTAGAAATAGAAAGCTGAGGAAGAGAACTACCACCAGGTTCCGCCGCGCCACATAGCTCCGCCACGCCCGGCGATAGATTTCCACATCTTCCGGATTGCTTTCATCCGGCATCCGATCAGTTTTCCTTCGTTTCTCCATGAGCCTTCAATCTTATGTGGTTCGATTTTGAAATATGTTCGTGAAGGGCACGGCTTAAGCCGTGCCGCTCAGATCAACTAACGACGCGGGCTTTAGCCACCGAGGCACCGCGTCCGCATCGGACAACTCGTTCTACAGCTTATTCGCCTTCGGACTATTCGCATCCGAATAATCGTAGAACCCTTTACCACTCTTGCGACCATACCACCCCGCCATCACCAGCCGCTTCAGCAGCGGAGGCGAAGCAAACCGCCGCTCCTTGAACTCGTCAAACATCACCTGGGTAATGTAATAAGTAGTGTCCAACCCGACGAAGTCGAGCAAAGTAAACGGACCCATGGGATACCCGCACCCGAGCTTCATCGCATTATCAATGTCTTCAATCGACCCCACACCTTCTTCATAAGCCCGGATCGCATCAAGCAAATAAGGCACCAGCAGACGGTTCACGATGAAACCAGTCTTGTCCGAAGTCCGCACCGGAACCTTGCCCAGCTTCTTCCCGAACTCGTAAGCCGTCTCATAAACCTCGTCGGCAGTAGCAATCGTCCGCACCACCTCCACCAGCTTCATCAGCGGCACCGGATTAAAAAAGTGCAGCCCAACAAACCGCTCCGGCCGCTTCACCGAAGTCAAAAGCTCAGTCACCGAAATCGAAGAAGTATTCGAAGCAAAGATCGCCTCTTTCTTCACCACCCCATCAATCGACGCATACATCTTCTTCTTCTCGTCCACATTCTCGATGATGGCCTCAATAACAATGTCGCAATCGGCCAGGTCGGATTTTGAAGTCGTCCCGTGAAGCCGCGCCCGGATCGAATCATTCTGCGCCCCCGTAATTCCGCCCTTCTCGACCGGCCGCTCGGCAAACTTAGCCAAAGATTTCTCAATCCCGGCAAACCCCTTATCCAGAAACCGCTGCTCCACTTCCAGCACAGTCACATCGAACCCAGCCGTAGCACAAACCTGCGCAATGCCAGATCCCATCAGTCCGCATCCGAGAACTCCAACTTTTTTGATATCCATTAGGAAAATTCCTTCTCGAACATCCAGTCAAACCCAATCTCACCCCAGAGTCACAGAGCCACAGAGGAGAGCTCAAGTTTCTAATCGCGCGGATACCAAATCTGCAAATTTCGCGACATGGACCGCATCGTTTTCAGCTCGATAATGGTGCCGCTCGAGGTTTGTGGACAGCAGGTCATAAATAAAATCCTCGTGCTGTTCATCTACGTGCAGAACTCTGACAACGGATTCCTCTCCGCTGGCGAAAACCACACGAAAGACTTCCTGTTCGTGCTTTTTCAAAAGCGGATAGTTCGGATCACTTTCAATTGCATATTCAAACGCTTCTAAGCCTGAGACGCCCCCCGAAAACATGCGATCCCTACACCGCACCCGAGAATCCTCCCCAAATTTCCAACTCTCGTCCGGGCGTATCCGGTCGACGACTCGGAAAACATCCTCGGTAATCCGCTCGGCCCGCACTGGACGCCAGCAGTCTGTACCCTCACCAACCAGGGGCATGTAGATTAGCGTCTCCATACAACTCGGTGCTCCACCAGCGAAGCGGACTATGCCGTTTTGGATTTTCTCTGTGCCCCCGTGTCTCTGTGGTGAGAAAATCCGTTTCTAAAAATTCAGCAGCGTCTCCACAATCATCGCAATCCCCTGCCCGCCCCCGATGCAAGCCGTTGCCAGCCCATACTTCTTCTTCCGCCGCCGCAATTCATACAGCAAAGTAATCACCAGCCGAGTCCCAGTCGCCCCCAGCGGATGCCCCAACGCAATCGCCCCGCCATTCACATTCACCTTCTCGCGATCGAGCCCCAATTCCTTCTCCACGCCTAAGTACTGCGCCGCAAACGCCTCATTCACCTCGATCAAATCAATGTAGTCCAAAGAAAGCCCAGCCTTCTGCAGCGCAATCTTAGTAGCCGGCACCGGACCGCGCCCCATCACCTTCGGCTCCACCCCAGCCACGCCCCAGCTAACAATCCGCCCCAGGGGCACCAGATTCCGTTTCCGCGTTTCCTCCAGCGACATCAACACCACAGCCGCAGCTCCATCCACAATGCCGCTAGCATTCCCGGCAGTCACCGTCCCGCTTTTCCCAAACGCAGTTTTCAGCTTAGCCAGCCCTTCCAAAGTAGACTGCGGCCGCCGGTGGTCATCCTCGGTAAAGGATTCCCCGGTAGCCTCACCCTTCGAATTCTTCAGCGGCACCGGAACCAGTTCCTCCTGAATCCGTCCTTCTTTATAAGCCGCATCCGCCTTCTGCTGCGAGCGCAGCGCAAACTCGTCCTGCATCTCCCGCGTAATGCCATGCTCCGACCCGTAAAGCTCTGCGGTGTTAGCCATATAAGACCCGCAATAGCTGTCGAGCAACGCCACCATCAGCGAATCTTCCAGCTTCCCGCCCGGAGCCAAAGTAAATCCATCGCGCCCGCGAATCACAAACGGAGCCTGCGACATCGCCTCCATCCCGCCCGCCAGCACAATCTTCGCCTCGTCGACCATAATCATCTGAGCCGCCGAAACAATCGACTGCATCCCCGACCCGCACAGCCGGTTCACCGTCAGCGCCGGAGTCTCAATCGGCAACCCCGCCCGCAACCCCACATGCCGCGCCCCATACAAAGCGTCGCCCGAAGTCTGCTGCGCATTGCCAAACACAACATGATCAAATTCCTTCGGATCAACCCCCGCCCGCTCCATCGCCCCATTGGCCGCAACCGCGCCCAACTCCTGCGCCGTAAAGTCTTTCAACTTCCCGCAATAGCGCCCAAAAGGCGTGCGCGCCCCGCTGACAATTGCAATATCACCCGTCTTCAACATGATTTTCCTGAAAGAATCGCTTGATAAGAACGCATCAGAGCAGATAGAAAACACTGATGCAGACTGGTTAGTGTAGCAGCGCGCATCAAACTTTGACCACAGGGAGTCGACAGCGGCACTATCTATGAGAGACTTGACCCATGAAGAGGAAGTTCACGCCCCGCGGTCCCTGGCAAGAGACTGGAATGCAAAAACAACGCATCCCAAAAGATGACCCTACCAAGCTGCGAATGCGCGCCGAGGAACTAAAATTGAAGGCAGCCCGGCTCACGAACGTGGCTGACGAGCTCTTTGCCAGAGCTGAGCAGATTGAATCCGCGAAGTAGCCCCTACGCCACAGCCCCCGCGGCCCGAGCCGCGCCGAGCGCCACAATCTTCCCATGCCCCTGCGCCAGCGAGCTGGCCAGCGCATGCTCCGCGCGATTAATCACTTCGGTCACAATGTCCACCGGATCGTAACTCTCCTTCACCACCGCCTCAGCCAGCCCCGCTGAGAATTCCATGGCATGGCCTTTCGCCGCGCCCTCTTTCGCCGGCAGTTGCACTCCAGCGATGATCTTGCGCAATTTCTCGACCGCCATCATCGCTTCTTTCTCCGCCGTGTCCCCAAGAATGATCGCGATGGTCGTCGTGTCATAACGAAAAGCCAAATCGTTGGTCCGGATGTTCGCCGCAAACTGTTGCCCAATTTTTTCCATCGCGCCTTCCACCGCAGCCTCGCCATATTCCTTGATCAGCGCCGCACTCCGCCCAAACTGCATCAGCAGCACTGAAAGTGGCGCCGCATTCTGCACCGCACGTTTGCTCTCCGCCAAAAGCAAATCAAGATAAGATCCCCGCTTCAGCAGCCCCGATTTCTCCTCAGTCACCGAAAGGTTCTTCACCAGCCGCCGCAGCCCGGCGTTATTCAGCGCAATCACCATCTGGTCAGCCAGCGTCTTCAGCACCACCGCATCGGTATGGGGCCAGGCCCGCGGCTTGTTGTGCATAAGCGCCAGCACGCCCACCGAGTCTTCGCCATTGCTAAGCGGCAACGCCAAAATCGCCGATGTTCCCAGTTCCGCCAGCGCCTTGTGTGCCGTCTTCAGCTCCGCGCTCTTCTGCGCGTCGGCAATAATAATCGGCTCCGTCGAACCCATATCCTGCAGCGCGATGAGCACTTCCTTGATCGCCCCGGAACTCCCCGCTTTCACTCCCCGCCCGCAGAACTCCTGCACCGCCGTCGGAGGCGACCCGGGTGTCCGCATCAAAGCCACACATCGCGAAATTTCCCAGTGCCCGCCAATCTCGTTCACCGCCGTAGTCAGCACCGCCGGAGCCGTAGCCTGGTGATACAGCTTGCGCGTGATCTCCGCCACCCGAGTGACATTCCGCATCTCCGCCGCTGGATCAGGCGCCGGCGCGGCTGCTACCACCGCCGCAGCCGGTGCAGCAGCCCCCGCCGCAGCCGTAGCTGGCAGCGGTGTCGACCCCGCATAGCTCGGAGTCATCCCCGCCGCCATGTACAGCCGCTGCAACCCTTCGTTGCGCTCTTCTTCGCGCGGAAACAATTCCTGAATCCTCTGCAGCCTTTCGACCGCTTTATTGCGCATTCCATACTGCACCAAAATTTCCGCCTGCAGCATCAGATCCTGCAGCGTCGAGGCCCCTAACGTCGCTTCCTGCGCCTGCGCCGACTCGACCGCCGTGTTGCTCTGCGTAAACCGCGCCGCGATGGCCTTGAACTTGCTCTCGTCAATCTTGCCGTTCAACATATCCAGCCGTTTCTTGTGGCCGGATTCATACGGATCCACTTCCGCCGCCCGGTCCAGGCACTCCGCCGCCTTAGCGAAATCTCCCGTCCCGCAATACACATCAAAAAGTTTCAGCAGAGTCTGGCAGTAATCGCCCTCGCGGTTCGACGCGTTGAACAGCTCGCCCAGAAACTCCAACATCTCCGGCGAAGCCTTCCGTGCCGCCGTCACCTCTTGCATCACGGCCACAAACTGCCGCCGCTCGCCTTTTTTCGCCTGGAACTGCCCCAGCTTGCGCGCCAGTGCCACCGCCGCTTCATCCTGATCCGCATCCGCCAGCTGCCCAATCAGCGCCGTCACCTGCGCCATCCGGTTGGGATTCTGCTCAAACAGCTGCCACACCAGCGGCTCCGCATCGGCATAGCGCCCCGCCGCCAGCAAAGCCTCCGCATAAATCTCCCGCAGTTGCGGCGAATTCTTTCCAGCGTTTATCTGCGCTTCAAGAATAAAGATCGCAGCTCCCACCTGCCCTTGCCCCAGCAGACTCTTGCCGTAGGCGAGCGTGATCTCTTCGTCCGAGGAATCTTCCTGGTAAGCGCGCTCATACCACTGTGCCGGGTCGCCACCCGCCGTCGCCGCCAGCTGTGCCACCCGCTTGAACGCTGCCGCCGCAGCCTTACTATCGCCCAGTTCCGACGACAACTCCGCAACCCGCAAGAAATTCGCCTGCACCGGCTCCAGCGCCACCACTCGCCCCAGCACTTCCAGAGCGCCCTTCTTATTCTCCAGCTTCGCCAAATCGCTCAAAGCGGATTCATAAGTCCCCACCGCCAGCTTCTTGTTCGATCCTTCCAGCAACTGTCCAAAGCGGAATTTCTGTTCCCAGGTCGGACTGCCATGCCGCGCCAGTTTCTTATAAGTCAGGCTCGCCCGCGTAGCGTCTTCCGCCTTCACCTGCCGCTCAAACAATTCTCCCAGCAGATTCACCGCATCGCGGGTCCGGCTCTGCGACAAACACAAATCCGCCGCCAATTGCCGCACCGTATCGTTTTCCGCATCCTCGCGCAGGGCCAGCAGATATTCTTCCAGCGCCTCGGCAGCCTTCCCTTTCTGCAGCAGCTTTTCCGCGCGCTCAATGCGCTTAGCCATCTCGGCTCGGTCAGGACGTTTTGTGATCTCGGGCATGGGTAAGTCTTGGGCAGAGTACTGCTCCCTCGATTCTAGGAGCCACTCCCACCCCCAGCAATCCGTAAGCCCCGCCCCCGATTACGAAAGTCACTGGAACCCCAGTGGTCAGTGGCCAGTGATCAGTTGCCAGAAAAACCGAATCGTTCGCACTGACCACTGACCACTGGCCACTGACCACTTGTTTTGCTATCGTGCCGCATGCCTCAAGCCCCAGACCTCGTCCACGAACAGGGTCTCCACCATCAACTCACCGCCGGCCAGATGACCATGGTCGCCGTCGGAGGCTCCATCGGCACCGGACTTCTCCTCGGCTCCGCCGCCGCACTCGAAATCGCCGGACCCAGCGTCATCGTCAGCTACATCATCGCCGCCTTCATCGCCTACACGGTCGCCATGGCGCTAGGCGAACTGGCCAGCGTGCACCCCGCTGCTGGCGCCTTCGGCCTCTACGGCGAACTCTACCTCAATCAGTATCTGGGATTTCTTTGCCGCGCCGGGTACTGGGCCGCCATCGCTTTCTCCATCGGAGCCGAACTCACCGCCTCCGCCACCTACATGTCCTACTGGTTCCCCGCCGTACCCGGCGAGCTTTGGGTCTTCGTATTCTCGGCCTTGCTTCTTCTCGTCAACCTCCGCAGTGTAGGTTCCTACGGACGCTTCGAATTCTGGTTCTCCATGATCAAGCTCGCCACCATCGTGGCCTTCATCCTGGCCGGAGCAGCCCTGCTCCTTGGCGGCCGCGTAGCCCCACAGTTCACTACCCAGGGCGGATTCTTTCCCAAAGGTCCAATCGCTCCTCTGCTCGCGGTCTTCTGGGCTATCTACGCCTTCGGCGGCATAGAGATGCTCTCCGTCACGACCGGCGAATCACATTCCTCAAAGGACATCCCCCGCGCCACTCGCCTCTCCATCTTCCTGCTTGCCGTTATCTACCTCGGAGCCATCACCATCCTCGTCGGAGTCATGCCCTGGAACCACGCCGGCGTCTCCGAGAGTCCATTCGTAAGCGTTCTCCGCCTCGCCAAAGTTCCGGCCGCCGCCTACCTCATGAATTTCGTAGTCCTGACCGCCGCGCTTTCCGGGGCCAACGCCAAACTCTACGTAGCCTCCCGCCTGCTGTTTTCCATGGGTCGCACCGGATGGGCTCCCGCAAAATTAGGCAAGCTGAACGCCTCCGGCTCGCCCCGCCTCGCGCTCATCGTTTCTTCCTACGGCATCGTAACCGCACTCATCATCGAAAACTGGGCTCCGCAACAAGCCTTCATCTACATCATGGGAGCCGCATTCTCCGGCCTGATCTTCTCCTGGGTCGTATCCCTGGCAGCCCACATAAGTTTCCGCCGTCGCCTCACCCCAACAAAAGTCGCCGCACTCCCCATGCGCGCCCCGCTAGGCATCTGGGGATCGATCATCGGCTTCGTCCTGGCCTCAGCCACAGTTCTCCACACCCTGTTCGCCACCCGCATAAATGCAATAGGCGGTCTGGTCTTCTTCGCCGCCCTAACCGCAGCCTACGTCGTACTAAAACGCCACCGCCAAACGTAGCCAAAGTGTCATGCGAGGACAGGATCATGTGGGGACGGCCGCCTCGGCCGTCCAGACGAGCGCAGCGAGTCGCAGCAGCGCCCAACTCCAATCGTCCATAGGATTTTGCGTGACGTGAGATCTTGCGTAGCTAAGACCTCGGCGAGCGCATTGGGTGGAGCAGCGCTTCAGCGCTGCGATCGAAGCTCACCAGAATAAAGGGCTTTAGCCCCCGAGGTACTTCAGCGAAACTCTTCAGCTTCCATTACCAACGTAAGCCCACACAAAACTTTCCCCTCCCAACCCCCACCCCGCTACACTAGCCTCGAAGGGGACATCCCAAAGGCTCAACGTGACCATCGCAACCCTGCTGCTCCGTTCCTCGAACCCCGGCGGATTCATCCTCTGGTGCCTGATCGGAATCTGCGGCGGAATCTACCTGTTCGTTCAAGGCTTCCGCCTGCTGCAGCGCCGCCGCCTCATCCTCGACACCCCAGCCTCAAAAATTCGCAGTGCATCCATGGGGATGGTCGAACTCAACGGCCTAGCCGTCGGACCCTACACCATGGTCGCCCCCATCACCGCCCGCCCCTGCTACTGCTACCGCACATTCGTCTGGGAGTGGAAACAGCAAGGCAAGAACAAGCAATGGGTCAAAGTAGCCTCCGAGTGCATGCACGTTCCATTCTTTCTCGACGACAACACCGGCAAGGTCATGGTCGACCCACGCGGCGCCGATCTCGACCTGCATCAAGACTTCCAGCAGGAATTCTGCGATGGGTTCTTCACCACCAAAGAAGAGGCTCCGCCAAATGTCCGCAGCTTCCTCTCGCGCCACGGCATAACGACCACCAACAAAATCAAAGTAGAAGAATCCTGCATCAAGCCCAAGAACGCTCTGTTCCTGCTCGGCACGCTAGACGACAATCCCGGCCTCGAACTCACACCAAACCCAATTCACGATTCCCAAACCTCACCGCTAATCGTCGGCAATGCATTGTCGTTCTCCATCAACACCGAAATGTTTCGCAACGGGTTGTCGCCCGTGACCGGAGGCGACAACGGGTTCAGCGGACTCTCTCTCTCCGGTGGACTGCAGCACGATCCCGCCTTCGACCCGATCTACGACAAAGCAATATCCACAACCCGGGCAACCCACCCGTCGCCAGATCCCGCCACGGCCAAAACTGCAGACCCAGCCGCGGTCGCCGCCGCACTTCAGAAGGCAGGCATCTCCAGCCCCGCAGCCTGGGGGGCAGCGCAAGTAACTCCCACCGGCGACGCGACATCGCCTGCAACCGACGGCTTCGACCCGCGCCCGGCCGTCGTGCTGATGAAGGGCAAGAACAACCCAACCTTCCTCATCTCTTGGAGAAGCCAGCGCGACCTCGCCCGCTTGCTTGGATGGAAGTGCGCCTTAATGATCTGGGGAGGCCCCGCTCTAGCCCTGCTCAGCCTCTACATCCTCCTATCCATAACCCACCTGCTCTAGCGCGTGTGGAGCGGCTCGTGTGGAGCGGGCACTCCTGTCCGCTGCCTTTGACCTTGATCCTGCACTTCTACAAGCCCTGAAGAATCGACCGAAACCTATGCAGTACCGTGGAAGAGCGGCGCTTCAGCGCCGCGTCAATCCCAAAAATACAAAGCGGCTTCAGCCGCAGCGAGCCACCACATACCCAAGGCCCGCACCACGCCCGTAACCGCGACCCACCAACCACCCCAACACCCTCTAGTACAATGACCACGTGAGTAACGCCGTTCGCATCGGAATCCTCGGAGACTTCAATCCTAAATTCCGTTCCCATCCCGCCACCACAGAAGCTCTGCAGCACGCCGCCCACAAACTCGATCTGAAACTCGAATCCGAATGGATCCCGACGCCATCGCTAACCGCCCCCGGCGCGGAAAAGATTCTCGAAAGCTTCGACGGCCTCTGGGCCTCGCCCGGCAGCCCGTACAAAAGTTTCGACGGCATGCTCAAAGGCATCGAGTTCGCCCGCCGCCGCGACTGGCCTTTTCTGGGAACCTGCGGCGGCTTTCAGTACGCCCTGATCGAGTTCGCCCGCAACGTCCTCGGCATCGCCGACGCCGACAGCGCCGAAAACAATTCCAACTCCAAGAACATCGTGATCTACCCCGTAGCTTGCGCCGTCACCGGCATCAAAGGCGACGCGCCAAAGCTCTCCGGCAAAGTCCCCGAAATCCGCCTGCGCCCCGGCTCCTATCTGCAATCGTTCTACGGCAAGGACGAAGAAGTCGTAACCGAAGAATTCTTCTGCAACTTCGAAGTCAATCCCGAATACGAATGGGCCACAATGGAAGCCGGCTTCCCCATCGTAGCGCGCGGCGCCCAGGGCGAAATCCGCGCCATCGAATCCCCCACCCACCGCTTCTTCATTGCGACTCTCTTCCAACCCCAACTCTCCTCCACCGAAAAAAACCCGCATCCCATAGTCCTTGCCTTCGTCCAGGCCGCAGCCGACTGGGGCCGCAAAAAACTAGACGACAGCGTCCTCGAATAGCCCAACTATGGCGTGGCGGAGCCCTTGTCATTCCGAGCGAAGCCGAGGAATCTGCTTTCAGCGTCCATCTCCTCCACTCTAACCATGACCGCGTACACCCAAACCTGGCGCAGCCCAGAGGTGGGCACCCACTAACCCAGAATGCCGGTAGCTAGGACGCACTTGCTTTCTCTTCCCACTTCGCAGCGTTCACGCCCTTAACCAGCAGCCACAGGCAAAGCGATAGCTCTGCAATAAAGCCGAGAGCCTTGAGGAAGGTCGATAGATAGTTTGCGAGCGGTTGCAGAAAGATCAGCCAACCCACACCGGCAAATGCCATGAGCACGCCCAGAATTCTGGGAAGGAAAGCCGACCTGAAAATGAGGTAACCAAGAAGGAGGCAGTAAGGCCCAAAAAATACCAAGGAGCTGATTTTGTAGGGCGCGAGATTGAAAAGGCCAAGAACATCATTGGCGCACCCCATAAGGCTGAAGAACGCCGCAAGCAAAGAGAGACCCTTGTTCACCGGCTTAAACATGTAATAGAACAGTAGCGTCACAGAGATGTAGAACGCATACGCGATGAGATTAACGGCGTCATATACAACACGCCGGCCTTGGCCAACGAAGACCTGGGCGGAAACCGCCGTCAGAAAGTAAAGCAAATAGACTCCACCAGTAATCCGCGCCCTGGAACGCAACGACGCTGCGACAGTTCGACTTGTCATTTCGGCTCCTTCGCTCCGCTATCCTACAAGGAGGAACGCTCGTGTCCACTTCCGACTGGCAGGACAGAAACCAGTCCAACCCTCCACAAGAAAAACACCAGACACAAAAAGAAGATCTTAGGTGTTAAAGATCTCTACCTAGTTACCAAAGTCTCCCCACAACCACGTTCTAGCCCCAGCACCATACGCATCTAGAGCACCCACATCCCGCTCATTAGACTTTCCTAAGCTCGAAAGAACGAGGCCAAAACTCAGGGGCGAAAACGACCGAGCGCCCCAGCGGCCTTCCCCCTTTTATTGATCTAGAGTCACGGCTGCGCCCAGAGAGGAGCCAAGCCATGCAGTGGATCAACTCGTTCCGCATGTCGTTCACCACTCTGGTCAGCTATATTCCGATCATTGCGACCATCGTGACCTGCTTCTTCAGCGTGATCCTCGTTCGCGCCACCCTGCGTTACGTGGAAGCAACCGACAAAGGCCTGGCCCTCGCCCGCGAAGAGTTCGAGCGCGAATGGTCGCCCGATCTGCACATCAAGCTCGAGCGCATCTCCAGCACCGAGGCCAATGTCATCGTCACCAACCTGGCCAAGAGTTCCGTCCTGCTGCAATTGCTGCAACTGCGCAAAATCTCGCACGCCGTTCCCTTCGAGCGTTGTCGCCTCAACGATCCCTTAGTCGGAGGGCTGACCTGGAACCAGGAAATGGGCAAGCGCATTCTGGCCTGCACCGGAAAAGAATTCGAAGGCCCCATCGCCGCCTGCCTGACCTTTTATTGTTCCGGAAGAATGTTCCGCACCGACTGGTTTCGCTCCCACATCCAGGTGCGCGACGGCCGCATCGTCAGCCTCGAACCCAGCAACATGCCGGCCCGCCGCGTGCGCGTCATCGACCGCAAAGGCCCGGAACGCCGCCGCGACTTCGTCCAGGACGTAACCGCCGACGCCGCTCCCAACAATCCCGAACCGAAGCCGGAAGAAAACTTCTTCGTAACCGGTGCCTGAACCTGAGAAAGAGGGTGGAGCAGGCCTTAAGGCCTGCGTTACAGATATTGACTTTGAATCGGGCTTCAGCCCCTGAGATACATAACAGGGAACAAAGTGCAAATCCGCGTTAGGAATCACTAATAACCTTCGCTTCGACAAAAGCTTCTCAGCAGATCGCCGATCTTCCTCAAATGGTGAACCCAATCAGCTCCAACCTCAGCCATGCCAGCGAGACCGCGAAACCGGCCGCGCCCAAACCCCAACCGCCACAACAGAAAAGCGCTGCGCAACCTTCAGACACAGTCACGCTGAAAAGCACCCAGAGCGCCGGCGACGTCGATCACGACGGCGACAGCCACTAACCGACAGCCTCTCGAACAGTTGAACTAAACAAAGAAACGGAGTGACGGGCCAACCCGCCACTCCATTTTTCTGAAAACGATTCGCCCGCTCTAGGTCTTCACAAACCGCAGCGCCGCCGAATTCATGCAATACCTCAGCCCCGTCGGCTGCGGACCATCGTCGAACACATGCCCCAGGTGCGCATCGCATTCCGTGCATGCAATCGCAGTCCGCTCCATCCCAATCGAGTTGTCGCGTATCTCCCGCACATTTTCTTCCGCGATCGGCGCCCAGAAGCTAGGCCAGCCGGTTCCCGAGTCGAACTTCGTCGACGAACTGAACAACGCATTATCGCAACAGATGCAGCGGTAAATCCCCTTGTCGTGCAGGTTCCAATACTTCCCGGTGTAGGCAATCTCGGTATCGGCGTGCCGAGTGATCTCAAACGCTCCCGGCGAAAGCTGCCGCCGCCACTCTTCCTCGGACTTCACCACCTTCGCAATCTTCACCTTGCCCAACCGCTTGCCGTCATCGGAGAACTGCACAATCGTCACTTCTCCCGGCTCCCCCTTCGCCGCGACTGCAATCACATAAGGCTTCCGCCATTTCCACAACAGAGCCCCACCCAGCGCCGCGCCAGCTCCGGCCAGAAACAATCGCCGCCCCACGTTCGTTTCACCTTTATCGCTCCGACTCACCGAATCAAACATAACTTCCTCCAACGGATTGTCATCCTGAGCGAGACGCCTTTTGTCTCGCGAAGGATCTGGGCGGGCTGCGCGAAGGGTCGCGTTCTTCGCGACCCAATAACCGCGCGTTTAGCCCGCTTCCTCATCACTTGCTGTAAAGCTCCGGAAATTCCTTCCGCAAATTCGCCACCTTCGGAGCATCGTTAAACACTATGTAAGGATCGCTCGGATGGATCGTCGCATAATTCTGATGATAATCTTCCGCTTCATAAAACGCCTGCAGCGGCACCACCTGCGTCACGATCTTGCGCGGATAAACTTTCGCCTGATCAAGTTGCGCAATGTAAGCCTCTGCAATATGTTTCTGCTCATCATTGCTATAGAAGATTACCGACCGGTACTGCGTGCCTGTATCCGTCCCCTGCCGGTTCAGCTCCGTCGGATCCAGCGCCACCGAGAAAAACACGCGCAGCAACTCTCCATAAGTCACCTGCGACGGATCGTAAACAATCTTCACCGACTCCGCATGCCCCGTGCTCCCGCTGCTAACCGTCTCGTAATCCGGATTCTTCACCGTCCCGCCGGAGTATCCCGAAGTAGCGCTGTGCACGCCTTTCACATGCTGAAACACCGCCTGGATTCCCCAGAAGCATCCCCCAGCCACCACTGCAGTCTCTTTGCCCTTAGCCGCAGCCTTAGCCTCATCGACTACCGGACTCGGCACCGCCGCGCTCGCCCCGCTCCCTGCGCTGCAAGCCAGCGTCCCCGCCAGCACCGTCAACATCATCGCCACCATCCGTACCGAAACTCTGGACATAACATTCCTCCCGGCCAAAGACGGCCGTCATCGCCACCCAATTAGAGTTACAAGTCGAAAGGAAGTTTCGAGCGTTTTTCACACCAAAGTAGGCACAAGTAATGCATGGACAAGTAACGCGTGGACAAGTAATGTGCAATGTGGGACAGCGAATCTGGAATGTGGGGACAGCCGCCCTCGGCTGTCCGCCGGGCGCAGTCCGGCTGCCTTTGACCTTGACTCCCACTCAAGCGCTTGACTGCATCGCCCGCGACTCCGCGCGCTCAAACAACCGCGCCGTTGCCGCCCCGAAAATGAAGCCTCCCACATGCGCCAGATACGCCACACCCCCGGTCTGCGCGTGCGCCACCTGGCCGGCACTGAAGAGCTGAATGAGAAACCAGAAGCCAATCAGCAGCGCAGCCGGAATATATGTGATTTGCACGAAGATAACGATCACCAGAATCGAGCGAATCCGATCGTGCGGATACGTGACCAGAAACCCGCCCATCACCGCCGCAATCGCCCCGCTCGCGCCCAGGTTGGGCACGGTGGAATGCGGGCTGGCCGCAATCTGCGCCAGCATCGCGACGATCCCGCCGACCAGATAGAAAATCAGATAGCGCCCGCGCCCCATCGCGTCTTCCATCTCCGGTCCAAATGCCCACAGAAAGATCATGTTCCCGATGATGTGCGACCAGCTGGCGTGCATGAACATCGCGGTAAAGATCGTGATCCAGCCATGCCCGGAAAAAATCTGTGCCGGAATCGCCGACCACTGGGTCACGAAAGCTTCGCCGCCCACCAGCTCCCGCACAAATACAAACACGTTCGCCAGGATGATGACGATCGTGACCACGGGGACGCGCCTCGGACGCCGAGACACGTCCCCTAATGGAATCAATCCTCCCATCTATTCGTCCTCCATGTTGGACCTAGCCGCGCGCTAAGCCGCAACCGACGAAGACGACGCCGCCCCCGCAACCTTGCGCACCGCCATCGACATCATCACCCGCGCCACTCCGCTGAAGATCAGGCTGATCCCGACCAGCGTGCCAATCGCCCACAACGAACTCGACGGCCATTGCAGGTAGATAAGCGCCCCCAGCAGAAGCGTAACAATGCCATCCGTCAGCACCCAGCCCGCTCCCTGCATCGGACGCATCTTGAAAAACAAAATGATGTCGAGCACGCCTTCCACCAGAAACAACGTCGCCAGCAGCAAAGTAAGCGATGCCACGCCCACCACGGGATGCCAGATCAAATACCCGCCGAAGCAAAGATAGGCAACGCCAACGAGGAGTTTCCAAATCATGCTGCCCGCGCCATGCGCGCGAAAAGCCAGCATTAGGTGGACCACCCCTGCCAGCACAATCAGCCACGCCACCAGCCCGGTAACCGCGACCGCAGCCAGAAATGGCAAACCCACCGCAAGCATGCCAAACACAATCAGCAATACTCCCCACAAAATCGAAACCGTCGAAGCCTGCTTCACCACGTCACCCGAAGTCTGCGCCATAAAGCCTCCTTAAACCAACGGCGTAAGCCTACCGCAAAAAGCCCATGAATAGAAGGGATTCGTATCAGCGCGATGCGTTAGCCGCGCCGCAACCAGCCCCGCACCTCGCGGCACCATGAAAGAACGGCGCTTAAGCGCCGCGTAAAGCCCGGGAAGGGCACGGCTTCAGCCGTGCCATAAAGCGTCCAGGAAAGAACGCGGCTTCAGCCGCTGAGCGCGTGTCGAACATAAGCAGGACGGCGGAGCAGGGGAAGTCAATGAGTGCAGCCTAGCCACAGCAGTTGACTTTGCTCCCACATTAGCTTCAATCGTTTGTTCTCGGCGAGCCTACCGCTCATCGATCGTCAAATGGATCTCTTTCATTTCCTTAATTTCCGCGATCACAATCGCATGCGTCCCGGTCCGCTCAAATACGGTCCCGCTGGCCCGCACGTATTTGCCGACGAATGGCATCAGTGCTTCCCGCTGATCCGTGTCCGGCATTTTGTCGGAGATGGGGAAATACAAGTGGCCATCCTTGGTCAGAATAACCAGCGGCGAACCACCCCGCACGCATTCCCTCACACATTTAAGGCTCAGGTTAGTCGCAGTGCCATCCAGGTTCTGAATAGGACAGGCAACATCCCGAACCAGGCCCTCGATTGTTTCCTGCGAAGCGTTAGCCCGGTCGCCTGCCATCGAAGTTCTCTGCGCAGAGTGGGACGCCGCCAGCACCGAGACCATCCCGCAGCCTGCCAGCAAGCAAACACTCAAGAATCGGTTCATCGGTTCTCCTTTTCACTGGGCATTGCACTCCCTCCAGCCCGCGTCGTCAAGCCGTAGGATTTGCAATCCCGCCTTGTCGACTGCCGAAACCCCGCCAACTACATTCATTGACCTACATCGACGGCTCCCCAAACCTCAATGAGTGAAACCGCCCTGATCACAACAGTTATCATGTCGATTGAGGTACTAGTTGCGAAGAAAAATATTTATCGCGCTGATTGTTCTGGCCACGGTTGTTCTGTCCATGTCCGTACTGAAGGTGTACTTTGTGCAGGACGAAGGCGATGCGTCGCTGCTTTGGAATGGGACAAAGGCCTATGTCTTTGTTGGGATCGTTGAGCGTGGGTACCGATTTACCTACCTAACACTAATACGCGAGTGGTTGTTGGAGATATTCCCTTTCGGGGCCTCCCCACCAAGCGGTAAGCATTTTCGGGCGCTCGTGCTTGCCGTTACCTCCACTGGCGTAGACCGATACTCCTTCGACAACTTCTGGATTAGCTTGCCGCCAGAGGCACTGGGGCAGAATATCTATGCTGGAAATCTGCTGAGCAGTATTCCTGGTCCGACGAAGTGGACGGGGACGCAGTTCGAACCTGGCAGCCCCGAGGACCAGCAGGAAATACAGAGGGCACAGAAAGATGGAAGGCTCCCCTCCTCGCCCAGCTATGACAACATTGGCGGTTGGTCGAGGCGGATGGTGGGAGGGAAGGTCGAACAGCTATCAGCAAGGGACTATCGCGAAGAAGACGCCAAAATAACACTCGAACTGGATGGTAAGCCTGTCACGCTGGTTATGAACAGCGGCTTCATAAGCCACCATGCGTACATCGATCTCCTGCGTTCGGGCCATGCTGCCGAGAGAATATGGGATCTTGACGCGGAGCCGCATCGGGTAAGTGCCTCTGTGTACAAACGAATGTTTCGGGAGGGCGGCCCGGACTAAACTCATTCCCTAAGCGTCACCCGCGAGGTCCAGACGTTGACCCTTAAAATAGACACAGGGCGACGCTGTCGTCCGCATAGCCGGCGTAACATCGCCCATTACACTCATTGACCCGCGATCGCTGATTTCCAACGAGTGCAATCGCCGCCAATGCAATCACGCCGCCGAGAAGCTTTTTTCTAAGGGCTATCCCCAGCCCCACTTTTGTCTGTGACATCTAACCCATTCCGAGAGTAGGAAAACTCTGTCAAGCCACAATTTTTATCCCCTTTCCCTTCAACCCCTCCCCGACCCTCATCCACAGGCACCGTCACCCGCGCGTTGTTAAGATTGACCTATAGTGATTAGCCGCACGCAATACCCCACTCCCGGCCCCGAAGACGATTTCGACAGCACGGCTAACTCCATATTCCTCAATATTTTAGCCGCAAACCCTTGGTTACAAAGATTTTACTCCGCCGGTCTCAGGCCCGGCTCCTGCAATCTTCACAAAGCAAAGAATTTAACTAAAAGGTATCAAATTATTTTTGAGGTCTGAATCCGATGCCAGTCAACCCGGCCGTCAAAACCTGCACCCACATCAAGCTCACCGGACACCCCTGCGGTTCTCCCGCCCTTCGCGGCGAGAAATTCTGCTACTTCCACCAACGCATGATCCACGGCGTCCCCACGCCATCGAAAGCCCGCATCCATCCCATGGCTCTAATCGAAAACGAGGAAGCCATCCAGGTAGCGCTGATGGAAACCATCAACGCCATCGTCCGCAATCAGATCGACTTCCAGCGCGCCAACCTGCTTATCAGAGCCCTTAGCATCGCGGTAAGAAACTCCCGCCGAGTCCGCTTCGACCGCTGCGAAAGCGACATGGTCCGCAAACTCCCTGAGCCACTGCCCGCCGAGTCAACGACAAAAGAAGAAATCCCCACGGAAGTCGCGCAGCGACGCAATTCATTAGCCCCGCACGTAAGTGCGGGGAAAACATTGGCTGATGAAAAGAGTCCCAAGGGGACGCCACCCAAGCTCCCGGTCCGAGTAGCCCCAGCGGCCATAGCCAAAGCGCAAGCCGCAAACACGCACCCCATGCGCGAATGAAGAGGACGGAACTGAAAGCTGATAGCTGAGAGCTAACAGCTGATTCCACTTGACATTCGCCTTCCCTTCGCCAACAATGAGCCCATGGCGATCACACGCAGGCAGCGCGAAGTCTACGACTTCATCTCCCGCTTCGTGGCGGAGCATGGCTACTCCCCGTCGTTTGAAGAGATCGGCAAGGGGCTTGACCTGAACTCGCTGGCCACGGTGCACAAGCACATCACCAACCTCGAGAAGAAGAGACTGCTCACCCGCGACTACAACCGCAGCCGCTCCATCGACCTGCTCCCGCCCAAGGGACGGCTCAAGCAGGCCATGAGCGTCAACACCGGCGTGATCCTGCCTCTCGTCGGCCGCATCGCCGCCGGCCAGCCCATCGAGGCCATCGAGACCCCGGAGACCATCTCGCTCGCCGACTTCGTCCGCTCGAAAGAAGTGTTCGTTTTAGAGGTCCGCGGCAGCTCCATGCAGGATGAAGCCATCCTCGACGGCGACTACGTTCTGGTCGAGAAACTGAAGACCGCCCACAACGGAGACATCGTAGTCGCGCTGGTCGATAAAGATGACGCCACGCTGAAGCGCTTCTACCGCGAAGGCGACAACATCCGCCTGCAGCCCTCAAACGCAACCATGAAGCCGATCATCGTGCCAGCAGCGTCCGTAGAAGTGCAGGGGCGGGTGATTGGAGTGTTGCGGAAGTACTAAGGCAACAAACTATGCCACCCCGATTTCGACCCAGAGCACGATGCGCCGCCGTGCTCTGTCTTTGTCTCGGCGTGGCCGGGCATGCCCAGACGCAATCTGCGGCACCCGGCGCGTCAGTTAAGGAGAAAGCTGTGACGAGTCATGCAAACGGAACCTTTGAAGTGAAATTGACGCCACAGGCCGCCGAAGACGGCGATGCAGGACTGGGGAGGATGTCGATCGACAAACAGTTTCACGGCGATCTGGAGGGAACCAGCCGAGGATTCATGCTCTCCTCAGCGACAACCATCGTGAAAGGTTCAGGCGGCTACGTCGCGATCGAGCGCGTCACGGGAAAACTGAAGGGTCGCACGGGCAGCTTCGTCCTGCAACACAGCGGCACGATGACGCGGGGCACGCCGCAACTGAGCGTGATGGTTGTCCCGGATTCCGGCACTGGTCAACTCGAAGGCGTGGCAGGAACGATGACGATCAAGATCGACGCCGGAAAGCACTCCTACGATTTCGAATACACCCTACCGGAAACGCCTTAACGCAAACACGAACGCCCGGGATCACTCCCAGGCGTTGTCTAAGCTGATAGCTGACGGCAACCTTATCCAACGTGCTTGTCGAGCGCCTGCGCGATGGCTTCCTTGGGCCTGTAGCCGACGATCTGTTCAACCACCTGGCCGCCCTTGAAGACCAGCAGCGTAGGGATACCGGTGACTTTGTAGCGCATGGGAGTGGAGCTGTTGGCGTCGACATCCATTTTGCCGATCTTGATCTTGCCTTGGTAGTCCTTGGCAAGCTCTTCGACGATGGGCGCGATGGCGCGGCAGGGGCCGCACCAGGTTGCCCAGAAGTCCACCAGCACGGGCTTGTCTGATTTCAAAACATCCTGGTCGAAGTTCGCATCTGTGACTTCGACGATTCCATTGCCTGCCATATATCTCTCCTCAGTTGTAACGTCGCGTTGTTCGGCAGACGCTCAACCCAGAGCTGTCGTGGCCGGGACCCGGACGATCTAAATTTAAATACGATCGCTTTAAAACGATCGGAATGAATACGACGTATAAATGCCGCCCCAAAATCAGGGTCAACTCTTTATCGTACCACCTGCCATTCGATGCGTGGGGGGGTGCGAAGGTCGCAAAACAACCCGCGCTCACTGCTGAGGCTTGGGAGTGGGATTGAGCGACTTGACATAGCTGACAAGTTGCCAGCGTTGCGGTTCGGGCAGCTTGGACCACACAGGCATGCCGCGCCGAACCACTCCGTTAGTGAGTATCCAGAAGAGCGTGCCTGGTGTGGCCTGCTGCACCGGGTCGGCGAGCAGGCTGGGCGCCTTGCGACTGCCTTCTGCCATGTCGCCATGACACTCAGCGCAGTGTTGATCGAAGAGGTTTGCTCCAGCGACCACGGCATCGGGATCGTTCTGCAGCGGGTTATGCCGAGCGATTGCTTTCCTGGGAGCTTTCGTGAGCGCAGCGTAGACGGAGTCGTCCTTCTTTTCCTTTGGTGCCGCGTTGTCCTTCTGCGCGAAGAGCAAGGGAGCAGCGAGCGCAAGGACGAGAGTAGACGAAGCAGAGATTATAAGGATGTGCGCACCCTTCACGGTCATTGCTTGCGGCCTCCGGTGAGGCGGGCGATCATGTCACCGAAACCGGAGAACTCTCGCGAGACGCCCCAGCGCAGCAAGAAACGATGGCTGTCATCGTTCAGTCCCCACCCGGGCGACAGGCGCACGGTCCAATCCGAGGGCAAGTTCCAGGCGGCTACCGGCGCAAGATAGTGAGATGTGTCGTGCAAGCCAAAACTGTAGCGGTCGCCTAAGCCGCCGTACATTTCAACTCCGGCGATGAAGTTCTCGCGGCAGAAGCTGCAGCGCTTCGCCGAGGCTTTCAAACCTAACGGACGGCTGGCCCCGAGGGCATAGCCGAACTCCCAGGGATTGCCGCCGGTCAGGTTCTTGGTAGCGATGGTGTTCTCGGCAACGTTCCAGCCCTTGAAAGTTCTAGAGAGCAGGAGCTTGGATTCCAGTTCGTGATCATGCTCCTTGCGAGCGATCGCGTTGGGGATGGCGTAGTCGTTTTCCACGTCGTGGCCTTCGACCTCTTTCAGGATCTTGTCGGCGCCGCTGGTCTGCTCATATTCGATATAGAGAACGGGATTGATGAAATGCTCGAGCTGGAGAAGGCGAAAGCGATTTTCCCAGCGGAAGCCGGTGAAGATGGTGCTGTCGTTGAAAGTCGTTTGACCGTCGAAGTAAAGCTCGGTGGTCCACCAAGCCGTGGCGCCGTACTCGAACTCGCTCCAGAAGGCGTGGAAGTCATTGCCGGCGCGCTGGGTGCCGAAGGTGGAGAAGTACTCGACTTCAAGACTGCCGGGCTCTTCGAGGTAGTGATCGTAGGTGACGATGTAGGGACTCTCTTGCGCCGGCGCGGGCAAGATAAAGGTGGCCACTATCACGAGCGTCAGAGCTAGATGCAATCGATTCGCAAACAGGAATGAAAGCAAGCTTCTTATCGTCTTCATCGATAGAGCGCATCCTTTTCAGTAATTGCAACTTGGTCGCATCTAGGAGTAGTCTTCTCAATCATGCCGGAGAGAGCTGGCGGTGTCCAGTTCCAGACGAAGAATCCGTCGCAGAGCGATTGCGATCAGTTGCGACACATGAGGAACGAATCCCATGCCCCTACCCCAGACCGAAATGCCGGGCCGGTTGCTGGCCCACCTTGCCGACCGCGGAATCCGCATGACCCAGCAGCGGCGGGCGATTCTGCGAGTGATGGAGACAGCCAGCAAACATCTCGATGCGGCGCAGCTTTTACGCAAGGCGCAGAAACTGGACGCCAGCGTGGACCGCAGCACGGTTTACCGGACGCTACAACTGCTGAAGCGACATGGGTTGATCGATGAGCTCGACCTGATGCACATCCACGGTGAGGGACACTACTACGAGCGCAAATTGAACCGGGACCACATCCATATGGCCTGCCTGCGTTGCGGCAAGATCATGGAATTCGTCAGCGATATTTTCGAGAAGCTGAAGCGGCAGGTGGAGAAAGACTGCAGGTTCCGGATTGTGGTGTCGCGGTTGGAGATTGGTGGGTACTGCGCGGGATGTTCGAAGTAGCGGGCGGCAGCGGGAGCCGGGCTGCGCCCGTGCGGACAGCCGAAGGCGGCTGTTCCCACATTAATTCCGATAATGGGTCCAAAAAAAAAGCGCCCCGAACTTTTCAGTTCAGGACGCCTCGGCAGCCCTCCCCCAGAACTGCCAAACCACGAAATGGATAGTAGTGAACTAACGAATTAGTGTAAACGTCACTTTGGTAACGGAATTTTGCCGGGTTTGGGAGGGTGCTGAATCGGTGCGCGCTGGAATTTGGCCCAACAGCCGGGAATAAAGAGGCCGGGGCGTGGAAGAAACTCCATTCGAGGCCGTTCGCACTGCATGCGAGCATGGGGTCCTTCGACTGCGGTTGTGCTTCGCTTTCGCGAAGCACAACCTCCGCTCAGGATGACACGGCGCAGGGGTGACGGGAAATTATGGTTGCTTCTGCCAGGTTTGGCCGTCGTCGGGCGTGGTCCAGACTTCGGAAGTTGAGGTGGTGACGGTGCCGTTCCGCGGGTCGGAGAACTGGATGCTGAGAATGTCGCCTGCGAGCACGCGGCCGCCGGCAAACGGTAGAACTCGGACCCAGCTGTTGCCGGCGTCGACGGTGTGATACAGCGTTCCGCCGGAACCTCCGGCCCAGACTTCAGCGGCGTTCGAGGATACGGAAAGCGCGCGAAAGATTGTGGGCGCTGCGGGAGCCGACTGCATTGCCTTGGAGTCGGCTTCCTTTTTTCCCTCGGCAGGGGCTTCGGGCTGCGCTTCGGCAGCCGCAACTGTAACGTCGACATCCAGCCAGGTTCTGCCACCATCGACGGAGCGCTGCAACGCGCCGCCGGCGCTGATGGTCCAGCGGGGTGCCGGAGGGCCTTTCAGCAGACTCGGATCGGTGTGCAACGAAGGCGCGGGCGCCATGGCAACAGAACCTTGCGGCGGTGCAGGCTTTGCTTTGTCTACGCGGTTGGCATAGGCGGGAGACTCCTCCGCCGTTTTATTCTGAATAAGCTGGTCTTGGATCTGGCCCTGTGCCAGGGTCTCGGCGGGCTCAGCTGTCCGTGAGGCCGGCGCTGGAGTTGAATTCTGGCTCGCGGCAGAGCGGGCACGCTTGTTCTCTTGCCCAGTTTGAACGTGCCGAGTGCCCAGAGCGTCTTTCTGCGTCCGAATTTCAACAGCGGCGTCGGGCGAAGGACGCTCGATACTTGGAGCTGGAGCGGCAATCGCCGGCTGCGCTTGGAAGACGTTCGAGGCCACTTCGCTGCCCTGCTGCCGACGGAATTGCATCACTCCGATCGAAGCGATCAGCACTACGCCTGCTGCGACCGCGGTCCAGTGCCAGGCTGACCCGCGAAGAAGCGGCCAGCTGAACCAGTTTTCCCTGCCGTGCGCTATCGGCTGCGATTCGACCTGCGCGGGGAGAGCTAGCGAGACTACTTCGCGGCAGTCGCCGCAGCGGGCCAGATGCTCAACCATGTGGTCGCGCTCAGCAGGGGCTAGAGACTGCTCAGCGAAAGCGGTGAGGAGATCGGGATCGGGATGCGAGTCTGCAACGGAAGACTGCAACCGCTTTACGACGAGTTTTGGAAGGCTTTCCATTTGTAGCTTCTAGCTTTCAGCAGTTCAGGAGTACCGTACCCCCGGGGGCTAAAGCCCACATTCTTGTTGACTGGCGGCAGCACGTCTGAAGCCGCACGTTTTCAAAACTATTTGCGAAGCCCTATCCGGAACCTTCGCGGGTTCTGACTTGTACTTTCTTCTCTGAGAACGGTGGCGCCGGGGAATCTTGCGCGAGACTGCGGCGAATATCTACCTGCAGGTCGCGGACGTCGATTTCGAGCGCCTCTTCGGCCTGGCGGCGGGACATACCCTGCTGCGTCATTACAGCCAGGATTTTCTTGCGCAACGACTTAGCCAGTTTGTCCACTTTGCGGCTGATAGTGGACTCGTGCACGCCCAGCATGCGGGCGATCTCGGCCAGGGTGCGTCCGTCGAGATAATAGGCCGCCAGTACCATGCGATCTTCGGAGTCGAGCGCGGCCAGGGCCGCATCGGTGGCAGATTCCAGGCGGGAATCGGCGGAAGGCAGCGGCTCCGGCTGAGGCGATGCAAACTGCGCCCCATCTTCGCCCTCTTCGTCGAGGCTGATTTCACGTTTGGTGCGGCGGTAGCGATTTACGAATTCCTGCGCCAGCACGGTACGAAGCCACCCTTCGAGCGATCCGCGGCCGGTGAATGAGGCCAGCTTCGAAAGGCGCTCGCCGTGGCGTGTAGTGGTTCCATAGAGCTCGGCATAAAGACTGTCGGCCAGGTCGCGGGCGGTTGAGTCTTCGCGCGCAATACGCAGCGCCGACTGGTAGAGTTTTTCACGATAGCGGGTCAGGAAAAGTTCCCACGCGGAATTGTTGCCGGCGGCGCAGGCCTGAGCCAGTGCCAGTTCGTCGATTCGCAGAGTGAGAAGAAAAGTGCGGGCATCTGCGTGGGTCGCACCTGTGGGCAGATACTTGGTGGCTACTTCGCAAAGAATTACGGCGAAAGATTCGCGAGTGAGCCCGATCTTCTCGCAACCGCTTTTCGCGTGGAGATCCGCCAGCAGATCGGAAACTGCCGAGTAGACCGAAGCGGAGATCGGTTTGGTCGAGCGCATGCCGATAGAGATGAGAGTACGACGAAAGTCAAACAACGCAAAGAATCGATTTTTGACAGAGGCCTGGAAGGGGTATTCCCCCCGCCAATTCGTTAGACGCTGGCGAGGTTAGTTTTGGCCGCAAGGCTCGAGTTCTTTTTCGTTCTTCCCGAAGTCGAGATGGGTGATGGAGATAGGTGGTGCGGAGAGCAGTGGCCAGGGTTTGGGGGTCAGGGATCAGTGGCCAGCAAGAATCTGGATGTGCTCGAAGTGATCGCTGCTCACTGGCCCCTGGCCCCTGATGTTTGATACCAGCTGCGCCAGGCTGCGGAATCGTTGGGCAGGTGTTGCCTGGTAATGTCGGCGAGAGCCTGGAAGGCCCAGGCGCGAGTTTGCGCGTCGAGGGCGGGATCAGCGGAGTAGTCAATCAGTTGCGGCACGGCGATGAGGCGCTGCTCGCGGCTCAACATGCCGGATTGCGCCAGACCGCTGGCGGCATGTTCGCGCACCACCGGAGATGGATCGTTGCGCATGGTTTCGAGCAGCGGGGCAATGGTCGGCGTCGTCCCGACCAGAGCCAGGCCTTCGACGGCCCAGCGGCGGGCGTCGTCGTCCTCATCTTTATCTTTATTACCCTTATTGTCATCTTTTTCTTTGTCGTTATTTTTTTCCCTGTTTCGATCCGTGTCGGAATTCTTGCCGGGATCATTCAGCTGTGCGGCCAACACATGGACAATGCGCTCGGGCTCGACTCCACGGTTGCCGAGCAAACCCAGAGCCCATAGAGCCCAAATCTTCTGCCGGTGATCGCGCGAGGCGGCCTGCCGTACCATGGCATCGACCGTGGATTCGCTCTTGGTGAGCCCGTAGGCTGCGAGCTGCACTTCGATGGCGGAAGCGCGCACGTTCAGGTTGTTGGAATTGAGGGCGACCGTGGTGAGGTCGCCGAGTTGCGAATCCCATTGGAGGTGACCGCGCCAGCCATCGCTGCGCGATTCGATCTGGGCTTCGATCCGGGCTCCGATCTGATTCGGGTCTGCCGCGGAATGGCTGACCGCGCGCTCGAGAAGCAGTTCCGCTTGTTTCTGCGGCCGCTGGCGATCGAGATCGCTTTCAGAGATCTGGGCGGCGGATAGTTCAGAATCCGGCCGCGATGAAAACAGGCCGGCGGTTTTTCCCCAGACGGCAACGGGACCTCCACCAATCGCGAGCACGAAGGCGAGGGCGACTCCCGTCATCATGGCGACGGAGTGAAGCGCACGCCGGGTTGCTGGCGATAGTTGGCGCGCGCGCTCCGCCCGCTGCGACAGGTTGAATCCAAATACTTCCATCTCCCCAGTTTAGGGACGGCCCGAAATAGGGTAAAGTTACTTCTGGGCTCGCCCAATTGAAGTTGGATGCCAGGCGCAGACCCGCATGCCGTTTCGGAGGGAATCATGATGGGAAGGTGGAATTGGCTGCGCCGTTGGTTGCCGGCTTCTCTGGTTCTAATAATCACCGCTGTCGCTTCGGCTGCGGCGGGGCCCGGATATAAGGTTGTGACGACTTACCAGGTAGGCGGCGACGGAGGTTGGGATTATCTCATCGCCGATGCCGCGGCGCGGCGGCTGTATATTTCGCGCGCGACTCACGTCATCGTGCTCGATATCGATTCGGGCAAAATGGTGGGTGACATTGCGGACACGCCGGGCGTGCATGGCATCGCTCTAGCGCCGGAGTTGGGCCGCGGCTTTGTCAGCAACGGCCGCGAAGGCACGGTCAGCATCTTTGATCTGAAAACGCTGGCAACGATCAGCAAAGTGAAGGCGGGCGAGAATCCGGATGCGATTCTTTACGATCCGGCGACCCAGCGGGTTTTCACTTTCAATGGCCGAAGCCATGACTCAACGGCCATCGACGCGGCGAAGGGCGTGGTGCTGGGCACGATCAAACTGGATGGCAAGCCTGAATTCGCGGCCAGCGATGGTAAGGGCGAGATTTTTGTGAACATCGAAGATAAGAGCGAGTTGACTGCGATTGATCCGAACAAGTTGGCTGTCAAGTCGACGTGGCCGCTGGCGCCTTGCGAATCGCCTTCCGGATTGTCGATAGACCGGAAGAATCGCCGCCTGTTTGTGGGGTGCGATAACAAGATGATGGCCGTGGTGGATGCCGATTCGGGTAAGGTTCTGGCCACGCCCGCAATCGGTGACGGCGTGGACGCAACCACGTTCGATGCCGAAACCGGGCTGGCGTTCGCTTCCTGCGGCGAAGGCGTTTTGACGGTGGTGCGGGAAGAGTCGCCGGAAAAATTCAGCGTGGCGGAAAATGTCCCTACGCAGCCGGGAGCGCGCACTATGGCGCTGGACTCTAAGACGCACAATGCGTATCTGGTGACGGCGAAGTTTGGGCCGCCTCCGGCGGCTACGGCGGATAATCCGCATCCGCGGCGGACAATCTTGCCCGACAGCTTTGTGGTTCTCGTCGTCGGCAAATGAGGCGAGTTCTTCATCCCTGGCAAGCGGCGATTTGGGTCGGGCTGGCGATTCTCCTGATGGAGGGCATGGCACAAACCTCCGCGGCTTATTCCGTGCTTACCCATGAAGAGATCGTGGATCTGGTGTGGAAGGACAAACTCCAGCCCTTACTCAAGCAACGGTTCCCCGCTGCCGCTGACGACGATTTGAAGAAGGCCCATGCCTACGCTTATGGCGGATCGCTGGTCCAGGACATGGGGTATTACCCGTTCGGCAATAAATATTTCAGCGACCTGACGCACTACGTACGCAGCGGCGACTTTGTCGTCAACTTGCTCAAGGAAGCGACTGACATTAACGAATATGCGTTTGCGCTGGGGGCTCTGGCGCACTATTCCGCGGACAACTGTGGGCATCCCACCATCAATCAAGTGGTCGGCATCGAGTTCCCCAAGCTTCGAAAGAAGTTTGGCAACATAGTGACCTACGAGGACAATCCCAAAGCCCATATCCGGACCGAGTTTGGTTTCGACGTGACCCAGGTAGCGAAGAACCGCTACACTTCCGACCGCTACCATGACTTCATCGGCTTCGAGATTTCGAAGCCGGTGCTGGAGCGCGCGTTTCTGGATACCTACGGCATCCAGTTGACCGAGGTGATCTCAGACGAGGATTTAGCCTTTGGAACATTTCGGCGGGCGATCAGCACAGTGATTCCGGAGATGACTCGCGTGGCCCTGATTGCGCGCCGCAAAGAGATCGTCGCAGAAACACCCAACTTCCGGGCGCGCGAATTTCGATACTACCTGTCACGCGCGGCCTATCAGAAGGAATGGGGCAAGGGGTACCGGCGTCCCGGCTTCGGAACGCGGGTCCTGGCATTCTTTCTCAAGTTTGTGCCCAAGATTGGACCGTTCAAGGCGCTCGACTTCAAGATACCAACTCAGAAGACGGAAGATCTCTACATTGCCAGCGTGGACAAGACCGTGGAGAACTACACTAAGCTGCTGCAAGACGCGGCCGCGGAAAAACTACAGCTTACGAACACTGACTTTGACACGGGGCGCGATACCCGGGCCGGGGAGTATGCTCTGACCGATGCATCCTATGCGCGTCTGCTCGACCAATTGGCGGGGCACAACTTTGACCGTATCACTCCCGACCTGCGAAGCAACATTCTAGGCTTCTACTCGGACCCAGGCGCTCCCTTGGCGACCAAGAAAAACCCGCTGGACTGGAAAAAGATACAGGAAGAAGTGGAGAAACTTCGCGCTCTTCCAGATTCTCCGACTTCCGCCCGAGAATAATCGACGTCGTTAAGCGGGCCGGCAAATCGAACGACCGTTCGGTTGTCTTCTATCCGCTCGGCGTGTATTATCTCTCCACTTCAGCCGTCCGCTCTCTCTGGTTTCGCCGTGGCATCTTAATTGGTTCATGAGGTAAGGTACTGAATTCATGACGACTTTGGACGACAAGTTTTTTCAGGCGCGGGTTACCAGACGTGTCGACTTCGCGCCTGACCTGTGGATGTTTCGCATCCAACCGGGCGGGGAGTTCAAGTTTTCTCCTGGGCAGTATGCCACGCTGGGGGTGGAACACGATGGCAAGCGCACGGAGCGTCCGTATTCGATTGTCTCGGCTCCTTTCGAAGATGAAATCGAGTTTTTCTTTGAGCTGGTGCCGGAAGGAGCGCTCACCCCGCGGCTGCACCAGCTGCAACCGGGTGACGGACTGCTGATGCGTAAAGTGCCGAAGGGAAAATTTACGCTCGATACGGAGAGCGGGCGCAAGCATCATCTGCTGGTTTCAACCGTGACCGGAGTGGCTCCGTTTGTCAGCTTTGTGCGCGCGCTTTCGAAGGACTGGAAGGAAGGCCGCTTCGACGGCAGTCACAAACTTTATCTGCTGAACGGAGCAAGCCGGCCGTGGGAGTTCGGATACAAAGAAGAGTTGACGCACTTCGACGCGGAACTGCCGTGGTTCAAGTATGTGCCCACGGTGAGCCGTCCATGGGATCACTCCGACTGGCCGGGTGAGATCGGGCGGGCCGACGACATTCTGCGCAAATACGCCGATCACTGGGAACTCGATGCTACGAATACGACGGCATATTTGTGCGGGCATCCCGACATGATCGCGAACAGCAAGGCGATCCTGAAGCGGCGCGGGTTCCTCGACAAGACCGGAGTCAAGGAAGAGATTTATTGGATTCCGGCGAAGTAGTTTTGAAAGGCGCGACTTTCAGTCGAGCCGTAAAGCGTTGGTCAAAAACGGCTTCAGCGGGCGTCCGCGCCTAGCTTTCGGCTGGCGCGAAGAAAACCAGGACCTCGAGTTCTTCGGTAATGTCGTAGAAGCGGTGGCCTTCCTCCGCTGCTACGAATATCAGGCTGCCGCCGGAAACCTCGCGGTCTTCGAAGCCGGCCTTGAAGCGGGCGCGGCCGCGGATCACGTAGTAAATCTCGTCCTCGCGATGCGGCTTCTGATGGTCTGTGCCTCCGGCGGGCAAGACGAAAAGGCCAGCACTCATGTTCGGCACCCGCAGAAACTCGCGGTAAGGCCGGCCGCTCACAACGCGCTGCTCGGCGATCTCGGGAAGCGTGGCGAAAAAGGTTTTCATACTCGTTAACTCCTCAAGCTTTTTCATCCCTCAAGCGAAGATGCCTCCGAAAATGAGGTCGGTGAATTGTGGAATCAGGTTCTGCGCCTGCAGTTCGCCCTCCGGCTTGTACCACTGATAAATCCAGTTGATCATGCCGAGCAGGGCGAAGGCGGCGGCGCGCGGGCTGACCTTGCCTTTTGCTCGGTGCTGACCTTTGTCCTGAACTTCTGTCATCAGGCTTTCGAGGAAATGAATGTAATCCTTCTTGCGGATGTTGATGCGCTTGCGCAGCGCCGGCGGCAGGGGATGGTTTTCGTGCAGCATCACGGTGATTTCACGATCGCGGGGGCTAAGCACAACCTCGATGTGCAGGCGAATCAGAACGCGCAGCCGCTCTTCAGGGTCCGCGATGCCGCGCACGGGATTGAGCACGCGCTCCTGGGTGATCTCCATGGCGTGGTTCATGATTTCGTAAAGGATTTCGTCTTTGCTCTGGAAGTGGTGGTAGAGCCCGCCTTTACTCAGCTTGAGCGCCGCCGCAACGTCGTTCATGGAAGTCGCGTCATAGCCGCGCTGCTGGAACAGGCGCGCGGCGGTGCGCAGAATTTCCTGCCGGGAATCGACCACGGTCTCGCGGGTCATCGGGTGACATGGTAAACAGTTGCGGACTGGAATGCCAACGCCACAGACGGGACCGAGGAGACTCTACCCCGGAACACGACTTCGCGCTTGACATGGGGGACAGGCGAAGGTAGCATTTCTCTAGTAACCGACCGACCGGTCGGTTTGCAGCAGAATCCACGAGGACGGGCTTGAGGGTTCGTCCCACTGTTGCCGGCGGGACGCCGGCGCTACAAGGAGCTTCCCAGTGGCTACTATTTTTTATGAGCACGACGCGAACCCCGAGGCCCTGAAGGGCAAAACCATCGCCATCCTGGGCTACGGCAGCCAGGGACATGCGCAGGCGCAGAACCTGCGCGACAGCGGCTACAAGGTGCTCGTGGGCCTTGAGCCCAACCGCCCCAGCGCGCAGCAGGCTCGCGCCGATGGCATGGTCGTCGTGGCTCCCGATGAAGCCGCGAAACGCGCGGACTGGATCCACGTGCTCACGCCGGATGAGACGCAGGCGGCGGTTTACGAGCAATACATCCAACCTTACCTCCATCCCGGAAAGATTCTTGGCTTCTCGCACGGCTTCAGCATTCACTTCAAGACGATCGTCCCGCCCAGCGATGTGGACGTGGTCATGATCGCGCCGAAGAGCCCCGGCCACCTGTTGCGGCGGGTTTACGCCGAAGGTCGCGGCGTGCCGTCGCTGATCGCGATTCAGCAGGATTCGAGCAAGCGGGCTCACGAGTTTGCGCTGGCTTACGCTCATGGCATTGGTTCGACCCGCGCGGGCGTGCTGCAGACCACCTTCCGCGAAGAAACCGAGAGCGATTTGTTCGGCGAGCAGGCGGTGCTCTGCGGCGGGCTGACTTCGCTGATCAAGAAGGGATTCGAGACGCTGGTCGAAGCCGGCTACGCTCCTGAGATTGCCTATTTTGAGTGCCTGCATGAGATGAAGCTGATCGTCGACCTGATCTATGAAGGTGGCCTCGGGCGCATGCGGTATTCGATTTCGAACACAGCCGAATACGGCGACCTGACACGCGGCGAGAAAGTTGTGGGCGATGCCACGCGGGCGGCGATGAAGAAAACTCTGGCCGACATTCAGGATGGAACCTTCGCTCGCGAGTGGATCAAAGAGAACAAAGACGGCGGTTACAACTTTGCCGAGTTGCGGGAGAAAGAGCAGAAGCATCCGATTGAGATTGTGGGCGCGCAGCTGCGCGGCATGATGAGTTGGCTCCCCGGCCGCGAAGCGAAGAAGCCGGCGGAAGCTCCGAAGCCAGAACCGAAACAGGTCGTGAATGCTTAAGCGCTGTGTGCGCGGATAGGGATCCTTCGACTGCGTTTCCGTCCCCTTCGTGGACGGAAACTTCGCTCAGGATGACAAAAAATGCTTAAGGGAGCAGAAATCGTTCTGCGGTGCATCCGCGCCGAAGGGGTCGACCTGGTGTTCGGCTACCCTGGCGGCGCGATCATGCCGCTCTACGACGCGCTGGACGGGAGCGGAGTGCGGCACGTCCTCACGCGGCACGAGCAGGGCGCAGTATTTGCGGCGGAAGGCTACGCGCGGGTTACGGGAAAAGTTGGCGTGGCTATGGCCACCAGTGGTCCGGGTGCAACCAACTTGGTCACCGGCATTGCCGACGCCAAGATGGACTCGGTTCCCTTGGTCTGCATTACAGGTCAGGTGCGGACTGCGATGATCGGCACTGATGCGTTTCAGGAGACTGACGTTTTCGGAGTAACGCTTTCGCTGACCAAATGGAGCCGGCTGGTCCGCACAATCGACGAAATCCCCGACGCGATTGCCGAGGGATTCTACTGGTCCCGCAGCGGACGGCCGGGGCCTGTCGTGATCGATATCCCTACCGACATATTGAAAGCTAAGAAAGAATTCTCCGGGCCGGTGAAGTTCAAGCCCCACGCACGGCCTGCCGACGCGAAAGCAGAAGGCGCGTTCAGCGACACGATTGTAGCCTTGCTGCAACGAGCGACGCGCCCGGTCGCGCTGGTGGGCGCGGGGGCAAAGCTTTCAGGAGCGATCCCTGAATTGCGTCGGTTGCTCGACGATTTAAATATTCCTACCTTCGCCACCGTGCACGGGCTCGGCGCCGTTCCTCCGCAAGCGCCGTACTACCTGGGCATGGTCGGCATGCATGGGACGCGTGCGGCTAACACCGCCTTGCATGAAACCGATTTGCTGATGGTGTTTGGGGCGAGGCTCGACGACCGCGTGACTGGCGATCCTACGCGCTTTGCGCCCAACGCAAAGATCGTCCACTTTGAGATTGACCCGGCGCAGCTTGATCGAGTGCGGGCCTGCGATTTGCCAGTGATTGGCAACCTGGCTGACACGATTCCCACATTCCATGCGGAAGCGCGCAAGGCTTCCCTGCCCGATTGGAGCGCCTGGCGCGCCGTGGCTTGCGGAGCGGAACGCGCCGAGCTAGATCCGCGAGGGCTGGCGCAGCCGACCATTCGTTTTCTCGACGAGCTTTTCAGCCGTCTGCCGCAGGATAACGTCATCATCGCCGACGTGGGCCAGCACCAGATGTGGGCGGCGCAGCGTTACCGTTCTTCCTCGCCACGCGGTTTTATTACTTCGGGCGGCCTCGGCGCGATGGGTTTCGCCCTGCCCGCGGCCGTGGGCGTGCAACTGGCGAAGCCCGATACTTGCGTGCTTTGCGTTTCCGGCGATGGCGGTTTCCAGATGAATATACAAGAGCTGGCCACCGTGCACCGCCTCGGGCTTCCGATAAAAATGGTGATCGTCGACAACAAATATCTCGGCATGGTGCGGCAATGGCAGCAGCTCTTTTATGAGCGCAACTATGCTGAAACGGATTTGAGCGACAATCCGGATTTCGTGGAGATTGCCAAGGCTTACAAAATTCACGGATGGCGGCTGAACGAAGCTGCCATGGTGGAGTTTCCCGTATCAGCCGAGACGGGAGATTTGATCGATAATTTTCTGCGCTCGCCGGGGCCGGAGTTGCTGGTGTTCGATTGCGCTCCCGAAGCGAACGTTTATCCCATGGTTCCAGCGGGAGCGGCATTGTCCGAGATGGTTTACGGGGACGAGTAGGAATTGAGCGATTGTGCGATCGGGCGATTTTGTGATTGAAAACCAAGATAAGCTCGGCGGTTTTTCAATGACCCGATGACTCAATCGCTCAATGACTCAATTTAGTTCTGGGGAGCAACAGACATGCAAATCTTTCATATCCGCTATCGCAACACGCAAGGCACGCTGATGCGCATCCTCAACGCAGTTTCGCGCCGCGGGCTCGATCTTACTACGGTGCATGCTGAGGGCGCCGGACAGGATTACGCCGTCACCATGCTGCTGGAAGTCAACCCCAAGCAGATCGGGCAGCTTTACCGCGAATGGTATTCAATCGTGGATGTCGTCGAAGTGCGCTCGCGAGCGGTTTTACACGAGCAGGAAGTCCCGGCGTGGGGGCCGCATCCGCCGGCTTCGGAAAACATTGCGGAGCAGTCGTCGCGGGCCGCGCTGGCTTAGGTTTGGGTTTCGGGCTCAGGTTCAAGCAAGCTTTTCGAATAAACCGTAAATGACCAGCAAGACAAATATCCACATCACAATCCCCATGAATCGCAGATAGGTGGGGAAATAGGCTTTTGAGATTACTCGCAAACGGTAATGCCTATTGTGCCATTCAGCCACGGCGCGGGGCCTGGAGATGCAAAACCAGCCAATGATCGCGAGCCCGGCGGCGACCACAATTTCGCTCGCAACGTTAATTATGCTCATGGCGACTGTCCAAGTACGAGAATAAGCCTCTTGTCAACGCGACTTCAACGTTTGTGTGGCGGTCGGCCCGCCGCGGACTCTGGCTCGCGATGCCAGGGTATTTCCCTACGCTTCAATCTCTACGCCTGATGTAATCTTTCCTCACGGACCTTACCCATCATGGATCTTAAGCATCGCAGCCGCGGAATTACCGACGGGCGCGACCGGGCTCCGGCGCGTTCCATGTTCAAAGCCATTGGCTTCACCGACGCCGACTTGCGCAAGCCGCTGATCGGCGTGGCCAACACCTGGATCGAAACCATGCCCTGCAACTTTCACCTGCGGCGGCTTTCTGCCAAGGTGAAAGAAGGCATTCGCGCCGCCGGCGGCACTCCCATGGAATTTAACACCATCGCCATCTCTGACGGCGAAACCATGGGCACCGAAGGCATGCGGGCGTCGCTGGTGAGCCGCGAGCTGATCGCCGATTCGATTGAACTGGTGTGCCGCGGCCAATTGTTCGACGCCGTGGTGTGCGTGGTGGGTTGCGATAAGACCATACCGGCCGCGGCCATGGCGCTCGCGCGCTTGGATCTTCCCGGGCTCGTGCTCTACGGCGGCACCATCGCGCCCGGCAGCTACCGCGGCAAGGACGTCACAATTCAAGATGTGTTCGAAGCCGTGGGCGCCAACGCCGCGGGAAAAATTACTGACCAGGAATTGCACGATCTCGAAAACGTGGCCTGCCCGGGCGCCGGAGCCTGCGGCGGCCAATACACGGCAAACACCATGTCGACCGTGATGGAGATGATTGGGCTGTCTCCCATGGGCTTCAACAGCGTGCCCGCGATGGACGCGCGAAAAGACGAAGTCGCATTCCGCTGTGGCGAAGTAGTGCTGAATCTTTTGAGAACCGGCATTCTGCCGCGCCGCATTCTTACCCGTGCGGCATTTGAAAACGCAATTGCGTCCGTGGCCGCGACCGGCGGCTCGACTAATGCCGTGCTGCATCTGCTGGCCATCTCGCGCGAAGCTGGCGTTGCTCTCGAGATTGACGACTTCCAGCGAATCAGCGAGCGCACCCCGCTGCTCGCCGATCTTAAGCCTTCGGGAAAGTATGTGGCCGCTGATGTCGACAAGGCGGGCGGCATCCCCGTCATCGCAAAACGTCTGCTGGATGCCAAGTGCGCCGACGGCTCCACGCTTACCGTGACCGGTAGGACGTTCGCCGAGGAAGCTAACGACGCGAAGGAAACTCCCGGTCAACCGGTTATCGCGCCGCTCGATCGTCCGCTCAAGAAAACCGGAGGGCTCGTCATCCTGAAGGGAAATCTCGCGCCGGAAGGCTGCGTAGCCAAAATCAGCGGGCATGAGCGGTTGGAACAGCGCGGTCCCGCGCGCGTTTTCGATTGCGAAGAAGACGCCATGACTGCCGTGACCTCGAAGAGAATTAAGGCCGGCGACGTAGTCGTCATCCGCAACGAAGGTCCCAAGGGCGGACCAGGCATGCGGGAAATGCTGAGCGTCACCGGCGCCATTGTGGGCGAAGGCTTAGGATCGTCGGTTGCGCTGTTGACCGACGGCCGGTTCAGCGGCGCGACCCACGGGCTCATGGCTGGCCACGTCTCCCCGGAAGCCGCGCTGGGCGGCCCCATCGCCGCGGTACGCGACGGAGACATGATTCACTTCGATATCGGCAAACGGATATTAGAGGTTGAGATCAGCGACGAGGTTCTGCGCCAGCGCATGAAGGAATGGAAGCCGCCGCAGCCGCGCTATCCCACCGGAGTATTCGCCAAGTACTCGGCCCTGGTTTCGTCGGCCTCGCAGGGGGCGATCACCCGGCCGCCACAATAAAGTAGATACGCTGAATCACAGCTGGACTTCAAATAAATCAGTGAGCGGCGTGGCCGCTCCCTTTGTTTTTCGGCGCTTTCCGAATACTCTACTTCGCGCACCCCGGGCTAAAGGCGGTCAGCGCGTTGGCCTTCACAGCGATGCTGCAGAAATACGGCCCGCTGTTCGAACCCCAGGAAAAATATTGCTGCTCGGCGGATTGATCCGAATTGAGGAAGGTGTTGTAGTCGACTGTGTCGACATGATGCCCGGTGTTCGACTCGAAACTGGAATAGGTCGGCCAATTGTTCTTCCAAGTGTTTACAGACGACTCGTAGCTCTGAGTCGCCTTCGTGGTCAGGTCCGTGTCTCCACTCGACGCCACAAATTGGTTGAGATCCAGGACCAGCGGGAAATTGAACGACTGGCTGGTGACGGTGGTCTCGCCTCCGCCCGAGGTTGTGGTCGTCGACCAGACCGACGAACCCAGCGAAATGTTTTCCAGATATGTCGTAGCTGTGATGTCGTAATACTGGTTGTTGAAGAAGCTCACATTCTGTTCGACCTTGGTCGTCACCTTGCCGTGCGAAGTGTTAACGTAGCCCGCGATGGTAAAGCTGCGGTTCGATTTCAGGTTGACCGTACCCTTGGTGAAAGTTGATTGCACGTTCAAGTTCTCCGTAACCACGGGAGACGGCGCCGCGGTCAGCGTGTCTTCAGTCACGGCGCCGGTCACCTGCGAGCTGCCGGAATCAAGATAGAGCAGCAGCGACGCGGTATCCGAGAAATAATCGTCGGCGTTGTAAACGCTCAGCGAAACCGTGTGCGGGTCGCCGTTACTCAGCACTGCGGAGAAAGGCGTGAGGTCCACGCGATAAGGCTTGAAGTTCAGCGTCTGCACGCCGGGGATGGGGAACCATAAATAAGGATCGATTCCACCCGTGAAAATCCAGGGAGAGACCGGCGCCACGCCTGCCGGTTTCCCGTCAATCGTGATCTCAGTCTCGCGGAAGCCGGTGTTGCCGCAATTCTCCAGTTCCGCAGCGACGTCGTTGGCCACGCAGGTATACCAGAACTCATCATTCGACTGGCTTTGGGAATAGACATCCAAATACGCCTTCTCCACGTTCGTGGGCAGGGTGAAAGTGCCAGAGAGCGTGCTGGAAGTCGAACCGAGTGCGACCGTGCCGCCTGAGGCGCCGCCCGAGAGCGCAAGCACCTGATCGGCCGCTACGGGCGGTTTCTCGCCCTTGGCCACGGGATAGAACTCCAGCTCTGCCGAGGCATAGATCGTCGAAGTGAGCCCGCAGCACAACGTGTTTCCGATGTTGGCCTGACCGCTCTGCGCGGTGTAGAAGATCGAACTGTAATCGGTAAGGTCGTTTTCGATATGCCACGACGGACCAATGTTCGAGGGCTCCGCCGTGGTTCCGAAATAAATGTTGACCGGACCCAGCCAGAAATTAGCGGTACGGTCGTATTGAATGCCGGCGTTCAGGTTGATGTCGGCTTCCAGCACCACCTTCGCCCAGGGGCCGGGGCAGTCGGCGGGCGGAGCGTAGCTGAAGTTTTCCACGTTGAAATCGTAGAACTGCGCCCCGCTGAAAAGCTGCACCACGCAAGGCGTGGTCGAAGGACGCGGCACATTAGGGTCGGCAGTCACCGTGTTGGCTGAGCCGATCACATAAGGACCGGAGGCCGAAGCTAACGGAATGAAGACCGTTGCAACCAGCAGAAGCGGAAAAAGGTTTCGCGCCACATGAAAACTTCGGAGCATGGAATCCTCCTGGGAGATTGCGGCAAAACCCCTGCCAGCCGCGGCATTGCAGAAACGCCCATCAGTGCACCCGGGTCAGCGGCAGGTCCAGCGACGGGTATAGCGAGGAAGTATGGCGCGTCCCGCCGGAACAAGTCAACCGCAGACGAAAGTCTCTAATGGCAGGCTGGGCGCGGATCTCGGCCCGTTCGTGCGCTCCCTCCCTCGATCGGGCCACGCAAAGGCACGTTCGTGGCGTTCCCATGGATGACGATCAAAGCTACACTACGCGAGCCTTGCTTGCATCAGCTGAAAAACTTTCAGGATTTCAAGGCATTGAAAGCTTATGGCCGCTCATAGTGAGCCTCTCCCGGCGAAGAAGCGTTTGGATTCCTGGAAGGAAATTGCCGCCTTCTTTGATCGCGACGAGCGCACAGTAAAACGTTGGGAAAAAGAACGCGGGCTTCCCGTGTACCGCGTGCCGGGAAGTGTCCGCGGTGGCGTCTTTGCTTACGCCGACGAGTTGGCGGAATGGCTGCAGGCTCCGCACCATAACTGGGAGCCCGTCGAGATCCCTGCCGGAGTAGCGGCGTCTACTCATGGCGAGCGGAGCCCAGCCGTCCCCGTCGATGTGCTCATCGTCCAGCCTCCGGCCGAGGTTCCCACGCCCGATCTTCGTCTCATTCCGTCGCAACCCTCTCCGTCGGCGACCAAGGATTTCCTGTGGATCCTGCCGCTGGTTCTGATCACCGGCTCGTTCCTCGCCTTTTCGCTCGGCCATCGCGAACCTCGGTATAAGAATGCGCTGGCTGCTCCGCAGCCGCCCAGCGCCGAAGCTCAGGATCTCTACCTCAAGGGCCGCTATCATTTCGAAAAGCGCACGCCCGACGATCTGAACCAGGCGGTGGATTTCTTCACCCAGGCCATCGTGCATGATCCCGCCTATGCGGCGCCTTATGTAGGTCTCGCCGACAGTTACAACTTGCTGCGAGAGTTCAGCGTCCTGCCTCCGCAGGAGGCCTTTCCGCGCGCCCGGGCCGCCGCCGCCAGGGCAGTGGAACTCGACCCCAACTCGGCCGAAGCGCACAACTCACTCGCTTTTGCCAGCTTCTGGGGATTCTTCGACGTAGCCACGGCCGAACGCGAGTTCAAGCGAGCGCTCGAATTGAATCCGGGCTTGCCCCGCGCCCACCACTGGTACGCCACGTTCCTGATCGAGACCGGGCGCACGCAGGAGGGAATATTGGAGATCGAACGCGCCCGGCAACTCGATCCTTCTTCCACTCCCATCCTCGCCGACAAAGGATGCATTCTCGCGGCCGCGGGAAAAACAGAAGAAGCCAGAGCGCTGCTCACGCAACTCACAGCCTCTCAGCCTGAGTTCGTTCCTCCTCATCGCTACCTGGCAGAGGACATTTATTTTCGAGAAGGAAATTACGCGGGATACCTCACGGAAAGCGCGACGGTCGCCCGTCTGCGCCACGATGCCAGGGCGCAGAAAAACATCGATCTGGAGAAAGCAGCCTACGCCAGCGGCGGCCGCCGAGGACTGCTCGAGCAACGCCTCACCAGCAGGCGGGAATCATTCGACCACGGCACCGGTTCGGCCTTCGACGTGGCCGACGCTTACGCGGCCCTCGGTCAGGACGACGATGCTCTCAAGTATCTCGAGATCGCCAGCCAGCGCCGCGACCTTCGACTCACCACGCTCCTCACCAACCACGAATTCCAACGCCTGCATCAGAACCATGAGTTTCGCGAAGTGGCTGCCAGGGTCGGCCTACCGCCGGTGCAGTGAGGCGGCGTCTCCGAAGAATGTGGCGCCGGGACGAGGAAACGAACCCCAAAGGGCCGAAGCCCGGCTAACTTTGAGTTCCACTCTGGGTCTTGAACCGCTCGGAAAATTCTTTACTATCCTGGATTCTTCAACCGCTTAAAACTCTCCCGGAACTCGGCATTCCCCTTAAGACAGTTTCTCCGGCTCGCGAACCGCGCCCGCCAGGTCGTTCAGGAACATCGCCGCTCGCGCGCCGTCTACGACGCGGTGATCACAGGCCAGGGTAAGCGACACCATGGCCCGAACCGCAGGCTTACCTTCGACGGCAACAACTCGGTCGGCGATACTGCCCACCGCGAGAATTGCCGCTTGCGGCGGCGTGATGATCGCGCTGAACTGATCCACGCGGTGCATGCCGAGGTTGCTGATCGTGAATGTAGCATCGGCTATGTCGGCGGGGCGCAACTTGCCGGCCCGTGCGCGCTCGGCCATATCGCGGCGATGCGCGGCAATTTCCGCCAGGCTAGCGGTGTCTGCGTGGGGGATAACGGCCGCCACCACTCCGTCGTTCACCGCGATGGCGACACCCATGTTCACGTGATCGTGAAGACGGATACCATCCGCAGTCCAGCTTGAATTCAACCGCGGATGCTTCTGCAGCACGCGTGCCGTCAGCGCGATCAGAAGATCCGTGTGCGTGATCCGGATATGGTGGGTGCGCTCGATCTCCGGCGCCCACTTTTCCCGGTACTCATTGAGCGCGCTGGCTTCAATTTCACGCGTCACGAAGAAATGAGGAACGGAGGTCCAGCTTTGCGTGGTGCGTTCAGCCATGAGTCGCCCGATCGAGCTGGGAATCTCAACGCCGTCTGACTTTTTGGCGGCCGCACCGGAAGCAACCGGCGCGGCAGCCGCCTCTACATCGGATGCAAGAATTTCGCCGCCTGTTCCGGAACCACGCACCCTACTAATGTCCACGCCCAATTCTTTTGCGAGACGCCGCGCCTTAGGGGAAATCCTCGCACTCTGAACCGCAGAAGGTCCGGGAGCGCTGGCTGCAGCCGGAGGAGTATGCGATTCTGTTTTGCCTCGAGCTGCAGGCGCAGCCATCGCAGACTCATTTTCTGTCGGCGGCTTTTCACCGGGAGCCAGGATCCAGGCGATCGTCTGACCAACGGGAATATCGGCTCCGGCCTGCGCTATGATCCCGGCGAGGATGCCGTCGGCGGGCGCCTCCACTTCGACCACGGCTTTATCGGTTTCGACTTCGAGAAGCGGCTCACCTTTGCTGACGCGCTCGCCCTCTTTTTTCCGCCAGGCAATGAGCTTGCCAGTTTCCTGCGCCATCTCGAGAGCGGGCATAACAACGCTGAAGGCCATAATGTTTTTTATTCGGGGACGCTCAAACGAACATTCGCGCCAGGGCCTTCAGTCCGAAACTCCCACGCGCTCAGTTTTCGCGCTGGCTTCGATCATATCCAGCACCTTCTCGCTGGCCGGAGCTTCAGTTTCTCTGGTCGTCGGCAGCGGTCCGTTAACGGTGAAGTAGTGCGCACCCGCTACCAGCAGTTCTTCTGCCGGGAAGCGGGTGATCACTTCATGCCCGGTCGGCGTGACCACGATCTCTTCCTCGATGCGTGCAGCGCTCCATCCGTCGGTCGAGGGCCAGAAAGTTTCGAGCGCGAACACCATGCCAGGCTCAATCGTGACCGGATGCTCAAACGAAACCAGCCGGCTGATCACTGGCTTCTCCCAAATCGCCAGACCGATGCCATGGCCGTATTGCAGCGCGAAGCAGGATTCTTCGTTTGGGAAACCGAATTCTTCCGCTTTCGGCCACACTGCCGCAATCTCGGCGGTGGTTCGCCCCGGGCGAACAAGTTCAATCGCCGCGTCGAGATATTCGCGGCAGCGCTTGTAGGCATCGACCATGGCATGCGAAGCGTAGCCGACGGTGAAGCAGCGGTAGTAGCAGGTGCGGTATCCCATGTAGGAATGCAGAATGTCGTAGTAGACGGGATCGCCGGGGCGCAGCACGCGGTCGGAGAAGACATGCGGATGCGGATTACAGCGCTCGCCGGATATTGCATTCACCGCCTCGACATATTCGGAGCCGAGATCGTAGAGAACTTTGCTCACCAGGCCGACGGCTTCGTTTTCACGCAGACCGGGCTTCATGGCACGGTAAAGCTCGTCATAAGCGGCGTCGACCATCATGGCGGAAGTGTTGAGCAGGGAGATTTCGTCCTGCGTCTTGATGACGCGGGCGTTCGACATGAGCTGTTGGCCGTCGACTACCTTGATGCCCTCGCGTTGCAGCGCGAACAGCACCGGCAGTTCGATAATGTCAATGCCGAGTGGCTCTTTGTGCAGGCCGCGCATTTCGAGTTCGATGCGAATCTTTTTGGCAACGTCTTCGGCGCGTCCCATCTCCGGCGTCATGGCGCCGCGCAGCATGGAAATTCCCGCCCGTGAGCGCTCCCCAAGCCACGGGCAATTTAATTGATGATGCTTGGCGGCGGAGCCGAAGTCCCAGAGGATCGGCTCGTCATTCTGCGGAAGCAGGGTGAAGCGGTTGCACTTGTCTTGGGCCCACGAGCCAATGTGCGTCGAGGTGAGATACCGTACGTTATTCATGTCGAAACAGAGCAGAGCGCCCATCTCGGACTTCGCCAGCAGCGCCTTGGCTTTTGCCAGACGCTCGCGGCGGAGGCGATCGAAATCGATGCGCTGTTCCCAATCGACTGCCATGGTTCCGTGAGTTTTTAGTGCCATAACGAACCTCCTGCCTTCGCGTAGCGCCGCCGTCTCGGCGGCTGTCCGGCGGGCGCCTCGCCCGGCGTGCCGAGGGCGAGATGCCCTCGCGACAGCCGGCGGGACGCCGGCGCTACTTCTTCCCGCACATCGCTGCCGCTGCTTCAAATACCGTTTGCTCCGTCGGAACCGTTGCGTCCTCTAGCGGCGGAGAGAACGGAATCGGCACGTGCATCGCGCCCATTCTTTTCACTGGTGCATCCAGATCGTAGAATGCTCCTTCGGCGATCACGGCGGCAAGCTCCGACGTAACGCCGTATCTGCCGTAACCTTCATCGAGTACGATTACGCGCGAAGTTTTCTTGGCCGAATCGATCAGCGTCTTTTCATCCAACGGCCACGTGGTGCGCGGATCGACCACCTCGGCGCTGATTCCTTCCTTTTCCAGCAAAATCGCCGCGCCCAGCGCGACTTGCACCATGCTGCTGGTAGCGACCAGGGTAATATCGTCGCCCCCGCGCTTCACATCGGCCACGCCCAGCGGGATGGTGTAATCCTCTTCCGGAACCGGGCCTTTCAGCTTGTACATCATTTTGTCTTCAAAGAAGACGACGGGGTTCTGATCGCGGATGGCCGTTTTGAGCAGGCCTTTGGCGTCGTACGGAGTCGAAGGCAAAACCACTTTCAGCCCCGGCACGTGGCTGAACCAGGCATGCAGCGATTGCGAGTGCTGCGCAGCCGACCGCCGGGTCGCCCCCAACGTGGTGCGCATCACCATCGGCACTTTCCAGTGCCCGCCCGACATGTAATGAACTTTAGCGGCCTGGTTCACCATCTGGTCCATGGTGAGAGTAATGAAGTCACCGAACATGATGTCAACCACGGGACGCATACCAGTCATGGCCGCGCCCACAGCCACGCCCGTGAACCCAGCTTCGGAGATAGGAGTATCGACCACACGCCCGGCGCCGAACTCTTCAACTAACCCGGAGAGCACTTTGAATGGAGTGCCGGCCTCGGCAACATCCTCACCGAAGATGCAGACGCGGGGGTCGCGCCGCATCTCCTCGGCCAGCGCCTCGCGCACTGCCTGCGCAAATGTGAGTTCGCGCTCAGGCATAGACATGCTTTTCCACTTCATCCACGCTGGGATAGGGCGCCGCTATGGCGAACTTCACCGCCGCCTCCATGGTGGCGCGAACCTCTGATGTAATTCGAGTCAGGGATGCAGTGTCAGCATAGCCTTGCCCGCACAGCCAACTCGATAAGACGGTGATGGGATCGCGATCTGTCTTCCAGTGTTGTTCTTCCTGCTTGGAGCGGTAATATTCGCGATTGATGTCGCCGACGTGATGGCCGCTGTAGCGGTAGGTGTCGCACTGCAGAAAAGCGGGTCCGCCCCCAGCGCGGGCGCGCTTCACCAGCCTGGTTGCAACTTCATGAACGGCGCGCACGTCCTGTCCGTCGACGCTCGCGGCCTCGATGCCGAAAGCCGCGGCGCGGCCGAGAATGGTGCCGGCCGTGGTCTCGGTGTAGTGCGTGTATTCGTTGTACTGATTGTTTTCGCAGACGTAAATCACGGGCAGCTTCCACAACTGCGCCAGGTTCATCACTTCGTAAAGCGAGCCCTGGCCCAGAGCGCCTTCTCCGAAGAAGCATACAGCGACGCGATCTGTGCCCAGCGTCTTGGCGGAAAAAGCCGCGCCGGTGGCAATGCCCACGCTGCCGCCGACGATGGCGTTAGCTCCCAGGTTGCCGGTAGCGGGATCGGCAATGTGCATCGATCCGCCTTTGCCGCGGCAATACCCGGCTTCTTTGCCGAGCAATTCGGCGAACATACGGTCGGGCGCTGCGCCTTTCGCAAGGCAGTGTCCGTGGCCCCGGTGGGTGCTGGTAATGTAGTCGTCGATTCGCAGAGCTTCGCAGATTCCCACCGCTATGGCTTCTTCGCCGCTGTATAGGTGGGCGAGGCCGGGCATGAGCGCGCGGGTATAAACCTCGTTTACCTGCTCTTCAAACAGCCGGATGCTTACCATCTGCCGGTAGGCCCGCAGCCACTTTTCTTTTTCGGTGGAAGTCTCACGGCCAGATTCAGGATTGGAGGTAGCGGTTGTCATTTCTTTTTGGGTCCCGCGGTCACTGGCGTGGTCACGCCAGACATTGCGGCCAGCACATCGAACATGCAGGCGAAATCGTATTTCGTCCAGCCCATGCCGCGCGCCGCAGTCAGAATTTCATTGCTCACCGCGGTCGAGGGCAAAGGCACGTCGAGCTGTCGGCCCAGATCCATCGCGAGCACCATATCTTTCTGCATCATGTTGACGTCGAACCACGCTTCTTCCGGCTGCTGCAGCACGAAGGGCCCGCGATACTGAATCATGGGCGACGCGATCGCGCTGTGGGTGAGCACGTCGACTGCGGTTTCCCGTGCGATGCCGCTCTTCTCCGCCAGCAATACTCCTTCGGAAAACGCCAGCATCTGCACGGCCAGACTCAAGTTCACCGCGATCTTCATCGCCAGCGCCAGACCGTTGTCACCGACATGAGTGACCTTCGGGCCAATATCCATCAGCAAGGGCTTTACTTTTTCGAACGTGTCGGACCGTCCCCCCACCATCACCGACAGCTTCCCTTCCTGTAGCGTGATCACGCTGCCCGAAACCGGCGAGTCAACCATGTCCCCGCCTTTTTCGCGCACCTTGACGGCCAGCCCTCGGCTGACGGTAGGACTGATTGTGCTCATGTCGATGAAAATCTTGCCCGCGCTCAGCCCGGCCAGCATTCCCTCGGGACCTTCGGTGATAGCCGCAATCGCAGCGGCGTTGGTCACCATCGCAAAAATGAAATCGGACGCGCTGGCCACGGCGCGCGGCGAGTCGGCCCACTGCATTCCTTTTTCAACCAGCCACTGCGCCTTGGCGCGGGTGCGGTTGTAGCCGATAACACTGTGACCTTTGCTGAGCAGCCGGTTGACCATCTGGCTGCCCATCACTCCTAAGCCGATAAATCCGAGTTTCGCCATTGCCCCTCAACTTCCACCTTGTTTCGAAGATCTGGTTAAGCAATGATTTTGGAACCGGCGGGCGCGTGTTTCCCAGGCTCCTTGCCGCTGGACGGAATCTGCGAATCCTGTCGCACCTGCTCGAGATGGGCCCGCATGGCGCTGCGGGCCATCTCCGGATCGCGGCGCTCCACCGCCGAGAGAATGCGCTTGTGATGAAACTGACCGCGCTGCGGACCGCCTTCCACTTTGAAAATTCTGATGCGTTGCTCGCGCAGCAACCCGACGATGGAATCGATCAAGGAAAGAATCAGCGGATTGGCGACCGCCTCCGCCAGGGCCAGGTGGAAATCGAGGTCGGCCTCGATGTAAGCCTCCGCATTTTCCTGCGAGCGATCCATTACCGCGATGGCTTCCCTCATCGCCGCAAGGTCTTCATCCGTGACGCGCTCCGCCGCCATCGCGGCGATTCCCGGTTCCAGAACGAGGCGTAGCTCCACCAGATGCGGCAAACCTTCCTGCTGGCCCTGCTGGCCGATCTTCACCATCAGGTCGAAGGACTGGCGCGCCGCCTGCGAAGTCCCATCGGTGATGAAGGTGCCGCGGCCGGAGTAGGCTTCAACCAAACCTTTCTCGCGCAGCGTCTTGACTGCCTCGCGCACCGCCGTGCGGCTCACCCCCAGCCGCTGTGCCAGATCCCGCTCGGCGGGAAGCTGGTCGCCCGGTTTCAGCGAACCATTCAGCACCGACTCTTCGATTTGCTGAACGATTTGCTCATATAGCCGCGAGGTTCGGACAACTTTGTACACAGGGCATGCTCCCGCTGGAGCCAGTTTTGGGAAACTGGCGATGGTCTGGCTACTATACCGCAGGTCCAGTGTCAATGGCGCGGTTTCTGCAGTCTTAGGGTGCTCAGAGGGCAAGGCCTGGTCTCTAGGTATGGTGGTATGATCGCTAGGACAGTATCATTCCTCCCCAGCGGAAAGCAAGCCCTTTACCCCCAGCCGCCTTTCATTCGAGAAATCTGCAGTAAGTGGCGGATTTCGCCAGAACTTTACTAATCAGAGCCGCCCCGGGATAGAACTGGCCTCGCAGCGGAGAAATTGCTTGACTTCGTTCGCATCGCAATGGTATGGCTGTCGGACCAGTAAACGGAGGGATGCGATGACATTCCGAAGCACCGCCATGTCCGCGGGTCACACGATGACTTTAGCTATTCGGATTGCTCTTCTGATTTTCGCACTGAGTGCCTTGAGTCTGACCGCAGTGGCCCAGTCCACGGCCGGACGCGTGCTGGGTAGAGTTGCGGACCAAAGCGGTGCCTCCGTAGCCGGCGCTAAAGTGGTCATCACCGACGTGCAGCGCGGCACTTCGCGAACTCTCGCCACTGACACCTCCGGGGATTACGTTGCCCCTGACCTCATTCCAGGAATCTACAAGATTCACGTCGAAGCGAAAGGCTTCAAAGCGGTCGAGCGGCCCGCGGTCACGGTCGAGGTTGCAACCGATGTGCGGGCTGATTTTAGTCTCCAGCCCGGCGACGTTTCTGAAGTCGTCACCGTCACCGAAGAAGTTCCCCTGCTCAACACCACTTCCTCCACTCTAGGTGGCACGTTGAGCAACAAAGAAATTAACGACCTGCCGCTCAACGGCCGCAATTATGAAAATCTGCTGCAGCTTCGTCCCGGTGTGGTGCGTTATCCCGGCGGCGGATTCTCCACCACCAGCGCGAACGGCCTGCGCGCCGAAGACAATGCTTATTATGTCGAGGGCCTGTTCAACAGCGAACCTTATTCCGGACAGGCAATCATTAACGGTTCAGGAATCGCGGGCGACTCCGCGACCATTCTGCCCATCGACGCGATTCAGGAGTTCAACGTGCAGCAGAACCCGCCGGCAGAATATGGATGGAAGCCCGGCGCGGTGGTTAACGTGGGCCTGAAATCGGGCACCAACAAAGTGCACGGAACCGCTTTTGGCTTTGGCCGCGATGGAGACCACCTGGACGCGCGCAACTACTTCAACGACTCCCCGAATCCAAAATTGACCCGCACTCTTGAGCAATTTGGCGGCAGCATCGGCGGCGCGATCATCAAGGACAAAGCATTTTTCTTCGGCGCCTACGAAGGCCAGCGCTATAACGTGGGCAACTCCTACGGAGGAGTCACCGGTCCCTCGATGGTGCACATGGCGCCGAATGGAACCTGTTCGTTTGGCTTTGCGGGCGACTGCGCCGATAGCATTCCGGACGTGCTCGCCGATATCACCACGCCGGCTGCCGTCGCGGCTGGGGTGATCGTAAGCCCCGCGAGCCTGCTGGTTTCAGGGTGTGCGGCTTCTGGAACTTGCAGCGGTACAGGATTTGTCACGAATAATCAAACGGATATTGGCACAGCCCTCACGGCCGCAGAGGCCATTACAATCCCCAACGGATTTAATAACGTCGTCCATGTCGACAACTTTGTCGGCAAGGTGGATTACACGCTAAATGAGCGCAACACCATAAACGGGATGTACTTTTTTGGAAACAACTCCGGAACCGTTGAAGACTTTTCCGAGTTGCAGCAGAAATGGCTCTCCGACATTCACACCCGCGCGCAGGTGGTCGGCGGCAGCTGGATCTGGACTCCCAGTGCTCGATTAGTGAATGAGGCACGCATCGGCTACAACCGCCTCTATCAGCCGACCCTGCCCGGCGACCTCAACACTCCGGCTTCAGCCTACGGACTCGATACAGGTGTAACCGGACCCAACACGGGAGGCCTGCCGCGCATCGGCTTCGCCGGTTATTTCACGACATTGGGTAGCTTCAAGTGGCCGAAGTTCCAGGGGCCCGATTCGATCACCCAGTTTATAGATCATATTTCTTACACCGTGGGCAAGAACGCCCTGAAATTCGGCGGCGAACTCCACTACGACCGGGTCAACAATGCCTCGTATGGCAACGCCCGAGGCAGCGTCAACTTCCTGGGTGGGGTTGCGTCCCCGAACCCCGGCCCCAACGGTTCGAGCCCACTCGAAGATTTCTTTGCGGGCGCGCCGTTCAAGTCGACGGCCGAGGTGGGAAACCCGACCCTGCACCTGCACAACTGGGCGTACTCGGGTTTCTTCCAAGATGACTATCGAGCCACCAAGAATCTGACAATCAACTTCGGCATTCGTTATGAATTCAGCAGCGTCCCCCAGGAAGCCAACAATCTGCTGGGAAATTTCGATCCGAATGTGGGAATGGTGCAGGTGGGGCATCAGATCAGCAGCCTCTATAACCCCGATCACAAAAACTTTGGGCCCCGATTCGGCTTCGCCTGGGATATCGGCGGCAACGGACGGACGGTGCTGCGCGGCGGCGGCGGGCTGATCTATGAGACGGTGAACTGGCAGTCGTTCGTCGCCTTCAACAATGCTTTCGGTCCGGGCACGGTTCCGACGGGTGCTCCGATCGATGCTGCGGGCGACACATCCGGTGGCACGATTACCAGCAGTAATGTCACAGTGAAGAATTTTCTGAACTATCCGACGACCTGGGACGCCGCAAATGGGCCTCTTTACGGCAGTAGCACGGTTAATTGCTTCAATAGCCCGTGCCCAATTATGACGGTAGACCACAACCTCACTACTCCTTACGTGTGGAACTGGACGTTGAACCTGCAACATGCCTTCACGGCGAATCTTTCGTTGGAAGCCGCATACGTCGGTAACCACGGATCGAACCTGACTGGAATTCGCGACATCAACCAGCCGCCTGTGGGCAGTGACTACAATCCGGCCTGCGCGGAGGGGAACTCTCCAGATCAGCTTTGCCTTCCATACAACGGTAAGTTTCCCTATCTGAGCAACATCTTTCAGATGGGAAACGTCTACCGCTCCAACTACAACGGATTGCAGGTCACGCTGAACGCACGTAACTATCACGGCCTGAGCATGGTTGCGGGCTACACCTACTCGCACGCACTCGATGATGTGGGCGCGAACTGGGACTTCGGCTACGGCTCCGGGTTGCCGCAGAACGCTCACGACGTCGCGGCCGAGTATGCCAGCAGCGACTTTGACATGCGGCACCGGCTGACGGTTTCGCTCACCTACGCGATTCCTGGACGGCAGGGCTTCGGACAGATGCGGGAAGGCTGGGAGATCAACTCGATCATCACCCTGGAAAGCCCGCAGCCCTGGGGGCCAATGGACGAAGGAACTGATGCGGCAGGCGTTGGACCGTTGCCGGTAAGCCCGCCCGCCAACAGTCCGATCCGCTGGAGTTTCTACCGCGCCGGGACCAATAGGCTGGGCAACCCCGCGGACTTCAAGTCCGGGCGCGGAGTAGGAATTCCGTACTACGCTCCAGGAGATCCCAATATGCCGGGGGGCTGCGCGGCCTCCGCGCTGGCGGAGGATGGAGGCACTCCTGGGGCGGAGACTACTTCCCTAGATGACTTTGGCTGCTACGCCGCGGGAAACTCGGTGATGATTCCTCCGCCGCTCGGCCAGTTCGGCAACATGGGCCGAAACATGTTCCAGGACACTGGTTTCAAAAATTTCGATTTCTCCCTGGCCAAGAATTTCCACTTTGGAGAAACTATGCGGCTGCAGGGCCGCATCGAGTTCTTCAATATCCTCAACCACCCGAACTTTGCAAACCCTTACGGCGGACAGAATGGATTTGGCTTAAACGATCCTTCGGTTCGTCCTTTCGGCTGCGGCTGCGCCACGCCGGATATAGCTGCTGCCAACCCGGCCGTAGGCTCGGGCGGTCCACGTTCCTTGCAGCTGGGAATGAAGTTCACCTTCTAGCGCCGCGGCCGGCATACAGAGAATGAAGAAGGCCGGACGCAATTCCGTCCGGCCTTTTCCTGGACCGCTCGCGATTCGCGAGCCCGGAGAACGGACGAGGTCATGAAAATAGCGGGTCAGTTTTCTTACATGAGCTTCCTGTTGGTATTCTTCGCACTCATTTCCCGCAGCGCATCCACTCAAAACGGAGAGCACCGCGAACGCACCATCGACGAGATCAAGGCTGAGGCCATTCACCGTGCAGAGGTGGGACAGTATCCTCTGATCGGGCTCGATCCCGCCGATGTGAAAGAGGCTTTCGAGAGCATCCACACCAGCGACAAAGACGAGTGGGCCGCGGGATTCATGCGCGTGGCCGACCGCTATTTCAACGAAGCGAAAGCGCTGGAAAAATCTGATCCTGCGAAAGCAAATGCTGATTACATCCGGGCGTGGCGCCTGTACTCCTTCGGAAGGTGGCCGATTCCCGCGTCTCCCGGCAAGCAGCGCTCCTATGAAAAAGCTCTCGAAGCATTTCTCGATCACGCAAAGTTCTTCGATCCGCCGCTTGAGGTCGTGCACATTCCCTTCGAAGGGAAGGAAATCATCGGCTACCTGCGCCTGCCGAAAGATGCGAAGGGGCCAGTCCCGCTGGTGATTGCGGTCAATGGCCTCGACAGCCGCAAGGAAGACCTCACGGAAAGTTTCAGCGCGATCCTTCCTTTTGGAATCGGTTACCTCGCGGTCGATGGTCCGGGGACGGGGCAAAATCCCGTCAAGGTAAGCGAGACGGCAGATCGAATGCTGTCACGTGTGATTGATTACGCGCAATCGCGGCCGGAGATCGACAAGAATCGCATCGCCATGCACGGCGTCAGTTGGGGAGCGTACTGGGCCACGAAGATGGCGATCGTTGAGCATGCGCGCCTGCGCGGCTGCAGTGCCCAGTCTCCGCCAGTGGATAAGTTCTTTCAGAAAGAGTTTCTCATGGACTCGTTGCTGGGCAATCGCGAATACTTATTCGATCAGGTGCCGGCGCTCATGAATATTCTCGAAGGCGTGCACACGCTCGATGAGTTGGCTGACTATCTACCCAAGCTTTCGCTCGTGCGCGAGGGACTGCTGGGTAAGCCCATGGCTCCCATGCTGATTCTCGCAGGAGTGCTCGACACGCAGGTTCCCATCGAAGACGAATATCTGCTCCTGAGCAAGGGCGACGTGCCGAAAGAAGCCTGGATTAATCCTCGCGGTGGGCATCTCGGGCGGCAGGTTGGAGTCTGGCCCGATCCGCGGATCTTCAAGCAGGTGATTATCCCGTGGCTGGTGAAAACCCTGCAGGCCCCAGCGACCGGCGAAGTCCAAACCGTCGCAACATCCCGATGACGCTCATCTTGCCCCGGAAGGAAAAGTGTTGGTGCCGGGAGGGGGAATCGAACCCCCAAGGGCCGAAGCCCGGCGGATTTTGAGTCCGCTGCGTCTGCCAGTTCCGCCATCCCGGCCGGGGTGATTTATCTTAGCTTAGTGAAGTCGCGAAATCTAGTTTGCGGCGGCGACGGCGTCGTGGCGGAAGCATTGCACTACGTGATCGTTCACCATGCCTACGGCTTGCATGAAGGCGTAGCAGATGGTTGATCCCACGAAGGTGAAGCCTCGCTTCTTCAGGGCTTTGCTCATGGCGTCGGACTCGGTAGTGTGCGGCGGCAGTCGATCGCGCGCTTTCCACGAATTCACTCGCGGCCGGCCATTCACAAATTGCCAAATGTAATCATCGAAGCTGCCGAATTCTTTTTGGACTTGCAGCAATGCCTCGGCATTTCTCACGGTCGATGCGATCTTCAACCGGTTGCGGACGATGCCGGGATTTTTCAGCAGCTGCGCCACCTTGCGCCGGTCGTAGCGCGCGACGCGCTGCGCATCGAAGCCATCGAAGGCCGCGCGATAGTTTTCCCGCTTGTTGAGGATCGTCTCCCAGCTCAGCCCAGCCTGCGCGCCTTCGAGGATGAGGAATTCGAAAAGCTTGCGGTCATCGTGCACCGGCACTCCCCACTCTTTATCGTGATAGCGAATCATTAATTCGCTGGTTGCCCAGGCGCAGCGAACCAGAGCCTCGTCTTCACGCTTTCTGGCCATAGAAAACCGGAAACGGAAATTCTCCAGAGGAACAAGATGCTGCGGCGCGGCTTGGAAGCCGCGCCCTTTCAAAGCTACCGAGCCTTCGCTACTCCAGCGACTTCGGATCCGACAAATTCTTCGGTGACTTCGCATTCAGCAGCGCGACCAGATCTTTCGCAGAAGGAGGAATTGCAACTTTGTGATCGACAATAATGTCCTTGGCATCCAGCTTCTGGCCATAGAGATTTTCATTGGCGCCGCCGTCGGAGCGCAGGGTCGAACCCTCCAGCGACACTCCGGCAAACAAGCCCCGGTTGCGCGAGTAGGAAAGAATCTCCGCTTGCATCACCACGTCAGTGGCGCCCTCGGCGGTGCGCCCTTTGGGACCAGCCGCGGCCGATGCATCCGCTCCCAACTTCACTTTGCTCGAGAGCAGCGAGCGCGCTCCCCTGGGATTCATCACCAGCAAAACAAAATCCGTCGCCTGCCCACCCAACTGGAACCCGATGCTCACGCCTTCCAGCGCATACATGGCGGGCGGTCCCCACGGCCCGGTGTAGTGCGGGCCGCTGCGGCAGATCATAACGCCGCGGCCGTAGCTGCCTCCTATTCCGAACGCGCCTTTCTTCACCGAGGGCAGAATCACTATGCACTCCGCCTTATCCAGCAAGTCTTGCGGAATGTCGTCGGGGATGTTCAAGATTTCTTTCATCACTTCTCCCGCGTCCCTCACCCGGTCTTCTTCCTTCTCGTCATTGGCGGAGAACGCCGGGGCTGCGCATATGCAGAGCGTCAGAACCAGGGCTGCAATTTTTTTCATCCTCGTAAGTATGTTCATGGCCATCAATCCTCCAGACTCTCTTTTGAATCATTGCCTTGCAAATGAGCCCCTATCTTAAACCTTTTGGGGGATGTATTCCCTAGTGCCGGAAATTCAAATCTCAATTCGCCCGTAGCCCCAGGCTCATGTTGCTCTTTGGTCCATGACCATATGCGTGCTCCTTTTGTAACTTGGCACTCTGCTTCACCCACCTCTAGAGTCATGTGAGACCATAGGCGGATGGCCGCCCGCCGTTCGGCACGCGGCGTGCATCTAATCGTTTGGGAGTACCATCTGGACCGGGGTGGAGTGAAAATTTTGGATGCTTTGGGAACGAAGTACACGCACACCACCGGCCGCCCGCAGGCGCGATTGGCGGCTTTCGCCCGGGTCCGCGCTTTTACCTTTACTTTGGCCTGCGCCTTGATCGGCATGCCGGTGGCCGTTGCGCAATCGAACGCCGTAGCTACCAGTCCCGTCAGCCTCAGCATTTACGACGGCGCCTCAGCCCCTGACACCCCGGCTGCTGAGACCTCGACTCTGGGGGATGATCCTCAGGCCGGCTTCACCATCCGCAAGCGGGTGGATGAAGTGAACGTGCTGTTCATTGCCACCGACAAGCACGGCAAGTTTGTGCGCAACCTGAATCAAAGCGATTTCAACATCCTCGATGACAACAAGCCGCCGCAATCCATTCTGAATTTTCGCCGCGAAACTGATCTGCCTTTGCACCTCGGCTTGCTCATCGACGTGAGCGGATCGGTCAACAGCCGTTTTGATTTCGAGCAGGACGCCGCTACCAGCTTCCTGATGCACCTGGTGCGCACCGGGTTCGATAAAGCTTTTGTCGTTGGCTTCAACACCCAAAGCCACATGACGCAGGACTTTACCGATAACGTGCAACTGCTTTCAACCGGCGTGCACAAACTGCATGATGGCGGTGGCACGGCGCTCTACGACGCCATCTACCGCGCCTGCAAAGATAAATTTTTGAAGGACCGTCCCGATCATCCCGCGCGCAAGGCGATCGTCATCGTGAGCGACGGTGAGGATAATCAAAGCGAATACTCGCGTGCGCAAGCCATTGAGATGGCGCAGCGCGCCGAAGTCATCATCTACGCCATTTCCACCGACGACAGCGGATTGATCCTGCGCGGCGATAAAGTTCTCGAACAGCTCGCCTCCGCCACCGGCGGCCGCGCGTTCTTCCCGTTCAAGATGAAGGACATCACGCGCTCCTTCGCTGCCATCGAAGATGAACTCCGCAGCCAGTACATCGTCAGCTACAAGCCCGCCGACTTCGACGCCGACGGCCGCTACCGCTCCATCGAAATCTCCGCGCTGAAGAAAGACCTGCAAGTCCGGGCGCGCAAGGGATATTTCGCCCCGCAACAGTAGCAAGCCCAGTTGTCAGTTCCCAGTTCTCAGTTCCCAGTAAACGCCGGGGTGCCCCTCGATAAGAGCGAAGGCGGTGTCAAGGACAAAGACATCCTGTCGGTGTTTTTGGCACCGCTTTCTCGCCAGAGAGGGTTGAGGACAAAGACTCTGGAAATCTCACGCAAAATCACCTGCGGCGGAACGTCGTTCCACCAACCATCGATTCGACCTTACTCGTCGGCCATGATTCTTCTATGCGAACATCCCGTCTGTACGGGATGCGAGAGCGCCCAATCAATCTCACGGTCTAGCTTGCGCCGACCAGGGGCACCCGCGGGCTGCTCTCGATGCGAACGACTTCCGGATACGGCCTCTGCGTGCGCAGCATCCAGTACAGTCGTACGGCCAACTTGCGCGCCGCTGCCACCTTGGCCACTGCTTTCGGCTTCTGGTGACAACGATGCAAATACTCCTTGCGAAGTCCGGGATCGAAGCGCACCGCAATCTGCGCCGCCTCCACTAACAACATTCGCAGCATGCGGTTGCCTTGCTTGGTGATCGCGCCCAGTTTCTGACGTCCGCCCGAAGAGTGCTCGCGCGGAATCAGTCCCAGGTAGCTGGCCACCTGCTTGCCGCGCGGGAAGCGGCTTACGTCACCCATGGTCAGCACATAGGCCAGCGCCGTCACCGCTCCCACTCCCGGCTGGGTTTGTAACAGGAGCGCCATTTTGTCTCGTTGCGCTTCTTCTTTCACTGCCCGGTCCAGCGGCTCAACCTGCTGATCGAGCATGGCCAGCAACCCCAGCAGATCTTCCCGCCGACGCGCCGCCCACGGCTTCAACGGCAACTCCCGCAGCACCTTCTGTCCCGCCTGGCTCCACAGCTTGTGCTGGCGCCGCACTCCCTGATTCAGGCACAGATGTTGCAACTCGTTCTTCACCCGCGCCCGTATCGTCACCAGCTTGTAGCGATGCAGCAGCAACTGCCGCAGATCCCGCACCTCACCCGACGGCATCCAGATGCGCGGAAACCGTCCCTCCTGCAACAGGATTCGTATGTGCTCCGCGTCCCGCCGGTCCGTCTTCTGCTGGCGCACGCAACTGGCCCGGATCTGCGCTGCGTCCCCCACCCACAACTCGTGGCCCAACTCGGCCAGCAAATCCACCAGCCAGTGACAGTTTCCCGTCGCTTCCATCCCGATCAGCGCTGGCGCCGGCTGTTGCCGATAGAACCGTTCAGCATCGCCCGAGGCTTGCACCAGCTTCCGTTCCCCAGTTTCTCCCGTCTCCGTGTCCAGCCAGGAAACTTGTTGCCAGCTGGGATGAAAATCACACCCTATAATCATCATCGAAGGCTCCTTTCTTTCCCAGCGTCTTCGTCCTCAAACAAAGACTACCGGGTTTCGGATCGAGCCTTCGCTCTTATCCAATCAATTTCTCGCGTCTTTTGCGAGAAGTGGGGCTTCTCGGCTGGCCCTTGAAACACTCCCCAGAACATTTTTCGGACCGCAGCAATCCGGGCAACTCCTCTCACTCCCTCACCGTCGTCACAACTCGCCTGAATATCAATTGGTCCCTCACGCTCGCCCTTGCAAGCATCCACCAGCAGATGCCAGGCTTCCTTATACTCGCCGTATTTCTGCCCCTTCTGCCCAGGCCTGAAATACAGATTCGCATCCCGGTTCCCCACCACCGCGTAAGGAATGATGTACCAATCGTCGCTGGGAATAATGTAAATCGCAAAAAAGTCCACCGTGCCCGGAGCGTACCCGCGGCGCGCCGTGGCTCCGTCCTTCATATTGATGCTCATGCAGTAGCAGCCCTTGCGGCACTGGTACAAAGTGCACTTCACCTGCACCCGCAGAATTGGCCCACTTCCATTCTCAACGCCAACATCGTAAGGCCCCAACCCTCCATACGGACTCGACACCTTCAACCCCTGACTCATCGCCAGCACCATGAAGTAGAGCTCAGCCCAAGCCCCGCGCTCTTTAGTTCCCTTGATCAAACACCCCATGTTCTTTCGGTTTTTCATTTTTTGCTCCGCCTTTTGCCCCAAATAAAAATCGCGGCCCCATAAGGCCGCGCTGCTTGTACTACTCCGTTCTGTCATCCTGAGCGAAGTAAATGCTTCGCGGAAAGCGAAGCACTTACGCAGTCGAAGGATCCCTTGCACCTCGACGCCAGCGTCGGCCCGGCAAGGCGTTTCTTCCACCGCCGGCGTTCCCGGACCTGCCTTTGCTTATTTACCCTCTATATCCAGTATGACATTTTACGCAGGGTAAAACCGTCACATTTGCCAACTTTATATTCCCTTTCCCTGCAATGATGTAGCGGGATTTCCCGCCTTTTACCCCCTTGACAAGATTTTTGGGCCATTTTGTATAACTAATGGCTAATTTCGCTCGAAGACGGGCTCCAGTCGCGGAGCAGAGCTTGCCCTGAGCGAAGTCGAAGGGAATTCACTAGCCCCGGACGTAAGTCAGGGTGCACTACAGATGGAGCATCATTCTCTCGGTTCCCAATTTTCTTCTTGCTGCGTTGCTGTTTGTTCTCGGGCAGCGGGGTTCAAAGTCCTTGGCTCGTTCGCCAGGTGCATTTTATGAAGGATCGGTCGGCTACACTTCCACAGCACGGAAAGTCAGTTACTGCTTGAACGCGCCGTCCTTGGTTATCAGTGCGCCTATCCGACACTGGCTAATGGGCCACATCATGATCGGTCAGTTCTGGGTTACGTACGGTGACATTGAGTACTTCATAACGGTAATTCTGTTCTGGTGGTGGTTCGGGTCAAAAATTCGGAACGACCATCGCCCCGAGTTTCGCACAGCGATTAAGGCAGTCGAACACGTAATTGCTCCGCTTCTTTCGCTCGCCCTGCTCTACGCAAGCATCACGGGGCTCTTCGGCAGAAGTATGGTGCCGCGTTCCATTCTTATTTCAATGGCTCTTTGGGGCTTGGGACTCCTGTACTACGCTTCGATTCGCCCCGATCGAAAACGAAAGTCCGTTGGCGACCCCGTACAAATATGTTAGTTGGCGTAATATCTCGATTACACTCATTGACCCGGACCCGGCCAAGTGTCAATGAGTGTAATCGCCTGATAGCGACAGTTGACTTCCGGTTAGCTCGTCAACCGGGAATAATCATCCAAGGTGGGTCGTTAAAGTCACCCAGGAGAACCTCCATGACAAATTCGTGGTTTCGTACAGTGATTCGTCTTCTGCCAGTTTTTGGATTATTGATCCTTGCTGCAACTTCCGGGGCGCAGACCCGCCCGCCAATTCTCGAACAGATCGCCAAAACGTATGGTCTCGACTCGTTGGGGCAAGTCGAGGCGATCCGCTATACGTTTAACCTACAGTTCCCAGGAGTGAATGTCTCCCAATCGTGGGAGTGGGAACCGAAGACCGGCAAGGTCTTTTTATGGACTCCATTCTATGGACTCGATAAGGTCACTTATGTGCGCTCTGAGCTCAGCAGCCAGCCCAATGACGTGAAAAACAAAATCGCCCCGGAATTCACCAACGGTAATTATTGGCTTGTGTTCCCCTTCCATGCTTCCTGGGACACCAGTGCTACTGTGACTGATCAGGGTACGCATAAACTGCCCGTGGGCCACGGATCGGCCGAGTTGGTCTCAGTGAAGTATCCCGCCGAAGGCGGCGGTTATACGCCCGGCGACACGTGGAACCTCTACGTCGGCAAAGACAACCGCGTCGAGTACCTTGTCTTCCATCACGGCGGGAACGTGAAGCCGGCGGTCGTCACCGCAACGTGGACAGGCTACAAAAAAGCAGGTCCTCTCCTGATCCCAACCGAGCACCGCGGGACCATCGATGGCAAGCCCCTGCACCTCTTCTTCTCCGATGTGTCAGTCAAGCTGACAGGGTCGGATACGTGGGTGAAAGCGGAATAGACAACAGACGGGTTTATTCGAACGGCTTGAATGGCCTCAATTTGGCACTGACGATTCCCAAAGCAGTCCTCCGGTGATCAGTCTTCGGGTTTCTTGCCCCCGCCAACCCAAGTTATCCAAAAACGGGCTTCTGGGAAGTCACTGGGTGGTTGGTCGGCATAACGGGCTAATCTCTGCCCAATCTCAGGTTGTGCGCAGTTTGCGCAGGTTTGTGAGGATTTGGTGAGGCGGTTGGAGAGTCGTAACCCGGAAACTATCCCTCAGTTGGCGAAAAATCGCCATTACACTCATTGACCCCAGCCGCCCAGTTCTCAATGAGTGTAATCGCCTGATAGCGACAGTTATTGTCCGCCGATGTGACGCGGAGCATGATCGCCGCCTCCAAAGGAGGAGTTAATGAGGAACGTGGTGGCTTTGCGTTGCTCTGGGTTTCACAAATCAGACGTTCAGCTTCCAATACCCACCGAGCGAAGCCTTCTTGACCTTTTGCTCGCCAAGCAGGAGGTTCAACGCCGTACCGACTCTATCCCGGCGTTTTCGAAGCTGTGCCGCCAAATCATTTTCGCCAACCACCACCTCCCCGGACGGGTAGCGGCGATGGACGCTGCGTGCATAGTTTGAGATTTTGTCAGCGATGGCGCGAACTTCTTTTCCTTCTTCCTCCGTTCGTTGTGCACTTTCGGCGCGTGTTTCATCTGTCTCAATGGATCGTGTGGACATGACTGCAATTCGGACAGCATGAGCGATCGCCGCACCTATTCTGCAGTGTGAGGCGATCCAAGAAGAGATGTTTGTGTGGGGAGGCACAATCCGAATGAGCCAAGCCGAGTGGAATCGGTAAGCCCGGAGAATCCTGCCGTCGAGTTTACTCAATTCCTCGCCAAGTTCTCGGAGGTCGTTTCTTGCTTGATATGCGTCTATTTCTGGTTGGGGCGTCTCGGCGAGGGTGATCCTCACGGGGTTCGTCATAACCAGAGCTTGTTCGTTTAGAGGCGTGCGCATCTCGGCGCTGATCTCGTGTACCTTGTCGTAGTTCATCGCCAGTCTCCTTTGTAGTTTGGTTTTGCTCCGAAGGGTGCCGAGAGGCGACCCAGTCGGGAAACGAGCACGAATGCTTCGCAATTTGCCAAGCATGAGCGCCAGATGTTGGGACATGGAACGGAGGCAGCGGTTGGGGGAGTCAGTTCCCCCAGTTTTCAGCCACATCGTGCGACGTCTTGCCAGTGATGATCTGACCTCCCAAGACGGAAGACTGGTCAATTGTGGACAGGAGGAGGAAATAAAAGAGTCAAACTCGGGGACGGTTTGAGAATAGCCCGCGACCCTTTCATGCTCGACGAGCGGCTCAACTGTTGAAATATCGCTATTACACTCACCATGCTGTGACGAGCCGGGAAGAAGCCGAGATAACCATAAGCAGACTTCGTTTGCGCCCCCGCCCTCACTGTGCTACCGTCCCATTAAATTTCGGGTTGAGACTTCGAGATTGAAGTTCCCAGTTTCCCCAAGGAGACGCCCATGTTCGGCATCATCTTTCTCGTAATCCTGGCGATCATTGCCGTGATGCTGGTCGGCATGTACAACACCCTGGTGCAGATGCGGGTGCGCTGCGACTCCGCGTGGTCTGACATTGATGTGCAACTCAAGCGGCGGCATGATCTCATCCCGAACCTGGTTGAGACCGTCAAAGGCTATGCCGCGCACGAGCAAGGGACGTTTGAAAACATTGCCAGGTTCCGCTCGCAGGCCATGCAGGCGACCACGCCCGAAGGCAAGGCCGTAGCCGAGAATCAGCTTACCGGAGCGTTGAAGAGCCTGTTTGCCGTGGCGGAGAATTATCCTGAGTTGAAGGCGTCGGAACAATTCATGAAGCTGCAGGGATCGCTGAGCCAGACCGAAGACTCAATTCAGAACGCGCGCAGCTATTACAACCAGGTGGTGCGCGATCTCAACGCCACGATCCAGTCATTTCCCAATAGCATTCCGGCAAACATGTTCGGCTTCCAGGCGCGGCAGTTCTTCGAGACCACCGAAGCCGACCGCGAACCGGTGGCGGTGAAGTTCTGATCGTAGGCTGCGAATGTGGAGACGCAGTCGCGCCGGGAGTCAATCGGCGCAAGAGATTTTCCTGCTTTTTCTACAGCATCTCCCCGATATCCAACCGACGACGATTTCGTTATTGCTGAGTGGACGCGAGACTCCTGGGGGAACTCGCGGGAGTTCAGGAAACTCCTCGGCTTATCCGTTCTCGATCAACCGTTTCCCCCCGAAGAACCAAGGCGCCGACTGATCCCGCGCACGGGAGGGGCTATGCTAGTCGTTGGTTTGTTGGCAACGTTCGTCTTGTTCGGATTGCTTGTGTTGGTTAGCTGCGAGCTTTGAGCCTTCCGCACACGAGCCAATTCCTAGCAGCGCAGAAGCTTTGGAGAGAATGCTTCCGATGCCAGAGCAGGACGCAGCGTCAACGGTCCCGAACTTCGATTCCCGGCTAACGCTGCCAGACCGACAGAGCGGTAACAATTAAGTACGATCCCGCGCGCCTTCACCGCATTGATATGGTGCGCCCGGAGAGACTCGAACTCCCAACCCTCTGCTCCGAAGGCAGATGCTCTATCCACTTGAGCTACGGGCGCGTGGGGGGCGAGTTGAACGCGTGATTCACTGCGTCGCGGGGCTCGCCCAGATCCTTCGTTCGCGCAAAGAGCGCGCGCTCTCAGGATGACAATCAACTTCTTCCCTGCGACATTTTACTCCATCTCGAAACTCAGGTAGGTGAGGCCGTCGGAGCGTTCGACCTGGAGGACTACGGGGTCGCCGGTCTTCAGGGTTAGGAGGGCGGCGCGGAGCGCGTCCATGGAGGTGATGGGAGTGGTGTTGAGGGCGTGAATGATGTCGCCGGTCTGGAGGCCGGTGTCGGGCAGGATTAAGTCGGCGGCGCGGCCGAGGACGACTACGCCGGAGGGAATGCGCAGTGCGCCAACTTTGCTGCGCAGGTCGTCGGTTAGATCGGTGGCCAGAATGCCGAGGCGGGCGATCAAGTTTGTTTCGGGGTCGGCGGCGTCGAAGAGTTGATCCATCTCATCGCGATGTTCGATGGCCGGGACGTAGAGAGTTATCTTCCGGTCGCCGCGCAGGATCTCGAGCTTCAGCACCTGATCGAGGCGATGCAGATAGAGGGCGGAGGAAAGCTGAGGAAGAGTTTCGATACGGCGATCGTCAGCGGTGAGGACGATATCCTGAATCTGCACGCCGGCCGTGGCGGCGGGGCCGCCGGGCTTGACGTCAGCGATGATGACTCCCCAACGCTGGCTGAGTTTGAGGCCGTCGGCGAGGGTGGGAGTGATTTCCTGCGCTGCGGCGCCGATTTCTGTGCGATGAACGTGGCCGTATTTACGCAGGCTGCGGTAGACGAAATCGACGATGCGGGCGGGGATGGCGAAGCCCAGGCCCTCGCTGCCTCCGCCTTCGGAGAGAATGAAAGTGTTGATGCCCAGGACGGCGCCGTTCATATCGACCAGCGGACCGCCGCTGTTGCCGGGGTTAATGGGAGCGTCGGTCTGGATGTAGGTGATGGGCTTGTCGGGATCGGCCTGCCGGGCGACGGCGCTGACCACCCCCATGGTGACGGAGTTTTGCAGGCCTTCGGGACTGCCGATGGCGAAGACGAGCTGGCCTACGCGGGGACGCTGTTGCGCGAGCAGGACGAGCGTGGGGAGATCTTTCTCGTCGATCTTAAGTAGGGCGAGATCAGTCTCTTTGTGCACGCCGATCAAGCGGGCTTCGAGGATGTGACGCCTGCCTGCGGCCAGGGAGCGGGTGGAATCGATGGGCAGGGGCAAGGCGACGCGGATGCGCTGCGCGCCTTCGACTACGTGAGCGTTGGTCATGATGTAACCGGTGGGATCGACGATGACTCCGGAGCCAACGGCGTGCTGGCGCACGATGAGAGCGGTCTCAGAGCGGCTTTCTTCGTGCAGTGGGCCGTAGCCGGTTACGAGAATTTGAACTACTGCGGGGGAGACTTTTGCAGCGAGGTTTTCCAGGGCATCGTTGAATTGAGCCAGGGTCTGGGTCGCTGCTGAGGCTGAGGCGTCTGGGCTCGGCTTCGAGGTTTCTCCAGCGACCTTTGTGGCGGGAGCTGGGTTTGCGGGATGCTGCGCGAGGACGCACATGGTTGAGGCGAGAACAAGAGCTGCCGTCTTGCAGAAGAAACGGCGCGGGCGACGCGGCGCGTGTGCGCGGGAGAAGGATGAGCAAGGCATGAGTGATCTCCGGGACGAAAGACTTCTATTTAACGTTACCATGCGGGGTTCTGGGACAGCGTAAAGCTTCCCGCGTCGCGGTTTATTGCTTCAGGTCAGCGGGCCAGTTGGTGATCAGGGTGAGGGGTTCGCTGATGGATTGCAGAAGAACGGTGTTGACCACGAATTTCCTGCCGTCAGCGGGAATCAAACACAGGCAGTGTTGTCGTCCTCTTTACCGACGGAAAGAAACCCGAGACGCTCCTTAGCTCAGCTCCCTTACGATCTGCTTGAACATCTGCCCGCGCTGCTCATAATTCTTGAACTGATCGAAGCTGGCGCAGGCCGGAGCCAGCAAAACCACATCGCCGGGCTCAGCCGTGGCATTCGCCTTGCGCACGGCGTTCTCCAAAGTCTCGGCGTGGACGACTTCAACATTTCCGCTTTTCGGAGAAGCGATCTGCGATTCAATCTTCCCCGCCGCCGCCCCAATGGTGTACACGCGCTTCACCCGCTGCCGCAGCAATTCGTTGAGCACGCTGTAGTCGCCGCCCTTGTCCTTGCCCCCCAGAATGAGGTGAATGTTCGCAGGAAACGATTCCAGCGCCTTGATGGTCGCATCCACATTGGTGGCCTTCGAATCGTTGTAATAATCCACGCCACGAATCGTCGCCACAAACTCCAGCCGGTGCTCGACCGCCTTGAAGTCGCGCACTGCCTGGCGGATCTTCTCCGGCGCACATCCCAACAGCGCCCCCGCGCACACCGCGGCCAGAACATTCTCCAGGTTATGCGCACCCTTCAGCGGAATCTCGGAAACCTGCAGAATCTGGCGCTGCCCGCGGCCGTCGCGGAAGAGAATGTTCCCCTCGCGCACCCATGCGCCCAGCTTCACTTCCTTCTGCCGGCTGAACCAGAACACCTCCGCCTTCGTCCGCGGCGCCATGGTCACGCAGGTCGGATCGTCCTCATTGAGCACTGCAAAGTCATCGCCTCGTTGATTCTCAAAAATGCGCGCCTTGGCGTCCACGTAAGCCTCGAACGTCTGATGCCGATCGAGATGGTCGGGCGTGACGTTCAACACCACCGCAACTTTCGGCCGGAACGTCTGAATCGTCTCCAACTGAAAACTGGAAACCTCCAGGACGATCGCAGTCTCCCGCGTCGCGCGCTCGGCCAGAGAAATCGCCGGAGTACCTATGTTCCCGCCGACCAGCGTCGGGATTCCGCCCGCCGTCAGGATCTCGCCCGTTAAAGTAGTAGTCGTAGTCTTCCCATTCGATCCAGTGATGGCCACAATCGGTCCGGGCAGAAACTGCGCCGCCAGTTCAATCTCGCCAATCACCGCCTCGCCCATGGCGCGAGCCTGCACGAGCATCGGCGCATCGACGGGAACGCCAGGACTGACCACAATCAGATCCTGCCCGCGAAACGTACGCTCGCCATGCCCGCCCGTCTCGACCGTAATTCCATGATCAAGCAGCACGGGAATCTCATTGCGCAGCTCGTCCCCGCTCTTGTTATCGGAAACGGTAACCCGCGCCCCGCGCGCTTTCAGGAAAAGCGCCGAAGCCACCCCGGACTTGCCGAGACCCACGACCAGCACGCGTTTGTTGTTAAGCTCCATGATGTTTCAAAGTTTCGAGGTTTCAAAGTTTCAAGGCTCTCATCTCTGAAACCTTGAAACTCTGAAACTTTGAAACCTGCCCTACCTGAGTTTCAGCGTCGTCAGCGCGAACAGCGCGAACACCAGCGACGCAATCCAGAACCGCACAATGATCTTCGACTCCGACCATCCCATCAACTCAAAATGATGATGGAGCGGGGCCATCTTGAAAATCCTCTTCTTGCGCAGCTTGTAGGATCCTACCTGCAGAATCACCGACAGTGCCTCAATCACAAACACTCCGCCAATAAACGGCAGCAACAGTTCCTGCTTGATGATCACCGCGACCGTCCCAATCGCCCCGCCCAGCGCCAGCGACCCTACGTCGCCCATGAACACTTCCGCGGGATGCGCGTTGTACCAGAGAAATCCAATCGACGACCCCACCATCGCCCCGCAAAAAATTGTCAGCTCGCCGACCTGCGGCATGCGCGGGATTTCCAGGTACGTGGCGAAAGTCGCGTGCCCGCTCACGTAAGTCAAAACTGTCAGCGCCCCCGCGGCAATCACCGTGCAGCCAATCGCGAGCCCGTCCAGCCCATCCGTAAGATTTACCGCGTTGCTCGAGCCCACAATCACCAGCACCACGAATGCGATGAAGGGCACGAACGCCAGCCCCCACAGGTGTGGATTACGCTCCAGCGTCTCCACCACCAGATCGGGATGAAACTGCTTGAGGAAAGGAACAATCAGCTTGGTCGAATACATCCCATAAGTCTGCATGGTGATCAGCATCACCGCGATGACTATGCTGGTCGCGATCTGCAACCCCAGCTTGGCTCGCGCGGTCAAACCCAGATTCCGGCGGCGCGCCACCTTGGTGTAATCGTCGGTGAATCCAATCGCCGCAAACGCGCACGTGGCAAAGACCGCGATCCACACAAACCGGTTGCTCAGATCCGCCCAGAGCAACGTGGGCACGACGATGGCGATCGCGATCAGCAACCCTCCCATGGTCGGCGTGCCAGCTTTTTTCTGATGAGCCTTCGGACCTTCTTCTCGAATGTATTGTCCAATCTGGAATTCGCGCAGCCGGTTGATCACCAGCGGACCCACGATGAGCGCGGTGAACAGTGCAGTAAGACTGGCAAACGCAGTGCGGAACGTCAAATAGCGGAAGATGCGGAACGGCGGAAAATAATGTTGCAGCTTCAGGAACAACAGCCAGTAGAGCAATCAGCCTCCGTACCATGGCCACGGATTTCCACGGATCACACGGATAGGAACAATGCTTTGAAAAATCCGTGAACATCCGCGCAAATCCGTGGCAAGAGATTACAGCCTATCCCGCCGCGCCTTCCACGTTTCCAGCGCCTTCTCCAGCTTCACTCCGCGCGAAGCCTTCAACAAGACAACGTCTCCATCCCGCGCCTCGCGCGCCAGCCATTCTCCAGCTTCTTCGGGCGTGGTCACAAACTCTGCCGGAGTTCCCGCTTGCCGCGCGCCCTCGACCATCGCCTGTGCCAGCCCCCTCACTCCAACCAGTACATGGATCTTCTTCTCCGCGATATGCTCGCCCGCCTGCCGGTGCATCTCTTCACCCGCCGGCCCCAACTCCAGCATCTCGCCCGCCACGACGATGCGCCGCTTGGCCGCCATTGTGGCCAGAGCATCCACCATCGCTTCCAGCGCCTTCGGATTCGAATTGTAGCAATCGTTGATCACCGTGATGTTACCCACTTGGAGAACCTGCCCGCGCTTGTCCGCGGGAACCAGCGTAGCCAGCGCCCCCACCGCCTCGGCGGGCTTAAGCCCGCGCTCCAGTCCTACCGCAACCGCCGCCAGCGCATTCAGCACGTTGTGCTCCCCCACCAGCGGCAGCGTCGCACGTTCGCGAAGGTTTCCGATGACCACGTCGAAGTCCACGCCCTCCGTTCCTTTCGACTGGAGATTCTCCGCGCGCACCTCCGCAGCCGCATGGGTGCCATACATGACAACTTTGCCCTTGAAGCCGCGTCCAAACTGCGAAACATATTCGTCATCGGCATTCAGCACGGCCACACCATTCGCGGGCAGCGACTCCACCAGTTCATACTTCGCCCGGGCGATCCCGGCCAGCGAATCAAAAAACTCCAGATGTACCGGCGCAACGTTGGTCACTACACCGATCTCCGGCTGAGCGATCTTTGCCAACGCCCGAATCTCCCCGGCGTGCGACATCCCCATCTCAATCACCGCGACGTCGTACTCCGGCTCCAGCTTCAACAGCATCAGCGGCAAGCCGAAATGATTGTTAAAGTTCCCCTCCGACTTCAGCACGCGAAACCGCGTGCTCAGCACATGAGCGATAGCTTCTTTCGTGGTCGTCTTCCCCGCCGATCCCGTAACCGCAATCAGCGGCTTTCCCCAAAGCTTCCGCACGGCCGTCGCCAGAGTCTGCAACGCCGCCAGCGTATCTTCCACAGCCAATAGCCGCGTCTCTCGCGGATAGCGGCCCAACTGATCCTTACGAATAACCGCTGCGACCGCACCTTTTCTGAGCGCCTGCTCCACAAAGTCGTGCCCATCGAGCCGCTCGCCCTTCACCGCAAACAAAAGCTGGCCCGGACCCACCGTCCGCGAGTCAATCGAATACCCGTGCGCCATTTCTTCGGGTGCAAACTCGCCCTCTGCAGAAATAAACTCGGCAATTCTGCCAAGCGTCAGCTTCATGCCTTGGCTCCGGCCCCGGCAGCCTCGCACTCAAACCCCGCCGCCCGCAACGCTTCGCGTGCCACTTCCAAATCGTCAAATGGAACGGGGCCCTCCCGCGTGACCTGCACCTTCTCATGCCCCTTGCCCGCCAGCAGCACAATGTCCCCCGGCCGCGCCTCGCTAATCGCCAGCGCGACTGCCTTCCGCCGGTCCGGTTCCACGTTGTACTTCACGCCGATCCTCTGCAGCCCCACCACCGCATCATTAATAATCGCCACCGGATCCTCGCTGCGAGGATTGTCCGACGTCAGCACCACAAAATCACTTCCCCGCCCCGCCGCCTCACCCATCAGCGGACGCTTCTTCCGATCGCGATCTCCTCCGCATCCAAACACCGTCAACACTCGGCCTTTCGCGGCCGAAACCAACTCTCGCGCCAAAGCCGTCAGGTTCCGCAGAGCATCGTCAGTGTGCGCATAGTCCACCACCACGGTGAACGGCTGCCCGCAGTCCACCCGCTCAAACCTTCCCGGAACGCAAGCCAGCTTGTCGATCCCCGCCGCAATCGCCTGCGCCGAGCAGCCGCGCGCATAGCCCGCTCCCGCCGCTGCCAGAATGTTGTACACATTCACCCGCCCAATCAGCGCCGAGAACACGGGAATCTTTACGTCTGGCATCACCAGATCAAACCGCGTGCCTCGCGTCGTGATTTCAACTTTCTCCGCATGCAGATCGCCGCGCTCCCATCCATATTTCAACACCACCGAACTGCGCTTCCGGCTGAACTCTGCCAGCTTCGCTCCGTACTCATCATCCAAATTGGTCACCACGGCCCGCGGCGCATCCGTACCGCAGCCCTCAAACAGCACCCGCTTGGCCGCGAAGTACTCTTCCATAGTCTTGTGATAATCAAGATGGTCGCGCGTGAGGTTGGTGAACACAGCTACATCAAACGGGACCCCAAACACGCGCTCCTGCGCCAAAGCGTGTGAGGAAACCTCCATCACCGCGTCAGTCGTCCCGTTGCCCAAAGCCTCGCTGAACATGCGATTCAGTTCCAGCGCCTCAGGAGTAGTATGCGGCGCCGGCAGAACCTTGCCGGCGACGTGATATTCAATCGTCCCGATCAGCGCGCTCCTGCGCCCCGCCGCCGTCAGAATCGATTCCAGCAGAAACGCGGTCGTGCTTTTCCCGTTCGTCCCTGTAATTCCTGTGATCGCAATCCGCTCCGCCGGCTTCTTATAGAAGTTCGCGCTGATCCGCGCCAGCGCCCGCCGGCCGTTTGGCACCACCGCCCAAGCCACTCCAGGACGCGGCTTCTCCGCCGTCGAATCCGTCACCACTGCGACTGCGCCAGCCGAAATTGCCTGATCGATAAAGCGGTTGCCGTCGCTCGACTCGCCGCGCATCGCCACAAACAAGCCCCCCGGCTGCACCCGCCGCGAGTCATATTCCACACCACTCACGCCCGGATCCCCGCTGAGCGCGAGAACTTCCGCTCCATAGAGCACCTGTTGGAAGGTCATTGCTCAGAATTATATGGCAGTAGGGAGTAAAGACTTACTGCGAGGTTCGGGAAGGGCACGACTTCAGTCGTGCAGTAAGGCTGGGAAAATGAGAGTGGCTTCAGCCGCTGAGGCAAACTCGATCTCGTTCGAGTCCTTGAATCAAAACGCTTAGGTTACCAACGGAACGTTCCCAGCATCGCTGCTCAGCGCTACATTATTCCTATGTCAACGGGAGCCGGTTACGGCAAATTTCGCTGCGCCCAATGCGAAAAGGCGGAAAACGAGTGCGAGTGCGACAAATACTGCTGCCTCTGCCAGACCGTACTCGACGTCCGCATCTGCACCGACGGACTGATGTATTGCGAAGCCTGCCGCGTCGCCTGCGACTACAAAACGTCCGGCTAGAGCCTCAAATCACCACCGCTTCCTTGTACTCCCCAAACACCCGACGCATCGCGTCCGAAATCTCGCCCACGGTCGCGTAAGCCTCAACCGCAGCCAGAATCCGGGGCATCAGATTCGCGCCTGACCGCGCCGCATCCTCTACGCTCGTCAACGCGGCCTTCCACGGCCCCGCATCCCGCCGCGCCCGCAATGCCCGCACGCGCTCGATCTGCTTGAACTCCAGCCCGGGATCAATCTTCTGAATCGGAATCGCCTTCTCCTCTTCCACCTCAAACCGGTTCACTCCCACCACGATCGCATCCTCGCGATCCACAGCCTGCTGATATTCATACGCCGCGTTCTGGATCTCCTGTTGCACAAATCCGCGCTCAATGGCCTTCAGCATTCCGCCCATCACTTCAATCTTTCCCAAATACTCCGCCGCACGCTTCTCGATCTCGTTAGTAAGCGATTCAACGTAGTAAGACCCCGCCAGCGGATCGATCGTCTGCGCCACCCCCGACTCATAGCCAATCACCTGCTGCGTGCGCAAAGCAATGCGCGCCGCCTGCTCGGTCGGCAGTGCCAGAGCCTCGTCATAAGAATTCGTGTGCAGCGACTGCGTCCCGCCCAGCACCGCCGCCAGCGCCTGGATCGCCGTACGCACAATATTGTTTTCCGGCTGCTGCGCCGTCAGCGTCGAACCGGCCGTCTGCGTGTGAAACCGCAGCATCCACGACCGCGGATTCTTTGCCTTGAAGTGTTCCCGCATGATCCGCGCCCACATCCGCCGCGCCGCGCGAAACTTCGCCACTTCTTCCAGAAAATTGTTGTGGGCATTAAAGAAGAACGACAGCCGCGGCGCGAACTCGTCCACATCCAGCCCCGCTTTGATCGCCGCCTGCACGTAAGCCATTCCGTTCCCCAGCGTGAACGCCACTTCCTGCACCGCCGTCGATCCCGCCTCCCGCATGTGATAGCCGGAAATCGAAATCGTATTCCACTCCGGCACGTTCTCCTTCGCCCACGCGAACATGTCGGTAATCACACGCAATGCCTGATGGGGTGGATAAATATACGTTCCGCGCGCAATGTATTCCTTCAAAACATCGTTCTGTACCGTGCCTGAAAGTTTCCGGATGTCCCCACCCTGCCGCCGCGCCACCGCCACGTACAACGCCAGCAGAATCGATCCCGTGGCATTGATGGTCATCGATGTAGAAATCTTCGTCAGATCGATGCCGGCGAACAACCGCTCCATATCTTCGATCGAATCAATGGCCACACCCACCTTGCCCACTTCACCCGCGGCCAGCGCATGATCCGAATCCATCCCAATCTGCGTCGGCAGATCGAATGCTACGGAAAGCCCGGTGGTCCCGTTCGCCAGCAAATACTTGTAGCGCTTGTTCGACTCCTCGGCGTCGCCCATGCCGGCATACTGCCGCATCGTCCACAGCCGCCCGCGGTACATCGTGGCCTGCACGCCCCGCGTAAACGGATACTCGCCCGGATACCCAACTTCGCCCTCATAATCGGAGCCCTTGAGATCAGCGGGTGTGTACAGAGGCTTGACCACAATGTGAGAGGAGGTTTCAACTTCCGTCGCCAAACCCCGCGTCGAAGTATTGACCGTGTCTGCCATAATTACTTGTCATTCCGAAGCGCGCAGCGTCTTTGTCATTCCGAACCGCAAAATATCTTTGTCATTCCGAAGCGCGAAGCGCAGAGAGCCTGCCCTGAGCGAAGCCGAAGGGAATCCGCTGTCGCCTGCAGCGCCCCTAACCCAGCCACCATCAGCGCGCTCCCCTGCTCTTCTGTCTCACCCTCCAAAACGAACTCACCCCAAACCACGCAAACGTCACCGTGAAGCAGATTGCCACCACCACGCGCCCTAACCCAGCCCGCCCGGCCTCGTATTTCGCATACTCTTTCACCGCAGCAAACCCGCCACTCGCGGCCATCACCAGGAAAATCAGCCCCGTCACCTCCAGCCACAGCTGATGCAGCACCCGCCCAAAGGCCCGTCCCGTAGCGGACATGGCCCGGGTCGCGGCCAGCACCGTCCGGCTGCGCTGGGCCTGCTGCGAGGCAACCCGCGCCACCGCTCCCAACTTTCGTGCCGTGGAAACCTTGCTCACGGCCTCGATTTTAACAGCCTCCGGCGCTACAATGACGCAAGCCTGTGCTCGCAGTACAGGCGGCAGATGTTTGGAGCCAGGCAACCGGCGATCGGGGGACCAAGTGGACCAGCAACTCAAACAACTCATGAAGGAACTCGGCGAAGCCATCAACGAGTCGCTCTCCGATTCCGAACAGATCGCCGAAGTCGTCTCCCGCATCAAAGAGGGTGGTTACGATATCTTCCTGGTTCTGGAAGCCACCATCGGCGTCAGCAAGCAGGGCGAAAAATCCTCCGACAAGACTTCCCTCGTCACCACTCTGTCGACCAATCCCGAATTCAAAATCAGCGATCAGGATATGAAGTTCCTGAAATCCCTCCGCATCAGAATCGAAGAAGAAAAATAAAACCTGATACCGCTGACCCGCTGATGTGGCGACAGCCGCCTTCGGCTGTCCCGGCAGGAGCGAAAGCTTCGCCGGATCTTCCCAAGTCCGTACGCCGTTCCCGATCCGCTCAATATCCGCCCCAACGCAGCAACTTTCTTTCCTGTGCTACCATCTACTGTTTTTCCGGGTTAGCTCCATGAAAGACACTCTCGGAGTTCTTCTCGCAGGCGGCGCCGGAGAACGCCTTTATCCTCTTACTCGCGACCGCGCCAAGCCCGCCGTCACCTTCGGAGGCATGTACCGCATCATCGATATCACTCTCTCCAACTGCCTCAACTCCGACCTGCGCCGCGTCTACATCCTCACCCAATACAAAGCGCTTTCGCTGAACCGCCACATCCGCGAGGGCTGGAACATCCTGGGCCGCGAAGTCGGGGAGTTCATCGAAGTCCTCCCGCCCATGAAGCGGGTCAGCGACCAGTGGTATCAAGGCACCGCCGACGCCGTTTACCAGAACATTTATTCCATCGGCTCCGAGCAGCCGAAACATGTCCTCATCCTCTCCGGCGATCACATCTACAAAATGGATTACGGCAAGATGATGACCCAGCATCTCGATTCTGCCGCCGATATCACACTGGCTACCATCCAGATTGATCCCGCCGAGACTTTCCGCTTCGGCGTGGTCGACGTCGACAAAGACGGCCGCATCAACGGCTTCGAAGAGAAGCCCAAAGAGACCAAGCTGCGTTCTCCCTGGAACCCCGAGAAGTGCGCCGGCTCCATGGGCGTCTACCTCTTCAATGCCGACGTCCTCATCCCCGTCCTGCTGAAAGATGCCGAAGACCAATCCTCCAGCCACGATTTCGGCAAAGACATCCTGCCGAAGATGGTCGCCGACTACCGCGTCTTCGCCTACGACTTCGTCGACGAAAACAAGAAAGAAGCGCTCTACTGGCGGGATGTAGGCACGCTCGAGGCCTACTACGAAGCCAACATGGATATCGTCTCCGTCTCTCCCATCTTCAACCTCTACGATCACGACTGGCCTATCCGCACCCACCAACGCCAGTACCCGCCCGCCAAATTCGTCTTCGCAGAAAAAGAACGCATGGGCACCGCGGTCGATTCCATTGTCTCCAACGGCTGCATCGTCTCCGGCGGCCTGGTCAAGAACTCCATCCTCTCGCCCGACGTCCGCGTGAACTCTTACTCCGAAGTCGACCAGTGCATCCTGTTCTCCCACGTCGCCATCGGACGCCATTGCCGCATCCGCCGCTGCATCATCGACCGCAACGTCCATCTCCCCGAAGGCACCACCATCGGCTACGACACCGAAGCCGACCGCTCCCGCTACTTCGTCACCGATAGCGGCATTACCGTGGTTACCCGTGACTACTCGCTTTTCGAGAATCCGGTAACCGTCGATTACTTCACCACTGAATAAGGCAAACGCCGCCACGGACGCGGCTTGGCCCACCTGTAAACCTGGCCTCCGGTTCCCCGCACAGCACGAATCAAGAATCCAAACATTCGCTGCCATTTATCTCATTATGCGATTGACGCTGCCCATCTATGGGCGCATAATCCGGCAATTGGTCTCCATTGCACGTGTTTGGCGGGTTACCGCCAACGAAAGGTCAAATTCTCTGAGTCAACCACCTCGGTCTCGTCTATCCTCGCCAGTTGACCGGGAAACCCAGCTTGAGGAACAAGAACCGCAGATTAAGGTTCTAAAGGAGCGAATTCCATGAGGCGTACCCGTTTCACGAAACTCATCCCACTGATCGCAGGGCTGCTGTCCGGCCTGCTAGTTGCGATCCTGGCAATTCCACTCGGCGCCCAACCGGTGCCCAAAGCCCAGCCCTATTACGACATCGCCAAAGAAGTCACGCTCAATGGCACCGTGTCGAATGTGGTCACCAGAGCCGGGCAGATGGGCGGGGGACCCCACCTGTTGCTCACCACTTCATCCGGAACCGTGGATACGAGTCTGGGAAGGTGGGCTTTGATGGGCAAAGGAGCGCTCTCCGTTGCCCCCGGTGCACGCGTTCAGGTAACCGGCGAGATGAAAATGCTTAAGGACAAGCAAGTCTTCATAGCCCGCACCGTGACCAAGGACGGCCGGGTCTATATCATGCGAAACGAGCATGGCATCCCCGTGTCGCCGCAGACACGCGCGCATGGCGGCCAGAATCCCGCGCCGTTTGTCATCCACCCTGCACAGAAAGGGGAGTCTCTATGAACCGCAAACTTTATGGGATCTCGCTCGCCGCGGTTTTCTTGGCTGTGAGTTTCTTGACGAGCTGCAGCAGTTCGAGCCATTCACACACCACTCCTCCACCCCCAGCAGCAACTCCTTTTGCGTTCTATCTGAGCGGGCAGGATAACCTCCCGGCCAGCAGCGGAGACCAAAACTACTACGCTCTCGCAGGCGCGGTCACCATCGACGCGAGTGGCAACGTCACCGGCGGTGAGCAAGACTACAACGAGGGTTTTACCAGCAATGGAGGAATCCAGTCACCCGAGCCCAGCGGCGACTCAATCACCGGGGGAACTCTGACGATTGACGCTACCGGCCAGGGAACGCTGACCCTGGTTACGAACAACACGGCCTTGGGTTCCAGCGGTACGCCGGGAACCGAAACTCTCGCCGTCCAGTTTGTGAACGCCAACCACGCCCTCATCACTCAGTTTGATGGGTCCGCGACCTCCAGCGGAAGCATGGATTTGCAGACTCTTTCGGGCACACCCTCTGGCGGCTTTGCCTTCACTGTGAGCGGAGTGGATCCCAACTACAACCCATTTGCAGCCGGGGGCGTGTTCACCCTCCCCAGCGCAGCCAGCGATGTGATCGATGTCAATGATGCTGGAACTGTGGTGAACGGAACCCTTCTGACCGTATCGCTCGGCACAGCCGATGCTTTCGGGCGGGGAACCGTCACCAGCAGCACGGGGATCTTGTTCAACTACTACGTCGTTGGTCCGGAAGTGGTAAGGATCATTGACGTGGATGCAACCGACGCGGCCGTCGGCTCGGCTTTCGGCCAGGGCACAAACGCTACCGCCGCCACCAACGCGTCGCTCCCCAACTCGGTATTTGCAGCTTCCGGCAATCCGTGGAGCGGCATTTATTACGGCACGGCGGGCCAGATCACTACCGTTTCAAGCACTTCCCCCGGCACCTTCACGGGCGTGGGCGAAGAGGCTGAGTTGGAAACTTTCATATCGGGGGCGGCTTCCTTGCTCGCCGGCAGCTACAGCATTGCGCCCAATGGATACGGCAACCTAACCATCGGCGGCTTTGGAGGCGGAAACGTCAGCGCGTTCCAGGTTTATGCGACGGACCCAACTCTCAATCTGATGGATCCCAATAACACATCGGGCGGAGGCGGCGTTCTCCTTCTTGACACTGACGATGCTCTTGCCGGCGGCACAGGAGTCGCGATTCCGCAAACCGACCCCACCAGCACGGATTTCAACGGCACCTACACCGCTGCATGGCAGGATTTCAACGCCTTGCTCGGCATCAACGTCTGCGACGGCTGCGAGTTCGACATGGTCTCTCAGGGAACCATGGCCTCAGGCGGTGCCTTGAGCATCAACGCAGAGATCAGCGATCCATTCGAGACGCTGGCTGCGGGGGGCTCGTTTGGACCCGGTACATTCACCGGAACCCCAACCCCAGACACGGTAAACGCTGGGCGCTTCACCTTGTTGTCGCCGCCGGCAGGGGCTTCGTTGACAGCTTCAATCGGCACCAGCCCCTACACCAGCTTCGACGCGATCATCTATCAGGCCAGCGCCTCACAGTTGTTCTGGCTTGAATTTGACTTGGATAGCGTTTTCGTTGGCCCCCTCGAGGTTCAGGGATCGCTAAGCGGATTACCCACAGTGGCGCGTCCGGTCAAAGCCCAGGCGAAACGCTGGTAGCCTGTTCCAGAAAAGGGCACAGCCGAAATAATCCGGCTGTGCCCATAAAATCCCGTTCAACTCATGGCGCACTCCGGTGCGCCACTTCTTTTTTCTTGCCGGAGAAAAGACGAGCCAGCGCAACCGAAGCAGCCTTCCCGTCCGCCCCGAAATTCCCCCGCATCCCTCGCTGCTACAATGCCCTGTTTCACATTTCGAGCGCCGCGGACGCCGCGAACTTACAGCACTACATCCGCGTACTGTCTTGTGAGCCAGTTCAAGAGTCTGACTTTAGCTGAAAGCTGATAGCTGAAAGTTGACAGCCGACAGCAGTTCCAGGGGAGCTTTCTTGGAAGATGTTCAGGTAGTCGCGATGCTGGTCCGCCGCTGTGTTGCCGGCGACGCCGCTGCCTGGGAAGAAATCGTCCAGACCTACAACCGCCGTATCTATAACATCTGCTTCCGCTTCGCCGGATCCGCCACCGACGCCGAAGATCTCGCCCAGGAAGTCTTCATCAAGATCTACCGCACGCTCCCAACCTACGACAGCTCCAAGGGAGCCTTCGTCACCTGGGTCACCACCATCACCCGCAACCTGTTGGTCGACCATTTCCGCAAGACCAAGCAGGACCGCATCACCGATTCGCTCGACGCCGCATCCTCATCCCATGAAGACGCTCAACCCCTCAGCGAGCAAATTCAGGACCAATCCGCGCCTCCCGACCAGCACGTCCGCCGCCGCGAGGTCGCCGAAAGCATTCACGCCGCCCTCGCCAGGCTCTCGCCGGAGCTTCGTGAGGCAGTGATTTTAAGGGACTTACAGGATTTTGACTATCGTGAAATCGCAACCGTTTTGAAGGTACCGGAGGGCACTGTGAAATCTCGAATAAATCGTGGCCGGGCGGAACTTGCCCGCCTCTTGCAACGTACCTATAGGCAGGTGATGTGATGCCAGATCACATAGAAAACGACACCACAAATCACGGAATGCAGTGTCACGAGTTTGACACGCTCCTCAGCGACGCCCTCGATGGCGTTCTGACCGGCGCTCAACTCGACACCTTCCAGGCCCACGCCCGGAGTTGTTCCGCGTGCGGGCCGCTGCTCGCCGATGTCACGGCCGGCCGCAACTGGCTGAAGGATCTCACGGAGGTGGAGCCTCCAGTCAGTCTGGTCAACAATATTCTGGCATCCACAACGGGCGTTGACACCCAACGCCTGCGGGTGAACGTGCCCGCGTCGCAGCCCGGCGTTTCCTGGCTTGAGAAGTTGCAAGCCTGGGCTTCGCAAGCGCTGCAACCCATTTGGGGCACGGTCCGGCAGCCGCGGTTCGCCATGTCATTTGGCATGGCGTTCTTCTCGCTGTCGGTCGCCCTGAGCGTGCTCGGCGTGAAACCCGCCGACCTGCGCCAGCTCAGCTTGCGGCCCACGGTCCTGCGGCACACGTACTACAACACGCAGGCCCGCGTGGTCCGTTATTACGAAAACATCCGGCTGGTCTACGAGGTGGAATCGCGCGTGCGCGAACTCAAGCGCAACGTCGCACCCGCCGCCGAACCCGCGCCGGAAAAGAATAACGACAAGAAAGATCCCAAGAACGACACAACCGAACAGCCCGAGCAGAAACAGGAGCGCAATTACAGCCAGACCGAAAACCATCTGGTTCTGGCCTGCGCGCCTGTGGATTCGTCTGTAAACGATTCGTCTATCAACGATCCGTCTGTAGTGTCGGTGACCACATACAGGAGGTTCGTATGAACTGCGCCAACCACAGCAACATTGCCGCGGTCGCTTTCTGCCGCACTTGCGGCAAGCCGCTCTGCGCGGCTTGCACCCGCGACGTCCGCGGAGTCGTCTATTGCGAGCCCTGCCTCGCCGCTCGTCTCGATGGCACGGTCGCGGCCGCCGGATTCGCGCCCCCGCAAGCCGTGTTCACACCCGGGGGAACTGGCCCCAGGCCTTCAGGTTCCGGCCCCAACCCCGCAGTAGCCGGCATCCTCGCCGGATTCTTTCCCTTCGGCGTGGGCGCAGTCTACTGCTCGCAATACGCCAAGGGACTGGCGCACCTGCTGATCTTCGTAATGCTCATCTTCGCCTCCGACCACGCCGGCAACTGGGACTGGATCTTCGGCCTCGGCATCGCCTTCTTCTACGTCTACCAGATCATCGACGCCGTCCGCACCGCCCGCGCTCTTCAGGAAGGCCAGCCCGCGCCCGATCCCATGGGCCTGGGCCAGACCTTCAGCATGGGCGAGAAGTTTGACGCCGGCAAAGTGCCGGTCGGCGCCATCGTTCTCATCGGACTCGGCCTTCTGTTCCTGCTGCACACGATGAGAATCTTCGAAACTGGCCTGGACCGCCTGTGGCCTCTGATCCTCATCTTTCTCGGCGGCTGGATGTTTTATCGCAACTATGAGCGCGCCCAACATTCGTGCGGTTGCGGCCGCTGCATGACGCGTTGCATGATGGGACCGGCTATGGTGCTGACCACCGGCATCCTGTTCCTGCTCGACAGTTTGAACATTGCCGAACTGCACCGAACCTGGCCGGCCTGGATCCTGGTGGTCGGCATCGTCAAGCTGCTGCAGAGTAGTGCCTCGTCCGTCGGCCACGTTGGCCCGCTGCCTCCGGTGCCCCCGCCGCCTCCAGGAGTGGGAGTAGCGCCGCCTCCACCACCGGCTTTCTCGGATCCTTCGTCTAATCCGCCCTCTAATCAGGCACCAACATCTTCTTCCGGGGAGGTGCACCATGGCTAGCCCAACTCAGCCTAGCCCAACCCAGCCTCCGGTCGCGCCTCTTCCACCTCGCTATCGCCGCCGCTCTTTTGCCGGACCGTTGGTTCTGATCATCCTCGGCCTCATTTTCCTGCTCGGCAACCTGCACCTGATTTCCTGGATGCGCCTCGGAACTCTGTTCGCGCACTACTGGCCTCTGCTGCTGATCCTCTGGGGCGTCATCAAGCTGGTTGAGTATCAGCAAGCCCAACGCGACGGCGTTCCCGCCCGCGGCATCGGCTTCGGCGGAGTCTGTCTCGTCATCTTCATCGTTTTCTGCGGACTGATGGCCACCCAGGCCTCGCGCGTCCAGTGGGAGCAATTCCGCAACAATATCAATATCGATGACAGCGACCTGGACAACATTTTCGGCGAGACCTTCAACTACGACGACCATCTCGAACAGGATGTCCCGCCCGCCACTACCACCCTGCGCGTCAACGACGATCACGGCGCGGTCCGCGTCACCCCCTCTGACGACAACAAAATCACGGTCACTGTCCGCAAAAAGGTTGGCGCCGAAAGCCAGAGCGATGCCGACAAATACAATGCGGCGACCAAGCCGGCGATCACCTCGGCCGGAAACGTGTTGACTCTCGACGCCAGAACGCAAGCCGCCGGCAACCACTCCATCCAGACCGATCTCGACATCTCCATTCCCCGCAAGATGGCGCTGCAAATAACTTCGCGCCGGGGTGAGGTCTCGGTGACCGGCCGCGACGGCCAGGTCGAGATCAATAACCAGCACGGCGAAGTTTCCGTGGAAGACGTCACTGGCAACGTGACCCTGACTATTGAAAGAAGTTCCGCCAAGGTCGAACAGATCACCGGCGACGTCCACATCGACGGCCGCTTGAACGAAGTTTCCGTGACCGACATCAAAGGCGCCGCTCAGTTCGACGGCGAATTCCAGGAGAGCGTCAAACTCGCCCGCATCAGCAAAAGCGTCGCCTTCAAGTCTTCCCGCACCGAGCTCGAGTTCTCCCGCATTGATGGCGATCTCGATCTCGATTCCGACGACCTGCACGCCGACCAGATCACCGGGCCGTTGCACCTGGCCACGCGCTCCAAAGAAATTCGCCTCGAAGATGTCTCCGGCGACGTGCGCGTGCAGGATGAACACGGAGGCATCGAAGTCTCCATGCGCTCGCTCGGCAACGTACAGATCGACAGCCGCAACGGCGACATCAATCTGAGCGTGCCCGACAAAGCCGGCTTCCACCTCGACGCCCAAACCCGCGACGGAGAAATCCAGTCCGACTTCCCCGAGCTGAAGATTGACAACAGCGAGCACGAGGCCAAAGCCACCGGCACCGTAGGCAACGGCTCTTCCCACATCGTGCTCAACAACGAGCACGACGGCATCGAGATTCGCAAAGCCTCAACCAAGCCAGCAGTTGCGACGCCCCCAACTCCACCGACCCCGTCGAAGCCAGCCAGATCCCTACCCCCACCAAAATCCAAAGTCGAACCCACCGAAAACTAGGCCTGGATGGGGAACTAGGTCGAACCCAGCCGCTTTGTCATCCTGAGCGGAGCATGATCGTCCAAAGGACGATCATGCGCAGTCGAAGGACCCCTTACCCACCGGCGGCCACAAACAAGCCCCGCAAGGAGTTCCCGCCCCACTCCCGTGCCTCTTACTTCTTCCCCGCACCGCCGGCGGCCTTTAACCGCAGGACCAAAGGCCCGACCCCACCCTCCGTGCCACCCCGATCTTTGCCTTCCGCCCCACCATCTGCGAAACTGACCTTGTCCCCACAGCAACTGAGAAGTGAGAACCGAGAACTGAGAACTGCTTCATGGGCCGCATCCACGTACTCCCCGAGCACGTTGCCAACAAAATCGCCGCCGGCGAGGTGGTCGAGCGCCCGGCCTCGGTGGTCAAGGAGTTGCTCGAGAACGCGCTCGACGCAGGCGCGACCCGCATCAAAATCAACATCGAAGCTGGCGGCAAAAAGCTGATCCAGATCACTGACAACGGATGCGGCATGGTGCGCGACGACGCCATGCTCGCCTTCGAACGCCACGCCACATCAAAGATCAAAGACGCCGAAGATCTGCTGAGCGTGGCGACGCTGGGATTTCGCGGCGAGGCTCTCCCGTCCATCGCTTCGGTCTCCCGCCTGCACCTCGAAACCCGCGCCGCTGCCTCGAACGAACAAGGGTCGACAGAACAAGCTGCCTCAGCCGGAACCATCCTCGAAATCAACGGCGGCAAGATGGCGCGCGTCGAAGAAGCGGGACTTCCCGTAGGCACGTCTATCACAGTGCGCGATCTCTTCTTCAATACTCCGGCACGAAAAAAGTTTCTGAAAGCCGAATCCACCGAACTCTCCCACATCGCGTCGCTGGTAACGCATTACGCCCTGGCCCATCCCGAAAAACATTTTGAATTGCATTCCGCCACCAACGCCATGCTGGTAGCCCCGCCCGTTGCGGGATACAGCGAACGCGTCTATCAGATCTTCGGCAAGGAAACTCTAGATCAGTTGATTTCCGTCGCAGCTGTGCAACCGCTCGAGCGCGTAGGCCTGCCCCAACCCCCGCCGTGGCGACGCCAACAAGAAGATGAAGACGGCAATCCCGCCAGCCCGGCAGAGCCCGGCGAGATGCGCCTCCACGGGTTCGTCTCGAAACCCGAGATCCAGAAGCTGAATCGCAATTCGATTTTCATCTTCGTCAACGGTCGGCTGATTCACGACCGCCTCGTCCAGCACGGACTCACCGAAGCGTATCGCAACATCATTCCCCCCACGGTCTACCCGGTGGTGCTGCTGTTTCTCGAATTGCCGCCGGGCGAGGTCGATGTCAACGTCCATCCCTCGAAAACCGAAGTCCGCTTCCGGCAACCCAGCGTGATGCACGATTTTGTCCGCGACACCGTGCGCGCCGCTTTGATGAAGGCGCGTCCCGCGCCGCAGTTCACCACCGAAATTCACGCCCACGCCACCGCCACTTCAGGCCTGACCCCAGGCGCAAGAGAATGGGAGCCGCCCTCGGACCCAGCCTCGGCAGACCTCGCCTCGGCAGACCTCGCTTCGGGCGCGCCCGCGCGCCCACTGTATCAACCCGCGAGCGGCTTCATTCTGCAAGCCCCGTCAGCCCCACAGATTTCTGCGCGCTTCCAGTTCGAAGGTGGAATCGCAGTCGAGGCCAACGCCGCGATCCCGGTAGCGCGAGGCCTCGAAACCCGCTTCGCAGAAGCGATCCCAGAGACAATTCCAGACTCGATTCCAGACAACGGCTGCGCCCCCGCGCTTGACACCGAAGAAGAAGAGACCACGCTGGCCGCGCTATCCACGCTCCGGCCTCTAGGGCAGATCCGCAATTCCTTCATCCTCGCCGTCAACGAAGATGGCCTCTGGATCGTCGACCAGCACGTAGCCCACGAGCGCGTTTTGTTCGAGCGCATCCTGCGGCAGCGCACGGCGCAGAAAGTGGAGAGCCAGCGCCTGCTCATGCCAATCGTGCTCGAACTATCCCCGGCGCAGCAAGCTGTATTTTCCGAAATAGCCGATGAACTGCAGCACAACGGCTTCGAGGCCGAGCCTTTCGGCGCGCGCAGCGTCGCCGTGAAAGTCGCGCCCGCCGGCGTAGACGCAGCTGCGGTCGAGCACATGCTGCACGAACTGCTCGATCAAATCTCGCGCGAAGAGCAGTCGCTGAACCTGGAAAAGATTCGCGCCCGCATCGCCGCCTCCATCGCCTGCCACGCAGCGATCAAAGTCAACATGCCGCTCGAGCAAAATAAAATGGACTGGCTGCTCGCCGAACTCGCGAAAACCGACCATCCCATGTCGTGTCCGCACGGCCGGCCGGTCGTCCTGCGGTATTCTGTAAAGGACATTCAGAAGGCGTTTAAGAGAATCTAGCTTTCAGGGAAGCCATCAGCTTTCAGCTCTCAGCAAACCGTGAGCGATTGCGAGTTAGAAGCTGAGAGCTGATAGCTGACAGCTGTCTATGACCGACCAGGACCTACAGCAACTCCGCAGCGAAAAGTGGCGCCTCGATGGCAAGCCCATCCGCACCATTGAGGAGGCGCGCGCCTTTGTCGAGACTGTGGGATTCTGTTTGATGTATCCCGTGCGCCCCACCATGCCCGTGCCCACCTTCATCGGAGCCTTCGTCGGCTCCGACAATCGCCTGCCCACGTGGCAGCATGCTTACTCCGATCCGCGGGCGCTGGCCGCGACCGAGATGATGGTCCGTCTGCTGCGCGAACGCGCGGCCTACGAGGCAAATTTGTTTAACGAGAACAATGCATTTCTTGTCGCGGCTTCTGTCTTTCCATTTTTCTATGCCCTGGTGGGCGAACGCAATCCCAAGCTCGCGCCCAAGCAAGGACCGCGCTCTCCCTACTCGCCGCTGGCTTGCGATGCGTTTGAGCTGATCCGGCGCAACGGCCCCATCTCGAAACCAAAGCTGCAGGAAGCGCTCGGCGGCAGCGTTTCGCTGGCCGCGCTGGACAAGGCGCTGGGCGAGTTGCTCGCAAAGTTGCGCATCACGCGCGTCGACTACAAGCCGAGCGAAGGCTCGTTCTGGGATCTCCTCTACCGCTGGGCGCCTGATGCCGTCCGCGAAGGCGTGGGACTTTCGGTGCCGGAGGCGCTCTCGGCGCTGCTCTCGAAATATCTCGACTGCGTGATCGCCGCCGAGCAGACCGATCTCGAAACTTTCTTCGGCAACTTCGTGGCCCGCTCCCGTGTGAAAGAAGCTGTAAACGCGCTGCTGGCGGCCCGCGAGCTGAGCTTTGTTCACGTCAGCGGAAGATCGATGCTGCAGATCACTCCGGCGAAGGAGCCGGTCGTGGCTTCCGTCCGGCCGCATCGCGCGGCCAAGTGAGCCTTCGCCTTGCTGTCTTATTCTCCGTGTACAATCGTCTACTCGCAGAATGAACGATCACGCTCACAATCACTCTCCCCGCAAACTGATCATTGCCATCGATGGCCCGGCGGGCGCAGGCAAGAGCACCATTGCCTCCCGCCTGGCGCGCAAGCTCGGCTACGTCAATCTCGAGAGCGGGGCGATGTACCGCGCCCTCGCGCTGAAAGCCATCGACCATGACATCTCGTTCGATGACGAACCCGCGCTGGTCAAGCTGGCCGAGGAGTCGCGCATTCAGCTTGAGCCCACGGTCGGTGGGAACCGAACCTTGCTTGATGGCCGCGATGTTTCCGATCGCATTCGCGAGCGCGATGTAACTGAGGCGGCCTCGCGCGTCTCCGTGCATCCCGGCGTGCGCGCGTGGATGGTGGCGCATCAGCGGGAAATGGGGGCGGGCGGTGGTGTGGTGATGGAAGGCCGCGACATTGGCACCAAAGTTTTTCCCGACGCCGACCTGAAGATTTTTCTCGATGCTGACCCGGTCGTGCGCGAGCAGCGGCGCATGGAGCAGCAGAAGATCAAAGGCGAAGTAGCCGCGAAGGTGGCCGCCGACTTGCGCGAACGCGACCACCGCGACCGCACCCGTGCAACCTCGCCGCTGCAAGCGGCCGCAGACGCGGTGGTCATCGACTCGACGAAGCTGAGCGAGGATGAGGTGCTGGCGCGCGTGGAAGAGTTGGCGGTTTCCCGCCTGAAAAAATAGTTGGCGATTGTTGCGGTTCCGGGCCTTGCTATCCTTCCGATTCAGATCAAAAAAATTACAGATCGAATCTGTTTAATTCTCTCGAATCAGCGACTTGCGAGGCCTTGATCTGTCGTGAGTCTGACTAAAATCTTGATTCGAAAGAATTTGTCCGCAAAATATTGGATCGACTGGGCTTAACCGTTGCTATTCGGTTGTCAGAGAGCGTGTAGAGATTTGGATTCAGTATCAGACGGATGGGGAGTCGGGCGCAAGGTTAGATGTCACATGGTGGCTGTGGATTTCTCCACGATTGCGTTTATGCGGGATGGAGTGGAGCGGGGTTTAGCAGACGCAAAGTTTCACTGATCGGCATGGGCCTTATTGACAACGAGCATGAGGTACCCCGCTGGGCTCTCAAGAAGCTTCCGGCGCGGCAACTCTACAAGATCCTTAGCCTGGAGCCGAATGTCTCGGCAGGACGGGGAGTTCGGTGCCTTCGGTCCCCCGCTCACTACCAGCACGTCGTCGCCGCGACGCAAGAGACAAAAGGTATGATCCCAAGGATCAACGCGATCTTGCGAGGCAACATAGTCGGCATCAGCGCTGCTTCGTACCCAATTTCCACCCGGAGTACTCTTCAGCGTCGCAGACCCTAGCTTCATTGACGCCGTCCACGCCTCGAAAAGTTTCGCATTTTTCCGGACTGCATCCGGGTCGTGCTGAAGGTCAGGGAACTTCGTCTGATCGGATCCCGGTGCGGGGCGCCTGACCACAAAAAAATTGCTCAAAGTCGACTTGAATGTAGTAGCAAACGGTTGCCAGTCTGCCTGTGAGAAGTGGAAATCGAGTCGCATGGAGCGAGCCGCAAAAGCTAGCGACAGCGCGAGGCAGACGAAAGCAAACAGGGTGACCCCCAGGCCGTACGCAATGACCCGAGCAAGCTTGCTTGGCGGCGGCATCATTCCCTCGACTTACGAATTGTAATCCCCAACTCCTTCAACTGCTTCTCGCTCACCGGCGTGGGCGCATCGACCATCAGATCGACGGCCCGCGCTGTCTTCGGGAATGGAATTACTTCTCGCAGGCTCTCGGCTCCCGCAAGGATCATCACGATGCGGTCGAGACCTAGCGCGATTCCTCCGTGGGGAGGGGTGCCGTATTCGAGGGCTTCGAGAAAGAATCCGAAACGCGCGCGCGCTTCTTCTTCCGTCATGCCCAGCGCTCGGAAGATTCGGCTTTGCACATCCTGGCGGTGGATACGAATCGACCCGGAGCCCAGTTCGGTGCCGTTCAGCACCACGTCATAGGCGAGCGCGCGCACCGCGCTGAGCGGCGAGAGCGGATCGTGCAATGCCTCCACTCCCGACTCGAGCTTCGCCATGTCTTCTTCGTGCGGCGAGGTGAAGGGATGATGCGCTGCCATCCAGGTCTTTTCGCCCTCGTCCCACTCGAACATAGGGAAGTTTGTGACCCACAGGAAGCGGAAGTCTTTTGCCGCGTCTCCGGTCTTCTTGAAGATTCCATGCTTTTCGGCATACTTTTGCGCCAATGCGAGACGCAGCAGGCCCGCCGAGGCGTAGATCGCCAGCTCCTGCGGCGTAACCTTTTGATGTGCCTGCGGCGCAGCTTGCGTCGACCCAGCTTGCGCCGAACCAGTTTGCGCTGACCCAGTTTGCGCTGACCCAGTTTGCGCTGACCCTGCAACCAGCACGATCAGATCGCTCTCTTCCATGCCGGTTTTTTTTGCGATCGCGGCCGCCGCTTCGGGAAACTTGTTCGCGATGCGTTTGAAGTCTTCAAATATTTTCGCTCCGCCCTTGGAGTGGAACATGGGCTTGATGTCATCGCGTTCTTTGCGCGAAAGCTCGCCTACCTTCGGCGTGCGAATCGCAATCACCGGCAGACTGGGATTGATCGCCAGTTCCTGCAAATTCTCCGGCGCAAAACATTCCCGCACGTCGGTGAATGCCGGAAGGCGCAGGTCGGGCTTGTCGATGCCATACAGCCGGATTGCTTCGTCGTAATCCATGCGTGGAAACGGCGTCTTGATGGCGTGCCCGGCCGCGGCAAAAGCTGCAGTCAGAAACCCTTCCACCACCTCCCAGACGCGCTCCGGCTGGGGATATGACATTTCCAAATCGATCTGGGTGAACTCCGGCTGCCGGTCGGCGCGCAGGTCTTCGTCGCGGAAACAGCGCACGATCTGAAAATATTTGTCGAAGCCGGAGATCATCAGGATCTGCTTGAACATCTGCGGCGACTGCGGCAGGGCGTAGAACGTGCCCGGCTGCACGCGGCTCGGCACCAGATAATCGCGCGCGCCTTCCGGCGTCGACCGCGTCATGAACGGGGTTTCAATTTCGAAAAATCCCTGCGATGACAGATAATCCCGGATTGCCTTCGCCACCTTGTGCCGCAGTTCGATGTTGAACTGCATCACGTCGCGCCGGAGATCGATGTAGCGATATTTCAGGCGCGTTTCTTCATTGGTGAGCGCGGTGTCGGAAGGCAGGAACGGCGGCAGTTTCGACTCGTTCAGAATCCGCAACTCTTCTGCCACCAGTTCCACTTCGCCGGTCGCGATATTCTTGTTCACCGTGCTTGCGTCGCGCAGCTTAACTGTGCCCGTTACCGCAATCACGTACTCGTTGCGCAGGGCCTCCGCTTTTTTGTGGACCGCCGCGTCGCGCTCGGCGTTGATTACGACCTGCGTGACTCCGGTGCGGTCGCGCAGGTCGACGAAAATGAGGCTGCCAAGGTCGCGGCGCTTGTTGACCCATCCCATGAGCGTGGCTTTTTTGCCGGCGTCGGAGGGACGCAGCGCTCCGCACATGTGCGTTCGTCGAAGATCGCCTAGGAAGTCGAGCAAGCTGTGTCCTTACAGTGAGGATGCGGCGGAAAGCCGAATCAAAGATTATAAACTGTGGGAGCCTGAGGTCGAGCTTCGCTCGACGGACAGCCGAGGGCGGCTGTCCCCACATCGGCGTGGCGGCTCAGCTATTTCTTCGTGGCCTTGCCGTCGACTTCGGTGGTCCACTTCGCGCCGTCGGGCGACATCTCATAGATGAAGGTATAGAGACCGGGCGACGTAAACTTCATAGTGAAGCGGCCCTTGCCCATGCTGTCGCCCATTTTTTCGTCACTGGTCCAGGTCCAGGTGTCGCCGTCGAGCGTGCCTCTTGAATCCTCGAACTCGCCCCAACTGTTGAACTCGCGATAGGTATAGGCCTTGTCGGTGGTGGAATAGCCGAGAACGGCGAGGCCTGTGCCGGTGCCCGAGTTGGCGCTTTTGAATTCGACGTGACAGACGAGGAAGAATCCGCCTTCCATCCACTCGCACTTTTCATTCTCGGTGATCTTGCCGCCGGGCCCCATCGCGCTGGGCTTGACGTCTCCCTCCAACACCCAGGAACCAGTCAGCAGGTCGAGCTTTTTGATTTCGGGGGCAGGCTTGGGCATAGTCTCCTGCGCCAGCGCCACGGCCGCCAGCGCCAGCCCTGCTAAGAGGATTATTGCCGCTCGTTTCATCTTAATCACCTCGCGCAATCACCTCGCAGATTCTCTCGACCACTCATCGAACTGCCTTAGGTTTGACGTTCGCCGCCGCAAACTGGAAGCGCAAAAACCGAGATCACAGCTGGAGGCGGGATTTCTACCAGTCTCCCCAATGCGTTGGCGTGGTTTGTTGAAACTTCAGCTTCCAAGCGTCTCCCTGCTTTTCCCACACCGAAGTCCAGTGCTGGTAGCGCGGCGGCGGGCCCTGGTCCTCTTCGGGTGGGACGCGGACGATCACGTCGTAAGTCACGATCGCGACCGCGTCGCCGGCGCTTACAACCTTCATGCTATAGGGCTGCAAATCGACGCCGCCACCTGCGAACTGGTCGATCATGTCCTGGCGTTCGTAGAGCTGCCCGTCGAAGCCGACGAAGGAAAAATCCGCGGACAGAGTTCGCCTGAAGAATGCAGGGTCGCCTTTTTTCGCGGCGGCGAGGAAATCCTTTTCGCCGGAGAGCAGCGTCTGCTCCAGCGGACTGAGAGCCTTGGCAGGCGCGGCTTGCTGGGCCGCACATGGAATTATGCTTCCCAACGACAAGATCGCGCACATCACCCAAGCCAGCTTCATGAAATCTCCCTCCCCGATAAATCGCCGACTGTCTATTCAGCTACTCCTGAATCTTCCGCGGCAAATCTGCGCGCGGCACTGAAACCTGCTCGCCTGTGGCCAGGTTTTTCAGGGCGAAAGCATCCGCCTTCACTTCGTTCTCGCCCACGATCAAAATGTATTTCGCGCCTGCTTTGGTTGCGGCCTCGAACGACTTCTTCAGCCGGAAGGTCTCGTCTCCCAAGTCTACGATTAGATCATGGCGGCGCAACTCGCGCGCCAGGCGGGCGGCTTCGGCGTTCATCCCCGCGCCTAGCGGAGCTACGTAGACATCCGGCTTGTTTACCACACTGTCGGCCGACTCCTGCAGCGACATGACGAGGCGGTCTTCGCCAATCGCGAAGCCGATTCCGGGGGCTGGCGGTCCGCCGAGCGCTTCGGAAAGCCCGTCATAGCGGCCGCCGCCGAGGATCGCGTTTTGCGCTCCGAGCGCGCCATGGGTGAATTCAAATGCGGTGCGCGTGTAGTAATCCAGGCCGCGCACCAGGCGATCGTTTAGTGAAAATGGAACTCCAACTTTGGTGAGGATTTCCTGTACTGCCTCGAAATGCTTCCGGCAGCCTTCGTCGAGAAACTGGCTGATGCGCGGGAGCGTGTTGATGATCGGCTGATCCTCGGGGACCTTGCAGTCGAAGACGCGCAGCGGATTGGTGACGGCGCGACGCTGGCAATCGGCGCACATCTTGTCTTTGACTGGATCGAGAGCCTTGCGCAGAGCTTCATTGAAGGCGGCGCGGTCGTTCGGGCAGCCTACCGAATTCAGTTCGAGAGTCCAGCCGCTGATGCCGAGGCGATCGAGCAGGGTCGCCAGCATCTCGAGAACTTCCGCATCCCGCGCCGGAGATTCGCTTCCGGCCGAAGGCGGGCCAATGATTTCAGCATCGATCTGATAAAACTGCCGGTAGCGGCCTTTTTGCGGGCGCTCGCGCCGAAACATGGGGCCGATGCAGTAGAGCTTATTCAGACCGCGGTCGCCGAGTTTGTGCTCAATGTAGGCGCGCACGATGCCCGCAGTGGCCTCGGGGCGGAGGGTGAGAGACTGCCCTTTATCGCTTTCGGCCCGGCCGCGATCTTCCCACGTATACATCTCTTTCGCGACGATGTCGGTGTCTTCGCCGACGCCGCGGGCGAATAATTCTGTGGACTCGAAGATCGGCGTGCGAATTTCCTGGAAGTTGTAGGCGCGGAAGACATCGCGCACCGCCGACTCCACAAAATTCCACAGCGCCGTTTCCGGCGGCAGCAAGTCTCGCGTTCCTCGGACTGCTTTAATCATTCATTCCCTCGAGTGTGATCCTGAGCGGAGGCTTGTCTTCCGCTTTGCGGAAGACAAGTCGCAGTTTCCTGGGAGTTCTCTCCGCATTTCCTCGCCTCATCGAGAGCACCGGGAGAACGCCCTGCCGCGCCCGTCGCTGCGCATGCGTGAAAGGGGTCCTTCGACTTCGAAAACCGATTCGCAAAGCGAATCGGTTTTCTCGGCTCAGGATGACAACTCCTGCCGCTTAGGATGACAGACCGCTATTGTTCCCGCAGATACTCCTCTGTATAGCCTAAGTAATTCCGGGCGTATCTCATGATCGTCTCTTCCTCGCCGGCGTCTAGTTTTCGTTTGAACTTTCCTGGAGACCCCATCCACAAGGAGCGCGCCTCGATCACCGTCCGCTCGGGAATCAGCGTTCCGGCGGCAATAATTGATCCCGCTCCAATCTTTGCGCCGTTTAGAATCACTGATCCCATGGCGATCAGGCAGCGGTCTTCGATTACGCATCCATGCAGAGTGACCGAATGCCCTACCGTGACGTACTCGCCGATGGTCACGCCGTATTGGTTCTTCATGCCGTGCAGCACGCTGCAGTCCTGCACATTGGAGTGCGCGCCGATGCGGATCGCATATACATCGCCGCGCAGCACCGCATTCATCCAGATCGAGGCATGCTCGCCGAGCACTACGTCGCCAATAATCTGCGCCGACTCGTCGACGTAACAGGTCGCTGGAATCACCGGCTTCATGCCCTTAAACGATCGAATCATGATCTGCGCATACCTGCTGAGCGAACACTGAACATAGCACGCCGCTATGGCTGTTGGTAAAGCAGATTTCCCACTCCGGCACTCATCCCAAAAAGAACTACCCGACGTCACCGCCACAACCCATTCCTACATGCTACAAAGGAATCTGGTTTCCCACCCGCTCGACTCCGGACCCGGCGGGAGTCACGCCTCCGAGCTTCATCCTAACCACAGGTGGCACTTCTATGCTGCGGGCGTCGTTCTGCGTCCTGATTCTCTCCTCATTCGTATTACCGTTAGTGTTGTGGTCGCACGCGTCCGCCCAGGATGCCGCTACCGGGGCCATTCATGGGACAGTCGTCGATCTTCACGATCTGCGCATTCCCGGAGCCACCATCGCGGTCGTCAGCACGGCGACGGGCGCCCGCTACTCCGCCACGTCTGACGCGGAAGGCCGGTTCGCGATCGACCTGCTGCCGCCCGGGGACTACTCTGCCCGCGTCGTTGCGCAGGATATGTCGCCGCAGATCACTCCACAGTTGCATGTAGATGTGGGCGCTGCTGCAGAACTCCAATTCCGGCTCAGCGTTGCCGGAGCGCTCGAACACGTCTCCGTCAGCGGCGCTCCTGCCCTGGTTGACACTGAGTCCACGGCCGTCTCGACGCTGCTTGATGAACGGGCCATCGGCGATCTCCCGCTCAATGGGCGGCGCTTCTCCGATCTGATGCTGCTCTCGCCCGGCGTGACTCAGGATCCGCGCAGCCTGACTTCCGCCACCAACGGCGATCTCTCTTTCGGCGGACTGCGCGGATTCCAGAACAGCTTCCTAGTTGATGGCGGCGACTTCAACAATGCCTTCTTCGCGCAGGCCCGTGGGCTCTATCGCGCCCCTTACCAGTTCTCGAATGAAGTGGTGCAGGAGTTCCGCGTCTCTTCTAATTCCTACGGGGCTGAGATGGGACGCGCCGGAGGTGCGGTCGTCAACGTCGTGACCAAGTCCGGAACTAACCACTGGCACGGCACTGGTCTCTATTACATTCGCGACAGCGCATTCGGCGGCGCCGCTACTCCCTTCATGTCTTTCAAGCCGCACAGTGAGCAGCAGCAAGGCGGTGCCACTCTCGGTGGTCCGCTCATGAAAAATAAAATCTTTTTCTTTGCCGGATTCGATCAGCACTACTTCCACGTGCCTGATGTTGTTGAATTTCTCGACGGCTCCATGCAGGTTGTGCCCCAGGCTGGCACCGGACCTTATTCACCCGGTGACTACGAGGCCAGCGACCAGGCTCTGGTCTTCGCGGCCGCTGCGCAACTGAGTTCACTCGCTGGATCTTACCCCGCCGCGCAGATCGGGAACGCCTCCTATGCCAAGCTCGATATCAATCTCACACCACGCAATCAGCTCGCCCTGCGTTACAATTCTTCGCGCTACTGGGGATCGAACAACGTGTTTCTCGATCCTGCGAGCCCCGTCACCTACGATTCCATCTCTGACAATGGCACGGAGGACGTTTCCACCGACACTGGTTCCGTTTCTCTCATCTCGGGCCTCACCCCGCGGATTATCAGCCATTTCCGCGCCCAGTTTTCACGCGACCTGCGCCAGTCCTTCACCAACACCAACGACACCCTGGTCAAGGTTACCGACATCATCGATGGCATTGGACGCTCCGATCAACTTCCTCGCGCCACGCGCGAACATCGCGGCCAGCTTGCCGAAACTCTCAGCTTCGACACCAGCCGCCATTCTTTCAAGTTCGGCGGCGACGCGCTCATCACATGGATCTACGACTATTTTCCCAGCCAGCAGAGCGGCGAATATCTGTTCGACATCATCAAAGTTGATCCATTCACATTCGAACCCATGGAAGCGGGGCTGCCGCTCACTCCTCTCCGGGCTTATGCTCACTCGGTTCCGAAATACTATCTGCAGAGTTTTGGTCCGTCTCACTCCAATCCCAACAGCAACGACTACGCTGCCTTCGCGCAGGATACCATCCGCGTCACCAATCATCTCGCCGTTAACCTGGGCGTCCGGTGGGATCTGCAAACCTTCACCACGGCCGGACTGGTTTCAAACCCGCTATTCCCGCCCGCCGGGAAAGTTCCTTTCAATCCTCACAACTTCGGCCCGCGAGCCGGACTCGCCTATTCCATCGGCAAGACTCATCCGCTGGTGATTCGCGGGGGCTATGGATTGTTCTACGTCCGCATTCCGCAGATCTACAACTCCGCCATCGCGACTGAGAACGGAGTGACCGACGCTCAGCTTTTTCTCAACACTTCCAACTATTACGACCATCAAGTCTTTCCCACTTATCCCAACCCGCTGGTTAGCTGCCCGCTGACGACGACCGCTGCGTGCAATCTTCCCGCCGGATTCACGCAGGGGGTGACTAACGATGTCTCTGCGTTCGCTCCTAACTTTGTGACTCCGCGGGTGCAGCAAACCAGCCTGACTTTCGAACGCGAAGTCGCCGGACAAACCACCGTCGCCGTCTCTTATCTCTACGTGCACGGCGAACATCTCATCCGCGCGCTGGATGTAAATCTTCCGCCGCCGGTGGCGTTGACTTATCCGCTGTTCGATTCCACGGGAACGATTTTTCAGGGTGGATACTACACCGTCGATTCTTTTGCCACCTGGCAGTACACGCAATCGCTGACCTGCCCGTTTCCTCCATGCATCAATCCTCTGGGACGCCCCATCGCTCAACTGGGCTCGATCGACGAATTTCAGAGCGCGGCGTCGAGCGTTTACAACGGACTGACTCTCTCCATCAACCGGCGCATGGCGCGCGGCGCTTATCTTCGGCTTTCCTACACCTACGCCCACGCGATCGACGACGGGCAGGATGCGCTGGTCGCAAGCGAACCTGCCACGGTGCAGAATTCGTACGATCCCAACGGCGAGCGCGGACCCAGCGTCACCGACCAGCGCAACCGCTTCGTGGCCGCGTTCTCGGTAGAGCCGCGGCCTTTCCATCGCGAGCACGAATTCCTTGGCCACTTGCTTAATGACTGGAAAATTTCCAGCATCGTGACCGCTGGAAGCGGACGTCCGGTCAACGCGACCGTCGACGGCGATCCCAACCAGGACGGGAACTACGACAATGACCGGCTTCCCGGCTATAGCCGCAACGGCTTCACCGGTCCTGATTACGCCTCGACCGACCTGCGGCTGGTGCGGAAAATCCATGTGGCTGAAGGCTACCGCCTGGAGTTCACCGCTGACTCTTTCAACCTTTTCAACCGCGACAACCAGCGCGTCGAAATCACTTCCAGTGGACTCACTGTTGAAGCCACTACATTCAAGCAGTACTCGGCTTATGTCGATGGCGTTTTCTATCCTGCCTACTACCAGCAGCCCCAGAGCTTCCTGAAGCCCAATGCCGCCTTTGCCCCACGGCAAGTTCAGCTCGGACTGAAACTTATATTCTGAAGGCAGGGGTCAGGGGCCTGGGGCCAGTCAAAGCGAGATCGTGGCACTGGGTTAGCTGATCACTGGGTTAGCTGATCACTGGTCACTGACCATTGACCACCGCTGCCCTAATTGCGCCGCAACCCGTCCCATCAGTAAAATCCTCCGGGCGTTCAAAGAAAGGAATGCACATGAAAAAACTTATTGGACTGCTGGCAGTTTGCTGCCTGTTTTCTCTTGCGGCGTTCGCGCAACATCATGATGTCGGTGGTGGTGCCAGGAACATCCCAGCGCACGGCCCTGCCCCGGCTGCACATCCCGCGCCGGCATCTCCACACTTCAACGACAAGGCCGGACATCCCGACGCGCCTCACGTCCATTCCAATGGCAAATGGATCGGCCATGGCACCGGCCCCGACGACCCTCACTACCACCTCGATCATCCCTGGGAGCACGGACGCTTTACCGGCGGCTTCGGCCGCGGGCACGTTTGGCATCTGGCCGGCGGCGGCCCCAACCGGTTCTGGTTCGGCGGCTTCTATTTCAGTGTGGCTCCTTATGACATTGGCTTCTGCGGCGACTGGCTCTGGGACAGCGATGACATCGTCATCTACGAAGATCCCGACCACCTCGGCTGGTATCTCGCTTACAACGTGAGACTCGGCACTTACGTCCACGTCATGTATTTGGGGGCCTAGTAGCCCTTCGTGTGGAAAGTGTTGGCTTGGAGCGGGCGCTGCTGAGAGTAGGATTTTGCAAACTTTACTTTGTGATGCTAAAATGTATCACATGAAGAAAGCTTCGGTTCGCGACCTCCGCTACGGGTTCAAGAGAATTGAACGCCTCCTGCACCAGGGTGAGGAAGTTCAAATTACCAAGCGCCGGCGTGTCATCGCTCGCCTGGTCCCTGACGGTGCCGAAGCCCCAAAGAAATCCCCTGATTTCCTGGCGCGGCTGCGCACCATCTATGGCGACAAAGTCCTCGCGGTCAGCGGCGCCGCATTGGTGTCCTCCGACCGGAGCCGCTATTGAAGGTCTACGCCGATCCCAGCTTTATTGTGTCCCTCTACGGCCCCGATGCCAACTCGGCCAGCGCGGCACGCACTATGCAAGGTTCGTCCGGGGAGTGCTTCTTGACGACTTTTGGGGAACTGGAAGTCGTCAATGCCATGGGACTGAGAATTTTTCGCAAAGAAGTTTCAACAGCGCAGGCCCAGTCGGCATTAGTTGAGTTTGAAAAGGATTTGCGCGACGGAGTCTTCCAACTCCGCGGGCTAACAGATGCCATTCTTGAACGGGCCCAGCAACTCTCCCGGCAAACTGCCGCCAAGCTGGGCACCCGCACTGCTGACCTTCTGCATGTGGCAGCCGCCCTCGAATTAGGCGTGGACTGCCTTTACAGCTTCGATTTGCACCAGAGGAAGCTTGCCCAAGCCCTTCGCCTAAAGCTGAACTAGATCATCGCTCGATCCATTAGGCGCCTCTAGGCGCGCTTCCGTGCAAGTTTTTTCACCCACCCCACTTGACTTCGAGTCAAATCCTTGTAATAACTATTCGGTCCATCCGGACGGGTTTGGGGGTGTGTCGGTTTGGCGGAAATTCGACTGCAGGAGGGTGAATCCCTCGAAAACGCCCTGCGCCGCTTCAAGCGCAAGGTGCAGCAGGAAGACATTATTAAAGAAGTGAAGCGCCACTCCTTTTACCTTAAGCCTGGTGAGAAGAAACGCGTGAAAGCCGCGCTCGCTCGCAAGCGCGCTCGCAAGAAGGTTCGCAAAGAACAGGATTGAGGGTTTGAAGGAGTAAGACTAAGCATTAAAGGGTCGCCCCGTCCCGGGGCGACCCTGCTCGATCTGGCCCCTACCAGGGAGAGTTGCGGCAGGGATTCAATACTCGTCATTCATTATTCTTCGGCATTAAGTAGAAGCTGTATCCACGCTCCGTTCCAGGGACGTGGCGGGCCGAGTCCAGGGGCAGTTTGAGGGGGGATGTAACAAAACCTGTGTTTGCTCTGCGTCACCCGCATTCCCCGCGAGTGGCGGGCGCGGCACGGGCACAAGGGAGCCATCCTCAATGGAATTTCAGGACAAGGTACTGACCTGCATCGATTGCGGCGCCGAGTTTGTATTTACCGCCGGGGAACAACTGTTTTTCTACGACAAGCATTTCAAAAACGAGCCCAAGCGTTGTAAGGCTTGCAAGTCTAAACGCGTGGCCGTTCTCTCGGCTCCGCCGAGTCCGGGCAACGGGCACCACTACGCTCGCGTAGAAACTCGCGCGACCTGCTCGCAGTGCGGCAAGGAGACGACTGTTCCCTTCCGCCCCACGCAGGGACGTCCCATCTTCTGCCGCGAATGCTTCACGCAGAAAAAGACCGCTGCCGCATCCTGACCGATTGGCAAGACACAGGACGGCGACGCGGGACGACGAACGCCAGCGAGACATTGGGCGCAGGCTGCGCTTTGCGCTACGATAGTCGCGTGGCCACCTACCACGTAGAAAACTTCGGATGCCGCGCCACCCAGGCCGATGGCGCGGCCCTCGAGCGCCAGTTCGAAGCACGCGGGCTCAATGCGGCCTCAGCCGCACAAGCCGATCTCGTCATCTTGAATACCTGCACCGTGACTAACTCCGCCGATCAGGACGCGCGCGCCGCCATCCGGCGGGTTCAGCGTCAGAATCCGTTGGCGAAGATCATCGTTACCGGATGCTATGCACAGCGCGCTCCCCAAGAAATCGCGGAGTTGCCCGGCGTATCCGCAGTGATCGGCAATTCGCACAAGCATCAGCTTGCTGAAATCGTGCTTGAGGAAAATGCTCGCTCAAATGCATCATTCCTTCCGCTCTCCACTCTGACTGAGAACCGAGAACTGAGGACTGAGAACCGGGTCTTCGTTTCCGACATCTTCGCCCACACTGAACTCCTGGCCGCTCCGGTTTTCGAATCCGCGAATCATGAATCGGCAAATCACGAATCCGGTCGCACTCGCCCCAACCTCAAGGTGCAGGACGGATGCGACAACCGCTGCTCCTTCTGCGTCATCCCGAGCGTCCGCGGCCACAGTCGGTCGCTGCGGCAGGCGCAAGTGATTCGCGAAATGAATGCGTTGGTAAGCGCAGGCTTCCGCGAAGTGGTGATCAGCGGCATCAATCTTGGCCGCTGGGGACGGGACCTGGCTGCAGGCTCCGGGCTTTGGGCTGCGGGCTTCGGCGCAATCCCAGAGGCTAGACGGCTTGAGTCCACACTCGGAAATCCAAGGCCCGCTCCAACCGTCCCGAAGCCCGAGTCCCGAAGCCCGAAGCCCGATTTTGAATCCCTCATCCGCGCCATACTCTCGGAAACACAGCTCGAAAAACTCCGCATCTCCTCCGTCGAGCCCATGGATTGGACTGACGAACTCATCGAACTGGTCGCTTCCTCGCCGCGTATCGCGAAGCACGCGCACGTGCCCCTGCAATCGGGCAGTGACGCTGTGTTGCGCCGCATGCATCGCAAATATCGTCCTTGGCATTATCGCGAGAAGATCGAAAAGATTCGCGCGGCCATGCCCACCGCGGCCATTGGCGCCGACGTCATGGCCGGATTTCCCGGCGAAACAGACGCCGAATTCGAAGCCACTCACCGCTTTATCGCGGAACTGCCGTTCACCTACCTGCACGTATTCACTTACTCCGCGCGCCCCGGCACGCCGGCTGCCAGCTTGCCGAATCAAGTTCCCGTCCATGTTGCCCGCGAGCGCAACAAGGTCTTGCGCGACCTTGCCGCTGAGAAGAAGCTCGTCTTCATGCGATCGTTTATTGGAGAGCCGCTGGAGGCCATCACGCTCAACGTCACGCACAACAACTCCGACGGAGAGTTCACCGAAGCTCTCACCGATAATTATCAGAAGCTGTATCTAAGGGGACGTCACGAGCCCAATCGCTGGATTACCGCGCAGGCGGAGGGAATACAAGAGGGAACATTCTTCGGCGATGTTTCCTCGACCATCTCACCGGCAAGGAAGCCAGCCCCGCAAATCTGACAGAGTGCAAAATTACTGCAGCTTCGCGTACTCGGCCTTGGCTTCCTTCAGGATGGGAAGGTCGGGATCAGCGTCTTTCCAGAGAGCAAAAAAGTCCTGGTAGGCAGTGCGCGAGCCGCCTGCGTCACCGGCTTCTGCCCGCGCACGACCGAGTTGCAGGCGCGCCAGTCTGCAGGTGGGAAGCGAGAAGATACAAATGCCCGGATGATCGAGAATCCTCTGGAACTCGTTCGCAGCTTCCTTTCCCTGGTGCAGCTTGAGATACGCCAACCCACGCAGGTAGTTGGACTGCACACCCGTCGCAAAACCAAACTCATAGGGAGTGGTGGCTTGCAGGAGTTCAATCCCCTTCCCAGGATTTCCCTGGTTTATGGCAATAGCTGCGCGAATGGCGGGTACATAGGCTGCGTTGATGAATGTATCCATTGGGTGTTCCCGGATGAGTTCCTGGGCAGCAGACTCCGCCTCTCGCGCCTCGCCGGCTTGCGACAACGCGGATCCTGCAAACACCAGAGTGCCGCGCCCGCGCGAAGAAGAAAGCGCCCTCGTGGCGTCATCGCGCGCTGCCTTGGAGTTTCCCATCGCCGCCTCGAAGTCGGCTTCCCGCGCCAGGATCCTTGCCGCAATCTCCTCAAGCTTCTCCTGCCGCGCGAGATCGATTGCCCGCTGATAACCAGCCCGCGCCGCTCCCATCCTGCCCGCCGCCGCGGCCGCATCGGCAACAGTTTCCGCCACTACGTACTGACCGTGGCCTCCCTTGGCCCATTCCACCTGGCGCTGCATTCCGGCCGCATCTCCATCCAGAAATGCAAGCATATATATATCGGAATGGGCCACGATGCTGTCGATTTTCTTGCGAACCTCTTCCTCTCGGATCGCCTTGCTCTCGGCAAGACGGTTGAGGCCGAGATACGCCACTGCCAGCGAGTTGTAACTGAACGACGAGTCAGGGGCCAGTTGCATATTTGCCTGAGCCGCGCCTAGCGCCTGTTCCCACTTCCCCATGGCCTCATAGCCAACCGCGAGGTTATTGGCCGGGATGCTGTCACGCGGGTAGGTGCGCCGCCACAGTTCCAATGCCTCCAGTTCCTTGTCCGATTCTCCGGTCACAATGCTGTAATAGTGTGTTTCAATGTAGAGCTTTTCCAGTTCGCTGCAGCGATCCCTCCGCTCAAATGCCTGCTTGGTATTTTCGATGGCCAGCACACTCTCGCCGATGTTGCCGTAACCCTGACCGATGCGCGCGTATGCCACCGCGAAATTCGGGTCCAGTTCAAGCGCGTGCTTGTAGAAAGGAATCGCGGTCTGCTCGCTCCCTTTGTCTCTCTCCGCCTCACCCAGGCTGAAGTATTTCAGCGCCTCGAGCGAGGATGTAGTTGCCTCTTCCACCGGCGCATCAAACTTCTGCAGCGAAGCCAGCGACTCACCCAGCTTGCTCCGCAGATTCGAGGCCACCTTACCCACGGCAACCAGAACCTGTTCCTTCTTATCGACTGGAATCTGCTCGCGAGCCAGGCTGTCACCCGTCAGGCAATTCACTGCTTCCATTCCAACCACATACTGGGTTCCCACCGCGGAGATGGAACCATTCAAAACCGCCTTGACGCCTTCACGCTGGCAGATCTGCCGGGCCAGGTCCGGAGTGACTCGTTCGTCGGGAGAGTGCCCCATGTAGCGCAGCGTGTCGCGCACGCGCTCCTGGGGAAAAATATTCAGATAGGGCGACTGCTCCAGTTGCACGGCCAGCGCCTGCCGCAGCGTTCCATCGAACACGGGGTCGCCGGTGGTGTTGACAAAATCGGAGAGCAGGATGGAATCTTTTGCCGTAAGCGCCCGGTTGCGATGGCTGAAGAAAAATCCGCCAGCGACCGCGGCTACGATAACGGCCAATACCGCAACCCACACCCATTTCTTGCGTCCACCAGGCGTTGCGACGGTCGCAGCTGAAATCTGCGAGGATGTGGGCGCGGCTGCTTGAACCTTAGCCGAACCCGATGACGCAGCGGAACCGGGCGCCGCCGGCGGCTCTGCCGCCGCTGCCATACTCGCTGCCGAACTTGCTGCCAAACTCTTGCCCGAGTCAATCTCCCGCTTCAGGCGCTTCAGGTCGGCGCGCATTTCGGACGCAACCTGGTAACGAAGGTCGGCTTCTTTCTCGAGAGCCTTGTTGATGATGCGTTCCAGTTCGGCCGGCAGATTCGGATTCAGCCGCACTGGCGCCGTGGGTGCGCGGTTCAAGATGGCATCGAAGATTACCGCCGACGTGTTGCCGGTAAACGGCTGCCGTCCCGTAGCCATCTCATAGAGAACTGTGCCGAAGGAAAACAGGTCGGTGCGGACATCGAGTTCCTCGCCGCGCGCCTGTTCTGGTGACATGTACGCCACGGTGCCCACGGTGCTGCCCGGGCTGGTAAGGTTTGCAGGATCGACCGCCGCCGTCGCCAGTGTCACTCCGCCCGGTTCCAGTTGCGGCAGCGGGTGCCCCGCCACTTTCGCCAGTCCGAAATCGAGCACTTTCGCCTGCCCGCGTTTGGTGATGAACAGGTTCGCCGGCTTCATGTCGCGATGAACAATGCCCGCCGTATGCGCCACGTCGAGCGCGTCGGCAATCTGCGCTCCCCAGTCGACCAATTGCTCAACCGAAATTGGCTTGCCTTCGATGCGGTACTTCAGCGTGCTGCCTTCCAGGTACTCCATCACAATGTAGTGACGTCCCTGATCTTCGCCGATGTCGTAGATGGTGCAAATGTTGGGATGGTTGAGAGCTGAGGCCGCCTGCGCTTCGCGGCGGAAACGCTCGAGAGCCTGGGGATCGTTAGCTACGTCATCCGGCAGGAACTTCAGTGCCACAAAACGATGCAGGCGGGTGTCTTCGGCTTTGTAGACCACGCCCATCCCGCCACCGCCGAGTTTCTCAGTGATGCGATAGTGGGAGACGGTTTGGTTGATCATTCCAGGACACTCGCCAACACACCTAAGCTAAGACAACCGAGCGAGACGCCAGACTTTTGAGTCGCTTCATCTTACGGATGCGTCATCGGCGAGTCAACGAGCGCGCCAGCGCTAATCTCCAGCCGACTAACCCTTGCCCAAATGCTTTGCGACCAAGGCGGCGCAGGCTTCGACGAACTCCTGTTCCGACTTGTTGAAGCTGGCCGCAAAATAGCTTTCGATGTCGAGCTCGGCGGCAAGCTTGTGCTTCAGGAAGATGGGCACAACGATCTCGCTATTCACCAGCGGCGAGCCTGAAAGATAACGCGGATCCTTCGACACATCGTGCACCACCACGGTCTGCCCACTGCTGGCCGCGGCGCCGCACAGTCCCGAGCTGAGGGGAATGCGGGCGTTGGGCGTAAAGCTGCCGACGAAAGGCCCGACCAGCAGAACGCCGTCGTCGGCCGGATCGACCAAGTAAAAGCCCACCCAGTTGTAGCGCGTCATCTTCTCGTGCAGACGCTGGGCGATATGCTCCATCACGGACTTCGCCGTGGGAGCGGTCCGGGCAAAATCCTGAAATTCACGGAGAAGTTCTTCGTGCTCAAGCGTCATGGTTCAGCCCTCGCCTCAAGCAGCAGGGGACTCAAACGCAACCAGCGCTCGCCCCCGTCTGGACATCAGTGTACCCGGACATGGGAGTTTTCCAGAAGCAGACGGCGGGCGCAGCTCGGGAGCGCCAATAAAGATCAGAGGTAACGTGCATCAGCCTCGATCAATTCAAATCTGGTCGGGATCGTCGGGATCGGGCTCTCGCACCGGAGCATCCGGGCTCTCGGGAGGGCTCGGCGGTTCTTTGATCGGGGGCGGCATGGGTTCCGGGGGCGTTCCTAGCCCGAAGTGAGACGGTGAGAGAATTTCGAATCGCGCGGAGTTTGACATGACACTCTGATGCCGAAATCTCATGCCGGGATGGGGGCATAGTATGGCCGTCCAGCGTTCGCCGTCGAACAGTCCCCGCCCCCGCCCCTGCAATGCGCTCAGTTCGCGTTACGCGGACTTTTTCAAGTCCACTCCGTAGCGCTTCGCGGCCGCCTCGATCCGCTTCCATGCCTCGCGCCGTTCTGCTTCGGTAACGCCCTCCACCTGATCGAAGCGCGCAGCCGCGTTCCGTACGTGGGAGGCATTCTCCAAAGGCTCCTTGCGTTGCTTGGGGAAAGCAAATTTGCTGGTAGATATGCGATTGCGAGTTGTCGTAGTTAGCTTTGCCATAATTCCTCTCCTCGGAGCATTTCCCGCGCGGCCTGAACCCTGGCCCTGAAGTGGAGACGGCCGCCATCGGCGTTCTTTTTGACGCGAACGAGTATACCCGAGTTGCATTTCTCTAAGAGGCCAATCCAAGGAATTCAGAACCCACCGACTTTTTTTGCAGCTACACCAATCCCAGAAATATGGCATCTCAGAACCGGAGCGACTATGCTCCTTACTAACTAGGTTGGAGGTTTGGACTATCGAAGACGAACAGTGTCAGAGGGTCGGCGGAAGATATGAGGCAGCGAACTTCAGATTTTTACTGTTTCTCTGAATGGAGCCAACATTTTATCTACGCCGATCCAGAGTCCAGCCGCCTGCAAACCTGGAGGCACGTGAACGGGATGTAGGCGCTAACCCGCGCCGCACAAAAAACTCTCGACCCCAAGGTGCATGTGCAATCAAGACATTCCTCATAACTATCTGCACTCCGGTGATCTGTGCGACCCCGCGAAGATCCGCTATAAACGAACCATGCAGTTTCACGCCAAAGCCGCCGCCCTGTCATTCTTTCTGTGCTGCCTGTTGGCGGTCCCAGCCGCGCCGGCACAAGAGAGTCAGCACAAGACGGCTGCGCCACGGCCTCTGACCCGGCATGAGGGATTGGCAATCGTCCGCACCGCGCTGTATTCCCGCCATCACGAAGCCGATTGCTCTCACCTCGTCCACGCCGTCTATGAGCGCGTGGGATTCACCTATGACTACGCCCCTTCGTCAGACCTCTACTCAGGTACTGAAAAATTCCGCCGGATGACCAAGCCGCAACCCGGCGATTTGGCCGTCTGGCGCGGACATGCCGGGATTGTGGTCAATCCCGCCCAGCATTCGTTTTTCAGCCTGCTGAGTTCCGGTCCCGGAGTCGATTGCTGGGATTCTCCCTATTGGAAACAGTGGGGACAGCCCGGTTTCTTTCGTTACCTCAAGCGGGATGCAAACGCGCTGTCCAGTTCGACGCGGAGCGCGAACCTCAAGCAGTAACCCTTAACCTCCCTGACGACGACTCCCTGATTTTAAGCGCTCTGTTCTGTGGCCCTGAATTTCAGGCTGGCGCTGTCCCGCCGGCTTCGCCGACGTCCCCCAGAATCCCCATGTTATAATCCTTTATTCCCAGTCGCTTAAAGCGCGGAGGACCGTATCGACAAACGTTTTATTCGAACCAACGACCGCATTCGAGCCCGTGAAATTCGCGTGATCGGAGACGAAGGTGAACAGATCGGCGTAATGCCTCCCTTCGAAGCTCTCAAGTTGGCCCGCAGCAAGAACCTGGATTTGGTTGAGATTTCGCCCACCGCGCAGCCTCCCGTGTGCCGCATCATGGACTACGGGAAATATCTCTACCAGCAGGAAAAGAAAGAGCGCGAAGCCAAGAAACACCAGAAGACGATCACCGTAAAAGAGGTCAAGTTCCGCATCAATGTGGACGACCACGATTACGAGACCAAGAAAAATCACGTGCTCCGCTTTCTTGATGGAGGCGACAAGGTCAAGGCCACGATCTTTTTCCGCGGCCGCGAAATGACGCGGACGGGGTTGGGCCGGCAAATCCTGGAGCGGCTGATTAAGGACGTGGAATCACAAAGCATCGTGGAGTTCCGGCCACGGCAGGAAGGCAACACGCTGCACGCCATTCTGGCCCCGAAGAAAACGGCAGTCGAGCGCGAAAAGGAACGGGAACGAGAAGCCAAACAAAAGGCGAAGCAGGAAAAGAAGCTGGCGCAGGAAAAAGAAAAGCAGCAACAGGCGCCGGCCGTAGCCGCCGAGGTTCCGAATCCGGTCTCGCAGGCTTAAGCGTTCGCCTGGTTAATTTCAGTAAGATGGGCGCGAGGCGCGCCAAAGATTCCAGAGCAATTGAAAGTAGAGTTGAATATCCAACTGGCGGCTGGCAACTGGCGGCCGGCAGCTGATCAAGAGGACTTATGCCGAAATTGAAATCGCACAAAGGCGCCTCCAAGCGCTTCAAGAAGACGGCCACGGGCAAGGTGAAGCGCGGACATTCCGGCCTGCGCCACATGCTGAGTTCGAAGGCCAAGAAACGCAAACGCCACCTGGGAACGGCCACGCTGGTAAGCGATGGCGATCTGCACAAAGTAAAGCGGATGATTCCGTATCAGTGAAGCAGGAGTCAGGGATCAGGGATCAGTAAACCCTAGCCCCTAAACCCTAGCCCCTGCAAGGCGCGTGAAGAGGTCACGGCTCGTCCTTACCTCCAGCCGCCAGTACAGAGAAAGCAAAAAGGAGAACCACCATGCCACGTGTAAAACGCGGAACCAAACGCCGCGCCAAACGCAAAAAGATATTAGACCGCGCCAGCGGATATTTCCTCACCAAATCAAAACTCTACCGCTCGGCAAAAGAGGCAGTAGAACGCGGCCTCAAGTTCGCATACTCCGGTCGGAAGCAGCGGAAGCGGCAGTACCGTTCGCTTTGGATTGTGCGGATTGGCGCGGCCTCGAAGCTGAACGGGTTGAGCTATAACCAGTTTATCCACGGGTTGAAGAAGGCGGGGGTAGAACTGGACCGCAAGATTCTGGCGGACCTGGCGGTGAAGGACGCGGCCGCGTTTAAGTCTCTCGTGGAGCAGGCCAAGGGCTCGCTGGCGTAGTCGCTTTCAGCTTTCAGCTGTCAGCTGTCAGACATAATCTTATTTTGTCATTCCGAGCCGCTCGCAGCCGCGCCACGCGCGGAGAGAGCGAGTGAGGAATCTGCTTTTCTGCTGCTGGTGAGAGAACAGCAGATTCCTCTCCGCTTACGCGGATCGGAATGACAAGGCCTGAGGGATCCTCGACAAATGGCGTACACCGTTTCCAAATTGACGGATTATTCGGCGGCGGCGCTGGACACCGCGACCCGTGACTTGCTCTCCGCCCTCGACCTGGAATCGGGTGCGGTAAAGACCGAGTCCGAGTGGGAAGACCTCCGCATCCGTTGGCGTGCGCGCAAAGACGGCATCCTCACTCAGGTTAACGAGCTTTGGCTGAAATCTGCACCAAAACAAGCCAAACGCGACGTCGGCCAACGGGTGAATGAGATTGTTATCCCACGTGTGGAAACCATCCTTCAAGAGAGACATGACCACGTTAAGAATCTGGCCATTCTGAAAAAGGCTCGCGTAGAAGGCCTCGATGCAGGAATTGACTCCGCGAGGCGCGTACTGGAGCTATCAGAATCGGTCGATATTACGCTACCTGGGGTTCGGCGGCCAATCGGCGCCGAGCATCCTGTTATCAAGACGACGAACGAGATGGTTCGTGTCTTTCAGAAGCTTGGCTACTCCGTGGCCGACGGGCCCGTTGTGGAAACTGACTACTACAACTTTGAGGCTTTGAATTTTCCACCGAATCATCCGGCTCGGGATACTCAGGACACTTTATTCATTGCGGGGCAGCAGGGGAAGGCGCAGCGGGAGCGGTTGCTGTTGCGGACTCATACTTCTCCGGTGCAGATTCGGACCATGGAGAAGATGCGGCCGCCGATTCGCATTGTGATTCCCGGGACGGTGCATCGCAACGATCCTGCGGATGCGAGCCACTCGCCGATGTTTCATCAGATTGAGGGGCTGGCGGTCGATACCAACATCACCTTCGGCGATTTGAAGGGGACGCTCGATCATGCCATGAAGGAATTCTTTGGATCGAGCGTGAAGACGAGTTTTCGTCCGTCGTTCTTTCCGTTTACCGAGCCTAGCGCGGAGATGTTTGTTTCTTGCTTCATCTGCGGTGGGAGCGGGAAGCGCGGGGCGGAGCCTTGCCGTCCCTGCAAGCAGACGGGGTGGATTGAGATTCTGGGGTGCGGGATGGTCGACCCCAACGTGTTTGAGTTTGTGAAGGACAACGGGTATGACCCCAGAAGAGTTTCGGGATTTGCCTTTGGCATGGGCGCCGACCGCATCGCTTTGCTGAAGTATGGCGTGGATGATATTCAGTTGTTCTTTCAGGGGGATGTGCGGTTTCTGAAGCAGTGGGCGTAGCCTCTGTACACCTACGGACGGACAGGAGACGGCAATGAAATTCGAAAAAAAAGTCTTCTTTCTCCTGTTTTTCCCAGCCCTCGTTTACGTGTTCTGTGCCGGCGGCGGTCTCTTCTGGTACATTCGCGCACATCCTGGCGGATTGATTCCTCGGTGGATCTCCGTGCCTATGTTGTGCCTATTCGTCCTCACGATCGTGCTTGAGAGCTTTCTCCTGAGGCGGGCGGCTCGGCAGCACGCCAAGATCGAAAGGCCTGAGGAGGCCCATCTTAGAAGAGTGCGGGCGATTAAGAGACTGAAAATAGGATTGATCGTTTTGGGCATCATTGTTCTTAATGACATTCGGATGCTCCTCGAGGGCTCCATTCCGTGGAGAGCCGCAATCCCCGGGTCGGCCATTGTTCTTTTCATGATAGTCGTTACCTGGGTTTCGCTGAGGCGACTACAAAAAGCCGAGGCGGTAGGCGCCGAAACCAAACACGGACAGGCCCTCTGATGAAACTTTCTCCACAATGGCTGCGGGAATTTGTCGCGCTGACGGTCGATGACCGGCGGCTGGCTGAGGATTTGACTGGCGTTGGCATTACAGTGGAAGGGATCAGCGGCTGGGGCGCGGACACCGTGTTTGAGATGGAGATTGGGACGAACCGCCCCGATGCTATGAATCATTACGGCGTGGCGCGCGAGGCGGCAGCGATTTATGACTTGCCGCTGAAACAGTTCTCAGTTCTCAGTTCTCAGTTCTCAGCGAAATCGGCTCATGATGCACCTTTTCCGATCGTCGTCGAAGAGCCGGGGCTTTGCCCTCGATTCTCTGCTCGGGTCATTCACGGAACTCGAATCAAACCATCGCCAGCGAAGATTGCACATCGCTTGGCGTTGCTCGATCAGCGCCCAATCAGCAACGCGGTTGACGCCACGAATTACGTTCTCTGGGAGATCGGCAAGCCTACGCACGTCTTTGACATGGATTTGCTCGAGGGTGGAAAGCTCGTCATTCGAAGAGCTGAAGACGGCGAGAAGTTGAAGACGCTCGACGGCGTGGAGCGCAAGCTTACTTCTGAAGATCTTGTCGTTGCTGATGCGAAGAAGCCGGTTGGGCTTGCCGGAGTGATGGGCGGGTACGACACCATGATCACCGAGAAGACGCGGAATATTTTGATCGAGTCGGCGTGGTGGGATCCGCTGACCGTGCGCAAGAGTTCGCGGCGGCATGGGCTGCACACCGACGCTTCGCATCGTTTTGAGCGGGGAGCGGATTTTGAGTCGACGATTTTATCGTGCGATCTGGTGGCCGCGCTGATTCTGGAGTCGGGCGGCGGAGAACTGGTTGGCGATGTGATCGATGTGATGTCGCGAAAGTTGGATCAGGCGCCGGTGGTGCTGCGGCTTTCAGAGGTGCATCGCATTCTGGGCGGGAATTTGAGTACGGGAGAGATCTTTCGCATCCTGAAGAGCCTTGGCTTCACGATGATTCCCGAGGGCCAGGGCACGGCGGAGTTTCGCGTACAGATTCCGAGCTGGCGGCTGGATGTGGAGCGCGAGATCGACTTGATCGAAGAAATTGCGCGGCTGCATGGCTACGACAAGTTCGAGAATACTTTGCCGGCTTACAGTGGCGCGGTGGTTGAGTTGCCGCACGCGGCTGTGGACGCCACTTTGCGGGCCCGCGCTTTGGCGCTGGGATACGACGAGGCGGCTTCGCTGACATTTATTTCGCACGCTGATGCCGAGAAGTTTTCATCGGCTGCAGTGCTCGAACTGGAAAATCCGCTGAGCGAAGAAGCGTCCGTGATGCGGACTTCGATGGCTCCGGGCATGCTCGACATGCTGGCCTGGAACTTGAATCGTGACTCCGAAAATGTACGGTTGTTCGAGATGGGCCGGGTCTATGAGATGCGATTGGGTGAACCGGCGCGCTTGTGCCTGGGTGCGACGCTCGCAGCGGTGAAAGGATCGCTGCCTGCGGATGGGGTGCTCGACGTCAGCAAGGGCGAACAGGCTGCCGCGGCCGAGGCATTTCGCTCGTTCAAGGGCGACGTGGAGAATCTGCTGGCTCCCCTTGCTTCGCGTGAGCTTACTTTCGATCGTGAGACGGCGGAGTATTTTCATCCCGGAAGATCGGCGCGTGCGTTGATGGATGGGGTGGTGGTAGCGCAGTTAGGGCAGATTGCTTCGGGCGTCAAGGCGGAACGGAAATTGCGGCAGGACGTTTTTCTGGCAGAGATTGATCTGGAGCAGTTGCGGGCGATCGGGTTGCGGACGGTTCGGTTCGCGCCGCTCGGAAAATATCCGGCGGTGGAGCGGGATTTCTCGTTTGTGTTTGGCGATGACGTGGAGTTCGGGGAGATGCGGCGCGCCGTGATGGGGCTGGGTATTCGCGAGGTGCGCGAATTCGCGCCGGTGGAGATTTTCCGCGGCGGGGCGATTGGCGCTGGGAAGTATTCGATTTTGCTGCGCGTGAAATTGCAATCGGATGAGGGGACTTTGCGCGACGAGCAGGTTGCGGGGTGGTCTGCACAGATCGTTGGGGCGCTGCAGGGGTTGGGCGGAGTGCAGCGGGTTTAGGGCGGGGCGCCCGTGGTTTAAATTCCTTGCAAGGATTGTGTTAGTGCTTACGGGTAAGGGGTCCTTCGACTCCACATTTGCTCTCGTTTCACGAGAGCAAATGTTCCGCTCAGGATGACAGGTCGCTTTGAGCTTCCTGTGCTAATCTGCCAGCTATGGCGGATGTAGTCTCATCTTTATCCCACCCAACCAAGCATTTTCTCAGCGAGAAGGTTTCACATTTCACGGAGTCTGTGATCCGGGAGATGACGCGGCAGGCGGCGCTTTATGGGGCGGTGAATCTGGCGCAGGGGTTTCCGGACTTTGCGGCTCCGGCGGAGATCAAGCAGGCGGCGCGGGCGGCGATTGATGGCGATGTGAATCAGTATGCGATTACCTGGGGCGCGAAGAACTTGCGCAACGCGATTGCCCGGCAGATGGGCGTCTGGCAAGGGATTGCGGTGGATCCGGAAAAAGAGATCACGGTTTGTTGCGGATCGACGGAGGCGATGATCTCGACCCTTCTCGCTGTGTGCAACGCGGGCGATGAGGTGGTGATCTTCGAGCCGTTTTATGAGAACTACGGACCGGATTCGGTGCTGAGTGGAGCGCGGCCTCGATTTGTGAAACTGCGGCCGCCGGCGAGCGACGGGAGTGAGTGGACTTTCGACGAGAAGGAATTGCGAGCCGCGTTCCATAAGAACACAAAGGCCGTCATACTTAATACCCCCAATAACCCTACTGGAAAGGTTTTCACCCGGGCCGAGTTGGAACTGATTCGCGATTTGTGCGTGGAGTTCGATGTGCTCGCGATCACCGACGAGATTTACGAACATATTTTGTATGACGGGACCAAGCACATTTCGATGGCTTCGCTTGAGGGCATGCGGGAGCGGACGGTGACGATCAACGGAATGTCGAAGACTTACAGCGTGACCGGATGGCGCGTGGGATGGGCGGTGGGGCCGGAGAAGATTACGAATGCGATCCGCAAGGTGCATGATTTTTTGACGGTGGGTGCGCCGGCGCCGCTGCAGGAGGCGGGCGCGGCGGCGCTGAATCTGCCTACGGAATATTATGCGCGGCTGGCGGAAGGATATCGAGTGCGGCGGGATCATTTGATTCCGGCGCTGGAGGCCGCGGGGTTTCGGTGTTTTCGTCCCCGCGGAGCTTATTACGTGATGACGGATATTTCCGGGTTCGGTTTTGACGATGATGTTTCGTTCGTGAAGTATCTGGTCAAAGATATTGGAGTGGCGGCGGTGCCGGGGTCTAGTTTTTATCGCGATGCTCGGGATGGGGCGCGGCAGGTGCGGTTTGCGTTCTGCAAGAAGTTGGAGACGCTGGATGCGGCGGCGGAGAAGTTGGGGAAGTTGCGGCGCAACTGAGGGATTCCTCGCTGCGCTCGTCGGACAGCCGAGGCGGCTGTCCCCACATGACCCGATCCGATCGCGTCTTACTTTGTGATCACGCCGCAAGCTATTCGGTCGCCGGAGTTGCCGGAGGGATCAGTCTTCATGTCGTCGGGTTTGGCGTGGATGACGATCGCTGTGCCGCCGTTGCTGAAGAGGGAGTGGGAGCCGTCTCCTAGGGTTACGTCGTTATCGACGAGGGTTCCGTCGGCTTTGCCGTCTGCGTTCACGGTTAAATTCAGCATGTCGCCGGCGTGATGGCCTTCGGGATTCTCCAATCCGTGCTTTTTACCGTCAGGGTTGAAGTGTGGACCTGCGGATTTGAAATCGGGAGCATCGCACTTGGCATTCTGGTGGATGTGGATGCCGTGCTGGCCGGGCGGGAGGTCGTGGAGGCGGAGCTTGAGGCTGACGCCCGATCCCTTCGGCGTCACGATGATCGAGCCTACGGATTTACCTTGCGCGTCCTTGAGTTCGACTACGGTTTTGGCGGCGCTGGGAAGGGCGGTGACGGCGAGGACTGTGGTGAGGGCGATGAGGGAGAATCCAAGATGTTTCATGGCGGAATTATAGCTAATCTCGTTGCGAGAGTCTCGCATATGCACCAACGGGCCATGTCTGATCCATGGCGACGTGGAGTATACTGCGGGAAAGTTTTAAATTTTTGCAGAGGAACGTGCAATCATGGCGTTGGATGCTGTGGAACGGATGGAACAGATTCCGGTGGACGATTTTCAGGCGTTGGAAGATAAGATTTACCGCGTCATTGAGATGTATAAGGCGGCGCGACAGGCCCAGGCGCAGGCGGAACGCGATGCGCAACGGGTGCGGCAGCAGATGGAAGAGCGCGAAGAGCAGTTGGTGGTATTGCGGCGCGAGGCGGTGCAGTTACGGAAAGAGCGGGAAGAGATTCGCGGTCGAGTGGAGAAGATGCTGGAGCAGATTGAGTCGATCGCGGAGGAACGGGCGAGTTAGCCTCGCTTCGCTCGGAATGACAAAGGTTAACGGCTATGGCTACCGTTACTAAGGATTCGACGTTGAAGGACGCGCAGGCTGGGGGCGTGCGGGTGGAGATTTTTGATCAGGCCTATAACCTGCGGGGGTCGGATCCGCAATACATTTTGAAGCTGGCGGAGTATGTGGACTCGAAGATGCGGGCCGTGGCCGAGGCTACGAATACCATCGATACCGTGCGACTGGCCGTGCTGGCGGCGTTGAACATTGCCGATGAGTATCATTTATTGAAGCGGAATCAGGACAGCGGGGCAACCGACTACCAGAAGCGCGCGCATCTATTAGCACATGCGCTGGATGAAGTGCTGGACGAGAAGCGTAAGGCGGGATAGCCGGCAACAGATTATTCGGAAGGCTCTCCCGGGGACGCATCGGGGGCGTTGAGAACTTCCCTCACCTTGGCAACCAGAGCCGCTAGCGAAAAAGGCTTCGGCAGGAAGGACAGTCCCGGATCGAGCACGCCGTAGTGAACGATGGCGTTGCTGGTGTAGCCGGAGACGTACAGGACTTTAGTGCGCGGCGAAATCTGTCTGATTTGCTCGGCAAGCTGACGGCCGTTCATTCGGGGCATGATCACGTCAGTGACCAGCAGGTGGATATCGCGATGATTTGCGCGGCAGAGGGCAAGGCCTTCGTCGGTGCCGGCGGCTGACAATACTTTGTAGCCGCAGTGAGCCAGGACTGATGATGTGAGTGCTCGGAGTTGCGCGTCGTCCTCGACCAGCAGGATGGTTTCAGTTCCGCGCTGGACGCCGGACGGCCGCTTCTCCACTCCGATTGCTTCCGCGAGCTGGTCGACTCGAGGGAGATAGATCTTAAACGTCGTCCCGCGATTGGGCTCGCTGTACACCCAGATGTAGCCGCCGCTCTGCTTGACGATTCCGTAGACCATGGAGAGCCCGAGACCGGTGCCCTTGCCAACTTCCTTGGTGGTGAAAAAAGGTTCAAAAATATGGGCCCGGGTCTCGGGACTCATGCCGGTTCCGGTATCGCTCACGGCCAGCATCACGTAGCGTCCGGGCTGGAGGGGCTCGTGTTCGCGGGCATAGGACTCGTCGAGTTCCGTGTTCTCGGTTTCGATAGTGAGCTTCCCGCCGTTGGGCATGGCATCGCGCGCATTCAGGGCCAGGTTCATGATGACCTGCTCGATTTGCCCGGGATCGGCTTTGACCGCGCCCAGCTCGCGGCCAGGCACGGTGAGAACTTCAATGTCTTCGCCGATTAGCCGTCGCAGCAAGGAGTCGAGGTTCAACATGATGTCGTTCAGGTCGATGATGCGCGGCGAGAGTACTTGCTTGCGACTGAAAGCCAGCAGTTGGCGGGTGATACCGGCCGCACGATCGGCGGCGGATCGAATCTGGGCAGTGGCGTCCTTCAGGCGGCTGACTGCGGGAAGTCCGTCGGTCAGAATCTGGCTGTACCCCATTATGACGGTCAGGAGGTTGTTGAAATCGTGAGCTACGCCACCGGCCAGGCGCCCGACCGCCTCCATTTTCTGCGACTGGCGAAGTCTTTCCTCGAGCGCAACGCGCTCGGTTACATCCTGAACCAGAGAAGCCACACCGAGCACCTGTCCTGATTCATCGACCAGCGGAGTGTTGTACCACTCGCAGGAGATGGTCCGCCCGTCCTTGGTTATGTTGTCATTCGTACTCCGCGTCCCGCCTTTTTGAGTAAGGAGCTCGTGCCCGATCCCGTCTACATGTGCCCGCATGGCAGGCGGCACGAGGAAACTCGCATCCCGCCCGATTGCTTCCTGGCGTGAGTAACCGAAAACCCGCTCCGCCGAGGGGCTCCATTCGGTAATTCGAAGCTGGGTATCCCATTCGACGACGGCGAGCGGAGTGTGCTCGAAGTGAATGCGCAGCTTCTGCTGAGACTGGCGAAACTCCTGCTCCGCGCGTTTGCGGTCGGTGATATCGCGGCAAATACCGAGCAAGCCGACGACCTCGCCGTTGGAATCGCGATGGGGTCCCTTTGTCGACAGGTAGGTTCGCGCCACACCAGCGGAGATTCCGAGCTCCTCGTAGGTTTGCGTCCTTCCAGATTCGACCACCTTGCGATCCGCTGCCATGATCTCGCGGCCAGTTTCGGGAGTGAAAAGCTCGGTGTCATGCTTGCCGATGACCTCTTCCACTCTGCGCCCCAGCAGCTGCGCGCCCGCGGAATTGATCATCAAGTAGCGGCCTTGCAAGTCCTTGACGAAGACGGAATCTGTGGTTCCCTCGGTGATGCCTTGCAGAAGCGAGAGATTCTTTTGCAATTCGCGCGAGCTCTGGAGCAACTGGTTCTGCACCACGAACAACCGTCCGCTGGCGGCCACGAAGGAAACCGTCACCAGTACAACCGACCAGAGAAACTGTTCCTGCGCGATGCCCAGCACCAGCGGAAAGACGATGGCGGGGATGAGCAAAGGAGAAAACTGCATGAGCAACTGAAAGCCCGGGCGGATGGGTTCGCCTGGCTCCGGGACTCCTTCAGCGCCATCCCAGGTCGCGGCAATCACGATGAGGAAGCAATCTGTGAGGGTCCACAGCAGATCGGGCCATGCGCCCGGGCGAAAATTTTCGCTGGCAAACGTGAACAGGGTGATGTTGGAAGTGACGGCGAAGGCGAAAAAGAATACCGCCATGCGAAGAAAGAATGCGCGCGCGGTGCGAAATCGAGTGAGCAGTCCGCGCAGGAGAAAACTCAGGGCCAGCAGTCCGAAGAAGGCGACGCCGGCGTAAAAGACCCGCGCGGCCATCGTTCTTTCCGAAATTTTCCAGCGCGAGGGCACATAGAGAGTGGAAAGCTCGATGGCAAGCACGAGAGTGCAAACTTGCGCAAAATCGCACAGCCGCAGCCAGCGGAATCCACTGTTGGGATCCCGAGGACTCAGAAACAGAGTCATCATCACGGGCACAGCCCAGAAGAACACCAGGATGTCGCTAGGCCAGAACGCCCCGGTGAGATTGTGCTGATAATCGAAGTAGTAGGTGTAGGCGACCTGTCCGAGAGAAACGAGAACAACCGAGAAGCAAACCAGGCGCCACACGCGTTTGCCAAAGGGACCGGAGCGGCGCGACGCATCCCAGCTGGCCAAAGCCCCCACGAAGCCGGCGATGGAGCCGATCCAATCGCCCCAAAGCGACGCTACGGGCGTGCCATACCTCGCTGCCAACATCCCCACGTGTACGACAATCAGAACCGCCGCCGCAAGAATCGCGGCCTTGCGAGACGTGGACATCTCTGTACCCCTGCCCGAGTCTGGCCTTGGCCAAAGGAAAAAATCCAGAACCGGAGTGTTGCGGAAAGAGTATACATCGGCCGGCAAATTCCACCCGGATCAACCGCTTCCCAGACAAGGTGCAGGAGCGCGTGGAATTGCAAGCCCTGAGTGTTGCGGCACTGTTACTTTGGTTGCAAGTGCGCTGCCAACTATTTGCGGTTCCCCTATTGCCAATCCACCGGCAGTTCTCCTAGCATCCAGAGTGAAAGCCGGCCTGCGGGGTTGGTGATGACGGTAACCGATTTTTGAACCAATGCTGAATGAACGGGGACTCGACTCGAACTAAGATCCGGTGTGCGACGCTCCGCCATGCGGAGATGCCTAAAGGGTCTCGGCGGGTTCCCAACGTCTACCTGACGGTTCATTCTCGGCCCGTCACACGGCACAGTGGGTCGGCTTGATTTTTTATAGATCCTTCTTGCCATGCATGTGGGGACGGCCGCCTCGGCCCTCCAGCCGAGCGCAGCGACGCGCTCCGCTCCTGCTACACTGATTCAAGTGCAGATTCCTTCATTTCTGCATCTAACTAACTGTGTATCCACAATTAGTGCATTTCGGACGGTTTTTCCTGCCGACTTATGGCTTCCTGGTTTCTCTGGGAGTGCTGGTCGGCCTATGGGTCAGCGTGCGCAATTCCGAGCGCCTGGGAATTGACGGCGAGAAGGCCTGGAACCTGGGAATTCTGGTGGTGCTGTGCGGAATTCTGGGCGCGAAGGTGCTCTACATCATCAATGATTGGAGCGTGTATGCGGCTCATCCGGGCGATATTTTCAGCATCGCCACGCTGCAGGCGGGAGGAGTTTTTTCCGGCGGGCTGATTGCCGCGTTTCTGGCCGCGTGGTGGTACGTGCGCAAGCATCACCTACCCGCGCTCGCAACCTGCGACGCCTTCGCCCCGGGCCTGGCGCTGGGACACGCCATCGGCCGCATTGGATGCTTTGCGGCCGGCTGCTGCTACGGAAAGCCGACGGATCATTTCTGGGGCGTCGTGTTTCACAATCCGCTGGCGAATCAGATTACCGGCACTCCGCTGAACGTGCCGCTCGAGCCGACGCAGTTGTTTGAGTCGGCAGTCGAGCTGGCGAATTTCTTCTTCCTGATGTGGCTGCTCAAACGCAGAAAATTCGACGGTCAGGTCTTCGGCGCGTTCATGTTTATCTACGGAGTGGCACGGTTCTTCCTGGAATTCATTCGCGACGATCCCGGCCGCGGCTCGGTGTTTGGCGGTGCGATGTCCGGCACGCAGTTGATCGCGATTGGGTTGGTCCTGGCTGGCGGGGTGATCTGGTGGCTGCGGCCGGGTGCGAAGAATCTGACGGCGCAGGCGGTCGGGGTTACAAGATAGATTTACGGCAGCTAGTTGCACTTGCACCACGGCGTTCGCTTTGTCGCTTCACCTAGTTGCATTCCCTGATATCCGTCGTATGACATGCATAGATCGACCTTCTTGTAGCTGGAGAATCTGAACCGAACCGATTCCACCGGCTTGCCCGTGACGTCGAGAATCGTAAGCAGATGCGGATCCTGCAAGTCCAGGTCTCCGATCTTCAGGCTCTTCAGCCGCGGCCAAGGTACGGCCGAGCGGTTATCGATCCGCACGCGGTACCCCCGGCGTGTTGGTCGCCTCGGGAGGTGCGACTTTCCACCAAGGATCGTCGGCACGAGCGGCGACGCAAACCGTGCCCGAGCTTGGATCCGCTGCGCTGATTTGCGCCAACAGCAAAAGAACGTTCAAGGTGACGAAGAGCATCTTCGCAATTGGCCTTTTCATGGCAGGAGCCTTCTCAAATCTGAACCGTCGCAGCTCGCGACACGCATCGGATTCCTTATAGTATCCTTCGCAGCGAATGCTGGAATCATTTCCCATTCTTATTTCTGTCGCGCCGGAAGATGCTGGCAAGCGGCTTGATCAGTTTCTGGCTGTGCGGCTTCAGACCATCAGCCGCGCCCGTGTGCAGGAAATGATTGCCGAAGGCAAAGTCCTGGTGAACGAAGCTCCCGCGAAGGCTTCACTGAAGCTGCGCGGTGGGGAGCGCATCAGCGTGCTGGGCGAGGCGCAGCGGGCACCGCTCAAGGCTGTCGCTGAAGAAATTCCACTCGACATTGTTTATGAAGATGACGATCTCGCCGTGATCAACAAGCCCGCAGGAATGATGGTTCATGCGGGCGCAGGCGCTACCGACGACGCGCGCAATCGCGGGACACTGGTGAATGCGCTGCTGCATCACCTGGGGAGTTTGTCGGGCGTTGGCGGAGCGTTGCGGCCGGGCATCGTCCATCGTCTGGATAAAGAGACCAGCGGCTTGATTCTGGTGGCGAAAAACGACGACGCGCATCGCAAGCTGAGCGCGCAGTTTGCGGCGCGGGAAGTGAAGAAGAAATATGTCGCGCTGGTGCATGGCTGGGCAAAAAAGGACTCCGGAACGCTGGCGCAGAGCATCAGCCGCGACCGCGTGCGCCGCACACGTATGACGACGCGACTCGAGGGCGGCCGCGCGGCGGTTACGCATTATCGCGTGGCGCGGCGGCTCGATACGAAGTTTGGCAAGTTTACATTGCTCGATGTAAAGATCGACACCGGGCGCACCCACCAGATTCGCGTGCACGTGGCGGCGATGGGGCATCCCGTGGTCGGCGACACGATGTATGGCGCTCCAAAGCAGGCACGCGGAAAGAATGCGGTGATCGGGCTGCGGCGAAATTTTCTGCATGCGGCTGAGTTGGAGTTTAAGCATCCTCGGACCGGCGCTGTGATCGCGCTGAAGAGCGAGTTGCCGGAGGAGTTGCGGGACTTCCTGAGCAAGGTGGGGGAGTAGAAGTTACCCGCCGCGCGGCTGAAAGCGCTGCTTTCCAAAGCCTCTGCGGATATAATGGCAGCTAAATGAGGGGCATTCTCAAGAAGAAGAGTTTCCAGAGTTCACTGATCCGGTGGCCAACGGCTTTATTGCTGGTCGCGGGCGTGTGCGAATTCGGCGCCGCGCAGACCGCAACGACGACCGCCCCGCCATCGACTTCATCTCAGTCGTCCCAGACAGCCACGATGCAATCTTCGCCGACTGCGGCCGCGCAAGCAGGCGCGCAGAATCCCGCAGAGCAAAAAGCCAGCGATGACAAAGGCTCGGACAGTGGAGAAATTCCCCGGATCCGCGTCGGCATCAACGAAGTGAATGTGGTGTTCACGGTGACCGACAAGCACGGCAAGCGGGTGACCGATCTGAAGCAGTCCGACTTCCACTTTGTGGATGACAACAAGCCTGCAACCGAGATTCGAAGCTTCCACGCAGAGACGAATCTGCCGCTGCAGGTAGCTCTACTGATTGATGCCAGCAACTCGGTGCGCGACCGCTTCAAGTTCGAGCAGGAATCGGCGATTGAGTTTCTCAACCAGACCGTGCGCCGCGGCTATGACCAGGCCATGGTGGTGGGATTCGACGTCACGCCCGAAGTGACGCAGGATTTTACCGACGACGCGGAGAAGCTGGATAAGGGCGTGCGCGAACTCCGGCCGGGAGGCGGAACGGCGATGTACGACGCACTGTATTACGCCTGCCGCGACAAACTGATGAAGCAAACATCGTCCGGGCCGGCGCGGCGGGCGATCATCCTGCTAAGCGATGGAGAGGACAACCAGAGTCACGTGACGCGCGAGGAAGCAATTGAGATGGCGCAGCGGGCGGAGGCGATCGTATACACGATTAGCACGAACGTGAGCGGCACCAAGGGCGCCGGCGACAAGGTGCTGGAACGGATTGCCGATGCGACGGGCGGCCGCGCATTTTTTCCCTTTCAGATTCGCGATGTGGCAAACGCTTTCGCCGAAATTCAGGATGAATTGCGCAGCCAATATGACGTGTCGTATAAACCGGCAGACTTCAAGGCGGACGGGCACTTTCGCACCATCGAGATCGTAGCTGTCGACCGGAAGAATTTCCGAGTGCGGTCGCGGCGGGGATGGTACGCGCCGGTGCAGTAATGCAGTTCCCGTCCCTGGCTTCCAGCTTGAGTCGTATCGGATACTTTCTCGCGAGCCATTAGAATGCCGGGATATTCGGGGAAACCCCTTCCGAAAAAATTAGGGATTAAAGCCGGGTTTCGCGTGCACTTGGGGAACGCGCCGGCGGAGGTGCGCGCGGAATTGCGCGAGACGCTGGCGGAGTGCGAAATGAAGACGAAGCCGGGCGACACGCTGGACTTCGTGATGCTGTTTACCAAGTCTGGCGCCGAGTTGGCGCGGGTGTTCCCGCGGTTAGCAAGGCTGCTGGCGCCGGCCGGGATGTTGTGGGTGAGTTGGCCGAAGAAGAGTTCTGGAGTGGCTTCGGAGCTGGATGAGAATCTAGTGCGCGGAATTGGACTCGATGCGGGGCTGGTCGATGTGAAGGTGTGCGCGGTGACAGAAGTGTGGTCAGGACTGAAATTTGTGCGCCGGGTAAAAGATCGCCAAAAGTGATCGATGCCCCAGCCGCCGGTTAACACAGAGTCAGGTGGTGCTCGCGTCCCGCACCAGGTAGCCCACATAGAAAAGGACGGCTACCACCAACAGCATGTGAATCAAAATGCTGTTTACGTGAAACACCAGAAAGCAGCAGGCCCACAGAATAACCAGTGCCAAGGAAATCTTGCGGAATGGGTCGAGGTCCATTTTCTTGCCTCCGTCTTTTACAGTCAGAGCGTGGCGCAGAGAGTACTTTTCATTTATAAGTCGGGGAAGCGCCGCAGCGTATCGGCAAAAAGCTGTAAATCTCTTACTGCTGAGTAGTAGATCGCAGAGGGAACCAGGGGAGCTGGCATGGTGCGAGTGGGCTTGATTGGATTTGGGCTGGCGGGGCAGGCATTTCATGCGCCGGTGATCCGCGGTGTGCCGGGGATGGAGCTGGCCTGCATTCTGGAACGCCACGGGACGCGAGCGCGAGAAAAATATCCTGAAGTGCGGGTGGCGCGGACTCTCGATGAATTGCTGGCGGATAAGGAAATCCAGCTGTGCGTGGTTGCGACTCCGAATGATTCGCACTTTGAGTACGCGCAGGCTTGTCTGCTGGCGGGGCGCGATGTGGTGGTGGACAAGCCGTTCGCGCCGACGCTCGCGGAATCCGAGGAACTGGTGCGGCTGGCGGCGGAGCGCGGCCGGTTGATCACGGTCTATCAAGACCGGCGCTGGGATGGGGATTTCGCGACGATAAAAAAGATTGTCGCGTCAGGCAAGCTGGGAACCGTTGTCGAGTACGAATGCCGCTTCGACCGGTTTCGGCTGGAGGCCAAGGCGAATGCCTGGCGGGAGCGCGCCGATCAGCCCGGAGCGGGAGTGCTGTTCGATCTGGGTCCGCATGTGATCGACCAGGCGCTGGTGTTGTTCGGCGAGCCGCAGGCGATTACGGCGTCGGCGTTCTGCCAGCGCGCGACTTCGCAGGTGGATGATGCGTTCGATGTTTGCATGGAATATACAAATGCAGGATTTGCGCTCCGGGCGATGGGTCGGGCGCGCATCATCGCGTATGCCCCGGGCCCGCATTTTCTGATTCACGGCACCAAAGGATCGTTTGTGAAGTACGGAATGGATCCGCAGGAGGCGCGTCTTCGCGCAGAAAATTGTCCGGATGGATTGGATTGGGGCGCGAATTGGGGAGTGGAAGCGGAAGAACTGTGGGGCACACTCAGCCTGGTTGGCGAGCCCAGCGTGAAAATAAAAACCGAGCGCGGAGATTATCGCGGGTTCTATGCGAACGTGCGCGACGCCATTGAAAAGAAAGCCGCGCTCGACGTCACTCCGGAGCAAGCTTTGCGAACCATGCGGGCAGTGATGTTGGCCCACAAGAGCAGCCGCGAGCGGCGGACGGTGGAGTGGGGAGAAGCGGTGGACTAGAGTGAATGCGCTGGGACGCGGCAATGCAAAAGCGGCGGAGCTGTTAAGCTCCGCCGCTGATGGTTTCATGCACTGCAAATCCAGCAGCTACGGCTGGCGATGTTCGCCACCATGCTCGCCGCCATGCCCCGCCGCCGCGTGCGGGGCACTGCGAGCCGCTCCACCATGCCCCGCCGTTGAGTGTGCTCCGTTATTGTGGCTGGCGCGTGCTGGCGCCGGACCACGTCGATTCGCCGCATAGCCGCGCCCGGCGTTTCCACGCGCGCCCACGTAGTGGCCTCCGTTGTACCTGCCACCGTGGCCTCCGTTGAAGCGATGTTCGCCCCAGCCGTGGCCGTAGCCCCAGTTTGCCCACGGGCCCACGCCCAGGAAGATGCCGTTATAGAAATATCCCGGCCCATAAAAGCCGCTGGGCGCGCAGCCATACGGTGCATAGTTGTAGTAGCCGTAGGAACAGACGGGCTGTACGCCTATGCCTACACCCACCGTGACCTGCGCGGCCGCTGGCATGAAGGCCAAGGGCATGAGCAAGGTTGTTGTACCGGCCAGAAGCAGACTGCGCATTGCGAGCCTGTGGGCCCAGGGGGCCACACTCTTGAATCGCCTCATTTTGTTGTCCTCCAGAATTTCTGTTGGCGTACGAAAGGTATGTTTCCAGTATCAGGTTCTGGCGCAGGGATATCTGGTCAATACAGACCGTTCTCCGCCGCACTTCTTTGGGAGTAAAAGAAGTTAGAGGAAATTAATGACTGCCTGCGAACGAATGATTCAAGAGGAAGATGCTGCGGGCGGGGTGGCGATGCTACTCGGGAGGCCATTCGTACGGAAACATTTTACCGGCTTCCTCTGGAGTGACCTTGACGCCGAGCAATTCCGCAGCACGCGCCGTAACCGGGTCGCGGCCAGCTGCCAGATCCGCGGCACTCGGAAGAACGAACTCATCCGGCGTCACTCCGTTGTGCTCCAGGCTTTTTCCATCTCCCATAACCAGGTCCCATTCAGTCACCGACGCTCCGTAGAAGATGACTGTGTCTACGCCTATCTTCTCGTCATAGTGTTTCGATTCCATGACGCTGCCGGAGGTTCGGTCACCGAGCACCACTCCCCGCTTTTCGAGTTGTACGACGCGGGCGAATAACTCGGCAGCCGAGGCTGATCTCGAGTCGACGAGCACGACCAGCTTCCCGGAAAATGGATGACGGCCGGCTTTGGCGACCTCGGGTTTGGTCTCTTTCCGCCCGATGCGATCGGCAATTTTTACGTCCTTATCGGATATGCCACCCACTAAGTTCTTGAGGGTTTCGACGCTGCCTCCGGGGTTGCCGCGCAAATCCACGATCAAGGCCGGATACTTTCGAACTTTATCGATCATGCTGTCCACTTCGGTAGCCGAGAAGATGAACTCCGGGACCTTGAGAACGATGACTTGGTCGCCACGTTCGGCGTAGCGCGCGCGCATAAGATGTTCGCTGTTCTCCTCCTCGCGCACCACATCCCAAATGTTGCTCCCAGCCCCGGCAGTTAGATCCGTAACCCGTTTGCCTTCGCGAATCCGGGTCAGCACATCTACCTGGCGCTGGTTCCCTGCGGGATCCTGCAGACCCAGGCGAAACCCAGGCTGGGGCCGCAATACCGAGAACATATATTGAATCTTCCACAGGTTGTCGCGATCGGGACGATATCCATCCAGGCTCATGATCTCATCGCCAGGCTTAACGCCCTTGGCCTCGGCATCGCTCTTGGGGCGCACCTGGGTCACGAAGCAATGCTCGCCGACCATCTGATATTCCCATCCGTAGTCGAATCGGTTGGAGTGTTGCGGAGGAAGAAAAAACGTATGTGAATCATTGAGGCTGACCAGCAACGCTGCTATCTCTGACAGCGCCATGTTCATGGAACCTGTTTTCTCGATCTTCTGTTTTGCCTCAGCAACTTTCGCGTCCCAATCGATGCCGTGCATTTTGGTGTCGTAGTAATGCTTCCGCACTTCGTCGGCCACGACCTTCAACATAGCCTGGGCGCGATCGCGATCGAGACTGGATATCTGTTGTTGCGGCCATCCCTGAGCGGCCAGCAGCAAAACCATTCCGAGCACTTTTGCAGAAGCGGAAACTCTTCGGGCTCGCATCGCGGCCTCCTCTGACCTCGGAACTCAGCTCGAACGGGGGATTGCGAATCACTTCACCCTAAATCGGACTCGTGCCCTATGCCTGCCTTACGACGGGAGAATTGCAGCCCGACGCGGGTTCCTCATCGGCCTGACCGCCGGCAACGAGAATGCCGTGGCGCCACTCATCACCTTCTGCAGCGCGGCCCGGAACCTCTCCATCTCTTCCTGGGTGCCAACGGTGATGCGGGTGCATGTCGGCATGATGGGCCAGATGCGTCCGATGAAAACATGTTGCTGTGCCATGGCGTCGATCACCTGCTTGGCCGGGCGTTTGGTGTCGAGCAGGAAGCAGTTCGACACCGAGGGGATGTAGGAATAGCCTTTGCGGTCGAGCCATTCGAAAGTTTCCTGGCGAACGCTGGCGTTGATGCGCCGGCGTTCGGGCACAAGGCTCGGATCTTTAAGGCTCGCCGAAGCTGCGACCAGCGCGGTGACGGGCATGAAGTTCCAGCCGGAGTGGTCGCGGATTTTTTCGAGCAGATCGGGACGGGCAATTGCGAATCCGCAGCGCAGTCCGGCCATACCGTAAGCTTTCGAAAAAGTGCGGAGCACAATCACATCCTTGCCCGCCTTAACGAAATCGAGCGCAGAAGGAGCATCGCAAAGATGGATGTAGGCTTCGTCAACCATCACGATCGAGCCCTTAGGTTTGTTTTCGACGAGGTACTCGATATCGGTGTGCGGAGTGAGCGTGCCAGTAGGATTGTTGGGATTGCAGATGTAGAACACTCCGGCATCCGGCGCAGCAGCGAGCATGGCCTTGACGTCATGCGCGTAAGTCTTGGTGAGCGGAACCGGGACGACGCGAGCGCCCACGGCCGCGGCCACGCGTGGGCCAGCTTCATAACCGGGATCGGCGCCCACGTAGCTTTTCTGCGGCGAGGTGAAGGCAACAACCGCGAAGTGAAGCGGCGGAGTAGAGCCCGCAAAAAGATCGACGTACTCTGGCTTCAGGTCTTCCTGTTGCGCAAAGGTGTGGATGAGTTCGTCGGTGAGATTGTCCATATAGCGTCCCCCGAGAGGGATGATGGCGGAAATAGCATCGCGCGCGGGTTGGCTGGGTCCCAACGGATTCTCGTTGGAGTCGATCATCACGGCGTCTTTGGAAAACGGCTGGTGACGCGCCGCAGCGGCGAGCATGGGCTCGGTGACGATTCGAAAAGTTGCGGCGGCCGCCGAGAGTTGCAGGGAGCGTTGCAGAAATGTTCGGCGGGAAGGTGAAACGTTTCCAGACGGCATGACGAACCTCCGGTTCATCCAGCGTCCTACAGGCTAACTGGTTTTCGCCCTGAGGGCCAGAGGTAGTTTCAGAGGACAAGAGCAAAGACAAAGGCAAAGGCAGCGGGCGGGGACGCCCGCTCCACATCTTTATCATCCCACCTTATTGCGGCAGCGGTTCCCGCGGAGTGGCGTAGTATCCCGCGCGGCATTGCACTTTGTAGTTCTGCTTCGACTTCACTTCCAGCTTGCGGTAGCTCCCATCGAGCACTGTGTTCGTGGAGGTGTAGCCGAGGTTGTACTGGCTGCGCAGTTCGGCGGCGATCTGGTCGAACGCCTCTTTCAGTTTGTCGAACTTGTTGCCTACGTTGATGACACGGCCTCCGGTGGCCTCGGTGAGCTTTCGCATCTCGCTCTCGCCGGAGTAGCCCACTTGGAACGTTCCATAGAAGCCGCGATCGGCGCAGAGCAGGACGTAAATGATGGCGTCGGCTCGCTGAGCGGCCTCGATGGCATCTTGAATCTTGAGCTGGCTCCCTTCGTCCTCACCATCGGTCAGCAGGATCATAGCCTTGCGTCCGACTTCTTTGGCCAGCATGTCGTGCGCCGAAAGATAGACGGCATCGTAGAGCACAGTACCCTTCTGGGATCCTGGCGCCGTAGGCACGGGACCGCCTCCTGCGCCGGGGATTGGTCCGGTGGTGAAGCCGGTATTGATCTTGACTTTGTTGAGTGCGGCTTGCAGGCGGTGAACGTCGCGGGTGTAATCCTGCACCAGTGAGGCGTCAACGTTAAAGTCGATCACGTAGGCTTCGTCTTTGTCCGTAAGAATCTGGCGGAGGAAAGCTCCGCCAACTTCTTTCTCCATGTCGAGCACTCTCAGTTGGCTACCTGAAGAGTCGATGAGGATGCCAAGGGTCAGCGGCAGGTTCGACTCGGCGGCGAAATACTTAATGGTCTGGGGTTTGCCGTCTTCGAGAACATCGAAATCGTTCTTCGTCAGGTTCGGAATCAGCGCACCGTGCTTGTCTTTGACATTGAAAAAAAGTCCAACCACGTTGACGTTGACTCTTACCGTCCCCGCCGGTCCCTGCTCCTCCTCGGGCGTTTGCGCGGCGGCGGGCTTCTGGGCAGGCGCCTGGGCGTCAACTGTGGAAGACGCCGGGCTCTGGGCCACGACAGGCGGAGCAGCCGCCGACAGGGCTGCCAGTAAGAATAGAATAGGGGCAGCGGCCCCGGCCGGCGAGAATCTTCGGTTAGCGGATAATTTTGCCATGCTAGGAATCCCTCAAGGGGTTTTTGTTAGTCTAACCCTTGGAGTTAGATGCACCAAATGGGAAGGCATGGGCATCCCACAGAAACGCAGGGGAAAGAACGGATGGTGTTTGTGAGCATACAAACCGCGGATACCGAGCAACGGCCGAGAACCACGAAGTCGCGGACGGCAGCGCTGACCGTTGGATGCGCGGCTTGGCTTTGCCTAAATGTTTCTGCCATGCAGGCGCAATCGTCCCCAGGCCAGGCGCCGCAGACACAACCGGCGCAGAACCAATCTCAGAGCCAGCCCCAGAGCCAGCCTCAAAACAGCGACATCCCAGATGCGCCGACAGTGCAACCGCAGTCGGAAACGCCCGCGCCTCCGCCGATTCCCAAGCCGGAAGAGAAAAAGCCGGTCGAGAGAGATCCGTGGACGAACCAGCCGATCGAAAAGCCGGCAGCCGCCGAACCAGGTGCCGCGCCCGGTGACGCAACCTCCACTCCTCCGCCCATGCCGCCGGTAAAGACCGTGCCGCCCGGGACTCCGGTAAAGCCGAGCGCGCAGGACCAGCTTTACACCCTGGTCGTTACGCCAACTTTCGTACAGATCCCGGTCCGAGTGAAGGACCACAGCGGCCGCCTGGTGGATGGCCTGCTCTCGACCGACTTCACCGTGAAGGAGAACGGGACGGTGCAGAAGCTGAAATTTTTCACTGCGGACCCCTTCGCGCTTTCTGTAGCCATAGTGCTCGACACAGGGATGCCGGATGCGGAGTTGCAGAAGGTCGAGCAGACCTACCCGGCGCTGGTGGGGTCATTCGCTCCCTACGATGAAGTTGCGGTTTATACCTACAGCAGCACGGTGAGCCAGGTCAGCGACTTCGGCGGAGTCACCCGCAAGTTAGGCGCGCTTCTGAATCAGATCAAGACGGAACGTGGCGCCAACAATGGAGTGCCGGTGTTGAACGGCCCGCTGGCGAACGGTCCGATTATCAACGGAGTGCCGGTGGGATCGGGAACGGCGGACGTAAATACGCCGCCGCGAGAGTCGCACGTGCTCAACGACGCGATTCTGCAGGCGGCGCTCGACCTGCGCAAACGCGACCGCACCCGTCGGAAGATTATTTTCGTGATCAGTGATGGACGCGAAATTGGCAGCCGCGCCAGTTACAACGATGTGAAGAGAGTACTGCTGTCAAACGAAATCCAGGTGGAGGCGGTGTCGGTCGGAAGCTCGGCCCTTCCGGTCTACGACAAGATCCAGCGGCTGCGCGTGCCGCTCCAGGGTTATGGCGACATTCTGCCCAAATACGCCGCGGCTACCGGCGGTTCGGAGTACCGCGAGCTCACCCGGAGTTCGATCGAGAATATGTACGCCGCGGTCATGAGCGAGGCGCGCAACCAGTACACCCTCGGCTACAGCCCGGTACGGCCGAAAGTGCCGACCTCAAACCCCTACCGCAGTATCGAGGTAATCGTCGATCGGCCCGGTCTAAAAGTTTTTGCCCGGGATGGCTACTATCCCGCCCCGGCCCCGCCGCCCACACCGGCGCAGCCTGCACCAGTGGCACGGTAGGTGTGACCATTGTTGGTTGCTGATTGTGATTGAAAACCGTCAAGGGTTGTTCAATCAACAATCAACAATTTCCCCGTCCCCCACCTCTGTGCGAGAGGGGGTCACCTGAGTAACCTGCGTCGGACCGACCGCGTGTGATATAAAAGCCCGAAGCCCCCATAGGGATATTTTTGTGCGCGGAAGGTGTGCGGCCCCGCGCTATTGAGGAAAGCCTTGAGTTTCATCAACTTCGCAGCCCGCGAAATCAATTGCAAGATCGTGTACTACGGCGCCGGGTTGGGCGGCAAGACCACGAATCTGCAAGTGATCTACCAGAAGACCGCGGAACAGCAGAAGGGCAAGATGATCTCCCTCGCCACCGAAACCGAACGCACCCTGTTCTTCGATTTCCTGCCGCTCGATCTGGGCTCGGTGCGCGGCTTCAAAACCCGAATCCATCTTTATACCGTTCCCGGCCAGGTGTTCTACGATGCCAGCCGCAAGCTGATTCTGCGCGGCGTCGATGGCATCGTCTTCGTAGCCGACTCCCAGGAACAGCGCATGGACGCCAACGTCGAAGCGCTCGACAACCTCATGTCGAACCTGCAGGAACACGGTTACGACTTCAACAAGATTCCCTACGTGCTGCAGCTGAACAAGCGCGACCTGCCCAACATCCTCTCTCCGGAAGAACTCAACAAGGAACTACGCAAGAAGAATGAAGCGGTAGTTGAGGCAGTAGCGTTCCAGGGCGTAGGCGTATTCGAAACCCTGAAAGAAATCGCCCGGCAAGTGCTGACGGAGTTGAAGGCCGGCGGCTAGGAAGGCAGTTCTCAGTTCTCAGTTTCCCGTTCTCAGTTTGCTGTTCGCCGCGTGCGGCACCGTGGAAGAGCGGCGCTTCAGCGGCGCGTAAAACCCTCCAAAATCGAAACAGGCTTTAGCCCCTGGATTTACTGCATCGGCTGTCCCGCCGCCAACACCCCTTTCCCTGTCCCCCACGGATGCATCTCCGGCTTAAGCAAGCCAGCCTTAACGATCGGATCGTCCTTCAGCACCGTAGCAGTCCGCTCTGCTCCCACGCGGAAAATCAAGACTCCCAGCAACTCGCCCTGATCGCCGAACGCGAACGGTCCGGCAATGGCCAGAGACCCCTGATCGATCATCTGTTTTACCAAAGCATGGTGCCGTTTCACCACATCCATAAACTCCGGCGCATTTGGATTCCACTTCTCGCCCCGCTTCAGCAGAACCAGCGTGTATTGCTCGAACCCGGGTGGCTCAGCCGGATCGTGGATGGCGCTCGGGTCAATGTCCCATGGCCCGTGCACCTCAGCCGCCAGTCGCCCGGCTTTAACCGCCGGATCACTATCGGCCCACTCCTGCGCCTGCGCCGCTGACTCCGCCTGCAACACGAATATCCCGCGCAGCGCAGTGTCATCGAGAAAAGGCCCAGCGATAACAAGCTTATGTTCGGCAAACATCTTACGGATGTTGGCCATGTGCTCTTCCTGAAGTTTTTCCCCGGCTTCTTTACTCAGTTGCGGAGCATTCGCAGGACGATTCAAGAGCACGAAGAAGTACTGCGCCGACGTGGCGCTCGACTGGGCCGGCGCTTGCCTGAAAGCCGCGCTTGCAAGAGCAACTAAAGTGAAGAGAAATATGCTGCGGAAACAGATTGTTCCCATAAGCCACCTCGCCGCACCGTACGACGCGCCGATGATTCTAGCTTAGTGGAACTCCCTCAGAAGAAAAAAATCACGTCTCCGGCCGCCGTCAACTGGCTCTTTTTAGTCCCGTTCTGATAGGCCGGGGCATCATAAGAGTGCTCGAACCGCACTTCCGGACGCAACAAAACTGTCGTCCCAATCCAGTGTCCCCAGCCGAACAGATGCTCCGTGTAGCGCGTCTTGGTTCCAGTCCGCTGCCCGGCGTTATCATCGAAATATTCATTCCGAATCGTGATGTAGTTGTGCGCCCCAAACTGCCGCTCCAGATAATTCACCATCGCCCACTCCGGCGCATAACAAGTAAAAGCAGTATTGCTGTCGCAATAGGCTCCGTTAGAGCCCGTCTCCGGCTGAATCGGATCAACCGGAGGCAATCCCGATCCCGCCGCCGGACTGTAGTTAAGGTTCGGCACCTGCTTCATCCACTGATACCAGCCCTCGGTCGACGTATGCCAGTTCTTGTCGATCACGTGATACCAGGTCAGGTAATAGGCCTGCAGGTTGTTGTAACCATACTGCCCGCTGTCTTTCCCCAGATTGGTTTCGTTGTCGCAGAAGTAGAGATTATCTTTGCTGGTCCGCCACGAATACTCCGCGCACCAATTCAACGTAAGCCGCGAGTCGGTCAGATTCCAGGGCGCGGTTTCACAGCCCGGCGACAGTCCAACCTGCGTGGTCCAATGCGAGTTGATCCGCGTAGTCGCATTGATCCCGGTTTGTGTGTAGCAGTCAAACGTATAAAGCAGCGAGTGGCTATACGTATAGTTGTTGGGCGCGAGCTGAGCTTCGATGTCGGGCAAAGAAATGTAGCGTCCGATGCGAACATCAGTGCCCTCACCGATGTGAGGAAAATAAAGATCCAGATACATCATCACAGGATCGAAACCATACTCTTTCCCCGGAGGATGCCCCAGCAATTGCTGGCTGAAATAACCTTTCGCCGTAGTAAATCGGTAATCAAGTCCCCACAGTCCGGCAAGCCGGAACCCCCAATCAAAGTGCTCGGTCTGCACCGTATCCGGCTGGCGCTCGATGTAGAGAACTTCCTGGTCAGGCTCGATTGCATTCGGAACTTCGTCGTAAGCGGTAGGAAAATTGTCGTACTTCCCCGCCGCCGGATTCACTCCGCCCTTCGACGTGCTGAAATTTGCTCCAATATTCAGCCAGCCGTAGATCTGGATTTTGTGTCTCTTCCAGGCATCGCCGTTGGGCCCGGACCACACCGCAGTCATCCACGGCCCGGCCTGGGTCCAGGGCTGCCCAATCGACACCGTGCCCCCGATCGGCCAGGTCGAGAAAGGAAACGGCGGCCCGTTGACCGGCGCCGGATCTCCGCGAAAAGGCGGAGCCGGCGCGGCCGCATTCGCCGCTGCCGCTGGGGGCCACCAATCGTCAGCGTACGCCTTGAAAAGCCGGCGAAGAAAGCTGCCTTGTTCCGTGCTGGTATTGAGCGCCACCCCACCAGTGCCCGGCGCCGTCGATTGCGCGTAGGCCGAGGGTCCGCACAACTGCAAACATCCCAGAACAACAAGAAGAAAAAGAGCGAGAAGAGACGGCGCTTTGAAAGATCTCAATGGATTTGTAATCCTCGCATAACTCGCAACCTCAGCCCCGAAAGCTTATCCGCAGCCGCGTAAGGAAGCCGTAAAGACCTCGATGCGGAAATTTCCCTCGTTCCGATCTGGTTTTCCGCTGATTCCCGCTTGTTTCTCCCGAGCGGCTGCGAAGCAACCAGCGATTCGTCTAGAATGGCAGGTCGTTTCAGAGCTGACCGAAAGAGGTATCATGCGCAGACTGAGAATTTCATTCCTGATGTTGCTGTTTTCCTCGCTCCTGCTCCCGCAATTCTTGTTTTCACAAGCCAGCTCCCTGCACGGCATCGACGTCGCCGATCTGGATCGCAAAGCGGATCCCTGCAACGACTTCTACGAGTTCGCCAACGGAACGTGGCGGGCGAACAACCCGATTCCAGCTTCGATGACACGCTGGAGCAAGCGCTGGGCCGCGGGCGAGTCGTCCAAAGACAAGCTGAAGGAAATTCTGGAGACGGCGGCCGCCGACAAAACCGCGCCTCAGGGCAGCACTGATCAGATCATCGGCGACTACTACGGCGCCTGCATGGACGAGTCGCGGGTGAATGCGCGCGGCATGGAACCGCTGAAGCCATGGTTTGCTCAGATCGATGCCGCCAAAAATATGCCGGAGTTGCAAGGCGTCATGGCCGACATGCATGACATCCTGGTGTCGGATCCGTTCGTGCTCGGCAGTCAGCAGGATTTTCACAAACCATCCTGGGTACTGGCCGATATCGGCGCAAACGGGCTGGGGCTGCCCGATCGCGACTATTACCTGAAGCCCGAACCCCGCTTCAAGGAAGCGCGCGAGAAATATGTCGCGCACATCACCGCCATGTTCAAGCTCGCGGGATGGGACGAAAAAACCTCGGCCGCCGCGGCCGAGACGATCATGGGCATGGAGACCAAACTAGCGGAAGCTTCGCTCGACAACGTAGCCTTGCGCGATCCCGCAGCCAGCGACCACAACACGACCTTTGCCCAGTTGCAGGCCATGGCTCCGCACATCGACTGGGTCGAATATTTCAAAGACAGGCAGATTCCGCAAGACGTGGACATGAATGTGGACCAGCCGAAATTCATGCAGGAACTCGACCGGCAGGTGCACGACGCTCCGCTGGCCGACTGGAAAGTTTATTTGAAGTGGCATCTGCTCAACTCGACCGCCAGTTCCCTCTCTGCGCCCTTCGTCGAGGAAGATTTCGCTTTCACAGGAAAGTACCTGAGCGGCACCACCGAGATTAAGCCGCGCTGGAAGCGTTGCGTCGAATCAACCGATCAGCTCTTCGGTGAGGCCCTGGGAAAGAAGTACGTGGAAAAGTATTTCCCTCCGGAAGCCAAGGCCCGCATGCAAGAGATGGTGCGGAACCTGCTGGCGGCGATGCGCGACGACATTCTCAGCCGCCCCTGGATGAGCGACGACACTAAAGAAAAAGCGATGGCGAAGATTGCCACCTTCAATCCTCAGATCGGATACCCCGATAAGTGGAAAGACTACAGCCACGTGGCGGTGCGGCGCGACGCGTTTTTCGAGGACATGATCGCGGGCAGAAAGTTCGTGGAAGAAGACGACCGGCTCACCATCAACAAGCCCGTGGATCGCGGCCGCTGGGGCATGACGCCGCCCACGTCCGATGCTTCTTACAATCCTCTGCTGAATGAGATTGAGTTTCCCGCAGGAATTCTGCAGCCCCCCGCATTCGACATGAAAGCGGTGGATGCCGTGAATTACGGCGCTATCGGCGTCGTGATCGGCCACGAGATTTCCCATGGCTTCGACGATCAGGGCGCGCAGTTCGACTACCTCGGCCGCCTGCGCAACTGGTGGACCGACGCCGATCTGAAGCAGTTCCAGACCCGCGCCGCTTGTGTAGCCAATCAGTTCGATAACTACTTCATCGAGCCCGGCGTGCATCACAACGGCAAGCTGGTACTGGGCGAGAGCATTGGCGACCTGGGCGGCGCGAAGATCGCTTTCCTCGCGTATGAGAAGTCGCTCGAGGGCAAACCGCGTCCGCCGGATATCGATGGCTTCACTCCCGAGCAACAGTTCTACATTGCCTGGGGTCAGTTCCGCGGCGATGAGACCCGCATCGAGGCCCAGCGCCTGATGATGCAGACCGACCCGCATCCAGTCGCCAAGTATCGAGTAATCGGGCCACTCTCAAATCTGCCCGACTTTCAGAAAGCATGGAGTTGCAAAGCAGACGCTGCCATGGTGCGGCCGGAGGGGAAGCGGTGCGATGTTTGGTGAGAGGAAAGCTTATTCTTTCTCCCCTGAAGACGCCCGGGAAGGGCACGACTTAAGTCGTGCCGTAAAGTGCTCACAAACGCGCGGGCTTTAGCCCCTGACGGAGCGGCACCTTAACTCGCACGGGCGAAACTTATGAACGAAACTCCAGACTGGAAAACTCACGGCCTGCGCATCATTCGCAGCGGCGAACTCGACGGCAACACGCCGCAAACTCCGGGCATGACCCGCGCTGAGGCCATCTCGCGTGCCCGAGTCGGCGCGCAAAAGCTGTGGGCAGGAACCGTCGTCGTCCACCCTAACGCCAAGACCGGCCCGCATCATCACGGAGAACTCGAAACCGTCATCTACGTAATGCGCGGCCGCGCCCGCTTTCGCTGGGGAAATAATCTCGAGTTTGTCGATGAAGCCGGCCCAGGAGACTTCGTCTACGTCCCTCCCTACGTTCCTCATCAGGAACTGAACGCGCGCAAGGACGAACCGGTCGAAGCAGTCATCGTACGCAGCGGCCAGGAGCCAATCGTCGTGAATCTGGATATTCCCAGCCCCGAAGACGCGCCCGATTCTCCGGAAGCCGACCCGTTCCACTCCGCCCCGGGAAAGCGCTGATCCCGAAGCTGATGTCCGAAGCTGATGCGCGAAGCTGATGCCCGAGGCAATACCTGGCGCCGCGTGCTCGAACGCGTGCGCTGACTTGCGGAAGCCTGAGTTGTCAGTGTCGCCCAGGCCTCAGAAGCTGGAGTCCCAGGTGGCGCTGAAGCTCCCCTTGTATGGCGACACTATCGGGCAAGCGTTGGCGTCGCTCGTCTGCAGCAACTGGGGCCGGGAGCCCCTCTGTCCAACGCAGTCGAGCCAGTAGGAGCCGCTGTCGTCACTCATCTGTACGTCGTACACGGCCCCGTCCTGGAACTGTTCGATGCTCTTGGTCTTCCCGCCGGACGTAACCTTACCGTCGAAGAAGCCGGTCTGGAAGAAATCCACGAGCGGCAATATCTGGAAGCCAAAAGGCAACTCGAAGGCTGGGCGCTCCACGATCCACTCGGCGCTCGAATCGAGGCAGGTGGATGCGGCGCAGGACGCCGTCACCGAGAAGCTCTCCTGGGGGCGGCTGAAGTCCGTGAGCGACAGCGTGTAATTGTTCGTAGCTCCAGCCGGCTTGATGGTCACCGAAGCGCTGACGTAGTCGCCGGGCTGCGGGCAGTCGACGTTGTTGTTGATGCAGGCCACCGTGCCCTCCTCGACGGTGCCGCCCGGGAACATCTCGTACCAGACGTAGTAGTACGTGACCCCCTCGAAGCACTGCGTGGCGCTGCCCAGTTGTTCGACCGTCCCGTCGATGGCGCCGTCGATGCCGACCCACTGCGCGATGAAGGCGTCCTGGTATCGGTAGGGGCCGACGGGACAACGCACGTACGGGATCACCCACTGCCCGCTGACCGACGAGACTGTGTTCGAACCGCTCTCGATGTCGGCGTAGCCAGACCAATTCACCGACGGGAATGACGCAGCGCCCCCGCTGGGGACGGTCTGCGGTGTCGCAACGCTGCGCACCAGCGGCCGGTGCGAGGACATGGTCTTGAGAAACGCCGCCCGCGCCCGCGCGACGGCGGATGCGTCGGGCTGTCTGGAGTCCGGCGCGCCCGCGCGGGCTGTGCTGGGCATTAGCATGCCGGGCACAACGACCCCGAGCAGCACCGCAACGAAACCCGCGAGCCGCCTCGCTCTGCAGGCGGAACTGGGCGATCCGAAGACGGGCGCGTTCAAGGACGCGTGCGTGGCGCGGAACGGCGAAATCCTGATCTTGCTAAACGGCTTCATAATATTCTCCTGGGATTTGATCGGCGGCGAAGGGGGGCTCTCCCCCGCATAGACGGGGAATTTTACACCCGCCCGGCAGATTTGCAAGCGCTGTTTCAGCCGGCCAATGCTGGGGTAGCCCACCGGTGAAGCAGCCTTCGCGATGCCGGTCGCGATCGTCATGGCGATAGCAGAAACAAAAAAGGGCGCCGGAGGGATTCCGGCGCCACGAGGAACTCGCGAGATGCGGGTCTAGCGAGCTTTACCTACCAAAAACTTATTTGCTTTCCGCGATGGGACTGGCCCCAAAGTCGCGGCGGTTGTTGGCCGCGGTGCGCGCTGCTCGCGCCGCCGGCAGAGCGGCAACCGCGGCTCCGTAACGCTCCAGCAGCACCGGCGCCATCGTGTTCTCCGCTTCCTTCACAAAGATCATCTGATTTTCCGAAGCCATATCGACGCGGACAAAATCTCCCAGCTTCACCTGGCTGGTCGCAACCAGATTCGCCAGCGGGAAAACCAGGTGCCGCTCGATGGCCCGCTTCAAATGACGCGCCCCGTAACGCGGGTCCGTGCCTTCCTTCAGCAAAAACTGCTTCACCCCGGCCGTGCAATTAAACACGAACTGGTTCGTGCCCGCAGCCATCAGAACGCGCTGCTGCACCATGCCAAGTTCGATATCGAGAATCTGCGCCAAATGCTCGTCGCGCAGCGTCTTGAACACCACCGTCTTGTCGATGCGGTTCATGAACTCCGGCGTAAACTTGCGCCGCGCCGCTTCCACCGCGGTCCGCTGAATCTTGTCATCAAAATTGTTGTCGACTTCCACCACCTTGGGCGCAAAGCCCAGCCCGCCATCGATCAGATTCGTCATCTCGCTGGCCCCCAGGTTCGAGGTCAGGATGATGATGCATTGCGAAAGATCGACCCGCCGATTATCCCCAAGCGTCAGCGTGGCCTTATCGAGAATCCCAAGCAGCAGTTGCCACAACGAGTCGCTGGCCTTTTCGATCTCGTCAAACAGCAGAATCGAAAGCTTCAGCTTCTCCGTGAACCACTGGTTCAGCGCTTCCTGCGTCAGCAGCGGATGAGTCTCGCGGTGCCCCAAATATCCTGGAGGCGAACCGATCAGCTTCGCAATCTCATGCGAGTGCTGAAACTCCGCGCAATCGATCTTGATGCAGGCATGCGCATCGCCGAACAAAGCCTCGGCCATGGCTTCCACCACGCGAGTCTTGCCCGATCCAGTCGGCCCCAGAAAAAGCAGGTTCCCCACCGGACGCCCTGGAGCATTCAGGCCGGCCAGAAACATCTGGTAAATTTCGGCGACCTTTTCGACCGCCTGGTCCTGACCCACGATGCGGCGGCGCAGTGCAGCTTCAAATTCTCCCGCATCAGCGCTGCGGCGGTTCGGATCGAGCACGGTAGCAAGGTTCGGTCTCATAAGGTCGTTATCTCTATCCTGTCCTAATCCTTTGCCAGCTTTCACCGGAGTATCCAGGGCCGCCTCGCGACTGCCTACCGTTCCAGTAGTGACAGATTTTGTCATTCGGAACCCGCCGCCTGCCTGACCCGGCAACCCGTCCCGGCTGTCTTGGAATAAGCAACCCTCTGGCCACGCGCAAAGGCTGGATTAGACAAGCGAAAACCCCATAATCTGGCTGGATTTAGCCAACCGCCGTCGATATTAGACCAGTCGACAGGTGAAAGTTAAGAGGGAGGAAGAGAAATACTTTGCGCAAGGAGGAAACACCAATACCGCCCAAGCTCTACCCGGAGTTGCCGGTGACCCCTGTGGTTAAGGGTTCTTCTGACGGCCCCTTAAACAAGGGGGAGATGACCGTTTGTAACTGGCCGAGACCGATTGTGCGGGATAGCATCCACCCTAGGTAGGGTCCTGGAGGAAATTTTGCGCCGCTCGTCAGTTCTAATCATCGCCGCCTTCTCGTGTCTTCTATTTGCCGCCGTCGCCATGCGGCTGAACCCGGGGTCTTCTTCAGCTTTAGCGGCGCAGGCGCAAACCGCGCAACCAGTGGCCGCAGCCGCGCCGCAGGACGCACAACTTCAACCTTCTACCCTGCAGCTCTCGCTGCCGCCGTCATCATCTTTATGGCAGCCCAGACTCCAGCTTTCATTAGAGACCTCCCTGCCATCTTCAACCACCCTAGCAACAGAAATCTACACCGCGAAGCGCGGCGAAAGCATTCCCGCCGTCGCCCATCAATATCTAAAGCGCACGGGATATTTAACTTCGTCGGAGCTATCCGAAGCCATCCGCCAAATCAATGGCAACCGCTCCAGCAACATCCTGAAAAATGGCGAGCAGATCACCATCCCCGGAATCCTGCCCGCGCCCATCGTCGAGAAAACGGTTCCCGTTCCCAGAGATTTTGAAGTCCGCGCCATCTACCTCACCGGCGTAATGGCGGCCAGCGATCACGGACTCCGCATCATCCGCCACTGGCGCGAAGTCGGCGGCAACGCCGTAGTCTTCGACATAAAAGACTCCGACGGCAGCGTCAACATTCCCTTCCAGCATCCCCTGCTCGGCCAGCACAAGGTCTACATTCACGACCTGCCCAAGTTCGTCCACTTCCTGCATTCCGAGAACATGCACGCCATCGCCCGCATCGCGATTTTCCGCGACGAGCGCATGGTGGTCGAGCATCCCGAGCTGGCAGTGAAGTCGAAGAAGACCGGCCAGCCCTGGCGCGAAAATGGCAAGCTCGTCTGGACCGATTCTTCCAACCCCAAAGTTCAGGATTACAACATCGCGTTAGCCAAGTTCGTAGCCCAATCCGGCGCCGACGAAATTCAATTCGACTACGTCCGCTTCCCCGCCGAAGGCGACCAAAAAGACGCCAGCTTCGTCTTCCAGCAGGAAAATCCCAAATGGCAACGCTCCGACGTAATCGTGAACTTCCTGAAAAAAGCCTACGCCGAACTCCACCCCACCGGCGTCCTGCTCTCACTCGACGTCTTCGGCGTAATGGCCTGGCAGCGCCCCGTCGATCTCTCTCACACCGGACAAGACATCGTCGGCATGGCGAAATACTGCGACGTGCTCTCGCCCATGATCTACCCCTCGCATTTCTTCGGCATGGATAACATCGAGCACCCCGGCGATGCCCCCGAGCACTTCATCGGCGAATCCATGCAGCGCTTCGAACTCATTACAAAAGGCAGCGGCGTGGTAATCCGTCCCTGGCTGCAAGCCTTCCGCTGGCGCACCAAGACCTATTCCCCCGAATACATCAAAGTGCAGGTAGCCACAGCCAAAGAAAAAGGCGGTATCGGCTTCTTGTTCTGGAACGCCGCCAACGACTACAGCAAGCCCTACCAAGCCATGCCGGAGATGCGCGCCGCAGACCTGAAAGAGGGATCAAAAGAAAAAGCCAAATTCTTCCGCGGCGACGAACTGCCGACCGCAACGGTAAAAGCAAGCCTGACGCCGGCCCCCGTTGCGGCAACAGCAGAAGGCGGAAGCCACTAGAAACTCTTGTCATTCCGAAACGGGCGCAAGCCCGGTGAGGAATCTGCTGTCCTCGACACCTTCATCACGGCCGGCCCACCCCAACCCTCCGCCAAATCCTCCCAGGTAGGATTTCTCTCCTCGGTCAACGCCACCTTCTTCTCCCGCCGCCATCCCTTGATCTCCGTCTCGCGTGCAATCGCATCGCCCACATTCCGAAACGATGCGAAGTAGACCAGCCGATGCGCCTGATACCTGCGAGTGAACGCCCCTCCCTCGCCCGCCCGATGCCGAAGTACCCGCGCCATAACAAACCCCGTCACACCGACGTAAAGCACGCGACTCTTGCTAGCCATGATGTAAACGTAGTAGCTCCGCTCCCGCGCCATTGCCGCTCCAAAGGACAGCAGATTCCTCCGGGCAAAACGCGCCCGTTCGGAATGACAAAACTCTAAGGGATCGGACCGATGGAACGCAGCGTCACTCGTCACACGCACCCTGTGCAAAAGCTTTGTCATTCCGACGCGCGAGCGAAGCGAGACAGGAGGAATCTGCTGCCCGAGTCAGCGCCACAACTCATATGGACAGCCGCCCTCGGCTGTCCATGCGGCCCGGGTGTATCGAGCCGCCGCCGCGCCACCAAACCGGGAAAGCCACGGAGTGCGCCACGACTCTTGCCGGGGCTCCCGCTACAAAAGCCCGCACGAACGTGGAAGAGCGGCGCTTCAGCGCCGCGTAAAGCTCGGAAAGGGCGGGCTTCAGCCGTGCCGCTAAAGACCCAAAAGGACGCGGGCTTTAGCCCCTGTGGAACCGCCGACGCAACTCGCGTGGGGACAGCCGCCCTCGGCCGTCCAAGCGGCCCAGGCGTATCGGGCCATAGCCCCGGTCAATGAGTGCAATGGCGATGTTGCGTCTACCGATGGCACAAGGATTACTTCGCTTCATGGGCCGGGAACCGCGTGTGTGCCCAAAGATCAATTGCCATCACGCCGGATGAAACGCCTAGTGACAGGAAGCCGTAAGGGAAGTGTGGCCGTACAATGCCTATAAAAAGCAGCACACCTGTAGTGAGCCACGTGAGCCAGCGTAAGGCTCTGATCCACGGCACAATTACTCGGATATTGATGGCGGAGTAGCGAGCGGTCAGGTAGAGCGCCAACAACAGAACGTAGGGCGAGCCAAAAAAGATCAAAGCTAGCACGAGCTTGTGCTGAAACGCCATAGCCGCACCGACTCAAGTCTACGCTGATAAGGCCGATATGCAATGGCTGTTGTTAACAGGCACTAGCACTCATTGACCCTGGGGAGGGAAAGCTTTGCCGTCTCCGCAAACACCACCCCGAACCTTTCCTAGCAGGCCGACCCCGTTATTTCCACACCCCCATGTGACATCCAACCTTGCACCCCCTCCTTAAACTAATAGTAGTATGATTCGCCGCAGAACAACCCTCCCCGAATACCTCGCCACCCTGAATCCAACCCAACTAGCCATAGCCAAGTCCCATCTTCTCAATATTTTCCGTACAAACCCTTGGCTATCAAGATTTTGCGCAGGCTCTCTCCAGATCATCGACTCCAACTCCAACCAAATCAATACTTTACCAACTCGATCTGAGAAAAATTTCAATCTGGATCCGAAAGGTGTAAACCCCATGCCGCTCAACCAGAACATCCGCGTCTGCACTCACATCAAAGTCAACGGAGTCTCCTGCGGCTCACCTGCCCTCCACGGCGAAATCTTCTGCTATTTCCATCAGCGCATGATCCGCGGCGTGCGCACTCCCGCTAAGTCGCGCCTTCACCCCATCGCCCTCATCGAAAACGAAGAAGGCATCCAGGCCTCGCTCATGGAGGTCATCAACGCCCTGGTCCGCAACACCATCGACTTCCGCCGCGCCCAACTAATCCTGCGCGCCCTCCACATCGCCGTAAAAAATTCCCCCCGCGTCCATTTCAACATCTACAAAGACGAAATGATCCACGAAGTTCCCGACTATCCCGCCGCCCCCGCCCCCGCCGCGCCTAAGCCCGCGTCGGCCGCCATCACTCAGGCCGGCGCCCTCGCGCGAATCCCGCTTCCCAAGCCCATCAGCATCGCCCGGCCACGCCCACCCATCGTCGCCGCCGAACCCGAGCTCGCTCGCCCCAAGCCGCCCGCCCGTGCCAAGCCCGCATCCTCGGCCCGCAACGTCCCGCGCCGTCGCTCGGGTTGAGAAGATCTTCTTGCATTCTTCCCATAGTCATAATATTATGACCACATTATGAAACAGATTCCCGCTGGCGAGTTCAAGGCCCAGTGCCTCGCGATTATGGATCAGGTCCTGCGGAGCGGAGAACCAGTCGTGGTCACCAAACACGGCAAGCCCGTGGTGAAGCTCATTCCCGCCGAAAATCGGGCCGACGATATCTTTGACTACATGGCCGGAAAGGCGAAGGTAGTTGGCGATATCGTTGGACCTGTGACTCCGCCCGAGGATTGGGAGAACAAATGATGGTGAACCGGTGATCCTGCTGGACACTCACGTCCTTTTCTGGATGGCGAACGATTCGAAGCGGCTGTCGCGGCGCGCGCGGGAGACCATCCGTGAGGCAAGACAGGAGCAGGGACGACATGACGCGGGGATTGCGGTTGCAACCATTACAGTGTGGGAACTGGCGTGGCTAGCCCAGAACGGTCGAATCGCGGTTGCTGTGAGCGTGGAATCGTTTGTGCGCGAAGCTGTGGCGCGGGTCATTCTCAGGCCGGTCACCGCCGAGATTGCGGCCTTGGCCGTGCGCTTGCCAGATGAATTCCCCAAAGACCCGGCAGACCGTTTGATCGCCGCAACCGCGATGGTCGAGGGCATGCCACTGGTGACGGCGGATATGCGCATCCGGCGGTCTAAGGTTGTCGAGACTGTGTGGTAAGGCTCAGCTATAATGTTCTGTAACGCTGGTTGGGTTCACGCCTCGTTCCCCTGCAAGTGCCAGAGGAAAGATTCAGCCCTCGTTACACACTTCACCAGTTTCCAGCCGAAGGAGTTCGCATGGCGATCGAGAAATCAGAGTTTATCTGGCACAACGGCAAACTCATCCCCTGGGATGATGCGACGATTCACGTGATGTCGCACGTCGTGCACTACGGCTCTTCCGTGTTTGAGGGCATCCGTTGCTACGCGCCGCCTTCGGGCCCCGCGATCTTCCGCGCGAACGAGCACATTCAGCGCCTGCTCGATTCGGCCAAGGTCTACCGCATCGATGTCGACTACACCCGCGAGCAACTGGTGAAGGCCATGCTCGAGACGGTTAGCCGCAACGGCGCGTGGCCCTGCTACGTGCGGCCGATTATTCTCCGCGGCTACGGTGAGGCGGGAGTGAATCCTTTCAACTCGCCCACCGAGGTTTACATCATCAATTATCCGTGGGGAAAATATCTGGGCGGCGAAAACGACGGTTGCGACGTCTGCGTTTCGTCATGGACGCGGATTGCGCCGAACACGCTGCCGGCCATGGCCAAGTCCGGCGCGAATTACATGAACTCGCAGCTCATCAAGATGGAAGCCATCGTCAACGGCTTTGCCGAGGGCATTGCTCTCGACATCAACGGCTACGTCAGCGAAGGCTCGGGCGAGAACGTGTTCATCGTACATCGCGAAAAGCTGATCACGGCCCCGCTCGGCAACTCAGTGCTGCCCGGCATCACTCGCGATTCGGTTCTGCAGATCGCGCGTGACCTCGGTATCACGATCGTCGAGCAGATGATTCCGCGCGAGATGCTCTACATCGCCGATGAAGCTTTCTTCACCGGAACCGCGGCCGAGGTCACACCGATCCGCACGGTCGATAAAATCAAAGTGGGCAAAGGCGCAGTCGGCCCAATCACCAAAGCGATTCAGAAGGAGTTCTATGCCATCGTGCGCGGAGAAAAAACTGACCGCCACGGCTGGCTCACGCCGGTGCCGGTGCGCAGCAAGCAGCCGGTCGGAGTATAATTCGGCCGGAGCCGATTTAACCGGAGGGGCGCATCCAGCGCCCCTTTCGGCTTGTTAGATGACGGAATACATAACACCCTCACAAGGAGGAAACAATGTCGGAGCAAGGTTTGACACCGGAATTCGCCCAAGGCTACTGCGCGATGACGCTCGACGGCATCCTGCGCGAAGCGGAAATCACCAAGAAAGTCATAGCAGCCGTGCCCGATGCGGCTTCGAACTATAAGCACGATCCCAACGGTCGTACCGCGAAGGAACTGGCGTGGCATCTGGCCAACACCGACGTTCAGTTTTTGGATGGAATTGCCGACCTGAAGTTCACCATGGCAAACCCCGAACACAAGCCCCAAACCTCAGCTGAGGTGGTCGCTTGGTACGACCAGAACGTGAAGCGCGGGGCAGCTCGCGTAGCGAAGATGACACCCGAGCAACTGATGACCCCCGTCAGCTTCGCTGGAGTGTTCAATCTTCCGGCAGTTCTGTACTTGGGATTCCTCAACAACCACAGCATTCACCATCGCGGCGAACTGGCAACCTACCTTCGGCCCATGGGATCAAAGGTTCCGGCGATCTACGGGGGCAGCTACGACGAACCGTTCCGGCCTCCCGTGTCAGACGAAACCGCCGCGTAAATTCAGCGGTCGATGTTGGAGAAGCCGCCCGCAGGGGCGGCTTGTTTGTTTACCGCGCGCCAGTTCAAAAAAGCGTTTTACGATGACATTTTTATGAATGCTGCAAAGGTGCGGTCTTCGAGTATAATTCGCGGCACTTGGACGGGAAGTGCAAGATCCCAGGGGAGGCTATGTTCGATGACGCGAATCAATCAGCAAGCAGGCGAAGTGCAGCGTGAGCAATCGCGCTGGTTTGACATTCGATGCGGGCAGAGAGTAAGGCGCGCGATTTATGTCTTCGTAGGGTTCGCATTCCTCACCTCATTCGCGACCGCGCAATCCACCAGCCTGCTGAACGGCAGCGTTACGGACCCGTCTGGCGCGGGCGTTGCCGGCGCGAAGATTACTTTGATCGACCCCGCGACCGGCTTGCAGCGGACTACGACAAGCAACGGAACCGGGCTTTATCAGTTCCTCGATGTGCCGCCGGGCAATTACCGGCTGACGGCAACGGCCGGCGGCTTCTCGCCGTACGTGGCATCGAGCGTCACGCTCGTGGTCAAAACACCCTCCACGATAAACATTCAGCTTCAAGTCGAGGGGATCAAGACGTCCGTAGAGGTCGAAGGACAGGCGCCGCTCATCAATCGCACCGACGCTTCCCTCGGCAACACTTTTGAGCAAGACCAAATCGCGGAATTGCCCATCGCCGACCGCAACGTAGTTCAGTTGCTGAGTCTCCAGCCCGGGGTGTCATACATGGGGATTCAGAGTCAGTCGCTACAAGACACGGACACGCGCAGCGGAGCGGTGAATGGCCTGCGCAGCGACCAATCGAACGTCACGCTCGACGGCATTGGGGTCAACGACCAGAACAATGGTTACGCCTTTACCAGTGTGTTGAACGTGCCGCCTGACTCGGTCGAGGAATTCAGAGTCACCACCGCCAACTCCAACGCCGACTCCGGCTATTCCAGCGGCGCTCAGGTTGCGCTCGCGACCAAGAGCGGCACTAACAACTTTCACGGGACGGCCTACGAGTACAACCGCAATACCATTTTCAGCGCCAACGACCCGTTCTTGAGATGGTCCCAGGTAAGCAGCGGGGAGTCGAACACGGCCCCGAAGCTCTTGCGCAATGTATTCGGCGCCGCCGTCGGAGGGCCGATCTGGAAGAACCGGCTATTCTTCTTCGCCATGTATGAAGGGCGGCGCGACGCAGAAGGCACCAGCGTATTGCGAGATGTGCCGAGCGCGTCATTGCAGAGTGGGTATCTGCAATACTTATGTACCCTGAACTCGGACGGCAGCCTGGACACACAAGCTTGCCCCGGTGGTAGTTTCACAGCGGACGGGCAGACCGTCAGCGTGCAGCCAGGATACAACTGGCTCACCCCTAGCCAGATCACTGCCATGGACCCCGGAAACAGCACCACCGGGCAAAAAGGTCCGAATGCGGCGATCGAGGCTCTCCTCTCACAATATCCTGCGGCTAATGAAAACGCGGGCGATGGCTTGAACATCCTGGGTTATCGGTTTTCCTCGAATGCGGATTCCAGCTACAACACCTACATTACCCGGCTCGATTATCACATCACGGCAAACGGCTCGCAAACCTTGTTTTGGCGCGGAGAGATGCAGAATTTCAAGGAGCCCGGGTTGCAACAGTTTCCCGGCCAATCCGCTTCGACGACATTCCTCGACGACAGCAAGGGTGTGACCGTCGGACTCACATCGCTCATCTCCCCCAGGCTCATCAATAACTTTCACTGGGGCTACATCCGGCAGGGAACGAACAACGCCGGTGCTTCTCAGTATCCGGCAATTGAGTTGACTGGTCTCGACGATCTGGTTCCTTTCACTCGCTCGACCATTTCCTTTGTGCCCAATAACCAGCTCTCCGACAGTTTGAACTGGACGCGGAAAAATCACACATTTGAGTTTGGCGGCGATGTATTTTTGATTCGCGACAACCACAACAGCTATGCCGATTCGTTCTCCGACGTTCAGACTAACCCGGTCTATCTCAACACGGGCGGAATCGCCAACACCCCCAGCCCGTTGGATCCGGCAAACAATCCGAGTGGACCGGGTCCGTGTAACCCTTCGACAGGGGTTGGTTGCCTCCCGTCTGTGGATCCCAGCTTCGGCCCGAACTACGACGGCGCGGCGGCGATCCTATTGGGAATCTTTGCCGAGGGTGACGGGATTTATAACTTCAACCACAACGGGACCGCGTTGGCGCAAGGCACGCCGATTAGCCGCCGTTACGCAATCAACGATTATGAGTTTTATGGGCAGGATACCTGGCGGATGACGCCTCGGCTAACACTCACATACGGCTTGCGATGGGTGCTCGAAGCTCCGCCTTACGAAACCAATGGATATCAGGTTGCACCTTGCGTGGAGGCGGCCGGCGGCGGTTGCACCAACCAAAACGTCGCTGACTGGTTCAACCACACCGCGCAATTAGCTTCGCAGGGAATGTCGGCGAATAGCGCCGGAGAGATTTCATTTGTGCTAGGCGGACCTAAGAATAACGGTCCCGGCCTGTGGAACTGGGACTATAAGGATTTTTCACCGCGCATAGCCGTGGCCTGGGCGCCAGACACGGGCGACGGCTGGGTCTCGAAGATTCTGGGAAAGAAAGATCAGTTCTCGATCCGCGGCGGCTACAGCATCACCTACGACCATTTCGGCATTCCCATCGTGAACAGCTTCGACCAACATGGATCTTTCGGCCTCTCCACCGATCTCGGAAATCCCGCGGGGGTAGTAACAGTGGCGGGTGCACCGCGCTTTACCTGCCTCACTCCCGGGACGTCCGGCCAATCCTGCCTGCCGGCACCCTGCGCCTCTTTAAACGGTCCGAGCTGTCTTTTCGGCCCAACGCCGTCGGGCACTTTTCCGGTGACCCCAAGCAATAGTGCGTTTGCCATCAATTGGGGGCTGGATCAAACTTTAAAGACGCCTTACGCGCACGTCTTCAATTTCTCTCTCTCACGGCAAATCACATCCCAATCATCACTGCAGGTTGCCTATGTGGGCAGCATCGCCCGGCGCCTACCCATGCAGGTAGATCTGGCCATGCCTGCTAACTTAACGGATCCCTCATCGAAGACGACGTATTTTCAGTCGGCCACAATTCTCTCGAAGGCTGCAGCCGCTGGCACGACCGCCCAGTCAATCCAACCCATTCCATTCTTCGAGAATCTCTTCCCCGGCTGGGCTGGGACGACCGCGCAGAACAACCTCGGCCTCCAAGGTACCCCTCCAGGGAGCGCGTCCCTACTGTGCGCCCCCACCCCCAACAACAACGGCGCGCTCCCGACGAATCCGACGGCCACACAAAACATCTACGAACTCTGGAATTGTTACCCGCACAACGAAACCTTCTCCCTGTTCGAATTGGATTTACCTGCCTCCATTACGGGATTGAGCCCCGCTCTTCCGAACAGCAAGAACGGCCCCTACAGTTTCTTTCACGATCAATTCGCTTCGCTCTACGCCTGGCGCAACATCGGTACTTCCGACTACAACGCGCTGCAGGTGACCTACACTGTTCGTTGGGGAGCAAACCTGCAGGGGCAGTTTAACTATACGTTTTCGAAATCGCTCGATGAGGCGTCAGCGGCCGAGCGCGTCGGTCCTTATGAAGGCACTGGCGGGACGGGCGATGATTTGAACGGCGGCGGCATTGTGATCAACTCCTGGGATCCGCTGTCTTTGCGCGGGCTGTCCGACTTCAACGCTTTCCACCAAATGAACGCCAACCTTGTCTATCATCTGCCCTTCGGCAAGGGCCAGAGGCTGGCAGGAGACGCGAATCAGGCGCTCAACGCCTTAATCGGCGGGTGGCACGTTTCCGGAATATTCCGTTGGACCAGCGGCTTCCCGATCACGATCGACAACGGATTTACCTGGGCCACCAACTGGAACATCGAGGGCGATGCCGAACCGAACGGACCAGCTCCGGTGGCGTCTAACCCTAAGAATGTCATTGTCGATGGCGTGGGGGGGCCGGACATCTTCAAAGATCCGGCGGCGGCGGAAGCGGCTTTCCGCCCAGAGTGGCCGGGCGAGTCAGGCGTCCGCAACAACGTGATTGGCGATGGCATCTTCGATATCGATACCGGGGTCAGCAAGGATTTCTCTCTGGGTGAGGGGAAGCGGCTGGAGTTCAGTTGGCAAGCGTTCAACGCAACCAACTCAGTGCGCTACGACGTGCGCGGACCGGTGGGCAACTCGGCCCAACCCTCGCTTTCCTACGACGCGTCGGAGTTCGGCAGATACCTTTCGACGCTGACCACGCCGCGCTTCATGCAGTTTGCTCTGCGCTTCCTATTCTGAGCGTGTGGCGTGGCGGTTAGGACGCGGCGGGAAGCCGCGCCTTTTTGGGCGGAGGCGCTCGTTGAGTTTTTCCGCGGCCTCTGCGGTCGTATTCTTCTCACAATCTCATCTCCTTGAACGTAAGGTGCTGTCCGGTTGCCGGAGTGTGGTCATTACCTAGGTCATCTTGGGGAAGGTGACGATTCGGGCGATTATAGGGAGAGCTTGGAGGCTGACGGCCTCCCAGGAAACCTCTCCAATGAATATTGACGATCTGCTGCGGATTGCTACCGAACGGCGCGCTTCCGATTTGCATTTGAAGGTGGGGAATTATCCGCATCTGCGCATTGACGGCGAACTGGCGCCCTTGACTGAACAACCGCGGGTGAGCGCGGAAGACATGCTGAACATGGCGTTCAGCATGATGTCGGCGCGGCAGAAACAGAAGTTCAAAGAGACCACGGAAATCGACATGGCTTACGGCGTGGCCGGGCTGGGACGGTTCCGCGTGAACATCTTTCAACAGCGCGGCAACGTTGGACTGGTGCTGCGCGTCATTCCAACTAAAATTCGCGCGCTGGATGAGTTGTTCCTGCCCAAAGTGGTCGAGCAGATTTGCGAAATGCCGCGCGGGCTGGTGCTGGTGACGGGCGTGACCGGTTCGGGTAAGTCGACTACGCTGGCGGCGATGGTCGATCGCGTGAACTCGACGCGCGCCGAACACATTATTACGATTGAAGACCCCATCGAATTTCTGCATCGCGACAAGAAGGGCTACGTGAATCAGCGCGAGATTGGGGTGGACACACCTTCGTTCAGCGCTGCGTTGCGCGCTTCTTTGCGTCAGGATCCGGACGTGATTCTGGTGGGCGAAATGCGCGACTTGGAAACCATCCAGACGGCGCTGCACGCGGCGGAAACCGGCCACATGGTGTTCTCGACGCTGCACACGCTGGATGCGGTGGAAACGATTAACCGCGTGATTTCGATTTTCCCGCCGCCGGAGCAGAAGCAGATTCGGTTGCAATTGGCGGCAGTGCTGCGGGCCATTGTGAGCCAAAGATTAGTGCGGCGCTGCGATACGGAAGGGCGCGTGCCCGCGGTTGAGGTGATGATCAATACGGCGTTCATTCGGGAATGCGTGCTGGTTCCGGAAAAGACGCGGTCGGTGCGCGACGCGATTGCGGCCGGCACGTCGCAATACGGCATGCAGACTTTCGATCAGTCATTGTGGGATCTGTTCCAGGCGGGGCTGGTCAACTACGAAACCGCTTTGGAGAACGCTTCCAACGCCGACGACTTCAAGCTGCGCATGCAGGGCATCGCGTCGACGGCCGATATTTCGCGGCAGTCGATGCAGTCTGCCGGATTCGGCGGACGGTAGCAAGACGGGCTTCGGGGCTGCGGCCTGCGGGCTTAGGCTTTCGGCTCCTGAATCCCGACTTTCTATCTCACTTTTTATCTTGGTACCCGAAGCCTGGTACCCGAAGCCTGGTAGCCGAAGCCCGAAGCCCGTTCGTTTCCCTCCCATCATCAAAAGGTTTATCGTTAACACATGGCGTTCCCGCGTCCCAAGAGAAGGTTCTATACCGAAGATGAGCTGTACGAATATGCCGTGGGGGCGCTGGCGCGGCGGATGCGGACGGTGGCCGAGTTGAAGCGCTTGCTGCGCATGCGCGTCGAGGCCGAGACGGAGTATGGGCGGACGCTGGTGGAGTTGATCATCCGGCGATTGAAGGATCGCGGGTATTTGAACGATGCGCAATACGCAGCTTATTTTTCTTCGCTGCGGCGGGACAACCAGAAGTTCGGCCGGATGCGCGTGGTCACCGATCTGAAAGCGAAGGGCATGCACAGCGATGTGATCGACAAGGCCGTGGACGCGGCTTTCGACGGGGTGAGCGAGGAGGCGCAGGCGCGTGAGTATCTGCGCAAGAAGCGCCTAGTGAAACCCAAAGATCAGAAACAGGCGGCGCGCGTTTTCCGGCAACTGGCTCGGGGAGGGTTTGGGACCAAGACCATCTTTTCCATTTTGAAGAAATGGGATGTGGATGAGGAAACCCTCACTGAGTTGGAGAGCGAGAGCGCGTAACGCTGCGGGAGCCCGGAGCTGCGACTCTTCAAAGCGTTTCGACGCATCTAACTGGAAAGATGTACTTGGCAACAGCCGTTCGGATGTTGCATACTCCAAGGCCGATCCCAATACCGTTTTTGAGGAGGACGCTATGAAGTTCTGTCTGAAGACCATTTTCGCTGTAGGGCTGCTGAGCGTCGCACCGGTTTTGCTGGCTCAGGATGCGGCGACGGATGTGAAGAAGGGCGCTGAGGATACCGGACACGCAACCAAAGTGGCAGCCAAAGACACGGCCAAGGGCACGGAGAAGGCCACCGACAAGACTGGACACGCGACTAAAGTGGCGGCGAAAGACACCGCTAAGGGCACGGAAAAAGCTGCCGACAAAACCGGCCACGCGACTAAAGTCGCGGCCAAAGACACGGCCAAGGGCACCGGAAAGGTTGCCGATAAGACGGGCAGCGGTGTGAAGACGGGCGTTAAGGATACTGGGCACGGGCTAAAGAAGGTCGGGGATAAGATCGCGGACAAGCCTGCAGACAAGCCCGCGTCGCCGCAGCAGTAACGGCGGTGCGGGTCTTGTATCGAAGGGCTGCGCGAGTCCTGCGCGGCCCTTCTTCTTTTTCCGATTGTTTTGAGGTGGTTGTTGTCCGCTCGTTCTTGATCTCGTCCTGGCTGACGGTGTCGAAGTGGGGTTTTCATTTAGAATTGTTTTTCGCGCTCATCGAAATGCTGACTGGATCTGAAATTCGCCGGAAGTTTCTCGACTTCTTTGTGCAGCAGAAGGAACGTCCGCACAAGGAGGTGCATTCGTCATCTTTGGTGCCGGCGAATGATCCCACGCTGCTGTTCACCAACGCGGGCATGAACCAGTTCAAAGATGTTTTTCTCGGTTTGGAGAAGCGCGACTACTCGCGCGCCACGACTTCGCAGAAATGCGTGCGCGCCGGCGGTAAGCATAACGATTTGGAGAATGTGGGGTTCACCAACCGGCATCACACGTTTTTCGAGATGCTGGGGAATTTTTCTTTTGGCGATTACTTCAAGAAAGATGCCATCGCTTATGCCTGGGAGTTGATTACATCGAAGGAATGGTTTGGCATCGACAAAGACAAGCTTTATGCAACCATCTTCAAAGGCGAGGCTGGCGTGGAGCGCGACATCGAAGCCTATGACCTGTGGGTGGGGCAGGGCGTGCCCAAGGATCGCATCTTTGAGATGGGGCTGAAAGATAATTTCTGGCAGATGGGCGACACGGGGCCCTGCGGCCCTTGCAGTGAAATTCACTACGACATGGGACCGACTGCCTCCGAGCAGGGACATGCGGAGTGCCACTTCCCTTGCGACTGCGGGCGGTATGTCGAGATCTGGAATCTGGTGTTCATGCAGTTCGACCGGGATTCTTCGGGAAAATTAAACCCGCTGCCGAAGCCGTCGATCGATACGGGCATGGGGTTGGAGCGGGTGACGGCGGTGCTGCAGGGCGTGATTTCGAATTACGAGACGGATTTGTTTATACCGCTGATCAAGCGGGCGGCGGAGTTGACGGGGACGTCGCTTACGAAGGAGCTGGAGAAAGAGGCCAAGGCGAAGTCGGCTGCGTCGCTGCGGGTGATCGCGGACCACTCGCGGGCAGCGACTTTTCTGATTTCAGACGGAGTGTTGCCTTCCAATGAAGGCCGCGGGTATGTGTTGCGCAAAATTATCCGGCGGGCGATTACTCACGGGCGCCTGCTCGGGCAGACGAAACCGTTTCTGCACGAGATGGTTTTCGGGGTGAGAGATTTGATGCGCGATGCATATCCTGAGCTGATGGATAGTGCTGATCGTGTGTCGAAAACCGTACAGGTCGAGGAAACCCGGTTCGCGCACACGCTGGACGTCGGGTTGGGAAAGCTGGAAGAACTTCTGAGAAATTCCAAGGGCGAACTTCTCGGCACGGAGGCTTTCAAGCTCTACGACACCTTCGGCATGCCGCTCGACTTTATGCAGGATGCGGCGCGCGATCAGGGCTTTGCGTTCGACCAGGCCGGCTTCGATCACGCCATGGCAGAACAGAAGTCCCGTGCTCGTTCGTCGTGGAAAGGTGGAGCGAAGCAGACGGCAAATCCGGTTTATCAGCAGCTTCCGAAGTCGGTCTTTGAAGGCTATCGTCAGACTCGCTCTGACGGATGCGAAGTGTTGGCCATCATCCACAACGGGCAAGGGGCGCGGGAACTCAAGGCTGGCGAATCCGGCGAGGTAATTCTTGATCACACGCCGTTTTATGCCGAGTCTGGCGGGCAGGTGGGAGACCGGGGATGGTTTTATTCCGACGATCACAACACCGTCGTCGCCGACGTTGCCGGAACTTATTCGCCGATTCACGGAGTGCGGGCGCATCAGGTTGTGGCTAAACAGACGCTGCGCGTGGGCGATAAGGTCGATGCCGTTGTCGATGCTGACGTTCGTGAGTCGACCATGCGGAATCACACGGCTACGCATTTGCTTCATGCCGGGCTGCGCGAGGTTTTGGGCAAGCATGTGAAGCAGGCGGGGTCTTTGGTGGCGCCGAATCATTTGCGGTTTGATTTTTCACACTTCACCGCCGTGGAAGATGAAGAGTTGCAGGATATTGAGGACATCATTAACAAGGAAGTTTTGCGCAACCAGATTGTCGAGACTATTACCGATGTTCCGATCGAAGAGGCGATCAATACTTATCACGCCATGGCTTTGTTTGGCGAGAAATATGGCGAGAAGGTGCGCGTGGTGCGGATTGGCGACTTCTCTACCGAGCTTTGCGGGGGCACGCATACTGGCGCTACCGGCGAGATCGGGTTGATCAAGATTCTGAAGGAAGGCAGCGTGTCGTCGGGCGTGCGGAGAGTCGAGGCGGTTACGGGTTTGGGGTCGCTCGCGCAATTTCGTCGGGATCACGAGTTGGAGACCGTTGTGTCTAGGTTCGTGGTTCCCACCTTTGCGCACAAACCGCGCAAAGATGGGGCACCCTCGTCCGAACTGGTTCACACACACACGGATGAGGATTCCGCGCACGCCGAGAAGGTATCTCCTGCTGAGGCTTTGAAGGCTGAGTTTGAGAAGAAAGATTCGGAGATTAAGCGGCTTACGCGCGAACTGGATTCGGCGCGGATGAAGTCGGCTTCGTCGACCACAGCGAACATTGGCGATCGGTTGAAAGATGTAAAGGGTGTGAAGGTTCTCGCTCATCGCGTCGACAATCTGGAACGCGCGCAACTGCGAACGCTGGTCGATCAACTGCGCGACAAGATCGGTTCGGGGGTGGTGGTGCTGGGTTCGGCGTCGAATGGAAGCGTGTCGCTGATCGTGGGCGTCACCAAAGATTTGACCGGGCGGGTGCAAGCGGGTAAGGTGATCGGTCCTGTGGCGCAGAAAGTTGGCGGCAAGGGCGGCGGCCGTCCTGACCTGGCTGAGGCTGGGGGAAAAGATGCCGGCGCGCTGGATGCCGCGCTGGACGGGGCTTACGCCGTGGTGGAGTCGCTTCTCGGATGACCACAAACAATACTTCCCTCGAAGAACGCCTGCGCTTCATCAAGCACAACGGCCATGCCATCTACTCGATTGACTTGACGCATTCCACAGCGAAGGAGCTGCTGGTGCTGCTTGATCTGATTCGCGCCGACATCGCGCGGCATGCGCCGGGATCGGTTCTAACTTTCGTGGATGTCACGGGCGCGCAGGTCGACAAGCAGGTCGCCACGCGGATCAAGGAAGTTCTGGTGCTCGATCGTCCATATGTGAAGCGGTCGGCGTGGGTGGGGACGGAGAGTTTGCCGCACGTATTTTACGAGCACTTCAAGAGCTTTTCTCAGCGGGAACTGCCCTCGTTCAAGACGCGGGAGGAAGCGTTGGAATGGCTGGTGAGCGGGGAGTAGCGTCGGCGCGCATAGAATATGCGACTCAACTTAACGGACGCCCGCAAGAAGCTGCCGAAGCTGATTAAGGCAGTCGAGCGAGGAGAGAATGTAACCGTTTGCCGCCGGGGAGTGCCCGTCGTCGATCTTGTGCGGACAAAAGCGGCTACTCGCAAGAAGCCGAAGTTCGGCACACTGCGAGGCAAGATCAAAGTAATCGATCCGGATTGGTGGAAGCCAATGACGGACAAGGAAGTGGAAGCGTTTCTCGATGGGCGCTACTGAATGTTAGGAACTCACGGCCCGAATTAGCGTTCGGCATTCGCGGGAGAGGGCGCCCGCGCCACACTTGCCTCTCCGCTTCTAGCTTCTCCACTTCAGCGTGACCGGGCCTGACATCGGGTGCTTTATCTCTGTGCCTGTGCGTTTCGCTTCGAGATGCGCGGCCTTCAGTTGGAAATACCATTTGGCCGGACGGTCGGCGTCGTCGATCAGCATGAGATGCGGATTGTGCTTCAGGCCCTCGGCTTGCAGTTCCATCGTGTGGCGATCCTGCTCGACGAACTTTGCGAAGGCAAACTTGAGCAGATCGGGGCCGAAGGGCATCCAGCGGAAAATGTTCCAGGCGGCGACCACGTCGATGCGGCATTGACTGCGGGTGATGGGCGTCACCGTGGTGAGCGATGAAAACCAATACTTCCCTGCGCGGATAATTTCGCGGCGCAGATTGGGAAGGACGAAGTCGATTGTTGTCCTGATGGAATCGGCGGCAGCGTAGAGCCGTAGAAGCTTGTAGGGCGCGGAATTTGAGCTCGGGGTGTGCGCGCTCATGCGGAAACCGTTGGGGATGGGCTCGAAATTTTTCTTCTTCTCGTGGATGCTGTGGCGGCCGCGCCACCACCAGGCTTGGTGCACGAATGGTCCGTGGGCGGGATCCATGAGGCCGATGATGCCGTGATCGATGCTGACGGGCATGTCGGCGGTGAGGTAGGCGAGTTTGTACTTCTCGCTGAATTTTTCAATCAGGGGGGCAGGTTCAGGAGCTTCTTCTCTCGCGCTGAATCCCGCGCCGGGCGGGCCTGGATCCGGAATGTAGACCCAGATGAAACCGTCCTGCTCTTCGCAGGGATAGCTGCCGGCGTAGATGCGGTCTACTTTTAAATTCTGATCGGCGGTGAGCGACGGGATGAGTTCACACTGGCCGTTGTGGGCGTCGAACTGCCAGCCATGGTAAGAGCATTCGACGTTCTCTCCATCGAACCTGCCACAGCTTAGCGGCATACCGCGGTGGGGACAGGCGTCGCGCAGCGCGAAAGGCCTTTTCTGGCGGTCGCGTCCGATGACGAGCGGAATCTCAAGCAGCGTAGCTTTGTGAAGTTGATTGCGATGGACGTGATCGGCGGGCAGGGCGCGGTACCAGAAACCCGTCAGCATGAGCGCGTCGGGCACCTGGCGTTGAGGAGAGTCGAGATCGGGCATGGGAATTGCTGATTGCTAATTTTTGATGGTTGATTGAAAAACCTATGCTAGCATCCGCAGGGCGTTTCGGCCCGTACGGAATCGCGCAGAGGAGCTTGCATGGAATTCATCGGCCATTTTCGCAGGCTTACGCCGGTGCAGCGGAATACATTTGTCGCCTGCTTTCTGGGGTGGTCGCTGGATGCGTTTGATTTTTTCATTCTGACCTTCTGCGTCAGCGCGATCGCTACTCAATTTCAGACCAAAGTTTCGGCGGTCACGGAGGCGATCTTCATCACGCTGGCCTTTCGTCCGGTGGGCGCATTTCTTTTTGGAATGATGGCCGACCGGTTCGGACGGCGTCCCACGTTGATGGTGGATATTATCGCGTACTCGGTGTTTGAGCTATCGTCGGCGTTCGCGCCTTCTTTGAAAGTTTTTCTGATTACGCGGGCGTTGTTCGGAATCGCGATGGGCGGAGAATGGGGCGTGGGCGCGGCGTTGGCGTTCGAGACACTGCCGGCGGAGGGGCGCGGGTTTTTCTCCGGGGTGCTGCAGGAAGGCTATGCGGTCGGCTACCTTATGGCGGCTCTGGTCTTCGGAACGGCGTTCCGCTTTGTGGGCTGGCGGGGAATGTTTATTATCGGCGTCCTGCCGGCGCTTCTGGTGATTTACATTCGCACGAAAGTGAATGAATCTCCGGCCTGGGAACTTGGGCGCGTGTCCCGGAATGCGGAGAGCCGGCTGGGCAAGGACATCCTGACGTACCTGGGCACTTTTGCTTTCCTGATCCTGCTGATGTTTGCTTTCAATTCGTTCAGCCACGGGACTCAGGATTTGTATCCGACGTTCCTGACGAAGGACCACAAATTTGCTCCGCAGACGGTAGGGTTGATCGCGATCATCGCCAACATTGGCGCGCTGCTGGGAGGAATTCTTTTCGGCACGTGGTCGGAGAAAATCGGGCGGCGGAAAGCGATTGTCATCGCTGCGCTGCTGTCGATTCCAGCCATCCCCCTATGGGCATACTCGCACTCCGTGCCCATGCTGGCGCTGGGCGGCTTTCTCATGCAATTCATGGTGCAAGGCGCGTGGGGCGTGATCCCGGCGCACTTGAATGAACTTTCGCCGCCCGCGGTGCGGGGAACGTTCCCTGGCTTCGCGTATCAACTGGGAAATCTGCTCTCTTCGCGCAACGTGGTGGTTCAGGCCAAGCTCGCCGAGCGGAACTTCGGTGGAATGTTTGCGCCTGTGCTGGCCTGGACCGTCCTCATCGTGGCGACACTGGTGGCGATGGTCACCGGGAGCGGACGGGAGCGCAGAGGGATGGATCTGTCGAATACCAGCTAGAAATATATTTCTGGGTCATGTTCGCGCTGGATGTGCAAGATTTGGCATAGTCCTCCGCTGGGGCACAATGGTGGCATTGTCACGGGGAGATTCCTGTGGTACGGTAGGTGAAATTTCACGCCTTCGTAAACACATTTTTGGGGCCTTCTAATAAGTGTGATCTGCGCGAATGCGCGTGCGGGGTAGCGCCACTATGAAGGAAATCATGGACTCGATTCCCGTCCAGCCGTCAGGGAACGAGGAGAATTTCGCCAACCGGAAGCTGATCCGACCGGCGCTGCCGCGCCCGGATCACAACCACGGAAACCACAACTCCAATCATCCGCAGTTGATCGAACGCCCGAACCGGCCGGAGCGCCACGATCGGCCGGAGCGGAGCTTCGAACGGGGCGATCGCGGTGACCGTGATCGTGCGATGGGTCCGGGAGGCGGTCGCAAGGCCGCGCCTCCGGAGCAAACCAACGCCGAGAATTTTTATTATCAGAAGCAGATGCAGTCTCGAACGCCGATGGTGATCGTGCTGCGCGACGGCGAGGAAATACACGGCGTGATCGAGTGGTACGACAAGACCTGCATCAAGGTGATCCGAGACGACGGGCGGCCGAACCTGATGATTTACAAGCCCGCCATTAAGTATATGTTCAAGGAAGAAGAGAACGGGCGGTAGGAATTGAGCGATTGGGTCATCGGGTCATTGAGTCATTTAAGATCGAATTGAGAAGTGCCCCTCGTTCTTCAATCACTCAGTGACCCGATGACTCAATCGCTTAATGGTTTACGGTGCTGATGCTCCCGTTGACAATCTCCCTTATCTCCCATAGCATCAATCACTTGAGGGATGATTCTCAGACCGCGTCCGGGAGCCGTTCGTGATCAAGCTCGATATTATCAACGAAGTGGTAGCCAGAACCGGCATCACCAAGACCAAGGCCGAGCTAGCGGTGGAAACCGTTTTTGAGAGCATGAAGAAAGCGCTGGCCCACGGCAATCGCATTGAGCTGCGTGGATTTGGCGTTTTCAACGTGCGCCCGCGCAAGACCGGCATCGGCCGCAATCCGCGCACCGGAGCGGAAGTGTCGATTCCTCCCGGCAAGGCGGTGCGGTTTAAGCCGGGGAAAGAATTGCAGTCGATTGATTGAAGGCAGTAGCTAGTACTGAGTCCCGAGTCGCGAGTACCGAGAGGCACGCCTTCGAACTGCCACCTGCCATGTTTTCTACCCTTATCTTCACATTTCTAGTCTTCGTCTTTCGCTCTATGGCGCGTGCTGAACCTTAGTCTTGTTTTCTCTCGGTACTCGGTACTCGGTACTCGATGCTTGTTCTCGTAGTAGCATCTAAGAGAAGGCTCGGCGGAATCGCGATGCCAGCAATTGCATGTCGGAACCTACTCCTCCAATCGCTTCGTCCACTGTCGAATACATGCGGCCGATGCCGCTGTACGCTCCGCGCGCACCTCGGCAGAGATACTGGCTGCATGCATTGCTGCTGCTCGCGACCTGCTTCACCACCTTGGTGATGGGCGCACGCATGCAATACAACTTTCAGCATGGCCAGCCTGCGCTTTCCATCGCCGACGATTCGGTGCCGTATTTTCCGGCGGGCTGGGCGCTCTCGCATCCCACGCGACTGCTGGGCGGCCTGCCCTTCATGGTCACGTTGATGCTCTTCTTTATGGCCCATGAAATGGGCCACTATTTGTTCTGCCGCCGCTACGGCGTTTATGCCACACTGCCGTTCTTCATCCCGATGCCGACGCTGATCGGAACCATGGGCGCGGTGATTATGATTCGCTCGCGGATTCGCTCGCGCACTGCGCTCTTCGACATAGGAATTGCCGGACCCATCGCCGGGTTCGTCGTGGCGCTGGCCGTGCTCATCGTATCACTCGGCTGGTCGAGGCCGGCGCATCCTGGCTTCGGCTCGGCACAGTATGACCTGGGATATCCCTTGGTTTTTCAGTGGCTGCATGGGCTGCTGGCGTCGATGCATCTGCTGCGCGGTCCCGCCGCGCTGCCCTTGAATCGCGTGCGGCTGCATCCAGTGGCGATCGCGGCGTGGGTGGGGATGTTCGCTACTTCGCTGAACTTGTTGCCCGGTGGACAGCTCGATGGTGGACACATTATTTTTTCGATTTCGCCGCGGGTGCACAAGCTGGTGTCGCGGCTGACCATCCTGATTCTTCTGCCCATGGCCTACTATCTCTGGATCGGATGGTTTGTGTGGGCGATTCTTCTGCAACTTAGCAGCCTGCGGCATCCGCAGGTTGCGGAGTGGCCGCGAGTTTCCGGTGGACGAACCTGGCTCGCGGTTTTTGCATTGCTGATGCTTGTACTGACGCTCATCCCGGCGCCGCTTGCCCACGCATCTCTGCGCGAGTTTATGCAGCAGTTTCGGCATCCGTAGGAATTGGTTTTGACGACTTCCACGGCATGCGCTTCGTTCACATCAGCCACAGTGCATCGACATCTACGATCACTTGCGTACGCGGGATTTTCCGCTGCGCGGCATAAGCCAGCATGGCGCGCAGTGTCCGGTTCAGCTTTTCGCGGCTGGGCGATTTCAATACGAAGTGATAACGGTAGTCACGCTTCAAGCGCACGATGGGCGCGGTGGCGGGACCGAGCACGCGCACACCCTCGTGCCGGTTTTGCTCAAACCATTTTCCCAGCGTGCCCGACCACTCGAGAGCTTCATCCAGCTTGTTGCTGCGGATCAGAACATTCGCCAGCGCAGAATATGGCGGATAGTGCATCCAGCTGCGGAAGCGCAATTCCTTGTCGTAGAATCCGGCGAAGTCGTGGCGGGCCGCATACTGCACAGCGTAGTGATCCTGAAAGTAAGTTTGCAGAATCACTTTGCCGGGAGACTGCCCGCGCCCGGCACGTCCCGCAACTTGGGTGAGCAACTGGAAGGTGCGTTCGGCGGCCCGGAAGTCAGGCAAGCCGAGGGCGCTGTCAGCCCCGATCACGCCGACCAGGGTAACGCCGTGAATGTCGTGCCCCTTGGCGATCATTTGCGTGCCGACGAGCAAATCGAGTTCACCTTCGCTTAGCGCGTTCAGCGTGCGCTCGAAATCTTCGTGTCCCCTGACCGTGTCGCGATCGAGCCGGGCAATGCGCGCCTGCGGAAACATGCCGTGCAGGAGTTCTTCCAGCTTCTCCGAGCCGGTTCCGAGAAAATACACGTACTCACTGCCGCAATGCACGCACATCTTCGGCACGGGCGCAGTATAGCCGCAGTAGTGGCACACCATTTTGTGTTCGCGCTTGTGGTGGGTAAGGGCGATGGCGCAGTTCTGGCACTCCAGAGTTTTGCCGCAGGTGCGGCACAGCACCACCGGAGAATATCCGCGGCGATTGAGCAGCACCATGACCTGTTCCTTGCGGTCGAAGCGCTCTTTAATCTCCGCCGCGAGCTTGCGCGAGATGACCTGCTCGTGGCCGGTCTCCTGGAATTCCTGCCGCATGTCGATGATCTCTACCTCCGGCAACGGGCGCTGTTCCACGCGGTCGGGCAACTCGACGAGTGCGTACTTATTTTTCTTCGCGTTGAAATACGATTCCAGCGACGGCGTGGCTGAACCCAGGACCACGGTGGCATTCGCCATCTTGGCGCGCATCACGGCAACATCACGGGCGTGATATCGCGGCGTCTCCTCTTGCTTGTAGGACGAATCATGTTCTTCGTCGACAATGATCAGCGCGAGATCGGCAACCGGCGCGAAGACCGCAGAACGAGTGCCGACGACCATGCGCGCGTCACCGCTCTTGATGCGATGCCACTGCTGCGCGCGCTCCTTGTCGGAGAGCGCGGAATGCAGGATGGCAACTTCATCGCCGAAGATCTGGTGCAGATCAGCGGCAACCGCAGGCGTCAGGCCGATTTCAGGGACGAGAAGAATGGAGGAATGTCCAGCTTCGAGGACGGCCCGCATGCCGGCGAGGTACACGGCGGTCTTGCCCGAGCCAGTAACGCCGTGCAGGAGAATGCCTGAAAACTTGCGCTCGTCAACCGCTCGGCGCAGTCCATTCAGGGCAGCTTGCTGGGCTGAATTCAGATCGAAGGCAAAAGGCGACAGCCGCGGTTTGGCGCGCGAAACGGTGAAAGCTGCAGGCTCCTCGATAATTTCGACCAGGCCGCGCTTCACCAGCGTGCTCAGCGTCGTTCTTGGAATCTCAAGCGCTTGCAAGGTTTCTGTCGGGACCCGGCCACCGGACCCAGCCAGGGTTTCGACAAGCAGTCGTTGGTTGCCGTTGAGTTTTCCGTCCACGGATTTAAGCAGCGCGATCTTGACGGTACGCGTGGCGTCGCGCACTGCAGAAACGTCTTCCCGCACCAGCCACTTCTTTCGCACCATTCCGCTCAGAATCATTTTCGAGACGCGCGTCGCAGAACGCAGGGGTTCTTCACGGACATGGACAGGCTCTCCCGGGACAAACTCCTGCGCAGTGAGATAATCCAGCACGCGAAATTCGGCGGCCTGTTCTTCCGGAGTGCGGCGTGAACGCGCGGATGATCCCGAAACGCCCGCCAGATGCAGCGCCAACTGGCCTTCCTTGGTGATGCCGTAAGCGACGGCACGTTTGAATTCCGCGTTCAGCGGCAGCATGGTGCGGAAGACTTCCCCAATGGGCGCGAGGTAGTAGTCGGCGATCCAGCGGCCAAGGCGCAGCAGTTGCTCATCGAGTACGGGTGCGGCATCGAGCACGCTGAGGATTGATTTCGTTTTGACCGATGGCTTTCGGTCGTGCAGTTCGACCACGATGCCGGTGAGGCGCTGCTGGCGGAAAGGCACAAGCACGCGGCCGCCGACCACGGGAGTGGCCTCGTCGGAGACACGGTAGGTGAACGCCATGTCAAGCGGCACGGGCAGGGCTACGTCACAGAATTCTGACATCAGTTGGAGGATAAACCAGAAACACCCAACGGAGCGGGCACCGGTGAAGCTGATAGGGATCCTTCGACTCCATGACTTCTTCGCTTTGCCAAGCAGCCACTACGCTCAGAATGACAATTTATTCCTGGAAGGTGTCGCTACTCGGCGGCTTTTTTCGGCGGCTCGATGCCCAGATACTTCATCACCATCTGCAAATCTTTCCAAGTCTCGCCCTTCTGCCGCGGATCACGCAGCAGGTATGCGGGGTGATAGGTGACGGCGAGACGTGCGCCCGGCCACGAGGAATCGCTGCTGCGAACGCCCGCAGGTTTGAAATCGTAAAAGCGCCCGCGCAATTCGCCGAGAGATGAATTCATGGCCAGCAGGTTCTTAGCTGCAGTCGCTCCAAGAGCAACCACGACTTTGGGCTTGATCGCCGCGATCTGGCGCATTAGAAACGGAGAGCAGGTCTCGCACTCGTCGGGCTCGGGCGTGCGGTTGCCCGGCGGACGGCATTTGACCACGTTCGCAATGTACACATCTTCGCGCCGCAGGCCCATTGCCTTAATCATGTTGTTGAGCAACTGGCCGGCGCGCCCAACGAAAGGTTCGCCCTGCGCGTCCTCGTCGGCGCCCGGGCCTTCGCCCACGAACATCAGCTCAGCGCGCGGATTGCCCACGCCGAAGACGATCTGCTTGCGCCCCTGTTTGTGCAGTTTGCAGCGAGTGCAATCGCCAAGATCCTCGCGAATCAGCTTGAGCGCAGTGACGGGGTCGTCCACGCCATACTCCGGCTTCGGCAGCACGATCTCGACACTATTGTCTTCGAAGATAACTGGGACAGCAGCGGACTTTCTGGCGGACATTTCCTCTCGCAGTTCTGACTGGGCTGGAGACAAGGATGGCGAAACAGCCTCGGCGGCAAGCGAAATCGTTTCGCGCCGGTAGAAATCGTAAATGCCCAACTCGTGGCAGTAGCGGATGCGCTCGGCAAGCGCGCGGCGCAGTTCCGGGTCAAGAGTGCGTGCCACCACCTTTACTTCTCCACGTCAAAATAAATCTTTGTCGTGGCCCGGTACGATAGCACCTTCCCTCCGTCCAACTGCATGTCGAAGGAATCAACGTGCGCCCACTTGATTTTGCGCACGGTCTTCGCCGCTTCGGCTACGGCGTTCTTCGCCGCCTTGGCAAAGCTTTCCTTCGAGGTACCAATCACTTCGATCACTTTCTGGGTCATCGCACGCTCCTGAGAAAAAGAGGGGTCGGAGGGAATTGTACGCTAGCGGGCTATCGAACGCAGCGAGCGGGTCCTTCAGGCTTTTACCGGCGTCTTGCGCCGCTGCAGCAGGTGGACAACCTGATCGAGCACACGCTGCGCAACTTCCCACTTCGTAGTCTCTGGAACTTCGACGACCTGGTCGTGGGTGATGATGGTCACTTCGTTGCGGTCGGAGTCGAATCCGATGCCTTCGCGCGAAACATCGTTGACCACGATAGCGTCGAGGTGCTTCACTGCCAGCTTCTGGCGGGCGTTTTCAAGGACGTTCTCAGTTTCCGCGGCAAAGCCGACGACAATCTGCGACTGCCTGCGCAGAGAAATTTCCTGAAGAATGTCTGCCGTAGGTTCGAGTTCAAGAGTGATCGGACCTTTGCGTTTTATTTTCTGCGAGGACGCTGACTTCGCGCGGTAGTCAGAGACGGCAGCAGTCTTGATGACGATGGTGGCCTGGGGCAGAAGAGCGAGCACGGCACCGCGCATCTGCTCAGCCGATTCCACATGCGTGAGTTCAGCCGCTCCGGGCGGCGTCAGCGCCGTCGGTCCGCTGACCAGCAATACACGAGCGCCGCGGCGGAGTGCAGCTTCGGCCATGGCATAGCCCATGCGTCCACTGGAGCGATTGGTCAGGTAACGGGCAGGGTCGATTTTTTCCCGCGTCGGTCCGGCGGTGATCAACACAGTTTCACCGGCCAGATCCTGCGATGCTCCGAGCGCTTCGAGAGCCGCCGCAACAATCGCCTCATTCTCAGCCAGTCTTCCAGAGCCGGTCATGCCGCAGGCCAAATATCCTGAGCCGGGCTCGACTATCTTGACCCCGCGCCGGCGAAGGATTTCCAGATTCGCCTGCGTCGCCGGATGATTCCACATATTCACGTTCATCGCAGGAGCCACTACCACCGGAGCGGTCGTGGCGAGATAGAGCGTGGTAAGGAAATCGCTGGCAATACCCTGGGCGAACTGCGCCAGAACGTCCGCGGTTGCGGGCGCGACCAGCAACGCATCAATCGACTGCGCCACAGCAATGTGCTCGATCGCAGAATCGATATTAGCGGCGTGCTCTTCACCGGGCGAAAACATTCCGGTAATCACCTTTTCGCCGGAGAGCGCAGCGAACGTAAGCGGGCGAACAAACTCCTGAGCCGCGCGCGTCATGATGACTTGAACGCGAATGCCGCGGTCTTGCAGCAGGCGCACAAGCTCCGCCGCCTTGTACGCCGCAATGCCGCCCGTCACTCCGAGAGCAACTTTCATAAAGTCTCGGCGCCAAACACCTAGGCGTCTCCGAAAGCCTTGTCCAGCACTTCTGCGGCTTGCTCGGCCGCGCTGCGAGTTTCCGGAATCTCCCACTTCACCTTGCCCGCGCGGATTTCGTCCTGGGCAATGCGGCACGGTTTGCGGGAGTTGGTCTGAACCACCGGCGGTGCTCCGGATTGAAGTTGGCGGGCACGCCGGGCTGCGACCAGAATGTAGCGATAGTTGCTGTCGAAGCCTTCGATCAATTTCATGAAATTCTCTCCCTTGTTGCTGGGACCCAGATTTTGATTGCCGAAAGTTGCTGCGCTTCGTTTGTCTGCAACGCCAAAGCCTACATACTATTTTCCCACGAAACTCAACCTAACGGGGGCTGCCAACCCTCGAATATGGTTACCGAGGACTAACCCTTCCCGGAAACGTCGGACGGCTTAAATGAGGCCAATATCGGCTTCAGACGGTCGCGGACATTGGCCAGGCGGCAGCGGTCTGCAAGCGTTACGATTTGGGCTTCCTCAGGGGATAGCTGCCGTCCCGCGCGCACCAGACGTTCCCCGCGCACAATCGCCCGCAGCGCTTTGATTGAGTCCTCGAGTTGGTCGTTCACGAGAATGTAGTTGTATCGCTCGTAATTCTCAATCTCGCGAGTCGCCGTAACCAGACGGCGCTGTATGACTTCCTCACGATCTTCGCTGCGCTTGCGCAATCGCTCTTCCAGCGTCTTGCGATCCGGCGGCAGAATGAAAATGCTGGTCGCGTCAGGAAGTTTCTGTTGAATCTGTGCCGCGCCTTGCACGTCGATATCGAGCAGAAGATCGCGGCCATTTTGTTCCGCATCGTGCAGGAAGCGGCTCGCCGTTCCGTAGTAATTGCCGAAAACTTCGGCGTGCTCGAGAAACTCCCCATCGCGAATCATCTTCTCGAATTCCGGGCGCGAAACAAAATAATACTGCCTTCCATTGGTCTCACTCCCGCGCGGAGCGCGCGTGGTGTAGGAAATGGAAAACTCCAGATCGCTCACCTTCTTCAGCAGTTCGTTGACCAGCGTCGACTTGCCCGAACCTGACGGGGCCGAAATGATATAGACAAGTGGCTTATGGGCGGGAGAACTCATTCCAGGTTCTGCACCTGCTCGCGTGATTTTTCGATCTCCGCTTTCATGATGAGTCCAGCTTCGGTGATCTTGAGCGCCTCGCCGGCCACTCCGGAGGTCTTTGAGAGCAGAGTGTTGGCCTCGCGGTTCATTTCCTGCAAAAGGAAGTCCAGTTTCTTCCCGACTTCTCCATCTCCATCGAGCAAGCCCAGGAAATGCTGGACGTGGTTTTCGAGACGAACGATTTCTTCCTGAATATCGCTGCGATCGACCAGCAGCGCAGCTTCCTGGAGCACTCTTTCCTTGTCAGCGCTGGAACTCAGCAGTTCCTGCAGGCGCGACTGCAGCCGTTCTGCATAGCTCTGCAACACCGTGCGCCGGTGGAGTTGCACGGTCTTGACAGCTTCGCGCAGGTGAATCATGCGCTGCCGGAGTTCATGCTCAATGCCTCGCCCTTCCTGCTCGCGCATCTGATTCAGGCGATCGAGTACCTCGCCCGCCCGGGCCATCACCGCCGACTCGATCGCATCATCCTCCGGATCCTTGGCCGAATCGAGCGCGCCGGGAATGCGCAGGATGACGTTGAGATCGGGCTCAGCAGGTACGCCAAATTCACGGGCCGCAGACCGAAAAGCCACGATGTAAGCGCTTACCAGCGGACGATTCAGAGCAAGGGTTTCACCGCCTCCGCGCTCCAGGCTGAGCGTGACCTCAACGTGCCCGCGGGCAATTTTTTCCTTGAGCAGGCGGCGCAACTGCATTTCCAGAGAGTCAGATCCCGAGGGCAAACGAAAATGCAGATCGAGAAAACGGTGGTTCACCGATTTCAACGAAAGCCCGAAGGCAAGATGCCCGTTGCTCTGGGAAGATGGAGAAACGCCGGGCGCAGGACTGGCGCTTCCTTCGCTCTGGCTTGTGAGTTCGCCTTTGACCTGGGCAAAACCCGTCATGGAGCGAAGAGGCATGTGTGATTTCCCAAACTTCCCGTTGCGAATTCAAATAGGACGCGCTGGCTCAAGTTTTGGCTCGAAGTCAGCGAACTGCAACTCGTACAGACGCCGGTACGTACCCAGCTTCGTCATTAAGTCTTCGTGAGCGCCAATGTCGGCGATGGCGCCGTTCTCGATCACCACAATGCGATCGGCGCGGCGCACTGTCGAAAGACGGTGCGCAATCACAAACACGGTGCGGCCGCTCATCAGATTGTGCAACGCCGATTGCACCAGAGCTTCCGATTCGCTGTCGAGTGCCGATGTGGCTTCGTCCAGAATAAGGATGGGCGCGTTCTTCAGAATGGCGCGGGCAATGGCTATGCGCTGCCGTTCTCCGCCGGAAAGGCGCACGCCGCGCTCGCCGATCACTTCATCGTATCCCGCAGGCAGTGCGCGAATGAAGTCATGCGCCAGAGCGGCGCGGGCCGCGGCTTCAACCTCTTTGAGCGCGACGTGCGGCTGGCCGTAGGCGATGTTGTTACGGACCGTGTCGTTAAACAAAACGGTCTCCTGCGTAACAATTCCGACCTGTTCCCGCAACGAAGCCAGCGTCACGTCGCGCACGTCATAGCCGTCGATGAGCAAGCGACCCTCAGTAGCGTCAAAAAAGCGCGGGATCAGATGAACCAGCGTGCTCTTGCCTGAGCCGCTGGACCCGACGATGGCCACGACTTCCCCGCGGCGAACTTCCAGGTCGATGTCGTGCAAGACGCGGGCGTCCTCGCCTTCGCTGCCATAAGTGAAGCTGACGTGATCGAACTGGACTGTCTTGGCGAACGCGGGCAAGCGGCTGGCGCGCGGCTTTTCGCGGACATCATCTTCGATGTCCATGAACTTGAAGATCTCACTCGATGCGCCCAGGGCCTGCTGGAAGTTGTTGTTGAACTGGGCAAACTTGCGGACCGGGTTGTAGAGGCTGAAAACCGCCGTGATAAAAGTAACGAAAACTCCCAGAGTCATGTCGCCATGCTTGATCTGCTCACGGCCCAGCATTAGCAACAGGGCGATTCCGAATACGCCAAAAACGTCCATCAGCGGCGAGCTGATCGCGGTAGCGGCAACGGAACGCAGATTCGCGCGGAACAGGCGGCGCGCTGCTCCGCGAAAACGTGCGATTTCCCACTTCTCACTATTGAACGCCTTCACGATGCGATTGCCGGTAATCGCTTCGTGCAGAATATTTTGAATTTCCGCCAGCTTGTCCTGTCCGTGCCGCGTAGTGCTACGCACCCGGGAGCCGATCTTGCGCGAGGAATAGACGATTACCGGAACGAATAGCAACAACGCCCAGGCAAGGTCTCCGCCAAGGACCACGACCACTGCGGCCACTGCCAGAAAAGTGAAGAACTGTTGCAGGAACTCCGCCAGCACGGTTGACATGGCGTACTGCACGCGCTCGATGTCGTTGACGATGGTAGAGAGCAGGGTCCCTGTAGTGTGTTTGGAAAAAAATGCGGCCGAGCGCCGCAGGATGGCGTTGTAGAGATCGTCGCGCAGGTCGGTGATCATTCCAAAGCCCGCGTGGTTTACAAGATATGTGCCGGTGTAATCGAAAATTCCCTTAAGGATGGTCGAACCGACCAGAGCAACCGCAACCATGGTCCAGGCATTCGTGAAATGCGAGGGCACCAACTGCTGCAAGTAGACTGGACGATGGGTTATGGGAATTACAAATAGTTGTATGTCTTTCGATCCGGTGGATGGATTCAAGACCCGATCAAAGATAGGGCGGATCAGCAAAAACTTGAACGCATCGAGCGCTCCTACCAATGCCATCAGAACCACCGAAGACAATATCTGCCACCAGTAAGGAAGTGCGTAGCGGACGAGGCGCGTTAGTTGGCGCATACCGCTCCCAGCAGGCCGCAGTGGCTCACTGACGATGGCATAGTGGTTGCGTGCAAGGGCCTATTTTACTGCGCCGCTGTGGAATCCCCAAGTAGCCGCGTTGTTTCTCGTGAGCCTGGAGCCTACTTTGGCATATCCCGATGCACCACCTTCACGCGGTATCCGGCTTTGTGCAGGCGCTTGCTGACTTCCTCCGCGATCATGACAGAACGATGCTGGCCGCCGGTGCAGCCAAAGCCGATGGTGAGATAGCTCTTGCCTTCGTGAATGTAGTGCGGCATCAGGTCAACCAGCAGATCGGAAATGCGCGGGATAAACTTCTTTGCTTGCGGGAAAGACCGGATGTACCTGGCCACGCGCGGATCGCGGCCCGTGAGCGCCCGGAATTCGGGTACAAAGTGCGGGTTGGGAAGAAAACGCACGTCAAAAACCAGGTCTGCTTCCTCAGGCACTCCGTGGCGAAAGCCGAAGCTCACGCACGAAACCAGAATGCTTTTCTCCGCCGCCTGTTGGCGGAAACGCTCGGTGATGTGGGCGCGCAGTTCATGCACGTTGAATTTCGAAGTGTCGATGACGATGTCGGCCAAAGCGCGGATGCTCGCCAGATGGCGTCGCTCGGCCTTTAGAGAGGCGTTGACTGGAGTGTCCGTGCCCAGCGGGTGCGGGCGGCGGGTCTCGCTGAAACGCCGCATCAATACTGCATCCGAGGCTTCCAGGAAGGCGACCTTGGTTGGAATCAGGCGCCGTACTGCCTTCAGAATGCCGGGGAGTTGTTCGAGTTGGGAGCCTTCGCGTACGTCCACTACCAGCGCGGTGCGCCGAATCTCGGCCGATTGCAATGCCATCTCCGCGAAGCGCGGGATCAGTTCGACGGGAAGATTGTCGACGCAGTAGTAGCCCAGATCCTCGAAAGCCTTTAGCACGGAAGCTTTCCCTGACCCGCTCATCCCTGTGATGATGACCAGTTCCGGGGCATGCGAGCTTTTATGCGCAGGTTTGCGTGCCGCCTTACGCGAGGCTAGCGGCCCTTTCCTCCTAGTGCGCGAGGGAGTTGAGCGCTTGCGGGACCCCGATGATTTCCGAGGCGTCATGAATCCGATAGTAGCACTGAAGGCGGGAGAGCTTCTAAGCTGGTTTTCCGATTTGTCTAAGCCCGGCTTGGAAATGTAAGCTAGGTCGCCATGAAGAAGTTTGAGGAACTCACGGAGCGCGAAGTTTTGGCTCTGGCTATTTCTCTGGAAGAAGAAGACGAGCGAGTATATGCCGATTTTGCCGAAGGGTTGCGGCCGGATTACCCCGCGTCGGCGGCCATGTTTGAAGGCATGCGCGAGGAGGAGTCGGGGCATCGCAGGCGGCTGCTCGAACTTTACCAGCGGAAGTTTGGCGAACACATTCCTTTGATCCGGCGGCAGGACGTGCGCGGTTTTGTGGAGCGTCCAGCGCTTTGGTTGATTCGTCCGCTGCGCATCGAGGCGGTGCGTAAGGAAGCCAGCACAATGGAAGTCGAGACGCGCCGGTTCTATGAGAAAGCGGCGCAACGCACGCAGGATGCCAGCGTCCGGCAACTGCTTGACGATCTCATCAATGAAGAGCGTGAGCACGAAGAACGCGCCCAGGAACTGGACGCAGAGAAGCTGCCCACCAATGTGAAAGCCGACGAAGAGCGGGCTCAACGCCGTCTTTTTGTCCTGCAAATCGTGCAGCCAGGACTGGCCGGGCTGATGGACGGTTCTGTTTCCACGCTGGCGCCTGTCTTCGCGGCCGCGTTTGCCACAACAAACAGTTGGGACGCTTTTCGGGTGGGCCTCGCTGCCTCGGCGGGAGCCGGCATCAGCATGGGATTCGCCGAGGCGCTCTCCGATGACGGCAGCCTTACCGGCCGCGGACATCCCTGGGTGCGCGGTGTGATCTGCGGCGCGATGACCGCGTTGGGGGGTATTGGACACACACTGCCATTCCTGCTGCACGACTTCCATAAGGCGCTGTGGGCCGCAGGTGTGGTGGTAGTTGCCGAATTGGCCGCCATCACTTGGATTCGACACCGTTATATGGACAGCCCCTGGGTTTCGGCTGCGCTTCAGGTCGGGTTGGGCGGAGTGTTGGTGTTCATTACGGGCTGGCTTATCGGGAGCTCGTAACGACCGCATCACGGTTGCGTATCCAGCGGGTGTTTGCTCTTTTCGTAGAATTCGTTTTGCAGTTTCAGGCTGACTTCGTCGGCTTTGACGGCTCGGATTGCCTTTGCTACCGCGTCGATCCACCAATCCATCTGAAATTTTCCTAACTCTTTTGTCGCGGCGGAGCCGTCGCCGGAATAATGGTTGGGGAAGCGCGCGTACCACCAGATGCCGGTGTAGACGTCTTCGGGAAGGTTCTGGCGGTGCTGGTCGGCGCCGGATTCGGTGTTGGCGCGGTCGAGGTGGACCGTGTCGGGGCGGGCAATCAGCATCTTCGAGGTTTCGCTTTCGCCGGCGTGCATGTCGATGGTTGTCTTCTTCGGTGGGCCTCCTGATTCCGGGCTTCTTCGGTCGAAGACGTAGACCACGTAGTCGTGAGGCTTATCGAGCTGCGATTGGGCGAAGAACGGGAGCAGGTGCTCGTTACCGCCGTGGCCGTTGACGATGATTACCTTCTTGCAGCCGTTGCGGGCCATTTCGTCGGTGGTTTCCTGCAGCAGGGCTAGTTGCATTTCGCGGCTGTAGGCGATGGTTCCGGGCTCGTGGCGGGCTTCGGCGATTTGTCCGAAATAATATTCGGGGAAAACGACGGCGTATTCCTGCTCGGCGGCATGCAGCGCGGCGTAGCGCACATCGAGCAGATCGGTTCCCAGGGGCAAATGCGGCCCGTGTTTTTCCAGGATGCCGAAGGGCAAGAGGCACGTGCCTTGCGAATGGTGAATGCCTTCGCGGAAGTCGGCGGCTGTGAGTTCCTCCCAGTGGACGGAGAGCTTGGGTTGTGGCGTGGCCGCTTGCGCTTGCGCGGGATGCGATACGCTCGAGCCCATTAGAAGAAGCAGGACGGAAAAGATTGTGGAGTGCTTGGAAGTCGTCATCGGCAGTTTCCCTCGGCGGCGAAATTCTAGCACTGCGGCGCTGCTCGTATCCGCTGGTCGTCTCACGCCGTGAATTTCTGATCGAAATAAATCTGCGCGGGACCGTTTCCGGGTAAGGAGGCAGGTGAAAATGTGGGGTATCCCCCCTCCCCCCTCGATCTTTGAAATCATCGAGTTAAGCAAAGAATTGCCCGCAAAATCCGCATGTCAAAGAACTTAGAGGTTAAAATCTAGAAAGCAGAGGACTTAGAGGCTCGCCACTGAAGCTGCCTTCAGTACGCCTGTCTCGACCATGATCGCTCGAATTAGACGGTGGGCACAAGGTTAGATGTCACACGGCAGGTGTGGAAAACTTCTGCCTTGCCCGCTATGCTCCCGGATTCGGGTCGGGGTCGTGAGTGCAATCGCCTGTTAACAACAGACGAGCGGTCAAAACCGAAACGCACTAAGCTCTAACCCCGTTTGGCTGTCAATATAGTGAAAAATCGCCTCAATTAGACTCACGACAGAAGAATCAAAGTTCTCACTTCGTTCTCGGATTGTCGTTCCCGTGCCCGACGAGAACTTCATTCTTATCAACTGCCCGCACCTCATTCTTGTCAACGTCCACGTTCACGTCTTCGTAGCTCACCACGGTTGACCCATGCGGAACCACCACCGCCCCATCCTGCGGCACGGTCATCCCCACGTTCGCCAGTCCCGTTAAACTCGTGGCCAGTGCGTGCAATTCCTGAATGGTTTCCCTTGTCTTCCCAAGCGCCTTGATGTAGTCCCCCATTTCTAGGAAGGTACTTATGAGCTGTAGATGGCTCGTCATTCTGTGAACCGAGTCCTTCACGGCTTTCAGCATGTCATTTTCCTCCACCCGGCTCCACAGACATCAATCGGTTGCAATCAATCGTCGATCACGATGAGGCTTACTGCGGGGCAGGCCGGTGCTGAGTTCGCACTTCTCACCCGGAGGAGCACCACAGGTCGGGCAAGGGACGGTTTGTACCAGTTTGAGCGTAGGCTTCCTGGCCTTCATGACATGATGATGCGGCAGTCAGCAAAGGGAAAATGGTCAATTTTGCACAGCGAAGTCGAACAGTTGTTGAAATATCGCCATTACCCCGGTAGGTCCAATTCTCAATGAGTATGATCGCCCGATTGTGACATCTATCGCCCGAGGGCCACCGCCGTCGCGAATCCTGCAGGTCAGTATCTTTAACCCCCTACAAAATAATCTAGATAGAGTTGACTTCAGCAAGGCACTGCGAGACGTAATCACCATCGCAGACGAAGTGGAGTCGCAATTGAAGCAGGCCATGCTCAGCTATTTCGAACCCAGTCGAGCAAGCGTGTCGCCGGCCTAGCTAGAGCACCCGATCTCAATTCATTCGTGAGGATAGATGAGGGTAACTTTAGTTCGGAGTCATATCGGGATATGCGACTACACTTGAAGCTATGAGACATTACACCATTACGATGATGAAGGGCTTTAGCACGTTCAAGTGCCCGCTTTGCAGATACTCCGTCACCACGCGGGAGTTCAGCAGCCAGAACGGCAGTTGTCGGACCCAGGCGGCTAAGGTAATGAACGGGCACGCGACGACTGCACATGGGTATCGGGCCGCGATGTCATCGAGTGACACGCAGATGTGGCACGCCAACTAAAAGTGCGCTGTCGCCAGAAGCAATGAAAGGTAGTGTGGCATGGCATCTGAAACGTATTACACAATCCGTCGCATCCAGTCGCCCTGCGGATCTCGCTCGGCGGTGATCTTCGATCTCACTTACCGGCGCGTGTGGCGTCCGGAACTCGGCGATGAAGGGCAGTGGTGCGACTTTTTAGTTACCCAGAAGGAAGTTGGCGCAAGCCAATTCCCCGCCTTGGCGACTACGTAGGACCGCCGTCGCTGTTCGAAGACAAATGAATCCAGACGAGGAATCTAATGAGCTATAGCGAAGCGAGAAATCATTTCGAAAAGGCCAGAAACAATAACGCTGACCTGAGTATCATCGACATGTTGGAAGGACTCAAGCACCTATCACACGCAATTGAGGAGGACATTAGAGCGTTGGAACAAGGCATACGCGATATCCGCGACAGCCAGAACAGCAAACAAATACCGAGCTCTTTCAGTTAGGCTACGTCCTCTGCGTGCTTTCCTCAAGCAAGTCAATGTGGGAAAGCCCAATGCCTCAGTGCTTTTGGACAGATGTTGCAAAATCGCCATTGCACTCATTGACGCCGCGCTCTGCATAGATCCGAAATTCCGAAGTGTCTGTAGTACACTCCTCTGCGCTTGAGGGCAGCGTTCGCGCATTCCTCTGTTCCCTTCTTCCTGCCTTCTTGTTCTCTGATGCCGATCATTGAATACACTCCGGGACATTTCGACGACCTGCAGGAGATGGTCGCGCGCGTACCGGCGAATATGAACCTGAGTCACCGGCCATTTGTGGACTACTACTACGCGACCCGACCTTGGTGCAAGCTGTACCTCTATGTTTCGGACTCGGGTAAGGTGGTGGGAACACTTGGGCGAGAGTTGCTGCGGTTTGAGCATCAGTGCGAAGGCGAGATACGCGAGATCGGGATCCGGATTGGATCAAACTGGTTTTCGCTGCAGCCGGGCGTGGGAGGCGAGCTCACCAAGTTCTCCGCTGCAGCAAACCGCAACAGCTTTGGCATGACATTGATGCTGAGCCGGAAGGCGCTTACGGTGCTGAAGCATTATGGGTGGGTGCCGCTTCCGGGGGTAAGAGGATATTTTCTGAATGGACCGTGCACCTTGTATCCGGGGAAGGCGTGGTGGAAGGGTACCGCGAATGCCGCGATCCGGCGGCTGGGAGGAACAAGGATTTCGAAGTTGGCCGGGCGCATAGCGGCGGATGTCAGGGAGCGAATCAGCGTCTGCGAGGAAAGTTCTTACTCTGAAGACTTGTTGCCGCGGCGTTCTCCATTTATTTTCCGATTCGCACCGACGGTTGAATATCTGGACTGGAGATACAACTTGTCGCTGAGTTTTGTGCGCTACCGGCTTTTCCGAATTCTGAGCCGCGGCGGGACGAATGGTTATGTCATTTTGAATGAGGCGCAAAACCACATCGTGGTGGCGCAATGCGATGGCGAAGATGCGACGGCATTGGCGTACGGAATTCTGCTAGCCGTGGTGGAAGCTGGCAGCAAAGATGAGAGGCCGCGCACTGTGTTTCTCAGCTCCTGTCATGCCGAGATGCAGCGGGTATTCGAGCAGTTTGGATTCCGGATGAGGCCTTGGGGCAGTGATCTGCCATTTGCGTTCCATACGGTGCCTCCGCAACTGGATGTGTCGGCGGCCGGGACAGCGCAGTGGCTGGTGAATTATGACTGGTGCGACAACGGGCTACAGGCGCCGTTTTTAAATCAGGGGCGAGGTGGGGATTTGCGGCGGAACAGAGCTCCTGCGGGCAGCATCTGAGGTTGAAAACTCTTCGTTCAGCGCGTATTCCATTCTTCCCGCGGAGCTGCGGCGCCTGCTCTTTCGCGGGGTGCAGGCGTGGTGGGAACTCCTCGCTGGGCTTGGGGCGCTGCTGTGGGGGAAAGGGGTCCTTCGACTGCGCGGATGATTCTCTTCGAGAATTATCCGCTTCGCTCAGGATGACAGGGCGGTGGGTTCGGCTGACGGTCGAAGGCTCTTCTCTACACAATTTATGGGGCTTCGATCAGCTCCATCTTGCCGTCCCGGGTGCGGTGCAGGACCATTACTTTGCCTTTGGGATCGCGGAAGACGAAGACGTCGCGATCGCGGAAGTGGGCTTCCTTAATGGCTTCTTCGAGGGTCATGGGGCGCATGGCTACGGCTTCGTTGGAGCGGACCAGGTGGACTTCGGTGGTTTTCGCCACGGCGGGATAGCGGTGCACGACTACTGCTACGGCGGTCTTTTCGGTCAGGCCCACGGCGGTTTGGATGGTAGCCGCTTCTTGCGGGGAGTGGCCGTTCCACTTCTTTACTTCTTCAGTCTTGCGGGCGGAGCGCTTTTTCGATTGCCAGCGCGTTTTGTATTTCACCGCCTGCTTTTCGAGGTGGTCGAGGGCTTCGTTGACGGCGATCGACATGTCTTTCGCCTGGGCCAGGCCGACTAGCGGGCCGTTGCGCGGGCTGATGGTGATCTCGGCTTTGTGACGGTGCTTTTCTACGGCGAGGATGACGTTGGCATCGAATCTGTCGCCTAAAATCTTGCGGAGTTTGGTGAGTCCGGTTTCAACTTCTTTGCGGATGGTGGGAGTTACTTCGTAGTGCCTGCCGGTGTATTCCACGTTCACGAGCGGCCCTCCTTGAGTCTTGCTCGGTCGATTGGGCACTGCATTGCCGGCGGGACGCCGGCGCTACTCTTTTACTCTGCGTTGATGCGTGCTGGGGATGCGCATATCTTCACGATACTTCGCTACGGTGCGGCGGGTTACCTGGATGCCTTGCGACTGCAGGATGCGGGTTAGTTGCTCGTCGGTCAGCGGGCGGCTGGGGTCTTCTTCTTCGATTAATTTCTTGACGCGGCGTTTCAGGATTAGTAGCGATGTGTTGCCACCTTCGGGGCCCTGGACGCTTTCGCTGAAGAAATAGCGCAACTCGAATACGCCCTGCGGGGTGTGAGCGTATTTGCTGGCCACGGCTCGGCTGACGGTGGAGGGATGCACGCCGATTTCTTCGGCCACCTCCTTGATCATCATGGGCTTCAGCTGGTCGATGCCTTTTTCGAGAAAATCCTGCTGGCGGGCTACGATGCAATAACAGACTTTCGTGATGGTCTGTTTGCGCTGCTCGATGTTTTTGATGAGCTGGATGGCGCTCTTGTAGCGCTCTTTCACGTAGTCGCGCGTATTTTTGTCGTTGGTGTCGCGGGTGATCAGCTTTTTGTAAGCCGGATTGAGGCGAAGCTGCGGCAGGTCATCGTCGTTCATGAGAACCAGCCACTCGTCGCCGTGCTTGATGAAAGCCACGTCGGGCTCGATCAGGCGGGCCTGGACTTTGTTGTATTGCAGGCCGGGGCGGGGATCGAGGGTGCGGATGTAGTCGATGGCTTGCTGGACGGCGTCGGCGGGGCGTCCGATGGCTTTGGCGATTTCTTTGTGCTGCTTGCTTTGCACTGCGCGCAGGTGCTGGTCGACTACGGTGATGGCATCCTCGAGGACCTGGGCGGTGCCGTTGCCATTTTTCTCGCCGGGCTTTTCTGCGGCGTGGTTTCCGTTCTTGTGGTGCGCGAGTTGGTGCTGGTGATAACGCAACTGCAGGAGAAGACATTCGCGCAGCGTGCGGCAGCCTACGCCTGGAGGGTCGAGCTGGCGAATCACTTCGAGGGCTTCCTGGAGATCCGCCGGAGTGAAGGTCGGTTTGTAGGCTGGGCGCGGAGCGGCGGGAGTTGGTTCAGGCGCAGGTGCAGCGGCTGCGGCGGAGTTTCCGTTGCGTCCGGGAACGAGGGGTTCGATGGAGAGGGACGCGGGTGACAGGCCGTCCACTTCATCAAAAGGGTTTCCCGTAAGAAGATTGGCCGCGGAGAATTCGTTTGCGCCGGTTGCGGAGGTGATGGGGTTGAGGCCGGCGTCTACGGAGGTTGATTCACCCAGCGCCTTGCTCTGCGCTTCATCCTGCGCTTCTTCCGGGACTTCATCGGGGACTAGCCCCAGAGCCTGGGCCTCGCTGGCGATGTTTCTGGCGGCTGCGGCGTCGGCTTCGGGAGGCGCGGGCGGGGCTACGCCTAGCATTTCTTCATCGCTCGCGATCAGATAGCCGTCTTCGTTGAGGTTGCCGATGATTTGCTCGGCGGCTTCGCGCACGGCGCCGCTCAGGCTCAGCGCGCCGAGTTGCCAGGCCAGGTGATCCGTGAGATTTGTGGGCTTCGAGAGGAAGTTTTCGAACGATGGGCGCTCGATTTCTTCCATCTCACCGCGGGTGCGATAGCCGGGATCGAGATAATCCTGGAAGAAGGATCCGAAATCGATTTCTTCGAACGGGTCTTTCTTTTCGGCGGTGATGGGCGCTTCTTCGCCTGAGGAGGGAGCGGGACGGTCGCGCTCTTCTTCTTTGCGGCCGATTTCATCGATCAGTGGGACGGAATCTTCGAGCTCTTCGAGAACCGGGTTCTCGACCATCTCGGCGTTGATCATGTCCTTGAGTTCGAGCTTGTTGAGCGCGAGGACGGAAACCATCTGCACCAGACCCGGGGTGAGGATCTGGCGCTGGGATAGTTTGACGCTCAGTTTGTGCTGTAGTAAGACCATGTTTCAAAGTTTCAAGGTTGCAATGTTTCTAAAAGCGCTCGTGCATCTCCGCAACTCGCAGCAGCCTTGCCGTGCCTTCAGCAACCTCGGTGACTACCTTTGCCGCCCGGTCAAGTTGGCGATCATGTTTCTCGCTTTCGAGCGACAGCAGCTCTAGATTGCGAGTCAAGGCTTCCAGGCGTTCGTCAATCGTCATCGTTGCTTCCCCCAGCACCTAAAGGCGCTTCCCTCATATGCGTCTTGACGGCGCGCTCAAGCCGCGGCCTTTCAAAACTTCTTCTCCGCCAACTTCACACCAGCGAGAAGCTTTCTCCCAGATACACGCGGCGGACTTCCGGATCGGTGGCTAGCTGTTCGGGCTGGCCCTGGCGGAAGATGCGGCCGTCGTCGATGATGTAGGCGCGGTCCGTCACTGAAAGAGTCTCGCGCACGTTGTGATCGGTGATCAGCACTCCGATGCCGCTGGCCCGCAGGCTGCTGATGATTTTCTGCAGGTCGAGGACGGCGATGGGGTCGATCCCGGAAAACGGTTCGTCCAGCAAAATGAACGTTGGGCTGATGCACAGGCAGCGGGCGATTTCGACGCGGCGGCGTTCGCCGCCGGATAAAGCGTAGCCTCGGTTCTGCCGAATGTGCTCAAGCCCGAGTTCATCGATAAATTTCTCCATCTTCTCGCGGCGCTCGTGCCAGGACATGGGCTGCGCCTCCAGCACCGCGAGGATGTTTTCTTCGACTGTAAGTTTGCGAAAAACCGAAGCTTCTTGAGGGAGATAACTGATGCCATACTGGCGGGCCCGCAGGTACATGGGAACGTCAGTAATGTCCTGACCGTCATACAGCACGCGGCCAGTGTCAGGGGGGATCAGGCCGACGATTGCGTAAAAAGTGGTCGTCTTGCCTGCACCGTTGGGGCCAAGCAAACCCACCACCTCGCCCTGTTCGACCCGCAGGCTGACACCATTTACGACGCGGCGGCCCTTGTACGATTTGCCAATCTCATCGGTGGCTAGGGTACGCATTTATCTTGCCATCAACGGGCCACTCGGGTCTGAGTTACCACAGGAGTACTTGCTTCGCCTTCTACGAGCACCCTATCATCGCCCCTAAAGAAAGTCAACGAAACCCCGGTAATCTTGCCCCGTTCGGCATCAAAAATGCTAGGCGGTCCGCCGGTAAGCACGAATTTGTCGTCAGAGGCAGTATAGACCAGGGTTTTGCCTTCGGCTCGCCGACTCGGTTGCTGGACGACTACATTTCCCTTGGCGACCAGGTGATCGAGCTGACCTGGTCCGGAAATGTGCCCTGCAAGTGGTTGATTGCTTGAGGTTTGGCTGCGGGGCACGAGGTAGGCGTCCATGGTATTGGAGGCGGCGGTGAAGTTGCTGCCCTTGGCCACTACTCCTCCTTCGTAGTGCGCCAGGCGGTCGGCGTCAGCGTAGGTGAGTCGGGCTGAGGTGATCACTACGGGGGCGTCACCCGGCTTTTCCTCAGGCTTTCCCTTCGTTTTGCCTTCTCCCGCGACCTGGACTTTGGTAGGTGGAGCGCTATTCGGCTGGAGTTTGCCTGGTTGAGGACTATCGGGCTTTGCGAGTTTGGCTTGGAACAGGACCGTGGAAACCGGTTGCGTGGCCGTACCTTGGGCGACCAGGAAACGGCGGTCGCGGTCAAACTGAATCGAGGGGGCTTCGACGATGTTAGCGTCCTGCCACAGACGGGCGTTGCCCCGGTAAAGAGCGACTGCGGGAGAGTTGTGCGCCGTCATGGTGGCGGAAGTTACGTGGATCGGCGAGGCGGAGGCCAGGAGCGCTCCGTTCGGTTGCTCCTGGAGTTCGCTGTAGGTGCTCTTCACGTCTTCGTCGGCGAAGGCGTCATCGGTGGCGCGATTGATGCGAATGGTGCGAGCCGTCGTTACCATGCTGCCTTCGGAGACGCGCGGGCTGCCGCTCAGCACGAGGATCTGGTCGGCGGGAGTGTAGACCGCCTTGTCCGCCCAGGCTTGCGTGCGTTTGCTCGGAACCTGGCCGTCATCGTATGCCACATTTCCCTTCTGGATGATGGAGGCAATTCCTCCCTGCGGAAGAAACAGGGCATCGAGCGTCTGGCTGGTGCTGACGCGGTCGGGTAGTTGCGGAGTGAAGTTCACAATCTTCGCGTCGGGCGCGCCGTGGATCGAGGTCAGCCGGCTGGAGCCGGCGGCGGCGGCGGCGGCGAATTTCGCGTCGAAACGGCCGGCGGTGACTACGGTGTGGGCAGATGCTTGCGCAGTGGCCGGGTTCGAATTCTGGGCTGGGGAAATTGTTATCTGCGCCGCTCCGGAGGTTTCGGCGCGGTCGAGACGATTGCGGTCCGCGATAAAGAAATCGACGGTGGGGGCGGTCAGGTCGAAATTCTGGGGCTCGGAGGTGCGCTCTGGAACATGTTCTGAAGCGTCCGTTGCCGGCATGCCGGTGCTGTTCGGGTGTTGCGCCAAATGGACTCCGTCGGTGGCGTGCACTTTCTTTAATTCATTTCGGCCTTGAAAATCTAAAATCGCGCGTCCGGCGTCGCCCTGCATAAGTTGCGAGCCGATGCGCTCTAGGTGGACATTGCCGGTCAGCGTGGCCGTGTGCAGCAGGTTTTGTTTACCGATCAGAAACATTTCGGCTTCGTCGGCGCGGGCATGCATCTGGTCGGTGTCGTCCCCACTGGATTCGGCGTTCACGTTCCCTCTGGCCAGGATGCGCTGCACTTCGTTTTCCTGCCCGAGAAAGAATGTGGCTTCCTCGGATTGCATGGTTCCGGCTGCACGCTCGATGCGGGGATTTTCCAGCACGACTTGGTGAGGATCGTGCGTGATTCTGCCGTGAGTAGCGACGAGCGTGCCCGCCTGCGGCCCGCCCAGCGTCACGTGAATCTGCGAAACCAGAGTGAGCGTGTTGCTCTTGCCGGAATACTGCACACCGACGGCCCAGCCTGTGGCCTGGGGTGTGCGGAAGTCAACGCGTGCGTCGGTGGCAGCGTCTCCGCTGTTTTGGTTGAAGACGAGTTCTCTGGTTTCGAGGTGGATGGGATTCTTGAGTTCCCTGGGAGTTCCCTGATCAGGTCCGGTTCCGCCCGTGGGGTTTGATTCCAGATCGATCTGGACGTCTCCGTGAGCCGTGATGTTGCCGGATTTCTTGTCGTAGGAGAAATCGTCCCCGTAGATCTGGTCGAAGCGGGACGAGTCGCGACCGTAGAGAATAACGCTGACGTTGCGCAGTTCGGCGCTGCCGTCGACCTGGAATTGTTTGAGGCTGCCGGCCTGGACAGTGAACAGGGTTCGCTTGCCGTCGGACTTAGAAAACTGAAAACCGTTCGCGGTCTGCTTGATGTCGATCCCAATCTTGTTGGGGAGTTCCTTCAGCACATTGCGCTGGCGCAGGCGGGCGTAGAAATACATTCCAGATACCGTTGCGGTGAACAGCACGGCGATCACGACCAGCCAGCGGCGCAGGCGGTAGATGGGCAGCGGCATTGCAACTTCAGTCTAATCCAAACTGGCCCAGTCTCCCGCGCCAGCGCGGCTTCGGCCAACCGTGCTTAGCTTAGAAGGTCTCGTCTACATTGACTTCCATGATCATGCGGTCGAGTTCGGCGCTGGCCTGGTTTTCCTGCACCGTCAGATCGCTGGACTCCTTGCGCAGAGCTGCCAGACGGCTCTCTTGCGCGTCGAGCTGGCTGACGTAGCGCTGTAGCAAAGCTTTTTCTTCGGAGCTTCCTTTCAGCGCTTTCATATTTTCGCGGATGCGGTTCTGATCCGCCGTGATCTGGTCGCCTTCCCGTTTGCGGTCGGTGACCTGGCCGGAGATGGCGTCAACTTTTTCCTTCTGCTTCAAGATGCGGTCGAAGGCTTCCTGCATGGCGGGAGTCATCCGCTTCTGGTCGACGAGAAGCGCCACTTCGTCGTCGTCGAGGTTGGTCAACTCGTAGCGAGTTTCTTCCGGATGGACGGACTCGACGGTTAGTTCCGCGGTCTTGCCGGCGTCCACGGGAACGCGGAAGCGGTGGAATGACTCCGAGGATTCCTCCGGCTTGGGCGTTGCCGGTGTCAGAGCCCAGCCTTCTTCCGCGGGATATTCCACGATGACCTGGCGTGGTTCGGTATCGGCGTTGCGGACGGTGAACTTGTTTGACTTGCGCTGCTCTTGGATTAGCAGCATGATGCCTTTGGCGATGCGGATGCGGGTGAATGGCTTTTCACTCGATTCATCGGAATACTTGACGTGCACGGCCGCATCGGCCGCGTAAGACAGCAGACGGCGCTCATCGGGATGGATGGTTTCCAGAACTCCTTCGCCCGCGAAGGTATCGGCTTCAAGTACGTTGAATGAGCCTGCGTCGAGTACCTGGCCGCTGATGTTCTTAATCCATAGCGCGCGCAGAGGAGGAGAGTTTTCATTCCACAATGTGACCTTCTCGGCTTCAATGCGCGCTTGGAGGATCGGTACGAGGGCTGATTGGTTCTTGCCGATTGTGATTTTCTGCTTGATCTTGTATTCGAAGAAGTCTCCGGCGGATTTGCCTTCGGCTTCGGCACCTTGCTTTTCCGCAACGCTGGAGACCTCGGCGTTCATAGTCTGCAGCATGGGCGCGGTGCTTTGCACCTCCACGGTCTCATTTGCGCTCCCTACATTCAGGGTGCCGTCGATTTCGTTCGTGCGGCCGATTCCCAGATAGACGTTTGTCAGATTAAAGCGCTGGAAACCCGGCGCGTTCACGAAGAGTGCCGAGTTGCCGGCCTGGAGATCGTTGAAGCGGTAATGACCGCGCGCGTCCGTGGTGGTGACCTGGGATACTCCTGTCTCTTCGTTGCGGATTGTCACTTGAGCATTGGAGACCATGGCTCCGGAAGGGTCTTTGACTATGCCTTCGAGGCTGGTGGTGGCGTGCGAAGATCCGGGAGCCAGCGCCGTCAGTTCGGAGAAATTGCGGCCGTTCAAGCCTTCGTTCACGGTCGCTTCGTGGGATTGCGGCGTCAGCATGACCGATTCGGGCAGAGGAATGACTGGACGCCGCGCATAGAAAGGCTGCGAGATATCCTGAATGAAAGACTGCGGAGCGCCGGCGACCAGGGAAAGCTGGACATCTTTCCAATCTTCACCGATGGTGTTGTCGACGATTGCCCAGCCCTGCAGCAGCGGCTTCTCGCCCGGCTTCCCGGAGAAGAGGATGCGGTAGGTGCTCTTCCAGATCGGCACTTCGCTTATGTAGCTGACGAAGATGTCGCGATCACCGGATCCGGCGGCGGTGAAGCTCATGCGGCGCACGTCGCGGGCCCGGGATGAACCGATGAGGCTAAGGTAGCGGCCAACTTCGTCGGTCAGCTCGCGCTCCGCGATGCGGACCGATGTTCCGGAGCCGAGCTCGAAGTTTTTCATCTCACCGGTGTCGGTAACGATCGAAAAGGCGGTGACATCCTCGAAATCATCCTTGGTGCGCTGCTTGCGGATTTTCTCGACACTCAGCAGACGTCCTGCCGCAGTTGCCGAGCCGCTGCGCACTTCTACACGCGCTCCGCGGAGAGCCGATAGATATTCTGCCTGCGTTACTTGCTCGCCGAACGGCAATCGGAGCGACTTCAACCGCTCGTCGAGCGGGGCGATCGAGTTGTAGCGAACCGATGAAACGCGGCCGTCGCCGAGATCGACGGCGGTCAGCGATTTCAAAACATCGTTGAGTTGCGCGGTCGTAAAGTCGATGCTGAGGTCCTGGGTGCCGTGAACCCGCGCTTCATGCTCGAAATAACCGACGCCGTTCTTGTAGAGCACGACGCGCTTGACGGGCGGGCGCGCGGAAGAGTCGCCGACTGCAGGGGCAGACTGAGCCGGCGGGGTTTGCGGCAGATCAGGTTTCTTCTGGGCCAAGGAAAGAGCGCTTAGCGAGAGAACAGTGAATGCAGCCAGAGTCGAGAGACGCATAGACACCTCCGGTACTGGGGAAGCGCAAGTCTAGCACTACCGATAGGACTCGCCGACGCGGGTTCGGGCGCTTTTCTTGCAGATTCTGCCGTAACCGCTGCGGCTGGAACTGCGAGACATGGGACGCCATCCCGGGATCAATCAGGAAGGTTATTCGCGGTGCGCTTGTCTCTCAAAATAGAAGGCCACGCCCAGCGCAAGGATGAGAGCCGCGACGCCAAACAAGGTCGCGGCGGGGATGGTGTTGGGCTCGAGGATGATGACTTTTCTCGCCATGGCAATCAGCGCCACTTCGAGGACGAGGCGAACATGAATGACATCCCTCCGGAGATAGGCCTTCAGAGTCTCCAGCAACTCGACGCCGATAAGGATCAACAGGCAGAACGAGAAGATCTCGAGCAGGCCTTGCACGGGGATGAGAAACCGCGGAGGTGTCCAGATCTCTTCTGCAATCAGGAAGCCTAGATGTACGGTGGAAAGCGTTACAACGATGACTAGAAGAACCGCCAACGCGACGGCAATGAGCTTTTGAATCCTGGTCAGAAGGGCTTCCATATCGTTTCCATTCAATCGGGCGGCCGTCGGCGACGACGATGCTTACATGGCCGGTAGAAAACTTCAACTCGAGGTCGCCCCCTTCCCGGAAACCGATCATCCCTGCTTTGGGATTCTTTCCAGGTCGCGGGTTACGGACTTAAGATCCTGCAAAGTTAGTTCCAGGCCGCCGAAGTCGGGGTGGTCATTGTGGCCGATGGTGAAGGCGATATCGATGGCGTCTCCGGCCAGGAGGGGCGACTGCTGCAGGCGTTCGGCCATGCGCCAGCCCAGGGCGTTGAAAACAGTTCTCAGTTGTCGGTTCTCAGTTCTCAGTTGAAAACCCTTTGCCTCGGCTTTTTCGTTGCGACGGATGGCTGCGCCATCTGGGTGACAGCTTGGGGTGGCTAGAATCGCGACCTCCGATAACTCTTCTCTTTCAGGTTCTCGCGTGGATTTTTGCGGAGAGAATTCGTGGCTTTGGATGTGTTCTCCTGATTTCAGCTTCAGCTTGATGTGTTTGTCTTTCAGGATTTTTGGGGGAGCGATCAAATGGACGCCACGGGCTGCGAATGCCGGCTCGTGGTTTCCGGCTCCATGAGGTTCGAGCAATTGCAACACGCGAAACAGTGACGGAGTGATCTCGTCGAGATCCAGTTCTGCCTCCAGCTCGAGGACGGGATCGAAATCCGCCGGAGTCAGGCGGGTGCGCGCGAAGGCGTCGACTTCGGCGCGCAGTTGAGGCACGTTGTTGGACGGCATGGCGAAGCCACAGGCGTGGGAGTGTCCACCGTAGCGAGTGAAGAGATTGTGCGAGGACTCGACTGCCTCGAGCAGGTGAAAGGGACGAATGGAGCGGCCGGAACCGAAGGCCTCTTCGCCTTCGCGCGCGATGACGATGGCGGGGCGGTGGTAGCGCTCGACTACGCGCGTGGCCGCAATGCCGATGACGCCGCGGTGCCAGCCTTCGCCATCGACCACGATGCAGTAGGCCTCGCATAGTGCGGGATCGCCGCTGATGCGCTCATCGATGGAGCGCAGGATGCGGCGCTCTTCTTCCTGGCGGTCGGCGTTGAGACGATCGAGTTTCGCGGCGAGGTCGCGGGCTCGCGCGGGATCTTTCACGCTGAATAGTTCAATCACGTCGCGGGCGACATCCATGCGCCCGGCGGCGTTGATGCGGGGCGCGATGCGGAATGCGACTTCGGTGGAAGTGGGCGGGCGCTTGGTGGAAATCTGCGCTACTTCGAGCAGGGCCTTCAGCCCCGGATTCACCGCGCGGCGCAGGGCATTGAGGCCAAGCCTGGCAAACACGCGATTCTCGCCGGTGAGCGGAACGGAGTCGGCGATGGTGGCGATCGCCACCACTTTCATGAAAGACCGCAACATGCGCAGCTGATCTTTTTCGTCCAGGCGGCGCTGCATTAAGCCTTGCGCGACTTTGAAGGCTACTCCCGCTCCGCAGAGCTGTTTATAGGGATATTGGCATCCTGGCTGATTTGGATTGACGACTGCCAACGCTCGTGGAACTCCATCGGGTCCGGGCAAGTGATGGTCGGTGACGATGAGGTCGACGCCCAGGCGCTGCGCGGTTTCCGCAGGGGCGAAGGCGCGGATGCCCATGTCGACGCTGATGATGAGGCGAATGCCGGCGGCTGCGGCGCGCTCGATCACGTCGTCGCGGAGATCGTAGCCTTCGCGAATGCGGTGGGGCACGTGAAAATCGGCTGCGCCTCCGCAGAGTTCGATTGCGGTTTTCAGGATGATGACCGCCATCGTGCCATCGACGTCGTAGTCGCCGTAGATGAGGATGGGCTCTTTCTTTTCGATGGCAGCGGCGAGGCGGTCGACGGCGGAGCGCAGGCCAAGCATTTCTTCGGGCGCGTGCAGGTGATCGAGGGACGGGAAGAGAAAGCGGGTGGCGGAGTCGATATCTGTTAAGCCGCGGCGGATGAGCAAGCGAGCGAGCGTGTGGAATGTGCTACTTCGCTGGTTATGATCCCGCGCTTGATTCGGAATCGGGAGATCCGATAGATCTCGGAGGGCCGTCGCCAGCCTGTGCACGCGGAGCGGGTCTTCAGTAGCCAGTTCCCATCGCACGATTAACCTTCGTCGTCCTGGTCAGGTTCGTCGATGGGGATGCCGCCAAAATCTTCGGAGACTTCGAGCAGGCGCTGGTAGCGGTCGTACCAATCGGTGCTGACTTCGCAGAGAAACATCGATCCCTGATAGGCCCAGCCCAGCTGCAGAAATCCTACCTTGCCCAAGTGGGCGCGCAGCCAGCGTGCATCTTCTACGTCGTCGCCGTCGGAGAACTCGGAGTGGGTGAGGCGTTGCACCAATTCGTCGAGTTCCTCGCGCTCGAGCTTCCAGGAATGCATGGTAAGAAACGGAGTGCCGGCGCTCTTGGCGAGCTCAACGAAATCCTTCCAGCCATCGGGATTCGTGCCCATCTCCCACATGACGCACTGCACTTCTTCGTAATCCACGTAGCCGTGGAAGCGGCTCATGCCGTGGCCTTCGATGAAGGCGATCATGTCATCTTTGATGATGGTTAAATCTTCTGGCGTGGGCGACATAGCGGAGCTCGAATCAACATTGTATGCCGTTTGGGCATGAAGCTGCCAGCGGGAGGTCCTTCCGGACTAGCCTGTAATCGGTGGACTTCATCTTGCGTTGGGCAACAGGCCTTTTTCTACCAGCACTGGAGGCCTGCGGTGCCGGGTGACCTGTTCGTAGGCGTAAGCCCAGCCTAGCAAGTCGCCGTCTTTCCAGGGGCGGGCTGAGATCTCCAGGCCGAAGGGGAGACCGCCGGGATAGAACCCGCCGGGGACGACTACCGCGGGAACGCCGATCATGTTGACCCATCCTGTGTCGCTGTGCGGACCTTCGCTGATCTTTCCATCCTGCGGCATGGTCTCATCGGGCGGAGGCATCTGGGTCGCGGGATAGACGAAACCATCGAGATGCAGGCGGTCGAGAGTTTCGTAGTACATTTCGAGCGCCTTTCGCCGCGGCGCGAGGACGTTGGCTTCGGCCTGCGGGTCGGTTTCGAAGATGGCCTGGATCACCGGCGGGCGATCTTTGCGCGTGATCTCATCGACGCCTCCGATGATGGTGGAGGGCAAGGGAGAGCCGACGGCTTTCTGATATTTGTCGGCCGAGTGGTATTGTGCCGGACCGTACTCGGCCAGGAATTTCTCTGTACCTTCGCGGACGTAAGGGAACGTGCCGACGCGAGCTATGGTCACCGCGAAGCTGTCGGGGAGGATAGAATCGTCGAAGACTACGGTTGCGCCCGCGGCTCGCAGGCCTTCGAGCGATTTCATGAAAGCCTCGCGCGTTTCGGGGCGCAGCGGGAGTCGGGCTGCGTCGGTGTCGGCTGCAACCTCGGCGGGCGACTCAGACGCGGGAATGCCCTGAAACGGAATGCCGGCTCCGGCGAGGATAAAGGCGGGCACTCCGAAACGTTTTCCCTTGAGTGCGTCTGGTTTCAAGTACTGCGTGTAGGGGCCGGGCTGGGCTTTTGCGGAGGAGCCGATGGTGTGGGGATCCAGAGGGTCTTCTCCGACCATCACGCCGAGCGCGATCGCGGCGTCGGTGACGTCGCGCGCGATTGGACCTGTGTTGTCGAGCAGCCAGTCGAGGGGCGCGATGCCGGCGATGCTCACCAGACCGCGCGTGGGGAAGACACCTACTACCGAACTGGTGGCAGACGGCATGCGGATTGAATTGCCGGTGTCGGTTCCATTGCCCAGCACGGCATAGTTCGAAGTGACGGCTGTGACTGTGCCACCCGAGGAGCCGCCGGGGCTGAAGCGAACGTCGTAGGCGTTGCCGGTGCGTCCGTAGGCCGTGCTGCGATTGGTGTCGCTGGCGGCGAAATCCGGCATATTGGTTTGCCCGAGGATGACGGCTCCGGCCGCGCGCAGCTTGGCGATGATGGTCGCATCCTTGGGCGCGACCAGTTCATGGCCGGGGATCATATAGCCTTTCCATCCATCTGTGGTGACTAGACCTTTTATGCTGGTGTTCGCTTTCGTGACAATCGGAACGCCCCACAGTGGGCCGCGCACGAAATTGCTGCCACCGGCTTTTGCTTCCGCATCTTCGCGAGCGGCGGTGGCGAGGGCTCCAGGCAGGTCGAGGTTCTGTACGGCGCGGTAGATCCCGTTGTACTTCTCGATGCGCGCCACATACCAGTGAACGACTTCGGTCACGGTGTACTTGTGGTTGCGGTAGAGCTGTTCCAGCTTGGGGATGGTGATTTCGAGCAGGTCTCGATCCATCAGGTGCTGGGAAGAGTGTTTTGCGGTTGACGAAGGTTTTGTCTGCGCGTACAGGAAGCCGGTTTCGAAAACAGCGAGAACGACCAGGAGATGGCTAAGACAAAGAGTGGCTCGTATCTTCATGAGATCCTCTTCATGGAATCATAAAGAATACTTGAGTTGAGCCGAGATGGGTGGAGGAAATGGTAGTGGCGAAGTTTGGCTCACGCGTTGGGCCGGCTAAGCGGGAGATCCCTTCGACTTCGCTCAGGGCAGGCTCTTCGCTACGCCTGAAAAACGGCTCCGCTCAGGATGACAGTCGTCGTCTGATTGTCAAACTGCACCGCTACCGAGGAAATGCAGGGCTGGCCTCTTTCTCCCCGGTCCATTTAGAATCTTCTGTCCCACTTGCACCAGACTCCACAGGAGGCGCATCCGCCTTGATTCCGCGTTATACCCGCCCCGAGATGGGCCGCATCTGGAGCGACGAAAATCGCTTTCGCACCTGGCTGGCCGTGGAAGTTGCCGCGACCGAGACTTTGGCCGAAGCCGGCATGGTCCCGAAAGAGGCGGCGCGGGCGATCCGCGAGCGTGCGGATTTCAGCGTGGAGCGCATCCACGAAATCGAAGCCGAAGTGCGCCACGATGTGATTGCCTTCACCACGGCTGTTGCCGAGATCGTTGGGCCGCATGCGCGCTGGTTTCATTACGGCCTGACGTCGAATGATGTGGTGGATACGGCGCAGGCGCTGCTGATCAAGCAGGCTTCGGCGCTGATTGTGCAGGATCTCGAGCGGCTCGCGGATGTGCTGGAGCGCCGCGCGTGGGAATTCAAAGACACGCCGATGGTGGGGCGGACGCACGGCATTCATGCCGAGCCCATTACGTTCGGCTTCAAGATTGCGAACTGGTATTCGGAGACGCGGCGCAATATTGCTCGCTTTGAGGCTGCAGCCGAGGACTTGCGGGTGGGAAAATTTTCTGGCGCGGTGGGAATCTTCGCCCATCTGACACCGGAGATCGAAGAAAAGATTTGTGCGCGGTTGGGTTTGAAGGCGGCGGCGGTTTCATCGCAAGTGATCCAGCGCGACCGGCATGCGCAGTATCTGGCTACGCTGGCTGTGATTGCCTCAACCCTGGACAAGATCGCTACCGAGATTCGGCATTTGCAGCGCACCGAGGTACGCGAAGCTGAGGAGTTCTTCAGTGAAAAGCAGAAAGGCTCTTCGGCTATGCCTCACAAGCGGAATCCGGTGACCAGCGAGCAGATCAGCGGGCTGGCGCGCGTGGTGCGGGGCAATGCCCAGGCAGGGTTTGAAAATGTTGCCTTATGGCATGAGCGTGACATTTCGCATTCGTCGACGGAGCGAGTGATTCTGCCGGATTCGACCACGCTGGTTGACTATCTATTGAACAAGACTGCCAATTTGATTGAGACGATGTTCGTCTATCCCGAACGCATGCGCGCCAATCTTGAGAGTACGCATGGGCTGATTTTTAGCGGGCAATTGCTGCTTGACCTGGTGGAGCACGGAGTCTCTCGCGAGGACGCTTACCGGCTGGTGCAAGGGCATGCCATGCGGGCGTGGAAGGAGGGCCTCGACTTCCACCAGCTTGTGCTTGCCGACAAGGAGATCGCGGGGAAAGTCCCGCGCAAGCAAGTCGAGCATGCTTTTGATTTGCAGCGTCAGCTGAAGAACGTGGATAAAATCTTCGCCCGCGTGTTCGGCGCCAGTCGGCCGGCGCCGAATGCTGGCCGATCGAATGCTGCCCGGGCTGCCAAGCCCTCCCGCAAAGCAAAAAACGGCGCTGACTTCTTCCGCATTTGACTTCTTCCGCATTTGACTTCCTCCGCAACCGACTTCTCCGCAACTTTCCGGGAACCGCCGGGTTCATCTTATTACAAATTAACCATACGGTTAAATCGTAAAGATTTGTCAATTGGATCGGAGGTGACCTTATGACTGCAAGAAGTTTGCTGAAAGCGGCGGGATCATTGCTGGCCGCAGGATTGTTGAACGCGACGCTTGTTGCCCAGACGGCTGCGGCGACTCGCTTCGACAATCAAATTCAAACCAGCGTCACGGAAAAACTGGGGAACAAGAGTCAGTTCAGTGATGTAAAGTCCAGCGTGGAGGACGGCATTGTCACGCTGACGGGCACGGTCGATCTCTACCAGCGCAAATTGGATGCGGCCAAGCTCGCTCGAAAAACTGCGAGCGTGCAGGGCGTGGACAATCTGATCACGGTGGCGGGGCCGAGCGTTCCCGACGAGCAACTGGAGCGGAAACTGGCTCAGAAACTGAACTACGTGCGCCAAGGCTATGACAGCACGTTCGACTACTTCGCGCTCGGCGTGAAGGATGGCGTCGTCACGGTCGAGGGGCAGGATCTAACCGGCCTGGGCCGGGACGAAGTTCTTGCCGACATCTATTCGATGCCCGGAGTGAAGGACGTGATCTCGAACATCTCGATCGAGCCGGTTTCGCCGTTTGACGAGGGGGTCCGACTGCGCGCGGCCCGGGCCATTTACCGCGATCCGGTGCTGAGCAAGTATGCGATGGACCCGGCGCGACCGATTCGTATTATCGTGGTGAACGGCCACGTCACGCTTTACGGCGCGGTTGATAGCACCATGGATAGAAACGTGGCTGGCCTGCGAGCGAATCAGATTCCTGGCGCGTTCAGTGTGGAAAACAAGCTGGAGGTGGAGTCGGGACAATCGGGGATGTAATCCGGTTTGGGGGCGGGCAGAGGGGCGCGGCGAAAGCCGCGCCCCTTTTCTGCTTACGGCGGTTGATCTTACAAGCGATTGATCAGGGACGCGACGTAGCCGGCGCCGAATCCGTTATCGATATTCACCACGCTCACGTTCGAGGCGCAGGAATTCAGCATGCCGAGCAGTGCGGTCAGTCCCTTGAACGATGCGCCGTAGCCGACGCTGGTGGGGACCGCGATGACCGGAACGCCGACCAGGCCTCCCACAACACTGGGCAGGGCGCCTTCCATGCCGGCGCAGACAATTACTACGCGGGCTTTGGTCAGGGCTTCGCGATTGGCGAGCAGGCGGTGGATTCCGGCGACGCCGACGTCGTAGAAGCGTTCGACCTTGTTGCCCATGAGTTCGGCTGTCACGACGGCTTCTTCGGCTATCGGGATGTCGCTGGTTCCAGCGGAAACGACGGCGATCGTTCCCTTGCCGTAGGTGTTGGGATCGCGCTGCAGCACGATCGCTCGCGCCAGCTCACGATATTCGACGTCGCGCAGTTTCTTTTTTACCGCGGCAAACTGTTTTTTGTCGGCGTGGGTGGCCAAGATGTTGCCGCCATGCTTGGCCAACCGGGCGAAAATCTCGGCGACCTGCGACGGAGTCTTCCTCTCACCGAAAATCACTTCGGGCATGCCGGCCCGGAGGCTGCGATGGTGATCGACCTTGGCGAATCCGAGATCTTCGAACGGCAAATGGCGCAGACGGTTTACGGCATCGTCGGGCGTGAGCTTGCCGTGGCGGACCTGGTCGAAGAGTTTGCGGATGGATTCGGCGTTCACGGCGGGTTCTAGATTAGCATTGGGCGTGACTGTAGCGCCCGCGTCCCGCCGGCTTTCCGAGACCTGCTCGGAAACTGTCGAGGGGCGTTCCTTGCTTCAGCGCGGCGGGTGGGACGCCCGCCGGACAGCCGCCGGGACGGCGGCGCTACTGTGCGGCGCGGATTTTGGCGATTACCGCGGTGCAGACTTTTCGAGGCAGGCCCGGCTCGTCCAGGTGAGTGAGGAACAGGCGGCGCAGGCCGTGCGGCTTTACCTTGCCCGCGAGGTAGCCGGCATAGATCTGGCTTCCCAGGCGGTAGCCCCAATCCTGCGCGATCGATTCGAATTTATCAGCATCGGAGCGGATCGCCGACTGTGCGGCTTTTTCGACTGCGGCGCGCGTCAATGCGGGCGAGTCTTCGGTTTCGGGCGCGGGCCTTGAGGGATACAGGACGCGCGAACCGAAGTAGGCTACGGCATGCTCGATCACTCGGGTGTAGAAAGCGTCGGTGGGCGGGACTGGGCCGTAATTTTCCTGTGCGCCAATGGCGTTTCTGTCGTGCGCATTCAGGCGCTCGGGCAGACCACGGCAGGCGTGGTGCAGAAAGCGGGTCGCATCTTCTACGGCGTGCATCATCTGAAATTCGCGGATGTGGAACGCATTCACCTCGGGGAAATACGCGCTGCCTCGCTCTTCAACCCGCGCAAGCACGGTTTTCAGTTGCTGTTCACTAATTCCCTTGCGGGAGAGCAAGCGGCGCAGCATCGCGTCTGAGGCGTTGCCGTGAACCTCAGGCAGCATGTCGACCAGAAACTTTGGCTGCGTGCCATTGTGCGGAGAATACCGGTTGATCTCGAGAAAACTGGCCAGGCTATCGATCAGGTTGTAGATGGTTGGAGCGAAATCGGGACCGCTGTCGGCGCGGCTCCACTGATCGAGAAACAGGCGGTAGCTTTCGTATTTCTCGAGCGGGGTCGCGTTGAAGACGCATAGGACATCGTCGGTGACGCGCACGGCGTCGACTTTGTCGGCGCGCTCGCCTGCGGCGCGCCAATACAGCGCGTCTACGTTCTGCAGCACGGTTAGGATTCTCGCTCCGGGCAGCTCCTTGTGGACTACGCGTGGGAGATGTCCGGGAGCAAGGTGCGATTCTCCGAAGAGCACGAAGATCACGGCATTGGGATGGCGCTCGCGGATCTCGGCGATCTTGGCGGCGGCGTGACGGTCGCGGGCGCCGATCTTGCGCAGGTTTTCGCGGGGCATGCAATCGAGGCCATAGATGCCTTCCCCGTGGTCGCGGGCCGCTACCAGCAGTTCGTGGAATGGAGCCCAGTCGTATCCCCAGTCGAGATCGAAGCGGATGCGCTGTCGCAGTTCGTCCTCGTCGATTTCGCGGCGCCACCATTCCTCGAGGATGTGCTGATCGCGGGCGAAGATGGTTTCGACTCCGAGCACGACCGGGCGATCTCCAGCGAGGGCGCGCTGCTCTAGGAGAGATGCGGCATAGCGCTGCGAGCCCGGCAGGGCATGGTAGTCGCCGATCAGTACGACGTCAGCGGCGTGGAGAGCGGTCTGAAGCTGTTGCGAGTCGAGGAGCGAATCGTAGTTGCGGAAGGCCTGGCTGAACTCGCGAAGGTATTTGCGGCGGCTGTGCGAATCCTGAGCGCGGATTTCGCGCTCCACTCCAGCCAGGGCGTGGAGTTGCCCGGCGCTGCGGCGGGATCGCAAATTGACCGTGGATGCCATGGCAGTTCTCAGTTCTCAGTTCTCAGCTGTCAGCTTTTCGCTACCTCTGCTTGACTTCCGTCGCTCGGCGTCCCTATGCTCCAAACTCGGGGCTGCGCTTCTCATCGCCTCGTTGGAGACTTTTTGCCGCATCATCCGCCGCAGAATCTGACTATCGCTACTACTGGCGCCAGCGGGTCAGTGTTTCTACGGCAACTCCTGCTCGCGGTTGAGCGTGATACCCGCGTGCAGACTGTGAACTTCATCGCATCGGACTCCGGCTTGCGAGTGCTGGCTGAAGAGCTCGGAATCAAAGGCCGCTCGAAGCTTGTTCCGCAGATCCTTGTTCCGCAGATCCTTGCCGGCGGAAAAACCAAATCGTCAGGCCGCGCCTCGAGTACCTCGTCCAAACTTAAAGAGCAATCGAACGCCGACATCGGAGCCAACGTGGCCAGCGGTTCTTATCCCGCGGACGCAATGATCGTGATCCCGTGCAGCGTGGGCACATTGGCCCGCATCGCCAACGGCGTCGCCTCACACCTGATCGAGCGCGCTGCCGACGTATGTCTGAAAGAGAAGCGTCCGCTGGTGCTTTGCGTGCGCGAGACGCCGCTCAATAAAATTCATATCCGCAACATGTACCGGGCTGCCGATGCCGGGGCGACCGTGTTTCCGCTCATCCCGGCGTTCTACTACCGACCCGCGAGCTTGGATGACATGGCCCGCGAGTTCGCCTATCGCGTGCTGGCCCACGTGGGCCTGCCCCAGGCTGACGCTTTCGAGTGGAAAGGCTGAGCTATCAGCCACTTACGCTCCTACATTCAAAAAGTCTTTGACCTAAGGAAAGATCGGACTCAGGTTGGGGAATCTCAGTGTAGAGAGCCATTGGTGCAGCTCACAGATGCCCGGCGGACATGTACGGTGGAGTGTCGGTTCGTGAGCCTTGCAACGAACCCATCGAGGCAGGCATCGAAACGCTATCCGTTTACTCTGCGCGCATGCCCGCAACCGTTGAAACTCGGTGCTGCATCGCCGGCGGTGGTCCGGCTGGCATGATGGCGGGTTACCTGCTCGCGCGCATGGGCGTTGATGTAGTCGTGCTCGAAAAACACAAAGACTTCTTGCGCGATTTTCGCGGAGATACCATACATCCCTCCACGCTCGAACTCATGCACGAACTAGGCGTTCTCGATGAATTCCTGAAGCGCCCGCACGAGAAAGTCACACAAATTTCCGGCCAGATCGGCGACCACACCTTTATCCTTGGCGATCTCTCGCATCTCCCGACTTAATGTAAGTTCATCGCCCTCATGCCACAGTGGGACTTCCTGAATTTCATTGCCGCGCAGGCGCAGCAGTACTCTGGCTTTCACTTGATGCAGGCCGAGGTGGTCGACCTCGTCGCCGAGAACAACCAAGTCGTGGGAGTAATCGCGAAAACTCCGTTGGGCATGCGGGAGATTCGCGCCGAATTAACCATCGGTGCCGACGGCAGGCACTCAGTGGTGCGCGAGCGGGCTGGCCTGCAGGTGGAGAATTTGGGCGCGCCCATGGATGTTCTGTGGATGCGCATCAGCCGCCGTAAAGATGATCCGTCGAATCCTTTCGGCCGCGTAGAACCCGGTCGGATGCTGGTCTTGATCGACCGCAACGAATACTGGCAGTGCGCCTTTCTTATTCCGAAAGGTACGCTCGATACCCTGAAACAGCGCGGCTTCGAAAATTTTCTACAGGAATTGGCGAACCTTGCACCGTTCTTACGTGATCGCGTGCATGAACTGAAAAGCTGGGATGACGTTAGCGTTCTCACGGTCGTAGTCGACCGCTTGCGGCAATGGTCGAAGCCGGGCCTTCTTTGCATTGGAGACGCCGCTCACGCCATGTCTCCCGTGGGCGGCGTCGGCATCAATCTGGCTATTCAGGATGCGGTAGCGGCTGCGAATATTTTGGGGCGCAAACTGCTCGCAGGCGGCGTGACACCCGACGATCTTATGGCGGTGCAGCGGCGCAGAGAATTCCCCACGCGGGCGACGCAGCGCTTGCAAGTCTTTATTCAAAACCGAGTCATCCGCAGGGTCCTGGGCGCTCAAAAGCCAATCGAAGCCCCATGGATCGTGAAACTGCTCCAGCGTTGGCCGTACCTGCGGCGCATTCCCGCCCGCATCGTTGGAATGGGGTTCCGGCCCGAACACGTCCGAACCCCAGGCAGCGAGCGCCTTAGCGCGCGCTCCGGCATCGCCGCGTCGCTGTAGTAGTTAAGGACGTTATTTCGAACCGGCCGAAAGCCCTCTTTGGGTCCTCTCCCACGAACCGTAAAACTCGATTTTCACAACTCTCTGCTCCCGATGCAGTGATAGTATCCGTTCATTCCAGGCCGCTTGGGAGGAACATCCGTGAGAAGTTTTTCCTTGCGACAATGCTTCACATTCTCACTTCTCTTTTTATGTTGGATACCGCGGTCGACCGCAGATGATCGCAATCCGTTCGCCAACGATCGTACAGCCGCCAAGGCGGGGGAGTATGAGTTCCGCATCAACTGCGCGCTGTGTCATGGGCTGGGAGCGCATGGAGGCGGCCGCGGGCCGGACCTGACGCGGGCGCAGAAGAAGCATGTGCATTCCGATGCGGAGATGTTTCAGGTAATCAGCAATGGGATTCCGGGGACTGCCATGCCTGCGAACGGAACCAATGGCCAGGGCGTCGGCATGACGGATGAAGAAATCTGGCAGATCATCACCTACATTCGCAGCGTCGAGGTGAAGGCGCCGGCCAGGCCCGCCGGCAATGCGGCGCATGGCAAGGAACTTTTCTATGGCGACGCCAATTGCTCGCTGTGCCACATCGTGGATGGCAAGGGAGGGCGCGTGGGACCGGAACTCACTTCGGTCGGCGGCTCGCGTACGCGGGAAGCAATTATCGATTCGGTGCGCAATCCCAGCCGGCGGCTGGCTTGGGGATTGACGGAGGCTACGAAAGAGTTTCCGCAGGAATATGAAACCATCACCGTGGTAACGGCCGACGGCAAACAAATCAAGGGTGTGGCGCTGAACGAGGACAGCTTCAGCGTGCAGATGATGGATGCGAATGAAAAGATTTATTTGCTGGAGAAGGATAAGTTGCGTTCCTTCAAGAAGAGCCGGCAGTCACTGATGCCGACTTATAGCCCGGACGTTTTAAGTGATAAAGATCTTGAAGATATTGTGGCTTTTCTGATCGGCGTGGGGGCGAAATGACGGGGCGCAGAATCTTCTCGACTCTATGGATGGGATGTCTGGCTTGCGCTCTGCTCGCGTCAGAGACGCACGGCCAGGTCACGTTCGATCGGCTGGTGAACTCCCAGAAGGAGCCGCAGAATTGGCTGACTTATTCCGGGGATTATTCGGGACGGCGCTTCAGTCCGCTCGATCAGATCAAGGTCACGAATGCGCGGACGCTGGTGGCGAAGTGGGTGTACCAGACCGGGGCAACGGGCAAGCTTGAGACTACGCCGCTGGTAGTGGATGGGATTCTCTACGCCACGGCGCAGGACGACCGGGCTTTTGCGCTGGATGCGCGCACCGGGCGGCCGATCTGGATGTATCAGCATCAACTGCCCGGGGACATTCGTCCGTGCTGCGGTCGGGTGAATCGCGGGCTCGCCATTCTTGGGGACAAGGTTTTCCTGGGAACGCTCGATGCGCACGTGATCGCGCTCGATGCGAAGACGGGGAATGTGATCTGGGATGTTGTGGCGGCGGAGTATCAGAAAGGATACAGCTTTACGGTCGCGCCGCTGGCCGTGAAAGATCTGGTGGTGATCGGGGTTTCCGGCGGCGAGTATGGAGTGCGGGGGTTCATCGACGCTTACGACGCTGCGACCGGCGCGCGCAAATGGCGTTTCTACACTGTGCCGGGACCGGGCGAGCCGGGGCATGATACGTGGGAGGGAGATTCGTGGAAGACCGGCGGCGCTCCGGCGTGGAACACCGGAACTTATGACGCGGTGACCAACCAGATTTTCTGGCCGACGGGGAATCCTGCGCCATCGAATCGCGGCGAGGGACGTGCCGGGGACAATCTTTACAGCAACACACTGCTTGCACTCAACGCCGACACGGGGAAGCTGAACTGGTATTTCCAGTTCACCAAACACGACGAGCACGACTGGGATGCGACGCAGGTGCCGGTAATGGTCGACTTGGGAAAGCCCGATTCCGGGGGCAAGCATCTGATCGCGCAAGCCAATCGCAACGGTTTTTTCTACGTGATCGACCGCACGACCGGCAAACTGATCTCGGCGAACGCCTATGGAAAGATTACCTGGAGCGATGCGAAAGATGCGGAGGGGCGTCCGGTGGCGAACCAGCATGCTTCACCAACCCTTGAGGGGCACACCATCTGCCCGGGGGCGCTGGGGACAACGAACTTTATGGCGCCGACATTTGATCCGCAGACGGCGCTGTTCTATGTAACTGCGCGCGATCAGTGCGACATCTTTTCTACTGCGCCGCAGCCTTACGAGCCGGGGCATGCGTATTATGGCAGCGCTTACTTCCCCTCGGATGAAGCCGAACCGTATCGCGGATTCCTGAAGGCGATCGACCCGGCGACCGGAGAGATCAAGTGGAAGTTTGAGCATACTTCTCCGACCTGGTCGGGAGTGCTGTCGACTGCCGGAGGCTTGGTATTCACCGGCGACGCCGAGGGAAATTTAATCGCACTGAATGCCGCTTCAGGCAAGACACTGTGGCACTTCCAGATGGGCGGCGCGGTCTATGCCGCGCCGATGGCCTTCGCCGTCGACGGAAAAGAATATGTTGCGATCGCGGCCGGCAGCGCTGTGTATGCCTTTGGATTGCCGTAGAAGGCCGCGCTTAGAATTGTGCAACCACACCGGCGGAGTAGCGAAAACTCACCTGGTGAGTCGGGTATCCTTCGAACAAGATGCTACTAAAATCGGCGCCGTAAAGCTTATTCGAATTAACGCTGGTGTGAAAGTAGTCCAACTGTCCCAGCCGGACGGAAAATCGCCGGAACACTTTGAAATCGACCCCGCCGCCCAGCGCCAGCGCAAAATCGTTGGAAGTTATGGCGGCGTAAGAGACCGAGGGAGACACGCCGGTCAGAGTGCTCGCACCCAGGCTGGTTCGATCCCAACCGACCAGGGCATGCACGAAGGGAGTGAATCTCGATTTGGTCCGGTAGGAGACGACGGGGCCGACGAGAATGGAATACCCGGTGGATTTGGGAAGGCCGGAGACTCCGCTGGTCGATGACGTGATGGGGGTGCCGTAGCGGCCGCTGAAATCGACGGCTACTCCGACCCAGCGGTCAGCGTTGTATTGTCCTTCCGCGTTCCACCCGTTGAAGTTGTAATTCACTCCGAATGTGCCCATCGAGTGGGGCACGACCATGTCCACGGTCAGAAGCGACAGTCCGCCGGTATCCTCATGAACCAGGGAATATCCGCCAAACACCTGCACTTTCGGGGTTGAGTCTTGAGCGAAGGCAACAGAGCCAATCAGGACCGTCAAAATAATTATTGCCGCGGCGAATCGAGTCATTCCACGTTCTCCCCTTTGAGAATAACGCATTCGGAGGCCTGTATCCCAACTTGTAACCATGAATCAGATTAAGAACGCGGAGTCCCGCGAGCAGGTTGTATGTCGACCCGCAAATATTAAGGGATGGATGGCAACTGGGAGGTGCGCTAGGGTTGCCGTTCGGGGTCGACGGCCTGGTCGAGATAGATCCAGAGGACGCGGGCAAAGAGTGTGATGGTGGGCGCGAGCGGCAGAAACAACACAACGGCCCAGATGGTGTCTTTCGTGATCCACCAGCCGGTGGTCGACCACAGCAGTGCGGCGATGAGCGCGACGATCACCACTCCCAAAGCATAGCTGACGTACATAGCGCCAAGGAAGTAGCCCGGCTCGCGGTCGAACTTGAGGTCGCAGACGGGACAACGGTCGTGCATCTTGGGGAATCCGCGGAAGATGGAATAGCGAAAAATACTTCCCGTGCGGCAGCGGGGACAGCGCTGGTGAAGAATGTCTCTCACGGTTGCGAGCTTTGTAGAAGTTCCTATCGTCGTTCGCGATTTCGTCAGTCGAGACTTCTAAGCTAACAGATGGAGGAGTGTCACTCTCGGCACCCACTTTCGTGCCCGTTGACGCACACGCGGACTTCGTACTAATCTGCAATTACACCGGAAAGGAGGTGGTCGAATGACAAGTTCTGAATGTGGCAGTAGTTGTGGGAGTCTAAGACCAGGTGAGGTGGCTGAGACTTAGAGCTGGTTGCTCTAAGCGGGGCTTGCGGACGCAGATCAGATCGCGCCGGAAGCTACAGCCCGCACACTAGCCGGTGAGTAGGGATGAAGGCATCGCGTAGGTCGCGCGAAGGTTTTCATCCTCGGGACTTCGGCGCTGAGCTTCAGTCCCAGACCCGGGAGTTGCCGTGAGAGGCCACATAGAGTGACCACCTCTTGGTCAATCCCAAACAGACCACCGGACGGCCCGCAGGCTCGTGAGAGCCGGCGGGCCGTTTGTTTTTTGCGAGCCGGGGATGGCAGGGCGGTTTGGTAAACCTACATCATCGGACCAGCAGCTTCGACATGAACTCGCGGCATTCTGTCGTTCGGCTCACGCGGCTTTAAATTCACTCCATAGCTGCTGGTGGTGGTTTCGGCCACGCTCGAAACCACGCCGGAACGGTTCAGCCACTTCCATGCCGGGATACTGGCGTTCGAGTTCTTCAATTTTTACTTTCATCTCGGGCAATACCTGATCGTATTCTTTGCGACGCGTCCGAGCGTCCAAAGCGAATTCGAAGCCCCGCCGATAGAATTCCTCGTCGTTCCCAAAATTCCTGCCGTGTTTGGAATAGTGCTCTTGCTCCGCGCTCCGCAGACCGATCCACCAATGTTCCCGGGCGGCATCGATTGATTCCGCGCCCTCCGCTTTCAGCAATTCGCGAAACAGGGATGCCTCGACGTTATCGTTGGCCATGGCGATCACGACGCTGCGGCCTTTGCGCAGAGCATCTTCATAAACAAAAATCTCATCCTCCGGCAAACCCTCGGTCTGTGCATTTTCCAGCTTTCCGCCCACGGTTGCTCCCACCCCGGCACCGGCAGCCGCCACCACTGCTCCACCCAGCAGGCCAATTACGGTGATCGGTCCCACTCCTGGTATCAGCGCAGCTACCAGCAGCGGCCCTCCTGACATCCCGGTCACGGCTCCTACCAATGCGCCCATGGCTTTCCCCATTCCCGGTTGCTCCGTGGAAACGATTGGAATTGTCCCCTCGTGCGTATCTATGCCTCCCGGAGTCAAAAGCGTGAGGCGGTCTTCAGACAATCCGAGCGCACAAAGCTGAACCAATGCACGCTGCGCGTACGGCTGCGAACCAAATACACCAGTTACCGCTTTCATCGGACCTACCCTTTCTCGACAAAAGTTCCTCTCTTTTAAGTCAGATGAGATAGCGGCCGGCATGGTTGTCGCTGGCCCATCCACGGGACAGTTGGCGAACGCCCGTTGCCGCTGTATGCTTGGCGGGTGGCATATCTCGACGGGTCTGATCTGAACGAACATCAGGAGCGGCGGCGGCTTGCAGCGAACTATGCCGGCATGACCGATGGCGAACTGCAACGGCTGGCGCGGAGCGCGGAATCGCTGACCGAATTAGCCTGCGATGCGCTTGAAGACGAGATGGACCGCAGGCATCTGGAATTTGCCGATGAGGCCGCGCCGGAACCGCGTCAGCAAATGGAAATGCGGGAACTCGTGACCATCCGCCAGTTTCGCGATCTGCCGGAGGCGTTGCTGGCGAAGGGTAGTCTGGAGTCGGCGGGCATTGAATGTTTTCTTGCTGATGAAAACCTGGTGCGGCTGGACTGGTTCATTTCGAACTTCATCGGCGGGATCAAACTCAATGTGAGAGTGCAGGACGCGGGGAACGCGCAGAAGCTGCTTGACGAGCCGATTCTCGAGGGCCTCTACGTGCAGGGCGTGGGGCTATATGAGCAGCCGCGCTGTCCCAAGTGCCAGTCGCTGGATGTGAACTTCCAGGAGTTGGATCGTCCCATCGCCTACATGAGTGCGTTTCTTCATGTGCCGATGCCTGTGCAGCGCACGGGGTGGCGATGCCACGCGTGCGATGCGGAGTGGGAAGACGACGGATCGTAACAAGCTCCTCGGTTGACGCGGGTGCGAAGCCGAACTAAGATTCCGAGCACATGGCAGAAGACCAGTTTCCGATCGGCCGCACCATCTCCCACTATCGGGTTCTGGAAAAACTGGGTGGCGGCGGAATGGGCGTCGTGTTCCGAGCCGAGGATACGAAGCTTCGCCGCTTCGTCGCCCTCAAATTTCTGCCCGAAGGAATCGCGCGCGATGAGGCTGTGCTCGAGCGCTTCCGGCGGGAGGCGCAAGCCGCCTCTGCCCTCAACCACCCCAACATTTGCACGATTCATGACATTGATGAAGCGGACGGGCATCCCTTCATCGCGATGGAATTGCTGAAGGGCGTCACGCTCAAGCACCGGATCGGCAACGTTCCCCTGCCTCTTGAGACCATTCTCACTCTCGGAATCGAAGTGGCCGACGCGCTGGATGCGGCGCAGTCGGAAGGCATCATCCACCGCGACATCAAGCCTGCCAATATTTTCGTGACCGAACGCGGACAGGCCAAAGTGCTCGACTTCGGCCTGGCCAAAGTCATCTCCAGCGCCAATGGCGAAACGCTCACTGGAGGTGCGGCCACTGAAGGGGAAATCAATCTCACCAGTCCCGGCACGACGCTGGGCACCGTCGCTTATATGTCGCCAGAGCAGGCTCGCGGACGCGATCTGGATGCGCGGAGCGATATTTTTTCCTTTGGCATCGTGCTGTATGAAATGGCAACGGGGCGCCCGGCGTTTTCCGGCAGCACTTCCGCAGAAATATTTGACGGCATCCTGAACCGCGCGCCGGTGCCTCCAATTCGGTTGAATCCGGAGATCCCCGCTGAACTGGAACGGATCATCAACAAGTCCTTGGAAAAGGATCCTGGGCTGCGCTATCAACATGCCGCCGATTTGCGCTCCGATTTACAGCGGCTCAAGCGCGACACGGATTCGAGCCGCCGTGCCACACCGTCGGCGGAGACCGCCGCAGCCAGTTCCGGAGCTACGCCGGCGATGTCGAATGCCGCGCTAAGCGGCGCAACTGCGATCTCAGGCAGCGGTTCGGCCCAGCCCGCGCGCAGCAGCAGCTCAGCCGTCGCCGTCGCGAAGCAGCACAAATGGGGAACCGGCGCGATCGCGATTACCGCGCTTGTCGTGCTGGCGGCTGCCGGTTACGGCGTTTATTCGATGCTGCATCGGCCCGGTGCCGCGCCCTTCCAGAACTTTACCGTCACGCAGATTACAAATTCCGGGAAGGCGGCACTGGCCGCGATCTCTCCTGACGGGAAATATGTGCTGAGTGTCATGGACGACAACGGCCTGCAGAGTGTATGGCTGCGCAACGTGCCCACGGCCAGCGATACCCAGATCATTGCGCCTTCGCCCTCCTACTACCGGAGCCTGACGTTTTCGCCCGACGGGAACTACATCTACTTCCGCAAAGCGCAGAATGCGACCAATAGCGATTACAACCTGTATCGTGCGCCGGTGCTCGGTGGGACTCCGCAAACCGTGGTTCACGACATCGATAGCGACATTACGTTTTCTCCCGACGGCAAGCGCATGGCATACACTCGCGCCAATGATCCCGAAATCGGCAAGGACAGACTGCTTAGCGCGGATCTGAGCGGCAACGACGAAAAAGTCTTGCGAGTTGTGCCGATCGCCGAGTCGTCGGCATTCCCGACCTGGTCCCCAGACGGCCAGGAGATCGCCCTGAGCAGATTTCAGCCTGACCAGGCCCTGGGCGGAATAGATTTGTTTGATATTGGCAGCGAGAAAACCCAGCGGCTTGTGACTTTCAGTGACAAAGCCCCTTATGAGTTGAAATGGCTGCCGGATGGCCGCGGAATTCTTCTCGTCTACCAGCAAGCGGGCCCAAGTTTCCAGCGGGCGCAGATCGGATTCGTTCCCAGCGCCGGCGGAGAGATTCAGCCCATCACACGGGATACCAACCGGTATTTAACGCTCACGACCTCGGGAGATGGCAAGATGCTGGCCTCGGTTCAGCTCAAGATCACGCAGAACCTGTATCTTCTTCCCGGCACTGGCAGTCTGGGCGCGGATTCCAAGCCGGTGGTTCCTCAAGGGCAGGAAGTTCGCGGATTTGGCTGGGCAGCTGACGGAGGATTGCTGGTAACCGACGGCCCCCGGCTCCTTCGCCTGGGAGCCGACGGCAATAATCAGACTCAGCTCATCGGCGATTCGACGGCCGGAATTGTTGATCCTTCCAGCTGCGGGAATGATCGTTTGATCTTTTCGTGGATGTTTCATGGCGGCACGAACACATTGAGCCTGTGGCGCGCCAACGTGGATGGTTCAAGCCCGGTAAGGCTGACTGAGGGGAAGCGGGACTTTCGGTCCGTTTGTTCTCCGGACGAGAAGTGGGTCTACTACTACGATCAAGTCGCTGGACGGATTTCACGTGTGCCGCTGGATGGTTCTGGAAAAGCCGGAGCAGTTTCGGGAAGCGCTGTGCCCAATAGTTTTATTGCAAGCGCCGGATTTGGACTGTCTGGCGATGGCAAGGTGCTGGCCTATCTAGTGGAAGTCGTCGATCCCGTCACGCAAAACGGTAAGGAAAAGGTAGCGCTGCTCGATATCGGCTCGGCGGCGCCGCGTCTGCTGGATGCGGATCCACGCGTTACCCGAGGAGGCGTGCAATTCACACCGGACGGCAAGAGCGTAGCGTATCCCATCCACGAAAACGGCGTGGACAATATCTGGATCCATCCGCTCGACGGCTCGCCGGGACGCCAGATCACCAAGTTTACGTCTGAGCAGATCACATCGTTCCACTGGTCGGCAGACGGAAAGAGCCTAGCGGTGCTGCGGAATCACTCGGAGTCGGACGTGGTGCTGCTGCAGGAATCCAAATAAGGATCTCCGTGGCGGCACGGTCGGCAGCGAGATCTCCCAGTGACAGAAAAAATCGATCAAAACATTTTACGGACGCGCCTCGAATATCAGATTGAAAGGCGTTTGCGTTGCTCTGCGGAAGTGGTTGAAGCCGCCGGCAGAGACTACTTCGCGAAGCCGGTGTTCTCCGGCCTGCGCGCCCAGAGCCAACCCTACCTCCTGCGAGAGAGAAGCCGGAGTGCAGAGCAGTGTCGACGCTCCGTAGAATGCTCGACCGATCGGATTGAGATTGTCTTCTATCTTGTCTCCGGCAAAGGGCTCGACGATCATCCATGTTCCATCGCTTTTCAGCGTGCCGCGGACGTGAGCGCTGGCCCCGACCGGATCACCCATGTCGTGGAGACAATCGAAGAAGGTTACAAAGTCGTAGTTCTCTCCGGGATAATCCTTTGCCATCGCTACCTTGAATTGGATTCGATCTCCCACGCCGGCATCCTTGGCGCGCTGTTTCGCAGTCTCAATCGATTTGTCGTGATAATCGAATCCCACGAACTTCGACTTTGGATAGGACTTCGCCATCAGGATGGTCGAGGCGCCAAGGCCGCAGCCGACGTCAGCTACGGTCGCTCCTTGCTCGAGCTTTTGTTTCACGCCCGCGAGCGCGGGAATCCATGAATTGATCAGGTTGGCCGCATATCCCGGACGGAAAAATCGTTCGGTACCGACGAATAGGTCCGGATGATGTTCGTGCCAGCCCAAGCCTTTGCCGGTCTTGAATCGATCGGTGATGCGGTCCTCAGCCTTGATTGCCGCCAAGGCGACCTGGAACATGCCCGGCAAGAACGCTGGACTGTTTTCATCCGCTAAGGTGAAGGCTTGTTCTTCGCTCAGGGAAAACTTGGCAGCTTTGCTGTCATAGGTGACATAGCCTCCCGCCGCCTGGTTGCAGAGCCACTCGCGAACGTAACGCTCGGCTGTGCCGGTGCGTTTGGCTAGTTCCGCCGGAGTTTGAGGTCCACCCGCGCCGAGAGCCTTGTATAGGCCGAGCTTGTCCCCAACTTGCACCAGCGCGGCGTGAAATGTTGCTCCGAAATCGACAACCGCCTTGCCTAGTAATTCGTGCAGTTTGTTTTCATTGATGCTCATGACGTGCGCCCCCTTTGATTTCAACCCGATCCAGTCACGAAGTTGGCAGAATTATAAGACGGGACGTCGTTCAGAAGCACGCCAAAAACCATTACGGCAGCTGCTACGGGATCCCTTGTTTCGCGAAGCCTTTTTGGATGACATCGAGCGTATCCTCCGCCAGCCTCAGCCCTGGCAGTTCTTCTCGCGTGAACCAGCGGACTTCAGCAGCGTCGCTGGCGGCCACGAGATCCCCCGCAACCCGGCGGCAGAGAAAGTCAATCAAAACGTAGTGATATTGCACGCGCTGGCCGGCGTCGCGCAGGACGCGGTCGTAGACGCCAAGAAGTTCGCCAGATTCGACAGTGAGTCCGGTTTCCTCGCGGGCTTCGCGGATGGCGGCTTCGCGCACCAGTTCGCCGACTTCGAGCACTCCTCCGGGAATGGACCATTCGGCTTGGAGCGGGGGATGGCCGCGCTTTACCAGCACGACGCGGCCGTTTTCGATGATGATGGCGCCGACGCCTACTAGCGGGACTTCGGGGAATTCGCGTTGCATGGTTTGCCCGGGATGCAGCAAGCATTCTAGCGAAACTTTGGAGTTGCGGCGGTGGAGGCCGCAGCCGGGCCTTGCTCGGCATGGACCCCTCGGCTTCGCTCAGGGCAAGCTCACGAGGGTGGCGGCCGTCCCCACATAACCCTGTTGGCGGCCTCTCATCCTCATGATTCGGTTTCCTCCGTGTCTCTGTGTCTCTGTGGTTAAATGATCTCTTCTATGGCACTGGAAGAGTACAAACGCAAGCGCAAGTTTGAGTCGACGCCCGAGCCTCCTCCGAAAGTTGAGAGCAAGGCGGGGCACCGGTTCGTGGTGCAGAAGCACGATGCCACGCGGCTGCATTATGACTTTCGGCTGGAGATGGAGGGCGTGCTGAAATCGTGGGCGGTGCCGAAGGGGCCATCGCTTGATCCGGCGGACAAGCGGCTGGCGATGCAGGTGGAGGATCATCCGGTTTCGTATTTCGATTTTGAGGGCATCATTCCGGAAGACAATTACGGCGCGGGCACGGTGATGGTCTGGGATGTGGGCACGTGGCAGCCTTTGTCTCCTGTTGCGGTGGAGGGAAAATATGTGCCGGGAACTGAGGCCGAAGCGGCCGCGATGCTGGCCAAGGGCGATTTGAAGTTTCGCCTCGACGGCAAGAAGTTGAAGGGCGACTTCGCGCTGGTGAAGATGAAGGGGCGGCGTCCGGGGAGCAAAGGAAACGAATGGCTGCTGATCAAGAAGCATGACAAGTATGTGGTCGAGGGCTACAACATCGATGACTATGACGAATCCGTGCTGAGCGGGCGCAGCCTGGCCCAGATCGCCGGGGACGCAGGATCGGCCGAGTGGAGGAGCCGTCCGGCGGGCGGCGGCAGGCTGAAAGCGGCCTGGCTGGCCGATGCTGTGGCTAAGCTCGATAAAAAGAAAGCCGCCGCGAGCGGGCAAAAAAAAAAGCAAAAACCACTGAACACCGCAGAGGACGCTGAGGGCGCCGAGAAAGACGAGAAAAAAATCCCAACGAGTGCCTTGCCCGCAGCCTCCCCTGACCTGCGCAGCAGAGAGAAATCAAAATCCTCGGCGTCCTCGGCGTCCTCCGCGGTTTTCGTTTCTGACCTTGACGGCGCCGTGAAGCGGCCCATGCCGACTACGATTCATCCCATGCTGGCGACTCCCGTCGATGAGCCGTTTGACGGCGCGGAGTGGCTGTTTGAGATCAAATGGGACGGCTATCGCGCCATTGCTTTTATCGCGGACGGCAAGCTGCGGCTGGTTTCGCGGAATCAGAACGAGTTGACGCAGCGCTTTCCCGAGCTGAAAGATTTGCCGAAGTTCGTCCGCGCCAAGAGTGCGATTCTTGACGGCGAAGTGGTCGCGCTCGATGACCAGGGGCGAGCTTCATTCACCCTGATGCAGCAGCGCACGGGATTTCGCCCCGGCGGGCGGCGTGGGACGGCTAAGGCGGAAGTCCCCGTGTTGTATTACGCGTTCGATCTGCTCTATCTCGATGGATACGATTTGCGGAAGGTCGCGCTCGAGGATCGGAAGAAAAAGTTAGCTTCTGTATTGATCACAGGAGATGCCGCCCGCTATTCCGATCATTACGAGAAGCAGGGAAAAGCATTATTCGAAATGGCGCGCGCCAAAGGGCTCGAAGGCATCCTGGCCAAGAAGCGCGACAGCATTTACGTGGAGCGGCGCACCACTGAATGGCTGAAGATCAAAATCACGCACCGGCTGGAGGCTGTGATCGGGGGCTACACTGAGCCAGAGGGCAGCCGCGCACATTTCGGATCGATTGTTCTGGGACTCTACGACAAACAGGGTCGGCTGATTCATGTGGGACAGGCGGGCAGCGGATTTGACCAGGCATCGCTCGATGAGGTCTGGAAGTTGCTGAAGAAACGCGAAACCAGGAAGAATCCGTTCCACGGTGAAGTCGAAGCTTTGCGGAAAGTCTACTGGGTAAAGCCCGAACTCGTGGCCGAGATCGAATTTTCTGAATGGACCGGTGGCGCCAGCGCCGGCAGCGGGCCAAAATTGCGCGCTCCGGTGTTTCTGGGGTTGCGCGATGATAAAGATCCGAAAGACTGCCTGCTGGAACAGGAACTCAAGAGCTGACCGCTTATCCCTGGTCTCTGCCGGCACGTAAGGCTGCCTCCAAGAATCTTCACGCAAGACAGTAGTGCCAATACGTTCTATCGAGTAAAGGGATTGCGTGCGCTGTTTAGCTTAGCGCGGCGAGCCGGTGCTAGAATCGCAGTTACAGACCTGCCGTCTTCCAAAGACGGGCCAAGTTCGGGTGGAGAGGTCGTCATGAGCGCGGGATTTAAGCTTACAGGCTTGCTGCTGACCGGTGTGTTGTGCCTCCCGATTGTGGGGCGCGCCGATACGCCGAAGACGCATCCCGTGCATAAGGTCAAGAAGCAGCCAGCGGCGCCGCCTCCATTGCCCTCAGGGCCGCAGGGACCTGTGCCCCAGGTTCCGCTGGATGCCATTCCTGCAGTAGCACCCCAGGTCAGCTACCAGGATGGGCAGCTGACCATTATTGCCCCGAACTCCACGCTGGGCGACATTCTGCGCGGCGTCCGCAAGTATACCGCGGCTGATATTGAAATCCCGGCCACGGCCAATGAGCGCGTAGTCACGCGGCTTGGTCCCGGACCGGCGCGGGAAGTGATGGCCGAACTCCTGAACGGATCGCACTTCAATTACATATTGCTCGGCTCCCCGGAAGATGCCAATGCCCTGGTGCGCGTGGTGCTGGTGCCAAAATCTGGACCGGACACCCCGGGTACCGAAGCAGCTGCGAAGAACGACACCCCTCCGGCTGCCAACGCCGTGGATACAACCGATCCGCTGGAAGATACCGCCGAGGACACTCCCGACCCGGGCCCGGTGGAGGCCGAACAGCCCACGGCAACTCCCGACCAGCCGGGAATAAAAACTCCGCAGCAGTTGTTGCAGGAAATGCAGCAGCGGCAATTGCAGTTGCAGCAAGGACGGCCGGGCTCTCCTCAGGCGCCGGGCGCGGCAGTTCCGCAGCCCCAGCCGCCAGACCCGCAATAGAACTCTTAGGCTATGCCGCTTGAGACTCGGCCCTTCAGGGCTGATTTCCGGCGCGTTCCGGGCGCGATTGCGAGCCGAATTGCTGAGGTCTGTGAAACCGCGCGGCCTCCTCAAAGTCCCCGCCGTTCATGGCTTTCTGAAGCAGGTTCCAGTCGCGGGTTATGTCACTTTCTGAGGCCTTGGGCGGAGATCCCTTGCGAAGTTCCGCATGCAGCCGCGCCTCCAGAAGCTTCTGCATGAGGGGCTGCGGTGCGTCACTGCCGAGAATGTTGCTCTCCGAAACCCCAACACTCACCACTTGTTCTCCCACAGGAATGAGCATGACAGGGCGTCCCTCGGCGTCGAACTCCGGCGCGGCATTGTGCAACAGCCCTCGCCATTTCTCCAGACGGGCGCCGGCGCTTTCAGAACCCGGATCAGCCACGGCCTGGTTTTCCATGAGCCGGTTTTCCATCAGCCGGTTCTCCATGAGATGATTCAATTCGCTTTGATAAGAGCGGCGATCCTCGGCTCCAAGCGGCGCTTCAAGAGCGCGATCGGCGTTGAAAACCAGCGCCTGCTCCGACGGATTGAAGCGTCCCGCGCCCGTGCCCACGTAGACCGCCACAACGCAACCCGCAAAGATCGGGCTCGCTACCGCGCTGGGCACAATATACTTTTTCGATTTGAGAAAAGATTCGACCACGCCATGCACTGGAGTGCTGCGCGCGACGCTGCCCGGAATTTGCGGGATCACGAACCGCGAGAACTCGAGTTGAGGATGGTGCGCGCTGTACTTGATCAGGGTCTTCGCCATTTGCTTGGGGGTGGTGATTCCAACATCGGCTACGACGCTGCGATGCAGCGCTCGCGGGTAGTAGAAGTTGATCACATCCTTGGCGAAATCTGCGCAGTTCGAAGAAACCGTGCGGAAGTGAGAACGGTTCGGCGACGAATTGTATCTCTCGATGAAGGCCCGGTCCTGCGCCGCAGTGGTTTCGATTTCGAACGCGTACACCGTTCGGTCGTAGGCGGAACCCACCAGTTCATACCAGTTCCCGCCAGGAGTTTCTCCGTTGTCCCGATCCGGCGCGACCGCTTCAAGATGCTTGCGGCGGTATTGGTCCCGCAGAAAAGCGACCATCTTCGGATCGACAAACAGCGGAATATCATCCGCGCGCTCGACCGCGTAGAGATAAGGAATCAGCGGAATCGCCACCCAGTCGTAGCCGCCGACTCCGTCATAGCGGCTGATCACAGCTCCCAATTCCCCCGCGCGGCAGGGACGCAGCACCAGCGGAGTGGCAGCGCAAACTCCGGATAAATACACTGCTGCATGTCCCGTGGCGGTGAAGAATCCAAGCTTGCCGTAAGGTTCTTCAAGAAGAAGAGTGGCCGACGCTCTCGCCAAACCGGCAGACCCCGACACCAGCACCAGCAAGGTGCACACAGCGCGCCGGAATCTCCCCAGACAAGGCATAACTAGTCCCTTGTAAGAACCCCTTCTGAAGAGATTAGTTGCCAAAAACGGGGAATACGAGTTACCGAAGTCAGGCCGTCAGCAGCGAACTGGCGTAAGGTGCATACCTGATTGAAAACTAACCGGATACGGGGATGTGAAAGGATTGTTAAATCATGCTCAGGATTCGCGTTCCAGTGTAGCTAAACAATGTCGATTCTCGACACCCAAAAAGCTAATCAGTCAAACTCAGTTTTCGATGGCCAGGTTCTGGCCCGATGCGCATCCACCTATCGAATCACGACCGACATAGATTCGCGCTAAGAATTCCCCCGCAACGCAAAGGAAATTAAGACCGGCGCCCCGAATTCCTTTGACTTCGATTCACAAGCATGCGACGATATTCTTTAACGCATTGGTTCTTTGACAAAATAATAGCAATGAGATAACTCCCGCCAATGCAATATTTTACGAGCGGGCCGCTGATTCCAGGGCACTTAGCCGAAGCAGCATCGCGTAACTCCTTTGTATGGAATATTTTACGGGCAACCCGTTTGCTTTCAATATTTTACCCGGATCGCAGCGCATTGGAAGTCCGCAAGTGATTGATTCCAGGTATTTTAGCCGGATCGATCCCCGTTTTTTTTTGATCTGGATTTAGCTCAGTTTCCCGATAGCCCAGGCGGCACTCTCGGCGACCACTTCGTCATCATCTTCCGCCAGCTTTTTCAGCTGAGGAAGAAATCTCTGATCCCCGCTGTTGCCCATGGCGATGACCGCGTTCCGCCGCAGTCCAATGCGTTTCGCCCGGCGCACTGGCGAGCCACGAAACGTGCGCTGGAAATCTTCCTCGCTGATCTCTGCCAACCAATCGAGCGCAGGATTTACCAACTCACGCCGGGGCTGGAACTCTGCCGTGTTCGTGGCCGGCGCCTTTCGGTTCCAGGGACAAACGTCCTGGCAAATGTCGCAGCCGAAAACGTGCCGTCCTATCCCGGAGCGAAGCTCCTCATCCTCCGGAAGCGATCCACGTTTTTCGATTGTGAGGTACGCGATGCATCGGCTCGAATCGAGCTGATAAGGCGCGATGAATGCGTCGGTGGGGCAGGCATCGATGCAGCGCGTGCAACTGCCGCAGCGATCGGGAGCGGGTACGCCTACTTTGGAATCTGATCCAGAATCAGCTTCGAGATCGAGTGAAGTAAGAATCACGCCCAGGAAGAGCCACGACCCCATCTTCTGATTGATGATGCATGTGTTCTTCCCGATCCATCCGATGCCAGCGTATTTTGCAACCACTCGCTCGACAATCGGACCGGTGTCGACATAACAGCGCGTGACCAGGTCGTCGGCTCCAAATGTGGCTCTGAGCGCGCGTTCAACCTGCCGGAGACGCGGCATCACCGAGTCGTGATAATCCCGCTCGCCCCAGGCGTAGCGGGAGATCCAGCCACGTGTAGGATTCGGCACCTGCGTGGAATAAGGTTGCGCCGTGTTGTAGTTAATCGCGCAAACCACAACGCTACGAGCCCACGGAGCAGCATGCGCCAGCGACGCGCGCTTCAAGCGACCTTGCTCGTCGCGAGCCTCCAGGTATTTCATTTCGCCGCCGCGCCCCTCGGCAATCCAGCGCGGGAAGTATTCCAACTCTGAAGCGTCATCGACTGGAGCGACACCTGCCAAGTCGAAACCCGCGTCTGTAGCGGCTTGCGTCACCGTGGCCGAGATTTCAGCGAAGCGAATCATGCGTGGAGAAGTCTGAAGCAACATTTACTCTGAGGCGATGAGAGAAGCTGCCGTTCCAAATTGGAACTGCGCTCCACTTTTTTGACCGTCGAGGCATTTTACTCACAAGGTCAGCGTATAAGCTTTTTTTCACAGAGTCACGCAACTCACGCTGCGCGTTCTCCGAATTTCTTTGAAAAGGAGACCATCTGTATGCCGCAACCCACCCACGCCCAAACACCCACCATTCAAATTTCTGTGATCAACGAGAGCACCGTGCTGGCCGACACGGATGTCGTGCCGGTCGTGGCAGCGCTCCAGAAGCAAGTGACCAACGACTTCGGTCCCGTCTGGGGGACCGCCGCTCAACTCGGCATCGTCGCCAGCGGCAATCAACCTCCCAGCGGAAGCTGGTGGCTCGTGCTGCTTGACGACTCCGACCAGGCGAACGCGCTGGGCTACCACGATCTCACCACCGAAGGGCTCCCCATCGGCAAGGTCTTCGTCGCCAGCGATCTTAAGGCAGGAACATCCTGGACGGTCACCGCCAGCCACGAACTGCTGGAGATGCTAGGCGACCCCAACATCAACCTGACCGTGTTCGTCGAGAACAACAACACCGCGGGAATTCTCTATGCCTACGAGGTCTGCGACGCTTGCGAAGACGACAGTCTCGGCTATCAGATCGATAACGTCCTGCTTTCCGATTTCGTTTACCCCTCCTGGTTTGAAAGCTTCCGCGGCGAGGGCTCGACGCAGTTCGATCGCATGAACAAGATGCAGAATCCATTTCAGCTTCTGGTAAATGGCTACATTGGCGTCTTCAACGTGGCCTCGGGCAGCGGTTGGCAGCAACAGACTCAGGACAAGCGGCCCGGCAACGTCCTGCACCGGGGAGCTGTGGGCACGCGCCGGGAACGCCGCGGCATTCCTCACGAACTGTGGATCAACAGCCTGCCGCAGCGCAAGATCGTGGGCAATGCGCAGAAGTACCGGCAGACGCTCGAGACCATCCAGAAGCGTCGGGAAGCAGCCTGAAAGTTTTCACTGGGTCCTCCGACCGTCGACGCCCCGCGTGCGAGCGCGGGGCATTTTTGTCTCTGAGTTTTTGTCTCTGAGTAAGACCTTCGATCCGTATATATTGATCCGACGAATAGACCTCCCCAGCATATGAGCGATCCGCAATCGGCTGTTGAATCCGGCCAAATTGGCCAACTGTCACTATGGGAATTGGCGTTCGTCTTTCTAAAGCTGGGCACGATTTCATTTGGCGGCCCTGCCGCCCACATCGCGATGATGGAGAGCGAATTCGTTCGGAGACGGCACTGGATTACCGAGGCGGATTTTCTTGATCGTCTTGCAACCGCAAATCTAATTCCCGGCCCTAGTTCGACGGAACTGGCGATCTTCATCGGGCATTCGAAGCGCGGTTGGGCCGGATTGTGGGTCGCGGGTTGCTGCTTCATCATTCCCGCTGCCGTTTTGGTTGGGCTAATCGCTGCCGTCTACGTTCGCTTCGGGTCGCTGCCGCAAGTCGCGGGCATCTTATATGCGATAAAGCCTGTTGTCATCGCAATTATTCTGCAAGCATTGTGGAGTTTTGCTCGAACGGCCACAAGAACAAAGTCGCTTGCGGCCATTGGAGTGATCTCGGCTGTTCTCAGTGCTCTTGGAATTGCTCCGCTCATCGTTCTGGTGATTGCCGGGCTTGCCTGCGGCACGACGGTATGGATCGAACGGCGAACACGCGTGGGATTGTTTGCTTTACCGCGATCGAGTCGCTTGGCGTTGCTGCTTGGAGCACCCGCAGCCGTGGCGATTGTTCCAATCAGCTTGCTTCGGCTATTCCTGTCATTCTTAAAAATCGGATCGGTTGTTTTCGGAAGTGGATACGTGCTTCTGGCGTTTCTCAGATCGGAATTCATCAATCATTTGCACTGGCTTACAGAAAAGCAACTGATTGACGCCGTCGCGGTTGGGCAGTTCACTCCCGGACCAGTCTTCACGACTGCCACTTTTATTGGCTACCTGGTCGCAGGAATACCCGGCGCGGTGGTCGCGACTTTAGGCATCTTCCTGCCCGGATTCCTACTCGTTGCCATTAGTGGGCCGCTCATTCCAAGAATTCGACGTTCCCCGACGGCGGGGGCAATGTTGGATGGAGTAGTAGTCGGTTCGTTGGCTTTGATGGCTGTAGTGGCTTGGCAACTCGGTAGGGCTGCGATAGTCGACTGGCTGACCGCTTTGCTCTTCGTCGCCGGGATGGTAATCCTATTTCGTTTCCGGCTCAACTCGGCTTGGCTCATCGGTGGTGCGGCATTGATTGGATTCGCGGTGAAGGTGCGCTGACACGCAGGACAGGATTTTGCCAACGGGTAGCGAACCGGGGGATCACACTCCCAGCTTCTTCACTTCCTCATTGTAATATTTGCGGTAGAGAATGTCCCACTCCTGCGAGCCTTCGAGGATGGTGCGCTTCTGGCTCTCGATCTTCAGCCGGGCGGACTGGTCAATCCGCGCCTCCTGATTGAGCAGGTCTTCAAGGATCTTGCGGGTTTCCTGGCGGATGGTGTTGGGATCTTCGATGAAGTCGACTTCGTCCATCTGCTTGAGCGCGTCGGCGACGGCGCGCGCCAGCACGTTTACTTTGTCGCGGCTGAGTCTCACAGCACCGCCTTGTATTTGCGCACCAGTTCCGTCTTCACCTTGCGGAACATCTCCTGGTAGTTGGCGCCGGTCTTGTTCATCTCTTCGGAATAGGCTTCGAGGATGACGCGGACTTCGTCGTTGATGCGGTCTTCAAGAGTGAGTTCTTCGAGCAGAGCGGCATGGACGCGCTCTGTGACCTTGGGGACGGCCGAGGTTTCGATGGCCTTCGCGGCAATCAGTTTCTTGGTAACTTCGCGGGCCAGGTAGCCCACATATTCCTTGGAAAGAAGCATGTACGGGTCGAATGTCCTGTGTCACGCGGCGCTTGTCTGCGAATCATAGAGTGTAACACGGCGAGCGGGCGCAGGCACCGTACTGCACTCCGCACCGCAATTTGAACTAATGCTTCTCCGCGGGCGCGGCCTCGTGGCCGAGATGCTGGTAGTTGAGGATTGCGTTGAAGACCAGGGCGTAGGTGCCGATGGTCTCGCCGCGATAGACGGGGTTGTTGCCGAACAGCAGCACGTTTCCCTCGCCCAGGTGAGCATCCACGACGACGGCATGCTCGGCGATCGACGAAGGCTTGTCGAGCAGGCCGTCGAGCAAAAGCGTCTTGGCATCGGAAAAGCGGAGGATAACTTCAGGCCGGCTCTGCACCGGAATCACCAGCGGGTTGTTGCGCGTCTGTTCCTCATCCAGCGGCTTAGGCTCCCATGGCTGCTGCTTCGCCAGCGGTTCGGGTTCGGTGATCTTTCTGCCCTGGGGTTCGTCGCTGTCTTCGACGCTGCCACGTCCGGTGGCCCGCTTGGCATAGGGATCCAACGGATCGGACAAGGGGTCCGTCAAAACACGGCCTCCGGTGCGGCCGAGTATATTGCTGACATTGAAGACCATGCCGCTGGCGCTGATGACAGGAACCCCGGCTCCGTACCCGAAAGCGACGGGGCTGTCAGGAGCGACGAACACCGTGTTCAGCACCGTTCCAGTGACACGCGCGTCGTCATGAGGTGCGACGCTGACGCCGGGAGCGAGACCGGTATCGATGGCGAACTGGGCCGTGTCTTCGCAGGTGATGAGCAGGCCGCCTTGTTCAACAAACTGCTTCAGATGAGCAAGGCCCTCATAGCCTAGGCCCGGACGTATATCGGCGGTGCTGTCGATGGCTCCCAGGTTTGGGGTCAGCTCGGATTTCTGCCACGGCATGGGATTGTTCCAGAGGGGAATGCCGTTGATGATTTCAAGCGCGGAGGCGCGGCCGATGGGAGCGAAGACGATGACGTCGTACTTCGCGCGCAGGTTTTCCTCGGTGCCGACAGTTTGCGTGTTGATGTAATCATAGGGCACGCCTGCGGTATCGAAGGCATAGCGCCACCAGCCTTCCGTCTGGGTGCCAAGCCAGGTGTGCATGAAGGCGATACGGGGAGCGGTGACCCCGTGGACAGCCACGGAGGGCGCTGCAAGCCGCGATGCATCGAGCGAGAGGTCGTGCAGAATTCCGGCAGCGTTGTCCGGAGCGGCGCCGATAAGCAACGAGCCGGCGGCGAAATGTTTGCCGTCGGCATCAAAAGCTTTTTCAGCTACCTGGATAGTTGCGCCTTTGAGTTTGTAGGCGAGGGACAGGAGAGAAACCTGGCCTGTGTTCGCTACGGCGAGCATTGTTCCGGATCCGGAGATCTTCCCGGCTAGCATTGCGGGATCGTCAAGAGGAGTCATCTTCGACTTCAAGATCGCGGGATCGACAACGCGGACAACTTTCAGATTGAAGAGATGGGTGAAGGACCATCCCGTATCGTCGTAGGGATGCTTCTGCGGATCGCCGGCGGCCCAGAACTGGCGGTCGAGCAACGCATCGGCAACACGGGAGTAGGGCTGATCCATGCGGACGACGATGCTGCCGGCGGGGAAGGTTTCCTGCTTCGGCTTGTCGCCACGCTTTTCCCCGGGGACGGCCGAAGTGGCCGCGTCCGTTAGCTGTTGTATCTCGACATGCTGACGCTTCAATACCTTGAGCAATTCGATCTGGCGATTCGCATCGGCTGGGTCGGCAGGGATCACATACGCGGTTGGGCCTTCCAGCAATGGCTTCTCGACCGCGCGCTTGCTCTTGAGGTAGTAGTTCTCGAGAAAATGGTGGGTGCTGTGCGAGAAGTAAGAGAGGGTCGAGAGCAGGGCGCTTTCTTCGTAGTTGTTGTTATCGCGCTGTGACCAGTTCACCACGGGAAGCGGAGGATTCTGCCGGTACCATGTGCGTGAGTAATCTTCCGGCCGGAGGATGCGTTTCTCGGTGTCAGCGCCTCCGTTGCCGAAGGTTTCATAGAGACGGCTGATGCCGTTGTGCATGCCCGCCAGGAACATCAGGTAGCCGGGACTCCAGGTATCGAAGTCGCCGTGGGTGAAGACTCCGGGCATGCCGAAGCTTTGCATCTGGGCAACGTTGTTCCAGCCCAACTCCGCCCACTCGTCCGCGAGCGTGGGATCCACCCATGCGTTGTAGGGTCCGTCTCCGACTGTATTGTCATAAAGAAATGGAACCGACTCGTGTAGGTCGTGCAACACCTGAGCGTGCCAGCCAAGATATGTATCGAGAACGTTCCGGGTCAGGTCGAGCGTCATGGCCATGGCGTCACGGTTGTTGTCGTGGGCGACGTAGTGGCCCCAGTAAAGAAGGTGCGGCCAAATCTGGCCGGGATGAGCCTTGTGCCATTTATAGATATCGACCATGCGGTCGCGGCCGTCGACTTCGACCACAGGAGTAATCAGCACGATTATGTGCGATCGGATGTACTTGATGTAGGGCGCGTCGTCGACCGCCAGACGATAGGCGAGTTCCATCAGGGCCGTGGGAGCGCCGGTCTCCGGGGAGTGGATGGCGCCGGTGATGTAGTAAACCGGCCAGGATTGGTCGAGGAGCGGGCGGGCTTTGGCGTCGTCGAGGCCGATGGTGCGAGGATCCGCGAGCTGGGCCAGGCGCGCATCATTTGCTTTCGCATCAGCCAGGAGTTTGGGGTCGGCGATGGCCGCGGCGATCATCTCCCGTCCTTCTTCGGAGTGGCCGATGGTAAAGACCTTCACCCGTGGGCTGCTCGCTTCAAGCAGGCGGAAATATTTGTACACGTCCTCGGTATAGGGAAGCATGTCGGGCGCGCCGGAGACGTCGCCCAGCACCTTGGCGGGTGTGGGAACCGTTTTCGAGGCCGGGAGGTAGTCCACTAGCGGGGAGATGAACGACGGATCCGTGGTGTATTTGCGAATCTGGTCCGTGTACTGCTGATCGATGGGCTGGCCGGGATCGCGGGCGAAGGTTGAGTTCAGTTCCTGGGAAACCAGGGGCGTGGGGATGGAGAACAAGCCGAAACAGACTGCCATCAGGGCAAGTTTGGAAGGTGTCATTTTATCTCGTTTTCAAGTTCGCTTTTCTGGGGTCCAAGTGTTTCACAAAACAGCCGCCGTGGGAAAGAGTTCCCGTGCCCCTTCCTCACTTTCCAGCATATATCGTCTTACGATATACTAGACAGGCGCACTGGATCGCGGCACGATACAATCGCGGCATGAAGAAGCTTACCTTGTCGGACTACCAGGCATTGGCGGAGTTCCGTTTCCAGATCCGGCGCTTCCTCCACTTCAGCGAGCAAGTGGTGAAGCGGGCCGGCCTGGAGCGCGGCCAGTATCAACTGATGCTGGCCATCAAGGGGATGCCGGCCGGGGTGAGGCCGCGGATTCGCGAGCTGGCGACCCGCATGCAGATCCGCCACCATAGCGCCGTCGAACTGGTGAACCGCCTGGAAGCCGGAGGCTTTGTCCATCGCACCCGCGCCGAGGACGACCGGCGCGAAGTGCTGCTCGCCCTCACTCCGAAAGGGGACAAGGTCCTGGGCGAACTGGCGCTTCATCATCACGACGAGCTGCGGTCCGCCGGCCCCGAACTGGTGGGCGCTCTTCGCCGCATCATGCGGCAGGGCAACGAGGGGACATTCTCGCATTCAGCGGTTCCCCTCAAAAAGGAAATAAATAAACATTCACGAATGACAGCGGCGTCAGAGTTCCATCCCGCCGGCGCCTTACTTCCTCGAATGAGGTGAGGTGAAGACGGGACTCGCGGCGAAACTTCCCCAGGCGAGAAAGAGTGCCGCAGATTATGAGCAAACCGACTGCCCGGGAAAACCGGTGGGTAAAATGGCTGTTGCAACGCTCTTTGTTCCGGCGATATCTGACGCTGGTTCAGGAAGATCTCACGGCGGTTTATGCCCGCGATCTTCGTAAGTGGCTCGTCATTGCACCCGTGATCGGCCTGACCACTGGCCTGGTGATCACCGGAATCGTGGTAATCATTCTGGGGAAGTTGTGGCCCGCCGTGCTGGGCTACTACCTGCGGCATCACTGGGCGATTGTGCCGGGATTGGTTCTGGGATTCGTCGTCACCGGACTCATTATGCAGTTTCTTACCTCGGACCCAAACGAACATTCCACCGAAGAGATCATCCGCTCCTATCATGAGCATGAGGGTAAAATCGATACGCGATTCTTCGTGCCCAAGATGCTTGCGGCCATTGCAACTGTCGGATTTGGCGGCAGCGCGGCGCTCGAGGGGCCCAGCATCTATGGCGGCGGAGCGATAGGCTCATGGCTTTGGACGAAGCTGCGGCGCCTGCACCTTGATGATCGGGATCGCCGGATCATGTTGATCTGCGGCGCGGCGGCGGGCATGTCTGCTGTATTTCGCGCACCCCTGACTGGCATTGTGTTCGCACTGGAAATGCCCTACCGTGACGATCTGGCGCACGAAGCTCTGGTGCCATCGCTGATCGCGTCAGTCGTATCCTTTGTGACACTCAGCTCTTTTCTAGGCGCCGCGCCGCTTTTCGACTTTGCTGGCTCGGCAGGATTTGCCCGCAGCGACCTCTACTGGAGCGCACTGCTCGGTCTGATGGTTGGGCTGATTGCCATGACATTCGTCATTACCTTCCGACGGGCGCGCAGTTTCTTTATAGCGTGGTCGTTACCGCATTGGTTGAAGCTCGTGATTGGCGGCTTGCTGACGGGACTTTGCGGTCTCCTCTTCCTGCATATCTATCCTGGGAATCTCGTGCCGATCGGCCCGAACTACGAGGCGGTGGGAGACATCCTGAGCAATCACCACAGCACTTCGCAACTCCTCATTCTTAGTGCGCTCAAGCTTGGCGCGACCCTCTTTACCCTGGCGGCGGGCGGCGTCAGCGCCATGTTTGTTCCGCTGTTTCTTACCGGCGGGAGTATCGGGACGGCTTTCGGTCAATCCATTGTCCACAGCTCAACCCTCGGTCTTTATGCCGCCGTTGGAATGGCCTCGTTCATCTCTGCAGGCTATAAGACGCCGCTAGCTGCGGTTGTGTTTGTTGCCGAAGCGACGGGGGGCCATGCGTTTATCGTTCCTACTCTGATTGGAGCAGCGGTGGCCTATGCGGCTTCGGGCGACGCCTCGGCCTCAGGCGACCAGCGTCTGCACGAAGGTGCGAAGGTTTTAAGGTGATGGTTTTCGGCTCGCGATTCGGGGGCTGCGATCTGACCTAGGTGAGTCTACGGCTTTTTCTGCGCCGCCTCGATCAGGGGACGCAAAGCTTCGGCAGAGACTCCCAGCGTGCCGCCGGAAAATCCATCAATGTAGGCGGAGTTAACGCCAATCACCTCGGCGTTAGAGTCAAACACCGGCCCGCCGCTGCCGCCGTGGGCTGTGGGAGCATCGTAAATCAACTTGTCGCCCACCACATCGCCGAGATGCCCGCATGTGGTCGAAGGACGAATAAGTGAGAGCGCCGCCAGTTCACTGGCCGCCGTGATGTCGTTATGCCGGTATGCCAGCCTCTGGTAGATGCCGGTCGGCGACTTGGCTACCATCCCTGCAATTCCCATGGGGTAGCCGATGACCGTCACCAGTTCGCCGGGCGCGGCGACGCCTTTAGCCAGAGGCAGCACCGCTAGTCCATTCACTGTTTGCTTGTTCTCGATCTTTAGCACGGCCAGGTCGCTGGTGGAAGAAACCGCGCCCGGAGTCAGGTTCACCGGCGTTGACGAGTTCGGGAAAAAGACAACTAAACTTTCCAGCATGGCTGTTGCGCCCTGCTGGATCAGCCCTTCCGCCTCGCTGTCGCCATACCATGGCTCGGCCACATGCCGGTTCGTGGCCAGCAGTCCATCACCCACCAGAAACCCGGTTCCCGAAACGCGGGCGCGAATGGTTGCCGGCTGGTTTGCGAAGCCCACGTCGTATACGCCGTAAATGTAGCCGATGGAATTGCGGTACCGATTGAGCACCAGCGCTGGCATTGCCTGTTCTTTTTCGAGCTGCGCCACCTGCTGGCTAAGCTGGGTTACCTGCTTCTGCAGTTCATCGGGCTGCACGCCCTCGGTCGTGACCGGGGCGTAGTAATGGAACATGGCGACGGCGCCGACCAGCAGCACGACCGCGAGCACGGCCTGCACCATCTGCTGCCAGCTGTCGCTGACCGGGCTCGGCTCTTGCGGAATTTCCGGTGCGGACATGAGTGGTCATCTTCCCTTGTCTGGCAACGGTTTGCCACGGTACGGAAGATGATGAACAGGGGATACTGAAGTTTCTTAAGGAGGTGAACGTGCGGGTAAAATTGGGGTTTCAGGACTGGAATGAAAGCACTTAGCAGTTTGCGGTTACTGGGAGCTTAAGGCTTCCCGATCCCCAGGCGCTTGGCCATTTGCTCGTAAAGAAACCCCTTGCCCGGAACGTAGGGCTGCACCCACTCGCCATCAATCACGAATTGCGGAATGGCCTGTTTGCCGGCGTGTTTGGCGACCTCTTCGAGAGCTCCCGGCGTGGTCTCGACGTCGATATCTTTATAGGGAATGTTGTGCTTCGCCAGAAAGCGTTTGGCCTCGCGGCAATCGGGACACCACGCGGCAGAGTAAACCGTAAGCTCCATCGCTAAACCCGCTCCAGTTGAGCCACCGTGCGCTCATTGACCAAGTTGCCGGTGTTCAGCGTGGAAGCCGGCTCAAATAGGAGAAGCCAGCACTCTTCGTCCGCGACAGGACGATGTTCCACGCCGCGCGGTACAACGATGAACTCGCCTTCTTCGATCCACTCATGCCGGTCGAGGAACTCCATGCGGAACCGTCCCTTTATTACCAGAAACATTTCATCTTCACTGTCGTGATGATGAAACACAAACTCGCCCTTCAGTTTGTCGAGCTTTACGTGTTGCCCGTTCAGCTCGGCGGCGATGTAGGGCTTCCAGTATTCCGAGATTTTGGCGAACTTGTCGGCTAGGTTGACCTTGTCCATGACCTGCCTCCAGGTTAAGTGTAACGTTTCTGGATTGACAAAATCGAATTGGTCGCAAAAAAACAAAAGCCGTCAGCTCGTGCTGACGGCTTAAAGACGCCGCCAAGGGCCCGTACTCCGGTGACTCAAATCTGTCCTGTTCCGCCGTCCACATTCAAGTCCACGCCAGTGATATAAGAAGCCTCGTTGCCGGCCAGGAACAGTACGGCATGGCCCACTTCTTCGGGCGTCCCGAACCGCTTCATGGGAACTCGCGTCTTGATGCCTTCCGCGAATTCGTCGATTACCGCTTGCGGCAGCCCGGTACGTCCGAAGATGGGAGTTGTGATTGGACCCGGGCTGACCACATTCACCCGAATACCACGATCCACCAGTTCGGCCCCAAAGGTGCGCGCCAGGGAACGCACTGCGGCCTTGCTGGCCGAATAGACGCTGGTCGCGACATTGCCTTTGGAATTGACCACCGAAGAATTCAGCACGATTCCGGCGCCATCGTTGAGGTAGGGAAGCGCCTTCTGCAACGTGAAATACAGGCCCTTCACATTAGTGTCGAATGTTTCGTCAAATAGCTGTTCACCGCTGTCGCTCGCTGGAGCGAACTTAGCGATGCCGGCATTGGCAAAGAGAGCGTCGATCTTGCCAAACTTCGCCGTCACTTGCGCGAATAACTTATCGATGTCCGCCAATTTGGAAACATCGGCCTTCACAGCAAGCGTCCCGTTGCCTATGATTCCAACTGCTTCATCAAGAGTTTTCTGATCGCGTCCTGAGATGGCAACTCGAGCGCCCTCTTCGTGGAACAACTTGGCCGTGGCCAGCCCAATTCCGCTGTTGCCGCCGGTGATCACTACCGTTTTGCCCTCAAACCTTTTTGACATAGGATTTCTCCAAGTACGGATTTGCCGCCAACTTTACGCTGGCGCAGTGCTTGACTTATTTAAACGTTTTGATGATAGTCAAAATATCAAAGGTTCAGTTTCTTTGAAGGGCTGGACCGCCAAGGACGTACGCCTATGGATCAAAGGGAGATAGCCAGGATCTCCAAGGCACTGAGCGATCCCACCCGCTTGCAGATTTTTGAAGGGATCTCCTCATGCACGGAGATGTTTTGCGGGCAGATCGTCGAAAAGTACAAGCTGACTCCGGGGACGATTTCGCATCATCTGAAGATTTTGGCGGATGCGAACCTCATCGCGACTCGCCGGGAAGGGCAGTTTATCTATATGAGGTCTCGGCCCGAAACTGTTCGCGACTACGCTCGCGCGCTCACCGGGATAGCTGGCAAAAACATAGCCAGAAAAACAAAAGCCGCCAGCTCGCGCTGACGGCTGCTAGCTGATGCCTCAGAGTTAACTATTCTCGTACAGCAACACGCCCTCAGTCTTCTCGGAGTCGACCGGACGGTAGAACAGTTTGTTGTCTTCGAGGAAGACCTCGATGAATGCTGGACGCGTGGTGATCGTGCCTTGAATCAGCGCCTCCGACAGCGGGTCCTCAATGTATTTCTGCAAGGCCCGGCGCAGCGGCCGCGCCCCGTAGGTGCGGTCGGTGAGGGTCTGGTTGAGGATCCACTTCTTGGCCTCGTCGGCAACCGTCACGGTGATCGACTTCTGGGCGAGGTTCGTGTTGAGTTGCGTGACCATGAGTTCCAGAATCTGGATCAGGTCGGCCTCGCTCAATGCCAGGAACAGAATGATCTCGTCCAGCCGGTTCAGGAATTCTGGATTGAAGGTGCGCTTTACCTCACCCTTCACCAACTCCTCGACCTTGCCCGAAACCATTTCATCTTTAGTCGACTGGAAGCCGAAGCCCTCGCGCTTCTGCAGGTGCCGCGCCCCAATGTTCGAAGTCATGATGAGGATCGTGTTCTTGAAGTCGACCGTGTTGCCGAGACCGTCGGTAAGCTGGCCGTCTTCAAACACCTGCAGCAGGATGTTGAACACATCGGGGTGCGCCTTCTCGATTTCATCGAGCAGAACGACAGAGTACGGCGCTCTCTTGACACGTTCTGTCAATTGGCCACCCTCTTCGTACCCGACATATCCCGGAGGCGAGCCGATCAGCTTCGAGACCGAATGCTTCTCCATGAACTCGGACATGTCGAACCGGACTAGAGCTTTTTCCGTTCCGAACATGAATTGCGCCAGAGTGCGGGCAACTTCTGTCTTGCCGACGCCGGTCGGGCCCAGGAACAGGAACGAGCCAATCGGCCGGTTCGGGTTCTTCAACCCCGCGCGCGAACGCCGGATCGCCCGGGCCAGCGCGCTGATCGATTTATCCTGCGAAATAATGCGCTTGTGCAGCTCTTCCTCGATGCGCAGCAGTTTCTGTGTTTCTTCTTCTTTGATCGAGGTGATGGGAACGCCGGTCCAGCGCGAAACCACATCTTCGATGTCCTCGCGGCCGACTACGCCGGTCGAAGACTCATCCAGATGATATTTCTCGCGCAGCGCCCGCAGGTTTTCGCGCTCTTTGCGTTCTTCGTCCGAATAGAAACGCGCTTTCTCGAACTCATGGTTCGCGATGGCGTTTTCCATGCGGTGCACAATGAACTTGATCCGCTTCTGCACTTCGGAGATTTCTTCCGGCTGCGAGGTCTGGCGCAGCTTGACCCGGGCCCCGGCTTCGTCGACCAGGTCGATCGCCTTATCGGGCAGGAAGCGGTCGGGAATATAGCGGTTCGAATGCGACACCGCGAAGTTGATGGCATCGTCGGTATAAGTGACCGCATGGAATTTTTCGTAGCGGTCCTTGATGCCAAACAGAACTTTCACCGCGTCCGCCTCGTTCGGCGGAGGAACTTTTACGGCCTGGAAACGCCGCTCGAGCGAGCGATCTTTCTCGATCGACTTCCGGTATTCTCCAGGAGTAGTTGCGCCGATGCACTGAATCTCGCCGCGCGACAGAGCCGGCTTGAGGATGTTCGCTGCATCGAGCGAACCTTCCGCCGATCCCGCGCCCACCAGCGTATGCAGCTCGTCAATAAATATGATGGAATTCTGCGACTCCATCAGTTCTTTCATGATGGTCTTCAGCCGCTCTTCGAACTGTCCGCGATACTTTGTTCCAGCGACAATCAACGAAAGATCAAGCGCCAGAATTCTCTTGTCCGCGAGGAATGACGGAACCTCGCCGTCGGCGATGCGCTGCGCAAGGCCTTCGACGATCGCCGTCTTGCCTACGCCCGGCTCGCCGATCAGCACAGGATTGTTCTTGGTGCGCCGGCACAGAATCTGGACTACGCGTTCCAGTTCGCCGTCGCGGCCGACCAGCGGATCGAGCTGACTGTCCATTGCCGCCTGGGTAAGATCGCGGGAAAACTCGCTAAGCAGCGACGACTCACGCTGCCGTTGCGGCTGCGCCTTTTCCTGGCTGGTGCGCGCCAATTCCTCACGGATGGTCGCGAGCCGCAGGCCGCGCTCATGCAGAATCTCCGCGGCAAAGCATTTCTCTTCTCTAAGTAAACCCAGGAGTAAGTGTTCGGTGCCGATGTGGCGGTGCGAGAGGCGCTCGGCTTCTTCAGCGGCGTAGGCCAGCACGCGCTTGCATTCGTTGCTCAGCGGAAGGTCTACTGAGGTCGAGACCTTTTCACGAATGGTGGTATGACCCTCGATCTGCTTGCGGATGGACTCGACCGAGGCGTGCGAGCGCAGAAATCGATTGGTCAGGGCTTTGTCTTCGCGCAGGAGCCCCAGCAGCAGGTGCTCGGTCTCTATATAAGGAGACCCGAACTGGCTTGCTTCGTAGCGCGCAAAGAAAATCACGCGCCTGGCTTTCTCCGTGTAACGTTCAAACATAATGCCCCTTCCCCCTGAACCCTTCCGGCCGAGAAGGCTTGCTCCCGCTCGACCCTACTGAAACCCTGGCCCGGTGGTGGTCCGATCTTGCTTCGTGCTTGCCATCACCGTTCCATTATGCAATCAAACGACCATCGGCCCAAGTACCCGAACGGTTCTATTATGTTACCGAAGGAACCTGTTCAAGTCTCTCCGGGCTGCCGATGATTGTCAGTTTCTTGCACACTGTCTTACTAATCCTATCTTAATCTCCTTCCTTACCTGCTCCGCCTCCTATACCGGCAACGACTCCGGCCTGATCTCTTCCACACGCCCCCGCTGCAGCCGCAACACCCGATGACAACGCCGCGCGAATGACAAGTTATGCGTTGCAATCAGGGAGGTGAGCTGGTGCTCGCGATGTAGTCGCGCGATCAATTCGAAAACCGCTTCCGCCGTCTGTCCATCGAGGTCCCCGGTAGGCTCATCCGCCAGCAACAATTTTGGACCGGAAATGAGCGCCCGTGCCAGAGCCACACGTTGTTGCTCACCGCCGGAAAGCTCTCCCGAACGATGATGCGCGCGCTGCTCCAACCCGACCTCACGCAGCCAGCGTGAAGCTTCCGGCGCCGCCTCTGCCCAGGTGCGTCCCCGCACCAGCAGCGGCATTGCCACGTTCTCCGCGGCCGTGAATTCCGGCAGCAGGTAGTGAAACTGCCAGACGAAGCCCGCCTCGCGATTGCGAAACTCCGCCGCTTCGTCCGCCGACAACGAATTCAGTTGCAATTTCGCGCAGTATACGTCACCAGCGGAAGCCTGATCAAGAGCGCTGAGTATGTGCAACAAGGTACTCTTCCCCGCTCCCGACTCGCCTACAATCGCCAGCATCTCGCCGCGCTTCACCTGAAACGATAAATTCTCAAAGAGCACCAGGTCCGATTCGCCGGACCGGAAAACCTTCTTCAATCCTTGAACCCGGAGCAGCGCTTCTTGTTCCGCTACGTACGGTGCCACCTGCTCCGTTAGATGCACTCCGCCTCCGAAGGGTCCACTCTGCCCTGCTCAGGCCTCTCTAGACGCAAGCGATAGCAGAATGGGCTATCTTCTCACATCGGAACCCAAGCTCCGCCATGGCACGTTCGAACCATACGGAACCTGAACGAGAAACATCTACTGAAAACTGTAGCTAGAACCTCGGTGGCGCGATGTGACGGGCATCACGCGCCGGATGGACAAACTAGACTTCAACCTTAGCCTCGGCGCCAGCGAGGCTGCGCAGAGATTCCCTGTAAGGCGGCCGGGCAATGCCCCGCTCGGTGACGATCGCGGTCACATACTTCGCTGGAGTCACGTCGAACGCCGGGTTCTCGATCGAAACGCCGTCTGGCGTCATCTGTTTGCCGGCGATATGAGTAACTTCCTTCGCATTGCGCTGCTCGATGGGAATCGTGGTCCCGTCAGGAGTAGCGAGGTCTACAGTCGAGATCGGTGCAGCCACGTAAAAAGGGATGCTGTGCTCTTTGGCCAGGATGGCGACGGTGTAAGTTCCGATCTTGTTGGCCACGTCACCATTGGCGGCGATGCGGTCCGCGCCCACGACGATGGCTCCAATCTTGCCCTGCTTCATCATCGCGCCAGCCATGTTGTCAGAAATCACGGTGGTTGGGATGCCGTCCTTCATCAGTTCCCAAGCCGTAAGCCGCGAGCCCTGGAGGAACGGCCGGGTTTCGTCGGCGTAGACATGAATCTTCTTGCCTTGCTCGACCGCAGCACGGATGACGCCCAGCGCGGTGCCATATCCTGCCGTAGCTAGCGCGCCGGCATTGCAGTGCGTCAGCACTCCGCCTTCACTTGGCATGAGCGTGGCGCCGTGGCGTCCCATGGCCTGGTTGGCGGCGATGTCTTCGGCGTGCATGCGTTGCGATTCTTCGATCAGGTCCTGCTTGATTTGCGCGACGGGACGAATGCGCACGCGTTCGAATTTTTCCTGCATGCGCCGAATGGCCCAGAAGAGATTGACAGCGGTCGGCCGACTCTCGCCGATCAGGTCGCAAGCCTGGTCAAGGTCGCGTTTCAGTTCGCCTGTGGTTTCCGCATTGGAGTTCTTGGCGGCCAGGGCAATGCCCATGGCTGCGGCCACGCCGATGGCGGGCGCTCCGCGCACCACCATGGTCCGGATGGCATCGGCCACCTGCTCGTGCGTCTTGCAGGTTACGTAGGTTTCTTCTGTGGGGAGCTTCGTCTGATCGATGAAGCGTACACCCTGGTCAGTCCATTCGAGAGTTTGAATCATGAAGTCTCAATTCCTTCAGGTTCGGTGCACGGCACAGCGATTCCTCGGAGAATTGGTCACTGCCGGCTGGCCGCAGACTTCGCAACTGGCGGCGACCGCAAAAATTACCGGAGCCGTGTCGTCCGTTTGCGAAACGTGTTCAGCTCGAACATCGCGGGCGGTGAAAATAGAAACGAACGGCGCCGGAGACGCGGCCTTCTCAACGTTAGGCCTGCCCTTCGCCTCTTCGCGCTCGACCAGGCACATCGCCCCAACCACCTCGAATCCAAATTCGCGGGCTGCTTCGATCGCCTGCACCGTGGAAGCACCGGAGGTGCAAACATCGTCGACGATCACGACGCGGGCGCCTTTCTCACGAAAGCCTTCGATGCGCTGGCCGGTTCCGTGCTGCTTTTCGGCCTTGCGCACGAGAAAGCCGTTCAACTCACCGCTCACTACAGAAACTGCCGCCACGATGGGGTCGGCTCCCATGGTGAGGCCCCCGATGGCTTGCGGCTTCCACTCCCGCTGCCGGATTTCGTCCAGGAAAACCTCGCCAGTCAGGCGCGAGCCCTTGGCATCGAGAGTGGTCGTACGGCAGTCGATGTAGTAGTCGCTCGTACCGCCGGATGAGAGCTTGAACTCGCCCAACCGGAAGGATTTGGAGGCGAGCAAGCGCAGCAGATCCTGACGCGAGGAACGCATGAAACTTTACAATACCACGGCGAATCGCCCTTCGTCCGCGCTCGGACTGAGCCGTGGTCCTCCGCTCCAGACAGCGAGCCGTGATAACCTGAATATTCTTCCTACAACGACTTCGAGGTATGAAATTGCAGAGTGCGCGAAAGCTTTTTTTCTTCCTTCTGGCTGGTCTCTTTCTCACAAACATAAGCGTCCTCAGCCTGGTTTCGACTGCGTTCGCCGAGGGCACGCGCACCTGGGAGCAGTCGAAATTTGACGAACTCGCCAAAGGCACTGCTACGGGCGTAGCGATTCGCAGCGAGGGCGGCCTGGAACTCGCCCCCACCTTCAAGAGCCTGTATGCCACGCCTTCCACTTATATCTGGTCGATTGCGTCTGACGATGCCGGCAACGTGTATGTAGCGGCAGGCGCGCCCGCTCGCGTGTACCGCATCACGCCCAACGGCAACGCGACAATCATTTTCGAGCCCAAGGAACTCCAGGTGCAGGCACTGCAAAGCGGCACTGGAGGCGCGATCTACGCGGCTACGGCTCCTGATGGCAAAGTATACAAGCTGGAACACAGACCCGAAACTAAGTCGCAAGCCGACTCCCACCGGGGAACTGCTTCCGAGAAAAAAGATAAAGACAAAGCTGCCGACGACAAAGACGCGGCCACACCGGCCATCGATCCCTCGTGGAGTTCGTCTATCTATTTCGAACCGGGTACGAAATACATCTGGGACCTGGCGCTTGACAAGGCCGGCAATCTCTACATAGCCACCGGCGATCACGGAGAAATCTACCGCGTCACGCCGAAAGGTGAGCACTCGGTCTTTTTTAAGAGCGATGAAACGCACATTCGCGTTCTCGCCTTCGATGCGCAGGAAAATCTGATCGCAGGTTCAGACGGCAGTGGGCTGATCTATCGTATCTCTCCCGCAGGCGAGGGATTCGTGCTGTACAGCGCGCCCAAGAAAGAAATCACCGCCCTGGCGCTGGATCATGCGGGAAACATCTACGCGGCGGCAGTCGGCGAAAAACGTAGCAGTGGAGGGCTGGGCGGCGGCGCCCTGGCCGCATCTCTTCTGAACCTGAGCGCCAACCCAACCACAGCAGGCACGGCCCCGCAAACTCCAGGCATCACCGTGACGCCCGCGCCTAGCACGCCGCAGATGGCAGGTCCGTTTCCATTCCCAGGCGGTGGTGCCAGCAGCGGCTCCGATGTGTATCGCATTGCGCCGGATGGTTCCCCCACACGAATCTGGTCGTCCCACGAAGATATTGTGTATGCCCTGGCGTTTGATTCTCAAGGGCGCTTGCTGGCTGGCACGGGCAATCGCGGACACATTTTTGCCATCACCGGCCAGGATGATTTTTCCGATCTGCTGAAAGCCACGGCGTCGCAGGTCACCAGATTTGCCAAAGCTCCGGGTGGGAGCTTGTATGCCGCGACTAGTAATCTGGGAAAAGTTTTTGTGCTGGGGCCGGGTCCCGAGGCCGAAGGCACCTACGAGAGCGATGTATTCGATGCCAAAATTTTCTCGCGCTGGGGGCGGGCGGAGTTTCGCGGCGCAGGCAGCGTGGATCTCTATGCGCGCAGCGGCAATGTAGACAATCCCGATCGCAACTGGAGTCCCTGGAAAAAGATCGATCTGGCGACGAACTCTGAAACCGGAATCCCCGCGGCGCGCTACGCCCAGTGGAAAGCGGTGCTGCACGCGGGAACCGCGGCGCCCGGAGTGGACAGCGTCGCGCTGAACTATCTGCCGAAGAACGCCGCTCCTGAAATCGATGACGTAACCGTGCAGGTTGGCGTGAAGTACCAGCCCACGCCGAAGATGTCCGGCAACACAATTGGCTCGGATTCCAGCGGATCTTCTTTCAACGGATCGTCCTTCAGCGGATCGGGTCAGCATTTCGAAGCCCCGCCGCCCAGTTCGCACGATCGCGACTCGATCGGCGTGAAGTGGAGCGCGCACGATGACAACGACGACCAACTCGTATACTCCCTCTACTACCGCGGCGACGGCGAGACGCGCTGGCTGCTGCTCAAAGACAATCTCACTGACAAGGCATATTCGTTCGACGCCAGCCTGCTGCCGGATGGAGGCTACACGGTAAAGGTAGTTGCATCCGACGCGCCGTCGCACTCACCCGGCGAGGCGTTGACGGTATCCAAAGAAAGCCGCCGGTTTGAAGTGGACACAACTCCGCCCCACGTTGAAGCTCTGGCTGCGTCCCTCGAAGCCAGAGAGATTCATGTCACCTTCCGTGCCGTCGATGGTTTCTCGCCCATCAAGCGCGCGGAATATTCTGTCGATGCCAGCGACTGGAAGTACGTAGAGCCGGTCGGGCAACTCTCCGACGCCAAGACCGAGAACTACGATTTCAAGGTCACACCCGAGGCCGCGAAAGATGGCGGGGCTTCTGCCGAGCACGTGGTGGTCGTGCGCGTCTACGATCGTTACGACAATATGGGCGCCGCCAAGATATTGGTGCGCGGGAAGTAGCTTCTTGACCAACCTCGGAGCTCGTTAGTGCATTCTCTCCGCCGCTTCCTCTGAAGCTTCCTCTGAGACGCTATTCATGCCACTGAGTTCCCCCGCGCGGCGCAACTCTGGAAACTTCCAGGCCCAGAGCGCAATCACGGCCAGCGTCCCCACTCCTCCCAGCAGAACGGCCGGGACCGTGCCAAACCATTGCGCCGTCAGTCCCGACTCAAACTGCCCGAGTTCATTCGAGGTCCCGATAAAAACCATGTCGACTGCCATCACGCGTCCGCGCATCTCATCGGGAGTGCGTAACTGTACCAGCGTCGCGCGAATAATGACGCTGACCATGTCGGCCGCTCCGAGGCAGATTAACGAAATCAGAGAAAGCACGAGGCTGGTCGAGACGCCAAATAGTATGGTGCAGATTCCGAAGCCAGCCACCGACCACAACAGTGTCGGCCCCGCGCGCCCCCGCAGCGGACGATGCGCCAGCGCCACTGCCATTACGGCAGCGCCCACTCCCGGTGCAGTGCGCAGCAATCCCAGTCCCCACGGCCCGGTGTGAAGAATCTCTCGGGCATAGACCGGAAGCAGCGCAACCGCCCCGCCCAGCAGCACCGCGAACAGGTCGAGTGAAATCGCGCCCAGAATCAGCTTCTCGCGCCAAATGAAGTGCAGTCCGGCGAAGACAGTCTTCAGGGTTGTCGGTTCACGCCGCCGCGTTTGCGGACGCGTTTTAATGCGGAACATGGACAGCAGCGCACCCACCGCGGTCAGCATGGCAGTTGCATAAACGACCGATGGCCCGCGGAAAGCCGCGTAAAGAATTCCACCGACGGAAGGTCCAAGAATCGTCGCGGCCTGAAAGGTGGTCGCGTTCCACGCCACGGCGTTGGCGAAATGTTCTTCGGGAACAAGTTGCGGCAGGATCGCGCGGCTTGCAGTTCCGTTGAACGAGCGCGCTACTCCCAGCAGAATCAGCACGGCATAGATGGACCGAATCGAATGCCCGCCGCGCACCGCGATTATCAAGAGAAGGCCCGAGCAGAGCGCGTATCCCGCATAGCAGGCGCCCAGCACCTTGCGCCGTTCGAATCGGTCAGACGCGTGCCCGGAAACCAGAAACAGCAGTATGCCCGGAAGAAACTGCGCCAGGCCGACCAGTCCCAGATCGAGGGCACGCTTGCTGATGTCATAGACCTGCCATCCCACAGCGACGGCCTGCATCTCGACGGCAGCCACGATCAGGAAGCGCGCAAGTTGAAACAGCACGAAGTCCGGATGCGTAAAGGCGACGCGTCCAGCTCTGGGGTCGTCAGGTGCAGACATGGACCTCTAATGTGCCACAGGCAACGAGGATGTGCACGGTGCAGAATAATAACCGTAGCGATGGTTGCTGTGGCTTTTGCTCGGGCTAGCTCTGGCCGGCGCCAGTCTGCCGCGCTTCTGCGGAAAAAAGCTCGACGCGGTTCCTTCCATTCTTCTTGGCGGCATACAGGCTGACATCCGCCTCGTGCAGCAGGTCGGCCACCGAGTGATCGCGCACAGCGGAGGTCACTGCCACGCCCATACTGACCGTGGCAGAAGCCGTGCCGAACGGAGTCACGATTGGATCCTTCGCCACCAGGTTGCGCACCTCATCGGCGCGGCGCGCCCCAGCAGTCAAATCGCACCCTGGGAGAATGATCAGAAATTCCTCACCGCCGTAGCGGCCGACGACGTCGTAGGGGCGCAAGTCTACCTTCAACCGGCGCGCGACTTCCTTCAAAACCTCGTCGCCCGCAGCGTGGCCGAGGGAATCATTGATGCGTTTGAAGTGATCAATGTCGGCCATGATCAGCGTGGCTGGTTTGCCTTCGCGTCCGCTCCGCGAAAATTCTTTCTCCACGGCTGCCAGTATTTCCGCGCGGTTCAGCAGATTTGTCAGGAAATCGTGCGTTGCGGCGAAACTTAGAGACTGCTGTAGTTCCAGAATCCTCTTGCCCGCCATGATTCTCGCGCGCAACTCGGAAGGATCGACGGGTTTGGCCAGATAGTCATCCGCACCCGCCTCCATGGCGAGCAGCAGATCCTGCTTTCGATTCTTGGCCGTCAGCATCACCGTATAGATGTAAGGCGTTCGCGTTCCCATTTTTCTGATACGGCGGCACACATCGATTCCATCGAGGCCCGGCAGCATCCAATCCAGTAGCGCCATGTTCGGCGGCTCCGCGCCTTCCAGCAGCTTCACCGCTTCTGTCCCGCTTCCGACGGCAAGATAGTCGAGTCCCCAGTCGGCCAGGTAACCGCCCACCTTATGTCGTTCAATGTAGGAATCCTCGACCAGCAAAATCTTCATAACATCACGCCCTGTGCGGATGTTGGCGGTTTCTGAGAATCTTCACAAGATCACCAGTGAGAAACGAAAGACGCTGAACCTCTGCGGCAACGCAAAACGCTGACCCGTCTGTTGAGAAAACGCGACTCCCCCCCAGTAGAATCAGGGCGTGGAGCAGACACTGCGGACCGTCGGCTGGATCGCCTGCGTTATCTATTCGACGATTCCCAGCTTCTGGCTGCTGATCCATCCCCGCGTGGAGTACTGGCGTTCGCGGCCGCGTTCCCCGTATCGAATCCTGTTGCCAGTGTGGATCGCGATGTGGGTGCCCATGGCCGCGGCGACCGAGCCCTGGCGCAACCTGACGGTCTTCCACAGCACGCTCTATCATCGCGCGTGGTGCTGGATTCCGGCAGCCGCACTGTTTGGCGCGGGACTCGTGCTCTACAAACTCTCTGGTATCGGCTTCAGCCCGGCACAGCTCGGCGGTCTGCCGGAGGTTCTTCCCGGTCATTGCCAGCAGCGTCTGGTCACGACAGGCATTCGTTCCCGCGTCCGCCATCCGGTCTATCTGGGCCATCTCTGCGAGATGCTGGCCTGGAGCATCGGCACTGGCCTAATAGTCTGCTGGGCACTTACAGCGTTCGCGATCATCACGGCCGCGGTGATGATTCGGATGGAGGAGAAAGAGCTGGAGAATCGCTTCGGAGAAAAATACCGTGAGTATCGAATGAGGGTGCCCGCGGTTCTGCCGAAGACAACGCTATAATCCGACTTAGCTGAGAGCTGACGCCTGATAGCCCCATGCGCTTCGAACTCTTCATCGCGACTCGCTACCTCCGCGCCAAGCGCCGCCAGGCCTTCATCGGCATCATCACGGGCATCTCGATTGCCGGAGTAGCCGCGGGCGTAGCCTCGCTCATTGTCGCGCTCGCCATCAACAACGGATTTCGCCAGGATTTGCAGGATCGCCTCATCGGGTCAAGCTCCCACATTAGCCTGCTGCGCATAGCCGACGATGGCATCAAAGACTGGCCGCCCCTGCTTGAACGCCTTTCCAAACAACCGCACGTGGTCGCCGCCGCTCCTGCAATTTTTGAGCAAGTCCTGATTTCCCGTGGACCCCGCGCTCGCGGCGCCGTCCTCAAAGGAATGATTCCAGCGTATGAACGCAAGGTCGGCGATCTACTCAGCACCGTAAGAGAAGGTTCAGCAGCCGCCCTTGATGAACCCACTCCTGAGCCAGAAAAAGGTAATGTTGGGACATCGGCCTCGGCCGTCCAGGGAGCGCCAGCGACCGGAACGTCAGCTACCGAAGACCTTCCGGATTCCCTCGGCACCGTCCGAGCGCGCTTAGCCGCCATGCCCCCAATCATCCTCGGCAAAGACATGGCTGACAATCTGGGTGCGACCGTCGGCTCGGTCGTCCTGGTCACCAGCCCACAGGGAGAATTAACGCCCTTCGGCATGGTGCCAAAATACAGCCGCTTTCGCGTGGCGGGAATTTTCAACTCCGGCTTCTACGATTACGATTCGTCCTGGGCCTTTACCCGGCTCTCCGACGCACAGAGCCTGTTCGGCCTCGGCGATCTGATCTCAGTAATTGAGTTTAAGGTCGACGACATCTATGCCGCCGACCGGATTGCGCGCCAACTCGAAGAAGCGGCCGGCAGCGGCTTCATGACCACCAACTGGAAAGAGCAGAACAAAGCGCTATTTCACGCGCTGAACATGGAGCGCCTCGTCACCTATATCACGGTCGGCCTGATCGTCTTCGTCGCTGCGCTAAACATTCTGATTTCTCTGATCATGATGGTCATGGAAAAAACCAAAGACATTGCCGTGCTCATGTCGATGGGCACGCGCAAGTCGCAGGTGCGAAACATCTTCATTGCCCAGGGCGTGCTGATTGGCGTGATCGGAACAGCGATCGGCCTGTTGCTCGGCTATGCCATCTCATACGCGGGCGGCCACTATCACCTCATCTCGCTTTCCCCTGAGGTCTACTCCATCGACTACGTTCCCTTCGCGCCTCGCCTAAAAGATGGTCTATGGGTAGTGCTGGTGGCCGTGGGAATTTCGTTTGTGGCAACGCTCTACCCATCATGGTCCGCCGGGAAAACCCTGCCCGCGGAAGCGCTGCGTTACGAATAACGCAAATAGCAAGAGTTTGTCATCCTGAGCGAAGGTTGTGCTTCGTTAAACGAAGCACAACCGCAGTCGAAAGCCTGCCCTGAGCGTAGCCGAAGGGGATCCCTTTTCACCATCCCATGCCATCGGCTCCGAAAGGCATTCCTTCCAAGGCCTTTCCGACGTGGAACTTTTTTCCGCCGCCCCCGTACAATTAATTAGAAAGAAAAGAAGGAGGCCTCATCATGTTCACTTTCCTTCTGTGGTGCATCCTCTTCGTACTCTGCTGGCCGCTAGCCTTGCTGGCGCTCGTAGCGTACCCGTTCGTCTGGCTACTGCTACTACCGTTCCGGATCGTAGGCGTAGCCATACACGGAGTTCTGGAGATCATCTACCTCGCGATTACACTCCCATTCCGCCTGCTAGCCGCGCCATTCCGCATCTAGGTGAATCGCCGGACGCCTCGGACCTGTGGGATACCCTGGAAGAGCGACGCTTCAGCGCCGCGTAAAATGCCAGGAAAGAAGAAAACTGGGCGTCAGCCCCTGAGTGTCGCCGCTAGCACTCCATCACCTTCAACCGCTCACTCAGCACCAGCCTAGCCTCTGTAGCCCGCTGCACATCCTCGGCGGTCAGGCCCGGAGCCACTTCCTCCAGCACCAACCCCCGCTCCGTCACGCGGATGTACGCCATCTCCGTAACAATCGTATCCACCACCTTCACCCCAGTAAGCGGCAGCGTGCACTTCGCCAGGATCTTCGGAGCACCTTCCCGAGTCGTATGCTCCATCGCCACCACCACGCGCCGCGCCCCGGCCACCAGGTCCATCGCTCCCCCCATCCCCTTCACCATTTTCCCCGGGATCATCCAGTTCGCCAGGTTTCCCGCTTCATCCACTTCCATCGCGCCCAGCACACTCAAATCAACGTGCCCGCCGCGAATCATGGCAAACGAATCCGCGCTAGAAAAATATGACGTCCCGGCCATCTCGCTCACCGTCTCTTTACCCGCGTTGATCAAGTCGGCATCTTCCTCGCCCTCAATGGGATAAGGCCCGATCCCCAGCATCCCATTCTCGGATTGAAGAATCACGTCCATCCCCGCCGGAACATAATTCGCAATCAGCGTAGGCATTCCAATCCCCAGGTTCACGTAGAACCCATCGCGCAACTCCCGCGCAATGCGCTTCACGATGCGCTCGCGCTTGTCGACATCTTTGCCCGGCTTATTCATCTTTCTGTCATCCTGAGCGTAGCGAAGGTTCGCGAAGCGAGCCATCCGCGAAGTCGAAGGATCCCTTGCAGATCAACGCTACCGTTAGCTCATCTGGGAGTTCTCTCGGTACTAAGCACCAGGTACTTTCAACTCGCCTTCCTCACCGTCCGCTTCTCAATCCGCCGCTCATACATCTCGCCCTGAAAAATCCGCTTCACGTAAACCGAAGGAGTATGCACTAGATCCCCGTCCAACTCGCCAGCATCAACCAACTGTTCAACTTCCGCAATCGTCACCTTCGCCGCCGTAGCCATGATGGGATTAAAATTCCGCGCCGTCTTCCGGTAAACCAGATTGCCCATCCGGTCACCCTTCCACGCTTTCACAAACGCGAAGTCCGCCTTCAACCAGCGCTCCATCACATAGGTGCGGCCATCGAACTCGCGCGTTTCTTTTCCATCAGCAACGACAGTTCCTGCGCCAGTGGGAGTAAAAAACGCCGGAATCCCCGCTCCCCCCGCGCGAATGCGCTCCGAAAACGTTCCCTGTGGCACCAGATCGAGCTCCACCTTTCCCGCCAACACCATCGATTCCAGCAACTTGTTCTCCCCCACGTAGGTTCCAATATGCTGTCGAATCTGCCCCGCCGCCAGCAGCAGCCCATTCCCCAGCCCATCCACGCCAACGTTATTGCTGATGGTCGTCAGATTTTTCGATCCCTTCCGTACCAGCGCTCGAATCAGATTTTCCGGAATCCCGCACAGGCCAAATCCCCCGATCATAATGACCGAGCCGTCGCCCACATCTTGAATCGCCTCATCCGCGCTGCCCACAACCTTATTCATAATTCATAGCGTCCAAATTCTAAACGAAACTCAACACCAGAAACCTGTCACACGCCCTATCATCCTGAGCGAAGCAATCGCTCGCGCGAAGCGGGAGCGATCGCGCAGTCGAAGGACCCCTAACCCCAGCATTATCGCAAGCCACGAAGGGTCCACGCGTGTCCCCGTGCTGAACTATTCCTTCCTCCCCGTACTCTTCTTCAACCCGTGAGCCTGCTCAAACTCCTCCGCCAGTGCACGCGTAGCCAGGTTCTCCCGAATATGCGCCAGCCGTTGCTCTACCTTGAACAACGCATCCTCAATATTCTTCTTGTTGCTGATCGCAATATCCCGCCACATCGAATACGGACTCGCCGAAATCCGTGTCATTTCCTTCAACGCGCGCCCACCCGCCGGCAGCAGTGGCGCTTCTTCTCCGAATTCCTCCACCAGCGCCGCCGCGAGCGCCGTCGAAATCATCTGCGGCAAGTGGCTGATCCACGCACACAGCCGGTCGTGATCCTCCGCCGGCAGCACCGCAATGCGCGCTCCAATCTGATCAATCCATCCCGCGAATTCCGCGAAGATACCCTGATTCAGATTCTGTCCCGGCAACGGGGTCAAGAACCAGACCGCATTCTGGAACAAATCGGCGTCCGCATACTCCACACCGCTGTGTTCCTTCCCCGCCATGGGATGCCCCGCCAGAAATCGCTTCGCCGCATTCTTGCCAAACACTTTCCGCGCCTGCGCGACGACCGCCGCCTTCGTACTTCCCACATCCGTCAGCAAAGTCGATGCGGGCAGCGACGGCCCCAGCCGTCCAATCAAATCCACGATCGCCAGCACCGGCGTAGCCAGCACCACCAACTGGCTGCCCCGTACCGCGTCCGCAGGCTCGACAAATCCCTTCTCAATCGCGCCGCACTGCTTTGCTTTCTTCAGCGCCGACTCGCGGTCGCACCCCACAATCATTCCGGCGAACTTCCGCTTCCGCAGCGCCAGCGCAAACGACCCGCCAATAAGCCCTGTCCCGACAATCGTGATTTGCCGAATCGGCATAAAAGGGAATTGAGTAATTGGGTAATTTTGTAATTTAGTAATTTGAACTTCTCAGTGCACTCTGTTTTCAAATTACAAATTACACATTACCCAATTACCCGATTTTTCTTCCCACGGCTGGCGCAATCATCCGCAACTCATCCATCAACTTGGCGAACTGTTCTGGAAACAGCGACTGCGCTCCATCCGACCAGGCGTTGTTCGGATCGCAATGCACCTCAATCAGCAGCGCATCGGCGCCGGCAGCCACTGACGCTCGCGCCATCGGCGCGACTTTGTCGCGCCGCCCCGTTCCATGCGACGGGTCCGCCGTCATCGGCAGATGCGACAGCTTGTGAATAATCGGAATCGCGGAAATATCCATCGTATTCCGCGTATAAGTCTCAAACGTCCGAATCCCGCGTTCGCACAAAATCACTTCATAATTGCCGCCCGCCATAATGTACTCCGCGGAGAGCAGCAGTTCCTCGAAAGTCGCCGCGATCCCGCGCTTCACCAGCACGGGCTTGCGCACTTTCCCCAACTCGCGCAGCAGATTAAAGTTCTGCATGTTGCGGGCTCCCAGCTGCAGAATGTCCACGTAAGGAAGCATAATCGGAATCTGCGAGATCTCCATCACCTCGCTGATCACCAGCAGCTTGAATTTCTCTCCCGCCTCGCGCAGCAACTTCAGCGCATCTTCCCCATGCCCCTGGAAAGAGTAAGGAGAACTCCGCGGCTTGAACGCTCCTCCGCGCAGCACCCGCGCCCCCGCTTTTGCAACCGCCTCAGCTGTAGCAAAAAGTTGTTCCCGTGATTCCACCGAGCAAGGCCCAGCCATCACCACCACTTCGTTCCCGCCGATGTCAATTCCATTCGCCAGCTTCACGATCGTCCCTTCGGGACGAAAACTTTTCCCCGCCAGTTTGTACGGTGAACTGATGCGATGGACTTCCTGCACCCCCGGTAGCAACTCCAGGATGCGGATGTCAAAATCAATCCCCGCCCCCACCGCGCCCAGCACGGTTTGCCGCGCCCCGGTCGACCGGTGCACCTCAAACCCCATCTTCACCAGGTGCTCAATCACCTGCTGAATCTGCCCCTCGTCCGCCACTTCCTGCATTGCCACAATCATAAAAAAATCTCTGAGTACATCTTGTAGCCCTTAACAAGTCCTTGTCATTCACCTTACAGTTTGTCATTCCGAGCGAAGCGAGGAACCATGGTTTCCCGTCCAGCTAAACCGAATCTCAATCGTTCACGTCCGAATTCAACTCAGTCTCCCCGGCCTTCGCGTTCTCCGCCTTAACCCCAATCCCTTCCTTCTGAATATTCCGCATCACATCCATGATCCGTTCAAAAATCCGCACCAGATCCCGACCCGGCAGCGGACCTCGATTCATCCGTTGCACATTTTCAAACACAATCCGTTCGCGCTCTGGCTCATAAATCGGCAAACTTGTGTCGCGCTTCAACCGCCCAATCTCAACTGCAGCCTGCGCCCGCTCGCTCAGCAACTCCACCAGCCGCCGGTCGAGCTCATCAATCTTCTTCCGCCAATCCGCGATGTCCATGAGGTTATTATTCCAACCCTGCCATCCTGAGAGAGGATTGTGCTTCGCTAAAGCGAAGCGCAACCGCATTCGAAAGCCTGCCCTGAGCATAGCCGAAGGGGACCCCTAACTGCATCGCGAGCCGCCAGCCTCGCAAGGCATTTCCATAACAGCCTGCGCTTCCAATCTCTTTCGGCATGAGATGAACTCAGCCTCAGTTAACGGTCGACGCCAACCAACTCCCCCACAAACTCTCCCACAGCAGCGGCTTCCCGTCCCCGATTCCGTTCAATCGTCTCCACAATCGCGCTTCCCACCACAACCGCGTCGGCAAACTTCCCGACTTCTGCAAACTGCTCCGAATTCGAAATCCCAAACCCAACCGCGACGGGTAACTTGGTGACCCGCCGCAACCGCCGCACAAGTTTCTGCGCATCATCCGCCAACTTCTGCCGCGCGCCCGTTACTCCCGTCCGCGACACCGCATAAACAAATCCCCGCGAAGCGGTGGCAATCCGCTTCAAGCGCTCATCTGGACTGGTCGGCGCCGCCAGAAAGACTGGTGCCAAGTCGTGTTCACGCATTGCACGCCGATATTCGTCCGCCTCTTCCACTGGCAAATCCGTCACCAGCACTCCATCCACGCCCGCGTGCCGCGCGACCATGCAGAACTTCTCCATCCCCATTCGCAGTATCGGATTCAAATAAGAAAACACAATCAGCCCAGTGGATTGTGCATGCTGCCGCACTTCCGCAGCTAGTGTCAAAACCTGCGCCAGGCAAGTCCCATGCTTGAGCGCCCGCTCGCTGGCCCGCTGGATCACCGGACCATCCGCCACCGGATCGCTGAACGGAACCCCTAGCTCAATCACATCCGCGCCGGCCTCAATCGACGCCAGCACGACGGCCCGCGTGGTTGCAAGATCCGGATCCCCGCAAGTCACATACACCACCAGCGCCGGCTTCCTGTAAAACGATAAAGGCATAGTAGAAATCAACGAGCCCAGATTTACCCTGTGAACCTCTGTGACCCCATGGTGGGGGCTTCGAACTTTCATTCCAGTGAGAGTGCTTCCCGCATAATCCCAATGTCTTTATCTCCGCGCCCGGAAACATTCACGACTACGATGTCGGATTTCTTCATCCTCGGCGCGCGTTTCACCACTTCCGCCACAGCATGCGCCGACTCGAGCGCTGGAATAATCCCCTCCGTCCGCGCCAGCAAAGTAGTCGCCTCCAGCGCCTCCGAATCCGACACCGCAACGTACTCCGCCCGCCCCGCATCTTTCAAAGCCGCATGCTCCGGACCGATCGAAGGATAATCAAGCCCCGCCGAAATCGAGTGCGTGTTGGCAATCTGCCCCGCCGGATCCTGCAGCACGTAAGAATAAGTTCCTTGTAAAACACCCGGCGACCCGCCCCGAAAACGCGCCGCATGCTCTCCCAGTCCTTTGCCGCGCCCACCGGCCTCTACGCCAATCAACCGTACTTTCTTATCCTTTATAAACTCGTAGAACACTCCAATCGCATTCGATCCCCCGCCCACGCAGGCAATCACCGCCGCCGGCAGTTTTCCCTGGGCCTTCAAAATTTGCGCCCGCGCCTCCCGCCCAATCACGCGATGAAAATCCCGAACCATCGTCGGATAAGGATGCGCCCCCAGCACGCTTCCCAATAAATAATGAGTAGTCCGAACATTCGTAACCCAGTCGCGCATCGCCTCATTAATCGCATCTTTCAAAGTCCGCGACCCCGATTCCACTCCGCGCACCTCAGCTCCCAACAAACGCATGCGGAACACATTCAACTCCTGCCGCCGCATGTCCTCGGTGCCCATGTACACCACGCATTCAAAGCCCAGCAGCGCGCACACGGTCGCGGTAGCCACGCCGTGCTGCCCCGCGCCAGTCTCCGCAATCACCCGCCGCTTCCCCATGCGCTCAACCAGCAACGCCTGCCCCAGACAGTTATTGATCTTGTGCGCCCCGGTGTGCAGCAAATCTTCCCGCTTCAAGTAAATCTTCGCCCCACCCAATTTCTGCGTAAGCCGCCGCGCAAACGAAAGCGCCGTAGGACGCCCCGCATAAGTCCGCAGCAACTCATCCAGCCGCCGCTGAAACTTCGGATCACGCTTCGCCTTCTCATACTCGCGATCGAGTTCTTCGAGCGCCGCCATCAAAGTCTCCGGCACATACCGCCCGCCATAGACGCCGAACCGCCCCGGCGGATCGGCCGGAGCAGAAGCCCGCGGGTGCCCCACCCTAGCCGCGTTCTTTGCGGCTAGGATGGGGGTTTTGACTTTCATCGTTCTCGGAAATGTAGCCATTCCTAACCAGCCTTCCGGTCCGCGTCCCGCACCGCCTTCACAAACGCTCGCACCTTCTTTGGATCCTTCTTCCCCGGACGTGCTTCCACTCCCGAAACCACATCCACTCCCCAAGGCTTCAGAATCCCGATCGCCTCCCGAACGTTCTCCGGCGTCAACCCGCCCGCAACCACCAGCTTCACGCCGCCCTGGCGCATTCCCTCGGCAATCGGTTCAGCCTTTTCCCAATCAAATGTCTTGCCCGTGCCGCCAGGCTTTCGCAAGTCGCCTGAATCCAACACGAATGTATCCATCAAGCCTTCTGAAGGCAGAGAACCTTCGGGTAAATTCTTTCCCCATTTTGCAAAATCCGACGCCAGCTTGAGAATCCGGTCTTCATCCTCACCAACAAACTTCATGGGCAGCGCCATCAAGAATCTTGCGCGTTTGGGAAGAAGGGACGCACCTATTGCCTTCACGCCACCATCGCGCCCCGCACTACTCTCTACCGCAAAATAAGTCTGTGTTCCAGTTAGTCCGGCCGCCAAAAGTACATCAAACGGATTAGGTTCACCACCATGCACGAACACCCCAATTTTCTCCACGTTCTCTGGTAGTTTCCCCACAATCTCCCGCGCCGCTTCAACCGTAACATTCCGCGGACTCTTCTCATGGAACACGAACCCCACCGCGTCCGCCCCGGCCTCAACGGCGGTGAGCGCATCTTCCAAATTCGTCATCCCGCAAATCTTCACCCAAGTCATACCAACAATTGTCCAGAAAAGGTAAAAACTTCGCGCAGAATCCGTTCACTGCCTGCTCGGCACCCGCAACTCGGTACTAGCCCCTAAAGCCCGCAACGCCGCTCCCGGACTCTCCGCCCGCATCAGCGATTCCCCAATCAAAAACGCCTGGTACCCCGCCGCCCGCAGCCGCGCAATATCCTCTCCCGACCGAATCCCGCTCTCCGCCACCCGCACCACATTCTTCGGGAGCCGCTCCGCCAGCCGGAACGCTGTTTCCGCATCCACCTGGAACGTGCGCAGATTGCGCGTGTTCACTCCAATCAAATCGCACCCAGCATCCAGCGCCCGCTGCAATTCTTCCTCTTCATGCACTTCGCAGAGAACATCCAGCCCGTGTAATCCCGCACCTAGCGCCAGCCTGTTCAGTTCTGCGTTCGTCAAAGCCGCTACGATCAACAGCACCGCATCCGCCGAATTCGCCCGTGCCTCCAGCAACTGAAATTCGTCCACAATAAAATCTTTGCGCAAACACGGAACCTTCACCGCCGCCGAAGCCAGCCGTAAATTCTCCAGGGAACCTTGGAAGAACGCCTCATCCGTCAACACAGAAAGCGCCGCGGCTCCCGCCGCCTCTAATTCCCGCGCCAGTTCCTCCACGCAAAACTCCGCCCGGATCAATCCCTTCGACGGTGAAGCCTTCTTCAACTCCGCAATCACCGCCACGCCAGCTCTGCTTTTTTCCTCCAGCGCCCGCCGAAACCCGCGCGGCATGTGCCGTTCCGCCCGATGCCCCAACTCCCGCAAATCGGCTGTTTGTTTAGTCTCGAAGACTTTCCGCCGCGTAGAGTCGACGATCTGGTCGAGGAAGACAGGCATAGCGAGTGCCTGAATTATACGGGAAGGGATAACACCGGATTGTTTAGCGGAGGCGCTTCGTTCTTACCCTGAACCCCTGCGTCCCCTGTGGTCAAGCTTTTGATTCCGGTCCCTTCGACAATCCCGCCGTCACTTGCAGACGTTCTCGATCTCCTTATAAGGCTTCTCCGCGTGCTCCGGATACTTGATCTGCTTCACCTGCATCCACTGGTCGAGCAGCGTTCCGGCATCATGCAATCCCACATCCGGATCGCCCTCATACGCCGCATCGCTCTCCGCTTCCTCCAGCGTCACGAGTTTGAATCCTTTCTTCTTCAGCAGATCTAATGCGTCCGGCAGAATCGTGCTGCTGAACGCTCCCAGATGCATCAACAGCACGTAGTTGATCTCGTGGCCGTAAATCAGTTTCGCCTGCTCCCGCCCCAAATCAAGAAACTCCGAAGCTGTGTTCAAATAGCTCGACCGCAACCACTCATTCGATTTTGTATCTCCCTTGGCCACGCATCGCGCATAAGCCGAATTCCATAAGTAGTCTTCCCAATCGAGAGTCACCTGCGCGATCCTGTAACCGTGCGCCTTCAAATAGGCCCGAATCGCGCGCCGCTTCTCCACCGTGTCTCCCTCATGCAAATAGGGATAGCGAAACCAGTGCCAGTCCCCGTCCGGCCCGGCCTTCCGCGCGAGCAACTCCAGCGCCGGCTCGTTCTCTCCGACCTCCCGCTCGAATGCCTCCGCCGGGTTCTGTTCCAGATCCATATGCGAATAGGTATGGTTCCCTACCGGCTCCGCCGCAGCCCACAACTTCAGTGCCGCGGCTCCATCGGCGTTTCCCTCGAGCTTTTTGGAATTGATAAATCCGTACACCGGAGGCACGTGCCGCTTCTTCAGAATCGCCAGGACATTTTTGGTGGTTTCCGCCTGCGTAACTCCTGGCGGCAGCGCACCGTTTGCCGGCAAGTCATCCATCGTGATGGCCAGCTTCTGCGCAACGCAAAAACCCGACAGACCAAGAGAAAAGGCAAACAGCAGGACATTCTTCCAGCCAAAAAACCGACGCAGATTTTTCATGAGAAGGAGTTTACTCTTCCGGCGAATAGATGCGCGCGGGGGGATGCAGGCTCATGTGGGGACAGCCGCCTCGGCTGTCCAGCCGGCCACAACGAGGCGCCGCACTTTTTCAGTTTCTGATTATTGGTGCCATCGAAGGGACTCGAACCCCCACACCGTTGCCGGTACATGGACCTGAACCATGCGCGTCTGCCAATTCCGCCACGATGGCAATCTGAATTGCAAGGCAGCGGCGGCCACAAGGCCGCCGTGTCAGGAAGATCAACTTTTCTATTTTTGCAGCCCTGCCACAGGCTGTCAAACTACCTGACGAGAAATTGTCATCCCGAGCAAGCGTTCTTTGCGCAGCGAGGGATCTGGCCGAGCCGCGCGAAGCGTCGCGGTTTTTGCGACGCAATAATCGCGCGTTTGGCTCGCTTCCTTACCCCAGCTTCGCCGTCATCGAAATTTTCGCGTTCAGCACTTTCGACACTGGACAACCCTTCTCCGCTGCCTCCGCATATTTCTGAAACGCGGCCGCATCCGCTCCCGGGACCTTCCCCACCACATCGATGTGGCTCGATGTAATCGTCCACCCGGAATCCAGCTTCTCCATGGTCAGTGTGACGTTCGTGCTGATGCTCTCCGGCGTCAGATTCGCGCCGCCCAGTTGCGCCGACAGCGCCATGGAAAAGCACGCCGCATGCGCTGCCGCAATCAACTCCTCCGGATTCGTCCCCGGCCCATTCTCAAATCGCGAGGTAAATGAATATTGCGTATCTTTCAGCACTCCGCCCGGCGCCGAAATGGTTCCCTTGCCATCCTTCAACTCACCCTTCCAGACTGCGCTAGCCTTGCGTTCCATCGCGTTCTCCTGATCATGAAAACAAAATTAAATCCTCGGCCATTGTAGACGGACCTTGGCCGCCATGTCAGGTGCGCCACCCCGCCTGATTTCACTCCTCCACATTCAATAAAAGTCCGCGCAACTCAAGTAGAATCCGCATACCGGACAGCTCAACTTGCACCGGTTCTCCTTCAATTCTGCCGAGCAGTTCGGACAAACGCGCTCCGGATGCCTGGGCTGTGTGTTCGCCGGTTCCGCTCCACCTCGATTTTCTTCAATCAGTTCCTTTCCGTTTTGGGTCATTCGCGCAACATACTGCCGCCAGCCCCCGCGCACAAGTGGAAATCCATCTTCCCGCGTGCGCCCCCCTAAAGCGGGAGAAGGCGCTTCACCACTGGAATTTCTCCATTCCGGGTCCCTTCATAAAATCTTTCCTGTATCCACAGACCTTTTTGCGCTAGAATGCCCGTGCATTGAGAGCGGCTTCCATATGGCCACGGAGCGCTCTCGGCCTTCCCCCAGGAGGTAGTAGATGTATCGGCCCTATTCCAGCTCCCTGGCGGACTCTCGTCCGTTCTTGAACGTCGATTCCTTGATCCGCAACCTTGACCAGGATTTCGTCACTTCCTTCAATACCGGCAACTACGACCAGGTAGCCGCCCTCTTCGCTCAGGACGGCGCGTTCATGGCGCCCCATCACGATCCGGCCTACGGCCCCAAGGCCGTCGAGCGCCTGCTCCGCCAGTTCGCCGAATCCGGATACGAGGATCTGCGCCTCGAAACCATCCGCGTCGAAGCCTCGGGCGATCTGGCGATGGAAATCGGCCGATACAGCGTCGGCATCCGCAAGCCCGATGGCACTATCCTCGCCGACCGCGGCAAGTACGTGAAGGCCTGGCGCCGCCTGGGTGCGTGGCTGATCGTGGCTGATTGCTGGAGCAGCAATCTTCCCGTTCCGCGCTAAACCGCCGCACCGTGAACGGTGAGCGTATGAATCCGAAGAGGCTGTGGCCTGTGTCTACGGCTTGAATTCCATGGCAACGGTGGTCTGCACCACCACTGCTTTGCCGTCGACTCGGTACGGCTCGAACCTCCACCAGCGCATAGCGTCCATCGCAGCCTGTGCCAGCACGGCCGGACCATTCCGCGCCCGCGCATCCACCACGGATCCATCGCGTCCGACAATCACATCGAGCTCAATCACGCCCTGCAGCTTCGCTTGCCGTGCCTCCAGCGGATAATCGGGATCCACGCGGTGAGTCATAAGCCTCTCCATCACTTCGGCGGGAACGCGCGCTTGTGGCTGCGGAATTTCTGTGGTCTTTTCGTTCTTCCGCAGACCACCCTCTATATCTTCCCACCCGCGATTCCAGTGCCACCACAAGGCCGTCAGCAAAATTGCTGCCGCGGCCGCGAAGAATATCCATCTCCGGTCCTGGCTCTTCCGGGTAAGGGGCCGAGAAACGCCCGAGCCTCCGCTCTCCGAACCTTTCCCAGCTTCGAGCGGAATCTTCCCGCGAACGCTCGGTTCCAGCTCCGCCTTCGCCTCACCCGCCCAGTCGCGAATAGCCGCCTGTTGTTCCGCCGACAGTCCAACGAACTCCAGCCCTGAGCGCAGTTTGTCTTGATGCCGCACCAGCGCCCGCGCTCGCAGTGGGTCCGCCACTCGCGGCAGCTGAATCTCCACTCCTACGGACTCACCCGGCAGTAGCTCTCCCGCCAGTACCGCGGACACTCCGCCCTCGCCCAGATTGACCGAACGCCCCGGTAGAGTATCCGGAACTCCCGCACGCACCACCTTCACATCGAGCAGCGCCTGCACGCGGTATCGCAGCCAACGCCGCCGCGAAGGCTGATCCCGCCCCGGTGCTTGCCCCCCAGTTGCCATTCAAATTGCCCCTTGGAATTATTGTGAAGCTCTTCACCGCAGAGCCAGCAAAAACATTAAGGAAGGTTTCTCTGTGTCTCTGTGACTCTGTGGTAAGACGAGTTTTGTTTTCACGTTAGCGTCCCCGCCGCAGCTCCACAATCTCGTTCCCCTTCGCCACCAGTACCACGCTGGCCATGCCAATGAACAACCCGTGCTCCACAACTCCCGGCATATCGTTCAATCGCCGGGCCAGCCCGTCCGCATCCGGAATCTGCCCGAACCGGCAATCCAGAATGTGATTATTCTCGTCGGTCAAGTACGGCTTCCCATCCGCTGCCCGCCGCAGAGCGACCGTCGCGCCCAGCGCCTCAATTTTTTTCTGCACCACCGCCTGCGCGAACTTGATGACTTCCACCGGCAACGGAAACTTCCCCAGGACCGGAACTCTCTTCGTCGCATCTGCGACAATCACGTAGTATTTAGTAGCCGACGCCACAATCTTTTCCCGCAGCAGCGCCCCACCCCCGCCTTTAATCAGCCGCAATTGCGGATCGACTTCGTCCGCGCCGTCCACGGTCACATCGATCTCCGGGCATTCATCCAGCGTCGTAAGCGGAATCCCCAGTCCTGCCGCCTGCTCCCGCGAACGGTCAGAGCTGGGTATGGCGCGGATCTTCAGACCATTCTTCACCTGCTCTCCGAGCAGTTCAATGAAGTACGCTGCCGTCGATCCCGTTCCCAGCCCAACCACCTGACCGTTCTTCACGAACCGCAAGCTCGCGCGCGCCGCCGCTTTCTTCTCCTGATCATTCGCCATAAGTTTCGCTGCTGAGGACTGCTTATATGGGACAGCTTCCGCAACCCTGCCCTGTGCGGAGTCAAAGGGGCTGTCCAGTCGAGCGAATCTCGACCCACACCACCACGAATCCCGCCTCAGACGCCACGCGCCTAACCCAAGCTCTTCTGCACGTAAATCAAATACCCGGCCAACGCCAATCCAAAAAGCACAGTCACAATCGCCACCAGATCCACAATAAATCCCGCGGCTTCAAACTTCCCTTCGTCCAGTTGCGCCCGCGTTTTTCGATATCGCGCCAACCCCGCCATCATGAGCGCCACTCCCGCTAGAATCGCGCTCATCCCCATCCACACTGAAAACCCGGTGGCTTTCGACCCATGACCCTGAAACTCCGTCAGCTGTCGCATGGCGATAGCAAACCGTCCGATCGCGAATCCAAACACCACAATCGCGACGCTGGTTCGCACCCAGGCCAGAAATGTGCGCTCGTTGGCGAGGTGATCGCGGGCACGGTTGGAATCCTCAACCACAGCCTCTCCCCTGAAGGCAGGATGACGACGACAGGATGACGACGGCAGCATTATTCCACAGCCTCCGTCGCCTTGTCGTGGCAAGGCAGGCGTAGAGAATTCGCCACGCGCCGAGTTTTTGGCGGGCAGCCTAGAATCCCTTGAACCCCCCGAACATCCGTTATCCTAGTACCTGACTCTTATGGCTGCTCCGAAATCCAAAGTCGCTAACGCACTCATCGAAACCTCGCCGAACAACGGTGCCGACCTAGAACGCGAACGCGTCTTCAGCGCCTTCCGCCAATGGGGATACCTCGAAGGCGACCTCGACCCGCTCGGCTTCCTCCGCCCTCGCCCGACTCCAGAACTGCAACTCGAAGGCGAGTACGCCCGAGAAGCCCGCGCCATCTACTCCTCAACCATCGGCGTCGAGGTCAACCACATCTACAATCCCGAGCGTCGCCGCTGGATCTACGAGCAGATGGAATCGCCGTCTCAGGGTTTCGAGGTCACAGAGAAACACCAGCAGCGCATCCTCGACCTGCTGATCCGCGCCGACATCTTCGAGCAGGTCATGCAACAGCGTTATCTCGGCAGCAAGCGCTTCTCGCTCGAAGGCGTCACCGCGCTGATCCCGCTGGTTGATGAACTCCTCGACACCGGCTCCAGGCTCGGCGCTACCGAACTGGTGATGGGCATGAGCCACCGCGGCCGCCTGAATGTGATCGCCCACGTAGCGAAGCGACCCAAGGACGAAATCTTCGCCGGCTTCGAGGACGTTGACCCGCGTAGCGTTCTTGGCTCGGGTGACGTGAAATATCATATGGGCGCGACCGGCGAATACACTACGCGCAGCGGCAACAACGTTCACATCCATCTGGTTTCAAATCCCAGCCATCTAGAAGCCGTCGATCCAGTAACCGTCGGCCGCACCCGCGCCAAACAAGATCGCACCGGAGAAGGCGGACGCGAGAAATATCTTCCCCTCATTGTCCACGGCGATGCCGCTTTCGCCGGACAAGGCATCCTCGCCGAGACCATGAACTACGCCGACCTCCCCGGCTACACCGTAGGCGGCACCATTCATGTAATCGTTAACAATCTCCTGGGATTCACGACCAGCTACGTCGAGGAACATTCAACCCGCTTCGCTGCCTGCATCGCGCGCCGCCAGTCCATCCCCATCTTCCACGTCAACGGCGAAGATGTGGACGCGGTCGTTCGCGTAGCCCGCCTCGCCACCAAGTACCGTTACCGCTTTGGCACCGACGTGGTCATTGATCTGATAGGCTACCGCCGCCACGGCCACAGCGAAGTCGACGACCCCACCATCACCCAGCCGTTGCTCTACAAAAAGATCAAAGAGCATCCGCCGCTGTGGGAAATTTACGCTGATGACATCGGCGCAACCGGCGCGCCTGCACAAGCTGCCGCCATCAAAGCTGAATTCGAATCCGCGCAGAAAGATGCTAGCAAAGTCACCAAGAAGCCGCTGATGCGCGACCTGCCCAAATACTGGGACCAATACTATGGCGGCCTGCACAAACCGGAATTCGAAGTTGAAACCGGACTTTCGACGGAAGAATTAGCCGACCTCACCACTCACCTCACCACATACCCCGCAGGCATCCACATTCATCCCAAAGTGAAGAAGCTGCTCGAGCAGCGCGCCGAGATGGGCGCGGGCAAACGCTCCGTGGACTACGGCATGGCAGAAGCCCTGGCCTTCGCAAGCCTGGCGAAGGCCGGAATCCCGGTCCGCCTGTCAGGCCAGGACTCCCGCCGCGGCACTTTCAACCAGCGTCACTCGGTCCTAATCGATATCGAAAACGAGAACGAATACGTCCCGCTGGAGAACATAGCGCCAGGCCAGGCCCGCTGCGAAATCCACAACTCAACACTCTCGGAACCTGGCGTCCTTGGCTTCGAATACGGCTACAGCCGCGACTATCCCGAAGCGCTGGTTCTTTGGGAAGCTCAATTCGGCGACTTCGTGAACGTAGCCCAGGCCATCATCGATCAGTTCATCTCCGCCGGCGAAGCCAAGTGGAATCTGCTCTCGGGTCTAGTCCTGCTTCTCCCCCACGGCTACGAAGGCCAGGGACCGGAACACTCCAGCGCCCGCATCGAGCGCTTTCTCCAGCTAGCCGCGAAACACAACATCCAGATCACGCAGCCTTCGAATGCCGCGCAATATTTTCACTTGCTCCGCCGCCAGGCCCTGCGCCATTGGCGCAAGCCGCTAGTAGTCTTCACCCCGAAAAGCATGCTGCGCCACGCCGACGCTTCTTCATCCATCGAAGACTTCACTCGCAAGAATTTTCTAAACGTGATTCCGGACGCTGAAATCGGAGAAACCGACCGCATCCTGGTCTGCACCGGCAAGATCGGCCACGAACTCCAGGCGGAACGCAAGAAGAGAAAAGATAATTCCACAGCCATTGTATTTCTGGAACAGCTCTATCCCTTCCCAGACAAAGAACTCGCCGCCGAATTCGCACGCCACGGCGACTCCGGCGACATCGTGTGGGTACAGGAAGAGCCGGCGAACATGGGAGCGTTATTCAACATGCTTCCGCGCCTCCAGCGCATAGCCGGCAACCGCCACGTGCTCTCAGTAAAGCGCAGCTCCAGCGCCAGCCCCGCGACAGGCAGCGCCAAAGCCCACGAGGTAGAACAGAAAACGTTGCTGACTCTGGCCTTCACCACGAAGGGATAAACAGGAAGCGTCACGACTCATGTGGGACGGCCGCCTCGGCCGTCCAGAGCGGAGCGAGTCTCAAGCAGGTGCTACTACCCGTGACCGCTTTGCTTCCACCTCCTGGCAACCTTGCCTTCGCACCCCCAGCGGCCTCGCCGGCAAACAATTCCTCCAAACTCCGATACGCGTAAATCGTCGGCGCATGATTCTGCATCAACCCACCCGTATCCGCAGTCGGCCCATAATTGCTATGCACATCCCGCCCCAGGATCCGCAGCATCGCCATCAACTGTCCTCGATGATGCGACGTATGCGTCATCCGCCGCGTCATCACCCACGTCCGCGACCGCGACACATCAAAAAACTTCACATTCTCTTCCCACCACACTTCATCTTTTTCCTGCAGCGCCGACAGCCGCTTCCCGCTGTCCTCGGCAAACTGCTTCATGAAGTCCAACCGCGTCTCCTGCTTGGGCAGCGGAGGCGCACCCACATCGATTCCCAGCATGTTGCGGAACCACAAGTCTTCGCTCACGCATTGATGCACCATCTGCTCATGCACGCTGCGCCCCCGCGGATCATCCCCACGCGGCCGCGCCGCAAGGTTCTCGTCCCGAAACTCGCTCCACACGCTGACCACCTTCACCCGCTCAGTAGCATACGTCTCGACCAGAAATGCGTATCTCATAGCGGCAAATGTTACTCTAATCCTCCGAATTCAATCCATGCCCCGCCGCTCCCAACCCCTCCGCGTAGCCATCGACACCGGCGGCACCTTCACCGACTGTGTCTGGATCGACCGCGGGCGCCTGAGAATGTTAAAAGTTTTTTCGACGCCAGCCGATCCTTCACAAGCCATCGCAGAAGCTCTCCGCAAAATCAATCACCAAGGTGAGCTGGTAATCCTGCACGGCACGACGGTCGGCACCAACACCTTGCTGGAACGCAAGGGCGCCCGTACCGCTCTGGTCACAACCGAAGGTTTCGAAGACGCCATCGAGATTGGACGTCAAGCTCGCCCCAAGCTCTACGACTTTTTCTTCGACCACATCGAGCCGCTAGTCCCAGCCGAACTCCGCTTCGGCATCGAAGAACGCACCGCCAGCGACGGCGAAATCCTAACGGCGCCCACGCCGGCGGACCTGGAATCCCTTGCGTTCCACCTGAAAGCAAAAGGGTCCCAGTCGATCGCCATCTCCCTGCTCTTCTCCTTCGCAAATCCAGGAAACGAACAGGCAGTCGCGGAAGCGCTCAAACAGCTGGGCGGCCCACTCTCCATCTCCCACCAAATCCTCCCCGAATTTCGCGAATACGAACGCACCTCCACGGTAGTCATCAACGCCTACCTGCAACCGGTAATGCAGCGTTATCTGGAAAACCTTGAGCGCCGTGCAAAACAATTCCGCGGGGACCGGCCTCTGAAATACCGTATAGAGCGGCGCTTCAGCGCCGCGAAAAGCGCTCACGAAAATGTTGGGGCTTCAGCCCCCGAGGCCCGCATCTTTGTAATGCAATCCTCCGGCGGCATCACCGCACTCGCCTCCGCTGCGAGCGAACCCGTCCGCACCGTTCTCTCCGGTCCCGCCGGAGGTGTAGTCGGCGCAGCCGCCAGCGCTCGCGCCAGCGGCTTCGAGCGCATCATCGCCTTCGACATGGGAGGCACTTCCACCGACGTCTCCCTGGTCGAAGGCGCCATCACCACCGCCGGCCACGCCGAGGTCGCCGGACTTCCTATCGGAGTCCCCATGCTCGACATTCACACCGTAGGCGCAGGCGGAGGCTCGCTGGCCCGCTTTGACGCCGCAGGCGTTCTCCGCGTAGGCCCCGAATCCGCTGGCGCCGATCCCGGCCCCATCTGCTACGGCCGCGGCACCCAGCCCACCGTCACTGACGCCAACCTCTTATTAGGCCGCCTGCAACCCATGCGCTTCCTCGGCGGCGATTTCACTCTCGATCTCGACCGCACCCGACGCGTAACTCGCGAGTGGCTGAAGCAGCAACGAACCACGCTGACCATCGAGAAGTTTGCCGCCGGCGTGATCCGCGTGGTCAACTCCACTATGGAGAAAGCCATCCGCGTCGTCTCCATCGAACGCGGCCGCGATCCCCGCACCTACGCTCTCGTAGCCTTCGGCGGCGCCGGGGGTCTCCACGCCTGCGCCTTAGCCGAGGCTCTGAGCATCCCACACGTGATCGTGCCCGCGTTCCCCGGCGCGCTTTCCGCTCTCGGCATCCTGGTAAGCGACGTCGTCAAGGATTATTCCCGCACCATCCTGTGGCGCGTCTCCGGCAAACTCCCAACCCAGCAACTGAATGAGGAATTCTCTTCCCTGCAGAAACAAGCCGCCAAAGATTTTCAAAACGAAGCCTGGCCAGGAAAAGTGAATTATCAGGGCAGTGTTGATCTCCGCTACCGCGGCCAGGGATACGAACTGAACCTGCCGTACACGAACGATCTGCTGAAGAAATTCGAGCAAGAACACTACCGCCGCTACGGCTACGCCCACCCAACGCGCGAAGCAGAATTAGTAACTCTCCGCCTCCGCGCGTCAGTAAAATCCACAAGGTTGAAGACCATCACGGCCCATGTGGGGGCGGCCGCCCTCGTGAGCCTTCCCCGAGCGACGCCGAGGGGTCCAGGCCGAGCAAAACTCGGCTCGCCTTCCACGCCCAAAGCCCCAGTCCAATTCGACAACAAGAAACTAGCTACGCAAATCTACTCTCGCGACGCGCTGAGACCAGGAAAGATCCACTCCGGCCCCGCGATCATCACCGAATACAGTGCCACCACGGTAATCCCCCCGAACGCTCACTTCCACCTCGACCCCGCCGCCAACCTGATTGTTACAATCCGATAAAAATACGCCCCGCAACTCCGAACCAGCCACTCGGTACTAGGTACTAGGTACTCGCTTCGCTACAATAAACCCGTGAAACCCAGCATCTTCGTCGTCGAAGACGATCCTGATATCTCCCGCCTCGTTCGCCACCACCTGGAGAACGATGGTTTCGCCGTGCGCGTCTATCCCAACGGCTCCAGCGTGATCGCCGACGCCGAACGCCAGCGTCCCGCTCTTTTCATCCTCGACATCATGGTTCCCGGCAAAGACGGACTCGAGCTCTGCCGCACCGTCCGCCAAACCGTGGGCCTCGCAGCCGTCCCGGTGATTTTTCTCACGGCCAAGAGCAGCGAAGCCGACCGCGTGCTCGGTCTCGAGATCGGAGCTGACGACTACATCGCCAAGCCTTTCAGTCCCCGCGAGCTCGTGGCCCGCGTCAAGGCCGTGCTCCGACGCTTTGAGCGGCCGCTTCCGCCCAGCCCGCTCAAGGTCGGCGACATTGCTATTGACCCTGCCGCGATGACCCTCACCGTCCGTGGACAGACCGTTCCCACCACCGCTACCGAGTTTCGCCTGCTCGATTATTTCGCCCGCCACCTTGGCCGCGTTTTTTCCCGCGATCATCTTCTTGATTCCGTCTGGCGTGACACTTCCTATGTGACCCCGCGTTCGGTCGACGTCTATGTCCGCCGAATCCGCGAGAAAATCGAACCCGACCCGGAAAACCCGCGCTACCTCAAGACCGTGCGCGGCGCCGGCTATCGCTTCGAGGCCCCAAAGTGAGCTCGATAAAGAGTCGGGGCGAGAGAGAGATAGAGAAGTGGCGAGAGTGAGAAAGAAGTGAGAAACGGGATTTTCCTGAAGCTGATGGCGGCCTTTGCGGTCGTCATTCTGGCTACCGCCATAACTTTCGACGCCATGCTCGGCGGCGCCGTCCGCCTCGCCTATCCGCTCTCTGATGTCGAGGCCGTCTCGCTCCAGATGCGCCACCGCCTGGAACTTGCTTCCGTACTCGCCTTCCTCTTCGCCCTTGTAGTTGCCGCCGTCGCCGCCAACTGGACCGCCCGCCGCCTCGAACGCATCGTCGACGTCGCCGGCCGCATCGCCGACGGCGATCTCCACGCCCGTATCCTCGAAACTTCGCAGGACGAAGTCGGCCGCGTCGCCGGCGCCATCGATAAAACCGCTCGCCGCGTTGAAGAAAGTTTCGCCGCCGTCCGCTCCAGCCAGCGCCAGCTCGAAACGCTGCTCAACAGCATGCAGGACGCCGTCATTGCGGTCAGCGCCGATGGCCACGTGCAGTGGGCCAATCAACCCATGGACCACCTCGTTCCGCAAGGCGCCCGCCTGCAGCAACCTGTCGAGGAAACCATCCGCGACCCAGACTTCCTCTCCGCCGTCAAAGAAGCCACGACCACCCATGAAGTCAAAACTGCCCGCGCCACTTCCATCGTCCCCGGGCGCGCTTTCGATGTCACCGCTGCCCCTCTTCCGGCTGGAGGTGCCGTCGCCGTGCTCCGCGACCTCACCGAAACCGAGCGCGTCGAAAAAACCCGCCGCGACTTCATCGCCAACGTTTCCCATGAGCTGCGGACGCCTCTCACTTCGATTCAGGGCTACGCGGAAACTTTGCTCGACAGCACTCCGGACAACGGCGCTCCCACGCGCGAGTTTCTCGAAATCATTCGCAAGAATTCCGCTCGCATGTCCCGCCTTACTGAAGATCTCCTTGCTTTGGCGCGCGTCGAATCGGGCGAAACCCGTTTCGACATGGAACCTGTTCCACCCGCCGAACTTCTCCACGACGCCGAAGAGAGCTTCCGCGAAATAGCCCGCAATCATGGGATTGACCTGCAGATTCAAGACCTGCACATTCAAGACGGGCAGATTCAAGACGAGCACGTTCACGATTCTCCGCACAACGAAGATTCGCCGGTTCAGCATCTGCGTTCCGTCCTCGCCGACCGCGAAGCCATTCACCAGGTCTTTTCCAACCTGATCGACAACGCCATGAAATATGGCCCATCCGGCGGACGGATCGTTCTCGGCGCCCGCGCCGTTCCGCATGCCGTAGAATTCTTCGTCAAGGACTTCGGCGCCGGCATCGCCTCCGAGCATCTCCCACGCCTGTTCGAACGCTTCTATCGTGTGGACAAAGCCCGCTCCCGCGAATCCGGAGGCACCGGCCTCGGTCTCGCCATCGCCAAGCACATCATGCTCGCCCACGGCGGCACCATCCGTGCCGAAAGCGAACTAGCCCACGGTTCCAGCTTCCTGTTCACCCTCCCCACTGCGTGAACCAGAACAGTAGCGCCGGCGTCCCGCCGGCCCTTTCACTCGCGGTGCTAAAATCGTTTGCAGGATTGCCGTCACGAAACGTTCAGGAAATGTGATGAAACGAACAGCCGCCATCCTGCTGCTAGCCGCCGCCAGTGCTCCCTGGTCAATACCAGCAACCGCTCAGCATGAAAACCGCAGTATCGGAGAGAATAGCCGCGAGGCTAAAAAGGCGGCCAAGCAGTACCAGAAAGCAGCAAAGAAAGCAGCCAAGAGACAACAGAAGCAGATGAAGAAATATCAGAAGGCGCAACGCAAGGCAGCGAAGAAGCAACAGCACAGTCACTAAAACCGCCGAAGAAAAACCACCTAAAATTCACTTTCCCGTAACCCATATCCGCAAGAGAAAAGCTATCCTTAGCCGTTGACCATCTCTTCTTATCAGCGGCACAATAGGTCCAGCGAGTCAACCGGTCTGCGCCGTTACGCCCCGCGCCAGAGGGATACCCCCATGAGTACTGCCCGCGTCGAAAGCGCCACTCCCGAACCGGCCCATCATCACATTGTCCGGCGCACGATCGAAGCCTGTCGTCTGGCCAAGGAAGCCGCCGGAGCAGCCGCCGAAGGCATCGCCACCGGCTCCAACCCGCTGCTCAACTCACTCCGCCAGCGCGAGCGCGAACTCGATACCCTCGACATGGAAATCGACAGCGCCGTCACTTCGGTCATCACCGAAGTCGAGCCCGCCGAAGCTCGCGAGCTCCTCGCTTGTATGAAGTTCATGATCAGCCTTGAACGCATCGGCGACCTGCTCCTCAGCTTCGCCAACAGCGCGCAAGCGGCTTCCGGCCGCATCGATTCCGAAGACACCCGCGACCTCACCCACATGGCCACCATTCTCGAAAAAATGCTGACCGACGTTGGCGATGCCTTCTCGAGCCGCGACGTAGGCAAAGCCGTCGACGTTCTCCGCGCCGACGCCGAGATCGACCGCCTGCGCAATCTGATCTTCCTCCGCCACATCGAGAATCCCGAAAACATCGCCCGCCAGGCCAGTCTTCAGATCATCTTCATGACCCAGTCCCTCGAACGCGCCGGCGATCACGCAAAAAACCTGGCCGAAGAAGTCTGCCACGTAGTCAGCGGCCACACCGTCCGCCACGTCCTGATGGCCTACGACAAACCCGTAGAACAAATGTTCATCGACTACCTCCGCCGCCGCGACCAGCACTAGCGGTAGCCGCAACTCCCGACAGTAGCGCCGGTCTTCCCGCGTGGAAGATGCCCTAAGCGCACTCCTCCGACGTCTCAATCTTGTCAACCTCTGGAACTGCCGCCGGAAGCTTGACCACCGCCGTACGTTCTCCCCGCCGGATCAGCACAATCGCACCCAGAATCGCCACCGACGCCAGCACCACCCGCAACGTCAAAGGCTCGTGTGCAAGAAACCATCCCAGTAAAACTGCCACGACAGGATTCGCATATGTGTGCGTCGCCACGAGCGCCGGCGGAACCCGCTGCAACAGCCATGTATAGGCCGTGAACGCAATCACCGACCCAAACGTGATGAGGTAGCCCAATCCAAAAAGAGACCGCACCGTGATGCTCGACCAATGCGTCTCGCGGAACTCGCCCGTAACTCCCGCCGCGATCAGCAGCAGCAATGCTCCGCAGATCGTCGGCAGTGCGGTTCGCCCCAGCGCATCAGACGGCAGTTTCAGCCGCGGTGAAATCACGACGCCCAATGACCACGACAAAGAACCAAGCAACACCGCCAGCAGCCCTACCAGGCTTGACCCTTTCACCGTGAGTTCCGCGCCTGTCAGCATGGCCACGCCCACCACCCCAAGACCCAGGCCCAGCCCGCTGAGCAGGCTGATCTTCTGCTGTCCCATCATCCAACCCAACACCAGAATAAACATTGGTTCGGTAGCAATCAGCAGCGCAGTCAGCCCCGAAGCTACGTACTGCTCCGCCCAGTGCAGCGAGCCGTGGCCTATTAAGAAGAAGAGCGCGCCCAGTACAAACCCTGCAACCCACTCTGCCCGCGTCGGGCGAAACCCGCGCCAGTAAGCCCAAGCCAGCATGATGGCGCCCGCGATGGAATGCCGGATTCCCGCGGCCACCAGCGGCGGAATCGTCTCAACCGCGTACCGGATCGCAAGGTAAGTCGAGCCCCATATGACATAGATCGCCACAAAGGCCAGCGCCACCTTGATGGCGTGGCTGCGATCGTGCGAATTCGCGTTCATACGTGGCTCCGGAACAATCACGGGTCTACCTCCAATATGCATCATCTTGCCGCTGCGAAGCATGGTTTTAATCTGCGCGGAGTGATGGGGAATCATGTAAACCCTCCGGTTGCGTTGACTAACCTGTTATTATTGTTTAACAGGTTAGTAGCGATGTTAGGCGACGTGATATAACTTGTCAAGATGTTTTTAGTGGTTATATGATCAGGAGAGAAGATCTCCTCGAATTCATCATGGAAACCAAACCCGAGAGACGCCAACCTCCACTTTTCGAACTGATGGGAAATGTCTGCCTCGATTTCATCAACACGCTCGACAATCGCCCTAGCGGCCAACCTAAAGAATTGCTGAAGAGCTTCTATGAACTGGCGCGCTTCGGCGAAGACACGGGAATCCTTACACCCGCGGAGTTGGATTTTTTTTACGAGCGGGTTCACCTGATGCCCGATGAGGCACAGGAGGCGATGCGCCGCGCCCGCAATCTGCGCGAGGCGCTGTACGACATTTTTTCCGCTGTGGTGAAAAAGCAAACCGCGCCGCAGCTTGCAATGGACAGGCTCAATACGAATCTGCACGACGCCGCGCTGCATTCGTGGCTGGTACAACCTAAGCAGGCGCAACCTAAAATTGCCGAAGGAAAAATACCGGAGGCCGACGGACGCTTGCAGTGGCGCCTCGAGCCGATGACATCTTCGCTCAGCGCAATGCTCCGGCCGATTGCGCGGGCCGCCGCCGACCTGCTCACCTCAAGCGATCTGGCTCTGGTGCGCACCTGCGCTTCGCCCACCTGCCAGTGGTTCTTTCTCGACACCAGCAAGAATCATCACCGCCGCTGGTGCAGCATGAAACAATGCGGCAACCGCGCCAAAGTGCGCAGGTTTTACGCGAAGAAGAAGACCGCGTAGCTCCAATGAGGCTAGAGGCGCGGAAAGACAGCGGCATTGACGCGGTCTATAATGCCGACGAGTGGCCAGCCACGCACCAACAACTGGCGGTAGGTATGACCGACGCAGGCACGAACGGAAATCTTAGCAACAGGAATCCAATATTGATCGGTCTGCTGCTCCTGGCTAGCGGACTCGCCTTAAACTATTTGCTCGAACGCCACAACATTTTCAAGGTCTGGGAGAATTCCAGATATGCAATATCATGGGCAGATTTGTTTTATCCGCCTTTGTGCGTTTTTCTGTGTCTGACGGGTCTTGCCCTGGCCGTCGGCGGAGTAATGCGCCGCGCCACTATTCGACAATTGCGCCCCTACGTCCTCGCGGTCGCGATTCCACTAACCATTCTTCACACCTTGTTCAGCTTCGGTATGCAGTTTGTGGCGACAGGGGCCGACCGCTTAGGCGAGTGCCCCGGCCTTGACCGAGCCGCCACCAGCTCTAACGTGATACCCGAATCTAAGGTGACGCCGGGTCGCCCCGCCGTCGGCTGCGGGGTACAAAGGCGGGGAATATTTCTCTCTTACTACAACGACATAGCAGTTTTTGGCGTAACAGACGCAGCGGGGCAGCAACGTGTCCTGGATGAAGTAGCCGAGCAGCTTCGGCAAGGTCATACGCATCCTGTGCAGGTAGCGTTCTACGAAAAGGAGAATTGGTCGGTTGGCAAACTGGAAAACGGAAGAACCCTCGGGTCAAGAGGCCCTCAAAAGCTGATCCGGATTGTGAACATAGGATGAGTCAATAAAAAACATGGCCGCGCTTCCCGACAGCTTGAATCAGAATTCCTGGCCTGAATTACCGCTCGACGCCTGGCAAGATACTTATGCCACCCTGCACATGTGGACGCAGATTGTCGGTAAGGTGCGGCTGGCGCTTAGCCCGCGCGTCAATCACTGGTGGGAGGTTGCGCTGTATGTGAACGCGCGCGGACTCACCACTTCTGCGATTCCTTATAACGGCGGGAACTTCGAGATTCAATTTGACTTTGTCGATCACAAGCTGATCATCCAGACCAGCTGGGGGTCGTCGGAGACTTTCGCGCTGAAGGCGGAATCGGTCGCCGACTTCTATGCAGAATTCACGTCCGCGTTGCGGTCACTCGGCATCGACGTGAAAATCTGGCCGATGCCGTGCGAGGTGCCAAATCCGGTGCGCTTTACCAGCGACACGCAGCACGCTTCTTACGATCCCGAATATGCGCATCGCTTCTGGCAAATCTTGATTTTGTGTGACAACGTCTTCTGGGAATTCCGCGCCCGATTCATCGGAAAGGACAGTCCGGTGCATTTCTTCTGGGGAAGCTTCGATCTGTGCGTGACGCGGTTCTCCGGGCGGCACGCTCCGGAACGCGTGGGCGCCGATCCGGTCACACGCGAAGCTTATTCGCACGAAGTGATCAGCGCAGGATTCTGGCCCGGCGGCGGCGATATTAAAGGCCCGGCGTTCTACGCCTATGCCGCGCCGGAGCCGGCCGGTTTTGCCGAGCAGAAAGTGCAGCCGGCGGCTTTTTATCATCCGCAAATGAAGGAATTTCTGTTGATGTATGACGACGTGCGGCGCAGCGCTTCGCCCCGGGAGGCATTGCTGAGTTTCTTGCAGAGCACTTACGAGGCGGGAGCGAATCTGGCGAAGTGGGATCGGAAAGAACTGGAGAGACTTTAGCGCGGTTGCCGAAACGCCTTGCCGAGCCGCCGGTGGCGCAGGCGTGCAAGGGGTCCTTCGACTGCGGTTGTGCTTCGCTTTCGCGAAGTACAAACTCCGCTCAGGATGACAAGGGGGACGAAGATGGCTAAGAAATGCAAGCATCTGGATCAGATCAAGTTCAGGACTACCAACACTGACGTCTGTGAAGAGTGCGTCAAACTTGGCGACATATGGGTTCACCTGCGGATGTGCATGGTCTGCGGGAACGTGGGATGCTGCGATTCGTCGAAAAACAAACATGCCACCAAACATTTTCATCACACCAGCCATCCCGTGATGCGGTCGATCGAGCCCGGAGAAGACTGGATCTGGTGCTACATCGACGAAATCATTGCCGGCGAAGTGGCTGCGTGACATGCCGCGGAACCCAGCGCGGGACACAGTAGGGAAAATATGCCTTGGGGCCGAATCGCGTTGGCAGTGTTGGCGAGCGGATTTGTATCTTCGATGACCGACTGGCTGTTCGCTGGCGACTGGCTTTACAAACGCTACGACCGGCGTCCGGAGATCTGGCGGTATCGAGGCGGCCAGGGAGAAAACAAGGCTATTCTCTGGTCAAGCCTGTTTCCCTTTCTTACGTGCGGGGTTTTTGTTCTGCTCTGTAGCGGCCTGCACCTTCACACATACCGCGCAGTTCTCAAATTGGCCTTGGCGATTTGGCTCATCGGGCCATTGCCATTGACCGTCGTTAACGCACTGTGGGTGAAGCTGGCTCCGGCGATTGCGGCGTCCTGGGCTGTGGGCTGGCTGGTGAAACTGGCAATTGCCGCGATCGCAGTGGCGCTGATTCTGGGCTGAGTGCAAACTGGCTGGCTCACTGCTCCAGCCCAATGCTTCACCCCTTCGCAATCTTCTTCGCACCCGCGTCCCACACAGCGACAGACTTATTGAAGTAAGCGAAGTTCGCCAGATGGCAGCCGACGGCTGAGTGGTTGCCGAAGATTTCGTTTTCCGTGACAGGTTTGCGGCTCCGCACAGCGTTGAAGAAGTTGGCCTCGTGGTCGACTACGTCGCTGTATCCCGGGGGCAAGGTGTAGGATTCGGCTTCCTCGTCTACTTGCGAAGAGAAGGGCGCGACCGGCGGATGCTCTTCGCGCCACTGCCTGAGATACTGCTCCCGCAAGGCGCGCGGCCAGCCGCCAATCGAGTAACCCTCCGGCTCGGGACGTGTGTCCTGCGGCTTGTAACTCAAGGTGGAATCCTTGATGATCAGCGTCCCCTTGGTTCCGTAAAAGCCGATAAACTCTCCGCCATCGTTGTTCAGATTGCAGCGCAGGCTCACGCGGAAATTCGGGTAGTCGTAGATGGTTTCGATCAGGTCGGGGAATTCGCGGCCGTCTTTGAAGTGGAAGAGTCCACCGCTCGATTGCGCGCGCTCGGCGATCGTGTTGGTGCCGGAGATGAAGTGGATTCCAGAGATCAGGTGAACGAAGAGGTCGCCGCCCAGGCCTTCGCCGTAGTCGGTGAAGCAGCGCCAGCGGAAAAAACGCACCGGATCGAAAGGCCGCTTGGGAGCGCTGCCGAGAAATGCATTCCAGTCAATCGTCTTCTCGCTGGCATCGGGAGGGATGGGGTAAACCCAGGCTCCGCTGGGACTGTTGCGGTCCCAATAGGCCTGAATTGCGGTGACCTGGCCTAGCTTGCCTGAGTCGTAGATTTCCTTAGCTTTCGCGTAAAGAATGGAACTGACGCGCTGGCTGCCAATCTGCACGATGCGATTTGTCTTGTGTGCGGTTTCGACCATGGAAAAACCTTCTTCCAGGGCATGCGACATGGGCTTTTCGCAGTAGACGTCTTTGCCGGCAGCGCAGGCGTCTTCGAAAATGCGGCGGTGCTGGTGGTCCATTGCGGCGATGATGACGGCATCGACATCTTTGCGGTCGAGAATGGTTCGGTAGTCGCGAGTGGCGAGGACGTTGGGATTATTCACCGCTTCCTGCGCGGCAATATGGCGGCTGTCGTAAAGATCGCAGACTGCGACACATTCGACTCCGGGGACACGAGTGGAGGCTTGCAGCAGTTCGCACCCGCGAATGCCGGTACCGATGCTGGCGAAGCGCACGGTATCGCTGGGCGCGACCGGCCGCGGCGCAGCGGAGAGCAGATGCGGCTGCAGGATATTTCCCGCCACCGTCGTGGCCGCGAGAGCTCCGGTACCGATGTGGATGAATTCCCGGCGCGTCAACGGATTGTTAGGCATGCGATTCCCTCACGAAAATTAAGATGGAATGTTTACGGGCCGAGATTATGCCACAGGAGAGACTGGAGCAGGAATCGATTTTCCAGCGCATGCGAGGCGTTTCGTTCGGAAACGATCACAGCTCAACGTGAGAAAACGACTCCGTGCGGCACGCCTGAGCCTTTCCACCCGTGCGGCCAATCCCGGTTCGCGAATTTAAAGCCCGGCTTTCCGTCGGCATCGTGGAAAGCGTCATCCATTGAAACCGAGCCCGTCGCGGAATCAAACCTAAGAAGATAAAGACGAGGCTCGCCGGCTCCGCCGCCGGTGACCACGATGCGGCGGGTTTTCGGGTCCCACCCCGTCCAGTGCGGATAAAAGTTATCGTCGAATTTAAGTCTGGAAACCTCGACTGGCTTCGCTCCATCGGCGATGTCAAGCACGATCACGCTATGAAGGTATAGAACGCTCTGCAGGAGATAGTGGCCAACGATGGTAGGAACACCGCAAAACGAGGCGGGAAACGAGTAGACCAGCTGCGATTTAGGCTCGTCGGTGCTGATCCCTATAATGCGCTCGAGCCCGCAGGCGAGCGTTTGTACATAGATGGCGCCATCAGGGCCCAGACGCGGTTCTTCCGGACTGATCTCGCCGTAGTGATTATCTCCCTGATCGAAGTACATGGTCTTTAGCAGCTTAAGATCAGAAAGCCGCCAGACCTGGTAGGTAAGTCCGCGGAACAGATCCTCATCGTCCATGGCGGAATTCGTAGAAACGACGCGGTCGAGATCAGGCAGGACGACCAGGCTGTAGGGCGTGAGCAGTGCGTTGGAAAATGCGGGATCGGCGCTGCTGGCGGATCGGATTACCTTGCCGGAGTCGTCGATTTCGACCAGGCCGCCGCTCTTGCCGAGGGAATTTTCGTCCATATCATGGTGCGAGTGTTGAAAGGTTGCCAGCACGTGGCCGTTCGGCAGCCGAAGGTAGGAGTGCGGATGCATATAGCCGGCCATGTCGGTGAAAGAAGCGGCGATCTTCGGCTGGAGCGGGTCGCGCAGATCAAAAATGAAGGTGCGGCCCGCATCGTGATCGTTCGTAAAGAGCATGCCACTGGCGGGCATGATGTATTCCGTGTGATGGACGCGCTTGGTCTGCTGATCGGTGGCGAGGGTAGTTTCGAGACGACCATAAGACGGCGAGGATGGGTCGGCATCGATGACGGCCAGAAAATCGTTGCCCTTGTGCGCGACATCGCCGGTCCAGGCAAATAAATAATGGCCGGGAGCCGCACTCTTGTTCTCCTGGCACAGTGCGGATACGGAGCCAAGACAAAGCGCAAGGCCGATGGCGACAAGGCGGTGCATAAAGTTCTCCACTCTCAAGAAGAGCGAGTTACAAGTCTGCGGGGAGAGAATAGCATCCTTGTCGGCAGCTTCTTGCAGGAATGTTGGTTCTAGTTAGGAAACAAACAGGAGGGAAAAAATTGAAAGGGCCGTGACATTGGTTATGCTCTAGCTGCCGCCTCCTGCGAGGGAGCCCACAGCGTGGACGCATGTACCGTCACAGCCCCTTGATGCGATCACTGTTTTCACAGTCCCAAACCCCAACTGCACCTCGCAGCGCCGTCGGTTTTTTCGGGTTCGGGCTGCCTCTCAGGTTGCCCTGCTAGGCTGATCACTCAGTCTACTTCGGGCAGCAAGGTTTAATTCGCTGTCCCTTTCAACCGTCGACGGGAGCAACCTTAACAGAGCATTCATAAATGTCAACGCAAACTATTGGTGCAATGCACGGGATTCATCCTGTGGATAACAGAAAGTGCAAGCTATTGAAGCACAGAAAGTTACCGATATGCGTTGGGAATTCAGCGCCGGTTTTACACAAAAATCTTCACAACGTTCCGAAGAACGGGAAATCCTCAGTCGAAGCGAATAATTCATCTTGACGCAGAAACATTCTCGGCGCATCTTGCTTGTAGCAGACAAAGAAGCACTGATGTCAGAACTCGTGGCCTACGTGGATGGTGGTTCCCTGGGCAATCCCGGGCCCTCAGGCATTGGCGTGGTGATCGACGGCTGCGAAAGCGGACCCATCCGCATCGCCAAATGGATTGGACACCAGGATAACAACGTAGCCGAGTATGTGGCGCTGCTGGAAGCGCTGCAGTGTGCAGTTTCGCTGAAAGCCAAGACGTTGCACGTTTACTCTGACTCCGAAGTAGTGGTACGCCAGATGCGCGGCGAGTACATCTGCCGCAGTTCTCGCCTGTATTCTCTGCATTGGACTTGCCGCAAGCTGGCTCGCGCCCTCAGCTTCTCCATCTCGCACGTTCCTCGCGAAGACAATGTCGAAGCCAACCGGTTGGCAAATACCGCGGTGCGGGAGCGAGCTGGGTAGGCAGTTCTGATTTGGCGCCGCTTCATTACTAATTTCCAAATGCCAACCGCAGGCACTTGACACGATCACCTCTCCGATGCAGACTCCCAGTACAGCATCCTGAAAATTGAAAATGAGTCCCGGACAGGCCGGATCGCGCCCCCGCCGTCTCGACTCGACGAAACTGGCACGCGCGCCACGCGTCGTCAAATGACGGATCGTCCGGTAACGACCGTTAAGTAATAGATAAAAAAGTAATAGACCAAATCAATTCCCAACCGCGGTTCGGCTGCGGTGGAGGGGGACATGGCAGGTAGCAGCGCAACTCGATCCGCAATGGCGAGCATCTCGGCCGCGAGCGCGCATCTGCCGATGCTGCAGGATCCAGGCCCGCGGGTTCCCGGCAAGGACGGCGCGCGCTCGCTGGCCGAAATGGCCTACAGCGACCTCGATGCCGCGCTGCACTTGCTGGCCGAGCGCGCCCAGTATATTACCGGAGCCAATGGCGCAGCCATTGCCCTGCGCCGCGGCCAACATAATGACATGCTGTGCCGGGCCAGCGTCGGGCCGAATGCTCCCGAGTTAGGCGCACTGCTCTCCATGGAATATGGGCTTTCGGGCGAAAGTGTTCGCACGCACAAGGCTTTGCGTTGTGACGATACCGAACGCGATCCGCGGGTGAACCGCGAAGGCTGCCGCCAGTTGGGCATTGCGTCGGTGGTAGTGATGCCCATCGTGAGCGAGCAGCAAGTACTCGGCGTCTTCGAACTTTTTTCCGGCAAGCCGAAAGCTTTCGAGGAGCGCGACATTTCCGCCTTGCAACGCTTGAGCGGAATGGTGGAAACCGCCGTGAAACATGCCGTGGCGACCCAGACTCTGCCCGCCGCCGAGGAACCAGCTTACGCAGAAAGTCAGCCATCTCCACCGGCGGCTGTGGTCGAGACGGCACCGGTGAAATCTCCGGTCACCGGTACGCTTCCGGATGTGGTTCAGGTACCCGTAAGCCTTCCACTGCCAGAACTGAAAGCAACGACGACAGAAACCACGCCTGCACCCGCCGCCAAGAAGTCGCTATTCTGGTCGGCCGCAATGCAGAATCCAGTCAGCGCCAGCCGGTCCGCTGACGCCGCGGCGGAAGTTTCGGTGCCTCCTATGTTGAGGAATCTGCGAAAGTGCCAGGCCTGCGGTTTTCCGGTATCGCAGGGCCGCGCGTTCTGCGTGGAGTGCGAAGAGAGACAGTGGCGCGGCCAGCGCCTTTCTCAGGCCGCCGCGGCCGGCAGCGTGACCCCACAGAAACCGATCCCTGCTCCGCTCAAAGCAGCCGGCACCGCAACCGCTGCCGCAGCTTCGTCTCCGGATATCTCGACGCTTGGCAGTGCGGTTCTGACCGCAGATTTTTCGGGCTCCCACTCTGCTCCGTTCTCAGGCTCCGCACTTGAGTCTCGATCATGGTTTGCCACCAACAAGTACATAATCGCAGCGATGCTGGTGGTCGCCGTCGTCGTGGCTGCGATCGTTTGGCTGCGCTAAGATTTCTATCCACCCATCTTTCGCATCCCATCCACCTTTGGAGACAACGCCCGCGAGAGATTACAATTCCTTTCCTGACTTCGAGACTTCATTCTGAATTGCTCCGGGAGGCTTGATCGTGCCACGGACTATGCGTGGGGTGCTGCGCCGATGCTTGCTTATCCAGCTGGCCAGCGCCTTGCTGCTGACCGCCGTGGCGGCCGCGGCCCAGACTTCCGAACAGCGCACGTCCCGGTACCTTGAATCCGTGCGCAAGCAGCCGCCGCTGCTGTTGGCCTTTTTACGCGACCTGCCAAAGGGTGGAGACCTGCACAATCATCTGTACGGCGCGGTTTATGCAGAAGACCTGGTGGATTTCGCGGCCTCGGCCGGCCTCTGCGTGGACCGAACCTCGTCGCGGCTACTGGCGCCGCCTTGCGACTCCTGCGAAAACTACACGGCAAAACCCGCGGCGCGCTGCAGTTACGGCGATCATGTGCTCTACAATCAGATGATCGACGCCTGGTCAATGCGCAACTGGAAGCCGGGCGACGAATCAGGCCACGACCACTTCTTCGCCAGCTTCGACAAATTCGGAGTGGCCGCGGACACTCACGCCGCCGAGATGATCGCTGCATCCACGAATCGCGCTGGCATGGATCACCTGCAATACGTCGAGTTCATGCACACTGCCGATGGAGGCGCAGCGGCGCGACTGGCGGGAAAAGTTGACTGGACTCCGGATTACGCAAAGATGCGCGACGCGCTGCTCGGCGCCGGCCTGAAGGATGTGGCCGCGGAGACTAGCAAGCGACTGGCCGCCGACGATGCCCGCGCGAAAGAGATTCTCAAGTGTGGCACTCCCGATGCCGCACCCGGATGCGATGTGACCGTCCGCTATCTTTATCAGGTGCTGCGCGGACTGCCGCATGAAATTGTGTTCGCGCAGATATTGTTGGGCTTCGAGCTGGCATCGTCCGACCCGCGATTCGTCGGCCTGAATCTGGTGATGCCTGAAGACTGGTACGTTCCGCTCCACGACTTCAACGAGCACATGGCGATGCTTGATTATCTGCACAGCGTTTATCCCAAGGTGCACATCGCGCTGCATGCGGGCGAACTGGCCATGGGGCTGGTGCCGCCGGAGGATCTTACGTTCCACATTCGCGCGTCGATCGAGCGTGGGCATGCCGAGCGCATCGGGCACGGAGTTTCCGTGATGAACGAAAACGATCCCATCGGCTTGCTGCACGAGATGGCGGAGCGTAATGTGCTAGTCGAAATCTGTCTGACCTCGAATGACATGATTCTCGGCGTCAGCGGCGATGATCATCCCCTGCCGATCTACATGAAATATGGGGTTCCCGTTGCGCTGGCTACCGACGACGAGGGCGTGTCGCGAAGTGACATGACGTATGAATACTTGCGCGCAGTCGAGAGCTACCACTTGTCGTACGCGGATCTGAAGCGCATGGCCCGGCAAAGTCTGGAGCACAGCTTCCTGCCCGGCCAGAGCCTGTGGGCGGATACGAAAGTAGTGTTTCGCATGGCGCCGGCGTGCGTGGGCGACGCTCTGGGTGCAGAGAAGTCGTCAGCCGGATGCGAACAGTTCCTCGCAGCGAATGAACGCGCCCGCATGCAGTGGAAACTCGAGAGCGAGTTCGCGAAGTTCGAGAAAAAATATTAGAAAGTAGCGCCGCCGTCCCCGCGGCTGTCGTGGAGGCGTCACGCCTCCACTGTCGAGAGCAAGATGCCCCTTCGGCAGGCTCAGGGCCGGCTCTCGCGACAGCCGGCAAGACGCCGGCGCTACAGTACGTTGTTATGGACGATCAATTCACGCGCGCAGAAACCGCTGCACAATTTGTTCTGCAACGAACCCCCCTCCATCCAGAGATTGGCTTGGTGTTGGGATCCGGTCTGGGCGGCTTTGCCGATTCTCTCAGCGATGCGACGCGAATTCCCTACGCCGAGATTCCCGCGTTTCCGCGCTCTACCGCGATCGGCCACGCCGGACAAATGGTGATCGGCAAATCCGGTGCAATCCCGGTCGCCACAATGCAAGGCCGCGTACATCTTTATGAAGGATATTCGGCGCAGGAAGTAGCCTTCCCCTTGCGCGTGTTCGGCCGCATGGGAATTCGCGCAGTCATCCTGACGAACGCCGCCGGAGGGATCAATCTCAACTATCAGCAGGGAGCGCTGGTGCTGATCCGCGACCACATCAATCTGCAGGGAACGAACCCTCTGGTCGGCCCCAATAACGACCGTTTCGGCGTGCGCTTTCCCGACATGACGCAAGCCTATGCGCGATCGTATCGCGAGCTGGCGCGGGAAGAAGCCGGCAAACTCGGAATGACGCTGCACGAAGGCGTCTATGCGGCCCTGCTCGGTCCCAGTTACGAAACGCCTGCCGAGATCAAGTATCTCCGAACCATTGGCGCCGATCTGGTGGGCATGTCGACCGCGCTCGAGGTGATCGCCGCCCGTCACATGGGAATCAAAGTGCTCGCCATCTCCTGCGTCACCAACATGGCGGCCGGCATCCTCGACCAACCGCTCTCGCATCAGGAAGTGATGGAAACCGGCGAGCGGGTCAAGATCAGTTTCGAAGCGCTGCTGCGCGCCGTGCTGCCGCGCATTCAAAGCGATGAGTAGTTATTTTCCTTCTCGCGGAATAAACAATTCCACCGGCGGCTTTACTCCATACACTGCAGCGAAACTCCCCTGATTCACAGCCATGGCAAAACGTCCGCGCGAATCGATGTATAACAGCGGTTTCCCCAGCGCCACATCGCTGAAGGTCCGCACAAACTTGATCTTCATCTCCTTGTCACCCAACTTCACCCGAACCTCCTGGCCGCGCTGGTAGCCGAGCTTGAAGAAAACCTCGGCATCCACGTTGGTTACAAGATTGCCGAACGGGCCGTCGGTCGCGATCACTTCCCCCGTCAGTCCCCGGTCATCAAGCTTGGCCAGCTGCAGGTTCAGCCGTACGAGATCCTTGACCGCGACCTCGGGACCAGCGGTAGTCCAGTCGTCGCCACGCGCCACGTGCGCTCCCGCGGGAGAAAAAATGTCGCGGCCATGAAATGTCGACGACATCTTGGTGCCAATCATCCAGTCGGGATTTGTGATCTCGTGCACGCCCTCGATGCCGTCGCGTTGTTCCACCAGTGTGAGCAGGCCGTTATCGGGCAGCACGAAATATTGTCCGCGCTTCGACTTTGCGACGATGGCTTTGCGCGTGCTGCCAACGGTGGGATCGATCACGACGACAAAAACCGTTCCCGCAGGAAAATAAGGTGTTGCGCCATAAAGAAACCGTGCGCCATCGAGAATGGAAAACGGCGTCACCTGATGCGTAAGGTCGACGATGCGAACGTCCGGCATGATGGAATACATCACGCCCCGGCAGAGCGCGACGGAATCGTCGACCAGGCCGAAGTCGGTCATGAAGACGATAGTCTGCGGATACTTGCTGGTCTGCGCGGATGTCAGCACTGAAAGCAGAAAAACCATTGCCGCCAGCAGGACAACGAACTTCGATCCGCGACTCTGCTTTGAAAGGGCGCGTCTTCGAGTCGCGTTGTAAACCCGCATAAATGCTAATCGCGGTTTCAGCCGCATACGGTCTTCTCCTCCAAAAGTGGCATTCGCGGCTGCAAGAATACTCGGGGCCGCCGCCGCGCAGCAAATCAGGGCGGTCGTTGCCGCTCCCGTCTATAATGTGCTTTCGATTCCACAGCACCGCCGCAAGGAGGCCCTAATGTCGCCAGTCATCCCCGAAAAATATCGCGATCTGTTTCAGAAGCGAGCCTTCGCTAACCTGGGCACGCTGATGCCCGACGGCCGCCCACAAGTGACGCCGGTGTGGTGCGACTTTGATGGCGAACACGTTATCTTCAATTCCGCCAAGGGACGCCAGAAAGATAAAAACGTCCGCCGCGATCCGCGCGTAGCCATGACGTTAATGGACCCGGAGAATCCCTATCGCTATCTCGAAATTCGCGGCCGCGTGGTCGAGATCACCGAGGATGGCGCCAGCGCGCACATCGACAAGATGGCCAAGAAATATCTCGGCGTCGACAAATATCCCTACGGCCAGCCCGGCGAAGTGCGCGTCATCTATAAAGTAATGCCCGAGCACACCACGGTGATGGGTTAGTAGCGCCGGCAGCACGCCGGCAGATTCATTTGTCCCTGCTGCGCTGAAGGCGCCAAAACGGGCCTCAACTGTACCGTGGAAGAGCGGCGCTTCAGCGCCGCGTTAGCGAGGTGAATTGATCGGGGCTTTAGCCCCCGCGCGAGGGAGTCCGCATTCGCACCTACAACCTCTGCTTTCTGGGTTTCGGCAACGTAAACCGCACTCTCGCGCAATTGCTCGAAGACCGCGAGCAGGAACTCCGCGAGCGCCACGGAATCTCCTTCCGCATCACGGGAATCGCAACCCGCCGTCTAGGATGGATCGCCGACCCGGATGGTCTCGATGCCAAGGCTTGTGTGGAGCGGGCGCCCTCGCCCGCTAAAAGCCCGGAAACTGATCAGAAGTCAACTAACGTCCGCGACTGGCTGAAAGCCGCCCAGGCCGACGTCCTCTTCGAAGCCACGTCGCTAAACGTCGAAACCGGCCAGCCCGCCATCGATCATATCCGCGCCGCCCTCGAGCACGGAGCCCACGCCATCACCGCCAACAAAGGACCAATCGTCCACGCTTACCGCGAACTCCGCGACCTAGCTGCTGCGCAAGGCAAGCGCTTTCTGTTCGAATCCACCGTGATGGATGGCGTCCCCATCTTTTCTTTGTTCGCTCAACTACCCGCGATTCATCTGCAAGGATTTCACGGCATCCTGAATTCCACGACCAACGTGATCCTCAGTGAAATGGAAAATGGCCTCAGCCTCGACGAAGCTCTGAAAAAGGCGCAGGCGCTAGGCGTAGCCGAAACCGACGCCACGCACGACATCGACGGCTGGGACGCCGCCGTAAAAACCGCTGCGTTGATTACGGTCCTGATGGATGTACCGGTGCGCCTGGAAGAAATCCACCGCGAAGGCATTCGCGAGCTGACCGCCAACGCCGTCCGCAACGCCCGCCGCGATGGCTGGCCGTTCAAGCTGGTATGCCGCGCGAAGCGCGTGGGAGACGGCGTAAAGGCAAGCGTCGCGCCGGAAAAAGTGTTAAGCACCAGCCCGATGGGAAAGATTTCAGGCACATCGTCCTACATCCATTTCGAAACCGACATCTTCCCCGGCCTCGCCATCACCGAAGAGAATCCCGGCCTGTACGCGACGGCGTATGGCATGCTGGCGGATTTTGTGAGAGCGGTCGGAAATTAAGAGGCCGGTCAAGATTCGGACCGTATAATCACCAATCATGTGCCCCAAATGTCAGGGGTTTTCGGAACGCATGAATCTCCGTGAACCGTGGGAATACCGCAATATCGCCCGGCAACTAATTGAGGTCGTCAGCGAGGGCACCCTCAGGATGGTGAAGGCTAGCTGCCCACTCGAGGATTTGTTCAAGCCAAGTTGGCCCGGAGACATTGTGACCCATGAGTTCGAATGCTTTGCCTGCGGCCAACTTTTCTCCCTCTCCGCCGATACCTATCACGGGCACGCTTCTTGGAGCGCTGAAACAAAAGTTTCCGAACCACCTCGAACCGTACAATGAAATTGAAGCAACCTTCGATGTCCATCTGTGATGAGAAAACATGAGCGTTGATATGGTCACAGCCGAAACCTCCTCCGCCACCGCCCTCGATCTTCACTGGGTCCGCGCCCAATTCCCCGCGCTCGCCCAAACCGTCGACGCACATCCCGCGGTATTCCTCGACGGCCCCGGCGGAACGCAGGTTCCGCAGCGCGTGATCGACGCCATCTCTGGCTACCTCAGCCGCGACAACGCCAACACCGGCGGCGCCTACGCGACCAGCCGCAACACTGACGCCATGCTCGCCGAAGCCCGCGCTGCCATGGCTGATTTTCTAAACTGCGGCGCCGATGAAATCGTCTTCGGCCCCAACATGACCACGCTGACATATGCAATGAGCCGAGCGATTGGCCGCGAACTCGGCCCCGGCGACGAAATCCTGGTCACGCGGCTCGATCACGACGCCAACGTCTCTCCCTGGTTAGCGCTCGAAGAAAAAGGCGTGACGATTCGCTGGGCAGAAATCCACACTGGAGACTGCACCCTCGACGTCGAAGATCTCGCGGCGAAGCTCAATTCCAAAACCAGACTCGTCGCCATCGGCTACGCTTCGAATGCCGTCGGCACAATCAATCCGGTTAAAGAGATCGTCCGTCTGGCCCACGCCGCCGGGGCGCTCGCCTACGTCGACGCCGTGCACTACGCCCCGCATGGCCTGATCGACGTGGCCGCGCTCGATTGCGATTTTCTCGTCTGCTCGACCTACAAATTCTTCGGACCGCATATGGGAGTCCTCTTCGGCAAGCGCGAACACCTGCAGCGTCTGCGTCCCTATAAAGTCCGTCCGCTCACCGAGGCCATCCCCAACCGCTCGGAGTGGGGCACGCTCAACCACGAATGCATCGCCAGCATCACCGCCTGCGTCGAGTACATCGCCGATCTAGGCCGCCGCACAAATCCTGAATCCGCCACTCGCCGCGCTGCCATCGTCTCCGCTTTCGAAGCGATCCGCCGCCACGAGCACGCACTGATGAATCGCCTGATCTCCGGGCTTTCGGAAATTCCGCAGCTGAAGATCTACGGGATCACCGATCCCTCGTGCTTCGCCTGGCGGTGCCCTACGCTTGCGGTGCGTGTCGTCAATCAAACCGCGCAGCAAACACCGCTGGCCCTCGCCACCAAACTAGGTGACCGCGGCTTCTTCACCTGGGATGGAAACTACTACGCACTGAACCTGACCGAGCGCCTGGACGTGGAAAAATCCGGCGGCTTCCTGCGCATCGGGCTCGTGCATTACAACACTGCGGAAGAAATAGATCGCCTGCTGATCGCGCTGGGAGAAATCGTACGGTAGCGCCGCCGTCCCGGCGGCTATCAGGCAGGACGTCCCGCGCGCTTTGCGGTTTGAAACTCCCGCGCGATGTCGGATGAATCTGGGCAGGCCGGCAAGATGCCGGCGCTACAAAGTCCTAGGGCCAGCGCTTGGCAGTGTCGTCCCAACCGGCAGCACGCACCGGCTGCGCTGCCGCTACCACGGGAGGCGCCGGGATGCGGATCGGCTGCTGCGGTCCGTTCACGGCCGAAGGCAGTACTGCCTTCGCCGCGTCGGAGTTCATTTCCATGCCTTCGGACAGCAAGGGAGCCACCAGCCGCAGCGCTTCCACTTCCTTCTCCAGCCGGGTCAGCTCCATTTCTTTCTGCCGCAAAACCTCGTAAACGTTCTTCATAGACAGGGCACCTGTGGGGCTAATCGCAGATTAGCCGCTTTTCTCGAACTTTAGCAGACTTACCCGTGTTGTCAAGGAATTAAGCCCTAAACCTTAGTATTCAGCCAAAGACGCCCGGTTTAACCCGTGGAACGTGCTCTTTTCCCGGGATGCCGGAGTCGCGAGATCGCCCGTCCAGCAAGGCTTTCGCCCGATTTTCACAACTCCGGGAACGCCTGGAAAACAAGCAATTCCCGTCCACTTCGAGTCTGGAATCGCGAAAACCCGCGCCCAGCTTAGCCTTTGCACGAAACCTCTGCGCCCCTGTGCACAAAATCCGGTCACCCGCCTGTGGACGGCTTGCACTCAATTGAAAACAAACCAGATAAAACCGAACACTTTCGATTGACTGTAAAATTAGAAAGAGTAGAAAGGAAATCGTTCTTTGACAGTTTCTTAAGTTTTTCCGGTTGGTGCGGCGTCCGGGGCTCAAGCGATGTCACCCTCAACATTGCAAAATGGGGAGGGAAGGCAAGCAAGGGTCTATAGCAAAGCGCTGGTCGAGAAGAACGGGAAACCCAGTCGAAGGCAAGACAGAGTTCCGAGGCGTTGGGTAGGTTTGTCCGGTTGGCGGTGAGCCCGGAGCCCAAGCGAAGATCGCGCGCAGCGGCCCGCAAGGGAAGCAGCGACAGCAGGTCAAGCGAGGGTCTAAAAGCGAGCTACTGGCCGAGAGGAATGGACCCAACACCACCTCGGAACTCTTAATTTTTGGAACCAGGTCTCAGCCCCGACCTCTCAGCTCTCTAATCCACGTGCTCTCCCACGTCGAATGCTTCTTCAGAATGGGGCAGCACGTCGCGCTCGCCAGCTACCCAAACGTAGAGAGTGGGCAGCAGGAAGATGCTCATAATGAGCGCTGCGATCAGACCTCCGACGATCACAATGGCGAACGGGCGCTGAGAATCAGAACCAATGGCGTGCGACAGCGCGGCAGGCAGCAAGCCAAGAGTTGCCACCAGCATCGTCATCATGATCGGGCGCAACCTCAACACCGCACCCTCCACGGCGGCATCTTCGATGGAGTAACGCCGCGCGCGAAGCTGGTTAATGTATTCCAGCATGATGACTCCGGTTTGCACGCATACTCCGAACAGCGCCAGGAAGCCCACGCCGGAGGAGACACTGAAGTTCGTCCCGGTAATCAGAAGAGCCAGCAACCCGCCAATCGGCGCGATGGCAATGTTCGCCATAATCAGCACTGCCCACTTGAAAGACTTGAACATCGTGTAAAGCAAGATGAATATGATGAGGATCGTGATCGGAAGCACGATGAGCAGCCGTGCGTTGGCCCGCTTCTGGCTCGCATATTCTCCCGCCCAGTCGATGTGATATCCGGTCGGCAGCTTCACCTGGTCGTTCACTTTCTTCATCGCCTCTTCTACCGCGCCGCCGAGATCGCGGCCCCGGACGCTGTACTTGATGGCAACATAGCGCTGATTGCCTTCGCGGTAGATTTCCGAGCCGCCGTCGGCCTCGCTGATCTTGCACAGCTGAGCCAGCGACACCCGTTCTCCGGAGGGCGACAACAGACGGATGTTCTCGATCGCTTCCTGCGTGCTCCGGTATTGTGGTAAATAGCGGAGCGTAAGGTCGTACCGGGCTTCCCCCTTCAAGACCTGGGTGAGCGCGTTCCCACCCACCGCGGTCTGCACCGCATCCTGCACGTCGGCGACGTTGACCTGGTAACGTGCTGCCGCATCGCGATCCACCGTCACGTTCAAATTGGGCTGGCCCAGTACGTGAAAGACGCCCAGGTCCTCGACTCCCCTGACCGTTCCCATAATGCCGGCAATCTCGGCGCTTTTTTCCTCCAGCGTCTTCAAGTCATCGCCGTAGACCTTGATCGCTAACTCGCCTTTTACTCCACTGACGGCCTCCTCCATGTTGTCTTCGATGGGCTGAGAAAATCCCCAGACCACGCCCGGAATCTTGTTATTGAGTTCGCGATTCATAGCGGCGATCAATTCGTCTTTGTTCTGATGAAAGACCGGACGCCATTCTTCTTTCGGTTTCAGATCAACGAAGTACTCAGTGTTAAAAAAGCTGGTCGTATCGGTGCCATCGTCTGGTCGCCCGGTTTGACTGGTGCACTGCGGGACCTCGGGAAAAGAACAAAGAATGATTCGCGCCTGGTTCGATACCCGGATGCCTTCGTCTGGCCCCGCGCTCGGAGCCAGCGTGCCCCGCACCCAGAGCGCTCCTTCGTCCAGGTGGGGAAGAAACTCAGAGCCAATCGCACCGCCGAAGGCAAGATAAGTCCCTACGCCCACCATGAACAAGACCACGCCGACCGTAACCGCGCGATGGCGAATTGCCCACCGCACCGCCACGCGGTATCGGTCGATCACGAACAGCATGACCGGGTTATGCCATTCCTTTGCTCCCTTGCGGAAGGCAAAACTCGCCAGCACCGGCGCGATCACAATCGAGAACAGCAATGCCCCCAGCAGCGCAAAGGCCACGGTCCAGGCCATGGGATGAAAAAGCCGCCCCTCCACCCGCTGCAGCGTGAAGATCGGCAAGTAAGCAGTAATGATGATGGCGATTGCGTAAAACACCGGCCGCTGCACTTCGTGCGAGGCCTCGCTGATTTTTTCGTTTGGAGTCTTGACCCCATTCCCGTGGCCCAGGTGGCGCACTATGTTTTCGATCATCACCACGGCGCCGTCGACTACCATGCCGAAATCAAGCGCACCCAGAGAGAGCAGATTCGCGGGAATGTGCCGCAAGTCCAGGCAGATCGACGCAAACAGCAGGGAGAACGGAATCGTCGCCGCCACGATCAACGCGCCCCGGATATTACCGAGAAACAGAAATAGAATGATCGAGACCAGGATCATTCCTTCCGTCAGGTTGTGCAGCACAGTGTGGCTGGTGAAGTGCACCAGGGTACTGCGGTCGATGAACGGAACAACCTTCACCCCCGGCGGCAGAATATGACTGTTCAGCTCCTCCACTTTCTCGTGGATGCCTTGCAGCGCAGTGTCCGCCGCCGCTCCTTTCCGCAACAGCACGATGCCCGAAACCACATCGTCGTTATCGACAATCTTCCCGTCATCGCGGTGAATGGCTTTGGCAAACTGCCCCAGCCGGATCTTCGGTCCCTGCGAAACCACGGCAATGTCCTTCACCCGGATCGGCGTGCCATTCTTGGTCAGAATGACCGTCTGCTCAATGTCGTGGACGCGGTCGACCAGTCCGACCGACCGCACATTAATCTGCTGCAGACCCTCTTGAATGAAGCTGCCGCCCGCGTTCGTATTGTTGTTCGTGAGCTGCTGCTCGACCTGTGCCAGGCTCAAGCCATAGGCGACAAGCTTGTTGGGATCGAGGCGAACCTGGTATTCGCGCGTCGGCCCGCCGAAGCTGGAGACGTCGACAACGTCGGGCACCGCCTTGAAATTCTTTTCGACGACCCAGTCTTCAATCGACTTCAGCTCCATCGGGTCGTAGGCGGGATTGGTGCTGCGCAGCGTGAAGAAATAAATCTGCCCGACCGGGCTCCAGTCCGTGCCCATCTGTGGCACCACGTTCGGTGGGAGCGTCACCTCGCTCAGCCTCTCCAGCACTCGCTCGCGGTTCCAGTCGTTGTCCGACTCGTCGTCGAAAATCAGCTTCAGGTCGGAAAGTCCGAACAGCGAGAACGAACGCAGATGCACCACATGCGGAATTCCGTTCATCACCACTTCGAGCGGAATCGTGACCTGCTGTTCGATTTGCTCCGCCGAAATCCCCGGCCACTGCGTGATCACTTCAACATAGTTGTCCGCTACGTCGGGATAAGCTTCAATAGGCAGGCGCTCGAACGAGACGATTCCTGCGGCAAAAAGAATCAGCGCCAGCGCCAGCACGAGCAGGCGATTGTTCAGCGCGAAATCGACGACGCGGCGAATCATTTATCTTTTCACCTTAACTGCTTCACCTTATTGCTCTACCGTGTTTTGCAGCGCCAGAGCGTTTGAAACCACTCGATCTCCGGGCTTGAGCCCTGAAACCACCTCCTGCTGTTTGCCCGGAAGCATGCTCCCTGCGGTAACCTCGAGCCGCTTGAAATGTCCCGCACTGATCGGCACGTAAACCCACTCCCGATCGTGCAAGTGCAGAATCGCGTCGGCCGGAATCGCGACGTGCATTTCCGGCGTGCCGCCATAAAACGTCGCCGTAGCGAACATGCCCACCCGCATCATCCCGGGATTGGCCACTTCCAGCCGAACCTTCGCCGTTCGGAGACTGGGATCAAGAACCGGCAGGATGTTATCGACCCGGCCCTTCAAAACCTTGTCGGGATACGCATTGAGCCGGATATCGGCATACTCGCCGACATGCACGGCGTCGAGATCGTTTTCGTAAACGTCGCAAATGATCCATACGTAAGAAAGATCGGAGATGGTAAAAGGATTAGGTCCAGAGAGCCCCTGCACACCGGCTGCGTTAGTAACTTGTTGATCCGTGATGACGCCCGAGATCGGAGCGGTGATGTCGACGATCCCGGAAGGATGGTCCTTGTCGATGCCCAATAGTTTCAACTGTTCGGTCGCCGCATTCAGGTCGGCCTTGGCGTCGCCTTCCGCATCATCGGCTTGTTCCAGCGCGCTCTTGGCGATCGCGCCCTTGTCGAAGAGAATCTGCGCCCGCTCAAACTGCAAACGGGCGAGGCGCTCATCGTTCGCGGCCTTCAGATAAGTGTCGTAAGCTCCCGAAACATCGTTGCTGCGGACCCTGAGCAACAACTGCCCTTTCTCCACCGTGTCGCCAAGCCTGGCCTTGATCTCGACCACGCGCCCCGTGGCCAGCGAGATCACCGGTACAGCGCGGTTGATATCGGGCTGCACCACGCCGGTGACATTCAACTGCGGCGCCGCTTTATGTTCAGCCGCCGTCACCAGCGGAAATTGCTCTGGATGGTCCACCTTGAAATTGTTCGAGTCCAGATCAGGCACCACCGTCGCCGCAGGCGGAGCCTCCGCCTTCACATCGGCCTGCTTGTCATTGCAGCCGGCAAACATGACAGCCAAAGCCATACACAGCGCCACTCCGGCCAAACGCACCGCCCTAGATCTCAGGCCGAGTCGCGAAGCGACGAAATTCACTAGCCCCGGACGTGAGTCCGGGGAAGGACCAGCTGTCGAGAGAGTCCCTTCAGGGACGGCACCGCCACGCCACTCAACCTTCATTGCACCACCTCGCGCCCCACGGCAAGATTCAGCTGCGCCGCGGACATCAAATACGATCCCACCAGATTCACGTAATTCAATTGCACTGCGCGGTAATCGCTCTCCGCATTCAGGAAATCCAGCAACGAAGCGCCGCCATGCTGGTAGGAAAAGAAAATCGTGTCGCGCACCCGCACCGCCTGCGCCAGATATTTCGCCTTGTAAGGCCGCAGCAGAATCACATTGCTATTGAGCGTGGCGTAAGCGGAATCCACGTCGCTGAACACCTGCGCCTTGGCCGCATCGCGCAACCGTTCATTGCGCGCGATGTCGAGCTTGGTGCGCAGTTTCTCGCCCTGGTTGCGGTCAAAAATCCGCAGCGGAAAATTCACATCGAAGCCAATGTAAGCGTCAATCGGAGGATTGCGCCCCACATCGAAGCTGAACGTCGGATCCGTCGATCCATTCGCTTCCGCCAGCTTGTAGCTCGTCTGCGCCATCTCCACCGACTGCACCGCCGCCTTCAAATCAGGACGCGTATCCAGCGCCATCTGCCGGTAAGCATCGAGCGCCTCAATCTGATCGCTGAAATCGAACACGCCCTCCACATCAAACTGCTCGACCGGCGTGCGATCGTTCAACAAAGTCAGCAACTGGATCTTCGCCGTCCGCAGATTCACGTCCGCCGTCTGCAGATCAGATTCGTACTGCACCCGCTGCAGTTCCAGCCGGTCCAGATCGATCTGCGCAATATCTCCAGCCTGAAACCGGTCGCGGCTGATCTGCAGCACGTGGTCGTAATATTCCAGATTGTCTTTCGCGAACTGCAGCACCGCCTTGGCCTGCAGCGTCCCCACAAACGCTCCTCGCAAATTGAACAGCAGATTTCTTTCCAGATCCTGTTGCTGCGAGACGCCAATCGCCGTCGCCTCTTTCGCAGTTTCCGTGCGCAGCCCCCGCTTGTGCGCCCGCTCGTGCAGATAACTCACCGTTGCCGATGGCAGCCAGTAGGCAAACGGACCATGCGCCGGCCCTCCTGGAAACGGATCGATCTGATCCGCCAGCAGCGTCAACTGCGGATTCGGCCGCAGATGCGCCGTAATCTCTTGCGCCTGCAGTTCGCTGATGTTCAGCTTCCCTGCCAGCAGCGTGGGATTATTCAGCTCCAACCGATCTTTCACCTGCTCCCAGGTCAAGGCCTGCGAAGGCAAGGCCTGATGAGGTGGCGCCCCCTGCGCCGAGGCCAACCCCGCACCCATCGTTGCCAGCGCCAAAACGCACAAAGATAAAACGCACAAGAATGTTCTATGCATCCACTACTCCGTCCCAACTCGTTCGGAAATCCCCGAACTCTTCAGAGAAACGCGGCTCGCTGCGTCTTTCCGGAACAATACGCTCGCCGGCCAATAAGAATTTCTCCAGTATCTGGTTTCCCTCGTAAGGATTCCCTAAAGACGAGAGGCAATCGCCGCGGATTTATTGCTTCAACCCATCAGCGATGCGCAACGACGCAACCAGAATGATTCGGCGAACTAACCAAGGAGGGAAAAAGGAGGTGCGCGGCCACCGTGAAACACGCAAGGCCTCGCCAGCGGCGATACGCATGCAACGGAAACGTCAAGCAGCGTGACTTCCGGAGGAGCCAGCCGCACCGCATTCGCTACCACAGCCGAAGGTCCCTGCAGCCGGTTGACCCAGGCCGAATTCCGGTCGCTTCCGGCCTGCCGCACCGTGCGCTTGCTGATGGAGGAATCTTCCATCTCCGCCCGCATCGTATGCAGATCGTCCGATGCCGAGATCACGGGGAACAGCAGAACCAGCACGCATCCCAGTGCCAGCAGACACTGCAGTGAAGTGACCCAGCGGGCCGCCCGCAATCCGGAGTCCCGCCGCCACAGCCAGTAAGCCGGCAGCGCCAGCAACAGCCACGCCAAATTGAGCAGCAATTCCATAACTTCACTTCGCAACTTCAAATCGCAGCAAAAGAAGGCGCGAAAAAATGCCGAATATCAACCCGCGCCTATTTTTCCAGAAACTTCAAACCCAAGTCAACGTGACCACAGTACCGCCCGATAACTCCGCAAGCCGAAAACTGAAATCTGATCCCTGATCTCTGGCCCCTGGCCACTGCTAAGGCCCCACCACCACCTGCAGCGGCCCCGGTGTCTGCATGCGCTGCCGGTAAATCGCATTCCGTTTCGCCACCTCGCCCACCACGTTGACGTCGATCACATACGCGCCGTGCGGCAGCGTCTCGCCGAACGGCAGCGTCATCCCAAGCGTTCCTCTCTTCAACGGAAAATGCTGATACCCGATCTCGGTTGCCCGCCCGTTCTCCGCCACCGCCTTCACATCGAACGTCAAATCCATATCGTCGCGTGTTGTGTTCGACACCGCAACGCTGCCATCGATCCGGTTCGCAGTGACGTGCGCCGGAACCTTCCACTCCAGCTTGAGCGCCTCCACCACCTTGATCACGAATACTTTCTGCACTGCCTGCTGCGGTTTGCCGCCATCCCGCACCGCCAACACAAACTCGAATTCGCCCGCCCGCTCCGCCGCTCCCCGCAGCTCTCCGTTTTCTTCCAGCTTGATCCCCGGCGGCAACGCTCCACTCTGCACGCGCCACTGCAATACCGGCACATAATCGCCCTTGGCATAAAGCTTCACCGCGTAAGGTTCCTGCGGATACGTATCCGGCAACTTCTCCGGCTCAATCAACAGTCCATTGCCCTGACCGGGAGAATCCGGGCTGGGAGTATCCTGGCCCGGCGCAGCCGCCAGCCCCAGAGCCGCCGCCCCCAGCGCCATCACCAGCGCGAACTCTCTGAACCTCTTCATCGGGCAATCCTCTAACGGCCTGTCATCGAACGGTCTGTCATCCTGAGCGGAGGTTGTGCTCCGCGACAGCGGAGCGCGACCGCAGTCGAAGGATCCCTATCATGCTACCGGAATTTCTCCCGGCACCCCGACAATTCCGCCGCACCACGCTCCCGGCGTGCCTATTTTGGATGCCTGTAATTCAAGTTCCGGTAACCCAGTCCCGTGACCCAGTCCAGAAACCAGCACACCATCCGAGGTATCCAACACAAGGAATGTAAAGATATGTAACACTTGCACTTCCCCGGATTTTTCCTGCCGCGCGCTACTTATTTCCAGGGTTCGGGTTTGATGCAACTGAATTCACCTGTGCTAACCTCAAACCACAAGGTGCCCGGCTCCACGATCGATTCGCTCCCAGGGAGGCAGTTTATGTCAGTCCGTAACGCTCTAGTCCTGTTCCTCGCGCTCTCTACCATGTCTCTTCTAGTCGGCTGCGGCAGCAGTTCCCCCAAGGGCGTTGCGCCACCGACTGGAGCCTTCAGCACCAGCAGCCTCAGCGGCACCTATATTTTTTCCTTCTCTGGTACGGATCTCAGTGCGAGCAATCTCGCAGCTTCCGCGAGCTATTTTTCCGTGGTGGGCGCGCTCACGGCTTCTAACGGTGCCTTGACGGGCACTATCGACGTCGTTGACCCGGAACAAGCCGCAGCGCTGAATATACCGGTGGTGCTTACGGGCCAGGCCCTGACCGGTGGCTCCTACGGCATTACGCCGGACGGGCGCGGCACGGGCACCATTCGGATCGCGTACAACGGTACGAACATAGAGTACGGACTTGATTTTGTTCTGATGACACCTTCGCACGGGCTGATCACGCGCTTCGATCCCAACGGTACCGGCAGCGGCACGATTGATCTGCAGGACAGCACGTTGACCCAGAGCGCCCTTACCAGCTATGCCTTCAGCCTCTCTGGCGTAGACGGCAGCTTCGTAAATCCGTTCGTGACGTCGGGTGCTTTCACGCTCGGGGGCACGAGTACCATCTCGGCAGGAATCCAGGACATCAACGACGACAGTAACCCCAGCACCGGTCTCCCGCTTACTGGCTCCCTCACTCTCGGAGCTGCGGGCGCGGCGGGATCGGCGGCGCTCGCAACAAACACTCCATACGGCACGCTTACCTTCGACGTCTGGCCGATTGACGCCACGCACTTGAAGCTCATCGAAGTCGATGGGTTTGAGGCCATTGAGGGTGACGCCTTCACGCAGCAGACCACGATCTCCTCCGGTCAGCTTGTCTATACGCTGGCGGGCCTGGACATTCCAAGCCAGGCCGTTCTCTACTCCGGAGGTTTTCTGACGTACACTGCCCCAACCACGATCGCCAGCGGGTACGAGGACATAAACGATGGCGGCGCCATCGGCAGTTCGCTCACTGTCTCCGGTAGCCTGACAGCCACGGGCGGCGGACGCTATCAGCTTGTCCTTGGTGGGCTCTACAACAGCGCTGCCGGCGCCGGCACTTACGACTTTGCGGCTTATCCCACCGCCGACGGCAGCATCCTGCTGATGGAAGATGACAACCTGGGAGTTACCATCGGCACAGCGTTCTTCCAGACCGCCCAGACCTTCGCGTCCGCGCAGGGTTACGGTCTAAATCTCACCGGTGGAAATGCCGAATTTCCCGGGAATTCCAGCGGCGGCGAAGTCGATGACATTGCCGAATTCACCGCCAATACCGGCACGGTCTCAAACTGCAGCTCTGGCGGCACTTTGAGTGCGGGCATCGTCGACGAAAACGATGGAGGATCTCTTCTGCCCGGAGTATCGCTCGGACCGAATGGCGCGTATTGCTTCGATTCCACCGGCTCAGGACGCGGCGAGCTTTTGTACCCGGAGACCGGCACGCTCATCGGGACTCTCACCCTGGACTTTTATGTCGCCAACAGCTCCACGATCCTCTTTATCGACGCAGACAGCGGGGCACAGGCCGGCGTCGGGACCTTCCAGCTTCAGAACGCATCGGCCGACTCGCCGGCGCTGGCGAACACGCAGTCCGGTGCCTCAGCGATGAAGGCTGCGGCTGCGGCGGCCCGCGCTCGTAAGCGGCAAAAGTAGGCTATCTCCAGTTGGGCTAGACCTCGGGCGCGGGTTCCACTCGCGCCCGTTTTTCTTCACAGCATCTTCTTCGAACCGCAACGGCAGACTCCCACCTCCGACCCTCCCTGTCTCGTGACCTTAGTTACCTTTAACGAACAGCACCCTTCGCGCACAATCACTCTACAGGTCTGTGTCTTTAGGAGACGAAGATTGCTCTGCCAACGCGTTCTGCGTGGTTCCGTGTTCGCATTTGTTCTCATTAGCGCCTCGCTGGCGTCGGCGCGGGACCTTGCCCTGGTTGCCAACAAAGCAAATGGCGAGCGCGCCGTCACCCTCGCTGACCTGGTCAAGGTGTGCAAGGCTCAGACCAGCCGCTGGCCCGACGGCAGATCCGTCACCTTCATCCTGCGCGCGCCGTCCGCGCCTGAAATGAAGATTGTCCTCGAAAGGGTTTACGGCATGTCAGCGGGCGAGGTCGACGGACTCATCGTCGCCTCGAATCAGTCGCACCCCAGCCATCCTCCTTTCGTGATCGTCACTTCCGATGAAGACCTGGTCAACAAGGTGGCGTCGATTCCGGGAGCCGTTGGCTTCGTGGACGTGTATTCGATCAACAGCAGCGTCGCAGTCGTCAAGGTCGCAGGCAAACTCCCGCTGGAGCCCGGCTACCTGTTACACGGGAATTGAGAAGTGCCAGTGATCAGTGGCCAGTTAAAAGAATCTCGGTTTAGCTGGCCACTGACCCCTGGCCACTGACCCCTGACTTTATGTCTGCTCCGGGCAAAAAACTCGAACCTAAGCCGGCCACGCCGACCGGGGCGCACGCTCGCCGCTTCCCCCGCTTTGTCCTCGACGTCCGCATGCAGGTCCGCATGTTTCAGGATGGCGAATTCCGCTCCTGCTGGGGACGCTCCACCGAACTCGGTCAAGACGGCATCGGCGCCACCCTCACCGGCGAACTCGAAACCGGCGAAATCGTCTCCCTCGAGATTCCTCTACCCCTCAGTCCCTACCCCTTGAAAGTCCGGGCCATCGTCCGCTACCGTCAGGGCCTGCGCTACGGCTTCGAGTTCCTCACCCTCAACGACATCCAGCGCGAAATGATCCGCCGGGTCTGCGAAATGCTAGCCAGCAAGGCTTGAAGAGCCAAGTTTCAACGTCTCAAGGTTGCAAGGTTTCAAGGTCTGCGCTTGAAACCTTGAAACTTTGAAACCTTGAAACCTTATTCATTCCAATTACCTGCGTAACTTTCGAGTAATCTCTCCCCGTTCTACCATGCCCATGGCTGGGTTCCAGAGGGGGGAGCTTCGAGATGGGTGATCGTGTCACCCGTGTGCCGCAGTCGCGGGAACTGGTTCGTGCCAAGCGTCTGCGTCAGGCGCTCGAGCGCGGAGCCCCGCCCGCATTCGTTCCACCCACCGTGCCCAACCCCGTCGCGCAGCCATCTTCTCTTTCCTGGAATACACCAGAAACCAGTTCGGCAGAAAAAGCTCCCGCCGAGAAGAGCCTTGGAGAAAATTCCAGGAAAACGATTTCCAAGGAAAAGAATTCGAAGAAAGCCAGTCCTGAAGAGACTAATTCCCGCCGCCAGTATCTCGAACAACTCTTTCAAAATTCACCAGACCCGCTTGTCATCACCGACCGTTCTTTCCGCGCGCAGTGCGTCAATCAGGAATTTCAGCGCCTGTTCGGCTATTCCCCGGCGCAGATCCTGGGCAAATCCGTGAACCAGCTCATCTTCCCTCCTGATCGCGCGGCTGAAGCCGATTGGATCGTGCAATGCCTCGAGCGTAGCGAGTCCATCACTCTCGAAACCCAGCGCCTTGCCAAAGACGGCACTCTGCTCGATGTTTCCGTTTCCTACGCACCTTTGATCATCGATGGCCAGACCACCGCCTTCTCCGCCGTCTATCGCGACATCTCCGAGCGCAAGCGCGCCGAAGCCCTCAGCTCCGCTCTCTATCGCATTGCCGAAAAGGCCAGCGCCACCCAGGACCTGCAACAGTTCTTCGCCGCCATCCATGGCATCGTCGATGAACTCATGTGCGCCCGCAATTTCTCCATCGCCATTCTCGATCCGGAATCGCAACTGCTCAGCTTCCCCTATTTCGTTGACGAGCAGCAGTCCGCTCCCGCTCCAACAAAACTAGGCTCCGGCCTGGTCGAATACGTGTTGCGCTCCGGCGAGCCTCTGCTCTGCACTCCCCAGCTCGCGCACGAAATGCAGCAGCGCGGCAAAATAAAACTCGGCGCGCCTGCTCCGCTTCACTGGCTCGGCGTCCCGCTCAAAGTCAACCATCACATTCTGGGCGCGGTCGTGCTCAAGAGCTATTCCAAAAACACTCATTTCCGCGAGCGCGATCAGGATGTCCTCGCCCTGATCTCCCAGCAATTGGCCGCCGCCATCGATCGCAAGCGCAACGAAGAGGCTCTGCGCCGCTCCGAAACCTGTTACCGATCCCTGGTGCAGACCGCCGTCTACGGAATCTACCGCGCCAGCCTCGAAGGCCATTTTCTAGACGTCAACCCCGCTCTAATCGGAATGCTTGGTTACAACTCCGCTCTCGAAGTCTTGTCCCTCAATCCACAAAAAGACGTCTTCGTCGATCCCGCCGAACATACCCGCCTGGTCGACGAATTCCGCCGCAGCGGGCGCATGGACGGCTTCGAAGTCCGCTGGAAACGCAAAGATGCTGCCATCATCACCGTCCGTATCAGCGGCCGTGCCGTCGCCGGCGACGAACCCACCGACGTTCTCGAAGGCATCGCCGAAGACATCACCGAGCGCCGCGTTCTCGAAGACCAATTCCGCCAGGCCCAGAAAATGGAAGCCGTCGGCCGCCTCGCCGGAGGCATCGCCCACGACTTCAACAATCTCCTCATGGTCATCAGCGGATACACCGAGGTCATGCTCGACCAACTCACCCTCGGCCATCCTCTGCACGCCAAAGCCGAAGCTATTCAGCAGGCCTCCGACCGCGCCACCACTCTAACCCGGCAGCTGCTGGCCTTCAGCCGCAAACAGCTCCTCGAACTCAAAGTCATCGACGTCAACGCCATCGTAGCCGACATGGAGCGTCTCCTCCGCCCCCTCATCGGCGAAGATATCGAACTCACTACCAGCCTCGCCCCCGCCGTCGGCTGCACCCGCGCCGATGCCGGCCAGCTCGAGCAAGTCATCATGAATCTCGTGGTCAACGCCAAAGACGCCATGCCCAACGGCGGCAAAATCTCCATTCGTACCGCCGGCGTCACCCTCGACGATTCTTACCGCCCGGAAAACACTTTCATCAAGAACGGCCCCTACGTCATGATCTCCGTCAGCGACAACGGCGAAGGCATGGACCGCGAAACCCAGGCCCGCATCTTCGAACCATTCTTCACCACTAAAGAAAAAGGCAAAGGCACCGGCCTCGGACTCTCCACCGTCTACGGCATCATCAAGCAAAGCGGCGGCTACGTCTTCGTGCAGAGCGAACTCGGCCGCGGCACCGTCTTCACCATTTATTTCCCGCGCGTCGACGAGCCCTCAGAAGCCATCGGCGCCACTCCCGTAGCTCTAGCCGCAGTCGGCGGAACCGAAACCGTCCTCCTGGTCGAAGATGAAGATTCCGTCCGCCAGCTCGTCCGCGAAACTCTCGAATCCCGCGGCTACCGCGTCCTCGAAGCCGCGAACGGCGCAGACGCCCTAACCCTCGCCGCCACTCACCCCGACCCCATCCACTTAATCATCACCGACGTTGTTATGCCCGGCCTCAATGGCCACGAACTCGTCCAGCAGCTCAAGCCAACCCGCCCCGGCCTGAAAGTCCTATACCTCTCTGGCTATGCCCAGGACGCTTTCCCCTCGACCGCCGCCGCCGACAGCCAGAAAACGTTCCTGCAAAAACCCTTCACCCTGCAAAGCCTCTCCCGCAAAGTCCGCGAAATCCTGGGCCCACCCGCCAACTAAAAGTTCGCCCGGAAACCGCCGCTGTGTGGGGACGGCCGCCTCGGCCGTCCAGCCAAGCGCAGCGAGGCGTCCGCATGCGGCGCCCATCACCCCGTAAGCGCCCACGCCGCGTAGCGCCCACGCCGCATGCGCAACCGTGGAAGAGCGGCGCTTAAGCGCCGCGTCAGGATTTCCTTTCGACAGCCGGCTTTAGCCCCGGTGGTTGCATGTCACCTCCCAGGTGTAAAATCTCTTCGCAACCACACCCGCGCTCCCGTCATCAGTACAATAAGAACTCAGGAGGAAAAATCATGGCTTTCGAACTACCGCCCCTGCCTTATGATTACGCAGCCCTAGAACCGGTCATCGACAAACAGACGATGACCCTGCACCACGACATGCACCACGGCGCCTACGTAAAAAATCTAAACGCCGCCATCGAAAAACATCCCGAGTTGTCCAAGAAGACTGCCGAAGATTTGATCCGCGACTACAACGCCATCCCCGAAGACATTCGCGCCGCAGTCCGCAATAACGGCGGAGGCCACGTCAATCACTCCATGTTCTGGAAAATCATGAAGCCCAAAGGCGGAGGCGACCCGACCGGCCCCATCGCCCAGGCCATCACCAAAGCTTTCGGCAGCTTCAAAGATTTCCAAGCCAAGTTCAACGACGCCGGCGTAAAACAATTCGGCTCAGGATGGGTCTGGCTGGCCAGCAAAGGCGGCGACGATCTGCACATCATGTCCACGCCCAACCAAGACAACCCAATCTCCGTCGGCCACTATCCCATCTTCGGCAACGACGTCTGGGAGCACGCCTACTACCTGAAATACAACAACCGCCGTCCGGAATACTTAGCCGCCTGGTGGAACGTAATCAACTGGGACGAAATCAACCAGCGCTACGAAGCCTTCAAGAGCGGCAAGTCAGTGCGCGAGCCAGCTCTAGCCGGCCGGTAACAACTAAAAAAAGTACTGTCATCCTGAGCGCAGTGGCCGCTTTGCGAAAGCGAAGCGGCCACGCAGTCGAAAGCCTGCCCTGAGCGTAGCCGAAGGGGATCCCTATACTTCCTGCGCGCTCTCAGCAGCCTCAACGCGTTCCCCCACTGACCACTGCTTTCTGCATTTCCTGTGCAACCCCTGTGCACAATCAACTTCCGCGCTCGAAACAAATTTTTTCCCGACACCCTCCCCCAAACAGAACCCAAGCCCACAGCACGGCTTAGCACCATATCTTCGAGAAGGTTCTCCATCCGTGCCAATCCGCGAAAATCCGTGGCCAACATTTTCCTCAACTGCACCAAAAATACTGAATTGACCGCGCGCCCTTTCGCTCGTACATTCACTCTCGCCATCTTAATAAAAATGAATCGGGAAACCGGTCGAAGACAAGAACCGGCCGTTGCCGATCAGCACCGAACCATCACATTCATAATCGAAAACTGAAAACTGAGAACCGAGAACTGAATGAAAGCGTCGAACCCATGGATTACCTATCGCACCCGCTTTCTGGTCAAAGCCAAACAGCTCACCACCAGTCTCACCTTCGCCGACGTTCTCGGACGCCAACACTCCGGTCGCAAAGGCGACTACTTAGTCGAGTCCTCCGACGGCGTTCTCCGCATAGCGCCTCGCCAGATCTTCGAGGACATCTACGTACCCTTGCTCTCGGACGAGACAACGGAGCAACCCGAAACTGTCGTAAGCCCGTCGCTCCCAGTCCATCTGATACGCAAATCTCCCCAACCCTACCGCAGCAATCGCAGCCCCATCCCGGGCCTGCGCTCGCTGTAGGCGATCGTCCCGGCGGCCAGGTCCCGTGGGATCTCACTGGCCCCTGGCCCCTGACCCCTGACCACTGCCTTTGTGAACAGACGATGAATTTCCTTTGTGGAAAACAAATCCCAAACCAATCCCTCAACCCCGCACCAAGGCCGTCATTGTTGAGGATACAACCTATGGTGTTTCCCTCTTGACAGGCACAATAAGCGGGAGTAACTTTGCATTCCCATAGCCCTTTGAAACACGCCTCGCGGGAACGAGGCAGGTGAAAGAAAAAGGGCGCTGTCAGGAAGGATTTACGGGTATGCGCCGGGCCAGAGGTGACCCGGCGCCACCCGTAAACGTAATAAAACAAAGTGGAAAGTGCGGTGGCCGTTCCCCCGATCCTCCCCCGGGGGGCCGACTGAATCAATCAGACTGATTCAAACAGTAAGAACTCGTCTCACACCGGAACGCAGTTCAACTTCTGGCCGAAGCCCGAAAGCCAAAGCCCGAAGCCGATTTTAGGAGCCCTTGGATGGAAGCTTTAACTCGACTCGTCGCCGATTCCCTAGCCCGGCACGGCTTCGACCGCCCCGTAGACCCACGCCGCCTGCAATGGTCGCGCTGGTTCCGTTGCGATTCCACCCACAGCCTCCTCGTAGTCCCCAGCAAGCCCGGCATCTTCGCCCTGGCCGAAGACATCATGGACCTTGGGCCAGGCAATACTTCAGAAGCGACCAAGACCCATGTGGCGACGGACGCATTCGTCCGTCCAGCGAGCGAAGCGAGTGCCCCTACCCTTGAGGGGAGCGCAGATCGGGAGGGGCACGACTTTAGTCGTGCCGTTACATCGCCAAAAAACTCACCGGCTTCAGCCGCTGAGACATCCCAACGCCGCATGTTAGCCGTCCTCCAATTCTCCGAAGACGACGACATGGCCTTCACCCTCGACCGCATGTTCACCTGCGCCAATCCCATGCGAGCGCGCCTGGCCTCCGGACGCTGCTTCCTCCGCTTCGTGGTCATCGAAGACCAAACCCAGCGCCGCAACATCTGCAACGCCCTCAACCAGTGGATGCATTCCTCCGCCGGAAAAGCCTCAGGCATCGGCGTCGACTTCCAGTCATCCCTGGAGTTCACAGATGGCGCAGGCATAACTCGCGCGGGTCGGACACTCTCGTCCGACTCTGCCGACAGCACCACAACGCCAGCCCAAACAGCAAAGGCACAAGCATCGGACGCAGCACCCCAGGCCCCGAATCTGGATTCCGGAGCCAACAAAAATCTTCACTGTCCTCACCCCCTCCCCTCCGGTTTCTAAACCGAAGGGTCTGGAAACCGGTCCGAGAAGGTTTTGAACCGGGTGGAGCAGGCCTTCAGGCCTGCGTTGAGGGCAGGCATTTGGATCGGGCTTTAGCCCCTGAGGTTTGGAAGTATCGAGCACCACCGACACAGGCAGCACCGTGGAAGAGCGGGGCTTAAGCGCCGCGTAAGAGGCAAGAACGATCCGGGGCTTTAGCCCCTGAGGTTTAGAAGCATCGAAGCACCACCGACACAGGCAGCACCGTGGAAGAGCGGCGCTTAAGCGCCGCGTAAGAAGCAAAAACGATCCGGGGCTTTAGCCCCCGAAAGCCCCGAAGAGGGCGAAAGAGCTCTTTAACAAGAACTGCAACACCCCGAACAAATTCCCGTTCGGGCACAACCCAATTCCCGCATCCACCCCCAGGGACGCCGAATCGGGTCAAGCTAGATAGAATCTAACTAATAATGGAGAGAGCAATGCCCGAGGTCAAAACCACTACCGTCAACGCCCCCGCGAACCTTGTCACCCCGAACGCCGCGAACCCGAGCTCCGTAAAAAAGACGGCCCCCGGCCTGTCCTTCCGCCGCCTCTTCACCAAGCCCGGCGTTTCCCCCTACGACGAACTCGAATGGGATCTCCGCCTCGCCCAGATCACCGATGCCCAAGGCAACGTGATCTTCGAACAGAAAGACGTCGAAGTCCCCAAAGACTGGTCCATGACCGCGACCAACATCGTGGCCAGCAAATACTTGCACGGCAAGGTAGGAACGCCCGAGCGCGAAACCGGAGTCCGCCAGCTAATCACCCGCGTAGCCGAAACCATCCGCAACTGGGGACTAGCCCAGGGCTACTTCAAAACCCCGGAAGACGGCGCCACATTCCACGACGAACTAGTCCACATCCTGGTCCGCCAGTACGCCGCCTTCAACTCGCCGGTCTGGTTCAACGTAGGCTGCGACCGCATCGAGCCCAATTCAGACGCCCGCAACTGGCATTGGAATCCGCAGACGCAGCAAGTCGAGTTCGGCATCACCGGCTACAGCAAGCCGCAATGCTCGGCCTGCTTCATCAACTCAGTAAAAGACTCGCTGGATTCCATCCTCACATTAGCGAAAACGGAAGGCATGCTCTTCAAGTGGGGATCAGGCACCGGAACCAATCTCTCCCCGCTGCGTTCCTCCACCGAAGGTCTAAGCGGCGGAGGCACCGCCAGCGGCCCGTTAAGCTTCATGAAGGGTTTCGACGCCTTCGCCGGAGTAATCAAGTCCGGAGGCAAAACCCGCCGCGCCGCCAAGATGGTCATCCTCAACGTAGACCATCCCGACATCGTCGAGTTCATCGAGTGCAAACAAAAAGAAGAAGCCAAGGCGCACGCTCTGGTAGCCCAGGGATACGACGGTTCGCATCCCGATTCCGACGCCTACTCCTCCATCTTCTTCCAGAACGCGAATAACTCCGTCCGCGTAACCGACGACTTCATGTACGCCGTAGTCCGCGACACCGACTTCTCCACCAAAAAAGTGCAGGACGGCAGCGTGATGAAAACCTACAAAGCCAAAGACCTGTTAAAGAAACTTTCCGAGGCCACCTGGCACTGCGGCGATCCCGGCATGCAATACGACACCACCACAAATCGCTGGCACACCTCGAAGAACACCGCAAGAATCAACGCCAGCAACCCGTGCAGCGAATACATGTTCCTGGACGATTCAGCCTGCAACTTAGCCAGCTTGAACTTGCTGAAGTTCGCTCCGAACGGAACGTTCGACGTCGAGGCCTACCGCCACGCGGTAGACATCTTAATCACAGCGCAGGAAATTCTCGTAGACAACGCGGGATACCCGACAGAAGCGATCATGCGCAACTCCCACGACTACCGCCCGCTCGGCCTAGGGTACGCGAATCTAGGCGCACTGTTAATGGCCGCAGGCCTGCCCTACGACAGCGACGCCGGCCGCGACTACGCCGCCTGCGTAACCGCAATCATGTGCGGCGAAGCCTATCTGCAATCAAGCAAGATAGCCGAACAATGCCAACCATTAACGCCAGCGACAGACACAGTAGCCACGCGTCTAGGCATAACCGAAGCCGCCAACATGTCCGGAGGAGCCTGCCCCGGCTGGTACATAAACCGCGAACCATTCCTGGACGTAATCCGAATGCACCGCGCCAGCGTAAACAACATAAACAAATCAAACGTCCCAAGCACTCTCTACGAATCCAGCAAACAATGCTGGGACGAAGCCCTGGCCCAAGGCGAAAAACACGGCTACAGGAATTCTCAAGTAACAGTGTTGGCGCCCACAGGCACCATAGGCTTCATGATGGACTGTGACACTACAGGCGTGGAGCCGGATCTGGCGCTGGTTAAGTACAAGAAGCTGGTGGGTGGTGGGATGATCAAGATTGTTAATCAGACTGTGCCTACTGCGCTTTTCAAGCTTGGGTACGATCACGATCAAGCGAATGCGATTGTTAGTTACATCGATGCTACTGGGACCATTGAAGGGGCTCCGCATATTAAGGATGAGCATCTGGCTGTGTTTGATTGCTCGTTTAAGCCGGCTAAGGGGACTCGGTCGATTGCTTACATGGGGCATCTGCGGATGATGGCTGCTGCGCAGCCTTTTATCTCTGGAGCTATATCGAAGACCGTGAATCTTCCGGAGAATGCTTCGGTGGAAGACATTATGGAAGCGTATCTTCAGGCCTGGAAGCTTGGCCTGAAGGCCGTCGCGGTTTATCGGGATGGGTGCAAGAAGTCGCAGCCGCTTTCGGCGGCTGGGACTAAGACTGCCAACTCTTCGAAGGAAGACTCGCGGACTGCGTCTGCTCCGCAGGAAGACAATCTGAATGCGCCTCCTCGTGCCGTGCGGCACAAGCTGCAGGAGGAACGCGCTTCGATCACGCACAAGTTCAATATTGGAGGGCATGAGGGTTACATCACCGTCGGGCTCTATCCGGATGGAGAGCCGGGCGAGCTGTTCATCACCATGGCCAAGGAAGGCTCGACGGTCTCGGGGCTGATGGATAGCTTTGCTCTGGCCACATCCATTGCGCTGCAGCATGGCGTGCCGCTGAAGCTGCTGTGCGAAAAGTTTGCGCACACGCGGTTTGAGCCTAGCGGGTGGACCAGCAATCCCGACATCGGGTTTGCCAAGTCGATCATGGACTACATCTTCCGCTGGCTGCAGTTGCGTTTCCTGACCGGGCAGCAGCAGTTCTTGTTTGAGAATCTGCGGCCGAAACAAGGGATTAGTGGGCAGGGGCCAGGGATCAGCGAGGCAAATGAATCATCGAGAGGATTGCCGACCCCTGATCCCCGATCCCTAAACCCCGGGTCGGTTCACGCCGCCGACGCGCTGGCCGGCATCATCGACCTGGGCGACGCTCCTACATGCAGCTTCTGCGGGAGCATCATGACGCGGAATGGGAGTTGCTATCGGTGCGGGAGTTGCGGGAGTACGAGCGGGTGCTCGTAAGATTTTAGCTTTGCCATCACGTTCAATAAAAGTGACAAGTTGTCATTTTTGTTGACACAGCATGCGATTGTCTTTATATTGATCTTGGGTCGCCGCTACTGGCGATTCGGTTCTTTGACAAGTTCTCTGGCTAAGAGCTGCTTCTAGTACCGAGTCCCTCGCCGTGAGGCGGGAGGCGTAAAGCCGTGGGGGCTTCTGCAGACCCGCGGCGACGGGACGTCGTTAAGGCCCGTCAGTCCGACGCTGCATGCTTGGAGATCCGCGGGTTGTGCGTTGAGTCCCTTTGGTGTCTGTGAGCCTGTTCGTTGGGGTGTGTTGGTTGTTTGCTGTGCGGCACACGTTGGGTGAGTTTTTCGGTTCGGTCCATTCCTTCTCGGGAGCTGCTCTGCGGCACCGGCAGTTTCTCGCCGGAGAAGGAGGACCAGTGAAACAGGACAAAAACCTGCAGTACTGCTTGGATTGTCTCCGCTCCATGCAGGAAAGAGATGGACTCGAACCGGAACAGAGGAGCGCACTAGCGAAAGCGGAACTTAGATTGAAGCGGCTCCGTCGAAGTCCGGATCCGACGAGAAGAGACATCTTCGAGGCGGTAAGGCATGTCGCCGAGGCCATCGTCAATAACTTCGTTCGCCGCCGGTAGTTTTCGGCGATCTGGTGCTCAGGTTCCGAGGAAAACTCACTTCCAAGAATTCGGGATCACCGTGGACTACTCTAAGGCCATTCGAGTCGGGAGGGCGCTCGCCGACGTCTCGCAGCGGGACCTGTCGAGGAAGATTTCGGTCGATCCTAGTTTAGTTTCGATGCTCGAGAATGGAAGGCGTAAGCCCAGTGTGGAAATTTTGCAAAAGGTGGCTGCTGCGTTAAGAATTCCATTTCACTTGTTCACGCTGCTAGCCTCGGAGCCCGGTGAGATAAAGGTCGCAGATCCGAACACGGTTTGGCAGCTTGCATTGGCGCTAGGCGAATTATTGTTGACCGGAGGTGAGCTTGAACCTGGCAGAGGGCACGCTGTCGGCCCGAAAGCTCGGCATCCAAAGTCCAAGGCGCCTCGCCGACGTACTTAAGATTCCACCCGGCAAGCTTGATGAGGTCGCGGGTTCTGCGGATGGGAACTACAGCCCGTTTATGCTGGCTAAGCCGCCACGCCCCTTTGAGCGACGCTACGTTCCGCAGTCACGCCCGATCGACAATCCCCTGCAGGACCTAAAATGGATCCAGCGGCGGATTTATCGGCGCTTGCTCAAGCCGATCTGTTTCCCCTCGCACATCCTTGGCGCGGTCTCGAGCCGCAGCGTTATGGACAACGCCGAGCGCCATCTCGCCTCCGCCCTGCTGGTGACTTTGGACGTGCGACAGTGTTTTCCCAGCATCACTAATGCTCACGTTTATCGAGTGTGGTCAGAATTCTTAGGCTGCTCCCCGCCGGTATCACGCTTGCTCACGCGGCTGACGACCTTTGAGCGTCATCTTCCTCAAGGGGCGCCGACTAGCCCGCTCTTGGCCAATCTTTTCATTTGGATGATTGATGAGCCGATACGAGCAATCTGCCAGCGGCTCCTCGTATCCTATTCGACTTGGATCGATGACTTGGCATTCTCTGGCGAACGATCCAGGGATCTGATCGAGCCTTCGATTTCCTTGCTCGCCGCTCACGGGCTCAGGGTGAAGCGCGAGAAAATCAGAATTATGGGGCCGAGAGCAATCAAGCTGCTGACGGGTACGCGCCTCGGTTCACGCGAGGTTCGCGCTCCGCGGGAGAAGATCTCGCGGGTTCGTTCCGGCATTCACAATCTGCGCGTCGGCTTGGTCCCGCCCGACGACGAAGAGCGGTACGTAAGGGGCTTAGTGGGCCAACTTCGTTTTATCCATCAGCTTTGTCCTCGTGACGCTTCCGTCAGCGCCGGTGAGTTGAAGGAGGCATGCAAGGGCCACTTTCTCGACCCGCCTTCGAGAAAGTTTCTCGATTCTCTTGGCTAGCGGCTGTTGGGAATTGTGCCGGCCATGGGAGGGTCTGTTCCATTTCTTTAGGGGCTTGCGGCACGACTGGGGTCGTGCCCTTCCCGTGCGTGGCGCTTTCCAAGTCCTCAGAGGGATGGGGTTGTGGAATCCCACTCTTCGCAAAGTGCGCGGAGGATGGGCGCCCCTGGGGCTGAAGCCCGGTTCCTTTTCGGGGGCTTTACGCGGCGCTTAAGCGCCGCTCTTCCACGTCACTGCACGGGTTTGTGGCGGTCGGCTTCCAGCGCGACTGAAGTCGTGCTCTTCCTGGGCGTGGCGCTTTACAAATCCTCAGAGGGATGGGGTTGTGGAATCCCACTCTTCGCAAAGTGCGTGAAGAATGGGGCATCCCGGTTTGTGATGGTGTCGACGGACAGCAGCTTCCTCGACTCCGCAAGATCATCCGCCTTGCGGATGATCTTTCTCCGCTCGGAATGACAAGATTTTATGGGGGCTTGCGGTACTACTGACGTCGTGGCCTTCCCGGGCGTGGCGCTTGCCAAATCCTTAGAGGGATGGGGTTGTGGAATCCTGCTCTTCGCACGGTGCGCGAGGCATGGGGCACTCCGCGCGGGGGCTGAAGCCCGGTTCCCTTTCGGGGCTTTACGCGGCGCTTAAGGGGCGCTCTTCCACGTCACTGCATGGGTTCGTGACGGGCTTCAACGGTGTTGCATGGTTCGGGGCGGGCGACTTGCGGTGCGATTGACGTCGTGGCCTTCGTGGTCGTGGCGCTCTCCAAATCCTCGGAGGGATGGGGTTGTGGAATCCCACGCTTCGCAAAGTGCGCGAGGAATGGGGCTTCCCGCGGGGGCTGGAGCCCGGTTCCTTTTTGGGGCTTTGGGCGGCGCTTAAGCGCCGGTCTTCCACGGTTGTGCATGGGTTCGTGGATTTCCCATGTTGGTCCTCTCATCCGGCGCTTGCGGTGACGTGGAAGAGCGGCCCTTTCAGGGCCGCGTTGCATCGCTGCAAAGCCGTGCGGCTCTAGGCCCGGTGGTCGTCTTCTTTCTAATCTGGAAATTTATTTTCTCGCCGTGTGACGGATATCACCTTCCATTCACTCGTTACCACCCTACGATCCAATCATGGATGATTCAGAGCGCACGTTTTTCGTCACGAGCGTTACTTGGCAGCGCGTGCCTATCTTTCGCGTCGAAACGCGAGCCCGGCTCTTGGTCGAAGTTCTGCTCGGTTATCGCGATCAGGGGAAGTATTTGCTGCACGAATTTGTTGTCATGCCTGACCATATTCATTTGTTGCTCACGCCTGCTCGCGAAGTTTCATTGGAGAAATCGGTGCAATTCATTAAGGGTGGGTATTCGTACCGGCTGCGCAAGGTGGAGAAGATTCAGGTCTGGCAGGAGAGTTTTACGAACCGTCGGATTCGCGATGCGGAGGATTATGAGAGGCATTGCGAGTATGTCCGCATGAATCCGGTTCGGGCGGGGTTGGTGCGGGAGGCGGGGGCTTATCCGTTTTCGTCGACGAGTGCGGAGGCGCGGTTGGATGCGATGCCACCGGGGCTGAAGCCCGGTTTCTCTAAGACCGCTTGACGCGGCGCTTAAGCGCCGCTCTTCCACGGTACTGCATGCGTTCGGGGCGGTCGGCTCGCGGCGGGACTGACGCCGTGCCCTTCCCGGTCGTGACGCTTTCCAGCTCCTTAGATGGATTGGCTCTGGAATCCCACGTCTCGCAAAGGACGCGAGACATAGGGCGCCCCGGTTCGTGGTGGTGCCGGCAAACAGCAGGTCCCTCGACTCCGCAGGATCATCCGTCTCGCGGATGATCTTTCTCCGCTCGGAATGACAGGGCTCGGTCATCCGGTTTGGGGATTGTCTTCGGGGGATTGGTCGTCGCTGCTGGCTTGGATGGTCAGGCCGGGGTTGGATTGCAGGAGGTGCCAGGCTTCGCGGTAGGAGCCGTATTTTTGGCGCTTGCTGGCGGGGGTGAAGTGGAGGCTGCTGTTTTTTCTTCCTATTACGTCGAAGGGGATTATGTACCAGTCGTCGATGGGGATCAGCAGAATGGCGAAGAAATCTACTGTGCCGGGTTGATACTTTTTGCGTTGCGGTCCCATTACGTTGAGGCTGTAGCCGTCTCCGCGGCGCTTGTAGATGGTGGACTTTACCTGGACTCGGAGGACTCGGCCTTGGTTTGCGTTGATATCACGCTCGCGGATATTACTTTCGCGGATGTGGCTCTCTACTCCTACGTCGTATCTGCCGGAATCGCCGAAGGGCTTGGAGACTTTCATGCCCAGGCCGGCGGCCATCATCATGAAATAGAGTTCGGCCCATTCGCCTCGTTCTTTGCAGTGTTTTAGCTGGGCTCCTGCTAGGCGGTTGGCTTTTCTCCACATTGTCCCTCACCCCTGATTACTTTTACGGACACTTCATCCAGTATTTCGAGGTTTACCACTTGAGTCACGGTCGTTCGTCACAGGGGTTGCGGTTTCGGCTGTGGAAAAGCCAATGGGCTTCTAGGATACGGGTCGTGGCGGGGACAGCAGGTTCCTCGCTTCTCTCGGAATGACAAGGTCCAACTCGGAACGACAAAATTCATTTTCACTCTGACATTTATTTCAGGGGCGGGGTTTGCGGAGGGCTTTTAGGACTATTACGCCGCTGAGGGCGAAGGAGATTACGGCGGCCAGGGCGGTGATCAGCGTCAGGGCGGGGTTCAGGTGGAGGACGTCGGCGAAGACGGCGGCTATGGCGAAGACTACGCCTGCGGCGTTTAAGCGGAGCGGGGCGCGGGTGGGGGAATGTTGCGCGGAGGAAGATTGCGCCGCTGGGCCGAGGTCGGAACGACGATCGGGACCGAGGTCGGAACGACGATCGGGGCGGAGGCGGCGTTGTAGTAGAAGGGCAGCTAGTCCGATTGCCGCCACTACTACCATGGCTACCGGGCTTAGGAAGGCTCGGCGGCTGGTGTAGAGGACTACCACGGCTAGAGCGGCTAGGAGAAGGCCGGCGGCGATTATGGTGGGGCCGCGGGGTTGGGGAGTGGAACCGGGAGTTGGTGGGGTGTCGGGCACTTGGTGCGTAGGGAGATTTATACAGGGGTCGGGAGTGGTTTTCAAATGTTGTGCTTGCCTCGGGGCTGAAGCCCTTGTGTTCTGGCAGGCTTTGACGCAGGCCTGAAGGCCTTCTCCACCCTCGCACTTTTTTAATCTGATCATCTGGCGCTGCGGCAGTTGGGAGGTGCAGCGCCTCGCTGCGCTTGGCGGGACAGCCGAGGCGGCTGTCCCCACATTTGCATTGGCATTTTCACACGGGCAGCACGGGGGTCGAGACTTCCATTCGGATATTTAAGAATCCGATGGGGCGTGGGTTGCGCCGGCTAGCCATTCGGCTTGGAGAGGGTCGCCGTGATTGACCGCGTAGAGAACCAGCTCGACCCGGGAGGAGATGCCTAGCTTGTCGAAGATGCGGAAAAGATATTTCTTGATGGTGTGCTCGCTCAGGTTTAGTTCGCGGGCGGTCTCGCGGTTGCTTAGGCCTTCGGCGACCAGGGCCACGACTTGTTCTTCGCGCGGGGTCAGGAGCTGGTGGCCTACGGAGTTTAGGACGCGCAGGGATGGGACTTCGGAGACTAGATCGAGTAGGAACGTCATCTGCTCAGTGTTGGCCCAGATTTGTCCGCTGGCTACGCGCTGGATGCAGCGGCAGAGCAGGCGGAAATGCGTGTCGGAGATGCAGAAAATGCCGCGGGCGCCGGAGCGGAAGGCGCTGACTACCAGGGCGCGGTCGTAGGACTCGACTAGAAGAACTTTTGCGATTGCGGGATGAGAGAGATGAACGCGGCGCATGGACGCCATCTGATTGGCGATGCTGACGGAGTGATTCAGGGAGAGGACGACGACTTTCGCCGGCGTGGACGCGACGGCGTGCAGGATCGAGGCGATGTCGATGGGGCAGGTGGAGATGCGGAACTCGGAACGGCGGCGCAGGGCGCTGGTGAGAAGCTGCGCCTGCATGCGGTTGGAATCGGCGATTAGGACTGCGATGGCGGCGGCTGGGGACGAAGTCATCAAGAAGAGCTCCGAATGGAGCGGGATTACGGGCCGTTTTGATCTTAGGGGTGAAAGGCGAGGGACTCAAGGGAACATGTCACTTTATTCGGAGGAGGCTTTCAATTCGGGAAATTGGGTTGCGGTGTTGTGGAAAAAATCTGGCGAGCCAGATTGGGATAGGGAATGTTGCGGCTGTCTGAGTGAGGAGTGTTGCATGGCGTGGCTTTGCGGCGCGGGATCGGGTCGCGTTTCGTCGCGCGAGTGTGATGTCGTGAACATGCAAGTCTACTTTTGGGGGTAGCCCACGAGGGAACACTCTTTCGGCCCTGTCGGATGCGCCGGGTGGTGCGAAAAGCCGCGGCTGGCTTGGTTCGGCGCACTCTCGCGATTGGAGGTCGCATGACCACGCCGGTAGACAGCACTTCCCATGTCTTGCTGCGAAATCCGCATGAGCATAGCTTGCACAAAGAGAGCCGCCTGAAGCTGAGCGGATCTCAGAATCTGAGTTCGGGAAACCAGGGAAAACAGAGCCTATCACGCAATGAAGCCCTTCGTTGGCTGGACAAGAGTTGCGGTGGTGGGCGTGTTGTCGTTACAGCTTTGCGTGGCCGCATTCGCCCAGGAGGAAAAGAGGGAGCAGGGCCTGGGAGCAAGTCCACAGTCTTCTCCAACCGGCCAAACCGGGGCTGGGACGGGAAGCACAGGAATGGCGGCCGCAAAACCGGGGCAAGCGGACGGCACGGGAAACCCCAAGCTCGGAGGGGAACGCCGTCCGCTTTACCGGCTCACGCGCAGCGACGTGGTGACATTGAGCTTCACGCTGTCGCCCGAGTTTGACCAGACCCTCACCGTACAACCAGATGGATATATCGCCCTTAAGGACGCCGGGCCGGTGTTCGCCCAGGGACTTACTCTGGACGAGTTTCGTGAGGCGGTGCGGCGGGCGTACACGGGGTATCTACATGATCCACAGGTGGCGGTGGCGCTGAAGGACTTTGAGCATCCTTATTTCGTGGCGGGTGGGGAGGTTGGAAAGCCCGGCAAGTACGAACTGCGCGGGGACACGACCATCATGGAAGCGGTCGAGATTGCGGGCGGGTTTACCCACGAGGCGAAGCATTCGCAGGTGCTTTTGTTTCGGCGCGTGAATGACGATCTGGTGGAGGCGCACGTTTTCAACCTGAAGAAGATGTTGAAGGAAAGAAGCCTGGGCGAAGCGGCGGAGTTGCGCCCGGGTGATCTGGTGTTTGTTCCGCAAAATTCCATCTCGAAGATCGAGCCGTTCCTGACCAGACCAGCCTTAAGCATGTACGTGAGTCCTACACAGTTCTAGCAAGTGACTTTATCAAGACGACTTTATAAGGACCGGCTTTATCAGCCAACCAAGGTCAATCCGCATGCGAGATCAGGATCTAGCGCGCAGAGAAGAAGTGGCGGAGTCGCCGACGATGCGGGAGCTGGCGATGGTTCTGTTCCGGCAGCGAAAACTGTTTGTCGCGGTCGCGGGGTTGATCTTCGTCCTGGCGGCGGTGTATGCGTTCGCGGGAGCCAATTATCGGGCACACATGCGCGTGCTGGTGCGCCGAGGACGAGCCGATCCTCCCGTGGCCGCGCAGGAGAATGCTCCTCCCGATTTCTCGCGGGTAGAAGTAACGGAAGAAGAACTGAATTCAGAAGTAGAGCTGCTGAAGGACGACGACGTTTTGCGACGCGTGGCGGAAGTCAACGATCTGGCCACACATGATTGGCTGCGATGGCTGCGGCCGCACGAAACGCAAGCGGCGCGGGTGCAGCGAGCCGCGAAGAAATTGGCCGGCAAGTTGGAAGTAGAACCGATCAAGAAAACCAACCTGGTCGCGGTGAGTTATGGCGCGTCCGATCCGCAACTGGCGGCCCGTGTGCTGCAGTCGCTGGCCAGCGTTTACCTGGAGAAGCACATGGAAGTCCACCGGCCGCGGGGACAACTGCAATTCTTCGATCAACAGACCGCAGAGTCGCGACGACAACTTGAGGAGGCTGAGGGAAAGCTGGCGGCCTTCACAAAAAGCCACGACGTGGTGATGGCCGGGCAGCAACGCGATCTGATGTTGCAACGAGTCAACGACCTCGAGGCGGGCTACCAGCAAACTGAGGCAGAAATGTCGGACACAAAACATCGAGTTCGTGAACTCGGTACGCAACTGGCGAATTTGCCGGCGCGGAACGTTACCCAGGTTCGGACGGCGGATAATCCCGAGCTGTTGCGGGCGCTGAAGGCAAGCCTGCTGGATCTCGAGCTAAAGAAGACACAACTGCTGACCAAGTTTGAACCGAGCCATCGCCTCGTGCAGGAGGTCGAGCAGCAGATTGCTCAGGCCAAAGAAGCCATTGCGGCGGAGAAGCAGAGTCCGGTGCGCGACCAGACAACCGACCTGGATGTGAACTATGAGTGGGCCAAGGCGGAGTTGCAGAAGGCCCAGGTTGAGATGAAGGGATTGGCAGCACGCAAGGCGACGACGAGCACGGAGTTGGCGGGATATCGCCGCCTGGCTCGCCAACTCGGCGAGGACGCGATTACCCAAGATGATCTTACGAGCAGCGAGAAGGCGGCGCAGGAGAACTATCTGCTCTATGTGAAGAAACGGGAAGAAGCGCGGATGGGGGATGCTCTGGATGAGGACGGCATTGTGAACGTAGCGATTGCCGAGCAACCGGTGGTTCCGGCGCTGCCGGTGTGGCCGGCTGGCGTGGTCCTGCTCGTCGGGTTCGCCGCGGCACTGACTTCGGGGACCGGGGCCGCGTTCGCAGCGGACTATCTGGACCCTGCGCTGCGCACTCCTGAAGAGGTTTTGCGGTGTTTGGAAATCCCGGTGCTGGCTTCGATACCGGAAGAGATGAGCCAAAGGTTATCCGCCTAGAGGAGATGAGATGAGTGCTAATGCGGACGTGCTGCGAAGTGAGGATTTTATTGGGTCAGCGGTGCAGGAGTCTCCACAGCGGCAGGTCGAGGTCTTTCGTGAACCGGAGGTTTGGAATCCGGAAGACTTCGCACGCGAACAGATTCGGGGCCTGGTGCAGCGTGTGTTTTTTGCCAGCGGAGGCCGGCCTGTAACTCAGGTTGTGTTCAGCGGGGCGGAGCCGCACACGGATGTGGCCGGTCTCTGCGACCAGGTGGGACAGGCTCTGGCGCTGGAGACGAGTGCGCATATCGCCGTGGTGGGCCGGGAGATTACGGCGGAGTTGGCGTCCTGGTGCGGGGGTAGAGCTGCGATCAAGTCGTGGTCCCGGCAGACGGCGGTCAACTTGTGGCGAGTGCCCGGGTTCGGGTTGCGCGAATGCAGCAAGGAGTCAGGGACGGGACGTTACTGGATTTCACGCCTGGCGGAGTTGCGAAAAGAGTTCGAGTATGCGGTGATCGAGGGGCCTGCAGCGGGGATATCGAGCGAGGCTGCGCTGCTGGGACAGCTCACGGATGGGATCATCCTTGTGCTTGGGGCTCATAACACGCGGAGAGCAACTGCGCGCAAGATCAAGGAAACGCTGGAGGCAGCGCAGTCGCGAATCCTGGGAACGGTGTTGCGAGAGAGAAGGTTTCCAGTCCCTGAGCGAATTTATCGCCGATTGTAGAGATGCGGCAAAGGAAAGTTTGTTCCGACGAGTAACGGTTGCCCTGCCGCATTTACTGTGGCGTGGCCAAAGTTGGAAGACGCAGTGCAAAAGAAACCAAGAATAGGCTGTGGGACTCAATGAGCGGTAGCTATGGAGTCCCGGCCGCAGGCGTCGCCGCCCCGATGGATGGGCGGGCGCTGACGGCGGTGGTAGCGGCGGCACAGTGGTTTGCGGTGCAGACCCGGTACCGCTTCGAGAAGCGAGTGGTCGCCCAGCTCAGCTACAAAAGCTGCGAAGTCTACCTGCCATTGTTGACCGAAAATCACACCTGGAGCGACCGGCAGAAGGTGGTAACGGTTCCTCTGTTTCCGGGATATGCGTTCGTGCATATTGATCAGTCTCAAGTTGCGCGGCAGGCGGTGTTGCAAACTGCCGGACTGATCGGCTTCGTGAGCTTTGGCGGGATCGTAGCGGCGGTCCCGGTGAAGCAGATTGAAGACCTGCAATTGCTGTTGCAAGGGAAAGGACTGTTTGCTCTCCATCCGTTCGTGCATACCGGACAGCGCGTGCGGATCCGCGGTGGCTGCCTGCAGGGATTGGAAGGCGTGCTGGTGCAGCACGAAGAGGGAAAGCTGGTGATCTCGTTTGAATCGATCCAGCGCTCGCTGGCGATTGAGATCAAGGGGTACGAGCTGGAACTGGTCTGAAGTGTCATCTCCTTTTCTACATCAAGGTCAGCAAAAGCCTCAGGGAACCGAGTGGGCTGCGCGGTTGATCCCAGGAGCAGCATGCGTCGGAGTGCGGAAGAAACCACAGCGGGAGGTGCGCGCCAGGGGTGGGGCGCGAAATGTTCTGATTGTGGGAGCGGGCGGACTGGGTCAACGGATCGCGAACTATTTGGAGAAGCATCCCGAGATGGGGCGGTCGGTTTGCGGTTTTCTGGACGACCGGAAGCTGCCAGGGAAGAGAGTCATGGGACGCACGACCGACCTGGCGGAACTGGCGCGCACTTCGTTCGTGGATGAAGTGATTCTGGCCGCGCCGCATGACCGGGAGTTGACGCTGCGCGTACTGCGCAAGGCTCAGCAACTGCGGCTGGACGTGAAGATGGCGCCTGATCTGTTCGGGTGCGAGCCGATGCGGGAAACAGAACGGATTGGAGACATGCCGCTGATTTCCCTGCACGAGGAACCCTTGCCGGTGGCGGAATTGCTGCTGAAACGCGTGCTGGATCTGGCGGGTGCGGGGCTGGCGCTGATTCTGCTAGGGCCTGCGCTGGCGGTGCTCGGGATTCTTGTCCGCTTGGATTCGCCGGGGCCTGCGCTTTATGCGGCGCTGCGCGCGGGGCGGAAGGGCAGAGCGTTTCGCTGCTACAAGTTCCGCACCATGGTGAGAGATGCGGATGGTCTGAAAGAAAAACTGCGGGAGCGAAATCAGAGGCAGGGGCCATTTTTCAAAATCACCGACGATCCGCGAATTACGCGGGTAGGGCGATGGCTGCGGCGCTACAGTCTGGATGAACTTCCGCAGCTATGGAATGTGCTGCGCGGGGAGATGAGCCTGGTGGGGCCACGACCGCATCCCCTGGACGATTTTTCCGGCTATGCGATTGAGCATTTGCCGCGGCTCGATGTGATGCCGGGGATGACGGGACTTTGGCAAGTGACGTCGCGGCGGGATCCGTCTTTTCAGGCGGGAATGAAGCTGGATATTGAGTACATCCGGCGCTGGAGCCTGGGGATGGATTTGCGGATTCTGTTGAAGACGGCGGCGGTGGTGCTGCGAGGGAGCGGGGAATGACGTCGCCGGGTTCGGGAAGAATGCGGTCGCCGGTGGCATGGGCGGGTGAGGCTGCCTGGGGCGGCGTGGCGATGGGGTTGCGTCCGCTGCAGGCGATGGTGGCGGCGCCGACTGCGCTGTTTCTGGTGGCACTGACGGCGATGCTGCTGCGGCATCCGGATGTGCCTTTTTACGAGATCGATCGTGTCGCATTCGCGCTGTTGGTGGCGGCGGTGATAGTGCGCGGGGTCGTGAGGCGGAAGCGGTTACTGGTGGTGGAACGGGCGACGTGGCCGATGATCGGGCTGACGCTTCTGGCGGTGGCGAGCGTGATCGCACAACCGTTCGACAACCAGACCTGGTGCTTGCTGGCGGCAAAATTTATTGTGCCGTTCGCACTGTTTCATCTGGCGGGGCTGGTGTTTCGGGAAGAGCGCCGGTTGCGGCAGTTCGAGATGTTTTCCCTGGTGGTGCTGGCTTATCTCTGTTTCACGGCAATCGCATTTCTGGTGGGCGCGAAGTCACTGATCTTTCCGCGCTTCATTTTGGATGAAAGTTTGGGTTATCACGTTGACCGGGCTCGGGGACCCCTGCTGCAGGCGGTGGCAAACGGGGTGTCTTTGAATCTGCTTGGGGTGCTGGCGTTGCATGCTTTTCTGCGGGGAAGAATACGGGGATTGAAAGCCGCGGTGCTGCTGGGTTCTTTGCCGGTCGCAATTTTGGCGACGATGACGCGGGCGGTGTGGCTGTCGTTTGCGGTCAGCATGATGGTTTTGATTTTTCGCGCGCACAACCGGAGGCTGCGGCTTATCTGCGTCGGGGTGGCGATCGTGGGAGCTCTGGGCTTGCTGATCGCTTTAAGCTTTGATGATCAGCGCCGGGCGCTCACGGAGCGGCTCAAGGAATCGGGACCGCTGGATTTTCGACGGGCGGTTTATACCGCAGGCTGGGAGATGTTCCTGGAGAAGCCGCTGACCGGTTGGGGTATCAACCAAATGCCTGCGGAGTTGGCGCGGCACGTGAGCGGGTACAAGGAAAAGGAGTTGTATCCGCACAATACTTATCTGGAGTTGCTGGTGGAGCACGGCGTCTTCGGTTTAGCACTCTATGCGTGGCTGATGTGGGAGCTTTGGCGGCTGGGACGGGGACAGGTTCCTCGGGCCGAGCGCGGAGGGTTTCTGGATCGGCAGTTTCATGCCATGTGGCCGGTGATGCTTGGCATCTATTGGGTAAATGCATCTCTGGTGGTGATGAATTATCAGTTCGTGAACGGGCTTCTGTTTTCCATGGCGGGAATGCTAGCGGCGCAGCAGCGGCGGGCCGCTCACGAATTGCAACCCAGACCGAGTCTCTTTGCCGGGGGCGTTCGCGGGTCCGCAGCGTAGATCGCGTTCTGCGTAAAACCGGTTCAGCATAGATCTGGTTCGATCTGATTCTCCAACTCTTAATTCTGCGACTACCTCTTCTACAAATCTGGATTCCGTGTTGACGGTCGCCTATCTCGCCAATCAATTTCCTTCAGCCGTCGAGCCCTATGTGGGCGAAGAAATCCAGGAATTGCGGCGGCGCGGAGTTCGCGTTATTCCGGGCAGCGTGCGCAGGCCGGAAACGGCACAGAGATCGGCTTTCAGTGCGGCTTTGGAGCCGGAGATTTTGTGTCTGCAACCGGTTCGAGTTGTGATTCTGCTGCGAGCGCTGGGGCTCGCCGTGCGACGTTGGGAACGGATTGCCGGCCTGATGGCGCGGGTGCTGTTGCGGGGGAAGGAATCGCCGAAGCTGCGCCTGAGAGCCCTGTTGCACACCTGGCTGGGGGCTTATTATGCCGTGCTGCTCCGAGATCGAGAGATGGATCGCGGGGTGGATCACATCCACGTGCATCACGGCTATTTTGGGTCGTGGATCGGAATGGTCGCGGCGCGGCTGCTGGGAGTGAACTTCAGCATGACGCTGCATGGGTCAGACCTGCTGCTCAATGGCGCTTATCTCGACGTGAAGCTGAAGGATTGCCGGTTTTGTCTGACGATTTCTGAGTACAACCGGCGGCATATTTTGAAAAACTTCCCGGCGGTCGATCCGCACAAAATCATCGTGTCGCGCCTGGGTGTGGACGTGCCGGAGCGCGGGGAATCGCGGAGGGTTGCTCGCGGCACACGCCGCATCTTCACCTTGCTGGCCGTGGGACGGCTGCATGCGGTCAAGGACCACAGATTTCTGGTTCGCGCCTGCGCTCGACTGCGCGCTGGTGGACTCGATTTTGAGTGCTGGATTGCAGGGGAAGGACCGGAGCGACAACGCCTGGAGTGTTTGATTCAGACAAACCGGTTGCAAGACCAACTTAAGCTGCTCGGCCACATTGGCCGGAGGCAGATCGAGGCTCTATACGGGCGTGCCGACGTGGTTGTGCTCACGAGCAGAAGTGAGGGGATTCCTCTGGTGCTGATGGAGGCGATGGCGCGGGGCAGGATCGTTCTCGCACCGGCGATCACCGGGATCCCAGAGATCGTCATTCCTGGAAAAACCGGTTTTCTCTATGCGCCAGGAGCACTGCAGGATTTCGTGTCCAAGATTCTCTCTCTCGAGAGATCCATGTGCCGTGAGGATCGCTCGGCGGTGAGCCGCCTGGACTGGATCCGGCACGCCGCGCAGATGCAGGTGGTTCACAACTTCAGCCGCGGAAAAAATCTAACTCGATTTGGCAGCTGGTTTCTTCAGAGGATCGCTGCGCCGGGTTTTCCGCCAACCCAGAATTCTGTAACCCAGGACTCTGTAACCCAAAATTTTGTGACTCAAGACAGGAGCGCCCCTCGTGAGAATCTTGTTTTGCAACAAATATAACTATCCCTTCAGTGGCACCGAGGTTTATCTGTTCGAAGCCATGGAACTGCTGCGATCCAGGGGACACGAGGTGGCGCTCTTTTCCATGGCCGATCCGCGAGGCAGCCCTACGCTGTACGATCGCCACTTCATGCCCAAGGTCGATTTCAAGCAGCGCAGTGGATGGTTCGAGAAAGTGAGGCTGGCAGGGCGTGCAATTTATTCGCGCGAGGCGCGGCGGCGGATTCGGGGGATGATCGCGGATTTCCGGCCGGATGTGGCGCACGTGCGGAATATTTATCACCATTTGTCGCCGTCGATCTTGTGGGAGTTGAAGGCGCAGAAGGTTCCGGTCGTCTACCACTTGAACGACTTCAAGGTGCTGTGTGCAAGCTACAACCTGGTGTTGCGAGGTGAAGCTTGCGAAGCTTGCAAGGGCGGCGAATTCTGGCACGCGCTCAAAGAGAAGTGCTATCCGGGATGGGGCGCGCGGATGACTCTGGTGGCAGAGGCCTACCTGCATAAATGGGTGGGAACGTACGAAAAATGCGTGGACCGGTTTCTTGCGCCCAGCCAATTTGTGCGGGACAAGTTTGTCGAACACGGATGGGATCCGGGGAGGTTCGAGGTGCTTCCCCACTTTCAGCCGGTCGGTGCACCGACGGAGCGCGCGGCGGAAAACGCTCCGTTGCTTTATTTCGGAAGGTTGTCGGCGGAAAAGGGCGTCGACGACTTGCTGCACGCCATGCAGCGACTGCCACATCTTCGGCTGATGATTGCGGGCGACGGACCGGAGCGCGGCCGTTTGCAGCAACTGACCGGAGACCTTGAATTGGCCAACGTCGAGTTCGCCGGTCACATGCGAGGAGCGGAACTGGAGCGCGCGATTACGGGGTCACGCTTTACCGTGCTGCCGTCGCACGCCTATGAAACGTTGGGCAAGACGATTCTGGAATCTTATGCGTTAGCGCGGGCCGTTGTGGCGACAGACCTGGGGTCGCGGCGCGAACTGGTGCAGCCCGGCAAGACCGGACTCTTGTACCGGACCGGTGATGTAGAGCAGCTGGCGGCGGCTATCCGGTTTCTCAGCTCACAGCCCGAACTGGCGGCTCAAATGGGGCAGGCGGGCTGGGAGCGAGTGCGGCGAGGGTATACGCCGGAGACTCACTGCGAGGCGTTGGTTGGATTGTATGAGCGTGTGATTGACGCGAAAAAACACTCGGCCGGAGCGTCGACGCTGAGAAGGGCCCGAACGAGACCCCTGGTGAAGCTAAGGCCACGCGATGGGACGCCGCGACCGGAAAGAAGCGGCTTCGTTCCGCTGCAGCGCCTCGTCTTTAGTCCAGCTGTCTGCGACGTAGTCGATTTTCCCCTGCCCAGGTTTGAGAAGCGTACGGTCCGCGTGGCATTCATTGGCGGGCGGGGTGTGGTCTCGAAGTACAGCGGCATTGAAACCTATTACGAAGAGATTGGAGAAAGACTGACCGGGATGGGACACCAGGTGACAGCGTATTGCCGGAGCTACTTCACGCCGCCGGCGAGACAACGTAACGGCATGCAACTGGTGCGGCTGCCCACCATCCGATCCAAGCATCTGGAAACTCTGGTACATACTTTTCTGAGCACGCTCCACGTTCTGGCACAGCCTTGTGATGTAGTTCACTACCATGCGCTGGGGCCTGCGCTGTTTTCATTTATTCCGCGGCTGGCAGGGAAAAAAACCGTGGTCACGGTGCAGGGGCTCGACTGGCAGCGGAAAAAATGGGGGCGCTTTGCGTCGGCTGTCCTGCGGCTGGGAGAGCGGGCGGCCGTGAGGTTGCCCAGCCACACGATGGTGGTCTCGCAAGCGTTGCAGAAGCACTATCGAGCGGGCTATGGAACGGAGACCTCTTACGTCCCGAATGGGGGCGTGCTGCGGGAGTGGCGAGTGCCTGACAAGATTTTTGAGTGGGGACTGGAGCCGGGAAGATACATTCTGTTTCTGGGAAGGTTTTCGCCGGAAAAGGGATGTCATCTTCTGGTGCAGGCATACGAGAAGTTGGACACTGACGTGATGCTCGTCATGGCCGGGGGGTCGAGCTATTGTGACAATTACTCGCGCGAGCTGCAGAGTCACGCGGGAGAGCGGATCAAAATGCTGGAATGGGTCTCAGGTGAGGCTCTCGACGAATTGCTGACTAATGCGATGATGTTCGTTCTGCCATCCGATCTGGAAGGACTGTCGCTGGCTCTGCTGGATGCGATGGGTGCCGGGCTCTGCGTGCTCAGCAGCGACGTTGCGGAAAATCGGGAAGCCGTGGAGGACGCGGGATTCACTTTCCGGCGCGGCGATGCAGCGGACCTGGCGGACCGGCTGCGATTTCTGATTGCGAATCCGGCGGTGCGCGAGGCCGCGGGGCACGCTGCGAAACAGCGCATCCGGGAACATTATCAGTGGCCGCAGATTGCTCGGGAGATCGAGCGGGTGTATTTCGAAATGATGGGTTGGGAATTGGCTGAGACTGGGGCTAGAAGGCCGGTTAGCCGAGCCGCAGCCGCTGCGCCGGCGGGGCAGCGACGCGCGGGATAAGCGACCGGCCCGCTGGTGGTTTGAAACATATTCGGTGAACAGGTAGTTCGCACACAAAATCGAATGCAGCAACAGGAGGACGGGGTGAACCCCGTCCTTTTTGTTTACAATTGGAGATCGTTCGCCGGGGACGGTGTGGCGAGTGGCCCGGTGTTGCTGAATCCGAAGTTCGACGATATGGAAAACACGATCCTTGTCACAGGTGGGGCGGGATTTATTGGATCCAACTTCATTCTGCACAGGATGGAGCGGGATTCGGCTTCGATCGTAAACCTGGACAAACTCACCTACGCGGGGAATCTGCGCAACCTGGAAGCCGTGTCGAACGAACGGCGATACGAGTTTGTGCATGGCGATGTTGCGGACCGGAGGATGGTGCGCGAGCTGCTGGAACGCAGCCGGCCACGGGCGATTGTGCATTTTGCCGCCGAGAGCCATGTGGATCGCTCGATCCGGGGGCCGGATGATTTCATCCGCACGAATGTGGATGGGACTTTCGCTCTGCTGGAGGAAGTGCGGGCATACTGGGGTGGTCTCGGGGGACAGGAGAAAGTCGATTTTCGATTCTTGCATGTTTCCACGGATGAGGTGTATGGCTCTCTGGAGCCTGACGATGCCCCTTTTTCTGAGACCACGGCGTATGCACCCAATAGTCCCTACGCGGCGTCGAAGGCGGCGTCGGATCATTTTGTGCGGGCTTATCATCACACGTATGGGCTGCCGGTTTTGACTACGAATTGCTCGAATAATTATGGGCGATTTCAGTTCCCTGAAAAATTGATACCGCTGGTGATCCTTAACGCGCGCGATGGCAAGGCGCTGCCGGTTTATGGAGACGGGCAGAACGTTCGCGACTGGCTTTATGTGGAGGATCACTGCGAAGCGATTGCGCAGGTGCTCGCTCGGGGAAGAGTTGGGCAGACGTACAACGTTGGCGGCTGGAATGAGAAACGGAATATCGAGATCGTAGAGACGATCTGCGACCTTGTGGATGAGATGGCCGGAAGCCGCGGGGTCCCACGCCGCGAGCTAATTACATTTGTGAAGGACCGTCCGGGACACGACCGGCGCTACGCTATGGACGCGACTAAGATTGAGCGCGAGCTGGGGTGGCGTCCGCTCGAGACATTTGAGAGCGGAATTCGCAAGACAGTGCGGTGGTATTTGGAAAATGAAGAGTGGGTCCGCGATGTGACCAGCGGCGGCTATCGGAAGTGGATTGAAACGCACTACTCTTCCTGAATTGCGGCCATGATCCATTAGAAACATCATTCTTATGACGCAAGCTTCGAGTGCGAGCTACAAGGGAATCATTCTGGCGGGAGGAGCGGGGACACGCTTGTACCCGGTGACTCATGCCATGGGGAAGAGTCTGCTGCCGGTTTACAACAAGCCGATGATTTATTACCCGCTGAGCACGCTGATGCTGGCCGGGATCCGTGACATTCTTCTTATTACTACGCCGGAGGACGTGAGCAAGTTTGAGGCACTGCTGGGGGATGGAACTCAGTTTGGAATTCATCTGCAATACAAAGTGCAGCCCGAGCCGGAAGGAATTGCGCAGGCCTTTCTCGTGGGGGAAGAATTTATTAAGGGCAGCGCTTGCGCCCTGGTGCTGGGCGACAACATTTTTTATGGGCATGATTTAGCTAAGGACTTACGGCAAGCTGCGGGGAAAAAGCGAGGCGCGTGCGTGTTTGCTTATCCAGTGCACGATCCGGAACGCTACGGAGTAGTGGAATTCGATGCAACCGGACAAGCTCTCAGCATCGAGGAGAAACCTCGGCAGCCGAAATCGCGTTACGCGGTGACCGGACTTTATTTCTATGATGACCAGGTGGTGAAGATCGCGAAGTCGCTGAAGCCCAGTGCGCGGGGCGAGTTGGAGATCACCGACGTGAATAAAGTGTACCTGGAGCGCGGAGAACTGGAAGTAGTGGTCATGGGACGCGGCATGGCTTGGCTGGACACGGGCACGCATGAATCTTTGATGGACGCGGCCCTCTACATTCAGGCGATCGAGAAGAGGCAGGGGCTGATGGTGGCGTGTCCGGAAGAGATTGCGCTGCGCTCCGGCTACATCACGGCAGATCAGGTGGAAAAAATCGGGAATGCGATGAAGAATAATAGTTACGGCGCTTACCTGCTCCAGCTTTTGCGGGAAAAGGTATTTTGATGGATGCAGTTCAGACGATTTGGCCTGCAATGGATGCGCTCAAGAAAATCCCCACTTCGCTGCCCGGGGTATTTGCACTCGAGCCGCGAGTATTCGGAGACGAACGCGGATTTTTCTTCGAAAGCTACAACCAGCGGATCATGGCGGACGTGGGGATTGTTGAAACGTTTGTGCAGGACAATCACTCTTGCTCTTCGCGAAATGTTTTGCGGGGATTGCATTATCAGTTGAGGCATCCGCAGGGGAAGCTCGTGCGTGTGGTTGAAGGGGAAATTCTGGACGTTGCGGTGGATATGCGCCGGAGCGCTGCGACATTTGGTGGGTGGGAGGCTGTGCGCTTGTCGGGCGAGAACAAGCGCATGCTGTGGATTCCCGCCGGTTTTGCGCATGGATTCCGCGTACTCTCGGAAAAGGCTCATGTGCTTTACAAGGCGACTGATTTTTATGCACCAGAGCACGAACGAACACTTGCGTGGAACGATGCTCAACTCAAGATCGATTGGGAACTGGATGGCGAGCCGACCGTTTCATCAAAGGACCAGCACGGCGTTGCATTCCGCGACGCTGAGTGTTTCGACTAAATCCCAATGAGAGTCACAATTTTTGGCGCCTCCGGCTTATTAGGCAAGGCGCTGATGCGCGAGTGGAGCGGAGATACTGTGACTGGGCTCACTTCGCACGCTGCAGACCTACGAGACGCGAAACGCGTGCTGGACGTGCTGCAGGAAGCGCGTCCGGAGTGGATCGTGTTGGCCGCGGCTTACACCGACGTGGATGGATGTGAGAGCAAGCCGGAATTGGCTTTTGCGGTGAACCGCAACGGAGCGGTGAACGTTGCCGCTGCGGCTAAGCAAGTTGGCGCGCGGCTGGTTTTTCTCAGCTCTGATTATGTTTTCGACGGAACGAAGACCACTCCTTACGAGATTGGAGATGCACGGAATCCGCAGAGCGTGTATGGACGAACCAAAGCCGAGGCGGAGGTCAGGTTGCTGGAGTTGATGCCGGATTGTTGCATCGTGAGAACTTCGTGGCTGTTTGGAGTTGGCGGAAAATGCTTTCCCGATACGATTTTGAAACTGGCTGCGAGCCGCCCGGCGCTTGATGTCGTGAATGATCAGCGCGGCTCACCAACTTATGCCGAGGACCTGGCGCACGCGATCATTCAATTGTGCCGGAAGAATACGACGGGCATTGTGCACGCGACCAACACCGGCGATTGCAGCTGGTTTGAGTTTGCGCAAGAGATCTTGAAGAGTTCGGGGCTGGTAACAACTGTGCGGCCAGTGAGCAGCCAGCAGATGGCGCGACCTGCGCCTCGACCCGCATATTCAGTGTTGTCGTCGGCGCGTCTCCGGACTCTCGGAATTGAGATGCCATCCTGGGGCGAAGCATTGCGACGCTATCTGAAACAGCGGCTGCTTGTGAGTTAGCGTGGAGATTGCCTCGCTTCATGCAGCCCTGCTACGATTGCCGGGACCCGCCTGGGGATTTCGTGAAATTAATCCAGAATTACGTTGATGGAAGGTTCGTGTCCGGGGAGCGCGAGTTCGCGGATGTTAATCCGGCGGACGGGATGATAATCGCGCAGGTCGCCGAAGCCGGGGAGCCGCAAGTAGACGAGGCGGTGCACGCGGCTCGGCGGGCTTTAGGTGAAGAATGGGGACAGATTGGAATCCGCGAAAGGGTGGCGCGATTGCACCGGGTCGCGGACGCGATCGAGAAGCGGTTTGACTGCTTCGTGCAGGCGGAAGTTGCTGATACGGGCAAGCCGGTCTCCCTGGCCTCGAGGCTCGATGTTCCTCGCGCTGCGGCGAATTTTCGGGTGTTTGCCGATTTTGTGAAGATGTCTGGGCTGGAATCTTTTCAGACGGAAACTCCCGACGGCGCAAATGCTCTGAACTATGCGGTGCGCAAGCCTTTGGGTGTGATCGGAGTGATTACGCCGTGGAACCTTCCGTTGCTGCTGCTGACCTGGAAAGTTGCGCCTGCGCTGGCTTGCGGAAACTCGGTGGTGGTGAAACCCTCCGAAGAAACTCCGGCTACGGCTGCGCTTCTGGCCGAGGCAATGCAAGACGCGGGGATCCCGAACGGCGTTTACAACGTGGTGCATGGCTTCGGGCCGGGGTCGGTAGGAGAATTCCTGACACAACACGAGGATGTGGATGCGATCACATTCACCGGAGAATCGCGAACCGGGGCAGCCATTATGAAGGCGGTGGCACCCACCGTGAAGCCGGTCTCGTTTGAGCTGGGCGGGAAGAATGCGGCGATCGTGTTCGCAGATTCCAATCTGGAAGAAGCAGTGAAAGGCTTAGCGGAGGCAGTATTTCTTAATACCGGGCAGGTCTGCCTGTGCGCTGAACGGATTTATGTTGAGCGCAAAGTCTTCAGCGAATTTGTTGAGGCGCTGAAACAAAAAGCGGAGACGCTGCATGCGGGTTGGCCGAGTGACGCGAAGACTGATCTAGGGCCGCTGATTTCGGCGCAACATCGAGAGAAGGTGCTGTCGTATTACCATCTGGCTGAGGAAGAAGGCGCGACGGTTATCACGGGCGGAGGAATTGCCAAGTTTGGCGACGATCGCGATCACGGCTTCTATGTGCAACCAACCATCTATACTGGGCTCGCGGAATCGGCGCGCTGCGTGAAGGAGGAAATCTTTGGTCCGGTGTGCCACATCGCGCCGTTTGATTCGGAAGAGGAGGCCGTCGCCATGGCCAACGATACGAAGTATGGCCTGGCAGCGTCGATCTGGACCAGTAACTTGAAACGCGGGCATCGTGTGGCGCAACAGATGAAGGTGGGCATCACATGGGTGAATTGCTGGTTCTTGCGAGACCTGCGGACGCCGTTTGGTGGAGCTGGGCTTTCCGGCATCGGGCGCGAGGGCGGGATGCATTCACTGAATTTTTATTCTGAACTGAACAACATTTGCATTCGATTGTGATCTTTCGTTGGTGCGAATAATGCGATGAGCGGGACAGATAGCAAAGTCGTTGAAGGGAAAGCGGCGCCGCGCGGTAAGTATCCTCATGTGAAGCGGGCCGGAGATTTTCTGTTTGTGTCGGGGACCAGCGCGCGCCGCGCGGATAACACGATTGCCGGCGCCGATGTCGATCGATTGGGGACGACGCGGCTCGACATCCGGGTGCAGACGCGCGCCGTGATCGAGAATATCCGCGACATTCTGCAGAGTGCGGGAGCGCAACTGCTGGATGTTGTGGAGGTTTCTACTTACCTGGTGAACATGAACGATTTCGGCGGCTACAACGAAGTTTATGGAGAATTTTTCGGATACGATGGCCCAGCGCGAACGACGGTGGCCGTACATCAGTTGCCGCATCCGCACTTGCTGATTGAGATCACAGCCCGGGCTTACAAACCGGAGAAATAGGAGGCGTAATGGCATCCATCAAGAGTCTGAAGGCTTTCAACTTTCAGGGCTGGATCGACGCAAATAAAGAGAAGCTGAAGCCTCCGGTGGGAAACGCGCAGGTGTGGGAAGACGGCGAGATGATGGTGACGGTGGTGGGAGGGCCGAACCAGCGGCGCGATTATCACGACGATCCTACGGAAGAATTCTTTTACCAGCTGAGGGGGAACATTTCCTTGCGGATCATGGAGACGCCGGGCAAGCCGCCGGTGGAAGTGCCGATCAAGGAAGGCGACATTTTTCTTTTGCCGAAACACATGCGCCATTCCCCACAAAGGCCGGCTGATACCATCGGAGTCGTGGTTGAAGTACCGCGCCCGGAGGGCTCTCTGGATGCCTTTGAGTGGTATTGTCCGAACTGTCATCAGTTGATCTACCGCGCGGAAGTGAAGCTGAAGAGCATCGTCAAGGATTTACCGCCGCTTTTCGAGCAGTTCTATTCGAATGAGAGTCGGCGCAAGTGCAAGCATTGCGGCGCGATTCATCCCGGCAAATAGCATGCCTGTCATCGACATTCATAATCATTTTTTCCCTGATTCGTGGCCCGACTTGGCGGCGCGCTACGGCACGCCGAACTGGCCGTCGATCAAGCACACCGAACCGGGGAAAGCCGACATTATGATCGGGGACCGATTCTTCCGGCATATTTATTCGGCTTGCTGGGATCCGGAGGTGCGGCTGCAGGAGATGGATCGGGACGGGGTTGATGTGCAAGTCATGTCTGCCACGCCGGTGCTGTTCGCGTATGAGCGCCCGGTGGAACACGCGCTGGATTGTGCGCGGTTGTTCAACGATGCGGCGCTCGAGCTTTGCAGTCGCGGAAAAGGCCGATTGAAAGCGCTCTGCCAGGTGCCTTTGCAAGATGTTGATGCGGCTTGCAGAGAGCTTAGCCGATGCATGCGGGCCGGACACCTCGGGGTGCAGATTGGAAATCACGTTGGCAACAAGAATCTGGATGATGTTGGGATTGTTACTTTTCTGCAGCACTGCGCGGATGAGGGGGCAGCCGTGCTGGTGCATCCCTGGGAGATGTTTGGTCAGGAGCGCATGCCGAAATACATGATGCCTTGGACGGTCGGCATGCCGGCGGAAACGCAGTTGTCGGTGGTGGCGATGATTTTGAGCGGAGCGTTTGACCGGCTGCCGGACACGCTCCGGATTTGTTTCGCGCATGGCGGCGGGAGCTTCGCCTTCTTACTGGGACGGCTGGACAATGCGTGGCATCATCATCCGGTTGCGCGCGGGGAAAGTGAGCATCCACCCAGCTATTATCTCAACCGTTTGTTCGTCGACTCCGCAGTATTTGATCAACGCGCGTTGCAGTTTCTGGTGGGGACGATGGGAGCGGATCGAGTCATGCTCGGATCCGACTATCCGTTTCCGCTGGGGGAGGAACGGGTCGGGTCGCTCGTCCGCCACAGTAGTCTAGCGCAGGATGTTAAGGAAAACATTCTGGGCAGAAATGCTGCGCAATTTCTTGGACTTAAGGTTGAGTCGCGAAAGGCCGCCTCTGGCGCGGGTGCCGAGTCATCTTCGCCCGCGCCTGAGCCTGGACAGCTCACGTACAGCTCGTATCTGAAGGTTCCGGAATTGCTGGAGTTGCAGCGGCCGCAATCCTTGCCGCCGCACCATGATGAGCTGCTATTTATTCTTGTGCACCAGACTTACGAGCTTTGGTTTAAGGAGTTGCTGCACGACCTGGATGCCGTGGTCGCTAATTTGCGAAAAGCCGGCGAGGCGCCGCAATCTCATGATGAAGTGTATGAGGCGGCACGATTGTTGCGGCGCTGTACGGAAATCACGCGGGTGCTGGTGGAACAGTTCACGATTCTGGAAACGATGCTGCCTACACATTTTCTCGCGTTTCGCGGCCTGCTGGAGCCGGCGAGTGGCTTTCAGTCTGAGCAGTTTCGCGAGATTGAATTCTTGTGCGGGTTGAAGGACGAGAAAATGCTTCGCTATCACCGGCCCACACCAGAGGCTTACGCAAGTCTGAAGCGTCGTCTGGAGAAGCCTTCGCTGCGCGACGTATTCTTCGGGGCTTTGCAGGCGATGGGCAAGCTTCCGCCGGCCCGTGAGGGCGAGAGCGAGGGTGAGCGATTCGAAGCGCGTGCTCGCGCAGTCCACGAACTCTACAAGGATGAGCATCATCACCGCGACTGGATCGATGTGTGCGAGCGGCTGACGGAGTTTGACGAACTGGTGGTGAGCTGGCGGTTGCGCCACATTCAACTGGTAGAGCGAATTATCGGTATCCGCATGGGCACCGGGGGAAGCGCCGGAGCGTCTTACCTGAAGCTGACTCTCGACAAGAAATTCTTTCCCGAATTGTGGGAGGCGAGAACGTTGCTAACCGAGTAACAAGTTGTTCGCTTCCGCGTTTTCGGCCGAGGAGAATATTCGTCGCACCTCTCAGATGAAGGCCGCACCTGACACAATCACGCTGATCGGCGCCGGACTGAACGGTCCCCTTCTGGCTATCCTTTTGGCGAAAAGGGGATTCGCAGTCGAGATTTATGAGCGGCGTCCTGACATGCGGCGCGTGCGCATGAGCGCGGGACGGTCGATCAACCTTGCGCTTTCGACCCGCGGCATTCACGCGTTGCAGCAAGCCGGGCTGTGGGAACGGATGCGCAACATCATTATCCCGATGAAGGGGCGAATGATGCATTCGACTGGCGGGGAACTGACGTTCCAACCCTACGGGAAGGACGCGACGGAAGTCATCAACTCGATTTCACGGGCGGAGCTGAACATTGCGCTCATCAACGCGGCGGAGGAACACGGGGCGACAATTCACTTCAATCAGCGCTGCACGGGATACGACTTGAAGACGGGCGCGACACGACTGCGCAACGAAGAAACGGGCGAAGAGACAACGCGGGCGACGGAGGTTGTGATCGGGTGCGATGGTTCGGCGTCAGCGATTCGCGCGGAAATGCTTAAGTTACCCCGATTTAATTTTTCGCAGACGTATCTCGACCACGGCTATAAGGAGTTGACGATTCCGGCTGGGCCCGAGGGTGAGCATCTTATGGAGACGCATGCGCTGCACATTTGGCCGAGGGGCAACCACATGCTGATCGCGTTGCCCAACATCGACGGCACGTTTGCCTGCATTCTGTTTTTGCCCTTTGAAGGCGCGGATAGCTTTGCGGGCCTGACCACGCGGGTGCAGGTAATCCAGTTTTTCGAGTCTCGCTTCCCGGATGTGGTTCCGTTGGTGCCGCGGTTGACCGACAATTACTTCGCGAATCCGACCGGTGCGATGGTTACCATCAAATGCTCTCCGTGGCATGTGGAAGGAAGAGCGCAGCTTCTCGGGGATGCGGTTCATGCCATTGTTCCCTTCTTCGGTCAGGGAATAAATTGCGGGTTCGAAGACTGCACTTGTCTGGTTGAGTTGCTCGACCACCACGGAGCAGACTGGGCGCGCGTTTTCCACGAGTTCGAGAACGAGCGCAAGGTAAATACCGACGCCATTGCGGACATGGCGGTTGAGAACTTCACGGAAATGAGGGATCGGGTCGCGGACGCGCGATTCCTGCTGCGAAAGAAAGTAGAGCTGGCGTTGGAAGCAAAGTATCCTCAACTCTTCGTGCCGAAATATGCCATGGTAACGTTTCATCGCATTCCCTACTCGGTCGCGCTGGCGCGGGGCGAGGTTCAGGACAGACTGCTGGCGGAGCTGTGCGACTCCATCGACCAGGTGGAGGACCTCAATTGGGACCGAGCAGATCAGCTGATTCGCCGCGATCTTACTCCGCTGGAGATTCGGCAGTGAGCGACCTGAAGCATCGACCGAAGTTCGAATCCAGCGAAGATTTTGCGATTGCGATGGATGAACGCGACCCGCTGAAGGAATTTCATGAGCGCTTCTTTCTCCCCAGCACTCCAGGTCGCGAATGCATTTATCTTTGCGGGCACTCGCTTGGACTGCAGCCCAAGACGGCGGCCGCATATCTCGAGGAGGAACTGAACGAGTGGGCGCAGCTTGGCGTCGAGGGACATTTCCATGCGAAGAACCCGTGGATGCCCTACCACAGGCTGCTCACAGAACAGACCGCGGAGTTGGTAGGAGCGAATCCGTCTGAAGTTGTGGTGATGAATTCGCTCACCGTAAACCTGCATCTGATGATGGTTTCGTTTTACCGTCCGACGCGAGAGAGACATAAAATTGTCGTGGAGTGCGGAGCTTTCCCCTCGGACCAGTACGCTGTGCAGTCGCAGATTCGTTTCCATGGCTTTGACCCTGCGACATCGCTGATCGAGTTGATCCCGCGGCCCGGCGAGGCCTGCCTTCGCGATGAAGACATTGAATCCTTGATCGAGCGCGAAGGGGATGCGATCGCGCTGATCATGCTGGGTGGAGTAAATTATTCGACCGGTCAAGCTTATGACATGGCCCGCATTGCGGAATTAGGCCAGGCGCGGGGATGCGTGGTCGGTTTTGATCTGGCACACGCGGCCGGCAATTTGCCGTTGAAACTTCATGAGTGGGGCCCGGATTTCGCGGTGTGGTGCAGCTACAAATATTTAAATGGCGGACCGGGATGTGTTGCGGGCTGTTTTGTTCACGAGCGGCATGGGCGCGAGTGGGGTCTGCCTCGCTTTGCAGGCTGGTGGGGGCATGACGAACAGTCGCGGTTTGAGATGGGACCTGAGTTTCGCGCGATGCCCGGCGCCGATGGCTGGCAGTTGAGCAATCCGTCGATAGTCAGTCTGGCCGTTTTGCGCGCCTCGATGGCTATCTTCCACGAGGCGGGAATGGAACGTTTGCGGGCGAAGAGCGTGTCGCTGACCGGGTATCTGGAGTTCCTGCTGAATCAAGAGGCGTCTCCAGCTTTTTCAATTATTACGCCGCATGAAGTGGAGCGCCGGGGCGCGCAGCTATCCATCCGAATTTCGCAAAATGGGCGGGCTCTGTGCAAAAAGCTGACTCAGGAGGGCATTGTGGGCGACTGGCGCGAACCCGACGTTTTCCGGGTTGCACCAGTGCCGCTTTACAACTCCTATCGCGACGTTTTCCGGTTTGCCCGGCGATTTGCGGCTGCGATTGGCTAGAGTTTGAGTTACACGTTCGATCACGTCTGTATTACTTCAGTAACACGCACGCCAACCTAGCCCCGCCATACACTCTTAGCGTGGGTCTCATTTCGGTGCGAAAACCCGGCAAGTGGACGGGAATCGTGTGCGCGGTGGTGTGCGTTCACGTATTAGTGTCTCTGTTTGTGCCACGCAGTGTTGGACTGACCGCCTTCGGCGATCTGATGCAGTCTGCTCTGCTTTTCTGCGGCATGTTGTCCATCCTCGCGAACCTCAAGACAAGCTACAAAAAGGCCAAGCTTTTCTGGGCGCTTATGGCGCTCGGTTGCGGGATGTGGTTGTGCACGCAGGTTTTATGGACTTACTTTGAGGTCTTCCTACGGCAGGAGGTGCCGAACCCTTTTGTGGGAGACGTAGTTCTGTTCCTCCACGTGGTTCCCATGATGGCCGCGCTGGTAGTACAGCCGCAAGTTCAGCGGAAGGACAATTCTTTGCGGCTGGCGTCGCTCGACTTTTTTCTACTGCTGACTTGGTGGCTTTATCTTTATTTATTCATCGTGATCCCTTGGCAGTATGTTTCGCCGAACGAAGCTCTTTATGGTCACAGCTTCGACGTGCTCTACGCATGCGAACAGGTCGTTCTGATCGCCGGGGTAGGCCTGGTTTGGAAGCGCAGCCACGGGTCTTGGCGGCTGATCTACAGGCAATTTTTTGTCGCTGCCTTGTTCTATAGCGCGGGCTCGATTCTGGCGGGCGTGGCGATCGACTATCACCAGTACTACACGGGCAGTCTATTTGATGTTCCGCTGGTAGCTGCGATGGCGTGGTTCGCATCCGTGGGGTTTATCGCGCGCGGATCGTCGTCTGACCAGCCCACTCACCAGGAATTGCGCCTCGACCACAGCATGTGGACTGCGCGCCTGGCGATGATCGCTGTTTTTTCCACGCCGCTGATGGTGGCATGGGCGGAGTTTGGGGGAGGGGCGCCACCGCGAGTGCGATCCTACAGGCTGTTCCTGACCGTGGCGGCTATGGTCTTCATGGGTGCGCTGGTGTTCGTTAAGCAGCACTGCATGGACCGAGAATTGCTCCACCTGCTGCGTTCGTCCCGCGAAAATCTCGACGAAACATGCAAACTGAAGGACGAGTTGGAGAGCAAGGAACAGTCGCTACGGTGGCATAGTCTGGAACTGCAGCGCAAGAACCTTGAGCTACAGGAAATTTCTTTTACCGATCCGTTGACCGGAGTGTGGAACCGGCGCTATCTCGAAGAAATTCTTACGGCGGAAGCCGGGCAGGTTCTTCGAAATTACGAGAGAGCGCGTGGCAGCGACATTCGAAAGCTGGATCATCGCGATCTGATCTTCATCATGGTAGATGTGGACTTTTTCAAAGAAGTAAACGATCGTCATGGTCATCCTGCCGGAGATCGCCTGCTGCAGCGAGTGGCCGAGCGTCTGAGCGGCGTGGTCCGCAAGTCGGACGTGCTGGTGCGCTGGGGCGGAGAGGAATTCCTGATTATGTCGCGCTCGGCGGATCCATCTGGTACTCCCGCCTTCTGCGAACGCGTCTTGGAGATCATGTCGTCCGAAGCGTTTGATCTGGGACATGGGGTTCGAGTGCGGAAGACCTGCTCCGTGGGATGGGCTCCCTTCCCCTGGAGCCGCGGCGCGTACGAGGCGGTTTGTGCGGAAGAAATTATTGAACTCGCGGACACGGCGCTTTATCGCGCAAAGGCTGGAGGACGAAATCAGGGCGTAGGAATTTTGCCCGGCGATGGCGCGGCTTCGACTCCGCACGCGATTACGCTGCAGGCTCTGCAAAAGGATACCGGTGTACTGACGCGAACTGTGAGAGTGCAGAGTGGCGGCGGCAGAGAACAGACTGTCGTCGTGGATCTGATGCCCAGCGAACACCGCGACGTTTGATACTTTCCAATTGTTCGATTCCCATTTGTGAATTGCACTTCTTCAATCCGATGCCGCTTGACCTCTGACTCTGCGTTGAATACAGTGGGGAGCCGCTATTCTGTGAGGTACACGCAACAATGAATTCAAAAGTTCCTTCCCGCAAGACGGGTCTGCGCCAGAAGGCGCAGCTCATGTCGGCATCAGAAATCGAACGCACGCTGGTGCGACTGGCGTATGAGATTGTCGAAAAAAATGGTGGCATCGAAGGTTTGGGATTGGTCGGGATTCGCCGGCGTGGTGTCCCGATCGCGGAGCGACTGGGCAAGATCATTACGCGCATCGAGAATGCAAAAGTTCCGGTCGGCACCTTGGACATCACTTTTTATCGCGACGACCTTTCTACACTCGGACCCAAACCGGTGGTGCAGGAAAAAGAAATTGGTTTCTCGATTGAGGATAAAAATATTGTGCTGATCGACGATGTTCTCTTTACCGGGCGCACGACCCGGGCCGCGCTGGACGCCCTGTTTTCGCACGGCAGGCCGCGGCGGGTGCAGTTGTGCGTGCTGATCGACCGTGGACATCGGGAATTGCCAGTTGAGGCCAGCTTTGTGGGCCGGAATGTTCAGACCACGATGAACGAGGTGATCGAGGTAAAGTTGACCGAGATTGATAATGCGGAGAAGGTTCTGCTGATGGAAAAGTAACGGGGTGTCCGTGCGCGTTGGGAAAATAAAAGGACGGCGGTGACCCGCCGTCCTTTTTATTGGAGCGATCAGCTACACCAACTTGGTGCAAATCGCCTTGGTTTGAGTGTAATTGTTAAGAACATCGTGCCCCATCTCGCGGCCCCATCCGGATTGTTTGTATCCGCCGAAGGGGAGGGATGCGTCGAAGATATTGTAGCAGTTGATCCAGACCGTGCCGGCGCGGAGCAGCTCGGCGGTGCGATGGGCCTTGCTGATGTCCCGCGTCCAGACGGCGGCGGCCAGACCGTATTCGCTATTGTTGGCACGCGGCATGAGTTCCTCGGGATCGTCGAACGGCATCGCCGTCACGACGGGCCCGAAGATCTCTTCCCGCACCACCTTCATATCTTCGCGCGTGTTCACAAGAACGGTGGGCTCGACGAAATAGCCTTTGTCGCCTTTCTTGTGGCCACCGGTGACCGCCTTGGCACCTTCCGAGAATCCGGCCTCGAGATAACCGCAGACGCGGCTGAGCTGTTCTTCTGAGACGAGCGGCCCCATGCTTGTCTCCGGGTCGAGGCCGGAGCCGACATTGATTTTCTTCGCCTGCTCGGCAACGCCTTCCACAACCCGGTCAAAGATCGGCTTCTCGATGTAGAGACGCGATCCGGCACAGCAACACTGACCGTGATTGAAGAAGATCGCGCTCGCGGCTCCAGGAATCGCAGCGTCGAGATCAGCATCCTTGTACACGACGTTCGGGGACTTGCCGCCTAGTTCGAGTGACACTCTCTTCAAGTTGCCGGTTGCGGCGTGGACGATCAGCTTGCCAACTTCGGTAGAACCCGTGAACGCTATTTTGTCCACGTCGGGATGAGCCGCCAGTGCAGCACCTGCCGTCTCTCCGTAGCCCGGGACGATGTTGACCACGCCTTCAGGGAAGCCGGCCTCCGAAATCAGTTCGCCGAGACGCAGCGCTGAAAGCGGCGTTTGCTCTGCCGGCTTCAACACTACAGTGCAGCCACAAGCAAGAGCTGGGCCCAGCTTCCACGCGGCCATCAGCAGAGGAAAGTTCCAGGGAATGATTTGGCCTGCCACTCCGACGGGCTCGCGCAACGTGTAGGCGAGATACTTCGCTCCTGGCGTGTACGGAACCGAGATCGGAATCGTGTTTCCTTCAATCTTCGTGGTCCAGCCGGCCATGTAGCGGAACAAATCGACGGCCAGCGGAACATCGGCTGCGCGCGCGATGGTGAGAGGCTTGCCGTTGTCGAGGCTCTCGAGGTACGCGAACTCTTCAGTGTGCTGTTCCAATAAATCGGCCAGCTTCCAGATCATGCGTCCACGTTCGGAAGAGGTTAATCGCCGCCACGGGCCATGGTCGAAGGCTTTGCGCGCAGCCTTCACGGCTTGTTCAATATCTTCCCGATCGCCTTCCGCCACCTGCGCCAGAACTTCGCCGCTGGAAGGATTGTAGGTAGGAAAAGTCTTGCCAGAGATGGAGCTTACCCACTGGCCATTGATCAACATTTTGCGCGGTTTTTCGAGGAACTCCGCGACCATGGGATGAATCTGTGGTGACACTGCAATACCCATACTTCCTCCTTAGATCAACTCATAGATCAAACATGAATGGCATGACGGGATGCCAAGATGCCGGGCGGAGAAGTGATGACGGGAGTATGCTAGTCCGCAGGCGGAACAAATGCAATTGCGATCCCAGCTTATTCTCGGCGGGCCATTTCTCCGTAGATCATTCTCCGTAGATTATTCGCCGTACGGAACCCAGATATTTTTTACCTGAGTGGCATGCTCGAGAAACCAACGTCCTTCAGCCAGCTTTGGATTGAACCAGTCGATGGCCCGGCCGTCGTTGGTCCAGACCTGCTTTAGATTGCCGACCGACAGGGCTTTCGCGGCAGTTGCGCCGGCTTCATCGCTGAAGGACCAGATGGCGTCGACATCGTCGTGCTCGGCTAGAGTTTTCAGAAGCTGCGGCGCATATCCCGTGACGATGTTCACCACGCCGCCCGGTAGATCGCTGGTGTCAAAGAGCTGATAGAGGTCAGCAGCGATGAGTGGGTAAGCCTCAGAAGGGACCGCGACCACGGTGTTGCCCATCGCGACGGCCGGCAGCACGAGCGAAAGAAAACCGAGCAGCGGCGCCTCTGTGGGGCAGACGATCCCCATGGTTCCTAACGGTTCGTTCATAGCAAGTGCGATATTTCGGAACGGAGGATTGTGGACAGCACCGTCGAACTTGTCGGCCCAGGCTGCGTAGGAAAAAATGCGGTCGATACTGAGATCGAGTTCTGCCGCGGCTTGCTTCGCGCCGACGACCGTGGTCAAGCCATGGATGATTTCGTCGCGGCGCTGGGAAAGGTTCTCGGCGCAGTAGTAAAGAACCTGCGCACGGTTGTGCGCCGTTGCTTTTGCCCATGCCTCCGCCTTGCGGGCCGCTTCGACCGCGTTGCGAATGTCTTTGCGGTTGCCGAGCGAGGCTTCGCCCAGCAAACGTCCATCGGCGGAACGCACCTCCATGCTGTAGCCAGAATCTGGACGCGTCTGCTTGCCGCCAATGTAGAGCTTGACCGTGCGATCAATGGCGGGAGTGCCGGTCGCCGGCTCTGGTTCTGTAGGCGCGGGCGCGAGGCGCCGCGCAGCGGTTAACTTGGGAGCGTTCTTGAACCATGACGGCTGCAAATATTCCAGCAGGCCTTCCTTGCCGCCTTCGCGTCCGTATCCACTCTCACGGTAGCCACCGAAGCCGCAGGAAGCGTCGAAGAGGTTTGTGCAATTCACCCAGACCACGCCGGCTTTCAGCTGCGCAGCTACGTGCAACGCGACGTTGATGTTCTCGCTCCAAATGCACGCTGCCAACCCGTAGACGGTGTTGTTGGCCAGTTCGACCGCTTCTTTCGGAGTGCGGAATGTCATGGCGGCGAGCACCGGTCCGAAGATCTCCTGCTGCGCGACGATTGACGTGGGATGCACGTTGCTCAGCAGCGTAGGCGGATAATAAAAACCGCGGGCCGGCAATGCGACCTGCGGCTGCCAGCAGGTTGCGCCTTCGGCGATTCCCTGGCCGACCATGCGCTCGATGCGCTCCAGTTGCACGCGCGCGACGATCGGGCCGATGTCGATTGCTTTGTCCAGAGGAAGGCCGATGCGCAGCGTGCTCATGCGATCCCGGATTTTGGCGGTCACCGGCTCTGCAATGCTTTCCTGCATCAACAGGCGGGAGCCTGCGCAGCATACCTGCCCTTGATTGAACCAGATTCCATCGACCAATCCCTCGACTGCGCTGTCGAGGTCAGCATCGTCGAAGACGATGAACGGAGATTTTCCTCCCAACTCAAGCGACAGACGCTTCGAAGTCGCGGCCGTCGCACTGCGAATCGCGCGTCCGACTTCGGTGGAACCGGTGAAGGCAATTTTGTCAACGTCGCGATGTTTAACCAGGGCCTCGCCGGTCAAGCCGTCTCCGGTGACGATGTTGACGACTCCGGCGGGCAATCCCGCTTCCTGACAAAGTTCAGCGAAGGCGAGCGCCGTCAGAGGACTGAATTCCGCGGGCTTCAACACGATCGTGTTTCCGGTGGCGAGGGCCGGGGCAATCTTCCACGCTGCCATGAGCAAAGGAAAATTCCACGGGATGATCTGGCCTACGACGCCGCAAGGTTCGTACTCGGGAAATTCCTGATCGAGAAGTTGAGCCCAGCCGGCATGATAGTAGAAATGCCGCGCCACTAGCGGAATGTCGATGTCACGGCTCTCACGGATGGGCTTGCCGTTGTCCATGGTTTCGAGAACGGCGAGAAGACGCGAGTGTTTCTGCACCAATCGCGCCAAGGCATAGAGATAACGCGCCCGGATGTGCGGAGTGAGCGCTTGCCATTTCGGAAACGCCGCGCGCGCGGCCTGCACCGCGGAGTCGATGTCGGCGGATGAACCTTGAGCGATGGAAGCTAGTTTCTCTCCGTTGGAAGGATCGATCGTGTCGAAATATTCTCCAGCGGCTGGCGACTGCCAGGCGCCGTTGATGAAGTGTCCGAAGCGATGGCCGTGGCGCTCCAGCCAGGATTGCGCCTCTTTGGGATCTTCGGAAGCGGGGCCATACTCCATCGTGAGAAATTTTTCAGCAATGCTCATTTTCGCTCGACTCAATTCCGCTTTACTAAAAGCAACGGCACCCGGCACCTACGCTATAGGATGACGATATTCCGCCGAATAGCGTCCCGTCGCGTGATGCTCCAGTTGCCGCTCGATGTCTCCCAACAACCCACTCGCGCCAAAACGAAATAGATCGGCGCGCATCCACGACTGGCCGAGTTCTTCCTTCATCATGGCTAGCCAGTCGGTCGACTGCTTGGCGGTGCGAATGCCGCCGGCCGCTTTGAATCCCACAGCCATGCCGGTTTGCTGGGCGTACTCGCGGATGGCGCGAGTCATCACCAAGCCCACCGGCAGCGTGGCGTTGGTAGGTTCTTTGCCGGTTGAGGTTTTGATGAAATCGGCTCCCGCCATCATGGCTACGACACTAGCGCGCGCCACGTTGCGCAGAGTGAGCAGGTCGCCGGCACCGAGGATGACTTTCATGTGAGCACCGCCGCAGGCTTGTTTGAAGGCTGCAATTTCGTCGTACAGCGCCTGCCATCGTCCGCCGAACACAAGGGCGCGAGTGATCACGACGTCAATCTCGTGGGCGCCGGCATCGACGGAACGGCGAATCTCTGCGACCCGCTCAGCCAGCGGCGATAGACCGGCGGGAAAGCCGGTGGAGACCGCTGCAACACGGATGCCGCTGCCTTCCAAGGCGTGGACCGCGGTCTCCACGAAGACGTGATAGACGCAGACGGCGGCCACCTTCACGTCGAGTTCTTCGATTTCAAGCTTGCGCACTAGATCCTGCTGCAGCGGCTGACGCGCCTTCGCGCACAGGCGGCGCACGCGGTCGTCAGTGTCATCGCCCGAAAGCGTTGTCAGGTCCATGCAGGTGATTGCTCGCAGAAGCCACGCGGCCTGCCATTCCTTCTTGACCGTTCTCCGCGCCACCTGGCTCTGGACACGGCGTTCCACCGCGCTGGTGTTTACGCGAACTTCCTGGAGCCACTTCAGGTCGAGAGGGATTCCGGAGTTCGGCAGGAGAGGACGTCCGCCGAGAATCGCGATGGAAGAATCCGCATCTGACTGGTGGATACCAGTCTTGTGCGCCATTTCTTGATCTGCTCCGGGATGGTTGTGATCCAGTGGCACGGGAATTCGCTTTGGTTCGCGGCACCGGGATCGAGCCACGAATGGGTCGTCGCGCTGTAATTGTACGGCACGGAATCCTCCAATGCGAGTCTCGGATTATCGGCTATCTGGAAGTCCGTTCAAACCTCTCCTAGAAAACCCAGTGAATTGTTGGGCCAGGGTTTACAATGACCCTCGCTTTCGCCGCGTGCTGTGAAAGCTCTCTCCTATGCGCGAGAAGAAGCTGCACCCTAACGCAGCGGCTAGGCTGCTGCGATCCGCGACCAAGGCCATGAAGAACGCTTATGCACCCTACTCGAAATTCCGCGTTGGGGCCGCCATCCTGCTTTCGAACGGGAAAATCTTCTCCGGTTGCAATGTGGAGAACGCCTCCTACGGAATGACCAACTGCGCCGAACGCACCGCGATTTTCTCGGCGGTCGCGCAGCTTGGAGCGAAGATCGAGATCCGCGCGGTTTCGGTAGTCAACGACCAGGGAGTTCCCTGTGCGCCCTGCGGCGCGTGCCGTCAGGTCATTTATGAATTCGGCCCCAACGCGATGATCTTCTTCCAGGGAGTTGACGGCCCTAAACAAGCTCATATCACCGAATTACTTCCGGAGGGATTCCGCCTCCAGTGAATTCGACCCCAGCTCTAACGCAGACTTTCCGCGCCATCGATGTAATTCGCAAAAAGCGGGATGGCGGTGAATTGTCCCATGCCGAAATCGAATCGATGGTGAACGCTTACACTTGTGGCGATATTCCCGACTATCAGGTTTCCGCGTGGCTGATGGCGGTGGTGCTTCGGGGGATGAACCGCACCGAGACCGCTGCGCTAACAGATGCGATGCTGCAGTCCGGCGAGGTACTCGATCTTTCTTCGCTGGCTGCGAAGAAAGTCGACAAGCACTCGACAGGCGGCGTGGGCGACAAGACTTCGCTTGTGCTGGCGCCGCTTGCAGCCGCTGCCGGCGTAGCGGTTCCCATGATCAGCGGGCGTGGCTTGGGGCATACCGGAGGTACGCTCGACAAGCTTGAGGCGATTCCCGGCTTCAATGTGAATCTTCCTGTGGAGAAATTTCGGCGCGTCCTCGAAACCTGCGGCTGCGCCATGATTGGGCAGACGGCTGAGATCGCTCCGGCTGATCGCAAGCTTTACGCGCTGCGCGATGTGACCGGCACAGTGGAAAGCCCTTATCTCATTTGCGCGTCCATCATGAGTAAGAAACTTGCAGAAGGCATTGACGCACTTGTGCTGGATGTGAAGACCGGCTCCGGGGCGTTCATGAAGAGTGAGAAAGATGCCGCTTTTCTCGCGGAACTCATGGTTGAAACCGGAGAGCGGATGGGAAAACAAGTCGTGGCGCTGATCACGGACATGGATCAGCCGCTGGGGTGCATGATTGGCAATGCACTTGAAGTGGTCGAAGTGGTGGAGCTTCTGCGCGGGGAAGGACCGGAAGATTTGCGGGAACTCTGCCTCGAGCTTGCGGGTTGGATGCTGCATTTGGGTGGAGTTGCAGATACAGTCGCGGAGGGGAGAAAGCGCGGCGAGAAACTGATCGCTTCCGGCAAGGCGCTCGACAAGTTTCGCCGGATGGTTGAATTGCAGGGCGGAGATCCGCTGGCGATCGACGATCCGAAAAAGCTGCCCCAGGCCGAGCATACGATGATTGTTTCGAGCCCGAGAAGGGGATATCTCGCATCTCTGCAGTGCGAGCAAGTGGGAACAGCCTGCGTGATACTAGGCGGCGGCCGCGAACGCAAGGAAGATTCGGTTGACCCCGCCGTGGGAATCGTGCTGCATAAAAAAGTTGGAGACGCGGTTTCCGCTGGCGAAGCGCTGGCGACGATCTACTACAATGCAGAAGCGCGCGCGGTTCGTGCGCGGCAGTTGCTGCTTGAGAGTTATCAGATCGCAGATTCGCCCACGTGCGAAAAGAGACCTTTGATCCATGGTGTGATCGGAAGGCCCGGAGAGAAAAACTGATGGGACGCTACACTGGAATCCTCGGCCTTGTGACCATGCTGGTGCTGGCCTACGCGTTCTCCACGAATCGCCGCGCGATTCGGCTGAAAACGGTCATATGGGGGCTCGGCCTGCAGATCGTGTTCGCGATTTTTGTGCTTCGCGTGGACATTGGTCGGCGCATGTTCCAGGCCGCAGGCGATGCCGCCAACCGCGTTTTGAGTTACGCGTTCGTGGGATCGGAGTTTGTATTTGGCCCGCTCGGCAAACAGGGTTCGAACATCGGATTTATCTTCGCCTTTCAGGTGTTGCCCACGGTCATCTTCATCTGTGCCTTGTTCGCCATCCTATATCACTACGGCATCATGCAGATGGTCATCCGTGTTGCAGCCTGGGCGATGACTCGCATCATGGGCACGAGCGGCGCCGAGTCTCTAAATGTGGCGGCCAGCATATTCATGGGTCAGACGGAAGCGCCGGTTACTATCCGCCCGTTTCTACCCGAACTCACGCACTCGGAACTGATGACCGTGATGACGAGTGGCATGGCGCACGTTTCGGGGTCAATCATGGCTGCGTATTTCGCTTTTGGGGCGGAGCCGCGGCACGTGCTGAGCGCGGTCATCATGACCGCGCCCGGCACCATACTGGTCTCGAAGATGTTGGTGCCTGAAACCGAGCAGCCGAAGACCGCGGGACGGGTAGTGATGAGCGAGGAAGAGACCAAAAAAGAACACCGAGAAAATCTGCTCGGCGCTATTGCCCGGGGCACGGGAGACGGCCTTCACATGGCGCTCAATATTGGTGCGATGCTGATCGCATTTCTCGCGCTGGTGGCCTTGCTCGACGGGATTTTCGGAGGCATTCACCACCATGTTTCCTGGTTTCCCACGAGTCTTGAAAGCGTTCTGGGAGTGCTGTTCTCGCCGGTGGCATGGGTGATCGGGATACCCTGGCGCGACTGTGCGGCCATCGGAAACCTGCTGGGCACGCGTATGGTGCTGAACGAACTGGTTGCTTTCTCCATGCTGGGACCGCAGAAGGCGGCACTCGATCCACGTTCGTTTACCATTGCCACGTTTGCATTGTGCGGATTCGCTAATCTCAGCTCCATCGGAATTCAGATCGGCGGGATTGGAGCGCTGGCTCCCAACAAGAAGAGCGAACTGGCGCGCCTCGGGATTCGCGCGATGCTGGCGGGAACTATGGCCAACCTGATGTCAGCCTCCATCGCGGGCATGCTGCTGTAGCGACGCCAGTTTTCGAAAGAGGACCTTCCGGTGAAACAACTCCGCACTGCATCCATTCTGATTTCATTCTTCGTTCTTACTTCACTGGCCAATTTGTTTTCGCAGGCTGCGCCGAGGCGCGTGATTATTGACACCGATCCGGGCACTGACGATGCCATGGCCATCATCCTCGCTTTGAATTCTCCTGAGTTCAAAGTGGAAGCGCTGACGGTGGTTCCAGGCAACGTGGGGGCGTGGCAGGGATTGGAGAATGCGCTGAAGATTGTTTCGCTGGCGGGACGCTGCGATGTTGCGGTCGCCGGGGGAGCGCAGCATCCGCTAAATCAGAAATTGATTACTGCGCAGTTCTGGCATGGCAAGAACGGACTGGCGAACGTCGAGTTGCCCGTGTCGAAATGTAAAGCGGATCCCAGGTTTGGTCCAGATCTCATCATCGAAATGATCCACAAATATCCGCATGAGATCACGCTGATTCCGGTCGGCCCGCTCACCAATATTGCGCTCGCGGTTTCGAAGGATCCCTCGATTGCGGCTCTGGTCAAGGATATCGTCATCATGGGCGGGTCGATTTCCGGCGGCAATGTGAACGGGGCAGCGGAAGCAAATATCTACAACGATCCCGAGGCCGCGCAGATTGTGTTTAATGCCGGCTGGATGGTGACCATGGTCGGGTCCGATGTGGGCGAGCGCACTTTGATTACGCGGAAATATTTGGCGGAACTGCAGTCGTCGCACGGGCCGCAGAGCGACTTTATCGCGAAGATTGCCGACTTTTATTTGACCCGCAGCGAGAAGGGCGGATACGCCGGGGCGGCAATGTACGATCCACTCGCGGTGGCGATCGCACTGGATCCAACTCTTGGAACGCTCAAAGAAATGCACGTAGATGTTGAAACCAAAGGTGAGTTCACGCGCGGAGAAACCGTGGCGAATCGCATGGGCTCAGAGGAGAAAAACGTGCTGCATGGCGACCACTACGAGATCGAGGGTGTGATCGATCTGAAGCCGAACGCGCGCGTCTGCCTGGCTTCCGATGCCGACCGCTTTCTGGAACTGTTTGTTAGCAGAATCAAAGGGAAGTAATGCGACCTAACCGTTGGCGCGTGCAACCAGGAAGATCGCCAGGCCATAAAAGATGAACATGAAGCCGAGATACACTTTGGCCCGAGATCCTGAATTTTCGAATTCCTTCCACGCGAGAATTCCCCAGAGCGCGGCAACCATGGGAGCGGATTGGCCGATGGCGTAAGAGATGGCAACGCCGGTGAAGCTTGCAGCCACGAGATTGAAAACCGTTCCGATGCCCCAGATGAATCCGCCGAAAAGGCCCAGCAGATGCCCCGAAGCAGGCCCGCTGAAAAATCCAGTGAAGCTTACCGGTTCGCCCACCAGCGGATGCTTCATGAAATAAATGTTCCAGATAAAACAAGAGAGCAGCGCTCCCAGAGTCAGGAACACAGCGGCGCTATAGGGTCCCAATGGGTTGCCGCGGGTCATGGCGTGAGTCATGAAGGGAGCCCACAAGCCCATCAGAATCCCCGACACTACACATGTGATCAGGCTTTTTTTCGAAACCGACCGTCCCGCAGACGCGAGACTACCATAGGCCTTGCCATCCAAGAGCACTGCGATAAATGCGCACGCGACTCCGAGCGCGAGCGAAACAGCGTTTCCCTTTGGTTGAAGGGCGTAACTCAATACGGTCCCGACCACCAGGGCGATTCCGATTGAAATGGGGAACGCGACGGCGAGCCCGGCCATGTCGATCGCGGCCACCAGCAAAAGATTGGCGAGATTGAACAACGCCCCGCCGATGAGCGCGTTAATAATGTTTGAAGTGTCTGCCGAGCGGACGTTGTTCAGGAAGCTGGAGGTATCGTGCCCCGCGCTGCCCATGGTGAAGGCGAGTATGAGTGAGATCACGAAGATGCCGACGGCGTAGTCCCAGTAGAAAAGTTCGAAACGATAGCCTTTCACGCCTTTGTAGGTGTTGGCCCACGAACCCCAGCAAACGGCGCTCGTGATCATCATCAGCAGCGCAATGCTCAAAGTCGAAGGCGTGAACATCCGGTTCTCCTTAGGACTGTCGCGACGAGCGCAAAACGTGTAACTGTACTCTTTTTTGTAGGCGCGCCACAAGTGAGCACGGCGGCCGTTGGTTGCAGGCCGCGCCGCTCCGTTGACACAATCAGAGGCGGCAAATAGACTCGGCGTTCTCAGGTTCTCTCAGGGAAACCATGTCCCGGCGCCCTCGCATTGCGGTGGTTGGAAGTGCCAACATAGATCTGACAACCTTCACGGATCGGTTTCCGAAGCCGGGGGAGACCATCTTCGGCCAGAAGTTCGATCTTGGATTCGGTGGCAAAGGCGCGAATCAGGCAGTGGCGGCTCGTCTTTGCGGTGCAGATGTGTTCATGGTGGCTCGAGTTGGCGACGACCTGTTCGGTCCGGCTACCATCGACAACTTTAAGAAGCTTGGCATCGACGCAACCCATGTGAAGCAAGTTGAGGGACTCTCCAGCGGCGTGGCGCCGATCTTCGTCGAGCCCAACGGACAAAACCGCATTCTGGTGGTGAAAGGGGCCAACGATGCGTTGAAGCCGACGGATGTTGAGGCGTCAGCTGAGATGTTGAAGACCGTCGATTGCATCGTCCTCCAGTTTGAAATCCCTCTCGAAACCGTGTATTACACGGTCGCGTTTGCGCGCAGGCATGGCATTCGATGCATTCTGAACCCGGCGCCCGGCCAGCCCCTCGACATGCGCGCTCTGACTGATCTTGATTACTTCATTCCGAATGAGAGTGAGGCGGAAACGATTACCGGGTACGCAGTGCGGAATGTCGAAGACGCGAAGAAGTGCGCAGAGACCTTGGTGGCGGGCGGCATTCGCCGGGTCATCATCACTTTGGGGGCGAATGGATCGCTGCTCGCGGCCCTCGGAGTGAGCGACCACGTCTCTCCCTTTGTGGTGAAAAGCATCGACAGTACTGGAGCAGGAGACGCATTCATCGGGAGTTTTGCCGTATTCCTGGCGGAGGGAGTGCCGGAGCTAGAAGCGGTGCGGCGTGCGAATCTGTACGCTGGATTGTCGACGACGGGGATCGGAACGCAAAAATCTTTTTATGATCGCGCGCGTTTTGATGACGAATGGGCGATTCGCGTGTGAGACGGTGCGGTCTCTGGTCGTCATCTCGAACATTGGCGTCTCATGGTAGAGATTCTCAAGGCTGTCTCGCATTCATCATCCGTGCAAAAACGGTAAAACAGGCGGCTGCGGATCTTTTTCTGCCGCCGAAAAGTCTTGACTTTGGAAGGAGATGCCATTTATAAGGCCGTTCTACGGTCCAACGATCTCCCGGTTTATCGCCAAACGGAAAGTCACTTCGTCGTTCGGTGCAGGTCCGCCGAAAAGGGGCAGGAATGTTGAATAGAAAGACGCTGTTGGTGGCGGTTGTTTTTTCACTTGCGGTTTCGGCCAGTCCGCTCCTGTACGGCCAGGCCAGCGGTAGTTTTTCGGGCACCGTTTCCGACAAGGCGGGCGCGGTGGTCACGGGCGCGACGGTGAAGGTCACATCGGAAGGCACGGGCATTTCCCGCGAAGCCAAGACGAACGAAGACGGATATTACCTGATCCCGCTGCTGCCGGTCGCGTTCTACACCATTCACGTGGAGTCGCAGGGATTCCAGCCCGCAGAGCAAAAGGACATTCGGCTGCAAGTCGACGAGCATCGCGAGGTGGATTTCAGCCTTCTGCCGGCGTCTGTCTCTTCGACCGTTCAAGTCAGCGCCACGGAAGTAGCGGTCGAGACTGCGAATCCGACTCTTGGGCAAGTCATCACCTCCGAAGAAGTGGCCGACCTTCCGTTGAACGGCCGCAACTTCGTGCAGCTAGCGACACTGACCCCAGGCACCACGGCATCAACCAATCCGGTGAGCTTTTTCAATGGCGCGCCCAGCAGCGAAGCTTCCACCCGCGGATCGTTTTCGCTTTCGGTGGGTGGCTCTCGTGAACAGGAGACCGATTGGCTGCTCGACGGCAACGATAACAATCAGCTGGATGAAGGCGGGATTGCCATTTTCTCGTCGATCGACGACATCCAGGAATTCAAGGTCTTGACCTATACGTACTCTGCCGAATACGGTGAGCGCGCCGGTCCTACTGTACTGGTGACGACCAAGTCAGGATCGAACCAATGGCACGGATCGCTGTTTGAGTTCTTCCGCAACACGGCGCTCAACACCAACGAATATTTCACGCAGACGCAGCAAAAGTTCAACCTGAACCAGTTTGGCGGGTCCCTGGGTGGTCCGATCAAGAAGGACAAGACGTTTTTCTTCCTGGATTATCAGGCCAAGATGCAACGCCAGGGGGTGACGTATCCGGGCTACGTTCCGACCCACAACATGGTGACGCCCGACGCCAATGGCAACTACGACTACACGGATAATCCTTTCGGGACACAGCTCATCAACCCGTTTACTCCGCTCCAGGTGCTTCCGACCTCCAACGGCGTCCCCGTTCCGGTTCCCTTCGAATGCCTTACGGGTACGAGCACTCCTGAAACGCCGGTGAATGGCAGCCAGCCTTATGTACCTGGAACCACACAGTTCTGCGATATCATTCCGGCTGCACTGGTCAACCCGATCGGGGCAAAGGTGGTTGCGCTTTACCCGACTCCAAATGCGACGGGCTCCAGCGGCTTCAACTATGCTGATCAGCTCACCAGAAAGCTCAACGAAGGCACATGGGACATTCGCCTCGACCACAATTTTTCGGGTGCAGATTCCGTCTTCGCACGCTTCAGCTACGATCAGGCAACCAATTTCATTCCAGGCGGTTCGCCGACGTGGTCGGAATCTACGTCCTTCGGCAGCAATCAGTTCATCAACAACCACGGGCGCAACCTGGCGCTGTCCGAAACGCACGTATTTTCGCCAAACACGATTAACCAGTTCAGCGCTGGCTTCAGCCGGATTTTCAACCATATTCTTTCTTTCGGAACCGGAACATGCGAAGCCTCGATCATTGGAATTCCCGGCGCGAATCTGGGCAGCAAGTGCGACCCCTATACGGGCTATCCCGCGAGCCTGAACCAGGCGAGCAACGACTGCGAAGGCTGCGGTATGACCTCTTTTTCTATGTCGTCGTACTTTTCCGTTGGCGACCGCGGCTATGCCCCCTACCAGGGTGGGACGAACGTATACTCGGTTTCCGACACGCTAGATCTGATTCGCGGAAAACATGAGATCCGCTTCGGCGTTGTCTATCGCGCCAATGAAATGAACGTCCGCAACAACGCTTCGCAGGACGGCTTTATCTCGGAAACGGGAGCTTTCACCGGTGACGATGTGGCTGATGTATTGGTGGGCGAAATCGGATCCTTTGCCGCGCACGACCAGACTTTCCTGGGCGCGACGGTGGGCCGCCGCTGGAAACTCGTTCGTCCGTTTGTGCAGGACAACTGGCGGGTCACCAACAACCTCACCGTCAACTTAGGGTTAGCCTGGGCGCTGGTTACACCCGAAACGGAAGTCGAGAACCGCCAGGCGAACTTCGATGTCCCCTCCCTCACGTGGTTCGTTCCAAAAGGCAGCCCAGGAGGTTGCGCCCCCGCAATTCTACCTTTCGCATGCACCACTTCGGACGGACGCCTGGGCATTCAGTTTGACAAAACGGCCTTCGAGCCGCGCATCGGACTAGCCTGGAAACCGATGGGAAGCCAAACTACTGCCGTCCGCCTCGGCTATGCGATCTTCCACGATTCGGCATGGAACCAGGGGGGCCAGGGACTATGGCAGAACCCGCCCTATTACGCGGAAGTTGATCCGACGACCTTCTCTTATGCTTACGGCAACCCATTCGGCTCGCTGTCGGACGGCTTCCTGCTAAACGCGGCCCAGCCGCCTTCCACTTTGGCTGTGCCGGGCGGATTTATTTATAACGCGCCGGTGAACCCCGATAACTACACCGGCACTCTGCAATCGATGAACCGCAATTTCAAGCAGGGCATCGTGCAGCAATTCAACCTCAATATCGAACGACAACTCCCAGGCAACATAGTTCTGACGGCGGGTTATGCAGGCTCGCGCAGCGCACACATTCTGGTCAGTCAGGTGAATGAAAATATCGGATCGCCATACGCATGTGACCCCGTCATTCCCGATGGAACCGGTGCCAATCCGATATATAACCCGACTTACACTTTGGGCTGTGGCCGCAATCTGATTATTCCCAGCAACCCGTTCCAGGTGGTCGATAGCAATAACAGCGTGGGGGCGGCGCGCTACGATTCACTGCAAATCAAAGCGGAAACCAAAAGCGCGCGCCACGGCATCTACGCGCTGCTCGGTTACACCTATGCCCGCAACTTTGATTCGGGCTTGACCGACGGTCTTGGCACCAATGCGGGCGCAATCTTCTGGCCTTTGCCCGGAACCCAGAAACTGGATTGGGGCTTGTCGCAGTTGAACCTGAACAACACCTTTACGGCTAGTGTTCTTTACGATCTGCCCCTCGGGAAGGGCAAACACTTCGGCAGCAACTGGAGCAGCGCCACCAATACGATTCTGGGTAACTGGGAGATCAACCTGATCGAGCGCGCCCAGTCCGGCTTCCCGCTATTCGTGGTTGACAGCGCAAACACCGGCCCAACCTTCGGTGGGACCCCGGGCGCGGGCAACACGGGGCAATATTTGAACTACGACTTCTTGAGCCTCAATCGCCCGGTTCTGGTCGGCGACCCGAACAGCGGGGGCAACGAAGACGGCCAATCGGGCTGCCCCACCCAGGTTCACACCATTCAAAACTGGCTGAATCCGTGCGCGTTCGCTCATGCACCAGCGGGGGAGATCGGCACGGCTCCCCGCGCTCCGGCGTACGGACCGCGATTCGTGAACACGGATTTCTCGGTCATCAAGGACTTCCCGCTCCCGTTCCGCGAGGCCATGAAGCTGCAATTCCGCGCCGAATTCTTCAATCTGTTTAACCATCCCCAGTTCTTTATCGGTGGCCTTACAGGCGTCGGGTTGCTGGACATCAACGTAGCAAACCCAAATAATTTCTCGGTGCTTAACCAGCAGGTGAACAATCCGCGGCTAGTTCAATTTGCCTTGCGGCTGAACTTCTGAAGCCGGACCGGCATTCTGTTTGGGGCAGACCGAAATTCGGTCTGCCCTTTGTTTTGCAGATGGAATCGCGAGGGCTCGATAACATCGACGGGCACGATCGTCCGGTGCTGCTTTAGAATTCTTGAGGATAACCATGAAATCATTTGCCATTCGTTGCATTGCCGCCATTCTTTTCCTCAGTGCGTTTGTGGCTTCGGCTCAAACGAAGCGCAAGATCATCATCGATCAGGATGCGGCCGGTCCCGCAGGCACGGATCAGCAGTCGATGCTGTTGCTGATTCAGTCGTCGCAGACGGAGGTCCTGGGCATCACGGTGGTGACCGGCGATCAGTGGCTTCACGCGGAAGTGGCGCACACTTTGCGCATGCTTGAACTTATTGGACGAACCGACATTCCGGTCGTTCCGGGAGCGGAGTATCCGCTGGTTCGGCGAAGAGAAGAGACGGAACGATGGGAACAGGAATTCGGCGAGGTTGCGTGGCTGGGGGCGTGGACTCCGAAGTTCTATCATCCGCCGGAACAGCTGGGAGAAATGCCGGAGGGTAAACCCACCACCAAGCCGGCCGATGAGGACGCCGCGCACTTTCTGGTGCGCATGGTGCATAAGTATCCGAACCAGGTGACTATCTACGAAGGCGGCCCTATGACCAACCTGGCGATTGCCATTTCGCTCGACCCTGAGTTCGCCGGACTCGCCAAAGAATTGGTGTTCATGGGAGGCAGCTTCAATCCGCGGACTGACGACCCTGAGTTCGCGAACACTCCGACTCATGAATTCAATCTCTGGTTCGATCCGGAAGCGGCTCACAGTGTGCTGCGCGCGCCATGGAAGAGAATCGTCTGCACGACCGTGGATATTTCGGTGAAGACGAGACTGACTGCGGATCTGATCAATCGCATCAAGGCGGCGGATGAGCCGGTAGCGCACTACGTCGGCAAGTATGCGCGCCTGCGCGGGAACTACAATTACCTGTGGGATGAACTGGCGGCGGCCGCATGGCTTGATCCGAGCCTGATTACGAAGAAGGAAACGCTCTTCATGGATGTGGACCTGGACCGCGGCGCCGGTTATGGCAATACCCTGAGCTGGACGGACCGAAATAAACCTAAGATCGAAATGCAGCCGGTTGAGGTGCAGGATGATCTCGACCTCGAGAGGTTTTACGCGATGTTTGTCAATCTGCTGACCGCCCCCACGAATCGAAAGAACTGAAGCCGCGGAACGTACTGGTTCCGAGAAGGACCATTTTCGGAATCCACGCGAGACCTTCCCGCCGCGGGAACCACCACCCCGCCAAGACAAGCTTTCCCCTTGACCTCGCGTTTGTTCGGCAGCTAGCGTGGGGAAGTGAACCGTGAGAATACAGCACTGCAGTTAAAGCGTGGGGTTTTCAGCCGGGAAGAAGAGTGCGAGGCGGGATAGGTCAGCAGATGGGAACTGTAGTTTCAGGAGTTTCGGGAACGGTTGCCGGGGTTTTTCTGCTGGCTGAGAATCGACTGCTGCGCGAAGCCTTGTTGCGTATTCTTTCGAAGAAAGACGACATCCGCGTGCTCGGCTCGGGCTCGTTCGGCCCCGGGACGTTGGAGCAGATTGTGTCGACGCGAGCCAGCGTGGTGGTGCTCGATTCTGTGTCGTCCATGGCAATGATCAGAACGTCCGGCTGCACCTGCTCTACGATATCGGCCAGATCCGTCTCGTTCTGCACCTCGCCCACAACCTCAATGTCGGGCTGGTCGGCAATCGTCGCCATCACCAATTCCCTCATCAGGCGCGGATGATTCGCCACCAATACGCGGACTCGTTTCACAGAGCGACCCCAGCGCAGAGCATAGGTGGCGGACCTTGCAAGCACAAGGTTCAAAAGAGATCTACGCAGAATTCAAGCGGCAAGGAGTCAACAGTACTGAGGGGACCAATAAGCGAAGTACTAATGCAGATTCAATGGGTACTAAAGCCGGTACTAATTCAGAAGGATCTAAAATCCGTTCAAACTCAGTTAGTGGTCCCTAGGGCCGATGCTCGCCGAGGAGATCAGCCAGAATCCATGCGGCTCCGGCAATGGCGAAGGTTTCGGCATTTTCGCTCCAACTCGTATGACTGAAGGGATGAGAAAGCGTCAACGGCACCCACACGAGTAGCCCAAAGCTCACCAGCATCACGGTCAGCAGGCGAGCCGCAAGTAGGGCCTTTCGATTCGCAACAAGCGCCACGGCCGCGAGTGCGAAAAAAACGGTCGTCGCTACCGCCCAAGAAACCTGACTTGGTGGAACCCACTTCGGAACAAGACTGGCCGTCGCGCGAAGATAAATCGCCTGTGAGAGAGTAAAGGAAGCAACGCAAATCCCCAATAGAATGCGGCCGATCCGGCAAACCGTTTCCGGTGACCGTGACCATGCCGATGACCAGCGCGCACAAACGATCGCCGCTCCGGTTGCAAGCGAGAACTGCTCGAAGAAGTTGCCCCAACTATTGTAGATCCGCGGTGCAGCGAATATTTGTGGCACGCACAGCAAGGCGAAGACCAGATAGGTGGCAGCAAGTACCGCTGCGCCAGCCTTCGCTATCCGATGGAACTGAATCGCAACGCCACCGAAGATCAGAGCAGCTCCGCAGCCGTAGACAATGTAGGGTTGATGCCAGCCGTTATAGTCGTGCCAGGCCAGCGTGATGAGTCCAGAGACAAAAGCCGCCACTCCAAATACATGACGGCCGAGGTCCGATTTAAGCCTTAATGCGGTCATTACGGTTTTCAGCGTCGTCCCCACTATACGCGCCGCATCCATTGACTCGCCGCCTGCAGCCCATGCGGTCTTGGGTATTGGTAAGCGTTTACCCAGCCACTACTCGCTACCTGGGCTGGGAAATGCATTATCACATTTGCGACAATGGAGTCTGCTGATGGCAATCGTGGCCGGAGTCGACTTCGGAACCCTGAGCGTTCGTGGTTTCCCTTGTGGCCGCAGGTCAGGTAACGTAGCAAGAAAGAACTTAAGGAGCAGCGATGAGAGTGCAACAGATCCTGCGAACAATCGTGATCGTTGGGTTGTGGTTGGCGCTGTTTTCCATGACGATGGAGGCGAAGACGAAGGTGACGAGCCAGCCCTTTGGAAAGATGCCGGATGGAACTCCGATAGAAATTTTCACACTGAGCGATGGCGCGTACGAAGCTCAGATCGCAACCTACGGGGGTATTGTAGTTTCCTTGAAGGCTCCCGACAGGAACGGCAAGCTCGCCGACGTAGTGCTCGGCTTTGATGATGCCGACGGCTATTTGGCTAACTTCAACGGCCCTGCGAACGCATTCTTCGGAGCCATTATTGGCCGCTATGCCAATCGCATCGCGCATGGCACCTTCACGCTCGATGGCCAGAAATACTCCCTGCCGCGGAACAACGGCGACAACACTCTTCACGGCGGCCCGCACGGCTTCAACAATGTGGTATGGAAAGCGAAGCCGGTCGCAGACGGAGTGGAACTCACTTATCTGAGCAAGGACGGCGAGGCGGGATTTCCTGGCAACTTGTCGGCCGTGGTTCGCTACACCCTGGTGAAAGGGGATTTGCGAATCGAGTACTCGGCAACGACAGACAAAGACACCGTCGTCAATCTAACCAATCACTCTTACTTCAATCTCGCCGGACAAGGCGACATCCTGAATAATGAACTCACTCTTCATGCCTCCCGCTTCACTCCCGTGGATGCGGGCCTGATTCCGACGGGCGACTTGAAATCCGTGGAATCGACTCCCTTTGATTTTCGTAAAGCAACCGCGGTCGGAGCGCGAATCAACGCGGACGACGAGCAGATTCACCTGGGCCACGGCTACGACCATAACTGGGTGCTCGACAGCGACGGCGGGAAGTTGGCCGAGGCTGCTGAAGTCTATGATCCCAGCAGCGGTCGTGTGCTGAAAGTCCTGACCGACCAGCCGGGAATCCAGTTCTACACCGGAAACTTCCTGGACGGATCGGTCAAAGGCAAAGGCGGAAGACCGTACGGATTGCATGCGGCGTTGTGTCTGGAAACGCAGCACTTTCCAGACTCACCGAATCATCCGGATTTTCCATCCACCGAGTTGAAACCCGGTCAGCGCTATCACACGGTCACCGTTTACAGTTTCTCTACTCGCTGAGGAATGCGGGGAAAGGACGCGTTCCGACCCTCGGTGCGCAGGCAACAGTTCGACACTGGGACAGCCTTCAATGGAGAAGGCGTATGCGTCGTATCGCCGCATCTATCCCGCGATGAAGTCCATCCAAAATTGAAAGCTGCCGCGGAATGAAGTCAGCGACCCATCCAATCCTGCGTGCTGAAATCGCCCTTACCGCTTGTCTCCGGAACGGACAAAGAAGGAATTGGTCGGGGAGAGAGGATTTGAACCTCCGACCCCCTGGTCCCGAACCAGGTGCTCTACCAGGCTGAGCCACTCCCCGACGGTAACGCGGGCGGCAACAAGGAAGGCCATCCACCCGCGCGATTTGCTGCTCGATGGGCTTCGTCATTATAACATCGCAACTGCCGACGTTCTCTCCGCTTGCTCGATCCATCTTTCGCGCTACACTGATGACGCGGTGTGATTGAATTGCCGCAAATGTAACGCAACCTGATTCGAACGCACTACGCTGATCCGAAGCTATGATCGTCCTCTCCGCCAATCGTCTCTTTACGCCACAAGAAGAAATAAAAGACCCGCTGCTTTTTATTGAGGACGGCCTCATCTCCGCCGTCTCCTCGCGTGCTGACCGGGAAATTCCGAAGAATGCCAAGGTGATCGATCTCGCCAACGACGGCCTTGCCGAGGCAATCCTGGCGCCCGGCTTCGTCGACATCCATATGCATGGCGGCGCTGGCGTCGATCTCATGCGGGCCGCATCCGGTGAGTTACCGCGTCTGAACAAGTTCCTGACCACCCACGGCGTCACAGGATACTTTCCTACCACGGTCGCTGCGCCGCTCGATCAGACCTGCTTAGCTCTGGCGCGACTAGCCGACGCGATCGAAGCCGCTCAAAGTTCCCACACTGAAGGCGACGCGATCGAGGCTCGGCCGCTCGGAATTCATTTGGAAGGTCCATTTCTCAGCCACAAGCGTCGCGGCGTGCATCCTCCGGAATACCTTGTCGAGCCCACCGTCGAAATCTTTGATCGTCTGTGGCAGGCCACGCGCGGCCATGTGCGCATGATGACCATCGCGCCGGAGCTTCCCGGAGCTCTCGAGGTTATCGCCGAAGCGGCACGGCGCAAGGTCTGCGTGAGCATCGGCCACTCTGACGCGATGCTCGAAGCGGCCCGCGCCGGAGTCCGCGCCGGCGCCCGCCACGCCACCCACACTTTCAACGCCATGCGGCCGCTCGATCATCGCGATCCCGGCATCCTCGGCGAAGTACTTACCGACCACTTGCTGAGCGCCGACATTATCGCCGATGGAATTCACGTCGCGCCCGAAGTCATTCAAATTTTCCTGCGGTCAGTAGGCCTCGAACGCTCGGTGCTGATCACCGACGCGATGGCCGCGGCAGGTATGCCCGACGGCACCTACCAACTCGGCCCCATTCAGGTAGAAGTGAAAGATGGGAAGGCCACGAACAACGGAACCCTCGCCGGCAGCGTCCTCACCATGGACCGCGCCGTTCGCAACATAACCCGCTTCTCTCACTGGACCCTGCGCGAAGCAGTGCGCGCCGCCACTCTGAACGCCACGCACGCCGTCGGCCTCGCGCAACACGGCGAACTCGCGCCAGGCGCGGAAGCCAACATTATTGTGTTGAGTCCAGACGGGGAAGTGTGCAGAACGATCGTCCGCGGCCACTACTAAACCAGAACATCCAAGAGAAAGACTTTGTTCTTAAATCCGCGTAGATCCGTGGCAAATGGTTTCTTGTTAATTCGGCTTGCGCTCTTTCGCGTCCACTAGGTAGCGCAACAACACGGCCTCATCGGCCCGCGTGAGTTGATCGAGGAAGGACGTATCCACCTTGCTCTCCTCGACCGGTTTCGCGGCACTCGACTGACGGAGCTTGTCACCCAGTTCGGGTTCATTGCTCATCACTTGGCTGTAGAACCACAGAAAGTGCCGCATCTGGTCGAGCGCCTTGCACAGAACCTGGATGGCTTCGGTCTCGGGCAGCGCACTCAGGGCTTCCATCAATTCCGGATCGCTGGGCGCCTGCATGGCCGCGTAGTTCAGCTCTCGCTGAATCGCGCGCAAATCTTCGGTAACTCGCGCCATCCGCGTGTGAAGATCGTCCATCTGAGTGTCGTTCCCCATATGTCGAAGCGACTTTCGAAACGATGTTCGCGTGCCTTTCAACATCTCATCGCGAGCCCCCAGCCGATAGATGTCCCACGATCATGCGCTTTCGTAATTCAAGCCATTACTTTGGTTGGGAGACTCATGCCCACCGCTCGATCACACGGAACCCCGCTACTGGCAAGGGTTTTCGCGTTATTAAAGAGCATGGCGCACTGCGCAGCAATTCGTTTTCGCGTGCCGAGTTTTCTGTCGCTCCAAAGTCACCACCCATAGTTACTGAAGCCATCGTCAAGCAGAACTCACTGTCAGATGTCCACGAGATGTGATACAAACGCGCGGATGGAATCGCCTTCAGCTGACCCGCCTCGCCATGACCTCATCCGCGCTATCGGCCGTTGGAGCCTGGTTGCGCTGGTGGTGAATTCCATCATCGGCAGCGGAGTCTTTGGGCTGCCCTCGACCGTGGCTGCCCTCATCGGCAACTACAGCTCTTATGCTGTGCTCGCGGCCGGGGCCGGAATGAGCGTGATCATGGGCTGCTTTGCCGAGGTTGCGTCGCGCTTTCAGCAAGCCGGCGGTCCTTATCTTTACGCCCGCGTAGCCTTCGGGCGGCTCATGGGCATTCAAACTGCCTGGATGCTCTGGCTGGGGCAAGTGGCTGCACCCGCGGCGAATGCCAACCTGTTTGTGATTTATGTCGGCGAGTTCTTTCCGCACGCCAAGGATCCCTTGCCCCGCGCCATCATTCTCACCGCGCTGGTGGGCTTGTTGACCGTCATCAACATTCGCGGCGTGCGGGCTGGAACGCAGGTGAGCAATTTGTTCACGGCAGCGAAGCTGGTTCCGCTGTTCGCGGTGATTGTGCTGGGTTTGCTCGTGCTTCAACATCAGCACTGGGCCATCGCCTCTGCGCCCGTCGCATCTACCAGCGCCAATCAGTGGCTGAAAGCGATGCTGCTTCTGGTGTTTGCCTACGGCGGATTCGAGACTGCGCTCGCGCCCATGAGCGAAGCGAAAAACCCGCGCCGCGACGCTCCCTTCGCTCTCTTCACGGCCCTTCTGCTTTGCACCGTGGTCTACGCGCTGATCCAGTGGGTGGTCGTCGGGGCCCTGCCCGACGCGGCCCACAGCCAGCGTCCCTTGGCCGACGTCGCGCGGCTGGCGGCCGGTCCCGTAGGCGCGGCGCTGGTTGCGATCGGTGCGCTCATTTCTTTCTACGGATACCTCAGCGCAAAGATTCTGGCCATGCCGCGCGTTGTGTTCGCCCTCGCTGAACAAGGAGACTTCCCCAAGATCTTCGCCGCTGTCCATCGCCGCTTTCACACGCCGTATGTTTCGATCCTCGTCTTCGCGGCCATGATCTGGGGATTGGCCTTGATCGGCGATTTCAAATGGAATGTAACTCTTTCCGCGGTTGCCCGGCTTCTCTATTACGGCGTTGCCTGTGCCGCCCTGATCATCCTGCGCCGGAAACAGCCGGAAGGAGCGAGCGCAATGTTCCACCTGCCCGCGGGAAATTTCTTCGCAGTGTTGGGGATCATTCTGTGCGCAGTCCTGGTAACGCGCGTGGACTTTGGCCAGTCTCTGATTCTGGTCGCGACTATCGTGCTGGCGCTGGTGAATTGGGCTGTGGTGGCGCGCAAGAGAGTCGCCAGTTGATCGTCGGCGAACCCGTTCCGCGCTTCTGCAGTTCTGCTGGCCTTTCCAAAATGCCGCGGCAACGGCTTCAGTTTGTAGCGATCGGTTCATCCGGCGCTCTTGCCGTTTCCCCCGCTTGACCTTTCTCTGACTGATTGTGCGGCGGCGATTTCGGGGAGTGCTTTTCTGATCTGAGCGGTGATCTGTTTTCTGACTTCATCCAGGCTCACGTTGGCTGATGGGCGTTTGGCGGGTGGTGGCGCGGTTGGTGGTAGGACGGCGCGTCCTGCGGGGGTTACGGCTGGGGCCGGGGTTGTTTCTTTCGGGGCGGTTGCGGCGGCGCGTTCTTCTGCTTCTTCTTTGAGCTCTGCCTTCCGTTCGGCTTCGCGCTGGCGGGCGCCGATGGCGGCGAGGCGGTTGGCTTCGGCTTCGGCCCAGCGGTCGAGTTCGGTCTTTTTTCTGGCTTTGCGCTGGGCTTCTTCGAGGGCTTGCACACGGAGGGCTTCTTCGTCGTCATCGTCTTCGACGCTGTCGAAATCGGAGTCTTCCCAGATGTGCCCGCTCAGCGGAGTTTCGTTCACGGTTTTCGGGTCGAGGACTACGTCGTGGATGAAGGGGTCGAAGCGCAGGCGGGGGAGGACTGCGCTGGCGGTTTGCAGGGCGTAGAGGAGGAGGCCAGCGGTTTTGCCGTCGATCTGGCCAGCGATGATTAGGCGCATGATTTGCATTAGTGAGACCTGGATGGAGTTGGCGTCCTCGAGGACGGGGAGTTCGATGGTGACGGAGCGGCTGCGGCGGGCGCTTTTCAGGCGGTCGAGATTCAGTTCTACGCGTTCTTCGTGGTGGAGTTTGTGGAAGTAGCAGAAGCGATTGCGGCGCAGGGCGGGCGATCCGCACTGGGTGCCGTTTACCTTGAGGTGCTGACAGCGACTTGGGAAATTTGGCATTGTGGTCTCCTACCCCCTCCCCCACGGTCTATTGGAATCACGGGATTGGCGGGATTTTTCGATTTGATCTCTTGGTTGCAATGGGTTAGGGGCAAAATCTTGAGCCCCGGCGAGTTAGGGGAGTGGGGGTGCATTTTGTGGGTATGGAGTCAGTATTGGATATTGCGGGAGGGGAGTAAAGGTTAGGTGAACAGGGTGGGTGTGGAAAACGGTAACGGTGTTGAAGCTCATTCATTCTGACGATCTCGAATGCAAGGAACTGACGAAGATGGCTTAGGAAGCGATCAGCGAAAAGGTAGGCGATCATTTGGCCCACGTAGCTCTCGCCAATGGTTGACGCTTGGATACTTAAAGATCGCCTCTATGAAGGCAATCGTTTTCATCTCTCCATCTAGGTTGTGCCAGATTATTATGCCGCTGCCAGGCTTCCCCTCCGGCTTGTCGATCAATCTAACTCCGTTGCCCAAAGTGTCCCGCCATTCTCCCTGTAGCTGAACTCGGTCCGCAAGCAGCTTCATTTGGAAGACAACGTGCCCTCCCGTGTCTAGAACTTCTAATGAATCGTCAGAATAGTTTTTGTCCAGGCAATATTGTGTAACGTGCCAGCGATTTTTCTCCATGTACATGATCAGGTTACCCTGTCTGTCCCGAATCGGCGTAGTCACTTTAATTTCTCCATCCTCCACGTCGATGCGCAATCCGGCGTCATTCAGCATCTTGACTTTTGGGTCGGGGTCATTATCGTCGAGCGTGTACAGGAGCGGGGCACCCCCGCTCGATCCTATCTCGATGAGTCTGGTCGGAGTTTTTTCGCCTTTACGGCTTACGCGGATTTGCCCTTCCACCTGGGCGGCTTTTTCAGCTTTCCACTGTTGAGACATAACCGGCCAGAAGACCGCGAACGAAAAAGCTAAGACGCCGATAGCTATGGCACTTTTCTGTGGGTCGGAGGTGCGATGTGCTATCAGCGGAATAACCGTCAACACCAGATACAACACGGATGCCAAACTAATGCCCCAGAGGGACCACCTATACGGTACCGGCATCCCTACACCCCAAGGGAAAAGCGATAGAACAATCGCGAGCACGGTCGCGATTTTCTCGGAACGCTCCCGCTTATATTGGTCTTGCGAGTAGAAACACTTGACGCTTGCGTTTGGCATCGGCGCTCTTTCTGGATGTGTGTGCCAATACTTGGGGCTGTGGCCCCCTGGATTAGGGCTCGGTTTATCCACCATACACCTCCGCCTGGCCGGGGTCGTTCTCCCTGACTGCGGAGACAGTGTACGCGAAGCCTTGCGTGAAATGCACAGTCCCGTTTGTATTCTACTTGTTTTCTACAACTTAGTGATACTCTTGCGGCCACGCGGTTCGCCCGGCTAGGCGAAGACGTGACGAAGATGTCAGCGCTCAGCACCTCAGCGGCTGAAGCCGGGTTCCTTCTTTCGCTTCTTGCGGCACGACTGAAGTCGTGCCCTTCCCGGGCTTGTTGCGCGTCGGAATGGCAGCTGGGTTCGGGCGGGTTGCTTGCCTTCGACTTCGCGGGCGAGGGCGCCCGCGCCACATTTTACGGGATGGGGACCTCCTATAGTCCTTGCTGCTCCATCTCCAGCAGCGCCTTCTTGCGTTCCATGCCCCATCGATAACCGCTGGTGTCGCCATCTTTGCGCACTACGCGATGGCAGGGAATGGCAACTGCGACGGGATTTGTGGCGCAGGCTCGCGCCACGGCTCGGCTCGCGCTCGGCCGGCCTATCGCTTTTGCTACCTGGCTGTAGGACCGCGTTTCGCCGAACGGGATCGATTGCAGGTAAGTCCAGACGCGCCGTTGAAATGCAGTTGCCCGGATGTCCAAAGGCAGAGCAGCGTTCGACTCGTGACCGGTCATCGTCGCGAGCAAGGTTTCAACCCAGGCTTGCAATCCGCCCTGGTCGGGCTTGCGCAGGGCAAAGGGAAATTCGCGTTTCAAACCTTCGATCAACTCGTCATCGGTAGTCGCGAACTGGATGGCGCAAACTCCCTTGTCGGTGGCCGCGACCAGCATGCGTCCCAGCGGCGAATCGGCGATGGCATAGCGAACGGTGGCAGCGATCGCGCCACGGCGATATTTGTCGGGCGTCATGCCGAGTTGCGATGCAGTCTTTTCATATAAGCGGCTGCTCGAGCCGTAACCCGCGTCATACATGGCGCGAGTCACGTTGTCTCCCGCCTGCAGATTGCGTTTGAGCAGGCGCAGGCGGCAGGTATCGGCATATTCGCGCGGAGTGATTCCGAGCGCGGCTTTGAAACGCCGCTGCAAGTGGAAAGGGCTCTGGCGAAACACCTTGCCCAGACGCTCTAGAGTGACCGGCTCATCGAGATGCTGCTCGATATAGCGGCACACCTCTTTAGCCCAGTCAGATTGCGGATTGCCGCTCACCGACCGCGGCCGGCAACGCAGGCAGGCGCGAAAACCGGCTCTCTCCGCTTGCTCGGGCCGGGAAAAGAATGCCACGTTCTCGCGCCGTGGACGCCGCGCCGCACACGAGGGCCGGCAATAGACGCCGGTGCTGGAGACAGCGAAAACGAACTCTCCGTCGCGCGCGGAATCGCGTGCGAGGACTGCATTCCAGCGCTGGGCTTCGCTTGATTGAGCTTTGCCTGATTGAGCTTTGCCCGATCGGGCTTCGCTGAGTTTCGCCGAATTGGAGCACGCGGCCGGCATTTCGCTCAAGGCTTCTTTCGTGAGTATGGCATTCGCGGTCAGCATTGGGAAAGTCAGGTTGGTGGAAGTCATGATAGGAACAGCGTAGGCGAAGGGGACGGAGTGGACTATCCGAATCTTGCGGGCAAAGCGAAGTCGTCGCCAGCTGCGGCGCTCGTCTCCCGGCCTTAGTTGCCCCGCGGATGGAAGGGGCCGAGCACGCTGGAAACTCCGGAGCGTTTGCGCAATTCGCTGAGCAGCGCGCTGGCCGCATTGGTGTAAGTCTTGCTGGGATCTGAGGGATCGGCCCAGACGGCATCGTAAATGATCTGCGCCGCTTCTTTCAGATCCATGTGCAGAGCGGCTTCGAATACATCGACACGTTCCTGCAGGCGGTGGTAACACGGCTGGCAAATCGAGGCTGGCTCGGCGTCTTGAGCGCGGTGATTTTCCAGACCGCAAAGAGTGATTGCTCCTGCAACTTCCTCCGGGGTTGCGGAAATTTTCGACTCAAGCTCCTTCAGGAATGCCTCTCTCTCCCGCTCGACAACAGCACTGTCGGGCGTGGAGTCGGCAGCAACCTGCACCTTGGGAATGGCAGGAACAGCGCGGGGTGAAACCCGCACCCGGCTGTTGCACGCCGGGCACACGTCGAGGTTGGCCGGATAGTAAAGACGGCAATTGGAACAAGGCAGGCCAAAGCCGGAGGGCTGCTGGGCCTTGGCATCGTGACGGACCGCGTTCCGCAGGTCGTTCCTGACCTCAATGCGCGTCTCGTTCCTGACGTCGTTCTGAGCAGCGTTCTGAGCAACATTCCGGACGCTGGTTTCAAGGGGCGGAACGGACTGCGCCGGCTTGGCGGATGCGGATGGTGTGGATCTTGTGAGGTCCATGATCAATCACCTGAAAAAGTGGGAGCGCATCGCCACATCTTTTCGCCGAGGTTGTGGCTTTGGCGCAGCCCTTGGATTCCAGTGTAAGCAGTCTCGGTCCCGGACGAACATGCCGGGAGTACACTTCCAGGTACTGTCCCTGCGGAGCTGTTACCGGGAGTTTGTGTCCTTCATCTGCATTAGCTTCAGAAGTTCGTCGCGGCGGGCGCGATAGAGTTGGCGCTCGGGATCGAGCCGCGCCGCCGTCTCCAGTTCCGACAAAGCTTCCTCATAGCGGTCCATGGTCATGAGGCAGGCCGCAAGGGCGTAGTGGTTGTCGGGGGATGCGTTGAGGCGCAGGGCCTCGCGGAATTCTTGTTCTGCGGCCTGCAGTTGCCGCTGCTGGAACAGCGCCGTGCCAAGAACGTGGTGAGCCGAGTCGGAGTCGGGGTTCAGCGCAACCGCAAGGCGCAATTCGCGGATGCCGTCTTCCAATTTGTCATCGAGCAAAAGAGCTTCGCCGAGGACGCGGTGTTCGGCGGAACCGGTGGGGTTCTCGCGAACTGCCAGTTCTAATTCAGTGATGGCACTGGCGTAATCCTTCTTCGCCATGTAGGCATGGGCGAGGCAACCGTGTCCCTGCTCCCACTCGGGATGCTCGCGGTAAAGCTCGCGCAGTTCGAGCATGGCGGCATCGAAGTCGCCTTTGTCACAATAAGTGTTGCCCAGATTGTTGCGAACCGAAGCTTCTTCGGGCGCGAGCTTCTTGGCTTCGCGATATTCGGCGATTGCTTCATCCAGTTTGTTTTGCTCGTGCAAGATCAGGGCCAGGTTGGAGTGAGCCTGCCAGAAACGCGAGTTCAGACGAATGGCGTGGCGATAGGCGGAGATGGCGGCGGGCAGGTTTCCGTCGGCGTGCAGAGTGATGCCCAAATCGTAATAGGTATCGGGGTTATCGGCGTCGCGGGCAAGCGACCCAGCGAAAGCATTAGCCGAGGCGCCATATTGTCCGTCGGAGAAAAAGGCGAGGCCAAGGAACTGGTAAGCCTCCGCGTTCTGCGGATCCATGCTGAGCGCAGTGCGCGCCTCCGCGATCGAGTCGGAAGGGTCATCCACGCGATAGAAGATATACGCCAGGCTGCTATGGTTCTCGGGGAAATCGGGCATAAGCTGCGCGGAGAGCGTGATCTCGTCGATGGCGTCGTCCCAGCGCTCCTGCTGGCGGAGCATGGTGCCGAGGGCGAAGTGCAACGAAGCATTTTGAGGATCGGCGGTTAAGGCCCGGCGCAGAGCGATTTCGGCTTCGTGGAAGCGTTGAGCCCGGGCATCAGTGGCCGCCTGCACCAGCGCCGCGGGAATCTCAGAGGCCGAGGGGTCAGCGGCGGCGGACCGCTTCAAGTTCTTCAGGGCGTGTATCAGATTCGCATCCGCGCCGGCAGCCTGGAGCTGGCGAATTAGTTCCTTACCGGGGCCATTGGCGATTCCCCGCTCCTGAACGATGCGGACGAGGCGGTTGCCGGGCACGCCAGCTGTCAGCCAAGCCATCAACTGGGTAGAGTTCACCGGCTGAGCCTCGCTGGAGTGGGCACTCAAAACTGGTCTTATTAAAACAACCCCAAGAAGCAATAAAAGAACTGACGGGCCCTTGCGGTTCACTCGACTCTCCGGTAACGGTCTGGCTTGCTGGTGGCACGAATGCGGCGCGGGACAAGGTGTTTGGCCCGAACCGCTGATTCCACATTAGCCCTCGCCGGGAACCGGAGGTAAGGTCACGAAAGTAATAGGCTGGTAGCGCCGGCATCTTGCCGACTGTCGCGAGGGCGTCCTCGGCTCGGCGGGGGAGACGTCCGCCGGACAGGCGCCGGGACGGCGGCGCTACAATCGCCGCGAGGGAAGTTAGGACCTTGGAGGGGCGTGGTTTGACTTCGCCCTACCCCTCCGGTACCGTATTAATCAGGAAGATCGTTGCAGCGTCTTCTCAGGAGGTTCCCCGTGGAAGGCTTGTTCCAACCGTGGCACCTGATTATTATTTTTGCCATTGCCCTGCTGATTTTCGGTCCCAAGAAGTTGCCTGAGCTCGGCAAAGGGCTGGGCGAAGGATATCGTGCCCTGAAAGAAGGGATGAAGGATACCCCTGCACCCCCGGCTTCGACTGAAGCGAGCAAGACCACCGAGTCCAAGGAAACCAAGGCCTGACCGAGTTATCTTCGCGGGCAGTAATCCTCTTTAGTTTCCACGCCACTTCGTCGCCGTTTTCTGTTCCGCTCCGCGTAGTCCCGGGCCCTAGATGGCATTTAGGCTGTAAAACTGACTCTAAAATCTGGAGGTAGGTAGTGTTGCGTAAAGTGGAAGTAGTTGCTCTCATACTGTTCCTGGGATTAGCCCCGGCAGTTTTCGCCGATCAGATCACATTGAAGAATGGTGACCGCCTGACCGGCACAGTCGTGAAGTCTGACGGCAAGGTTCTGATGCTGCACACCGAGTTCGCGGGCGACGTTACCCTGCAGTTTGCCGCGATCACGCAGATCACTACCGAGAAGGCGATGCACGTTTCATTGAAGAATGGCCAAACCGTCGTGGGACCGATCACCACCAGCGACGGCAATCTGGAGGTTGCGGGCAAGAACGGTGCTCCGGTGGAGGCGCCGAAGGACACCGTGTTGGCAATCCGCAACGATGCTGATCAGCTAGCTTATGAGAAGGCGCTGCATCCGAACTTGTTGCATGGCTGGAACGGTGGGGCAAACGTTGGCTTTTCTTTGACCCGCGGCAACAGCCAGACTGAGAATCTTTCGCTCGCTTTCACGGCTGCGCGCGCCACCAAAAACGACAAGCTCAGCTTGTATTCGAACGCGGTCTATGGAAGGAACGATGGAAACAGCCAGGTCACCCCTCCCATCCCTTCCAGCACGACGGCGAACACTGAGGCTGGCGGCATCCGTTACGACCGCAATATCAATCCGCGGATGTTTGCATTTGTCGCCGCAGATTTCTCGAGTAATGCGCTGCAGGACTTGAATCTGCGTTCGGTAGGTACCCTGGGTCTCGGATACCATGCCATCAAGAGCGATCGAACTACGCTTGACTTTCTGGCCGGCGGAAACTTCACGGACGAGAACTACTCGGAACCGGCGGACTTGACGGCGACTCCGCCAACCCCTGCGATGAAGGTTATTCACAACTACGGTGCTCTTACCCTGGGCGAGGAACTGACGCACAAGCTGGGCAAGAGCACGGTGCTGACCGAGAAACTGTATCTTTATCCGAACCTGACGGAGACGGGCGAGTACCGGGGGACGTTTGACCTGGGCTGGGTCACGAAGATCAGCAAGTGGTTGGGCTGGCAGAACGCGTTCAGCGATATCTACGTTTCGAACCCGCCCGAAGGTACAAAGCAGAATGACATCGTGATTACGACCGGGCTGAATGTCTCGTTCACTCACTAAGGAATCGTTGGACGATCGTGGAAGAGCGAGCCTGACGCGGCGCTGAAACGCCGCTCTTCCACGTCACCGCGGGCCACTTGCGCCGCCCTTCCATGTCAACGCCAGCGGCTCCATCGCTACCCTGCTCCTCAGGCTCAAGAGCAACTCCGCTGCTCACCAAAACTTGAAACATGCGTCTACTACCGAGTAGAGTACTGTTTCTCGCTTTCCAGGTTCTTAAAGTCCCTCACCAACAGGAGTCTGCTCGATGCGTCACGCTTTGACTTTGCTGATTGCTGTCTGCTGCTTCGGTGTATTTTCCTACTCGCAAACCGCGGACGAACTGATTGCCAAGAACATCCAGGCCCGGGGCGGGATCGAGAAAATGAAGGCCATCAAGACCCTTCGCGTGACGGGCAAGTTCGAAGGCGGCGACGGCTTCACCGCCTCCGTGGGCCAGGAGAACGAACGACCCGACCTGGTTCGGGAAACATTCCTGCTGCAGGGGATGACAGCGGTACAGGCTTATGACGGCGCGACCGGCTGGCAGATCCAGCCCTTTGGCGGGAAAAAAGATCCGGAGTTGATGGGCGAGGACGACATGCGCGACCTGCTGCTCGACGCAGACTTCGACGGCCCCTTGGTCGACTACAAAGAAAAAGGCAGCACGGTGGAATATCTGGGACACGACGTGGTGGATGGCGACGATGCGCTGCGGCTGAAGATCACGCTGAAAAACGGCGACATTATTTACGACTACCTTGACCCGGATACTTTCATCGAGATTCGCAAGGAGATCCAGCAGTTTATCCGGGGTTCGGTGCGCGACCGCGTGATGGGTTTCGGGTCGTACAAGCCGGTGAACGGAGTGATGTATCCCTTCTCGATTTCGCAGGGGCCGAAGAATAATCCCGACGCGCAAACGGTCACGATACAGAAGATGGAAGCCAACGTGACCATCGATCCGGCGGACTTTATGCTGCCGGCTTCATTGAAGACTGAGGAAAAGAAGTCCGGGCTGGTCGGGATTCACTGATTCGCTCTGGAACAGGAGTTTGCATGCGACGTGCGGCCGTGGTTCTGGTTGTGACCTTGTGCTTGAGTGTGTTGGCCTGCGCTCAAACTGCCGAAGAACTCGTCAACAAGAACATTGAAGCGAAAGGTGGGCTCGACAAGATCAAGGCTGCCAAGACCCGGCTGGAAGTGGGCAGGGTCAAAGGCGCGAGGGGCCGAGTCGCGGTCTTCAAACAAATGAACATGCGCCCCAATCTGGTCCGGCAAGAGCTCTCCATCCAGGGTATGACCGCAGTGCAAGCCTATGACGGTTCCGTGGGCTGGCAGACTCAGCCTTTTCGCGGACGCAAGGATCCTGAGCTGATGGGTGAGGATACTTTGCGCGACTTGCTGCTCGCCGCCGATTTTGATGGTCCGCTCGTCGACTACGCGGAGAAAGGCAACAAGATCGAATACCTCGGGCACGATCTGGTGGATGGGGATGACGCGCTGCGGCTAAAGGTCACGCTGAAAAATGGTGACATCGTGTACGACTACCTCGATCCCGATACTTTTATCGAGATACGCAAGGAAATTCAGCAGTTTGTCCGGGGCTCAGTAAGGGAGCGGGTGGTCGACCTGGGCTCGTACAAGCCGGTCGACGGAGTTATGTATCCTTTCTCGATCTCCGAAGGCCCGAGGAGCAATCCTGGCGCGCAAGTATTCAGCTTTGAAAAGATCGAAGCGAATGTGCCTTTACAAGATTCTGACTTTGCGCTGCCGGCTTCGCTGAGGACTGAGGAAAAGAAGTCCGGGCTGGTCGGAGTGCACTGATTTTAGTTTCACTGGTTTTCGTTTCACTGGTTTACCGGGACCAAGAAGACAAGGGAAAAATCATTTGCGTGGAAAAGGACTGAAACATGAAAGCATCCGCTGGTAATTCCTGGGGAGTGATTGCAATTGTATCGATCGTCTCGCTGTTCGCATCGTTGCCGGTCGCAGCGCAAGCGCCGTACCGCTACGATGCGGCTACGGTTTCAGGATTACCGGCGCGAAACATCGGTTCGGCGACCATGAGCGGACGCATTGCCGCGGTCGATGCGGTGGAGGAGGACGGCCGCATCACCGTATTTGTGGGCGCGGCCAGCGGTGGAGTCTGGAAATCAGTGAACGGCGGCACGACCTACAAGCCGGTGTTCGACCGGGAAGACGTGCAGTCCATTGGCGCGGTGGCGATTGATCCCTCGAACTCGAAGATTGTGTGGGTGGGCACGGGCGAGGCGTGGACGCGAAACAGCGTGTCGGTGGGCGACGGTGTGTACAAGTCGACCGATGGCGGCGAGAACTGGACCAACGTCGGCTTGAAAGACAGCGAGCACATCGCGAAGATTCTGGTGAATCCCAGCGACAGCAACGACGTGCTGGCGTGCGCGACCGGGCATCTGTGGGACGACAACGATGAACGCGGAGTTTTTCAGACGACCGACGGGGGCAAGACCTGGAATAAGGTTCTGGCGGGGGTGAATGGTGCGAGCGGCTGCGCCATGATTGCGCGCAGCACACAGGAGCCCAAGACCGTCTATGCGGCGATGTGGGATTTCCGGCGGCAGGGCTGGACATTCCGCTCCGGAGGCCCAGGCAGCGGGTTGTTCAAATCCACTGACGGTGGGGCGCACTGGAACGAAGTCAGCACTAACAAGGGGCTGCCGGCGAAACCGTGGGGCCGCGTGGCTGTGCAGGTAGCGCCGTCGAAACCACAGGTCGTGTATGCCAACGTTGAAGCGGAAAAAGGAAGAGGACTCTACCGGTCTGACGACAGCGGCGCGACCTGGACCAAGCTGGATGCCAGCAACTACATGGTGTGGCGTCCTTTTTATTTTGGCAACCTGATCGTCGATCCCAAGAATGAAAACAAGATCTTCAAGCCTGATCTTATTTTATTGCTCAGCAACGATGGGGGGAAAACCTTCAACGTGGTCTCGAGCGCGGCGCATGGTGACTTCCACGATGTGTGGATTAACCCGAAGAATCCGAACATCGTAATTGCCGGCGATGATGGTGGATTGTGGCGCAGCGAAGACGGCGGCAACCGCTGGAAGCACCAGCTAAACCTACCGGTCTCGCAGTTTTACCACGTAAGCACCGACAATTCGGATCCGTATCACGTGTATGGCGGCCTGCAGGACAACAGTTCGTGGGTGGGCGATTCGTCCTATCCGGGCGGCGTGAGCAATTCGCAATGGGAGAACATGTTCGGCGGAGACGGCTTCTGGATGTTCGAAGATACGTCTGATCCGGACTACATCTATGCCGAAGCGCAGGGCGGAGAGATTGGGCGCGTGAATCGCCATACGCACGAGACTCGATTTCTCAAACCCTGGCCCAATTACGGCGAGAAGAAACTGCGTTTCAACTGGAACACGCCGATTCACATGAGTCCCAATGAGAAGGGGACGATTTATATCGGAGCGCAGTACCTGTTCCGCTCGCGCGATCACGGGCAGTCCTGGGACCGTATTTCTCCGGACTTGACGACGAATGATCCGGAAATGCAAAAGCAGGAAGAGTCGGGCGGCGTGACCATCGATAACTCATCGGCGGAAATGTACACGACAATCTATTCGATTTCGGAATCGCCGAAGAATGGTCAGATCATCTGGGTCGGCACCGACGACGGAAATGTGCAGGTTACACGTGATGGAGCGAAGACCTGGACGAATGTGGTAGGGAACGTGAGCGGGTTGGGAAAAAATTCGTGGGTGACGACCATCGAGGCTAGCCGCTTCGATGAAGCGACGGCGTATGCCACGTTCGACCGGCACACGTTCGGCGATATGAAACCGTACGTTTACCGGACCACGGATTACGGTCAAACGTGGACGCAGCTTCCGGCGCAGGAAAGCGGCGTGCGTGGCTTTGCCCACGTGATCAAGGAAGACACGGTCAACCGTAATGTTCTTTTCCTGGGCACGGAATTCGGCCTGTGGATTTCGGTGGACGGCGGGCAGCGCTGGGCGCAATACAAGGGAACGGACTTCCCGGCCGTGCCGGTGGACGATATTGCGGTGCAGGCACGGGAATCGGACCTGGTGCTGGCCACTCACGGGCGCGGAATTTGGATTGTGGACGATATTTCGTCGCTGCGCTTGCTCACGCCGGACGTGATGTCGAAGGAGGCGACGCTGCTTCCGGGGCGGCCGTCGATTCAGTATTTTGATGTGTTCGGGGGATGGCCGGAGGGCGATGAGAGCTTTCATGGGCGCAGCCGGCCGGGAGATGCGCAGATCACGTATTACCAGAAAGGCCGGCACATTTTCGGCGATTTGAAAATTGAGATTTTCGATCAGGATGGCAAGCTGGTCGACACGGTAGCCGGCAGCAAGCATCGCGGACTGAATCGCGCCAGCTGGGGAATGCGCGTGAAGCCGCCGGCGGTCGCTCCGGCGGCCTCGGCTTTATTTGAAGCGGCGCAAGGACCGCGCGTGTTGCCGGGCACTTACACGGTGAAGCTGACTAAGGGAGACCAAACCTACACGGAGCCACTGGATGTTGCGATGGATCCGCGCGCCAAATATTCGCTCGACGACCGCAAGGCGGAATACGATCTTTCGATGAAGGTCTATAAAGAGCTCGAGCACATGACGTACGGCGTGTCTGCGATTGAAGGGGTGCGTGACGCGGCCAACGCGCGTGCGGCCAAGGTGGCGGAGAAAGATCCGCTGCGCAAGCAACTGCAGGGTCTCGCCGCTGAGTGTGACGCGCTGCGCTCAAAGATCGTGGCCACTAAGGAAGGTGGAATGATTACCGGCGAAGAACGCATCCGCGAGCTGTTGGGACAACTGTACGGCGCGGTGACCGGATACGACGGCAAACCGACGGATTATCAGGTGGCGCGGACCGAGTCGCTCGGTCATGAACTGCAAGATGTGATCGACGACTTCCAGAAGCTGACGCAAAAAGAACTGTCAGGCATCAACGCAGGCTTGAAAAAGAAGAAGCTGGAAGCTATCACTGTACTGGCCGAGGCAGATTGGCAGAAAAAGCAGGCAACGTCAGCGGCCGCCGCGGGCGCAGGAATGCGGGCGGCTGAAGGTCAGATGCGGGAGATGGATTAGCGCGGGTATCTAGGCCAGTTCTAATTCGATTTTCTTCGCTGCCTGATCCAGCTTCGCAATCCGAAACTTGCGAATCTGTCCGGCGCGGACGGGTTCCGGCTTGGCCTCGCCTGCAGGCGCTCCACCCTTCCAGCGGGCCTGCAGCATGGAGCCGAGCGAAGACAAATCCGGTTTCGAACTAGGTTTCGAAGACGACGCATCCGGTTTGTCCTGCGTATTGTTTTCCGTGGCGCCTGCCGCATCCATGCGGCACTTGGCCTGAATACCCTCGCCCAGTTCCACGCGCGCATGTCCGTCCGCAACCTCAACCATGCGCCCGGTGACCACATCGCCTTCGTTATGTTCGGCGATGTATTCATCCAGTCCGCTGGGGATCAGTTGCTTCATGCTCAGCCGCACCTGCCGCTTCTCAGTATCGACCGCCAGCACCTGAGCCCTGACCACTTGCCCAACCTTCAGCACTTCCTGAGGATGGTTGATCCGCTTATCAGCGCTCATCTCGCTGATGTGAATCATGCCCTCGACGCCTTCGGAAAGCTGAACGAACGCGCCGAACTTCGTGATGCTGACGACCAGGCCCTCAATCACCGAGCCCGCCGCGAAGCGCTGCGCCACCTCGGCCCACGGGTCGCCCAGCGCCTGCTTCAGACCCAAAGAGATGCGGCGCTCGCCGGGATTCACGCCCAGAATCACCGCGTCAACAATCTCTCCCTGCTTCACTAATGTGCTGGCGCTTCGCGACTTCTTTCCCCACGACATCTCCGAAACGTGAATCAGACCTTCGATCCCGGGCTCTAGTTCCACGAAAGCTCCGAACTCGACCACGCGCGTCACCGCGCCGCGCACCCGTTCTCCGACTTTATATTTTGCCGCTCCCGCGTCCCAGGGATGCGATTGCAGTTGCTTCAGACCCACGGAAATTCTGCGCTTGCCGGAATCATTCGTGATCTTGAGCACCTTCGCTTCGATCTTCTGCCCTACCGAGAGCACGTCCGCCGGTTTTCCCACGCGGCTCCATGCAATATCACTCACGTGCAGCAAGGCGTCCACGCCGCCCAGATCGACGAAAGCACCGTAGTCGGTGATCGTGCGCACCGTGCCCGTCACGGTATCGCCTTCTTTCATCTCCGAATAGCGGCGCTCTTGCGCCGAGCGCTCTTCCTCTTCGGCCACGGCGCGCCGGTCGACTACGACGTCTTCCTCCGTCACGTCGAGCTTGATAATGCGGCAGAGAATCTCCTGCTCCACCAACTTCTCCATTTCAGCGGCGTCGTGCGCTCCGCTGCGCGAGGCCGGCATGAAGGCTCGCACTCCCACATCCACACTGAGCCCGCCTTTAATCACGCCCGTGACTGTGCCCACGATGGTCGACTTATCGGCGAAAGCCTTCTCCAGCGCCGACCAGTCCTTCGGCCGCTCGACTTTCGCGCGCGTAAGCTGGTAGTAGCCCTCCGGATCGCGGCCTTTCACCGAGACCGGCAGCTTGTCGCCCGGTTTCACCGTTTCCCCGGCGCCCTGCAAAACCGCCAGCGGCAGAATGCCCTCGCTCTTGAATCCGATATCGATAAACACCGAGTCTCCTGTGACAACAATCACAGTGCCTACGATTTGTTTCCCGCCATCTGCGCTCTTGCGCGAGTGGCTCTTGTCGTACTGCGAAAGCAGGTCGCCAAACGACTCGCCAGTTTCGGCAGTCGATTCAGCAGTGAGTTGGGATTCTGGGACGCCAGGGTTGGACATGATCGAAATAAGGAAGCAGTCAAGAAAATGGTAGGCACGAGGAGACTCGAACTCCTGACCTCTACCGTGTCAAGGTCTAGTTTAGCAGAACTGATTGACATTCAACGGCACTGGCAGCCACCTTTGGCGTTGCAAGGAACTCTCGGGAACTGTTAATGGACCCAGATTGGACCCAAATTGAGTGTTGATCTTCCGAGATCCGTGAAGCCGGCCTTCTGAACGGAAGGCGTTTACATTCATTGAGAATTGCTCGGGACCGAGGTCAATGAGTGTAATCACGATTTATCGCCAGTTGAGCTGTTTGCGGCACTAACAATGTCCGTCCCCCCAAGGTCAACATGAGAATCCATGGACCAATTCCGTTCCGCCCTGGCGCAGTGCGGCTGCCCTGCCCGTCATTGTGCCGTCACTGTGCAAGGTGGTATATTTCGATGCCGTGAAACGACTGGTTTTGATAGCGGCCCTGCTTAGCAGTGGGGTATTTGTATTGAGCTGCGGAGGGGGTCCACTTTCTCTTGGAATCCGACCTGCGACGGCCAGCGCCTTTACGAATTTCGAAAACGGCACCTATCAAGATGTCGTGTTGACTGCAACCTTGAGCAACGGAAAAGCTCCAACCGACCTCCAATGGACCACAAGCGATGCTTGTGTAGCAGTTGGCAACAATGTGGCGAATACAACTACCGTTGTCTGCAACTTTACCTGAGGGACTGGGACGGCAACCGCGACCATAACCGCAACGGCGCAAGGTCTAACGGGGACATCCTCGGTTACCTGCACTTGGCAATGACAGCTAGTTGACGCAGTCAGGACCTTTGCACTCAAAACCTCCCCCAGCAAAGACCTCCTCCCAGGGCGTCAATGAGTGTCATGGGGATGTTACGTCAACCATGCTGGACCGGGGGAGCGTCGCCAGCAAATCAAGCACAATCGAAGAATGGCCTGAACGTGACTGTGTCTAACACGCAGGAGCCATTTTACTGTGCTTCGCGCTCATCTAGCCTGTTGTTGAACGGCGGGTGAACAATGGGGGTTGTTCAGAGTCGCTGTTTTTCACGCCTATAAGCTTCAAACTTGCGTCCCACGACTGAAGTTGAGTCTGGGACGCTTTTTCTTGGGAGAATGGTCTTGCTGCCCACAGCCGAGGGGTCAATGAGTGTAATCGAGATGTTACGCCAACCACTAGTTGCGTGGCACTTGCTTTGAACCACCTAGCTTTAATCGCAGCAGTTCACTTTCAATCGGCCAAGTGGAATAGGCGAAGACTATCAGCGCAACGATATTCACGAAGGGGACAGCCATCAGCAGACCATGCCAGCGGGGGTAGCCTGCCTTGGACGAAACGTTGCCAAATACCACGTAAGCAAGCACGCTCGAAGTGAGCAGTGCGATCCAATCCTTGAATGTGAAATTCATTCGCATCCCCTCCGCCCGTGACATTCAGCCAGCCTAGGCACGAATTGTCGCTCCAAACCCAATGTTTGTCGAGAACAGGTGTTCATTGAGATTGGCGGCCGGGGTCAATGAGTGTAATGGGAATTTATCGCCAATTGAGACGATCCTATCGGGCGGTGGTCGGGAGAATGTCCGGTTAGTCGACAAGGACTAAGCCGCTGGCGCGGCGGACGCTACCGCGTGGTGAACCAGGAAAGTTCAGGAACGACTGACATAGTGTGGGTCATAGGGAAAGGAGATTCCTGTGACCCGTTTACGCAAGATGATGCTGGAGGAACTCCAGCGTCGCAACTATTCTGTCATCACCACACGCAATTACTTGCGGGTGGTGACCGAGTTCGCCAAGTATTTCGGCAAGTCTCCCGACAAGCTCGGCCCCAACGAACTTCGAACCTATCAAGCCTATCTGCTGACCGAGCGCAAACTGACGCCCGGCACAGTGATCAACCGGGTAGCGGCGCTGCGGTTCTTTTTCGTCAAGACACTCAAGCGCCATCAGTTTCGCGAGTTCTTACCCTACCCCCGGGACCGGCGTCGGCTGCCGACGGTACTGAGCGAGGAGGAAGTCTCGCAGCTGATCAATGGCGCCGGCAACCTGTTCCGACGGACGTTGCTGATGACACTCTACGGAACCGGCATGCGACGCGCCGAACTCGCGCGTCTCAAGGTCAGCGACGTCGATAGCCAACGGATGATCATCCGCGTGGTGGAAGGCAAGGGCGGCAAAGATCGTGACCTGCCTCTGAGTCCGGCTCTATTGGAGACGCTGCGAGAGTATTGGCGCTGGCGGAAGCCGAAGCTCTACATGTTCCCCACACGCACTCGTGGCCGGACGCTCGATCAGCCGATTTCCGACAAGACCGTCTGGATCGCGTGTAGCGAAGCCGCGCACCGGGCCGGCATCCGCAAACGGGTCACCCCACATACGCTGCGCCACAGTTGGGCGACCCACTTGTTGGAGGCGGGCACCGATCTGCGCACCATCCAGGTTCTGCTCGGGCACGGCGATCTGGAAACTACTGCCCAGTATTTGCATCTGTCACAGCGGCACTTACAGGCAGTTACGAATCCGCTGGACAGTCTCTCTCTATCCAGCACCGAGAACATCAGCCGCAGCTTTAAACGGAAAAGCGAAAAATGACTCGGCCCACCTTCGAGGTGGCCGACATCCTTCGCGCGCAGGGTGATCGCTTCCTGGATCGCTATCGATCGGGCTTTGACTTTCAGCAGCTCAAAGCGTTTCGTGCCATTCTGCGCTGCCGCACCGCTGCGCTGGGCGGTCATCGCGATGCCTGCCCGAGCTGCGGTCATCAGGCTATCTCGTACAACTCGTGCAGAAACCGGCACTGCCCCAAGTGCCAGACACAAGCACGCGAACGATGGCTGGCGGCCCGCGAACGCGAACTCCTGACTACCAGCTACTTCCATGTCGTGTTCACCGTGCCCCACGAACTCAACGTGCTGGCCTTGGAAAACCCGCGTTTGTTCTACGACTTGTTGTTCGCTGCCAGCGCCCAAACCTTGCTGGAGATCGCCATCGATCGCAAACACTTGGGCGCCGAGATCGGCATGATCAGCATCCTGCACACTTGGGGACAGAACCTGCTTCTGCATCCCCACATACACTGCGCCATTCCTGCGGGCGGACTTTCACCAGATCACCGTCAATGGGTCCGCCCACGCTATGCTTTCTTCTTACCCGTGAAGATCCTCAGCCGCGTCTTTCGTGGCAAGTTCCTCGCCGGCCTGAAACGTCTGCACAGCCGCAACAAGCTATGTTGCAACGGTCCCGCCGCCGCTCTGGCCGATCCGCAGCAGTTCGCAAAACTCATGCGCCGTCTGCACCGCCACGACTGGGTTGTCTATGCCAAGCCCGCCTTCGGCGGACCCATGCAGGTGTTGCGCTACCTCGGCCGTTACACCCATCGCGTGGCCATTTCCAATCATCGCTTATTGGCATTCGACCAACAACGCGTCACCTTTCGCTGGAAGGATTACGCCCACGGCGGCCGCCATGGCAAGATGACCCTTGCGGCCAGCGAGTTCTTACGGCGTTTCTTTCTGCACGTGCTCCCCAGAGGATTCGTGCGCATCCGTCACTTTGGTTTCCTCGCCAATCGCTTTCGCTCATCCCGCTTGGCACTATCCCGACAACTGCTGTCCAGTGGCTCCTCCACGCTGGTCGAGGCTGGAACCTCCCAAGCTTCGGCGGAGAGTTCTTCTGTCTGGCATTGCCCACGTTGCGGCGCGGCGATGATCGTGCTGCAGAGATTTACGGCTGCGGAATTATCAACATGCTCTTACTTCGATTCTTCCTAGCCCGTCCACTGCTATCGACCCGAGGATGTGCTCAGGCACGCGGACGCACGCGTGTGTCCGCTTCTTCTCCACTGCCTCTCAAGCAACTTTCCGCGTGCGCTTTTCCTCATCTCAGTCGCCACTCCGAAAATCCTAGCGGCGTTCCCACCACGATTAGCTGCTATCCCCAAGCCCCGTTCAGATCCGCGCTGCCGTTCAAATCCCATAGCGCACCGCGTCCGCCGCAAACGCCAGCGGCTTCCTCCTAGTCTCCTTATCGAAAACGCCTCGGACCGAGATCCCGCTCCGCCCCCGCAGTCTGCCCCCGAGGCGTTTCCGATCAAGGCTAGCGACGAGCCGGGCGTTGATCGGGATTGGTCAACACTAGCGCGTTTGTCGGTACCGATCCGCTCCGCTTGGCAGCCACCTCCTTTTTGCGGGTCACCGAGGACAAAACTCAAGATTTCATACAAGCGCCCGAGGAATGGCTAACAAATTACGGTTTTGTAACAGGCTCCGTCGAGGATGTGGTGCTCTGCGAAGTCCGTTTCAGGAAGTGTTCAGCGACAACGGCAGGCTGATCGACGATGCGTTTTTCCTCGACGCAAACTACGAGCCTGATGAACTGGGCCATGCTCCAAGCTAGCGGAGTCGCGCTCCCCGTACCCGAGCCAAAAACAAAACGTGATTCTGTGGGGTCGGCTTGGTCCCAGACCTGTTCCGCAATCATGCCGCCGGAGTTCGTGAAGTTCAACATTGCATCGAGGTAGCTCGTGGCATCGCGGCCGCGGGCGACCTCGTATTCTCCACGCTCGCCTGTAAAAATCGGCCAGATTCTTCCTACGCCCTGTCCGGTCCACGGGCCTCCGAACAATGTCTCTCCATAACCGTCATGGTTGTAACGCCGGAAACTTGGACCGTTTGGAGTCTGCACGCGGATGGTCGAGTCGATCACTTTAAGCGAACGCTCGATGGTGGGATCGTCGGCGGGACGAATCCCAAGCCTGACCAATTCGAGAAACCCGGCATCGACCACGTCCCGCTCATCCCACGTGCCTCCGCCATTGCGAACATCGAGCTGATAGCCGTCATTGGGATCAGTATTGTTGTCGATCCGGATGTAATAACCCTGCGCAGCGAGTGGCCCGCCTAAGTGACCCGTCTTGGTGACCATCCAATTCTCCAAATTCCCAGCCCAGGCATCGGCAGTCTTGAGATAGCGACCGGCATCGTCGTTAGCTCCGTTTTTGCGAGCTATATCCGCAGCGCAAACTAATCCCGCGATCTCTGCCGCGATTGTGGAGGGCGAGTAACCCGACACCTCCTCCCAGCGCTCCTCTTGTGTCTCCGGGCCATGAAGGGCGACAAATTCAGCTTCCGGGCGGATATGTTGCTGCCAGGTATCAGGATCACTCTTGTCCAATTGCCAGGCCAGAATCATCGGGTAGGAAACTTCATCCATCTGAAGCGCTGTCCAGTAGGGCTTGCCGTCGAGCCAGGTATTTTGAGGAAAGCTTCCATCCGGCTTCTGCTGCACGTTGAAGAGATAATCGAGAGCGCGTTCGGCGGCAGCCCGGTCGCCGGCAACTAACATTGCGGTCGCGACTTCATATAGATCGCGGGCCCAGATCAAGTGATACCCGCCGACGTTGGCAGAATCCGCTCTGACCGCAAAACCCCACGGAATGCTCATGGAAGCGATCATGGCCCCGGGGAATGTCTTATCCTCGTGGGCTTTGAGTATCATAACGGCGCGCCGGAATTGCAGCGCGTAGCGGTTGTCCAAATGCCGCAGGGTGCCCGTGTATTCATTCCATCCCTTCGCATAATCCCCACTGATGGATGAAAAACCGGTCCTCAGACTGGCGCGGGCGTTCTCGATTGCAGCTGCGGTGGTGGCGCCGAATCCGAGCGCTAAAGTGAAACGAGCCCCTTCGACTTTGGCCGTCTGAATAATGTTACCGTTTTCAGCCCGCGTGTAAGACCAGGCAATCTGATGATGCAACAGCAGGTCCGTATAGCCATCACTGGAACCTGCGAATCCATTTGTCATTTGATTGAAGCCGCCGCTGTTTAGCAACGCGGAAGCGGCGCCGGTTTTCTCGGCAACCAGAGCGTCACCCTCGCTGTAGGCAGTATTGCCGTAGCCTGAGTTTTTCAGCGCGGGTTCGTATAGGACATACAGCGAGTAGGCAGGGGCCCCAGAAAATGTGACATCAATCAACAGAGTATCGCGATGCGGATCAGTGGCATAGGTCTTGGTGATTTGAAAATGGCCGGCGGGATCACTGCTGGTCTGGCGATAGGCCAGGGCGTTCTCATCGATCTCTGAAAGTGAGTGCAACAAATCCTTGGACTCAATCCAAACGGTTTTTCCATCGCTCACTGCGAATTCCAGCGAACGCACATCGGCAGTGTCCAGGCGCGGATAGTAGACCTCGGTCAAGATGCCTCCCTGAAGCGTGAACCAGACGCGAGAATTCGTGGAGACGGCTGTGCCCACTGCTTCTTTACTGCCGGGAGTCCAGGTGGGGATGGCCCCCGGAGCGCCGGGGGCCATCTGTCCCTGAACACTCGATGCCACACTCGCGAGGCAAAACAGCAAGAAGAAAACCCGTCTTTTCACATCCATGAAGATTTTCACTACCTTTCCAAGGCCAAGGTTGCTGCCTGCTCAACCTCAATCCATCTGATAGATACTCACCGATCGCGAAGCCACTGCAACCTTAACGCCCGCTCCGACGAGCAGTTCGGCATTGCCGGTGCCCATTAATGTCGTGATGGATCGAACTTTGGCGATAGGGGTATCCCTGATGTTGAGCTCTACGGTTTTTGGCTCGTCCGCGTTATTCATCAGCACTAGCAACTGCTCAGCAGGTCCGTCCGGTGCTGCGGCGTGCTGACGAACAAAAGCGAAGATCTGATCGTCGGCAAAAATGTGAATCAATTCCCCTCCGCGCAGTGCGGGATGCTCATGCCTCAGCCGCAGGAGATTCCGGACATGCGTAAACACGTTCTGTTCCTCGGGAGAGCGGCCCTCAGAAGTGAAGGCATCGCGCTTGTCGCCGGGAAAGCCACCGGGGAAGTCGCGCCGGTTGTCAGGGTCGTCGCCGCCGCTCATCCCAATCTCATCGCCGTAATAGATTTCAGGGATCCCGCGCAGGGTCAGCAGCAGAGAAAATGCCAGCTTGAGCTTCTGTGTGGTGGCGCCGGGTTCGCTCATGAACCTCTTGGTGTCGTGATTGCCGAAGAACGTCACCAGATTTTCGGGATGAGGAAACATCCAGTCGTGGCGGAGAACGTCTTCGATCTGCCTGGCGGGCACGTCTTGCAAAATCACCTTGCGGAGTGTGGACTCGAGCGGGAAATCGAAGACGGTATCGACACCCGTGTCAATACCGTCGGTGACTTTTCCACCTACGAAGAATGCAGTCACCGTGGGGTCCGGGTTGAAGACTTCGCCCACCGTGCGGAAGCGAGGGTAGGTCCGGTGCAGGTCGGCGTGAAAGTCGCGCCAGAATGGGCGGTCGACATAAGGAAATGTGTCGATGCGAAAACCATCGAGAGCACCCGTCTCTGCCCACCAGAGCGCGTTCTGGCGCAGGTATTGCGCGGTGATTGGATCGTCCGTTCCCATGTCGGGGAGAATACCGGCGAACCAGCCTTCAACGACATTGCGCCATTCGAGCGGCGGCGCGTGCGGGTCGGTCTCGACCGCAAAGGATGAGCCGGTCGTCAAATGCTTCTCGTGTGTGCCATGGAACCAGCGATCGGTCGGCGGATTGTCCACCCAGGGGTTTGCAGGACCGACATGATTGGGAACAAGATCCAGCAGCACTTTTATCCCTTGCTCATGGGCTGCTTTCACCAGCGCGCGATAATCGGCGAGCGTGCCCAGGTGCTTTTCTACCCCATACAAATCGATCGCTCCGTACCCGTGATAATCCCTGCCGGTTCGGTCACCGTTCTGGTAAATCGGGGTTATCCAAATCGTGGTGACGCCGAGATCCTTCAAATAAGGCAGCCGCTGCTGAATGCCGCGCAAGTCGCCGCCGTGATAAGCGCGGGGCGCGCTACGGTCATACGCGCCAGAACCGCGGAAATTGTTGCTGGGGTCGCCATCGTCGAAGCGGTCAGGCATGATCAGGTAGATGACGTCAGCGGGGCCGAACCCGTTGAACCCACCGCCTTCGCGCGCCACTTGGGCTGCAGGATCTCGAAGTTCTAACGGCAGTTCCACCTTCAGACGTCCGGCTTCGGTACTCAAATCCAAACTGATTTTTCCTGGCAACGCTGCGTTGCTGATCTCGATCCAGACAAATTCATAACGCCCGTCCAGACCATCCATGGTGCGAGCGATATGAATCCCAGGCGAGCGAGTGGACACACGGGCTCCCGCCAAATGTTCTCCGGTAATCATCACCATCGGATCGGGGAGACCAATCCACCAATTCGGCGGATCAACCCTGTCTACGACCGGCGCTTGCGCCTCCGCTGCCGAAAGCAACGTCAGAAGACATAAAGGAACAATCCAAGGCGCAAGGTGGTGGAGTCGGGTTTTCATTTGGATGCCTGGGAAAATGTGGGAGCAGTATCCGCGCGACTGCTCCCCCCTCGGGTTAGGTTCAGAAGCTGACGCGAACCGTCACCTGCACTTCGCGTTGACTGTCGAAGCGCAGAGTTGTGACTTTCCCGAATTGTCCTCCATCGTTCATGTTTCCATCCGGAGGACTGTATTGCGGTGTATTGAACAAGTTGAAAAACTCCCCGCGCAACTCGCCCCGGAAGCGCTCGGTGAAGGTGAAGCTTTTGCTGAGACTTAGATCCATCGTTTTCGTCCCCGCACCGGTAAATGGATTCCTGGGCGAATTGCCGGGAGCAATAGGAGTATTGGAGGCCGGAAAGCAAGGAAAATCTGGAGTACACGTCTTGGCGAAGGACGAGGTCACAAACCACTGGGCCGGGACATTGGTTTGATGCAGCGGCCCAACGACATTTGGCCGCGTGCTGGGATTGCTGCAATAGTTGCAAACCACATCAACGGGGAAGCCGCTGGCGAACGTAAGGATTGGACTGAATTGCCAGCCGCCCAAAACCGCATTGACCGCAGGGTTCCAATTCTGGCCGATGGTGCGGCCTCGCCCGAAGGGCAGTTCATAGAGGGCATTGAATACAAACCGATTGCGCACGTCGAGATTGGAGTTGGCGCGTTCTCTGGTTTGCCAATCGAAAGGATCGACCACATTGCCGCCGTAGCGGAAATCAGTGTCGAAACCTGCCTGCGTGTTATCGATGGCATGCGACCAAGTATAAGCCCCGGCGAACGAAACCCCGTTGTTGAGTCGACGCTCCAGTTGCGCGTGCAAACCGTTATAGATGGAGTTGCCACTGGTGTCATTGACTGGCACCGTTCCCAGCCCGGGGAAGGGGTATAGGCTGTCGGTATTGTATGCGGGACGATTTACATCGTAGAACGTGGAAAGGTGCGTTCCCTTTGTCCCAACGTATGCCAGGGTCAGGGCTGTCTTTGTGTCCAGTTGCTGCTCGATTTGCAGGTTCCACTCCTGCATGTTGGAAGTCCTATCTTTCGGCAGCCAACCCGTGAGGCTGACGCTCTGCGGATGGGTGAGGTCTACCGGCAGAGATGCCTTGGTGGGAAAGCCGCTGGTGGTGATCGCACTGATGTCTGGAGTTCCGTTGGCGTTTGGTGTGGTTAATCCGCCAAGAGTCAGCAGAAGTCCGCTATTGTTCGTGAAATAGCCGTCCATCGTCGGCGCTATGGCATTTTCGTAGGAGTAGTAAGCGCTGCCGCCAAACGGCGCGTTCTGCGACATCTGCTTATCGATGCCTTCGCGGTCAACGAAGTAGAAAATGCCGTAGCCGCCACGCACCACAGTCTTTTGATCGCCGCGCAGGTCATAGGCAAAACCGATACGCGGAGCGAAATTCTTCTTGGGGGTTGTGAGGCCGCCGCTGTCGGAAACGCCATTCTGGCCTGCCAGAATGATCTCTCCCGTCGACACGTCGAAGTTTGCCATGCGATTGTTCAGTTCGGTCGGCCAGGTGAAGAGGTCGTAACGCAGGCCGAGGTTGAGAGTCAAACGGTTGTTGACGCGATAGTCGTCCTGGCCATAAAAGCCATTTTCCCAGCTGCGGGTGTGGAACATTGCACTGGCTGGGCCGACCTGATAATCGTTGATCCAGCCCACCAGCAAGTCCGACTGTTCAAATCCGGTCGACCAGGGCTGGGTCTCGTTAGCCTGGAAGTAACCCTTTCCGGCGATTGGGTTGAAGAAGTTCACCTGCCGCCAGATGAAGTTGACGCCGAACTTGAAGGTGTTGCGTCCCTTAACCCACGAAACATTGTCAGCCAGTTGATAGGTATCCTCAGGCACAAAATAGTCGCCGTAATCTCCGGTATAGGAAAGCTGGCTGCCGTTATTTCCAATCAGCGCTCCCCCGCCCAGTAGCGTGCTGGTATTCGCGTTGGGAATGCCGAGATTAGCCGAAACCGGCACGTTACCCAGCGGTGGCTCGTACCCCAGGAATGAGCGCACATAGCCAAGGCGGAACTCATTAATCAGGCTGGTCCCGAAAGTATGGGTTTCGCCGAGAACAATGCTGCGAGGATGCTGAAACTGGTAGCCAGAGCCATAGCCTGCAGGCAGAGTCGCCAGCTGCGAAGTTGTGACGTCCAAATCCTGACCGTAACTGTAGCGCGCGAAAACCTGGTCTCGCGCACCAAGAATGTAGTCCAAGCGCCCATTAAAGTCGTCATACGTTTGCTTTTGAATACGATCCGGCTGAAAGTTGCTCTCGATACAGAGCCCGTCCCCGGTCGCACCCAGTGTGCAGCGTGGGTCAGCGGCTGAAGTGATGTTCGGCAACGGGAAGGCATTGAGGTAATTGTAGCCGGCTGTAACAAATGGGGCGGTGAAGATGTTGCCCGGCACTGGTATCCCTTGACCGCCGGGATAGTTGAGCTGAATCGCTGTCGCCTTGCCGTTTACTGGCGGCGTTGTGAGCAATTCGGAAAAGTTTCCAGTTCGCTCAAGAGCCGTGGGCACAGTGATGGGACCGTCTGTCAAAGGTAGAGTTTGGCGCACACCTTGATAGTCGGCGAAGATGAACAATTTATTCTTGAAAACCGGGCCACCGAAGGTCGCGCCGAACTGGTTGCGGTGAAAGAGTGGCTTAGGGACGGTTGGATCGAAATAGTTAGGGCTGGCATCAGCCGCGCTGTTACGCAGTTGATAAAAGCCGGTGCCGTGCCATTCATTGGTGCCGGACTTGTAGGTTGCATTGATTACGGCCCCGCCAGCTCGGCCATACTCGGCGGGGGCCACATTTGTGTCCACGCGGAATTCCTGAATCGCATCCGGGTCTACGAAGAAGACTATCGTGTTGACCAGCGATTCGTTGTTGTCAATGCCGTCAAACAGGAAATTGTTCGCCTGGAGACGTACGCCATTCGCTGAAATCGCTCCGCCACCGCTGGTGGCATATCTGAAAGTTTCAGCTTGGTTACCGGTCCCGGTTTGCGTGTTCCCGGGCTGTCCGCGGGTAACACCAGGAACCAGTGCCGCCAGGTCTGTGAAATTCCGGCCGTTCAGAGGAAGGTCCGTGATCTGCCGGCCAACGACGGTGTCGCTCACACCGGAAGTCGAAGTATCGACAAGGGGAGTCCCCGCGGTCACTTCAACAGTTTGCGTGGCTGACCCCGGTTGCAGCTTGAACGACAGGTTTATGACTTGAGCCGTTTGCAGCGTAATCTGCTCCGCTGCAGGGGCGAAGTTGGCCTCCTGGGCCTCCACCTTGTAAGAACCCGGGTCGAGGGCAGGCAGGCTGAACAAACCTTCTGCGTTGCTCGTCACCACAATCGAACGATTGGTACCAAGATTGGTGATGGTCACGGAAGCATTTTGAATAATCGCTCCTTGAGCATCGGCCACAGACCCCTGAATCGTGCCCGTGCTCGACTGCCCGAAGGCAAGACCGGCCAGACACAACCCAATACTCAGAACCAGAAAAAACCTTCCCCTCATATTTCCTCCAATCAGCGGTTATCGGGCAACGTTGCTCGTTAGGGAACTCATGCGCGTCTTCGTGGGGCGTGAGTTTTTACGCTCCTCAGTACTTCTTGAGGCACCGGCGTTCGGGTGGCGGCACGCTCTGGGCGTCTCTTTCGATTGTGCTCAGGGCGTGCCAGATGGAGTGCGAATTCATGACGTGCAACCTGATAGTACAAAAGGCTCGGTTGAAGAAGTTTCACTAGGTTTGATACGGTTACGAGAGCAAAGTGTCGGTTTTGCAGTAGGATAGTTGAGGCTGTTACCTTTCTGTTAAATGGCTGTGACACGCAGCTTCGCGGCGGGTCGGGAAGAAAGCTTCCAGGAAGTGGAGAAGCTTACCAATAGTCATAGCTTGCGGGGATCTGAATCGCTCTGTCGACTGCTACGCTACCTGGCCGAACACTCCCTGGCGGATCCTCCTGCTTCAGTAAAGGAATATCAGATTGCAACCGAGGTCTTTGGGCGCTCAGCCCACTTCGATCCTCAGGCAGATTCAACCGTCAGGGTCCAGGCTGGCCGTCTGCGCACAAAGCTCACCGAGTATTACTCCTCCGAAGGCGCGAAAGATTCCATTCTCGTGGAACTGCCGAAGGGCACCTACGTTCTTGCCTTTCATCGCTCGGCAGGGACGCGAATACATTCCGGCGGTTCGTTTCCACACGACGCAGAAGAGGCTACGGCACGGCGCACTTCAAGGAATTGGCTGGCCGCGTTCGTGGTGGCATCGATCTTGTTGGCCGCTTCGCTGGTAGCAATGGCGGTGTTGGTTTCTACCCGCAAATCAGCCCCGCCAACACTGGCGGGTAACCTCGAACCGGCTCCCGCTGTTCTTCGAACCTTCTGGAGTCCCTTTGTCACCGGCCCAGAAGAGCCTTGGGTCATTTTCAGTAACGCGGCTTTCATTGGTCGGCCAGAGACCGGAATGCGCTACTACGACGCGGCGCGGGATCAACGGGATCTGATCTTTGATCACTACACCGGCGTGGGGGAGGTACTGGCCGTTCATACCCTCGATCAAGTGTTTGGACTGCTTCACAGGCGCATTCGCGTGAAGCGCGGGAGCCTGTTCTCGTTCGACGACGTTCAGAACAACGATCTGATTTTCGTGGGTTCGCCGTCGGAGAATCTCACCTTACTCGATATTCCTGGGAGCAAGGAATTCATGTTCCAACGGCTGGCTTCTGGTCCTCGCAAGGGAGACCTTGCGATTGTTAACGCACATCCTAAGTCCGGCGAGCCGGCTGTCGTCGTAGCGAGTCCTTCCACTTCGCCGCTTACCGAAGACTATGCAATCATCGCGCTGATGCCAGGATTGAATCCAACTCGGTCCGTCATGATCCTGGCTGGAACCACGACTTTCGGAACACAGGGTGCGGTTGAATTCGTCGCGCGGCAAAATTCCGTCGCAACCTTGTTGTCGCGCCTGTCGGTAGCGAAGGCCACGGAGTTAAAACCCTTCGAAGCCTTGTTGCATGTGAAAGTGGCTCGCGGCGTTCCCGTAGAAACAGAGTTAGTGGCGGTCCGAAAAAGAACGCCCTAACAAGAGCTATCCAAGACTCAAGATCGTGCGGGATTTGTCCTGATAAGTCGGCTTATCGCCTGCGATCATTCAATGACAACAAGGGCGCTTCTCGTTCCTAATCCGGCCAGATCTCCCAGAAGAGGGCTTATGGGCCCGCGTCGTCGGAGTCTGCCTGAAAGCGTGCGAACGTAATTTCCGGTTTGCCCGTTAGAACGAAGCCGCTGGCGCGGCGGACGCTGCCGCGTGGGTAGGGCCGAGGTTCGTGGGTTTTGCCCTCAGATAAATTGTGGGTCACAAGGAGGTCCCTGTGACCCATCTACGCAAAATGATGCTGGAGGAACTCCAGCGACGTCATTACTCAGAGGCTACCACACAGCGTTACATTCGCTTCATCGAGCGGTTCGCCCAGCACTTCCACCGCTCGCCCGATCGCCTGGGACCGCAGCACATCCGCGAGTACCAAGCCCAACTCTTCACCGTGCACAAACTGACTCCCGGTTCGGTAACCAACCATCTCTGCGCCCTGCGTTTCCTCTACATCCAGACGCTCAAGAGGTCCTGGAGCATTGCCGACACTCCCTATCCCAAGAAGCGCTATCGCCTACCCACCATTCTCAGTCAGGAAGAAGTAACACAGCTCATCGAGGCTGCGCCGACTCCCTTCTATCGCACCATTTTGATGACCCTCTACGGCACCGGCGTGCGCCGCGCCGAGCTCACGCGCCTGAAGGTCAGCGACATCGATAGCCGACGAATGGTCGTGCACATTCAGGGCGGCAAAGGCGGGCAAGACCGCGACGTGATGCTCAGCCCCGCCCTGCTCGAGGAACTACGCGCTCACTGGCGACGCTTGCGCAAAAAGTCCGTCTGGTTATTTCCCGGCAACCGCTGGCACAGCGGCGATCACCCCACCGATACCAAGACTCCCTACCATGCCTGCGCCGCAGCCGCTCGCTGCGCCGGGATCAAGAAACGTGTCTATCCCCACGTGCTCCGCCACTGCTTCGCCACTCACTTGCTCGAATCTGGCGCCGACCTCCACACCATCCAGATCCTGTTAGGCCATCACGATCTGAAAGAAACCGCTCGCTATCTCCACCTCTCGCAACGGCACTTGCATGCCACGCCCAGTCCGCTGGATGCGCTGGTGCTGAAGAAAGGCAGGTCGTCCGAGGAGGAGTAAATGAGTCGGCCACAGTTCGAGGTGGCCGACATCATTCGCAGCGCAGGTACAGACTTCATCGAGCGAAACCGTTCGTGGCTCCGCTGGACCCACCTCAAGATCCTGCGGGCCATCGCGCGCTGTCGCACTGCTGCCCTCGGCGGCCATATCGATGAGTGCACCGGCTGCGGACATCGTGCCACCATCTCCTACAACAGCTGTCGCAACCGGCACTGCCCAAAGTGTCAGACCGGTGCGCGGGAACGCTGGATCGCGGCGCGTCGTCGTGAACTGCTGCCCACGCCCTATGTCCACGTCGTCTTCACCCTGCCGCCGCAACTGGCCGCGTTGGCCCTTCAGAACAGGAAACTCATCTATGGTTTGCTGCTCCGAGCCAGCGCCGAAACTCTGCTAGAAGTCGCGCGCAATCCCGCCCATCTCGGAGCCGAGATCGGCTTCTTCAGCGTGCTTCACACCTGGAACCAGAAACTCCAACTTCATCCTCATGTCCACTGTGTCGTTCCCGCCGGCGGACTCTCCCGCGATCACGCCCGCTGGATTCGATCCCACCCACGCTTCTTCCTTCCCATTGCCGTACTGCGGCGCGTGTTCCGCGGCAAGTTCGTCGCCGGCCTGAAGTTTGCCTTCGAACGCCGTCAGCTGCACCTGGCCGGAGAACTCGCACCGCTCACCCATCCCAAGTTCTTCGCTGCCTGGCTGCGTCCGCTCTTCCGCAAAGATTGGATCGTCTACTCCAAACCGCCCTTCGGCGGACCCGAGTACGTCCTGCAGTATCTCGGCCGCTATACCCACCGCGTCGCCATCTCCAACCATCGCTTGCTCGCATTGGTGGACAGACAGGTTACCTTTCGCTGGCGTGACTCTGCCGACCACAATCGGCAGAAAGTGATGACCGTCTCGCGCGATGAGTTTCTCCGTCGCTTCCTACTTCACCTGCTCCCCAAGGGCTTCGTCCGCATCCGCCACTTCGGCTTCCTCGCCAACCGAAGGCGCGCCGCCCTGCTGCCACAGTGCTTCGCCGCTCTTCACGCCATTCCACCGAAAAACGAATCGGAAACCTCGACCGCTCCTACAGCGCACCCGCTGTGGCGCTGTCCCAAGTGCGGCGGACCGATGGCCGTCGTCGAACGATTCACCGCGGCACAACTCCAACTTCGTTCTCCACCGCTCCTGGTCGCAGCTGCATGAAATCACTCGCCCACAACCCCAACTGCTGGCGCGCTTCAGCGCGCTCCGTCGAAGTGTGTCTCCGTCGCCGCTCGACACCTTCTTCATGCCCCAGAGTAGGTTTCGCTTCAACCGCCACTTCGCCCTTGCCCATGCCCGTCGGTTCCTCCGCCACGGACCTCGGCCACCCCGACAACCTCTACAAACCTCTCTTGCTCCATTCAATTTGCATAAGTACCGCGCCCGCCGCGCCAGCGGCTTCCTTCTGACGGCTTTTTCGAACGCGACGCCTCTCACCCTCTTTCAGCCTTGAGCACTCATCCCGGCGTCGCCTCCGAAAAAGCACTAGCGTTACTCGGGCATGGTTGGCAGAGTGACGAGCATATCCTAAACCGCCGCATTTTCCTTTTTGATTTGTTACGGGCTAGGAGGGCATCCACCCGAGAGCCTTGCGTCTGCGTCGAGTTGTCATTTCTTCAACTCCGCCTGCCAGTTGAGCACGACCGTGATCGGACCGGGCGGCGCATCGAGGCTCTGCGTATTGACCAGGAAGCGCTGACCGTCACGGCTGGGGACGTAGTGCCTGCGGCGCGCAGTTACACCTTCGGGCACGCGCGTCTGGAAGAGCACCTTGGGAACACCAAATGCCGGGGCCGTACCGACCGAGACTGCCATGAGCTTTCGATCTTGGGAGAGATAGTAGATTTCGCGCCCGTCGGCGCGCCAGCGCGGTTCGTATCCACCGTCAGTGGAGACCTGCCATTTGCGGTCCGAGAGCGGAAAAGTCTGGACGTAGACTTCAAACCTGCCCGACTCGTTCGAACTGTAGGCCACGAAGCGCCCTTCTGGGGAGAAGTTGCCGTGGATCTGGTCGGACGGCGGTGCTAGAAATTTGATCGGTTTCCTGTCACCACTGAGGGGAATCAGCCACAGGTCGTCACCAGTCGTCTGCTGAGGAAGGCTACCAATCACATAGCGCCCATCCGGGGACCAGTCGGAACATACGAGATTGGGTGTATCGATGCCGGCCGCATGCTGGGTTTCGTACGTGAGCACAACTTCCTCATTGCCGCCACCCCCGGCACTTTTGGCATACAGCTCGGTCGGCCCATTTCGAATCGTCCGGAACACAATCCTTGTGCCATCGGGCGACCACACCGGCGCCGCACTGAGAACAGATCCGACGGTAAAGCGCGACGGCCCACCCCGCATCAGGTCGATCAGCCAGACATCAGGGTTCCACGCCTTGGGATCGACCAGCGACGCGGCCAGCGTCTGGCCGTTAGGGGAAAGCCGAAAATCGGGTGAACGAAAAGTTCTGAACAATCTCGTGTTGGGCAGATTCATCACAGTTCAGAAGAAGTACCTCCGCTTGGAAATCAGCCGCGCAACGCTGGACGGCTGGGTGCTCAAGGTCGGCGAGTTGCTGACCCCGATGGTCGCGGCAATGAGGCGAGAATTGATCAGCGGAAGTTACATTCAGGCGGATGAAACCCCAGTGGACGTGCAGACACGCGAGGGCCGGGGACAGAGTCACCAAGCGTACCTCTGGCAATACAGTCGCCCCGGAGGAACTGTGGTGTTCGACTTCCGTCTAGGCCGGGGACGCGATGGGCCGAAGCGGTTCCTGGGACAGTTCGAAGGCATTCTGCAAACTGATGGATACGCGGCTTATGACCAAATCGGCGGGCCAGGAATGGTGCATGCCACTTGTTGGGCGCATGCCAGAAGACAGTTTTTCGAGGCGGTCCAGCTAAATCCACGAGACCCGGTTGCAACTCCGATTGTGGCGCGGATGGATGAACTGTTTGCCGTCGATGCGGAAGCTCGGCGCAAATCGCTGAATGTTGCGGCGCGCCATATCCGGCGTCAGAAAACAGCGAGAGCTCTTCTCGATGATATTCGCAGCAAGATCGAGGCAGCGCAGTCGGCTGCAGTACGCTCCAGCGCACTCAGCAAGGCTTGTCAGTACGCGCTCACGCTTTGGAAAAAGCTCACTCGCTTTTTGGAGTATCCCGAATTAGAGCTAAGTACTAACCTGGCGGAGAATTCAATGCGTCCGGTAGTTCTTGGTCGAAAGAATTGGTTGCACATCGGCAGCCCACTGGCAGGACCGAAGGTTGCAGCGATTCTGTCTGTCGTGGAAAGCTGCCGTCGGCTGCAAGTCCCGGTGCGCGATTACCTTTCCACGATTCTCCCTGGGCTTGCCGATCTCCCGATCCGGTGCCTTCCAGACCTTACTCCCGCTGTGTGGGTCGCCCGGCATCCATGAATCAAGCGACGGGAGTGCAGTGTGAAGGTTGATCTTGCGACGAAAACCGGATGTTTTACTGTTCGCCGACGATCCACGCACTGGGGTTCAACTCCTCCCAACAACTTCTCAGCAAATGGCCTGATAACGTCAGTTAGCCGCCACGTCCTAGTAAGCAGGGCGTCCTTTTGGTTTACTGGTTAGCCTTCGGTTTCGCTTGGCTCTTGACTAGCGGTCCTCTCTTCACGTGCATTGCCTTCAGCGAGCTGGCATTCTCCTCTTGGAAGGTACCCAACCACTCGCTGAAGGTGTCCTCGTCGATCGAGAACACCAGCCCGGGACCAGCTTCGTACATGACCACGGTGAAGTCGACAGTTGGACCGTCAGCGCCCCCGACGGGACCGACGGCAAATGGAATGGCCGACCGGAAGGCGTATCGCCCCGCGACGTCGGGTGCGGCCGCAGTTCCCGCGATCGGAACGGCAGTGTACTCATCCGGTGTGCCCGGTACGAAGGACGCGTAGGGATCGCTGATACCTACCGGAGTTGGGGGCCCGCCGGTCGTGAAAACAAGCGACGCAAACGTTCCTTGCCCGACGAAATCAAACTCCCAGCCCGGGTTCCCGCTAGGAAAGCTGCCGTTGTCGACGAAGGCCTGCGCCCCGAAGCCGTAGCTGTGGTTGAGATCCGATCCGTCGGACGCTATGGTCCCTTGCGGAACCACGATTCCCGTGCCCTGGGCGAAATCATCCAACTCGAGGACAAGGGCGGCTCCCAGGTTGGCCGCCTTGGTGTTGTTGGGATCCAAAAGGTTGAGTGTTGGGTCGGTCGCATACAGCCCGAGCTTGTGAATGGATCCCAACCCCGTGATGCCGGTCATGCTGCCATAACCGAGCACGGTGTTCGAAAAGGAGTAGTTGCCTGCGACTCCGCCCGGGGTGCCCGTGGCCATGACGGTGCCCCCTTCGTCATCATCGCCTTCGCCCGTGAATGTGGCGTTGAAAGTTCCAACGGCGGTACCAGCGGCAACGAGTTGCCCCGCTGCGGCAAATATAGCGTCCTCCGTGTTGTCCAGGATGCCGAACACGTCCTTTGACAGCACTGTGCTGTCGAAGGAGGTGGCGCTGCCCTGGCCGTAGGCTGAACCCGCCATCGTATCGTCGGCGTCAACATCGATGATGCGTAGTACTTCCGGACCAACGACGTAGTAGGCGAGCGAGATGGGTGCGTTGCCGTTGTTGGGATCCGTGAAGCCGGTGATGCTGCCCCGCCCATACACGTCCGCTCCGACGCCGTTGTCCGTCGCTGTGAGAGTATTCCCCACGAGCACCTTCCCGGAATCATTTTCGTCGTACGTGCCGCGGATGCTGCCGCTGGTGTTCGAGAACACGCCTCCATACGCAAACGGGAAGCCCGCGGGGTCTAGCCCGGAGAGGGTGAAGGCAAAATTGCCGCCGGCACCACTCGTTGCCGTCTGCAGGTCGAAGCTTCCGCTGGAAGTTGCCGATCCATCAAACTGTGTGATCAGCGCATGACTTGCGTTTACAAACTGAACGGCGAAGGTCTCGATGCCAGCTACTCCGACATTAGGGTTGCTGGCCGAAACATCAAGGACGAGTGTCCCGGTGCCGGTGGTTGGATTCACCGTCATCGAACTGCCGGTTGCCGTGATTGTGTCGACCGGTGCCGTAAAGCCGTTTTGCCCGTCGTTATAGTCCTGTTCGCCGCCTAGGACGTTGCCGCTTAAGTCAAAGCCCACCGCGCCTGCGACGCCGTAGTAAACCGGTCCTTCGGAAGCGCTATTTTCCAGCCCGTTCACATAGAACACGAACACGCGGGGAGCTGTGTTGCCTTCGGTGAAACTGGCCGTTGCTGTGGCTCCCGTCGCCGCGGCCGTTACTGAGTAGGCGCCGGGCGTCGAGTTTGCAGTGCATGTGATCGATGCGGTGCCATCGGAGGCGGTGGTAGCAGTGGTGGCGGAGGGAGTGCAGCTCTGACCGGCTGGTCCCGGAACAGGCGTGAACGTAACCGTTACCCCGCTGGCCGCCGTTCCGTTGGAGGTTACGGTGGCTACCAGCATGTTGGCAAAAGCGTCACCGACGTTTGCTTTTTGTCCCGATCCGCTCGTCGCCGTGATCGCGAGGGTGGGAGGCGGAGGAGGAGGCGGCGTACTCGAACTGCTGCTGCAACCCGTCAGGAACCCGAAAGCCAAGCCAACCAAAATCAACGCGAGAATGCTGGTGAAGTTGCGGTTCACAGCGTCACCCCTTTCTCGGCGGCGCGTTCACGGGCTTGTGGCGACACTTCGATCCCGTGCTCATTGCGCAGGGCATAGGTTTTGCCGTTGGCTTTTACGCTGCGGACCTCGAAGACTTCCTTGTCACGAACCGTCTTCATGACGCCGGTGAGTTCAATCTGCTGGCCGGGGGTGACGGACAGCGCACCTTTGCCTTCCAAACCGAATCGGCCCAGACTAGCGTCTAACCTGCCGGAGACAGTCTCGACGATAAGATGGGAGCCCCAAATCATTCCCGGGGCGGGTTTGCGGAGCACGCTCGATACGGTGCCGCTGAGCGTGACTTCGTTGCTGACGTCATACCGCGAATCAGAGTCTTCTGCGTTAAGTGGAACAACCAGGATCGCGAGAAGGAGGCCGGTCAGCAGCCCCGCGATCAGTGGGGTCGAACTGATGAAACGACTATGCCTCATGGATTCGCTCCTCTCTCGAGTAATGAAAGTTGCAGGATGCGTACTTTGCACGGATGCTGTCTTCGTTCGTTAATTGCTCTTCACCAAAGTACCGCTGACGGCCGCGGCCGCGTCCGTCTCAACGGCCAGAAGTTCTTTCCCGCAGTCCACAACCACGAAGCTGAAGTGCATGTCGGGCTGACCCTTCGGCGTTATGGTGGCCGTGCCCCTGCAGTCTTTGTCGACCTTGTAAGAACCGGTGACGGGCTCGTCCGCGAACGTTAGAATCGTGCCATCCTCGCTACCAGCTATGTGTCCGCTTATCACTCCGTCTCCAGAAGGGTTGAGACTGAACTTCAACTCACCGATAAAAGCTGCCGGTCCCGGGACTGGCGCGCTGGCGAGGAACATGCCGGTTGTTTCCAATCCAAAACGGCCCTCAACTCCAGCATTGGTGCAGGTCGGGGAGCCCTGCTTTACGCCGAATCCCGACGAGGTCGCGCCTGGCCTTTGGAAAAGGAACAAAAAACCTGTTGGCGTAACCACAAAGGAGACATTGACATTTTCAGACGCGCCGCCGCTGACTAGTGTGACTTGAGCCGTGGCGGTGCAGTTCTCGGCGACTGCGTACGTTGCGGTGAGAGAGGAGGGGACAATCGCGCCGCCTATGTTTTCTAAGTCCTCTCCGGTATACGCGCCTGTGGTTGGGTCAAACGTGAGCTGGGTCACGGCGACTGCAGGGGCGCCGTGGCTATCTACGCCGGAGTGCAGGAACCCGTAGGTGCCACTCAGAGAGGCGTTGGAACAAGTCGCCGCCCAGGCAGCGGAACTGAGCGCAAGGCTGGCAAGAACAATCATTCGAGCGATGCGAAGCGGTTTGGAAATCATGGTTCTCTCTTCTTCCCTGTTTTTGCTTGCGTGCTTCTATCTAGCCCGGACTTTCCTTCTTAGCACCAAAAACGGCTGCCATTGTCCGCTCAATCGCTGTTCCCGAACGTGTCTGTGGACGAGTCAAAAGTGCTCTTCCCGAGGTTGGCGGTAGGTACCGTTGTTGTGGAGAAGTGTGCATCCAACTTAGTCAGCGCACCATTAGTCCTTCTCCTCGTCCAGCCTTACCCCCTCTTCCGTGACAATCGTGTCGGGCGCGACGCTGAACACGAAGAGTCTCTTGCCTCCGTCAAAGACGACGATGTTTTCGCTTTTTGTGCCGTTCGTATCGAAGAACGACCCGGTACAATCCGAATCGACTGTGTAGGTTCCATTCGGCGACGGTTGATCGGTCCAGTCTTCGATTTCTCCGTTGGTGCTTCTGGTCGTGCGAATGAGGCCACGCGTCCCATCTCCGTTGTAGAGGGAGATGCCAATCTGGGCGATGGGGCCACCGACGACGTTGTTCACGCCCGTCCGGCGGAAGGCATAGGTCCCTTTGAGACTGGCAACGCTGCAGACGCGATCGTCGGCATGAACATTGATGTTGGCCCCTGGAAGGCGGGCAAAACTCGCAACGAGCGCGAAACCTGTCGCGAGAAGAAAATACTTTCCAAACTTGCTCATTTTTGGTCCTCCTCGTGTTTTTGGGCTCAAACTCGGGTTCGTGTCTGAGGCATTCCCGTTTTTTGCTTGCGTGCTTCTATGGATCATCTGCCCTCCTCATTTCCGAACACGAACGGCGCCATTGATCGGTTGCGAGCCGAAATGTCCGCTCGCAGGTGCACCGAACACCAGCGTGATGTTCGAAGACTCAACCTGCGTCCCCCCGGTCACGCAGACCGTGAGCGGCGACAGCTGACCCTCAGGTGCAAATGGCGGGTAGCCTCCGTTTCCGGTAATGCTCGCCATTCCCGTAACCATGAAACCAGTCGTAGTCGAAGGTTTGTAACTGGCAGTGGGGCAACCGCTGGATACAGCGCTCGGGTCCCAAGTGACCTGCGCGTCCTTCAGAGCGATGTGATGAGTATGTGGAGTCCGAGTTGCAGGTGAGTCGGGATCGGCAGGGGGATTGGAATTGATCACGAGCCAGTAGTCGGAATTCTCCATGGTCAAGGCGGCCGAAAAATCCGCCATGCCGGACTCTCGTTTCAGGTCCAAACGCCATACGCCATGGAGCTCCCAAGGACCGCTGGGCTTGACAGTGGTCGCAGGCGTAAAGTCGTTGATAATGCCTCTAAAATGCACGGTTTCGCGATTTTGCGCGAAAGCACTGATGCCTAGCGCGAACACGACGACCAGCGCCCGTGCCGCGCAATAGAAACTTCTGTTTCCCATAAAAGCCTCCAAGTTTTGACGTTGTGGATCCGCCCGCCCAAGCTTCCAGCGGAGTATCCAAACTGGGTAGCCCGGCAGTCGCTTCGCGGCGATCGATCTCCGAAACGCATGCACAGATTCGGTCATGTGAGGACATTGATCAAGCGGCAAGGTGCAGAATTGGAGCCTTGCCGTCGAATGCCGTGCTTTGCCGTTTACCGAGCCGGGGAGTACAATCAGGCAACCTTCCCCGCAGTGACCTGGCCATGCAGAAGAATCACACAAGTGAACCGTTCGCGGACATACAGCCGCCCGTGAAAACACCTGAAGAACGGCTGGACTCATGGAAGGAAATCGCGGCCTACCTCAAGCGCGACGTGACCACCGTCCAGCGCTGGGAGAAGAGGGAGCGAATGCCCGTTCATCGGCACCTCCATGACCGAATGGGATCGGTCTATGCGTTCAGTTCGGAACTCGATGCCTGGGTGCAAAGCCGCAAATTACGTTTGGAAGAGGAAGAGCTTAGAGCGGAACGGACGGCGGAGGGAGAAGTCGACGTCCGACCAACCGGGACTTCGCGGGTGCGTCTCTGGCTTGTTGCAGGCGGTGTGGCTGGACTCGCGCTCATCGCCGTCACCTACGTCATGCTCCGGGGGCACACCGGGCGTACGACCCAAACGAAAATCAGGTCGCTGGCAGTCCTGCCCTTGAGCAACCTGTCGGGCGACTCAACTCAGGAATACCTGGCTGACGAGATGACCGAAGAGCTGTGCGGACGCCTGGCCAGAATCCATGATCTGCGCGTCATTTCCCGTACCTCGGCCATGCGCTTCAAGGGCACGAAGCTTTCAGTGCCAGAGATTGCCAGGGCGCTTGGGGTGGATGCAGTCGTCGAGGGTTCGGTGATACGGCAGGGCAGCCGGATTCGTGTGCACGCCCAGTTGATTCGTGCCTCGACCGACGAGCATCTTTGGGCGGATGAGTACGACGGCGAGTTGGGAGACGTACTTACCCTCGAGAGCGAAGTAGCGCAATCCATCGCTCGCAGAGTGGAGGTCAAGGTCACCGGAGAGGAGCGTGCCCGGATGGTCACTGCGCATCATGTCTCGCCCGAAGTTTACGAGAGCTATCTTAAAGCCGAAGATCAATTCGGCAAGAGCAGCAGCCAGGCCGAGCTTGAACAGAGTATTGCCTACTTTGAGGAAACGATCGGCAAGGACGCTAACTTTGCACCGGCTTACGTCGGCCTCGCGAACGCATATGAGAGGCTCGGATCAACTCTTGGCGGTGCCCCCCCGAAGGAAACGCATCCAAAAATGATGAGCGCAGCCCGAAAAGCAATTGGACTGGATCCGGACCTTGCGGAACCGCACGTCTTGCTTGCAGCGGTATATCAGAAACAGTGGCAGTGGAACGACGCCGAAGCGGAATTCAAGCGGGCTCTGGAGTTGAACCCGAACGATGCTGGTGCTCACCTCGGATACGCTAAATGGCTGCTGTGTCAGGGGCGGACGGATGAGGCCCTGGCGTGGGTCCAACGTGCCCGCGAACTTGATCCGCTTGGAGGCGACACTCCGGTTGGACGCGCTGCCATCACGAATGGTTTCATTTTGTTTCATGCGAGACGTTACGACGAGGCCATCAGGGAGTTGCGAAACGACGACCCGGACCATTGGATTCTGGGGCTCGCCCTGATTGCCAACGGCCAACCGGACGAAGCGATTACGGTGCTGGAGAGGGCGCTCGGCACCGACCGGAATCCGGCTGTAATGGGCATGCTGGTTCGGGCCTATGCCCATGCCGGGCATCGTAGGGAAGCCCTTCGCCTGGTGGATGAGTTGAAACGACGGCGGCAGACAAGCTACGTTGCCCCCACCCCCTTTGTGGACGCTTATTTGGGACTCGGTGACAACGAGCAGGCACTTGCTTGGCTGGAGCGGGCCTACTATGAGCAGTCAAACATCCTGCAGTTGATCAAGGTCTATCCCAACTTCGATCCCTTGCGCGGCGACCCGCGTTTTGTGGATCTGGTGCACCGCGTCGGGCTTGACCAGCCTCGATAGGCACCTTTCTTCGTTTGGAGAGGCGTTGCTCGCAAATTTAGCCTCGCTCCTAGACGCTTCTTTTGATTATCTGGGAGTCATCTCATAAATACTCGGTGGGCTACATGTTCTTTCTCGCTAATGTACGACGCACAGGCAATTACGCACACCTTGGCCGATTTTCGGATATGATGCCGCACTACAGATCGCAGGTCCGCTTCGATCGAATCTGCTTGGGGTGTTTCGATGAGATTGCGACCCCGACGCTGCTTTTCAGCCTTTCTCCTGGCGATTTCCTTCGCAAATGGAGTGGGGGCGGCGCAGACCACGACTTCGGGCGCAGTGACCGGCGTCGTTACTGATCAGAGCGGTGCGGTTGTGCCGAATGCGAATGTCGAGATCAGGGACGTCAACAAGGGCACGACCGAGTCAACCGAAACAGATCGCGACGGCGTGTACCGTTTTTTCTTTCTTGCCCCTAGCCAATACACGCTAACCGTAGAGCACGACCGCTTTCGCGAGGAAAGCCGAAGTGTGACCGTATTGCTGGAGACGCCAGTCACAGTCAACATCACACTGGAGATCGCGAAAGCAAACACGGAACTGGTCGTGACCGCAGAAGCGCCGCTCGTTCAGGCAGACAACGGGGACGTTTCGATTACCATGAGCCAGACGCAGATATCGGAACTACCCAATCCCGGCAACGACCTCACCTACATCGCCCAGACCGCTCCCGGCGCAATCATGGCTACCGATAATGCGCGCACTGGAGGCGTGGGCGGGAACTTTTCAATCTTGGGCATGCCGGGGACCTCAAATCAATTCACCTTGAATGGCATGAACGACGACGCGGGTCATCTTAATTTTACTGGCGTTACGGGTATGCTTCTGGGTCAGAACGAAATTCAGGAAGCCACTGTGGTGAGTGATGGCTACTCGGGACATTTTGGAACTGACGCCGGCTCGTATGTGAACTACGTCACAAAGTCCGGAGCAAATGACTTCCACGGAAACGCGAAGTACTTTTGGAATGGCAGCGTGTTGAACGCTACCGACTGGATCACGAAAGCGTTCGGCAATCCTCGGCCGTTCGATATCGCCAATCAGTGGGCGGCTTCGGTGGGAGGGCCCATCCGGAAGAATAGGCTTTTTTTCTTTTTTGATACCGAAGGGTTGCGAGTCTTGCTGCCTTCTCCTGTTCAGGTGATTCTGCCAAGCCCGCAGTTCGAGGCAGCAACTATCGCCAATATCGATTCTATCTTTGGCTCTGCCTCCGCTTCCGATGCTTTTTACAAGCAAATGTTCAGTCTGTACAACCAAACCTCTGGAATAGCGGCGGCTACTCCGGGGAGCTTCGCCGATCCTCTCGGCTGTCTCGACACGAGCCCGAGTGGTGTGTTCATCGGTCCGCCGACCTGGCTAGGGAACTCGGTGTGAATCTACCGTGCGCAATCCATTTTCAAGAAACGCTTGGGCAGCCGACAAGTGAATCCCTTGTGTCTGGCCGTATGGATTGGAACATCCGTACCAACGATCGTGCTTTCTTCCTTCTCCAATACGACAATGGCCGTCAGCCCATTGTCGTCGACCCAATCAGCTCACTCTTCAACGTCTATGAGACCGGGCCATGGTGGGAAGCCCAGTTGAACGAAACTCACACATTTGGAACTACCGCCGCGAACCAGTTTCTAGTGGCGGGTGTTTACAAAGACGACGTGCTGAGCCTCGTCAACCCGTTACAAACCCTGGCTGCTTTTCCGACCACTCTGGATTGGTCCAACGCGGGTCAGCCGTTCACGTCGCTGGGAGGATCTGACTATCTCTATGGCTATCCCCTCGTCACAGGGTTCACGGAGTACCGCATCGCCGACGATTTCCTGAAGACGTGGGGCAAGCACAAGTTCGGATCCGGGGGAGACTTCTTCCGAGCATTTTTGAGACACGCCCAATATACCCAGAACGCCGTCGGAGATATCGTTCCACAGACCATCGACGCATTTTATTCCGGAGGCGTGGACCCAGCATCTCCCAGCAGTGACTCGACACGTTTGAGTCAATCCTTTCCGACGCAGCGGGCCGAGCTCTTCCTTAACTACACTCTGGCGGGCTATGGGCAGGATGAGTGGCACATAAAACCCAACCTGGCCATTACTCTCACCCTGCGCGTAGAACATCAATCAAATCCGGTCTGCGCCCATGATTGCTTTTCCGAATTCTCTGGAGCGTTTGAATCGATCAGTCACGACCCCGCACAGCCTTATAATCAGGCGCTTTCGAATCGTAAGCAAGCCTTTCTTCACACCGACCCTGCTGCCTGGGAACCGCGATTCGGTTTCGCCTGGCAGCCGCTGGGAGTTTCGCATAATAGCGTGGTGCGCGGCGGTCTCGGTATATTTTACGAGCTGTTCTCTGGTGGGTTCGGACCCAGTTTCTCTGACAATCCCCCACTCGTGAACCGCGTGACAGTATTTGGCGGCTACAATCTCGCTCCGGAAGAAGCCAACAGCCTCTTTAAAGCAGCCGCGGCCTCGAACGCCGCCTTTGTCAAAGGGTTTGCAGCCGGCGAAAACTTTATTCAGATCCACGCGGCGGATCCGGAGTTCTTTCCCCCAAATCTTACCGTTCCGGATAGTAGGACCCCCTCAGCCCAGTATCAGAAGTGGAGCCTGGAAGTGCAGCAGACATTTGGTATGAGCACTTCGCTGACTCTTGGATACTACGGCAATCACGGTATTCATGAGCTGGTGCAAAATCCCTCGGTCAATGCTTACGGATGGGGTCCATTTCCCACTACGCTCTGCAGTAGCCCACCCGTTCCGCCCTGCGGCGACACTCGCTTCGCTGGTGTCACTGAATACACGACACCCGGAATCTCGAACTACAATGGCATGGTTGTTTCCTTTCGACGACGATTTGCTGGTTTTGGCAATGGCTTGTTCCAGGCAAACTACACGTTCGGTCACGCTCTCGATGACGTTTCCAACGGCGGTCAAGCCCCGTTCACGGCGGGCAGTTCCGACTTCCCCCAGAACCCCTTTTATCTGCGAGGCAGCTACGGGGCGGCAGATTACGATGTTCGTCACTCCCTGAATGCGAACTACGTGTGGCAACTTCCGGTGAAGACCGTGCTCCGCGGCCGCGGCCTCAATTACCTGGTGAAGGGTTGGCAGGTCTCGGGAACGATTTTCGCCCGAACCGGATTTCCCTACACCGTGATCGATCTCGCAGAAAGCGGTAACCTGGCTCGGAAGAATTTCTATGGAACAATCTACTCCGTGCCGGTCGAGCCACTCAGCGGGAGGCATTCCTGCGGAGCGGGAGCCGTAATCGCACCCTTCCCGAATCCTTGTTGGCCTCTGCAAGTGGTGACGCTGCCGGACGGCACAACGACACCCAATACAAATGCTGATTTCGTGCAAACGGGTTGCGAAACAGGATTCAATACCGGGACGGTGCCAACTTCACTGGGACCTTGTTCTGGCCCTGCCGTTTCTTTTGCGCAAGGGCGCAACCGCTTTCGCTATCCGAACTATTTCAATACCGACTTCGATGTCGCGAAGAGAACCAGCCTTGTCGGGGACAAAGTAGTGCTGGCTATTGGCGTCCAATTTTTTAATTTTTTCAATCACCCAAACTTCGGCCCACCCGACAACTACAGCTCGGACCCAGGGTTCGGAGAGGTATCGACGATGGAGATGCCACCGACCAGCATTCTGGGAGCTGGCCTTGGAGGCGATGTTTCCCCCCGCATGATCCAACTGAAAACGGTGATCCGCTTTTAGGCGCTTCTGGCCTCGTTAGGGTGCGGAAACCCGACTGCTTTGGCGAAGCTCAGTCCGGGCGAGACGGTGCTGGACCTTGGGTCGGGCGGTTCCGGCGGCTCGACCAAATTGGACCGCCTGAAGTAATGAGAGGTCAGCTTGTGAAAATCGAGCCCGTCACCCCGCGAATAACGGGCAAACCGGCACTAATCCGCCTTGCACGAAGGCACGAATACTTGCCGCCTGAGAATTTGCTGATCAAGTGGCGAAGTCACGCTGGCTGCGGATTCAATGTGTCAAGCATGTGTTTGCTCTGACACTTACACTCAATCAACTGTCCGTTCCTTGGCCTAGGTCCCGAGAGATGGCCAAGAGACAGCCAAGACCACCCCAAGAACACCAAGAGACGGCGCTGGACTATATATTAATATCCCATACTGTACCGCGCACTTTGTCATCGACTTGGTAGTGCAATCTTGCCCCTCAATTAGGCCTGTTAAGCCGTGCCCCTCTTCGCCGAACTGAGCAAGAAATGACGGGGCATCGAAACCAACCGATCGAGATTCCCATCCAGCCATGCCGGAGGCTCCATTGGAAGCCAGATAGCCGACGGAGCCGAATTTCTGAGGCTGAGAGCGAAGGGAAAGCAGCTATTTGGGGCATTCTGGCTGCAGAGAGGCACTTTGCAAGCCCCAAACAGACACTTTACACGCCCCAAATGATACCTACTGCTACGCCAGCTTGGTCTAAACTACGGGCCTTTTTTTCGTGGACTCAATTCCGCCATCTCGGCATACTCCCGGCACATTATCGAGCCCTAAAAGAGCTATCCGGGACGGTTTCTGCATGTTTCGGGCCCGGGTAATACTAGGGTGAATTATCCTAAGCCTTATCGAGGGCAGCCAGATACGTCAGCCTCCCGCTATCGCATGGCCCAGACACGAACAAAGAAATCAACCTCAGGAGACATCTTCCAGCGACTTCAGTCGCATGGAATCGGTGCGTACGAGTTTGGGAAAATATTGAAGATAATCACTTTTGATCTATCGCAATTCACCTTATTTTTTGAGCAGCAGTTCCGCGATTCCACGCCCCAGCAAAGTCTTGCGACAAACCGAGAAATGGCGACGCATCCTGGCGAATGATTTCATTCTCCCCGAAAACCAGAGGAAGGACATCGAAGAGAGCATTTGGCTGGCCGAAATGCTGGCGTGGAACGTCCTCAGGGACATGAGCTTTCCCCGATTGGGGCCCTGGCGTCTGCACTGGTCTCTTTTGCCGACCCAAGACGGCCAGCCAGTGTATATCTATCCAAACATCGAAGTCGTCGCAGTTCACGAGGTCTCCGGGGAAACCCGCAGGGTGGAGATCCCGACCAGGAAGACGCGTGGGGCCTCATCAGTGGCCGCCTGGAGAACCGGGTTTGAGGAGCTGGGGCTGTTGGATCTTGTATTGAAGCAACGTTCGCGAAAGCGCTCGGTCTCCCGTGAACAACATAGGCCATGGCCGATTTACACCCAGGTAGTCATCCCGCGTCTCTACGAATATATGCTTCCCTACTATCGGAGGCGCGGCCACGTGTGGTCCGAAAAAGAGCCGAATTTAACGCATGACGCCTACTATCCCAGAGATCTTCTGGAGGACATGCTGGCCATTCTCCGGCAAGAGCACCCCTATGCTTTCGGGTCCAGAACTGCCAGGCAGCTCAAATCAATGATTCAGCGCCATCGGGAGCGTAGAAGTACTCCAAGGACGAAATCGCAATAATTCCTATCTTCAGTACTTCTTTGCGAGTTTCGCACTCTTGCGGCTAGCATCATCACGATGCGGGAGCTAGGAGCGCCCGTGATCTTCGGAGCACCTATGTGTCCGACAGCCGCTCGTAAACCACTCCCGCGAATCGATGATGTCAGCCTGCGATTCGAGCCCCTGCTTGACAGCGACCAAGCAGCTGCGCTCTTGCAGATTCACCCGAAGACCCTTCAAAAGCTGGCTAGGGCAGGAACAGTGACCGGCATCCGAGTGGGCAGGCTGTGGCGGTTTCGCGCCTCCGCTCTGAATGAGTGGTTGGTCAGGATGGCGGGCTAATCGAGTGGCACTGCAAAATCATTTCGGGTTCCACGAGGAGCTGAGCTATCCTGCTAGCGGCTGTCAGTGCCGTTTAAACAAAGGAGGAGTTTTGTTTAGACGGACACGTTATCAACAAGGAAGCCTCAATCTCGAAGAGCGGAAGAAAGGTCCTGCTGTATGGGTGTACCGATGGTGGGAAAAGGACATCGACGGAAAATCCATACGAAGGAAGACGCAAGTCGGCGATGCCAGCGAATACCCGACCCAATCGGTGGCGCAGGCAGCAGCCGATGCTCTTCGGCTAACCATCAACGATCACTCGCAACGCAACAGCCTTCGCAAAACGACTGTCAACACGCTCTGGCAACACTACAGTTCAGAGGAACTTCCTCTGAAGCAGGTGTCCACCCAGGATGTATATGCCAACGTGGTGAAGAAATGGATTCTTCCTCGCTGGGGGCGTCTTCTCCTCGACGAGGTCAAAACTGTCGAAGTGGAGCGCTGGCTGCGGGCAACGGATCTAGCGAATGGCACCAAGGCCAAGATCAAGAATGTGATGTCGGCCTTGTTTTCACACGCCGTCCGCTGGGAATTCTGCGGCCACAATCCGATCTCGTCGGGAATCCAGGTCGGCGCCGGGGGCAAACGGGGCCCGAGCGTCGGAGTGCGCATCAGTGCCAAACGCCAGAAAGCACCGCTGGTCTTGTCTTCGGAACAGGTCAAACTGGGCCTGGCCAAGTTGCAGTTCCGGGACCAGCTTCTGGTGTCTCTCATCGGGGCACTCGGCACGCGCAGAGGGGAGGTTGGAGCGCTTCGCTGGACGGATTCCGATTTCACCAACCAAACCTTCAGCGTCCAACACTCGTACTATTGGCGTCGGGGAGGGTATTTGAAGGCGACCGAGACAGAAGCGTCGGCAAAACCTTTGCCGATGCATCCGGCGCTGAAAAACGCCCTTCTGGAGTGGCGAGGCCAGAGCTTGTACGCAACCGAAACAGATTTTGTGTTTCCCTCGGTGCGCAACAAGGGAAGGAAGCCGCTCGACCTCAGCGCGGTGCTGAAGCGAATGATCAAGCCGGCGTTCGCGAAGCTAGGAATAGCGGGTATAGGCTGGCATACCTTCCGGCATTCGGTCGGGAGTATATTAGCCGACATGGGAGAGCACCAACTCACCATCCGCGACTACTTGCGCCACGGCAACCTCAACGTCACCAACCAATACTTGCAGGCGACATCGAAGACCAAGCGTCTCGCTCAGGACAAGCTGGTCGACGCGATCTTGCCGAGCGGAGTACTGTCTGCAAGCAAATCCCACCTGATTCAGCAAATTCTCCAGAACAATTGCTGTGCAGCAGGTCGACAACGACCTCTGAACGGGTCTTGTCCTGGAGTGGGAGCGCTTATTGGACCCTAATGGACCCTGATTTCCCAAGAGGGTTTTCGTATCTGATTGAAAGATATGGTAGGCACGAGGAGACTCGAACTCCTGACCTCTACCGTGTCAAGGTAGCGCTCTAACCAACTGAGCTACGCGCCTACAATAATTTACGATTTTACCACGCGAACACGCGGAACAACCCCGCTTGTCACCCTAAACCGGGCCTGGGTTTTTGACGACATCGGAGTGCGGGCCGAGTTTGAGCGGCGCTGCAAGATGCAGTTGGAAGCAACTAGGGCAAGATGGTCTCGCCCCGTTCGCGCACTGAAACTACTCGCGCTTCGGTCCGGTGGCGGCGTTCTTTCCAGTACTCTCATGCTCATCTTTATGACCGAAATCCAGACCGAAATGAGGTTCTGATTCCGTCCCCATGATTCTGATCGGGACCTCCGTGCCGGCTCCGTGCTTGCTCAAGAACGGATCGACCGGCTTCAGGAGAATTGATTTCCACCCGGTAGTCATTTGCGAGACCTTCGCATCAAGACGGGCTGTTCCACGAAAGTCGAAGGTTTGTCCGTCCAGACTGTAATCGCCGGTCATATCGACATGCGTTCCCGGGACAAGAAAATTAAGCTGGGAAAAGGACAGCACTCCATCTTTCAGTGTGAACACGCCTCGCAAGTCGACAGGCACATCTTCATCAGCGTGCTCCTGCGCTTCTTTGGGTTTCCCCTGGCTGCGCAGGCTCAGCGAGTCGAGCCTCGCCTGCACTTTCTGGTTGGCGAAGTGCGCGCGCATTACATGAAACGAGCCGGCCAGCTTAAGCCGGTCGGCCACGCTCGCATCCCCAGGAGCAAGGCTCAGTCGCGCCTTCATTTCAACCGGACCGTTCATGATCGGCGGGTAGGTGCGCACGCCCAGCCGGAGCAAGTCTTCAATCTGCGCGTGATCGAGGACGACATCAAGTTCGATATCGTGACCCTTGGGCGTGACCACGCGGACCACAGAGCCGTTGGCGGTAAAGGAAGTGTGAAGGAATGTCGCATTCACCGGCTGGAGATAGGTGTCGCCGCTGGTGCCGTCAACAACGGCGTGGAACTCCGTGTGCAGCGGCACCGCGTGTCCGCTGGTGGCAATTCGAAAGTCGGGCGTATCAATTTTTCCATGCACAACAATGTTGCCGAGAGTTCCTGAGTACTCGCCGGTGGAGGAGAGCGTGCCTCCAATGCCTTTGATCGTACCCAGGTCCGCGTTGGTAAAGGAATAGTCCCCCTGAACCGGCGTGTCTCGAGGACTGTCTTGTTGCCATGGCCCGAACAGGCCTGTGGATTGAATGTCTCCCACTGGCTTCGGATTAACCAGGGTTGCATCAAACCGCATGGGTTGGCCAGGACCAATGTCCTTCATCCTCAGGTCACCGATGGCGAATTCCAACGGCGGTTTTCCCGGCTTCGAGGTATTGATCAGCAGCTTTGTATCCTCGCAGACGAACCGATCGACGAAAATGCTGATCTTCCGCGTTTTCGAGCCCATGTTCGACATTTCCTGGCGATCTCCCTTGGGCGGGATGTTTAGTTCCAGGCCTTTTACATATACAGTCTCCACGCGCATCGGTGAACGAAACAGGTTCAGCAAAGAGGTTTGGAAGCGGAATTCCTGAACTCCGATCAGGGCTTGCACTCCGGGTTCGTAAGGATTGGGATCCGTTGTGCCAAAAATCTTCAAGCCATTTCCGGAGACCTCAAGTCCATTGAGCACTGAAACCTGAAGATTCGCCAGTTCCACTTTGCTGTTGAAGCGATTCGATAAGGTCTCAATAACCCGGGCTCGAAGAATCGGCTCAGCTCGAGCAATGACTATCCGCGCGGCTACTGCCATGCCGGCTAACAACACGAGAGCAACTATCCCGATCCATTTCCACGGCAGGCCGCGCGTGATTTTCATCGGAGTTTGTTGGGCAGAAACTTGCCCAATCTTTTTTTCAACATTAGGTCGGGGATCCACGGTAATAGTCTATACAGCGCTCCCCTTCCCCGTAGCAGAGTCATGGCGAACCGCGATTACCAGTTGCAAAATTTTGCCTCCGGCATTGACAATCGTTCCATGCCGAAACGCTCCCAGCAAGTCGATGCAGGTTCGGCCGCCGAGATCGCTCGGGCTCCTTTTTCGGCTGGAGCCATGGTGGTGGTAACCCTGGGCAATCCCCGGGACAAATTCTGGGGCATGATTCTGGCGCTGGCTCCGGAAGGCCTCAGCATGACTGGGATCGAGCTGGCTTCCTTCGAAGATTTCGTTGTCATGGTGAAAGACGGTGAATCGTTCAGCCCGGCGGTTGTGTTCTTCCCCATGCACCGGATCGAACGCATCGAACTCGACCTTCCCGACGGAAGTTTGCCTTCCCTTTCGCGGCGTTTCTCGACCAAGACCGGACTCGACCCCGCCGGGCTGCTGGGCCGCCCTCAGGCTGGCGGCGGAGATCAGCGAAGACACTCTTCGGGTGGCACGGTTCGCCCGACTCAGGGTCGTGCGACCGACGACCGTGCGACTGAGGATCCGGCATGAAGCTGTCGCAGATCTTCACCGCTCCGAATCAGCTCACGCTGCTGCGGATGGTTTTTGTTCCGTTCATTGTGATCGAACTCGTCGACGGCCGCTATTTCTGGGCTTTGATTCTCTTCATAATTGCCGGATTTAGCGACGGACTCGATGGGTTGCTGGCCCGCAAGCTGCACCAGCAGACTCTACTTGGCCAGTATCTCGATCCCATCGCCGACAAGCTGCTGTTGAGCACAATGTTTCTCGTGCTCTCTATCCTGCACAAGATTCCGTGGAAGTTTACCGTGCTGGTGTTTGGCCGTGATATTTCCATTCTGGCTGCCAGCGCAGTTCTGTTTGCCATCGCGGGACTACGCAATTTCCGCCCCAGCATCTTCGGAAAGGCGAACACTTTCTCGCAGATCGCCGCTGTGTTTTTCGTGCTGCTGTCGTGCATACGGCCGGGGCGCTGGATCTCGATTACGCGTATCGTCTTCTTGCGCGCCACGTTTGCTTTTACGATTATCTCCGCTCTGCATTATGTTCTGCTGGTGCAAAAGCGGCTTCGAGCGAGCACTCATGCCCTGCCGGCGCATACTCCCCCCGATATCTCCGCCAGTTGACCCCCTTTCTGGCGTGCCCCTAGAATTGAAAGTTCGTGTCTGAGCGCCACCGTCGCCTATGGCCTTTCGCCTTTACAACACCATGTCTTCGCAGGTGGAGGAATTCCATTCGCTCCGTGACAAAGAAGTTCGGATGTATGCCTGCGGCCCGACTGTCTACGATTACGGCCACATTGGCAACTTCCGAACCTTCATTGCGGTCGACCTGCTGCAGCGTTTTTTGCGCCAGTCCGGCTACGCCGTGCGCTACGTGATGAATATCACGGACCTCGACGACAAGATCATCCGCAATGCGGCGCGCGAGGGAGTGAGCGTCCAGCAATACACCGCGAAGTACGAGAAGGCGTTTCTGGAAGACGCTTCCATGATTGGCATCGAGCAGCCAATGCTGGTGCGCGCCACCGAACACATCCCCGAAATGGCAGACTTCGTGGCCAAGCTGGTCGAGCGAGGGATGGCCTACCGCACCGATGATGGATCGTATTACTTCCGCATAGCGAAGTTTCCGCGCTACGGAAAGCTCTCGAAGAAGGATTTCAGCGGAATGCTCGACGGAGCCCGCGTCGATGTAGATGAATATGACAAAGACAGCGCGCGGGACTTCGCGCTGTGGAAGGCGCCCAAGCCAGGCGAGGCATCCTGGGAGAGCTTGATTGGGCCGGGGCGCCCCGGCTGGCACCTGGAGTGCTCCGTGATGTCGATGGAGGAACTGGGCGAGAGCTTCGATCTGCACGCTGGCGGAGAAGACCTGGTCTTCCCGCATCACGAGAACGAGATCGCACAATCGGAGTCGCTCACCGGAAAGGCGTTTGCCCGTTTCTGGTTCCACGTGCGTTTTCTGCTGGTCGAAGGCGAGAAGATGTCGAAGAGTCTGGGAAACTTCTATACGCTGCGCGACCTCGTGCTGAAAGGTCACAAACCATCGTCGATCCGGTATTTGCTCGCGTCGGTTCCCTATCGTAACCAGCTGAATTTTACTTTTGACGGGCTGAAACAGGCGGCGGTTTCGGTAGAGCGCCTGCGCAATTTCCGGCAGCGTTTGTCTGCGGGGAATTTTTCTGCTGGCTCCAACCCGGAAATGCAGGCGCTCGCGACTGAGACCATCAACCGCATGCGAGCCGCGCTCGACGACGATCTCAATACCGCACAGGCGCAGGCCGCCATCTTCGAAATGGTGCGCAGCGTCAATTCCGCCTTAGACACGGGTGGAATGAAGAAGGGCGATGCTGAGCCGCTGCTCGCCGCGTTGGAAAAGTTTGACGGCATTTTCGCTGTCCTCAAAGATGACGACGGTCCGAAGATGAAGCAGGTGTTCGATTGGGCTCCGACTGAAGGCCGCGAGAAAGACATTAGTTCTGAACTGAGGGAGGCTGTGCAATCCGCTGAATTCTCAGACGCCGACATCGAAAAGAAAATCGCAGGGATGGAGGAGGCCCGCCGGGCCCGTAATTTCAAAGCGTCCGACGCCCTGCGTGCGGAGTTAACCGTTGCGGGCATCGTCATCGAGAATACGAAGGATGGCGTGCGCTGGCACAGGAAGTAGTTTTGTCGTGTTAGGCTGAAAGCTGAGAGCTGACAGCTCGTATGAAATCCCTCGACGAATATCTTCGCGACGCCGAGCAAGCTCACGGGCATCTGTGCGCCGGACAAGTCCTCGGCGTGCGGTTGGCAATGTTGGGCCTTGAGAAGCTGGGAATCGACGATCCGCGCGGGAAAGACCGAAAGCGGCTCGTTACTTTCGTCGAAATCGACCGCTGCGCTACGGATGCCGTGGCCGTAGTCACTGGCTGCCGGCTAGGTAAGCGCGCGCTGAAGTTTCGCGACTGGGGAAAAGTTGCGGCGACTTTTGTCGACGTCAGCTCAGGCAAAGCAATCCGCATCGCGGCCAAGGAATCTTCGAAAACTCTGGCTCGCCAGATGCATCCCGAGATCGCCGACAAGAATCAGCAGCAGATGCTGGCCTACCGCGAAATCACGGATGACGACCTGTTCACCACACAATGGGTAAAGGTGGATTTACCGCCCCAAGAGTTCCCCGGATACAAAGGCGAGCGCGTAGTGTGTGAAGCGTGCGGGGAAGGCATCAACTTCCGCAGAGAAGTCCGCACAACAGATAAAGGTAGAGATGATAGAGATAAAGAGAAGGTGCTTTGCCGCGCCTGCGCAGGCGAGAGCTATTACGAGCCAATCTAGGCGGCCTGTTGGTAGGCGTTAGCCACGCGCAGGATCGTCGCCTCGTCAAAGTGTTTTCCAAGGATCTGCAATCCGATCGGCAGCCTCTCCTTCGTTTCCCCGCACGGAATCGAAATGCCCGGAATCCCCGCCAAATCTGCCGTCACCGTGTAAATGTCAGCGAGATACATGGCCACCGGATCATTCGACTTCTCCCCCAGTCGAAATGCCGCTGTCGGACTCGTCGGCGTGACGATGGCATCCACTTTGCGGAAGGCTTCTTCGAAATCGCGCGTCAGTAGCGTGCGCACTTTCTGCGCTTTCAGGTAATAAGCGTCGTAATAGCCCGCGCTCAGCGCGTAGGTACCGAGCATAATGCGGCGCTTCACTTCGGCACCAAAGCCCTCATCGCGGCTGCGCCGGTACATCTCCGACAGCGTTTTCACTCCGGCGGCGCGATAGCCGTAGCGCACGCCATCGTAGCGTGCCAGGTTCGAAGACGCCTCCGCGGTTGCGATCAAATAATAAGCAGGAATGGCATACAGCGTGTGCGGCAACGAAACCGGCACAATCTCGCAGCCCAGGCTTTTCAGTTTGTCGATGGCCGTCTCAACCGCATGGCGCACTTCACCGTCAAGTCCATCGCTGAAATACTCTTTGGCTACGCCGAGTCTGAGTCCTCGCACCGGCTTTTCGATTTCAGCAACGTAGTCTGGCACAGGCAGATCGGCCGACGTCGCATCCATGGGGTCGCGTCCGGCAATCGTGCGCAACACAATCGCCGCATCCTTCACCGTCCTCGTCAACGGTCCAATGTGATCAAGTGAGGATGCAAACGCGATCAGCCCGTAACGCGACACGCGACCGTATGTTGGCATCAATCCGACGACGCCACAGAACGAAGCCGGCTGCCGGATCGAGCCTCCGGTGTCCGAACCCAGCGCGACCACGGCCATATCTGCCGCGACAGCAGCCGCCGAACCTCCTGAAGATCCTCCGGGCACGCGGCTCAAATCGCGCGGATTATGCACCGGACGAAATGCTGAATTCTCATTCGACGAACCCATGGCAAACTCGTCACAGTTCGTCTTGCCCAGAATCATCGCGCCCGCTGCTTCCATGCGAACCACCGCGGTGCAGTCATAGGGCGGAATGTAGTGGCCCAGGATCTTCGATCCCGCGGTCGTGCGCACTCCGCGAGTCGACATTACATCCTTGATCCCAACCGGCACGCCCCCCAACGGCGGCAGCGGCTTGCCTTCGACAGCCATGCGGTCAATGCGATCCGCCTGCTCGAGCGCGCGCTCTTTGCAGAGCGTGAGATACGCGCCGATTCGCCCATCCTCGTTTTGGATGCGCGCGTAGTGCGCCTCGGCCAGCGCAAGCGCCGTCGTCTTGCGCTCTTGTACAGCGGAGCGTGCCGCATCGATGGTGAGTTGGGTCAATTGCATAACAGAGGAGGAGGCAGTCACCCCAGCGACGGATTTCTATCTCTCAATCACTTTCGGCACGCGGAAGAATGTTCCGTCCGCGTCCGGAGCATTCGCGAGCGCGACGTCCTGAGACAAAGACTTGCGCAGCCCCTCTACCACGTCTTCGCGACTCGCGTAAGCAAATCTCTCGCTGCCTTGTTTAGATTCGTCAACGCCGTAGCGGTCCGATACTTGCGCCATCGGTTCGACGTTCGACGTATCCAGTTCGTTGAGCCTTTCGATGTAATCGAGAATCGAGTTCAGATCCCGCACCATACCCGCACGCTCCGGCGCAGAAAGTTCCAGATTGGCCAGATCGGCAACGTAGGCAACATCTTTTTCTGTAACTTTCATTTTCCGCGACTCACTATTAATTATTGCTGGAGAATGCTGCCTGAAAGAATGGATCGACTCAGCCTTGCCGGATCACAAACTCGATCCTCTCCACCTTCTGGCCAGCGTAACGATTCAACGCGGCGAGATACCGTGGCGCCAGTGCATGCATCTCACGTTTCCATCCGGCATCGGGAACTTCGACGCGCAACACTGCGTCCGCAAATTCCAAAGCTCGCGTGCGCTCGGCAACGACCGATCCGCATACCAGCGGCCAGGCAAGCGACGGCGCTTCGCCCGGCGGGACGCGCCGCAGTGAGCCCTCCACAATTTTTTCCAGCCCTGCTCCAGCCTGCTCCAAACGAAGTACCTCGCGATAAACAGAGATTGTGGATTCCGATTCTAGCACCCTGATTCCGCGTTTATGAGGGCTGCGCTGTCCCGCCGCGAATTGCGGCTGTGGATTTCGGCAAAAAATATTCTTTCAGCGCAACGAAACCGGATCGACGAAATTCGTTTAGCTTCTGGTACCCCCCCTCCCCCTCGGTCCATTGGAATCATCAGCGTAGCGGGAAATTCAGAAGTAATCCCAGGGCATCAATCACTTGCGGGCAAAATCTTCACAATAGAAGAGTTGCGAGCACGAACTTTCAAAATCCCCGGTTCGCCCGGCTTTGCGATCATGGACTCATTTTGGGTGAGGCGCAAGGTCAGATGTCACAGCGTCACCCTGTGGAACCTGGCTTTTATGCTGGCCCATTGGTTCTACGGGATAGTGGAAATGCGCTCTTTACAAACTCAAGGGCCGTGTGTCGCGAAAGCAACCGCCCATCGAGTTGCGCATCTTCCACAGCCTCGAGAATCTCGCGGAATCTGGGCCCCGGCGCGTATCCAGCAGCAATCAAGTCGTCGCCAGTAACCAACGCCACGGGACGAATCTTTTCCGGCGGAATCTCGGCCAGCTTCTTCCGGATAAATTCATATGTGCTCAGATTGCCGTGGCTGGCGAGGCTGTCGGCGCGATGCAATGCGAGATGCTGGTCGAAGCTGGGCAGGCGGAGGAATTTCTTCAGCGTTGACTCCTTCATGCGCGTGACATGCCCGAAGCGCATGTGATTGTCGACGAGCGCGAGCACTTGATCTGTATCGTGATTCGAGAACCGCAAGCGCTCGCAGATTTGCTGCGCAATCTTCACTCCCACATCCACATGATCATCGAAACGGATCCGGTCGGGCGCCACGCGAAACGTCGCAGGCTTGCCCACGTCGTGCAGCAGCGCGCCCCACGCCAGCGTAGGCGGACAAGGACTCGGCAGGTTCTCCAGCAGCAGCAGCGTATGAACAAACACGTCGCCCTCGGGATGAAACTCAGGCGGCTGCTGGACGCCCTTCATCGCTGAAATCTCCGGCAACGCTTCTTTCAGCAGCCCACTCTCATCCAGCAAAAGAAACGCCCGCCGGCCGTGGCCCTCAGTCAGCATCTTTGTAAGTTCGTCGCGAACCCGCTCGCGTGACACCACCTGAATTTCGTGAGCCAGCCGCTCGATTGCGGTCAGCGTCTGGGGCTCGATCACATATTCGAATCGAGCGGCGAAACGCACCGCGCGCAGCATGCGCAATTTGTCTTCCGCAAAACGCAGATCCGGATCGCCGATGGCGCGAATAATCCCGGCTTCGAGGTCTTTGCGTCCGCCCACAAAGTCGAGCACTTCGCCGGTCACCGGATCGAGCATCATGCCGTTGATCGTGAAATCGCGGCGGGCAACGTCTTTGCGCGGATGGTGGCTGAAACGCACTTCGTCGGGACGCCGCCCGTCGGAGTAACCGAGATCGCTGCGGAAGGTCGCCACCTCGACGGCTCGGGATTTCGGCAAAGCGCCTTCGTCTGCGGCAGCGCGCTCATGCTCGGGCAGCGGCACCAGCACGACTCCAAACTGCGCTCCCACCGCGTAGGTGTCAGGAAAGATCTCCATCACTTGCGCAGGTGTGGCGCTGGTCGCAACGTCGTAATCCGCGGGCTCGCGCTTCATGAGAAGATCGCGCACACATCCACCCGCCAGGTATGCCAGAAAGCCCTGCTGGCGTAGAGTTTGGATGATCGAGATGGCAAACTCTCTCAACATCTGACGGTCGACCTTGGGCAATTAACCCGACGCGACATATTTTGAATTAAGCTAGAACAGACCTTGAAACGCGAATTGATTATGCCAGACGCCTACATCCTCGGCATCGAAAGTTCCTGTGACGAAACCGCTGCGGCCGTGGTGCGCTCCGGCGAGCAGCTCATTTCAAACATCGTTGCGTCACAGATCGCCACGCATCAGCCTTATGGGGGCGTTGTGCCCGAGTTGGCGTCGCGTGAGCACTTGAAGGCAATCGTTCCCGTCGTCCGCCAAGCTTTGACTCAGGCCAACCAGACTTTGAACTCGGTCGACGCGATCGCAGTCACTCAGGGCCCGGGCCTCGCCGGAGCGCTGCTGGTGGGCATCAGCTACGCTAAGGCTCTGGCCTTCGCCCTCGACAAGCCACTGATTGCGGTCAACCATCTTGAAGGCCACATCCATGCTGTGCTGCTCGAAGAGCGGCAGAAGGGCAATCACGAGCTGCAATTTCCCGTGCTCGCTTTAGTTGTCTCCGGAGGCCACACTCACCTCTATCTGGCCGCGCAGCGCAATCAAGGTTGGACTTACGAAAACATCGGCCACACGCGTGACGACGCTGCCGGGGAGGCTTTCGACAAAGTAGCAAAATTGCTCGGCCTCGGCTATCCCGGCGGCCCGATCATCGACCGGCTCGCGCCTCATGGCGATCCGACTGCCGTGAAGTTCCTGCCCGCGCAGATTAAGCATCGCGATCGCCGCGACCGGAAAGGCCAGAAGGAAGTAACAACAATAAAGAGCGAGCGCCCCCGTTTTGACTTCTCCTACAGCGGCATCAAGACTGCCGTTCTGCGTTACGTGGAGATTCACGATATGTATCGTTCGATCGAGATCCGCCGCGAGGCTCTGGCAAAACTTTCCAAGCCGAAGCTCGAAGACTACCTATCCAATTGCGATCGGCAGACCCTGGACTTGGTCGCTTCGTTTCAGCGTGCGATGGTGGAAGACCTGGTCAGCAAAACTCTGGCAGCGGCCCGCGCCTGCGATGCGGCGACGCTTTTCGTCACCGGCGGAGTGGCGGCGAACAACGAATTGCGCAGCACTTTCGAGCGGGACGGCGCTCAAAACGGCCTGCCCGTGTATTTCCCCTCGCGGCCGCTTTCCACCGATAATGCGGCCATGATTGCGGCTGCGGCCTACCCCAAGTTTCTGGCGAAGGATTTTGCTGCCATGGATTTTTCTGCCGAGGCTAGTCTTCCTTTGCGGTGAATCGGCGGTTAAGCTTCAAACTAACAGCTAACGGCTTGACGCCATCTACTTGCCGGCTCCGTGCCCGTTGCTTTTCCCCATCACTGCATCCAGCGCCTTTTCCAGCTGGGCTTGGATGTCGATGTCTTTGTAGATGGCGAAGTTGGCGCGCTTTTCCTGTTCGTCGAAGCCGCTGGCGCGGCCTGCAACAATAATGATCGGGATTTTGGCAGTTTCCGGGTTCTTCTTCACGGCCGTGATCAGTTCGGTGCCCGACATCTTTGGCATCTGCATGTCAGTCACGATCAGGTCAGGACGCACGCGCTCGAGAATCTGCAATGCCTCCAGGCCGTTGGTGGCAGACTCCACCGCAAAGCCGCGTTCTTCCAGAAAGCGGCAGACGGTGTACCGGATCAGCATGGAGTCGTCGACCACCAGCGCTACGCCAGGCATGAGTTTGCAACGTGCGGAATGCACGCCCCCGGCTCGGACACTAGCAGAGCCAGTTTGCCGGGAACAAGGCGAAACGCCGCGCGCGAGTTACTATGGTGATCACAGGCTAACCCTTCCGCGCCTTCGGTGGGCTGGTTCTCAGGAGTCTGGCTTGAGAAGCGTGGTCTATGAGGCGCGGTCTACGACTCCTGCGCTTCGCCTTCGGTGTTTTCCTCGATGCTCATGTCTTTGAGCTCACTCGACTCGAAGACTTCGCGGCACTCGAGGCACTCCACGAACTCGGCGTCTTCTTCGCGGCTGACGATTTGCACGCGCGGATGTTTGCAAGGTTGCTTGCCCGCGTTTTGAGGGTGAGAGAACGGCTTTGAAGTCATAAATCCGGAAGCACCGCCCTGACCAAATGCCCAGAGGGACGGATTCGCGGGAATTTCCCGGTATTTTAGACCTGCTTCGCCAGTTGTCAAGTCCCTCGCCATTATGTAGCAGTGAATTTCTTCTCTCGTTTCCAGCAAGCCAATTAAGCCGGCGTCCTTCGCGTTTCCGCGAATTCCGACCAAAATCATCGCCAAGTACTAAACCATTCAATCGCCGATAGTTACCATCGAATGGAGTTTCCGGCGTCTGGCTGTAAGAGCTTGCATAATCTTCGGCTATAGACGTAGAATGAAGTACGACGGAAAAGGTCGGATTTCCGACTTTCCCTTATCGAGCGGATTCCGAGCTCTTTCAGACATCGAATGCTTAAGTTAACCAAGAAAGCGGACTACGCGCTGATGGCCATGAAGCATTTGGCCGACCACGCGCACGAGGGCACTCGCAGTGCCAGTGCGAAGGATGTTGCCGATTCTTTCGGCATCCCGCACGAGGCCCTCGCCAAGATTCTGCAGAGGCTGGCAAAGGCTGGTCTGCTGCATTCGCAGCACGGCACCAACGGCGGTTACAGGCTGGCGCGCGCGGCGCACACGATTTCGGCCTTCGAAGTAATTCAGGCCATCGACGGCCCTTTGTTCATCACATCCTGCGTAACCGTCCGCGGAGAGTGCGGTCAGAGCGACCGCTGCAACATCCGCGAACCGTTGCGCAAGGTCAATGAGAGTATCGAAGCCGTGCTGAAACGCATCAAGATCTCTCATATGCGCGAGGAGCCAGAAGCGGCGGAAGGCGCAACGGTTAAGCCGGCCGAACTGTTCACCATCGTTTAGCGACAAGTGAGAAGAAGATTAGGCGTTGAAGAAACCAAGGTAGGAGAAAGCAATTATGAGCACGGATGTAAAGATCCCCCAGCAGCTTCCAGTCACGCAGCACGCCGCTCCTCAGGGAGTGAAGCTTCCCATTTATATGGACAACCATGCCACCACGCCGATGGATCCCCGCGTGCTCGAGGAGATGCTGCCCTATTTCATGGAAAAATTCGGCAACGCCGCCAGCCGCAATCACTCGTTCGGCTGGGCTGGCGAAGAAGGGGTGGAGACGGCGCGTGAGCGCATCGCCAAGCTGATCGGCGCCACCACCAAAGAAATCATCTTCACCTCAGGCGCCACCGAGAGCGACAACCTCGCCATCAAAGGCGTAGCCGAGATGTACCGCGAGAAGGGCAACCACATCATCACCGCGGTCACCGAGCATAAGGCCGTGCTCGACACCTGCAAGCGCCTCGAGAAGTACGGTTACCGGGTCACGTACCTCCCGGTACAAAAGGATGGCCTCATCGATCTCGAAGAACTGAAGCGCGCCATGGATGACAAGACCATCCTGGTAAGCATCATGGCCGCCAACAACGAAATCGGAGTCGTGCAGCCCATCGCGGAAATCGGCAAGCTGTGCCACGAGCGCGGCGTTATCTTCCACACCGACGCCACGCAAGCCATCGGAAAGATTCCGATCGACGTGAACAAGCAGAACATCGATGTGATGTCGATCTCGGCTCATAAAATGTACGGCCCCAAGGGTGTCGGTGCCTTATATGTCCGCCGCAAGAATCCGCGAGTACAGATTTCCGCCATCATCGACGGCGGCGGCCATGAGCGCGGCATGCGTTCCGGCACGCTCAACGTCGCCGGCATCGTTGGCTTAGGCAAGGCTTGCGCCATCGCTTCCGAGGAAATGTCTCGCGAAGCTGTCCAGTTAGCCGCCTTGCGCGATCGACTGCGCGACCGCATCATGGGCAAGCTCGATGAGGTTTACATCAACGGCTCCATGGAGCATCGCCTGCCCGGCAATCTGAACATCAGTTTTGCCTATGTCGAAGGCGAATCACTGCTGATGGGCATCAATGACATCGCAGTTTCGAGCGGTTCGGCCTGCACCTCCGCGACGCTTGAACCATCTTATGTATTGAAGGCTCTCGGCACCGGCGACGACCTGGCGCATAGTTCGATCCGTTTCGGCATCGGCCGTTTCAACACCGCTGCCGAAGTCGATTACGTCGCCGACCGCGTCATCGAAACCGTCGAGCGCCTCCGCGAACTTTCGCCGCTCTACGAAATGGCGAAAGAAGGTATCAATCTGAAAGACGTAAAGTGGGCCGGAGAAGCGCACTAGAAGCGAGGTTTCAGAGTTTCAAGGTTTCGCGTGGGCTTGCGGAGCTTGAAACGCCTGAAGTCCTTGAAACATTGAAACCTTCGAGACCTTGAAACTTTGAATTTGGAAACCTGGAGAAAAAAATGTCATACAGCGATAAAGTAATCGATCACTACAACCATCCCCGCAACGTCGGTTCCATGGACAAGAACAGCGCTGACGTGGGCACCGGGCTGGTCGGCGCACCTGAGTGTGGCGACGTCATGAAGCTGCAGATCAAGGTCAACCGCGACACCAACGTCATTGAAGAAGCCAAGTTCAAAACGTTCGGCTGCGGCTCCGCGATCGCCTCGTCCTCGCTGGCTACCGAGTGGGTCAAGGGCAAGACGGTCGAGGAAGCTCTCGCCATCAAGAACATGGACATCGTGAAGGAGCTGTCGCTTCCTCCCGTGAAGATCCATTGTTCCGTGTTGGCCGAGGACGCCATTCGCGCCGCGATCAGCGACTGGAAGAAGAAGCAGGAGAGCGCCAAACCGGTCGCGTCCACGGTAGCGCAGTAAGTTCCGCGTGGTCGTCTGGACTCGGCTGAGTTTTGAAAGGGCGCGGCTTCAGCCGCGCCGAGAGGGTCTGGAAGGGCACGACTTTAGTCGTGCCGTCAGCGTCGCGTTCATGGCGGCTTTAGCCGCTGAGGGACCGCGTCAGGAATTGGAATGACAACAACAACCGAGCAAACCGCACCACCTTCGCAAACCGCGCCAGCCAAGGGCATTCTCGTCACCGAGAAAGCCCTCGCTAAAGTGCGGACTGCGATGGCCAAGGAAGGCATCTCGCCTGAGCAGGGCGGATTGCGCCTGGGCGTGCAGGGCGGCGGCTGTTCCGGTCTGAGCTATAACATCCGCTTCGACACGCAGCCGCGCGAACGCGATCGCATCTTTCAGTACGGCGATGTGCGCGTATTCGTCGATCCCAAGTCATTCATCTACCTGCACGGCATGACCCTCGACTATCAGGAAACGCTGATGCAGCAGGGATTCGTCTTCGTGAATCCCCAGGCCACAAAGTCGTGCGGCTGCGGAACGTCGTTCTCCGCGTGATCGCGCGGATTGTGTGGAGCGGGAGCCCTCGCCCGCGAACGTCTAATGGCGTCACCGCCCTCGCCCAGCACAGCGGCACCCTGGGCTTGCGCAGTTGCTGCATTGCGCTGAATTAGAAACGGACAAGTATGAGCAACCCGGGTTTAACCAACATCACCGCAAAGGCCGCGCCTGTGGAAACTCAATCCTGCTGGTCGTGTGGAACCATGCGCGCCGTCCACTTCTGCGAAGCCTGCGGCAAGGTGCAGCCGCCGGCGCCGGTGGACTACTTCACGTTCTTCGGTCTACCGCGCAAGCTGGATCTCGATGTCTCCATACTGGAAAAAGACTTCTACGAACTGAGCCGCAAGCTGCATCCCGACCTCAACGCCCAGGCCGGTAGCCAGGAGCAGGAGTGGAGCCTGCAACAGAGTTCCCTGCTCAACGACGCGCATCGTATTTTGAAAGATCCCATCAAGCGCACCGAATATCTTTTGAAGCTCGAAGGCGTGGAACTGGAAGAGCAGTCGAAGACCGCGACGGAAAAGGCGCGATCGACCGGAGAAATAAAAAAACAGATCGTGCCGCCCGAGCTGCTTGCAGAGGTCTTCGATCTGAATATGCAGCTCGAAGAACTGCGCAAGCAGAAAAATGTGGGCGAGGACGATCCCGCCCTGATCGAAGAAATTGGCAACCAGAAACACGATTTGGAAGAAAAGCAGGAATCGCTCCTGCACGAGCTTCAGCGGCGTTGGAAGGTTTGGGATGGAATGATCCAGCGCGAATCGAACGGCCAGCCCGTCTCTGACGAGGAACGCAGGCAGGAACGCGACAAAATGGTGGACGTGCTGAACCGCCGCAACTACATCCGCAATCTGGTGCGGGATGTAAATGAAGTGCTGGAGAGCTAAGCGAAAGAATTTTGCGACTTGGTAATCGGGTAATTTTCTAATTTGAAGCCTGAACGCCCTCAATTTACCAAATTACCCGATTGCAAAATCACAAAATGACTACTGACCGCATCGTCGGGATCGACCTGGGCACCACGAATTCTCTCGTGGCCTTCATGCAAGGGGAGAGCCCTGTCGTGATCCCCGGAGACGATGGTTCGAATCTCGTCCCCTCGGTCGTCGCGCTCGACGAAAACAACCAGCCCGTCATCGGCAATGCCGCGCGCAAATATCTCACCGAAACGCCGGAACGCGCCGTCTACTCGATCAAACGCCTCATGGGACGCGGGGTTGATGACGTTCAGGAAGAACTGAAGTTCTTTCCGTTCCGACTCGCAGAAGACCTGCAGCCCGGCGAAGTCATTCGCATCAAACTGGGCGACAAGACGTTTACCCCGCCGGAAATCTCGGCCCTCATTCTCCGCCAGCTCAAGCGCAATGCCGAGCGCTTCTTCGGAGCCCCGGTCACCAAAGCCGTTATCACCGTGCCCGCCTATTTCAACGACGCGCAGCGCCAGGCAACAAAAGACGCGGGTCGAATCGCCGGACTCGAAGTTCTGCGTCTAGTGAACGAACCCACGGCCGCGTCTCTAGCCTACGGTCTCGACAAAAAGCAAAACGGAATCGTAGCCGTCTACGATTTGGGCGGCGGCACCTTCGACATTTCCATTCTCAAGCTGCACGACGGCATCTTCGAAGTCATCTCAACCAACGGTGACACTCATCTCGGCGGCGACGACATCGACAATCTGCTGATCACCATCGCGCTAGATGACACGCTCGGCGATCTCGGGCTAGACCTCCGCCGCAATGCCGAAGCCGTGCAAGCCATTCGCAATGCCGTAATCGAAGCCAAGATCGCGCTTTCGTCGCGGCCCTCAGTCAAGCTCGATGTGAAACTTCCCGGCGGCAAGCGCTACCTGCGCGAGATCACACGCGAGCAGTTCGAACAGCTCATCCAGCCCATCATCGACCGCACCATCGGCCCGTGTAAGCAGGCTCTGAAAGACGCTGGTCTCAAGCCTGAACAAATTGACGAGGTCGTCCTGGTCGGCGGATCCACGCGCATCCCCAAAGTTCGCGCTCTGGTGAAAGAACTTTTCCACCGCGAGCCCCATACTGATCTGAATCCCGATGAAGTCGTCGCTCTCGGCGCGGCGGTGCAGGCCAACATTCTCGGTGGAGGTTCCGAAGCCACCGAAAACATGCTGCTGCTCGACGTAACGCCGTTGTCGCTCGGCATTGAAGTCGCAGGCGGCGTCACCGACAAGATCATTTTGCGCAATTCAACGATCCCCGCATCGGCCACGCAGTTTTATACCACGCAGGTTGACGGCCAGGCCAATGTTGCCATTCACGTCTTGCAGGGCGAGCGCGAACTGGCGAAGGATTGCCGCTCGCTCGCACGTTTCGATTTGAAAGGCATCCCGTCGATGGCCGCCGGTATGGCTCGCATCGAGGTGAAGTTCCTCATCGACGCCAACGGCATCCTGCACGTTTCCGCGCGCGAGCAGCGCAGCGGCAAAGAGGCCGAAATTCAGGTCCAGCCCAGCTACGGCCTGACCGACGAGCAAGTCGAGAGCATGATCCTCGACTCGTTCGACAGCGCCGAAGAAGATTTCCGCCAGCGCCAGGTCATCGAAGCGCGCAACGAGGCAGATACCATTCTGGCGGCTCTCGAAAAGGGCAAGAAGAGCCCAGCCTGGGGCCACCTGACCACGGAAGAGAAGAAAACAATCGCAAAGATGGAGAAGGCGCTGATGGCAGTAAAGATCGAGGACGATTACCAGGCCATCCGCAAAGCCATCGACGCGCTGAATCAGGGCACGACGCGCCTGGCTGAACTAATGATGGACAGCGCTGTTTCGACCGCGCTAAAAGGCAAAACCATGGACGAGGCAGACATGGGCGAAGGCCCCACAGCCCCGCATCCCATGGCGAAAGCAGAGTTCGAGTAGCGCCGGGCGGCCTGCCCTGAGCGAAGCCGAAGGGTCCCGCCGGCTATCGCGAGGGCGTCTCGCCGTCGCCGCATGAGGAGCAAAAGAAGCTAAAGGTTTCCGAGGAGCAGTCAATGTCAGAAGAAAAATCACAATCCGCCGGCACAGCCACCGAAGAAGCTCCCGGCGAGAATACGGTCGGCGAAAATACGGTGCAGCTAACGTTCCTGCCCGAGGGCAAGACAGTCCAGTTCGAGCACGGCAAGCTGCCCTACGAAGATCATGGCAAAGAAGAATCGATCCTCGACGTCGCGCTCAACTTCGGAGTCCCGCTCGACCACGCCTGCGGCGGCAATTGCGCCTGCACCACCTGCCATATATGGATCAAAGAAGGCGCCGAAAATCTTTCGCCCATGGACGACGACGAAGCCGACCGTCTGGACATGGCCGCCGACTTACAGTTAAACTCGCGTCTCGGCTGCCAGGTGCAGATCACGAAGCCGGGTAAAGTAGTCGTCGAGATCCCAGCCTGGAACCGGAATTACATATCGGAAGAGCATCATTAGAACGCAGGTTTCAAAGTTTCAAGGTTTCAAGGTTTCGAAACCTTGAAACTCTGAAACCTTGAAACCTGAATCTCCTCCTAAGGAAACTCCCCATGCCCAAGCCTCTATCCTGGGATGACGCCGAAGACATCGGCATCCTGCTCGCAGAAACTCATCCCGATCTCGACCCCCTCACCGTCCGCTTCACCGACCTGCACCGCTACGTCACCGAGTTGCCGGATTTCAAGGGCGACCCTAAGACTTCCAACGAAGGCAAGCTCGAAGCCATCCAGATGGCATGGCATGAAGAATTTCAGGATCGAACGCAAGGGTAAGCCAAAGGAAAGAATTAGCAATTAAGGACAAGAATTAGAACAAGATAGCGGGCCTATGCCGCCAAGATTTTACAATTCTGTGACAATTAAACCTTAGCCGCAGCCCTAACATGGAAGTGAAACGGTTGCGGCAGGGCTCCCAAATGTTCGTCCCTGGCCGTCAACTTCTCTCTCCGTCCAACTGCAAAGGGCACGGCTCTCACCGTGCCCTCTTTTTGTTGTTCACGCTTTCCCAGACTCGCGCTACCCCACGGTCGCCGGAACCGGCTCTTCCACGCTGGCTTCGCGCAGAAATTTCGCCGCTTCCTCCGGCGGCGTCGGATTAATGTAGAAGCCCGTGCCCCACTCAAAGCCCGCCGTCTTCGTCAGCTTCGGCATGAACTCGATGTGCCAGTGATAGTGATCGTTGGTCGGATCCTGCGCCGGCGAGGTGTGTATCACCAGATTATAAGGCGGATTATCCAGCACGCGATCCGCCTTGATCAGCAAGGTCTTCAAAGCCTTCGCCAGATTCTCAAACATCGACGACGACGAATTCTCAAACGCCGACTCATGCTGCTTCGGCAGAATCCATGTCTCAAACGGAAACCGCGGCGCATAAGGCGCAATGGTCAAAAAGTTTTCGTTCTCCGCCACAACCCGGCTCCCATTCTCCGTTTCCTGCCGGATAATGTCGCAAAACACACACCGTTCCTTGTACAGGTAATATTGCTTTGCGCCTTCCAGTTCCTGGGTTACGTTGATGGGGAGGATGGGCAGGGCGATTAGTTGGGAGTGGGCGTGTTCGAGCGATGCGCCTGCGGCTTCGCCGTGGTTTTTGAAGAGCAAGATGTATTTGAAGCGGCGGTCTTTCTTCAGATCGAGGATGCGATCGCGGAATGTCCAGAGCACGTCTTCGATTCGCTTCGGAGGCAGCGTGGCGAGGCTGGCATTGTGGTCGGGCGTCTCGATGATTACTTCGTGGGCGCCGATTCCGTTCATGCGGTCGAACATCCCCTCGGCCTGCCGGCTTAGCGTGCCTTCAATCCCCAGAGCCGGAAACTTGTTTGGGACCACGCGCACCGTCCAGCCCGGCGTATCCCGCTGCGAAGCCGGGCCGCCATTCGATCCCGGACGGTAAGCCTGAATCTCCGGCGGCGTCTTGCCTTCGTTCCCGTAGCAGAAGGGGCAGAACCCACCCTTCAGCTTCACGTTCTCCCGGGCGAAGTCAGTGGGACGCTTCGCGCGGTCTGTCGAAATAATTACCCAGCGGCCAACAATAGGATCTTTTCTAAGCTCAGGCACTATGAACCCCTTCTAATAGGATAGGCGAAACTTCAATTTTAAGCCGTCAGGGAGGAATTCCGAAACACTTCTATCTGCGGCTGGATGGCCCTCGAATCTACATAGTATACGCTGACCACATCGAATCTCCACTGACAAGACGGTGGAAATCGCCGAAGGTAATCACGCACCACGGCCGCCACCAGCCGCCGTTTGTGCCGGTCCACGGCCGCTTCGCCGGGCTTCACATCGCGCGTGGTGCGCGTCTTAACTTCCACGAAGCAAAGAACGTCGTGATCCCAGCCGATCAGGTCAATCTCTCCCCGGCTGCGCGGTGAGCGGAAGTTTCGCGCCACCATGGTGTAACCGAGCATGCGCAGATGAAAGTATGCTGCCTCTTCGCCGCGGCGTCCGGTACGATGATGCGCCGCAATCTTCTCCGCCGGCAAAGTATGGTCGGCGAGCCAGTCGAGAAAGCGAAGCGCGGCCTGCGTCAGTTGTCCAGAGAAAATGGGGCGGGAAATCACAAAGAACTCCTGAGGCTAACTGTACCGGGGCGAGCTTAGGCTGGATGTGATCTCTCTCACAATCGTGAGGACGGAACGGCTTTTCCTCCCAAACCGGGAAATCTCCGAAATCTTGTTCAATAGGCAAGAACTACACGATCGGGTCTAAGTCGCTCAAAGCAGCGGAGATATATTTGCAGACCGGATGCCGCAGATTCCTCTCTTTTCGAGTTCCAGGACTTCACACGGGGACGCTTGATTCGCATCGGGACTGGCCCATTCTTTAACGTTTCTTGCCCACACCTCCACGAAAGAGGCTGCCCCAGCTTTGCCGGTTTTGCAAAGCTGGGCACCACGGACCCGACTTCGCCGATCGTATCACGCGATCCTCCTGCGCTTGGGTGGATCAAGAGCTGGGCACGTGATATGCTTCGCCCCATCCACGAACCAAGACAGAAATGCTGGCTATGAAGGGATCGCCATGAAGCGCAAAAGCAAGCTCACGATTGCGATAGCCACGGCAGTGCTCACCGTCCTCGTCGTCGCGGCCCTTTTCGCGCAAGGCCAAAACAACGACAAGTACTCGCTGAAATCACCGAGCGGAATCGCGTTCTCCGACTTCAGGGGATACGAGGACTGGGCTGACGTCTCTTCCGCCCGGACCGACGAAATACTCAAGGTGATCGTTGCCAATCCGAAGATGATCAAGGCGTTCAAGGCTGGCGTTCCGGGCAACGGTCGGATGGCTCCATGATCGTGAAGCTCCAGTGGACGCACAAGAAGAGCACGGAGGCCCCTTTCGTCGTGGAGGTGCCAGACGTCTTTTCCCAGGTCTTCGTCATGGAAAAGGACAGCAAGAGATTTTCGAAAAGCGGCGGCTGGGGATACGCGGTGTTCAACTACGAAGCCCCATCGGACAAGTTCACGGCCGATCCCAAGAGCCTCTCAGACTGCGGATTCGCGTGCCATACGCCAGTGAAGGCGAAGGACTACATCTTCCATCCATACCAGAAGCGCTGAGCTGCGCGCGCCCCCACCCAAGCCAAAGGCAGGCTTGAGTGGGGCACCTGTCTTTTTCCTCGCCCAGGTCTCGCCCTATTTGCCGACCTGAACGATGCACTCTTCCAGCACGTCGATGGCGACGTCGGCTTCTTCTTTGGTCACGACCAGCGGCGGGCACAGGCGGACTGAGCTGGGGCCGCAGCCGAGGAACAGGACGCCGTGTTCGAACGCCTTCTCGACGATCAGGTCGCGCTCGGCGGCGGCGTACTCCTTGGTCGACTTGTCCTTGACGATGTCGACGCCAATCATCAGGCCGCGGCCGCGGACGTCGCCTACCAGCTTCAATTTCGTTGGCCAGCTGGCCATGCGCTTCAGCATGTGCGCGCCGACTTCGGCGGCGTGATCGAGCAGATGCTCTTTCTCGATCACGTCGAGCGTGGCCAGCGCCGCAGCGATGCACACGGGATTCCCGCCGAAGGTTGAGGCGTGCGAACCCGGCACCCAGTCCATGATTTCGGAGCGCGTCATCACCACGCCGAGCGGCATGCCTGAGGCGACGCCTTTGGCGATGCAGACCATGTCCGGTTCCACGCCAGTGTGCTCGACGGCCCACCACTTGCCGGTGCGGCCGATGCCGCTCTGCACTTCATCGAGCACAAGGAGAATGCCATGGCGATCACATATGCGGCGCAGCTCCTGCATGAAGATGGTGGGCGCAACGACGTACCCGCCCTCGCCCTGCACGGGCTCGATGAAGACCGCAGCAACTTCCTCAGGAGGCAGCGTGGTCTTGAACAGCTTCTCTTCAATGAAGCGGGCGCAGCTCAGCGCGAACGCGTCAGGATCCTGCGTGGCATCTTTGCGTCCGCGATAAAGATCAGGATAGGGGACGTGCGTCACGCCGCCAAGAAGCGGCGAAAAGCGGCGCCGCTGCTGGGGTTTCGAGGCGGTGAGGGAGAGCGCGCCCATGGTGCGTCCATGAAACGCGCCGAAAAAGGCGATGACGTTCGGCCTTTTCGTGTGATATCTAGCGAGCTTTAGGGCGCACTCTACGGCTTCGGCTCCAGAGTTGCCGTAGTAGATTTTGTGCGGTCCGGGCATGGGCGCGATCTTCGACAGGCGCTCGGCCAGGGTGACCATGCTCTCGTAATAAAAGTCTGTGCCAGACATATGGATCAGCTCTGCGGCTTGCTTCTGCATGGCGGTGACTACGTGGGGATGGCAGTGGCCGGTTGAAGTGACGGCGATGCCGGCGGAGAAGTCGTAGAACTCGTTGCCGTCGACGTCGGTGATGACGATGCCGCGTCCGCTCTTGGCTACTAGCGGGTAGGAGCGGGTGTAGGACGGCGAAATATATTTCTCGTCGCCCGCGAGCACGCGCTTGGCGTTGGGTCCGGGCAGGGCGGTTTTGAGCTTTGGTCCAGCTGCAGTCATGGTTTTCGTGGTCGCTGTTTTGATGATCATGGAATCCTCCGTAAGGCAGTGGCCAGTGGTTAGTGGCCAGTGGTCAGTTAAGGGCGCGTCGGAACTCGCGGCTCTGGTTCGAGCACACTGTGGAACCGAGAAAATTCTCGCGGAGGATCTGTTAGTCGCTACCGAAGAGGCTGGGGCGCAGGCGTGACGGTAGATTCGCGCGATAGCGCCTTGGACAGACCAGGCAGTGCAGCCAGCACTCGGGCAAGTGCGTGTTGGGCGGACACGATTTGGAAACGTTGCGCAGCATTGCCAGCCTTCGACATCACTATCACTAACCGCATTATAGCTTGAGGCGATGCGCTGCGTAACCCCCAGAAGTCAGTGGCCAGTAACCAGTGGTCGGTGGCCGGTTAAAGGTAGCCCGGGGTGGCTGTCCCCACATTTTCGTTTTTACTCCCTTCGACACCTTCAATTCCGGCTGCACGGTAAGTTTAGAATCTTATTATTCCTGGTTTTCGTCTGATATGTTTTAGATTTCCGTGTTTCTCACTGACATGTCCAGAACACAGAGCCCAAGCCGGTTTGCGGTGATTCTTGCCTTTGTGCTGGTCTATTTAACCTGGGGATCGACTTACCTGGCCATCGATATTGCGGTGCAGAGCATACGGCCTGCGCTGATGTGTGGGGTACGGTTTTCCATTGCCGGGTTGGTGATGCTGGCGGTGAGCGCGGCGACGGGGCGGCGCATTTGGTACTCGGCGCGGCAGATTGCGCTAGCTGCGGTGGTGGGAATTTTGCTGCTGATGGGCGGGAACCTGACGCTGTCGTGGGCGGAACTTTCGGTGCCTTCGGGGCTGGCGGCTTTGATTATCGCGATCACGCCGTTGTGGTTTCTGGTGCTGGATTCGTTACTGCTGGGCGACCATCACATTTCGTGGCGGGGCAAGGCTGGACTGGGGCTGGGGATGGTGGGGCTGTTCGTTTTGTTCTGGCCGGAGTTGCACTCGACTTCGACGGTGGGACGGCGCGAGTTTTGGGCGTCGGTCTCGCTGCTGGGCGGATCGTTTTCATGGGCGCTGGGATCGGTATTGTCGAAACGCTGGCAGTCGGGCATGGATGTGTTCAGCGCGACCGGATGGCAGGTGACTGCTGCGGGTGCGGCAAATCTGTTGTTTGCATTCGTCGTGGGAGATTTCACGCACGTTTCCTGGACGGCGCGCGGGGTGGGCGCTGTGCTGTATTTGGTGGTGTGCGGATCGTGGATCGGCTATACGGCCTACATCTGGTTGCTGGAGCATGTGCCTACTTCGAAAGTTTCGACTTACGCTTACGTGAATCCGGTGGTCGCGGTGTTTCTGGGATGGTTGATTCTGCACGAGCGCGTGGATCGCTTCATTGTGATGGGGAGCGTCATCGTGGTGGTGTCGGTGATTCTAGTGACCAGCGCCAAGGTGAAAGAGAAGACGGTTGCGGAGGCGTTGCCGGCAGTCGAGTCGGCGGGATAGTAGGCGTGTGAAGCTCGTGCCGTCCCTGACGGGACTCGGTTCCTCTTGCTCGCACACCCCGCACTTACGTGCGGGGCTAATGAATCGTGTCGCTGGCGCGACTCGGTTGATTATTTCGCGGCTTCTTCGTCGTTCTCTTCTTCCGTCATCAAATCTACGACGTGGCCGCGGATGGCGAAGGTTTGTTTGGCTGCGCCTGCGGGCTCGAAGGTTACACGGGCTGGAGTTCGTTGCCAGGCTGGTGCGGGGCAGCCGGAGTCGCTTGGTTTGTCGCCGGTGTTGTCGCCTTCAATCGGCTTCTTGAGGATGGGCTTGCGGCGGTTGATTTGGGCTACGACCGCGTAAACTTTTTTCTCGTCGTCGGAGACTCCGCAGTAAGCGGCGTAGTCGCGATACCAGCTAGCGGCGGAATAGAAGACATCAAAGTCGGGCAGATTGAGGAGGGCGATGCGGCCGGTCGCGCGATCGACGAGGAGCCATCCACCGCGCTGCCATTCCCAGTGGGGCGGGGACGCGAACTCTTGCGGAAGGCTGTCGTTGAGGCGGAAGGCGCGGCGGACTACGAAGAGGCGATCGGTTACGTCGTGGGTAGGACCGAGCGTGAACTCTTTGACGCGGGTGTCGACGAGAAGTGGGCGGACTTTAAGAGTCAGCGGCTTTTCATCGGCTGCGCTGCCGGACTCGGGGAACCACTGCACTGTGGTCCACTTGCCGAAGGTGATGACGTGATTTTTGGTTGCGGCGACGGCGGTCACTTGCGCGGCGAAGACGGAGAGCGCCAGCGCTGCGTGGAGATGGCATTGGAAGATGCGGACCATGGCCGAGGTTAAGCAGGAAACAGGCGGGAGAACAAGGTCAGAGGTCACAATCGTCCACCATAATTCCGAAGCGAGGTTCCGAAGTGGGACGGAGCCAGGCGGGCCAGACCTTCCCGCTGTGCGAGTGCCTCCCTGCGGCGAGGATTGCAGTAGAATTAGAGCACGATGCTGAACAAGTGCAGTCGGCACTAAGCCGACCTCAAGGTTGTGGCAGAAACGCCTTGCAGGGCTGGTGACGGCGCGAGCGGGTATGGGGCCCTTCGCTTCGCTCAGGATGACAGAGTTTAGGACATCGTAGGGTTACATTTTACTTTCGACAGTGAAGTTCAATTGCGCAATGAGTTTCCCTCATGATTTTCGTCCGGCTGTGAGCGGTGAGGTCCGGACAACTTCCCAGCGAGAAGCGGCTTCTGATTTAAGCATGAGCGGTTTGTGGACGGGGCGTCGTGTGCCCCGGATTCTGGTGGTCGACGACCATCCCAGCATTGCCGGGCTGATGAGCCAGTTGCTGACCCTGCGGGGCTATGAGGTAGTGACGGCGGCGGATGCGGGCGAAGCTGCGGCCGAGGTGCGGCGGCAGGCGCCGGATTTGATTTTGTCGGATGTGAAAATGCCGGGGAAGTCGGGCTATGAATTTTGCCGGGAACTCAAGGGGGATCCGGCAACGCGTCTGATTCCGTTCGTTTTGATCACGGGATTGACCGACAGCTCGGACAAGTTGCGCGGGATTGAAGCCGGAGCGGATGACTTTCTGAACAAGCCGGTGCTGGCGGAGGAGTTGACGGCGCGGGTGAAGTCGCTGCTGCGAGTGAAGGAATTCACTGACGAGTTGGAGACGGCGGATTCCGTGCTGTGCACGCTGGGGCTGATTGTGGAGGGACGCGATCCTTATACCGAGGGGCACTGCGAGCGACTGGCGGCGCGGGCTGCGGATTTGGGACGGCATTTGGGACTGGACGAAGATTCGATTGTGGCGCTGCGCCGCGGGGGATTTCTGCACGACCTGGGTAAGATCGCTGTGCCGGATGAGATTTTGAAAAAAGGCAGTGACCTGACGCTTCAGGAGTGGGCGATCATGAAGCAGCATCCGGTGACGGGGGAAAATATTTGCAAGCCGCTGAAGTCTTTGCGGCTGGTGCTGCCGATCATCCGACATCATCATGAGCATGCGGATGGGTCGGGGTATCCTGATGGACTGCGGGCGGGCGAGATTCCGCTGCTGCCGCGGGTTTTGCAGGTGGTGGATGTATACGATGCGCTGCGCACGGCGCGGCCTTACAAGCCGGCGCTCTCGCATAATGACGCTGCGCAAACCATGCGCGTGGAAGCCCGCCAGGGCTTGTGGGACGCTGAACTGGTGAATGAGTTTTTCGGCATGCTGGTGGAAAAACGCACCGTGGCGTGAGGAAGACAGTTCTCAGTTCTCAGTAGTTGGATGATGGGTTCGGCTTCCTGTTTCCGCAACTGGATGTTTCCGACGTACAATTGCTCAGCATTTTCGGCATTTTCACAAATTGATGGACATTGCTTACAGCATCGTTATTCCTGCCTATAACGAAGGCGCGCGGCTAGGTTTGACCCTGGAGAAGGTGCTGGGATATTTGCGCGCACAGGGGTGGAGTGCGGAAGTGATTGTGGTGAATGATGGGTCGCGCGATAACACCGCCGATTTGGTGCGCGAGTTTGCGGAGAAGAATCCTATGTTGCGGCTGGTGGAGAATCCCGGCAACCGCGGCAAAGGCTATGCGGTGCGCAATGGGATGCTGAACGCGCGGGGCGAGGTGGTCGTGTTCAGCGACGCGGATTTGTCTTCGCCCATTGAAGAGATGCCGAAGTTGCTCGCGGCGCTGGCTGGGGGCGCGGACATCGCCATCGGTTCACGATGGCTGCGGGCGGAATTGCAGACGCGGCGGCAATCGCTGCACCGGCAACTTTTTGGAAGAGTCTTCAACTTGCTGCTGCGGATTATTTTGGGGCTGCAGTTCAAGGACACGCAATGTGGTTTCAAAGCTTTCACGCGGCGGGCTGCACAGACGATTTTTCCGCTGGAACGCATCGAGCGCTGGGGTTTCGATCCAGAGATTCTTTTTCTGGCGCGCAAGTTTGGATTTCGCGTGGAGGAAGTGGCGGTGCTCTGGGGGCATAGTGGCGACACGCGGATTCATCCGCTGGCGGACGGCGCGCGGATGTTTTGGGAGATGCTGCGGATTCGGTGGTATGACCTGACGGGGAAGTACGGCGCCAGTGCTGCAGTGAGTGCACGCCCGGTCAAGACGCTACCTGGAGGGCCGGCGTCCAGAACTTGATTCAAGCTGACTTGCGTTTTGTGGACGCAGCCAATTCCTTCACCGCTTCGACTACTTGATGTCCCATCTTCGAAGTTGGGGTGGCTGTTTGCGCGGCGCCGGCCAGGTCGGCGGTGCGATAGCCCTGATTCAAAACGGCGCTGACTGCGTTCTCGATGCAGGCCGCTTCTTGGTCGAGTTGAAAAGAATGGCGCAACAACAGGGCTGCGGAAAGAATTGCGCCGAGAGGATTCGCGATTCCCTTTCCGGCGATGTCTGGTGCTGAGCCATGGACGGGCTCGTACACGCCGACCGGGCCTCCGATGCTGGCTGAGGCCAGCAATCCTAACGAGCCTACTACTCCACCGGCCTGGTCGGAGAGAATGTCGCCGAACATGTTTTCGGTGAGTATTACGTCGAAATCTTTGGGGCGCTGCACCAGGGACATGGCGGCGGAATCCACATACATGTGGGAGAGTTGCACTCCCGGATAATCTTTGGCGCAGCGGGTAACGACTTCGCGCCAGAGCCGGGAACACTCAAGAACATTGGCTTTGTCTACGGAAAGAACTTTCTGGCGCCGCCTTGTTGCCAGGCCGAAGGCGACGCGGGCGATGCGCTCGATGGCTGGCTCGCCGTACGTCATTGTGTTGGTGGCGACGCGGGCGCCGGGCTCGCCAGTGATCGAGCGCGGTTCTCCGAAATAGAGCCCCCCGAGCAACTCGCGGACGATCATTATGTCGGTGCCGCGGACTAGATCGGGGCGCAGCGGGGAACAGTCTTCGAGGGCGGGAAAACAGATTGCGGGACGCAGATTCGCATAGGCGCCGAGTTCGCGACGCAGGCGGAGGAGTCCGGCTTCGGGACGAAGGTGCTGGGGATAGTGGTCAAAGGCGGGGCTGCCTACGGCGCCGAGCAGGACTGCGGAGGACGACAGGCACGCTTGGATTGTGTCGGCGGGAAGAGGATCATTCACGGCAAATAGTGCGGCGCCGCCAATGTTTTTTCTATGGAGCTGGAGTTGGTGGCCGAATGCTTCAGCGACTGCTTGAAGCACCAAGACGGCTTGTTCGGTGACTTCGGGGCCGATGCCGTCGCCGGGGAGGATGGTTAGGTTGAGTAGCATGCGGTGATTAGTTTAATGGAAAGTGCTTTCGCGTTGTTTGGATTCCGACGAGAGGAGCGGAGTCTGTATAGTTCGCCGAGAGCCGGGCTTTGCCCGGCGGACAGCCGAGGACGGCTGTCCCCAGATAAAACTCCTGGGCGCCCGCGACACCTGCTACACGCCCCAGAGATAATCTTCCTGCTGCTGCTGCTGCTCGTGGTGGTGGTCGGCGGCGGCGGAGACACCGAAGGTGCTGGGCTGGGGCACCATTGGGAATGGCCGGACTGGCTCGGGGTTCGTTGCGCAGGCGGCGGCCGCGATGGGCGCTTGAAGCGGTTCGAACAGTGGAGTCGCTGATCCTGCCGGCTTGTGCGTGTCGCGGATCAACTCGAGCAGGTGATGATCCTCGACGTGCTTGATTTTGTCGGCGAGGCGCACGAAGCGGCGGTAGATGTCGTCGAGAGCGCGGCGATCGAACTGGTAGCCGAGTTGTTCGCAGCGTATGGCGAGGGCGTGACGGCCGGAGTGCTTCCCCAGCACGAGTTTGGAATCGGGTACGCCGACGGATTGCGGCGTCATGATCTCGTAGGTCAACGGATTCTTGAGAACGCCATCCTGGTGGATGCCGGCTTCGTGTGCGAAGGCGTTGCGTCCGATGATGGCCTTGTTGGGCTGCACGGGCACGCCTGTGATCTCGCTGAGCAACTGGCTGGCGGGGAACAGATGTTCGGCGGCGATGGCCGTCTCGTAAGGATAGTGGTCGCGGCGAACCCGCATGGCCATGACGATCTCTTCGAGCGAGGCGTTGCCGGCACGTTCGCCGATGCCATTGATAGTGCACTCGACTTGGCGGGCTCCGGCGGCGATGGCCGCCATGGTATTGGCGACCGCCATGCCGAGATCGTTATGGCAGTGGGCGGAGATAGTGACGTTCTCGATTCCTTTGACGCGGCGGCGGATGGTTGCGATCAGATCGCCGAACTCGGCGGGTACGGTGAAGCCGACGGTGTCGGGAATATTGAGTGTGGTGGCGCCTGCTTCGACGACTGCATCGAGGACCTGGCACAGAAATTCAGGGTCGGTCCGCGTGGCATCTTCGGGCGAAAATTCGACATCAGGGCAGAGTGACTTCGCAAAGGCTACAGCTTCGCGGGCCTGCGTGAGGCACTCGTCACGCGTGATGCGCAGCTTGTACTTCAGGTGAATGTCAGAAGTGGCCAGGAAGACATGGATGCGCGGGTGGGCGGCCTCTTGCAGAGCTTCCCAGGCGCGCTCGATATCGGGACGGCAGGCGCGGCACAGCCCCGCAATTATGGGGCGGCGGATGACCGCGGCGATGGCCTTTACGGCTTCAAAGTCGCCGTCGGAGGCAATCGGAAATCCAGCTTCGATCACGTCGACACCGAGACGGTCGAGCCGGTGCGCCAGGCGCAATTTTTCCTGGTGGTTCATGCTGCAACCCGGCGACTGTTCTCCGTCGCGCAGGGTGGTGTCGAAGACTCTGATGTGGACCTGGTCTGTGGCCATGGGCTTTTATGCCGCTGTGAGTCTTTATGGTACGGGGAAATCTGACTGAAGCAAAACTTATAATTCTTCAGTGATCATTAGCTGTTCTTCTATGATAAGATTTGCTAATGATTGTTGAAGTTTACATAAGGGGACGATAAATGGAACTTTCGCAGCTGGAAGTCTTTCTGGCGGTCGCGCGCGAGCACCGGTTCTCACGGGCGGCGGAGAAGCTGCACCGCACGCAGTCGGCCGTAAGCCAGACCATCCGCAAACTGGAGGATGAACTGGGCGAGGCTTTGCTCGACCGCTCGTCGCGGGAAGGAGTTCTGACTGACGCTGGGCAGGTGCTCTATGAGTATGCCGAGAAACTGCTGAATCTGCGGCACGATGCGCATGAATCTCTGGCTTCGCTGCGGGAATTGCAGAAGGGCAAGCTGGTGATCGCGGCCAATGAATTCACGGCGCTTTATCTGTTGCCCGTGCTGGCGGAGTTCCGGCGTCTGCATCCCATGATCAAGATCACAGTGCAGCGGGCGCTGGGCAGCCGTATTCCGGACGACGTGTTGCAGCACAGCGCAGAATTGGGCGTGCTGTCGTATAAGCCGGAGGAACCGCGGCTGCACTCGGTGGTGACTTATCTGGACGAACTGGTGCTGGTGGTGCCGCCGAAGCATCCGCTGGCCTCGGCGCGGGAGGTAAGCATCCGGCAGCTGGGGGCGGAATCGTTTGTGGCGCATATTGTTTCGTCGCCCTACCGCGACAAAGTTCTGCAGACCTTTGAAAAGCACAAAACGCCGCTGCATATGGGGCTTGAGCTGCCGACGCTGCAGGCCATCAAACAATTCGTGGCTATGGGAAATGGAGTGGCGTTCATGCCTGAGATCAGTGTGGAGGCCGAACTGGCGCGGGGAGAGCTGGTGCGGATTCCGGTGCGGGAACTGCGGGTGCAACGCAAACTGCGCCTGATCTACCGCAAGGAAGCGGGGCTTTCCCATGCGGCGCGGGCATTTTTGAAAGTGGCTGAGGCGGTGGCGCTGGAGCGGGCCGGGCGGTATCGATTTCAGCGGGAGAGCTAGAAGCGGGATGGGTCCTTCAGGGGCTAAAGCCCGTCGATTAGTGGCGGCTTTTGACGCAGGCCCTGGAAGGCCTGCTCCACCCGCTCGTGATGCCGTGATTTTGAGCGAGGCGGAATCAGCAGTCGGCGCAGGCTTCGGCGGGCTGGAACGCCGCGAGAGCTTCTGGCACGCTGGGATGAATCTCGAGGACTGAATCCAGGTTCGTAAGATCCAGAAGTTCGCGCACTAGTGGACTGGGACTGGCACACTTCAGGTCCGCGTTCTGGGACCGCGCCCAGGTATAGAGGAAAGCCAATTCGCCGATGCCGGCACTGTCGATGGAGCTGACACCGCTGAGATCGAGCACGACTTTCCCACTGTTTTCGAGGATTTCACCGACCAGGCGCGACAGGGCTGCAGCCTCGTCACGATAGACGATGCGGCCCTGGCAGTGAACAATCATGACGTCGCCGCGATTGCGAGTTTCCAGACTGAGTTTCAACGTCGACTCCTTATTTTGCGTTCCAAAGGCAGCCAAAGCGTATGACTGCGGCCGTGTTTGAGCGTTTGCGTTTGAGAATTCCATCCTAATGGATAGACGCGCGGCGAGGGGTTTCGGAATCATGAAAAGAGTGTAATTCTTGAGCAAAACGTCCCAGTCCTGCACCGCAGAATTTTGAGGGAACGGGGCATCCTGGGTCTCCGTTCCACAGCATCTAAGGAGGGGCCTAACGGATTTCGCGCATTCAGGTAGAATTTGCTGCTGGCATAAATGCCTTGGAGGACTCATTTTCGTGTCAAAAACCGCAGCCGTGGTTCTGGCGTTCCTGAGCTTGATGCTGTTCACAACCGCATCGAGAGCACAACTGCTCCCCAGTGGAAACGTATATGTGGGCGTTGCTTATGCCGACAACGTCGATGTGGTGAACCCCTTAACATTCAGGGGATTTAATGCTTCGCTCGAAGACTTCGCACTCCGTCGGTTCTCCCATCTCAGTTTTGTGCTCGACGGGAGCGGATTCTTTCGCCAGGGAGTACAGCAATATAACCTTCTTCTGGGGCCGCAAGTTTCGATGCATTACGGAAAGTGGCGCCCGTTCGTGCATTTGATGGGCGGGATACAACGAACATCTTCGGGCGGCACGACGCGTTATCCGGTCGAGGAAGACCTTGGCGGCGGCGTAGATCGCAAGTTTCAGTTGCTGTTCCTTAAGAGTTTTTCATGGCGGCTGCAGTTCGATTACAGCCGCACCCACTTGCTGAGCGCGACGCAGAATGACTTTCGGGGATCAGCCGGGCTGGTTTGGCGCTTCTGAGAGCTAACCGCGCGGCAGGGTTCGCCATTCGCAGTTAACGATTTTCCATTCGCCGGCATCTAACTTCCGCGACTTCGCAAATCGGTTGGGGTTAGGACTGTCATGCGAAAAATCGGATGGATCTCCTTCGTATTCTTATTGTTCGCTGGCTTGGCCAACGCACAGGTTCCCACCAGCGGAAATGTTTTCTTCGGCTACTCCTACTACAATGCGAGTTCGCTGCCCGTCGAGACAAGCCGCTCGAATCTGAATGGGTGGGAGGGGTCTTTTGAGGGCAAGATCATACCCTGGGTCGGCATGGTCGCTGACTTCAGCGAACACTATGGGAACGCTTCCAACTGCGGTTTTCCCGTACAACCGGCAGGCTCTGGGCCGGAGCAGGGTTTTTGTTCGAACGTGATCTCCCACGAACAGAACTTTCTCTTCGGGCCGCGTGTGTCCGTCTCCGTACGGAAATTCCGGCCGTTCGCCGAGGCACTGTTCGGAGGCGGACACGTGAACACCAACGGCTACGGCTCGGATACGTCGTTTGCGACTGCGCTGGGCGGCGGGCTCGACTACAAAATCATTCGCCCCATCGCGTGGCGATTCCAGGGAGACTACGTACAAACGCGTTTCTTTGGAGCGACGCAGAATAACGCGCGCTTGTCGACCGGGATTGTGCTGAGATTTTAGGATGGGACTTGCAGCCATAGTTCAGCCGCGGAGGGTTGACTTGTTATGCGGAGAGTCGGATTGGTTGTCTCTGCCCTGTTACTGCTCGCCGGTCTCAGCAACGCGCAGGTCCCAACGTCAGGGAATGTGTTCTTCGGATACTCCTTCGAGAACGCTGGTTCGTCCTCGTTCGATTTCGCCAATATGAGCCGACCAAGCCTGAACGGATGGGAGGCCTCGCTGGAAGGCAGGGTATTTCCCTGGGTTGGGATGGTGGTGGACGTCGGCGGGCACAATGGTTCGCAGAGCTATCAGCAGGTTCTGGGTAGCGGGCCTTCCACCGTAACCATAAATGTCAACGGCCATGATTTCACGGCCCTGTTCGGGCCACGCGTCTCCGTGACCGCCGGCAGGTTCCGGCCCTTCGCTGAAGCTCTATTTGGAGTTGCTCATATCAAGACGACCCAAAGCTCCCCTCTACCGGATAATTTCATGCAACCCAGCGATACCGCCTTTGCGACGGCACTGGGCGGAGGCGTTGATTATAAGATCATCCGCCTAATTGCATTGCGAGTTCAGGGAGACTATGTGCAAACGCGTTTCTTCGGGACCTCACAAAACAATGTCCGGATCTCGACGGGGGTTGTGTTTCGCTTTTGACAGCGCTGCTTGTTTGTCGAATGCGAAAACAGGACCCGGCTGGTTGGCTGGATCCTGCTTTGTGTCGCCACCAAGAAAACGCCTGTGACCAAAACCGGTGAGTGCGGGGCTAGGTCTGCCAGTACTTGTGGTCGCGCAGAAAGTAGTTTTCGTTCCAGTAGTTCATCGCAGTTTTCAGGAACAGCCAGCCCACGCGCCAATGTCCCATTTTCTGGAAGCGGCGGTTGGTGGTATAGACGCCGCCGCGGACGATGCCGAAGCGTTTGCGCTCCACCTGCTGGCTGAGCAGGTAGTCCTCGGCGAAGAGGACCTGTTCGTGGAATCCGCCCAGTTCGTGAAACTTTTTCAGGTCGAACAACATGAACATTCCCGTTGCGAAGGGATGATGGAGTTGCGAAAGGTACTGGAAGAAATCGTTGCCGGCATAGAACAGCTTGTCGATCCAGCTACCGCCGCGGCAGAGGATGTTCGTAGTCACGCAATGAAGCTGCTTGCGCTGGGCGAGTTCGACCGCGCGGCGCACCAACGAAGGATGCGCGAGATCGATATCAGCATCGAGAAAAAGAACGTAAGTGCTCTCGGCCCGGGCCGCGCCCAGGTTGCGGCCGACTGAGGGCATTCCGCCGCGGATCACGCTGACGTTCAGCTGGTCGCGGAAGCTGAGAACAATTTCGGGAGTGCCGTCGGTTGAGTTGGCGTCAGCGACCAACACTCTCGTACTCGACATCTTCGAGTAGTCCTGCATCGTCAACGAAGTCAGCAGATTCGGAATCAGCTTCGCTTCGTTCTTGGCTGGAATCACGATCGTCAGCTGGCTCTGTGTATTCATGCTGGTTAAACTCATGGATGCGAACCCCCTGTTCATCAACGGTGAGATAGGTCAGACGGGAATCGACCCAGCCGCCTGAGTTGTAGTAGTGAATGCCATCCTGTTCGACGTGGACGGCCTGGTGAGTGTGGCCGCAGAAAATCCGGTCAGCCTCGTGCTGGCGCGCGTACTGCAGTGCTCCCGCGGACACTTTCGACGACATGCGGAGCCAGCGCGTGTTCAGCCGGTCAATCAGCCGCACGATGGGCTTGCTCTTGAAATCGAGTTTCTGCAGTTGCAGATAAAGCGATGTGCCAAGCGTGCTGAGCCGCAGATCGCTTACCTGGAAACCATCGAACTGATGGCCATGAATCGCAATGTGACGAAGTCCGCCGTACTGCCAAGTGTAGTGCTGGTAGACGCGGACTCCCACCAGGTGCGACATGATGTCGGTGAGTCCGTGATCGTGATTACCTTCCACCCACACGACTTCGATGTTGCGCTTGGGATTTGAGAGCTTGCGAATGTAGCCGAGGAACTTCCAGTGGTCCTTGGTGAGGCGGGCGAAGTTGAGGTCGGCAAAGATGTCGCCTAGCAGGATCAGGCGCTGAAAGCGGTTTTCCTTAAGCACGCGCGTGGCTTCGCGGGCATGGCTGGTCTCTGCACCGAGGTGCAGGTCGGAAAGGATCAGCGTGTTGTACACGGGCAGATCCACAATCTAGTTGTAGCAAGGCAATGTTACGGGGTGATGAAATGTGCATCAAAATCGGTGCAGTCGTCACTCAAAGGTAACCCGTCAGTAAACAAAGGGTTTAGCGAGGAGTAAACGCGAAATGTTTCAGCCGTATGAATAGGCAGTGGGGTTTCACGTAGACTGAATCTCCTTTGAAAACCATCGGGCACATTCTGGCGAAGTACACGGGGTGGATTTTGCATGTGCTCGCCCCGCTTGGGATGTGGGGCGTGTTTGCGATTGCGTTCGCAGATTCCGCGCTGCTGGGCATGCCCGTCGACGCGATTGTGGCTTTCTATGTGTACAGGGATCACCGGCAATTGCTGTTCTACGTGTTGATGGCTTCGCTTGGTTCGGCGCTAGGCAGCATTCCGCTTTACACCATTGGGTATCTCGGCGGCGAGAAGGTTTTGCGCAAACGGATTTCAGAAGAGCGTTTTCAGCAGATTCACCGCTCGTTTGAGCGGCACGAATTCTGGGCGCTGATGTTTCCTGGGATGCTGCCGCCGCCCATGCCGTTCAAAATTTTCGTTCTCGGGGCGGCGGTGTTTGAGATGCGGTTCCGCGATTTTATGGCGGCCATCTTCGCGGGAAGATTTGTACGCTTTCTCGTGCTTTCGTTGCTGACTCTCTGGTTCGGGCCGCAGATTGTGGGATTGGTGGGGACGCTGTTCCGGCGGCACTTTTATTGGGTGCTGGCGGTGGTTGTGTTGGGAATTTTGATTTGGCTGCTGCGAAGGAAAAGGAACAAAATTGCAAGCGCCGGCTAAGACCGCGTGTCTCGCTGCGCTCGCTGGATAGCCGAGAGCGTGCCCTGAGCCTGCCGAAGGGCGGCTGTCCCCGCACATTCTTTGCCCGCCTTCTACGCGGCAGCGATGTGGTCGCCGGATGATCTGTGCATCCAGCCGGAAAGCGCGTGCAAGAAAACTGGAGTTCCGAAAAAGGCGATCGAGAAGAACAGGTCGCTCTCGACTGTACCCCGGAAGAATGGGAGTCCGGCGGCGTAGGACATCATCACGCCGTGGAAAGTTCTGGGATACATATCGGTATAGGCGGCCCACGCTGCAAAATTACTGATCAGGAAGAACGAAACGGAACTGGCGAGTGCAGCGCCTACCACGCGGACCGGACCGGACTTCTCGCGGAGATTAGTGCCTAGCCACAAGATCGCAGCGTACCATGCCCAAGTGACCAGCAGGTCCCAGGTCAACGGGTATGAGTAGATGAACTTCGTAAGGACCACGTCGGTCGCGGCGAGTAGCACCAGCGGAATCCACATCTGACGCCGAGAGCCACGAGCCCCGAAAAACAGCAGCGAAGCCGCCAGCGGTGTGAAGTGCCAGGCGTGAGGCAGGAAGTTTAACGGCCCCATGAAGGGCAGGAAGCGGACTGCTATCGCGAGTAGGACGAATAGATAGGGCAGCATGAGCACCTCGGAATCATTATTCTGGGCGCGGGAAGGCGAGTACGTCAAGCGCTGGCTGGCAAGAGCATCGCCCGAAGAAGCTTCGCTCCGCGAAGCGGACAGCCGAGGGCGGCTATCCCCACATGAGACCGCTGGATTCCGCACACTAGTGTGGTTCGGGCACGACGACTCGCTGTTTGCCGGAGCCGTAGACATCCCCGACGACGCGGAGATTCCGGTCAATCTGGACGCCGGCGCCGAGCGGGCGGCGCTGTTCGTCCCCGCGGTTGAGCAGGGGTGGCAATTGCACGAAGCGCAAATCCTGGAGATACACGATGTAGCCGCCTTGGGGCGAATCAAGCGCCTCGGTCTGGGTGATTGGATACTGCGCCCAGTCGAGGTACACGCGCCCGAGATAGGACCGTTTCGCAGCCAATGTGATCGGCGTTTCTTCCGGCTTGTAGCGGATGTCGAGATGGTCGTCGGGATCAACTTCCGGTCCCAGAGAATTCACGGGAGCGAGCGCGAAAAAAGCTGGAGTCTCCACCACGCCGTACCAATGAAACGGATCAGCCAGCGAAGGATAAGCAGAAACGCGCAACGGGTCCACACCTTCATAAGTGCGGGCGGCGAGAGCGTTGACCGCCCGGCGATGCTCGAAGTCGCGCAATCCCCAGAGCAGGACCACCCCCGCCAGCGCGAGGGTTGCCGCGACGCGGCCTTTTGGTCCGCGGCTCCGTGCGCCGATTTCCTGGTCGATCAGTGAGAAGAACGACGGAACAATCAGGCCGAGTAGCAAGCATCCGAACATGATGGGCTCGAAGATGAAGACGATGTCCCAGGAATACCACTTCTCGGAAAACGGCCAGAAGGGGCGGACTCCGTAGTTGTTGGTGAAGTCGAGCAGAATGTGGCTGAGACCGGCGAGGCAAGCGTAGAGGAAAAGCAATCCCCAACGAGGCGGGAGATTGGAATCTTTTACTTTACGCCCGCGCAAGCGCCAGATCAGATAGACGAAGCCGACTACCACGGCGGCATCGATGGGAACCCCGAGGAACGAGTGAGTAAAGCCGCGATGATGGGCAAAGCCGAAGGCCGGGCCGCCGAAGCGGCTGAGAACATCCAGATCGGGAGCCTCTGCGGCGAGCGTCAATACCGCTGTGGCCAAGGCTGTCTTGCGGTTGAGGCCGGCGCGGCCCATGCATGCGCCGGTCAGGAAATGGGTGATCGGTTCCAAGCAGCCTTTCCACGCGGTCTAGGGATTCTATTTGGCTGGACTAGCAAATGCCAACCGCAGCGAGACCTAGCGCGCTGGCGCCAACAAACTCAGAGCGTCTGGAACAACGGTGATTTCGGCGGGCAGCGTGCCCACTAGTTCTCCATCGGCCTCGACATAGACCTTCGGCCTTGTGTGCATGCTACCGGTGGAGGCTGGCCCAGGCAGGTACTGGCACGAGACTCGCCCGCTGTGAGCCAGGTCAATGCCTGAAACCTTACAATTGCTCCGCAGCAGCCCGCGCATCACATAGAGAAGATAGGCAAGGCGGCTGGCGGTGCGGCAGAAGACTAATCGAAGATCGTTGCGATCGAGAGAAGCTCCCGGCGCCAATTCCTGCAGAACTCCGCCGAAATTGCGGATGCGGACGGCCATCAACTCCGTGACCTCGGCCCGCCGGAGCTGCTCCGAACTCGGCTGGTGCGGACCTGCATGGTCCGAGCCGGTCTCGGCGAACTCCACCAGAAAGCGGGTCATCGGATGCGTGAACCAAAGCTGCCAGGCTTTGGAGTAGTAGGCAGTCATGCCCATGCGCTGCTTGGTCCCGGCATGGAGTTTGTAGAAGAGGTGAGCGTCCACACCCGCGCCAGCCGCGACGATGAAGAAGCGGGAGCCGGGCTTGCCTTCGAGATCGAGAAACTGCACGCGACCGACTGCGATCCTGCGGGGGACGCCGTGCAGAGCGGCCTGCGCGGCCGCTGAGATATTCATGGGCACGCCGAGGTCGTGCGCGAGGGCGTTGGCGGTGCCCATGGGCAAAATCGCCAGGGCAACCTTGGTGTTCGCCAGCACCTGGATCATGTTGTGGATGGTGCCGTCTCCACCGCAGGCAAAAATCGTGTCGCAGCCTGCAAGAACGGCCTGCCGCGCCTTCTCTTCGGCGTGGGCGCGAGAGTCGGTGAGCACAAGGTGGGCTTCAACGTTTGCGAAGCGGAGCGACTCCAGCACGGACTCCAGCTCCGTTTGGCGCCGCACGCGGCTGCCGCCGGAATCAGGGTTGTAGAGTAGGGCCGCCTTGCGCATGACCTGGATTGAAGATCGAAGCTGGATTGTACTTTGAAGGAGGAATCTCGCGCGAATCCGCGGCCGGTATCTCTATCGCTTGCCCGCCTGCTCCCGGCGAATTGAGTAGACGAGGTGTGGGATGTTCTTCCTCATGACTGCTTTCCAAATGGTCATGCCATTTTTTTCGGCCACGCGGCGCGAGGGCAGGTTCTCGGGACGAATGAGAGAAATAATATGATCGACGGGAAGGTGGGCGAATCCGTAGTCGCGGCAGGCGCGGGCCGCTTCCGTCGCTAAACCTTGCCCCCAGTGATCGCGACGCACGTGGTAGCCGATCTCGATCTCATCTGTGCCGTCCACGGGCTGAACCGTCAGGCCGCAATCGCCGATCAATTCGCCGCTCGTTTTCAAAAGCATGGCCCAGAGCCCGTGGCCGTCGGTGGCGTAGCGCCGCAGGTTGCGGGCGATCCATTCTTCGACTCCGGCGTGATCGAGCGGCGCGGGATAGAAACGCATGGTTTCAGAGTCGGAGAGAACGCTTCCTAGTGCGTTGGCATCATCCGCGGAGAACTCGCGCAGGATCAGGCGTGGTGTCTCGAGGATCTGCGGGGGCTTGCTCACCGTTTTTTTCAGGACTCCTCTTTACGAATTCCTTCCGCGGCGCAAGCTCCGACTATAATCTGCGCGATGGCTTCCCAGAGTAAAGACGTCGAAAAAAAGATCGAAGCGCTGCGCGAGAAGATCCGGTACCACGAATACTTGTACTACGTTGTCGACAATCCTGAAATCAGCGACCTTGAGTTCGACAAGCTGATGCGGCAGTTGAAGGATCTGGAGGCGGAGCATCCGGAGCTGATCACGGCGGATTCGCCAACGCAGCGCGTCGGAGGCAAGCCGCGCGAGGGATTTGTCAAAGTGCCGCACTCTTCGCCGATGTTGTCGCTCGATAACACTTATAGCGAAGATGAATTGCGGGACTGGGAACGCCGTGTGCACGAGTTGAGCGGCCGCAGCGAGGTGGAGTACGTTTGCGAACTCAAGCTCGATGGCATGTCGCTGGCCTTGATTTATGAAGACGGAAAGTTGGTGCGCGGAATTACCCGGGGCGACGGAAGCGTGGGGGAAGACGTTACGCTCAACGTGCGCACGGTGCGCTCGGTGCCGCTTTCGATTCCGAAGGAGAAACTGAAGAAAGCCGGCATCCCCGTGGATTTCGAGGTGCGGGGCGAGTTGCTCATGCCGACAGCATCGTTCAAAAAGATTAATGAAGAACGCGAGCGGAACGGACTACCAACATTCGCGAACCCGCGCAATTTCACTGCCGGTACCGTGCGGCAGCTCGATTCCAATATCACGGCGGAGCGCCGCCTCGATTATTTCCCCTACATTCTGCTGCAAAACGGCCGTACGTATTTTGATCATCATTCGAAAACGCTGGCGGCTCTCGACGCCGCCGGATTCAAAGTCAATCCAAACCACAAGCTCGTACGGTCAATGGACGAGGTTTGGGCATTTATCCAGCATTGGGAAGAGAAACGCGATTCGTTGCCTTACGAGATTGACGGCATCGTCATCAAAGTCGATCGCACTTCGCTTCAGGACGAATTGGGGTTTACGGGAAAAGCTCCGCGGTGGGCGATTGCCTATAAGTACGCCGCGCGGGCTGGGATCACGAAAATGGAGAAGGTGCGCTGGCAGGTTGGTCGTACTGGCAAACTTACTCCCGTGGCCGAGTTGGCTCCGGTACTGATCGGCGGCACCACCGTGAGGAATGCCACGTTGCATAACATGGACGAAATCCATCGCCTGGGAGTGAAGATCGGCGATTGGGTGCAAGTAGAGCGTGGCGGCGATGTCATCCCCAAAGTCGCGAAGGTCATCGACGATAAAGATCATCCGCGTGGCAAGAAGGATATCGAGGTACCGGAGAAGTGTCCCGTGTGCGGCACGAAGGTCGTGCGCACTGAGGGCGAGGTCGACTACCGATGCGTCAACGCCAACTGTCCCGCCAAACTGCGCGAGACAATTCTGCATTTTGCTTCACGCGGAGTGATGAATATCGATGGGATGGGAGATGTGCTAGTGAATCAGCTCACAGAGCGCGGGCTGGTGAAGAATGTCGCGGATATATACAAGCTCACCAAGGACGATCTGCTCAGCCTGGAGCGCATGGGGGACAAATCGGCGCAGAACATTCTGGATGAGATCGAGAACTCGAAGAAGCTGCCGCTGGAGCGGGTCCTCTATGGTCTTGGCATTCGGATGGTTGGCGAGCGGACGGCGCAGTTTCTGGCCGAGCATTTTGGATCGATTGAGGCGATCGAGAGCGCTGGCGTAGAAGAACTGCAGGATGTGAATGAAGTAGGCCCGCGCATCGCCGAAAGTATTGTGGAGTTCTTCAGCATCGCGGCGAATCGCAAGCTGGTCGAGCGCCTGCGCGAGGCTGGGCTTACGTTGACTGGCCAGAAAAAGCATCGCGGGACAAAGCTTGCGGGGAAAACATTTGTGCTGACTGGGACGCTGGCGCATTTCACTCGCGATGAAGCTAAGAAGATGATCGAAGATGCTGGAGGGAAAGTCACCGGTTCGGTCAGCAAGAAGACTGATTACGTTGTTGCGGGGACGGATGCGGGATCGAAGCTGGATAAGGCGAAGGAACTCGGGCTGAAGGTGATCGACGAAAAGGAAATGGAAGAACTCGCTGGGTGAGGTCTAGAATCTCACCGACCGCATTTGCCGGAGCTTAAGATGGGCGCTATCATCGGCACACTCATTGGCTTACCAATCGCGATATTTGGATTCCTTGTGATGAGGAACCCGATGCGATTGTCGATCTTTGCGCCCGGGGAACAGGGCTATGATCAGCGGATGGTGCTCGACAAGTCATCACGAAATTCCCTTCGTGTGTTCGGAATGCTGATATGCCTGTTTGGGGCTGGCATCGCTACAGCCGCGCTGGGAGCTGCATTCAATGCTCCCACGCTACGAACCATGTCGAACGGCCTGTGGTCGTTATTGGGGGTAATGTTTCTGACCTTTTGGTGCGTCGGCATCGCACTTGGGATTTGGCAGGCTGTTCGGAAAAAGTCCTTTGGCTGGTCTGATTGGTTTCAATCGAGAAGACGGGCAATAGAGCTGGGCCCGATTGACATGTTCCCTCCAATCACACCGCGGATGCGGAAGGAGGCGCTGGCGTTCACGATAGGTTTCTTGATACTCATTTGTGTGGCCGCCTGGCTTGCTATCATTCGCTAAGAACTCCCTTTCTCCAGCACTTTCGCCATCCTTTTCCAAGTCTCCTCCAGCGTCTCGGGCAGAATCCGCGTCTCTCCGACGACCGACATGAAATTCGCATCGGCGACCCATCTGGGCAGGACGTGCATGTGGATGTGTCCAGCGACCCCGGCGCCAGCGGCTTTACCGATGTTCATGCCCAGGTTGATGCCGTCGGGGTGGTAGAGTTCGCGCAGGACGTGCTCCATGCGCTGCGAGAGTTGCATCATTTCGCTGGCGGCTTGTGACGGGAGCTTTTGCAGTTCGTCGACATGCGCATAAGGGACGATCATAACGTGTCCGGGCGTGTAGGGATACGCATTCAGGATCACGAAGCAGTGGTGGCCGCGATGGACGATGAGCGCCTTTTCATCGTTGCCCGCTTTCACGGCGTCGCAGAAGATGCAACTGCTCGTCTTTTCCGTGCTGGTGACGTAGACGTAGCGCCAGGGGGTCCAGAGGTAATCCATAGCAAGGGCAGGGTAGCAGGATGGGGCCCACGGGGCAAAACTGAGGATGCCGACGCCTCGCTGCGCTCGGCTGGGCGGCCCAGACGGCCGTCCCCGCATTTGGGTTCGCATGAGGTTTGCAACACTGCCGTAACATGCACCTTTTGCGTTTGACACTGTTTGCGCGGCGTTGCTATAGTCGAAGAGTTCCCTTTGGACGCGGGTTTCTGTGAAACGTCCGGCAGCTGGGATTGTCCAAGCTCACTCGCCAGGGTGAGCCCACCACAACCAAACGACTCACTCCAGCAGTCCGCTAAGCAGGCCCGTATCCTCCCCGCACCGAGTGCGAGGCACAGACGAGAGGCATGACCTTGTTCGACGAAACCACCACTCACCATTCCGACTCCGCCATCGCAACCGAAACAGAACCGATGGCTACTGAACCGACCTCAACCGAGCAGAGCTTGACTGATCAAAACGCAGCGCAGCACGATCAGGCTCCGGTCACAACCGCCGCTTCGAGTGGCGCTTCCGCGGATGAGGCATCCCATCCGACGCCTGCGGCCGATGACAAGCACGCTGGCGAAGACTTCGCTTCCGCGCTCGAGAACTTCACCACCGAAACCGAAGAGGCCGTGGGTGAAGACCGCGTCATCAAGGGCACAGTGCTGAAGCTCACGGGGACGCATGTGGTGGTCGACATCGGCACCAAGTCGGAAGGTATGTTGCCGCTTTCGGAAGTGCTCGATCACGAGGGCAAGCCGAAGGTAAAGCCAGGTGACGAAATTGAAGTAATGCGGGAGAAGGGACAAACCGAGGAAGGCTACGTCAATCTTTCGCACCAAAAGGCGGCGAAGATTCATGCCTGGGAAGAAATAGAAAAAGCTCATCACGAGAAGCGGCCGATCAAGGCCACCGTGATTGAGCGCACCAAGGGCGGCCTGACGGTTGACATCCTGGGGGCACGGGCGTTTCTGCCCGGCTCGCAAGTGGATCTGCGACCGATCCGCAATCTCGACGGCATGAAGGGCCAGACTCTCGAAGTGACGGTGATCAAGGTCAACAAGAAACGCGGCAATATTGTGGTCTCGCGCAAGGAGTTGCTCGAAGGCGAGCAGAACGAGAAGCGCAGCAAGACGCTCGAACATCTGGAAGAGGGCTCGATCCTGACCGGAGTGGTGAAGAACCTGACCGAATACGGCGCGTTCGTCGATCTCGGCGGGCTCGACGGGTTGCTGCACATCACCGACATGTCCTGGGGAAGGCTCACGCACCCGCGCGACCTGGTGAACGTCGGCGACCAGATTCAGGTGAAGGTCCTCAAGTACGACAAAGAGAAGCAGCGCGTTTCCCTGGGGTTCAAGCAGCTGACGCCCGATCCATGGCTTGATGCCGAGCACCGCTATCCCGTGGGGGCGCATGTCTCCGGGCGCGTGATCAGCGTGACCGACTACGGGGCATTCGTTGAGCTCGAACAGGGCATCGAAGGCCTGGTGCACGTCAGCGAAATGACATGGTCGAAGCGCATGAAGCATCCTTCCAAGCTCGTCAATGTGGGCGACCAGGTGGAATGCGTGGTGCTGAATGTGAATCCGGGCGAACGCCGCATCTCTCTCGGCATGCGGCAATTGGCAGAGAATCCCTGGGATGCGCTGCACGACAAATATCCTGTGGGCATGACGGTCGAAGGCCGGGTGCGAAATCTAACCGACTTCGGCGCATTTATCGAAATCGAGGATGGCATCGACGGCCTGGTGCACGTCAGCAACCTGAGCTGGACCAAGCGGGTGAAGCATCCTTCCGAGGTGCTGAAGAAGGGCGATCGAGTTAAAGCTGTGGTGCTGGCGATTGAGCCTGACAAGCGGCGCCTGTCGCTCGGCGTGAAGCAACTCCAGCCTGACGTCTGGGAAACTTTCTTCGCGGCACATCACGTCGGCGATGTGATTCACGGCAAAGTCCTGCGGGTAGCGGCGTTTGGCGCCTTTGTTGAGATTGCGGAAGGAGTCGAAGGTCTCTGCCACAAGTCGGAAGCAGTGGATGGGAACGGCCAGCCCTTGCATCTGGAACCAAGCGTGGAGCATGACTTCAAGATCATCAAGATGAGTCCAGAAGATAAGAAAGTTGGACTTAGCATCCGCGCGGTCGGCGAGGAGGCTTCGCGCTCCGAGGTCGAAGCTTACAAGCAGCCGGTTTCGAGCACCAGTTCGACTATTGGCGAGCTGATCTCGTGGAAGCGCGCCAGCAACGAGAACAACTAGACGCTTTGTCATCCTCAGGGAATGTCATCCTGAGCGGAGTAGCAGCTTCGCGATTGCGATGCTGCCGCGGAGTCAAAGGATCCCTCGTCCTCTGCACCCCCTTGAACCCTTCAGGCAGTTTCTGCCTCGATTCGGTTTGGTCCCTCCCGCCACGCTGTTCTAGAATCATTAGTTTGCCTTTGATCATCTCTTCTTACTGAGGAGCGCTCACTTTGCCTGAAACTATTTATGACCTTGCCATCATCGGCAGCGGCCCTGCCGGCTACACGGCCGCCATCCGCGCGGGCCAGTGGGGCCTGAAAACCGCGCTCATCGAGAAAGACGGCTTCCTCGGCGGCACTTGCCTGCACGTGGGCTGCATTCCGACCAAGGCCCTGCTGTTCAACGCCGAACTCTGGGAACATCTCAAAGACGCCAAGGAGTTCGGCATCGAGGGCGTAGATTCACGCAAGCTGAACTGGGCCGCGGTGCAGGACCGCAAGTCGAAGATCGTGGCCAAGCACGCCAAAGGCCTCGAGTTCCTGATGAAGAAGAATAAGGTTGAAACCGTGAAGGGTTATGGCAAACTGACCGGCCCCGCGCAGAATGGCTTGCTAACTGTTGAAGTGGTGAACGACAACAAGGCCAGCCATCTGAAGGCGAAGAACGTGATCCTCGCCACCGGCTCGGAGGCGCGCATGCTGCCCGGCCTCGAGGCTAGCGACCGCATTCTCACCAATATCGAGATTCTGAACCTGAAAGAAATCCCAAAGTCGCTTGTCATTGTCGGAGCAGGAGCGGTTGGTGTGGAGTTCGCCTCGATCTATCGCTCTTTCGATTGCGAGGTCACGATCGTCGAAATGCTGCCGCGGTTGGTTCCGGTGGAAGATGAAGAAATTTCAAAAGAACTGGCTCGTGTCTTTCGCAAACGCGGCATCAATTTCCACACTAGCGCGAAGGTCGACAAAGTCGAGAAGACGAAGTCCGGAATCGTGGTCACGATCACGGTCGAGGGCAAACAGCAGACCATAGATGCTGAGAAGATCCTGATCGCGGTGGGCCGCAAGCCGCGCACCCAAAACATCGGCCTGGAACGCACAAAGATTAAGCCAGACCGCGAATTCATCAAAACCGATTCCTGGATGCAAACGTCTGAACCTGGCGTTTATGCCGTAGGCGACATTGTGCTGGGCTCGCCGCAACTCGCCCACGTCGGCGCCATGGAAGCGATCGTCGCTGTCGCCAAGATCGCCGGCAAGCCGGGCAAGCCGATTAATCCTGAACACATTCCAGGAGCGACGTACTGCCATCCGGAAATCGGAAGCGTTGGCCTTACTGAAACCCGGGCCCGCGAGGCCGGGTACAACGTGAAGATTGGCAAGTTCCCTTTCACCGCGAACTCGCGCGCCTCAATCGTCGGCCAGCACGAGGGCTTCATCAAGATTGTCTCCGACGCCGACTATGGAGAGATTCTCGGTGTGCACATCATCGGCCCGCAGGCGACAGAACTGATCGCCGAGGCCGTCGCCGCGATAGAACTGGAAGCTACCGTCGAAGACTTGATGTGGACGATCCACGCGCATCCGACATTGGCGGAAGCTATGCTGGATGCGGCAAACAGCGTATACGGGATCGCGATCAACGCATGAAACTTCTTAGCAACGGATCACGCGGATGAACACGGATAGACCAGGACTTGATCTCGATTCGTGTGAATCCTTGAGAATCCGTGGCGAACAGACCTTGATCTCTCTCATCCAACTCGGCACCATCGACTACACCACCGGCTTGCGCCTGCAGCAGCAACTGGTCGCTCTGCGCAAAGAAGAAAAAATTGGCGACGTCCTGCTCCTGCTTGAACACAAGCCCGTCATCACTCTGGGTCGCAATGCAAAAGCCGCAAACGTAATCGCTTCGCCCGAACTCCTTGCCCAGCGCGGCGTTGAGCTTTTCGAGTGCGACCGCGGCGGCGATGTCACCTTCCACGGACCAGGCCAGATCGTCGGCTATCCCATCTTCGACCTGCGCGGCTTCGCTACGCCCGACAGCAAGCGCAAGACACTTGGTGCGGTAGAGTTCGTCCGTCGTCTCGAAGAAGTTCTGATCAGCACGTGCGTTGACTTCGCAATCCCGACCAAGCGGGTGTCAGGCCTAACAGGCGTCTGGACAAATCCAGACGTCGCCACAAGCCATGTGGGGACAGCCGCCTCGGCTGTCGAGCGAAGCGAAGCGAGCGCGCCCGACCACGCGCCCGAAGCTAAACTCGCCGCCATCGGCGTCCACATCTCCCGCTCAGTCACTTCTCACGGTTTCGCCTTGAACGTAAACACCGACCTCAGCTACTTCAACCTGATCATCCCCTGCGGGATCACCGCACGACCAGTCACGTCGATGCAACAGGAGCTAGGCAGGCCACTCGACTTGAACGAAGTCGCCGAATCCATCTCGCGCAACTTCGGCATAGTGTTCTCCAGCCAGATGCTCTGGGTCGATACTCTCGATGCGCTGCTTGGAAACACAGTTGGCATCCCATTGCGACGTCCTGCCGAGTTCCGCCAGCTCCACAAAGAGGATGACACCACCTGGGCCTAGCCCAATGCGCCACTCTCGCGATAGCATTTACAATTGCGACTAGGCGTAGGCCTCACCATGGCAATCAAGAAGAAGAACTCCAAGAGTGGAACGAACGGAAGCCGTCGGCGTAACGGGGCATTTCAGTCAACACCCACCACAACGGACGTGCGCACCTACTCGATCCCGGATATGCGCCTGGAGCATCCCAACCTCAGCGTCCGCCAAGCCATAGAAAAAGATAAAGACGGGGTCGAGCACGTTCGCTACGAAGTCACAGGTAACCTCGGCGCTCCGGTCCCTCCCATCCGTGACTCTAAGTATCTCGACAAAAAGCAGTGCATCGAGATCTATCGCTACATGCTGCTGAACCGCAAGATGGAGGTCGCGCTCGAAAATCTGTACAAGCAGGGCAAGGTCGTCGGCGGAGTTTATTTCGGACTCGGTCAGGAAGCCTGCTCCTGCGCCTCCGCCTACGCGCTCGATAAGGACGACTGGTTCGCGCCCATGATTCGCAACCAGGGCTCGCTGCTGGTCCGCGGCTTTCGCGCCTCCGACACCATGATGCAGTACATGGCCAAAGCGGATTCGCCCACACACGGCCGCGATGGCACCTCGCACTTCGGCGACATCGAAAAGCGCAACATGGTCTCGCCCATCTCCATGCTCGGCGATCTCATTCCCGTTCTCTCCGGCGTAGCGCTCGGCGCACGCCTCCAGGGACGCAACATCGCTGTTATGACCTACATCGGCGACGGAGGCCAATCCACCGGCGTCACCTACGAAGGCATCAACTTCGCCGCCGTGCAGAACCTCGGCCTCGTGCTTTTCGTCGAGAGCAACGAGTGGGCTTATTCCACGCCCTCCGAGATGCAATACCGCTGCAAAGACCTCGCCGAACGGGCCATCGGATACGGCATTCCCAGCGTGATCGTCGACGGCACCGACGCCTGTCAGGTCTACGACGCAGCCCGCGACGCCGTCGAGCGTGCCCACCGTGGCGAAGGTCCAACCCTCATTGAAGCCAAAATGATGCGCATGAAAGGCCATGCCATCCACGACGCCGCCGCCTATGTACCCAAGCCGATGTTCGACTTCTGGAAAAAGCGCGACCCGATCGCGCGCTTCGAGAACTACCTCGTGAAAGAAAAGAAGTGGCTCACGGCGAAAGAAAATACGGAATTGATTTCAGAAGTTGAGCGCGTGGTCGAAGCGGAGCGCGAAATCGCGGTGAACTCCCCGATGCCAACGCCGGAATCAGCCGAGGGCGGCGTTTTCTGCGAAGACGGCTGCCACGACATCAAACCGAAGTATGGGATCCCAAAGGTGAAGAAGGGAACGGCCGGCTACAAGCAGACCGAAGCAGCCGGGCATTTGAAATAGAGAAATCCGTGTTGATTCGTGCAAATCCGTAGCAAAGAAGCTTATGCAGCTAACCTACCTCGAAGCCATCCGCCAGGGAATCTGGGAAGAAATGGACCGCGATCCTTCCGTCTTCTGCCTCGGCGAAGACATCGGCATCTACGGCGGCGCTTTTAAAGTCACCGACGGCTTCATCGACCGCTTCGGCCCCGAGCGCGTCATCGACACCCCCATCGCCGAATCCGCCATCGTGGGCGCGGCCTTCGGTGCGTCGCTCACCGGCATGCGACCCGTCGCCGAATTTCAGTTCATGGATTTCATCGGCTGCGCCTTCAACCAGATCTCGAACATGGTTGCCAAAACGCACTACCTCTGGGGCGCGCCCGCCCCGCTGGTCCTGCGTGGCCCCAGCGGCGGATACGTTCACGGCGGTCCGTTCCACTCGCAGAATCCCGAGATGTGGTTCGTCCACAATCCGGGCCTCAAGGTCATCTGCCCGGCCACGCCCTACGACGCCAAAGGCCTGATCAAAGCTGCCATCCGCGACAACAACCCCTGCATTTTCTTCGAGCACAAATATCTCTACCGCCGCATCAAAGGCGAAGTCCCCGCGGAAGATTACGTTGTCCCCATCGGCAAAGCCAATATCGTCCGCGAGGGACGAGACCTCAGCATCATTACTTATGCCGCGATGGTGCACACAGCCTTAGAAGCCGCCGAGATTCTAAAAAACGACGCGATCGATATCGAGATCCTCGACCTACGCACCGTCTCGCCTCTCGACCGCGAAGCCATCGCGCACACCGTGAAGAAGACGAACAAGGTCATCATTCTGCACGAACACTCCCGCACCGGAGGGCTCGCCGGCGAAATCGCAGCGATCATCAACGAAGAAGCCTTCGACGACCTCGATGGCCCGATCGTCCGCATCGCGGGCTTGGATTCAGCAATCCCATTCTCTCCCCCGCAGGAAGAGCACTACTTGCCCAAGGTTGAAGACGTAGTCCGTGAAGCCCGCCGCCTGAAAGCGTATTGAAACGATCGAGCACGGAAAGAATGCGTGGGAACGGGCGCCTACGCCCGTTCAGCCGAGCGCAGAGAGGCGTCGGCACCCTGCTCAGAACGACTTCCTGGGAATGCTGCCCAAAACTAGCGCCCCACCCACTGCATCTGCCACAATAGCTCCGTCAGGAGGGACTCATGCGCAAATTTATTCTCGGCGTAATCGTTACTCTTCTCGTGCTTATTCTAGGCGGACTCGGCTTGGCCGCGCTCGGCTTCATTCCAACCTACGCTAACGTGGCACCGCCTCGTTGGGAGCATCACTTGGCCAATGTCGCCGTCGACGCTTCTATGGAGCGCCACGCTCCTCACGTCACCAATCCCTTGCCGCCCAGTGATCAGAATCTTGAAGATGGCATGAAGCTCTACACCATGAACTGCGCCCTCTGCCATGGCGGACTCGATCGCAAGCCCGCCTCTCTCGCAAACTCCTTCTACCCGCCGCCTCCCAATCTCATCTCCGATCCGCCCGACGATCCCGAGTGGCACGTCTTCTACACCATCCGTACCGGCGTCCGTTACACGGGCATGCCCGCCTGGGACAAAACCTTAAGCGAGCAGGACATGTGGAAGATCACCAGCCTGATCTCGCACATGGACAAACTCCCGCCCGCCGTTCAGGATTATTGGAAGACCAGCTTCGGCGTAGCCGCCCCAACTGGTGAAGAAGAGAAGAAATGATGGAGAGAGAAATACGGCTTCGCGTGGAATACCGAGACAGCTCGACTCTTCAACTCAGACTCAACCCGCTATAATGTTCGTTTGCGTCCGGCCCTCCATCCAGAACCGTGGGCCGCGTGGAAGGAAATCATGCCGACTGACATCATAATGCCCCAGATGGGCGAGTCCATCGTCGAAGGCACCATCACCAAGTGGCTGAAGAAGCCCGGCGACAAGGTTCAACGTGACGAGCCGCTCTTTGAAATCTCCACCGACAAGGTCGATGCCGAAATTCCCGCGCCTGCCTCCGGAGTCCTGCAGGAAATCAAAGTCACCGAAGGTACAACGGTGGGAGTAAACACGGTAGTAGGCACCATCGCCGTCGATGGCGAAGCCGCAGCCAAACCCGCGAAAGCCGCCCCGGCAGCGGTGCCGCCAGCAAAGGAAGAGAAGAAAGAAGAGAAGAAGCCCGCCGCCACACCTGCCCCGCCAGCCAGCGCCGCGCCCGCGCAAGAGTCGGAGGACGAAGAAGCCCGCTCCTCACCTCTGGTCCGCAAGATCGCCCGCGAGCACGGCGTCAATCTTTCCCGAGTCACCGGCACCGGACTCGGCGGCCGCATCACCAAGCAGGACATAACCGCCTTCATAGAGAACCAGGCTCGTGTGGGGACGGACGCATTCGTCCGTCCCGCCGAGCGAAGCGAGGCGCCACCGGCACCGGCGCCAACTGCGCCCCGTCCCGCCGCTCCCGCAGCCTATCCCGGCGATCTCGTCCCCATGACCAACATGCGCAAGATCATCGCCCAGCGCATGATCGAGTCGCGTCGCACCAGCGCTCACGTCCACTGCATGTATGAAGTGGATTTCACTCGCATCGTGACCCTGCGCTCCAAACACAAGAACGCCTTCGAGCAGCGTCACGGCGTGCGCCTCACCTTCATGCCGTTCTTCGTGCGTGCCGCCATCATCGCGATACGACAGTGGCCAATCATCAACGCCTCGCTCGAAGGCGACAACATCCGCTACCACCGCAACATCAACGTGGGCATTGCCGTCGCCCTCGACTGGGGACTCATCGTCCCCGTCCTCAAGAACGCTGGCGACCTCAACTTCCTCGCCCTGCAGCGCGGTATCACCGACCTCGGCGAACGCGCCCGCAGCAAGAAGCTCAAGCCCGAGGATGTCGAAGGTTCCACCTTCACCGTCACCAACCCCGGCCAGTTCGGCGCCGTCTTCGGACTGCCCATCATCAATCAGCCCAACGCCGCCATCATGGGAGTGGGCGGCATCACCAAGCAACCCCTCGTCGTCACCGACAAGGAAGGCAACGATTCCATCGCCATCCGCTCCGTCGTTCACCTCACGCTCGGCTACGACCACCGCCTGATCGACGGCGCCGTGGCCGACCAGTTCATGGCTCTGGTGAAGAAGAATCTGGAAACGTGGAGCGAAGAGGTCGGCTAGAACGCGTCTAGGCGCTAGGCTGACTGCTTTGGGCTGGCGCATGTTTGCACCAGGTCGATGCGTTGAGGCACTCGACCGTGCCATCAATTATTTTAGAGATCCCGTTCTTGAAATTTTCGGGATTGATAATCTCCCTCGTAGCCACGGCATCTGTCATTGCCAGCGCATTCTGTAAGAATGACATCGCCGCATCTTTTTTCTCGGACCCCGGCTTGTCGCCAAAAAGTCCCTCCGCGTTATAGATTTTGATATCTCCGGGCCCCGGCGCACTTTCATCCACATAAAATCCCAACGGCTGCGTGCCCTGCGGAACCATGGAGTCCGCTTCCATGTTCGCGAACACCAGGTGGTCGCTCGCTCCCTGCACATAAACCCCATACTGATCGAACCAGTTCACCAGGAAGTGCTGAAAGGTCAGCCACGATTGCCCGTTGACATTAATCACTGGCACATTACTCAACCCCATCGGCACAATCTGCACGCTGTAATAGGTCGCGGGATTCTCCGTTGCGAAAACGTAGACGAATCCATTTGCCAGGTAGAAGTTGCCCCAAGCCGTAAGGTTCGACGACACTGCCGCCACCTTCTGACCCCATACCGATCCGAACAAACAAAAATTGATCGCCGAATAAGTCGACGGCACCGGCGCCTTCCAGGCATTGCCCGTCACCAGCACCCATGCCGAAGACGGCACAGCATAATACCCAGTCAAGTTCGGCGCCGCCCCCGTCCCATACGCGTCAAACGCAATCGGATTTCCCGAACTACCCGAAGAAGCAGGCGCCAGACTCTCATTCCAAACATCTCCCCGCTTGAACAGAACCGAATCCCCCGGCGAAAACATCTGCCCATTCACATGCGCAATCGTTTGCCACGGCGTCGATGAGGAGGTGCCGTTGTTCGAGTCGCTCCCCGCGCTGGAGCTGACGTAATAAGTCGTAGCCGAGGCCAGACCACTCCATGCCAGAAAGATAAGGACGAGGATTTTTCGCGCGACCGGGATCTTAACCGCGATCACACTGAACGGAGCCTGACGATTTGCCGCTCGATTTCTTTCGCGCAGTCGACCGGTCGGCTCCGGCCTTGTCGAGGCGTACTTCTGCCTCTTCGCTTTCTTGCCGGCTTTGATAGAACCCTTCACAGCCATATCCCTCTCGCTTCTCTCGTCTTCCCAATAGAAAAGGCCATCAGCTCTAGCCGATGGCCTCAAAAACCATGCCTTCATAAGTAAATGTGGGGACAGCCGCCCTCGGCTGTCCACTCGAGCGCAGCTCGACACCTCATTGCTAGGTCAACCTTCTCGCTCCGCCTCGTCCTGCGGCTGGTCCGCGCCGTCCGCGGTGTCGTAATTCGTCAACCCAGCATCCACCGACGGCGCAGGCCCAGGCTGAGTCACCCGGCTTTCGGAACCAGCCGGAGTCGGCAACTGCCCGCCCCCGGCATCTATCCCGCCGAATTCCGTAACCGGGGGATTTCGATCACTCTGCTCAAACGCCTGTGGAACCGATGGTGTCGCAGCTTCCGGATTGATCGCAGTGCTCATAACTCTCTCCTCCAGAAAAAGTATTCGTGAAACTGACGTTTAACTAAATGTGGGGACAGCCGCCCTCGGCTGTCCATCGAGCGCAGCTCGATAGGTTTTTCTGCCTGCTGACAGCTGATAGCTGAGCCACCCCGCCCTCCCCAACAAAAAAGGCCACCGGCTCCCGCCGATGGCCCTCGAGGCCCCGCTCCCAACTCTAATGGATCTCCCAACTCATGATCGTTGCCTCCGTCGGATTGTCGGCCGGAATCGTGATCCCATTATTCAGCGTCCCGCCCGCCGACACGCTCTCCGCCGTCCCGCTGCTCCCTCCCAGAAATGTAAACCCCGCCGAACTCCCGCCGTAGATCTGCGCGCACCCGCTCGTGCAACTGCTCGTAATCGCCAGATAATATTTTCCCGGCTGCAGCGTCGCGCTCGCGGTCCAGCTCAAAGTCTTGTATCCCGTGCTCGGTGCAAATGTCGTCCCCGCGGTGCTCCCAATATGCGCCACCACCGTGCCCGAACTGTTCAGCACTCCAATGTCATATGTGTTGCTAGTGTTGTCCGCCGTAGAAACGTCATACGTTACCTGGGTCGTGGTCAGCGGAAACGTCAGCACCACGCCCCACAGTTCCGCCTTGCTCGCCGTGCTCGAAAAGCTGATCGCCGTCCCCGTTGTATTCGTCGTAAACCACGGAATCGAATACGAAACGCTGTTGCTCACATTCGACCCCGGCATGTCGAGAAACATCTGCACCGTCGCGCCGCCCGAACTCGCCTGCAACACCCGGCCCAGGATCTGCGTCGCCGTCGGCCGCGTAGCGCCCGCGTCATGACAGTAAGGATAAACGGCGGGGCTGCCGCTCGGCGTGCTCGAAGGCACAACGTAATCCCCAACCACAGTCGCGGTCCCATCGAAGCTGCAAAAAACGGACCCCTCGCGCGCCAGCGTAACCACCCCCGAAGTCCCGGCGTTGAAAATCACCACTCCAATAGCTCCGCTGGTCAGCGCACTCGAGGACGCCGCCGCGCAGCCCGCAGCAGTGAGCACTGCCAACCCATTAATGACCGTGCCCGCCGTGTCATTGCAGAGTTCGTAACTCTCACTGGCAAACTTCCCCAATTCAAAGCCGCTTCCACTAGTTGCGTTTCCCGCCGCGTAAACCGTCCCCGGCCGCAACCCGCTGCCGCTCGTACTATTGAACGTACCGACGTTGTAACTCTGATCCGCCCAGGGCTTGAAATTGCCGCTCGCATCCACCACCCACTTCAGCCCATTGTTGATCCAGAAACCCAATCCGGGCGCCGGCGCCGTTCCAGGTGACGAACTTTCGCTCCGCAACACTGCGTAGTTGTCAGTTGCGTCGTATCCCATCGATATCCGCAGCCAAGTCGAGCTATTCGCGTAACTCGAGTACACATGCAGATTCTGCGCCGCTCCTCCCACCACGAATTCGCCCAGGTCATTCGTATCTTCCTGGAAAAGATTCGAGAAGTAGGAACTCGTCGCCGTCGTTGCCACCTTCTGTGGAGTCCCTGCGTTGGCCGATATATAAAAGTTCCCGTCGTTTGAGATCCCCAGCGCCGAAGTGCCCGCGCCCGCCGCCGCCATCGCCGCCCCGGGCACCGGCGAACTCACCGTCCACGGCCCCGCCACCAGCAGTTGCCCATTCACCGTTACATTCCCGCTGAACGTTCCCCCCGCCGCCATAATCCCGTTGCTTCCCGTATAGTTCAGCGTCGACCCGGTATCCGTAAGCTCGCTGTCTCCGTTCACCGCCGCTCCGTTCGCCGAGTACAGCGTCAGTTGCGTCGCCGTCCCGCTGTTCACCACTCCTGAACCGCATCCCGTGCAGGTCCCCGTCACCGTCAGGTTTCCGTTGACCTTCACCGGCACGTTGAACGTCTTCAGCGAAGCGGTCAGCCGTTCCAAGAAACTGACGTTATCTCCCACGTTGCCGATGTAATTCGAAATCGCCGTCGGCGCCCCAAATGCCAGTTGCGCATTCGACGCGGAAGCCGCCGACGCGTTATCCAGTCCCAAATAGGTGTCATTCGCGTCGTAGCTAGGCCGCAATCCGCCTGTACTCAAAGTCTTGGCAGGATTCGAGTCAACCAGCGTAATCTTGTGCCCGCCGGCAACTTCACCATAGGGTCCTTCCTCCAAAATCAACCGTCCTTTGGTCCCCGGGTTATCTGGAGCGTTGTAGGCCCCGGCGAGCAAAAGAGTGGACCCTGCTGTGCTCCCGCTCGTGTTTTCTAGACAGGTGACCCACGTTCCACCATAGAGTCCGTTGCAATCGAGTGCGAAGATCTTCGGGATCAAAGTCCCGAAACTGCTCAGCACCTGGCTCACGGGATTCTGTCCCGAGTTCGCCACATTGTCCCCGAAGCGATCAAAATACACACCGCCAGGACTTGGGCCAGAACTCACCACGTCCCCCGGCGTAGTGAAGATCACTGAACCATTCCAGAAAGGCAAGGCTGGCCAGTAGTTGGCCGGACTCGTAACCGTGTAACTCGTGGTGCTGGTCGAGGCCGTGTCGCTAAAGCTGCAAACGTTGGTCGACCCGACCGCCGCGCACGCCGATCCCACAGTTAATCCTGTTGCCACGGAGCCGCAACCCGTCGTCGTGCCCCCCGTACAAATCGCCGTGTAGGGTGCGGGATTATTTGCTTGCCCGGAGGTGCGGATTACGTCGTAGGTGATCGTCCCCGTAGTCCCGAACTGTGGCCAGACTACTGAAATGCTTCCCGTCTGATTAGTGAGCGCGATCCCCGCCAGGAATGGAGCGCTGGCTCCGTTCGTGGAACTCCGGGCGATGACATAATAGTTGTATTGCGTCGATCCCGTATTCGCAAATACCGGAGCCGAACCTACTGGCCCCACAGAGTTCTTCACCGAAGCGAATCCACCCTCCACAATCAACCCAGCTTCGCCCAGACCTAGGGGATTGCTGCCCGCGCAGCCGGCGACCTCACCGTAAACATTGTCTAACTCCACGTTAGGAACATTGGAGTAGACCCCGCTCGACCGCACTGCGAACTGCGCCTGACCTTGAATCACAGAATCCGAAATTCGCAGCGTGTTCGCATCTTGATTGTCAACCCCGTTCGCCCCGCAAGAGAGGCTCAGGTTGCTGTTCTTGATATAAAGCACTCCAGCATTGCCGCTTCCGCCGGCTCCTTTCACCGCTACTGAACAGAACGTTGACGTGCAGTGATACCACCGCGCCTGATAGGTCGACAGCCCATCGATAATCGCCGCCTGGTCGTTATCCACTTGAATCAGCGACCCGAACGAACTCCCGCTGGTAACGCTGCCCACGGGAAATGGATTGGCGGATCCAATGTCGAGGAAATGAGTCTTCTGCGCTTGATCCTCGATCATCGGATAGTTGCAATTGTTGCAAGCCGCCTCTCCCACAAAATGTTCCACGGTGACATCCCACACATAAGTGGAGTGCGCATTGCTTCCGATGAACAAACAAGTGTCAGCCATCGCGCAGGTTATGACTGAGCCCGAGAAATCCAACACCATGTTCGGCGCGCTCACCGTCACCCGCGCCTGCCACGTGTATTGCGCCGGCGAAATTACAACCGATCCCAGCGCCGCACTACCACCGGCATAAGTCGGCGGGAACGACGCGGCATTAATCGCTTCCTGCACTCCTTGCGAGGCCGATCCAACCGTATACCCGGAACCATGTGTGTTAGCTGCAGTAAACGTTATGGTTCCGCCTGCTCCTCCCGCCTGCGCACAAGTTGTTGAAGTAATCAATACTGCTTCCGGTGTCCCCACCCCCGAGATATAAACAAACGTCTGCGCCCCCGCCGGACTGTTTACCGTCAGCCCAATCGGACACGGACTCAATGTGACCGTGTTCGATCCCGCCGCAATCGTCCCGCTGGGATTCTGTGACCAGTTGTAGCTGGGCACCGAATAAGTAATGTTGTTGAAATTGTTCGCCGTAAGCGCCGTGCCGCCCGGCTGCACCACGTTCTGGCTCACTGATGGACTTACTGACAAGCCGCCCGCACCGCCGCTCGGCGTCGCCGGCGCATATTGCCCCGCCGATGAAGAATACGTCAGCACTTGCCCGTTCGCAGGCGAAGTCGATCCCACCGGCACGCTCTGAATCTCTGTAGCGTTCGCGCTCGACCCGCATGATCCCCACGCCCCACTTCCCAGCAGGCAATTCAGCGAGGAAGCCGTTCCACTTCCTAGCTCGCTCGTTGGCACCAGCCCGCTCACCAGGTTCGCCTTCGAGGCTGCTGCCAGATCCACGTATTGCTTCGGAGCTGCTTGCAGCGGCGCCGTCGGGCTGGCACTCAGCGTTAGAGGCCCCGTCATTGCTCCCCCAGCCGTTGGCAAATAATTCCCTGCCCCCACATTTGAGATCGCCGCATCCACATACGCCTTATTCGTCACATCGCCCGTACCCACCGGCGTCGGCACATTCGGTGGAGTAGAAAAACTCTTGGTCCCCGTCACCGTCTCCGTCCCGGCTAGATGCACCACCGCAGTGTCGTTCGCTTTCGCTGCCAGTGCTGAATTTACATACTGCACCGATACCGGCTGCGCCGCCGTTCCCGATCCCGGCGTAGTCCGCACCTGCGCCAGCGTGGCAGGAGAACTCGTCGGCACCACCCAATATTCCGTTCGCACTTCGCTGGGCTGCAACTGATAGACGACGGTGTAGTAGACCCCCGCAGGAGTCGCGCCCGCGTTGGTCGCCAGCGCCACGTTCAACGCGCCATTCGATCCCAGCGTCACATTCAACGCTCCTGCCGCTACCGCCGCGCCGCTCACCGCCACAAATGCCGGCCAGGTAATCACCAGCGTGCCTTCGGCCTCACTGCCATCCGCCCTGTACACGGTGTCGACCACGCTCGTAAGCGCCGGCCCACTCTTCGGAGCCGCGTCCAGTCGGATGCCGGTCGCCGCGATCACCACCGTCAGCGCCAAATAAAAAATCCGTCCCGCAGGACGGCGTATTAGAAACATACTTCCTCCTCAAACTCACTCTTGTCATCCTGAGCGAAGCGAAGGACCTATGCAACCTGCCTCCGCCACCACCTATCCCGCCCGCACCCTATCTCCGCCCTTTCAAAAACTCTTCCACGCTCCGCACGTAAACCTCGGCAAAATCAGCCACCGGACGTTTTGCTTCGATCAAATCCATGGCCTCATCCACCGTCCACCCCATTACTCCCAACAACGCTAGCGTCATCATCGGCGCCCGGTGTACTCCAGCCGCGCAGTGAATAAACAGCTTCGTCTTCGGATCTTCCAACGCCTCCAACGCGAACTTCACTCCGCACTCAAACACCTCCGGAGGCTTGAACTCGAAGTCATCGTCCACCGGATTCCAGAGCACCACGATCCCGTGCGGCTCCGCCAGCGGCGTGTCATCAAACTCGATCTGCATGTTGATGATATGCGTGATCCCGGCACGCGACACTTTCGCCATGTTCTCCGCCGACCAGATTCCGCCTCCGACCGCGATCCGGTCGTCCAGCCACGTTATATCCATCCCAAACCTGCGCCGTGCCTGACTTCCATAATTGCCTACCCGAACGTTCCGCCGAACATCCCGGGGATACTCCACCATTGGGACGCCGTCGATCACCCCCAACCCGCTGCCCCAACGGTCCGGCCACGGATCAGCATTCCGCAGCTTTCTCCCCCGCGGTCCCACCCGTGGAGAAACCGACAGCGCGTCCCGCGCCTCCATTTCTCTCGAATTGAAACTCCCGCGCTTCATTTTACGGTATCCTCCCGGCCCAGAACGTCGAACCGTTGCTCGTTTTCTGCCGCAGCTGACTCTCTCTCTCGTTCTCCCTCGGGATTTTCCTCAGCATCGTCCTGCACATTGGTCTCAGCGCACTTGTTTTTCGCGTTGCTTGGCAATACAGCCGGCATCGGCTCCTCGTCACAAATCACCGGATCCAGTGGCAATCCCATGCGGGTAAGCAAAGTATGAGCCAGTGATCGTTCGATCGGATTCACGCTCGTCTGTTCGGTCGCCGGATATATTCCCGCAGCCTCGAACAAATATTTCGCCGACGCCAGTTGCCCCGTCTTCGCCACTTTAATCACCTCGGTCGCAATATCCTTCGCCGAGTCTTTCACCAGTTCGTTGATGTTCTCGCGTACCTGGACAATGTCCTTGCCCTTCTTTTTCGAAGGAGCTCTCGTTTTCGCCGAAGCTTTCTTCTTCGCTGTTTTCTTCGCCTTCCCCTTGCTTTTTCCCTTTGCCTTCTTTTTCATGCTCACGGCTAGCCCTCCCCGAAACTGTCGGCGTCGTCCGAATCCCGGCTTCAGCCGTCAGGCAATCTCATGAGTCAGCAGCGACTTAACCCGCAGATTCCACGCCGCCAGTGCGCGGAGCTGCGATGCAGCAAACTTGGGAGGAGCAGGCCTTCTAGGCCTGCGTCAGAAGCGCACCAGGAATCGGCGGGCTTTAGCCCCCGCGGTCCCTGGCAGGCCCTCCCCCAAAAAAACGAATGGCGCGCTTTTCAGCGCGCCACGAAAGATTGCTAGAGCATTTCTTTTTTTCTTTACTCTATATATTCAGAATAGCATTTTGCAATGGGTAAACCCGCCACATTTTGCAAATTTATATTTGCCATGTCATCAACAACTTGCGCATTTTTCGATCGAATTCCCCTCTTGACAAGATTTTTGTCATTGCGAAAACTCCCTCCTCGATGGCAGCCCGGCCAGCAATCCCACTCTGAGAAAGTCTTCGCTCAGCAGGTCGAGCACCTCTGGCAATCTTCGTTCCACCGTCCTTAAGCCGCATTGTAGAATTCGTGCAGTTTGCTCCTGACCGTGTTCCTGCAGAATGATGCGCACGATTAATTGCTGATCCCAGTACTCCAGCCGATCCAGGCACTTCTCCACGTCCCGCACGAAGATCACCCGGTCTTCGAACGTAGTCGCGGTGTAGTACGTCACCTTCGCGCGGAAGAACTCTCTCCCCACAAACGATGGCAACCGCCCGGTCTCTAACGAAAAGCGCATGTAGCGCCGCAATAGGCCCACCGTGCGCTTTCGATAAAGCCACAAATCAGGATTGCGATCAAGAGGATCGTCCTCCAGTCTCGCGTCTTCAAGCCGAGCATCTTCCAGCGGAGCATCGTCTGGAACATTCAATCCCGCCGGAAAGTTGTGTTCCGGCGACTCCTCACATGGTGCGCCCTCCTCCGAAGGTTCATCGCGAGCCTGCTCATTCTCCGGGGCCGGCGGTAAGCCCGAGGTGAGCGCATCCTCAGGGGCGCAGTCGTCTGCCTCTGCCCCAATCCAATCCACCAAGCCGTTCATGCCACACCTGCCGACGCATCCAGATCCTTCTCTTCGTCTCCCCCGTAGCTGTCGCAATCGCCGCCATCCGCGCCCCATCGCGGTCCACGCGGCAACTGGGCGGTTTCCGGTTCCCGCGAAGCCGCCGGCAGTTGAGCCATTTCGCGCCCACAACCCACGCAATAAATTTGCCCACTATCCACGGGACGCAGCCACAACCCTCCGCACCGTTCGCAATACTTCAGTTCAAGCCGCTCTTCTTGCCGAGACTTGTCTTTTGCTTTTGCTTTCATCATTCCTCCTGGGCTCCGGGCTCGCGTTGCGAACCGGTGTATTGCGGTTGAAGCACATTTACCGAAGCCCGAAGGCTGCAGCCGAAAAAAAAAGCCCTGCGCCGGCTGCCGCTCCTCGAGCGGGAACCGAACGCAGGGCTCGTTTCTCTTACGATGACCTGCTTGAGCTATTTACTTGTCAAACTCGCTGCTTGATCGTGCTTGCTAAACATACACATCCGGCAAAACGAGTAACCCATTTGCCGGAAGCCTTTTACGGTTCGATCGCCACCCCGGACTCCAGACCAGAGCCCGGTTCGTGCTGGCGAAAAAATCCTTCCTCATATCCCGACTTCAGCACTCGGCCATTTTGCAAAACCACACTGACTCGTCCACTGAACTGGAGCAGTTTCAACAGGTTTTGCATGGAGCCGGAAAGCACCTCGGCCGCGCGCACTTTCCGGCGAAATTCGACAAAGTTCTTTGCTTCGTTGTAGTTATCTAAACCGGTCATGACGGAAGGTCCCTGAGGGAGAAGTTGGGTTATACAATATCGCGATCGTATAGCTGCCAATTTTCCGAGTCAAGGTCGTTAGACCAAAGGGTCTGTGGAAATCCCTCCACTTAGCATGGTGCTATACCTCGCCGTGCTATACTCCCTGCCATGAAATTCCGCGTATTGCAAGACAACCTGCGCGAAACGCTCTGGGAGCGCATCGACGAAGGCCACCTGACCGGCCTTCGGCTGGCGCAACAGACTGGCTTTAAACAGGCTCACATCTCCAATTTCCTGAATCGTAAGCGCGGCTTAAGCCTAGAGGGGATGGACCGGGTCCTCGCCGTCCAGCATCTTTCCGTGCTCGATTTGCTCGACCCCTCCGAGGTCAACAAACGCGCTTCTATCCTGCCTCCCAGCAACGACGAATTCCAGAACGTCCTCCTAACCGACGGAACCGTAGCCGCCACTCATCCCCTCATTACCAGCATGGACGTCAAAGAAATCCTGAAATTTAAGAAAACTTTTCTTAAGAAGCTGAAACCAGAGACCGAAGGTGATCGCCGGCAGTGGGAACGTTTTGTGCTCATCAAGGTAGACAACCGCGAAGCGATGAGCATGTATCCCCGCCTGCTTCCCGGAGCCACACTCCTCATCGACCGCCATTACAACTCGCTCAAGCCTTATCGCAAGGGCGAGTTCAATATGTACGCGGTTCTCAAGAACGATAATTGCACGGTGAAATACGTGGAAACCGCAGGCAATCATCTGATTCTGCGTCCCCACAATCAGGAGTTTCCCATTGAAGTCATAGCCATGGAAGAGGGCAAGTCCGCCTCCGACTACCTGGTCGGCCGCGTCTGCCACGTAGGCATCGAAACCTAGAGGCAGTTCTCAGTTCTCAGTAATTGCCCAAAAGCGTTAACTGAGAGCTGAGAACTGAAGGCCGCTACTCCTCCTCGCCCAGACTGTCGAACATCTTGAAGAGCTTGTCTGCGCCCGCCCGATAGATCACATACCCTTTGCCGGCATCCGTGGTCTCACGGAACAACAATTCGCCACGACCATCTCCGTCCGCATCCACGGCATCAATCAGTTCCATCCGCGGGGTTACGTCGAGGTGAAACTTGTCGGTCACTCCCGAATACAGCTTGCGCAGATCACCGTAGATATCTGTTCGTGTCACCAGCGTAATGGAATACTCTTCCGGCTCGGCGGTCGCTCCCGGCGCGGGCGGAAAGTGCGCATCCGCGGTCAGGATCATCACGATCTGGTTGTTCGACCACACATCGAAAGCATGGAATTGAACATTTTCGAGCACCGGCTGAATCGGCTTTGCCGGAGCCGGAGCCTTGTGCCGCACGGTAGCCGCCTTTGCCGGAGGGTTCGCCGGAATTTGATTTCTGGCCAGCGTCTTTACGTAAGCCTGAATTTCAGCTCCCGCCAGGGCAAGCATCTGATTGCGCCGCTCGTCCTCTTCGCCAGTCTTCCAAAAGAACTTGTACGACTTCGGTTCCGGCCCACCCGCATCGGAAATTGCCGGCACAAGTTTCACAGGCACCGCGGCGGCAGATGCGCTTACCGGAGCGTCAGGCTTGCCGGTCTTCGGCGCCGCTTCGACGTCTTCATCCGGCGGCGGCCCTTCCGTAGGCTTGCCGCGCCGCAGCGTGGGGCGATAGTAGTCACCCGTTTGACCTTGCTCCGCCTGACCTTGCGATGCCGGGGCCTGAGAACCTGGTGACGTTTGACTTGGCGAAGTTTGACCTGGCGAAGTCGGCGCTGCCGTCGGCGCTTGCGGCTTGGCACTTTGATCCGCAGGTTTGCCTGACGCCGATGAACCTCCGGGAGTCTGTCCAGCAGGCTCACGGCCGCCAGAAGAACCACTCGCAGGAGTCGTAGTCGGCGCCTTTGTAGCGGCAGGCTGCCCCGATGATCCCGTCCCGGCCGAAGTAGTAGAAGGCGAAGTACTAGGAGACGGACCAGCAGAAGCCGGAGCACTGTCGGCCGACCCGGAACTTGGACTCGCCGACGCCGCGGGCTGCGACGACTTTTCTCGAGTCAGGCGCGGCGGCGCGTCATTATCGCCGCTGTTCAGCCCCACCGGCACGTTTTCCGCTTTGTGCGCGGCATTCGCCGGCTCGGTTCCGTTGAGAACGTAGGAACCTGCGCCGAACCACGGCTGCGCCGCGCCTGGAGTCTTGCTGTGCAGCGCTCCACTCACCGTAAATAGTCCCAGCGAGTCCCCCGAGTCCTCTGCCTCATACACCGTGCCGGAATCGAGCGCCATCGGCACCGGATCCGCTTTATATTCGCTGGCATCGTAAAATTTGCCATCGACCAGAATTGCGATCGGGATCAACGTCGCCTTCCCGCCCGTGAGCTGCAAAACCGCCACCGCGCGCGGCCCCTTGACGGGTTTCTTCTTGGCTTCGGGAGGCTTCTCTTGGGGAACGTCGGGCTCCGGGCGCTTAAGCTCGGGCCTTCCCTGTGCCAACCCCCGCGGAACCATCACGGCAAAAAACGCCAGAACGACGATGACGGCGAACCCCAATCTGCGGTATAAGAACCTTCTGGACATAAGTCGTTCGGCCCTCGGCCGGAATGAGGCGATCATGAGCATCCATGTCAATGATAAGGCTCCCGAGTTTACTTTGCAGGACGAGAATGGAAAGGAAGTCTCGCTGAAAGGTCTGCGCGGCAAAGTTGTCGTGCTTTATTTCTATCCCCGCGCGGACACTCCCGGCTGCACCATCGAGGCCTGCGAGTTTCGCGACACCTTCAAACAGATGCAGAAAACCGGCGCCGTGTTACTCGGCATCTCGCCCGACACGCCCAAGGCGCAGAAGAAGTTTCAGGAGAAATTCCAGCTGCCCTTCTCTCTGCTGGCCGATGCCGACAAAAAAGTCGCCGACGCCTTTGGCGTGCTGCAGGAAAAGAACATGTATGGCAAGAAGGTCATGGGTATCGTCCGGACCACGTTCGTTATCGGCCCGGATGGCAAGATTCAGCACATCTTTCCCAAGGTGAAGGCCGAAGGTCATGCGGGAGACGTGCTGGCTTACCTGAAAGAATCGGCGAAAGGCGCCGCATAGACCGAACCACGAGTGGAACAAACTTGCGCCTCAGAGCGTACCATCATCCAAGGAAGCACCTGTTCGTGCTCTCTACCGACTCCGCGGGGGAACAACCATGCGCAAAACTGTGAAAGCCGTCTCGATTCTCTCCATACTGGTGCTTGCCGCCGCCGGCAGCCTGATCGGGAGTGCTGCCGCAGCCGACAACTCCGGGTCGATCGCGATCATTTTCAAGGACGGGCACCGCCAAACCCTTGACATCTCGGAGATTGCGCGCATCGACTTCAAGTCTCCCGTTGTGATCGTCTTCAAAGATGGACACCAGCAGAACCTCCCTGCCACCGTCGCTCGCATTGATTTCGAACCCGCCGACAGTGCTTCCTTACCCAGCCGGAACCACTTCGTGGGCAAGTGGGAGGTAGGCATGGGTGGAGACGGCGGCAATTTCTATATCACGCTTGAAGCCGACGGCGAAGCCCAGAAGACGCACGGCGAGAGCCACGGCAGGTGGGTTTTGGTTGATGGAGAGGCTCGTATCAGCTGGGACGACGGCTGGCACGACATCATAAGGAAAGTTGGCTCGAAGCACGAAAAATTGGCTTTCGAACCGGGCAAATCGTTCGACGATTCTCCGTCCAACGTCACGGCCGCCAGGAATACAGAACCCAGGCCAATTTAGGCGCGCGAAAGCCTCGTCTTGCGCTTAAGATTTCGCTGGCATGGGCACACCGCCAAGTAAAGTCGACCGGGAAAAACTTCAGCCTCTCAATCGCGCCTTCTTCGCCCGCAAGCCGCGGCCCGTGGCTCGCGAACTCCTCGGCAAGGTGCTGGTGCGCTACAGCGGCGGCCAGTTTCTCGCCGCTCGCATCGTCGAGGTCGAAGCTTATCTCGGAATAAACGATCCCGCGTCCCACTCCGCCGCCGGCAACACCGCGCGCACTGCAGTCCTGTTCGGACCGCCCGGCTACGCCTACGTCTATTTCATCTACGGCAATCATTACTGCCTGAATGTATCGTGCGAGCGCGACGGCAAGGCAGGAGGCGTGCTCTTCCGGGCTGTCGAGCCGTTGCGGGGGATCGAAGAGATGGCGCGGGCGCGAAAAATCGAAGTGCACGGACCGAGGGATCTGATTCGCCTCACCAGCGGCCCCGGACGCCTGGCCGAAGCTTTCGGCATCACCCGCACCCGTGACAACGGCGCCGACCTGACCTCGCCCCGTTCCGCCTTATGGATCGGCGACGACGGCTTCCGCGCCAGAAACATCAAAACCACCCCCCGCATCGGCATCAGCAAGGCGGCCGACAAGCGGCTGCGGTACATCCTCGCAGGAAACGCCTTCGTTTCCGGACGAAAAACACCTGCCCGAAGCTGAAGACCGCCGGAGATTTGACAAGCGGGTGTAGACTGTTCCTCGGGCCAAATGGCGGGAAGCCGCTCTGCTCAAGGCATTTCGCTGAAACGCTCGTCCATGTTCCGCCCTGGTCGGTTTTTTCAGCATCCTCCGAACGGAACAGATCATCTCACTACGCAGGAACCTGCATGCGCTGGTTCAGTCTATTTCGCGCTTCCCTCGTCGCTCTCACGATTCTACCCGCAACTGTGCCGCAACTTTCCCATGCGGTGGATGCAGTCCGGCCCCAGACTGTGGCTCCCTCGAATATTGTGATCGGCTTCGTGGGCGGTTTTGTGAGGCACGACAACCCGCACCAGGGTCCGGTTCTGTTCGCGCAACAGATCCGGCGGACCTTCACCAAAGATACTTATGTCCGGGTTTTTGAGAACCGCCGCAGGAAGCAAGCCTACGACGCTGTTATCCGCCTTCTCGATACCAATCGCGACGGCGTTCTTTCCGCGGAAGAAAAAGCTCGAGCCCGCATTATTCTCTTCGGCCACAGTTGGGGAGCGTCCGCGGCCGTGTCGCTGGCCCGCGACCTGCAGCGTGTCGGAGTGCCGGTTATGCTCACCGTCCAGGTCGATAGCGTCGCCAAACTCTGGCAGAACGATTCCGTCATTCCCGCCAACGTCGCCGAGGCCGTGAACTTTTACCAGCCGCATGGCATCATCCACGGCCGGCCCAGGATCACAGCCGCCGACCCCGATAGAACTGCGATTCTGGGAAACTATCTTGTGGATTACCGAAAGAATCCGGTGCCGTGCCCCGGCGCGTCATGGGCTGATCACGTCTTCATTCCCGACCATATGCAGAGCGAATGCGATCCTCACCTCTGGGAGCAAATCGAAACTATGGTGCGGCAGCAACTGCTATCCGCTGATGCCGTTGCAGACACTTCTTCGGCGGCCTCCGCCGCAGTGCGCTCTCGACCTTAGCTCCTGCTTTCTTGTAAGTTCTGTCATCCTGCTTTCTTGTAAGTTCTGTCATCCCGAACGAAGTGAGGGATCCTAGTGTGGGCCGGCTGCAGCAAACCAGTTGCCACAAGCGAGAACCAAGGTCCCTCGCGTCGCGAGGGATGACATTTCTATGCGGATAACATAGGCAGCAAAATGTTGTCGAGCAGCCGCGTTGTGCCCACCCAAGCCGCAACCGCGACCAGAGCGCCGGCGGCCAGGTTCTTGACGGGATCGAGGTTCTCCGGGTCGACGATCTCGAAGTAGTCGAGACGCACTGATTTTTCTTCTGCAATTTCTTCGCGACCGGCAGCTGCGAGCTTTGCCGCATCGCGCTCGCCGGCTTCCCACGCCTGTTTCACCCTCAGCAGCGCACGATACAGCACCAGCGCCCGTTGTCTCTGCGCGCTGTCGAGATAGGTATTGCGCGAACTCATGGCCAATCCATCCGCCTCGCGCACAATCGCACCTGCAATAATCTCCACGGGAAACTTCAGGTCGCGCACCATGCGGCGAATGATTGCCAACTGCAGCGCATCCTTCTGCCCGAAGAAGGCCGCATCCGGCTCGACAATGTGAAACAGCTTCGCTACCACCGTCGTGACCCCGCGAAAATGTCCGGGCCGCGAACGCCCGTCCAGCTTGGCGCTCAGTCCATCCACCGTAACCCAGGTCACCGCGCCCGCCGGATACATCTCCTCAACCGACGGAGCGAAAAGCATTTCCACTCCTTCGTTCGCGAGCAAGTTGCGGTCGCGGTCGAAATCTCGCGGATACCTCGCCAGATCTTCGGTCGGTCCAAACTGGGTAGGGTTCACAAAAATCGACGCCGCCACGATGTCGCAAGCCGCTCTCGCCGCTCGAACCAAAGACAAGTGTCCTTCATGCAGCGCTCCCATCGTAGGCACGAATCCCAATCGCTGGCCGCTGCGCCGCACTGCACGGCACGCCGCTCGCATCTCTTCGATGGTCTCGTAGATCTTCATCGCTGGGAAAGGTGCTTCAGGGGGTGGAAATCCAATCGATCGCGACGTGCGCGCCCTCGAGGTCGCCCGCGACAATGCCGCGGTTTCGTCGAATCGCGATCTTGTCCGCTTCGGAAGCAGTAGGCTTCTCATCCACGAGAATTGCGACTGCGCGCCCGTAAGGCCAGGCGGATACGGGCAACCGCGCCAGCGCATTCAACACTTCTTCCGGCTTCAAAATCTGTTCTTCATTGGCGGTGATGCTGGTGAGCAGGCCTACGGCCTCGGGACGGATCACGAGATAGGGATTGCTCCAATGCCTGGTTTCCTGCAGGGACGGATACTTCGCAGGATCAGCCGCCGCAACGGCCTGCAAAAGAGTCGCCGCATCTGGCGGTGGCACGTTCCGCTGCGAACACGCAAGCGCGAAGCTCATCATCAAAACAGATGCCAAGCCGGTTCGCCCAAGTCGGTGCGAAACGGGGAAAAAACTCACCGCACCACCGCAGGAACGTCCGTCTTCACCGCCCAGACCAGGGCGACCACCCATCCGATCATCGTCCAGCCCAGAAAAAAATTCAGCAGCACAATCGCAGTCGTATCTCGCTTATTGCGCGCAAAGGCAAGGATCGAAGGCAGAAAATACATCACGAACCCAAAGCCGAGAAACGGCAGAAAAAAACCAGGCAAGAAGTGAGTCATAACGACCTCCTGACAAATATAGCCTAGCACCAACGCAGCCCACGATGCTCGAAGCCGGTCTTAGCTCTATCCGTGAGATCCGTGTGAATCCGTGGCCAGCATTTTCTACCTTCGCAGCGCCCGTTTCCGCGCGAGGACGGTGTCGAGTCCGGCTTTCGTCTCCCGAGGCAGATGATAGGACTCCTCATCCGACGGATACTGCAGCGACTTCACATCCGCCCGAAAGGCGCGGACCGCGTTGCTGATCACAGCGGCCGCATCGCCGTAGCGGCGCACAAACTTCGCGGGCGCGGAAAATGTCAGGTTGACGAGGTCGTGGAACACCAGCACCTGGCCGTCGCACTCCGGACCGGCGCCAATTCCGATGGTCGGCGTGCCAACCTCGGCCGTAATCATCCCCGCCACTTCGCGCGGAATGCCTTCCAGCACAACGCAGCACACGCCCGCGCGGTCGAGAGCCACGGCGTCACGCATAAGCTGTTCAATGCCGCTAAGATCTTTCCCCTGCACCTTGTAGCCGCCCATCGTATTAACCGATTGCGGGGTCAGCCCGATGTGGCCGGCCACCGGAATTTCAGCATCAATGATGCGGCGAATCAGGTCGGCGCGCTTCTCGCCGCCTTCAATCTTCACCACTTCGGCGCCGCCCTCTTTTACAAAGCGCGTAGCGTTACTCAATGCGCTTTCGGCGTCAACGTGATAAGACCCATAAGGCATGTCAGCCAGCAGCAGCGCATGCTTCACGCCTCGGCGGACGGCCTTTACGTGATGCAGCATCTCGTCCATGGTGACCGAGAGCGTGTTGTCGTAACCGAGAATGGTTTGGGCAAGCGAATCGCCCACCAGAATCATTTCGATTCCGGCTTCATCCACCAGGCGCGCAGTGGCGTAATCGTAGGCGGTGAGGCAGGTGATCGGTTCGTGTCGGAGTTTGCGTTCCCGCAGCGAAGCGGTTGTAATCTTCTCGCGGGTCTTGTCGGGACTAGGAAAGTCCGAACGCCCGCTGATCGGGGTGAGACTCATCATGGCCTCCAGTGCCCCTCCGGCTCGGCCGGATAGAGCCTGTTCAGCATCTTCGTGGATGCTGGGGTTATTGTAACGGCAAACGCGCCGTTCGTCGATGACACCTGAAGGTATGTCCAGCGTGGTTTACCCCAATTATTTACATCTTATTTTAATTGTATTTAAGGGTATAGTAGTGTATAAACATGGTATGGCAGAATCCAATGCCTTCGAGGCAGCGTTGCGAGAGGCACGGAAGTCGCTAAACGAAGCGTATGAAGATCGCGCCGCGATAGAGCAGCGCATCGTGAGCCTGAAGCAGACGATAGATGGCTTGACGAACCTCTGTGAACCAGAACCACTCATACAGATTCAAAAGCGCGATACTCAGACCGGCTTCGATGTTCAGTCCAGCTTCAGGCTGTCCCATGCGATTCGCCAGATCTTCTCCGATTCCCAGGAATATATGCTTACACCAACCGAGGTGCGCGACGCCCTGCTTAAAATGGGCATCAATCTTGCGGAAAAATATAAACAGCCTCTGGTGCCGATCCACAACACTTTGAAACGCTTGGAAGCTCAGGGCGAACTGGTCGCTTTTAGGGATGACACCGGCGACCTCCGCGGATATCGATGGGTATCTCCTCTTGCACGAGCCGTCGCTGAGGTCGATTCGAATCACCCAATACACCAGCTGAAGATGCGGCAGGTCAATCTAGGCGCGAGCAACCGCTTAGAACAACTTCTTCGCCTGCAGGAGATTCCGGTTGAGCCAGACGCGTTGCCGGCCGAGGTCAGGGGGAGACTCTACGGGCCGCACCCGAAGACTGCAACAGCAAGCCCCCGGGAAGTAAAGGACAGCAAGCGAAAGTGATTTCGGCGCAAAAAGCCTTACGCACTGGGTAGGTCTAAGCAGTAGTGGCAATGGGCTTCCCGCACCAATGATTGCTAGGTACAAAAAGCTTTTTCGCTCGTCACCAGAAGCTGCAATCAATCTACGGGCTTGTCGACTTGATCCTCCTGTTGACGGCGGCGGAAGTGGAACGTGTGAAGGCCCTCCTTCATGCTTTGGGCCTCAGGTAGAAATAGACTAGGAGAACGGATTATGCGCCGCACTGTGATCAGTTCGAAGGGGCGAGTGACAATTCCAGCCGAGTTGCGCAAGAGGCTCGAACTGAATCCCGGCACACACGTCACCTGGAGCAAAGAGAACGAAAAGTTGGTGCTAACCCCGCCAACGAGGCGCCGATCGCGAAAGTCGGACCGCTCAATGCCTAGGCCGACAACTAACGCCTGACGATCCTACGCTCCCACCGCTTCCTGTCCACCCAGCGGCAAGAAATATTGCGTCCCCTTGATCGGCTCGCTCACCTTGCGCAGCAACTCCTGCAAGTCTTCATTGCGATCGACGAAATCAATCTCGGAAGTATTCACGATCAGCAGGTCCGACGACGTGTAGTGAAAAAAGAAGTGCTCATACGCTTTGACCACTTCCTCGAGATACTCGTCGCTGACCGCGCGCTCGCCAGGTGCATTCTTTTTCTTCAGTCGCTTCTTCAGCACCTCGGGCGTGGCCTGCAAATAAATGACAAGGTCGGGCGTGGGCAACTGCCCGCGGAAGTGGTTGTAATAGCGGTTGTAGGTATCGAGTTCCTGATCGGTGAGATTGAGGCAGGCGAAGAGTTTGTCTTTTTCGATGATATAGTCAGCAACCACCGTCTTCTGCGAGCGCGGACCTAGATCAAGCGCCTGCAGTTGCTCGAAGCGCCGCACCAGAAACGCAAACTGCGCCTGAAACGCCGCGCCGCGTTCGCCTTCGTAAAAAGCCCCGAGAAAGGGATTGGATTCCGGCTCCATCACCCGTTGCGCATTCAGCCGCTCCGCAAGAATGCGAGCCAGCGTGCTTTTGCCGACTCGGATCGGACCTTCCACTGCAATGTATCGGGGCAGCTCGAAGAGATTGGCCATGGGCTCGCAATAATTCGGAAGCTGCAGGATAGCTCGGATGGAGCCGAGTGGCAATTGAGGGAAGAGTTAACAGCCAGAATTGGGCGATTGAGCGATTTAGCGATTGAGCGATTTTGTGATTGTGCAATTTGAAGAAGCTCTACGATTTTCAATCGCGCAATCGCTCAATGATTCAATGCTCTACAATCCCTGCATGCTCGTCCCGGTTCTCGCCGCCGCCGTCACCGCCGCCGCCGCAGGTTACCAATCCATGGCTCCGACGGCGCAATGGTATGGACGAACCTTCATCGGGCTCGACCGCGGCTCGCGCCAGATCGCACTGACCTACGACGACGGCCCCAACGATCCGCACACCGAGCGCTTGCTGGAAGTCCTCGCGAAACACAACGTGCACGCCACTTTTTTTCTGATTGGACGCTACGTCCAGCAACAGCCGCAAATTGCCCGTGCGATCGTCCAGGCCGGCCACGTCGTCGGCAACCACACCTTCACTCATCCTCTTTTGATCTTCAAGAACAAAGCCAAAATCCGGCAGGAACTCATCCAATGCCGCGATGCTCTGCAGGATGCAATTGGCAAACCCTCCAATCTTTTCCGCCCTCCCTTCGGAGGACGCCGCCCCGCCGTGCTTCTCATAGCCCGCGAACTAGGTCTCGAGCCAGTCATGTGGAACGTAACCGGCTACGACTGGAGCGCGCCGCCCGCCGCGAAGATTGAACGGAAAGTCGCAAAACAAATGCGCGGCGGCGACGTGATTCTGCTGCACGACGGCGGGCACAAGCAAATCGGCGCCAACCGCTCCCAAACGGTGATCGCCACGGATCGCCTGATTGCACGCTACAAGGCGGAGGGATATGAATTCGTAAGAATTCCGCAGATGATGGAAAAGCCAGCCGTTACGTCAGGCCAATAACTGGAGCCGTCTTGGCTTCCAGGAATTTCTCTGTGCCTCTGTGACCCTGTAGTGAGCTATTCCTTCATCGCCGCAAACGCCGACCTCGCTGCCGCAATCGTCCGCCGAACATCTTCCTCAGTATGGGTCGAGCCCAGAAACGCCGCCTCGAACTGCGATGGCGGCAGATACACACCACTATCAAGCATGGCGCGGAAAAATTTGCCGAAAGCTTCTGTATTCGACTTCGACGCCGAATCCCAATCTGTCACCGCCCCAAGCGTGAAAAACCACGTAAACATCGACCCCACGCGGTTGTGCCAGAGCGGAACGCCCGCATCTTTCGCCGCCGCGGCCACGCCCTCGACCAACTCTCCACTCAACTTCTCGATGCGCGGATAAATCTCCTGTTTGTGATCGCGCAGATTCTTCAGCATCGCGCAGCCCGCTGCCATCGCCAGCGGATTTCCTGAGAGCGTGCCCGCCTGATACATCGGCCCGAGCGGCGCCACCAGATTCATAATCTCGCTCGACCCGCCATAGGCGCCGACCGGCAAGCCTCCGCCAATAATCTTGCCCAAAGTCGTCAAATCCGGACGAATGTTGTAGAGTTCCTGCGCCCCTCCATGAGCCACGCGAAATCCGGTCATCACCTCGTCGAAAATCAGCACCGACCTCTCGCGTTCCGATATCAATCGCAACGCGACCAGATAATCATCCGCGCCCGGAACGCATCCCATGTTTCCCACCACTGGTTCCACGATCACGCAGGCAATCTGATGCTTGAATTTCTGAAATGCGTATTCCACCGCCTTAATGTCGTTAAATGGCAGCGCCAGCGTGAACTGGATGAACTCCTCGGGAACGCCCGCCGATCCCGGAATACCCAGCGTCGCCACGCCGGACCCCGCCTTCACCAGCAGGGAATCCGAATGCCCGTGGTAGCAGCCTTCGAATTTCATGATGTATTTGCGCTTGGTGTAAGCGCGCGCCAAACGGATGGCCGACATGGTCGCTTCCGTTCCCGAACTCACGAAGCGAACTTTCTGCAATGAAGGAAACGCGGCCAGCACCAACTCCGCAAGATCGGCCTCGGATGGCGTCGAGGCTCCAAAACTCGTGCCATTGCACGCGGCTCCCACGATTGCGTCGAGCACGTCCGGCGCGGCATGACCAAGAATCAGCGGTCCCCAGGAGCCGACGTAGTCGATGTATTCATTTTCGTCCGCATCCCAAATATGCGATCCCTTTCCTCGCACAATAAACGGCGGATCGCCGCCCACCGCACCAAACGCGCGCACCGGTGAGTTCACTCCACCAGGAATCATGCTCTCGGCGCGTTGCTGCAAACGCCGCGACTGCTCGACTTTTCTGGAAGTGCTGGAAGGCATCGAATGCTCTCGCAGCTGACTGTCATCCCGAGCAAGCGTTCTTTGCGCCGCGAGGGATCTGGGCGAGCCGCGCGAAGCGTCGCGTTCTTTGCGACGCATTAGTCGCGCGTTTGGCTCGCTTCCGTCAACAAGACTGACCACTATAGCAGCGCCTGCGAAAAATAATTAATCAGATATTCATGATTTCGCCATCATCGTGCAACATCGCGCAGCTAACTTGATTTCATCACGTTGCCCTTCTAACCGGGAGGGTTCAAGGACAGCTTCGGGGGCTCCGGGCTGTCCTTATTGATTTTCGCAGGTCTCACTTGAGATACGAGCGCACGATCCCCATCAATTCATCCGCCGCCATCGCCTGCTGAGAGGTGGTTTTGCGCGATGGATCCAGCACATGAAATCTCAAGTGATCTTCCAGAAGCTCGGCCATCAGCCCGTTCATCGCGCCGCGTGCGGCCGTGATCAGTTGCAATATGTCTCCGCAATCCTTGCCTTCATCAAGCGCCCGCTCCATGGCGTCAATCTGTCCACGGATGCGCCTCACCCGCAGCCTAAGTTTCTCTTTTTCTCGTAGCGTATGAGTCATGTCTGCTCTCTGGGTGAACTTTACACTTGACTATACTATACCAGGGTATGCTACAAGCATAAGGGATCCTGAGGAGCGCTTTGGGCCAGCCTGTAACATTCCTTTAATTCGCCTTGCGTAGGCTCGGTTGCTTGGCGATACGTTCCCAACCTGGTTAACCGCAAATGACATATTCGCATTAAGACTGGCGGCAAGAACAAGACGGGATTTTGCTTTGGCTCATGCCGCCCTCGTGGATGTTCTGGAATAATGAATAGGCGTCTCCAATTCGCAAACCATAGCACATGCTGGCTGCTTGTGTTCTGCACTGCCCTTGCTCTTGGTCCCGCACTCCCGTCGCGGGCACAGCAACCAGAGGCTCCTTCAGCTGACAAACCGGATTCCGCGCCCGACGAAAACCCCGAGGCCATGTTCCCCCATTTCAAGGACACGCGCTTCTGGATCTCGGGTCAGGCCAATTTCATTTTCCAGACTCATCCTCCATTTCATGCTGACTACAGCGGCGCGAACAGTCTCAGCCCCAACTACGAGAAAGCCACGTCCCGCGTGATGACGCTTTACACCGGCGTCCGCCTCAATAATTCCACCGAGCTTCTGGTCGACATCGAAGAGGCTGGCGGAGCCGCGCTGAGCACCGGACTCGGCCTCGCCGGCAACACGGATCTTGATATCGTCCGCAATCCTCTGTTAAGCAAGGCCCCTTATCTGGGCCGGGGCATGATTCACAAAGTGTTTGCGCTAAGCAAAGATAAAGTCGAAAACCAGCGAAGCTTCCTCTCGCTTTTTGACGAACTCCCGCGCCGCCGCCTGGAGATTCGCTTCGGTAAGTTCGGCATCCCGGATTTCTTCGACATAAATTCCGTCGGCTCTGATACTCATTTTCAATTCATCAACTGGACCACCGACAACAACGGCGCCTGGGACTATGCCGCCGACACCCGCGGCTACACCGTCGGAGCAACCGCTGATTACGAAGACCGCAACTGGGGATTCCGTTTCGTTGAAGCCCTCATGCCGAAGATCGCCAACGGAATTGATCTGGTCTGGAAGCCGTGGCAAGCCCATGCGGAGAACTTCGAATACGAGTTGCGCCATGGCTTCATACCCAAGAAATCAGGAGTGGTGCGTCTGCTGGCCTACACTAACTACGCCAACATGGGCATCTATCGCGACGCGGTCGCCAACTTCGAAGCAGGCCTCACGCCCATTCCAGAGATCACCGCCCATCCCTGGCACATCACGCGCAAGTACGGTTTTGGCGTCAACCTCGAGCAGAATCTCCTGCCGAACCTGACAGCTTTCGCGCGCTTCGGTTGGGATAACGGCAAGACCGAATCCTTCGCGTACACCGAAGTCGATCAAACATTCGCCGAGGGACTGGGCGCCAACGGCGCCTGGTGGCATCGCAAGCAAGACCGCGCCGGCATTGCGTTTATCTCAAACGCAATTAAGAAGGATCACCAAACCTACCTCGCCGACGGTGGCCTCGGCTTTCTGCTCGGCGACGGAGCTCTCAATTACGGCCGCGAGAATATCGTGGAGTCCTACTACACAGTGCACGTGTGGCGCGGCATTTATTTCGCGCCTGGCCTGCAGCACATCATCGACCCTGGCTACAACCGCGACCGCGGTCCGGTGCTCGTGCCCTCGTTCCGCGCCCACGTCGAGTTCTAGGAAATTATGCACTGCGGATCAGAGGAACTGATCCAGGATCGCTGTCTCCAACCCTTCAATTCGCATGAAAATCGGATCGTTAGTGATCAGGCCCGTCGCATACGCTCGGAGCGCAGTAGCCGCTTGCAGAGCATCCGGCGTCCGCAGGCGACACAAGGCGCGTAGTTTGGCCGCCAGGTCCGCCGTTTCCAGGTCAGGCGCAATCCACCGCAGGTTGGGATACGTGGAAAGCAATCCATAAAACGCGTCAACTCGGTGCTCGTCGTTGTCGCGATACGACGGGACCAGAAGTTCCGTCATTGTTATGGTGGAAGTTACCGCCTCATGGCCAGCACGCTCTACCCACGAAAAAACGGAATCTGTGAGCGCGAGATACCGGGCATTTGCTTCCAGTTGGTAGATGAAGACGCTGATATCGAGTGCGACCCGGCGGTGACGCCGGAGGAACAGCCGCAGCCGCTCTACTCCCAAGTCTCACGTTCCTTCTGAAGATGTTTGGAAGGATAGGCCGCGCCCGCCAGACCTCGAATTGCCGCTCGGTGAGACCCGGGCTTTTGCAGCACCAGCACTCTCTTGCCACGGACCACCACCAGCACCTTATCGCCAGCTCTCAAGCCCAACGCCTCCCGGGCCTCACGCGGAATCACGATCTGATTCTTTGAAGAAACGGTTGCCTGTGCCATGCTTTACATTATAGCACAAAGTAAAGCGGCATTGCCGGTTCAGATCCTGTCACTTCTCCACCGTAACGCCCTTCCAGAACGCCACATACCCCGTAATTTGCTTTGCCGCCGGCTTCGGCTCCGGATAAAACCAAGCCGCTCCCGCGTTCCGTTTGCCCTTGACTTCGACATCGTAGTAGCTAGCCGTGCCCTTCCACGGGCACACCGTGTGGGCGTCGCTAGGTTTGAAATATTCCTTGCGGATCGCATCCGGCGGAAAGTACTGATTACCCTCCACCTCGACCGTCGCATCGCTTTCGGCCAGTACCGCGCCTTCCCAGGTTGCTTTTGCCATAATGCCCATATAGATTCCTTTCAGGCGCAGCAGGTTCAGAACGTTGTGGGACCAATGTTGTAGGAGAAAAATGCCCCAAGCAGCCACAACGCGTTTCAACGGACATTCAATGACCGGCGCTCTGGAACGCGTTTTCGTCTGTTCTCCCCGCACCGCCGGCTGGAACCAGCCCGATCGCGCGGCACGCTGGCAAGAACTGGGCTTCCACCATGCGCCTGATTTCGCCACAGCGCAGTCCCAGCACGAAGTGCTCCGCCGCGAATTGGAAATCGCAGGCGCCGAAGTTGTGGAGATGCCGTCCGCGCCCGATCTTTCTCTAGATGCTGTCTACGCCCACGACGCGTCCCTTCCCACCGATTACGGATTGATCGTGCTCCGTCCCGGCAAGCCCAATCGCATGGCCGAAAGTCCGCACCACGCCGCATTTCTTCAGACACTCGACATCCCGACGCTGGGCACAATCGCGCCTCCCGGCACCGCCGAAGCCGGAGACATGGTCTGGCTCGATTCGAAGACACTGCTCATCGGCCAAGGCTACCGAACGAATGCCGCCGGCATTCAGCAGATCCGCGACCTGCTCGCGCCCAAACAAATGCAAGTTCTTTCCGCGCCCTTGCCCTACGGCCCGGGCCCATCCGCGTGCCTGCACCTGATGTCGCTCATCAGCCTACTAGATGAATATACGGCAGTGGTCGATCTCCCCTGGCTGGCGGTCGAGACCGTCGAACTACTGAAGTCCAGTGGATTCAAATTCATCGAAATCGATTCCTCCGAGCGCCACACGCTGGCCTGCAACGTCCTCGCGCTAGGCAACAATCGCGTGCTGGCAATTGAAGAAAATCACAGCACCAACACCCGCCTCCGCCAGGCCGGATTCGATATCCGCACCTTCCCAGGCAACGAACTCTGCATCAACGGCAGCGGCGGCCCAACCTGCCTAACCCGCCCCCTATTGCGGTCGTGAAAAAGAACCATGTGGGAACGGCCGCCTTCGGCCGTTCCGCCGAGCGCAGCGAGGCGGCCACCACCACAAGCTCGCTGGAATCGGTAGCCGTCCTCTCCACCTCCGCTCCTGCTAAAATAATCCTGCATGCTTCTTCCCTTCGTCCGCGAACTCTTCGCGGACGTAGAAATGCTTCCCGCCTTCACGCGTGTAGCCTCCCACCTCAAGGAGGGCACGGGGCGGCTTCGTGTCTCCGGCCTAACGCCCACCGCAAAAGCCTTGCTGCTCGTGCTCTTCCAGCGCGCCGCCGCCCGCCCGCTGATCTTCGTAGTCAACGACAACCGCGCCGTCGAAGACTTCATCCCGGTCCTCCGCAGCTTCTGTGAGCTGACGGCCGCCTGCGATCCAGATTCCGTAATCTCCCTCCCGGCACGCGACGTCCTCCCGTTTCAGAATCTCTCGCCGCATCCCGAACTCCAGGAAGAACGCGCCACGGCCCTATGGAAGATTGCAACCGGCTCCGCCTCCATCGTCGTCTCCCCGGTCGCCGCCACGGCCATCCGCCTGCGTTCCAGCGATTATTACGCCGACCTCGCCCGCACCATCCGCCGCGGCGAATCCTTCGACCTCGAGGCCCTGCTCGCTCACCTTAATACCGTCGGCTACACCGCGACCGATGTAGTCGAGATGCCGGGACAATACGCGGTGCGCGGCGGCATCCTCGACGTTTACTCGCCCGAAGCCGACCGCCCCCTGCGCATCGAATTCTTCGGCGACGAAGCCGATTCCATTCGCAAATTCGATCCCGCCTCGCAGCGTTCCTCAAACCCGGTTGACGAGGCGCTGCTTCTTCCGCTCACCGAAACCCCGGTCAGCGAGCATCTGCTCGGCGCAATTCACACGCGTCTGAGCGGCAAGCGCATCGTCGGCAACGAAGAAATCGTCGAAGCCGCGGTCCGCGCCGGTGGCGTCAACGTTTTCCCCGGCTGGGAGTTCTACTCGCCCGTAGCCGGAGCCGACAGCACAATTTTCGATCTAATTCCCGGCGCCGCGATTCTGCTCGATGAAACCAATCAGCTCCAGCAGGAGTTCGACCGCTTCTGGACCCGCGTTCAGGAAGCCCACGAGCACAGCGGCGTTGGAAATCTGGTTCGCCCCGAAGATCTCTATCTCCCACCCGACGCGTGGTGGCAAAAAACCGCGAATCTCCCCGGCGCTGATATCGAACACCTCGGCATCACCCGCGGCGTGGAAGAAGATGCAGTCACTTTCCTCACCCAACCCTCACCGCGCTTCCACGGTGCAGTTCCCGCCATGCTCGCGGAAGTCCAGAAGCTAAACGCCGATGGCAAGCGCGTACTCTTCGCCGTCCCCAACACCGGCGAAGTCGAACGCCTCGCCGACGTTTTCACCGAATACAACGCCTCGTTTCGTTTAGGAAGCCGCACCCGCGGCGGAGAGAGTTACGCCGATGAAACCAGCTATTTCGCCGGCGAGGTCCTCACCACGACGCTGGCCACGGCCTACATCCCCGAGGGCGTTCTGCTCCCCGAGGCCCATCTCGCCGTCTTTGGCGCGCGCGATCTCTTCGACGAATCCGACACAGTCGCCTCGCGCCCGCAGCGAGCAAAATCCAAAGTCTCGGCATTTCTCTCCGACTTCCGCGATCTCCAGGTCGGCGATTACGTCGTCCACGTCGAACACGGCATCGGCCAGTACCAGGGCCTGAAAGAAATCAACCACGGCGACGGCCCCGCCGAATTCATGCTGCTCGAATTTGCCGAAGCCGCGCGCCTCTACGTTCCGCTCACTCGCTTGGATCTGGTGCAGAAATATCGTTCCTCCGAAGGCGCCAAGCCAGTCTTAAGTCATCTCGGCACCGCCGCCTGGTCGAAGACGAAATCCCGCGTGCGCAAGGCCATGAAAGACATGGCCGACGAACTCCTCAAACTCTACGCGGAGCGCAAAACCGCCGTGGGACACGCCTTTCCGCCTGGCAACGAATGGTTCCGCGAATTCGAAGACGCCTTCGAATTCAATGAGACCGAAGATCAGGGCCAGGCCATCAAAGACGTAATGCGCGACATGGAATCCGCGCAGCCCATGGACCGCCTGCTCTGCGGCGACGTAGGCTACGGCAAAACCGAAGTCGCCATGCGCGCCGCCTTCAAAGCCATCAGCGACAACAAGCAAGTCGCCGTGCTGGCCCCGACGACGGTGCTGGCCTTCCAGCACTTCGAAACTTTCAAGCAGCGCTTCGCCCCGTTCCCCGTCACCGTAGAAATGATCAGCCGCTTCCGCTCCCCGAAGCAGCAAAAGGAAATCCTGCAAAAAACCGAAGCCGGCAAAATCGACATCCTCATCGGAACGCACCGCATCCTTTCAAAGGACATCAAGTTTTCCGACCTGGGCCTGCTCATTGTCGACGAAGAACAACGCTTCGGCGTCCGCCACAAAGAACGCATCAAGCAGATGCGCAAGCAAGTGGACGTGCTGACCATGTCAGCCACGCCCATCCCCCGCACCCTGCACATGTCGCTGGTAGGCCTGCGCGACATGAGCGTCATCGAAACTCCGCCCAAAGATCGCATGGCGATCCAGACCGTAGTAGCAAGCTGGGATGAAAAACTAATTCAGTCCGCCATCGAGCAAGAACTAGAACGCGGCGGCCAGGTCTACTTCGTTCACAACCGCGTCGACACCATCTGGGAAATCGCCGCCAAGCTCCAGGCGCTGGTTCCCAAAGCGCGAATCATCGTAGGCCACGGACAAATGTCAGAAGGCGAACTAGAAAAAGTGATGCTGAAATTCATGCATCACGAAGCCGACATCCTGGTTTCGACCACGATCATCGAGAACGGTCTCGACATCCCGCTCTGCAACACAATCCTCATCAATCGCGCCGACCGCCTCGGTCTTTCCGAGCTGTATCAACTACGCGGCCGAGTAGGCCGCTCCAGCCGCCGCGCCTACGCCTATCTGATGCTCCCGCCGGAAATCGAGCTGACGCCGATCGCACGCCGCCGTCTGGCCGCACTCAAAGAATTTTCAGATCTAGGCGCCGGATTCAAAATCGCCGCCCTCGACCTCGAACTCCGCGGCGCGGGCAACATGCTGGGCGGCGAACAGAGCGGCCACATCGAGGCCATAGGCTTCGAGCTCTACACCCAGATGCTCGAACGCGCCGTCCGCGAGATGAAAGGCGAAGCCGCCCCCGACGAAGCCGAAACCCAGCTCAATCTCGGCTTAAACATTCGCATCCCCGCGGACTACGTCCCCGAAGAAAACCAGCGCCTGCAGATGTATAAGCGAGTAGCGAGGGTAGAGACCGAATCGCAGTTGAGCGATGTTGGGTTGGAATTAAAAGACCGCTACGGCCCACCCCCACCGGCAGTCCGCAACCTCCTCGACTACGCCTCGCTGAAACTCTTGTGCATGAAAGTAGGCGTGAACGCAATCGAGCGCAAACGCGACTTCGTGACCCTAAAGTTCCGTCAAGATGCCACAGTCGACCCCGAGCAGCTAGCCCGCTTCGTCTCCGCGCAGCGCGGCGCGCAATTCACCCCGGACGGAATGTTGAAATTTGTCTTGAAGGCAACCGCGGCGGAAGAAGTGCTGCGCGCTTTGCGGACGGTGTTGGAACAGCTCGCGAATGTGGAAACAGCATCAGAAGTTCGATCGGCCGGACAGGCGCAGCTTTGAAAGGGCGCGGCTTCGGCCGCCTCGCCAGCCTCAAACCCCAGCAGGTACAATTGTCCGGCAACCGAAGTCGCCCAGCGAACGACTAACAACCAACAACCGCCATGCCCATGAAAGTCCGCAAAGCCGTTTTCCCCGCCGCCGGCCTCGGCACCCGGTTCCTGCCCGCCACCAAAGCCCAGCCCAAAGAAATGCTCCCGCTCGTCGACAAGCCCATCATTCAATACGGAGTGGAAGAAGCCATGGCCTCGGGCTGCGACCAGATCGTCATCATCACCGGCCGCGGCAAGCAATCCATCGAGGATCACTTCGACGTCAGCTACGAACTCGAACGAATGCTCGAAGATCGCAAGAAGCTCGACCTGCTGAAGATCGTCCGCTCCATCTCCGACATGATTCACGTAGCCTACGTCCGCCAGAAAGAAGCGCTGGGCCTGGGCCACGCAGTGCTCATGGCGCGAGAGTTGGTAGGCAACGAGCCTTTCGCCGTTCTCCTCGCCGACGACGTAATCGATGCCGAAGTCCCCTGCCTGAAGCAAATGGTAGAAGTTTTCGATCAAACCCAGTGCTCGGTTCTAGCCACCCAAATCATCGAAGGAAAAATGATTTCGTCCTACGGCGTGCTCGACGTAAAGCCCGCCGATCCTCGCTTCGGAGGCCGCCTCTACGAAATCAAGAATATGGTGGAGAAACCCAAGCCCGAAGATGCCCCTTCAAACCTCGCCATCATCGGCCGCTACATTCTTACGCCCGCGATTTTCGATTGCCTCGCCAACACCAAGGCCGGAGCCGGCGGCGAACTGCAGCTAACCGACGGCATGCGCCTCCTGCTGCAAAAAGAAAAAATGTACGCCTACGTCTACGAAGGCCGCCGCCACGACGCCGGAGACAAACTAGGCTTCCTGAAAGCCACAGTAGAATTCGCCCTAAAACGCGACGACCTGGGCCAGCCATTCCGCGAATACTTAAAGGGATTGAAACTCTAGGTCGCCTTGAATGTGGGGACGGCCGCCTTCGGCCTTCCAGCCAAGCGCAGCGAAGCGCAGGCACTATCACGACTCTAGACGCCCCTCAACTTCTTCGACTTCTCCTCCACCCCGCGCGCGAGCTTCTCCTTATGCGCCACAAGCTTCTCACCAACCGAAGCATCCCTGAGCGCAATCATCTGTGCCGCAAGAATCCCCGCATTCGTAGCACCAGGCTTGCCAATCGCGACGGTAGCCACCGGAATCCCCGCGGGCATCTGGACGGTCGCGAGCAGCGAATCCATCCCCTGCAACGCAGTCGAAGGAATCGGCACCCCAATCACTGGAAGAGTAGTGTGAGCCGCAATCACCCCGGCCAGATGCGCCGCCCCGCCAGCCCCGGCGATGATCACGCAAATCCCGCGCCCCGCAGCCTTCCGCGCGAAGTCAGCAGTTCGGTCCGGCGAACGATGCGCCGAAGTAACGTCGATCTCATAACCGATCCCAAACTCCTCCAATGCTTTTCCAGCCTCGCGCATGATCTCAAGGTCAGAATCACTCCCCATCACAATAGAAACCAGAGTCTTACTCATTGATCTCCTCTAAGTGTTTCAAAAGAAATCTTGTCATCCTGAGCGGAGGTTGTGCTTCACGAAGTGAAGCACAACCGCAGTCGAAGGACCCCTCGTACTTCTACGCTATTCGCGGCCCGACCGGGAATTTCCACCACCGGCCCCGGCCCCGCACACATCGGAAGCAACTTAGAATTATTTCTTCAATGCCCTTCCCGCAATGTCCTTCCGGTAATGAACCCCATCAAACCGAATCTTCTCGCAGGCTTCATACGCCCGCGACACGGCAGTCCCTAAATCCGCCCCGCGCGCCGAAACCCCCAGCACCCGCCCGCCCGCCGTATGAAACGCCCCATCGCGCTTCGAAGTCCCTGCGTGAAAAACTTTAACTCCCTCAACCGCTGCGGCCTCATCAAGCCCCGCAATCTTCTTCCCCACCTCAAACGTTCCCGGATATCCTCCCGAAGCCATCACCACGCACACCGACGCATCGCGCGACCAAGTAAAATCACCGTCGCTGACCCTGCCCTCAATTGAAGCCTCCAGCGCGTCCACCAGGTCGCTCTCAAGACGCATCAGAATCGGCTGCGTTTCCGGATCGCCAAACCGGCAATTAAACTCCAGCACCATCGGACCGCGCGCCGTCATCATCAGTCCGCAATAAAGCACGCCCTTGAACTCCGCACCCTCCGCCTTCATCCCCTCGACCACCGGACGCGCAATGTGATTCACCAGCCAGTCCCGCATCTTGTCGTCAACAATGTCCGCAGTCGAATACGCGCCCATCCCGCCTGTATTCGGACCAGTGTCGCCATCGCCCACGCGTTTGTGATCCTGCGCCGCCACCAGCGGTGCAACCCGCTCTCCATCGCTCAGCACCAAAAACGAGAGTTCCTCGCCCTTCAAACATTCTTCCAGCACCACCCGCAATCCGGCCGGTCCCACCATCTTGCCGCTCAACATTTCGGCCGCCGCCCGCGCCGCCTCCTCTTTGCTCGCCGCGATTACAACCCCTTTGCCCGCAGCCAATCCATCGGCTTTCACCACCACCGGCACGTGAAAGTGCGCCAGAGCCGCGCGCACTTCTTCCACCGAATCGCAGATCGCATAATGCGCCGTGGGAATCCGATGCCGCTGCAAAAATTCCTTGGCAAAGCTCTTGCTTGCCTCCAGCTGCGCCGCCGCCTTCGTCGGACCAAACACCGGCCAGCCGCGGCGCGTGAACTCATCCACGACTCCCAAAGTCAACGGCAATTCAGGACCCACCACCGTAAGGTCCGGCCGCAACTGCTCGCCCAAAGCCACCATCGATTCCACGCTCTTCAAGTCCACCGGCAGCAATTCCGCCTCATCCGCAATGCCCCCATTGCCCGGCGCGCAATAAAGCTTCGAAATCCGCGGCGACTGCCGCAGCTTCCACACCAAAGCATGCTCGCGTCCGCCGCTGCCGAAAACCAGAACTTTCATAGCCAGAGAATCAAGGTTAGGTGCAGAGAAGGAAGGCTGTCAAACCGCACCAGCACTAGGTAGTAATGCGCCTTGTCCTTTGCACGACTTTGTCATCCTGAGCGTAGCCGTTTTTCAGGCGTAGCGAAGAGCCCGCCCTGAGCGAAGTCGAAGGGATCTCCCGCTTGACCGGCCTAACGCGTGAGCCAAACTGCGCCACCTTCTAGCACTACCCTGTGTTCCTCTGTGTTCCCTGTGTTAAGGTTTTTTCTCCACTGTCAAATTAACCATGCTTAACAACCCATCGTATAATCCTCCCAGATGATCACTGTCTCCAAAGAAGATTATCTAAAAGCCATCCTCGAAGCCGAGAGCGAAGGCGAATCTGTAATCTCCGCCCGCCTGGCCGACTGGCTGAAAGTGTCGGCGCCCGCGGTGACGATGGCTCTTCGCCGCCTGAAAAAAGATGGCCTCGTCCGCGTCCAGGCCGACGGCCACGTGCGCCTCACCGCCGCCGGCCGCAAGATCGCCCGCAAACTCACGCTCCGCCATCACCTGATCGAACGCATGCTGTCCGAACTCTTCGGCATGGAGTGGTGGAAGGTTCACGACGAAGCCGAGCGCCTCGAGCACGCCGTCTCCCCCGACTTCGAAGCCAAACTCCTCGCTAAGCTGGGTAAGAGTGGCGCCTGTCCCCACGGCAACCTCAGCGAGATGGAAAGCCCCGCGAGCCGCCGCCATCGCGGACTGCTTCTGCTCTCCGACGCCGCACCCGGAGCCGCCTACGCCGTCAGTGGAATCTATGAGCGCGACCGCCGGCTGCTCGAGTTCCTCGAAGCCCGCGGCATTCGTCCCGGAGCCAAACTGCGTCTCCTCGAACGCAACTACGACCAAACCCTCGCTCTCTCCACCGTCGCCGGAAACGTTTCCCTAGGCCGCGCCGCCGCCGAACGAGTCTGGGTCTCCCCCTCCAACCACGGCCCCGCCCGCTAACGGACGCCATATAAAGCTGTCATCCTGAGCGAAGGTTGTGCTTCACGAAGTGAAGCACAACCGCAGTCGAAAGCCTGCCCTGAGCGAAGCCGAAGGGGATCCCTCGCATCTTTGCGCGGCGACGGGCACAGCAAGGCATTCCCATAAGCGCTCGCAGTGAGCGAAACTTTAGTTAACCATGGTTTATTCCGTCGTGTATACTTACGCTAATCTCTGCCAGAGAAAGTCCCTCCGGACACATCGTCAGAGATTCTCTGCACACCAATCTCCCACCGATGAAGCCTGTCGTCACTCAAGCCGAAGAAGTAGTAGTAATCACTCACGAAGACGTCGACCGCGCTCACGATCGCGTCCGAGTGTCCACAGCCCGCTCCCAGCGCGGCTTTTCCTCGAAAGCGCGCCTCCTGTGGTTGCTGGTCGGTCCCGGTGTCCTCGTCATGTTAGGGGAAAACGACGGCCCCAGCATGCTTTCCTACGCCGCCACCGGCGCAAAATTCGGCATCGGATTCTTCCTCCCCTTCGTCGCCCTCACCTTTTGCATGGCTATCGTCGTCCAGGAAATGACCGTCCGCCTAGGCGCTGCCACCCATCGCGGACACGCCGAACTCATCTTCGAGCGTTTCGGTCCCTTCTGGGGATGGTTCTCCATGCTCGACCTCGGCATCGGCAACTTCCTCACATTAATCACCGAGTTCATCGCCATCCGCGCCGGCCTCGGTTTCTTCGGCGTCCCTCCCTGGATGGCCGTCCTAATCGCGCTGATTATCCTCTACGCCGCGCTCATCAGCCACCGCTATTGGACCTGGGAACGCATTACCCTCGCCGCAGCCGCATTCAACCTGATCTTCATCCCAGTCGCCCTCATGACTCACCCCAGCTGGCACTCGGTCGGCCACGCTTTCATTACCTGGCAACCGCTCCCCGGCTTCAACAAAGACACTGTGCTCCTCATGCTTGCCGATATCGGAGCCACCGTTACTCCGTGGATGCTTTTCTTCCAACAGAGCGCAACCGTCGACAAGGGAATGACCACAAAAGATATTCGCTTCGGCCGCATCGACACCGTCTTAGGCGCAAACCTGGCCACCGCCGCTGCCATCGCAACGATCTTGGCGACGGCTCCTCTTTTCGCCCACCAGATGACCGCCGATAATTACCAAGCCGCTCAGTTCGCCCAGGCTCTCCAACCAATCATCGGCCGCTTCGGAGCATCACTCTTTGCCCTCGGAATGGTCGAGGCTGGCATCGTAGCCGCCATCACCATCTCAACATCTTCGGCCTATGCTTTCGGAGAAGTTACCCATAAACCCCACAGCCTCAACCTCCCCATGGGACAAGGCAAATCGTTCTACGCGGTTCTAACTCTGTGTGCTGTCGCCGCCGCAGCCATCGTCCTGATCCCCGGCCTGCCGCTGGTCTACGTGGTCTTGCTGGTAAACGTAGTCGCGGTTCTGGCCATGCCCCCGGCTCTCGTGTTCCTTTTCATGCTGGTAAACGACAAAGAAATCATGGGCGACTTGGTCAGTCCCTGGTGGGCAAACATCCTATCCGGCGCGGTCGTATTCATCCTCACGGCTGCCGGCATACTCTTCGGCGTAAGCATAATCGCCCCCAACATCTTCGCCGCGCTAGGAGGAACGTAGAACTGGAAGTGGATGCCAGATTTTTAAGGAGGGTGGAGCAGGCCTTGCAGGCCTGCGTTATCAGGCAGGATTTAGAACTGGCTTTAGCCCCTGAGGTACTTTTCTTAACGACAGCATGATTTCTGAACCGGGAGAACAAATCTCGTGGTCAAAAAAGAACAACCCTCGCCCGCCGACCAAACCTGGGTCCTCTCTTCGCTCGAACACGATCAGCTAGTCAAAGCCAAGAAGCACCCCATCCCGCGCCGTCACCTCAAAGGCCCCGAACTCCTCGTCCTCTGGGCGCTTCGACTCTACCTTCTATTCATGATGGCAGTGGTCGCCTACCAGGTCTGGACCGCCGCGCGCTAATCACAACCCGCAGAATTACTTCGTCTTCTGATCGCCGTCGGCCCCCTCCGGCTGCTCTTCAGCCTTTTGCCAGCTGGAATTGGGATCGTATTCCTTCATAGCCTTGGCGATAACGTCGGTCTTCTTGCCGAGATCCTTCTGATACACCACCCCATCCTGCCCAACGATGAAAGTCATCACTCCTGACGATCGGTATTCCGCCGGATACGCGACAAACGCGAATCCCGCAGTCATCTTTCCGTCGACCAGGTAACTCTTGGCTCCGCCCGGCGCATTTTTCCCCTGACGCGTCAGAATGTGATAGTAATACCCGCGATACGGTGTCGGGGCGCTGTCCCGGCTCTTGGCATAACTCTCCGTAACCGCCGCCGCCACCAGCGGTCCAACCGGACTTAGCGGTTCGCCCGCTTCGGCTTTCCAATAAAGGCCGTCGCGCTGCCCTGCATCGCTGAAGATTTTCTGCGCGTACTCGTTGTGCTGCGCCGAGTATTCTTTTTGCGCCGCCGCCAGCTCCTGGCAAACCTTGATTGTTGATATTTCGTTCCGCCCAACCCGGCGGTACAAAATCTCCTTCTTCCCAGCCTCTGTGTCGAAATACCACGACCCACCTTTGTCCACCAGCGGTATGGGCGTCGGCCAATTCTCTGCGCCGATATACAGGACCGTAGTTCCGTCTGGTTCTTTCGCCAGACGATGCATCTCCTTATACTTCGCCGCGAAGTTGGCCCGGCTCTGTGCGTCCTCGGCCTCGTCTCCGGACGAAACGACTTCTTTCCCGTCCGCCCCCAGAATGCCCATCATCGCTTTCTCGTCGTTACTCTGCGCAGCCGTGAAGAGAGCGTTGCTCGCCTCTTCTGCTGAAGAAAAAGTTTTCTGGCCCGGTTGCTGCGCCGCCGCTGGGAAACTAAAGCACCCCATCACAAGAACCAGCACCGCGGCTGCCGCAAGAAGATCTGCCTGATGAGTTCTGTAGAAATTCAACTTCGTTCGCTGCATATGGCTTCTCCACATTTAATAGTCCTCGAGCTACTGGAAAGCATCACCGTCCGATTACCGTCGCCCGCCTCCGCCTCCGTGGAACCCTCCGCCGCCATGGAACCCGCCACCAAAGCTGGCTCGTCCGCGCGACGAGAAACCCCGCGTTTCTCCGCCACGGTTGTACCCGCTGAAGGCGCCCGAGCGCACTCCGCTCTGACCCCGCGGAGCGGCATATCCTCGCGCCGCCTGCCGGTCTCCATTAAACGGCCTCGCCCCTCCGGCACGGTCGAAACCACCGCCACGAGCAAATCCGCCGCGAGCATACGCGCCCCGGTTATAAAACGTCCTGCTCCTGGAGTAGTACCTCCCGCCGTTGAACCTGGCGTAATGGTTATGCCAATCGAATCCCCAATGTCCCCAACCCCATCCAAAGCCGCCCCACCATCCAATACCAAAGCCAATTCCGAACGAGAGATAAGGCCCGCCAAACCAGATTCCTGGGTACGGATACCATCCCGGCCACGCCACGATCGGGTATCCGTAAACCAGCCACGGATCGTACGCCGGAACGTAAACCACATCCGGATCCGTAGGCGCAATCTCGATGTCCGAATCCTGCTCCGTAACGGTTTGCTGCGGCGTGCTCTTCAGATTGCCGGCCGCTTCCGCTTTCCGCCTCATCACCTGCACCGCATCCATCACTTCCGCCTGCTGGTTGTAGTAAGCGTCGCCTAGCGATGACGTCCAGGAAAGGTTCTTGTCCATATTTCCCAGCACAGAAGGAAATGCCGTCAGCGCCTTCACGCTCGGATCCCAGGGCTGCTGGTCCACAGCGTTACCCAAATCGGTGCCCTTTAAATCAGGATGCGCTTGCACAAATCGATCGGCCTCGACCACCTGCTCGGGAAACGTCGACGCTGCCAGGATCTGCGCTACCAAAGAATCCGGATACAACGCAATCGGCGCCACCAACTGCTGCAACTGCTCCCGAGTCTGCTGCGTATACGGCGGCGCTGGAGCGGGCGCGCTCTGATCTGGCGCAGCTTGAACTGGAGCAGGAGCCTGATCTTGCGCCCACACATTCTGAGGCAAAGTCGCGAACACCAGAACCACCGACAAGAAGCAACCCAAACTCTGCCTGCTCAAATTTCCTATCCGTTCGAAAATCTTCATACGCTTCAACCTCCCCTTCACTTCATCGCCTCAATCTTTGCCTATCAAGATAGATGATAAAGCCGCAATTTAAGTTTCACGATCCCACTGTCACCCTGAGGAGGCGGAGTCGCGCGCGCCCGTGAGCCTGCCGAAGGGACCTACGGATTTTGTATCTTTCTGTAAAGTGAAGCTTGATTTACCCATGGCAGGACTGCGTTGACTTGTCCCCGGCCCCACCCTAAGATGTGCATTCAGTGGACGCACTCCCTGCGTGCCCAGCGAAATGCCCGATTCTTCTTCACTCGTCGGACAAACCTTCTCTCACTACCGTGTCATCGAGATGCTCGGTGGCGGCGGCATGGGAATCGTCTACAAAGCTCAGGACACCCGCCTCGACCGCTTCGTCGCTCTGAAATTTCTGCCCGATGACCTCGCCAAAGATCCTCAAGCCCTCAGCCGCTTCCGCCGCGAAGCCAAAGCCGCTTCCGCTCTCAATCATCCCAACATCTGCACCATCCATGACATCGGCGAAGAAAACGGCCGAACCTTCATCGCCATGGAATGTCTCGAGGGCCGCACTCTTAAGTATCTGATCGCCGGCCGCCCCATGGAGATCGACCACCTCCTCGACATCGCGATCGAGATCTCCGATGCCCTCGATGCCGCCCATGCCGAAGGCATCGTCCACCGCGATATCAAACCCGCCAACATCTTTGTCACCAAACGCGGTCACGCCAAGATTCTCGACTTCGGCCTCGCCAAGGTCACCACTCCTCGCTCCCAATCGGAACCCGCCGCTACTCTCCCAACTATCGGCGTCGACTCCGACCATCTCACCAGCCCCGGCTCTGCCCTCGGCACCATGGCTTACATGTCCCCGGAACAGGTTCGCGGCAAGGAACTCGACCCCCGCTCTGACCTCTTCTCATTCGGCGCCGTTCTCTATGAAATGGCTACCGGATCGCTTCCCTTCCGCGGTGAAACCTCCGGCGTGATCTTCGAAGCCATCCTCAATCGCGCACCTCTTTCTCCCGCGCGCTTGCACCCCGAGGTTTCCCCAGAACTCGAACGCATCATCGGCAAAGCCCTCGAAAAGGATCGCGACCTCCGCTACCAGAATGCCGCTGAACTGCGCGCCGACCTCAAGCGCTTGCGCCGCGACACCGGCTCCGGACGCGTCTCCAGCGGCTCAGTCCCCGCCGCATTCTCCTCTTCTTCGGCTCACCCGGAATTTTCCGCCTCCCCGGAAACCCTCCCATCAGGTTCGGCCGCAGCTTCTTCACAGACGTCCGCCCCCCATCCTTCCAACAGTTCGATCATCGCCGCAGCCGCCTCCCGCAATAAAGGCAAACTGATTTCCGTGGGCGCGATACTCCTTCTCCTGGTTTTCGCCGCCGGTTATGGCATCTACCGCCTAGCTCTGAGTCACCAGCCCGTCGCAGGCCCCGCCACAATCACAAAAATCAGCCAGTGGAACAAGTCGATGGACTATCCCAGTCTCTCCCCGGACGGCCGCACCATCGCCTTCACTTCTCCCGTCGATGGCTACGATCAAGTCTTCGTCATGCTCACTTCCGGCGGCGCACCTCTTCAACTCACTCACGACGAAGTCAACAAGATTGTTGTGAATTTCTCCTCCGACGGCACTGAAATTTACTTCGTGCAGACTCTCGGTGAATTCGAGATCTGGACTATACCTACCCTCGGCGGCTCTCCGAAGCACTTGGCTGCGGGTTTTAATGTCGTCCCATCGCCCGACGGCCAGTCTTTGTTCATTCAGAAAGCTGACGGTCGCATCGTTCGAACGTTGAGGACTGGCTCTGGCGAAGAGTTGCTCTACACCGCTCCCGGCGGCACCAACTTAGGGTTTGGCCTCAAGGCTTACCCGGACGGGCGGAGCCTCCTGATCACTTTCGGCACTTCCAGCAAGATGTCCTTCCAGCGATTGGATCTCTCCACCCACAAGATCGAAGACCTGGCCGATCTGCCCGACACCGCTGCCCACACCTCGTGGGCTGTTCCGGGCAAAAGCCTATATGTGAGCCGCAAGGTCAACGGCATTGCCAACCTCTGGGAATTCTCTCTCGATAATCATTCCTTGAAGCAAGTGACTTTCGGTCCCGGCCCTGACAGCAGCCCCATGTCCGACCCGAACGGCAAGGGCATTTACTTCATCAACGGCAGAAGTGCCGGAACCCTGACTCTCTATCGCGCCGCCTCCAAACAGTTTTCTGATCTCGTGACCGAGGACACAAGTCAGCCCATGTTTTCAAATGACGGCCGGCACTTGGCATACATCACCCAACCCGAAGCGGATAAAACAGAACTCTGGGTCTCGGATTCCACCGGCCACAATCCCCTGAAACTTATTTCTTCCGGCGCTAACTTGGAAACATTGGGATGGTCCAACGACGCAACCAAATTTCTTTTTGCCGATCGTACCGGGACGGACTGGCAGCTCTTTATCATCAATGCCAATGGCACGCATCTTCATGAGTTGCCCTGGTCGGGAGATTTTGCCGGTTTCGTCATTTGGGAGACCGGCGATCACTCTTTAATTTTGGGCGGCTCCGACAAAAACACTCGCGCCGATAAGAACTGGAGACTCTCTTTAGATGGCTCCCCCGCAGTCCCATTTTTCGACCACTGCGGTATGGCCGTCGATTCTTCTCCCGACAACAAATTCATCATCACTTCCTCGCTCTGGGGAGACAATCCTGGCCTCTATCAGTACTCCGTTACCGATAAAAAGTGCACCACCCTGAAGTCCGGCATCGTGTCTTTCATGGCCCTGTATTCACCCGACGGCAAGTCCTTCCTCTACTCTCTCGCCGCCCACGGCGAAACTACCATCTTCCGCCAGCCCTTGCACAACGGCACCCCCGTCGGCTCTCCAGTCCCAGCCCTCAAACTCCCTTTCTCTCTTCGAGAAGACTACGGCGGCAATGCCTTCGCCGTCTCCCCCGATCTCTCTTCGGTGGTTTACGCCCGCCCCGGCGGCTACGACGACCTCTACTTCCTCTCGCAAAAGTAATTGAGGCGCAACGTAGCCGGGAGTCGCGAAGCGACGGAATTCACCAGCCCCGCACGTAAGTGCGGGGTAGGCCGACAAAAAAGAAACCGAGTCGCGAAGCGACGGGAAAGCAGCCAGTCCGGGCCGTGAGCGCCATTGCCTGTTTCTTGACAGTTACACAACGGCCTGCGTAATCGCAGGAGGTTGTTGGTCTACTTTCTCCTGATGGCCGTCCGTCAGTCAAATGAGTTCGCAATAGCAGCGCTCTGCTCCGGAATTAACGGCGACTTTCAGACCGCGCTGGCCTGAGCCTTCCACCGCTGAACGTTCACGCCCTTAATGACGAGCCATAGCATCAGCGACATTTCCGCGAGGAAGCCGATGACCTTAAGAAAGGTGGATAGATGAATTCCAAGCGGTGACAGAAAGATCAACCAGCCCAACCCGGCAACTGCCATTAGCACGCCCAGAATTCGCGGCAGGAAGGTTGACCTGAAAATAAGGTAGCCAAGCAAGAGGCAATAGGGACCGAAAAACACCAGTGAGTTGATTCTGTAGGAGACGAGATTAAGAAGGGTAAGAAGATCGTTGGCGCATCCCAGGAGGCTAAAGACTGCCGCGAGTAAAGAGAGGCTTCTGTTCACCGGCCTAAACAAGTAATAAAAGAGTAGCGTCACAGCGATGTAGAACGCGTAGGCGATGAAGTTGACGGAGTCATACAAAACAGGTCGGCCGCGGCCAACGAAGGCCTCGTCGCATATTGCCGTAAGAAAATAAAGCAAATAAACCACGCCGGTAATCCTGGCGCTGGGTCGGGTCAGCGCTTCTGCGATCCGTTCCTTCATTTCATACTCCAAGAGCGACGATTTACTCTGGTCGGCCACTGCGTGTCCTCGCATTCGTCCCATGCGGGCGACATCGCTTCATTTTGTGCGTTGCAGGTCGTAGTGCGCGTGGACCGGCTTGTCCCCAGGCGTCATGTAAGTCCAATCCTCGGTGTGATGGTTCGCGTCGATCACGGTAAAGACGGCGTGGTCCATGTGTCCGCATTCCGTACTACCGGTAACATCGAGAAAGTCGAATTCCACCGTCTTTCCGTCCGGCGACATCTTGCCCGTCATTCGGGGCCGATTCCCGGCGTCACAATAATGGGTCAGGAGCAAGCGGTCCCCGTCCAGGTAGAGCATGGTGATCGGGTCCTCAGGCCTTCCAGTTCCCGTGATCTCATGCATGAGCGCGTTCCCCATGGAAGTCGCGCGCAACGAGACCTGCATGAGCTTGCCTTCTATGTCGGCTTGCAGCGGCAGCGTTGCCACGTGGCCTTCCCAGGAACCCGCCAGAGTTTTCAATTTGTCGAAGGATTTTTGTACATCGGACTGAGCAAGAGCCACGGCGGAGAGCGACAACAGAACAACGGGCAGGAAAAAACGAAGGGATTTCATGTTTCATTCTCCTTTAAGTCGAGATCCATGCTTTTGCCTCCCAGAGTACCCGACATTTGTAAGGTAGGTTTCCGGGATTTGCAGTCCCCACGCAAGTATTGGCGCATGGTTGGGCACGCACGGTCTGGTTATTAGTGCTCACTTTCGGGAAATCTATTCGGAAACGCGTTGGGACGCGAGAGCCAAAGCCTCCTTTCCCAAGTGTCACTGGGGGGCCACGCCTTCGACAATAAATAGGCGGCTCTTGGTTGAGTTTTGCCTGAACGGCCTGATCGCCGCATAGGCGGGCGAATCATACCACTCACGCGCTTTCTGTACGCTCTCGAAACCGATTACCACGATGTAGCCCTTTGGCGGTTCGCCTTCAAGAGCCTGGACAGCGCCGCCCCGAACGACATAGTGCCCACTGAAAGACGCCACTATTTGTGGTGCCTTCTCACCATATTTTTGCAAGGTAGTGGGGTCCGTTACCTCGACTTCCGCGATGACGTAGCCGAGTGGCGACTTCGTTCGCTGTGCGTGAATCGCCGCGACGCCAGCAACACCCATCGAGACGCCAGCCAGGACTGCCAGCGCCAGTTTGAGGTGGGTCTTCATAGGTTGATTCTCCCCTGTGTGTTCCTGCGGACGAGCATTAACCCGTGCAACGGAACGCAACGCCTAAGGCAAAGGCGAAAGATTAATCTAGAAGCTACGTTGGAAGGCACTACTTCATGGGCGAAAAATCCGTCGGACGCATGAACGTCGAGTCTATTTTTTCCACCAGCTTGTTGGCCTGCTCGGATTTCATCACTTCTTGAAATTCTGGATCGGCCATAACCGCGTCCCAGTTCTTTCTTGCATCCTCCCGGCTGGGATGAGCCACGATGTCGACGAATGTGTTGTCCCAATCGGGAGAGCCCTCGGTTACCCAATCCCCCACCACCTTCAGATCGTGTTTGGCCATTAGCTTTGAAGTCGTGTCGCGAAACCGTGATTCCAGCGCCGGCATTTTGCCCGGCACAACATGATAAATGCGCAGCTCAAAGACGCGATTGCTATCGGCATGTACTTGAATCACGTGCATCAAGCGGGATGTAATGAGCGATCCAGCAGCAAAGGAAACCAGGGCGATGACGCAAACCGTCCATCGTTGCAATGTCCAGGAGTTGATTTTCATAGCTACCTTTCTGTTGTAGGTGCATAGTCCGCGATGAGTTGCGACGGCCGGGGCAAAGTCCCTACGTGACAGAGCCTGGTCGTTTGAAGCGTCCAAACAGTGTCGGCGGGATGATCACCGCCAAGGGACCGAGTGTGAGAAATCCAAACTGATACCACCACGGCACCGGTATGCTGCAAACCTTTATGTCGATCAAAATGGCAACCGTAATCATCACGATCAATGCGAGAAAGATCGTTGCGCACCGGCGGATTCGAGCAGCGACGCAACCACCGATTGCGGTGGTCGTGAGAAACACAATCGGCGCAAGAACGACATAGGTCGCCTGATCTGGGGCAACTAACTTCGAGATCATCCAGTCCGCGGCAAACTTCAACGTTCCCATGAAGATGTACACGCCCATAGCGATGCTTATGCTGATTAGGCAATGGCGGCTCCGAAGCGAGGACCAGACCATGGATGGGACAGAACGACAGGTTTGACTCCAAAACCAACGAGATGCGATGAATCGCGATGTGGATTCGGTGCGAAGCGTGTATTCCTCGATCAGGTCGCCTAATATGGCCTCTCGATAGGGGGTCGGCACAACAGTTTCGAGAAGCCAGCAAGCGAATGTCGGCGGCGAAATGCGACTCATATCGTCCTCCAGCGGTCCTTCAGACCAGCCGTCAGCCTGCTAATAGTTTGATCGGATATCTGCAGCGCTCGTGTACCAGCCGCCTCGACGCGAAACAGTCGTTTCGCGCGGCCCCCACGCTCCGGCGTCGGTTCGGCAGTGAATGAGCTGACATAGCCTTTTGCCTCAAGCCGCTCCAAAGTCGCGTACACGGCGCCGATGGAAATATTGCGACCGGTACGTTCTTCAATCTCGCGTCGGACGATCATTCCGTGAGCGTCACCATCCAGACGCACAAGGGCGAGCAGGATTATGTGCTCCAGCGATCCGAGAAGTTCTCCTCTTTTCATTTCTTCTGTATAATAGAACAAATTAAATCAATTGTCAACTGATGGCGGCGTGGTTATGTGGAGCGAAGACGGCGCGGATGCACAAGCTAGCTGGGGGACCAACGCAACGCCGTATGCTGCTTACGACAATATCACTGCTGATTGGACCCAAGTTTTTAGGAGCAACCGCCACGGAGGATCGCAGCGCGGAGTAAGAATCCGCTTCGTGTGTTGTGATGGTGCAGCCTGAACTGGTGAGCGGCGCTCTCCGGGATTTCGATGGATGATGATTCCTTGACTGAAAAACTCACGATGGTTTTTCTGCGTTACCTAGGATGCAAAGCTTCTCTTTAGGAAAACCGACGGCGAAGCCAGCAAAAGTCCACAGTTCACAGTCCACGCTTCCGCACGCCATATCATACGCGGAATTCGGTATCGCCCAGTGAGATGGCGAGTTCACCAAAGTACAGGCAATCTCCTGCAATTCAACAGGAATCCGGTCACGACGTCCTTTGGTACTGAAAACGCAATGTACGAAGCTTGCCACGTGCGCGTGCGACATCCCATAACCCTAAACATCAATGAACAGGATTTCATTTCAAACGTAACAAACTCTTCGTGGAATTCCGCAAACGGGAAGGTCAGAATCGAAAACAAAAACACGCCCGCAGCCAAAGAGTCGCGAAGCGACGGAATTCATTAGCCCCGCACGTAAGTGCGGGGACAGCTCAAGATGGAAGAACCGAGTCCCTTAAGGGACGGCACCCTTTGCCACGCCCGCCTCCCGCGCCTCTACGCAATCCGCGCCAAAACGACTAAACTTAAAGGTTCCAGGAAGCCAATCATGTCCTTAAATAGTTTCAACTCCCGCTCCACTCTAAAAGTAGGCGACAAAGAATACGAAATCTACCGCCTCGACGTCCTCGACCAGCAAGGCATCTCCACCAAACATCTCCCCTACTGCCTCCGCATTCTGCTGGAAAACTTGCTGCGCACCGAAGACGGCCGCAACGTAAAGAAGGAAGATGTGCGTTCGATGGCCGGCTGGAATAAAAATTCCAAGCCCGATAAAGAAATCGCCTTCACCCCCAGCCGCGTCCTGCTCCAGGATTTCACCGGCGTCCCCTGCGTAGTAGATCTCGCCGCCATGCGCGACGCCATGCAGCAACTAGGCGGCGATCCCGCTCTCATCAATCCTCTCCAACCGGTAGAACTAGTGATCGACCACTCCGTTCAGGTCGACGAATTCGGCACCGCCAACGCCTTCGACGTAAACGCCCTGCTGGAATTCCAGCGCAACAAAGAGCGCTACTCTTTCCTCCGCTGGGGACAAACCGGCTTCCGTAACCTAGCAATAGTTCCCCCCGACACCGGAATCGTCCACCAGGTAAATCTCGAATACCTAGCCCGAGTAGTCTTCGTCCACGAAACAAACGGCAAGCGCACAGCTAGCCCCGACACCTTAGTCGGCACAGACTCGCATTCAACGATGATTAACGGGCTTGGAGTCCTGGGGTGGGGCGTGGGAGGGATTGAGGCTGAAGCTGCGATGCTCGGGCAGCCTGTGTCCATGCTGATTCCGCTGGTGGTTGGCGTGAAGCTTACTGGACGCCTGCGCGAAGGTGCAACCGCCACCGATCTTGTTCTCACCATCACCGAGATGTTGCGCAAGCACGGCGTGGTGGGAAAGTTTGTTGAGTATTTCGGTCCTGGACTGCGCGACCTTCCTCTCGCCGACCGCGCTACCATCGCCAACATGTCGCCGGAATACGGGGCTACCTGCGGCATCTTCCCTGTCGACAAAGAAAGTTTGAAGTACCTGAAACTGAGCGGCCGCAGCGACGAACAAATCGCTCTGGTCGAAGCCTACTGCCGCGAGCAGGGACTTTTTCACGATGACAAAACGCCCGAAGCCGAATACTCCGAACTGCTCACGCTTGATCTCGGCACGGTTGAGCCTAGCCTGGCCGGCCCCAAACGTCCGCAAGATCGCGTGATCCTCTCCGATGCCGCCGACTCTTTTCACAAGGCTCTGCCATCACTCATCAAACCGAAGGCCGGAGCGAAAACCAACGGGTCGGGAGCGACTAACTCCGCTACGAATTCAGCGAGATGGGAACAGGAAGGCGGCAACCCCACCGCCATCGGCGTGGAAGATCCCAACATCCACGAACACGTCTCGCGGAGCGTAAAGGATTCACTCAAACACGGCAGTGTGGTGATCGCAGCCATCACTTCCTGCACCAACACTTCAAACCCTTCAGTGATGATCGGCGCAGGATTGTTAGCGAAGAAGGCGGTCGAGAAAGGCTTGTCGGTTCCGCCCTGGGTGAAGACATCGCTGGCACCGGGCTCAAAAGTCGTCCGCGATTATCTCGAGAACGCCGGCCTGATGCCGTATCTCGAGAAGTTGAAATTCCACATTGTCGGTTACGGATGCACCACCTGCATCGGCAACTCCGGACCGCTGCCGGAAGAAGTCTCGAAAGCGATCGACGAAAAAGATCTGGTGGTCGCTTCGGTGCTCTCCGGCAATCGCAACTTCGAAGGCCGCATCAACTCCGAAGTCCGCGCCAATTATTTGATGTCGCCGCCGCTGGTGGTAGCCTTCGCACTCGCCGGACGCATCGACATCGACCTCCGCACCGAGGCCATCGGCAAGGGCAGAGACGGCAACCCCGTCTACCTCGCCGACCTCTGGCCCATGCAGCGCGAAGTCGACGAGGCCATCCAACAGTCCGTGACCGCGGAGATGTTCTCGAAAACTTACGCTGAAGTTTTCGAGGGCGACGAGCGCTGGCGCGGCCTCAAGATCCCCAAAGGCCAGACCTACGCCTGGGAAGAAGATTCCACCTACATCCGCCGCGCTCCTTACTTCGAAGGCATGAAGATCAAACCGTCGCCCGTTGAAGACATCAAGCGAGCGCGTGTCCTCGCCGTGCTCGGCGATAGCGTCACCACCGACCACATCTCTCCCGCCGGCTCCATCAAGAAAGACGGCCCCGCAGGAAAATATCTGCAGGAGCACGGCGTCAAGCCCGCCGACTTCAACTCCTACGGCTCGCGCCGGGGCAATCACGAAGTAATGGTGCGCGGAACTTTCGCGAACGTCCGACTGCGCAACAAACTGGTTAACGTGGAAGGCGGTTTCACCCGCCACTTGCCCACCAACGAGGAAATGTCGATCTTCGATGCTTCCGGGAAATATATTGGGGAAGGCACGCCGCTTATTATTCTCGCCGGGAAAGAATACGGCAGCGGTTCTTCGCGCGACTGGGCCGCCAAAGGCCCGCGCTTGCTAGGCGTCGAAGCCGTAATCGCAGAAAGCTATGAGCGCATCCACCGGTCAAACCTGGTCGGCATGGGAGTTCTTCCTCTGCAATTTCCTGCCGGCCAAAACGCGGAATCGCTCAAGCTGACGGGCGAGGAAGTCTTCGACATCACCGGCATCCGCGATGTGGTAGAGAACTTCGCCGCGGGAAGCCAGGTGAAAGTTCGTGCCAAAGCCAAAGGAAAGACCGTCGAGTTCGAAGCCCTGGTCCGCATCGACACGCCGCAGGAGGCGCTCTACTACGCCAATGGCGGAATTTTGCAGTATGTGTTGAGGCAGTTGCTGACGGGGAAACCGAGTGCGCAGACGGTCGGCGTGTAGGAGTCAGGCGAACCCCTAGATTCCCGAGGCAGCCGCCCTTACCAGTGTGGAGCGGACACTCCTGTCCGCTGCCTTTGACCTTGATTTTGATCTTGTTTTTGAAGTTGTCGCGGAGCTCCGGCAACATCAACCCCCAAGCCTCCCGATACCCCTCACACTTATACCGCTCCGGATGCCGCGGCTTCTCCGGCAAAAGCGTCACCGCCTTCTTCGGCTTCCCCCGCAAGAGAACCGCCGCCGGAATCAAATACCACACATCCTCAGGAATCACATATGCCGCAAAAAAGTCGACCTGCTTCAGCGTGTAAGGCTTGCTGTGCGCGTTGGGCTTGAACTGGCACAGGTATCCATACTGAGTCCGGCAATCCGTCGATTTCACCAGCACCCGCAGAATCCGCTCTCCCGATTCAATCCCAACATCGTAAGCCGACGAATCTCCCCAAGGCTTCGACACCTTGAACCCATTCCGCACCGCCCGAGCCATAAACTGCAACTCCACCCACTCCCCGCGCTCCTTGAAAGTCCTGAACCCCTTGCACTGAGTCATCCCCAACTCCCATCTTCGATTACTGTCATCCCGAGCGTTACTGTCATCCTGCGCGTCACTGTCATCCTGAGCGTCACTGTCATCCTGAGCGAAGTGGGATCGCCTGAAAGACGATCCCACGCAGTCGAAGGATCCCTATAAGCGACCCTGCCGCAGCGGTAGGGAGGGTCTTACGCGACACCAGAGCGGAACCCACCCCAAAAGAAAAGGCGCAGCCCATGGGCCGCGCCTCATTTTGCAGAATTTTTACTTTATACTTTCAGTATAGCAGTTTGGAATGGGTGAAACCGTCATTTTTCCGGAATTATATTGTCATAGCTGTGAGCAACTTAGCCTCAACTGTGTACTACTTGGCTATTGACAGCTTTTCCGCGCGAAGTGGTTTTGGGAGGGATGGGATTCCGGTCGGCGCGCGAGATGGCGACGTCCGCGACTCACCGCAAAATATGTGAGCGAGGCCACGCACAGGGTTATAAGTCCGATCCGCAGATAGATCGCGGTCGATAGTGAGATGCCGATTCCGCTTCCGATCGCGAGGTAGGCGACTATGCACGCCGGACATTTCGGCAGCAACGCCAGAATGCTTCCAGGGAGAATCCATCCCGCGGCCTCGCGGCAACGGCGCGCCGCCTTCCGTAACGCCGTCCGCAGGCGCGGACCGCTGTTCGCGATCCGCGCTTCTGTAAGGCGACTTGAGCCGGCCGAAATGGCTGCGCAGCAATTCACGACTGGTGCTCCGCGCAACATGACGATGCCTTGCTCTTAGGCTCCGCGTACAGCGCTTTCGGATCGACGAAGTAACCGTCAGTATAGCGATCGTGGTGTCGCACCCACGACATGGTGAACGCCAGACCGTCCTCGTCGCGGCCTCTGGGCGCGAGATCGAGAAAGTTGTAGGCGCCCACCAGAATGTCGAGCCCGCGCGCGTACGCGGAATACGTGTGGAAAATCTCGCCCGCACCATTCTTGTAGAACACGCTGGCGCCGGGCGCTTCCTCACTGGGAAACTCGGTCATTTCATAGTTGTAGCTCACCTTGCCGTTCGCCAGTTCCTCTTTCGTGAACGACACGTGATAGTCGCGGTTAAACTCATTGGCGAATGATGAGACCCAGCGGAACTGCCAGCCCATACGCTTTTTGAACGCGTCGATCTGCGCTATCGGAGCCCGCGAAACCATGGCCAGCGTGACGTCGCGATTGGCGAGGTGAACCAGGCTGCCGTCGAAATGGTCGGCTAGGTAGGAGCAGCTTGGGCAGCCTGCTTCCCATCCCGGACCGAACATGAAGTGGTAGATAATCAGCTGGCTCTTGCCGCCGAAAAGGTCGGAAAGCGTGACCTTGCCGTTGGGTCCGTCGAAGACATATTCTTTTTCAACTTTCTCCCACGGCAGCTCGCGGCGTTGCCGGCTTAGTTCATCCCGTAACCGGGTGAACTCTTTTTCTTTTCGAAGCAGTTCTTTTCGACTGGTGATCCATTCTTCGGATGAAACAACCTCGTGTCCTTGAATTTCCGTGCTGGTAGCTAGTGTGGTCATTTGCATTCTCCTATTTAGTAAGTGCGATTTGTGTCTTGCTGTTTTCGGTGACAAACCGCCGCTTGGCGGCCTGATGTTTTTTTCGCTTGCGCGAAGTGGTTCGTTTTGCCCGTGCGCTGTTCTTCCCGGCGATCTCCTTCTCAGCGAGATCTTTGATTCGCAGCAGCTCGCCCGACCAAAGCTCCTGAAACGGCCCCACCCAGCGTTCATAAATCTGCCGGATGGGCACTACGTTCAGCGAATTCACCCGCTGCCTCCCGGCCTCGCGTGTCTGCACCAATTGCGCCGCGCGCAGCACATCGAGATGCTTCATCACTCCGAAGCGGCTCAAGTGCGGAAAAGCCTCTACGATCTCGGTGGTGGTGCGGGGGCGATCTCGAAGAAAATCCAAAATTGCGCGCCGCGTCGCATCCGAGAGCGCCTTCCACACGGCATCGAGTTCGTCAGCGGCATGATTCGAAGCAGGATGTTTCGAAGCTTCCCTCACTGCTGCTCGCTGTCCTTCTTGATTTCGTCGAGCATGTGGTGCCAGCCTTTAGTCACGCCCTTGCGGTGCTGCGGATCAATCATGCCGATCGCGCGATGCCGCAACACGACCTTGCAGCCTGTTCCCGCTGCTTCCACTTTCACCTCCAGGTGATTGATCGCCGGGTACGACATGAACATCGGCCCGCTCAGCTCCAGCAGAGTCGGAGGCTTCAGAACCTGCACAAATCCCCAGAGGTGTCCGATTCCGTGCCCGCGATCGCGGTACCAGCGGCCGCCCGGCTTTTCCTCCAGCAACAAGTGCATCGATTCCCCGTCGGGTTTGGTATTGCCTTTTCCCAGGCGATACAAAACCGCCGCGAATGCCTTCTCCGGCGTAGCTTTGATCTCCACATGCTGCTCAACATCGAGTGTCAGGTCCTCCAGTGTCATTGCCTTTCTCCTTGGTAACGCCATCAGTCATCACGTGAGCAAATTGTAACGTGACTATATGGTCACGTCAACAACTATTTTAACGGGATGGCGATCCAACTTGCAGTTTCGCTGCAAAATTGCCCGCGGCCCAATTCTTCGCTACAATTCCGCACTGGTCCCCGGGCTTGTGTCTCGATGTAAGGAGGCCTTATGGCAACGCCCTGTCCGGCCGCATGGGAGGTAGAATTGCAATCGCCGGGGGCCGCCCACCTTCTATTCTTCTCGACGCGACGATGTTGGCCTACTTTGGTTTTCAGGCGGCTTCTATCGGCTCGGAAGCGTAGAGGACTTGGTACCCCCTGGTAAGCCTACGAGCGGCGGAGGGTGGAAAGAGCGGCGTGAACGCTAGAATCGTGATTTAAGTGGCGCGTGAACTCCTCATACTCTTTTCTTGTGCGACGATCGCCTTCCTCCTTGGGAACGGTTATTACGAATCCTTTCGCAGCGGTGTCCTTACAATCAAAGGCCGCACCTCTCACCGGGACAAGGAACCGATCAGCTACTGGATTGGCATGGTCATAGGGACTTTCGTATTTCTGGTCATGGTATCCGCGGCTGCGGTTATGGCGTTTCTGGTATGCGTGAATTTATCCGGGACTTCAAAGTAGCCCACTGCCCGACATCACTGCCCTGCATTAGCGCACCTTTCACGCTGCTATAATCAAGAGTTGCGCCCATGTCCACGAAGCGACTGATTCGATCTACAACCGTTCTATCCATCCGCCGCAACGGCAGTGTTGTTCTGGCCGGCGACGGCCAAGTTACGCTGGGCGAGTCCGTCATCAAACACACGGCTAAGAAGATCCGCCGCCTCTACAACGACAAAATCCTGGCCGGATTCGCCGGCTCCACCGCCGACGCTTTCACCCTGTTCAGCCGCTTCGAATCAAAACTCGAGCAGTACCACGGCAACCTCGGGCGGGGTGCAGTAGAACTAGCTAAAGACTGGCGCACCGACAAATACTTGCGCCACCTGGAAGCGTTGCTGCTGGTCTGCGACAAGGAACAAACATTCCTGCTAAGCGGACAAGGCGATGTAATCGAGCCTGACACCGGAGTAGCCGCCATCGGCAGCGGCGGCCCTTACGCGCAGGCCGCAGCCGAGGCCCTGGCCCGGCACACGCAATTAACCGCGCGCCAAATCGCCGAAGAAGCAATGAAGATCGCCGGCAAAATGTGCATCTATACGAATGATGTAGTCACGATTGAAGAGTTGTAGAAAGGGACCAGGGTTCAGGGCTTAGGGTTCAGGGAGAGAAATGCGGCACACACTAACGACCAACCCCTGATCCCTGATCCCTGACCTCTAATTTCTTATGGCCATCTACTTACCCAGCAGCGCCGAAGAAGAGCAGCTTGCACTCGACGAACTCACGCCCCGCGAGATCGTCGTCGAGCTCGACAAACACGTAATCGGCCAGAAGGACGCCAAGCGCGCCGTGGCCATAGCGCTCCGCAACCGCACCCGCCGGCAAAAACTAACCCCCGACCTGGCCGAAGAAATCATTCCTAAAAACATAATCATGATAGGTCCTACTGGGGTGGGGAAGACGGAGATTGCGCGGCGGCTGGCTAAGCTGGCTAATTCTCCGTTTTTGAAAGTTGAGGCTTCGAAGTTTACTGAGGTTGGGTATGTGGGGCGGGATGTGGAGTCGATGGTGCGGGATCTGGTGGAGATTGCTATCGACAATGTGCGTGAGGAGAAGCTGGAGGATGTTGCGGACAAGGCTGAGCTTAATGCTGAGGAACGGTTGCTGGATATTCTGCTGCCGCCGTCTCCACCGGCCCGTCCGGCTGAGACTACGACTGCGGGCGGAGTGGTGATTGATGGGAACACTGCTTTGGCTGAATCTTCTTCGCGGACGCGGGAGAAGCTGCGGCAGCAATTGCGCGAGGGGAAGCTTGACGAGCGGCAGGTGGAGATTGATGTGCGGGAGCGGAATTTTCCTTCTTTTGAAATTATGACGAACCAGGGTGTTGAAGAGATGGACATCAACATCAAGGACATGCTGCCTAACATTTTTGGGCAGCGTACCAAGAAGCGGAAGATGAAGGTGAACGAGGCGTTTGAATATCTGATTCAGGAAGAAGAGCAACGCTTGATCGATATGGATCACGTTACGCGGACGGCGATCGATCGGGTGGAGAATTCCGGGATTGTGTTTTTGGATGAGATTGACAAGATTGCGGGACGCGAGGGTGGGCATGGTCCGGATGTTTCACGGGAGGGGGTGCAGCGCGACATACTTCCCATTGTTGAAGGCACTACCGTGAATACCCGTTACGGCATGGTGCGGACGGATCATATTTTGTTTATTGCTGCGGGGGCGTTTCACGTTTCTAAGCCGAGCGATCTGATCCCTGAACTGCAGGGGCGGTTTCCGATTCGGGTGGAGTTGCAGTCTTTGACCATGGAAGATTTTGTGCGGATTCTTACGGAGCCGAAATCTTCTTTGGTTAAGCAGTACACGGCATTGCTCGAGACTGAGGGCGTGAAGCTCGAGTTCACTCCGGAGGCGCTGTCGGAAATTGCGCACTTTGCGTTTCGGGTGAATGAGAGTACGGAGAACATTGGGGCGCGGCGGCTGCATACCATCATGGAGCGGGTGCTGGATGTTCTTAGCTTTGATGCTCCGGAGCGAAAAGGTGAGCACGTGACAATCGACGCGGATTACGTGCGGAAGATGTTGACTAACATTGTTAAGGATCAGGATTTGTCTAGATATATTCTGTAGGGAAATCTTTAACACAGAGGGCACAGGGGAACACAGGGTAGGTCTCGACAAAAGACGGGATCGTGGCACCCTCTGCGGAAGTGGCGCGACGCAGAAATCCTTGAAGCTCCCGCCTCATGCGTTCTGCATCTTTCCCCTCATGGCTTGGTTACGGCGCGACGCCGCGTGCGCATTTGTACATGGTCTGGCGGAACTGCGGTGGGTACTGCGGTTATGTTGTTCCGCCTGAAAGCCCGGGTAAGCTCCTTATAGTGCCGCAAACCGGCACCTGTTTGCGTGGGAGCTACGGTTGATGCGCCGAACGGGAGTGACTTACCTGCGGCGGGCGCTTTTTCTGGGCTTGGTGTCGGCATTCGTGCTGACGGCGGGCGCTCGAATGTGCCGGGCGCAGGACGACGATGGGGACTACGACGGCGCCAGGCCCGGCAAGCCTGCAGCTTCGCTCAGCCTCATTTTTGACAACCACGGCGACGCCAAAGTTCACCTGTTACTCGATCAAAACCCCAACGACTGGCAACCGATTCAAGCTGCGCTGGCGCAGAGTCTGCATTGCCCGACCCAGGCTTTCGCGCATCCTTCCGCCAACATGCGCTTCAGCGCGGGCCTCAATCGCATGAAGCCGGAACAACGGGCGAGCTACGAAAAGTTTCTCAGCGACGCTGATCAGCGCCAGATGCAGGCGAGCTGTGACCATGTACTGACTGCTGGCGGCTGGACAGTCGCCGGCGATCTGGCGCTGCAAAGACTCGCCGAGTCACTGGCTCCGTCAGGAGAGCAGCTGTTGTTCGTTACTGTGCAGCTTCCGAAGTCGGGTTTTGAGGAAAAGAGTTCTCAGGGTCTGGAGCCGACTCGCTTTGCCTTGGAGCCCGACCGTGCTCCATTTCTGATGTACAGCTACCCTCTGGGTACAACGGCGCCGGTGCCGCCACTGCATCTCGCCTATGGTTACCGCAATTCGGACGTGTTGCGGCAATGTGGCATGTCGATGGGATTCCTGCTGCTGCCGCTGGTCTTGATTCTGTGGATGCGCCGGGCCGCGCTGAGAGACGCTGCGCAGGACCCGGCGGCGGCGTGGTTCAGCTATTTCAAGACCCTGCAATGGTGCGTGAACGGTACGATGCTGCTGTGGATGGTGGCGCGTACCAGCTTCCGGCAGGGGTTGCAGGATCTGGTCGCGTTCCGGCTGCCCGCTGCCGGGTGGCAACCCGCGATCGCGCATACGCTGGTCGTGATTGTGCCACCGTGGCTGGTGTATCTGGTTTGTCTCTTCCTTTCTTATAAGGTGTTCGTGCAGTTTCGCGGCAAGCAATGGACGCGGCGCCAGTTTATGCTGGAGCGCTCGCTGGAAGTGGGGGCGCAATTTCTTCCGCTCATGTTCTTCTGCTGCGGGCTCAACTTTGTAACCAGCTCCCCGAAGTGGTTTGTAGCTCTGCTGCTGGGCGCATACGTGTCGCGCGTGGTCTGCTTGCGCGCCAAGATCAAGGTCTCGGGTGTGGCTCCGCAGGCGCTGACGACGGGCGAACTGCGCGACCGGGTTTTCGAACTAGCGAAGCGGGCCGCTGTCAAGATCAAACAGGTATTCGTGCTGAGCGCAGGCCGGATGCAGGTCGCCAACGCCTATGCGACCGGCGCCCAAACCGTGATGTTCACCGACTACCTGCTGCAGCGGCTGACCAAGCGCGAAGTCGATGCCATCGCTGGGCATGAACTGACTCACCTGCGTCATCGGCATCCCAAGAAGCTCGGGTTGATGATCATTGGAGTGATCCTGTTCCCCTCGATCTTCCGCGGAGCCTGGGGCCTGTTCATGGGATTGGTTAGCGAAGTGATTACGGCCGTCAGCGGCGGGGATCGCGACGTGCTGATGCAGTGGTATCGGTGGGGCCCGAGGCTCGGGGCCTGGTCGCAACTGGATTTGCTGCTGCTGGTTGCTGGCTTTGGCGCGTTCTATCTTCTGTCCCGGCATTTCGAGCGCATTGCCGACGAGGGATCGGTGAAGCTGGTGGGCGATGCTGAGGCCATGATGACGGCGCTGCTGAAAGTGAGCCGGCTTAATCTGACTCCCATCCAGTGGGGAAAAGTCACGGGATCGCTTTTGACGCATCCCACAACATTGAAGCGAGTGGAGCACCTCGCCAAAGTGGGGAACGTGCCTGCTGAGCGGGTACAGCAACTCCTGGCGCTGCATGCGCAGGAGGAGCAGGCGCAGCGTGCCGGCTGCGCGACACCCAGCACGACACCCGGCGCAACATTTGGCGCAACATCCCGCTCAAGCCCCGACGCCGAGCACTATGCTGTCCCGTCGAGCGCCAAGAGCGTGGTGTCGACCATGGGCGCGATCACTCGCGCCAACAACAACCAATGGCTGCTCGTTGGAGCGAATGTGCTGCCGCCTGCAATTGTGGCGTGGATCATCCACCGGCTCAACCTGCAAGCGCAAACTTCTTTCGTCGCGTACGTGGGGGGCGCGTTGCTTATCCTGGCAGGCTATTCGTTGCTGGGATTGCACCTGGGTCTGCGCGGCCGGGCGGAACTTCGCAAGCAGTTCGCGGCGAAGTTTGACGCGGAAGGAATTCAGATTCGCGGCCGGAATGCCGTGCTGGCAGGCTTTGCTCCGGCCGCAGTTCTCCGCGTCTACCTCTCCAGTTATGACTGGGATAAGGGATTTGTCTGGCTGCTGCAGAACCGCATGGTCTATCTGGGCGACAAAATCCGCTTCGCGCTCAGTCCGGAGCAGGTAGCGAATATCCGCATTGGCGAAAGCGCCCCCGGATGGTGGAACAGCGAGCGCGTATATCTCGACTGGCGCGACGCTGAGCATGGGCGCGAGGGCACGTTCAGTCTCTATCCGAGCGAACCGAGTTCGGCAGGCAAGATCAAGAGCGAGGGCAAGGCGCTCTGCGCGGCCTTGCAGCGCTGGCGCAGCAAGGGTGGTGAATATCCCGTGGCGCCGCCGAAGGTGGAAGCGCTGGAATCGCCGGTATTGGGAGAAGTCACGAGCCATGATGTCAGAGAGCGCCTGGCTCGAGGCAAGCGGCTGAGCGGGCTGATACTTCTGTTGCTGCTGAGTGATGGCGCCTCTCTGCTGTTGGGCGTGCCGGGCTGGTACGGGTTTGTTGTGGTACTCCTGCTAAGAATCTACGAACGCATTCCTTACTGGCGCTACCGCGCGCCGCCCGTGGTGGCTCCGCTGCAGCAAGCTCAGGCGGCGCGGGCACAGGCCACCGGCGCAAGGTAGCGGTTTCTCTGTTTCGCCCGGGAGCACGCGCCCGATCCTCTTGCTGCTTCTGAACAGGTGAGGCCGCGGTTCCGTTCTCGCTGTCCTACCCCGGGGCTGAAGCCCGGTTTGAAAGGTGGGGGTCCTTACGCGGTACTTAAGCGCCGCTCTGCCAGGTCACTGCTTGCGGCATGGAACGGTCTCTATGCAGATGCAGGGATGGATGGAGGGCGCTAACCTCAGGGGCTAAAGCCCGTGTCGTTGTGGGTCTTTGGCGGCACCCTTCGACTTCGCTCAGGGCAGGCTAGAAGTCGTGCCCTTCCCGATCTCCCGGTTTCCCAGGGCTAAAGCTCTGTTGGAAATGTGGCTCCTTTACGCGGCGCTTAAGCGCCGCTCTTCCACGGCACTGCTTGCGGCAGGAGATGCTCGCCCATCCCAAAATGTTTCGGACAACGTGTATCGTTGAAAGAGGTAAATAGGTCAGGAGCAGGCTGGCGACATGAATAAGAAGCTACGATTCCTGGTGTCGCTTCATACTCGCGACAATGATTTTCAGGTGGCGCAAGCGCAATCTGCGGAGGATACTGCGCGCAAGCTGGGGATTGATGTGGAGATCATTTATGCCGGGGACGATGCGGTGCATCAGAGTACGGAATTGCTGAAGGCGATCCAAAGCCGGGTGGAGTCGCGACCCGATGCGATTGTGGTGGAACCGGTGGGACGGACGGCGCTGCCTCAGGTGGCGCAGGCGGCCAGTAGCGCGGGGATGGGGTGGGCGGTGCTGAACCGGAGGCCGGAATATTTGGCGGAGCTGCGGCGGACGGCAACGACTCCCGTTTTTGCGGTGAGTTCCGATCACGCCGAGATTGGGCGCATTCAGGGAAGGCAATTCGCTGCGTTGCTGCCGGGAGGCGGCTCTGTTCTGTACATTGAAGGACCTTCGGACAGTCCTTCGGCGCGAATGCGGACTTCCGGGATGCTGGAGACGAAACCGGCGAACATTCAAGTGACGATGCTGAAGTCACGGTGGACGGAGGAAGGCGCTGGGCGGGCGGTGCGGTCGTGGATGAAACTGGCCACTTCACAAGGTACGTCGATTGATCTGGTGGGAGCGCAGGATGACTCGATGGCCATGGGCGCGCGCAAAGTTTTTCAGGAAATCGGCAACACAGCCGAGCGCTCGCGATGGCTGAGCCTGCCGTTTACTGGATGTGATGGCTTGCCGGCTACGGGACAAGCCTGGGTACGCGAGAAATTGCTCACGGCGACGATTCACATTCCGCCGCTTACGGGACAGGCGATGGAGATTCTGGCAAAGGCCCTGCAGTTCGGGACGCAACCGCCGGAACATTCGATGACGACGTCGGTGTCGATCCCTGGTATCGAATCATTGGCTCCGCGAGGGCGATAGGCGGTTCTGCGAAAACCGGGCCGGCGAGCCACCCGCTTCCGCGTGGGCCGTGTTTCAAATGCGAGAGGGGTTAGAATCACGGAGTGCGGAATTCTGGCTGACTTTGCGGCTGGTTCCGGGAATGGGGGATGTTTATGGCAGAGCCTGATGCGGGCGTGGAAGAACGACGGCCTGATCCTAATGAGAAGCTGGTGAAGGTTTTCGACAGCGAAGAGGAGTCGGAGGCTTTGGTGGTGAAGGGACTGCTCGATTCGGCGGGGATTGAGAACGATCTTACGTCCGGCAGCTTTTTGCAGGATGCGTTTCCGGGGCTGGGTGGCGTGCTCATTCTGGTGCGGGAAGAGGATGCGGAGAAGGCGCGGAATTTGATTGCTGAATATCGGCGGCCGGTTGCAGAGGCTCAGGATGATGATGAGACGAAGAGTTGAGTCCCTCGGGGGCTAAAGCCCGCGTCTCTTGTGGGATCTTGGCGGCACGACTGAAGTCGTGCCCTTCCCGATCTCTCCGTGGCTAGAACCCTAAATTTATGTCGTTCTTGACGCAGGCCTGGAAGGCCTGTTCCACCCGCTTCGCGCAGTTTTAGGGAAGACCTGGCAATGACGGCGTGACGGAGCGGCCGTCGAGGTAGAAGGTGACTGCGCCGTCGAGATCGGTGCGGTAGACGCGGACTCCGGCGGCTTGCAGGCGGGCGAGGACGTCCGGTTTCGGAAATCCGAAGGACGTTCTAAAGCCTAGCGAGATTACGGCGTAGGTTGGATGCACGGATTGCAGAATTTCTGGTGTGGTGGAAGTGGCGCTGCCGTGGTGACCTACCTTTAACAGGTCGGCATGAGGATGGTGGAGGATCGCGATGCGGCGCTCGACTGCTTTTTCAGCGTCGCCTTCCAGCAGTACCGAGGTCTTGCCGTAGCTTACTTGCAGGACCATGGAATCGTTGTTCTTGGGCTCGAGGCCTACGGGCCAGTCTTGCGGTGGAAAAAGCACATCGACTTTCGCTCCGCCCAGGTTAAATTCGTCACCCTCCCAATGGCGGACTACTTTGATTCCCAGTTGATGCGCTTCGGCGATCAGGTTGTCGAGCGCGCGGCTTGGGGGCAGCAAACCAATCCATAATTCTTTGGGATGAAAATCTTTCAGGACCGCGGGCATGCCGCCGATGTGGTCGGAGTGGCCGTGGGAGATGGCAACGGCGTCGAGGCGTGAGATGCGGCGGGTCCAGAGGTAGGGCGCTACTACATCTTCTCCGTAGTCGAGTTGGGAGCCGGCGCCCCAGATGGGGCCACCGGCGTCGATCAGCAGGGTGCGGCCCTGGGGCATCACTAACAGGATGGCGTCGCCTTCGCCTACGTCGATGGAAGTTACTTCGAGGAGTCCCGCTCGAGTTTGAGGTTTCGGAGGAACGAAGGCTAACGCGAGCGAGGCTAGGAGCAGAGCAAGCATCCCGGCAAGGGCGAACGGGGGGCGGCGGCGAGCGCACAACATCGCTAAGACGAGCGCGGCGGAAGCTGCCGCTATCATCAGGAGTGAGGGCGTGGCTACGCGAAGGTCGGCGAGGCGCAGGCCTCCGAGGCCGTGAACGGTTCCGGTGATCGATTGCAGCGCGACAGTGGTTAGCAGCGCGGAAAGTTTTGCGAGCAGAGGGAAAATATAACCTAGCGCGATGGTCAGGATCGCTGCGGGCATTAGAAGCTGCGTGAGGGGAACTACGGCTACGTTCGCGGGAAGGCCGATCGTGGTGGCGCGGTGGAAGTAATACGCCATGGGGAGGGCCAGGCCCATCTGCATTACGGCTGAGACTAGTAATAACTCGAACGCGGCGAGGAAGATGATGGTCGCGGTACGTATGAGGCGCAGCGACCATTGCTCTCCGATGAAGCGGGCTAGTTGCCGCGCGAGCAGGCGGAGGTCGAGGCGGAACTGGGCGACTTGCGGAGGCAGGGACGGGCCGTAGTCGTCGGCGTCCCAGTGGGTGAGGGCCTGACGGTAGAGGCGAGAGGTGCGTTCGATGAGCGGCAAGCCGATCGCGGCAACGATGAGGACGCAGAGAAACGTCATCTGGAAACTGGCAGTGAAGAGCTGGCGGGGATCGAAGACCAGCAACCCTAGAGCGGCTGCTCCGAGCGCGTTGACCATGGCGCGGTCGCGGTAGAGCAGGCGGGTGCTGAGATAGATGGCGCACATCAGTGTGGCGCGCCAGACTGGGGCTCCTACTTCGGTTAAAAAGGCGTAGGCGATGCAGAAAAAAATCGTGAGCAGGGTTGCGGGAACTTCGGCGAGGCGCAGGCGGCGCAGGGTCCAGAACGCAACGAAGGCGAGGATGGTTACGTTCATCCCTGAGACCACGAGGATGTGGTAGGTGCCGGAGCGCTGGAAATCGACGCGGGTGTCGCGGTCGATGAAGGCTTCTTCGCCGATGACCATGGCGTCGATGAGCGCGGCCTGGGGCGGAGGCCAGAGCGCTTGCACTTTGGCGAGGATGCTCGAGTGAATGCGGGATCGCCAGAGTTCGACGCGGCGGCCGGAGAAGCCGGGGAGTGGTTCGACATCCTCTGCTTTTGCTGAGCCCAGGGCTGAGATGCCGTTGGCGGCCAGGTAACCTTGATAGTCGAACCCGCCTGGATTGTGGAAATTGCGCGGGAGCTTCAGATTGACTGGGAGGCGGAGGCGTTCGCCGTAATGGAACAGGTGTTGTGAAACCGCTTCGGGGCGTATGCTGTAGACTCCGAGCCGCACGCCGGAATGCACGGGGATCCGATTGCCGTTTTCGGCGACGATCTCTTCGGTTTCGACGTCGAGGGTCTGTCTGATTTCGTTGGGAGCGCTTTCGCGGAATTTTCCGTCTCGCGTGACGTGAGCGGTCATCTCGACTGGCTGGCCGTCGAACGGCTGAAGGCTCGGGTCAAGAGCTTCGGTTGGACCTCGGAGCTGGATATGAAGCGCACCAGCCAGGAAGAATGCACCGAGAGCCAGGATCACTCCTAGCCACTTGCGTCTGCTGACGAAATACAATCCCGCGGCTAAGAATGCTATGGCTGCAGCTACCCACCACGACGCCGGGCGCCAGGCGTGGACGCCGGCGACAATTCCCAAGGAGTACGACACGGCGGCCCATAGCATGGGTTGGCGGGGGGGCTTGGGTTGGAATTCCAGCTGGCTGGAGGAGACTGGCGGGTTGTCGATCACAGGTAAGGGTGGCATTGGTTGTATCGGCGCGATAGATAGACAACGGAGCGGCAACAGATTACGGATCGCCGAGCTTCTGAAAAAGGAGCTGGAGTCGAGAGTCACCCTTGGAGGCTAAAGCCTCGATCGAGTCGGCTAGGCTGATGGCACGACTAAAGTCGTGCCCTTCCCGATCTCTAGATTTCCCACAGTTTCGCAGGGCCGTTACGCGTCAGCGAGCCAGGTGCAGGACGGTTTCTAAGTGGTAGGTTTGGGGGAACAGATCTATCAGGTGCGCCTCTTCGACTCGATAGCCTGCTGCCAGCAGTAGGACCAGATCGCGGGCCAGCGTCGCGGGGTCGCACGACGCGTAGGTCAGCCGGGGCGCAGCTGAACTTGCCAGAGCGCGGGCAACAGAATCTCCCAGGCCACTGCGGGGCGGGTCCACTATTACGAGATCGGGCACTACCGCGCCGGGCTTGGGAGCTTTTGTGAGGTACTGCTCCGCTGTCGATTGCACCGCCTTTGCGTTGACGGGCAAATTGTAGAGGAGGTCGCTGGCAGCTGTCTGTGACGACTCAACCGAAACTATGTGACGGATGTTACAGGCCAGGGCTGTGGAAAAGAGTCCGACGCCGGCGTAGAGGTCGAGGGCTAGTTCGCCGGAACGGCCTGTCGCTACGATGTTGACCAATTCATCGACGAGGAAGCGGTTGGTCTGGAAGAAGGCGCCGGCGCTTACGCGGTACGCTGCGGTTTTCGTCTGGTAGGTCAATTCCGAGGCACCGACTGTGACCAGGGGCTCCTGCACGCCTTTTTGCGGCTCGCGGAACGCGACCACGCCGGCAATCTCTGGCATCGATGCGCATAATTCTTCGGCCCATGCGCGTACTGCGGCGCGGCGGGCTTCGGGGGCGCAGAGGAACTCGAGGAGTAATTTTGTTTCGTTTCCATTCGAGTCGGCGTCGGCGAAGAATTCGATTTCGCGCACGCCTTCTACCGCCTTGCCGGCGCGGCCTGCTTGCCACAAGGCTGCGATGCCACGATTGATCAGCGGCGAACTGATCGGACACTCTTCGACCGGCAGGAGTTCATGGGAGGCGAACTTGAAGTATCCCGCTTCGAAGTTAGGTTGGGTTCGCACTTGCAGGCGCGAACGGTTGCGATAGTTCCAGGGCGGAGAGGGATGCGATTGAATTTCGCATTGCAGTTCGAGCTTCGCGATGCGGCGCAGATTTTCGAGCAGGATTTCTTTCTTGATCTCGAGTTGATGCTCGTAGGCGGCGTGCTGGTAGTGGCATCCGCCGCAGCGGGTGAAATGCGGACAGGGCGGCGGGATGCGGCGCGGCGAGGCTTCGATTATCGTGTCGGCATGCGCGCGAGCGAAGCCTGGTTTTTCTTCGGTGATTGACGCTTCGATTTTTTCTCCCGCGAGAACGAAGGGAACGAAGACCGCCTTGCCGCGTTTGTGGTCCTTGTCGCCCGGCGATGCGTCTTTCGGTGAAGCGGCGGGAAGGCGAGCGAGCCCGTCGCCGCCGTAGATGAGCTTTTCAATGTTTAGGAGCAAGGCTTAATTCTACGGTATCGGGGCCCATTCGCCTGAATTAGCGGAGTCGACGACGGCATCGATTACGGCCATGTTCTTGATGGCATCTTCGAGGGGAACGGGAACTTCGGTATTTTCCAGAACCGCCCTGGAGAAGTCATCGCCCGCGCGCCTCTTAATTGACGACGGCACCGACCTATCCGGCGGTGGCATCACCACCGAAACCTTCCCCATCTGCAATCAGTACACCTTGCAGTGCGGTCGATTGGGGCGTTGAAGGGGATTTCGATCTCGATGCGTCCGCGGGTGCCGAAGAACTGGACGCGCTGGTAGGGGACTAGCTGCGTGCTGCAGGTGAAGATAGCTTGGCCGGCAGGGAAGTCGAGAAGCGCCGAGGTGAGGCGGTCGGTGTGCATCCTGGGGTCGCGCTCGATGCGGGCGACGACTCGCGTGGGCTCTTGTGCGAAGGCGTAACGCGAGGCGTGGACTAAGTAGCAGCCGATATCCAAGAGCGCGCCGCCGCCGGATTCCACCCGGCTGCGGATGTTGGCCGGGTCGATGTTGTGGTAACTGAAGAAGCCCACGACGGAGCGGAGTTCGCCGACGCGTCCCTGGTCGATAAGTTCGCGGAGGCGCAGCCATTGGGGATGGCTGCGGATCATGAAGGCTTCGCCGATCTTGACTCCGGTGCGGGCGCGGACCGCGAGGAGAGATTTGGCTTCCGCTTCGGTTAGGCTGAGAGGTTTTTCGCAGAGGACATGCTTGCCGGCCTCGGCAGATTTTATCGTCCAGGGAACGTGAAGGTGGTTGGGAAGAGGATTGTAGATGGCGTCAACGTTGGGGTCGGCGAGAAGGTCTTCGTAGGAGCCGTAGGCGGTGGGAATGCCATGGGCGGTCGCGGCCTGCTTCGCCTTAGTGAGATCACGCGACGCGATGGCTACTACGCTCTCGAGTATTCCCCCTGTTGCATGGCAAGGATGACTTTCCGCAGACCGATGGAGGCGGTGCCGAGAACTCCCCAGCGGAGCTTTTTGGGCATGGCGGTAATGATAAAGGAGAGACGGGAGAAGGAAAACTTTGTGTAGGAGTTCAGTTGGACCAACTGGCTGCGGGTCATAGTGCGCGTCCGGCGGCCGCGCCTGAGGCCCAGGCCCACTGGAAGTTGAAGCCGCCGAGATGGCCGGTCACGTCTACTACTTCGCCGATGAAGAATAAGCCGGGAACTTTCCGGGCTTCCATTGTTTTGGCGGAGAGTTCGTTGGTGTCGACGCCGCCCGCGGTTACTTCGGCTTTTTCATAGCCTTCGGTTCCTGCTGGTGTGATCGCCCAGGCGTGGGTTTGTTTCTCGAAATCAGCGAGAGCGGGATTTGTCCAGGAAGTTGGGGCGTGCGCTTCCAGCCAGCGATCGGCGAGGCGGTGGGCCAGGAGCTTCCGCAATTCAGTTCGAAGTGTGCTTAGATTTCGCGGCGTGTTGGGATCGCGAAATGCCGCGGTAAACACGCCGCCGGGCGCGAGATCGATCAGGATCGGCTGCGATGGTTTCCAGTAGGAGGAAATCTGCAGGATCGCAGGACCGCTCAGGCCGCGGTGCGTGATCAGCATCTTTTCGCGAAATTGCTGGCCGTTGCCCGAGGCAACGACTTCGGCGGAAACTCCTGCCAGATCACAGTAGCGGTTGCAGTCTTCCTTGCTCAGGATGAGCGGCACGAGGCCGGGCCGGGGATCGCGGATGGCGAGGCCGAACTGCCGCGCCAGGTCGTAGCCGAAAGATGTCGCGCCTATCTTCGGGATCGAGAGGCCTCCGGTGGCGGCCACGAGCGCTGGCGCTTTGAATTCTGCATTCGGCGTGCGCGCGATGAACTCGGTGGCTTGCTCGACGTTCTGAATATTTGTGTTCAGGAAGATGCTTACTCCGGCATGCTCGCACTCGGCTTTGAGCATGCAGAGAATGTCGCGAGCCGAGCGGTCGCAGAAAAGCTGGCCTAGAGTCTTCTCGTGATACGGGATGTTATGCTTTTCGACCAGGGCGATGAAATCCTGCGGCGTGTAGCGGGCTAATGCTGATTTGGCGAAGTGCGGATTCGAGGAAATGAAGTTTTCGGGGCGGCAGTGAAGGTTGGTGAAGTTGCAGCGTCCGCCGCCGGAGATCAAAATCTTCTTGCCCAGCCGGTCGGCGTGTTCGAGCACCGCGACGCGGCGTCCGCGCTTGCCCGCTTCGATGGCGCACATCAGGCCGGCTGCGCCGCCGCCGAGAATGAGTGCCTCGAAAGAGTGGGTCATGAGGTTATCCGCGCTTCCCTCAGGGGCTAAAGCCCGGTCGATCGTAGACGCTTTACGCGGCGCTGAAGCGCCCCTCTTCCACGTTACTGCAGGCGTCCATGAAGAGGTCACATGTAAAACAAACTCAGGCGCGGCAGTTTGTATTTTTCCAGCAGGCGCTTGTGCACATATTGTTTTTGCAGTTGCTCGATCTGGGCTGCGGCCATCTTGCGCCGGTAGGGTGCTAGTTCGCGATCGGCATGGGCGCGCACGCTTACGATTTCTTCGTCGGGAGTGGCGGCTAGCAGCGCGGCAAACAGTTTTTCCTCCAGCACGGTGAGATGACGTTCCAGGTCTTCCAGCCTTGATGACTTGTTTTTGCTCTCCGTTTCCTGTGCCAGATTGCGCAGCGTGGCGGCGGAATCATCGGCGATGGTACGAACGGAGATTCCGGTGCTATGCGGAAGCTTCGCCGCCTGCAGCAGGTCGGCATTGCGGCGCAGGAATGCCGCGATCACCTCGGGCTCAAAGCCCTGCCCAGCGCTTGATTTGGCCGATGATGGCTGATCGGCGGCCGTGCCCACTGCCGCTTCTTTCATGGCTTCCGCGGCAGCCAGCACTTCCTGCGAGCAATAGGCCAGGCTATTTATTTTCTTCGTTTTCGACGGACGCTGGTCGTAGCGGTCGAAGGCGGCTTCGATGCCGCGCAGGGCGGCTTCGAGTGGGATGCCAGCGTCTTTCCAGGTTTCGATCAGTGCCCAGTCGAGTGTGGTGAGCAGCAGGCCGCCACCACGGCGGCGCAGGAATTGCTCCTCAATTTCGGTGAAGTAGTTGAAGTAATTGGATTGATTCTCCACGGCGGTTCAGCGAGCGGGGCGCGGAGTGGCGCGTTCGCCGCTGTTCTTCGCTTTGGGTGCGACCTGTTCTGCGGTCTTGGGCGCCGGCCGTGCCGACTGGTTCCGCTCCCAGATGATGCGCAGGCCTTCGAGGGTTAGAAAATCATCGACGGTCTTGATGTATTTCGATCCAGTGCCAATCATCGGCCCCAGTCCGCCGGTGGCGATGACGCGTGTCTCTTTGCCTAACTCGCCGAGAAGAAGTTCGAGGATGCCATCGACCAGGCCGAGATAGCCGTAGTAAAGCCCCGACTGCAGGCTGCCTACGGTGTTGGTGCCAATGACGCGCGCGGGCTTGCGGATCTCAACCCTGGGCAGGCGCGCGGTGCGCTGAAAGAGTGCGTCGGCGGAAATGCCGATGCCGGGGCAAATCACTCCGCCGAGATACTCGCCTTTCGCCGAAACGCAGTCGAAGGTAGTCGCGGTGCCGAAGTCGACGATGACACAGGGGCCGCCGTATTTTTCAAATGCAGCCACGGCATTTACGATGCGGTCGGCACCGACTTCCGCAGGATTGTCGTAGTGCACCGGCATGCCGGTTTTAATTCCTGGCTCGATCAGGAGCGGCTTGGAGTTGAAGTAGCGCTCGCAAACCTGCCGCAGCACGGGATCGAGCGGCGGCACTACGGATGAAATCACGATGCCGTGGATGCCTGACGCCTCAAGGCTGGCCATGGAAAATAAATTGCGGAAGAGAACTCCGTATTCGTCGACCGTGCTGCCTTGCCGGGTTGCGACGCGCCAGTTGGCGACCAGGCGTTCGTAGCGCGGGGCCTCATTGCTGTCCGCGTCTCTGCCGGGGTGCACTTTCGCAACTCGGGCAAAGACCCCCAAGACCGTATTCGTGTTGCCGACATCGAGAACGAAAAGCATGACTTTCGCCGAGCAATTGAAAATTAGTGAAGCGAACCCTCAGGGGCTAAAGCCCCGAATTGCAGAGACCCCTAGACGGCACGGCTGAAGCCGTGCCCTTCCGAACCCAGTCCTTGAAGCCCGTCTATAAGATCCGGCCTTCTTTCACTTCTCTCGTACCGTCCCACTCAAAACCGTCTGCAACCCTTGCGCGGTGCGCACTTGCAGGAAGCCGCGTTGGTCCAGGCCTTCTGTGGTTCCTTCGATTCTCGAACCGTTCTCCTCGGCGCGAATCTGTTTGCCTCGCACCCAGGACGACTGCTCGGCGAAACGCCGCAGAATCGATTGATGCGCGTCCGGTTGTTCGACCAACAGACGATATTCCCGGTCGAGCGATTTTAGCAAAGCCGCGGTCAGTTCCACCCGCGACCATTCGCTGCCGGTCGCCATTCGCAGCGACGTTGCTTCGCCCTCCAATTCCTTGGGAAAACTCCGCTGGTTCACGTTGATTCCGATTCCGACGACCACATATCGTACGCGCGTGACTTCGGCGTTCATCTCGGTGAGAATGCCGCATACTTTTTTGCCATCGATCAGGATATCGTTGGGCCACTTCAGGTCGGGGCCCACGCTAGAATTAACTTGCTCGATCGCCGCGCGGACGGCCAAGCCTGCCGCGAGCGCCAGCATGAGCACTTCGGAAGGCGGCAACGCCGGACGCAGCACGACCGAACAGTAAATTCCAGTTGAGCGTGCGGACTCCCAGACGTGCGCTCCGCGGCCTCGTCCCGCAGTTTGCTCCTCGGCGAGAAACACGCTGCCCTCGGCGGCGCCTTCTGCCGCGGCCGCCATGGCCGCGGTGTTGGTCGAGTCGATCTTATAAAAATGATGAAGCTGAGTGTCGAAGATGGTACCGCGCAGCATGGGCTGCAACATCTCGGGCAAAAGGAGATCTGGAACCGATCTTAGGCGGTAGCCCGTCGCCGGATGCCCAGCTATATCCACGCCCAGCCCACGTAGCTGCTGAATCAGCCGCCAGACTTCGGAACGGTTGGAAGAAATTTCCTGCGCGATCTTGGTTCCGCTCGCGATAACTGTCGCATGTTCCATCAACAGGCGCACGATGCGGCCCAGGCGAACGTCGGTAGCCTGGGAGTGTGGTGCGAGCGTTGCCTTCGACGGGCTCACGGCAGATTTCGTGCGTGAAGGTTGGCTCTTCCGAATTGTCGCCGTCTTCTTGATGGAGGGATTATGCGGGAATTCGCGGGAAACGACAATTACGGAGTTCGTGGGCCTTCGAGGCTCGTGACGATGGAATGTGATTTAGATGATTACCCAGGCCGGCACTACCCGCAAGCTCATGTCGACTGCCTGTGGCGAGTGGGTGAGCAAGCCGACGGAAATGAAGTCTACGCCAGCTTCGGCATAGGCGCGCACATTTTCGAGGCGGATGCCGCCGGAACACTCGAGCGGAACATGGCGCTCGAGTTTCGCGCAGCGCTCGACGGCGCGGTGCACGTCTTCCGGAGTCATGTTGTCGAGAAGAATCGCTTCCGCTCCACAGGCCAGCGCCTGCTCCAATTCTTCATGAGTGCGCACTTCGACTTCGAGGATCTGCGATCCCCGGCGGTTGTGGAGAGCGCGCTCGATCGCGGGCACGATTCCTCCCGCGAGCGCGATGTGGTTGTTCTTGATCAAGACTCCGTCGGAGAGATCGAGCCGGTGATTCTGTCCGCCGCCGCAGCGCACCGCGTATTTGTCGATCACGCGCAGGCCGGGAGCGGTCTTGCGGGTGTCGAGAATGCGGGCCTTGGTGCCGGAGACGGCGTCCACGAACTTGCGGGTCAGCGTGGCGATTCCGCTCATGCGCTGCAGGAAATTCAGGATCACGCGCTCGCACGAGAGAATGACGCGCGCGTTGTGGCGGATCACGGCGATTGATTGTCCCTTGTGCAGGCGTACGCCGTCGAAAATTTCGGGATGTGTGGTGACTTCGTAATGAGAGGTGACTGCGCCGTCGAGTGCGGCGTAGACATCGAGGATGCGACCCACGCAGCCGATGCCGGCAAGAATACAATCCTGCTTGGCGAGAATGGTGGCCGAGGCGCGCTGGTTGGCATCGATGCAGGCATAGCTCGTGGCATCGCGCGTGGCGCGGTCTTCGAGCAGCGCGTTTTCCAGGATCGCGGTGATGCGTCGGGAGTTAAAGTCCATAAGGCAGTGGCCAGGGGTCAGTGATCAGTGGCCAGTTTTCAGCTGTTGGCTCCTGTCCCATTCAACTCGTCTAACTGACGCTTTATCTTCTCACGCAGGCTTATCAGTTCCTGAGCGCGGCGGCGCAAACCCTCGACTACCTTTTCGGGGGCTTTCGCCAGGAATTGCTCATTGCCCAACTGTCGCTGATTGTTGGCGAATTCTTTCTCAATTTTATCCAGCTCTTTGGTCAAGCGCTCGCGGTCGGCGGTGACGTCGATTTTTCTTTCGTAGATTACGTAGACATCGAAACGCGCGGTGCTGCGCGCGCCAGCGCGCTTCGCGAGGGATCCGTTTACGAACGTGACCTTCTCCACGTGCGCGAGTCGCTCCACCGCGCTGCGATTCTGCTCGACCATCGCGCGGATGCCCGGCTCTTGCACAAAGATTTCGATCGGCACCTTTACCTTGGGCTCGACCTTCAGTTCCGCGCGAACATTCCTCACGTTCACGATCAAATCCTGCAGGATCGCCATCTCGGTCTCGGCGTTCAGATCGAACTGTTTCTCGTTGGGCTGCGGATAGGGCGCCAGCGCAATCGACTTCAGCGGCGGACGGCCTTCATGCATCGCCTGCCAGATTTCTTCGGTGATGAAGGGCATCACCGGATGCAGCAAGCGCAATGATGCATCGAACAAGCTGACCAGATTACTGCATGCGAGGTTTGCTTGGGTCTTGTCGGCGCCTTCTTCGAAGTTCAGCCGCGGTTTGATCAGTTCGATATACCAGTCACAGAACTCTCCCCAGAAAAAATCGTAGATGCGGTTGGCCGCTTCGTGGAAGCGGAAGGTTGCTAGCGCGTCGTTCACTTCGGCGGTGACGCGATTGAAGCGGGAGAGAATCCAGCGGTCTTCCAGCGTTGCGGGCTGGTATGCTGGAATACCTTTTGCTTCTGGCGAGAGTTCGCGGGCGAGAGCCTGCCCTGAGCTTGTCGAAGGGGCGCCCGCGCCACATTCGAGGCGATCCACATTCATGAACATGAATCTTGCCGCGTTCCAGATCTTGTTGGCGAAGGCGCGGTAGCCTTCGGTGCGGCTTTCGCTGAAGGCGATGTCGGTGCCGGGCGCGGCCATGGCGGCTAGCGTGAAGCGCGTTGCATCCGTGCCGAAGCGGTCGATGATCTCCAGAGGATCGATCACATTGCCCTTGGTCTTCGACATCTTCTGTCTTTCAGCGTCTCGAACCAGAGCGTGGATGTACACCTGCCGGAAGGGCACGCTGTCATTCTTCTTCTCGCCGCTTTTCCCGTTAACCCAGCCGCTGGCTTTCTTGATCGCGGGATCCTGCTCGTGCCCCGCCATGAAGTGGCAGCCGAACATAATCATGCGCGCCACCCAGAAGAAAAGAATCTCGTAAGCGGTGATCAGCAGGGTGGTCGGATAAAAAACTTCCAGGTCGCGCGTTTTCCCCGGCCAGCCCAGAGTCGTGAATGGTAGCAGTCCCGAAGAAAACCAGGTGTCGAGCACGTCGGAAACCTGTTCGAGCTTTTTGCCGCCGCATTTTGGACAGTTCGTGGGAGCTTCGCGCGCGACGATCACTTCTTTGCAACCGTCACAGGTCCACGCCGGAATGCGATGGCCCCACCACAACTGGCGCGAGATGCACCAGTCGTAAATGTTATTCATCCAGTTCAAGTAAATCTGTTTGTAGTTTTCCGGAACGATTGTGATCTCACCGCTCTCTACGGCTTCGATTGCCTTGTCGGCCAGCGGCTGGATTTTGATGAACCATTGTTCGGACAAACGCGGCTCGACTACCGTTCCACAACGGTCGCACTTGCCGAGCGAGAGCGCGTAATCCTTTTCGGCGACGAGAAACCCGCCAGCCTGCAAATCGACGAGCACCATCTCGCGGGCTTCGTAACGGTCGAGCCCGATATACCGGCCCGCGTTCTGGTTCATGTGCGCGTGCTCGTCCATCACGTCGATCTGGGGCAGGTTGTGGCGCTTGCCGGCCTGGAAGTCGTTGGGATCGTGCGCCGGCGTCACCTTCACGGCGCCCGTGCCAAACTCGGGTTGCGCCAGTTCGTCGGTGATGATCGGGATCTCGCGATTCATCAGCGGCAGCAAAGCCTTCTTGCCGTGAAGATGCATGTAGCGTTCGTCTTTCGGGTTTACGGCGATCGCGGTATCGCCCAGCATGGTTTCTGGGCGCGTGGTCGCCACGGTGATGAACTCATCTGAGCCAACGATCGGATAGCGAATCTCCCATAACTTTCCGGTGACTTCTTCGTGCTTCACTTCGAGATCGGAGATTGCCGTCTCGCAGCGCGGACACCAGTTGACGATGTACTTGCCGCGATAGATCAGTCCTACTTCATACAGGCGGACGAACACTTCGCGCACCGCGCGCGAAAGTTTCTCGTCCATGGTGAAGTATTCGCGATCCCAATCGACGGATGCGCCCAGGCGCTTCATCTGGTCAAGGATTGCGCCGCCGTAGAGTTTCTTCCACTCCCACACACGCTCGATGAATTTTTCGCGGCCCAGGTCGCGGCGTTTCTTGCCTTCTTTGGCGAGTTGCCGCTCGACCATCATCTGCGTAGCGATGCCGGCGTGGTCCGTGCCGGGCAGCCACAGGGTGATGAAGCCGCGCATGCGATGCCAGCGCACGATGATGTCCATCTGCGTCTGGTTGAGCATGTGGCCCATGTGCAGGCGGCCAGTCACATTCGGCGGAGGCAACAGCAGCGTGAATACTGGACGAGTTTCTCCTTCAGGCGGCGTGGGCACGGAGAAAAGTTTTTCTTTGATCCAGTACTCGGCCCAGCGCGTCTCAATCGCGCCCGGCTCGTAAGATTTAGGCAATTCGTGCGGCATGGATGGGTGCTATCAGCCGATCAGCTGGCGGCTAAAACCTTTACCACAGGGGACACGGGGTTCACCGGGTAGGTCTGCGCTTCCTCAGTGCGCCCTCTGTGCTTTCTGTAGTTAGAACTTTTGATCTTACAGGCGCGAGAAAAGAAGGGTCAAACGGGTAACGGGGTAGTACCTTTCGGGAAAAATTCGGCTACCCCCTACCCCTGGCCCCGCCGGGGTTGGTTTTGGCCCGCCCCCGCCCGCCCGCGCGCGTCGATGGATGGGCAGGGAATGAAGTCGATGCGCCGGTAATTCTCAACGAGTGTAATCCGCTGATAACGCGACCTATCGTCACTCGGAGGTTTGTGTGCTAGAACCAAAAATCTCAGCAGTTGGGATCGCATTAAAAGGTGGGAGTGATTGCGGGCGGCGGTCACTACCTGGCTGATCGCGTCGATCACAACGTCGGGTCGGTCAATGATGACGAAGTGCGTACTGTTCTGTGCCACCATCTCTTTGCTGTTTTCAGAGAGCGACAGCAAGTCAGCCTGCATTTTGACGTAAGGGGCGATGCGGAACTCATCGGTGCTAACGTCCACGAGCGGTTTGTCGGCGAGCGGGTGGAGATGTTCTTTTGAGAGCGCGTTGGTGTCAGCTGTGCATTGTGGCACGAGCGTAGGGTTGTTCTGTAGAGCGGCCATGCTGCGGGGCTGGGACATCGCCCACGTGTGTAGCTCGCGATCATTGGCCGACATCTTGCTGAAGTTAGGATCGTCTTCCATCCCTCCAGTTAGCGGGGGTGCGCCGGGCTTCGGAGGTTCTGGCGTCGGTATGGGCGGCAGAAGTTTGGCATCCTTGGGGTCAAGATGGAATGCATGATCCACGAAGACCATGCCCGCTACTTCGTCAGGGTAGCGGCCTGCGTATAGCCGGGCAACCAACGCGCCGAGCGAGTGACCAACGAGCACATAAGGGCCGTTGATGCCGGTGTTTTTCAGCGCGTCGTGGATCTCGCCAATTCTTAGAGAGCATGAGTCTTTGGGGCCGGAGTCGCTCCAGCCAATGCCGGAATGGTCGTATGCGCAAACCTGAGTGAACTTCGCTACCTCGGGTTGAACCAGTCCCCAATCGAATGAAAGTCCAGCTCCCACGATAACGACTGTCGGGCTGCCCTGACCCGTACAGTAGAGATGAACCTTATAACCTCCCACATCCACCAGTTTGCCGATCGGTGGAGGCGATTTCTGATCAGTGCTATTGGTTTGCGCGAAGACGGCGATGGGAAGCATGCAAAAGATCGCAGTAATTGTGAACCGAATGCGAACGATTTTTCTCATGGTTATTGCAATTGACCGTTTCCCGAGTGCGGCAAGCACGTGCCCTCTGAGATGTGATCTTGCGACGCATCATACCACGTAGGGGTGCGTTCAACGCTGGCTGTCTTTGGTGCCCAATTTCTCAGCGGCAAGTTTTTCCGCCGTGGTCAAGGCGTCAGCAGCGCTGACCTTTACATCTGGTTCTACGCCTTTTCCTTCCCAGTCACCTTTCGTTATAGGGTTGATCGGCCGGCCGAATGGGACACCAATAGTAAAGTGATCTCCGGCGGGCATACTTCGCACAGGATGGGCGGCGCCGCCCGTTGTTTCGCCCACAATGGTGGCGCGCTTTTGCGTCTTCAAATCGAAGGTAAATTCCTCCGCTCCCGAAAAGGTTTCATGCGAAGTGAGCACGTAGACGGGCTGATCGATAAAGCGTGGTCCCGGAATCCAGGGAAGTGTCCAGTACTGGTGGGTATCGTTGTCGTGGCGGTTGGTGAGATCGTTAATATGGGTTGGCTCCCGGAACAGATAGGAAACCATGAAGTCGACCATACTGGGATCACCACCATGATTTTCGCGCAGGTCAAAGATCAAGGCATCGGTGTGCGCCACAAAGTTCATTGCGGCCACGACCGTAGGTCCGCAGACGTTCGGATTAGGAAACGCGCCGAACTTGATGTAGCCGATGTTGTGATTGAGGATCTCAACCTTGGAGAAAGTGCAGTTGCCGTGTTCTAGCATGGTGCGTAACCTGGCTTCATCAGCCGGGTTCGGCTGGCGTGGCTTATCAGAAGGGCCGGACGGGGTGGGCAAGATGTACGGGTCGTATCCCACAAAAAGATGCTTGTCTTGGCTGACATCGCGCAGATCACGCGAGAGCGCATCAGCGAATTCATTGCCATCTACAATCGAATTGTAATCGCCTCGCTTCTGATGGTCACGGATGGCCTGAATCATCTTCGCCGCCATATCGGGATATACGTAATACTCGGTCAAGCCCTCGCTGATCGCATCAATCGTTTTCTGCCGAGTGACTTCATCCAACTGAATGTCATCCAGTTTCGCGCCGCGCGGTATGGCACGGATGCTAATCCGCTTTACACGTAGTGGTGTAGTGCTGGCAAGCTGCAGGGCTCCGTAAGCATCGATGTTGTCTCCGCGCCCGTGAACCAGAAACGAAAGCTTATCCGGGGTGCTATGCACAATGGAGACGAGCGTAAAGCCGCCGGTCTGGCTGCTAAATGAAGTCAGTCCGTCTGCACTATTTTCCGGATCGTATTCCTTCACATAGGCGGCGATCCGGTCGTGCTCCCCGCTGTTGAATGCATCGAGAAACGCCCGAAGCGTTCGACCAGCCGGAGTATCCGGAGTGCTTACGTCCGCGCGTGTCCTAAGCGGCATGATGGCGACAGCAAAGACAAGACACAGGCAAGCTCTGATAAAAGTGCTGTTTCGCTTTTCGGGCACAGCAGATTGAAGGAGCATCGTGTACTCCGGGCAGTGCTAAAAACAGCCGCATCGATTCGCTGTTATTAGCGACACATTCTAGCACCCAGTTTCGCGAAAAATCGCGATTGGACAACTTCCAAAAGTATCGCCTGATTGCACCACCTAACGTTCTCATCAGTCAGCGCTCAATGATTTTGTTCTGCAAGAGCTGGTTGATTTTCGTACAATGTTTAGGAAGCAAATCGGAGGTTCACATGCTACTGCGCATAACCGCGTTGATCGCGACCCTGGCCCTTCTCAACCCATCCACTGCACCTGCGAAATCGAAGGAGCACGGTCCAGACGGCCTACTAGCTCGACTCTCCTACAGCAGAACGGGGATGGAGGGTCCCTCTCCGAACATTTGTTTTGCTGTGTATAGCGACGGGTACTACCGAATGATAAGAAGATCGACAGCCTTTGTTCGTCATGGGGACGACGGTTTGGAAGTCCTTGAGGGAACACTATCCCAGGACCAGCTTGTTCGCCTCGGCACACTGCTAAAGGGCCTCGATTTTCAAAATAGAGAAGTTGCGACGATCCACAAGTCCTCAGAGTCGCTGACGGCAGAGGTTGTGCGTGAGGGTAAGATGGTGCCCTCCGTATGGGTCGATCCCGACCATGAACGTCCATTCCCAGATTCAGCAGTCCGTGTCATCAACTGGTTGGAGGACTTTAAGGCTCAAGGTGCCGCCCCTCTCACCCTACGTGAGTTGAGCGATCAGTCCATCTGCCCGGCAGCATCTGAAAAAACTCTGCATCCGGTTATCGTCAGTGTGGATGGTATGTCGGAAGGCGCGCGCCAGCCGTCCGCAATTAGTGCTTCAACCCGGTAGGCGACGTAACATCACCATTTACACTCATTGACCCCAGCGCTCCAGTTTCTCCACTACCTCCGCCAGCTTTTTCCGGGTACTGGGGTGGATGCGCTCGCGGCGAAAGAAACGATCAATAGCATGTTGCGAAGCTCTGGATTCCCGCCTTAGCAATTTCTTTGAAAAACGACTCGCTCTAAGTATTAATGCGGCATCTGCGGGGCGTGTGTTCGCCGTTTTGTGTGGATAATACTTGACGGGTCCCGCGTTATCGAAAACGCCGATGTCTTCACCCTCTTGTGATCTCCGCTCAATCTCTTTTCCTATGGGGATTAGTGGTGTGATCGCTTTAACCGGACGACGCAAGAGAAGGCCCCGAGTGTAAGCGTTGCAAAACTCGCCGTCGGGAGAAAGTGATTTATCCTCTGGATGCAGAAAATGCCGCCAGATAACACTAGAAAGAGTTTGCGGCGTGACGGTGTTTCCATGGTATTCGCTTCCAAGCGTTACCGTTTCTCCGCTATGAATCTCCGTATATTCCCTTATTAACCAATCTTCTGGATGCTTGCTTGCCGATGCAACTAGTGTGCAATCAGGCGAGGGCTGAATCAGAATCGGTGAAAGTGCGAAGTTGTACGGCTTGGCAACGTCTGGATCACGCCTCCTTAAGACTTTCAAAACATTCGGAGTCGTAATCCGTACACGCATGACAGCGGGCAAATTCTCAAACCATAATTGGCGTGATACAAGAGCATTTTCAGGATCTTTGTCATCTTTGAAATGATCGTTCAGCAATCGCTCCCACGCCTCAACGATCCACCGGGGATAATTGGTTTCCTGATCCTCGCAGTCGGCTGGCGTATAACGGCTCCGCTTGTCGGGAACGTACACGATTCCCAAACCGTGTTCGCTTGGTTTGATGATTTCTAGTTTGTTTTGCTTTCTCGTGTAGACGACGTAGCGCTTGGCGGAAACCGCCAGCCCGAACAACTGGTGTGGATTTCCGTTGCGGTCGCGATTGCAGTCCTCAACTTTTAGAATATCGCTAACGATGTCTGGGTCGTACGGGTTCAAGCTATTGAGCTTCGCGCAAATTCGGTCTACTTGCTGCCAGGTGATCGCTTTGACGGCGGATGTTCCGTCTGGGAATTTACGCTGGCCGCCTGGACACGGAAAGAGTCCGCCTTTTTCCGACGCCACGAAAAACATCGAATCCGTGTCCGTCAGAAGATATGTTCCTCCCAGATCCTTGGCCATTCGCTCCAAAATCGCGAGCATCAACCGACCACCGGCGGTAATCAACGCGGCTGCAGGAGGGAATTGCCATCTACCGGGACGTTCAACGGAGAAAGTCGTCTGATCAAACTTGTACTCGCCAGAAAATACGTCCAGTCCCTTCGCGTTATTTTTACCAAATTCATCCTTATTCAGCTCCGCGAAAATCCCGTAGAGCGCATTGGCGATGATCTTTAGGAGTAAATAGTGCGGGTGCGACTTTGGCAGGTTCTTTCTTTCTTCGATCACAACGCGAAAGAAGTCGTCGTTCAGAGGGTTGATTGTTCTGGTGCCGATGGTCGTTGCCTTCATGCCTGCCTGCAATCCGTGCGGCACAATTCTGAACGCCTCGACGATCTGCGGGGTGACCTCTTTCGCCAGCCTCGATGCAGCCAAATCGGGACCTGCATACCAAATCGGCTCCGTTGAGCTGAGCGGATTCAAGCCTATGTTTGTTTCACCGGATTCACCATAGAGGGCACGAACTGGAAGAAGGTCCCCGGCTGGCTTTACAGAAGCGAAGAACGCGAGACGCGGCCATAGCGATGGATCAAGAATTGTTTTGGCATCAACACCATCCAGAATGCCGCGCGCCTCTTCGGTGCAGCCCACCACCTCCACGTTGGCAGCAGTCAGCATGGGCCACAGGCGGAGCAGTCCAGCAACAGACGGATATTCAGAAGTCGTATCGCAGACTACGATTGGCACCTCCTCGTGTCGAATTCGGATTTCGCTACGGCCACCGTAGTAAGCCTGCATGCACTTGCCCAAGATGTTGTCCGATAAATCAAACTTCCGCGATGGTTGCTTGACCTTCATTTTGTCGAGAAACGCTTTTGTGATGCTGGCAGCGCTCATGGCTCGTTCTGGCAGAAGATCTATCGGGAATCCCTCATACTCCCGTTTCATGGCATTCAGTAACGCGACAGTTCGCTCCGTATCCCGCCGACCGTATGCCAACTCTTTGTTGGTAATGCGTCCGGTGGGTTCGTGATCGATTTTCCCCTCAAGTCCAAAAGAGTTGAGAAATCCGTCTAACGTCATGTGTCTGTTACGTAATGCCCAACCAAGGACGGATAGATCAAGGAAACGCCCGCGATAGACCGTGCGGTTGTTCGGATCACCACCGCCAAAACTGATAAACGCTGAACGCGAGTCCTTTGGCTTCACTCTGAGCTTCGGTTTGAGTTTGTCCGGCTTGCCCTTGTACCTCCAAAGGACCATAGACCATCCGGTGTTTTTGTTTCGAGCCTCGCGATATTCCAGTGCCAACCGGCTAAGGTCAAACGGCGCATTGAAACAAACGATTACCGCGCCAGCCTGAACGGCAGTCCAGAATTCTCCGTCTACAAACGCTGTACGGGATTGCGCGAGAATGTCCTTTGGGCAGCCATCTTCCGCATCCGCTTTACGATTGTTCGCGTATCTCTGAATCAGATCGATTGATTTCGGATCGAGGGCATCTGCATACACGAGACCTTCCTGCTGGCAGACATAGGTGTCTTGCTTTCGCTCGCAAAATCGCCACCATAAGAAATTGAGATCCTGTCGGATATCCGTCGTTGTTTCGCAATCGAAAACGAGCGCATAGTTGGCCCATTTGTCTGGCAACCTCCCCTCGCCGTCTTTGCGTGGTTTCTCATTCCTTACACGGGTATGAGAGCGAACGAAGACCGGTATCTGCTCTGGCTGAATCTCTCGGGGGAGATGCTTTTCTTTGGTGGGTCTGTCGAGCATTAAGTCTCAATCCGACCGCTGCACTGCAACGGGCAGGTTGGACAATGATAACTCTTGCGCTTTGCGCCGAAGAGATGCTGCCCTCGCCTGAGAAGCGCTAATAATCAGATTGATTGGAGTGTTAGGCTCACGCTGCAACAGTTCTGCCTGCGAATCCTCGTCTTCGGCCATCAACTGCAAATAACGCCGGAATTTTTCCACCTCTGATTCGACTACATCGTGCTTGCCATTATTAGTGAGTCCTTTGATGTCTCTACTGGCTTCCAACTTTCGATGGCAGTTGCGGCAAACAACTCTTTTGAATTTATCATCCAGGTCGCGGGTCACTGGATGATCGTCTTCGAAACAGAACAAATCCGTCTCAGGACAACAGAAACACCGAGACGGGTACCCCAACTGCTTGCGGCGCATTTCAATGCGCCGAGCCCGCGCGATGGGGTTGGGATTCTTCATGCAGCAACGTCGGGACTCGCATAGAGGGGTTCGAGTTGGCCGACCACGCCTGCATTTGCAAGCAACACAAGTTGCGCGTAGTCACTGACCAAATCATGGCCGCCCACTTTCTTACCGCGATACCGCTCAAGCGCGGATTTCGGTTCATCCCCCCGAAGTACTCGCATAACGGTTGCGCGGTGTTGACCCGCAAGCTCACGCTTACGAGAGCCGCGTGCCATTGTCGTGAGTGCGCCTTCGTTCGCCAGGATTTGCACTTTGGCCGAATATCGGTCGCTGGGCGCAACGCGAATGCGACCGCCGGGGAGGTCCTGGGTGATCGTCTTCGGCACCAGCGTCCGAATCGCTCTGACAGTAGTTCCCTCGCCGCGTGCGGCTGCGGAAACCGATTTCGCCTCGCCTCGCCGGTAGCGATTGATGGCAGCGAGGCACTTTACTCTCTCTTCCTGCCGAAGCGGGCTCAGGTCCCGCGACCTACGCGCGCGCTTGGGCCGGACAGCTTTGGATTTTCGTTTCCTCGGCATTGCGTTGACTCCTTTCACCCGAGTCAATTTGCATTCGCGATGCCAAGAAATGAGCTAACTGCTTGTGGGAAAAAGACTTAAATGGTGTTTACTGGCAAGATCGGGACAGGCGGGAGGAGGTTTACCGGCAATCGACCGACGAAGAGCTAGAATTTGCAGGTGCTAAAATCGCTAATCTTGTCAGCCTGGTCCCGCCTGCTGAACCTTCTCGCGACTGTGCGTGAGAAAGTTTTGCACCTATGGGGAAAATTTCTCGACTGGCTCCTCGACCGAAGAGCTAAGAGCACATCCGCTGGTCGCCCCACCATTGACGATGATTTGCTCATAGCACAAAGGACTGCCATTCACGACATGTTTTCCAGTTGGTGGGGAGAAGTGGGTTGGCAACTTCCCCGAGCAACCACACGGGAAGAACTCCGCGCGGCACTTGAACCTTTAAGGGATCATCCCGACAGAAATCGGATCAATCGCCTGCTGATCCCTACAGCCGTATCGGCGGAGGCGGAACAGATTCGAGAGGCGAGAGAAGCGAACGGCCGATTCATTACGAAGATCTACGACGCCCAGGATAGACAACGTGTGAGCATGGATTCAGCTACCCAAGCTCAAATGGCTTTGGGGCAAGCGTCACCGGATCAACTTAAGGCAGTAAAAGCAAGACTCTCGCAACTGCAAGCTGAGTTAGAGGAAGCCAATAGAAAACATCGAATTGCTTGTAATGAACAAGATCAATTCCAGAAGACAATCGACCTGATGGAAGCGGGCTTCGCTCAAGATGAACTGTTGCGGTTTATCGATAAGAGATTCATCCACGGAAAATACGCGCGCAACCCCAGAAATCTTGCAGACGCGATGGCCGGATTACCTTGGGCGTACGGTATGCACTTCTTGGGCGTTTGGCAGTCGTACACTCGCTGCACCAAAATCGATTGTGCACCCCATCCTCGTTTTCAGTTATTCGAAACGGTCCAGTCAATTTGGAAGAAGTCCCGAAAGTCGGAGCTGCCGGTACTTGAATTCTTTTTTCAACAAATCACAGCTCTGCCGAAAACTAAGACCGTCAAGAAGATCGATCCCATGACGGAAGAAGAATTCGAGGATCAAGCCGACAACTGGATTCGATCTCACCTCCTAGACCTCTGGCCGATTTGGAGTTTGGCGATCCAGAAGAGTCTGGAGTCCACGGTCGAGCCAGATCGTGTCCCATTCCTCATTTGCGCTAACTTCACGGTCATCCAGAGAGACCCGAAAACAAGTGTTCTTCTAGTTCTGCAGGGCGCAGACAAAATCAAGAAATAACAAATTGGATCGTCCTCTATCTCATTGATATACAATGAGATAATACAAGAACGGGCCTGCCGACTGTTACTAGCAGCCGACAAGCCCTGACCACCATCGGAGGGACACTCCAAATGGCAGCTACCGAAACCGTACCTCAACTCCCGCAATCTCACAATTCACTGACATCCCGTCACGGCGTTCTCACGCTTTTCGGCTACGGAATCCAGGTCCGCGTGGATCGCGGTCATCTGTGTCTTGAGGATGGAATCGGAGCTGATCGGCGGCGATACCGGCTTCCGCGTGTCGGTCACGGCCTAAGACGGTTAGTCGTAGTCGGCCCAGACGGAATAGTGTCGCTCGCCGCACTGCGCTGGCTGGCAGACCAAGACGCTGCATTCATCATGTTGGAAAGGGATGGCTCCGTTTTGGCGACAACTGGTCCGGTTCGTGCTTCAGATGCAAAGCTCCGGCGTGCGCAGGCCCTTGCGCATTCATCCGGGGCTGCGCTGCGAATCACGCGGGAACTCATTAACCAGAAGCTGGCTGGTCAGGAGCAGGTTGCGCGGAACAAGCTATTGGACACTGCGACTGCCGACACAATTGCCCGATTCGGGACGGAAATGCCCACCGCCGACAGCATCACAACGATCCGCCTGATCGAGTCACAAGCCGCCCGAGCGTACTGGTCTCCGTGGGGCGCGTTGCCGGTCAACTTTCCCAAGAACGATCTTCCGCGAGTTCCCGAGCATTGGCGGACCTTTGGAGCCCGCGTCTCGCCTCTCACGGGATCACCTCGGCATGCTGCAAATCCGCCGAATGCAATTCTGAATTACCTCTACTCAGTCCTTGAGTCTGAAGCTCGACTCGCGGCTGCCGCACTGGGACTTGATCCTGGTCTCGGTGTTTTGCACGTTGATACCCCCGCACGCGACAGCCTAGCCTGTGATCTTATGGAGCCGGTTCGACCCCAAGTCGATGCTTACCTGCTTGACTGGATTACCCGCCAACCACTCAAACGAGAATGGTTTTTCGAGCAGCGCGACGGCAACTGCCGACTCATGGGATCGTTCGCCGCGCGGTTGTCAGAGACAGCCCCGATCTGGGGCCGGGCTGTTGCTCCTATAGCGGAGTGGGTGACGCAGCAGCTGTGGTCAACAACGCGAAAGCGAATACCGACCGATTTGCCACCCTCGCACTTGACCCAAGCGCACAGGCGCGAAGCAAAAGGCATCTGGTCAAGACCGATCCCGCCAGTAGCACCGCAAGCAGAAAACCTTTGCCGTGGTTGCGGAAAACCCATCAGCGCGAGTCGACAGCATTGTGCTAATTGTGCCGTTAGCGCCGCGACTGAACGCCTTGTGAGCGCCGCGCGACTTGGACGGGCTGCTGCGCAAACTCCCCAAGCGTTAGCCAAACAGGCAGATTCTCAACGTCGGCATTCAAGGGCCCGGTCTTCATGGGACAACTCCAGCCAACCGGCATGGCTCACTCCCGAGGTGTTTTCGCTGAAAATTCATCCTTTACTGTCGAAGGTTGCGACAGCTGTGATTAGATCGAGCATCGGAGTGTCCCGGTGGTATGCGAGCCAGATTCGCCAAGGGTACCGGCCGCATCCGAGGCATTGGGCAAGGCTGGCAGCGCTGGTCGGAGTTTCGCCCTCGGGCTAACCTCCCAAAGTCAATGAGATTTTTCAGCAGCTATTTAGTTCAGCTGGTCTCCTTACTACAATGTTCAAATGAACACTCCACTCGTTCATATCGACGCCGGAACTTTTCAGAAACAGCTTGTACAGTTGGCTGAGATTATCGCGCAGAAGGTAAAGAGAGAAGCGCCCGGTCTACTGGCCGGAGTGCCAGGTTTCGTCTCCTTCGATCTTCACGTCCTCACGAGACAGACCATGCACACGTACGACCTGTTTTTCTACCTCAATGCTGATGAACGGCGCGAAAAGGACTGCTACTGGCGACCCGCATACAGCGTCGTCACTCTTCCGCTGATTCGCAACATGATTGATTGCCTGTACAACATCACGTCGATTTTGCAGAATCCAGGAGTGAATGGCCGTTGGTTTCGAATGAGTGGATTTAAAAAGCTGCTCGCTGCTCTGGACGAGGACGAAGCGAGATACGGCGGACGCCCCGATTGGGATCTTTGGATAAAGAAGGGCCGAGACTTCCTAGACTTCGAAATTAGGAAGCAAGGCTTGAACCTGGCAGAAGTTCTTGCCGAGCCCGCATGGCCCACCCTCGGGCAGTACGTCAACCGTCAGCAACCTGGCGGGATATTCACGGCGCATCAACTTTTCCTAAAGACCTTCATGCATGGCCCATGGCGTGAATATTCGGCGATGGCTCATGGCGGCTCAGATGGGTTGACGCAGGTAGCGGTGTACTACGTGTCCGATTCGCTGTTACATGAACAGAGAGAGAACGTGGACGAACAGCATCCCCGACTGCTATTTAAACACATTACCCGCGCGGCCGCGACGCTGCTTTGCATTGTGACTGAGCTGCAAGCGTACTTTCGGTTTGATGGGGCCAGGATCAATGAACGCATACACGAAGTTTGGGAGGCGTTGAACCCAGCCTTCGAAGTCAAAGAGTTGTACGATGAGCGATACGCTCAACTCATCAAAGACAAGAGAATAGAGCCTTTATGAACCTTAACGACCTTGAGAAATCACTTCGTATCTTGAAAGGCAGTTCCGTTCAGGTTTCGGCCAACGCGGATTGGGCTCCCAAGGCCGGGGAGGCTTCCGTGCGATTGGTTTTCTCCGAAGGCTCAAAACTTCGGGCGGGTTGCGCGAGATGGGAGGGCCAAGATAAGCAGTTTTGACCATCAACAACAATATGGGTTACCTGCGCGGCTGGATGCAGTAAAAGAATTACAGCAAGAATTGCAAAACAAGCTGGTCACCGAAGCCCATCTAGAGGGGGAAAGCGGCGATCTACATTTTCAATTCACTGGAAAAATCAAATTTCAGGTACTTAATTTGACTGGTTATGAAGTCTGGGAGATCAACTTCCCTGACGGAACTGGAGAATTGTCCAACTACGCCAAGTGATGCCCGACGGAGGGTCAAGTCGCTTTTCGCTCGATCCTCTTACGCGTGTCGCTGTGCGAGTTGCGACTCTACATCAACTGTTGCTAAACAGACGATAGCACTCGTTGGCCTGTTATCCTTTCTCAAGGTGGCGCTTTCTTTTAGTTCGCTTGTTCCAAGTGTCGATGACCTTCTCTCTCTTGAAGTGGAAGAGCTTGCTGGGAATCCTTCTGTCCTATTTCGTGTCATTTGGCGCTAACAGCGGCAACGGAGTCGTTAGTCGTGGCAGGATCAGCAGTTACAATTTTTTCAACTGGCTCGGCCAGCATCCTGAATACCCCAGTCGAGAAACAGAAGTCAGTCAAGCGCTCATGGAAGCATGGAACTGGCTGGAGCGTGAGGGACTGCTGGTTCGCGACGCTGATCAAAGTTCTTCTCCATGGTTCTTCCTGTCAAGGCGGGCGCAACGTGTGAGTTCAAGGGAGGATTTTGCGGCGTATCGTCGCGCGAACTTGCTCCCACATGGTCGGCTTCATCCGCTTGTCGCTACCAGGGTCTATCCGGCATTTCTGCGCGGTGAATACGACACCGCTGTTTTTCAGGCATTTCGAGAGGTTGAAATCGCGGTACGTGAAGCGGGCCATTTTCCGGCTGAACTGCTTGGAGTCGAGTTGATGCGGGACGCCTTCCGGCCAGTAAACCGCCCCGAAAGACCGGTGGTCCAGCCGGGTCCCCTTGCCGATACAAGGTTGCCGGTGGCTGAACAGGAGGGCATGGCACACCTTTTCGCTGGCGCGATCGCTGTCTACAAAAACCCTCAAAGTCATCGCTACGTACCTACGGACGCGATCGACGCGGCGGAAGTGATCATGTTTGCCAGCCAGTTGCTACGAATTGTAGACCGCCTGCGGACACTCGCTTCCTCATAAATCTGTCTGACGTTTTGAAAGCTGCGAGAGTATTCGCCCTTAGCGTCGCGGGCCCACTCACAACTAAACCCATGCCACCTACGTGCCTCGCGTCGTGGGCCGTTGCGATCCGCGCGGGCCGACGCATCCACCGCATCGACGTCATTGGGAGACTCAAGCGGGCTCGTTGGCATCACCTATTAGTGCGCGTATCCTTCGACGTAAAAGAAATGATCTGCAGCGTAACTTGGAGTACCATTCGGGCGTAGGAGTCTCGCTCATGCCCGACAACGATTCGGCACCTAAACCAACGCCTGAGCCCGGTGCAGCCAAGAGAAATAAAATCAAAACACGCAAGAAGAGGGCGAGCGCTCAGGGGGCCGCTCGTGGCGCTGCCGGAAGGGTAGCGTTTCCCAAAGACGCAATCTCTAAGTGCCTTCGAATACCGCAGGGGATCCTAGATCAGAATGGAGGAAACGAGTGCACCGATAAGGAAGCTGCCACTTTCTCCAAACTCAACTGGTCGGGTCCAGTAGGGGTCGAAATCGGCTCGGCTGCCAAGTATGGGCTGCTCGAACGTCCGTCGCCGGGGAAGGTTCGACCTACTGACTTAGCTCGTAAGATACTCCACCCGCAAGAACCAAAGGACAAGACCGACGGGCTACAGCAAGCCGTTCTGCAATCCCCAGTGGTAGGTGATTTCTACAAGAGGTATCGCGGTGAGAATCTTCCGGACCGTGAGTTCCTAATCAACACCGCAGTCGATTCGTTCAAGGTGCCTAAGGAAAAGGTGGAGGAGTTCATTGACGTGTTTCTCCAGACCCTTAAAGACGCCGAGCTATTGGAAGATGTCGGCGGGGGAAAACAGCGTGTGATTGACGCCTTAGGACCTCAGACGGCAGCGACGGGGGTCGGCGAGGAACAGCTAAAGAAACTCTCGAAGGGCGTCATAGTCCAAGCCTCTGACACGTGCTTTATCATGATGCCATTCGCCCAGCCTTTGGGTGGCTACTATGCCACCATTTATCAGCCTGCCATCGAGAAGGCGAAACTTAAGGCTAGCAGGGCCGATGCTGAAATCTACGGGACAGGGAAGATCATCGATCAGATTTGGTCAGGCATTAACAGTGCGCGGGTACTTGTCGCTGAACTGACCGGCAGGAACCCAAACGTGCTGTACGAGCTCGGCATAGCTCACGCGCTGCGGAAGCCAGTCGTGCTGGTCTCGTCGAACGAGGAGGACGTACCGTTCGACGTGCGTCACGTGCGGGTCATCTACTACGACGTGCGGGACCCCTTCTGGGGCACGAAGCTTATCGAGAAAGTTGCAGAAAACATACTTTCTGCCTTGGGTAACCCCGAGGAAGCAATCCTCTTTCCAGGGAGAAAATAGAACCTACTTCATTTAAGCCGTGGGCCTCACTCTTCGCCCCGTCCGACCTTAATGTTTTTGAAACGGTATGAGTTCTGATTTTCCACCAGACCCGCGATTGAAGAACGTTGATCAAGAAATCGTCGAAATATTCTTTCAGGACTTCAAACGGAACATCGACCTTGTCGCCATTCACTTAAGGGATGCGAGGAACATGTTGCAGGGAGCGCGAGAAGTTAAGGACGACAGGGTACTCGGAAAGGCGGCTCTGCTCTTGGCAGCCGCTGCCTTAGAAAGCAATCTCGTTTATCTTAGTGGTGTTGCCCTCCGTATCGCAGAACAAAGAGCCGAGACTTTGGTGCTTCCGCAGATTCGTTACCTGAAAGGCGTAAGCGAAGTAATAGACGAAAACGGCAAAGCCGTCGAAATAGCGACAAAACAGTCACTGGGTGAGCGTTTACAAATTGTTCCTGCTCTCTTGGCACGTACCATCAAGAGAACGTACCAATTGAAAACCAGTTCTGCTGCTTTCAAGAAGTTGAGCAGGACCATTGAGAGGCGTGATGCCATAGTTCATCCTCGTTGGGACAGGTATGTGGCGCAATTAGGTTGGTGGGAGGCTGCAGAAGCAATCGATGCGGTGGAGCTCTACCTTCACTCAGTGTTAACTACGCTCCATCCCTATCTAGTCGGTTACTTCTCTGTTCTATTCACCATACCTGGCTATGATCACCATGAAGTTGCGGTGGGGCACCGGACCTTCGGGAAGAGAGGGCCAAGTCGCAGAGTTTCGACCATGGAAGGCGTTGGAATTCTTGAGGTCCTGACCGGGGAATGGTTCGACTCGCTCATGCTAATTCACCTTGCACTGGGACATGGGTGTGAGGGAGACTCCGAGGGGAGCATGTTCACACGCGCTGCACTGGTTCTGCTCTACGCAATGCTTGACGCTCAGTTGTCCGTAGTCGCGCAGTGGAAAATGCGGGAAAAGCTAGATGCTTTTCGAGAGGCCGAGATTCTCTTCCTAAATGAATACGCCGTGGGCGTAGGACATGACGGTGAAGTCTGGATCGGTGACGATCACCAATCTTTCAAAAAAAGGATTAAGGCAGTACCTGTGATTTTATCCCGGCGTGTGGATGGCAAAGAAGAGAATATAGATCTGAGCAAACAGTGGGGTAAAGATCTCATTGATGGCCAAGCCTTGCGGAATCGTGTGATGCATTCTGCTTTTGGAGAACCACTGGCAAGAGTCACGAAGCAAGAGCTCATCCGGTCAGCGAAAGCGGTTTTCGCTTACTTTCGAGAATTAGCCATAAAGTCTCCCACGACTTTTCAATATATGAATTTATTACTGAAATCAAAACCGGATTTGTAGGATTCTTCCCGCTCTCGTGACGAATAGCTGATGAAGTCAGGACCTTCTCCACTCATTGAGAATTATGAGCGCGAATCGCACGCGGTACGTCCTGCCATTCACCAGGGCAGCGCGCGGGCGGGCGGGGGCGGGCCAAAACCAACCCCGGCGGGGCCAGGGGTAGGGGGTAGCCGAATTTTTCCCGAAAGGTACTACCCCGTCAAACGGGTAACGGGGCCTAGGCCCCCTTCAAAGAGGAGAAGCGCGAGTGCGAGTTCGGAATAGGCCTTTTAGGGAAACGGCGGGATCCCTGCTCTTCAGTTCCGCTTTCCGGAAAGTCCCGCTTGGAGCGTTGACTTCTAAGGTTTCTGGGATATCATTTCGGGCGTGCCGGACATCCAGGTTGCGATACAGGGCGGAGGGGCAAAGATCTGGGCATTGCTAGCCTCTGTCCACGCGCTGCAAGAGCTGGAAAGCGAGGGCGTACTAAAGGTTTCCCGGATCGCTGGCACTTCAGCTGGGGCGATCGCAGGGTGTATTTTCGCCGCAGGTATCGATCTTGCAGTTGTCCGCCAAATGTTACGCGCCGAATACGGGGAGCAGTTGGTCAGATTCTTTCCGAGTCCCAAGCGACGACATGTGCTGTGGCTTCTGATGCTGGGCAAGCCGTTGTGGAAAGAAAGGCGGCTTGGCGATGAGCTGAGGCAGTTATTTCAGGGAAAGAACATCAATTTCCTCGATGAGCTGCGTGTCCCGACGTTTATCATCGCGACCAACCTGAACACGCAAGCTAAAGTTGTCCATCAGGGTCACGTTTCTGTCGTGCAAGCTTTGCTAGACTCTGCCGGCATCCCGTTTTGCTTTCGCACCTGGAAGCACTCTGGCGGATCGGTCGTTGTTGATGGTGGTTTGTGCGAAAACCTTCCCTCTGAGGAGTTGACGAGCGGGGAAAAGGCTTACGGCCCCGTCGCGGGTATCTCCTTCCAGCCTGCTTGGTCCGGACCACCAGAGAACGTAAAGGAGTTCTCCGTGGCTTTGCTCGACGCCGCGATCAATAATTCTGTTGAGCGCGCCAAACAACGGCTTGGGCAGGAGGCAGTTTTCTCCGTGAACGCCAAAGTTGGCACGTTCCAGTTCGGCGATGCCTTGAAGAAGCTCGATGACTCTTACGAACTTGTAAAGAGGGATGCCAAAGACTTTTTTAAGAAGTTTGCTAGTAGACGCCCGCGAATCGTTGGCAACCCATGGTCGATTCAGAATCTGCAATTCATGAAAAAGCTTGCGGAAGTGTACCGTGCTCAACACGGGACACCTCTCAAATACGAGCGTTGCAAATTGCTCGTTCGAGCCAACTCGCTCTTGGAGAATCCGGGGCCGGACTTCGTCCAGTACAGCGTACGGTTCCGAACCGTGGAAGAGGCGGTTTACTGTCATCGGATCGCATTGAGCGAGTCGGGCGGACAGGATGCGATGTCATCGGAGGCGGAATGGGACGTGTTCGGCCCGGATGATTCGCGCCTCGAAACGATCTACTTTCCGATCGTCGACCCTGAGACGTCGATGGGACGGGAGTTGCTTTTATTCTTCAAGCGCCCATTGGGCCCGAATTCGGGGCCATATACGATTCTTTTGCGAGACAATGTCGTGGGTCTCACTGCATCCCTGCCCGGTCGAAAGGACGAGTTGGCATGGAGCACCAAGCGGGCGCAGGGCCCTGTTGGACGCGTTGATTTGGTCATCCAGGTGCCCAAGAGGTTCCATGCGACGGAATTACGGGGACATATCGGGGCACCGATACCTTTGGATGAGCTCGCCGCTGAGGGAACCAGCGGTTTTCTTTCGTTTGGGTGGAGAGGCGAACACCTAGACCCTATCGCGAACGACGGGCAGTTCGCGGCGGACCTATTTGTAAAGTGAGCGTACCGAATCCAGTGACGGCTACAAGTTGTTTATTATCAGCACGATATAAGTTCCGTTTTTGCTTGCGTTTAGCGAACACATCCCGTATTGTACTGCTATAAGGTGGAGGGTGTTATGACGATTAAGGCTGGTACAGGCCGCTAGAGAGACCCCGAAAGCTTCTGCCCTTTTCTTGCTGTGGGCTGTTCGTCACTCGACGGGCATATCTATCAGGCGTAGTGGAGAATTTCCCTCTCAACGCACAATTCCCCGTCAAACGCGTGTGCGCTCTTCCGAGTGAGAATCTGAAGGGTGACCGCCAGAAGCCGGATTCCTACTTCTTCTTTGACATCTTCCGGTTGATCTCTTCCATGAGCTTGGGGCGGAGATCGGCCAGGACGCTATCGACGATGCTGGCCACGTTGCTCTGGTCGCCCTCTTGCGTCGCGGCAGCGGCTTCCTGCAAAAGCTGCTCGGCGCCTGCGGCAACTGCCCGGGCGGCAGTGTCGGGCGGCGCTGACTCGGGCTGGTCAACTTCTTTTTCTTTTCCTTTTTCTTTGGTCTGGGTTTCTGCTACTTCGTTGCCCTGGCTGCTGTCGTGGACTTGACGCCAGGTCGCCCACGCGGCTGCCGTGTTCTTCACGGTTTCAGAGTCGAGTTTCGGCTCCGGCGCGGTTTGCGCCACTTGGTTTTCAACTGTTTCTTCCCTGCGTGGGACTGCGACTGCCTCGGCTATCGCGGGTTCCGGTTGAGGCTTCAAATCCTGCGCCGGCTCTTGCCTCGACTGGGAGAGTGCTACCGTTCCAGATGTCTCTGCGGACGCCTCGACGGGAGCATTCACGGCCGCGATGGGGGTTGGGGCCGCAGCCTCAAAAGGAGAAGCCACTGGGGCCGGTTGTGACTGCGCGACCGGCACTGGTGCCGCTTCCACCGAAGCAATGTTTCTGGCAGGTTCAGGTTCCGGAACTGGGTCAGGCGCCGGATTCGAAATTGTCGTGGGAGTTTGCGGCAGTGCTGGCGCGGACGAAAGCTGTGGAATCGCAGCAATGCTGGCGGAGCCGGCAGCTGCCGCGTAGGCTTTTTGCATTTCCTGATCAAGCGAAATCGCGGACTCGCTGCCTTCGACGGCCACCGAGACCGCCGTCCATCGCGATCCGCCCCCAGTCGCAGCCACTACGGATTCGGCCGTGGCCGCCATGGTTACGGGCACGTCTTGCGCCTCTTCTATGCGAACATCCGGCGTGCGAACTTCCGGTATGCGAACATCGGGACTAATATCGCCCTTCCGGCGACCGTATGGTTCAACGGCAGCAGGCTCACCAGCCGTGTCTTTGGGTTTGCTTTCTTCTTTCTTGTTTTCTGCGGGAGTTTCCAGCTTCGCTTCGGTTGCGACCGCGGGGGCAGGTTCACGCGAAACATCAGCGGCGGGCGGAAGATTGCTTTCTGTTCGATCAGGAGCCCGCTCCAGGCTTGGCTGGCTGGCCGGAGCGCTCTGGGCGTCCGCATTGCTAGTGCCAGAAGCTTGATGCTCTTGCTTGCTCGCAGAGGTTACCATCTGCATTTGAGCTGCGGCGGCGGCGATAGCGGCAACCTCTTCGGGCGTTACATCCCTGGGCAGGCCGGCGGGGGCCAGCGCGGCCACATCCAGGCTGGCTTCGAGCACTTTTTCTTCACGGCGTGTTTCTTCATTCGTATTCTTATTCTTATTCGAAACCTTCTCGACGGGGCTCGAGGTTGAAGCTTCGTCGGCAACCTTCTCTTCTGGATCCGTCTTCTTCTTGGGAAAGCCGATGCGGTTCTTCCATCCATTGTCGGCGTCGGTAGGTTCGTCGCGGCCGCCGCGCCCGGATTCTTCCGCCGCCGCCATCGCCCGCGCGAAGCGCCCGGGCTTCGAGGCTTCGCTTCGCGGCACAACTTTATCTTCCAGTTTCGACAGAGTACCGAGCAGCTCGCTGGCTTCAAAAGGCTTGACGATAAAGCCTTCGGCGCGGACCCGCTGCGCCTCTTCTGGCTTAAAAGGCTCGAGCTTGCCGACCGTCAGCAGCACTGGAATGCGCGCCGTTTCGGGCGATTCCTTGAGGCGCTGACAAACCTCCAGCCCGCTGTAGCCGGGCATGTAAACGTCAAGAATGACGAGATCGGGTTTGAGTTCGCCGATTTTCTTCAGCGCGGCGGAGCCGTTGTTGACGGCAATCACCTCATACCCCGCATCTGCGAGGATTTTGCGGCCCATGTTTTGGGCGGTCACGCTGTCGTCGGCGAGCAGTATCTTCCGGGCCAAAGGAATTCCTCTGATGAGGGGAGATAACGCGAAGGTAACCTGACCGTTGACGTAAGTCAATGATCGGACGGCATGTTACCAGGTTACTAGTGGTCAGCGCCTACCGCGTCTGGGAGGCAGTCCGCGGCGCGGTCAAAAGCGGAAAAGTGAGGTCGACAACCGCTTCAGAACGAGGGGATGAGCTTCTTCAATCCCTTCTTTTTCTTCTTCTTGCTGGTTGAAATATCCTTGTCGCTGGCCAGCGTGGAACTGGAACTGGCGACCGCCCCGCTGCTGGAGGAAGTTGCCCCCTGCTGGATCTCATTGATCTGAGTGGGCGCAGGCGCAGGGACCTCGTTCGCTACCGCGCTTTGACGTTCCGCCGGCTTCAACTCGTTTGGATCGGGCTTCAACTCATTCGGATCGGCGGCCGCGGCTGGCTTGAGTTCATTCGGATCGGCCGCGCTCGCGGAATTCGGACGGGCAAAAGGATCGGCGTTCGCCGCCGCAGGCGCATCGGAACGTGGAGCGGGCTCGTTCGCTCCCGGAACTCCAGTCGTCTTTACAATCTCGCTGCTCAAACCATGTTCGCCGGCCGGAAGGCCCATGGCCTGCCGCATGACGCTTCCTGTCACCTGGTTCGCCGCCACTGGAGTCGGGTCCACTAACGCAGGCTCTCCCACTTTCGATGCCGCCGTCACGTCGGGCCCCTTCTTTACTACGGTCATGAGACGGTCCAGCGTGCTGGCCTCCTGCCGGCTCTCTTCTTCAGCCTTGTTCTGCGCCACCGCTGCCTTGGTCGGCCGGGGAATGGGTTGATGCAACGCTGCCAACCGCTTCTTCGCGTCATCCTCGCGTTCCATCAACGGGTACCGGGTGATGATCTGCGAATATTTCTCGGACGCGTCTTTGGTCAGAGCCGAAATGTAGCTGCCCTTCGCGGCCTCCCCAACGCAGCCCGGCGGAGTGTTGAACCCCTGGCACGTCGGCCTAGTCCGCAGCTGCGCGATCTGCGCTTCATAGTTCTCGCCCAGCAGATAGAGCGCCTCGTCAGCTTTGCTATACAGCGGATATTTATCCACCAGCGACTGGAGCCGCGCAATCGACGCCGGATGCGACCCTCGATCGTAATAGAACTTTCCAATCTCGAACTCCCGATCGGCCAGCACTTCCTGCACTTCCAGCAGCCGCTCCTTGCCTTCTTTCACCAGTTTCGGGTTATCCGGATACTGCATGATCAAGTTGCGGTACTCATCCTCGGCACGCTTGGCGTGGGTATAGTCGCGGTCTGACTTCTCCATCTGCTGGTATTGGATATTGGCGATTTTCAACTGCGCTTCGGCCGCTTCCGGCATGTTGGGAAAGAAGGTCTCGAAGTCGCGGTATTCCTGTTCCGCCTGCTCCAGAGACGCCGTTCCGCCTTCCGCGTACCACGAATCGCCCACTGCCAGCTTCGCCCGGGCGATAAATTCGGAGTCCGGATAGGTAATGATCAAGGTCTGCAGCGTCATCCGCGCCACGTCGAAGCGGTTGTGCTTCATCGCGTCCATGGCTTTGTCGAACAGCACCTTATCGGGCTGTTTCGACCCCACGTTGGCCAGCGGGTTGACCGCCTTCTTATTGGTGCAAGCGACGGTAAGCGCCAGCAGAATGGCAAGAGCCGCAATCAATGAGAATCGACGTGACATAAGACCTCGAATCAGAAGTGCATTGAAAATTATTAGACTTTCAACAGCGCCGCCTCGGTCGCCGCCTTGAGCAGCCCCTCAGCATTCTTCTTTGGATCACCACTACCGAACACGGCGTTGCCTGCCACCAGGATTTCTCCGCCCGCGCGCACCACATCGCCCACCGTGTCGTGCCCTACGCCGCCATCCACTTCGATGCGGTAAGTCAGCCGGCGTTGGCTGCGAATCTCAGCTAATTGCCGCATTTTGTGCAAAGTAGAGGGGATAAACTTCTGCGCCCCGAACCCCGGATTCACCGACATCACCAGCACATACTCCACAATATCGAGGACTTCAGTCAGGGTGTCGACCGGGGTAGCCGGATTAATCACCACCCCCGCCATACAGTCGTGACTCTTGATCAGATGCAGCGTGCGGTTCAAGTGCCGGACGGCTTCCTGATGTACCGAAATCCAATCTGCGCCAGCCTCGGCGAAGACCGGAATAAACTCGTCCGGATTCTCGATCATCAGATGGCAGTCGAGAGGCAAATCAGTAACCCGCCGCAGCGACTTAACCACCGGCGGTCCTATCGTGAGGTTGGGGACGAAATGCCCATCCATAATATCTACATGGATGACGCTGGCGCCACCTTCCTCGGCAGCGCACACTTGTTCGCCCAGACGGGCAAAGTCCGCGGAAAGAATCGAAGGTGCCAGCTCGATCAAAAGATGTCTCTTGGAACGTTGTTTCTTTGTCTGTTAGACCCTGGGCTTGCGGTCGGAAAGCTCTTAGAAGTTTACCATCCGAAGCGGGACGGATACAGCAGATTGTAGGCGCATGTTACCCTCGTCGGACATGTCTGCCGCGCCCCAATTCACTACCGCCGCCTACGGCATGGCCGCAGTCCTGGCCTGGGGCACCAGCGACTTTCTCGGAGGCTACGCCACGCGCCGCGCCAACGCATTCCTGTTCACAGTCGTCGTGAACTTGGGCGGGCTGCTCGTCGTGGGCACGCTGGCTGCCGGCACTCATGCTCCGTTCCCTCCTCTGCGCAGCGTAGCCTGGGTCCTAGCCGGCGGCATCTCGGGTGGCGCTGCGCTGGCCATTTTCTATCGCGCGCTTTCTTCTGGGCGAATGGGACTGACCGCGCCAGTCGCCGCCGTCCTGAGTGCCGCGATTCCAGCGGTGTTCTCGATCTTCACCGAAGGGATGCCTGGCAGGATTCCCCTGCTCGGCTTCGTCATCGCCGCAGTTGGCCTCTGGCTCATCACACGCACAGAAGACGGCAGCAAGCCCGAAGGCATCGGCCTGGCTGTTATCGCGGGCATCGGCTTCGCCAGCTTCTATTTGTCCGTCCGCGAGGCCGGCGACGTTTCAGCCTTTTGGATTGCGACGCTGACCCGAACCGGCGGGCTGATTGTCACCTCGCTGATCGTCCTGATGCTAAGGAATTTTCGCGACATCACCTCAGCCGGGGTGCGCTGGGGCGTCATCACCGGCTGCATCGACTCCCTCGGGACCATACTCTTCGTCCATGCCAGCCAGAGCGGGCGCCTGGACGAAGCGGTCGTCATCTCGTCGCTCTATCCCGCCGTCACTGTGCTGCTGGCGAGGCTGTTCCTGAAAGAACATTTCACCCGCTGGAGGTTGGTTGGGCTGCTCGCTGCGCTGGCCGCCGTGCCTATGATCGCGTCGGGGTAAGAACGATTTGCCACGGATTCACACGGATCAAAACACACTCGAGCTTTATCCGTGAGGATCCGCGCAAATCCGTGGCGAATGGTCTTCGTCGTCTGCTACATTCCCCAGCATGCCTTTGCTCGAAATCCGCAACCTTACCAAGATTTATCCGCAAGGCGAATCTGTGCTCGGCGGGAAATCCCACAGCGAAGTCCGCGCCGTCGACGATGTCTCACTCGACATTCGCGCCGGCGAAACTCTTGGACTGGTCGGCGAATCGGGTTCCGGCAAGAGCACGCTCGGACGCCTGCTGCTGCGCCTCATCGAGTCCACCTCGGGCAGCATCCGCTTCGAAGGCCGCGACCTGCTTGCCGCCAGCCCCGGCGAAATGCGCCGCTTGCGCCGCGATATGCAGGTCATCTTTCAGGATCCCTTCGCCTCGCTGGATCCCCGCTTCCGCATCGAAGAAATCATCGCCGAGCCGCTTCTTATTCACAAGACTAGAAGCTCGAAACCCGGGATTCGGTCCCGTGTGGCCGAACTTCTGTGCGCCGTCGGCCTCGACGAATCTATTCTGCAGCGTTTCCCTCACGAATTCAGCGGGGGACAGCGCCAGCGTATCGGCATCGCCCGCGCTCTCGCCCTGCGCCCGAAGTTCATCGTCGCCGACGAACCGGTCTCCGCGCTCGACGTCAGCGTCGGAGCACAGATCGTCAACCTGCTCGCGCAACTGCAGCGCGACTTCGGCCTGACCTATCTTTTTATCTCGCACTCCATGCCGGTCGTGCGTTACCTCTCAACGCGGATCGCCGTAATGTATCGCGGCAAGATTGTGGAAGTCGGCGAAACCGCGCAGATTACCGAACGCCCCCAGCATCCCTACACCCGCAGCCTGCTAGAAGCGACTCCAGAAGTGGCAGTCTAGGTTGCTATGTGCCGGCAGCGCCTCAAACCTGTGCCATACTTCTCCGATGTCCCCTCCCAGCCGCTTCCGTGATCTCGCCGAGCTAATCCTCGGTTACGGCCTGGTTGTTGGCATCATCTGGACCCCGGAACACCTGCAGCGCTTCCTCTCGCCGATCGCTCTGCTGTTCACTTTGTCGGTAGTGCTCGCACGCCGCCAAAGCCGCGATGAACTGGGCCTGGGATGGCGCGGACTCATCGCGTCACTCTGGATCCTGCCCGCTGCCGTCGCGCTTGCTACCCTGAGCACATTCGTCGCCGCCAGAATCGGCACGCTGCATCCTCTCTATAAAGCCGATTTCGCCCACATCTCCGGCTACGTGCTCTGGACCATCTATCAGCAGTTTCTTCTACAGGACTATTTCATGGACCGCCTGCTCCGCCTTCTCTCGAATGAAGCCGCTGCCGTGGCGCTCGCCGGAACACTCTTCGCCGCGGCACACCTGCCCAATCTCGTGCTCACCGCCGCTGCGCTCGTCTGGGGCATCCTCTCGTGCGCCCTGTTCCGCCGTTATCGCAACCTCTGGGCTCTCGGCCTGGCCCAGGGACTGCTCGGCCTCTGCTTCGCCGTCTGCGTACCGGACGCCCTTCATCACCACCTGCGCGTCGGGTTAGGTTACCTGCGGTACGGCGACGGGCGGCCGACACCGTGAGCGAGAGGGGCACGTTAGTCACCTTGCCGCTCAACCTCGGCTGAGTCATGCTCTGAAAGATGGGAGAACTTGAACAGCACGCGGGCTGGGAGTCGGAAGATCGCACGCCGGAGGCGATCTGCGCGGGCGTGGCTAAAATTTTCCGTGTACTAGAAACAGAAGTCGCCCTGCTGGAGCTTGCCGGAGGCCTGCTGAACTTCATATACCCGGCTGAGTTGAGAACGGCGGGCGCGATCCCTATTTCGAGTTCGGCGGTAGCGGCCCGCACAGCGCGCACTCGCCAGGCAGAGCTTTTCAATGGCTTTGCGCAAGTGAAGCACTTCAGTGTTTTTGAACTGGTCAAATTGGGCGCCAGTGGACTTGACGAGCAAGTCATTCAGAAACTCATGTCCGCGCCTGTCCTGGACAGGAGCGGAGAAGTAATCGGCGTGATTCAGATCTCCCGCAAGGCCCCACGCCTGGAAGCGGCGGGACCCGACTTCACTCCCGAAGATCTGGGAAAACTCGAAGCGGTGGCTCGATTCGTGGGCACACTGATAGTCAAGGGCACCGCGATTGCCCAGGCAAGCTCGGGTTAACTGGACTGCGTGCCGCCGATGTCCTCACTTTAACGACCGTTTGCTCGTACTCACTTGAGCAGCACCAGAGGGTCTTAAAACCACAACCCCCACAGCCAATCCACGCTGGCATGAGTAATCGTCGAGGCCGGTACGCGGCGCTGCTCGCGCCACGCGCGTCCATAGAAAATTCCCGCAATCGTCGCCAGCAACACGTATCGCCAATTGAAATGGGCGGACCGTTTATTGAAATGTGAAAGCCCGAACAGCGCTGACGCAATCACCAGAGCCGCTCGCCGTCCCAGGCGCCGCTCCAGCAAATTCTGCACCCAGGCGCGAAAGAAAAGTTCTTCGGGCACCGCGGTAAAGATAAATATCGCAACCCAACGCAGGATCGCGCTGCCAATCCCTGGCAGGTTTCGATGCGGATGGACAAACCCCAGCGCCAATCCCAGTACCAGCACGAAGGGCGTGAAGAAGACTAATTCCCGCAAGCCAGTTTTCCAGTCGCTCCATTTCACATGGAAGTCGAAGCCAACCCCGCTCAGTTGCCGGATGGCGAGGAATCCGTACAAACCCGCATCCACCAGAAACAGTTCGTTCAATGCTCGCAGTCCGGACGGCCAAGCGCGGTCAAACCAGCGCAAGTCGACGGCTAGGCCCAGGACGAGCAGAATCAGAGCATCTCGCCAGTCACCGCGCTGCTCTTTATCGGCGGTTGCGGGGTCCGCCACTGCAGCCCGCAGAAGCAACCATGCAATCGCGATCGGTAGCGCCGCGTAGAGCGCAAACCATCCCCACCGAAACATGTGCCAGGAAATCGAAACCATGGCATACGGCGCGACCAGCAACGCAGGAAAAAGCAGGCGTACAACGACAGGCCAGCGTCCCACGGCGCGCGCCACGCGTTCTCCGGCCAAGCCGAACAAAACCGCCGGGACCAGCTCCAGAGCCAGCCCGGCAATTGCGAGCTGCGTCACATTCTGCACGGGTTCATCTTAACCGCGGACGTGAACGTGCGCCCAAGGCTCGCGCTTGTCTCCCAGCCTGCTCCCGGATACAATTCGTTGGCATTCAGCAGGAGGCTAGACCATGGCTGCTGCTCCGCTCCCACCCGTGCCCGCATCCGCTCCAGCGTCTGGACCCGCTCCCCTTTCCCAAGCCGCGCGCATCATCGACACCTTCATCGCTCCCTCGAAAACTTTCACCGACCTGCGCCGCAGCGCCTCGTGGTGGGCGCCGTTTCTGCTCATGATCGTGGTCTCGAGCGCAATGGTGTACACCGCCGGACAGAAGATCGGCTTCCGCAAAATCATGGAGAACCAGATGCAGGCGCAGCCTAAAGCGCAGGAGCGTCTCGAGAGGTTGCCTGCCGACCAGCGGGAAAAGCAATTGGAGCAGGGGGCAAAAGTCACCCAGATCATCTCCTATGGGTTTCCCCTTATCACGCTCATCATCTGGCTAATCATCGCCACGGCTCTGTTTGCCACCTTCAAGTTTGCCGCTGGCGCCGGTGTTTCGTTCAAAGTCTCGATGGCAATCGTGGTTTATGCTGCTCTTCCCCTGATGCTCAAGACTCTGTTAGCCGTGGTCTCTTTGGTGGCAGGGATGAGTCCGGATTCCTTTTCCTTCCAGAATCCCGTGGCCACGAACCCAGGCTATTTCATGAATCCGGCGGACGGTGTATTTCTGTACAGCGTGGCTTCCGCTGTCGATATTTTCATGATCTGGACGCTGGTTCTGACCGCGATCGGTTTCACCTGCGTAAGCAAAGTGAAAAGCGGCACCGCTTACGCCATCGTGTTTGGCTGGTGGGCGGTACTTACCCTGGTCGGAGCAGCGCTCGGCGCTGCGTTCTCGTAACCACAACCAGTTGAGGTATGCTTGCAGGACCTAGGAGACCCACAATGAAATTCACACTCGCAGTTTTGTGTCTTTTCTGCTGCTCATTCGCCTTTACCCAGACCCCATCATCCGGTATGGCGCCGGCGGCTGCCGCGCCGGTGAAGGATCCGGTCAGCGCGTCTCTCCGCATGATGCTTCCGCACTCTCAGGACGATATTCTGGGCGCGATTGAGGCCATGCCCGCTGACAAGTTCAATTACAAACCGACGCCCGACCAGATGACTTTCGGACATCTGGTTGCGCACATCGCCAAAGCGAATTTCTTTCTGTGCGCCAAGACGACGGATGTACCCGCACCCAAGGTGGAAGACGTTAAGGACACCGATTCAAAGGACACGCTGTTGGCCGCCGCAAAAGCCTCTTTCGACTTCTGCAACGAGGCGTTGAGCAAGATGGATGATTCGAAGCTTGGTGACAGCATCCAGCTCTTCGGGCCACGCCAGTTTCCCCGCGCCGCGGCCGCGCTGCACCTGGCCGGAGGATGGGCCGACCACTACGCCGCTGCCGCAATGTATTTGCGGCTGAACAATATTTTGCCACCCAGTGCTCAGCCGAAGAAATAAGCCTCGTGGGAAATGGGCTAACGGCCGATCTGGACGAGCTCAGTGTCTCGTGAAGGGAGAATCGGCGCAGGATGTTGCGGTGCTCGCCAGCCGTCGAAGATCGACACCTGGTGCACGCAGGAAACCGTGCAATGCGGCGCGCAGCCTTTTTCCGTGAGATATTCGCGGCGCATGTCGTCGCGCGTGTAGGTCGCGAGCGGCACGCCCGGATAGCCGCGCTGCTGCGAACAGTAGTGCACCAGCCCGTCTTCGCAAATGTAGAGGTAGCGCGCGCCCGCGCGGCAGCGCCACTCGTTCGGCAGGCCTTGCGCAATGTTGTCCTGGAAGGCGTTGATGCGGGTGAAGCTGCGCTTCTCCATCGCCTTCATCTCGTGATAAATGCGGCGCTCTTCTCCGCCCAGCGGCTGCAGCTGACCGCTGCCGTCGTGGATAATGCCGACGGTCGAGCTGAAGCCCAGTTCGATGGCGCGTTTGCCGATGGTGAGCGCATCCTGCGGATTCGAAATTCCGCCGCCCACCACGGAATTGATGTTCACGTGAAACTCTGCATGTTCGGCCAGCAGTTGCAGCTTCTTGTCGAGCACCTTGAGACTCTTCTTCGAAACTTCGTCAGGATTCACGTTGTCGATCGAGATCTGCAACCACTCCAGCCCGGCACGATTCAGCCGCTGAATGCGTTCCGCCACCAGAAAATATCCGTTAGTGATCAATCCGGCAATCATGCCGTTCGCGCGAATGCGGCGGATCACGTCATCGAGTTCAGGATGCAGCAGGGGCTCACCGCCGGAAATCGTGACCACCGCCGTCCCCAGCGCGCCCAGTTTGTCGATTCGGCGGAACATCTCTTCCGTAGGCACGGGCTTCGAAAAATCGTCGAACTCGTTGCAGTAGGTGCAAGCCAGATTGCAGCGCCGTACGGGAATAATGTGTGCCAGCAGGGGATGATCAGTCGAAGCCAGAGCGCGCGCGGCCATGGCGGCTCCGCGCAGGTTGCGGTGGAGCCCTTTGGCGCGGCGGCGCAGAGTTGTGATGGCAGACGGCATGGGCTGAGCTAATCTCTTATTACAGCATGAATGCCGGATAAGTGCAGGGTCGGCGACAGCGTTCGGCGAATTTAGGGGGGCGAACGGCACTCAACGCACCGCGGGCTGGAGCACCGCGCGGCGCCCTCCCCGCTGCAAGCGACGATGCCGATGTGGAGAGGCATTCAGTTGCAGTTCTCAGCTGCGAATCGTTCAGCTTCCGGTTGTAGCTGGAGCAATAACGTAAGGGCTGCTCTGGCGATATCGTTTTTCGAATTCTTCGCGGGTGCAGAGCGTCTTGGAGTCGACGACGCGGTCGATGGCCAGAATGCCATCCAGGTGATCGATTTCGTGCTGCAGAAGTTCGGAAAGATTGCGTTCGTCCCCGGCGGCAAGTTCGTGGTTTTCGCCATTCATGTCCTGATAACGCACCGTGATCTCGCGATGGCGTTCGACCTGCATGAAAATAGAAAGGAAGCTGAGGCAGGCGTCCCAGACGATGATCTTCTCCGGGCTGCGTTCAAGGATTTCCGGATTAACCAGCGGCCAGGGCTTCTCTCCCGGAAGCTGCAAAAGGATGACGCGCAACCGCACGCCCAGTTGCGACGCGGCAATTCCCCGACCGTATCCAGTAGTGGCACGCCAGTGGGCAAGCGTATGGACGAGATCATCGACCAGAGCAGCAATCACGGGAGCAGAGGGACCCTCAACCGGCAATGCGATTTCCCGCAGCCGCGGGTCACCGAGTTGCAGGATGCTCTTGACCGCCATGCGTCACCTCGCGGCTGCGGCGTCAAACAAGTTCAGAAACTCCAGCTTCTTTTCCGCCGGCAGAAATGACGCTTCAAACGAATTGCGTGCCAGTTCGCGCAGGTGCTCGTCGGTGAATCCGAAGGTTTGCTGTGCGACTTGGTATTCGCGTGCCAGCGTCGTGCCAAACATGGCCGGATCATCACTATTGAGCGTGATCATCACGCCGTGGTCGAAATAATTCTTCACGGGATGATCAGCCAGGTTCGGGCAAAGACCAGTCCGAAGGTTGCTGGTGAGGCAAATCTCGACCGGAACCTGCCGCTGGGCAAGCTCCTCGACGAGATCAGGATCATGGAAGGCCGTAAGCCCGTGCCCGATGCGCTCGACGCGCAGATTGAGCGCCCCCCAGACAGACTCCGGCGGCCCAGTCTCGCCGGCGTGCGCGGTAAGCCGCAGCCCATGGTCTGCCGACCACGCATAGGCATCGCGGAAAAGCTCAGGCGGAGCCTTCTGCTCGTCGCCGCCAATGCCGATGCCGACCACTTCCCGGTCGTGGTAGCGCACCGCCAGCTCAAAAACCTTCTGCGCGGCCTCGGCGCCGAATTGCCGGACGGCGTCGAAGATCCAAAGCAGCGAGACGCCGAAGTCGCGCGCGCCTCGAGCCCGGCCACGATCGAGGCCCTCAAAAATAGCCGCGAAATCTTGCTTTCGCCACAGGCACACCCCCGCTGAAACATAGACCTCGGCGTGCAGCACGTTCTCTTCTTTCAACCGCTGCATCAGGCGGTAGGTGATCAGTTCGTAGTCGTCGGCAGTTCGCAGGTGCTCGGTGATGTTCTTGAACGCAAGCAGAAAGCCGGGAAAATCCTCATATCGGTAAAGGGCCTCGATCTCAGCCCGCGTGGCGCGTTCGCCATGGCGCTGCCGTAGTTCAAACAGCGTAGTCGGCTCGATCGCGCCCTCGAGATGCAGATGCAATTCAGCCTTGGGAAGAAGGCGCAGAAAACTATTGGGCGGCCGGTCGAGCGCGGAGGAAGTCACTTCTTGATTGTAGAGTCTTGTTTAAATATTTGCGAGGCGAGGATTTTCGGTCGTCAGTCAAATTTTGTGAGTTTGCTGATGGCTGAGAGCTGACAGCTACTTCTTCGCGAACTCGCTCCGGTGCCGGCTATAGAAGCAGTAGATCAGCAGCCCAAGGCCCAGCCAGATCACGAAACGCAGCCAGGTAATCACAGTGAGTCCGAACATAAGTCCGCCGCACAAGAGTACCGAGATAAGCGGGAACCACGGCACAAACGGCACACGGAACGCGCGCTTGCGATCGGGCTGCCGGCGGCGCAGGATGATCACTCCCAGCGAAACTAGAACAAAGGCAAACAGCGTTCCAATGTTCGCGAGGTCGGCGGCATCTCCAATATCCACGAGGCCGGCGGGAATCCCTACAGCGAAACAGGCAATCCAGGTGGACCAGTACGGCGTTTTAAATTTCGGGTGTACCGCGGAGAACAGCTTCGGCAGCAGGCCGTCGCGCGACATGGCGTACCAGATGCGCGCCTGCCCGTACTGAAACACAAGCAACGAAGAGATCATGCCCGTCAGCGCGCCGATCACGATGACCGAGCGGAAGAGCGGGTGCACGCCAAGATACTTCATCGCGTAGGCCACGGGCGCTTCGGCGGCCGCGCCGGAGACGAAAGTTGTGTACTTCATCATGCCGAGCAGGACGACAGCCACGCCGACATAGAGCACCGTGCAGACCACCAGTGACATGATGATGCCGAAGGGCAAATCCTTTTGTGGATTGCGAGATTCCTCCGCGGCGGTCGAGACCGAATCGAATCCGATGTAGGTAAAGAAAACGATGGCCCCTCCGGTAACGATTCCGGCGAAGCCCGAAGGCGCGAAGGGATGCCAGTTCGCGGGCTTCACCAGCATTCCACCGACCACCAGGAAGGTGAGGATCGCGCCGATTTTCACCGCGACCATAACGTTATTGGTCTCCGCCGACTCCTTCACTCCGCGCACCAGCAGCAGTGTGAGAAGGAAAACGATGAGGAAGCCGGGGAGATTGAAATAGGCGCCCGTCCATTGCCCGCCGGCCCAGACCGGACTGGCAAATTTTCCCGGCAAGTTGAGGCCGAACACCGCCAGTTGCGCTTTCGTATAACCGGCAAAGCCAACCGCGACGGCGACGTTCGAGACTGCATATTCGAGGATGAGATCCCAGCCGATGATCCAGGCAAAAATTTCGCCGAGCGTCGCGTAAGAGTACGTGTACGCGCTGCCGGCGATGGGAATCATCGAAGCCAGTTCGGCGTAGCACAATCCGGCAAAACTGCAGGCGATCGCGACCAGGAAAAACGAAATCGCAATGGATGGCCCGGCCGGCGGACGCCCGTGCATGAGCGCTCCTGCCGTGCTGCCGGTGCGCACTAGATTGATGATTACGTCGAGCGCCTGCGCATGCAGAATGGACGGAGCCTGGAAATATTCGCCCGCCGCCGCGGTTCCGGTAAGGATGAAAATTCCCGAGCCGATGATCGCGCCGATGCCCAGCGCAGTCAGCGACCACGGGCCGAGAGTCTTTTGCAGTCGCTGCCCGGGAGCCTCGGATTCTTCGATCAGCTTGTCGATCGATTTGCAGCACAAAAGCTGGTTGTCGCTGGTTCGAACGGTCGGAGTGCGCGCGGTGCCGGTCGGTTCCGTAGACGGTTGTGACAAGAGTTCGTTGTCTCCTCACTACAGGAGTCGGGCATGGGCTACGGCCCATGCCCGCAATTCCGAGCGTGCGCCTACCGCTTCGACTGGCCGCGAGCCAACTTCTTCACCTTGCGCTTTTTCGATCCGCGCGCGTAGTCGCGCGGCTTCTTTGGCTTTTCCGCTTTTGTCTTCTTACGGGAGGCGCGTTTCGCTTTCTTGCGTTCTTCTTTGGTCAGGGTTGCTGTGTTTGCCATGATTGCTTCCTTAGTTCTAATTTGTAATTTGGTAATCGGGTAATTTCGTAATTTAAGGCAACCTCGCCGTAACGTTACCAAATTCCCCGATTACAAAATCACCAAATTCTTTTCAAGCCCGCTCCAGTTGCGCGTACTTCTCCACCAGCTTCTTCAATCCGAAGCGAGGGAATTGTACCGTAATCTTGGCTTCTTCGCCTTCTCCTTCTCGCTGGTAGACCGTGCCCTCGCCATATTTGGGATGCCGCACCTTTTGCCCGGGCCGGAATCCGCGCTTGCCGGTAGGCACTTCAACCGGTGTTTTCGGCACGCTGAATTTCTTGCCGCGCGAGGCAAAGAACTCGGCAATGTTCTCGATCGAGTTGTAGGCCTTGGCCGGAGCCGCGGGTTTCTGCCGGCTCGCTGGCACGTCCCGGCCGCTTTTCCAGCTCGAACTCTGGTCTTCGTCTTCGTAGGAGTAGTGCGCTTCTCCGTCGTAAACCGCGGTGGTTCTCGCGGCCGGACGGGCAAGCGTGCCTGTCGCCACACGAGACGTGCTTCCGCGCCTGCCTAGCTCTTCAATCAACGGCGCAGGCACTTCTTCGAGGAAACGCGACGGCACGCTGGCTTCCGGCAGATCGGTACCGTACCGCCGGCGATAAACCGCCCGCGTCAATATGAGCTGATCCATGGCGCGGGTCATGCCGACGTAGCACAGACGCCGCTCCTCTTCCACGTCATCGGGTTGCAGCATGGTGCGCGAGTGCGGGAACAATCCCTCTTCAAGGCCGCTAAGAAACACCAGAGGAAACTCCAGTCCTTTGGCGGCGTGCAGGCTCATCAGCGTGATCTGCGAACGCTCGTCATAATCGTCGGCGTCGCTGATGAGAGCCGCGTGATCAAGAAACTGGTCAAGCGATTCGCCGCGGTCGCGCGAGTCCATGGCGGCGTTGACCAGTTCACGCAGGTTCTCGATGCGGGAGAACGCTTCCGGCGTGTCCTCTTCTTCGAGCAGCTTGATGTAGCCGGTGCGATCAATCAGAAACTTCAGCAGGTCGGCAGTTGAACTTGTAGCGCCAGCATCTTGCTGGCCTGCGGCGGGCCGAGATGCCGACCCTTCTTCCGGTAAAACTGCCGGCGGGACGGCAGCGCTACCGTCAACGGCGTTCTCGCCTCCCGCATAAGCGCCACCGAAGTCGAATGCTGTGTTCTCGAATTCGTTAGGATCAAAGGCGGCTGCGTCGTCTTCGAGAGAATCGTCTGCGGCGGCTTGCAAAGTCTGTGTCGCTTCTGACAGTTGCGAGTCGCTTTCGCTTCGGACACTTTCTTCCAGTTGCTCGACAAACGTTCCCGCCAACATCGCCTGCGCGTCCACTATCAACTGCCGGAAACTCTTCAGCGCAGCCAGCGCCCGGGCTGGCAGAAGTTGTCGTCGAATTGCTTCCGCGATCGCTCCCCACAGCGACAACCCAGTCTCAAGCGCGAGGCGTTCGAGCGTCTCGATGGTGCCTTTGCCGATGCCGCGAGTAGGCGTGTTAATCACGCGCAGCAGCGAAATCGAGTCATCGGGATTCTGGATGACCTTCAGATACGAAATCAGGTCTTTGATCTCAGCCCGCTCGTAAAACGAGAATCCGCCGACCACTTTGTATTTCAGGCCATAACGGCGCATGGCTTCCTCAAACAACCGCGACTGGGAATTTGTGCGGTAAAGCACGGCAGCGCGCGGAGTCTCACCACGCGAAGTTTCAGCACGACCAGCCTCGCGCAGATACTTCGCAATATGATCGGCGGCGAAGAGCGCTTCGTTCTCGCCGTCCGGAGCCTCGTAGTAGCCAATCTTCGTGCCGCCCTGCCGCGAAGTCCACAGATTCTTGCCCTTGCGTCGAATGTTGTTCGCCACCACCGACGACGCCGCCTCGAGGATGTTCTGCGTGGAACGGTAGTTCTGTTCCAGGCGAATGATCTTCGCCTCAGGAAAATCTTTCTCGAATTCCAAAATGTTGCGGATGTCGGCCCCGCGCCACGAATAAATCGACTGATCCTCATCGCCAACCGCACAGACGTTATGCCGCTTCCCCGCCAGCATGCGCATCAGTTCGTACTGCGGACGGTTCGTATCCTGATATTCGTCGATCAGCAGATATTGAAATCGCCGATTGTAATATTCGCGCACCGGCGCAGCAGTCTTCAGCAGCCGCGTAGCCTCAAGCAACAGATCATCGAAGTCGAGGGCATTCGCCTTGCGTAGCTCCTTGCGGTACTCCTCGAAAAGATGCGCGATCTTCTCGGTCTTCGGATCAGCCGACTGCAGGTAAAGTTCCTGCGGATCGAGCATGTGATTCTTCGCCCACGAGATGCGCGAGAGCACGGCGCGCGGCGTCAGTTGCTTGTCGTCAAGCCCAAGCCGCTTCATCACCGACTTCACCACCGATTGCTGGTCACTCTCGTCATAGATTACAAATTTCTTCGTGTGCCCAATCTTCTCAGGAAGCCCAGGCTGCCCGGGCGTAGCCGAAGGAATCTGCAAAGCTTCGATGTCGCGGCGCAGCACGCGCACGCAGAAAGAATGAAACGTCGAGATCACCGGCTTGGCAACGCTGAGCCCGCCGACAAGCTTCTCCACGCGCTCGCCCATCTCCGCCGCAGCTTTGTTGGTAAAAGTCATCGCCAGAATCGATTCCGGCATCACTCCCATGTGCTCAATCAGGTAAGCGATGCGATAGGTGATGACGCGCGTCTTCCCGCTCCCCGCGCCAGCGAGGATCAGCACCGGCCCCTCGGTAGTTTCGACGGCCTCGCGCTGCTGCGGATTGAGTTGATCGAGAAAAGACAATGCGGAAGTGGCTCCGGAGCTGATGATTAGATTTTACAGGGGATTCGTGATTAGCGAATGTTCCGAGGCTCGTTCCTTTTCGGGACTCACGAATTTGGTTTCTTACCTGCGATCGCGATCTATTTCGCGGATCGCGGATAGACTTCTACCAGGGCCCGTAGTGTAACGGCAACACAGCACCCTGCGACGGTAGCAGATGCGGGTTCGAATCCCGCCGGGTCCACGCTCCGGATTTCGGAGCGCGGGTTCTGTGGGGAGCAAAGCAGGGATAGCTTCCCTACAAAAGTAACTTGACCGCACACCTGGGCGATCTATACTGAACTTGTCGCAGGGTGCTGTAGCGCCCAGATTCGATCGGCCCCGAGTAATCGGGGCCTTCGTCTTTTTCGGAGGACCGTCACACCCAAGCCCCCATCAAATGCCCCAGCCCGCCGCGCACCAGCAGCCCATCCTCGCGATCTTTGAAATACCGCGCGTTAATCTCCTTGCCCTGCAGAAACTCTGTGCGACAAAACCCCATCCGCCTCAGTTCGTCCTTCAACTTCCCGGGGTCGAAGAAAAGCTGAAACGGCTCCCCATACCGCGCCACGCGTTCAGAAAGCGCGTCAAGCGCCTGCCTCTGCCCAGGATTCAGCAGCGCCGGATCCACCGCAAAATCGAATACGACTCCACTGCCCGCAGGCATTGTCGCAATCAAACTCAAAGTCGACATGCACGCCTCGCGAGTGAGATAAGGAGTCACACCCAGCCACGAGAAAAACGCCGCCGCACTCAAAGCAAATCCAGCCTGGCCAAGCCCATCCGCCAGCGTCTGCCGCTCGAAGTCAACAGGCACGAAGGTCAAAGCCGCCGGAATCGCAATGCCGGCCGCCTCCAACTGCTCGCGCTTCCAACCCTGAGTTGCCGGATGGTCCACTTCAAACACCCGCAACGCGGCATGCGGGTTCCGATAGGCAAACGTATCAAGTCCGGCGCCAAGCACTACATACTGCCTCACTCCATTCGCCACGGCGCGCGCCAACTCGTCCTCGGCATAGCGGCTGCGCGCCGCCATGAACGCACGAAACGCCCGCGAAAAAGCATGGTGCTCTTTAGGATTCGATCGCAGATCTTCAGCCGCTTCCGACCCAATAATCCGCAGCGCCAAAGGATCGTCCAGCACCCTGGGATGGTCCAGCAACTGATGCGCCGCCCGGCGAATCGCCACTCGCCGCGCCGTTCTGCTGAATTTGCCTTCTTGCATGGAAGTGCGCCGGCCCTTTACTCAGCTTCCGCCCGCGCCGCCTTGCATTCCTCACACGGACAGACTTCGCGCAGCAGCCTCCACGAATAGATCCCAAGGTCGTGATCATCGTTCCACTTGAAGCGGATCGCGTATTTCCCCATGGCCTCGGCGGAAACCGGCTTGGCCGCAGGTTTGAACATAGGCAGCGCGCCCGGCGCCAGTCTCGCCGGCTCACCCGGCTTCCGCCGAGCCTTTTCGCGCTCTTCGTTGCACATGGCGCAAGGACACGCGTCGCGCAGATATACGAACCCGTAGTGTGAAACGTGGCCATCGGCCCACTCGATGTCCACACCGGTGCCGGTCGTAAGGTTCACCTTAACCGACTTGGGATCGGTAGCCGCGCTCGGCGCCTGCAGCGGGGACTGCATACATCAAGTATCGCATAGCACAAAACGGCAGCGGCCCCGTTTGGAATGGTTTTGAAAGAGCGCGGCTTCAGCTGCGCCGTAAGTACGTTCGAACTCGATCGCGCCTTTAGTCGCGGAGGGAGCGTGTTCTCAAACCGAGCCACTGCGACACATAGCCGCGAATTGTCCGAACGCCCTGAATCCGGTAGAATAGTAGTTTCCGTCAAGGCCTCTGAAAGGATCTACAGCAGTCATGGCACAACAATGTGATATCTGCGGCAAGAAGCCGCAATTCGGCAACCGCATCAGCCACGCCCATAACGTCACCAAGCGCCGCTGGAACGTCAATCTGCGACCGGTGCACGCCCGTGTAGGCGCCACCACCAAACGCATCCGCGTCTGCACCTCCTGCCTGCGCAGCGGCAAAGTAGTCAAAGCGTAAGCGGTTCACCTCTGGGATTAACCGAGCACGCTGAGAATTCCTGTTCCTAATGCCGACCAAGAATTTCTCGGCGCTCTCCGCGTGCTCGGCGGTAAAGCTTCTTCACTCCACGTTCAGCAACTGTATGTCAAAGATCAGCGTAGCATTCGGCGGAATCGCTCCCGGATAACCCGCCGCCCCGTAAGCCAGCGCGGGAGGAATGCGCAACTGCCGCTTGCCGCCCACCTTCATTCCGGCAACTCCTTCTTCCCATCCCTTGATGACCTCGCCATTACCAATGGTGAAATCGAAAGGCTTCCCCGCATCCACCGAGCTGTCAAACTTCTTCCCCGTAGTCAGCCAGCCGGTATAGTGCACCCGCACATGGCTGCCTTCTTTCGCCTCTCCGCCGTTCCCCACCCGGATGTCCCAATAGACCAGCCCCGAGTCCGTCTTCACGCCGTCGCCCGTAACTTTGGTGGGCGCGCTGGTGTTAGGCTTCCGCGCCGCGCTCTGCCCGAGCATAAACATTGCCGTCAGCCCCAGCATGACGGCAACCCCCGCAACATACTTAATCATTCTTGTCTCTCCTTCAATGACACCTTAAGACAGACGGCGCAAAGATACACCCAGGTTGCCTGGAATGCCTATGCTCCCCGTGTCTTTTGTGGCTAGGATTTTTCACGCCAGCGCGATCACATCAATCTCCACCAGCACGTCCTTAGGCAGCCGCGCCACTTCCACCGTCGATCGAGCCGGCGCGTCCGAACTGAAATACTGGCCATAGACTTTATTCATCGCGGCAAAGTCATCCATGTTCTTCAGAAACACGGTAGACCGCACAACTTTCCCCAGCCCGCTGCCCGCAGCTTCCAGAATCTCCGAAAGATTCCGCAGCACACGATCAGTCTGAGCCGCCACATCTCCCGCAACAACTTGCTGCGTAGCCGGATCAATCGCAATCTGCCCCGAAGTAAAAACAAACCCATTAGCCTTGATCGCCTGCGAGTAAGGCCCAATCGCCTGAGGAGCGTCTTTGGTAGAAACAACTTCGCGCATGAACCCTCCGCTGCTAATTAACTCAGAAGCACTCCGATGAAGTCAAACCAAGGCAGGCAAGGCAGCCATATCAGCCGAGCCGCGCCAGCGACGACATTCACTAGCCCGCACGTAAGCGCGGGGGCAGGCCCGCGAAAGAGGAACAGAGTCCCAAAGGGACGGCACCAGCTTCCCATCCACACTCACGGAGGTCCAATGATTAATTGTCCCCGACGGGCCCCTGACCCCTGGTCCCTGCCCTTAAAGTTCCTCCGCAACCTGCCGATAGAGAGACTAGGGGTCTCCCATTTAACGAGCGAGCGAGGTTGAATCAATGGAAGATGGTATGGGGATGAAGTCGACGCTGACCAACGAACGCGTCCTGGGCGGCCGCGGAAGCCTTGCCGGCGACGCCTCGGATTCCAAATCAAAGTTCAAAGCCGGCCTCGCCAGAATTAACCAGGAATTATGGCTGGTGCTTTCTCTCTTCGTGATCGCGGGCCTGTTCAACTGGCTGGTAGCTTCTCACCGCATGATTCTGGGTCTTTACACCTTGCCCACCATCTTTTCCGCCTACGTCTACGGCCGCCGCCACGCCGTGCTCACCGCCAGCGCCAGCATCTTCATGGTCCTGATCCTTCTCTGGAAGAATTCCGGCCTTTTCGCCGGCTCGGCTCCGTTCGCGCTGAATTTCGACCAGTGGTCCGAACTCGTCACCTGGGCATGCCTGCTTCTGATCACCGCGTACGCCATGGGAACTCTCTACGACAAGACAGAACGCCACCTGCGAGAACTCCGCCAGACTTACTTCGGCCTCCTGACAATCCTTCAGCAGTTCATCTCGAACGATAAATACACTCACAATCACTCTTACCGGGTGGCGCTGTATGCCTCATCGATCGCCGCGCGCATGGGATTTCCCCAGGATCGCATCGACGATGTCCGGGCCGCCGCCCTGCTCCATGACGTAGGCAAACTTGAAACCAGCCGCGACCTGCTGCACAAGGCGACCAGCCTCACCCCGGAAGAAATGGCGGAAATGCGCAAGCATGTCGAAAAGGGAGTCGCCTTGCTCGAACCGGTCGGCGGATCGTTACGCCGCGTCCTCCCCATCATTCTTGCCCATCACGACAAGTTCGACGGTTCGGGCTACGGTCCTTCCAAAGGCGACGAAATACCCATTGAAGCGAGAGTCCTGGCCGTCGCCGATGCCTTTGACACTCTCACCAGCGACCGCCCCTATCGCCGCGCCGTCACCCCATTCGAAGCCCGGCAAATCATCGTCTCCAGCGCCGGAACCAACTTCGATCCCGCCGTAGTGGACGCTTTCGTCCACGCCTTCGAGCACGGCGAGATGGAAATCCCCGAGGCCCTGGTTGTCTAAACGACGCAGTTTAAGCGACGCAGTATGAGCGAGACCCAGATGAAAGACGCCGTATGACCGAGATCCTGGCCAACGCGGTTGGATCAACAACGGCTGAATCGAAGCCAGAGGGATCAAAAAAAGGCCCGCCCCCCACAGTCGGGGTTCGCGTTCTGCTGGTAAGCAGCGACATTCAGATCATCGATACTCTTTGCGAATCCATGGGAAAGATGTCTATGCACGTCGACATCTGCTCCGACTTCACCTCGGCTGCCTACAAACTTTGCCATTCCAAATTCGAAGCCCTGGTAGTGGACTTCAAAGACCGGGCCGCAGCCCTCGATCTGCTGAAGAAGTTACGTCAGATGACGTCGCACAAAGCTTCCGTCGTGCTGGCCATCCTGAATTGCAACGAAGAAATGCCCAGCGCATTCCGCGCCGGCGCCAGCTTCGTGCTGGTCAAGCCGCTGTCTCCGACGGTCCTGCTGCGAACTCTTCGCGTCTCCTATCCCCTCATGGTGAACGAGAAAAGGCGTTCCTTCCGTTGCCCGGTGCGCGTTCCCGTCTATGTCTCGCATGGCACCAAGACCGAGTTCATGGCCACCTCCGCCAACATCAGCGAAGTCGGCATCGCTCTAACCAACGCCCCCGGCCTGCAGGTAGGCGACAGAATTAACCTGCGCCTCATGCTCCCCCACACCCAGGCCGACGCCAAAATTACCGCCGAAGTCTGTTGGTGCAAGCCAACCGGCTCTGCCGGATTGGAATTCGTTCAAGTCCCCGCCTCCATCAAAGAGCAGCTAGTCTCCTGGCTAGCCGCCCGCCTAGACGACTACCTCCGCGAAGAAACCGCCGCCCTAAGAGGCTGAAAGGCAGTGGCCAGGGGTCAGTGGTCAGTGATCATCAAGTCGCGTCAGCGATGACATTCACTAGCCCCGCACGTAAGTGCGGGGTAGGCCGTAAAAGGAGGAACCGAGTCCCACAGGGACGCAATTACAAATCGTTAATTCCATCCCTAACGTAATCGAAACACTCGATTTAACACGGCGCTGCGTAACAAAATCAGCGTCTGGCTCAAGAGCGAAGGGCTAGCAGAACTCGCATCGACCCCGCCCAAAGGATAGTTCTGCCTGCGCTTCTAAACCCCTTGGTATCCCTGCTGTCTCCTGCCCCCATTTGACACGGCACTTTTGGCGGCAGAAAATGGCAGCGTCTTCAGCTAGCTAGCTCGGTCCCTCCTGGAAACAACCCGGCAGCCCGCATGAAAAATCTTAACTGGGGGAAAAGACGTGAAACCCACACTAATCGCAACGATCTTGCTCGGACCGGCGTTGAGCGCCGTCGTTTTGGCGCAAACGCCAGTAAAAACCCAAGAGCCCATTCGCATTTTCCTGACAGCGGGCAGCACATCTCAGACAGGGGAGGTTCTCGAAGTGCTGCGTGACAAATGCACGGGTGTCAACATCACTATTGCCCAAGATCGAGCGGACTACTTTCTTGAAGCGTCCAATAATCCACCAAACGTTCGTTATGTCCTATTCGACAAGAGCGGCGATGCGGTCTTCTTGGCGGCTCCTCGGCGTCCTGATAACGCAGTCAAAGACATTTGCCAATATCTAGGGCGTATAAAGTAACCCGCAGGACAAGTCCTTAGGGTTTGTAGGTAAAACCGAACTCCCAGACGGGGCATCCGGGCTTTTCTCCCCCTATGCAAAATACTGATCGACCGACCCCGGTGATTTATGGTTCAGCTTAACGTGAATGACAACGGCACATGTATTTGCTCTTACTTTTCTCTCGGTCGGCAAGAGCAATAACTGATCAGTAGTTACGTGAACTTCCGAAATCAGCTTGTCATCTTCAAGCAAGCAAAAAAACGGAGTCTCATCCTCCTGCGGACCAATCCCGCCCGCCTGCGATAGATCGACGGGCATTCGAAGCGCATCGAACAAGGTCTTTATCTGCCCGTCTATGTCCCCACGTTCAAATATGTATCGGTCTTCCTCCGGACGAAGCAGCATAACATCGAGATTGCACCGCACTGCGATATGCGAAGTGATCAGAGGAATGAACTGATAACCTACTCGACTCCAGCTCTTGCCAATTTCAGCAATACCAGCATTGAACCAACTCTCCTCGAATTTTGCTCCCTTAGGAAACGGGGGGTTCTTGGGGATACCCAACGATTGCAATCCCGAATTGATGGCCAGTTGCCGTAGGTTCCTATTTACATCCCAGAGCCGTCGCAACTGTGGGTGAAATCGGCGGCGCAATTCATGCTTGTGTGGTGCCCGTGTGTCATTCCGGCTACTTGCGTACAATTCGCCGCTGTACAGAAGCCGGAATTCCACTAGGTTCTCACTTTCAATCGGCCCACCAGTCCCAACCTCTCTCTAAACGAGTATATTGACCCCGCCAGAGCGAAGAGCGTAGGCCTCTTTGTACTTGTTTGTGCTTGCGGATTCGCTTATGCTGCACATCCTGCACTTCTAACACATTGCAGGGCAAGCAACTTGCGCGTTTTCAATAACTGAAAGAGTCCCGAAGGGACGGCACCGGTTCCCGCGCAAACTCTTCAACTCATCACGTCCAATGATCGATGTTTGGCCCTCAACGGGCCGCTGATCACCGATCACTGCCCCTAAATCTTCTGCAACCTCTGCACCTCATGAACCCCAGGAATCTTCCTCAACCCAGCCATGATCTGCTCCAGGTGTTTGAGGTCCGAGATATCAAGCACGATCTCCACGCTGGCCTGACTGTTCTCGGTCCGCGCCCCAATATTCCGTATATTACTCTGAGCATCTCCAATAACACTGGTAATACTTTTAAGCATACCAAACCGGTCATCACAATAAACCGTAAGCTTCACCGGATAAGCTGTAGGCGTCGTCTCATCCCGCGCCCACTCCACGTCGATGCGCCGTTCCGGCTCATACATCAGGTTGGTCACGTTCGGGCAGTTCACCGCGTGCACCGCCACGCCCTTGCCGCGCGTGATGTAGCCCACAATGCTCTCCCCGCGTATCGGATTGCAACACCGCGCGCGATAGACCAGCATGTCGCCCTGGCCCTTGACCATGATGGCGTTGTGATCGCCAAACACACGCCGCACCACGCTCGCGATCGCCCCCGGCTGGTTCGAGAGTCCCTCAGCCTCAATGTCGCCCGCCATTGAAGGCGTCGCGCCAGCCGGCAACAGTCGTGCCAGCACCTGCCGCGCCGAATATTTCCCATACCCAATGCCGGACATGAGGTCGTCAACTTTGCCCAACCCATATCCGCCCGCAACTTTCTGCAGGTCATCATCTTTAATCTCTTTAAGCGCGATGCGATACTTGCGCGCCTCTTTTTCAATCAGCTTGCGGCCAATTTCAATCGAGCGCTCGCGCTGATGCACGTTCAGCCAGTGCTTGATCTTGTTGCGCGAGCGCGAAGATTTGACCAGCCCCAGCCAGTCGCGGCTCGGCTTGTGTCCCGCCTGCGTGAGGATCTCGACGATGTCACCCGAATGCAGCTTGTGGCGCAGGGGCACCATGCGCCCGTTCACCTTGGCCCCGACGCAGGTGTGTCCGACTTCTGTGTGGATGGTGTAGGCGAAGTCGATCGGCGTGGCGTCGCGCGGCAGCACGACCACTTTGCCTTTGGGTGTGAAGGTGTAAACCTCTTCGGGATACAGATCGACTTTCAGCGCGGAAAGAAATTCGTTGGGGTCGCTGACGTCGCGCTGCCACTCGACCACCTGCCGCAGCCAGGCCAGCCGCTGCTCATCCTGCGCCGACACAGGACCGTCTTTGTATTTCCAGTGCGCGGCGATGCCTTCCTCGGCCATCTTGTGCATCTCTTCAGTGCGAATCTGGATTTCGAATGGCGTTCCATCTTCTGTGATGACTGAGGTGTGCAGCGACTGATAGAAATTTGGCCGGGGCATGGCGATGAAATCCTTGATGCGCCCCGGCACCGGCCGCCAGATGTTATGAATGATGCCGAGCACTGCGTAACAGTCTTGCAACGAGCGTGTGATGATGCGCATGGCAAACAAGTCGTAGACCTGGTCGACCGAGATGCGCTGGCGCTGCAGCTTCTTGTGGATCGAGAACAGGCGCTTGATGCGGCTCTCCACCTTGGCCTGGATGCCTGCCTCCTTCAGCTTATCGGTGATGATGACCTGCATCTTGGCGAGAAATGCTTCACCCTGTTTGCGGCGCGCGTTGACAGCTTTTTCCACCTGCTCGTAGCCGGCGGGATCGAGGAAGAGGAAGCCAAGGTCTTCAAGCTCGCCGCGAATCTTTCCCATGCCGAGGCGGTGGGCAATGGGGGCATAGATCTCGAGCGTCTCTTGCGCGATCTTGTGCTGGCGTTCGGGCTCGAGGTGCTCGAGGGTGCGCATGTTGTGCAGGCGGTCGGCGAGCTTGATGAGCACCACGCGGATGTCGTCGACCATGGCGAGCATCATCTTGCGCAGGTTTTCGGCCTGCGCTTCTTCGCGCGTGGCGAAATCTATTTTGCTGATCTTGGTTACGCCTTCGACGATGTGGGCGACCTGCTCGCCGAATTCTTTGCGGATGTCAACGATGGTGACCGAGGTGTCTTCGACTGAGTCGTGGAGCAGGCCGGCGGCGATGGCGACCGGGTCCATCTTCATGTCGGCCAGAACCAGCGCCACTTCGAGAGGGTGCACCAGGTAAGGCTCGCCGGAGGCGCGCATCTGGCCTTCGTGATATTTCAGGGAGTAGTCGTAGGCTTTCTTGACGATGGAGAGGTCGTCCTGGGGACGGTTCTCCTCAATCCGCTTCATGAGGTCGCGGAACTTGGTGAGGGTAAGAGCGGTGGTCGCGATCTGCTGGCGCAAGCTCGCCATGTACGATTATAGCTCGCGCGTTCCTACCGGAACATTGCGTGAATGTTCCAGTCGGAACATAAGAGCGGTTTTCCCGGAACACTGTGGAAAATTCGGAAATCTCGGAAAACTACCTTAAAGCTATAGTTGGCTGGCTGCAGATGATTGGGGTGGTTGAGTTTAGGCGAGTGCCGATATATCGGCAGGGAAATCGTGGGGCGAAGGGAAAGCGAGGAACGTTGGCGCTCGAGGTGGCACTCGTGGAGGGGAAGTGCCAAATACATAGACTTGCGGAAGGGCCGACGCACGACGGAGTCTTGGACTCAATCCCACATTCCCGCTTTCCTGGAAATGCGACGGAACAAGGTGCGGTGCGATATTCGCCTTGTATTCGCCACCTCGGTTGTGCCAAACTCATCGCACGGAGGGCGCAATCGATTCACAGATGGCACCTGTTTTGCAAACGATTCACAGTTGCCACTATGAACAGCGAGAGTGTACAAGGGGTATTCCCGACCATGGCCACAGTTCTCCAGCCGTTACCGCGGCCTGCCAAAAGCAAGACGATAGCGGGGGAGAGTTCCGGTTACGCACCGCTATCGTCAGTCTGGTATGGCGAAGACGCCGAGTTGCTTGAGCGTCTGCTCGACTTTTATCCGCGCAAGCGGCCACGCAAGATTCTTGACACGACCGTGAATGGGAGTAGATTCTGGCGTGGAAGCAAGCGGCCCGTCGTCGGGATGGACATCGACCCGCGCCATCATCCCAACCTAGTAGCAGACAACTCCGCAATGCCGTTTGGGGATAACTCCTTTGACGTACTCGTGTACGATCCGCCACACATTCCCAACCAGGGGAAAGACAATAAGAAAGACTTCGGTAAACGCTTCGGGCTCGTATTGCGTTCGTCGAAAGAGAACCATTACACGTTTACTCACACGTTTCCACCTTTCGTACGTGAAGCCTATCGTATATTGAAGGATGAAGGCATACTGCTCTGCAAGATCACCGACTATGTGCACCATCACCGTTACCAGTGGGCCCACATCGAGCTTATAAACGCCGCACGCGAGGCGGGCTTCATGCCTTGTGACTGCATCGTGAAGATCCGCAAAGGCCCAATCATCGACCCGAAGTGGAAGAAGGCGCACCATACCCGGCGGCAGCACTGCTACTGGATCGTCTTTCGGAAATCGAGGAAGTGCGAGTAACATTGAGCACCTGTGAAGTCTAGGGCGAAGAGAATAACCGCAGCGACCGGGACAGAAATCGCGAGACTAGTCTTTAACCCGCCTAGCTCGGCTCGTCAAATACGCTTCTACCAGCTGCTCGTGGCCGCTCGCAAGCAGTGGTTCATGGACGCGCTCTCCGAGGCTCTCGGCCAGCTTGACCAGAATACTATCAAGCAGCAGATTCGCGAGTACGTTCCGGATGACGCGCAGAAGATTCTCGCAGCTGCGGGTCTTCGCGATGAACACGTGTTCCCTGTCCCGACCGTCCTTCAGGCAAAGCCTTCACTCGTGGGGTATTACCGCTTGCTTTTGGGTGCGCCACAGAAGAGCTTCTACAGGGGCTCGACGGGCATGAGTCGCTTCAAGAGCATGGAGGAGCTGGGTACGATCTCGAAGGGTGCACAGCCTTGGGTGCCGGAGTTCTGCCGGGCAATGGCGAAGCCGCTGGCAGAGTTTGTGCGCGGGATACCGAAGATCACAGAACGGGACCTTCGCGAACTACCGCTGCTCACCTTCGGGTCTCAGTTGCAAGGCTCGAACAACACTCAGATAGGGAAGACGGCGATGAGGGACGTCTTCGTCGCGGTCAAGGAAATTGTCGTCAAGTACGTCGTTGCCGCGACTGAAAACAGGCTGACATTAAGGAACTCCGCGGGGAGAACCGTGCTGATCACCTTGGCGCATGATCCCGATGTTCGCATTCAAGAACAAGTTAGCGACCAGGTGCATCATAGAGTTGCTATCGAGGTAAAAGGCGGTACAGATGTCAGCAACGTTCACAACCGGGCTGGTGAAGCTGAAAAATCCCATCAGAAGGCGAAAAGGTCCGGCTTTCCCGAATTCTGGACGATCATATCGAAGCAGGGCTTGGATGTTTCCAAGCTGAGATCAAAATCTCCTACGACAAATCGCTGGTTCGATGTTGCCGAAGTCCTCGCTCGAACTGGCCGCTACTGGGATGACTTTCGACAACGGTTGGCGGGGGCGTGCGGCATTCCGGTTGCCGATTCGAAGTAGGGTTCTCACGTTGGAGCGTAGGACTTACCAGGACTTGCGTCCGGTGCTATCACCCGCCGCCCCTCCGGAGTTGGAGTTTGATGGGAGGCGTCGGCAATGGTACAGGCAGACAGCGGGTCCCTCCGCTCGCTCGCTTTCGCTCCGCTTTCTGTCGGGATGACAGAGTCTTGCCTCCGAGAATGATGGGCCCCAGCCTGAGCGACAACGGCGCGTCGCGTCGCTCTGCTGACAGCCGAGGCGGCTGTCTCCATACGGGCTGTGACGCTGGCGGCAGACAGCAGGTTCCTTGCCCGCCTGCGGCGGCCTTCGGAATGACAAGGTCTTTAGGACCAAGGCAGCACGATCAAGGCTGCGTTGAACCTAAGGTCAACGTCAAAGGCAGCGGGCGAGCGCGCCCGCTCCACACCACAGCACACCACGCCATCCCTACAATCCCTACAATATTTGTGCCCCTTCATTCGTCTACATTCCTAGATGAAGGACGCGGCTAGTCTGGAGCGGATGAGCCTCGAACAGGACCGGCGGATCTCCGACGTGGTTCAGCGGGAGAGGTCCCGGCTGGGCAACTTTATTCGGCGGCGTGTGGCTGATCCGCGCGATGCTGAGGACATTCTGCAGGACGTGTTCTACGAACTGGTGGAGGCGAACCGGCTGCTGATGCCGATTGAGCACGTTACGGGCTGGCTGTTTCGCGTGGCGCGCAACCGCATTACTGATCTCTTCCGCAAGAAAAGGCCGGAGAGCTTTAGCGATGTGGCTGTCGCGGGCGACGATGGAGAGCTGCTGCTATTGGAAGATTTGCTGCCTTCGCCCGATGCCGGGCCGGACGCGCTTTTTGCGCGCGGCGTGCTTCTCGAGGAGCTTGAGTTTGCGCTCGACGAGTTGCCCGAGGAGCAGCGCGAGGTTTTTGTGGCACATGAGATTGAGGGGCGCAGCTTTAAGGAGATGGCGGCTGCGAGCGGCGTGAGCATCAATACGCTGCTGGCGCGCAAACGCTATGCGGTGCTGCATCTGCGCGAGCAGTTACGAAGCGTGTATGACGAGTTTATGAAAGCGTGAGGAAGCGAATATGAGAAAAAGATGGTATTTCGTGGTTCCGGCGGCAATTGTGGGGATTGCGCTGTTTATTTTTATCGGCGGAGAGCTGGTGATGCGTCTGTGGAACTGGCTGCTGCCAGGGCTGTTCGGCTGGCACCTGATTACGTTCTGGCAGGCGGTTGGGATTCTGGCACTCTGCCGGATTCTTTTCGGGCGAATCGGTGGGCGCGGGTTCCGCGGCTCCCGCTTTCGCGGACGTATGGGCCAACGTTGGGAGAGCATGACGCCGGAGGAGCGCGAGAAATTCCGGCAAGGGATGCGTGGGCGTTGTGGGTTTGGGCCGGCGTCGAGCGAGGGTAAGGAGCCCGCTGCTGGCGTGTGAGGCGGGTCGGGCCTTTATGGGCTGGGCTGGTCGTGCTTGGGGATGTTGGGCGTCAGCTTGCGCCAGAGAAATTCTTCAACCACATTGGCGACTGCGGTGGCGCCGATTCCGATTGCGGCGTTTTCGAAGGTCAGCGCGGTTCCCCGATTTTGAGCCGGATAGTAGAGATTGGAGATGCCGCCTGCGGCTATGTTTCCGAGGATATTTGAGTAGTTCGCCTGCCAGCGTCCGTTGTCACCTTTGCAGATCACCGAATTGGCTATTGCGTACAGAAACCGCGAGCGCGTGCTGCCGGTTCCCTTGTAATAGTAACGGGGATCCTGTTTCAGGAGCGAGGGCAGGATGGCGCTTCCGATGAACGTGCCTGTGGCAAGATCGGCATAGTTGGCGCCGTAGCGCTTGGCATAGCCTTGCGCACCTTGACCGTATCCGCTGAAGGAGTTTTGCGCCTTTTGCGCCTGCTGCACTCCTGCGATGCCGCCGACGATGGCGAAAGTGACGGGGTCGATGGTCGTCTTCCAGGCGAGCTCGAACTTTTGCTTTGGAGTTAGTGCGACCGGATTGGGGTCGTAGGTGACATAGAAATTCGGAATAACGCCGAGCACACGTTGGCGCTCTTCATCCTTGACCTGGGCTTCGCCCACTTCGATGCGGGAGAGCGCGACCTGCACATCGGTGACATTGGCGGCGACGGTTAGGGCGATCTGCGGGACAAGGTGGACTTCTCCCGGGGCCAGGATCCCAGATGAGGTTTGGGTGGCGAAGCCGGGCGCGGTAATGGTGAGTTGGAAAGCGCCGGGCGCTACGTTGGTGAAGGAAAATTCTCCGTTATCGCCGGTCAGAGTCTGCTGATCCGGGGATGGGGTTTGGCCGGTGGTGGTAAGTTTCACCTGGGCTCGAGCGACTATGGCTCCGCTCTGGTCAACCACGGTTCCGCTGATGCTTCCGACTGTGGGAACGGGAGCAGGCGACGACGGGGGGCTCTGTCCCAGGCAGAGCGAGGTCCAACCCATAGAGGCAGACACAAGAAGAATGAGTCCAGACCTGAATTGTAAGGCCATGTGTAAAGTGCTTTCCGCCCACGCTCACATCCAGACCCGTTTTGGGTTGGATGCATGAATATGGATACGCGTTGGAAGAGTCCGTCCTTTGAGATTACCAACTATTTCATCGAATTGCTGCCGCTCGACCCATTGAGGACAGCTTAATAGAGCCTTCTGGGATTTCACCCGTTACGAAGGTTTCAAAACCGTCTGCGGTTTGTTGGGGAGGTGGGGCGGCTGGTAGAGTTGGCTTCGGTTGGTTATGAGTTCCAGAATCCTGGTCAGCGGGATGTCGGGGCCGATTGGGGCTGCGCTGCTTCCATCGCTTCGGGCTAGCGGATGGTCTGTGGTGCGGCTGGTACGGGGGGCGGCTGCGGGCGCATCTGTCGATAGCGCTCAGATCGCGTGGGATCCGGCGGTGCCGATCGCGCCGGAGGCGGTCTCCGGATTTGACGCGGTGATTCATCTGGCGGGCGAAAGCATTTTTGGACGATGGACCGCGGCCAAGAAGAAGAAGATTCGGGACAGCCGCGTAGCGGGGACGTTCAATCTGGCGTCGGCGCTGGCGCGGGCCGAGCAGAAGCCTAAGGTGTTTGTTTGCGGGTCGGCGATCGGATACTACGGCAACCGCGGGGATGAAGTGTTGCGGGAGGAAAGCGCGGCGGGCGCAGGATTTCTGGCGGAGGTTTGCCGGGAGTGGGAGGAAGCGGCCGCGGCCGCGCTGCAGGCTGGCATTTGTACCGCGCACCTGCGGACGGGAATCGTGCTCAGCCCCAAGGGTGGAGCGCTGGGGGCGATGCTCATGCCCTTCAAGCTCGGCCTCGGCGGTCGGACCGGCGACGGGCGGCAGTGGATGAGCTGGATTGATGTGCGGGATATTGTGGGCGGAATCCAACACATTTTGAAAAACGATGCGATGCGTGGACCTGTGAACATGGTCGCGCCTGCGCCAGTGATGAATGCGGAGTTTGCGAAGACGCTTGCTGGCGTGCTGGGGCGTCCGGCGATTTTCCCCATGCCGGCTTTTGCTGCGCGGCTGGTGTTTGGGGAAATGGGTGAAGAACTGCTGCTCGGAAGCCAGAGGGTGGAACCAGGGAAGCTGATAGCGAGCGGGTATTTGTTTCGGTATCGGGAGTTGAGGGCTTCGCTCAAGGGACTGCTGGGGCGGTGAATGAAATTCTTAACTACGAATTGCACGGATCAACACGGATAGGGCAAAGTTCTTCTCCCTATCGGTGAAAATCCGTGCGAATCCGTGTCTGATTTAGTTTCTTGGCTGCTCGCCGGAGCGGTTCATTTCTTCCTGGAGTTTTTGCAGAAGCTGGGTGCGCTGTTCGGTGCTTAATTCGCGCTGCAGTTCTTCCAGTGCCAGAGCGACGATGTGGTAATGGTGCGCTCCGGCGAACTTGGGGTCGGTGGTGATGTTGAGCCAGAGCTTGTGCATGAGTTCGACATCCTGCGGGCGCAGGCGCGGGGTGTGCGGGCCGATGGTGTATTCGCGAACAGTTCCGTCGGGAGCGGCCACCTCCAGGCAGAGGCGCGGACGCGGTTCGGGCATGCGCTCCCAGGCGTCGCCGGTGAGCTTGGCTTGCTCGTCGGCGGTTAGTTTGTTCGAGAGGCCGCAAACTACTCGCGCGGAATCGAGCCGCTGGGCGGTGACCATGATGGCTTCGAACACGTCGGTGGCCGGAACGACCAACAGAGAGATCGGCTTGCCTTCCTTTTCTGCGACGGCCACGGCGGCGGTGAAAAGTTCCTGTTCGTAGTGGTCGAAAACCTGGCTGGCTTCCATCACCGAGCTGCCGCTGAAGCTGTGTTCGCGATGGTAGAGGCGCGCGCTCATTACGACCACATCCTGCTTGGCGGTGTTGGTATGGGCCAGCACCTGGCGGAGGTAGTAGAGGTTGCGGGGATCACGCACTGCAACCAGAATGTTTCCCTCGCGAACGCCCATGGCTCCGCTACCCAGTTCCTGGTTGCCATAAACGCGGAACTGGTCGAGTTGTTCCGGCTTGCCGTGGCGCTCTTTGGCGACGTGGTGCTCGGAGAGCGTGAAGATGGTGAAGAAGACGGCGCTGAAGATCACTCCCGCAATGGTGGCTTGGTACTTGGTGAACAGATTCACGAACGCCGTGATCAGCAGCACTGCAGAAATGAGAATCAAACCCACCGGAACTTCGGTCTTGCCGAAGTGCAGGTTGCCGGGCACTTTCCAGTCCCGGTTCCCCGGCTCGGTAAAGCGCAGCACGAGCACGGCGATGGACTTCATGGCGAAGCTCCAGATCACGCCGAAGGCGTAGAGCGCGGCCAGCATGTAGACGTTGCCACGGCTGAGGACAATCGTTAGCACCTGCAGGCCTACAATCAGGTTGATGATGCGGTAGCTGGTGCCAAAGCGGTGGTGCGGCTTCTGGAACCAGCTGGTGAGCACTCCGTCTTCGGCCACGCGGTTAAGCACGCCATTCGCGCCAACGATGGAAGTATTCTGCGCTCCCGCTAAAATCAGCACGCCCACCAGCACCACGAAGCCATGAAACAGCAGCCTCAGGCTCTCGGGCCCGACCAGGTACATGGCGATGCCGCCGATCAGGTTGGCAAAGTAATCCGGCCGAACTTTGTCGGGGATGATCATCACGGCAAAGAACGAGACCAGAGACGTGAACAGCAGGCTGTAGATGAAAATTACCAGTCCGGTCTTCTCCAGATTCTTCAGCTTGGGATGCTCGATCTCGCGATTGACCTGAGCCAGAGTTTCTTCGCCGGACATGGCGAGCACAGAGTGCCCGAAGCCGACGAACGCGATGAGAGTGGTGAGAATGCCGAGAGGCAGGTGCCTGAACCACGTTGTATCCAACCAGCCCAGCGATTCTTTTGTTAGCGGCACCACGCCCGCGTGCAGCGGGTTGGGCGGCAGTTGCACTGGAGCGCGCAGTACCGTGATGGTGCACCAGATGATCAGGATCACGACCATTACCGTGGTGATCGCCATGATCTGCAGGGCTTTCTGGCTCGACTCGTGCATACCCTGGGTATTCTTCCACCAGAAATAGAGCACCACGATCACGGCCAGACCTGCGGCAAAATGGTCGTCAGAAAAATGAAGCGGGCGGTGCATGTACACGCCCATATCTTTGATGAAACCAGCCAGGTACTGTCCTGCGGAAACAGCACTGATAGGACCGGTCAGCACGTAATCGAAAAGCAGCGCGGAGACAGAAAACTTGGCCAGGGTGCCACCCATGGCTTCCTTGACGACTCGGTAAACGCCGCCGCGGACGAACATGCTGCTTGATTCGATATAGAGCGCCCGCACGCAATAGCTGAACAACATCACGGCGAGAATGAACCAGGGAGCGCTCTTGCCGATGACTTTCTCGGCGTCGCCTCCGGCGTAATAAGCGGAGGACGCGAGGTCGGAGAGAACAATGGCGGAGGCGCGCCAGAAAGAGATGAAGGTCAACATCACCGTGGTGGCGACGAAGACCCTTATGGCCGGTTTGGAACCTGCGGATGTAGCCATGCTGCGAGGACGCGCGACTGCTTATCAGGGTAAGCCTATTGAAGATAGCATAGGGGAACGTGGGTGGGAGGGTCGGTTTCCGGCTTGCCCGTTGGCTACCTAGAAATTCACACTCCGGCGGCAACTGTAGTCGCCTGCTTACGCCAACGATTCGACAAATGCTCGTCCTGCTTGGGACACTTCCTGTACCTTAAAGCTCGGCCACGAAGGCAAGATCGTGTGGCGTTACGTATCGCTGATAGCACTTCTCGCACATCCAGCGCCCTCCCGGGTCACAATATCCGAACATCCCAGCGTCGATATGCTCTTTGCACAACTCGCAGTGCTCGTGGCCCCAGCCCGCTGTAACGAGCCGCGTTCCAGCGCGGACAGGCAAGCTCTGGTCGGGCGCAGGATAGTGTCGACTCTGCCCCGTAGCTTCTCCAACTGGTTCCAGTTTCGTCCATACCTTTACCTGGCGGCCGCCTACGATGGATACATCCTTGGCCTCGTAATCTTCGGCGATGGCATCCGTTCCGCGAAATTGCACTCGTTCCCATCCCCAGTTAGGGTCAAGCACCATCCCCACGTGGTACCCCTGCCAGAAGGAGCTCAGATAAGCAAGCCCCTGTCCCGGCGCGATGTTTGGTTCGCCCTTTACCTCAAATGTTAGAACCGTAGCGTTTGTTTCCTTATTATGCGACTGCACGGACGCGCAAATGTATCCGCGCAATCCGAACACGAGCCAAAACCACTGTGGGCCAATGCCATCCATAACATGGTTGAAACTACTCGGAGGGATTCCGTCGAAGCCACCCTCAAGCTCGAAAGAGGTATATCCGGCCTCGGAGGTTGCGCCGGGACGCACCCCGGTCACGACGAACTTAGGAAAATCTTCGAGCGTTTTTCGTTTTTGGATTTCCATTTTCCGCTGCCCTCGGCAATATACAGTTGATCGGCAAATGGCCTCTTAAGTCAATTGGCGTAACATCGCCATATCACTCAATATCCCGGATTGACCCTCGCTGGATCGTCCGTCGACCACTCGGACGCTGGCTGACCCACTGCCGAGACCGCTACTGCCTAGCTCTTCGGGGCTAGGTAGGTGTGCGTGATGCGGTCGTGCCAGCAGAGCGAGTCTTCATCGAGGAAGACCCAGGCGTATCCCATGCCGAGCGAAGCGGCTGAAAGAAATGAGGCGAGGACGCGCCAGCGGCGGAGACGGCGGCTGGCGGGGCTTCCGTCGAAGCGGGCCAATTCGAGGCGCGCCAGGCGCAATCCCGGCGTGGTGCCCGAGTACACGATCAGCAGGTATTGGTAGACGGCCCAGAACAGAGCGCAAAGACCGGCAGCTAACCCTATGATCTGGAGTCGTGGCGGACGAATCGCCGCCAGCTTCCAGAAGATGAAAGCGAAGAGAGCGCCTGCCGCGGCGATGATGAAACCGTCGACTGCGGCGGAGAAGATGCGCCGCGCTAGAGGCGCACTCTGTAATGGAACGTCGATCCCCGGGCGTTTCTCTGTCTCGGTCCGCTCGAGCGTCTCGATCGTGATTCCACCCAGGGCCGGCGGCGGCGGGACCACTTCCGGCGCCTCCAGGATGCGAGGACGTCGGCGGTCGATGACCGGCTCGGCCAGTTCGTCGAACGGGGCTGGCGGAGGAGCCCAGGAGCGCGGGAACTCGATGAGCTTTCCCGTCACTGGGGCTGCGGCCGGGACTGTGGTCGGCGGCGCGGATGCCGGGATTTCGACAGCTTGAGGTGCGCCTTCGGCGAAAGTATCCAAGGCCAGAGCCTGGTTGGATGACGGCATTCTGTCCGGCAATGTGGAGGGCTCGACCGAAATATCACGTGCGGTTCGGAGATCCTCCTCCTCGAAATGCAGCTGCAGCGACGGATAGCGGGGTGGACGAGGCTTGCGGCGAGATTGATAACGATTCAGCCGGGCCGCGACCTCCTGACGCCAGACTGCGGAGTCCTCAGGAGCCGGTTGGTTGCCGTCCTTACTGATGGGTACCGAAGCTTCTGCCGGACCCGGGCGCGTGACATCAACACCCGGCGTCTCCGGCATGTCCTGCGGTGAGGAGGCGGCCAGGAGCGCGTCGTCGTCAGCCACATCGTCGGCCAGCCAGCGCGGCGGAGCGGTGGAATGGGCGTCGGAAGAGCAGCGGCAGATGTCACCACAAAGCAGACAGGGCATGAATCACAGTCTTACAAGCAAGCTAGAAGCAAGAGGCCGCCGGATAACCACAAAGACGGTGCCGGAATCCAAGAATGCAGGCGGCTTTTGCCTCCCGAGGCGCAAGCGTGCTAACTTCACCACGACTGCTGCCGGTAGAAGCGTCCGTGCGCGTTTTGCTTGCGATTCGGATGATCTTGTTCCGACGATACTCGTTCCGGCAATCTTGTTCCGATGACTCTTCGCAACAGATTCCTTATCACGGCAGCGGTGCTTTGTCACCTTCTTCTCGTTCCGCCGTTAGTTACCAGCCAGTTGCCACCCGCAAATGCCGCCCCTGAGCCGCGTGCTTCGGCTTCAGCCCAGGCCTCGGCGGAAAAGCCGGCGACTGCGCCGGCGACGCCATGCGCGCTGGCGGCTGCCGCGCAGAAAGAAAAAGGAGACGTCCGCACCATTTGCGCCATTCAGCAAGAAGAGGAAGGCTCGGTTTATAAGTTGCACGGCGCGGTGGAAATCTATTACGGAACCTACATTCTGCGTGCTGACGAAGCCACTTACAACTCCGACACCAGGGAAGCGACCGGTACCGGACACTTCGCGCTCGACGGCGGTCCCAATGACGATCACATTCGAGCGTCGCATGGCACCTACAACCTGGATCTCGAAACCGGCCGCTTCTACGATGTGACCGGAACCACGGGGTTGGTCTTTCGCGGCAACCAGGTGATTCTTACTTCGACCGCTCCTTTTGCTTTTACGGGCAAGATTGTCGACAAAGTCAGCCCTGAGCATTACCTGGTCTACGACGGCACCATTACCACCTGCGAGTTGCCTCATCCCATGTGGCAATTCGACGCACGCAAAGTGAGTGTGGACGTGGGCGGCAACGCTCAAATCTATCGCAGCGCTTTTATTCTTCACGGCATTCCCATGCTCTATTTCCCGTATGCCACCCATCCCGTGCAGAGAGAGTCGCGGCAATCAGGGTTTCTGTTGCCTTCGGTGGCCCGCTCGTCGGTTAAGGGAAACGTAGTGGGCGACGCTTACTACTGGGTTATCAATCGCATGATGGATGCGACCCTGGGTGCGGAATACTTCTCCTTGCGCGGCTGGTCGCAGCGAGGCGAGTTTCGGGCCCGGCCCAGCGAGACTTCCTACGTGGACCTTAACTATTTTGGAGTGATCGATCGCGGTATCGGCTCGCCTCCGCTCAAAGAGGGCGGAGAAAATGTGCGCCTGAACTCAGCGGGAACCTTCGAAGGGTTCCGCGCCGTGGCCAATGTCGACTACCTGAGTTCGTTTCTGTTCCGTCTGGCCTTTAACGAGGTTTTCAGTCAGGCCGTGTATTCGGAAGTAAAATCGCAGGCTTTCCTCTCGAAATCAAACCATGGCTTCAATCTGAATGGATTCGCGGAGCGCTACCAGAACTTCATGAGCACGACGCCGGGTCAGGTAATCACAATTCTGCACGCGCCGAGCCTTGATTTCTCCGGCAACGACCGAGAGTTGGGGCGGACGCCGTTTTATTGGTCGGCTGACGCGTCGGGCACTGGATTGTCGCGCAGTGAGCCGCAGCAAGGTACGTGCCCGGGGTTCTTTCAGTCTTGCACGCCGGCTTTCCGTACGGGGAATCTGGTCGAGCGCTTCGATCTGAGCCCTGAAATCTCTCTGCCGCTGCTATTTCGAGGATGGTCTCTGCGTCCCCAGCTCACGCTGCACGAAACCTACTACAGCGAACGACTGGTCGGAGAGGAGCAGAATAACCCGGGGCAGGCGGTGAGTGACGCCATTAACCGCCAAGCATTGGAAACGACGGTGGAACTGCGACCACCCGCGCTGGAGCGTGTGTTCGACAAGGACTTCCTGGGGAGAAAGTGGAAGCATGTCATCGAACCGCTGGCGGTCTACCGCTTTGTGACCGGCGTGAACAACTACGCCAATGTTCTGAAGTTCGATGAACGCGACATTCTCACCGATACTCACGAAGTGGAGTACGGCTTTGTCACCCGTCTATATGCCAAGCACAATTCGGATAAGCCGGAGGATTGCGACCCCATCATGTCGGCTCTTACGGTGGGCGGGGCGGGGCCGGAATCGACTGTGCCGTGGCAGCATATCAACACGCTGGCCAATCGCCAGTGCCCACCCGAACCGCCGGTGCGCGAGGTCGTGACCTGGGAACTGGTGCAGAAATACTTTCTCGATCCCACGTTCGGGGGAGCGTTAATTCCCGGCCAGCGCAATGTGTTCACTACGACGGTTGACCTGACTGGCATCGCGTTCCTCACCCAACCGAGGCATCTTTCGCCACTGGTCTCCCGCTTGCGGGTGGAAACCAGCTCCCGCACCGACGCGGAATGGGATCTGGATTACGACTTCCAGAATAGCCGGATCAACGCGAGCACTCTACTCGCCAACTATCACTTTGGCCAGGTGACGGTCGGCGGTGGCGATGCATTCTTGCAGGTACCCGTGCCGGCGGCTGGTTCCCCTCCGCGCTTCAACCAGTTTCGCGCCGCCCTGGGATACGGACGCCTCAACAAGCGCGGCTTTAGCGCTGCCAGCAGTTTTGGCTTTGATGCGGAAACCGGACAGTTGCAGTTCTTCAACGCCCAGACCACTTACAACTGGGATTGCTGCGGCATGACTATGGAATACCGCAGTTACACTGTCGCCAACGTGCGAAACGAAAATCTGTTCCGCTTGTCCTTCACTCTGGCGAACATCGCCAGCTTCGGCAGCTTGCGGCCACAGGAACGGTTGTACTAGAGCAGTGGTCCGTGATCAGTGGCCAGCAAAGCGGCTCATTCCTCCCCGAGGCTGCCTCCCCTGCTAAGATGATGCAATGTCAGGCGCCGGACTGAACATCGACTCAAAGCTCGCATCGCTTCAGGCCCGGCTTCGCGCCCTTGGCCGCACTCTCGTCGCCTATTCTGGCGGCGTTGATTCCGCGTACCTGGCGTGGGCTGTGCATCAGGAGTTGGGAGATAATATGTTGGCGGTCATTGCAGACTCTCCCAGTCTGGCGCGCACCCAGCTGACCGATGCGATTGCGTTTGCGCGGGAGCAGTCGATTCCACTGGAAGTGGTCGCCACCTCAGAACTCGATCGTCCCGAATATGTGCGCAACGATGCGCAGCGCTGCTTCTTCTGTAAGGATGAACTGTTCACGCTGATGGAAGAATTGCGGTTGGCGCGCGGATTCGACGCTATCGCGTACGGGGTAAATCTCGACGATCAGGGCGACTTCCGTCCCGGCCAGAAGGCGGCGATCGGGCACCAGGTTGTGGCTCCTCTGCTGGATGCGCGTCTCACTAAGGAAGAAATTCGCGCGCTGGCGCGGAGCGCCGGCCTGCGCATCTGGGACAAACCTTCTTCCGCCTGCCTGTCATCCCGCATCGAATATGGCCGCCCGGTTACGCGCGAGGCGCTCGACGTCGTGGAAAAAGGCGAGGATGGCCTGCGCGCGCTGGGGTTCCGGCAATTCCGCGTGCGGCATCACGGAGAAATCGTCCGCATTGAAATCGCGCGCGAGGAACTCGCTCGGGCTCTCGATACCTCCATGGCCGCGGAGTTCGCCAGTATCTTCAAAGCTCTCGGTTTCAAGTTTGTGACCCTTGATCTGGAAGGTTTCCGCTCGGGCTCGATGAATGCGTTGCTGCCGGCAAAGGATTTGTTCCGGCAGACGGGTTGAAGCAAGCCTCGTTTCACAGCAGCTTTGAACGCCCATTTTCCGGCCGGTTCTGGCCTCGGCCTTCCCGCGTCCCTCCCCGCGCTGTGAGATAATCAAGCTGCGACTTGCGATGTTGAGGCGGTTTTTGGTGAATCTAATTCGACGCTCTTTTATCCTTCTGCTGGTGGTTTGTCTGGGCTGCGTGGCCCAGTCCGCTTCGCCCGATTTAACCCGGAAGATCGAGCGCCAGGTTCGTTCCTACTATAAAATTCCTCCCGAGACGCGCGTACTGGTGGGTGTGCCGTCGCCCAGCGCCGACTTTCCCAACTACGATTCCGTGGTCGTAACCGTGGATGACGGAGACAAGAAACAGGATCTCAAGTTTGTGGTTTCCAGAGACGGTTCTTCGCTGGTGCGAACCATCAAATTCGACCTGACCAAGGATCCGTTCGCCGAACTCATGAGCAAGATCGATGTCAATGGACGGCCCACGCGGGGAGCGAAGGCATCCAAGGTAGTAGTGGTGAACTTCGACGATTTCGAGTGCCCGTTCTGCTCGCGGATGCACCAGACGTTGTTTCCGCAGATATTCAGAGAGTACGGTGACCGGGTCACTTTCATTTACAAGGATTACCCCTTGGCGGAAATCCATCCCTGGGCGGTGCACGCCGCGGTGGATGCCAATTGCCTGGCAGCGCAGAACAGCGACGCCTACTGGGATTTCGCCGATTACATTCACAGTAACCAGCATGAAATAAACGCCGAAAAGACGCCGGAGGCGCGGCTGGCGGCGGTCGACCGGATCACGCTGCTGCAGGGCCAAAAACACAATCTTGATGTGGTGAAGCTGCAGTCCTGCGTCAAGGCGCAGGATGAAAGCGCAGTGAAGGCGTCCATGAAAGAAGGCGACGCGATTGGGGTAGAAGCCACGCCTACGATGTTCATCAACGGACAGAAAATCGACGGCGCCGTGCCCATCAGCGAAGTGCGCGCCGCGCTGGATCGCGCCTTGAAGGATGCTGGCCTACCTGTGCCTGAGCGCGCAGCAGCGGCACCGGCACCGGGGGCGCCCGCTAAGTGATATTGCGAAGCGGAGCGTGGGGTCGAGGGGGAACTCGTTTGAAAAGAAATGATGAATTAGCCCGGCTTGCGGCCGTGCTTGCAACCGCCGTTGTGCTGGTAGCGCTGCTGGGCTGTAAGTCCCAAGTGAGCGGCGACGTGATGGCCACGGTAGACGGCCGCAAGATCTTCCGCTCAGACGTCGACAAGTACTACGACAATCAGGTGGCGAGTGCGCAGCAGGCGCCCGTCGGCGAACAGGCCACGATTCTCCGTTTGAACATTCTGCGCCAGCTCATCGACGACGAAATGGTCATGCGCCGGGCCGAGAAGCTGGGCCTGCTGGCCACGGAAGAGGAAGTAGACCGCAAGCTGAACGAGATTAAATCTCCTTATACGCAGGAGGAGTTCGATCAACGGCTGAAGGAAAAAAAGATTACGCTGGAGGATTTCAAGCGCGACATCCGCCGTTCCATCACGGTCGATAAGGTGATGAACAAGGAAGTGCGCTCCAAGATCAATGTAACTGACCAGGACATTAGCAACTACTTCAACGCGCATAAGTCCGAATTCAATCTCATCGAACCGCAGTACCACCTGGCGCAGGTCTTCGTCACTCCCACGCCCAACCCGCAGGTGCACAACCAGAACAATAAGGCACAGAACGAGGCCGACGCTCGCAAGAAGATCCAGATGATTGCCAACCGGCTGGATAGCGGCGACGACTTCGCCACCCTCGCCATGAATTATTCGGAGGACCCGGAGACTTCCGGCAACGGCGGCGACCTGGGAACGCTTCCCGAGTCTTCTCTGCGCAACACCGATCCGGGAACCCGCGACGCCGTGATGAAGCTGAAGCCCGGACAGTACAGCCCCATCATCACCCTGACCAATCCCGCGAATAAACAGGTGATGGGATTCCGCATCGTGAAGCTGGTCTCGAAGGAACCGGCGGGGCAGCGCGACTTGTCGGACCCGCGCGTGCAGCAGGCCATTCACTCGCAGCTTCAGGACCGGCGAGAGCAGTTGCTGAAGGCGGCATACTACGAACTGCTGCGCGACTCTGCCAAGGTGGATAATTACTACGCGAAAAAGATTCTGGATAGTAATGGGCTGACGAACTAGAGTGGAGTCACTCCACGATCGCGAGTACGTCGCCCGCGTTCACGGCCGCACCTTCTCTGACTAGAATTTTCCGCACGCTTCCGCGCTTCGGCGATTTGATCTCGTTCTGCATCTTCATCGCTTCGACTACGGCGATGCCGCGGCCTGATTCCACTTCGTCTCCTTCATTCACCAGCAGGCGCACGACTTTGCCGGGCATGGGAGCGACTACCTTCCTCGGCCCTCGATCGTCTCCGGCGCGGGTGCGGCCGCGCAGCGAGCGCGGATCGAGGACTTCAACCGTGAACCGCGTGCTCCCTACCCACAAATGCAAATCATTTGCCACGCGCTCCGACTTCACCTCGTACGCCAGATTGCCGATGCGGAGCGAGAGCACATCCGGGCGAGCGAGCACGGCGTCGACCTCGAAGTCGCGGCCATCGAGGCGGCAGGACCAGCGCCCGTCGGCGCGGTTGAGCTCAAGCCGGTAATTCTTTCCGTCGATGGTTACGTCGTAGAGCATGAGAAAAACGACTGGTCAGTAATTAGGGGCCAGTAATTTGATTTGCGATCACACTTTCTCAACGGAGAGCCTCGCGGCGACCCGCGCTCTTCCAGTTCGACTTTACATTTTCAGCGGCGCGTGAACCGCTTCCTGTGCCGTTTCCCGTGCCTTGCCCGGTTGAACCGAGCGCGGCGAACAGGCCTGCGGCGATCGCGGCCACCTCCCCGGCTTTTGAGTCGCCCGGCTTGCTCTCTGTCCGCTTCAACATGCGATCGAGGAATCCTGTATCGAGCCTCGCCGCACGAAAATCTGCATCGTGCAGAATGCGCCGAAACAACGAAACATTGGTCTTGATGCCACCCACAAAATATTCGTCCAGAGCCCGCGTCAGCCGCGCGATAGCCTGCTCGCGGTCGCTGCCGTAACCGATCAGCTTTGCCAGCAGTGGATCGTAGTCGATCGGAACGTTCCAGCCCTCATACATGCCGCTGTCGATGCGAACGCCCGGGCCTGAAGGTTCCTGCAACAAAGTGATTTTGCCGGGGCTGGGAAAGTAGCTGTTATCGGGATCCTCGGCATAGATGCGGCATTCGATGGCGTGGCCGCGCATGCGCACTTCGTCTTGCGTGAAGGGCAGCTTTTCGCCAGCAGCGATGCAAATTTGCAGATGGACCAGATCAAGCCCTGTGATCAGCTCTGTGACCGGATGCTCGACCTGCAAGCGCGTGTTCATCTCCAGAAAATAGAAATTCTTCTGCTGGTCCTTTTCTGATTGATCAACTAGGAACTCCACCGTACCTGCGTTGGTGTAGTTCGCGACTCGCGCCACGCGGACCGCGACTTCACCCATCCGGCGCCGCATGTCGGCATCGACAATCGGGGAAGGCGCTTCCTCCAGCACTTTTTGATGACGCCTCTGCAGCGAGCATTCGCGTTCACCGAGGTAGACCGTGTTGCCATGTTCGTCGGCAAGCACTTGCATCTCGATGTGCCGCGGATTGACGATTGCCTTCTCGATGTACACCTCTCTGTCGCCGAAAGATCGCTCTGCCTCGCTACGGGCGGCTTCAAGGGAAGACTTAAGTTCCTCAGCAGCATGCACCAGCCGCATGCCTTTACCACCGCCACCCGCAGCTGCCTTCAACATGACGGGATAACCGATTCTAGCGGCTACCTGCTCCGCTTCCTCGAATGATTCGACACCTCGCGAAGTTCCCCGCACTAAGGGAACGCCCGCTTTCTCCATGGCCTGCCGGGCGCGGGTTTTCGATCCCATGGCTTCCATGGCCGCTGCGGTTGGGCCAATGAATTTCACTCCCGCATCGGCGCAGGCCTCAGCGAATTTCGCGTTCTCCGAGAGGAAACCGTAACCGGGGTGGATGGCGTCGGCTGCGGTTCGCCCGGCGACGTCAAGAATCTTGTGAATGTTGAGATAAGACTCGGAAGCCGCGGCAGCGCCAATGGGGTAGGCTTCGTCAGCCTTGCGCACATGCAGCGCCGCGCGATCCACGTCAGAATAAACTACGACTGCGGCGATTCCCATTTCGTGGCAGGCGCGTAGCACACGCAACGCGATCTCGCCTCGATTGGCTATGAGGATTTTCTTGAACATCGCCTTGCGGACCCAAGATTCTACCGGAAACCTGGCCGTGAGTCTGTGATCTGTCTCGCTAACGCTTTTCAGGCTGTGAGTACAGCGCCCATGCGGTTGCCAAATCCTGGACGACGTGACCCAGCGACTTGTAGACAGTAATTTCTTCGGGCCAGCGGCGGCCTTTGATGTCACCTGCCAACACCTGGCCAATCTCGGCTGCGATGTGGTCGTCACCGATTAACCCCGCAGCCTTTGCCCGCAGAAACTCTGCGCCCTGGGTTAGCACGCCCTCACGGCTGTCGGCAATGAAGCGCGAGCGGACGACCAGATCGTTGTCCACTTCCGTCGGCCCAGCGTGGCCCGAGCCGACTAGATTCACGTGCGTCCCGGGCCGTACCCACGCGCCCTTCAGGATGGGCTCGGTCGCGGAGGTCACGGTACAGATAATGTCAGCGTCCGCCACTGCCTCTTCCACGCTTCCGGCGCTGGCTACGGTCACGGCAAGTTCCGCTTGCGTCCGATCCGTGAAGGCTCGGGCGCGCTCGGACGAACGTCCCCAGACTGAAATAGATGTGAGGCTCCGCACCTTGCTGATGGCGCGAGCGTGGGTCGAGGCCTGCTCACCGTAGCCCAGGATCGCGAGCCGGCGCGCGTCCTTACGCGCCAGCGCATCGGTTGCGACCGCACTGGCCGCTGCCGTGCGAATGGCTGTGATTTCGCCGGCATGCACCACGCTAACTGGAGCCCCGGTTTCGGGATCGAACAGAATGACCAGACCCTGATGCGACTGGATTCCCAGCGCGAAGTTTTCCGGGAAGACGCTGATTAACTTTGCACCGAAGGTCGCGCGCGGGCCCATTGCGCCGGGCATGACGCCGAACATGCGGCCGTCGGCGAGCGGGATGATGGAGCGCAGAAGTTGCCGGGTTTCGCCGCGCGAGAACGCGATCATGGCATCGCGCACGATAGGAATGCACACGTCGTAGGTGAGCCGGCGGGCGACTTCTTCGCGGTCTATGAATCGCATCCCACGCTTCCTGGTTGGATATTACTCACTCCGGCGGCATGCGAGAAAAGCTCACCGCGAAGGGAGGGGCAGGGGCGCGTGATGTCTTCGTCCAGCGCGCGCGGGGGATGAAGCGGTAGCGTAGCAGGGTCCAGATGGCGAGCCAGCCATCGGCGTGACGAATCTTTTTGCCCTCACCGGCAGTGCGCGGTGCGTAGGCGATGGGTACTTCCGCGATCTTCTCGCCCATCCGGCAGAGCTTGGCCGTCACTTCAGGGCAGAATTCGAAACGCCGGCATTCCAAATCAACTTGCTCGATCAGTGAACGCCGGAAGACTTTGTAACAGGTGGCTTCGTCGTGGATACCCGCGCCATAGAGCAAATTGGCCAGGTGAGTCAGGAGCTTTGCTCCCAGAAAAAAGCGGAGTCCGCGTTCCGGCCGATCCGGGCGCACGCCATAGACCACGTTCGCCTGACGCTGCTCGAGTGGCTGCAGCAATGCGGGATAATCCTGGGGGTCGTATTCGAGATCCGAGTCTTGAATTAGAACATATTCCCCGCGGGCATAGGCGAGTGCAGTGCGAATGGCCGCACCCTTGCCGCAGTTTTTTTCGTGGAAAACGATGGTGACATCGTCGGCGAGCGGCATAGCCCGAAGCTTCTCGCGAGTGCCGTCGGTGGAACCATCATCGACGATGATGATTTCCTTCTTGACCGGCGAGGCATGGATGGCTTGCAGAAGCTCGTCGACGTGCGCAATTTCGTTGTAGACGGGAACGATCACGGACACGCATCCCGCCCACCGTTCGTTGGCCGGTAATTTGGCCGGTGATGCGACTGCGTCCGCGGCCGTCCGCGGCGATCTTTCGAGCGATGCCACACTCATCCTGTGGGACCCTCTGAATTGTGGGCTGTTCGTAGCATAATACCATTCCGACTCTGCCGCCGGTTACAGCCCGTGACGCTGAAAAACCAAACCCACGGCTTGCGCCTTTGGCAGGCTCAGGGGCAAGCTGTGGGTTGGATTCCGTGGCCGCTACGCGGCTTTGATTTTTCCTGTACTACTTCGGTTGATCCATTGTGATGCCTTGCTGCCCGGGCTGCTTCTCGGCTTTGGCTTTCTTGGTGAGCAGAGTCTGGTCAACCCAATGGTCGGCGGTCTTCAGATCTTCCTGGCGGGCAGCGAGATCGTCGCATTCCACATCGGCCTTTTCGCGATACATGAGATTCAGGTAAGCCATGGCATCATCGTAGTCAGGGCGAAGTTGAATCGCCTTGTTCAGGTTATCGATGCCTTCCTGGATCGACGGCCAATTCTTCACCTTCAGTTCCTCACAGACTTTTTTCTGATCCTTGTTCTTGGGATTCAGACTCTCGTCCGGCTTCAGGCCGAGTTTGGCGCGCTCTTCCATGCGCGGCTGGTAGCAAGCCGTCCAATCAATGACGCCCACGGAGTAGTAAGGCTCGGGATCGTTGGGATCGATATCGGCGGCCATCCGGTAATACTTCTTGGCATCGTCGAACTTCTTCATGTTCAAGTAGAGGTAAGCGATACCCTTGGCAGCATTCACTTTCTGGTCGCGCGCCGGATTCATGTCGAGCACGTGCTGGTACTGCTCGATGGCCTGCTCCGCCATTTTGTTGTTGTCGGGCGTGTCGGCTCCGGGGATGTACTGCTGTGCGAAGGCGGTGGCCAGATACATCTTGGCGTTAATCAGGCTGGGATCCAATGCCACGGCTTGCTGGAAATGATCGATGGCCTCTTCGTACTTGGCGTTCTTGTAGGCAGTGACGCCCTTGTTGAGCTGGTCGCGGGCGCGCAACTTGCTGCAGCCCACGGAACAGAACAGCGCCAGCATAGCGGCCGCCAACGTTAGCAGTCGAAAATGTTTATTCATTGCGGTATAAGTCTCCCTTGCCACACAGCATCCTAGGCCCAGAGACAGCGGGTTGACAAGTGCTGGCCGAGCGTTTGTTCACAGAAGCAGCGCGGGAACAATGGCTCCCGCGCGCAGGCTGAAATGCAATGCACGGCTTCCGGGCTCGTCAGCGCCTCGGTCCCGCGCGTGCGCGCCTTTAGCCGCCCGCTTCGATCTTGGCGGTAATCAAACCGACCTTATCCACTCCCGCAGCATGCGCAATGTCAATCACGTTGGCTACGTCAGCGAAGGGGACGGCATCATCACCCTTCACGAACATGACTTTCTCGGCGCGGGTTTTGTAGATATCGGCCAGACGTCCCTGCAGGTTGTCCCAAGTGGCATCTTCCTGATTGATCTTCAGGCCCGGATCCTGACCGGCGCCGCGATCAATCAACTGCACCACGATGGTACGGTCCGGCGTATTGTTCTTGGGCGCGTTGGGCGGGGGTGGCTGAGGCACAAGCGCATCCAAGCCTTTCGGCGTCAAGGGCGTGATCACCATAAAAATGATGAGCAGCACCAGCAGCACGTCAATGAGCGGAGTGACGTTAATGTTCGCGCTTTGGCCTCCGCCGGTTCCAACTGCCATGCTCATAATCGGTTCTCCTCTTATTTCACTCGCTTCACTGCCCACCCGCCGGAGCGGTAGGCGGAGCGTTTGGAGTGCTCTTTCTCTGTTCGGTGAGCAGGCCTAGATCATCCACTCCAGCGGCGCGCACGGCGTCCACCACCTGAACTACATTGCCAAAGTGGGCGCGGGCATCCGCCTTCAGGTAGACCTCTTTGTTGGTGCGATTGGTCAGGCGGTCCTTCACCTTGCCGGTCAAGCTGTCGACCGCGACCTTGTCGGAGCCGAAATAGACCGTTCCATCGCGCATCACCGAAACCAGCAGCGCGTCTTCCTTGTCGGCGTCCTGCATCGGTGTAGGATTGTTCACCTTGGCCATATCGACGCTGATGCCCTTCTGCAACATCGGCGTGATCACCATGAAGATGATCAGCAGCACCAGCATCACGTCCACCATAGGGGTGACGTTTATGTCCGAGTTTACGTTGGCCCCTTCATTCCGCTTTGCGATTGCCATAACTAATGTCTCCCAAGAGCAGTGGCCAATTGTGAGTGGCCAGTTGCCGGTAAAACCTTCCGCGTGAATTGGGAAGCCCGGCGCCGGGAAGGTTCCGCGGCGCCAGACAGCAACTCATGCGGACTTGCGGGCAAAACTTCTAGGACCGGCGAACGTCCCGGCGCTTCAGGAAGTAGTCGATCAGTTCGCTCGACGAGTTGTCCATCTCCACATCGAACGCTTCTACGCGGCCGGTGAGGTAGTTGAACATCATGACGGCGGGGATGGCGACCAGCAAGCCGAAAGCGGTGGTCACCAGCGCCTCCGAAATGCCGCCTGCGACTGCGCCCAGACCGGTCGCCTTCTGTTCGGAAATGCCCTTGAAGGCGTTCAGAATGCCCATCACCGTGCCGAACAGGCCCACGAAGGGAGCCGTCGAACCGATGGTAGCCAGTCCGCCCAATCCACGCTTCAGTTCGGCGTGGACGATGGCTTCGGTGCGCTCGAGTGCGCGCTTGGAAGCTTCAATGGTCTCGCCGGGGATGGCGCCCGGGCTATCCTGGTGCGCCTTGAATTCCATCAGGCCGGCGGTGACAACCTTGGCCAGATGACTCTTCTTGTTGCGCTCGGCGACCTTGATGGCCTCGTCGATGCGGCCATCGCGCAACGCTCCCGCTACTGCGGGAGCGAAGGCGCGCGACTGCTTGCGGGCCGCGTTGTACGCCATGGCACGGTCAATCATGACCCCGATCGACCAGCCTGACATGATGAACAGAATGATGACCACGATCTTCGCGATGATACCCATCTGCCGCCATAGCGAAATCGGATCCCATCCCACTGCGCCACCTTCCTGCACGATCCAGGCGGCTGCCCTAGGTACATGAACAAAAACTGCTGCTGCCACATTAGCTAACATGAGTTGCTTTTCCCTCCTCGGAACTTTCTAGACTCTTTGATGCGAGATTCGAACGTGCTGCAAAGCCTGGCGGCAAAAGTTATCCGTCGGCATTCGCCTACCTGAGATGAGAGGTACGGCGACCGCGCCCAGCGAAGGGGCTCTCCCGGCCACCGCTTTAGGTGAGAGGGGAGGGCCACACCGCTTATACACTTTCTGACCTTGCCAAGTCACGCTACACCAGCCGGGATCTAGCCTCCGGACAGGGTGAAGTTGACAAACACTTCGGTATCCACCTCGACGGGTTCGCCGTTCAGCAGATAGGGCTTATACCTCCACTGCTTCACGGCCTCGATCGCGGCAGGCGCCAGCATTGGATGCCCGCTGACTAGCGTGAGGTTTTCGATCGAGCCGTCCTTGGCGATGACAGCATGCAACACCACCGTGCCCTGGATGCGGGCCTGCCGCGCCAAGGGCGGGTAATTCGGTTGCACACGCCGCACTAACAAACCGGCGGAAACGCCCTGCGAGACCCGTACGCGCTGCGGCGTAGCCACTTTGGGCACGGCTACCGGGGTCGAACTGATAATGCCGCCGATTACGCCGCCCATCTGACCGCCCGGGATGCCTCCCGGAACGCCGCCCACTACGCCGCTCGACGCCATCACCGGCGGAGGCGCTTCGTCTTCCTTAATCATCTGAACTTTTTGAGGAATCTTGGTAGGCGTGCGCAGTTCGCCGTTCACGATGTCGGTTTGAACCTGCTTCACGATTTTCACCGGAGCAGCTGCCGGAGGGGGCGGGGGTGGCGGGGGTGGGGGAGCCACTAGGAAGGTCATTAACTGCTGCTTGGGCAGGGCTTCCGTGAAGATGAGAGGCATCAGAACCATGAGCCCGACCAGCCCTATCTCAAGAATGATAGCGAAGGTGGTCGTTCGTCCCCGCTTCGTCTTCAGCCTGCCACCGGATTCCAGAAGGCTATCTTCAAACATAAGAGTTTCTCCCTACTACAGAGCCTACGTAAGCTTAGACACCGAGCGCTTCCCCTTTGCTCCCAAAAACGAACTCCATCGCCAAAGACAATCACCCAACCCACTAGCGCCGGACCAAACGTTCCAACCATCTACAAATAAAGACCCTAACTGAGGATAGTTGGTACCCTACCGTGTGACCACCTGACCCGGACGGGCTGCGGCGCCCGGCCGTTTGCCCTTCTCGATCCGCCAATCCTGATAAGCGACCAGAATCGGGGCGGCGATTGCGATCGAGGAATACGTTCCTATCAAGATGCCGATTACCAGCGCCAGGCTGAACCCGCGAAGCACCTCGCCCCCGAACAAATAGAGAGCAAGTACAGTAAGGAAGGTTAGCCCGGCTGTCAAGATGGTTCTACTCAGGGTTTGGTTGATGCTCCGGTTGACGATTTCCGAGAGCTTCTCACGCCGCATGAGTTTAATGTTTTCCCGGATGCGGTCAAATACCACGATCGTGTCGTTATTAGAGTAACCAATCAGGGTCAGAATGGCGGCGATGACGGTGAGCGAAATGTCTTTGTCGAGCAGCGAGAATGCGCCTACGGTGATCAGGGTGTCGTGAAACACCGTAACCACGGCAGCGACTCCGTAAATCCACTCAAAGCGGAATCCCAGGTAAACCAGCATCCCGGCGAGCGAATAAGCCGTTGCCAGCAGGGCCTGCCTGCGCAGTTGCGCACCCACCTGAGGTCCGACAATCTCGACGTTGCGCACCCCGAAATCCGACAGAAAGAAGCCGTCTGGCAGAGAAGCCACCACTGCTGGATCGACCGCGCCCTTTAATTGATCGAACGAACTCAGCACTCCGCCCTGCACTTTGTCCCGCGTATCCACGATCGCCTGAGCCTGCTGAGTATATTTCTGGTCGGCATCGGAGCCGAGACGCATCGGGTCTTTGTCCATCAGATAATTCTTGATGGCCAATGAGCTGGAATTATTCAGATCGGTCTTGCCCGCGGGAACATTGGTCTCAAGCGTCTGGATGATCTTGTTCTTGCCGTTATCGAGTGCCTGCTCGCTGGTTTCCTGCACGTCGAGGTCAATCAGCACTTCGTTGTTCGAAGGCACGTCGTAGCGCTGAATCTTCGCGTTGTGCAGGCCCGCGCGGTCCATGGCTGCGCGCAGCGCGTTATCGTCAGGCGTGTGCGAGAACTTCACATACACCAAGGTGCCGCCGCGGAAGTCCACGCCGTAAGGGATGTGGTGCCAGAACAACATGGAAAACAGGCCCGCCACACTGAAGACGAGGGAGAAGGCGAGAAAATACCACTTCTTGCCGAGAAAATCTATGTTGGTATTGCGAAAAAACTCCAAGCTAAAGCTCCAGGTTTCAAGGTTTCAAGGTTTCAAGGTTTCAAAGTTCAATTGGCTCAAAGTGGGTACAGCTATCTGCGATTTCGGCTTTGAAACCTTGAAACCTCTGAAGCTTTGAAACCTGCTCTACTTCAAACTTAAATGCTCAGCGCTTCCCCGCGCTGCTTGCGGGTCAGAACCCAATCAAAAATCGTCCGTGAAACAAAAACCGCCGTGAACACGTTCGCGATCAAACCAAACACGAGGGTGACCGCAAATCCCTGCACCGGGCCGGTTCCGAAGATAAACAGAATTGCGGCTGAAACGATCGTCGTGACGTGGGTATCAACGATGGTCACCCAGGCGTGGCCAAAACCCTGATCTACTGCTGAAGGCGGTGTCTTGCCATTGCGTAGCTCTTCGCGGATGCGCTCGAAAATCAGTACATTCGAGTCCACACCCATACCAACGGTGAGAATCACGCCCGCAATTCCGGGCAGCGTCAGCACCGCCCCCACGTAGCCCATGAAGCCGAGCAGGATGACCAGATTCAGAAGCAAAGCAATGTCAGCATTGATGCCGGCGGCGCGGTAGTAGACCAGCATGAAAATCAGCACCACGAGCATGCCGATGATGGCGGCATTCACTCCGGACCGGATCGAATCGGTGCCCAAGGACGGCCCGACCGTCCGCTCTTCCAGATATTTAATGCCCGCCGGCAGCGCGCCCGAGCGCAGGATCATCGACAGATCCTTCGCCTGCTGCTGGTTCATGCTGCCGCCGCTGATGCGCCCGGTATCGCGGATGGCCTCATGGATGTTGGCTACCTCCTGCACTTTGCCATCGAGGACCACTCCCAGGTTCTCGCCCACATGCGCGGAGGTGAAGCTGTAGAAGCGCTGCCCGCCTTCACCAGTGAGAGTGAATTGCACATCGGGCTGGCCATTCTCGTCAGTGCTGGCTTGCGCATCGCGCAAGTCTTTTCCGCGGACGGCGGAAACCCGTGACACTAAATACCAGGCTTGTTCGTCCGCCGGGGTTCCGGGAGCCGCGTGCCCGGGCATGAGAATCGCGTCTGGCGGCAGAACTCCTCCCTTATCCTGCAACGCAGCCTGCTCGCTCGGATACGGCCCACCCAGCACCTGCTTGATTTCAAGCATGGCAGTGGACTGCATGATGTCCTTGACCCGGCCGGGGTCGTCCACACCCGGCAACTGGACCAGAATCTGATATTGGCCGAGGCCATGTTCCTGGATGGTGGGCTCGCTCACGCCGAGAGAATCGATGCGGTTGCGGATGGTCTCGATCGCCTGAGTCACGGCCTTGTTCTTCAGATCGCTGAGCATCTGCGGCTTCATCGAGAGCGTCCAGGTATTGTCCGCGCCGGAATTCAGGTTGTACTCGGGAAGACGCTCGTTCACGATATCGAGCAGGTCCTTCCGCGCGTCTGGCGGCACGCCTTTCAGCACGACCTGGTCGGGGGCGTTTTTCGGATCGGGCTTGGAGATATCGGAGAAGGCAATCTTTCGCTTGTTCAGCTGCTCTTTGAGGGTTTCGACCGCATTGTCGGAATCAATATTTACGGCGTCGTTAACCTGCACCTGCAGGATCAGGTGGGTTCCGCCGCGCAAATCCAGGCCGAGATGAATGTTCTTGGTGAGGGCCGCCAGCAAGCCCTGGGCGGAAAAACTCTGCGGAATGCCGAATATCCCGTATAGAAAGATCAGCAGAGTGCCGACGATGGCCACCAATTTCCAGAGAAGATTCTTGTTCATAACGAAAACAGAGTCCAGAAAAGTCTTAGGTTGTTGCTGCTGCTACTTGGTCTTCGCTTCTTCGTCCGCGGTGGTCAATTGCGCCACCGAAGCCTTGGTTACTTCGAGCCGCAGGTTGTCCGGAGGAACCCGCAGATGTATCGAGTCTTCCTTCAGAGCCACTACAGTGCCCCGCAGGCCGCCGGTGGTGGTTACTTTGTCGCCCGTCTTAATGCTCTCGAGCATGGCTTGCCACTTCTTCTGCCGGCGCGATTGGGGCATAATCACGAGAAAGTAAAATACCCCGACCATCAACCCCATCGTGATCAGAAAGGAGAAGCCACCTCCACCCGGTAACTGCATTGCCAGCAGGAATTCCATATTCGCGAAGGCCATATTTCCGAAGCCGTGTTTCTAAGACTCCCTGTCTAATCCGCGAACTTCACTTCGTGAGCCTGAATCCGCGAGCTTTAATCCGCGAACAACCGCCCACGGACGCAAACGCCGCAGACTTACATTTCACGACGGGAGTTCTGATCGATTCCGGCCGAATCATCTACCGCTCAGGCTTGAATCCGGGGAGAGTCGTCACAGGTAAGGTCTAGGGTTCCGGTCGAGACCGGCCGCTAGATGAAAAACCTGACTCTTCCCCAAGTGAAATAGAATGACGCACTCGCCGCATGGTGTCAAGGTAGAAACTCAGGTTATGCAGGGTATTTAAGACCTGAGCCAGCACCTCATTAGAAGCATAAAGATGCCGCAGATAGGCCCTGGAATAGCGCTGGCAAACCCGGCAGCCGCAGTTTGGATCGAGCGGCCCTGCGTCCTGAGCGTAGCGCGCCTGCTTGATTGAAATCTTGCCCTCGGAAGTGAATAGCAGGCCGTGCCGCGCGGCTCGCGTAGGCAGCACACAATCCATCATATCGACGCCCAGATTGGCGTATTCGGCGATCTCCTCAGGCGTACCTACGCCCATTACATAGCGTGGCTTGTCGGCGGGAAGGTGTTCGAGCGTAGCTTCGATCACTTCGCGGGTACGCTCCCGGGGCTCACCGACGCTCAGCCCGCCGATCGCATATCCGGGAAAGCCGATTTCGATGGTCCGCTCGGCCGATTCCTTCCTCAACGCGAGATCCATGCCGCCCTGGACGATGCCGAAGAGAGATTGGGTCGAGTGCCCGGAAAGTTTGTCATTCCGAGCGAAGCGAGGAATCTTGGTTTGCTGAGAACTGAGAACTGAGAACTGAGAACTGCTCCACGGCACTTCCTGCTTATGCTCCTCAAAATATTTCTTGCTGCGCTCCGCCCAGCGCAGCGTCAATTCCATCGAAGCCTTGGTCCGCGCCCGGTCGGCCGGATACTCGGTGCACTCATCGAACGCCATGATGATGTCAGCGCCCAGGCCAATCTGCGCCTCCATAGCGCTCTCCGGACTGAAGAAGTGCGGCGAGCCGTCAAGATGCGAGCGAAACGTCACTCCCTCGTCGCTGACTTTGCGCAGCTCGTTCAGGCTGAAAACCTGGAAGCCGCCGGAGTCAGTCAGGATCGCCCGCGGCCACGCCATGAAACTGTGCAAACCGCCCATCTGGCGCACGGTTTCCACGCCGGGACGCAAGTACAGGTGATAAGTATTGCCGAGAAGAATCTGAACTCCGAGATCTTCGAGAATATCCTGCGACATGCTCTTAACCGTCGCGACGGTGCCCACAGGCATAAACACAGGGGTTTGAATCTCGCCGTGAGGAGTGAGCAGCCGCCCGGCGCGCGCGGAGCCGGCTCGGCCGTCGACATGGAACTCGGTGGACATTGTCTCTTCGCCTTGCGATTGTAGCAACCGAACTACTCAGGACTCGATCAGATTCAAATGTAGAAGTTCGGCTCGCAAACCGCCATCTTCCAAAATTAGTTTTCCGATACTCACCGGCAGTTTGAATCTTCGCGGCCCGGCGCTGCCGGGATTGAAATAGAGAACTCCGTCATGCACCTCTTGTTTGGGAACGTGACTGTGTCCGGAAATCACGGCGGCAAATCCTGCCGCTTTGGGCTTGAGGTCTAACTGCTCCAGATCGTGCAGCACATAGATTGAAACTCCGCCCAGTTCAAGCACCGCCGTTTCAGGCAGCTTGCCAGACCACGCTCCCTTATCGATGTTGCCGCGCACCGCAGTCACAGGCGCAATCGCAGCCAGCTTTTCGAGAATCTCAGGCGAGCCGACATCGCCAGCATGAATGATGTGATCGGATCCGCGCAAAGCTGCAATCGCCTCAGGGCGCAGCAGGCCGTGCGTGTCAGAGATGACGCCGATCAGGATGGAGGGCATCGTACCTCAGGTTTCAGATCCTCATATCACGCCGGTCTCGATCAAGTGCGGGCCAGCGCGACCGCGCGGTGAAGACTTAAAACATTTTCCTCGAGCACCTGAAAGCGCTGGTACTCACACTCGGCTGCCGTTCCCATCGAAAGTTCTGGATTGCGATGGAGCATCGGGCTGGCAACGGAGCTCCTCAGCCCAACGTGAATTTCTTTCACGCCCGTCTGTTCGATGATGCTGTTGGCATTGTGATGGTTGATTCCGCCACAAGCCATGATCGCGACACGTCCACGCGCCGCCTCAACTAGCCGGGCAATCAGATCAGCAGCCTGTAGCGCGGTCTTCTTTCCGCCTGAGGTCAGCAGCCGGTCCGCACCAGTCGCGCAGACGGATTCCAAAGCACGAAAGAGATCAGCAGACATGTCGAAAGCTCGATGGAAAGTGACATTGAGAGGCCGCGCCAGTTCGACCAATTCCCGCGTGCGCCCAATGTCTACGCTGCCGTCGGCGTTGAGGATGCCCATGACAACCCCGTCAGCGCCCAGCTTCCTGGCGGCGATAATGTCGCGTCTCATGGTCTCGAACTCTTCCTGCGTGTAATAAAAATCGCCGCCGCGCGGCCGAACCATAACCTGGAGGCCGATGGATGTTCTGGCCCGCACCAGTTCAATCAACCCCGCGCTGGGAGTGACGCCGCCCTCGAGCAAATCGCTGCACAGTTCCACACGTCCGGCTCCGCCGCGCTCTGCGGCGACCGCGGAGGCAACAGAATCGACGCATACTTCGATCAAAACCGGATCGCTCATTCTTATTGCGGCCTTCGTTACTTCCTTTTCATCTTCTCAAGAAGCTTGCTGACGCTCACAATCGCCCGCCCCACCGTGCCCCGGCCGATCTCCTGCACATCGTCGCGCGCGGTAACCCGGAAAGTGTAGAAGCGGCCGTCAAACGACTCCACCACGGCCTCGGCTGTGATGTGCGCGCCAATGCCGCTCGCGGCGCGGTGCTGAATGTTGATGGCAGTCCCTACCGAGATCTCGTCGCCCGCGCAGTAGGGCTGAAGCGCGAGAAACGCCGCAGTCTCCATCAGCCCGATCATGTGGGGCGTGGAATAAACCGGCGGCAACTCGGGACGGTGCGCGGTAAGAGTGTGTTTGAACTCGACCGTCTCTTGCGCGTCTGCGCGAGCGCCGATGGGGATTTGCTTCGCCACCCTGTCATCCTATACGAGCGGGCGCGGGAAGCGGCAAGTCACTGGGAGCCTTGCCAGCTTGATAGAATGAAAGGAATACGTTCCGGCGCGGCAGTCCGTCAATGTTTGGATTTCTGGGTCTGCAATGATGCACTTCACCGAAAAATTCGAGGTAGTCGTGGTGGGCGCCGGCCATGCCGGATGCGAGGCCGCGATGGCCGCTGCGCGCATGGGACTGAAGACCGCCCTTTACACTCTCAACGTAGACCTGATCGCGCAGATGTCATGCAACCCTGCAGTCGGCGGCATCGCCAAGGGCCACCTGGTTCGCGAAGTCGACGCGCTCGGTGGGATCATGGGCGAGATCACCGACGCAGTCGGCATCCAGTTCCGCCTGCTTAACACTTCACGCGGGCCGGCCGTATGGTCGCCGCGGGCGCAATGCGACAAGCAAGCCTACAGGCTCAAGATGCGCGAGGTGCTTGATTCGCAACCGAATCTCAAGATCAAGCAGGCGGAAGTGGCGGAGCTGATTGTGGAAGGGGCTTCGGGCTCCGGGCTTCGGGCTTTAGGCAGTCCTCCAGCGGACGACAATGGTGATGAAGATTCTGCCGAAGCCCGACAGCCGAAGCCCGAAGCCCACGTACTCGGCGTCCGCCTCCGCGACGGACGCACCGTGGGCGCGCAAGCCGTGATCATCACTACTGGAACTTTTCTCAACGGACTGATTCATTGCGGCGAGCAGCAGTATCCTGCTGGGCGCTCCGGCGAGGCGAACGCCGTCCTCCTCGGAGAAGCACTGAAGAAGCTGGGCCTGCGCGGCTGCCGGCTCAAGACCGGAACGCCTCCACGTCTGGATGGACGGACCATTGACTGGTTGCGCTTCGCCGAGCAACCAGGCGACGCCGACCCCACTCCCTTCAGCTTCCGTACCAAGCGGGTGGCACATCATGATTCGCAGGTGCCCTGCTACATTGCGTCGACCACTCCCGAAACACACCGCATCATCCGCGAGAACGTGCATCGCTCGCCGATGCATAGCGGACAGATCCAGTCGATCGGTCCGCGCTATTGCCCGTCGATCGAAGACAAGATCGTCAAGTTCCCCGACAAGGAAACGCACCAGCTCTACCTCGAGCCCGAGGGCCTGAACACGCACGAGATCTACGTCAACGGCATGAGCACTTCGCTTCCGGTGGACGTGCAGCTCGCGATCCTGAAGTCGATCCCTGGTCTCGAGACCGCCGAGATGCTGCGACCCGGCTACGCCATCGAATACGACTCGATCGATCCCACTGAACTGCATCGCACGCTTGAGACCAAGAAAATCAGCCGGCTGTTTCTTGCCGGCCAGATCAACGGAACATCGGGATACGAAGAAGCTGCCTGCCAGGGCCTGATGGCGGGCATCAACGCAGCATTGCAGGTGAAGGCGCAGCCGCCGCTGATCCTCGACCGCACTGAGGCTTACACCGCGATCCTGATCGACGACCTTATCTCCAAGGGCACGAACGAGCCTTACCGAATGTTCACGTCGCGAGCCGAATTCCGCCTGCACCTGCGCATCGACAACGCCGACCGCCGGCTCACTCCGCACGGCCGCCGCGTGGGACTGATTTCCGATGAATCCTGGAACAATTTTCAGGCCAAACAGCAGCGTCTGGAGGCGATGAAGAAGTTGCTTGAAGGTACAAGGCTAACCCCTCAGCTACTGGAAAAGATTGTTTGTCATTCCGAGGAGCGAAGCGACGAGGAACCTACTGTCGCCGGCAGCTCAACAGACCCAGATTGGAGTTCCGCCGTCGGCCAGACCTGCGCCCAGTTGCTGAAGCGACCCGAGATCGTCATCGAGCAGTTAGTGCCGATTCTCCGCGAACTGGATCCGGCGTTCTTTGCCAGATCAAAAGAAAGAGAAGAAATCCGTGAAAATCCGCGCGAATCCGTGGCGCCTCTTTCCTCTACAGTCCGCAACGAACTCAAGTCGGTGGAAACCGAAATCAAGTACGAAGGCTACCTGTTGCAGCAGCAACGCGCCATGGATCGCATGAAGAAGTCGGAACAGCGATCCATTCCCGGCTGGTTCGATTACGGCTCGGTCAGCGGGCTCTCCCGCGAGATGCAGGAAAAGCTCACCCACGTGCAGCCGCGCACCCTGGCCCAGGCCTCGCGCATCCCCGGAGTGACCCCGGCAGCTGTATCGCTGGTCAACGTTTTCATCGAAATCCAGGCCAGACGCCGCGAGCAGGCCGCCGCCATCTAGGAAGCCCGGTCCCCCGGGGCGATATTAACGTTGCGTTAACAATTGAATGTTACACGCACGTTAATATCTTCCCATGCCCACAGACTTCCTCCGCATTGAAGGCCAGCCCGGAACGCAGCCCGGACAGCGCATTCTTCGCCTAAATGGCGCGCTCGTCATGACCACGATGTTCGAATTTCAGGCCACGGTAAGGGCCGACACTTCCCGCGCGCTGATCATCGATTTCAGTAACGTCCCGTATGTGGATTCGGCCGGCATCGGCGCGCTGGTGGGAGCCTATGTCACGCGCCAGAAGGGCGGGCGCAGTCTCGCGCTGGTGGGCGTGTGCAAGCGCATCCACGACGCGCTCGGCGTGACCCGGGTCGAACAGTTCTTCCGCTTCTTCGATTCCGTGAGCGCAGCCGAACAGGCATCCTAAGAACAGTTGCCAGGGTTCAGGGTTCAGGGTTCAGGGTTCAGTCAAAGTCATATCGGTCCCGCTGGCCCATGGTCATTGATCACCGACCACCACTGTTCCGGCGTTTGACTGCGTTTGCCATCCCTCCTAAGATGAATTTTCCCAACCATTCGTTGACGATCCACCAGATATGATTGGCCAGACCATCTCGCATTACCGCATCACCGGCCAGCTCGGCAGCGGTGGGATGGGGGTTGTTTACGAAGCGCAAGACCTCGACCTCGGACGCCGGGTCGCACTCAAGTTTCTGCCGCCGCAGACTTCCAGAGATCAAAATGCGCTCGACCGCTTCCTACTTGAGGCGCGCACTGCCTCGGCGCTGAACCATCCCAACATCTGCACGATTTATGCGGTCGAGAGGGCAGGCGACCAGTCCTTTATCGCCATGGAATTGCTGGAGGGCGACACCCTGGATCGTCGCCTGGGCCCGGGAGGACTGCCGCTGGATCGTTTGCTCGACTGGTGCATTCAACTGGCGGATGCGCTCGACGCCGCTCACGCCAAAGGCATCATCCATCGGGACATCAAGCCGGCGAATATCTTCGTCACCAAGCGTGGACCGGTGAAAGTGCTCGATTTCGGCCTGGCCAAGCTGGCGCATCCCGAATCGGCGATGGAAACCATCGGAGCCACAGAGAACGATCCCAATCCCGCCCATCTGACCAGCCCTGGAGCCACCGTCGGCACCATCGCCTACATGTCGCCGGAGCAGGCGCGCGGCTTCGAACTCGATACTCGGACCGACTTGTTCTCGCTGGGGGCCGTGATCTACCAGATGGCGACCGGGCGTTTGCCCTTTACCGGCGCTACTTCCGCAGTCGTCTTCCACGCCATACTCGAACTCGATCCGTCCCCGGCGTTGCAATTGAATTCCACTCTGCCTCCTAAGCTTGAGGAAGTTATTCAGAAGGCCTTGGAAAAAGACCGCGACTTGCGCTACCAATCAGCCGCCGATCTGCGGGGCGACCTGAAACGGCTGAAGCGCGATACCGAGTCCGGACGCAAGCCCGCGCAAGCCGCCTCATCAAGTTCATCAGCCTCCGTTGCCGCGCCCGCAAGGGACAGCTGGCTGGGTGTCACCGCGGGGGGATTGCCCGCTGCCGTCGCTTCGCAGACCTCCAATCAAGCTTCCGCAGCGGTTGCCGCGGCCAGCCGCCACAAGATCGGGACCGGCGTGGGCACCTTCATTGCCCTCATCGTTCTGCTCGCCGCCGTTTATGGGGTCTACTCGCTGCTCTCTCGCAATCATGCGCAGCCTTTCGCGAATTTCTCCGTCACCAAGGTTACGGAGACCGGCGATGCCATCGACGCAGCACTCTCGCCCGACGGAAAATACATCCTGAGCCTGGTGCGCGCCAAGGGCGACAACGGTCTGGCCAGCCTCTGGCTTCGCAATGTTCCCACCAACAGCATGACGCAGGTGCAGCCTCCGGCTGACGTCTGGTACAACGGTCTGCAATTTTCGCCCGACGGGAATTACTTCTACACCGTGCACAGTGAACCGGGGACGAATCCAGCTCTGAAGTATCTCTACCGTACGGCGCTTCTAGGCGGCACGCCGGAACGCTTGGCGGCTGACGTGGATTCGAACGTCACGTTTTCTCCGGACGGCCGGAAGTTAGCCTTCATGCGTCTCGATAATCCAGACCCGGGCAAGTATCGGCTGATCGTGCGTTCGGTCGACAATGGCGACGAGACCGTGCTTACCAGCGGCCCCGACAGCCAGGCGCTCTACAATCCCGCATGGTCGCCCGACGGCAAGACAATTATGTGCTTTGTGCTTGAGCCCGCCGAGAATGCCTTTTCCGGATTGATGGCGGTGGATACTAGCAACGGCCAGCAGCGCCTGTTCCTAGGCTCCGCCGACTTATTTAACTATCTTGCCTGGACTCCGGATGGCCACGGACTGCTGGTTCTGCACAGTGATCGCTCTTCGGGCTACGCGCGACAACAAATCGCCTTTGTATCTTATCCAGAAGGAAAGGTATCTCCAGTCACCCGCGACACCAACAACTATTCAGCGCTGAGTGTTGCGTCGAACAGCCAGTTGCTGGCCACGGTGCTCAGCGAGGGACGTTGGAATCTTTTCATCATGTCGGCCAAATCTACGAGCGCGGACGCGCAGCAGATCGGGCTTGCGAACTCCGACACGAACTTCAGCTGGACACACGACAACAGGTTGATCGACGACAGGGACGGGGTGCTGCGATGGGTCGACCCGGACTCCGGCGCCAAGGGCGAGTTCCCGACCGAACCTGACTCGGCAAGTGGCGAGCCCTCAGAATGCTCCGACGGCCGCTATCTTGTCTTTGATCAAGGGGTGCGCGGCGGCAAGGGCAGTTATAACGTTTGGCGCGCAGACGCCGCCGGGGGAAATCTGAAACAACTCTCTCATGGGAAGTTCGACCATCACCCGGTTTGTTCGCCGGATGCGCAATGGGTTTACTACCTCGAGGGCGAGATTGGACAATTGATGCGAGTCCCGATTGACGGCGGGGCAGCGCAGAAAGTGACCGACCTCCCCAATCAGGGCTTTTTCGATATTTCGCCAGACGGCGGCGCGGCTGCGTTTGGGACCCTAGACCATGCAGGCAGTCACGAGGTAAACCTGGCACTGGTGGACACGGAAACGGGCAAAGTCCGGAAGTTGCTTAAGTTCGAACGGAGTCCCCATGATCTGATCCGCTTTTCGCGCGACGGGAAGAATATGGTTTACCCCGTCCGCGAAAACGGGGTCGACAATCTGTGGCAGCAGACTTTGGATGGCTCGCCCGGAAAACAGCTTACCTCATTCAGGTCGGAGCACATCTACGACTTCGGCTGGTCATTTGACGGCAAGACCCTGGCGCTGGTGCGCGGTCACGATGATTCAGATGTGGTGCTGATTCGCAATCAAAGACAGTAATCCGGATTCTGCGCGAAAAAAAAGGCAGCCATCTCTGGCCGCCCTCTTTCCGGATTGTTAGTGAAGTGGTCTACGCACCCTTCACGTTCTCGGCTTGCCAGCCCTTGGGGCCTTTGACCACGTCAAACTGCACCTGCTGCCCTTCCTGAAGGCTGCGGAAGCCGCTCGCCTGAATGGCGGAGAAATGTACGAATACATCCTCACCGTTCTGGCGGCTGATGAAACCGTAACCCTTGGCGTCGTTAAACCACTTCACTGTTCCTGTTTCCATGGTGTTGCTTTGTTCCTTTTTCGTTGATGTAGCGCTGAAACTTTGGAAGGCTTCTTCTGCAGGCAGGTCACGCGCTGGTTGGCGGAGAAACTGGATACTGCGAAAGAAATCTAAAGATCAAACGCAACTAAATTGTAAAAGAGACACCGCGAAAAAGCTAGAATATTTCGTGGGATGTAGATCTAAGTGCCTGCCTTATCAATAGTTTACAGAGCATCAAGGCGGCTGCCCAAGGCTGCCGGATTTGCCATCCCGCCCACAAAAGATACATGATCTGACAACAGCATGATGGAGGGTGATAATTAAGCAAATGCATTTCCGCAAGCTTCTGATTCTGATCGCACTCGTGACTCCAGCCTGGGCGGGGATTGTGGAAAATGTCCGCACCGCCCTGGCCCAGAATAATTTCAGCGCAGCCGATTCGGATCTCACGTCCTACCGCAGCAGCAACGGCGTCACACCCGAATACGTCGAGGCCTACTCTTGGATGGCGCGCGCGGCCCTCGACGCTCGCGAATACGATCAGGCTGAGGCCTACGCCAAACAAACCAGGGCTCTCGCGCTGGACCAACTGAAGCAGCGTCCGCTCGACGCCGAACCGCATCTGCCGCTCGCTCTCGGCGCCGCTATCGAGGTCCAGTCGCAGACGCTGGCGGCCCGCGGTCAGCGCACTCAGGCAATCGCGGTTCTGCAGACCGCGCTGCGCGCTTACGGCAGCACTTCGATTCGTGCCCGCCTGCAGAAGAATCTGAACCTGCTCTCCTTCGAGGGAAAACCCGCTCCCGCGCTTCGCGAGGGGCAGTTCCTCGGCTCGAAACCGCCGATGCTCGCCCAGCTCAAAGGATCTCCCGTACTGCTTTTTTTCTGGGCGCACTGGTGTGCGGATTGCAAAGCGGAAGCTCCCATCATCACCCAATTGCGTTCTGAATTTGCAGCCCAAGGATTTACCGTCCTCGGCCCGACGCAGCTTTACGGCTATACGGCGCAAGTCGAGCACGCTGCACCCGGCGATGAACTCGCCTACATCGACGCAGTACGGCATCGCTTCTACTCCGGACTGCTCGACATGCCCGTCCCCATCAGTAAATACAACTTCGATGTGTACGGAGCTTCGACGACGCCGACGCTCGTCCTACTTGACCGCGCCGGCAAGGTTGCCATGTACCACCCCGGAGCCCTGCCCTACGGTCAGCTGAAAGCGGAGATTGAAAAAGTCGTGGCCTCACCCGCTACAATCGCCCGGTGAACCATGACGACACGATCGTCGCCATCGCCACGGCGGCCGGCCGCGGCGGCATCGGCGTGGTGCGGATTGCCGGATCGCGAGCGCTTGAAATCGCAAGGCCGATGCTGCGGCTCAAGCATGATCTGGAGCCGGGACGGGCGATTTTCGGAGAACTGATCGAGCCTTATCGAGCGGGCGCTCCGCACGAGCAGCGCATCGACGAAATCGTTGTCACTTACTTCGCCAAGCCCCATTCCTACACCACCGATGACATTGTCGAGATCGCCGCCCACGGCTCTCCAGTGGTGCTGCGTCACATCGTCGAACTCTGCGTCACCGCCGGAGCCCGCCTCGCCGAGCCGGGCGAGTTCACCATGCGCGCCTTCCTCAACGGCCGTATCGATCTCACCCAGGCCGAAGCCGTCCGCGACCTCATCGACTCGCAGACGCTCTACCAGGCGAAGATCGCCGCGCAGCAGCTCGAAGGCGCTCTTTCCCGCCGTTTGGAGCCAGTCAAACAAAAACTCGTCGAGCTGATTGCTGTGCTCGAAGCCGGCATCGATTTCGCAGAAGACGATGTGTCCGTCCTGCCGAACTCATCCATTCTTGAACATATCGCTGCCGTTCGCCAGCCGCTCGAGCAGCTTGCCGCCAGCTTCGCCTACGGCAAGATCGTGCACCAGGGACTGACCCTCGCCATCGTCGGCCGCCCCAACGTCGGAAAATCGAGCTTGTTCAACCGCCTGGTCGAGCGCGAACGCGCCATCGTGACTGCAACTCCCGGCACCACGCGCGATCTGGTCAGCGAAACGGTAGCCCTCGGCGGCATTCCAATCCAGCTTGTCGACACTGCCGGAATCCGCCAGGCTCTCGACGAGGCCGAATCCATCGGCATTCGCAAGAGCATGGAAGCGCTGGCCGACGCCGATTTAGTGTTGGTGGTGCTTGATGCATCCCAGCCGGAGAATTCTGAGGATAACGAGTTGCTGCAGCACGCGGAAGGCCGCCCGGTAATCGTGGTCGGCAACAAATGCGATCTGGGAATCGCCTCCCACTCCCGGCCGTTGCTCTACGCCTCAGCACTCACCGGCGAAGGCATTGCCGAACTGCGCGCCGAAATCCTAAGCCACATCGGCGGTGAAACCGGCGCCCAAGCCGAAGCCGGATTCCTCACCAACGTCCGCCATCAGAGCCTGGTACAAGAGTCACTGGCGGCGCTCAACGCCGCTACCTGCGCCGTAGGCGCGAAAGTTCCTCACGAAATGCTGCTGCTCGACCTCTACAGCGCTCTCCGGCCGCTCGACGCCATCACCGGCGCCACCACCACCGACGACATCCTCAATTTAATCTTCAGCACCTTCTGCATCGGCAAGTAAACGGCGCTCCCAACCGAACTCGACAACCACAAAAAAATGACGGCCGCACCCGAGGGTGCGGCCGGAGTTAAAGAACCGGTACGAGCTTAGAAGCGGACGCGCAGGCCAAGTTCGATGTTTCGCGGCAACGCCTCGCCTCCGATAGAACCAAAGCCAGTGGTGTTGCACAGGCAAGCATACCCATCGAGCATCTGGTCATGGTTGAAGACATTAGAGAAGACGCCCTGGAATTCCAACTTGATGCCTTCGGCCACCAGGATATCCTTCTTGATGCTGAAGTCCACGTTCCAGTAAGGCAGGCCACGGATAATTCCATAGCCGCCGTCCTTGGTATCTAACCCAAGAATCGGGTTACGGAAGTTTGAGGCCTCGTTCGCCCCGTTCTTGAACTCATTGATGGGGTACCCGTTCCCCGGCGCTTGACCGGGGCAGGCGAGACCATCGGCGGGGGTGACGCAGTAGTAGGCGTGACTGTGCGGTGAAACTGGCCCAATCGGCACGGCGTTCTCGGAGTCGTAGTCAGCGCAACTGACGCCGTCGCATGCACCAAAGGACTGGTAGTCGGCGTAGCTCGTAGCGACCTGGATCGGAAGGCCGGAGCCCGCAGCAAATATAGTGGCGAAGGTCCATCCACCCAACGCGCGCCCGATCAGACCTGACTGCCCTTTGTAGAAGGGTGGCTGGTAAACGAAGAACGTGTTAAAGATGAATTTGCGATCCCAGGGCTGAACGCCATACATCTCGCCAATATTGTACGGATCGAGGGCGGTGAGTTCGCTGCTGGCCTGCACCTGTGCCCCGGTGCCCAGCGCCTTCGCCCAGGTGAAGTTGTTCTGCATCGTCAACCCCTTCCAATCAGCCATCTTGACGGAAACGAAGCCGGAATTATAGTTCCCCCAGCCTTGGCTGGTGTCAGAATAGATCGCCGATGTGTATTGGCCGCTGCAGCCGTTGCTCCCAGTTCCGCCCAGTGCCGCGCAAGTGGAGGCAATCGGAGTGTTCAGCATGGTGGGTCCCGAGAGGGCACCCCCGTTCACGGCTTGCATCGGGCCGTCCAGGTCACTCCACAGGCCCCATACTTGAGCATTGTTGAGGTTGGTGGTGCCGCTAGCGCCTTCATTCAGAGCCACGGCCTGGGTGCAGTTTGCCGGAATGACTCCCCCCACGGCGGTGGTGCAGTAGGCAGAGTGAGCGCCGAGGGCGTTCTCGAAGAACGGCTGGGGCGTAATTGCGGCTAGACTCGGTCCGGCCGCGCCTCCGCAACCACCGCCGCCGAGACCTTGCACGCCGCCGCAGTATTGCAACACCAAGTTGGCGTAGGCGTTGTCGAACCGCTGCCCACCCAATGTCATCATGTGAGGTACCGAGTTAAGGTTGATGGGCACGAAGTCCTTGGTGATTCTACGCCCGATGTAGCCCAGTTCCATCGTCATCCTGCGGCCCATCTGCCTCTGAATCGTGAAGTCGAACGAATCAATCACGTTGGGACGCCAACTCGGATCCAGGGCAGAGGGCTCTGAGGAGGGGGGGTTATTGTACCCAGGATAGACCGGTTGGGGCAGCGTCGGAGTCGCTTGCGAGATCAGGGGGATGACAGGACCGCCGGTAGCAGACGTGGCGGACCCAACACGAAAGGCTTGGTTGGCTCCGGCCGCGAAGGTCGCTGTACCCGCTGCGCCACAGCCCCAACTGCCGCCGTTGGCAAGGTTGGACTGGCAGGCTATGGGCTGTTCGAGGCCGAGGCCCAGCAACGGCAATAGAACCTGACCCACGCCGTTTAAGCGGCCATATTGACGGCCATAACCGAAGCGCATAACCGTATCTTGATGGCCGAACACCTTTGCCATTGGGGAATCGCTATCGAAGCGCGGATTCCACGCAACAGCTACGCGCGGGCTAAGTTCGCCGTAGAACGGATTGTAGGGATATTTCTCCCCATTTGCGACATTGCCCACTGTGGCAAAACCGAGCACCGGGTTGTATGCCTGACCCTGTAGCGCCGCGCGTGCTCGGGAAGCCAGATAGTCCTCTGTTCTCACAGGTTCATCTGCGGAATCTACGACTACCGTCTGTTTTCCATTCGCCTCCGTGGGCGGCATTTCCAGCGTCCAACCCAAGCCGTAGGTAAGGGTAAACGTCGGCTTCATGTGCCAGGTATCGCTAACGTAAATGTTGTAATAAGGAATGGTGCTCTTGTCGAAGGCATTCGACAAGGGAGCGTTCAAGGCCAGGTTTGTCCCGGAACGAGTGAATAGCTGCGATGCGATGGAAACCACACCCAGCGCCGCCGCGCCAACGGCGTTGCAGTTTTCTATATTGGTCGTAGTTATAGCGCAAGGAGGCAGGACATCGGCGGTTAACCCACCGTGAGTTCCATCGCCCAAGGAATAGACGGGGTACGCATTAATGGTGCCGCCGCTGTCGTTACGTTGATGATAGTCGAAATTGTGCTGATACATGCCGCCGAACTGGATCAGGTGGTTGCCGTGCAGGTTGGAAACGTCGTCGCGGATCATCTGATCGTGCCCGTCCCAGAAGCGGCGCCGGATCTGCTGATTGTTTGAGTTAAACGGGGACAAGTCTTGCGTCTCGCTCTGACCGGCCATGATTTCCAGCGCGCCGCCCAGCCCGGCAATCTGTGGCGGGGCTCCGCCTCTCGACCAGGCCCACCAGTTCCGCAGCCAGCTGTAGTGGAAGTCGTTGGTTGTGTTGCTGGTAATGTTCGTGGTCAGTCCCGCGACCAAGTACCAGTCCTGAATCGGATTGTTGGCTTGCGAAGCTGGCGTGCCCTTGGTGTCGGTGGGGAAGAAGCCGCCAATATCAACCTCTTCATCTCCCGCCAGCTTCATATTGTAATAACGGTAGCTGACCATCAAATGCTGTTTCGAAGAAAAATCGTGGTCGATGCGGCCAACGCCGAATTTGCTGGTAGTCGGAAGGCTCAGGGTACCTGCGTACCCCAGAATGTTAGCCCCGTCGCAGAGGGTGTTGCTTGAGTTGCAGGAGGCGTTCGAGGCCGGCTCGTAAGTGCTCCATATCTGCGAAACCAGCGGGTTGAGGCCCAAGCCCTGTGGATCGCAGAGGCCCGTACAGCCATAATTAGCTGGGATCGTCGTCCCGTTGGGGGCCGTCACTGGGGCATTATTTAGGTTGTAATCGATCGCACCCGTGGTCGTATCCGTCAATAGCCCCAACTGCAAGTTTGGGGAGGGGACGTTCCTATATACGGTCTCGGAGTTTGGAAACCTGAAGCCCTCATAGTTGACAAAGAAGTATGTCTTGCCGCCTAGAACCGCCTTCGGAATGAGGGGCCCTCCGACGGCGAACCCAAACCGGCTGTAATGGTACGAGGGAAGCCCAACATGGTCCCCAGGTATGAAGTTCAACTCATTATTCTGCCAATAATTACTCGACCAGTTGTTATCTTTGTAATATTCGTAGGCGGTGCCGTGGAAGGCGTCGGTTCCACGCTTGGTCACGACCTTGATCTCGGCACCCGCAGAACTATTGAAATCGGCGGTCTGGCCGGCGGTGTTGACCTTGAACTCCTCGACGCTGTCGGCCGGAGTGGGCATCACACCACTGGCAGGAGCGTTTGATTGGGCGTTACCGGAGGCGACGCCCCCGGTCGGGTCGCCGACAATGAGTGCGGTTTGGGCCGGGAGGTATACCTCCCCGTTGCCATCCATGTCGTTGGTGTTGTTGCCGCCATCCAGTGAGAAGTAGCTTTGGTCGTTCACCGCGCCGGCAACGTCGCCACCAGTGCTCACGCCTGGCTGCAATTCGATGAAAGTATTCACATCGCGGCCGATGCTGGGCAGGTTGTCGATGGCAATGGCTGTGACCGTGTTGCCCACTGTGGCATTCATGGTCTGCAGTTCCGTGCCGGTGGCTTGTACCTCAACCACCACATTCGCGCCGCCGACCTGCAGGGACAAATTGACCGTGAGACTCTCGCCGACCTTTACCTCCTGCTTCGCAGTCTTGGTGGTGGCAAAGCCCGACTTCACGACCGAGATATCGTAGACGCCCGGGGTCACGCCGACAAAGATGTATCTGCCATCCTTATTGGTATTCGTGGTCCGTGAGATGTTGGTTGAGGTATCGGTCAGCGTAACGGTAGCGCCTGGTACCACGGCATTCGACTGGTCGGCCACCGCGCCCGCAACCGTGCCGGATGACGCCGATTGCGACCACACGGGCAGAGCACCGCCCAAACAAACCACCAACAGGAGAGCCAGAACCAACTTTACGCTGCGCGTGTACATTGCTGCTTCCTCCTACCAAGAAATTGAACGTTCACGACTGACCGAGGGACAAAACACGGAAGACTACTGAAACTCGCTCGCAACCAACGCCTAAACACAGAGACCCGGAAACTCACAGCGAGAATCCCGCACACGCAAGTGCAACTGTCATTCCAAACAAAGACGTGTTCGAAACTGTTATGTTTGTTTGACTTACAATGGTTCTTGCAGGAGAAAGCTCCGCTTTGTTGAATAATAATATGATTTTCTGTATGGCGGAGGCGTCCAAGAGGGCTTGCGAACCCGGCGAATCCACCGCTATTTCGAGAGTCTGACCAACGCATCGCGGAACAAGGCCTCGAATGATCCCGCGTCATTGCCTTTGCCGAGACTGCTCTTGACTGCGCTTGCCAGCGCCTTCCCGGCTGCGGCTTGCTGGTAGCCCAGGTTCACCAGCGCAGACAAGACATCTTCTTCCGTCGCATTCAGCGCGGACACAGCCGGTGCCGGTGTCCCCGCTGGCGGCAGCTTGTCTCGAAGTTCCAATACCATGCGCTCGGCGGTCTTCTTACCGATTCCAGGAATCCTGGTCAGGCGAGCTACATCATTGCTGCGGATCGCGGCGGCCATTTCGTCAGCCGCCATCCCGCTCAGGATGGTGATGGCGAGCTTCGCCCCAATGCCGCTCACCGTCATCAGCTTTTCGAACAGCTGCTTCTCCGCGGGACGCAGAAATCCATACAGCGCGATCACCTCTTCGCGCACATGAGTGTGGATGTGAAGGGCGACTTCGGAACCATTGGCTGGCAATTCAGAAAACGTCGGCACGCTGATGTTCACCTCATAGCCGACGCCGCCGGTCTCGACCACAATTTGATTGGGATGCTTGGCCAGCAGTTTTCCGCGGAGATGGGCGATCATGCTAGTTGAGAGTACCGCGTACCGAGTATCGAGTCACGCCCGTCTTTCAGGACTCGCTACTGGACATTAGGGTGCTGGAATCGCAGGCAGCGAAAACGGCAGGGCCGACCCCCTGCCGTTTCGTGGATGTAAGACTCTTGGTTTCGCGACGTTCGTTTTCGCTACTTCTTGTTGACGGTTTTCTTCAGTTCGGCGCCAGGGGTAAACTTCGCGACCTTGCGGGCAGCGATCTTGATAGTGGCGCCGGTTTGCGGATTGCGCCCATTCCGCGCCTTTCTCTGCGATACCGAGAAAGTGCCGAAGCCTATCAAAGCCACTCGATCCCCTTTGCGCAATGCTCCAGTAATGCTGCTCACTGCGGTATCAATCGCAGTTGCAGCCTGCGCCTTGCTGATTTCGCAAGCGCCCGCGATCTTGTCAACCAGATCGGCCTTGTTCATTTGTTTCTCCTCGCAGGTCTCTTTATTTTGCATACCCAGCCGACACCGGGAGGACAAAAGCTCGTGGCTGAGTTGGGAAACCTGACGGCTGGTATTCTCCTCTCTCCACGGAGAATGTCAACTGTGAAAATCCGCGCCCGAAGCCTGTTTCGCACCCCCCAGGTCCCGGATTGGGGCTAAGGTGGCGGGTTCTGGGGTGGAGCCGCCGGTGGAAAACTGGCATTTCGCCGCCGGTGCCCAAGCAACAAACCGGAGCGGATTTTCCTCCGCGCTCCACAGCTCCGGCCGCAGCTTCACAGGTTGTACACAGGCGTCTGTGGTTTCGCACTTGCGGGAAGCTAGCGTAAGGGTGCAGAGTCAACTGATACAGTTAAAAAAGCTGAATCGAGAAGGTGGATTTGAGGAGCATCGAAGAATCGGGATTGAAGCTAGCAAAAAAACAAGCGGAAGTTTGTCCGCTATGCCAGGGAACGGGCTGGAAGACACTTGCCGCCCGTTTCGGCGCACCGAAAGATGGTGATAACAATAACGACCGGCGAGTCACGCGTTGTGATTGCCAGTTGCGGGCGCGAGCACAGAATCTACTCGCCGCAGCCCGAATTCCCAAGAGATACGAGCACTGCGAACTGGCCAGCTACACTACGGATTTTCCAGGCGCCCATCCCTCACTTGCGTTCGCCCAACTCTCGGCTTGCAGGTTCGCGCAGGAGTACGATCCGCGCGACGGCGCGGGCCTTCTAATCATCGGACAGATCGGCACCGGCAAGACTCACTTGGCGGTGGGCATTACGAAGGAACTCATTCTCAACAAGGGCATTTCCTGCCTGTTCTACGATTATCGCGAGCTTTTGAAAGAAATCCAGAATTCCTACAACGCCGCGGTTCAGACCACTGAACTGGACGTCCTTCGTCCCGTCTTTGAAGCCGATGTCCTCGTTCTCGACGAACTAGGCGCGGTCAAGCCGACGGAATGGGTCTGGGACACCGTGAGCCTCATTCTGAACACCCGCTACAACGACAATCGCACCACCATCATCACGACGAATTTTGAAGATCAACCCGCAGCGGGCGCAAACGGCTCTGTTTCTCCTGCCCGCGCCGCCACACGCATTGAAACGCTCGGCGACCGTATCGGCGAACGCATGCGCTCTCGGCTGCATGAAATGTGCCGCATCATCAAGATGGAAGGTGAGGACTTCCGCCAGAAGTTCCGCAGCGCCAGCTTCCGCTAGTCCAACGCGGGGAACTGTTGCGAAGCGATCCTTGGTGGAAACAACCTTCAGCGGGAAGGGAGCAACCATGCGGTGGTACCACTACGTAGCGTACTTCTTCGGCGGCATATTCCTCGCGAACGCTCTGCCCCATCTCGGCAACGGAATTTCCGGTCATGCCTTCCAAAGCCCCTTTGCATCGCCGCCCGGCGTAGGCTTGTCCTCCTCGACGGTCAACGTTACGTGGGGCCTGTTCAACCTTGCCGTCGGTTATCTGCTCGTCTGTCGTGTCGGCAGCTTCGATCTTCGCAAGACGGCGCACGTGCTCGTTCTCGGGGCGGGTATCTTGATCATGTCGCTAAACTGTGCCCACTATTTCGGACGGTTTCACGGGGGAATGTGAGGCCTTTGCCACGGATCTGCGCCGATTTTCACTGATCAAGGGGAGTCTCCGGTCGGATGGTTTTCCCTATTTGATTCATCCGTGAGAATCCGCGTGAATCCGTGGCAAAAGAAGCTCTCGGTAGTAAATCCGCACTAAAATGATTCCGTGCTCATCGAGTGCCTGGATTTCGCGCCCGAACGCGACGCCGAGCTTTTCGCCGCCGTGCCCGCAGCCCCCGCCGTGTTCCTGCTGCGCGGCGGAAATCCCCAAGACGAACCTTATGTCAGCAAAACCGCAAATCTGCGCCGCCGCCTGCAACGCCTGCTGGGCCTGGTCGAAGAGCGGAGCAGAAAATTAAATCTGCGCGACCGCATCCGCTCCATTGAATACTCTCCCACCGGCTCCGACTTCGAATCCGGATTTCTGCTCTACCGAATCCTCCGTGAAACCTTCCCCAAGATCTACGCCAACCGCATGCGCTTCCGCTTCGCGGCCCTGGTCAAGCTGCACCTGGAAAACGAATATCCCCGCGCGTCGATCACCACGCGTTTAGGGCGCCTTAAGAGCCGCAATCTTTTCTATGGACCCTTCCAGTCCCGTGCCACTGCCGAAAAGTTTATGAACGACTCGCTCGACTTCTTCAAGATGCGCCGCTGCGTCGACGATCTGCATCCCGATCCCAAATTTCCCGGCTGCATCTATTCCGAGATGAAGATGTGCCTCGCGCCCTGCTTCAAAGGCTGCACTGACCATGAATATTCCGCCGAAGTTGGCCGCGTGCAAGCCTATTTCGATTCCGGAGGAGAATCCCTGGCCCGCGAGTTCTCCGCCCAGCGCGACGCCGCATCGGCCAATCTTCAATTTGAAGAAGCCGCCGCCATTCATGTTCGCGCGGAAAAACTAAAGCCCGTGCTGAGCCAGTTTCCTGAAATAGTTCGCCGTCTCGACCGTCTTTCGGCGCTGATCATCCAGCCCAGCCACGCAATCGACTCAGTCACATTCTTTCGCGTGGATAGCGGTGTAATCTCCGGTCCGGCGGTGTTCTCGATCCAAGCAGCAGAGCACGCGAAATCGCAATCCATGGAGTCGCGAGTACAGGCCGTTCTTGATTCATTCCCCCTCACGAAATCCCTGCCTGCGCTGGAAATCATGGAACACCTGGCGCTGCTGAAGCGCTGGTACTATCGCGGCCGCCGCACCGGCGAAATATTTCTTGCGGACGACAAAGGGGTATTCCCCATGCGCCGAATCGTGCGCGGCATCGGCCGCGTGTTCAGAGGCGAAGGACCGGAGGAAATCGGCGAAATACGTTCTCACCACGGAGGCACTGGGACGCAGAGAGAAAACTAAATCCAAGAATTTCTCTGTGCCTCTGCGCCTCCGTGGTGAAAGAATTTTGTCCTTAAGGAGGCCCGATGGCCACGCAGGATCCAAACAGCAAACAACTCCGCGAGCACCTGCTCTATCTTCTCAACGGCGGCGGCGCCCACGTCCGCTTTGACGACGTGGTGAAAAACTGGCCTGAGGATCTGCGTGGCACAAAGCCCGACGGACTCGCGCACACTGCATGGATGCTGCTCGATCATCTTCGCCTGGCGCAGTCGGACATCCTCGAGTTTAGCCGCAACTCGAAACACACGTCTCCCGAGTGGCCTAAAGGCTATTGGCCGAAGACGGAAGCTCCGCCGAGTCCGGCCGCATGGAACAAAAGTATTCAGCAATTCCGAAAAGATCTGAAGGCGATGCAGGATCTGGTGGCAAATCCCAAGGCCGATCTCTACGCCCGCATCCCCTGGGGCGACGGCCAAACCATTCTGCGGGAGGCCTTGCTCCTGGCCGATCACAACGCATACCACCTCGGCCAGTTAGTCGATATGCGCCGCCTGCTGGGGGCATGGAAGGGATAAGGAATTGGTTGGTTGGCGGCCAGCCCTTTGCGTCATCAATTCAGCTGGCTGTACGGTTAAGTAATTCAGATCCACGTCCTGTGCTCCGTTCAGGCCGCTTGCGGAACACAACCTTTACTCCCTCACGCCAGCGCTCGTCAATGCCCACGAACTCCCACTCAATCTCGGGTGAAAAATAGCGCAGCAAGGTATCGGTGGCCGGGTGCACATGCAAAGCCGGAGCCACCAGAAACAGCAGCGGTTTTTCGCTCGACAATTCGCGGCCTTCAAAATATCCGAAGCGGGGAAATTCGCCGCGAGCATGGTGCCATTCCACCCGCGACCAGTAATCCAGCCCCTGCAGCGGCAGGTGGATGTCCTCATCCGCTTTCAGCTCTACCACCGCCAGCCGTCCCGCGTGAGTAAGAGTGAGCACGTCGATCATGGCCCGGTCCGCGGCAGAAAACGCCGGAACCTGCGAATACCGACACGACGGCTCGAGCCGCCCGTCCACTACGCTCACATCCCCCACCACCAGCGACTCCAGCCACCGCTCGGGACGCAGCCGCCACAACGGATGTTGACGCGGTCCATACGGATGGCGCGTATCGCGCAAACAGTGCGCCAACTCCGTGAATGCAGCTTCGTTGCTTGCATCGAGTACCCGCTCCTCAGCGCCCACGCCGAACACGACCTCTTCTGTACTGTGAAAAGATCCCGATATGCCACCCAGCCGCGCTCGCGCAAATTCCAGCCCGCGCCAGCGGAAAGCAATCTCTGCAGCCGACAGTACGCTGACTTCGCAATTCGGCAGAACCTGCCGAACTCGCGCGATCGACTCTTTGAAGCGCTCGCGCGCCGCCGCGTCGTCGGCAGCGTGCACCAGCCGAGTCGCCACGTTGCCGCGGTCCGCGCAGTCGATTTCCACCAGCGCGTCGTGCCGCTCATCCAACTCAAACAATCGCCACTTGGCCGCATCCCGGTTCAGGTTCGCCATCCGTTCCCGCACCAGCGCAGAAGTTCCAGCCGGAACAAACATTTTCAAACCTTCCACCAGCACGTTCGCCGCCTGCGCCCGCCGGCAAACATCAAGCCAGAGAATGCCAAAGGTGAGCGCCGCATCGATCGAAGACTGCGTCTCCTGCGCATTCACTCCCAGCAACGCAAAAGCGGTCCGCCCTTGCCGCAGAAGCCCGCGCGTGTAGATCGGTCCGAAGGATTTCTCCAGATCCGCGCCCGTCGTCAGCCGGGTGACCTTGAACTCGGTGAAGTGTCTCTCCAAACTCCTGCGCAGCTTGTGCTCATACGCAGCCCGGCATGCTCGTCGAGCCGTAGGCGGCCGCCGGTCGCGCTCGCGGCAAATCTCCAGCCTCGACGGCCGCGCCTGTCCTAGCCGCTGCACCGCCAGCCGCAGCGTGCCATTCTTCACTTCAGCCTCCAGCACCCGCCGCACCGCGTTCCGCTCCGCCGACCACAGATGCAGCAGGCACCGGTTGTATTCGCCAGAAATCGAGTACTTGGATTGCGCCAGGTCAAACGCCACAGCGCCGTTTTCCAGCACGACGGCGCCCGCGGCCTCGCTGAGAAAATCCTGCACGGTCCGGGTCAGAGCTTGTGGCGTCACCGTCGGCATAGCATGATCCATTTGCATTCTCTAACCAGCGCAGGTCGCCCGTCTGTGACATGTGACCATCGTCACAATTTCCCTGTGGATGTTCCGCCCGCCCGCCTCCGCCCCATGTGGGATAATGACTGGGTTGACGAGTACGTTGACTACTACGCCCCGCCCAACTGAGTCTGCCCGCAGTCCGGCGGCATCTAATTGCAGTGGATAAAAGCTTGATCAAACCATCTCTCGCCGATAAGCAGCGCTTCTTCTTCGATCACTACGGGGTCACCGAAAACGACCTGGAACACTACCTCGCGGCCGCGCTTTCCGCCGGCGGCGACTATGCCGACCTTTATTTCGAATATCTTTCTTCCACCTCGCTGATGGTGGATGAGTCGATGGTCAAGTCGGCATCACAGGGGATTTCCGCCGGTTGCGGGGTGCGCGTGGTTTCCGGCGAGCGCACCGGCTACGCCTATACCGACGATCTTTCCGCCAACCGCATTCTGCACGCCGCCCGCACCGCGGCCCTGATCGCCAGCGCCCCGGCAAAGACTCCCGTCGCTGGATTCCAGCAGACCGCGGCCCGCAGCCTGTATCCCGTGACGCTGCCCTCGGTCGATGCCGAGATCACCGCGAAAGTTGAACTTGTGATGCGCGCCGACAAAGCGGCGCGTGCCTACGATCCTCGCATTCAGGAAGTCCGCGCCAGCTACGCCGATGAACTCCGAAACATTCTGGTCGTCGCATCCGACGGAACCTTCGCCGAGGATTCCCAGCCGCTGGCCCGCATGAACGTGTCCTGTATCGCTAAAACCGAAGGCAACTCAGCTCGCGGAGGTTCCGGCGGCGGCGGACGCGTCGCCCTCGACTTCTTCTTCGGAGACAAGAATCCGGAATTCTTTGCCAAAGAAGCAGCCCGGCAGGCGATTCTTCAACTCGACGCTCGCGAAGCTCCCGCGGGAGAAATGGAAGTCGTCCTTGGCCCGGGATGGCCGGGCGTCCTGCTGCACGAAGCCGTTGGTCACGGCCTCGAAGCCGATTTCAACCGCAAGAAGACCTCCGCCTTCGCCGGTCTGATCGGCAAACGCGTAGCCAGCGAAGGCTGCACGGTGATCGACAACGGCACCATGCCATGGCGCCGCGGGTCTTTGAATGTGGATGACGAAGGCGAGCCCACGCAGGAAACCGTGCTGATTGAAAAAGGAATTCTGAAGGGCTACCTGAGCGACAAGCTTTCCGCGCGCCTGATGGGCATCGCCGACACCGGCAACGGACGCCGCGAAAGCTACGAGCACATCCCTATGCCACGCATGACCAACACCTACATGCTCGCGGGCCAGGATAATCCCGAAGACATTATTCGCTCCGTGAAGCGCGGCATCTACGCGGTAAATTTCGGCGGAGGCCAGGTCGATATCACGAACGGCAAGTTCGTGTTTGGAGCCTCAGAAGCCTACATGATCGAGGACGGCCAGATCACCGCGCCCATCAAAGGCGCAACGCTGATCGGCAACGGCCCGGATGTATTGACGCGAGTCTCGATGGTGGGCAACGATCTGAAACTAGACGAAGGCGTCGGCACTTGCGGTAAAGACGGACAAGCCGTCCCCGTGGGTGTGGGCATTCCGACCATCAAGATCGATCGCCTGACGGTCGGCGGCACCGCCAAGAAAGATCCCGGCGGCTTCATGCAGTAGGCTTTTGATCTCTGTCATCCTGAGCGGAGAGTGACCTTCGCGCCAAAGCGCGAAAGTCACACGGAGTCGAAGGATCCCTTGCAGTAACGCAGCACCAGCGGCCCTTCGGGGAGTTTCAACCTGATTTTGAGCTTTGGGCTTAGTGTAAAAGGCAATCCGCGTTTCCAATGACGACAGCCATCGAACAGCAAGCTTCAACCGACCTAAGAACCCTAGCCCAGGACATCGTCCGCCGCGCCATGAACGGCGGCGCCACCGCCGCCGAATGCGTGGTCCGAGAAGGCGACGAGTTCTCCACGCTGGTCCGCCTCGGCCAGGTCGAAACCCTCAAAGAATCCGGATCACGATCCATCGGCGTCCGCGTCTTCAACGGCCAGCGCGCAGCCAGCACGTACTCGAGCGACTTCTCACCCGCTGCCCTGGACCGCATGGTCAAGTCTGCGCTGGAGCTTTCAAAGATCACTTCCGAAGACCCCTTCGGTGGAATCCCCGATGCTTCGCAGCTAGGCTCGCTCACTGGCGATCTCGATCTCTATCACGAAGACGTCTATTCCCTCCCCGGCCCCGATCGCATCGACTACGCCCGCCGCGCCGAAAAGGCCGCGCTCGATTTCGACCCGCGAATCAAGAACTCCGAAGGCGGATCGTTCGACGCCGCCACCGGCCACAAAGTTCTAGCCAACTCGCATGGCTTCGTCGGCGAATACCGCCGGTCTTATTGCTCAGTCTCAGCCGTTCCGATCGCGCAAACCGAAGAAGGCGCGATGCAGCGCGACTACTGGTTCTCAGTGGCGCGCATGCTGAGCAAACTCGAATCGCCCGAACAGGTCGGCAAAGTCGCCGCTGAACGCACGCTGCGCCGCCTCGGTGCGCGCAAAGCCAAGACCGCACAAGTTCCGATCATCTTCGATCCCATGGTCGCCACGTCGATCCTCGAACACATTTTCGAAGGCGTGAACGGAGACTCCGTCTATCGCGGCGCATCGTTTCTAGCAGGCAAGCTGGGACAGAAAATCGCCGGCGCGAACGTCACCATCGTCGACGACGGTACCATCCCCGGCGGCTTCGGCACCAGCCCCTTCGATGGCGAAGGCATTCCGACACGCCGGACGGTGGTCGTCGAAAACGGCGTGCTGAACTCATACCTTATGAATACGTACACCGCGAAAAAGCTGGGGCTCAAAACCACCGGCAATGCTTCCCGTGGATTAGCCGGCACGCCGGGCATCGGCCCGGGCAACTACTTCCTGCAGCCCGGAACCAGAACGCCGAAGCAAATGATTTCAGAAATCAAAGAAGGTCTCTACGTCACCGAGTTCCTCGGCCACGGCGCGAACCTGGTGACCGGCGACTACTCCCGCGGTGCCTCGGGATTATGGATCTCCGGCGGAGAGTTCGCTTACCCAGTCGAAGAAATCACGGTCGCCGGAAACCTGAAAGAAATGTTCTTCAACATCTCCGAGATCGCCAGCGATCTTGAGTTCCGCGGCTCGGTAGCGTCTCCAACACTGCGCATTGACGGCCTCACGGTCGGTGGCGAATAATCGCGCCTAATATAGGCAGAATATGAAATTCGCCAGGATCGTGTTTTGGATCGCCGCCATCTGGGGCGTGTTGACGCTATCACCGCTGTATTTCATCTTCGATCTGATCGGCCGCCAGGATCCGCCGCCCATCACGCATCCCGCGTTCTACTATGGCTTCGTCAGTGTGAGCCTGGCCTTCCAGGTCGTATTCCTCGTAATTGCCAGAGATCCGGCACGCTTCCGCCCGATGATGATTCCTTCGATGATCGAAAAGTTTGGCGGAGGCGCCGCCTTCGTCGCTCTCTATCTGCAGCATCCCCTGACCCAGGGAGATCTCGCGCTGGGCTGCGTCGACCTGCTATTTGGCGCGCTGTTCGTTGCCGCGTTCCTCAAAACCAGCAATTAATTTCCAGAGTACAATCGACGCATGGGTGGCTTGATCCAGCCAACGCCAGTAGTAGAAGATCGCGATTCGAGCAAGCGCACCATCGCCATCACAGTCACGGTTGTCATTGTCATCGCCATCGTCTTCGCGTTTTTACTTCGCAGCCAGCCCAAGGCCGCCTCCGGACCGCCTCCTTACGCCGCCAGCCTCAAGCTCTCCGATTTCAAAATGAGCGCTGCCGAGAATTTTGTCGGAGCCACGGTCAGCTACGTCGATGGAACCATCACCAACGCAGGCGACAAGACCGTCACGCATGTGACGGTCGAAGTCCTATTCAAAGACGAGCTGGGACAACTCGCCCAGCGCGAAGACATCCCCATGCAAGTGCTGAAAACCACCGGCCCCTATCCCGAAGCGGTCGATTTCAGCGTCTCCCCGCTCGGCCCCGGCCAATCCAAGACTTTTCGCCTAACCTTCGAAAGCATCTCCGCGCAGTGGAACCATCAGTATCCCGAGATCCAGGTCACCGACGTCGCAGTGAAGTAACCGAATGCTACGGATTCAACTGCTCCGCAGTGCAGGGCAGGTGGTGAGCGGAGTCGCAATCAGGTAACCTCACGGCGTGCTTCTCCAGCACCCGCGGCAAGTCGGGAGCGAATGCCTGGGTCGGACTGTACCCCAGCCCCCGTCGGTTCGCGGGACCCACAATTGCTCCCGGCTCCCGAAAGTAAAGCGCTACGTCGATCACCAAATCCACCTTGGATCGCCTTCGCACCGTTAGAGGAATGGAGGTGCCCCACCCTCCATGATTCACTTCAAACCAACGACTGCGGCGCAGGGCCCCGGTCAATTCTTCTATGGTCGCGTAATCCCTGAAGTCATGGCGCCCGATCTGGACGGAATAGACTTCAGTAGCGTTCAACGTGGACAACTCGTGCAGAAAAAAGGCTTTGCGAACGTACACCGATGAAATTCCGAGGAACCACAGCAAGATGAAGGCCGTGACGCCGATCAATCGCAGGAGCCCATCCTGGGCCTGCTTTCTGCCTTTCCATTCCCCGACCAGCGCCGCGAGGAACACACTCGCAACGAAGATAAACCCGACGAAAATCAGTAGAGCCTTAATTCCATGCATACGCTAACCTGGATGAACGTGCGCTTCCCACGGCAGACAATTGCTGTAACAGCGCGATCCTCAGCTATCAAAGGACATTGTGAAGGCTCGAGCATCTCCCCATCTAATTACCAAGGTGACGTCGAGGTCAGCGATCCGACTTCCGTAAAGCCCACCCTTTGGCTCTTTATGCTTTCAACTAGAATGAATTCATGCCAGACAACAAGCCATTCCGCCTTACGGAGTCAGTAAAAGCCGCGGGTTGAGCGTCCAAGCTGAGTCCGGCGGCGCTGGACACGGTGCTTGGGAAATTAGCCCGGCAACACGACCCCAACGTTCTAGTCGGCTTCGACCACGCCGACGACGCCGGAGTGTATCAAATCGCGCCTGATCAGGCGCTCGTGCAAACAGTAGATTTTTTCACACCGGTCGTAGATGATCCCCACGTCTTCGGCCAGATCGCAGCCACCAATGCGTTGAGCGATGTCTACGCCATGGGAGGCCGCCCGATAACCTCGCTCGCGCTGGTCTGCTTCCCCGAGAAAGCTGACCTGGAAATTCTTGAGCGCATCCTGGCTGGTGGCCTCTCAAAGATGATCGAAGCCGGATGCACCGTAATCGGTGGCCACAGCATTCGCGACGAGGAAACCAAGTTCGGCTACGCCGTCACAGGGCTTATCGATCCGAAGAGAGTTCTAGCCAACGCCGGGGCCAGGCCAGGCGACGTTCTTCTCTTCACCAAGCCGCTAGGCACCGGCGTGATTTCCACTGCAATAAAAAAGGGCAAAGCCGAGCCCCCATGGATCGATGCCGCTATTGAGTCGATGACTATGCTGAACAAGCAAGCTGCGGAGGTAATTCAACAAGGGAAGTTTCGCATTCGAAGTATGACCGACGTCACCGGCTTCGGCCTGATCGGCCACGCCCGCGAAATGGCGCTGGCCTCAGACGTGTCTTTCAGTCTGCAGGCGGGCAGCATCCCGATACTTCCGGGCGCGCTTGAATGCATTCGCGCCGGCTACATTCCCGGTGGACTCAACAACAACCGCGAGTTCGCCGAATGCATAGTGGCTTACGATAATAAAGTTCCCCAAGACCTGCGAACACTTCTCTTCGATCCTCAAACCGCGGGCGGCCTGTTGATTTCCGTGGCATCCGAAGATTCCGAGCAACTTACACGGTCGCTCAACGCGGCAGGAGTATCCGCGGTAAGTATTGGTGAAGTCCTGGCCCGCACCAAGCCGCTGATCATGATTCAGTAGTCATGGTCCGGTAATCACAATCCTGATCACGATCCGGTAACCAGTTCCCAGATTCTCGCCAGATGGTGATCGTCGTGTTCGGCGACAAAGTATAAGTGATCGACCAGCCTCATCGGCGTCTTCAGCCGCGGGTGCGGAATAGCTCGCGCAAACAACGAGGAATCCAGCTCGCCGGCTCGCTTCAGCAGGTTGGCCCTGGCACTGCGGAACCCAGCCACAATCGCTTCCAGCGGACGCGCGTTGTGGTCGGCCTCGTCGGTTTTCCGATTCTGCAGGTCCGTCGCCGCGAGTTGGGAACTGCCGGCCACGTAGTCATCGACACGCGCCAGCCATAGCGGTTCGAGGTCCAGCAAGTGCCCGGCGTTTTCCTTGGCCGACCATTTTCCCCGAGGTTTCCTGACCAGGATGTCCCGGGAACATCCGCGTAGCACTTCTTCGAGCCGCGCCGGCGTACCGCGCAGACGCGCCAGCACGTTTGGAAACAGCTCTACCGGAAACGAGAACTCGAACTTTCGCTCGAACCAGATAGACACTTGACTCATGGATTTCGCCGATTTCGAGGGGCTATTACAGTACAAAAAAGATGCTTGGCATCGCCGAGCGACTCATAAATTCCCGCCATCGAAGACCAGAGTTAATGCATCTGTTAATCGTGTAGTTAGGCCTCGCTAATCTTTTTACGCTGGAGCAATCATGCAATTTCGCGAACTCGGAAGTAGTGGTCTTAAGGTTTCAGAGGAAGGCCTCGGTTGCATGGGCATGTCGGAGTTTTACGGCCCTCGCGATGACGATGAATCTATCGCCACCATTCATCGCGCTCTCGAACTCGGCATCACCTTCCTCGACACCGCCGACGTCTACGGGCCATATATAAATGAAGAGTTGGTGGGCCGGGCGATCAAAGGCAAGCGCGATCAGGTCGTGTTGGCCACCAAATTCGGCATCGTCCGCGACCCCGCAAACCCCACCCTGCGCGGCGTCAGCGGCAAACCCGATTACGTCCGCCGCTCCTGCGACGCCAGCCTACGCCGCCTGGGCGTTGATACCATCGACCTTTACTACCAGCATCGCGTCGATCCCGCCACGCCCATCGAAGAAACAGTCGGCGCAATGGCGGAGCTTGTGCGGCAGGGAAAAATCCGCCACATCGGCCTCTCCGAAGCTTCCCCGCAAACTCTACGCCGCGCCGTGAAAATCCATCCCATCACCGCGCTGCAAACCGAATACTCGCTCTGGAGCCGCGACCCCGAAGACGAACTCCTGGCCCTCTGCCGCGAACTAGGAGTAGGCTTTGTCGCCTACAGCCCGCTCGGCCGCGGCTTTCTCACCGGCCAGTTCAAGCGTTTCGAGGATTTTCGCGCAGACGACTTCCGCCGATTCTCCCCACGCTTTCAAGGCGAGAACTTCCAGAGGAATCTCGACCTCGTGCACCGGGTCGAGCAAATCGCGAAGGAAAAAGGATGCAAGCCTTCTCAGCTCGCGCTGGCGTGGGTGCTGGCGCAGGACAAGAACATCGTCCCCATCCCCGGCACCAAGCGCCGTAAGTATCTGGAAGAGAATGTAGCCGCAATCGACGTGAAGCTGACGAAGGAAGACCTGCGCCGCATCGAAGAAATCTTCCCGACTGGCGCGGCCGCCGGAGATCGCTACCCCGAACACATGATGAAAATCGTAAACGGATAATTCCCGCGCAAAAAATCAAGGGCGGCCGCCAGGCCGCCCTAAACTGAGAACCGACTACTGAGAACTGAGAACTGATTTTAAGCTCGCGCCGGACTCTCTCCGCCCTTCACGATCCCGCGTCCCGGCTCCGGCTTCAACACCTGCTGCACTCCGTCGTCGGGCTTCGTCGAAGGAGACTTCATCGGAGGCAGATCCTTACCCTCCACCAGCAGCATCACCTCGGAAGCATCCAGCACTTCGCGCTCCAGCAAAGCAGCCGCGATCTTCTGCAGCGTGTCGCGATTGCCCTCCAGGATGTTCTTCGCCGTTTCGTATCCCTGGTTCACCAGCTTGCGTACCTCGCCATCAATCTTGATGGCAGTGTCTTCGCTGTAATCGCGGTGCTGGCTGATCTCCCGTCCCAGGAATATTTGCTCTTCCTTCTTGCCGAAAGTCAGCGGACCAAGATCGCTCATGCCCCACTCGCAAACCATCTTGCGGGCCATTTCCGTGGCCCGCTCAATGTCGTTGCCCGCGCCCGTGCTCATCTGGTTGAGGAACAGTTCTTCCGCCAACCGCCCTCCCATCAGAATAGCCAGGTCGGTCTTCAAATATTCCCGCGTGTAGTTGTGCCGGTCGTCGATCGGCAACTGCATGGTAACGCCCAGCGCCATGCCCCGCGGAATAATCGTGACCTTGTGCACCGGGTCCGACCCCGGCAGCTTCGCAGCCACCAGAGCATGCCCCGCTTCGTGGTACGCAGTAACTTTCTTTTCTTCGTCCGACAGGATGAGTGACTTGCGCTCCACGCCCATCAGCACTTTATCTTTCGCGACTTCGAAATCAAACATCAGCACGGCTTTACGATTCTGCCGCGCGGCAGCCAGGGCCGCTTCGTTCACCATGTTGGCCAGGTCCGCGCCGGAAAACCCGGGCGTGCCACGAGCCAGGACGGAGAGATCGACATCCTCAGCAAGAGGAATCTTACGAGTATGCACGCGCAGAATTTCTTCCCGCCCGCGCACATCTGGACGGCTCACCACCACGCGCCGGTCAAATCGTCCCGGCCGCAGCAGCGCCGGATCGAGCACGTCTGGCCGGTTCGTGGCCGCCATCAGAATCACGCCTTCATTCGACTCGAACCCGTCCATTTCAACCAGCAACTGGTTCAAAGTCTGCTCGCGCTCGTCGTGACCACCGCCCAGGCCCGCGCCGCGATGCCGTCCAACCGCGTCAATCTCGTCGATGAAAATAATGCAGGGCGCGTTCTTCTTGCCCTGCTCGAACAGGTCGCGCACCCGGCTGGCGCCGACGCCCACAAACATCTCTACAAAATCCGAGCCGGAAATTGAAAAGAAAGGAACGTTCGCTTCGCCAGCAACCGCCCGCGCCAATAAAGTCTTGCCGGTTCCCGGAGGCCCCACCAGCAGCACTCCCTTGGGAATCCTGCCGCCAAGCTTCTGGAATTTCTGCGCCTCGCGCAGGAATTCGATGATCTCGCGCAACTCCTCCTTAGCCTCTTCTACTCCGGCCACGTCTTTGAACGTGACTTTCTTCTGCTGCATCGAGAGCAGCCGCGCCCGGCTCTTGCCAAACGACAGCGCCTTGTTGCCGCCGGTCTGCATCTGCCGGATCATGAAGAACCACAGCGCGCCCAGCAGAAGCAGCGGAGCCCACGTCCCCAGCAACTGCAGCGGCCAGCTTCCGCCGTTGATGTCCTTGATGTTCACCGCGACGTTCTTATCGCGCAGTGACTTGATCATGTCGGGATACACTGCCGGAGCCACCGTATGGAACGCGGAGTTGTCGTTGAACTTCCCCCGCACCTGCTGGCCGTCGACCGTGACTTCACGCACCTTACCCTGATCCACGTCACTCATGAATTGGGAGAAATTAACGTCCGCATCCTTCTGCCCGTTGCGGCCTTGCTGAATCACGGTCCACAACACGAGGGCAGACACCCCAATCCCCACCCAGAAAAGCACGGTTTTTACTGTCGAATTCACCAAGAAGCTCCTGAAGAAACCCGGATCCTTCCCTACCCGAAGACCGCGAGGCTCCTACCTTAAATTAGATGCAGTTCGCCCAATTTCGATAGGGAAATTCCCTAAGACCACTATTCTACATTTTCCCGGGCAAAAAGGCGCGTTGCACTTTGCGTAACCTAAGTCATCTGCGGGACCGGAGTTGCAGCCAGGTAAGGGATGTTCCGGTTCGTCTGCTCCACTGCGCCCAGCCCATAGCCCACGAGAAACGTATCATCCACCAGAAAGCCGAAATAGTCCGGCTGCAAAGCCACGCGGCGCGCCGACTGCCGGTCGAGCAATGTCACCAGTTTCACCGAGGCCGCGCCTCGCGCCCGCAAATCGTTCATCAGAAATTCGCTGGTTACGCCGGAATGCACCAGGCCTTCAACCAGCAGGATGTGCTGGCCGCGAATGTCCGGTTCATGGCTGAAAAAAATCTCCACGACTTCTGCCGCCTCATTGCCTTGTTCACTAGTATGACTGCCCGGCTGCTTGCTGTATTTGGGCTTGATGAACTGGCATACCACGGGCACGTCCAGCGCCCGCACCAGGTCGGCCATGAACATGAACGCATTCTCCAGCACGGCCAGCGCCTGGATCGTCTGCCCCTGGTAATCATCGGAGATGTGGCGCGCCAGCTCCTTCACTCGTTTCTGGATCTGGTCAGCCGCAATTACCTGTCGCAGTGGCGCGACCTTCGACGCATTCATGAAGTGGCGCTGCCTCTCCCCAACCCAACTCGTACATTGCCAAAATGCATATGTGGGGACAGCCGCCCCCGGCTGTCCAGTCGACCGAAGCTCGACTTCCTCACCACCCAGACGCTAGATCCCTTGCTCCTCAACCATCCAAGGCGCCTCGCGGATCAGCACCGCTTCCTGTCCCGCATCGGCGCGCAACCCAGCGGGAACCGGAAAGCCCCGCATCCACACAATCTCGTCCCCGCTTACAATCACCGGCCAGAGCCTGCGTTCCGGCTGCGCTACATGCCGCTCCTGCAGGAGTTCTTTGACCTTCTTCGGCGACTTCGTGTGGGCCGGCCAGAACCGGTCTCCCGCACGCCAGTTCCGCACCAGCAGCCGTCGCGGCAACAACTCTGCACGAAGAAGTTCCTGCGGATTATACTCCGCAGCCTGCGCGCCCGGAGCAACCAGCAGCGCCTCGACTACTACTCCCAACTCAGCCACCGGGCTGCGCCCCGGCACGGCCAGCGGATATTCGTAGTCCGGAGTTCGCTCCTGGCACCGCAAGTCAGGCGTGACAAACACTACAGCTTCCGGCTCACGACGAAGCTTCCACCCCAAAGGTAGTGACAATTCCTTGCCCGCCGGTCCATCCTCGGCGGCGAACCGCAGGATTCCTTCGATGTGCTTAAACTCCAGCGGAATCCCCGCCTCGTCCCCAACCGCTTTCACCACTCTTCGCTGTACCGCGCGTGGTTCAGTCAAAAGCCACGGCCGGCTCACCGAAGCATTCATCACCGCCGGGCCCGGCTGCTCAAGCCGCTCGATTAGTTCAGGACTCAGCGCAGGCTGAGAAGCCTGAATCTGCACCAGCGCCTGCGAACCCTCGAAACCCGGTAACCCGCGCGTCCACTCCGGTTGCGACCATTGCACCACCGTTCCCAGCCAGCCTGAGATTTCGTTTTCCCAATAGTCTTCCTCGTCACGCGCAATCTCCGCCAACTCGGAAAGACCCTCCAGAACTGCAGGATTAAACTCCCGCTCAAGCACCGGCAGCACCAGTCGGCGCACTCGATTGCGGGTGAACTTGGAATCGGCGTTAGTCGAATCTTCCCGCCAAGGCTGCTTCAGATCGACCAGATACTGCTCAAGTTCCCGCCGCCGAACCCCGAGCAACGGCCGCACGATCTCCCCGTGTCCATCCTCATCGTCACGCTCCACGAGGATGCGAGGATAAATTCCCCCCAACCCCCGCAGCCCGGTTCCGCGAATCACCCGCATGAGCACAGTCTCAGCCTGATCATCGAGCGTATGCCCGGTAACGATCTTGTCCAGAAGAATCGCGGAGACCGACTCGTTGGCCTGCGAAGCCGAGTCAGCAATCGAGCTCGGGAAGGGCACGGCTTCAGCCGTGCCGTTAAGCCCCGCGGAAGACTCGGGCTTCAGCCCCTGAGGGACTCCGCGCTCGATCTCCACATCGTCGTCCTCGTTTCCGCCCAGAAGCCGTCGAAAGAATCCATACCTCAACTCGCGCGCAGCAGCCTCCAAACCAGAATGTTCCTCAGCGGCAAGCTGAGCCACATCCCCGCCAGCCGAATAAAACTCCAACCGATGCTCCCGAGCCAGCCCGCGAACAAACTCTTGATCCGCCTCCGACTCCGCCGCACGCAGCCCATGATTGAAATGAACAACAGAGAGAACGATGCCAAGCTCCTGACGCAATTCAACCAGCAGCCGAAGCAGCGCAACCGAATCAATCCCACCCGAAACCGCAACCCCAACCCGGTCTCCAGCCCGCAGCAATTCCTCGCGCCGGATACGCCCCAACACGCGCTCCGCCAGTTCATGCACGGAAACATGTTACATCGCCAGGATTCAGGCGACAGGATTCAGACAGCACGAATACAGCAAGAGCAACCCGTCATGCGTGCGTTATCATCCGAAAAACGTGATCTCTCCTCTACAAACTCCGCGCCTGTTGCTTCGACCCTCAGAGCTCGCCGACGCCCCGCAGACCCAGCTGCTGTTTCCGCATTGGGAGATCGTTCGCTATCTCGCGAAAACTGTTCCCTGGCCCTATCCGCCGGACGGCGCCTACACCTACTATCGCGATGCAGCTCTTCCCGCCATGGATCGCGGCGATCAGTGGCATTGGACCCTCCGGCTCAAGACTGAACCAGACCAGCTAATTGGTAGCGTGTCCCTGCTGAAAGGAGAAAACATCAATCGTGGATTCTGGCTTGGACTGCCCTGGCACGGACAAGGCCTAATGACCGAGGCCTGCGAAGCCGTCACGGATTACTGGTTTAACACCCTTAAGTTCCCGGTGCTGCGGGCTCCCAAGGCGGCTGCAAACGTCGCATCCCGCCGCATCTCCGAAAAGAGCGGCATGCGCCTGGTTGCGAGGGAGGAGCATGAATACGTCTCCGGACGTTTACCCACAGAAATCTGGGAAATCACCGCTGAGGAATGGAACGCCCGGCACACGCGCAAGCATTGAAGAATAGGCCAAGCGGGCTTTCTGCGTGCGGGTGCTCCTGGTACAAGTTCACAGCCCGGGGCTCTTCTCCGCAATCAACTTCCGAACCTTCTCCACAAACTCCCCAGCCGCCATGTCTTCAGTCTTCTCTTTTCCGCGAATCCGAACATTCACCTTGCCAGCCTCAGCCTCTTTGTCCCCGACGACGAGTAAGAACGGCACTTTCTGCATAGCGTGCTCGCGAATCTTCGCATTCATCTTCTCATTGCGAGCATCCACTTCCACGCGCACCCCAATGGTCTTAAGCTGATCCGCAACTTTCTTGGCATACTCCACATGCCGCTCGCTGATCGGGATCATCGCCACCTGCACCGGCGACAGCCACACCGGAAACGCCCCAGCGTAGTGCTCAATCAGCACGCCAAAGAAGCGCTCGACCGACCCATACAGCGCGCGATGCACCATCACCGGCTGCTTGCGCGAACCATCTTCGGCGACGTACTCCAGCCCAAAGCGCTGCGGCAGGTTGAAGTCAAACTGCACCGTCGAGAGCTGCCACAGCCGACCGATCGCATCCACCAGCTTGATGTCAATCTTCGGCCCGTAAAACGCCGCCTCACCCGGAATGGTCTTGTATTCGATCTTCCGGCGATCCAGCACCTTCTTAAGCGATTCCGTGGCGTGGACCCACTGCCCTTCGCTGCCCACGAAATTCTTCCGTTCGTCAGGATTCCAAGTTGAAAGCTCGGTCTGGAACTGGTCGAAGCCAAAATCCTTCAGCACATCCAAAGCGAAATCCAGACAGCTCGCAATCTCATCTTCAATCTGCTCCGGAGTGCAGAAAATGTGCGCATCATCTTGAGTAAACCCGCGAACGCGCAAGAGTCCGTGCATCACTCCAGAACGCTCGTAGCGGTAAACCGTCCCCAGCTCGCCGAGCCGCACCGGCAGATCGCGATACGACTTCAGCGAATCCTTGTAAATCAGAATGTGCCCCGGGCAATTCATCGGCTTCAGCCGGTATTCCGCGTCGTCGAGCTCCATGGCATCGAACATATTCTGCGCGTAATAGCCTTCGTGCCCCGAGGTAAAAAACAACTGCCGCCGCGCCACGTGCGGCGTGTAAACCAGCGAGTAGCCGCGATTCAGGTACTCCTCGCGCATCCAGTCTTCCATCTGTTTGCGGATAATCCCGCCCTTGGGATGCCAGAAAATCAGCCCCGGCCCGGCCAGCTCCTGAATCGAAAACAAATCAAGCTGCTGCCCCAGCACACGATGGTCGCGCTTCTTCGCCTCTTCCACCTGCTGCAGGTGCGCATCGAGATCCTTCTTCGAGAAAAACGAAGTCCCGTAAATGCGCTGCAGTTGCGGATTCTTTTCATCTCCCAGCCAGTAAGCCCCCGCGATGTTAAGCAGCTTGAACGCCTTGATTTTCCCAGTCGAAGGAATATGCGGCCCGCGGCAGAAATCAACAAACTTCCCAGTGCGGTAAATCGAAATCTTTTCATCGGGCTTGGTGAATTGCTCGATGAAATGGCACTTCATGAAATCGCCTTCCTTCTTGAACTCCGCCAACCCCTGATCGCGCGGCAGAAACTCGCGCGCGTAAGGAATATTCTGCTGCACCAGCTCCTGCATCTTCTTCTCGATCTTTTCCAGATCCTCCGGAGTGAACGCGGTAGGCCGGTAAAAGTCGTAAAAGAACCCGCTCTCCGTCGCCGGACCATGCCCCAGCTTGGTCTCCGGAAAAAGTTCCAGCACAGCCGCGGCAAGCAAGTGGGCAGACGAATGCCGGTAAACGTCGAGCGCCTCCGGATCTTTCTCGGTCAATAAGCGAAGGTCGGTATCTTTTTCCAGCGGACGCGTAAGGTCGATAAGATCGCCGTTAGTCTTGGCCGCCAAAGCCGCATCCGCCAAGCGCGGGCTGATCGACTTCGCAATATCAAGCGCAGTCGTGCCCTTGGGAACATCCTTCACGCTCCCATCCGGAAGCTTCACATGAATGCTGTCTGCCATAAAGTTGAGACCCGAAGGCGTACTGAATCTTTCAGTTTATTGGAGGGATTCGGGAGGGTCAAACCGAGGGCGACAGCTAAGCTTCGGTCGAACTAACACCCTATTCACCCGATGCCGCCATTGTCCAGAATGCGAGCATTCCCAGCCCAGAAACGGGTGCGTGCCAGCGCAAGGGGCTCGGTCTCCACACCCCGCAAACTCCAAAAACAATTCCGCAGAGGGAGAGTAGCGCTCCCATCCTAAATATCCGGAGTAGCAAAGGATCGTAATACGGAAAGTGATGAACCTGAGCGTACGCCAGGGATGAAATGGCAAGCAGGGCCGATGCTGTGGCAAAAATGAACCCAAGCAAGGATAGTACGGAGGCGGTAGTGTGTAGCTTTTGTGATCTAACCCACCGTATCCAACCCCAGATCAGGGCTGTGGGCGAGACAAGATATCCCAATGCGATCAGGACTGCGAATATCACCCGGGTGAAGGTGCTCATGCTCAATGTTCAGGTGCCTCTGGAACATTGTAAGCCTGCCCAGGTGGCGCGGCAGCGCTCTCTTTGCCATTGAGGGCGGGCGTACCCACCCGCCCTCAACGTCGGATGATTAGCTTTACATCGCCACATCCTTAATATGCGTAGCGATGTACCAGGTATTCCCAAACGCGTCCCTAACCCCGGCCTGGCGGTCGCCGTAGGGCTGGTCGGTTGGTTCCTGGAACGATGTCGCCCCGGCGGCCACGGTCTGCCGGTAAACCGCGTCCACGTTCGGCACATACAAATAAAACATTGCCGGCATCGACTCATACTTGTCGTGTGCCTCGCCCATCTCCACCACCGAGTCGCCGATGCGAATCTGCGCGTGGTGGACCACGCCGTCGGGCGACGCGTATTTCGCCACTTCCTGCGCCCCAAATGCGCGCTTCAGGAAGGCGATCAGCGGCTCAGCACGTCGCGGATGCAGGTATACATTCACACTGTGCAGGCCCTTAGGAACATAGCTCTCTCCTTTATGGGTCGCGATGTACCAGAAGTTCCCCGCCGCGTCTTTCACGGTGGCGGAGCGCTCGCCGTAATCCTGATCCCGCGGCGCGTCGATCGAAGTCGCACCCGCTGCCAGCGCTTGCTTGAACACGGCGTCGGCATCCTCCACATAAACATGTAGCGCGTTGGGATGCAGCGAGCCGGGGAAGTTCTGCCCCGGAACGCCGCCGCCGATCATCAGCATGGAATCGCCAATGCGGACTTCTCCGTGCACGCCACCCCTTGGCGTCGCGGTGCGGAATAGTTCTTTCGCCCCAAACGCTTTATTGGCAAAATCCAGCAGCGCCGGACCATCCTCGGCCACCAGATACGGCGAGACCATACGGAACCCGCGCGGAACCGGATCCACCTTCGCCTCATCCTTCGCGGAGATCCGCCCGCCCTCAGGCCCGGTGGTCATGCCCTTCATGCGCCGGTGCATCTCTTCCACCGACATTTCTTCCTTCACCGTGGAAATGTTCCATGTGTAGCCGAACGGATCGACAAAGCTCCCCTCGCGGCGCCCGTAGAACTGATCTTTAATCGGTAGAATCGTTTTGAGCCCGGCAGCCACAGCCCGCGCCGCGAAAGAATCCACATCTTCCACCTGCAGGCTCAACTGCACCGGCGAATGCCCCAGCGTCTCCGCGCTGAATCTTCCACCCTCCGGCCACTCCTCGGAAAGTATGATTCGCGAGTCGCCGATCGTGATATCGGCGTGCGGGATTGATCCTCCGACTTCGAATCGCATGTTTTCCTTCGCGCCAAAGGCTCCCTTATAGAACTCGATCGCCTTCGCAGCGTCCTTAAAAGTTAATCTCGGCGTCGCAGTCGTATGAACGGCGGCAATAGGCTCAGCAACAGTGCTCATAGTCTTTCTCCCTTCCAGTAATTCTGATCTAAGTCGTGCCTTGAATTTCTCCCGCGGCAGATTGCGCAAGTCCGCAGCCAGACGCACCAGTGGCTCGACGCTGGCCTCGACCTTTGCCGGCCTGCCGTCAGCCCGGGTCAGCAACACTTCCACAGCCCGATTCAGCTGCTCGATCTTCTTCGCGTCGCCATTCGGCGGATTGTTTTGCGGATTCAGAGAGCGCTTAGGCATCGGCACCCTCCATGCGCGCCCGCAGACTCGTCAGCGCGCGGAACTGCAACTGCTTCACCGCGCCTTCAGTCTTGCGAATCTCCCGCGCCACTTCCTTAATGCTTTTCTGCTCCACAAACCGCAACACCACAACGCGCTGCTGCTCGACAGGCAGCGTATCGACGAGCCGAAACAAAGTTGCCCGCCGTTCCACTTCTTCAAATTCCGCGTTGTTTGCCGGCGCGGATTCGATCAGTCCCGGCTCGTCCGCCATCTGCTCCCGGCCGCGGCGCTCCCAGCGATCCGAAATCAGATTCGCGGCAATCCGGTAGAGCCAAGCCGCAAACGGAATCCCCCGCCACTCAAACCGCCGCAAATTCGCCAGCGCATGATGAAATACCTCAGAGGTCAGATCCTCGGATTCCGCGCGATCCCCCACCCGCCGCACCACATACGCATACACCCGCTCGAAATTATTTTCGTAAAGCTCCGCAAAGCGCGCAGGGTCCTTCTGCGCCGCCTCGACTTGAAGCCGCTCGTCCGCTTGGCGTTCTTTGTTCCGAGCCGTCAGAGCCCTCAAACAGATTCTCCGCGCGGAGTAGTCTTACACAGGGATAACGGTAGGGAGCGAGAAAAGTTACGGCGAGGTTCTGTCAGGGCGAGACGGTCCGAACCGATAGCCAAACAACACTTTGAGATACAATTCCCGACAATGATGTGGATCTTGCGCAAAATAGCCCCGCTTGGACTCTGCGTCTGTGCCGCGGCTTGGACCCAGACCCCTTCCGCCCCGGCCCAGGGCAATGATTCTGCCGCCACGACAGCACAGCCCGCTCCATCATCAACCGTCACGCCCCCGACAGGGCAGGAATCACTCTCTAAGCCGCCGGAATACGAGCTGGAGCCCGTAGCAGTCGCAAATGTGGCCTATCCTACCCAAGCCCGTGAAGAAAAGATTGAGGGCGAAGTTGTCGCCTCTTTTGGGATTTCTGACACCGGCGACGTAACCAGTGTCCGAACTGTTAAAGGGGACCCGATCCTTGCTAGGACCGTCGAGGAGACCGTCAGCAAGTGGAAGTTCAAGCCGGTAATCAACGGCGATAAAGCGATAGCCGTTGGTGCAACGGCCTCTTTCAGGTTTGTCCTCAACGACGACGATGAGCGTGTGAACGGCGTCGTCCCGCAGATAAGCCCGGCTCGACAAACGACGCGGGTCAGAGTGTCTAAAGGAGTTGAGCAGGGACTCCTCGCACACCGAGTGCAACCAGATTACCCTCCCGATGCGCGGGAGGCGCACATTCAAGGCACAGTCGTATTGAGGGCGCTCATCGGTAAGGGCGGTTCGGTGGAAGGACTCACGCTTGTGAGCGGACATCCCGCGCTGGCACCTGCAGCCATCGACGCCGTGAAGCAGTGGCGCTATCGGCCCTATATGCTCTATGGAACTCCCGTAGAGGTGGTTACGGAGATAGTGGTGAATTTTCAGCTCCGATAGCTCGAGGCCGGCGTGGAAGGAACCAAGCAGACAGATGCTACGCCGGGTGCCCTATTTCTCGCGTACTCTGCGAGAAGTGAGCAAGCCATACAACCGCCCCACAAAATCCACAGGCCGTATGTGACATCCAACCTTGCGCCTCACCTGCAATCTGCGTCATGATTGACCCAAATAAGCACCCGTTCTTTGAAAATTCAATTGGGCAATCTAAATCCTTTGTCCGCAATATTTTGCGGGTAAAATCCTTAGATTCAATATTTTAGCCGATCTCAACCAGATCGAGGCCTTGTTACCTCCCTGAATTCAATAATTTAGGAGGTTGATCTGGAAATTTTTTTGATCTGAATTTCGGCACGAACGAAGAGCTAGGGCAACTTTAGGTCGAGAGCGTCGTTGGCGCGTAGTACAAATCCTCCATCGCCTTCTTCACCTTCGCCGACACAGCTTCCATATCCCGCATCGTCAGCCCTGTAGTCGAGATCGGCTCGCCGACGCGCATCTCGAGCGGCCGGCATTTGATGTGGTAAGTATTCATCGGCAGCAGTTCGTAAGTGCCAACCAAAGCCACCGGCACAATATCCACCTGCGCCTTGATGGCCAGAAAAAAAGCTCCGGGCAGAAAAGGTTTGATGTCGCCATCCGGCGTGCGCCCGCCCTCGGGATAAATCACCAGCGGCATCCCGGCTTTCAAACTTTTCACCGCCGACCGGATCGCGGCAATCGAATTGGTCGGCTTCTGCTGGTCGATGCAGACCTGCCCCGACCGCTTCAATTGCCAGCCCACAATCGGATACGACAACAATTCTTTCTTGAAAACGATGCGGAATTGAAACGGAAGGTTTACGTACAAGACTGGAATATCCAGCGCCGAGGCGTGATTCACCGCGTAGACATGAGGCTTCGACGTGTCGATCTTATCGAGACCGGTGACCCTCACCGGCGACAAGATCGTTTTCATGATGAGCCACGACCAGGTCCGCGAAAACCAGTGCAGCCGCCTTCCTTCACGGTCAAACAAACCGCCGGGCAGTGCCAGCACTCCCATGGCGAGCGTGTATGCCCAGACCAGCGGATCGAGAATAAAGTACGACCGCAAGCGGCTCAACCAGCCGTACTTCTTCCCCGGAATCTCGTGCGGACTTCGTCGCGCGGCCGCAGCCGACACTGCGCCCGGTTCCACTTCCACCGATGAGGCTGAATTCACTTCCTGCACACTTTCATTCTAGGGGAAACTGCCGCAAGGCGCTGTGCTAAACGTTCACCCCAATACTTCGCATCACTTCGCCGACCAGATAAATTGATCCAGTTATCACGATCACGGTCCCCGCGCCCGCGAGCACTCGAGCTCGCTCCAAGGCGAGCTTCACATCGTCCACCGTCTCGACGTCAGCCCCGGTCCGCTCAGCTGCCCGCTGAATCTCCTCGGGCGATGCCGCCCTCGGATTTTGCGGCCGAGTCGCGATCACGCGCTCCGCCAGCGGAAAAAGAATCTCCGTCATCTCTGAGATTGCCTTATCCCGCATCGCCCCGAAAACAAAAATCAGCGGACGGTCCTCATACCGCTCCGAAAGGGCAGACCGCAGCGCCCACGCGCCCGCCGGATTGTGCGCGACGTCAAGCACCATCTCAGGCCAACCCGGCCGCGCCACAATCACTTGAAATCGCCCCGGCCAATGCGTCTCACGAACGCCACGTTCGATACTCTTCGCCGTGATTCCGCTGAACCCCTGCTGCTTCAACTCCACCGCGGCCGCAACCGCCAAAGCCACGTTGCGCAACTGATGCCGCCCGACCAGCGGAGTCTCCACCAGAATCTCCCTGCCCAGAACCGCCAGCGGATAGCGATAAGACGCGAGGTTATTCTGCTCGGTACTGGGTATAAGGTACCGGGTACTGTCGGGCGAAACCGGCGGCACATAAGGAACTGCATTCACCGCCCGCGCCCCCAGGTCGAGGATCGTATTGCCGATCACGTCATTCGCTTCCGGCTGCTGCGGCAGCGTTACGACCGCTACGCCCGGACGAATAATCCCCACTTTCTCCCGCGCAATCTCCCCCACGGTATTCCCAAGAAACTTCTGATGATCGAGTGCAATGTCAGTGATCACGCTCACTCGCGGATCTACAACATTCGTAGCATCGAGCCGGCCGCCCATGCCAACTTCGAGCACGGCGAGGTCTACTTTCTGCCGCGCAATATACTCGAATGCAATCGCCGTCATCATCTCGAAAAAGCTGGGGTGCCAGGGCAACTCCCCACGCTCCACCAGCCTCTCCGCAACCAAATCCACCTCGCCCTGCAGAGCCGCAAAATCGTCGTCACTGATCTCTTCGCCGTTTACCCGAATGCGCTCGTTGATCCGCACAAGATGCGGCGAGGTATACAAACCCGTTTTCAATTCCGATGACCGCAGAATCGAGGCCAGCGTAGCCGCGGTCGATCCCTTCCCATTCGTACCGGCAATCAGCACACTGGGGAAACGTCGCTCCGGATGGTCGAGCGCATTCAGTAGCACCCGCATGTGCGCCAGATCGAATTTGTGCGAAGGCGTCTGCGCCAGTTCGTGCCCGAGGGCAAACATGCGCGAGACCGCGGTTTCGTAGGACATAGAGACGCTCTCAGCCTTCAGCCGTAGCCACAAAACACGGTTGTCGTCCCGAGCGAAGCGAGGGATCTTGGTGTTTGCCTGCGGCGGCAACCTGGGTAGCGCAGGTAAGAACCAAGATCCCTTGCTTTGCTCGGGATGACAAATTGGCGAGGAACGCCAAGCACGGCGGGTTGACAGCCGTCTCACGCCGCCATGAAATCCAGCGCCCGCCCGATGTAAGGCTTGAGTTCCTTGCGCGGAACCACCGCATCCAGCATGCCATGCTCCAGGAGAAATTCGCTGCGCTGAAATCCTGGCGGCAGTTTCTGCCGGATCGTCTGCTCGATCACCCGCGGCCCGGCGAACCCAATCAACGCGCCCGGTTCAGCAATATTCAGATCTCCCAGCATGGCGAACGACGCTGTCACGCCCCCGGTGGTCGGATCGGTCAGCACGGAAATGTACGGCACCTTATCTTTATCCAGCCGCGCCAACGCCGCCGATATCTTCGCCAGCTGCATCAGGCTGACTACGCCTTCCATCATTCGCGCCCCGCCCGAAGCCGACACGATGATCAGCGGCGTGTGCGAATCGAGCGCCCGCTCCACGGCACGCGTAATCATCTCGCCCACCACCGCGCCCATGCTGCCGCCAATGAAGGCATACTCCATCACACTAAGGACCACCGGCCGTCCCAGCAGTTTGCCGCGCGCATTAATCACTGCGTCTCTCAGCCCAGTGTCATGCTGCGCCTGCCGCAGTCGTGACGAATACGGTTTCAAATCCACAAACTTCAAGGGATCGGTCGACGACAGGTTCTCGTCGAACGTCTGGTATTCGTTGTCGTCCATGAGCAGCGCCAGCCGCGTCCGCGCGTCGATGCGAAAGTGCTTCTCGCATTTCGGACACACATTCAAATTGTCTTCCAGATCCTTCTTCCAGATGATCTGCCGGCAACTCTCACACTTCACCCACAAGCCCTCGGTGCGCACCGTCTTCTCGCCCGAAGTATTCAGTTCCCCGGATTCGCGTTTGAACCAAGCCATAGTGTGTCGCTAGTCTCGAGTGCCGAGTCCCGAGTCAAACCCGAATCGTTTTGCTCGGGACTCGGTACTCGGGACTCAATACTCTATCCCTCGCTGCGCCATCACGCCCTTTTCGTACGCGTGCTTCACTTGCCGCATCTCGGTTACCGTGTCGGCGGCCTCGACAATTGTGGGGTGCGCATTCCTTCCCGTCAAGATGACATGCACCATCTCCGGCTTCTTCTGCAGGCTCTCTACCACTCTTGCCGGGTCCAGCATGCCATAGCTGATCGCATAGTTGATCTCATCCAGTATGACGATGTCCCATTCTCCCGACTGGATCGCCTTTTCGCCCTCTGCCCACGCCTCCTCGACCATCTTTACGTCTTCCGGATCAGGCTTCTCCGCGCCGACCTTCACGAATCCGCGTCCCATCTGCTTCATCACAAACTTGTCCCCGAATGCCTTCACCGCATCCAGTTCCCCGTAGTGCCAGGAGCCTTTCAGGAACTGCAGCATCAGCACCCGCATCCCCTGGCCCACTGCACGCAAAGCCGTGCCCATCGCCGCGGTCGTTTTTCCCTTGCCCGGCCCAGTATTCACGATGATGAGACCGCGCCGTACGTCAGCCATGATTGCAGGATGCCTGATTCTACTAGAAAGCCTTCTGAATGACAGAACGCCGGGCGTGTCTCGGGTTGGAGAAGTGCTCGAATGGATACGGGATACTGGTGTGGATAACGGCGCGCGCGTGGAGGAAGCCCGCCCTCGGCTGTCCGGTCGGAACGAGGCTCGACCACCTTCGGGATCGCTCCCTAACCCTTGGTTGACTTGCTCCCGCGCAGATCAATCTCACCTGTAATCAGGTGCACATGCAACCGGTACTTCCCTGGGCCGTGCTGCTCGAATGACCGGAACAGACCATCCTTGGAGACGCCGAATGCCGAAGCGTCGATGCTACCGGTCATGACCGAAGCATCGCGGTGACCGTACAGCTCTGGGTGGGGAACGTCGATCTCGATTTGGCCCGCAAAAACTCGAACATCCTTGTCGCCTTCCACATCTTCGACGACCAGTTCTCCCGCCGACAATCTGACCCAAAGATTGGAACTGCGCGGAACCTCGATGGTGGCTTGGAAATTATTGTGCGGAGTTTCGGAAACGTAGACGTCGGCGCTTTCGCCCATCCGTTTGATCTTCACTTTGACGCGTTCGAGTTGTTCCTCTGAATCAGCATGACAGGTCACAATGACGTTCTTAGAGTCGCCCGGACGGATCGTGTAGCCGCCGGTCTCCAGGTGCAAGCGAACCGTGCCTCCCGAAACAAACTCTTGTCGTGTCTGATGCTCTCCCGACGTGCGGGTAACCTGCTGAGCGTGCAGCACCCCAGGAACAAGCAGGACAAGGCAGAAACCGAGACCCTTCATACGCACCCCCGTCTAGTTCCCATATACGAGAATGGCCGAGCGAAGTTCCGGGAAAGTCGGTCAGATCAAGAAAAATCGAACAAAACACCCAGAAGACTGCTCTTCTACATCGTGGGCGTGATTTCTCAATAACCCAGGCTATTCCTTACCATTTATGAGTTGTGACACGTTTTACGAAAGTACAGTCTTTCCACGGAACTCGTGCATCCAACCGTGCGTATCGGGTGCAAGCAGATCTCTGTCCGCTGGCAGACTGCGGAGGTCTCGTCGTGAACAACAAGTGTTCAGTGTTATTGTTTTGCGTGCTCGCCGCCTTACCTGCATTTTCCGCGCAACACGTTGCCCTTCACCCCAGACCAGTCTTCGATTCCGGCGAGCAGGAAGTCATCCGCCAGATCGTCGACATGGAGCGCCAGGCCAAGGAAGCCAGCCTCCGCCGCGACGCCGACTTCTCCGTGCGCACCCTCGCCGAAGACTACGTCGCCATCACCCCGCTCGGCCAGGTCACCACCAAACAGGAAACCATAACCGCCCGCCGCAGCGGGCAGCTCCGGTACGAAGCCATGAACGTCACGGATATGGTTGTGCGGGTGTATGGCGATACTGCGGTGGTCACGGCTCGCGCCGACGTCAAAGGCCACCAACTGGGCGAAGACTTCAGCGGCCCCTATCGCTACACTCGAGTCTGGGTCCGCCGCAACGGACACTGGCAAACCGTAAGTTATCAGGCCACCGTCACGCAGTGACCCCTGGCCTCGCATGGGCCGCTTCGTCCCACAGTCTACAATAGACAATTGTCTTGAGGAAGGCTTCATGACAATGCGTAGGAAACTATCCGCTCGCCTGCATTATTCCGGTTGGATTTATCTTTATCTTGCGATTCTGGTCGCGCTCTGTTCCGCCGTCACTGCGCCTTGCAGCGCCCAGAATTCCCAACTTGCTCCCGGCAAGCAGGCCCAGATCGCTGCCGCCGTCTCCAGGTTCATGGCTTCCACCCATATCCCCGGCCTCTCGGTCGCCGTGGTCGAGAACGGCGAGTACGAATGGGCGCAAGGATTCGGTTACGCCGATCTCGAAAACAACGTCCCCGCCGGCGAGCATACTCTTTATCGCCTAGCCTCAATTTCCAAATCGCTAACCGCCGTCGCCGCCCTGCAGCTCTGGGAGCGCGGCCAGCTTGATCTCGATGCGCCCGTGCAAAAGTACTGCTCTAGGTTTCCTCTAAAACCCTGGCCCATCTCCACTCGCCAAGTGCTCGGACACCTCGGGGGAATTCGACACTACAAAGCGGGCGAGAACCAGGAGGACCTTGAAGGCGGCAACACCAAACACTTCGACGATCCCATCCAGGCCGGCCTGAATTTCTTCAAGGATGATCCCCTCGTAGCCCAGCCCGGTACGTCGTTTCATTATTCGACTCAGGGATACACTCTCGTCGGCTGCGTAATCGAAGGCGCATCGGGTGGAAAGTATCTCGACTTCATGCGCCAGAACATCCTCATCCCCGCACAGATGGAACAGACTCAGGCGGATGACCGCTTCGCGGTCATCCCTTATCGCACGCGCTTCTACCAGAAAAAAGACTCGGGCGCAGTACTTAACGCCGATTTTCTCGACTCGAGCTACAAAATCCCGGGCGGCGGATGGCTGTCTTCCGCCGAAGATATGGCCAAATTCGAAGTCGCCATTTTGAATGACAAGCTGATCCGTCGCGCCACGCGCGACTTGATGTGGACTCCGCTCAAGCCTTCAAACGGCTCGGAAGATACGTATGGCTTGGGTTGGAGTTGGGACAAACACAACGAACACGGCGTCGCAGGCGTGGGTCACACCGGCGGCCAGCAGGGCACGAGCACAGCCTTCGTCATTGCCCCTGATCAACGCGAGGGCGTCGTTGTGCTCACCAACATGCAGGACCAGGACCCTGAGGCGCTCGCGAGGGAGATCCTCAACATTCTCTCAGCTTCAGAAAAGAAACCCTAAGATGGGCAGCGGCGCAACGCTTCAATGCCCTGAATGATAAGGATGGCCTTTCAGAATGGTGAACGCCCGGTAGACTTGCTCCAGCAAAACCACGCGAGCCAGTTCGTGGGGCAGCGTCATCGGGCCCAGTGAGATCGTATGTTGCGCTGCGCCCCGCGCCGCTTCGCTGAACCCGTCTGCCGGCCCCACGGCAAGAACCAGGGGCAGCGGATTGCGGTCCTGATAATCCCCTAGAAACCGCGCGAACTCTTCTGAGGAGAACTGCTTACCCTTCGAATCCATCAGCGCCAGCGTTGACTTCCCAGAGTTCGTTGTTTTACTCGCTTTCACCAGCGGAGCCCGTCCGCACATTTGCAGAAGCGCAGCTTCATCGCGGAGCGCCAGCCCTTCGACCGGCACGTATCGCGAAATCCTTTTCAGATACTCGTCCGTGAGCGACTGAATCGCCGGCTCTTTCGTCTTTCCCATCCACGCGATTTTAATTTTCACGGAAAATCGTAGAACTCGAAACTACGCTCTCTTGCGGCGAGGAGCGGCCGCGGCAGTGCGCTTGCGCGAGGCAGTCTTGGCCTTGGGCGCCGTTTTCGACCTCGGCTTTGGCTTCAAGTCTGAAGGCTCGAGCCGCCTGGCCGTTTTCCAGAGACGCTCAAGATCATAGAATTTGCGCGCCTTCTCGGAGAACACGTGCACCACAAAATCAACGTAGTCGACCAGGATCCACTCGCCCTGCCGGTAGCCTTCGACGTGCGCCGGCCGCACGTCTGCCGCTTTCAGGCGCAGCTCCACTTCGTCGGCAATGGCTTGCACCTGCCGCGGGTTCGAGCCGCTACACAACACGAAATAGTCGGTAAAGGCTCCCGACCCTTTTTCCATTTCCAGGATGGAAAGTTCTTCGGCCTTCTTGTCGAGGCAGGCCTGAATGGCTGCTGCCACTTGTAACTTCAGTTCGCTTTTTTTCATGCAGAGAGTCGGTTGGTCCTGATTAGTCAGATCAAGTTCGTTGGATCAGCGTGGGCTCTGATCTAATTGTAAACGACGGTTGCGTGCCGCGTTTTGCACGCAGGATTAGCGTGCTTTGTAGAGTCCCACTTTCTTGATGTAGTCCGCGACCGCAGGCTCTACGAAACGGCCGAGTGGCTTGCCGGCGGCCGCGGCCTGACGAATCGCCGTAGAAGAGATCGCCTGATAAACCTGATCGAGCAAATGGACGGTCACGCCCTTCAGCACCAGATCCCCGCTAGCCGCCTGCTTTTGAAACGGACGCGTCACTTCCTGCCGCGGACGCAGGCTCGCAGGCAGCGCATTTGCCACGTCAGCCAGCGAGTAGCCTGGCCGGCTCGCCACCACAAACTCGCACTCCCGAAACAGCGCCTCGGCCTGATGCCACTTCGCGATCTCCTCAAAAGCATCGATGCCGATGAGGAGGAACAGCCGGTCTGCCTTCTTGAACGACTGCTTGAGACGGTTGACAGTGTCGATGGTGTAATTCGGATTCTCCGGGCGCGTCTTTTCTGCGCGCAAGGACCTCGCATCAGAATCTTCTGGCGCCTCCAGCAACGAAGGCAAAAAATCTTTCTCCGGCGCCGTGGCCAGAGCAATCATGGCATAGCGATGCGGAAAGGCCGATAAGGGCTGGCTCTGCTTGTGCGGCGGAACGTTGGCAGGCACGAACAGGATGCGGGAAAGCTCACAGCGTTCGCTCGCCGCTCGCGCCAGCGCCAGATGCCCGCGATGAATGGGATCGAAAGTGCCGCCGAAAAGGCCAATATTCATGCGCCGCTAGTGTCTTCGTTTGTAGGCCTGCTTGGCAAGCCACTCCGTGAATAGTCTTACGGGGCGGCGTTCGATTCCGAGTACCGAGTACCTAGTACCCAGTCCAAGAGTGTTTCTATTCGGTACCAGGTACTGGGGATTCGATCCCTCCTTGAGGCGACAGAATCCGGGGGCATTGTCCGATAGTCCATGGTTGCCTTGTCTGTTTGGACCTAGAGTCAATCCCCTATGAATACATGGGTTCCGCGAATCCGGAATGCACTCCTGTAATCTCGCCTGTTAACAAACTTGGGACTACCATGGTTTACATGCGAGTAACCCTCCCCCTACTCCGCATTCAGCCGGCCCGCGCGTCGATTCTGCGCTACGGAGTTGCCGTGTTCAGCACCACTCTGGCGCTGATTCCGGTGCTCCTGCTTCCTAACATTGCGGAAAGCCGGCTGGCCGTATTCGCCGTGGCCGTGATGGTAAGCGCGTGGTATGGCGGCTGGAAACCTGGGCTGGTCGCCACTTCGTTCGCTCTTACGGTCAGCGCGTACTTTTCATTTTCCGGAGAGCACACGCCGGCACAATACCGATCGACCATGATCCGGCTGACCCTGTTCGTTGTGCTGGCGGCTCTGATTTGCTGGTTCAACGCAGCTCTGCGGGCCTCCCAGGAAGGACTGCGCCGCTCGGAGATTAATTTCCGGTCGCTCGTGACCAATGCTCCTTACGGTATCTGCCGCTGCGACTCCTCGGGCGTACTGCTCGACGCCAATCCCGCACTGCTCGCGATGCTCGGATATTCCTCCCCGAAAGAAGTGGTCGGGAAACATCTCGGAACCCTGCACGCCGACACGCTGCAGTGGTTCGAACTGGCAGATTATTTGCGCTCGGCGGCTGCCTTCAACGGACTGATCGCCGAATGGAAACGCAAAGACGGAACTGCCACGGTGGTTCGCGTTTCCGGGCGCGCCGTCTCTGACGGCGGCAAGGGACGAACCTTCGAACTGTTTGCCGAAGATGTCACCGAGCGCCGCGCCCTGGAGCAGCAGCTCCGGCAATCACAAAAGATGGAAGCTGTGGGAAGGCTCGCGGGCGGCATAGCGCACGATTTCAATAACCTGCTGATGGTGATCTCCGGCTATTCGGAATTTCTGCTCGACCGCCTCGGCCCGGACCCCGCAGTGCGCGGCCCGGCCCAGGAAATTGCCGGCGCAGCGGGGCGCGCCACCTCGCTCACCCGCCAACTCCTCGCCTTCAGCCGCAAGCAAATGCTGGCGCCCAAGATTCTCGACCTCAACGGCGTGGTCACAGAAAACCTGAAGATGCTTACCCGCGTAATTGGCGAGGACATCGACCTGGTGATGGTTCCGGCAGCCGGACTGGGCGCGGTGCGGGCTGATGCCGGACAGATCGAGCAAGTCATCATGAATCTCGCCGTCAACGCGCGCGATGCCATGCCGGCCGGAGGCAAGCTGACCATCGAGACCTCAAACGTATCGCTCGATGAGGAATACGCCCGTTTTCATGCGCCGCTGCGTCCCGGAAACTATGTGATGCTCGCCATCAGCGACACTGGCGCGGGCATGGATTCGGAAACTCAATCCCATATCTTTGAACCCTTCTTTACCACCAAGGGGCCGAAAGGCACGGGGCTGGGCCTCTCCACGGTTTACGGAATCGTGAAGCAGAGCGGCGGTTATATCTGGGTCTACAGCGAGGCGGGCAAGGGCACGACGTTCAAGATCTATTTACCACGCGTCGCGGAAGCGGCCGAGAGTCCCGAGCAGGTGGCTGTTCCCGCGGAATCCGCAGTCACCGAGCCCGGCACGGAAACCATCCTGCTGGTTGAGGACGAGGCGAACCTGCGCTACCTGGCCCGGCAATTTCTCGAGAAGCAGGGTTACCGCGTAATCGAGGCCGCCGATGGCGCGGTCGCAATGCAGATCGCAGTCGCGCACGAAGGAACTATTCATCTGCTGCTGACGGATGTGATCATGCCTGGCATGAACGGCCGCGAACTGGCGCAGCGCATTTCCGAAATTCGTCCCAACGTGAAAATTCTTTACATGTCCGGTTACACGGAGAACGTGATCGGACGCAATGGCACGCTGGACGCGGGTGTACGCCTGCTCCAGAAGCCCTTTAGCCTGCACAATCTGAAAAACAAAGTTCGCGAAGTTCTGGATACGATCCCCCAGGAGGTTGCCATGTCCACTCAAACTGCTCAGGTCAAAGCTGTGCAAGCGCTGCACCAATTGCCGGCGACGCGCGCGCAACGTTTTCAACTTCACCTGCCGTTGAAGTACCGCCGTCTCAACGAAGAGAGATGGCATGACGGCGAGACGAAAAACATCAGCCGCTCCGGTTTGCTCTTTCAGGCGGAAGATCTGTTGCAACCGAATGTGATCCTGGAAATCAATCTGGTGCTGCCGGCAGAGATTGCCGGACTTTCGCCCACCGAAGTGATTTGCAAGGGAGAAGTCGTGCGCACGATCGAGTCGAACGGCGAGAAAATGCCTCCGGCCCTGGCCGCTAAGATTCTTCAGTATCACTTCCAGCACGGGTCGCAGCTGCCGCGGGCGTAGAGTACAGCACCTCGAAACCAGTACCGAGTTAGACCGCTTTCTCGGCACTTCCTAACAACAATTTGTAATCAGGCCCGGTTCGTGTAGAATCCTGCCGATTGCAGGAGGTGGAGTGTGACAACCCGCCGAAACTTTCTGGAAAAATCGACGCGATTGGCAGCTGGCGTACTCGCCGCCGGGGCCATCACGGCTTCCACTAGCGAGGCGCAGACTCAGCAACCTCAGCCCAAGAAAAAACTGAACATCTTGATGAGGAGTTCTTGGGGAACCGATGAGCCGACCCGCGCATCCTTCGCCTTTTCCCACGGGCTTGCGCTGGCCGACGCCGGCCACGATGTGCAAATATTTCTCACTCACGACGCTACGTACCTCATGCGCAAGGCGACGGTTGATGCGGTCAAACCCATCGGATGGCCTCCTCTGAGCGAGACCATGGCGAAGGTTGTAGCCAAACGCATCCCGGTATTCTCTTGAGGAGCCTGCTCCCGGGCCCGTGGGGTCACGGAGGCGGACTTGAGCAGTTGGAACGCGCAATGGGGCACGGTTCCGATCTACGTTTCCCTGGTGGAATGGGCCGACCACGTCATTAGTGAATGAAGCCGCAGATGCTGCCGGGGGAACCGGCCTGTCTGGCGGCTTTTCTGCTTTCTGCCGCTCGGCTCCTAGTTTTTGGCAACAGCCCATACGATCATTGCCTTACTATGGAACCAGCGCTCCAGTTAACTCTTCCCCTTGTGCGTGCGTTATGCGAATCTCAATAGGTACTAGATACTAGCTATCCCCAACTTCAGCCTGCTGCAGCGCCCGTTCGCGCAAGGCCTCAACTTCCTTGGCCATCGCGAACTTCAGTTCTTCAATTCCTTCGCCGGTCACGGCTGAAATCTCGTAGAGCTTCAGCTTGTGCTTCTTGCAGTAGCGCTTGAGCGCGGCGACTTTTTCTTTGTTGGCCACATCGATCTTCGATGCGATCATGATCATGGGTTTTTCTTCGAGATGAGCGCCGAAGCTGGATAGTTCGCCGAGAATCACCTCCACATCTTTCACGACATCAGGACGTCCGCTCGCATCCGACACATCGACCAGGTGAACCAGCAGGCGCGTGCGCTCAATGTGCCGCAGGAACTGCGTGCCGAGGCCGGAACCAGTATGCGCGCCCTCGATCAATCCGGGAATATCGGCGACCACGAAACTGATTTCGCTCTTGGGATCGCCGACCGCCACGACGCCGAGATTGGGTTGCAGAGTAGTAAAAGGATAGTCGGCGATTTTCGGCCGCGCCGCCGAGATGCGCGAGATCAGCGTGGATTTACCCACGTTCGGATAACCGACGAGGCCAACATCGGCCAGCAACTTCAATTCAAGCCGGTAGTTGTGCTCTTCGCCGGGGCGACCGTCTTCGTGCTCGCGTGGCGCCTGGTGCACGGAAGTTGCGAAGCGGGCGTTGCCGCGCCCACCGCGGCCGCCGCGGGCAATCACCATGCGCTGATCGGGAGCAGAAAAATCGAAGACCTTTTCACCCGTTTCCTCGTCGTACACGATCGTTCCGACCGGAACCTTGAGAAGAATGTCTTCGCCTTCGCGCCCGCTTTTGTTCGAGCCTTCGCCGTGGCGGCCCCGCTCCGCCTTGTATTCGGGATTGAAGCGAAAATGCACCAGCGTGTTATGCCGCTCGCTGGATTCCATGATCACGTCTCCGCCATTGCCCCCGTCGCCTCCCGAGGGGCCGCCGCGCGGAACATACTTCTCGCGGCGGAAGGCCATGCAGCCATTGCCGCCGTCGCCGGCTTTCACTCGAATTTTTGCCTCATCGATAAACATGGCTAGATCGACGTGCTTACGCCAAGAATATGCTTGTCATCCCGAGCGTAGCGAGAGCCCGTCCTGAGCGAAGTCGAAGGGGACCTTAGGTTTCTGCTTGCGCCATCACTGTCGCCGCCGCAGGCAGGCACCAAGATCCCTCGCTTCGCTCGGGATGACAGTTCAGTCCGAAACAGTCTGGCAAAACAAAAAGCCTCGTCCGAAGACGAGGCCGAAGCCGCGTCAGACAGCTCGCCGCGGCGGCTACATCATGGATGCCGTTTACCCGAACAGAGGCGAACTACTCCGCGAGTTCCATCGGCTCGACCATCACGAACTTACCCATCGAGCCCTTGTTCAGGAACTTGATGCGTCCCGTGATCTTGGCAAACAAAGTATCGTCTTTGCCGCGGCCCACGTTCAGCCCCGGTTTCACGCGAGTGCCGCGCTGCCGCACGATGATCGTTCCGCCGGGCACGATCTGCCCGCCGAATGCCTTGAAACCCAGCCGCTGCGCGTTCGAGTCGCGGCCGTTTCGTGAAGTGCCCTGTCCTTTTTTATGTGCCATGAGAATCAGTTTCCGGTGGCCAGTTGCCAGTTTCCAGTCAAATCCTGCGCCGACGGGCTATTCGCCCGCCCTTCAATTACTTCTTCTTCGAAGCCGATTTCTTTGCCGCCTTCTTGGGCGCAGATTTCTTCTTTGCATGTCCCTTGTCGGTCTTCACTTGAGCTTGGTGCTCTTGCTCATGTGCCGCCACAGCTTTCTTCGGCTTGGGCTGTTTCTTCGCCAACTCTGGAGCCTTGAAGCTCTGCCCGTCAAAAGCAATCTCGGTGATGCGCACTGCGGTGTAGGACTGCCGGTGCCCGCGCAGCTTCTTATACTGCTTCTTGCGCTTGTAATGGAAAACCAGAATCTTCGCGCCGCGTCCCTCTTCCACGAGTTCGCCAACCACGCGCGCTCCCGCTTGTGGCTTGCCGATCTGCCCTTCTCCGCCCGACACCGCCAGTATCTCGGGGAACTCCACCTGGCCATCGGTGCCCGTAGCCAGCTTCTCCACTCGAATCACGTCTCCGGGCGCCACCCGGTACTGCTTGCCGCCGGCGCGGATAACCGCGTACATACGTCTGCCTCCGTCAAAATGTTGTGAAAGTCAGCATCCCGCTGAACCCATGCGCACACGGGCGCAACTCCTGGGGGTCCGCAGAACTTCGCGGTAAACTTCCCGCCGAACGTCTTGCTGAACTTCTTCTGCTTGCTGTGTTTTCCGCCGCGGCGCTTGAAGCCGGGGCGAGCCTCCCCAGAACGGGTCGGCGAGTACAGGCAAACTCAACCATTCTAGCGTGCGCTGTGGAAATCGGTCAATGCGCGCTTGGCGGATTGCTTATGATTGTGCGAGAATTCCGCCGCATCTTCCGATCGGCATTGGGATCGACCCTGGAGGGCTCCAACCATGAAACGCTTTTCCCTTCTGCTGTGCCTGCTCGCTCTCGCTCTTTCCGCCATCGCGCAGGCGCCTCGGTCAGCCGCGAAGAAATCCGCGGCTCCGGCCCCTCCCGACAGAGCTTACCTGCAGAGGATCTGGGATAACTGGGCCACACTCGACCCGGCTAACGCCGCCAAGTTCTACGCCAGTGGCCCGCACACCTTCTTCGACATTGCCCCGTTGAAGTACGGAAGCTGGGACGAATATGCCGTTGGGGTAAAGGGCGTCTTATCAGGTTACAAGAGCGCGGCGTTCACGCTGAATGATGACGTGGCCATCCATCTGCACGGAGATCTGGTCTGGGCCACGGCAACGGTGAAGGAAGAGATGACGACGAAAGCGGGCAAGGTCGAGATGGGCAACTTCCGCTGGACCGTGGTTTTCGAAAATCAGGACGGAAAGTGGCTAATCGTTCACGAACACGTTTCTGAGCCGTTGCAGTAGGCAGCTTCCTTATGGAAGACAGCCTTTCGCGCGGCCGCGCGATTACCTCTGTAATCTGCGGTAACCGCGGTTCTCTTGCAGAAACAACTCCGCTGCGCCAGTGTTAATACAAACTGAGTGTGGGGGAGTTTCCATGCGCAACCGAATTATCGTTGTCACTTCGCTTTTCCTGTTATCCACCCTGAGCTGGAGCCAACAGCAGCCCGCTGGAAGCAGCGCTTCTGCGGGCGCGCAGCAGAGCATGCCAGGCATGGATATGTCAGGTCATGATATGTCGAATATGCCGATGAAGGACATGCCCATGGGCGACAACGACGCCAGCACGCACGCCATGCATTCCATGGAAGGCCACATGGATATGGGCCCGCACATGAAGATGACGGCCCTGCGCCCGGCGAAGCCCGGTGACGCCGAGCGCGCCAAAGAAATAGTGGAGGAAGCGCGCAAAGCCTCTGAGCATTACATCGACTACCACGTTGCCCTGGCCGAGGGTTTCAAGATCTTCCATCCCGAATTTCCGCAGAAGATGTATCACTTCACCAACTACGGATACGCCAGGGAAGCGTTCATGCATTTCAATCCCGAGCACCCGACCTCGCTGCTCTATGAAAAGCACGGCGATGACTACAAACTGATTGGCGTGATGTATACCGCGCCGAAGCGGCTCACCGAAGATGAACTGGACCAGCGCATTCCGCTCAGCGTGGCGCAATGGCACGAGCACGTAAACTTCTGCGCCGCTCCTCCGGATCGTCGCGGAGAAGGGTTGTTGCCGCATCCGCAGTTCGGTTTGAGAGGATCGATCACCACGCAGGAAGCCTGTGATGCTGCGGGCGGAACGTTTCATCCGGTAATCTTCAACTGGATGGTACACGTCTACCCGTTCGAAAAAGATCAGGCCAATATCTGGTCAGTCGAGCGCCAGCACGGCGACGCCGATTAAGCCTTGCGGTGCGGACGATTTCGCTCGCTTGCCGGCAGCGTGCAGAAGAGCTCGCGGGTATGAGTGCCCGCGCCACGCGTGCTATTTGCTTGCCGACAAACGCCGCCTAAAAACACGATCAGCTGCTGACACCAGAGAATACGAAGACGCCCCAGCCAGACAGAACACGCCGCGGCTGTTCCATCCCTGTTGAAAACACATTTACCTTTTCCTTCACTTCATTTTTTCTTGCTACCGGAAGTGTGCACTCCTCGTCCAAACACGTGTAATCGAAAATGTGGAACTTTTGGTGAAACGACTCCGTAATAGAAGAAGCGGCCGGCACAGAGGCAAGACTGGCGGCATTGTTTAACTCAGATTTTTGCGGGGTTCGGGGATTCTCTCCTACTCGGTTTGGCGGCCCAGAGGAGAAAACCCCCGGTGCACAGCGCGACTGGCCCAGGAGCTTATTGACTGAGCTTATCGGCTGAACCCCAACCGCTGCATTGTAGGCGATTCGCGGCAAAACACAATGGTTTTCTCGCGCAAGTCGTGAACCGGGCCGCCCCAACCGTTCTCCGACGAGATTCGGGGAAGAAAAAGGAGCAGTCATGAAGTTCGCGACCGTGTCGAAAAGTATGGTGCTGGGGTTGGCGTTGCTGTTGGCCTCGAGCGCCTTTGCCGCAATGAAAGGCAGCCTGGAAATCAGCCGCCCTGTGAGCGTCAACGGAACAACCTTGAAGCCGGGAGATTACAAAGTCCAGTGGGAAGGCGCTGGCCCCAACGTTGAGTTGAGCATTCTGCAAGGCAAGAACGTGGTGGCAAAAGTGCCGGCCCGGGTAGTTGAACTACAGACGCCGGCCGCCAGCGATGCCGCCGTGACCCGCAGCAATGAGAGCGGACCCAACACGCTGGCTGGCCTTCGCTTCGAAGGCAAGAAATTTGCTCTGGAACTGGGTGAAGCCAGCGACGGGATGCAGGCAGGTTCGAGCAAGTAACTAGAACGGATGAGACGAGAAAGGGAGCGCAATGTGCTCCCTTTCTCGCTCTTTGCCGACGACGCCGGTGATCACTGAGCGGGAAGCTTCTCCAGTTCCGCATTAAGATGCACGCTGCTCCCGCTAGTGACTTTCAGCTTCCGCTCCCAGTCCTTGAATCCCGATTTCTTCACGGTGACGGTATGCTCGCCCTCGGCGACCTGGAGATCAGAAGGAGCGTTGCCCACGAAGCTGCCGTCGACTTCGATGTCAGCACGATCAGGGACAGAGGCTACGGCAAGTTGGCCTGTCGCGACGGCAGGAGCGGCAACGGAGGGCGGAGCTGCGGCCATGGCCGCAGCGGGTGGCGGAGTCGCGGCTGGCTTACTCTGTTCCCCAGCGGTAGTCGCGGCCGCCGCTCGAATTGCCGCGCCGTGCGCCGTCCAATCTCTCGTGATCGCCTCGCAGGCATCTTGAACTGAGCCGCCCAGGGAGAGCGTCGACTTGCTCACGATGGAATCGCCCGAAACCCGCGCGAACACTGCGACCTTGTTCTTGTGTCGCAGCGCTCCTTTGCCTCCCTCATGATCAAGAAGCACGATGTAATCCGTCTTCGTCTGAATGTTGTTAACGACTACCTGAGGGCACCGCTCCCCGAAGGTCTTTATGATCTCAGCCGTTTGAGGACGGGCGCCACCTGCCATGCTGCCTCCGTAAGCTCCGCCGCCTCCTCCGCTTGCTCCAGCGATCGACCACGACTGACTGTCGGTTATGAAAACCCTCGCCTTTTCTGAGTCTGCTGGAGTTATCTGCTTGTCCCGTGCGAAGGAAACCGAGCATAGCACCAATAAGCAGCAAAGCCCTTCCAGCAACACGCGCGCAGGCGTTTTCAAAGCACCCTCCAATCGGAGAAACCCATTGAGCGTAAAGGGGAATCGGGCAGCATGGACAAGCGTATTATCCGCTCCGCGGAACAAATGTCAACCCGTGCATCCGGCGCCTTCAGCGCAAGTGCGGCAGGTAGGGTATGGAAAGCCATACCCTGCCACGGACTGGTCGGAAACAAATTCGGCTTCGCTCGCTGCACCGGCGGTCTGCGAGACGAGTGGTTGCCTTTCAGTACTTCGGCACCTTCGGGTCTACACGATCTGACCACGCTGTTATCCCGCCTGCCAGGTTGTGAACCTTCGTGAAACCTGACTGCTGCAGGAAGGCTACTGCCTTGGCGCTGCGTCCGCCCATTTTGCAGTGGACTACGATTTCGCGGCTGGAGTCGAGTTCGTGCACGCGCTTAGGCAGGTCGTTGAGCGGAATCAGATGTCCGCCGATGTTGCAGATCTGATATTCGTGGGGTTCACGCACATCGAGGACGAAGAGATCCTCTTTCGCATCCAGACGGCGTTTCAACTCCTCGACTTGAATTTCCGGAACGCCTGATCCCACTGATTTTTCCTCCCCGCGAATGCCGCAAAATTGGTTGTAGTCTATCAGCTTGGTGACCGTGGGATGGGTGCCGCAGACCGGGCAATCCGGATTCTTGCGCAGCTTGAGTTCGCGGAACTTCATGCCCAGCGCGTCGATCAGCAGCAGGCGGCCGATGAGGGGGTCGCCCACGCCGAGAATCAGCTTGATCACTTCCGTCGCCTGCATTACGCCCACCAGGCCGGGCAGAATGCCGAGCACTCCGCCCTCAGCGCAGGAAGGAACCAGCCCCGGTGGAGGTGGCTCGGGATAAAGGCAGCGGTAGCACGGGCCATCTTTGGTGGCGAACACACTCGCCTGGCCCTCGAAGCGAAAAATCGATCCGTAGACGTTGGGTTTGCCCGTGAGCACGCAGGCGTCATTCACCAGATAGCGCGTGGGAAAATTGTCGGTGCCGTCGGCGATGATGTCGAAGTCGCGGAAGAGTTCGAGTGCGTTCTCGCTGCTCAGGCGCATGTCGTACTTCTGCAGATTCAGGAATGGATTGATCGCCGTCAACTTGTCGGCGGCGGAATCCAGTTTCTTCCGACCGACATCGGCGGTCGAGTGAATGATCTGGCGCTGCAGGTTGGTGTAGTCGACCACATCGAAATCAACCAGGCCCAGCGTGCCCACACCGGCGGCCGCAAGATATAACGCCAGCGGCGAGCCCAGGCCTCCGGTACCGATGCAGAGAACGCGCGCTGCTTTCAGCTTCTGCTGGCCCTCCATGCCAACCTCGGGCATGATCAGGTGGCGCGAGTAGCGCAGGATTTCATCCTTGCTCAGGGTTGCCGGAATTTCGATCGTCGTAGCCATAAAGTCCTCAATTGAAATTTGCGTTTTCGCAGACGCCGGAATTCGGAAGCTACCAACAGGAAGGGCAACAACAGCGGCTTGTGGTGGAAGGGTTCAACTCTGTGATCCTTGTTGCTGGCCCATCAGGCAGCACCTCCGGCGATGGAGGGCACAATCGAAATGTTATCACCTTCCTTCAGCGCCGTGGCCTCTTTCTGCAGGTAGCGAATATCTTCATCGTTCACGTAGAGGTTGACGAAGGCGCGCAGCTTGCCCTCTTCGGTGTAAAGATGCCGGCGCAGATCGGGATGCTGTGCCACCAGCGCGTTCATGGCTTCGGCCACGGTAGCGGCTTTCACGTCGACGGTCGATTGCTTGCCCACGTATTGGCGCAAAGGTGTAGGGATGTGAATCTTGCTCATAAGTCTAAGAATAAAAGATGCCGTGGAGAATGGGAAGATTCACCGCTGTGCTGGTTTGGGCGCGGGAGAGCCGAATACGGCGGTGATCCCGCTGCCGTAGAATGAGACGGAAGAAACGAGAGAAAGACAAGGGAGAAACTATCATGACGATTTTTGATCCGGCTCGGGGCAGAATTATTGATGGCGGCGGCGGGCATAGCGGCGGACTGTTGCGGTTGATTGGACTGGGCATTGCCGCATTTTTGCTGGTGATTTTACTGTTCAGCGCCGTGACGAAGGTGGGCACGGGGCACGTGGGCGTGCTCACGCTGTTTGGCAAAGTGCAGTCGGGTGAAACGCTCGGGGAGGGCATTCACCTGATCAATCCTCTGAAGACTAATAATGAGCTTTCCATCCAGACGCAGACTCTGAAGGAGTCGGCCAGCGTGCCTTCGAGCGAGGGCCTCATGATGAGTCTCGATACTTCGCTGATTTACCATCTCAATCCCGACCATGCCTCCGATGTTTTCCAGAAGATCGGCGCCGACTACGAAAATGTCGTGGTCGAGCCCACCCTCCGCTCCGCCATCCGCGAAGCGACGGCCTCGCATACCGCGAACGCCCTTTATACCGGCGAACGCGAAGAGGTGGCCAAGCAGATTTTCGACCAAGTCAGCGCTCAGCTCACTCCTCGCGGTCTGATCGTTGAGAAAGTTCTCTTGCGCGACATCCAGCTCCCGGCCACGCTGAAGGCCGCTATCGAAGCCAAACAGCAGGCCGAGCAGGAATCGCTGGCCATGAGTTTCCGCCTGCAGAAGGAAACGCAGGAGGCGCAGCGCAAGCGGATCGAAGCCGCCGGCGTGCGAGACTTCCAGCAGATTGTGGCGCAGGGCATCACGCCGTCGTTGCTGGAGTGGAAAGGCATTGAGGCTACTGAGAACCTGGCCAAGAGCGCGAACTCGAAAGTCGTGGTGATCGGCAACAGCAAGAACGGGCTGCCGCTGATTCTAGGGCAGTAGGTCTCAGTGGGAACCGTGGCTCATGTGGGGACGGCCGCCTCGGCAGTCCCCTCGACGAGAGGCGACGACTTTGTCGCGCTGTTACCATGACACGGTGCATCCACTGCTCGACGTCCGCCGATTGAACATTCAGTTCCCACCAGCCGGCCTGCGGGCGGGCGGACAGTGGGGGGAGGCTGTCCCCGCATTTTTCCTTCCTGCCGTCCGCGATGTTAGCTTTTCCATCGCTCCCGGCGAAGTTCTCGGGTTGGTCGGCGAGTCGGGCTCGGGCAAGTCGATCACCTCTCTGGCCATCATGCGGCTGCTGCCGCCACAGGCTCGGGTTTCGGGCGAGATTCGGTTTGCGGGGAACGGCGCGGCGCGGAATCTTCCTGCTTTACTCAACGACTCCATGCGCCAGCTGCGCGGATCGCGGATTGCCATGATCTTCCAGGAACCGATGACCGCGCTCAATCCTGTGATGCGGGTTGGTGACCAGATCGCCGAGGCGGTGCGGGCTCACGGTAGGCGCTCGAAGAGCGATGCTGCACAGCTTGCAGTTCAGGCCATGGCTGATGTTGCCATCCCCGAGCCTGATCGGCGGGCGCGTGATTATCCGCATCAGCTTTCCGGCGGCATGCGGCAGCGGGTGATGATCGCAATGGCGATTGTGAACCGGCCGCAGTTACTGATCGCCGATGAGCCCACGACCGCGCTCGACGTGACCATCCAGGCGCAAATTCTCGAACTGCTCGCTGACCTGCGCAGCAAGTTTGGCTTGGCCATGCTTTTCATCTCGCACGATCTTGCCGTGGTTTCGCAGGTGGCCGATCGTGTCGCGGTGATGTATGCCGGGAGCGTCGTCGAACTGGGAACGAAAGAGGAGATTTTTCGGGCTCCGGCGCATCCTTATACTCGCGGACTGCTCGAAGCTGTGCCCGATCTGAAGACGGATCGTGGGCATCCGCTTGGCACCATCGAAGGCACTGTGCCGCCGCTGCACAACATGCCGCCGGGCTGCGCCTTCGAGCCGCGCTGCGGCTTCCGCGTGCCCGAGTGCGCCCGCGAATTGCCGCCGCTGGTAGAGGTTGCTCAGGCACACTGGGCTCGCTGCCCCGTGCTCAATGCGAAATGACGATGGCGTAATAACCCTGGCCGGTGTATCCCTTCCCTTGCCGCTCGTTCTATAATCCCCACTTTGTCTGGTGCTCATTGCGCATACTGCTGCTTAGCGATATTCACGCCAACCTGGAAGCGCTGGAGGCGACTCTGGCAGCGGCTCCCCCTTACGACTTCGTCGTCAACCTGGGCGACATCGTGGGCTATGGAGGCTCTCCCAATGAAGTGATCGAGCGCTCCCGCGAACTGGGGAAGATTTTCGTGCGCGGGAACCATGACAAAGCTGCGACCGGCCTGCTCGATTTAGATGATTTCAACCCCCTCGCCGCCATCGCCGCGACCTGGACGCGGGATACCTTGACGCCCGAGCATCACGATTGGCTGCACGCGCTGCCGCAAGGCCCGGTTTCGCTCGAGGGCTTTCCGCAAGTGCAACTGGTTCACGGCTCGCCGGGCGATGAAGATGCGTATATCGTTTCGATCGGCGACGCGCTAGTGCCGCTGCTCGCGCTCACCACGCCGTTGACCTTCTTCGGCCACACTCACCTGCAGGGGGGATTTTTCGCCAATGGTTCCAGCGCCGATGGCTTCCGTCCGGAATATCGCACGGTCGGGCAAGCTGAGACGGTCTCATTGCAGCTTAAGCCAAACACGCGATACATGATCAATCCGGGCTCGGTGGGACAACCGCGCGACGGAGACTGGCGCGCCGCTTTCGCGCTGTTCGATACGGAGGCCCAGGTCGTCCACTTCCATCGGGTACCTTACAATCTGAAAGCCGCGCAGGAACGGATCCTCTCTGCGAACCTGCCCGCCCGCCTGGCCACGCGCCTAGCCGCCGGCCGCTAGGCTTCGGCCGGTTGCAAATCCGGGCTGCACAAAAAAGCTTGTCATCCCGAGCGAAGCGAGGGATCTTGGTTCTCGCCCGCGTCACCCGTTCTGTCGCAGCAAGCGGACACCAGGATCCCTCGCTTCGCTCGGGATGACAGTTCGTAGCCCGGGAAACGGCGTTGTAAACTCGAAGGCATGCCTTCTTCCCGCAACGCCGGAACCAAACCTCTGTTTCCCCACCGTGAAGAGTCACACCGCGAAAATCCTCCCGAGCATTACCTCGTCGCCCACAGCGACGGCGGCGCGCGCGGCAACCCCGGCCCTGCCGGTTACGGCGTGGTAATTCAGGATGAGTCGGGACGCAAGGTCGCCCATCTTAGCGAATACCTCGGCCACCAGACCAACAATTTTGCCGAGTATCAGGGCCTGATTGCTGCTCTCGAATACGCTATTGAGCACGGACCGAAAGCCCTGAAGCTCATCAGCGATTCCGAGCTGCTGGTGCGCCAGATCAAAGGCATTTACAAAGTGAAGAATGCGACGCTGAAGGATCTTCACGGCCGCGCCAAGGAATTGATCGCGCAGCTGGAATGGTTCTCGATCGGGCACGCTCTCCGCGAACACAATCGCGACGCCGACCGACTGGCCAACGAAGCCATGGACAAAGGCATCGGGCGGGCGGCTAGAAGCTAAAACTGGTTCATTCCGAAGCCGACGTGTGATCGTGCACGATCTTCCATCCCACATCAGGGAATTTGCGCAGCACCAGCGTGAACAATCCGCTCGGAGTCTTGCCGTCGGGCATCGTCAACTTCCACACACCCCGCACAAAGGCGGAATCCTGGCTCAGCACGTCGATGCGCAGGGCGGAAAATTCCAACTTCCCCATCTCGTGGCCCGGACTCGCATACCTCGCGATATAACGCTGAATCGTTGCGTCCCACCCGTCCTGTTCTTTTCCTTGGGAGAAGAAGGTCAGCTGCGGAGAACGCCAGTAGCCAGCCATGAAGCCTTCGAGATCGTGCCGGTTCCAGGCTTCCTGCTGCTTGCGCAGCAGGCGCTCAATGGTTTTCGCGTCGTTGCCATAGAAACCCCCTTCGTCCTGGACACGGGCCTGACCGCTCGCTGCGATGAACAGGATCGGCATAAGACAGGAGAAAAAAAAGACATTGAGGAAGCTGCGGCGCATGTGAACCTCCTGGACATTGCTTGGCAAGCCCACTAGTTTCGCACAAGTGTCCGGCGGATGGGCATCGCCACAAGGAAGGGATCGGAAGGCGGGCGTGGAAAACCAGGATTCCTCGGTCGCTTGCGCTCCTCGGAATGACAAGACTATGGCGGTGATTGTCGAAACTTAAGCCCGGCCTTTTTTAACCGCGACCGCTTTGCCGGCAACTTCCCAGGGACGCTTAGGCCGGTCGACTGGCGGCTTATCGTCGTCTTTGAGGCGATCGTAGTGGTAGGAATCGCTCACTGTTCCCAGTGACTCGTTGTAAAGGCTGGGCAGTCCGAGCGCTTCTTTCAGTTCCTCGGAAAACGACTGCAAGGCTTTGAGGTGGTCGGCAGTGGCGGGGATTTCTGTCTTGGAGTTTTTCAGAAACTGCTGGTAGCCGCGATTAACCAGCTTCGAGATTTCGCTTCCGATCAGGTAGCCGGGATAGGCAAAAATTTTTACGCCATCTTCGCCGGTCTTTTGAATTGCGGCCGAGACGTTGTATTTTCTGAGGAAGACGCGCCCGTTGGTGCCGGGCGCCTCGAGCACATCGAAACCGTGTTCGCGCAGCCAGGCCAGCGCTTCGTCGTAAGTTCGTTCTTCTAATGCTTTCGACATTTTCTACATTTCCAATCTTTTTCTTAGATGCAACCGGCGCGCAAACCGCACACCGTATATTTAGGAGTGCATCAACTTGCCAACTTCGTCATCTAAAGACACCATACTACATAGCGTGTTTCGCTCTTTCCTGCATATTACGATAGTCACGAGAGAATAGTTCGATATGATGCAGACTTCCATCAAGACGGCGGCGGCGTTCCCGGCGGAACATGCGCCGGAACCCGGCGGCCCGCGCCTGGGGCAGAGTCTGCTCGAACGCATCGGCAATACTCCGCTGCTGCGCTTTGATTCGCTCACCCAGCATCTGCCCGGGGTAACACTTTTGGGCAAGGCCGAATGGCACAATCCCGGTGGCTCGGTGAAGGACCGCGCCGCTGCCAGCATCGTCATCGAGGGCCGCCGGAGTGGGAAGTTTGCTGCCGGCAAAACTTTGCTCGACGCCACCAGCGGCAACACCGGCATCGCTTATGCCATGTTGGGAGCGGCTGAGGGATTCCCCGTGACATTGTGCATGCCGCAGAATGTTTCCGCCGAGCGCAAAAGAATTCTGGGCGTATACGGTGCGAATATTCTTTATACCGATCCCGGCGAAGGTTCTGACGGCGCCATCCGCCTGGCCCGCGAACTTGCTGTCAAGCATCCCGATTTATATTTCTATGCCGATCAATACTCGAACGACGCGAACTGGCTGGCTCACTATCGCGGCACGGGCAACGAAATCTGGCAACAGACCGAAGGACGCATCACGCACTTCGTAGCCATGCTTGGCACCAGCGGCACGTTCATGGGAACCGCGCGGCGTTTGAAGGAACTCAATCCTTCGATCCGGTGCATTTCTCTGCAGCCGGATTCTTCTTTTCATGGCATTGAAGGTGCCAAGCATATGGCCAGCGCCATCGTACCGAAAATCTACGATCCGCTGCTGGCGGATGAAAATCTTGAGATCGCGACCGAAGATGCCTACGCAATGTGCCGCCGCATCGGCCGCGAATGCGGATTGCTGCTGGGGATTTCTGCCGCGGGCGGCATCTTCGCCAGCCTGAAAATTTCCGAGCAGCTAGAACTGGGGAAAAAGCAGGAGGCCGTGGTCGTAACCATCCTGTGCGATTCGGGCGAGAAGTATCTGAGCGAGAGATTCTGGACGGAAGCGTAATTCCAGGGAGAGATCATGAAGCAGCATCACTATGAGATTCAACTTGCGTGGACGGGAAATCGAGGTCAAGGCACAAAGACATACGCGACCTACAAGCGCGACTGCACGATCACAGCTCCCGGAAAGCCTCCGGTATTTGCGTCTGCCGATCCCGCGTTTCGCGGCGACCCGGCACGCTACAATCCTGAGGATCTTCTGGTGGCGAGTCTCTCGGCGTGCCACATGCTCTCCTACCTTCACCTCTGTGCGGTCAACAAAATTGTAGTCACCGAATATCAGGACGACGCGAGAGGTGTGATGAACGAGCGCCCGGATGGTTCAGCGGCATTTGCCGAGGTGACCCTGCATCCCCATGTAACGATTTCGGAAGACTCTGACGAGGCCAAGGCTCTGTCGCTTCACGAACAAGCTCACCACCTTTGTTTTATCGCAAACTCAGTAAATTTTCCGGTGAAGAACGTCGCTCAAATAAGTGTTGAGGCTCCTCGTTGACCGGCGAAATTTGATCCCCGCTTGAACAACATCCACAGATGCTGAAGATCGCACTCAAAGACTACGAAGCTCTTCGCGCGCACGGCGAGGAGACTTATCCGCATGAGTGCTGTGGTGTGCTGCTCGGCCGCGTTGGCGACGACGGCACTCGCATCGTGACGTCGACCACGCGCTGCGGCAACACCCGCACCGATTCACCCCAGAACCGCTACAACATCGATCCGCGCGAATTGGTGCGCATTCAGCGCGAGGGGCGCGAGCGTGGCGAGGATATTGTTGGTTTCTATCATTCCCACCCGGACCATCCGGCGCGCTGGTCATCGACCGATCTCGCGGAGGCGCACTGGTTCGGCTGCTCCTACGTCATCACGAGCGTGGAGAAGGGGAAGGCCGCGATCACCAACTCGTTCGAGCTTGCCGGCTCCGACGAGGCCGAGAAGCAACTGCTGGATGAGAAAATCGAAATTGATTGAGTCCGAGCGGAATCGACCTTATTCAATATCCATTGTCCAGCAAGCGTTCTGCATGATTTTCACACGCCGCAAAGCACTTCGATAATGCGTTCAAGCCCGTCCTTCCGCATCCATCAACCGCGAAAAGCCGCGTCTGATGTGCCTTTTGCGCGAACCTACCGAACCGCTTGCACCAATTCCGGTCACCCGCCTGTGGACGCGCTGCACTCGGCTGAAAATACGCGAGTTACAAATGCAAAGTTTTCATTGACTCTGAAAACAGAAAGAGTAAAACCGTAATCGTTCTTTGACAGCTTCTAGAGTTTTTCCGGTTGGTGCGGCGTCCGGGACTCAAGTGTAGTCACCCTCTTCATGAAAATGAGCAGGGAGGGCGAACGAGGGTCTATAGCAAAGCGCTGGTCGAGAAGAACAAGAAGAAACGTCGAAGGCAGGATAGAGTTCCGAGGCGTTGGGTAGGTTTTTCCGGTTGGCGGTAAGCCCGGAGCCCGAGCGAAGATCGCGCGTAGCACCCCGCAAGGGAAGCTGCGATAGCAGGTCAAGCAAGGGTCTAAAAAGCGAGCTACTGGCCGAGACGAATGGACCCAACACCACCTCGGAACTCTTATTTTTTGCGCCCGCCTAAGTGGTAATAAAACCCCTCCTGTGGCTTTGCTCTTGCATGGAGTCGAGTTTCGGCGCAAAATGAAGCCCTTCCCTCCCCAGAAGGAAGATGCCTAAAAAGAAGACCCCTAGCCGCAAACCGATAACACCTCTCAAAGTCGTCGAGCTCGATTCGATCAACCAGTTCATCGAACTCGTACAGAACGGCATCACCAGGGCTGGCAGGGCGCTCTGGTACAGAGGATGTTGTGACCTCTCGCACGGCCTCATTCCGACTCTCTACCGTCACCCGACGATCCGCGAGGCCTCCAGACTTATCGATCTAGAGACGAAAATACTCAGCCGATTCAAACAGCGCAGCGTCCCGTATCAGCTGCGGCCTCTAACAACGTCCTGGGAGCATCTGTTTTTCATGCAACACTTCGGGATTCCGACTAGGCTCTTAGACTGGACCGAAAACCCATACGTTGGCCTCTATTTTGCTTTGTGCGGCAAGCCGGACCGGTATTCATCCGGGATTCCCGTATACGACACGGACGCTGCTCTGTGGGTCCTAGATCCGGTCGCCTGGAACCGGAAGGCCTTGGAGGATATTACTTGGACGGGCGAGGTATTAGTCCCCGGAGACGACGCCCCGCTGAGTGGATATGAACCATTCCAGTCCCCTACCATGATAAAAAACCACCCGGTAGCGATCTACGGCACCCATAATAGTTACCGAATTGTCGCGCAGCGAGGAGTGTTCGTCATTTTTGGCAAAAGCCTGTTGCCGATGGAAGAAACGTATCAAACTCTAAGATTTCCCGAAGATACGTTGACGAAAATCAGCATTCCCCAAGGCAAAATTGGCGGGCTCATGAAGTCGCTGTCTGACATCGGCATCACGGACTCCGTAGTTTTTCCTGACCTGGACGGCTTGGCGAAGGAAACGAAGAGAAGTTTCGGTTTCAAAATCTAGCTATGTTCAAAATTCAGCCCCACCTCTCGCGCACCCTAAGCTGGTGGAACGGCCAGCGAAAAAATATTGACCTAAATCCCTCCTACCAACGGAAAGGGAACATTTGGAGCACTGAGGACAAAGCCTACCTAATTGACTCGATCCTCAACGATTACGACATCCCCAAGCTCTACCTGGCTGATTTTACGTATGGAAATACCTCATTGAACGAGAAAGGGAAATCATACGCCGTCATCGACGGTAAGCAGCGACTTGAGGCGATATCCAATTTTTTCGATGGAAATCTCGCCCTTGACGAGAGATTTTCCTACGAACCGAATCGGAAGCTAAAACTCGCGGGACTTACTTTCAAGGATCTAAAGGCGCGCTATCCGGAAGTGGCCACCTCGTTCGAGAATTTCAACTTGAGCGTTATGAGTGTCATCACAGACGAGGAAGGCAAGATTAACGATCTATTTGTGCGGCTGAACCGGAGCAAGCCGCTGACTGGCAGTGAGATCCGGAGTGCAATGCTCGGAGTTGTTCCGCGGCTCATCGATTCAATCGCGCGCCACAGGTTCTTCAAGACCCGGATTCGGTTTACGACGAAGCGCAAGCAGGAATTTAACGCGGCGGCGAAAATCCTTCTTATCGAGTTTCGCGGAAAGTTCGTCGACACGAAACGGACCCACCTCGATAGATTCGTACAAGAGGGGCTAAAGTCACAGGTAACGACATTCGATCGAGCAGGGGCGAGAGTCCGGGACGTACTGCACCATATGGCGGAGGTATTTGCGCCAAAGGATGTGCTTCTGAGCTCACAAGGCCCGATCACCCTGTACTACTGGTTCGTAAAGAATCACCCGGATGAAAGGGCAGCGATTAGAGAATTTCTGGTGGACTTCGACGCCCAGCGTAGAGCAAACCGCAAGAAAGTGGAGGAAGGCCAGAAAGCCAACGAGGAATTGCTGCGCTTCGACCTGCTGAGCAGGAGCATCAATGACCAAGGCAGCTTAACGGAGAGGTACGTAATCTTAGAAAATAGGTTCCAAGCCTTCTTGTCGCATCAGAACGACCATGCGTAAGAAATCCGCAGCTTCCCAGCGGATCCGTTTACAACGGTATATTCCCATGCTTCTTCGGCGGGTTCTTGTCGCGCTTGTTCTCCAGCATGGCTAGAGCCTGAATGAGTTTCTTGCGCGTTTCGCGGGGCTGGATGATGGCGTCAATGAAGCCGCGGTCGGCTGCTACGTAGGGACTGGCGAAGCGGTCGCGGAATTCTTCGATCTTTGTCTGGCGCAATTCCTGGCGATCTTGCGGATTGGCCGCGCCGTCGAGTTCGCGTTTGTACACGATATCGACCGCGCCTTCCGGGCCCATGACGGCGATCTCCGCAGCGGGCCATGCGTAGTTCACATCGGTGCGGATATGTTTTGACGCCATCACGCAATAGGCGCCGCCGTAGGCTTTGCGCGTGATCACCGTGAGCTTCGGCACCGTGGCTTCGGCAAACGCGAAGAGCAGCTTGGCGCCGTGCTTGATGATGCCGCCGTATTCCTGCGCGGTGCCGGGCAGAAATCCCGGAACGTCTTCGAACGTGATCAGAGGAATGTTGAAGCAATCGCAGAAGCGGACGAAGCGCGCGCCCTTGATCGAAGCATTGATGTCGAGCGTTCCCGCGAGCATGGCTGGTTGATTGGCGACGATTCCCACCGAGCGGCCGTCGAGGCGCGCGAATCCGACGACAATGTTTTTCGCATAGTGCTCCTGCACTTCGAAGAAATAGGTATCGTCGACCACGGCGTGGATCACGTCCTTCATGTCATAAGGCAGATTCGACTGCGCCGGCACGATGCTGTCGAGCGCGGCGTCGGCTCGGTCGATTGGGTCGGTGCTGGGCTTGCGCGGCGGATCGTCGAGATTGTTCGAGGGCATGAAGCTTAGCAGCTCGCGCACCATCGACAAACACTCGGCGTCATCGTGGGCGAGGAAGTGCGCCACGCCCGAGGTTTCGTTGTGGGTCATGGCGCCGCCGAGTTGCTCTTTGGTGACTTCCTCGTGCGTCACCGTTTTAATTACGTCAGGGCCGGTGATGAACATGTAGGAAGTTTTGTCGACCATGAGGACAAAGTCGGTGATCGCCGGCGAATAGACCGCGCCTCCGGCGCAGGGTCCCATGATCGCGGAAATCTGTGGCACGACGCCGCTATATAAAGTGTTGCGCAGAAAAATATCGGCATAGCCGGCGAGTGAGGCCACGCCTTCCTGAATCCGTGCGCCTCCGGAATCGTTCAAGCCAATCACAGGCGCGCCCATCTTCGCGGCGAGGTCCATGATCTTGACGATCTTGCCTGCATTCGTCTCTGAGAGCGATCCGCCGAACACGGTGAAGTCCTGCGCGAAGACGTAGACCAGGCGGCCTTCGATGCGGCCGTAGCCCGTGATGAATCCATCGCCGTAGAATTTCTGCTCGGCCATGCCGAAATCGTTGCAGCGGTGCGTGACCAGCTTGTCGGTTTCTTCGAAAGTGCCGTCGTCGAGCAGGAACTCGATGCGCTCCCGCGCAGACATTTTTCCTTCCTTGTGCTGGCGCTCGCGGCGCTTCTCGCCTCCGCCCTCTTCGGCCAGCCGGTTGCGCTTCTTCAGTTCTGCGAGCTTTTCTTCGAGATTCATGTGCGGAAGAATTATAGCGGGTAGGTGGAGCGAGTGACGTGCGCAGGATGGCTGGTGCGAAGGCCCTCACAGTCGAGAGTCTGCCTGAGTCGAGCAGAGTGGGGCGTCAGATGAGCAGTACGGATCTTCAGCCTATTCTAGGTCTGATCCCAGCACCTGGTAGCGATACTTCTTTCCATCCCAGAAGACCACCGAGGCGGTCGCTTCGCCTTCGCCCTTTTCTTCCATGTAGACCCCGAGCACGGTCTTCTTTCTAAGCGCAAGTTTTTTTACCGTGAGGGTTTTGAAAGGCAGGTTAATCAGCACGAATTTGGGTTTCGGTTTGTCGGAACGCCAGGCCTCAGGGCCCACGCCGTGGACAATCAGCAGACAAACCCCTTTACGCTCGGGATCATCTGAGGCGAACCCGGACGTGACTTTGACATTCCCGTAGCCCAGATAGCTGTCAAACGGATCGGTCACGCGAAAAGCGAATTCAGACTGATCAGCCAGCGGATTCTTGCAGCGGGCAGCGATCACCAGGTCGTCCACACCATCGCCGTCGAGATCGCCGACAAACTGCGGCTCGCCGGGCAGCACCGAACAGTTGTCGCCAAATTCCTTGTGAATGTATGCATCGGTGACGGTGGGCGAAGGCGCGGTAGCGTGCGCCGGCGGCGGAGGCGGTTGCTTCTTGCTCGATGCAAACGAAGCAGACGCGGCAGCAAACGCCAGCGCGACAAACAAAAGGCAGCGGGAGACAACTCGGGAGCACGACATGTCCCTACTCTAGTACCGTTTTACCGGGGAGGGTATAGACACTAATGCTGACAGATCACCAAAGTAACCACTACTTGCGGAAGTGTTCCCAACCTTGAGGCTGGAGTTCGAATCCCAAATAGCCTGCCTCGCTTTGATTCATCAGGAATATCTTCTTCAATCGCGTGACGTGTCCAATTATAGTGATCGGCACTCCGGCGATATGGGGTGGAATTCGCTTGCTGCGCGGCGCCGTGAACAGCAGCTCGTAGTCTTCTCCGCAGTGCAAAGCAAACTGCAAATCGACTTCCCGCGCCGGTCTGCCCACGCTGGCTCGTGGAATGGCCTCGACCTGCAGTTCGGCCCCTACGCCGCTTTCTTCGCAGATGTGTGCCAGGTCTGTGGACAGGCCGTCGCTGGTATCGATCATCGCGGAAGCCAGGCCTTTCTCGCGCAAAATGCGCCCGAGCGCGACTCGCGGCTCAGGAAAGAAATGCCGAGGGTAATCCCGCGGATCGAGCCTGAGCTTTCTTTTGGGATTTTGCCGCATCTGCTGGAGAGCAGCGGCCGAGCCCCCGAGTGCTCCGCTCACATAGATGTGGTCGCCGGGCCGGGCCCCCGATCGCAGAATAGCTTTGCCTTTCGGCACAGTGCCCACGACAACGATATCCGCGAGAATTCCGTTGGGTGACTCTGCCGTGTCGCCGCCGGCAAGGGCCACGCCATACCTCTCCGCCAGGCTGATCAGGCTGCCGGTGAAGCGGTTCACCCAGTTTCGCGGCAAGCTACGCGGCAGAGCGAGCGAAAGAAATGCTGCCACAGGCTCGCCGCCCATGGCAGCAATATCGCTCAGTCCTCGCGCCAGGCAGCGGTGACCAACCGACTCAGGGGAGTGCCAGTCGCGGCGGAAGTGGATCCCTTCCAGGCTGAAGTCGGTCGTGACCAGGGTGTCTTTATCCAAAGCTCGGCCACGACCTGCGCGGGGGAGAAGTCGCAGCACGGCGCAGTCGTCTCCAATTCCTATGACAACAGCAGGGGTGGATCCCAGCTTCGCAAGCCGGCGAACCTGGGCTATCAGCGCTTTCTCGGCGATTACCACGGCAACTACTATAAGCGAGGCACACCCACCGCGCTGGTCTTCACTCCTCGAATGCAATGCAACGAATTGAAGATACCTCCTGGGCCGGGACTAGAAATCGCATGGCCCCTCGGTCAGTGCGGGATGGTGCCCATCCGCTCCGGTAATCGGGCGCTGGTTACATTCGATTACCGGCTCTTAAGTAACTCTTATTGACCGGCCGCGTCGTTGACAGGGGGAACCCAGTTTGTTACCTTTTACCAGTCATTCACAAAGCCTTTGGCCGAGCAGTGCAGTAACCTTGGGCAAGCTGTAAGTTCTGCATCTAGTGGGAATTGCAGACAAGAGGTTTTCGGCTAGGTCCCCGGTTCCGGTAGGTGAAGGGCACGTTAGAAGTCTCCATTCCCAAGAGGGGAAGCGTGGCCCGAATAGATCAGGTGTTCGAACAGGCTTTCTGCAACCTCAGAACTTTGCCTGGAGTTCCGTCCCTGATCGTTAAACGTAGAAGAACATTTCAAAGCAGAAGAAGGAAGGCATTTGCGAAAACGCTTCTACATACTTTTTGTGGCTCGGGGGGATGACGGGCAGCTGCGCAAGATCCCCATTCCGGTCCATTACTTGTATGTATTCGTCGTCGGCGCCGCGATTGGATTCCTTAGCCTGACCGGCATTGCCAGCTCATATACCCGCATGCTGCTCAAGGTTTCGCGCTACAACGAGTTGCGAACGGAAAAGCAGCAGCTCAAAGATCGTTATTCCCAGCTGGAACAAGTGGCCAAGGAGCGTGACGTGCAAGTGGCGTCTCTGGGCTCGATCGCGAGCGAAGTATCGGCGCTTTACGGATTGAAGTCGCAGCCTTCGCTTGTTACAGCCTCAGAACAGCAAATCCAGGATGCCGACGTCAGTTCTTCTCTCGATCAGTTGGGCGCTCTGCGCACCTCCGCCCTCAGCGGCGCTACTACGGTCGGCATCAGTCTGGGCATGACTCGTAACGCGACCACGGCCGACTGGTTCCGGGCGAACTCCGCACCAAACCTGTGGCCGGTTGAAGGTCAGGTCACGGCCAGCTTCGGAGAGCGAATCGACCCGTTCAACGGCGAGGGCGCGTTTCACAGCGGTGTGGATATTGGCAGCACTTACGGCCACCCGGTAGTCGCTCCGGCCGATGGCGTGGTCGTGTTCGCCGATTTCCTGGGCGGATACGGTAAGGCCATCATGCTCGACCACGGGCACGGCATCTCGACCCGCTATGGCCACCTTTCCGGCTTTGCGGTCACGTCCGGGCAGCAAGTTCATCGCGGCGACACGATCGGCTACGTAGGCTCCAGTGGACGTTCTACTGGACCGCACCTGCACTATGAAGTCCGCATCAACGACACTCCGGTGAATCCTTACAAGTATCTCCGTATGACTGTCGCCCAGAGTGGCGGCTTCGAGACCGGCAGCTAAGGCACACCAGTTCTCAGTTCTCAGTTCTCAGTTCTCAGTTCTCAGTTCTCAGTTCTCAGTTCTCCGTTCACAATAGCCGCTTCATGCAGTCTAAAGTCCTTCCTCAGTCGGCCGATAATTCCTGGTTCGAGCAAGATCAGTCGGGCGTGATCAGTCGAGTAAGATCGACCTCTTGTTCGCATCCGCAGAACCCCACCACCCCGGGGAAGATTTTGCCGCGTGCAACGTTGCCAACCGGCAGGATCTGCCTTCATCCGCTCCGATCTTAGAATGCTCTTCGATTCTCCTCGGCTAATCCTGCCTTCTTTCCAACTACTTAAGCTGTCCGACTCCAATCGCGAATGGAAGGTGGAGTGCTTCTCCGATCACGGGAGTCAGCACACCATGGACAGTGGATACTATTCGGCGGCGGCCGGACTTGCGGCGCAGAGCCAAGCTCTGGAACTGGTTGCTCATAATCTCGCCAACCTTTCGACGACGGGTTATCGCGGACAGCAGACCACGTTTCGTTCTCTGCTGGCGGGCAGCGGAGCAGTCAGCGCCAATCCTCTGAACGCTGCCATCAACAACTTTGGCGGGTTGAGCGGCAGCCGCCTCGACCTGACACCGGGCAGTCTTGCGCCGACCGGAAATCCCCTGGATGTAGGCGTCGCGGGCAGCGGATTTCTTACCGTGCAATCCGCGCAAGGCATCGTCTACACCCGCGACGGTAGCTTCCACCTCACGTCTGCGGGCCAACTGGTCACGAGCCAGGGGAACGCGGTGCTCGGCGCGCAAGGGCCGGTGACGTTGCCGAACGGGAAGGTTGCCATCAGTTCGGACGGGACGATATCGGTGGACGGCGCCGTGGTGGATCAACTGAAGCTCGCGGAATTTCCGCCCGGAACGAATCTGACGGCGGTGGGCAACGCCACTTACAGCGCCCCCCAAGGTTCTGCAGTGGCTGCGGCGGATTCGTCGGTCCGCCAGGGAATGCTCGAGAGTTCGAACGTGAGTCCCACGGAAGGCGTGGTGCAGTTGATTACGGTGCAACGCAACACGGAAATGCTGTCTCGCGCGCTCAGCGCGCTGGACGGCCAGCTCAATCAGATTGCGGTGCAGGATCTGCCGAAAGTGTAAGGCATATAAGGAAGCGAGCCAAACGCGCCCTTCGGTCGCTTGCGCTCTCTCAGGGCAGGCTCCGTGGACTCGCGCGGCTCGCCCGGGTCCTTCGGCGGGCAAAAGGCGCCCGCCTCAGGATGACAAACTAAATTTGGGAGAAAAAATTATGATGCGCGCACTGTATACCGCGGCCAGCGGCATGACTGCCCAGGAACTCAACCTGGACAATATCGCCAACAATTTAGCGAACTCGAGCACCGCTGGCTTTCGCAGCCGTCGCTTGCAGTTTGAAGATCTGATCTATCAGAACCTGATCATGCCGGGAGCGGCGGCCACGCAGCAGACCACCGTGGTGGCCGGGTTGCAGGTGGGTCTGGGCACACGTTCGGCGGCGTCGGAAGTGATCCAGCAGCAAGGCGACTTCAGCCAGACCGGCAATCCTCTCGACCTGACGATTCAAGGGCAGGGGTTCTTTCAGGTTCTGCTGCCGGATGGCCAGACGGCGTACACGCGCGCGGGAAGCTTTCACACCGACGGGCAAGGCAACCTCGTCGATCAGGATGGCGATGCGGTGCAGCCGGCGATCACCATCCCCGCGGGAGCGACCTCGATTACGGTGGGCTCCGATGGAACAGTTAGTGTGACGCTGGCGGGACAAACCGCGGCGCAGCAGGTGGGCACGCTGCAACTGGCGGAGTTCAATAATCCTGGAGGCCTCAACAGCACGGGCAGCAACCTGTTTCTGCAGACGACCGCTTCGGGCGATCCCATTGTTGGAGCGCCCGGGGGCAGCGAAGGGTTGGGGACGATTGTGCAGGGGATGCTCGAGCAGTCAAACGTCAGCGTGGTGACAGAATTCGTGAACATGATTGTGGCGCAGCGTTCCTACGAAGCCAGTTCGCGCGTGGTGAACGCCGCCGACCAGATGTTGCAGACCATCAACAATCTTGGCCGGTAAGCAGCGGCACTGAAGGGGAACTCTTCATGAAACGGCTCGCCACGATACGGGTTGTGGTTATGACGGCTGCAATCTTTGCAGCCGTGCCCATCCGGTGCGCGGCACAACCGGCTTGCGCGAAGGTGGTAGTCGAGTCGAGCGTCGAAGCTGGTCAGGGCCAACTGACGCTCGCGGATCTGCTCGGTCCCGGCACTTGTTCGCAAGTTCGTGAGGCAGCGGCGCACGTAGGCCTCGGCACGGCGCCGCGGCCCGGTAGTGTGCGTGTGTTCGAGGGCGGCCGGATTCGCGTTCTGCTCGAGGAACTGGCGAACGGCGGAACGGAAAATCTGCGCGATGCAGCGCGCATGAAAATTCCGGAGCGCATCGTGGTGCAGCCTGCGGGAGCGATGAAATCATGCGCCGAGATTGCCGGGTTTCTGGCGAGCGCTTCGCCCGGTCAAGATAGCCAGCCGAATCTGGATTGTGCCGCCGCCCGCAGCATTCCACAGAGCGCGTCGCTCGAACTCACGCGGACAGCCTGGAACGCGGCTCTGCAGCGCCGGGAATTCGCGCTGCGTTGTGCTCGTCCGGAAGACTGCGTTCCATTTCTGGTTTGGACCGACGAGCGGGAGAAATCCGGCGGAAGCCTGCGGCGCGCAGCATTCCCGGCTGGCTCCTCCGCTGGGGCGCTGGCAAATCCAGGCGCAAGCGGCGGCGAGTTGCTCATAAAGCCTGGCCAGACCGCAATTCTCACCTGGGATCAAGGCGGGATTCGCGTGGTATTGCCGGTAACCTGTCTGGATGCGGGCGGGCTGGGCCAATTTGTGCGCGTACGGTTCAAGAACGCGGCCGGGACTCTGCGAGCTGAAGTATTGGGCGACGGAACCCTGCGGGCGAGCCTGTGAAGAACACCTCCGAAGGCGAGACTAGCCTGCTCGGAAGAGCAAGAACTATACCAAGAAAAATCGAGAACATAGCGGCGTGGATTGCAGTCGTCGTCCTGGTTTCTTCGATCGCTGGAGCAAGGCCCAAGGATAAGACTGCCGCCAAACGCGATGCGCTGGCTGACTATATTCAGCACGTCTTGGGCACCGCGCCAATCCCCGCCGCGACCACGCCAGGCAGTTTGTGGGTGGACAATGGCCGGCTAGCCAACCTGGTGGCGGACTATAAAGCTTCGCGAGTGGGCGATCTGGTAACGATCAGCATTAATCAGAATCTTTCGTCGACCAACACCGGGAACGTGGCCACCAATCGGACTTTCTCGGCCAGCTCGGGAATCACTGCGCTCGGCGGACATATTTCAACCAGCGGCGTAGCCAATCTGTTCTCGCCCAATTCCACGCAGGCGCTGGCCGGCAAGGCAGCGGCCAGCTCGACCACCGCGCTGAGCACGACACTTACAGGCAGGGTCGCGGCTTTGTTGCCGAGCGGAACCCTGGTGGTCGAGGCGGAGCGGCAGATTGTGATGAATGACCAGCGTGAGACCGTGATTCTGCGCGGCCTGGTCCGCCCCGGAGATCTTGATGCGACGAACACGGTGCAATCGAACAGTGTGGGCAATCTCGAAGTCGAGGTCAAAGGCAAAGGCATCATCAGCGAAGGCGTGCGGTCGCCGAACCCGGTGATCAAATGGATTTTGCGGATCGTGGGTTTTTAGGAAAGGTTTTTGAGGAGAGCGTCATGCGCCGGGTTCATTTTCGATGGGCAATTTCATTGGCGCTTAGTGGGCTGGCGGCAGTGTTGATGGCCACGGTTGCCCTCGCCCAGAGCGAGGATCACAAGGTGCTGATCCGCGATGTGGCCAGCGTGGAAGGGATCCGCAACAATTCGCTGGTGGGTTACGGACTGGTTGTCGGGCTGAAGGGCACGGGGGATAAGCAGCAGACTTACTTCACGATTCAAACGCTGGCCAGCATCCTGCAACGCATGGGGGTCGAGATTCCGCCGAGCGTGGTGCAAACCACGGTGCAGGTGAAGAACGTGGCAGCGGTGTTCGTCACGGCAAATCTGCCTCCGTTCGCGCGGCCGGGAATGCCCCTCGATGTAATCGTCTCTTCCGCGGGAGACGCGCGCAGCCTCGATGGCGGCCTGCTGCTGTTGACTCCGCTGTACGCCGCCGATGGCCAGGTGTACGCCGCAGCGCAAGGTCCGCTGGTGGTGGGCGGCTATTCGGTGGGTTCCGGCGGTAATTCGAAACAGATGAATCATCCCACGGTCGGCCGCATTCCGAACGGGGCTTTGATTGAACGCGATGACTCGCTCGATCTCACCAAGCTCCAGCATCTGTCGCTCCTGCTGAACGAGGCCAGCTTTACGACTGTCGAGGAAATGGCGGCGGTCATCAACCATGAACTCGGGTCGCCGGCGGCGAATGTTATCGACAGCCGGCGGGTGGAAATCCAGACTCCGGTGCCGGGCAACACGAATCTGCCCGCACTTCTGGCGCGCATTGAGAACCTTGAAATCCGGGTGCGCCGCAAAGCTAAGGTTGTGGTCAACGAACGCACCGGCACGGTGGTGTTGGGGCAGGACGTGCGCCTGGGCGCAGTCTCGATTCTGCACGGCAGCTTTTCGATTGAGGTGACGACGACGTATTCAGCGTCGCAGCCGAATGCGCTCGGAGCCGGTCAGACGGTGGTACTGCCAGAAACCAGAATCAAGGCTTCCGACAGCCCGGCTCGCAACCTCGAGCTAAACGAAGGTGCCAGTGTGGAGGAATTGGTGACGCGCCTGCAAGCGATTGGGGCGACGGCGCGCGATGTGGTTTCCATTCTGCAGGCTATCAAGGCTGCGGGCGCTCTCGAGGCCGAACTGGAGGTAATCTGACGAGCACGATTTCCGGGCTTTCGTCTTCTGGATTTTCTTCTTCTGGTGTGGGCGGGGCGGCTATGCTGCCGTCTGCGGCGGCGCTCGCTTCGGGCAAAGGACCGAAGGCGGCGCGCGAATTCGAAGCGCAGTTGATTGGTAGCGTACTGCAGTCACTGGAAAAAACTTTTGCCACGGTTCCCGGCGAGGACGCCATGGCGGGCGAGGACGATTACAACTATTTAGGGACGCAAGCTTTGGCGTCGGCGGTGGCCGCTGGAGGCGGGTTCGGCATCGCCCGCCTGATCGCCCAACATCTGGGCGGCACCAAGGTAGCGCCCGCAGGGGTAATTTCGGTAGCGCCAGAAGCTGGTTCCGGCGGCTAAAGTTCCCGTAACTCTTGCCGATACAGCAACATAATCCGCTCGAATGGGAAAGTCGTGGATACGCGCTCGAGCAGAATTAAAGCTTTCTAACCCCCCGCCGATAGCTAAATTGCAAGGGGATTTCGGGGGAGAAAACAAGTATGAGAATTGATTCGAATCCGGAAGCGCAGCTGCTTCCCGAAGTGAGCCGAACCGCGAACCAAAATCCGTCGAGCGCCGCCGGCCAGTCTTCCCTACGCACGCCGGTGGGCCAGGACCAAGCGCAGCTTTCGGGCGGGTACAAGCAGATTCGGGCACTGGCGGCGCAGGTGTCGCAACTTCCCGAAGCTGGTGAGGAGAAGGTAAGCGCTCTGCGGCAAATGGTTCTGGGCGGGAGCTACCAACCTAGCTCGGAACAGGTGGCACAGGCTTTGTTTGCGCACATGCTGGCGCAGTCCTCATCGTGAGCGGAGGGTTGAACCGCAGGAGGAGGGACGTGAGCGATGGCAGTCGAGAGAGTCGACCGGTCCGACGGCTCGAATGTGGAGCAAACAGTTCCGGTGTCAGAGGCGCCGGGAGTGCAAAGCCAAACTTCGCCTGGTGGCGGGGAAGGCAAACCGCCGCGCCGAGCGCCCCCAGAAGAATCTTCTGCGGAACAGACGGAGGAAGACCAGGATCCACCGGAACATCGAATTGACAGCCTTGCCTGAGCGTCCGAATGACGAACGTCCGAATGACGAGCGTAAAAATGCCAACCGAACTCATTTCCGAAGCTGGTCTCTCTTCCGCAAATCCTGTGCCGACGGCTGATGAGCGGGCGCGGTCCGCCTTGACGCTGGTCCACGAATTGGAAGCCAGCCTCCATGCCAGCCGGAAGGCTTTGCTGGCGCTGGACCTTGCCGGGATCGAGCGTGAAACCCGGGAACAAGTCCGCTCCATCCGCAAACTCGAAGGTGTTCTGGCCAGCAGCATGGTGCCGCGGGTACGAGGAAGTTGCGTGACAAAAGAACGAGAGTTCGTCTGCCCTGAGAACTCGCCCGAACCGGAGTCCGAACTGGAGGAAGAGCTGAGGCGCAGCTGCCACCGGGTTCTGGAGGCGGCGCGGCTGCAGGCGGCACTGCTGGCCCGGTCGCGAACGAAACTGCGGGTGCTGGCCAACATGCTGGCCGGTCAGAGTGTTAACTACGGTCCGCTAGTGGCGGGACGCGGTGTGCCCTCCCGGGCCAGGGTTCAGAATTCCGATTGGAATTCTGGTTGGAAGTCGCGTGGAGAGATCTGAATCATGTCGAGCCTGAATGCCAGCTTGTCGACTGCCCTCAGTCGATTGACCGCTGAGCAAGGCGCTCTCGAGGCGACCACCAACAACGTGGCCAACGTAAACACGCCGGGCTATTCCCGCGAGCAGCCGGTGCTGATAGCGAGCGATCCAGTCGTTGTCGATCCTCTCACCTTCGGCACGGGTGTGACCCTGCAGAGTGTCGAGAGTATTCGCGATCCCATCCTCGAATCGCAGATCCAGCAGCAGACCCAGGGCCAGGGCCAGTTCAGCACCCTGGCTGCGGCCTTGCAGCAGACGCAGGGAAACTTCGTCACGACGACCAGCGATATTGGGACTGAGATTTCCAATTTCTTCGACAGCATCAACCAGCTTTCCACCAACCCCTCCGATGTATCGGCGCGCCAGGGCGTACTTACCGCGGCGGCCAACCTTGCTACCAGCTTCAACACCACGGCCAACAACCTGACCCAGCAGCAGACCAGCCTTGATCTCAGCGTGGTGCAGACCGTGGGCCAGATCAACCAGCTCACCTCGCAGATTGCGCAGCTCAATGGACAGATCAGCAATCTTGAGAATGTCGGGGAAACTGCGGGAACGTTCGTTGACCAGCGTCAGCAGGCCATCGACCGGCTCTCATCGCTGGTAGATGTTTCTGTCATTCCGACCGACAACACTCTTACACTCACCACGGCGAATGGCGCGCCGCTGGTGACCGGCCAGCAGAGCTTTCAGCTGCAGCCGCAGACCAATGCCGCAGGGCTGCATGACGTCTACTCCCAAGGAAACGACATTACCAGCCAGATCACATCCGGCCAGCTGGGTGGAACCTTGCAGGCTCGCGATCAGGAAATTCCCGCGATTCTGACCCAGCTCAATACTCTGGCTGCGGGTCTGGCCAACGCGGTGAACACAGTGCAGGCAGGTGGGTTTGACCTCAAAGGTAATGCAGGCACGAACTTGTTCGCTCCGCCGGACGCCAACGCGGCCGCGAGTCTTTCGGTCGCCATCACGGACCCTTCGCTGATCGCGGCCAGTTCCGACGGCACCGCGGGCAGCAACGGGAATGCGGAAGCCATGTACGCACTGGGAAGCCAGGCAGTCATCAACGGGCAGAGTCCGAGCGATTATTATTCCGGCATCGTTTTCAATGTGGGCAACGACACGGCGAACGCCGCGGCGGAGCAGAGCGCTTCGGCTTCCATTCTGCAGCAGTTGAACGATCAGCGGTCCTCAGTTTCGGGAGTGTCGCTCGACGAAGAAGCGGCCAACATGGTGCAGTATCAGGACGCTTATGCGGCTTCAGCCCAGGTCATCACCACCATCAATGACATGATGTATACCGTCATCAACATGAGCACGCTGACCGTCTGAGGATGACGATCTAAGGACGATCTTCACCTAAGGACGACTGTCTAAGGACGATCGTCTCAAGACAAACCATGCGCGTAAATCCCGATCCCTACCCCGACCTCCTCGCCGCTGTGGCAACCACGCAGCAGCAGATCAACACCGACGAGCAGGAAATCGCCTCCGGGCAGAGCGTCAACGTTCCTTCCGACAATCCCGCTGCCGCCGCGGGCCTGGTGCAGAATGCGGATCAGACCTCTCAGGCCGATCAGTTCCAGCGCAGCGTTGGGAGTGTTCAGGGCGAAATCCAGAATGCGGATTCGGCGCTGAACTCGGTGATTACCGCCCTGCAACAGGCGATTTCGCTGGGCGTTGAAGGCGCTAACGGCACGGTCAACAGCGCCGATCGCACAGCTATTGCTACCCAGGTGCAGGGCATCCAAAGCCAGTTGCTCAGCCTGGCTAACTTAACCTATCAAGGCAACTATGTTTTTGCCGGAACTGCAACGCAGACCGCGCCCTATGTGGTCGATGCCAGTTCGCCTTCCGGCGTCACCTATGTGGGCAATTCGGGCGTGAACAGCGTTACGCTGGGAACTGAATTCAGCCTGCAAACTAACCTGCCTGGTTCCGAATTGTTTTCGGCTACCGGTACCGACATGTTTCAGAGCATTCAGGATCTCATCAACGGCCTTCAGAGCGGCACGGGCATCAGCACCGCAGTGACCGAGCTGGGCAGCTCTCTAAATTCGATCGACACGCAGCGAGTGTTTTACGGTAACGCGCTGAACCAACTCAACACGCAGCAAACCTACCTCAGCGGCGAGACCACGCAACTGGCGCAGCAGCAAAGCACAATCGGAGGCGCAGACCTGCCCGCCGTGATCAGTAACCTGACCAACTCTCAAACTGCGCTGCAGGCTACCCTGGAATCCATGGGTCAAAACGCGCAGATCGACTTGTTTGATTATCTGAAATAGAAATAGAAGATTAAAGACTAAGGACGAATGAAGCTCGGAAAGTTAGTTCAGAGAGCCAACTCAGAGAGTCTGGCGTGAAGCGCGAGCCCACTCTGCCGCCGACCGCACTCGGGCGCGTTGGGCTTCGAGCCGCGCTCGTTCCACGAGCAACTGAGAGTGCAGTGAAGGCAGAAAGTCGCGCAGCCTCTCCACGTGTCCGCGATATTCTGCAACTTCACGGTCAAGTTCGGGATCGTCCCCTGTTGGCGGGAGCGGTTTGGCGCGCAGTTCCGCGCCGGCGCGCAGCAGTTCTGAGAGCAGCGCAGACATGTGTTCCGGAGTCGCTCCTGCTGGCCGCCCGGATTGGGCCACCATGCTGTCGAGCCAAAAGCTCAGCCGGTGGTTGGTTCCCCGCAAGTTCTCGAGGCGTGGCGGCATCATGCGTTCCAGTCTGCGTTTGAGATTGCCGGTGAGATATCCGGTTCGGGAAGCACGGCAGGCAGCGGCTTCGGAGTTGCCGTAACGCGTTCGACTTCGAGCCACGCTTCATAAACAACCGCCAGCTGAGAGATTTGCTGCTCGAGAATTCTTCCGGACTGCTTCATTTGAGCCTCGACCAGTCCAGCCCGCACGACGCCGTAGAATCGCGCCAGATTTCTGGCCACTTCTCCGCCACGCTCCATGTCGAGCGACCCCTGCAGTTGGGCAATCACCATGAGGGCATGATTGATGCCGCGGGTGCGGGCTTCAATGTCGCCTTTTTCCAGCGCGATGACGGCTAGCCGAAGGTCCTCGATGGCCTGTTCGTAGAGGCAGATCACCAGTCGTACTGGGCTCGCGCCTCGTACGGCTGCCTCGCGGTAGGAAGCCTTGGCATCCATATTTCTATAACCCCGAGGTGAGCGTGGGTGTGCTCGAGATCAGCGCACCTGTGGTGGAAGTGCCCGAGCCCAGCGTACCCAGTGTCTCGGTGATCTCCTGCAAAAGCAGTGGATAGGCTTGCAGTGACGCGTTGACCGCGTCGTACTGGGAGGTTAGCGCTGTCGTCTCGCTGGTCAACTGAGCTTCAAAGTTCGCGATGGTGGTGGTAAGGTCGGCGTTTTCCGATCGATTTTGTGCGAGATCAACGTTCAACGGGCCTGACGTTGGGTCGGTCACGTTGGTCAAGTCGGTATTGAAATTGTTGGCGAACCCGGTTCCTGAAGAATTCTGAAAAAAGTTCAGCACCGCCGACGGGTTGGCGGCCAGCACCTGCGCGAATGTCTGACCACTTGCGTTGGAACCCACGGTGAGCGTGCCGTCATTGTTCTGGTTAATGCCCAATGCCGCCAGGTTGACCAATCCGCCGTTGCCGCCGATGGCGTACGAGGAGTCGTTAAGGATGCTGGTCTGCAGCGAGCGCAGGGAAATGTCGGATTCCAGGGGAGGAGCCGGCGTAGCTCCGGTCGGGTCTACGACATATTGCGAGTTAATGGTGCTGACCACGGTGTTGTAGGCGGAAACGAAGTTGTTTACGGCAGTGGTGATCTGGTTCTGGTCCGGCGCCACTGTCAACTGCACGGGATTGCCCGGCGACTGGCTGACCAGATTCAGCGTGACTCCTTGGATGGCTCCGGTCACAGTGTTGGTGCTGCTGCTGAAGGGCACGCCGTCAATGGTGAGCGATGCGTTTCGCGCCGCCCTGCGGTGTGGCGAAACCCAGGGTCGTGTTGCTGTTGGTGGTAATTGCCAGGGCTCCGGCGCTGCCCGAGTTTTGGCTCTGCAAAGAAAGCCGCGAACCACTGCCGTCACTCACTACGCTGGCGGTTACTTTCCAGTTGTTCGCCGCGCTCTGGGTATTGATGTAGCTGGCCAGCGTGTTGAGCGTGTCATTGCTGCCCTGAGTGATCGGAATATCGTAGGTCGTCCCGCCGCTTCCTCCCACCTGCAGCTGAACGTCTCCGGTGGTTTGTCCGCTTGAAAGGAAGGATGTATTGGCGCCGGCGGCGATGGGATTGGTGTACAGCGTGCCGGTCGTGGCTAGGCTGGTCACCACGATCTGGTGAGTTCCGGCGATGGCCGAGTTTTGGGCCGTTGCCGACACTACACCCGGGTTCGACGACGTTGCCGCCTGTGCGGTGAGCGCTCCCGCGGTGTCGGCCAGCGCGGCGATAGCGGTCTGCAGGTTGGTGAGGTTATTCTCCTCCCCTTCGAGCAACCCGTCTTGCGTCGCAAAAGCTGTTTGCTGCCCTTGCCATACGGACAATTGTCCACTCTGTTCAGAAATAATCTGCTGCACGACAGAACTTACGTCAATACCTTGCCCGGAGAGGATGGTAGATGGATTTAGGCTAACGCCCATGATCTTTTCCTCCTGCGATCTGGCGTGAACGGCTGCACTTTGAATTCACCCGCGGCGAGGATGGCCTCGGCGCGCACTTTTTGTGCCCGATACATTTCCCCAGTTGAAGCGGTTCCTGAAGTGGGAAATGAAGACGCGGCGCACACTCCTCCCTCTTCGGCCTGAACATCCGCCGAAGGTGGAACTATGGGTGCGCGACTCAAGCTCATATCGAGCTACTCAAAAAGACAAAACCTTAGGGAGGCTTGACCGCCTCCTTCCGAACGGGAACTTACTGCAACAGCTTCAGCACGAGCTGCTGTTGCTGGTTGGCCTGGGCCAGAGCGGAGATGCCGGTCTGTTCCAGGATCGAGTATTTGGTGAGGTTGGCCACGACCGTCGGAATGTCGGCAGCGGTGATGGTGTTTTCCGCCGACGTCAGGTTCTGAACCTGGCTGTTGATGACGGCGCTGGCCGCGGTCAGCCGGTTGGAAATCGCGCCCAAAGTGCCGCGCACACTGGCCACGTTCGAGATGGCCGCATTAATCAGGGTTAATGCAGTTTGCGCATCGGTTTGCGTGCTGAGGTCCGTGGTAGCCAGGTTCACGCCGCTGCCGCCGCTGCCGTTCGTAATTCCCGTTGTCTGCAAGGCGCCAATAATTACTGCAATCTGGGCCGATCCGATGGCGGTTGAGTCACTCAGGAAAATGTTCGTGGTGGTGTTGGCGCTTGTCGCCGGGTTGGTTAAGGTTCCGATGACGGTGTCGGTAGTGGTCGCGCCGACCCCCAGGTTGTCGTTGTTGTTGGGATCGGTGACGACCAGGCTGCCGGCCGCGTTGAGGTAGGCGGTAAGGCCGGCTGGATCGGTGGCGGGGTTATTGATGGCGCTGATGAGAGCTCCGACGGTCGAGCCGCCTCCAGGGGCCGTATAGCTGAAGGTTTTGCTTCCAGCAGTGAAGCTCGTGATGAGGCCGGCGGCGAGGACGGAGACGGTGGTCAGCCCCGTGACGTTGCCGACGAGCTGGTTGGTATTGGGCGTTGCGGCGCCGACGGTGTTCGGCGTCGTGAAAGCGGTAGGAGCACCTGCAACTGGAGCACCCAGCACGGTGTCGTCGGTGGTGACAGCAAGGTCGGCCCGATTCAACGGGTCGGTAACCTGAAGCGCGCCGCCAACCACCGCGGCCTGCACCCCGAGGGCGGAGCCGTTGATCGCGTTGACCAAGCTCTGCACAGTTGGAGCCGTGGAATCGGCGACGCTGGTGGTGCCTGTAATGGTCGCCGCGAAGCCGGTTACCGCAAGGTTGTTGTTACCAGCGGTATCGGTGACTTGCAATTGCCCACCGACCAACGCGGCGCTCAAACCAATGGCCGCGCCTCCTCCGACTAGGACGCCGGTGGTTGCAATCGTGCCGCCACCCGTGACGCTGGCCCCGGTACTGATGGCTGTGATCAGCGATTGCAGAGTGACCGCACCTGTGCCCACCGTGTAAGTCGTGGTAACGCCGCCTCGAGCGATTGACAGCACTCCGGAGGCAATCAGAGCAGTGGCCGCAGTGTTGGGACCGCCGCCGGCGGTGGTCTCAACGTTTGGGTTTGCCGGGCCGGCCGCTGCCGTGTAAGTGAAGGTTGCCCCTCCCGCCGAGACCGTGGTGGCATCCCCGACCGTCAGCGCCGTCTGCAGCGCCACCGGAGCGGTAGCCACATTATTCGCGCTATCTGCTGCATTGAGGTTGGGCGCCGTACCGCTCTGAAATACCGATTGGCCGTTATAAGTTGTGGCGGTGCCAATCTGGTTGATTTCTGCGAGGATGGACGAATACTGCGCCTGGATGGCGGTGCGTTGCTCATTCGATACCGTGCCCGTGGCCGATTCCGTGGCCAGTGTGATTGCGGTGTTGAGAAGGTTTGTGACCTGCGCGAGCGCGCCATCGGCGAGTTGCAATTCGCCGACGCCATCATTCGCATTCGATACGGATTGCGTCAAGGCGCTGATATTGGCTTGCAATCCGTTGGCAATGGCCAGGCCAGCGGGATCATCGGCGCCGGAGTTGATGCGCGACCCTGAGGCTAACTGCTCCAGCGTGTTGTTCAGAGAGGTGCTGGTCAGAGTAAGTTCATTTTCCGCCTGGAGCGACGGAATGTTATTCAGGATTCCGAGAGGCATTGTATTTCTCCTTTATTTGAGTTGGTCCCGCTTACTTGGAACCGCCTCCCCAGCCATGGATCTCTGCGGAATTCCTGTTCCACCGCGTGCTCGGAACCCGAATGTCTGTTGTGTCCATCGGCAGTGCCCTCTTCCGCTTTAGTAACTTCACCCTAGTCAGCGGCTGTCCGACATAGCCCCAAAGTAACCGCCACCTTTCCGCAGCAACACAAGCCGTATTACTGCTTCGCCGATAGCTTCCCCTAGGGCACTGTGTGTCTTCGCATCTCGCGAGGGCAAAAGCTGAATGGGGAGAAAATGATCCGGCTTACTCGTCTCAATAATCAGTCGTTGATCGTAAACTCCGATCTCATCAAGTTCGTGGAGCAGTCCCCGGACACGCTCATCACGCTGGTCACGGGAGAAAAGATTGTCGTACGGGAGAGTGCCAAAGACGTCCTTGCCGCGATCATCGAATTCCGGCGCTTGGTTTTACAAGGCCTGCCCTCGGCATGGGATAGCTCTTCTTCGCACACCCTGCTGCCCAATCATCCCGAAGTTGGCAAAAGGGAGCCAGCGAGGTGAATCTCGATAAGGCCAGTCTCGGCGGGATCACTCTGGCTTTGGGAGGAGTCTTTGTCGGGCTCCGCCTCGAAGGCGGGAACCTGGGCCAGATCCTGCAGCCCACGGCCGCGATGATTGTGTTCGGTGGGACCCTCGGGGCGGTGATGCTCCAGTTCCCCCTGCCCACAATTCTGCACGCCTTCCGGCAACTGGGCTCGGTTTTCGTCAATCCTCATCGCGATCCGCAAGCCGTCATTCAGCAGCTGGTGCAATACGCGCAGAAGGCCCGCCGCCATGGCATCGTTTCCTTGGATGCGGAGTTGCCCGAGATCGAAGATCCGTTTCTGAGGAAGTCCTTAATGTTGGCAGTTGACGGCACGGAACCTCAGGAGCTGCGCAAGATGATGGAACTGGAACTCGATAATCAGGCCGAGTATGAAGAACAAGTTCCCCAGGTATTTGAGTCTGCCGGCGGCTTCGCTCCGACCATCGGCATCATCGGAGCGGTGCTTGGGCTGATCCAGGTCATGCAGCATCTGGACAAGATTGACGAAGTTGGGAAAGGCATCGCCGTTGCCTTCGTGGCCACTGTCTACGGAGTAGGTTCTGCCAACCTTCTTTACCTCCCGATGGCGGGAAAGATGAAACTCCGCATTCGCGACGAACAGATCATGCGAGAAATGAAGCTTGAGGGTGTGGCATCGATCCTAGAAGGTATGAACCCGCGAATGCTGGAAACGAAGCTGCTGGGTTTCCTGGTCGAGGCAAATCAGGCCGGGGATGAAAGGGACGAGGCCAAACAATGAGCCGCCGCCGCAAACGCCCGCACAGAAACACGAACCATGAACGCTGGCTGGTTTCTTATGCGGACTTCATTACTCTGCTTTTTGCTTTCTTTGTGGTCTTATACTCTTCCGCGCAGGTCGATGAGAAGAAGGTCGGCAAGCTGGCTCTGGCCATCCAGATTGCGTTTCAGGAGATGGGCGTTTTCCCGGCGTCAACCACGCAGGTTCCACTCGACTTGAATGAGCCCATGCCTTTCAGCACGGTGCAGGCCATCGAAAACGTGAAACACAGCGCCGAACTTGATCGGATTGCTTCGTCGCCGGAGGATTCCCTGTCCGGCTCATTTTCCCAAGAGACCGATCTCGCCGCCTTGCAGAGCGAATTGCAGGATGCTCTGCACAATGAGATCGCGCGGCATGAAGTGGCTCTGCACCGTGAAGCAGATGGCTTGGTGGTGAGCCTGCGGGAGTCCGGCTTCTTCGCCAGCGGTTCGGCGAACATCGAGCCGGAGTCGCTGTCGGCGCTGGATCGCATCGCCTCGATCCTATCCATTCGAACCTGCAGGCTGCGCATCGAAGGGCACACTGATAACGTGCCGATTCACACCGCTCAGATGGCCTCTAACTGGGAGCTCTCAACCGCCCGGGCCACGGAACTGATTCGTCTTCTGATTGTGCGTTACCGCTTCGCGCCCCCGCGGCTCTCGGCCGCCGGCTACGCGGAGTATCACCCGATCGCGAGCAATCTCACAGCCCAGGGGCGGGCGCAGAACCGCCGCGTCGACATCGACATCCTCGGCGCACAAGTGGCAAAATCCTCGCCCCCTGCTCCGCGTTTCGACGCGAAGCCATCGCCCCCGATGAAGTGACCTGCAGTTAAAGTGCACGCGTTCCCCTGCCGATGAAACTCGTGTTGGATGCGTGTCCATTCCGCGAGGGTCTTCCCGCACTGACATCACAGATCGCTGCTGCGGCAGCGCCGAAAGGTTTCGCGTGACTTCTGCGCCCTCGCTGCAACCGATTGCCGGCCCGACCGGGCCGCCTGAACCCGATCTGGTGCATATCCGCGACCTGATCTACGAAGTGGCCGGGATTTTTCATCCGGACAACAAACTCAACTTGTTACGGGACCGTTGCTGGCGCCGCATGAAGGAACTCAAGATGAAAACTCTGCGCGAGTATCTCGAGTGCCTCACTCTCGGTCCTGTCCGGCAAACGGAACTGATCGCTTTGCTCAATGACATCGCAATCGGTGAAACCTGCTTTTTCCGCAATCAGCAGCAGCTCGACGCTCTGCGCCATATCGTGATACCGAACATTCTTCGCGTCAAATCCCAACTTCCACAGCGCCGCCTCCGCATCTGGAGCGCCGGCTGTTCCACCGGCGAAGAACCCTACACGCTCAGGATGTTGCTGCTGGACCAAGCCCACGCCCTGCTCAAAGACTGGTCGATCGAGATTCTCGCCACCGATCTCAACGAGCGCTCCCTGGCCCATGCCAAGGAGGCTGTCTACGGCAACTACAGCACGCGCAACCTCACACCCGCCTCCCGCAGCAAATACTTTCTTCCGCAAGGGGATCTGCTCCAGGTCCGTCCGGCAGCCCGTTCCAACATCAGCTTCAGCCGGCTCAATCTCTCGGACGACGCGCGCATGATGTTCATGAAAGGCATGGACGCCATTTTTTGCTGCAACGTATTGATCTACTTCGATCTGGCTTCCAAGCGGCGGGTCATTCAGCATTTCTTCAACAACCTTCTGCCTCACGGATATCTTTTTCTGGGCCGTTCGGAATCTCTTTACGGGGTGAGCGAGGACTTCCGCCTGGTTCATTTGCCGGGAGCGACCGCTTATGTGAAAGCGGATCGCTCGCTGCCAGGAGTCAACGCGATATGACAACCGCGCCCGTGGGCAAACAGGTCTTGTTGCAGCGGCTTGACGGATTGCGCCAGATTCCAACCATCCCGGCGGTGCTCGCTCCTTTGCTGAAATACCTGCGGCGGCCGGTCGAGCAGCTTGACGTGCGAAAAGTGACAGACCTCCTGGCGCAGGACAAATCCCTCGCCGCGCAATGCCTGCAGATGGCAAACTCCCCGCTGTTCGGGCGATGGCATAAGGTCGAGTCGCTGCACGGAGCGGTAGTCAGCCTGGGATTTCATCACATCAGCGATATCGCCATGTCGTGCGGCGTCTTGAACATGCTGCCGGGAGGCAAAACCAGCCTGGATCCAGTCATATTTTGGGAGCACTCTCTGGGATGCGCGCTGGTCTGCCGCCACCTGGCGCGCAAGATCGATATCTTGCAGGCCTTCTCCATGACCTGGGAGTCATCGTCAACCTCTGGGTTCTGCCCCAGGAATTCCGCACGGCCTACGAGATAGCCAAAGCCGAAGAGATTCCACTGCACGAAGCCGAGCAGAAATCCCTGGGCTTCACCCATTGTGACAGCGGACGCCTGCTCGCCGAAAGCTGGGGGCTGGCTCCCGATTTGATCGAGGTCGTCACCTTTCATCATTTCCCGGAGAAATCATCTCAGGATGTGGGTTTAGTCGCCTTGGTGCACATCGCCGACTTGCTTTGCCGCATGAGCGGTTTGAACCACGGCTATGTCGAAGCGCGGCAAGTCAATCTGTTTGAGGACGAAGGGTTCGCTCTTCTGTCGCAAAGCTCCACGTCAGTGCGGGACTTTGACTGGGCCCGCCTTACCTTCGAACTGGATTCCTATTTGGAAGAAGTACACAGCCTGGTCCGCACCATTTGCCGCACATGAACACCGAATCCAAAGATTCGCGAGTCAGGGTGCTCATCGTTGATGACAGCGCCTTCATGCGCACTGCACTCTCGCATATCGTCGGTCACGATCCGAGCCTTTGCGTCATTGGCACGGCGACTAGTGGGATCGAAGCCCTGCAGAAAATTGTGGCCCTTGATCCCGATGTCATCACCCTTGATTTGGAAATGCCCGGACTTGATGGACTGGAGACCCTCCGCCGCATCATGGACGAGTTTCCACGTCCGATCATCATGGTGAGTTCGGCCACTCTGAGTAGCGCGGAATCAACCTTCATGGCCCTTGCGGCAGGGGCATTCGACTATGTGCCCAAGCAACTCTCCGCCGCCTCGCTGGATATTTCTCATATCGGTGAGGATTTAATAGCCAAGATCAAGGCCGCCGCCGAGTCGCGGCGTTTACGAGATGGTCTCAACCTGCAGCGGAAGCCTCCTCGCGCGGTGGTCCCAACCACCAGGAAGGTAGCGCACGGCGCTCCAGCTATCATTGCTCTCGGCATCTCGACCGGAGGCCCCAAGGCCTTGCAGGAAATCCTGCCGACTCTTCCAGCCGACCTCCCAGTTCCAATCCTGATCGTGCAGCACATGCCGGCTGGCTTCATTGCAGCTTTCGCCAAAAGACTGAACAGCCTTTGTGCACTCTCAATATCCGAGGCTTCGCACGGAGCGGTGGTTCAGCCGGGAGTGGTCTACCTTGCTCCAGCGGGATTTCAGATGACGGTAGATCGCCTTGCAGACTCGCGTACGATCATTTCCCTTTCCGACAAACCGGAGAATCAGGTCCATGTTCCGTCCGTCGATGTCCTGATGCAATCCGTCGCCTCCGCATTTCATTCCCAGGCTATGGGCATCATCATGACCGGTATGGGAGCGGACGGAGCGCAGGGGATGAAAGCTATTCATCGCGAGGGCGGCCTCACAGTAGGCCAGGACGAGCCGAGTTGTGCGGTCTACGGGATGCCTCGCGTGTGTGCGGAGATGGGAATTCTCGACCGGGTGGTGCCGCTATCACAGATTCCTCATGAGATTCTGCAAGCCACGCATTACCGGAAGAAGAACGCGGGTTAGAGCATTCTTCCGAATCGACCGGCTTGTCCAACACTGCGCGAACCCTGTTCAACAGAGTGTGGATCGAAAAAGGCTTGGCCAAATACTCCCGGCCGTGGCGGGTTAATTCATGGTCGGTGAGTTGCTCTGCATAACCGCTCATCAGCAGAACCCGCGTGTTCGGATAAAGGCTGGTGAATTCAGCCGCCAGTTCGCGGCCGCTCATGCCGGGCATGACCACATCGGCAAGCAGAAGATCCGGCGCAAGGCGTCCGTGGTATGCCAACGCTTCTCGAGCGTCTCCTGCAATCACCAGCGTGTAGCCGGCGGACTCCAGAACTTCGGCCGTCACCTTCCGCACAAAGGCTTCGTCTTCGACGAGGAGAATGGTCTGTGGCCAGCACTCGCGGGTCCCGGAGAATGCCACGGCGGCCATCGTGTCGCTGGACAACGCTTCTCCAATCATCGCTCCGCCACGTCGCCGCTCCTAGATTGCTTTCCATCCAGCAGATCAACTGCCATCCTTTCGATTCGGTGCAACAGAACTGCAAAGGAAAGCTGAACAGCGACTTAGCGTCTTCAACCGCATCGTGTGAGGCGGCGTGTTGAGCTAACAGGGAGTTCGTTCCGGGAAACCTAGGCGAACCAGTTCCGATCTGGGAGATCGTCCCTAAAGGCTCGCCCACGGTTGCTCTTCGCACCCCTCGCTTATTTGGGGCTGGTGAGCACGGTTCCGTTTGGATCCAGCAAGAGCTTGTGTGCCCCTGCCGGCGCCGATAAGTGAAACGGAGTTTCGGACCCGTCCGCAAAAACTCGCCCCACCAGCACCGGAGCCTTGCCAGAGACCACTGCGTACAGAGGAACGAACGTTACCAGATCTTCCGGCGCATCCTTTTGCAATATCACGCCGCTTACAGCGGTAGTGTTGGCCTTCGCTGTGAACTTGACGCCCTGCAACTCCAGCCTGGGCAGAGAAGTGCCGTTCACCCAACCCTCCAGAAACCAGTCGAGTGAAGCTTTGCCTTCATAGCGCAACGAGGGCGGTAAATCCTCTGCAAAAACGTTCAGCAGTTCCCTGGTGCTGATGGTTTTTCCTTCATAGCGCTCACGAACCTTGCGCAGAGACCGCACAAAAGGTTCTTCCGCGGTCCCGCTGCTCCGGTCTTTTTGCCCGACATTCTCTGCGCCCTCCTGCAGCATGGAGCGCAGCATGTGAAACAGCCACGTCCCCCTTCCATAACTGATGGCTTCATAAGCCTGGGGAAAGTGAGACGAAAGCAGTCGGCCTCCCAAGGTTACGGGTCCGGCATCTTCGAGAGGGGTGCCGTCTTTATTCTTTTCGATCAAATCCCGACGATACTGCTCCATGACTTGGCGGAAGCCCGTCGGATTTTTCTCCTGCAGCATCATTAAGGAGCAATAGTTTGCCAGACCTTCGGAAAACCACTGGTCACGATAGGTAGCCCATAGGACCAAGTCTCCCCACCACTGATGTGCGGCTTCATGCGCCGGAATCTGTTCCCCAACCAATGCGCCAGTTGGGCTCATATGGAGGCTTTCACGCTCTACCTGGTCCAGGAAGGCATACGACGACAGGAAGATCAGCCCCGGCCAACCTTGGCTTTCCCGCCCCGGCACCTGAGTTAGCGCGAGTTGACTGTATGGAAACGAACCGAATCGCTCCGCATAGTAGCGGATGGCTCGGGCCGTAAACTCCGCCACGGCGGTTGCGTTGCGCGCCGGTGAAGGTGTAAGCGCGGGGGCAGTCAGCTCGGGAGAGGCGTGAGGCCGTGACGTCGGACTTGAATCTACTCCAAGGGTTGGCCGCGGGCTGGGGAAGTCTCGCTCCACGCCGCTCGTAGCATAGGTTTCTACGACGACATTCCCGGCTTGTGCCGTTCCTCGAACGTATTTTCCCAGGTCGAACCCTGCTACCGGGATGGGCCGCTCCGAGACCCAGTGCCCCACTTGCTCACCATCTGTGCTCGGCGGAGCGGGTTGTGAGGGCGTTGTCGAAGGCGCGGCGAGCGGTTCCGGTTTGCCCGTTGCCAAAAGCGTCCAACCCGCCGGATAGTGGAAGGTAAGATCGAAATCCGCCATAGCCATCCCACGATTGGGATACCATGTGCCGCGCGCTCCCACGTACAGCAAACCTCTGCCCGCCTCAGCCAACACTTCTCCCCCGTAGACAAAACGCAGGCTGATCTTTTGTCCTTTCCGCGCCGGCTGGGGCAAAATCACGGCCACCAGGTCGTTACCGCTGCGTGCCAGCCGCGTGCCTTCAACGGCGGGGTTATGGATGAATTCCACCGCCCTGCCGTCGGCCTCGACGGTTTGGACCTGGAGAAAGCGCGAGAGTTCGAACACCAGAAAGCGCGATCCGCCGCGCACGACATCGAGCTGCAAAGTCACGTCACCATCCACTTCCTTGGGTGGTTTCACCCGCGTATCGATGACGTAGCTGCGCACCCGAACCGGATCTCCCCGCGACTCCGTTTCCGCCGGCAAAGCGTGCGGAATTTCTTTTCGAGACACGGAATTCCGTTTCGCAGCTTCAGTCGAGAACGAAGCCCAGACGTCGTAATACAGGTTTCCGTCCTCGCCCGTTCTGCTTTGTCCGGCCTCGACTTGTTCCCCGGCGGTGGAATCGAAAACGACGTCGAACACGCCGAGTTTGTTTCCCTGCAGCCGGGCATGAAACATGTGATCATCAGGATCTGGAGCGTGCGTGGCGGGCGAATCTCCTGAGGTGTTCTCGCCCGCGATCGGTAGCATGCCGCTGAAACTGGCCAGCAACCTCATCGCATCCGACTGCGCCAGGGTGCGGGCCGTCTGGTCCCAGCGTGCGGCAAATCCTGGCGCATCTTCCGGCGCCCTGAGACCAGGTTGTAAATCGGCGGCAGTGTTGTCGTTGAAACGGAAATAGGCGGTCGAGAAGCGCTCCTCCAGAATTGCCATGCCCGTGAACAGGCTCATGGCTTTTCGCTCAACGTCGTTTGGCGGGGCCAGCAGCAGTTCTCCGTCGCCCTCAAAAAACGCCCCCGTGATCCTGCCCAGCACATCCTTCGTGAAGGCAATGGAGCCGTCGTCCAGAGTGATATGGATCGCGGCTCGATCCAGAGACGCATCCCGCACCTTGAATACTCTGCCAGGATCCAAACCGACGCTGCTGAGCTGCAGGTAGAGGGACTCGCCCGGTCCAGGTTGCCGCGCTTGTGGCGGAGCCGCTTGTGCTGGATCTGCTTGCGAACTGCACGCTCCCGGGAACGCGAAAGCCGCAAGGCATGCGGCCAGAATCACGCGCACGGCGCATGAAATCGCTGGTACTTTCGTTACGTGGGTGTGTGCCCTCACAGTTGCTAGAATGCGCTTCAATGCGGCTTCGTGTCACTACTCTGTTAGCTATGATGCTTGTGTTCGCCTCTTCGGCATCCGCTGACACCATCCATTTGAAGAACGGCCGTACCATCGTAGCCGACCACGTCCGCGAAAATGGCGCTCACTACGAGTACGACATCGGCGACGACAGCTACGCCATTCCCAAGAGTGCCGTAGACCGTGTCGAAGCCGGCGGCGTCCCTGTCACGGCGCCATCTGTAGTTGCGAAAACCGCCGATCTTCCGGTTTTCGTTCCGGTTGACAGTCTTGCGAACGAAGGCGACCTGCCCAAGACAATCGTTAAGGATGGAAAAGTTGACCCGGACGCCCTTACGAAACTCGAGGGCAAGGGCAACGCCGAGTTGGCGGCCACCGCGGACTTCATTGCCGGCAAGTTTGAATTCGAGCACGGCGATATCGATCAAGCCCGCCGTTATTTCGAAAGCGCTCTGCGCTTTCAGCCGGAGAACCCAACCGTCCTTATCTATTATGCCGCCCTGCTGGTGCGCACCGGCAATCCTACGCAGGCGCTTACCTATGCTCAGCGCGCAGTGCGGGCAGCGCCCGAGTCGCCCGACGCCTACACCGTCCTCGGCTATGCGCAGCAGGCCTGCGACCGCACTAAAGAAGCTATCGCCTCGTGGAAGCATTCCCTCGAACTTCGTCCCGATCCCGCCGTGCAGCAATACCTGGCAAAAGCGCAGCGCGAGCAGAGCACAGAGGCCGACTTCACCCAGCGCGAAAGCAGCCACTTCGTGCTCCACTACGAAGGCAAGCAGACTTCTGAAGATTTCCGCGGACAAATCATGGCCGCGCTCGAATCGGATTACGATGATCTGGCGCGCGATTTGGGCACGCCTCCGCGCGACAATATTCTGGTAACCCTCTACACGGAGCAAGCTTTCTTTGACGTTACCCGCGCCCCCTCCTGGTCTGGAGCGCTCAACGACGGTAAGCTCCGCATCCCCATCAGCGGGCTTAATTCAGTGACCCCAGAGCTGGCCCGGGTTTTGAAGCATGAACTTGCTCACTCTTTCATCAACCAGCTTTCCGGCGGCCGTTGCCCGCCCTGGCTGCACGAGGGCATCGCCCAGCTTATGGAACCGAAGTCTTTGGGCAGCGACGGGCATCTGCTGGCCCAGTTGTTCAAGACCCAGCGCAACATCCCGTTGAATGCGCTGGAGGGCAGCTTTCTGAGTTTTTCTGGAAGCCAAGCCTACCTAGCCTACGCCGAATCGCTGGCAGCAGTTTCCTACATCAACGATTCCTACGGGATGGGTGACATTCAGCGGATCCTGCAACGCCTCAGTGAAGGCAGTTCCACGGAAGCCGCGCTGCGCGCCACCATTCATTCTGACTACGGCCAACTCGAGTCCGAGCTTGGCAAGTATCTCAGCGACAAGTACGGCGACTGACCATAATCCGGCATAGCCCGTTCGGTCGATTTGCCCGCCGCCATCTCTTGTGCTAGTTTCCCCTCTGAGTCTAAGACTCGAATGTGCGCCCTATTTCAGTCCCGTACGCCAGCGCCTCCACCTGTGGTGGAGCCCGTCCCCAGCGAGTTTCCCAAGATGGAGGGCGCGGAGATTGCTGCCACCACTTACGGGCAAAGGGTCGCCGGCGATTTTTACGACTCCCTGCGAGTGAGCCCGGAGCGAATCTTGTTCGGCCTGCTCGACGTAGCGGGACGCCGCGAAAACAATCAGCAAATCCTGGCAGCCGCGCAGAAAATCTTTCGCACCCTCGGAGCCGAACTCTTTGCGCCCCCTGACATCAACGAATCCGAGGCCATGACCACGCTCTCTCTGCGGCTCAACCGCGCCATCATGGAAGCAGCGGCGGGCGTTCACTCCTGTCCCGCATTCATCGGCTGCTACAACGAGAGATTCGGCACTCTCTGCTATACCAACGCGGGGCACACCCCGGGTCTTCTCCGCGACAGCACCGGCATTACTGAATTGGCATCTACGGGCCTGCCGCTCGGCCTTTTCTCTCACGCTACCTCTGAAGCGCCTACGATTGGCCTTGAGAAAGGAGCGGTTCTTCTCCTGGTTTCGCGCGGAGTGGTTGAGGGCAAATGCAGGCAGGACAAATCGGATGACCTGGAATTCGGCTTGGAACGCGTCAAAGAGCGCTCGCAGGCCAATCCTTCTCACAGCGCTGAGGCTCTAAGCGCATCCATTTTGAATGCCGTCGGGGAGTTCACCTGCGAACCCCTGGTTCCCGATGACATGACCGCCCTCGTCTTTGTGCGCAATCCGTAGAACGAACGCGTCCAGCAACCTGCGCAACAAGCAAGCGCATCAAAGTATGCGGTCGGCCATTTCTGCCAGAAAATGACGGGCCAGAAGTAGTAAAATATCTCGACGGCTTTTGCCTGTAAGTTCTGGCAAACAGCCCACAGAAAATCCTATGAAGAGACTGGTTCTGACGCTTATTGCCATGGCATACCTGTCCGCGCTCGCCACAGGCCAGACAGGCCAGGTTGTCGAAGAAATTGTCACGCGAGTGAACGGACAGATCATCACCCGGTCGGAGTACGAGCGCAGCAAAGATCAGCTCAAGGATGACGTCAAGCAGCAGGATCCGACCAACTCCGACAAGCTCTATGCCGAACGTGAGAAGGATGTCCTGCGCGATCTTGTCGACCAGCAGCTTCTTCTGGAAAAAGGCAAAGACCTGGGCATCACCGGCGACACCGAGCTGATCAAGCGCCTCGACCAGATGCGCAAAGACATGAAGCTCGAAACCATGGAAGAGCTGGAGAAAGCCGCCACCGCCCAGGGCATCTCCTACGAGGACTTCAAACAGAACCTGCGCAACCAGATCATCACGCAAAAGGTAATCGGCGAAGAAGTTGGCTCTCACCTGAGCATCAGCAAAGAGGAAGAGCAGCAGTTCTACAACGAACACAAGAGTGAACTGGAGCAGCCCGAGTCGATAAAACTTAGCGAGATCCTGATTGCTCCCCAGAAGCCGGCAGCCGATAAGCCCGCCGCTCCGGGTGGGGACGATGCGAAGGCGCAAGATGCCGCCAGACGAGCTGCGGAGACTGCAGCCCTGGCTGCGGCTGAGGCCAAGGCCAATGATGTGCTCAAGCAGATTCGTGCGGGAGCCAATTTTGAAGATATGGCCAAGAAGTTTTCTGACGGTCCTTCGGCGGCGCAGGGAGGAGATCTGGGAGCATTCAAGCGCGGTACGCTTGCCAAAGAGCTGGAAGACCGGACGTTTGCGATGAAATCCGGCGACGTCACCGACGTGATCCGCACCAAGCAAGGCTACGTTATCTTGAAGGTCACCAACCACCAGATGGCTGGCGTTCCGACCATGAAAGAGATCGAGCCAAAAATTCAGGATGCTTTGTATTATCAAAAGCTGCAGCCCGCCCTGCGCGCGTATCTGACCAAGCTACGCGAAGATGCCTACATCGACTACAAAGACGGTTACATCGACTCCGGCGCCAGCCCCAACCAGACCAAACCCATTGAAACGGCCACGGCCAAAGCGACCGACAGCAAGAAACTGAAGAAGAAAAAGAAGCTTGGTGTTCTCTAACCGCGCCGCTGGGTTTCCCACAGTTGTTATAAGGTGTTCCACCTCGCTTTACGCTATCCTTGTGCTTTCTGATTTACACTGATGAAGAGCATGAAAGAGTTCTACATCAGCGAGTGCGCCCGCCACGAAAACAAGATCATCACCTCCAACTTTGTCGTGGTCAGCAAACAGATCAAGCCCAAGAAAACGGGTGAGCCCTATCTCGCGCTAATTCTCGGCGACCGCAGCGGGCAGCTCGACGCCAAAATGTGGGACAACGTGGAAGAAGTGCTCAACGCCTTCGAGCAGGATGACTTCCTTAAGATCAAAGGCCTGGTCAACAAATATAAGAACCGCTTCCAGCTCACCATCCACAAACTACGCAAACTCGGCGAATCGGAGATCGAATTCTCCGACTACCTTCCGAAGACCACTAAGAATATTGACGAACTCTGGCAGACCCTCATCGGCTTCGTTGCATCTTTTCAGAATCCTTATCTTAAGTCTCTGTTGCAGGCCTTCATGTCTGACCCGGAGATCGCAGCCGCGTATCGCAATGCTCCCGCCGCCAAGACCCTGCATCACGCCTACATCGGCGGCTTGCTCGACCATGTGGTCTCTCTGTTTCGCTCCTGCGATCTGGTCAGCCGAAACTATCCTCAGGTGAATCGAGATTTGCTGCTGACCGGCGCATTTCTTCACGACATCGGCAAGATTCACGAGCTTGCTTACAATCGCTCGTTTTCCTACACCACGCGCGGCCAGTTGCTCGGCCACATGATCATCGAGCTTGAGATGCTGCAGGCGAAACTCGCGATGGTCCCGGACTTTCCCGTTGAGCTCAAGACCCTGCTTGAGCACTTGATCATTAGCCACCACGGCCAGTACGAATTCGGCTCGCCCAAGCTGCCCATGTTTCCCGAGGCGCTCCTGCTGCACTACATGGACGACCTGGATTCCAAAATGGAGGCGATGCGCGCCCACTTCGAGCGCGAGGCCGACCTTGAAAGTCCCTGGACCAGCTACAACGCTTCTCTCGGACGCCCGCTGCTGAACAGCGCCAAGTTTCTTGCTCCGAAGCCTGCCGTTCCTCCCGATGATTCTTCCGTCGCTGAGGCCGAGGTCGAAGCGGAATATGCCGGCGAGTCCAGCGAAGAAGCCCCGACGCTGCCCGGATTGAAACCCTAGCTTTCGTTCCCGAGGAGAATGACGGCGCATGCTCGACTTCAGTCGATTCGAACTCCTCACCTTCGACTGTTACGGCACTCTCATCAACTGGGAGGAAGGAATTCTCCGCTGCCTGCGCCGCCTGCTCGCGGCTCACGGCAAGGACATAGACGATGCGACCGTCCTGCGGCTCTACGGCGATTTCGAAGCTCGCGCCGAGCAGGGAGAGTATCGCCGCTACCGCGAAGTTCTTCAGTCGTTGGTGCGGCAGTTCGGAGAACAACTTGGATTCACGCCCACTGACGAGGAAGTGCGCTCGCTGCCTGAATCACTGAAAGAGTGGAAACCATGGCCCGATACCGTAGCCGCGCTCCGCGAGCTTCACAGCCGCTTTCGATTGGCCATTATTTCCAACGTGGACGACGATCTTTTCGCTGCGACGAAGCCTCAGCTTGCGGTGGAATTTAGTGAGATCATCACGGCCCAGCAGGCAGGAGCGTACAAGCCGTCACTGAAAATTTTCGAACTCGCATTGAGCCGCGTCGGCGTTCCTGCTCAGCGTATTCTGCACGTCGGCCAGAGCGTGTATCACGACGTGCTGCCGGCCCAGTCGCTCGGCCTGGCCACCGTCTGGGTCAACCGCCCATCGGCGCGAGCCGGCGTGGGCGCTGTGAAGGCTGTCGAAGGACATCCGGACCTGCAAGTTTCCAGCCTGGCTGAGCTCGCCGACGCCTGCGCGAAGCCGTGAGCCTTTCCACTGTCGATTGTCATCCCGAGCGCAGCGAGGGATCTTGATACTAGCCGGCGGCGGCAACAGTGATTGCGCAGGCGAGAACCAAGGTCCCTCGCTGCGCTCGGGATAACAAAGTTACGCACGGCGGGGATTGTCTAGAAGTTGGCCGGAATCTTCACAACCCTCTTCTGGATCGCCCACATAACCAGTTCGGCTTTGTTGTGGATGCCGAGCTTGCGCATCAGATTGAACTTGTGCGCGTCCACCGTCTTGCTGCTCAACCCCAGAACCGTGGCCGCCGCGCGCACCGTCTTTCCCTCCGCCAGCAGTTTCAATACTTCGCGCTCGCGAGCGGTGAGCGTGCGTTCCGGTCGAAACAATTTTTCGACGGGAGGCTGCGGATCAGGCCGGGAGCCCTCATCCGAACCGTTAGTTCGAGCGCCGCTGCGCGAGTTCCTGACCATCTCCACCAGCTCTTGCGCCGAAGTCTGCCGCACCGCACAACCGCCAGTGGCAGCCTGCAGGCTGACAAATGGAGAGCTATCCCGCTCCTGCATGCTCAAAAATACTATTTTGGTCCCGGGAGATTCGCGGGTCACGAGAATTTCTGCTTCCGCCGCAGCCAGCCCAAACGTACCGGTATCCGCCACCAACACGTTCGGCCGGAGTTCGTAAACCTTGCGCAGGCACTCCGCCGCGTTGCCGGCCTCGCCGACCACGTCAATGTCAGGCTCGTCTTCCAATAAACGCCGAAGACCTTGCCGTAGCAGCACATGGTCGTGCGCAAGCAGACAGCGGATTTTCCCGCCAAAAAAAATCACTTCGTTTGAATCTGTGCGTGGGGGCACACAGTTCTCCTTTGTTTGGCCAGAGAGTTTGCAAAATGACGCGGGCGACTGGTAGACCAGAACTACACAAGAATATGAATGTGGGCTATTGTAGCAATCATTTGCACTCCTGCGCCTATGAAAATCCGCCGCGGGAGTGCCTTTTCTTGCCACCTCAGGAAATGCGCCTCTTTAATGTCCATCAGGAAAACTCCAGCGCGACGCCGCATCAGGTAAAATCGAGCACTTATGGTGCGCTACTTCACTGCCGGAGAATCACACGGCGAAGCTCTGGTCGCCTTCCTCTCGGGCCTGCCTGCGGGGTTGAAGGTGGACCAGACTTTTCTCGACCGTGAACTCTGGCGCCGGCAACAAGGCTACGGACGCGGCGGGCGCATGAAGATTGAGCGCGACACGGCTCATATCCTCTCCGGCGTGCGTCATGGCATGACGATTGGCTCGCCGATTTGTATTCAGCTGGAAAACCGCGATTGGAAAAACTGGCAAGAGTCCCTGCCCGTCGGCGAGGGCGACCCCGCCCGCCACAAGCGAGTAGCATCGCCGCGACCCGGACACGCCGACCTTGCAGGCGCGCTGAAATACAACTTCCCCGAGGCCCGCTACGTACTCGAGCGCGCCTCAGCCCGCGAATCGGCAGCGCGTGTCGCCATCGGCGCCCTGGCCAAGACTTTCCTGCGCGAACTCGGCATCGAAGTTCTCAGCCACGTCGTCGCCGCCGGCACCGTAGCGATGCGCCAGGAAGTCGCGTGGGAGCAGCTTCAAGCTCTTTATATGCAGGAAGAAATCTTGCTGAATTGTGCCGACAAAGAAACTGAGCAGCGGATGAAAGACGAAGTCGAAAAAGTTCTCAAGACCGGCGACTCGCTGGGAGGAGTTTTTGAGGTGGTTGCTCACGGCGTCCCACCCGGCCTGGGCACTTACGCGCAGTGGGACGAGCGCCTGGATGCCCTGCTCGCCGGCGCCGTCATGTCGTTGCAGGCGGTGAAGGCGGTCGAGATCGGCTCTGGCATCACCGCGGCCGCGTCTCCCGGCTCTGCCGTGCACGATGAAATCGGCTACGGCAAGGAAACTGGCTTCACCGCATTTACCCGTTCGCGCAACAACGCCGGTGGAATCGAAGGCGGCGTCTCGAACGGACAGGAGATTCGCGTCCGTGGTTACTTGAAGCCGATCTCCACGTTGCGCCGCCCGCTGCAATCGGTCGATTTCGCCACGCGCCAACCCGTGAGCGCGGCTTACGAGCGTTCCGATGTTTGTGTAGTTCCGGCTGCTGGCGTCGCAGGCGAGGCCATGGTTGCGCTTACGCTAGCCCGTTGCGCTCTGGAAAAATTCGGCGGCGACTCCATGGGAGAAACCTTGCGCAATTTCCAGGGTTACTGCCTGCAACTGAAAAACTACTGATTGCTACTGAACTGATTGCAACTGAAATGATCTATCCCATTGTTAAATTCGGAAATCCCGTCCTCGAAAAACCGGCCGAGAAAGTCACGGTTTTTGATGATGACCTGAAGAAGCTTGTCGAGGACATGTTCGAGTCGATGTATGCCGCGCGCGGCGTGGGCCTAGCTGCGCCGCAGATCGGAATCTCGCGCCGCATCGCAGTCGTCGACGTCACGTTCAAAGAGGATCCGGACGCCAAACTCGTCCTCATCAACCCCGAAATTATTCACAAAGTAGGCCGGCACGCCCAGAGTGAAGGCTGTCTCAGCATTCCTGATTTCCGTGAAAACGTGACACGCGCCCAAGTGGTAACCATCCGCGCCCAGGATTTGACTGGGCGGGTCTTCGAGAAGGTCGGCGACGACCTGCTGGCCCGAGCCTTCCAGCATGAAACCGATCACCTCAACGGCAAGCTCTACATCAGCCACATCAGCGCGCTCAAGCGCGACTTGATCAAGCGCAAAATTCGCAAGCTGGTAAAAGCGGGAGAATGGTAGAAGAAATTTGTAATTACGTAATTTTGCAGTTTGGTAAGTTGTTGCCTACGTGATCGCTCGATGCGACTCTCAATCACCCGATCACAAAATTACCCAATTACCAAATGCCCTCATCCCTCAATCTCGTTTTCTGCGGCACGCCGGGCTTCGCTGTGCCCACGCTCGACAAACTGGTCGACGCTGGATTCCACACCAGTCTCGTAGTTACGCAGCCGGACCGTCCCAAAGGCCGCGGCCTCGAAGTTGTTTCTTCCCCGATCAAGCAGCGCGCGTTGCAATTGGGCTTGTCGATCGCGCAGCCTGAAAGCATCAAGAACAACGACGCCTTCCGCGCACAACTCACCATTCTCAAACCCGACGCCATCATCGTGGTGGGTTACGGCCGCATCATTCCGCAATGGATGCTCGATCTTCCGCTCCTCGGCAACATCAACTTACACGCCTCGCTCCTGCCGAAATACCGCGGCGCCGCGCCGATCCAGTGGGCGATCGCGCGAGGCGAAACCGTGACCGGCGTCACCACAATGAAAATCGATGCCGGCCTGGACACCGGTGACATTCTTCTGCAGCGAGAAATTCCCATTGCCTCGGGCGACACGGCGCAGACTCTAGCTCCGAAGCTGGCGTCCGCGGGTGCGAACCTTATGGTCGAGACCCTGCGCGGATTGCAGAGCCACAGCATCCATCCACGGCAACAAGATCACAGGCAAGCCACCCTGGCGCCCATTTTAAAAAAAGAAGATGGACTCATCGATTTTTCTCGCGCCGCGGCAGAGATTCTAAACCGCATGCACGGCTTTCAACCGTGGCCGGGCGCATACACGAAGTTCCGCGGCAAGAACCTGCAAGTGTGGAAGTCGTCTGCGCTAAATCGAGCGCTGAAATCATCCGAGTTGAGGGTGGAGGATGATCGTCTTTTTGTCGGCTGCGGCCAGAGCACCGCAATCGAACTCCTCGAGCTGCAACTCGAAGGCAAGAAGAGGACCTCTGCCTCCGACTTCATCCGTGGTTATCGCCCAACGCCGGGCGAGAAGCTCGGCTCTTAGAACAGCACAAATTCTCCGTCGCGGGGGCTGATTCCGTCATACTGGCCACAGCGAAACGATGAAGCAAAAAGCTCGAGACTCGCGCCCAGCAGTTTCTCCAGCCCGCGCTGCCGCGTTCGATATCCTGCTTCGCGTGGAGCGCGAGTCTTCTTACGCATCCGAACTTCTCCATTCCCGGACCTACGCTCGCCTCGCGACGGTCGATCACTCCCTCGCGACGGAATTAGTCATGGGCGTACTGCGCTGGCGGTCGCTGCTCGATTCTCAAATCGCCGCTAGTTCTGCCCAAGCACTCTCCAAGCTTGATCTCGAGGTTCTCACCGCGCTCCGGCTCGCAGCTTACCAACTGCGTTGGCTCAGCCGCATTCCCGCCCGTGCTGCCATCAATGAAAGCGTAGAGCTCGTGAAACGCGCCCGAAAGCGTTCTGCTGCGCCCTTCGTCAATGCGGTCCTGCGGAAGCTCGACGCGAATGTCTCCCACGTTGACAACTCCACGCAACCCGCAATCAGCGATGCTTCCATAGAAGCTCTGGCCTCCAGTAGTGCGCACCCGTTGTGGCTCGTCGAACGCTGGGCTCAGTCCTACGGACCCGATTCCGCGTTTCGCATCTGTCGATACGACCAATCGATCCCTGTGACCGTCATCCGCCTCCGCCGTCCGGAAGCCGAACAGCAAATCAAAGCCGAAGGAATCGAACTCGCTCCCGGTGCCTTCTTGGCTTCCGCGCGCCGAGTGCAGCACGGAGATGTGACCAGCTCCGCGGCTTTCCGCGCGGGCCTTTGTGTCATTCAGGATGAAGCTTCGCAGCTCGTTGCGGCTCTTGTCGGCCACGGTGCGCACATCCTCGACTGTTGTGCAGCTCCTGGAGGAAAGACTCTGGCCATCGCCGATAGGAATCCGGGAGCGGACATCTCTGCCGTGGACCTCCATCCTCACCGCGCGCGTCTTCTTCGAAGAATGCTGAGCGCGCCTGATTCGCAACCCGAGGTGGAACCCCGCAAGATACGCGTGATCGCTGCTGATGCACGGGATCTCCCGTTCGCCACAAGGTTCGATCGCATCCTCGCGGACGTGCCCTGCTCCGGCACCGGAACACTCGCTCGCAATCAAGAAATCAAATGGCGGCTCACGTCTCAGGATCTTGCTGATTTGCACGCGCGACAGCTCGCGATCCTCCGGTCGGCCATGGCCCAAGTCGCTCCCGGTGGCCGCCTGGTCTATTCCACCTGTTCTTTGGAAAAAGAAGAAAACGAAGACGTCATCGAGCGCCTGGCGGAAAAAGACTCATCGTTCCGCGTTCTCGATTGCGGCGTCGAACTGGAGCACCTTCGCGAGAAGCACGAACTAATCTGGCCGGACCCCGCCTCGCTGACTCGTGGCCCTTACCTGCGCATGCTGCCCGGTGTTCAGCCGTGCGACGGCTTCTTCGCCGCGATTCTGGAAAAGATTTAAAACCTCTCACCGCACCTCGAAGTTGATCACCGCTCCCGCCAGCACCTTCTGTCCCGCCGGAGGCCACTGCGTAACGATCGTGCTGGCAGGCGACGGTTCTGCAGGCGCAGCAGGCACGACGGGAGGGACACCTGGTATCTGCGCATTGTCTGCCGGGGGTGGCGCCATGCTCACAGTGCCCAGTTTGAAGCCCGCGTCCTGCAACGTGCGACTCGCCGTGCCCAGCGGTTGCCCCACAAAATTCGCCATCACATACGCCGGAGGATCGGCCGCGACGGTTACCAGCAGGCTGGTCCGCGGCGCCGCTACCTGGCTCGCATTCGCCGGCGGACTCTGCGCCAGCACCTGGTCCGCGGGCGTTCCCGGCAGTTGCATCTCCGCCATGGAAGCCAGTTCGAGCCCGCGCCGCTGCAGGTTCCATTCCGCTGCGCGCTCACTTTGCTTCGTTACATCCGGAATCGCAACACGCTGCGGTCCCATACTCTGCGCCACCCGTACCTGCCATCCCCGCCGCACCTTCGACCCCGGCAGCGGCAACTGAGTCATGATGCGTCCCTCAGGAATTTGCGGACTGTAATACTGCCGCTCCACCTCGATCTGCAATCCCAACCCGGCGACGGCGCGCTCCGCCTCCAAAGGCGTTAGCCCAACCACCACAGGCACTTCGACGACCTGTCCGTGAATGGCAAATCGCATCGCCGTCAGCGCCGACACCAATGCCACAAAGATCAGCACCAGCGCTAACATCGCAAACTTGAAAAAAGGCTTCATAAGATGATGCAGATTATAGTCTGACGAATCGTGAGCGAACCCGCATGCCTGATCACAATCTCCTAATGCATCTCATCCGCGCCGGGCGATGTATCCGGTGTATCCACTTTCTGCACCACAGTCACAGGTACGTCCGGCGCGGGTTGGAACTGACCGGGATCTTTTCCTGCCATGGCCGCATTCATGAAGTTCATCCAGATGGGCAGCGCCGCGCGCGCTCCTGTTTCCTTGGCTCCTAAAGATCTCTTCTCATCGAATCCGATCCACACGCCGCAAGTCATCGAGGGGGAGAATCCCACAAACCATGCGTCGGTGAAATCGTTCGTGGTGCCAGTTTTTCCGGCAACCGGGAAAGGCAGCTTCGCGGCCGCGATTCCCGTCCCGTGCAGCACAACTTCCCGCAGCATCGAAGTCATGATTCGCGCCGTACGCGCACTGACCACGTCCTTTACCTCGGGATAATCTTCTTCCAAAACTCGCCCCTCGTAGTCGGTCACCTTGGTGATGTAGTGAGGCGTGACACGCACGCCGTCGTTTGGAAACACGCTGTATGCCGAAGTCTGCTCTATGAGCGTGATTTCAGCCGAACCCAGCGCGACCGGCAAATAGGGCGGCAACTTCGCAGTGATACCGAAACGCTCGGCGTAGTCAATCACACTCTTGATGCCCACTTTGTTGGCCAGCTTCAGCGCCGGAATATTCCGCGACTGCGCCAGAGCGCGCCGCAAGGTGATGATCCCTTCAAATTTTTCGTCGTAATTATGCGGCGAGTAAGGCCCAGAGCCGGTCTCGAACGTAACCGGCTCATCCAGGATGGTGTCATTCGGGCTCGCGCCCTTGTCAATTACGGTCGTGTACACGTAGGGTTTGAATGACGATCCCACTTGCCGCAACGCTTGCGTTGCGCGATCGAATTTCGATTCGCTGAAATCCCGCCCGCCGACCATGGCCTTGATTCCACCTGTGGCGTTGTCAATCGCCATCAGCGCGCCTTGTGCGCCGGAATCCTGTTCCAGGCTTACGCGGGCGGAGCCGTTGGCGTTGAGCGACAGTATTTTTACGTAGCAGATGTCTCCCGGCCGCAGCAGATTCTGTATCTTGCCCTTGGTCCAGGCCACGTCTGCCTGTCCCACAGCCGCGGCGTAGCGCCCGAACTTCAAAGTTGCAATCCCCACCCCGGCTGAAGTCACCAGCGCGTGGACGTATCCATCCACCTCCGGTTCGTCTTCCCAATCGGGATGCTCGTACTTATCGATCGCGTTTCCTTCCGCCACAACATTTTCCAGGTGCCCCTGCCATCCATGACGCCGCTCGTAAGCTGCCAGGCCGTCAAGCACCGCCTGGTTTGCCGCCTTTTGCAGATCGACGTCGAGCGAGGTGTAAACCTTCAATCCGCCTTCGTGAACTTGATCGGCGCCGTATTTGTTTTCCAGATAGCGCCGGATCTCCTCCACGAAATATGGCGCCAGCGAGTTGGGGTCGTGCGCCAAATGTAAAACTATCGGCGACGACCGCGCGTCCTCGGCCTGGGCCGCGGTAATCTTTCCGTCTTCCAGCATGGCGTTGATCACCAGATTCCGCCGCTTCATCGCCCGGTCGGGATGGTTGATCGGAGAGTAGTACGCTGGGCTCTTTGGCAGACCCGCCAGTAGTGCCGCTTCGGTCAGGGTCAGCTGACGAGCTGGCTTGCTGAAATAAAATTCCGATGCAGCCTCGAACCCGTACACTCCGTGGCCGAGAAAAATCTGATTGGCATAGAGCGCGAAGATCTGCGGCTTGGTGAAGCGCCGCTCGATCTGAACCGCGAGCATCGCCTCCTGCACTTTGCGATGGAACGAGCGGTCGGGCGAAAGAAACAAATTGCGCGCCAACTGCATAGTCAAAGTTGACGCTCCCTGTACCTTCCCGCCCGACTCAATGTCCCGGTACGCGGCACCGACGATCCGCCAGAAGTTGATGCCGGAATGCCGGTAGAAGTCTTTATCTTCAATGGAGACCAACGCATCCCGCAGGACCGGAGCGAAATCGTCGTAGCCCGCGACCACCCGACGCTGCAGGGCAAATGATCCAATCACCCGCCCGTGATCGTCATATAACTCGGTGATCGAGCTGGGACGGTATGCTTCCAGCGCCTCGACCTGCGGCAAATCCGTGGTGTAGACCAGCAGAAGACCGGTGGTCGCTCCCACGAGCGCAGAAACCAGCACCAGCAGGCTAAACAACACCGTGCCTACAAACCTCCGCCCAGCAATCTCCACCGGCGGAAGATCATCGTAGAGCGACTTCATAGCAAGATGGGTTCAGAATAGCAGGGCGTCGTTCACCCCGGTAGTTGCAAGCACAGGCTCACGGGCCGAGCCCGACGCCGGTCAAAAAGGTCTGGCAGCAAAAGAAATCGCGCACCTCGCGGGTGCGCGATTCACATCGAAAGACAAAAATAACAGTGCCTAGCTAGTGCGGCTCTTCAATACCTCGACTGCCTTGTGCAACTGGTCGTCGGGCGTGTTCTTGGGCTTGGCCTCTGGCTCCGCAGCGGCAGGAGCCTCGTCGTCATCGTCGGAGATTACGTTGTCGGTGTCGTCGGCCACCAGCACGTTAGGGGTTACCGCCGTTTCCTGAATCGCTTTCCCGCTGGGCGAATAGTATTTCGCCACTGAGAGAATCAGTGCGCCGCCGTCTGGCAGGTCGATTGTTTTCTGCACTGATCCATCCCCGAAAGTTTTGTCGCCCACCACGTCGCCGCGGGCATTTTCCATGATCGCCGCCGCCACAATCTCCGCCGCTCCCGCCGTCCCCTTGTTCACCAGCACAGCCACCGGAAGCGTAGTCACCGCTTTCGCCGGATCCGCATTGAACGCTTCGCGCGGGAACTTCTGTCCCTGCAGGTAAGTGATGGTGCCATGGTTCAGGAAAAGATTGGCCGTAGCGATGCCTTCGCTCTCTTCACCATCCGAGGTGTTCCGCAAATCCAGAACCAGCTTCTTCGCTCCTGACTTTTCGAGCGACTTGATCTTCGTGGCAATCTCCTGGGCCTTGCCCTTGTTGAGAGCGTCCACTCTGATATAGCCGATGCCGTCTTCCAGCATCTTGTCAGCCACCGGAGGAATGCTAACCACGTCCCGCGTGATCACTACCTTCTCCGGCTCTGCTCTTCGCGCCCGGACCACCGAAACATTTACGGTCGAGCCGGGCGTGCCGGCCAGCGCGTCGCGAATCTCCGGCAGTGACATATCCCGGGTGCTCTGCCCTTCAATCGATTCGAAGATATCCGTTGCCTCAATCCCAGCCTTCTCTGCGGGCGATCCCGGCAGTACCGAAACCACATCCGCATATCCAAAACGCTTGGAGACGGTCGCCCCGATCTCGCCCTTACCTTCAATCTTGTGAGCCTTGTAGGCTTTGTAGGCTGCCGCCGTCAGGTAGCTGGAGTTCGCATCCAGCGATTCCACCAGGCCATGCAGCGCTCCGTCCGTCACTTTGGGAATATTCGGATCTTCCACGTACTCGCTTTGCACGCGGGACAATACTTCGCTATAAACCTGCATCTGCCGGTAGGCGCCGTCGTTCGAGGAAGCATGCACGCCTCCGAAGGAACCAACCACGACAAATGACAACACGGCAAAGGACAAAACCAGAATCGCAGCTTTAATTTTCATCGACATCCGATTCTTCTTCTGGAAAGGAGTCACTTCCTGAGGAACTATTACACATTATATAGGCTAGATGCCGCTTTTTCCCTCCGGGCTGCACCAGCTCGATCCCCTTAGGTAACTTCCCCTGAATTCGCGGCTACCGGCAATAGTTAAGACGCCGCAGCACCCGGTTTGTCACCAGCCGCTAAGCCGGAGGCTTGAAGTTCAAGGTGATCACGCTCTGCACCGATACGGCACGGCCGTTCATGGAGTAAGGCTTGAAGCGCCACTGCTTCACAGCATCAATGGCGGCCCTGGCAAACACCAGCGAACCCTGCAGAAACTTGGCATCCTGCACTGCGCCGTCTCGCCCGATAAGCACTTGCAGAACCACGTTGCCCTTCTGACCGCTAGCTTTCGCCGCGTCCGGGTAGACGGGCTCAACCAGTTGAGCCAACTGCCCCCAAGCCGCAGACTCCGGCAGATTCACTGGCTCAATCGATGACATCGCGGCCTCGGCTGGCATGGCGCCGCTGGCGTCCGGGGTCGAGGAAGCTATTTGCGATTTCAAGCTCGAGGGAATGCCCGCGCTGTTTCCCGCTGGAACTGTCTGCGGCGAGGCAGAACTTTGAGCTGGCGCGGAAGCCGGCCGTGGGGGCGCGACTGGCGCGGCAACTGACGCATTCGGTTGCGACGAGGACGCGGCCGAAGCTGCGGCCGGTATCGGACTGGATGATGACGGACCAAGCGAGGACGGACCAGGCGACGCTTCCGCCGTATTCCCCGGCAGCACGCTGATACTCGCCGGAGCCGAATCCTTGACCTGACTTCCGCCAACCTGCGCCTGACCGCTGGCATTTTGCCCGGACGGCTGATCCGTCGGGTTCATCTGATTCTGGCCGGACTGGTTTGCGTTAGTTTGGTTCGGATCAGCGGTGCCGTTCTCGCCCGTCGTCACGGTCCCTTGCCCGCCATTCGCGTCCGCACCTTTCTGCGGCTTCGCCGTGGGATCGATCACCGGCAGCACGTGAATCTGGGAAGGATCCGTTGTCGCGTCGGGTATGTTCGGCACACTCGGAAGTTTGTACTCGTCACCCGCCTCGCCGAAACTGTCATGCTGTGGCGCGGCCTGCGCTACGGGGGCCGGAGGTGGGTTCAGCCAACTCACTCCCGCCTTTACCGCACTCCGGTAAGCGATCCGCAAAGCTTGCCGGTTTCGGGGTACCGCCGCCAGTGCTATGCACGCTGCCGCAATTCCCACCACCAGGATTTTGCCGAGTATCGGCCGCGGCTCTCGCGCCGGCGGTTCGCTTTCTTCCTTCTTCTCTCCCGATATGTAGGCGAAAAGCGCGGCTTCCGGCGCTGATTCCTGGTGCGACTGCGTTTTCGCGGGTTTCCTGATTTCCTCTTCCGCAGGAGGTGCAGACTTCGACGCGAAGGAGGGCGTTTCCGCGTACGACACTATTTCAGTCTTCTCCGGAGCAGCATCCTCGGGGGGGGGGGGGGCCGTCTTCGTCAGGCGTGCCTGCAACGCCGCCCATCCCGTCAGCGGCTCCTGCGGTTCAGGTTCCGGTGCCGTTTCCACCGCTGAAGCCATCGGCTCCAAGTCCGTGAGCGCGTCAACCTCCGCAGCCGCAGACCGCTCCATTGACTTATGAATTTCATTTTCCGTGTCGAACTGCCCGCCCGGTGCGGGACCTGACGATTGCAGAAATTCTCCCGCTCGAAAGATCTTTTCTGGCCCTTGAGTTACGCTGAGAGGCGCAGACTCCGTGCCTGCCGACGCTGCGGCCGCGAAGGCCACTGTTTCAGTCGCCTCCCGCCGGGCCTCCGGGGTAGCCGGCAGCGCTCCTGGTTGCTGCTTCGCCCGAAGCAACTCGCAGGCTGTGCTCATCGTGTCGCGCACCTGCTCCACGCGAATCGGTTTTACCAGAACTGAATTGGCCCCCGCTTGCAACGCCTCCGGCAGCCGGGCGTCATCGCTTACAATCGCCAGAGTTAACGGGCGCTGCGCCGCTTTCAATTCTCGCGCTGTTTTCAGCAGGAATCCGGCCTCAGGTTGGTCGTCCCAATCCGTGATCACTATTTGGAACACTTGCGTGGTGACCTTCTCGACCGCATCCACAGCGCTTTTGCAGTACTCTCCGTCGATCCCGAGGTCGGCGAGCACCTGCCAGATCGGCTGGACCGTCTCTTCATTGGACGAAAACAGGAGGCAGCGCAAGGCCATACTAGTCCAGACTAGGCAAGCCGAGTAACCGCAGCAAGTTACCGAGGTCGAAGGCGTTCGCACCTCGAAAATAATCGGAGACCCCACTAGTACATGTCCTTTCGGGCTGCGGAGACGGAGCAGCTGCATTCCGCCCTGCCGCATTCCGGGGCGCGGGATGGTTCGACGCCAGTGCGCTAGAATGCTGGGTCGTTCCTATCGAGAAGCTCTGTGCAGACCGCGGATGTTGTCATCGTCGGAGGAGGGATTGTCGGCTCCAGCATCGCCTATCACCTTACGGCGAGCGGATGCCGCAACGTTCTAGTCATCGAGCGCGAATCGGCGCAGGGTAAGGGATCCACCGGAAAAAGCATGGGCGGAGTGCGCGCGCAATTTTCCACTCCGGTCAGCATCCAGATGTCGCTCTACTCGATCCCCTTCTACGCCAGCTTCGAGGAGCGCTTGGGCAACCCGTGCGACTACCGGCCGCAAGGCTACCTGTTCTGCGCGACGAACGATAAGCAGATGGCTTATCTGAGCGCCAACTATGCTCAGCAAGTGAAGATGGGATTGAAGAACGTCCGTCTGATTGCGGCCGATGAGATTCCCAGCATGTTTCCCCAGTTGCGAGCCGACGACATCATCGGCGGAAGTTTCTGCTCCACCGACGGCTTCGTCGATCCCTATAGCGCGATGAATGGGTTCATGGCCTCGGCAGCCGATCACGGCGCTACACTTTGGAAGAACGCCGTCGTCACCGGCCTCATGCAGGACGCAAACGGGATTGCATCAGTCGAGACCACGCGCGGTTCTGTTTCCACGCGCAAAGTAGTGAACTGTGCCGGTGCGTGGGCGGCGAGCGTGGCCAAGCTTGCGGGCGTGGACTTGCCCGTCGAGCCGCTGCGCCGCATGCTGGTTCCGAGCGAGCCCTTCAACGAATTCCCGCGCACCGCGCCCATGATCGTCGACATGTCGAATGGATTTCACTTTCGTCCTGAAGCCCGCGGATTTCTCCTGGCCTGGAACGACCCCGAAGAAACGCCCGGCTTCAAAACGGATTTCGACCCTGCCTTTGTCGAAAAAATCCTGACCCGGGCCGCAGACCGCGTGCCCTGCTTCGCCAATCTCCCGGTGAATCCCAAGCGGGCGTGGGCTGGCCTGTATGAGATGACGCCGGACCACCACCCAATTCTGGGCGAGGCTCCAGGCGTGCCCGGATTTTTCCTCGCCAACGGTTTCAGCGGACACGGCGTGATGCACGCCCCCGCCACCGGAAAGATTCTCAGCGACTTGATTCTCACCGGCAAAACCGACCTGATCGACGCCTCGCTGCTAAGTCTGACGCGCTTCGCCGAAGGCCGCCTGATCCACGAAACCGCTGTTCTCTAAAGGAAACATGGCACTGCAAGAACACAACTACTGGCTCACCACCGCAGAGTTCCCGAAGATAGAAACCCGTCCTCTACCCGACCGCGTGGATATCGCCGTAATCGGTGCCGGCTTCACCGGCCTTTCCGCAGCCCGCACCCTGGCTCAGAGCGGCGCCAAGGTAGCCGTGCTTGAAGGCGAAACCATCGGCTGGGGAGCCAGTTCCCGCAACGGAGGCATGGTGCTCACCGGGATGAAGCTCGGCGTGAACCAGCTCATCTCCAAGTATGGACGCGACCTCACACGCCGCATGTACGCCGCATCGCTTGCGACGGTCGATTGCGTCGAGCAGCTCGTTCGGGAGGAAGCAGTTGACTGCGATTTTTCCCGTTGCGGCCATCTCGAAGTAGCTTGCAAGCAGAAGCATTTCGACGATTACGCGCGGCAAGTGGAAGTGATTGCGCGCGAATTCAATCACCAGCTGCGGGTAGTGCAGAGAAATGAGTTGAGCGCTGAGATCGGCTCGAGCATTTACTACGGCGGCATGGTCGATGAAGTCAGCGCCGGACTAAATCCCGCGCGTTATGTAGCCGGCCTCGGCCGCGCCGCGACCAAAGCCGGTGCGGAAATCTTCGAGCACACGCGAGTTGAATGCGTGCGGCGCGAATCCCGACAGGGAGAATCAGGCTGGAAGATGACAACCTCGCGAGGCCCGCTGTGGGCGCGCGAAGTTTTCGCCGCAACCAGCGGCTATACCAGCAAGGCCACTCCCGCCCTGCAAAAACGAATCATCCCCATCGGGTCATTTATCATTACAACCCAAGTTCTCCCCGAAGCGCTGGCCCGCGAACTCAGCCCGCGCAACCGCATGATTTACGACTCGAAGAATTATCTCTACTACTACCGCCTCACGCCCGACCGCCGCATGCTGTTCGGGGGCCGCGCTGCATTCTTCCCCGAGACCGACCAGACTATCCGCCGCAGCGCCGAAATCCTGCGCCGCGGCATGATCGACGTCTATCCCCAACTCCGCGACGCCAAAATCGACTACGTCTGGGGAGGCACGCTCGACTTCGCTTTCGACATCATGCCCCACGCCGGCCAGCTCGACGGCATGTACTACGCCGTAGGCTACGCCGGCCACGGCGTGGCCATGGCCACGTATCAAGGCCAGAAGATGGCAGAGTTGATCGCAGGCGATAAGCCCGAAAATCCCTTCGTAGGCATCCCATTCCCGGGCGCGCCGCTAGGAATGTACAACGGCAAGCCGTGGTTCCTGCCGTTCGCCGGGATGTGGTACAAGTTTCTGGATTGGGTGAGCTAGATTGTTCAGGAATCAGCCGTGTGCCGGGCGGATCGGTCGTGGACCTCATCCCGATCAAAGACGAATCCGGCGGGGAAGGGACGGCTCAGCATTCGTAGGCGACGAAGCGCCCGCTTCCGCAAGCGCCTTTTGTGCCACTCAAGTAGAGGCTGCATGGCTCTCCCCAGACACATAAAAAAATGTATCTCTATCGGCGAGTCAGCGCAACAATCCGATACACCACCGGCCCGAGCACCAGCGCAATCGCGCCGCCGATCGCCGCATACCGGTCGCTTCCGAGCAGCGCGACCATACTCATCACCACTGGCGCAGCGACCACGTAAGCCAATCCCAAACGCCCGCCGGGAATTAGAAATGCGCGCGGCATGTCAGGCCGCGTCCGACGCAGCTTCCACGCTGAAAGCACCGTCAGCACCGTCGTTGCTGAGCGCAGCCAGATGTACACCGAGATAAGTTGGCCAAGGCTCTGCCAAGCCAGCAACGCGTAGATGACCGCAGACGTCACAATCGCCAGCCAGGGCGTTCCATAACGCGAGTGTTTGCGTGTAAGCGCAACAGGAAGATATCCGTCTTCAGCCATGGCAAACGGCATCCGCGTGGTGGTGAGGACGGTGCTGTTGAGCAGCGCGACGTTGGCGACGATTGCTGCCAGGGTCATCCATATGCCCAACCGCGGGCTTCCCAGTGAGGCTTCGCCGATCCGCTTCGCCGCTTCCGTGAAGAATCCCGTGTGCCAGTCCTGCCAATCTCCTGCCGAAACCAGACCTGCCAGCGTGGGCAGAAAATACGCCGCAATCGAAAGCGGCACCACCAGCGCCAGCGCGCGCGGATAAGTCCGCTGCGGGCTCTCCACTTCCTCGGCCACAGTCGAGAGCTGTTCGTATCCCGAATACAGCCACAGACCTAGAGCGAGTCCCACGCCAAAGATTTTGAAGGTTGGCTGATGCGGCGGGATCCACGGGACAAATGGATTGTGCCGCCAGTGCGTAAGCCCCAGCACAACCATCGTCCCCACCGGGATAAAAATAACGATCTCAAGCAAGGTGGCAACCCGTCCCACCATCTGAATGCCGCGCACGTTGATCCACGTAATCAAGGCAACCAGCGCCACCGATACGAGGTAATGCATGACGGCCGTCGTCCCGGGAAAGAGGTAATCGGCGAAGAGTACGGCGTACACTCCACCTAATAAGAACGACGCCGACCAGTTCCACCATCCCACTTGAAATCCCCAGAAGTCTCCGAAAGCCGCACGGGTCCAGCGGTAGAATCCGCCCTCGACGGGCATGGCTGTGGTCAGCTCCGCCGTGACCAGCGAAACCGGAATGCACCAGAAAAACGGCAGCACCAGCAGATAGATCAGCGTCATCCCCGGACCGGAGGTGGTGACCATGTCTTCAAGTCCGAAAGGCCCGCCGGTGGTGTAGGAAAACATCACGAACACGAGATAGAAAAGTCCCGCTTTCTGCAGCGCGGAGGATTTGGGTGGAGTCGTCAAAGAAAGAATTGTGGATTGCTGATCGTTGATTGAAAATCACGAGGGCAATCGGCCTTTCAGTCAGCAATCAACAATCAGAAATCAATAATTTCTACGCCGCGAGCACTCCGGTCAACGCGCCTTCGAGTTCCAGCAGCTTTCGCTTCACGTCGAGCCCGCCGCCGTAGCCGCAGAGCGAGCCGTCGGCAGCGATTACGCGATGGCAGGGCACCACGATCGCGACCGGATTACGATTGTTCGCCATGCCCACGGCACGAAAAGCGTTCGGCTTGCCTATCGCGCGGGCGATATCGGCATAGCTGCGCGTCTCTCCATAAGGAATCGCCAGCAGTGCCCGCCAGCATGCCAACTGGAAGTCGGTACCGCGAAGGTCGAGCGGGAAGGTGAACGCACGGCGCTTTCCGTCGAAATACTCTTCGAGTTCACTGACGTAAAGCTGCATCCGGTGGGCGGAATCCGCGAACTCAAAACCCTTCTTTTCTTCGCGAAGATGCCGCGGGTTCGGGCGAATCGACTGCTGGCCGGGCAGGCGGGCGTCGAATTCCAGGGCAACCAGTCCGCGGCCGGAAGCGGCTAGAAACAAAGGGCCAATCGCTGAGTTCATATTGGTGCAGGCAAGCGTTTCCATGAGACCTGATCCTCCGACAGCAAACCACGGCAAACCACGATAGCAGACCATTGGCTCGGTCGCACCCCGCTTTTGTTTGGAAGCCGTCCAGCCCCGCCGCAGTTGACAGAAACCGCTTTTTGGCCCAAAGTGTGTGCGGCGTGCTTATGGCCTTACCCCCATCCCCCATGAAGAAGGGCCTATTCATCATTTTTGCCGTGGTGCTGGCCCCGGTCCTGCTAGTGGGACTGGTCGCGCTGGCCGCAGGGGACTGGCGGCAAATCGGCGCAACTCCCGGCGGCGATCAGGTGCTGGTCAGTTCGGTCGCCACCCAGAAGAACGGACTCCGCACCGCCTGGATCCGCGTCGAGTACAAAGAACCTGTCAAACTGCCGCAGGGTGGTCCATTCGTGGAACTGCGGGCGCGAGTTCGCTTCAACTGCGCCAGCGGCAGCACGACGCCGAGCGTGGTCGCGAACTCGGAATGGTTCTACTCGCGTGACCATGGCGGCAAACTTGTCGTCAGTAAAAAAGCTCACCGCGACGATCAATTCGGGCAGACTTCAGAAGGCGACTTCGGCGAGATCGCCAAAGATTTCGTTTGTAAACAGAAGTGAAAGCAGTGACCAGTGTCCAATGGCCAGTGAAAATCAACGTCTGCGAGTTTGACTTTACTGGCCACTGATCACTGGACACTGACCACTGCTTTTTTCCACAGACAGGCACCTCGGTAACTCTCCACCCACTTCCGCAGACGCTGCTTCCGTCATATGCTGATAATGAAACCGCAGTTGGCAGTACGCCGTTGCGGGACTCCTTCGCGATGGATTCAGTGCATCTCTATTCGCTGATAGCTGCCGGAAGCGCCGCTGCTCTCGGCGCATACGCGCTCTTGCGGCGCAAACCCAAGGGGCCGGCAGAGCTCGAGCGCGAACGCCGCACCTGGCTCGACGGTATCGGGCGCATCACTGACGGTACCGTCATCGATGTGCAGGAACTGCCGGTTAGCAACGGCCATCACGCTGCCGTGCTGCTCATTTACAAATATGATGTCGCAGGCGTTTCCTACGAATGCTCGCAGGACGTCACTTACCTGCGCCAGTGGATCAACTTGCACTCCTGCCGCCTAGGCCTGCCCACGTCCGTGAAGTACGATCCGCACAATCCCGGTAACTCGCTGGTGGTCTCGGAAAGCTGGATGGGATTGCGGCAATAAATTAAGTCTTGCGGATTCCAGGAAGAGGTTTCAAAGTTTCACGTTTTAAGGTTTCGAAACCTTGAAACCCTGGAGATCCGAGATTGTGTCAGCGATTGCCTGGGCTTCCTGCCCCTACTCCCAGTTCTTTCAAAACGGCGAGACCATCCGTTATATAAAATATTGGCTCCAGTTTCCTGTGTTCGATGATTTCGGTTATGCCGTTTACTGTGATTACTTCGTAGGACGGATAACCAGGAGGAAATCCTGGCGAAGGATGTTTCAGGTGGAGAGGCTCTGAGCCTCTCAGCTTGCCGTCTACCTTTGCCCGTACTCGCCCTTTTGTGTCTCGCAATATGAATGTCGCACTTCTACCCCATGGCTCAACGTAGTAGCTCATTTCAATTGAAACATCGGTGCGTGTAAGTCCCGGTGGTAGGGTGATCCATTTCGGTAACCTCGACTCACTCGCCAGCTGAAAGGTTGACTCGGGGAACCCTTTGCAACCTATCGCCGTTCCTGAAATAGTTACCGCGAGAATGAAGAGTAGGAATTTATCGATGCTCCTAATTATTCTGAATATTTGCAATCCGTCGTGTCAGCAGAAAGGTCCAACAGTACAAAGCCTATCTCAACCTTGAGACCTTCGCCTCAAATCTGGTAGTCGTCCTGAAACAACTCTAGCGGAGAGATGTTCGGTGTCGGCGCCTCATCGATCGTCACTTCAGGCTCCGCGCCCAGAGCTTCGTGCGAGTGCCGCTGAAACTGCTCGCGCAACTCATGCAGCTCCGCAGCCAGTTTGATAATCACGTCTGAAAGCGGGTCGCGGATGTCCTTGGGATCGGTAATCACCACGCGTTTGCCGTCGCGCAGCACAATGTGTCCGGGCACGCCCACAATGGTGGAATTGGCGGGCACGCTCCGCAGCACGACTGAGCCGGCGCCGACGCGGCAGTTGTCTCCAATTGTGATGTTCCCCAGCAGCTTTGCTCCGGAGCCGATCGACACATTGTTACCGATCGTAGGATGCCGCTTGCCTTTCTCCTTGCCGGTTCCACCCAGAGTCACGCCCTGGTAAAGCGTGACATCGTCGCCGACGATGGCCGTCTCGCCGATCACCGTGCCCATGCCGTGATCGATGAACAAACGCCGCCCAAGCTCTGCGCCGGGATGAATCTCGATGCCGGTAAACAGGCGCGCCACCTGCGAGACGTATCTCGCCAGAAAGCGCATGCCGTGACCCCAGAGCCAGTGGCTCAAGTGGTGTGCCCATACCGCATGCAGACCGGGATACAGAAAGACGACCTCAAAATAGGAGCGGGCGGCGGGGTCCGCCTCGAAGACTGCGGCAACGTCCTCGCGGGCTGAGCGGAAGAACATAAGGCAGTTCTCAGTTCTCTGTAAAACCCGGCGGCTTACGAGAACGGGAATTGAAAACTTACGTCCTGATGAACGTAGCCCAGCGAGGTGAAAAAGCGCAAGGGGTAGGAGAGGGGGCGCGAAGCAGAGAACTGAGAACTGAGAACTGAGAAGTGGTCTCATAAACGTCTCAACAGGATCAACATGCAAGCAAGTTGAACCATGCCGAGAAAATTGTAGCTATGACGTTCCCAACGCACCAGCAGGCGCCGGAAGTTCTTCAACCATGCGAACAGCCGCTCGATCTTCCACCGGCGTTTGTAGCGCCGGAGTTTTCGCCGGTCCTGGCGGTGCGTCCGTGTGCGATAGCGGCGATGCGGCGCGATCAACTCGATTCCGTGCTGCTGGGCGAGAAGATCGTCCAACGCGTCGCTGTCATATCCCCGATCCGCAATCAAGCATTTCGGCTTCTCGGCCACGAAGCGGTGCTCGATCGTGGCCGCGACCAGTTTCTGCTCATGCGGCGTTGCGCTCGTAACCCAGAGGGCGATAGGAAGACCATGGCAGTCTGCGATTGCCATGAGCTTGCTCCCTTTGCCGACGAGCGTTCGACCAACGCCATCGCCCCCTTTTTCGCCCCCATAAAGGAGGCGTCAATAAACGTCTCCTCCAGACCGAGCTTTCCGCGCGCCAACAAGTCTTCCGCCAACGCCCAAAGAATGCCCTCCAGCACTCCCGAGCGTTGCCAGCTCTGGAAGCGGCGGTGGCAGGTCTGGTACGGACCGTATCGCTCCGGCAGATCATGCCAGGGCGCCCCCGTCCGCAACACCCACAACACGCCGTTCAGTACTTGCCGCGCTTCCCGCCAGGGTCTGCCCAGGTTGTCAGCACGGCGCCGTTGCGCAAAATTCCACCAAGGGCCTGATCCGTTCCCACTGCACGTCGGTGAGATCCGCCATGCCCTTGATTTGCTTCAAATTCGCCCGTGATGCAAGTGTTTATTCACGAGCAACGTTTATGAGATAGCTTCTGAGAACTGGTGACCGCAGGAACCCGCAGCCGCAGCACCAGATTTATGGTTTCGTGCCTGAGCCGCTCCAGACGGATCCAGAGGTGCTCGCCGCAGCGGGCAAAACGGACTTCCTCGGCTTTTAGCTTTGCGCTGTAGCTGCCGATGATGTGAGCGCATTCTCGGGCGTCTTCCACTCCGTCAATGACGATGTCGCTTGCTCCCCGCGGCCGCGTCCGCGCCTGCAAGCTTTTCTGCAAAATACTTGGGCAGACCAGGCAAGCTTCCGTGCGGTATCCCAGCATCTGTTCGATGGCGTAGAGGACGGTGTAATCGATGCCTTCGCTGAAGGCGATGAAAAGAATTCCAGTCGCCTCCACCAGTTCGACCGGCACCATCCGGAAGGACTCGAGCAACAGAGTTGGGATGCAGGAAAAGCGGGTGCCAGCAAGCCCACCGGGTCCGGTCCGCAGCACGGGACAGGACCATTGGCACGCCAGAGCAGCTGTGATCTGATGCTCCGTGGCAAAGCCCAGTTCCTGCAGCCATGCTCCAATCTTTTTTCTGCTCTCGCTGCTGCCCTCGCTCTTGCTGGCCGCGTGTTGGGCTTCCAGTGCGGCGCGAAGTTGCGGGGCCGTGAGCTGCTTCCGAGAAAGAAGAAGCAGTCCCAGCGGAATGCGGTGCGCCCCAACTGGTGCGCGTCCCGGTTCCCGGCGAGCCTGCCCCAGAACTTCTATGAGCGCCAGTTCCAGGCACTCGGTGCGGCAGTACCGCGCTCCCTGCAGGCGTACTCCCCGCGACCGGTGGCGCATTTTTCGCCACGTGCTTTTGGCATGGACGCATTGGTAGTACCCGCACGCCGGTACAAGTCTTTCCCAAAAATCGCACCAGATCGCACTCCAGCGTTGCCCGCGAAGACTCATCGCACCCATAGCGGATTCCTAGCTGGCTTCCAGCGGAGACATGTCGGTTACGCGCAGACCATAGTTTCCGTCGACCACAACAACTTCTCCGCGGGCTACCAGCCTGCCATCGAGCAACAAATCAACTGGTTCATGTACTCCCCGATCCAGTTCGACGACCGCCCCCGGACTGAGGTCGAGCACTTCCCGCAGCAGCAGCTTCCTGGTTCCAAAGCGCAGCGTCATGGCCAACTGCACGTCCATCAGCATATCCAGCGCGCCCCGACTCTGTTCGGGAACAGCCGCTGCGAGGGCAGGGGACGAGTCGATTCTCACGCTCGCATTTTCAGCTTTGGCGGCCTCGGCATTCTCCACTCTCAACCCTGCTACCAGAGCCGCACTCAAGCCGATTTCCAGAACCATCCCAGTGGGATCTTCCGCTCCCGCCTGCAACCGGAAAGTTCCCGCCGACGGCCACGACGGTGCCGCAGGAGCCGCCTCGACCAGCAGTTGGATTTCACCCCATCGCGCCTTCGCGGCGGTCGAAACCAAGCTGGAAACCTGGCGCAGCAATTCGACCACGACCTCACCGTGATCCGCCGTCGGCTGGGCTTCGGGGGTGACCGGTTCTTTCCTGAAAATCTGCGCCAGATGAAGCACGGTGCCACGCGCCAAGCGCACGCTCATCTCCCCCCGCAGCGCTCCTGAGGAGGTAACCACGACGCACAGATCGCCTTCGCCTGTCGGCGGCAGACCTGCCGAGGAAGAATCCGCGGGTGAGAGATCGGCTGAAGAAAGATCTGCGGGTAAAAGATCTGCCGAGGAAGACGTCTCTGCCTCGACCGTGCAGGGAACCGCCGAGCCTGTAATCTGCCCCACGACCCGGGAGAAGCTATCACTCCAGATTTCGAGAAATTCGCGAGCCTCGGGTTGTCGGGCGGGAGCGGTTGCCTCCGTCATGGCTTCTTCTCCTCTTTGTTCTCCGCCGACCTGCTCTCCGCAGAATTGACTTTCGCGGGCGTAACTTTCGCCGCAATTTTCGCAGAAGCGATTTCGAGCGACTCCTTCTCCGCTTTCCCGCTGCGCGCAACCACCTGGGCCGCGCGCGTTTCCCCGGATCGCACCGGCAGGGCACGGAACATCTCAACTCCAGCCACCAGCAGCGCGGCAGCCTCGGTCGCGCTACTGCCGAGCCCAAGCACTTGCCCGGGGATCAGGTGCGACAACTCGTCGACCCCCGCGCGTAACCCGTCGGCTCCCAACTCCGCGGTAAAAGGACACTCCAGCAGCCGGCGCTTGAGACGTTCCCGCCACTCGTTATGTCCGCGAGGGCGGCGCTCGCTCCATTCCGCCGAGATCTTGCGCAGCAGAGCATGGGAAACCGAGAGCGGAACTGCAAGATTCAGCCCGCCTCGTACCTCGAGCATGGTGATTTCAAAACTCAGGGAAAGTATTTTTTCGCTGGGCAGCAGCAGGCGCTGCGCCTCGCCTGGCCCCAGCCGCTGGTCAAAACTTACTTCCAGATTCACCGCCTGCCAGGCCCGGCCCAGCTCCCGGCACACGATGCGGGCCACACTCTCCACAATCTCCTCCTCGATCTCCGTGATTTCCCGGGTCGCTGCGATAACTTTCCCCTCGCCCCCCAGCAGAAGGTCGACGATGGGGAAGGCGACTTTCAAATCCAATTGCAACGCACCTGTCACTCCCATCGGTTCCAGTTTGCAGGAGGCAAGATAGGTGGTTTCCGGAATGCGCTCGAGAAATTCACGGTAGGTCAGGTGTTCGGCGGAAACCAGGGCAGCCACAAAAACCACGCGCAGATACGCTCCCAGGGCAAGAGTCAGACTGCGGGCCAGGCCTTCGTGCAGCCGGGTGATGGCCTGCAGCTGCTCCCGCCCGATCTGGCCCGCACGGTGCACGTCCCAGGGCTCAACCTTGGGATCCTTCTTCGCGCCGCCCTCAGGCTGTCCGCCGCTGCGGGCAGACCGCACCACGGCATCGATTTCCTCCTGGTTCAGTTCGTTCTGCAGGTTCTCCATAAGGTCCGCCCCTCGCTGTTTCCCTTGTTCTTTATTCTTACGTTCTCACCCGCCGGCTTCGGCCGCCTGCGCGGCCGGCTTGGCCGTCGTCATCAACTCCTCCAGCCGGCCCCGCAGCCGCACTACCGCAAGAGAATGAATCTACGACACGCGGGACTCTCCAATCCCCAGCACCGCTCCTACTTCTTTCATGGTGAGCTCTTCAAAATAATAAAGGGCCAGCACCTGCTGCTCTTTCTCCGGCAGATCGGCCACCGCGCGGGCCAGCAGCTCCTTCATCTCCGAACGCATGCAGCGGAAAAATGGCGTGTCCTCGGGAGCGTTGGGCAGATAGTCACACAGATCTTCGTCCTTGCCGTCCCAGGGAGATTCCAGGTGAAGGCTCCCCACCTCGAGGCCGTCGAGTTCGGTCAGCAGTTGCTGGAATTCCCGCAAGTCCAGATTCAGCTCGGCGGCAACCTCCAATTCCGTAGGAGCGCGGCTCAGATTGAGGCTGAGTTTGCGCTCCGCCTCCTCCACCCTGCGGCCCTTGCGGCGTAAGTCCCGCGGCCCCCAGTCCATCTCGCGCAGGCTGTCGATAATCGCGCCCCGGATGCGGAACTTCGCATAGGAGCCGAATTGCACGTGTTTGGAGCGGTCAAACTTGTTCAGAGCATCGATCAGGCCGATCACTCCGGCATGCACCAGATCCTCGAGCGGTACGTGCCGGGGCAGGCGCTCGTGAATGCGGCGCGCCAGATAGCGCACCTGCGGCAACTGCTCGATCAGGATGCGGTCGCGCTCCTCTTTGTCCTGCCAACTGCTATAGGCTTGCGCCGAATTCTTGCTCATAGTTCCTACCCATGGTTTCCTGTCTCGCTTCCGTTTTTGTTCTGCTGTCTTGTCCTTCAGCCGCTTCTTCTTTTCTTTCCCGCTTGGCTTTCTTCACCTGCTCATGGCGCGGTTATAGTTTCAGTGCAGGACTCCAAGCGATTGCACTTCGACCAGGGGAGGCAATTCGAGCGGAGAGAGCACCACCACCTTGGGCAAAAAAGGTTCGAGCAGCCGCTTCAAGTGATAGCGCGCCGGGGTCGCGCACAGCAGCACCGGACTGGCCACGGCGATCTGCTCCCCAGCGAGACGGCGCAGCCCATCGAGAATGCGGCGGGCAAACGGAGGCTGGAGACCTCCCATTCCAGCCGGCGCTGGCCCGCCAAAGGCGCGGCCCAGTTCCTCTTCGAGTGAGCGGTCGAGCGTCACCACGCGCAACCCGCCGGTTTCTGACAACAGAGGCTGGACCAGCGCGCGGCCGAGCGTCTGCCGCGCCGCCTCGACCAGCAATACTGGATTCTTGCTGGTCGCTGCCAGGTCGAGCAGGGTTTCGAGAATGGTCGATAGATCGCGAATCGAAACCTGCTCGCGCAAAAGCTGCTGCAAAGTTTTCTGCACTTCCCCCAGGCTGAGAACTTTCGGCACCAGCTCTTCGACCAGCTTGGGATGGCTTTCGGCCAGCCGGTCGAGCAGCCGCTTGGTTTCCTGGCGGGTCAGCAGTTCGTGAGCGTGCTGCTTCACCACTTCGGCGAGATGGGTGGCGAGCACGGACGTCTGGTCAACCACGGCATAGCCGGAAGCCAACGCCTGATTCTGCAGCGCCGCGGGAATCCACACCGCGGCGACCCCGAAGGCTGGTTCTTTCGTCGCCACTCCGGCGAGCGGGCGCGGAGCGCCTTCCGAGCTGATGGCCAGAAGGTTGTCTTGGTACAACTCCCAGCGGGCTACCTCCACGCCGCGCAGCGCGATCGAATATTCCTTGGCCTTCAGGCGGACGTTATCGGTGATGTGTACCGGCGGGACGATGAAGCCGAGTTGCTGGGCAAGATTTTGCCGCAGCGCGCGCACCCGGGCCAGCAGCTGCCCACCCTGATGCTTGTCGACCAGCGCCACCAGCCCGTAACCGACCTCCAGGCTGAGATCGTCGAGCTTCAACATATCTTCAACCGAATCCTTGGCCGGCTTTTTCTCGCCCGCAGCGGCAGCTGCTGCAGCGGCGGCCGCAGGTTCTTCGGCGAATCTCGGGGCGCGCCACGCCAGAAACCCCGTGCCCGCCGCCAGAATAAAGAAAGAGAATTTGGGCAGTCCCGGAATCGCAGCCAGCGCCAGCATCACGCCTGCGGCAATCACCAGAGGACGCCGCCGCGACAAGACCTGCCGTCCGACGTCGACCGAGAGGGTTGCATCGGAAGAAGCCCGCGTCACCACGATGCCTCCGGCCATCGAGACCAGAAGCGACGGGATCATCGTCACCAGGCCGTCGCCCACCGTCAGTACGGTGTAGGTCTTCAGTGCCTCGCGGAATGGAATGTCGAGCTGGAAGACTCCGATTAAGAATCCGGCAATGATATTGATGGCAGTAATAAGGATGGTCGCAATGGCGTCGCGCTGGTTGAAGCGCGCGGCTCCGTCCATGGCGCCGTAAAATTCGGCATCGTGCGCCACCTGTTTCCGCCGGATGCGCGCCTGCGTCTCGTTGATCAGCCCGGCATTCAGGTCGGCGTCAATCGCCATCTGCTTGCCCGGCATGGCGTCGAGGGTGAAGCGCGCCGTCACCTCAGCCGTACGCACCGCCCCGTGTGCTACGACAAGATACTGGATCGCGATCAACGCCACGAAGAGTACGAAACCGACCACGTAGTTGCCGCCCACCACGAACTGCCCGAAAGCCTCGATCACATGCCCGGCGGCCGAGGCGCCTTCGTTGCCGTGCAAAAGAATCCGCCGGCTGGAGGCGAGGTTCAGGGATAGACGAAACAAAGTCAGCAGCAGCAGCAGGCTGGGGAAAACCGAGAACTGCGAGGGACGCAAAATCTGAATGGCGCTCAACAGCACCAGCACGCTGATGGTCATACTTGTGGCCAACAGCAGATCGAGCAGAACGCTCGGCAACGGCACCAGCATGACAAAGATCAGGCCCACGGCCGCCACTGGCATGATCCACTCGGCGACCGCAGTCTTTGACTTCGGGGCCGGAGCCGTAATCGTGATGGTGGGATTCGGCGCCATGGCTTACGTTCTCCCGGCCGCTCGTCGTGTGCCGACGTTCTGTGTGACGTTCTGCGCGGCATTCTGCGTTTCCGAAGCTCGCGTCTCCGCCCGCCAGATCGCGGCCAGAATCTCCGCCACCACGGCGTACAGCTTGGCGGGAATCGCCTGACCCACTTCGACCGCTCGGTAGAGGGCATGAGCCAGCGGCGGATTCTCCACCATCGGGATCCCTTTCCAGCGGGCTATCTCTTTGATCTGCGCGGCCAGCAAGTTGCGGCCCTTGGCCACCACCACGGGGGCATCCATCTCCATGCGGTATTCAAGAGCAATGGCAAATTCCGTGGGATTGGTGACGACGACCGCCGCCCGTTCGACGTCCTTGAGCATGCGGCGGCGCCGGGTCTGGCGCTGCAGACGGCGAATGCGCCGCTTGACCGCGGGGTTGCCCTCCATCTCCTTGAACTCGTCTTTCTGGTCCTGGCGGCTCATCTTCAACTCGTTTTCGTGGCGCTGGCGCTCGAGAAAATAGTCCGCTCCCGCCCACACCAGCAGCACAAGCGACCCTTTCCAAGCCACTTCATACATGCGCCCCACGGTGAAGGCCACGAGCGCTCCGCGGCTGCCGTGAAGCAGCGCGGGTAAAAAGCGAAAGTCCCGCACCAGCACGCCCACGGCGAAATAGACAACCACCGCGGTCGGCAGGAGCGACTTCAGCAGGCGGCTTAGCGCGGCCAGTGAGAACAGCTGTTCGACATGGCTCACCGGATCGAGACGCTTCCAGCTGGGAGCCAGCGCCGAAGGGGCAAACACCAGCCCACCTTGTGCGAGGCCACCCGCCGTGGCGATCACCCAACTCAGACCTGCAGCGACGGCAGCCCCGCGGAACACAGGCCACGCATTGCGCCAGACCGGAACCAGCTGGTCGGGATGAGTTGCCGCCAGTTCCAGTTCGGCGCGCATCATGCTCCGCCAACCGCTTGCGAAAGCCGGCATCTGCGAGGCCAGCACCAGCATCGCGGTCATCGCTCCGAGGCCTGCGGTGAGATCGCGGCTGCGGGCGACTTGCCCCTGCTCCCGCGCTTTCTGCCGCCTGCGCGGCGACGCTTTCTCGGTTTTCGCTTGGTCGGCCATGCTCGCTCAACTTTTTCGCTCAACTCTTTGCTGCCAAATGCAACAGCCGCTCCGCGGCTTGAATCCCATGCGCAAACTGCTGGCTGAACATGCGCGGCCAGTACGCGATCGCCGCCACCAGCACCGCCAGGCCCACCAGGTTCTTCACCGCCAGACCGATAAACAAAACCGGCAGTTGCGGCGACGCTTTACCGAGAAACCCCAAAGCCATGTCGGCGACCAGCGTGGCCACCAGCGAGGGCGCGGCAATCTGCACGCCCGCCAGAAAAATTCCTCCTGCGGCGTGCAGCAGCCCGCTGGCGGCGGCGAGAGTCAGGACGACACCCCCCGGCGGCAGGTAGGCGAAGCTATGTACCAGGGCGCGCAGCAGCCAGTGATGCACATCGAGTTCGAGAAAAATCAGCAGCGCCGCCATCTGGTGAAACTCCGAGAGCACTGGCGTGTCGGCCTGGGTTTGCGGATCAAATACGTTGGCCAGCGAATAGCCGATCTGCACTCCTAAAATCTGTCCCGCCATCAACGCCGCTTCAAAAAGAAAATTCGCCACCAACCCCAGCACCAGCCCGATCATCACCTCTCCGAGCGCGACCTCGGCCCACTGCCACGATCCCAGCGCGAGCGCCACCGGCCCGTGCAGCGGATGCAGCAGAATCGTCAGCAGCAGGGTCAGGCCGGCTTTCACTGAAACCGGAACCGCATCGCTTCCGAGAAACGGACAGAACACCATCAATCCGGAAACCCGCGCCCCGGTGAATACCGCGGCTGCCAGCAGCCACTCGAAATTCAATTCGCTGATCATGAGGTACTACGTACTCGCCCTTCACCGCACAAAGGGATGAAAGTCAGAAAACAGTTGCAGCGTGAACATCCCGATGCGGCGCACCATCCAGGGCATCAGCACCAGCACCGCCGCCGCCACTGCCGCGAGGCGGGGCACGGTCGACACTGTCATGTCCTGCAGCGAGGTCAACACCTGCACCACGTTGATCATCAGGCCGACCACCACAGCCGCGATCAGCAGCGGGGCCCCCATCCACAGCGCAGTTTCAATGGTGTGCCGCAGCAGCGCTACGATTTGATCCGATCCCATGGCACGCTCCTCTCCGTGACGATCCGCACATCACTAAAGAGCCGCATAAAACTCCCTCAGGTAAAACTCTTCATCAACGACCCCACCAGCAGGTTCCAGCCATCCACCATCACAAACAGCAAAATCTTCAGCGGAGTCGAGATGATCACTGGCGGCAGCTGCATCATCCCAATCGATGTCGTCACCGCCGCTACCACCAGGTCGATCACCAGGAAAGGAAGAAACAGCGCCACCCCAATCTGAAATCCCGTCTTCAACTCGGAGAGAATGTAAGCTGGCACCACCACCCGCATGGGGACGTCGTCAGCCCGCGCCGGGCGCGGCGCCTGCGCCAGTTCGAGAAACAGCGCCAGATCTTTTTCCCGAGCGTACTTGAGCATGAAGTGGCGCAGCGGCGGCGCGCCCTGCTCGATGGCTTCGAGTGCATCCACTCTCCCTTGCTGAAACGGCACGACTGCAGACTGGTAGATCGCGCCCGCAACCGGCTGCATCAGAAAGTAAGTCAGCACCAGCGACAGCCCGATCAGCGTCTGGTTGCTGGGCGCGGTCTGCGTGCCCAGAGCCTGCCGTAAAAAGTGAAACACGATCAGCAGCCGGGTAAATGGAGTCACCGCCACCAGCAGCGCGGGTAGCAGCGTCAACAGGCTGAGCAGGACGACGATGTTCCAGGGCACGGAACCGCTGACTCCGCCCGGCGCGGCCCAATGCAAACCGGACGGGTGCCGCGGCCGCAGCACTGAGACAGCCACGGCTTCGATGCGGGGAAAAATCAGCGCAGGGTTCAACCCGCGTGCCCAGTGAAACGCCATCAACATTTCTCGCTCCACGGCATGGCTGGGCCTCGCGGCGCACGGCCTTCTTCGGCTTGGGACGCCTCTTCAGCTTCGGATTCGGTTTCGCCTACGCCATCTGCAAGACGCGACAGCAGTACCAGCGACGACGGCGTTCCCCCCACCAGGAACCGAGCTTGATCGAATTCGACCACGGCCACGAAGCGCCGTTCGCCGAGCGGCAAACTCTCACAGAGCCGCAAACGCCGTGGCCGGCGCCGACTGAGCCGCCGAACGCGCTCCCACAACCCGATGACCCCGGCCTGAAACGCGCCCGCCGAAACTCGCAGGGATTCTGTTGTCATGAAATTTCACCGACCCGAAGCACACGTCCTTCTCCCGCTCTCCCGCCTCATGCCAGTTCTGTCAGACGCACTGCCAGGCTCCGGCCTACAACCTCAAACTCGCTCCAGCCAATCAGCGTGCCGTTCAGACGCAGCGGAACGTCCTGCCCCACGCGCCAGCGGGCTTCAATCACCGCGCCGGCGCCCAAGCTCAGCAGATCCGCAATCTTGAAATCCGGCAGTGGCAGTTCGACCGTGAGTTCGCAGGGCAGGCCCAGCACCGGCCTCCATCGGGCGTCTTCCTCGACTTCAGGTTTCGCTCCCAGCTCCGCATTCGAGGCCGCGCTCGCCACTCCTCCTGCTGTCGGTTCCGGGGGCTTCTGCATCGCACGCGCCGTTGCTTCCTCTGCCATCGCGATCCTTCATTTCTCCCCCGGGCATTCGTTCCCGCAGTTTGCCGGCTCAGCGCTGAATCAGGAATTCGGTGAAATAGACTTCCTGGACCCCCAGCCCTGGTATCTGCTGCTGCAGCGCGTGCAACACGTCTTCCTTCAACTTCGTCTTGCCCTTGGCCGTCAGCAGTTCGTCGACTCCGGATTGCGCCAGCACCCCGAGAATGGTGTCGCGCACCTCGCCAATCGGCGGCGCGTTTTCTCCCTTACCGATCTCCCGATCCAGTCCCAGATCAATGCCCACGCGCAGGTAAGACCTCTGCTCGGGATCGGCCAGGTTTAAAACAAAGGTCTCGAGGTGCAGAGAGCCCTTCACCGGACGGACCGCGCCTGCCGAAACTTCACGCCCCTGCCTGGAGCTGGCCCAGAACCATGACCCTAGCGCCACGAGCACGACCAGAAGCAGAGAGAAAACAACGGCTCTGCGGCTCAACGGTGGCGCTTTGCTTGGGGCCTTGGTTGCGGCGGGCATCTTCGGATAAAAAAAAAGCAATCTTGAGTCCGCTGCGGAGCACGAAGGGGAGGGTGGGGCCGAACTCAGCTGCGCAAAACTAACTGTCCGCAGGTCAACAGATAGGCAACTTTCGCCGGGGACGTGCGCTCACACTGTGGTTCCCCTCAGGACAAACCGTCCCTATGTGAGAGCATCCTCATTAGGATTCTCTGGCAGACATCTTCCGTCTCCGGCGGCGGCCGCCGCCGCCAAAGACAATCCCGGATGGAACACGCTGCGCATCGCTGCCCATCCCTTACTGCTTCAGCGCGATCGTATCCTGCAGGATCTGATCAAACGTCGTCACCGCTTTGGCATCGGCTTCAAAACCCCGCTGCGCCACGATGAGATTGGCGAACTCGGTCGCAATGTCCACGTTCGACAATTCCAGCGAGCCCCCGGAAAGCGTTCCCAGCACGCCCTGGCCGGGAATTCCAATCACAGCTGGGCCGGAAGCCAGCGTAGGGGTGAAATCCGTATTGCCGTTCAGTTGAAGTCCGTTGTCGTTGGCGAAGTTGGCCAGAGCCAATTGTCCTAGGGCCTGGGTCTCGCCGTTGCTGAACGATCCCGTGATCGTGCCGTCGGAACCGATGGAGAAATTCACCAACGAACCACTGCTGCTGCCATCCTGCCCGATTGACGTCGTGCTGCTGGCCGCCGCGACCTGCGTGAGCACCGGACTGGTTCCGTTGAGCACGTTCCAGTTGAAGGTTTGATTGGAAGCCCCGTCGGCGAGTCCCGTGATCGGAATCGCCGTGACATTCGACAGGCCTCCTGTCACTGTGCCTCCGGTCGCGGCTGTATCCGCAGTCAGTACTCCATTCCCATTGAATGTGAGGGTGCCAGTGGCAAGAATCCCGGTGGCTGGCGTGACCACTACCGGCGGACCCGCCACGGTGGTTGGGTTGAGATCTGCCGATGGAATGCTGAGACTGTAACTCCAGGTATTGGGACCAGTGTTGGTGAAGGTCGCGGTTAAGGTGTGAGCCGCGCCCAGGGAGTCGTAAATCTGGACTGGCGTCGAAAACGTGGTTCCCACCGCGGCAGACGCATCGAGGTTCGCGGTCAGCTCGACGTTGGCGGTCGGCGTCGGCGGACTGATGGTCCCGGCGCCCAGCTGCAGTGGCGCGATCCCAGCTCCCGTGTCAACCACACCGTTTACCGCAGGATAGCCCAGCACTTGCTGCCCGTCTGAGGTGACCAGGTAGTTGTTGGCATCGACCGAAAAATCGCCGGCGCGAGTGTAATCGATGACGCCGCTCGAGTTCTCGACCGCGAAAAATCCCGTCCCCTGAATCGCTACGTCCGTGGGCACTCCAGTCGCGCTGATGTCGCCCTGGGTAAACAACGAAGGCATCCCGCTCACCTCGGTGCCCGCCCCCACTTGAATCGGATCTCCCGACCCCGTCGTTCCCAGACTCTGGTAAAACAAGTCGCTGAACTGCACTTGCGTATCTTTGTAGCCCGTCGTGCTCTGATTAGAGAGATTGTTGGCGATGGCCGACAGTGCCGTCGATTCAGCCGTAAGTCCGGATAGTGGAATTGAAAAGTCAGGCATTTAGAACGCTCCTTGGTTCGTATTGATGGATCGTATTTATTAACCATGCTAGTGGTTGACGATCTTGCTAGTTAACGCCGACAAAGCCGGCGATGAAAAGTTCGGCAACGCGGCCGGCGGAACAGCTGTGAGAGGTGTCGCACCGAGCGCCGAAGCTGCCGCCGAGAATGCTGGAGTCGCCACTGGAATCGCAGCCGGAGTCGCCGCCGCTCCGCTCGCCGGCGTAGTCCCTCCACTCGACCCTGTGCCGCTCGACGCAGGAACGTACTGCTGCATCAGCTGATAAATCGAAGTGACTTCGCTCAGCTCGCTAAACTGCGCCAGCTGCCCGACGAACTGCGAAGGATCCACAGGATCGGTGGGATCCTGATTCTGCAATTGCGCCACCAGCAGTTGCAGAAACATGTTGTTCAGGCTTTGCCCGGTGGGCAGGCCGTTGGTTGACGTCGTAGGCGTGGTTGGGGTAACCGGAGTCGTGCTCATGCCATGCTCTCCATAATGTTCTCCATAAAATGTTCTCCTTCACGCCAGAATGCTGAGACCTCTGCCCCCGCTGAATTCTCCCGCGGCCAAAGCCTCCGCGGAATCGTCGACCGCGGCCTCGGAGGATGCGGAACTTGCAAACGCGTGCGCCGGAGCAAAAGCACGCTGCTGGGAATCGCCGCCGCCCGATGCATTATTCGAGAAGGCGAATCCCTGCATGAAATTCACGCTGTTGAGCCGGAGACTCTGCTGTTGCAGCGTGCTAGTAATCGCTGGTATGTCGTTCGCCATCAGCGAGCGCAAATCCCCTTTTTCGCTGCCGATCACCAGACCCACATCGCTCGCATGCACCACGGCGCGAACTTCCACGCTGCCGAATGCCGACGTGCTCATGCCAATCCGCATCTCCGATTGTTCTGCCCGGCTGATCATCTGGGCCAGTTGCACTTGTCCAGGAGCAGCTACGGCCGGTATTTCTGCAGTTGCAGGAACGGTGCTCGTCGGGCCGGTGGGAGTGGTCTCGGGAAGCGTGCCGGCCTTCGGCAATGGGTCAGTGACCGGCGCCGCAAGCGGCAGAGTCACTCCGCCAGAAGCCGCAGGTGCAGGCGCCGGCGATGTTCCGGTCTGCGACACAGCCAGCTGTGCGCCGGCCGCTTGCAGATCTGCGTCCCGGCGCGAGATCACCCCCGCCACGGGATTTCCACTCTCGCTTCCCGTGAGCGACTCTTTGCCATTTGGCCGAAGCGAGTTTGACGGAGTGCCGTTCGACAGAGCAGTGTTTGACGCAGCACCATTCGATAGAGTGGTGTTCGACGGAACAGCATTTTGCGAAGCTCCGCTTTGCGACGCGCCGCTCTGCAACGCCCCGCTCGAAAAATTAGTCTGCGCCCCCGACCCCGGAGCCTCTGCGCCACCGCTATGACTGCCCCGAGACGCAGCACCGGTTCCCGGAAGAATCATTCTGGGCAATGTCGAAGCCGCGGATTCCGTCCCTGACGCCGGGTCCGAGAAGAAAATCGAAAACGGTGTCTGGTTTGCCATCGGCCCTACTTCTCTCGAGGCAGGTCCCGCCGCAGCGGTCAAAGAATCAAGAATCGAGCTTCGCCCGTCCACACCCTGGCCGCGCACGCTCGCGGCTGGAACCGTCTCCGCTCTTGCTCCAGCCCACCCCATGACCGCCCCCGCCGGCATCAACTGCGGCAACGGATTCAAAACGGTTGAAGCCAAGTTCTGTGCATCGGAATTGATCGCGGCTAACCGCGGATCCCCAGCCGCGGTCTGCGTCGCGACATCGCTCTGAACCCCAGCGTCCGGTGCGCCAACATTTTCACTATTCACCTGGATAGTCAGAAACTCTGCCGAAGCCAGCAACACGACTGCTCCCGGCTGGCCTTCGGTTTTTACGTTCGTCCCCGCCGGAGCAGGCATCGTCGGCACAACTGTTTGATCTGCCTGCACTGCTGCTTGTGCTGACCCAAGTCCACGGCCGCTGGCCCCATAGGCACTCGCCAAAGATAGATTGTCTTGATCGTCCTTGATCACACCGAGTGAGCTCACAGCAGGTGAGCCAGTCATGGGTAAGCCAGTGATGGACGCACGTTGTCCGGGTGCGACAGCCGGAGCCGGAAGCTGGGAGGAGCCCTCGCTCCACGCGGCTGGATTCTCCCGCGCTAACTCGTTCGGCAAACTTGAGGCAATCGGTTCCGTCGCTGTCCTCACGGCCGCTGGAATCTCCGGCCGGCTCGCCTCCGCGTTTGGGTTTGCGATCTCCATGCCGGGCACCGTGCGGGGTGTGGATCCGCTAGCCAGATTGCTTGTAGCCCCGCCGTTACCAGCCACCGAGTCGAAAATCCCGGCAACCACTGCGGGTGCAGAATATTCGACAGGAACACTCTGTACCGCGGCATCGTAAGCCGTCGTCTGCGCTGAGGTCTGAACCGTTCCAGTCACGTCATCCCGAGTCTGAGCTTGCGCGATCGCGGTGAACGCCGGCACCACGCTGGTTTGCGGGAAGCTCATCTGCGGAGGATTCACCTGCGAAAGACCCATCTGCGGCTGACTAGCCGGAATCCGCGGCGCAGCCGCAGAAATGAACCCGAATCCCGGAACAACCAAGTTCACCGCCGCCGTCGGGCTCGCCGTCAGCAGAGCACTGGAATTCACGAGCTTCCTGAGAGAGTTCCCCGCACCCGGCACCGACGCATGCACTGTGCTCGCTTCTTCCGCGCCTGCTGTCGTTCCGTCCAAAGTTCCGTCTGAAGCTTCTGATCCGCCCGCCACACTCTCCGTCGCGCTAGCAAGGCCACGCGCGGCCGCGAACCTCGAAGCGAACGTCGACGCAAATCCGCCTGGCCCCGTCTGGCCCGAAGCCAGCTGGCCAACGAAGGTTGGCGCCGGCACCGCAGAAATGTCGTTCGAGATGGCGAGAATTGGATTCACGGCAACCGCCTCCCGCAAATATCGGGAGACTCGCCTGACCCTCATGCATTCATATCGCCAACAGCGGCTCGACGCTCTCCGATAACCGCGAAGAAGGCCAACCGCCATCAATTCAACTGAATCCAGTTTTTGCCGAAGGAGAAGCAGGGATTCTCAAAGACCAGAACTGGGCAAGGTCGATCCACTCTACCCGGCAAACTTTAGCCACGGCGCAAGTACTCCCGCTGTAGAAGAAACAAATCATCCAGACCGCGCTGCTCGCGCCGCGCCGCTTCCTTCTGATAAATCCGCAGTTGCCGGTCGCGCACCCCTTCGAGCATCTCCCGCGCCCGCCGCGCCTGCTGAAAGATCTCGCGCTGCTCCCGGCACAGCTGTTCGAGCCGCGCCAGTTGCGGCTCCAGCATGCGGCGTTGCCGTAGAAGTTCCGCATCGCACTGCCCCGCGAAGCGCAGCTCAGCCGAGGTCACGCCCGCACTTAGTTCCCGAGTCCGTGTTGAATCGAGCTCCTGACGCCGCACATCCACCTGCTCCATCATATGCCGCGCCCGCGCCACCAGCTGATTCGCGGCAACGAGCCGCAGTTCCTGCTGGTGCTCGATGCTCTGCCGGAACTGCAGCACGGCCTGCAGTGGGAAGTGAAAAGCCATGTCTCTCTTTTCAGCCTGGCAAAGCCTGCAGCCGCTGGATGGTTTCCCCCAGCGGCGCCGCGTCGCCAGGTTTCTGCATCAGAAACTGATCCAGCTCCGGAATGAGCGTCAGGGCCTTATCCAGTGCGGCATCGCTGCCTTTCTGGTAAGCCCCAATCCGCACCAGGTCTTCGGAAGCCGAGTAAGCCGCCAGCAACCGGCGCAGCCCTTGCGCTTTTTGCATATGCGGAACAGAAGTGACCGCCGGCATCAGCCGGCTCACACTGTCAAGCAACGCAATCGGCGGATAGTGGCTTCGCACCGCCAGCCGCCGGTCAAGCATTACGTGGCCATCGAGCAAGGCGCGCGCACCGTCTACCAGCGGATCCTGCTCGTCGTCGCCTTCCATCAGCACCGTATAAAACGCAGTGATGCTGCCCCGGCCAAACCGTCCCGCACGCTCGATCAGACGCGCCAGCATAGTAAAGCAGGATGGCGTGTACCCCTTAGCTGTCGGAGGTTCCCCGGCAGCCAGGCCGATTTCGCGTTGTGCCATGGCCAGCCGCGTCAGGGAGTCGACCACGAGAAGCACCTGCTTGCCCTGCGCACAGAAATACTCCGCCACCGCCGTTGCGGCCAGCGCGGCGCGAATCCGCAGCAGAGGAGATTGATCCGAAGTAGAAACCACCACGCACGCACGCTTGCAGCCCTCTTCGCCCAAAGCGTTTTCGAGGAAATCGCGCACCTCCCGGCCACGCTCCCCCACCAGTCCCAGCACCGTCAGATCGGCGCTGGTGTTGCGCGCCATCATGCCAATCAGCGTGCTCTTGCCCACGCCGCTGCCCCCGAAAATACCCACACGCTGGCCCCGCCCACAGGTCAGAAATCCATCGATGGCTCGAATGCCGCAGCCGAGCGGCTCGCTGATCGAAACGCGCTCCAGCGGCAGCGGCGCCGCCCGGTCGAGCGCATAGTATTCGTGACCCCCCAACGGTCCCAGTGAATCGAGCGGCTCTCCGCTGCCATCCATCACCCGTCCCAGCAGGCTGTCCCCCACGCGAATCGTGGGACGCTCTCCCCAGGTCGACACCCGGTCGCCATAACGTATTCCGCTGGGCAATTCCAAAGGCATTGACAGAACCGTCGTGTCCCGGAAGCCGATGATTTCTCCCGGAAGCCTTCGTCCGCGGGAGTCGACGATCTCGCACACTTCTCCCACCGAACAGAAAGGTCCTTCCGACTCGACCAGCGGCCCGATCACCTGCGTCACTCGGCCCCGCCAGCGCAACCCCGGGCAGCGCTCGATGCGGGCAAAGTAGGCGGCCAGCAGGGCGTTCGAATTCACGCTGCTCGAATTCATGACGCTCGAACTCAGGTCGTTCGAATTCACACTCTTCGAATTCACGCTCTCGGAATTCATGGCTTGTCTCTCTCGCGCTCTCGCTCTCGCTCCTGCGGCCGCGCCGCCAGCAAGTCCATCAGGCCTTGTTCAATCTCTTTGAGCTGCACCTCCAGGCCCAGTTCCGCGGTTCCCATCGAGGTTCGCAATTCGCATTGTTCAAGCGCCATGGCTGGATCTTCCACAATCTCCGGCAATTCTCCCGGACCCACGCGCGTCACCAGATAGTTGCGCCAGACCGCGGCCTGCTGCGGGTGCACGGCCAGCACCACCGCGGTCGCGCCTTCGATTCGTTCCAGAGCCACGCGCAGGATGCCCATCAAAAGCAACGGATCCACCTGCGCTTCGCGGTGCAATACCTTGCGCGCGATGCTTAACGCTAGTTGCACCGCCTCCTTCTCGATCTTGCGATAGTAGCTGGCCCGCTCCCGCGCAAAATCGGTGAGAGCCTTGGCCACTGCCGCCCGCTCGCGGCCAAGCTGGTCCTCGAACTTTGCGTGGGAGTCCATCTCGCCCTGCCGGCGTCCCATCTCCCGCGCCTCGGCCAGCGCCGCCGCCAGAACTCCGGCGGATTCTGCCACGCCCGGCGCCGTTGGCTCCGCCGGCAAAACCACGTGCGGGCTGGTCAGAGCCGCCACTTCGCTGTAGGGAAAGGGCAGCACTTCAGACGGCTTCGTCGCCGCCGGTCGCCGGGACGCAGGCAGGCCCGGCGCCCGGCTAGCTGACGAACTCATCTTCGCTCTCCGGGGTCAGCACCAGCTTGCCTTCGGCCTCCAGTTTGCGCGCTACCGACACGGTCTCGAGCTGCGCGTTGGTGATGTCTTTCGATCGCATCGGGCCCAGCACTTCCATATCTTCTTTCAACATCTCGGCAGCGCGCGACGACATCGACTTGAAGATGTAGTTCTTCAATTCTTCTGAAGCCCCGCGCAATGCCGTCGCCAGCGTCTTTTTGTCCATCTGCCCCAGCAGTTCGCGAATACCCGCTTCAGGCACGGTCAACAGATCTTCAAAGGTAAACATCAGGTTGCGGATGGAGAGTGCCAGCGTGGGATTTTCTCCTTCAATCGATTCCAGAATGGTTTTTCCCGCCGCCACATCCAGCCGGTTCAGCAGGTCCGCTACGCCCCGCAACCCCGCATACGCGCGTCGGCTCTGCTCGCCCAAAGCTTCCAGGCGCTTGTGCAGCACCACCGCCACGCGTTGCGCCATCTCGGGCGAAAATTGCCGCAACTGGGCCAGCCGCTTGATGGGTTCAGCGCGCAACTCTGCCGGCAGCCGCATCAGCACGGTCGAGGCCTGCTTCGATTCCAGATGAGCCAGGATCAGCGCGATGGTTTGCGGATGCTCGCCCTCGATGAACTTTGCCAGCTGTTGCGGATCGGCCTTGCGCAGCGAATCGAGCTTGTCCCCGCCGACCTCGGCGGCCTGCGAGATTTGCCGCAACAAATCATCCGCTCCATCCTTCCCGAATGCCTTCACCAGCAGCTTGCTCGCATATTCGATCCCGCCCTGGGTGATGTAGTCGCCCGCCATGGCCAGACGGTGAAACTCCTCGAGCACCCCCAGCGCAGTCTCCGGACTGATATGGTCAAGACTTGCGATCGCGCGCGTGATCTTCTCCACATCGGTCTGCGGCAGATTGCGGTAGATATCGCTGGCCGCGTTTTCGCCCAGAAGCACCAGCAGAACGGCGGCCTTGTGCAAACCGGTCACGGGAGAACTCATGTGACTTTCGTCTCCCGCACCCAGGATTCGACCACGCGGCTCGCCGCCGCCGGTTCGGCTTTCACCTTATCGGTCAGCATCTTCTTCAACTGGTTGGCGCGCTGTCCGTCAGAAGGTGGCGCCACTTCCGCAAGCGGCGGTACAGCCGGCTCAAGCGCGCCCGGTACTCCCGAGGCTGAAACTCCGGTGCCTGGAACTCCGGCGGTTGCGGGCGCGAGCGGATTCGGAACCCCGGCTTTCCCCGGCAACTCCCGCAAGGTAGTCATAGCCAGCTTCTTCACCGGCCGCAGGATCAAGGCATAGACCACGAGGAACAGCGCTCCCAGCGCCACGTAGCGCAACATCCACGACCAGGGCTCGAGCATGCGCCGCCAGTGCTCGGACTTCGCCGGCGGGGCGGGCGTTTCGAGAGGTAATTCCTGAAATGACAGGTTCTCGACCGCCAGCACATCGCCTCGCTGCGCATCCACACCGATGGCGGCGCTGGCCAGTTGCTCAATCTCTTTCATTTCTTCGACTGTGCGTTTGCGCCGCGTGATGACCGGTTTGCCCCCCTGTTGCGTGATTTCAACGGCATCGTCCACCAGCACTGCCGCCGCGATCCGCCGCACCCGTCCGGCGGGCTCCACGCTGCGGTGCAGGCTCGATGGCGTAAGTCGTGGAATCGGATTTCGACATTGACTGCTCCGCCCCGGCGGCGAATCCCGACGCTGCCGCTGCGGACGCTGCTGCCGGAGTCGGCGTTGCCGCTTTAGTCGTTGCCGTTGCTGGTGCCGGAGGCGGCGGCGTCGCGGGTGCTGTCGCTCCCGGCGCCGTCACTGCCGGGACATTCGAGGCCGTGCCCGGAACTCCCGCCGGGGCGCCGCCCGTCGAGGACTCCTCGGAATGTTCCTGGGTCAGCGCCGTGGGCGTCTTCGGATCGTAGACTTCCTGCGTGTCTTCGCTCGTTCCCAGGTCATACTCCACATGCACGCTGGCCCGTACGTGATCCACTCCCACCACCGGCTCCAGGGTGTGAACCAGTGTTTTCGCCAGGTCCTCGTCCGGAGCAAACGCGCGCCCGCCAGCGCCATCCCGGCCATGCACCAGAGGCATGTTGCTGTCGGCGTCGACCACGGTGACGTTTTCCGGGCGCAGCCGGTCGACCGCGCTTGCCACCAGCTGCGGAATCGCCTGCTGGGCCTGGTCAGACAGCCGGCCGCCGCGGGTCTTGATGATGACTGCCGCCTTGGCTTCGTGTTCCTGCTCGGTGAACAACGACTCCTGCGGCATCACCAGGTGCACGCGCACCGCTTCCACTTCGCTCAAAGTAGCCAGAGTGCGCTCCAGTTCGCCTTCGAGGGCGCGCTGGTAATTTACCTTTTCAGTAAAATCAGAACCTGCCCAGTTGGGCGTGTCGAACAGCTCAAACCCCAGCCGCGCGCTGCGCGGCAAACCCGCAGCCGCGGTCTCGAGGCGCGCGGCATCGAGCTTGTCTTCCGGAACCAGCAGGCTCGCACCGTCAGGCGAAATCTGGTGCGGAATGTTTTTTGCCACCAGGCGCGCGCCCAGCGCCTGCGCGTCTTCGGGACGCAGTCCGGAATACAGCGTCACATACTTCGGCTGCCCCAGCAGCACCACAAACACCCACAAAGTCGCGCCCACCAGAACTACGCCCCCAGCCAGCAGGAAGCGCTGCTGGAAGCTCAGTCCCTTCAGAAACTCTCCCAGCCGGTCGAGGACGTCGGCGAAGGATTGCGGCTTATTCTCGGCCATCGCTTTGCCTCAGTCAGAACTGCATGCGCGCAATCTCCTGATAGGCGGAAACGATCTTATTTCGAACCTGCATCATCAGCTGGAAAGAAAGATCTGCCTTCTCCACCGCGATCAGCGCGCTGTGCACGTCCGTTCCCGTCCCGGTCAGCACGCCCGCCACCTTCGACTCCGCCTCCGAGCTCAGCTCTCCCATCTCATCCATCGCGCCCCGCAGCGTGTCGGCAAACCCGCCGCCCGCAGCCGCCGGAAACTCGGCCGCCGCGCTCTCAATCTCAGCCGGAAGAATGCGCAAAGAAGAAATCGGGCTGCTCATACGTCGTCCTTTTTATCGCTTGTCCTCTTTGTCGCTTGTCATCCTGAGCGGAGCCTGATCGTCCGAAGGACGCTCAGGCGCAGTCGAAGGATCCCTTTCCGCTTTCATTCCCATCAACCTCGCAAGGCATTTCTAACCAGGCTGCCCGCAACCACTACGTCAGAATCTGCCCTAACTCAAAATCTGCCTAGCTCAGAATCTGCAACGATTCCTGGATCATGCTCTTCGCCGCCTGCACCGCCGCAGCATTCAGCTGATACGCCCGCACCGCGCTCAACAAATCCGCCATCTCCATCACCGGATTCACGTTCGGATACGTCACATACCCCTCTCCATCCGCATCCGGATGCCCCGGCTCATATCGGCTCGGCATCGGCGACGGATCCGTCACAACCCGTTCCACCCGCACCCCGCCATCCGGCGCCGCTTTGCGCAAATGCGCCAGCAGCAGCGGAAACCGCGGCATCGGCACCGCGCGAAACACCAGCAGTTGCCGCCGGTACGCTCCACCCCCGGCGGTGCGCGTGGTTTCCGCGTTCGCCATATTCGCCGCCACCACCTCGGCGCGCCAGCGCTCCGCCCCCAGCGCCGAGCCACTCACTTCGAGCATGCCAAACAGATTCATGACGACGTCGCTCCTCCCGAATTAATAGCCTGGGAAACCGTATGGAACTCGTCTTTCAACAGCTGCACTCCCAGGTTGAATTTCATCTGCGTCTCGGCCAGCAGCAGGCTCTCGCGCTCCACACTCACATTATTGCCGTCGGGACGCTCGAGCAGTCCCCGCACCCGGCGCACGATCGGAGCGTAGCCAGCGGAGGAAAGATTTCCCTCTACGCTGCCACTCGCCTGAGCGCTCGCGCGCGCCAGCTCTGCCCGGAAGTCGAGATCGCTGGTGCGAAAGCCCGGAGTATCGACATTCGCCAGGTTCGAAGTAATCAGCTTCAGCCGGGCCACGTCCACATCGAGAAAGCGGCCAAGCGCCGCGACCATCGGGTCATCAATCATTCCATGGTTAATCATGGACATAACTGCTCCAGCTCGGCAGCCCGTAGCTGCGGACCTTATTCCGCACCGTGCGCAGGCTTATCCCCAAAAGTTCCGCGGCGCGCGAGCGGTTTCCGCCCGTGGCCTCAAGCGTCATTTCCACGAGCCGGCGCTCCATATCCCCCAGCGAGATTCCCGGTCGCAGGCAGTCGTCTTTTCCACACTCTCCCGCCGCCGCATTTTCTTCGTCGCTCTCCTCCCACCCCGATCCTTCAAGCGCCTCCACCCCGATCTCCGCGCTCGTGGCCAGCGCCACAACACGGCGCAGGCAGTTGGCCAGTTCGCGGACGTTGCCGGGCCAGTCGTGGGCTTCGAGCCGCTCGATAAATTCGGCCGTCAGGCGGAGACTTTTTCCTTGCGCCCCATACAGCCGCAGAAAATGCTCGGCCAGTTCCCCAATATCTTCGCGCCGCTCGCGCAGTGGAGGCAGCGTCAGTGGAATCACGTTCAGGCGGTAGAACAGGTCGGCGCGAAATTTTCCTTCGCGCACCATCTCCGACAAAGTGCGGTTCGTAGTTGAGACAATGCGCACGTCAACCGGCACGCTTCGCGTGTCGCCCAGCCGGTCAAACTCACGCTCCTGCAGCACGCGCAGGAGCCTCGGTTGCAACCCGAGCGGCATCTCGCCCACCTCGTCAAGCAAAAGCGTTCCCCGGTCGGCCAGTTCGAATCTCCCCGGCTTCGCTGCCGTCGCTCCGGTAAAAGCTCCGCGGGCGTAGCCGAACAGTTCGCTTTCCAGGAGAGTTTCGGGAAACGCGGAACAATTCACTGCGACGAAGGCATGATTGCGCCGCGCACTCAGCCGGTGGATCAGCCGGGCCACCAGTTCTTTTCCCGTGCCGCTTTCGGCTTCGATCAGCACATCGGCGCCGCTCGCCGCCGCCTGCCGGGCGCGATCAAGCGCCCGCAGCCACCCCGGAGCGTGCCCCGCCAGCCCTTCCGCGGCTTCCGCCTGCGTCCTCGCCTGCGCCATGATCCGCTCGGCGGCCTGCTCCAGTTGCTCAAACGATACCGGCTTCACCAGATAGTCGCAGGCTCCGCCTTTCATCGCGGTCACGGCATCGGGTACGTTGGCAAACGCGGTCAGCAAAATCACTGCCGTATGCGGAGCCAGGCTCCGCGCCTCGCGCATCACGCTGAAGCCGTCCGCTCCCGGCATGCGAATGTCAGTGACCACCAGCGGATGCAGCACGCGGCGGAATTTCTCGAGCGCTTCGCCAGCGTTCGCCGCCGTGTCCACACGCCAGTCCCGCCGAAGGAAGTGCGCTTCGAGCGCCGCCCGCATCCCGGCTTCGTCGTCCACCACCAGAACTCGATTCATGGTTGTCATCCTGAAGAAGCGTTCTTTGCGCAGTGAAGAGCCTGCCCCGAGCTTGCCGAGGGGATCCGGGCGAGCCGCGCGCTGCCACGGAGCCTGCCCTGAGAGAGCGCAAGCGACCGAAGGGCGCGTTTGGCTCGCTTCCTCATCGAGCCTGAGCCACCACCGACCCTTCCCTCTCTGTGCCCTCGACCAGCGGAAACGTCAGCGTGAAACTTGCCCCCGCACCCGCCCGGTTCGCCGCCGCGAGCGATCCGCCGTGCTGCTCCACAATCTTTCGGCACACGGCCAGGCCCAGCCCCGGACTGCCGGCGTGAGTGCTGAACCCGGGTTCAAATATTTTCGCCGCGTCTCCCGCGCCTACTCCCGGCCCCGTGTCACTCACCGAAATCGCCGCACCCGCCGCATGTCCCTCATGAATTCTCTGTCCCGCAATCTCCACCCAGCCTCCACCCGGCATGGCTCGAAAGGCATTCAGCGCCAGGTTCAGCAGCACCTGCTCGAGGCGGTGACGGTCAGCCGCGAAGCACACTCCGTGCAGGCGGTTGCGCAGCGATAACTCGACCCGCGCCTGCCGCGCCATCGGCACCAGGAATCCCGCCGCCCAGTCAAGCAACTGGCCGAGATCGGTCGACACCCGTTCCGGAGCGGGCAGACTATGAAAATGCAAAACATTGTTAACGGTCGCAGCCAGAGTGCGCAGCCCGGCCTGCACGTGCTCAACCCAGCGGCGGCACTCGGCCGATAGCCCGGCTTCGGCCAGCAGCCCGGCAAACAATTCCAGGCTGCCCAGCGGATTGCGAATCTCATGCGCCAGAATGGCCGACATCTCCGCCAGCGCCTGCTCGCGTCGCAGCTTATCCCGCTCCCGCACCAGGCGTTTCGCGTCGCTTACATCGCGCAGGATGAAGATCGAGACGCAATCCGTGCCCTCCGGTTCAGCATCTTTTTCTTTCATCGCCGCATGCCGGACCGCGAGCCAGCGCTCGCCTCCGTGGCTGTCGGTGAGGCATTGTTCCTGCTCGTCCGCTTCCGAGCGGGCGCGCTGCAGCAGATCGCGCAATTCGGCGGGAATCGAAAGCAGGCATTGATCTGGTTTCTTCTCGAACTCGGGCGCTTCCACTGCGCCAAGCAGACGGCGGCCTGCGGGATTTAGCAGCGTGATCGTGCCGTCCGCCCTCGCCACCAGCACTCCGCAAGGAAGCCCATCCAGAATGCGGTCCAGATGCTGCCGCATCCGGCGGTTTTCTTCAAGGCTGCGCTCTAAGCCGGCGTTGCTCTGTTCCAGTTCGCCGCGCAGCCGCCCGACTTCAGAGCGCAGCATGCCATAGGAGCGCTCGAGAGAATCCGCCGCCTCGGCAAAGGAGCGAAACGCCTGCAGCAGAAACTGCTCACTCTCACCCCGCGAACTTTCCCCAGCCCCGGCCAGCGTAATCGCAGCTTCAACCGGCAAGTTAGCGGGCATGGGCAAAGATGTCATAGCTGCAGGCAACATTTGCACGGCGATGGCCATGCGGGTGAGGCAGTAGCTAAGATTCTTCTTACATAGGCTCTTTGGGAAGGCCGTGCCACAGACTGCGAGACAACAGCTTGTGAGAAAAACCCACAAATGCGTGGAGTACCGTGGAAGAGCGGCGCTTCAGCGCCGCGTAAAGTCTCTAAAATCCGCGCGGGGCTTTAGCCCCAGAGGGGGGCGCCGATCCCCTTGCGCCTCCCGCCGAGCTTCCGGTAGCGCCTCAGTCTGACGTTTTGGCAGCGGACTAACACGGCGTACAATATGCGAGTGCCGGGAGTGAATGCTGGTGAAAATCCAGCCGCCAACCTGAACGACGTGGTTGGGTCGTCGTCTAACTCTTAAGACATCCCGGTTTTCTTCTCGCAAGAGCCGCGTTCCCATTTCTTCAACTCCAAAAGCAGTCACTCTGGCCAGCCGCCGCACTTTCAAACCAAGTCACTCCCAGGCTACTTCTCAACTTGCCCGCCCGCTGCATGCCAGCGGCCGGGCCGCAGGTGGAAACAGCAACTGCTGAAACGGAAAATAAAGATGCTCGCCCAACACCGTGTCCCCATTCTCGACCAGTATGGAAGCCCGCTCCATCACGTGCTGCAATTCGCGCACGTTGCCCTTCCAGGGATGCGCTTTTAGAATGCGCACCGCCTCAGCACTCAGACGAGGGCAGCGACCACTCATCGCTGCTGCCATGCAGGCCAGAAAATGCTCGGCCAGGGGAACAATGTCGCTGCGGCGCTCGCTGAGGGGCGGCAGTTCCAGGGGAAAAGCCGACAGCCGGTAAAAAAGATCCTCGCGAAATTCACCGCGGCCGGCGCGACCCGCCAGATCCACATTGCTCGCCGCAATCACCCTTACATCCACCCGCGTCACCTCGGCCGTGCCCAGCCGCTGCACTTCTTTCTGTTCCAGAAAGCGCAACAGCTTGGCCTGCATGCCGAACGGCAACTCGCTCACCTCGTCAAGAAACAACGTTCCGCCGTGCGCCGTCGGGATGCGTCCCACCTGCGCCTGCACCGCTCCAGTAAAGGCTCCGCGGGCATGGCCGAACAGTTCCGATTCGAGCAGCGCTTCCGGAATCGCCGCACAGTTCAGCGCCACGAAAGCCCGTCCCGCCCGCGGACTCAAAGCGTGCAGCGCCCGCGCAACCAGTTCCTTTCCGCTGCCCGTCGGACCTACGATCAAAACCGTCGTAGTGCGGGGAGCAACCAGCTGCGCCAGCCGATACACGCGCTGCATGGCTTCGCTGCGCCCAATCATGCCGGGCAGCGGATCATATTCTTTTTCTTTCTTTTTTGCTTTTTCTCGCTCTCTCCCCTCTTCCTCTTCAGGTTCCTGGTCTGCGCCAGCGCTCAGCGAAGCTTCTTCTCGATCGGCTTCGCGATCGGCTTCGCGATCCGTCTGCCTCAGCTTCTCCTCATCGTCCAGGAATGCGTTGCTCGCATCGAGCAGCACTACCTGAATTTCCGGAAATCGCCGCTCGATGGTGGCCATCAGTTCCTGGCTATCCAGGTCCGGCAGGCGGCGATCGAGCAACACCATCTGCCAGTTTCCCTTCTCCAATTTCATCAGCGCATCGGCGCCTCCCAGCGCCTGTTCGACGGGCTCCCAGCGGCCGTTTAGCCGGTCGAGAGCCCGCTCGCGCACAGTCCGGCTCGGACTAGCAATCAGCACCCCGCCCGGCGCCCGGGGGACGATCGGGAACTGTGTCATCGCGCTCATTTGGAATCTCCCTGGCCAGATTGACCCGTCAGCCGAATTGTCACGGTCTCCCGATTCTCGATCCGCTCGCGCACCCATTCCCCGCCGATCCGTTCCCAACCCGCCTGCGCCACCAGCAACCCCAGTTCGGGCCGGGAGAATTCCGCCCGCGGCCGCGCCGCATGCCAGCGAACGCGAATCGAAGCGGCTGGCTCACCGCCAGTCTCGATGCGAACCGCACTGCCCCGCGCCGCCAGACTCAGCACCGATTCCAGGAAACGGAATGCGACGGTTCCGAGCCTTCGCCGTTCCCCCCTTACCGGCAACGGATATGAATACGGATATGAATAAGGATCAGGCGCGGCGCTTTCGAGCGTCATGCGCACGCTCTTCTCCTCGGCCACCGGCCCCAGGCCGTCCGCCGCTTCCCGCAGAAGAACCTGCAACTCAATCGTCTCTTGCTCTTTCTCTTGGTTTTCTTTTTTGTCTTCTTCGTTTTCGTTTTTTTCTTCTTCTTCCTCTTGCCCCGCTTCCACCACTTCCCGAATCGCCTCAACCAGAGCGCGCATGCGCTCCGTAAGTTCGAGGCCCTCGCGCAGGCCCTGGACATACTGCTCCGGAGTTCGCACACCCGCCAGCGCCACTTCCATCGAACACTGCAGCCCGGTCAGCGGCTGGTTCAAGCCATGCAGCAGTTGCTCAAGCGGCCGGCGCGCCCCGCCGCGCGGCACGGAAGCCGGCTCGTGCGCAGACTTCTCCTCCCCCGGAATCAGCCGGCGAATCAGGCGTTCGATCACGCCGGCACTCCCGCGTCCCCGCCCAGCTCATAGCCCACGCCCCGCACCGTATGAATCAGCTTCCGCGGATGTCCATCATCCACCTTGCGCCGCAGATAGTTGATATAAACATCCACCACGTTGGTTGTAGTGTCGAAGGTTAGGTTCCAGACGTGTTCGATGATCATGGCGCGGGAGACTTGACGGCCGGCGTTGCGCATCAGGTATTCCAGCAGGGAAAATTCTTTTGAAGTGAGTTCGATGCGGCGGCCGGCGCGTTCGGCGCGGTGTTCCACGCGATCCAGTTGCAGATCTTCAACCACCAGCACGGACTCTGACGGCAGATGGCTGCGCCGCAGCAGTGCGCGGATGCGGGCTGAGAGTTCACTGAAGGAAAATGGTTTGGGCAGGTAGTCGTCGGCTCCTGTGTCCAGACATTGCACCCGGTCCTCGACCCGGCTGCGCTGCGTCAGCACCAGCACCGGCAAGCTCGGACGTTTCAGCCGCAGATGCCGCAACACGCTAACTCCATCGAGTTTCGGCAGGTTCAGATCGAGGATCACCAGGTCGTAGTCAAACTCGCTTCCCATGGCCCGCGCCTGCTCCCCATCTTCCACCACATCCACCGCGTAGTGTTCGCCTACCAACCCCTGGCGCACAAATCCGGCCAGAGCTGCATCATCTTCCGCAATTAGAATGCGCATAAGCGGCCCTTAATCACAGCCTGATTCTAGTTAGAGAAAGCTCAGTTGAAACCGAAAGTCGGGCGCACGAAAGGGAGTGTTTGCAGAAACGGGGCGACGTTTCAAAGCGGGACGTCTAGAACTGCTTGTCATCCTGAGGCCCGCGGTTGTTGCGGGGCCGAAAGCCTGCTCTGAGCTTGTCGAAGGGACCTGTGTACTTGCCGGCAGCGCTAAGCCGCTGGCAGGTTGCATAGGCCCTTCGTTGGGAGTCCTCGGCTTTCGTCGAGGACTCCGCTGCCTCAGGATGACAAGATTAGGAAATATTTTGTGTTTCGCGGCGACCGGTGTAATCTTCCAGGACAGAAAACGTCTCATGTGCTTCTCGGCCACAGCGAACTTCGTGGGCAGCGGTGTTCTGGGCGCGGTTGGCGTCGTCACCTTAACCCGCGTCAGGCACCGCCGCGAAATTCTTTTCGCCTCGCTGCCCGTGTTGTTCGCCATTCATCAATTCATCGAGGGATTCGTCTGGCTCGGCCTCGATGGCATTCTCTCGCCCGCGGTCGCCCACGATATGGGCGCGGCGTTCATGCTCTATGCCCAGGGATTGCTCCCTTTCCTGCTGCCGCTAAGCGTGTTCCTGTTCGAGCCGACCGCGGACAGCCGGCAGCGCATGCTTCCATTCCTCGTGCTCGGCGGAGGCACCACGCTCTACATCCTATGGGCGCTGACCGCGTTCCCGACGGAGATCTACATCAAGGCCAACACCATCGTCTACATGAATCAGGCGACCGACAACACAGCCGTTGGAGTGCTCTACGTGATCGCGACTTGCGGATCGTTATTCTTCTCAAAGATCAGGCCAATGATCCTCTTCGGCTTCGCCAACCTGGTAATTCTCCTGGCTGTAATGGAGGTCAAGCGTTACGCCTTCACTTCGTTGTGGTGCGCCTACGCCGCGGTCGCAAGCGTGATCATCCTCGCCTATTTCTGGAAAAGCCACGCCAGCCGCCCGTTCGCCTACGCATAGCGAACTCATCCTGAAGCTACAAGGAGAACTGAATGAGAACCAAACTTGCCCTCGCCCTGCTCTGCATTCTGTCAGCGCCCGGCATCCTAGCTCAGACAACAACGACTACCAAGGATGGGTTCATAAAAACTTCCGACGGTGTCCGCATCCACTACCTCGAGGCGGGCAGCGGCCGCCCCGTCGTCTTCATTCCGGGCTGGACCATGCCGGCGTGGATCTGGCAAAAGCAGATCGACGAGTTCTCGAAGCACTACCACGTCATCGCCGTCGATCCTCGTTCCCAGGGTGAGAGCGACAAACCGAACTACGGCCATCTGCCCGAAATTCGTTCCCGCGACTACAAAGAATTGGTCGATCAACTCGGCCTGAAGCAGCCAGTCCTGGTCGGCTGGTCGATGGGGTGCGGCGAACTGATCAAATATGCCGAACAGTTCGGCACCGATAATGTTGGCGGCTTAGTGTTGGTCGACGGCTTTCTCTCCGACAAGCCCAGCCCGGACATGTTCATTGGCATCTCTGGATGGATGAACCAACTCCAAGAAGATCGCCAGAAACAGGCCGACGGTTTTGTCCGCAGCATGTACAAAAAGCCGCAGCCCGAGGATTACCTGAAGCGCGTGATCGACGCCTCCGTCCAGGTCCCAGCCGACACCGCCGTAGTGCTCATCTACGACATGCTGGCGGTAAAGGATTTCTCAGCCGGCCTCGAGAGAGTGAAGACCGCTCGCCCGCTGCTCTTCATGTACCAGCCCGAATCGCAACCTAGCGCCGACTACCTGAAATCAAAGCTTGGCGACAAGGTTCAACTGGAGCGCTTCGACGGTGACGGGCACGCTTTGTTCGTGGATGACCCGGAGAAATTCAACCGGGTGTTAGAAGAGTTCCTGCAAAGCCCGCGTAAATGAATCGCCCCGGCGCGGCGGGAAGTCCAGCCACCGATTGTCATCCTGAAGCCCGCGGTTTTTGCGGGCTGAAGGACCAAGGCTTATCCGTCCCGAAGCAGCTTCCAAGCTTCCCGATAGCTCTCGTAGCAGTAGCTGTCGCTTCGCATCTGTTGTTTGCGCACCGGACATAGCATCAGGCACAAGCTCTTAGTCTTTAGGACTACCGCGGCGGGAATGACGTACCAGACCTCTTCGGGGACGATGTATGCCGCGAAGAAATCGACCTTGCGCGTCGTATATCGCTTTCCCTTCTGGTTGGGTCTGAATCCGCACAGATAGCCGTTGGCGAGTCTGTAGCTTGTCGACTTCACCTGTACTCTGACGAGCTGCCGGCCGTGTTCAACCCCGACGTCGTAAGGGGACGAATCTCCCCACGGCTTTGACACTCTGAGTCCTTTGCGCAGAGCCCACGCCATAAACAGCAGCTCCACCCACTCGCCCCGCTCCTTGAAGTTCCTGAATCCATTGCACTTCGCCATAACCGCACGCCCCGTTTTGCCCAAAAGAAAAAGGCGCAGCCCGTAGGCTGCGCCTGGTTTTTCTGAATTTTTACCCTATACTTTCAGTATATCAATTTGAACAGGGTGAAACCGTCACGTTTCTCACATTTATATTTCCATTGCTGTGAGCAACTTAAGCGCGATCGTGTAGTTTTTGGGTAATAATATACTTCGCTCAGTAAACCTGTTATGTTGATATGGCCGTGACAGGGCAGGTAACCTGTGGAAAATGTAATAGGTGATTACTAAAGATGTTCTTCGTGTTGATTTCACAGGGCAAACTGTGCTTGCAAACTTCGAGCGCAGAAGCGCATCATGGGAGTGGAATCGCCCGATAGCCGAACTGTCACCGTATGGTGCGCGTGCCCGCGAGGGCTAGGCTTATCGGGCCTATTTATTTGGCCAGATTTGCACGCTCAGTTCTTTTCTCTTCACGATATTTCGGTAATCCTGACGATCTGCCTTGTCGTTTTTGAAAGATCGCGCCAAAGCCCCGCAGACCATATCCGCAAGTTGCAGGAGATTGTTAGTGTGTGATGCCTCCGTTTTGACTTTCCTGATCGTCTTCCCTTGGGTGTTGATCTTCCTCTTCAGGTAGCTTTGTAGTTGGTCCCGAAATTCCCTGTTCCCGCTCCCATCGATAACGACCGATGCATCTGTGAGAAAAGGTTTGGCATTTTCAAACAGCAGTTTGGACATATATTTGTAGAACGAATCTCCGTACTGAAAACCGGGACCATGCAGTCTGCTCTTGTTGAGTACGAAACCGAGGTACATGAAATCGTGTTCGCATACACCGCTCAAAAATGTCTTGCGATAATCCCCGCAGCACTTGTTGAACTTGAATTCGACTCGATCATTTTTGAAACACTTTAGCCTGAGCTGATCAATCTTCTGATCGCACGCAGCGGCATCTTCGTTCTCGAAGAAAATAACCGCAACGATGACAAATAGCTTTGATGATCCGCGCTTGCCCTTCATCCCCGCATCGCCAGATTCATCTACAAAAACAAGCATGCACAATCACGCTTACTGAACTGGCTTGTTCGGGTAATCTGTCAAACTGGTTATGGTGGAATCTTTCAAAAGGCTGCCAACTTCTTTGAAGCGATATTCGCCCCGCCGGATGCGCGTAAATGCCTCGCTGCGCGCGATTATCCCATTAACCATCCCCGCTGCATTCTTTGAATTCTTCATTAACTTCGCCGCGATCAGAATCGATTTAACTTCGAGCGATTTGATTGTTCCGCCGTTGTATTCAGCGATTGCAATCAGAGCTTGAGTTTGCGTCATGTTCCGAATTTTGCGGAGCGGGAAACCATCGGTCTCGGCAGGCATTTCGTCCCGAAGGAGCACAGCAACAGATAACGTAAGGGCCGCGATCTCCTTATCCAGTTCCTGGATTGGACGCATTAGCTTTTCCCGCTTTTCTAGCAATTCCTTCTTCTTCTGAGTAAGTCTTTGAATTGTTTGGTCTTGGCTAACCATATTTCCCTCCAAGTGCTGGAAATGCCCCAATCCGATGCAAGCAAGAAACAGGTATTGACTATTCACCCGTTCCCTCGCTGCTTAGACTAGTTGCGGATTAACAAAAGGCGGACGGCCCGCGTGCCGTGGTCTTGGACACGACACATACAAACGCAGCACACGAGCCGCCTACCAATTGACCAGCATTGGGTGACGTTCTTATCGAAGGAGCCGTCGCCCAATGCTTTAATTGTTGCCTATGGCTGCGCGTAACGCAAGAGCGAAACAGCAAACTTATCCACAGGACGAATTCGGTAACTTTACTAGCTTGCTAGACAAGCTTCTCGCTGTCCCCCACTCCAAAATCAAGGCGGAACTCGACGCTGAAAAGCGGAAGAAACGACCACAGAAGAAACGCGCCGCCGTGGGCCACGCTTTCCGCGATGCGGACTAGAACGCCTCTTCTCGCTCCCAGCCCGCCTCCTTCCCGGTCAGCTCCTTGTAGGTAATCCGCTTCCCAATTAGATTCCGCAGTACCAGATCAAAACGGTCTGCATCGTTCTTCGGTTCTTCCTTCGTGCCCCGATTGTTGTATCGGAACACCTGTTCATCCAAATAGGCGTCCATGTGGAACGGCTCTACAGCAACGTAGGTGCCGTTCAATCCGCGCTTCAGCAACGTCCAGAAGTTCTCTAGGCCATTCGTGTGAACGCGGCCACGGACGTAGGTTTCGATGTGGTTAACGACTTCGTGAATGTAATCATTCTGCTTGAGCCGTTTATATGCGTGCGCCTCATCGGTGTAGACCTTAGTTCCGGGGTGAATGTTCTGGAGCACTTGCGTCTGCAAACTTAGCCGCGAAGTGTCTGGCACGACGGCAGTACGAATCTTTCGAGCTTTGCGGTCGAGCATTCCCATAACGACTCTCTTGCCTATTGGGCCAGAATTAGTCTCACTCGCGCTCAACATGCGATACCGCGCACGCTTCCCTACGTGCATATTCTTGAGCTTCCCGCCGATGAAGGTTTCGTCCACTTCGACTTCGCTACCTTCCCCGCCGATCTTCTCAAACGTGCCAGTACGCAAAGCCACACGAATGCGATGCAGCATGAACCATGCCGACTTCTGCGTAACACCTACGGCGCGGTGAATTTCGTAAGAAGAGATGCCGTTCTTGCAATTGGCAATCATCCAAGTTGCTGTGAGCCATTTATCCAAGCTGATAGGGCTATCCTCGAAGATCGTGCCGACCTTGATGGAGAATTGCCGCTTAGGATGCTTGGTCTTGCACTCCCACAGGCGGCGCGTTGCGATGAAGCGCACCTCCTTCGATTGGCAAGTGGGGCAGATCGCTCCATCCGGGAAGATGCGTGCCTTCAAGAACTGAAAGCACTGCTCTGGATCGGCAAAGTAAACGATGGCTTGCTGGAGGGTTTTAGGTTCGGTTGCCATGCTCCGAACATATCAAAGCCAATCTCCTGAGTCAAGTATATTATTACCAGTTTTTGCCTATTGACAAGTTTTTTCGGCTGCGGCAAGAGCACGGCTGGCTCGAAGCCACTACATTGTCATCCTGAGGCCCGCGGTTTTTGCGGGACGGAGGACCTGTGTATGCCGGCGGCGGTAACGCTGGCGGCATCGGTGCCGCAGGCGAGCACAGAGGTCCTTCGTTGGGAGTCCCCGGCTATCGCCGGGGACTCCGCTGCCTCAGGATGACAGGTCGCTGAACCCGCCCGGTCAATTACTCCGGTCCCGTACCTCCGGCGATAATATAGAGACATAATCCGCCGAACTCGTGCAACCCCGAGGACACAGCCCATCAACGCCGGGACCAAATTCCGATGAAGTCACTGCTCACACCCGGCATCTGTCTCGCTGTAGTCGCGGTTCTGCTGCATACCGGCCTGGTCACCCCCAGCGTCACGCTCATCACCTACGCCTTCTACACTGCGGCGATCGCGGGACTGCTGCTGGCCTGGCGATTTCATTCCAGCCGCATCTTCTTCGCCTTGCTGGTCGTGTTCCTGGCCGAGGAAGCGATCTCCTACTTCTCTTCAGTTCCTTCGGGTTTATCTGCTTCAAGTTCATTTACTTCAGGACACGTTCTGGCCGGCAGCCCCGGAAGCATCGCGCTCGCCGCCGTGGGCCTGCTGTTGCCGCTCAACTTCGTTTTGCTGTCACTGCACAAAGAACGGGGATTCAGTTTTTCAAGCATCGCGCCTGCCACCTTATTATTGTTCGTTCAGTCCGTGTTCGTAGGCGTGCTGTGCCGGCCTCAGCCGCTTGCGGCAGCGCGCGCGCTGCACCATCCCGTGCCGCCGGCTTCGTTGCCTTTCGCCACACTGTTGGCCTTCGCGGCTGCGGCGGTACTGTTGCTGATGCGCTTTCTGGTGTTGCACAAACCCGTCGAGAGTGGCTTGCTGTGGACGCTGGCCGGTTGTTTTCTCGCGCTTTATTTCGGAGGCGCGGGACGGATCCCAACGGCGTATTTCGCAGCCGCAGCGTTCATCCTGGCAGGCGCAGTGGTGGAGACGTCTTATCTGCTCGCCTATCACGACGAACTCACGACGCTGCCTTCCCGCCGCGCCTTTCACGATGCGTTGCTTCGACTGCAGGCGCCCTATTCGATCGCGATGGTCGACATCGATCACTTCAAACGCTGCAACGACACCTACGGTCATGACACCGGAGATCAGGTGCTGCGCATGGTCGCTTCGCGGCTGGCAAGGGTTTCGGGCGGAGGACAAGCGTACCGTTGCGGCGGAGAAGAATTTGCCATCCTATTTCCCGGCAAGAGCACGGCCGAAATCATGGAGCATCTGGAAAAGCTGCGCGCCGATATTGAAACTAGTTCGCTTCGCGTGCGCGGCCCGGAGCGCCGGCAGGAGGCGCGCGGCCCCGATCGCCGCAACCAGCGCGCCCGCGGACGCGCGCAAACCGGCCATGCCATTCGGCAACTGGCGCACACGACGCCGTCTGACGAACTCTCGGTGACGGCAAGCATTGGAGTTGCCAGCTCTAGAGGAGGAAATCCTTCGGCGGAAGAAGTCATCCAGGCAGCGGATAGAGCGCTCTACCGCGCGAAAGCCGCAGGACGCAATCGAATCGAAACTGCGTCCTCTGCGCGGCGCCGGGTCCGCAGCAAAGCGGCCGGCATCGCGTGAACTGCTGGGCAAATGAAGAAACGTGCGGCCCGGATCGCCACTTCAAGGCGGGAGCAGGTGACGCCCCGGGCTCGTACGTTTTCGCAAGCACCACAGGCCGTGCGGTCAGCCCGTAGTTGTAGGAGGCACAGAAGCTTTCCGTCCGCTGCCGGCACAGATCGGACATTTCGACCGGATAAATGCAACACCCTCGGATTTACCCTTGATATCCACGGGCTTGGCCACATATCCGGTACCGCCGCAGCGCGGGCAGCTGTTCGGATCCACTCCTCCCCCTCGGTTGCTGAAAGTTTTTCACCAATTAGCGCGGGCAGTGCGACAAAATTAATCCTGTTACGAAACCCGAACAGGTTTGTATGTTTCCGGCAACCGATTCGCGAGAGCGCACAGTTGCGCAAGACCGTCGCAGAAGCTGTGTTAAGCTAATGAAAACCGCACGCCGGAGAGGTGGCAGAGTGGCCGAATGCGGCGGTTTGCTAATCACCTGAGGCGTTGAAAATAAAGGAACTTCCCTTCCGACCGCAAGTTCAAAAACCCCAGTGTTTACGAGTGTTTCCGAAGTGCTCCGAACCGCTCCATGGGATGAATGTGGGATAGGATTTTTCATCCCATTTTTCAACCATCGAGCTTTTATCCTTGACTGAATTTTGCGTTTCCGCCGATGATCGCAACCGATGGGATTTTGTTTGTGTTGTGGGCTGGCATCAAGTTGCTAAATAGCCCACCAAACTAGGACCGTTGGGATTGGTTGAAATTTGGTAAGGCAACATGGAAATCATGACGGTTGATGAGGTCGCCGCAATGCTGAAGATCAGCAAGAGCAGCGTTTACGAGCTGACAAACGAGCGCACTCGTTCGGGTGATATAAGAGAACACCCATTGCCGGTGCTGAGGATCGGTTCTTCCCTCAGGTTTCGCAAGAGTGATGTCGAGGCGTGGATTGAGAAGTTGGCAACACGCAGAAAGTAAGGCAGAGCGCAGTGGATGACAGAGTTGTGTTGTCGCAGAGGACCGTCGTCCAAGTGAAGCGAGTTCTTGAGGGGTTGATGGCCTCGAAGTCGGACATGCGGGATGTTCTGTACGAAAATAACATGCCTGATTGGTTCGTTCGACAGGTTTCCCAACGCTACGCTTGGAACTGGATGGAAGCTCTTTGGGATTTGAGAGGTGGAACTTTCTTTTATCCCACAAATTCAATCTACAGCAAAGAAATCAGCACAATCGTACCGGAGGACCACCCTTCATCGGGCCTACACCCGAAAGACCTAGGTGAGGTGTTGATTCGGAAGTTGGCGGCTGTTTGTGTTGTGCTCCTCCCGACCCTTCCTACAAAATTCTACAACCAAGCTCTGTCATTACCGAGATCGCTGCAACTAGACGGCTACGATGTTGATAAGGCAAACGTGAAACTAGTCCCGCTGGAGGGTGCGGTCAGCGCAAAACAAGAAGAGGACCACCTAACGAAGTTGGTCAAGATCAGTGGCGTACCGGCAAGCGATGTGGTGTTGAAGCACATCGAACATGCTTCTTCACTCTTTGCGGAAGGGAAGGACCACCCATCGTTGAACGAATCCAGAAATCTCATCCAAGCGTTGATTGATGGGATCAGCACCGAGACAGATGCACATGGTAAGCACTCTATAAAACTACCTGGTGGAACTGGGAATCGTATCAAGTATTTGAAAGACGTTGGCTTCTTCACAACTGACGACCAAGCAGCCTACGGTGCAGGATGGGGAACCCTTTCCGCAGGATCACATCCCGGAATACCTGACCGTGAGCAAGCACGAATTGGATTGATACTGGCACTTGAATTTGGACAGCTCCTGTTGATTAAGTTTACAAACTGGAAAGCAAACGCTTATCGCGGTTTTTCTTGATTCATAATGCCTAACAAACAAAAGATCAATCTCGAAAAGGTGCTGGCCTCACTCAACACCATCTGCTCGAAATGCGGCTATTCAATTCCTCCAAATGAGATTTGCCGGTTGGACACCGAAAGGATGAAGTGTCCGAAGTGTGGTGAGATTTTCACCATCAAAAGTTTGAACACGTCGGAAAAGTAGGAATAGGATTGCTTCCATGCTGCTTGTGATCTTCGGTGCAGGTGCGTCCTACGATTCCGTGTATCACCGTCCCCCACCAGAAGCCCAGTTTTCAACCAACGTCGCTCGCATCCAACGATTCGGATCATACGAAGAATCCCGCCCACCGCTTGCCAATCAACTGTTTGATGACCGACCATTGTTTGTCGAGATTATGCAGACTTACCCGGCCTGCAAACCTCTCGTAAACCTACTCAGAGGTGATGTCCGGGTTGAGCAGCAACTGGCGAGGTTCGAGGAACAAACGAAGACCTTCCCGGAGCGAAAACGTCTCCTTCAGCGCGGGCCGCTTCCTGCTTCTCCTGTGCCTCTTTCATCGCCTTCCGTCTTGCCAACTCGTCAAGACATTCCTGTTGATTCTTGCAGTTAGGGTCGCTGGCCGCCTTAGCGAGTGCTTCATCAGCTCCCTGCCATGTTTCTTGGGTATATCTCTTCGCCATAATGATTTCCTCGTGCGGGCACTCTAGATTCAATCAACCCCCATTGGCAACACCACTTTCGTGCAAAGGCCGGAGCCGGGCTACGCCCCATCAGGTGATCTGTGACAAAACTATTACAAACAACTTGCATCATTGTTTGTGCTAATGTTGGGAAAGTAACTGAGGGGGATGTATGGCTCGTCGCGGTAATGATTGGGGCAAGTTCCTTGGAATGTTGGTTGTCGGTGTGGCGGGTATCGCATTCCTGAACGAAATCGCAACGAACCCGAGGGTTTCACCGCTGTGGCGAAAGGTTGCCTCGACTGCTGAGGGCGATGTCTATCAACACATCATCAACGGTGCTGTTATCACCGTACTGGGTTAGTCATGCTGGTTTCAACGCAACAACCCGATGACCGACCGGGAAAACTGCTCAAGTTTTTCCTTCTGACCTTACTTGTCGGCATCATCTTCAGGAAGCGATAGGAACCCAGGCCCAGTTCAAGGCTCTTCAGGATCACTTTTTTCTGTTGAGGTTGGGGGTTCGCTCTCAGCAGTTTGTTTCGATACCTCACCCGGTGGTATAGGCTCGACTTTAACATTCTCAAAGTATTTCTCAATCAAATCCTTAACAAATTGCTCGTATAGGGCTTTGGGTCGAGGATAACGTATATTCAGAGAGGCTATGTTGTCGCCCGGAAGATAGAAGGCCCCATCTCCAGCGATAGGCCTCCAATACTCATCCGTGCTCTTAATGATGTTCGCTTTTCGATCCTCTTTTAATTTGTCGTATTTGTATCGTTGAGTATCTTTTAGCAACAGTCCGGAGAGTTCGCCATTCACTCCCAAGAAGTGGTCGGCAACATTTCCTCGATAGAGAATATTGTCCTTGCTCATTGCGTCCACTTCAACCGATCTGTTCTCTCGTGCTGGAAAGTTGAAGCCGGTGAGTAGAACATGCCACTCTGATACAGCAGGCAGTAAGACCCTGGATGCAAACCAACCATAAAACCAGTTGTCTTTCCATCTCCCATAACGCTTGACTAGGAATATGAAGCCGAGGGTTTCAAGACCCAAAAGACTGTAGTTCCAAACAAGAAAATCCACCTGCCTCTTGTAGACGCGTTTAAGAGCGTCCCACGATTCCGACTGATGATCGGTAAAGTAATGATCGCTGTACGCAGCAGTGAAAACTGTATGGTAATCACTGACTTTTTGCGGGTGTGAATCGACCATGGGGAATGGAACGAGGGAGCCGCCAACGCTGCCGCTCCAGAATAGGATGGTCGTTATCACGAAGGGTAGCCCAGCAACAAAGACACCCTGCACGATCTCTTGTGTCTTGGTGCGTTGGGATTTCTTCAGGCGAACAAAAAAGGAGCAAAGAGTATGGAAGATAACATACGGCACGAAAATATAAAGCCCCAGCAAGGCTGAGGCTATGAGTGCGATCATTCAGTTTTAAGTCAGCGCCGGGGTACTGTGGTTGAGATTCGCACTCCTAGACTAGCGTCTTCGTAGACCCCATTCTCACGAAGCGCGTCTTGGATTTGTTGGGCCTTCTGTTGAAGCTCACGCTCTGCTGCTTTTTCAGGCGTGGCATCTGAAATGGCCCGACTCAATTTTTCGAGGTCTCCAACCACGATTGTTCTCCTTTTCTTCACTATATTGATGCACGAGGCCGGTGCAAAGTCAACAAATTTTAGGTCAATTATGGATCAGGCCGGGAACGAAGCGTTTAGGCCCCGACTGCTACCGGTTTTTCCTCGCCTCCGGATTTCGCTTCTTCATTCGGTTTCGCATCCGCTGGGTCCGGTTGGAATTCCTCGAAATATCGCTGCGTCCACAACCCCTCTCCAATTACCTCGTCAACTAGTCCAAGCCAATAAGCGTCAGTCGCAGTCAGTTCATTTTCTCCCTCTTGAAGGGCATGGCACAAAGCGATAAAAAACGTGGACAGAGGATACAGAAGTGGTTTTACCTTTTCTAGCAACTGTTCATTTCTTTGCGCCTCATCCTGAATGGCATCTATCGCCTGTATTTCATTGTCCGGCAGAATCCATCTCCCGAAGGAAGCAGACCATTTCTTGAGGCGTTCACTACTGGAGCTGGTTAACCACCTGAATTGCTCGTTTGTTTTTACCTTTCCAACCCCTGCGGGGCCTTGCTGGTCCTATGATCTGTTTTGTATACGTCTTATGTTGCTCAAACGCGATGGGGGTTGGTTCAGGTGGCGCAGTAATCGTGCCTATTCGCTTCTTGGCCTCGGTAACAGGTTGGTGATGGTGGACATGATCTTTGGCACTCACGAACGCATATTGCAGTGGCCGCACAAATTCACCTCGACTCTTCGGAGTTTTGCACAACAGACCTCTTGCCGCCGCTCGCAACTCTTTCATCCGAGCAACACTCTCACCACTGTTGCAATCAAATTCCTTGGCGGTTTTCTTTATTTCACGATCAATGGCCTTCAGTTGTTCCCATATTGCTTTCAATCCACCTGAGCGACCAAGTTGTGAGTCCTTATCTTTCTTCAGTCCGAGAAAATCCAGACTCCCTAATCGATTGACATGACGGCTGAAGGCTTTTGCGCATGTGTTGCCGCAATCCTTTGGTGGCTTCGTGCTTTTCCAAAGTGGCGCATCACACCATCGGCAGTTACCAACTTGAACTTTGGCTTTTGTTCGTGGTGTCCAACGCCGGATAGGTCCAACAGCCGGGTCATGCTCACCAATGCCATAAGCAGGCGCAGAGATTCGTGACATTTTGAGGGGTGAACCTGGCGAGCACACGTCTGCTGTTGGCTGCGAGTTGCTTAATTGGATTGCAGACACGAAAGCCTCCGATTCTGGTTGGTCGCCAGTTATCGAAGGCTGGAAGGAGTGACTACCTTGTAGGCCGTCGTGAATCTGTTCGCTTACTTTCCCTTCGGGGTCGCTGGCTTTATGCCATTAGGCTGCCGGGGCGGAACCGCAAGGTTGATGCATTTAGCGTTCTGCGAACAATTCAAGAGTACAAAATAATCTATGTGGGTGTCAACAGCAATATGCTCAAGTTAGTCAAATGTTTTATAAGAAGAGTGAGTCGGAACCTGTTCCCTCTGTTCCCAATTGTTCCCTATGGGAACCGATTTGCTTTAACACCAGGCCGCCGATGGAGAGCCGTAAGAGCGGCTCCATCGCTGGTGTTGCTGTTCCCTGTTCCTTTCTTAGGGGTGGGAACGGGAACCGCCCCGCACATGTACTCCGCATCGACTTGTGCAATTCCCGTCAAAGCTGTAGACATTCGAGCCAATCACTTGGCCGAAATGGGCACGATGTCACGATGCCGGGCCGGTAGGATCACCCACTTGGCAGCGGGCATCATGGGATAACGGTGGGATGCGTCTTTTGCGGCCTCGTAAACTATTGATTGTTAAGGTGTTAGATGGTAAGAAAAACCGAGACGGTCTATCGGACCGCCGCATTGGACAGGGGCACCCTCTGCGGATCACGAAAACCGGCCTCAGACGGCTCAACGCGGCTTAGGAAACGGCCTGCCCTGCGACGATCTGCGGGCCAGGTGCCTGTCTGCCTACCTTTCTTGCTTGTTGAAATTTGGTAAGGTTTCAGAAAGAAAGGTGGTGTTTTGACATGACAAGTACCAACGTTCTCTACCTGGCGGTGTTGCCTATGATTCATCTTGGAATGAATCAATATGGGTTGACTGAGCAAGTCATCACCATGCTTCCAGACCGCCAACAGGCTACGGAGTTTTTTGCTGATGAGGTCCATGACTACATTAGCATCGTTGACAGAAGACTCAAGTACCTCGTTGGTGGTCACGTCACTGGTTATGAGTTTGACGCATCAGAAACAACTCCTCAGGGACGTGTGGTTGTGAAGGTGACCCAACATGTCTCCTAAGAAAAATCAATTTCTGAATGATACGGTCGCGGACCCTGCAACTGTGCAAGCTACAACCATTGATTGGCTCAATGCTTATAACGCTGCGGTTCAGAACCAAGTGCGTTTCTTTAAAGAGTTGTTCGATGACACCGGACTGTCAAAGTGGATCATTCTTGCCGGTGTTGGTGGAGTGGTTGAACTGGTACGTCTTGTTTTGGATGTGTTGTGGCACTACCGTTGAGGAAAGAAAGTGGGGGAGTGTTCAACCTAGCCCGCGCTTGCTGCTTGCGTCTTTGGTTGTGACAGTGCATCCATCGCGGCCTTCAATTCTCGCGCTCTGTCAATGCGCTGCTTCATCTCAGGATCGCTTGTCTCGATGCGCTGCGACATCTCACGTATCGCGACGTTGGCGGCTTGCGCCTGTGTTTGTTTGGTGACCAAGCAATAGTAAGAAAGCTGTTCCCGAAGTTCAATGTCAACTAACATGGCTGTTCCCCTTTGAAGTTTTAACCGGGCAGTGTTGATAGCACCGCGCGGCTTTCTGCTGATGCCCCGCCTCTGACTTGATCAGCTTCGCTCAAAACCCCATCACTGGCAATGGCACGGAAGCCCAACGAAGAAATGGAGTCCTAGATTTTGGTAAGTTTCAGTGATTGGTTGCTGGGTTTCACAACCTACTCGGATACTTTGCTCCACGTCACCATCACAAGCGATTTGTGATTCACGCTTTCGTCACCATTCTTTGTGGTCACGATCTTGTCGAAGTGGCAATACTTGTTTCCGATGGGTGCTTTGTCGAATTCGCAGTCATGCGGTTTTGGGTCGATAACAACATACTCCGCTTCGGTGTTGTACTGGATGGCATATGCCCAAGGGCTTTGAGGAAACACCGCGGTGATGTAGGAACCAATGAACACAAACAAAACCGCCGTAAGGACAAGGATCATGCAGACCACCACAAACGCGTTCTTGAAGTCCTTGTTCACAGTCTCCCCATTGGCAAGAGGTTCATATTCTCATCCTTCTATCCCAGAAAGTTCCATGACATACAGGGCAATCGCGACGTAGTCCACCATTCCAATGGTCTCCTTGTGGTAGCTTGACTAGTCTCTTGTTGACAACGTAACACGATTGGCAATAAGGACCATCAGTTCCTTCTTTGAGGTAGTAGTAGTGTGCATCACCTACTTGCTTTAATTCGGGTTCCTCACGTGGGTGCTTTTGTGCCTCAAGTTGTTGCTTCAAGTCTTTGTTCTCATCCGACAGACGCGAGATGATTTCTTTCAACTCAAGCACGATGTCATATAGCGTGCTGATTTGGTCTTTGATGTCGAGGTCTTTGGTGCGTTGCGAACGCTCACGTAATGCGTTCAACGCTTCCGTGGCCTTCGTACTGAGCGTGAGGGCTAAACTGGCAACAGATATTGGGTCCGTCATGACACAAATTGTAACTCCGAATCACTTTCCAACCTTCGCCTCCAACAGCTTCATTCCTTTCAATGCGGTTTCCGGCAACCTGGCTTCATAGTGTTGCTCTGTGACCTGTGTGGTTGCGTGACCGAGAACATCCCTGCCAGCAGTGGAGTCACCTGTCAAAGATCGCAACGCACTGCCCAATCCGCGTCTTCCTGCGTGGTATCCCTTCCAGATCAGCCCAGCCTTAAGCAACGCGGGCTTGATCGTGGTGGTTGCGAACAGGTCTAGGTGCAAGGCCCCGCCTTCGGTGTTTGGGAAGACCCACAACCCATCACCGCTTTTGGCACGCTGCAACTTCAACAGACCGCGCACAGGTTGAATGATGGGAATGGCGCGAAGAGATTTCACGCTCTTTGGTGTGCCAACAATCCCCCTGCTCACTGCCCTGCGAACGTGGATATAATTCGCGTCAATGTCGCCCCACTGCAACACTGCAATCTCACCCTTTCGCATTCCGGCAAAGAATGACAGTGCCATCACTAACTGTGCAGCAACGTTCTCAACCAACGCGCTGATAATGTTCTCCATTTCCTCCAACGTGTAAGAACCAGTCACCCCATCAGGCAACGTCTTGCCAAGCACCTTCGCATCACGGATGGGGTTGTTATCACATTGGCCGGTCGCAACAGCATGATCAAAGATCGCAGAGGCGATCCATTTCACGTTATTGAGTGTGCGAGGCCGGAGAGTCTTTGCCAGGCTTGTGAGGAACAGGCTCATGTTGTGCGTCCTGTATTCGCTCAGGGTCAGGGTTCCGAAATGTGACTTCAGATGTTGCTTGAAAACCTGCTTGTAGCCGTGGACCGTCGCAGGTTTGAGTTTGCCGCTCGCTTCGATGAAGGGCAGATACACCTCATCCCAAAAAGCAACCACACCCATCGGCCCTGCGTTCTGCGCCCCAATGTTTACCTGCGTTCGCAGGAACTCGTTGCGGAGTTGCTTCGCTTGGGATTTGGTCTGGGTATCGTCGCAGAGCCGGTGCGACTTCAGTTTGCGCTGTCCGTTCTCGGTGATATAGTACGAGAGATGCCAAGCCCCGAATCGCTTTCGCAAGTATCCTTCTTGGGTGCGCCCCATGGTGGATGCCTCCTAAGCGACATCTTAGCAAACATGGGATGGCATGGGATAGATAACCAACGTAACATGTTGTAAACAAAGCCGGAGAGGTGGCAGAGTGGCCGAATGCGGCGGTTTGCTAAACCGTTGTACGGGCTAACACCTGTACCGAGGGTTCGAATCCCTCCCTCTCCGCCATGTTTTTTCGTCTGAGGCTTGCGGGTTGGCGAGACTTACACTGATACCAGTTTGAGTGAAGCAGCGCCGACGGCCAACCCATGGGTGTGGGGGATTGTGCAGGCGCGTGCGAGTTGCGAGGGATTTGCAAGGTAGGTTCTAGTCGGCCGCCATCGACTGCGCCTCGTGTTCGAATTGCGGGAGTTGGGGAGCTTCAGATGCGGTTTGCCCTCGGAGTTGCGCCTCCAGCGCGGCTAACTGTGCTTCGATTTCTTCAGATGCTTTGCGCTTCCGGATAACCTCTTCGCGGTAGCGCCGCAGGAAATAGTCGATGGTTTCGACGCGAATCCTGATCGAGCCCGTGGGCTTGTTCTCATCGAGATCCTTGAAGCAGAAATAAGGAGTACCGGATTGCTCGATAATTCCTTCGACCACGCCATAGATAGGGGCATCGTGGCCACACTTGAAGCTGGAAACTTCCAGCGCGACCAAGTTCGGATGCCGGGCAGTGAACTTTGCCGCCCAAACTTTGTGGTTGGTGCTGCAGGAATATGAATTCTTCCAGGCGTCGGTGATATCGAGTGGGTGACTGATAATGCCGGCGCGAACTTCTTCGCCGAATAGGCGCTCCAGCAGGTCTGCATCGAGAGGCAAAGTGTTTTGCGAGAAGATTGGGTAGCCCAGCTTTTGGAACTCCTCCATAATCTCGTGATTCAGGCCGGGATCGTGATGATATGGGCGACCGAGCATCACAATGCCGATGCGATCTTCGCGTTCCAGTTGATCGAGAACCTGGCGAGCACGGTTGCGAATGCTGGCTTCGTAATCCGCCAGCGCTTTGTAGCCGACTTCGACCGCACGGTCATTCTCTTCTTGTGACAAGCCCAGGATGGGCTGCCAGGCCTGCAGCATCTGGTGGGCAAACAGCTTGCGGTCGGCGAAGTTGAGGACTGGATCGACGTACTTGACGTTGTGCTCTGCGAACACGTCGTTCTCTTTTGTGAATGCAGCCTTCACTGTTTCGGGTGTTGCGGTAACCGTTGGGCACGCGTTCGCGCCTACGATCTTCACCAGAGGGGAAGTCAGCACGTCGTACATGGGGAAGAAGATCACATTGAGCGGCTTCTTGCGATGCTTTTCCTGGATCAGGTTGTACACATGGGAAATTCCGATCTTCGCGGGGAAGCAGGGATCGATGGCGCCACGGCTCGCGCCCGCGCGGTAAAGGTCGGAACTGGTGTAGTCGGAATAAATAATGTTCTCGGGCTGCACACCCAGGCTTTCAAGGTATCCGTTGAAGAGCGGCGCGTAGGTATAGATGTTGAGAACGCGCGGGATGCCGACGCGGAGCTTCTTGCGATTTTGCATCAGCGGAATGCGCTCTTTGCCTGTCTTGTTCCAGAATTTCGTTATTGGAATCGGATCGGCTACGCTCTCGGCATTTACTGGGCGGAAAACTTCATGGGCGGCGAAGTCCACGAAGTTGGGATATTTGTCTTTGATCTGGTCGATTCCCGCCTTGATATCCTTCATGTCGTTAACATCTTCCACCAGACCTTTTTCGCAAGTAGCGATGATGAGGCGCTGCTCGCCGTGCATCAGCGGAACTTTGGTGACTTTCTGGATCGGCACGAAAGCAAGGTCGTCTTTAGGCACGGTGCGAATATCGATGAAAGTGCGCAGGCAGTTATTCTTGCAAAAATTGCAGCGGGTGCTTTCGTTGCGCGTGGTTCGGTATTCGATTTTGCGAACGGCATCGAGTCCGACAAACGATGTCTGCAAGCCGTTACGCCACAACCGGACAGATTCAACCGCAGCGCCGATGGCCCCGGATTCGCCACAGAATTCGTGAACGATGATTTCCGGCTTCTTGCCAGCCGCGCGGAAGCTGTTGTGGATGAAGTCCACTTCCGCCTTTACCACCGCCATGTTGTTCTGCGTGCCGCCCTGCAGAACGAAACGCGTACCCAGCGCCGCAAGGTTGGGAATACTGGCCACGTAGAGAAACACGTTCTTCGGCAGCACCGCAGCCAGGCCGGCCAGAATTTCTTCCGCACGCCAACCCTGACGCTGGAAATTGACGATGTCCGATTGCATGAAGACGGCACAACCATAGCCGAAAATCGGCATGGATTGCGCGGAAAAGGCCAGATCGGCGTACTGTTCAACGCTCAATCCAAAACCTTCCGCTGTTGACTGCAGGAAATATCCGTTGCCGGCGGAGCATTGGGTGTTGAGTTTGAAATCTTTGACGCGGCCGTTGTGTAGGATGATGATTTTGATGTCCTGCCCGCCCACGTCGACGATGACGTGAGGATCTTCGTAGAATTTGAGAGCCGATTCCGTGTGCGCGACCGTCTCAACCAGCGCTACGTCGGCATGCAAGACGTCTTTCAGAATATCTTTTGCATAGCCCGTGGTAGCTACTCCGAGAACCTCCAGCTTCGCCTTCTGCGCTTCTACCTGGCCGCGGAGGTTCTCAAACATTTCAATGGTGTCCTGAATCGGATTTCCGTTTGAGAGTTGGTAAGCCTTGCAAAGAATGTCGCCTTTTTCGTCGAGCAACACGGCCTTGGTTGAAGTGGAACCGCCGTCGATGCCGATAAACCCGCCAACGGTCTGGTTGGTGTGGAACGCCACGGGCGTGAACTTCTTGCGCCGGTAGGAAACCTTGAACTGGTCGAGTTCCGCGTCGGTGGTGGTGAGCCCCTTTGCGCCGGACTTGGCCTTCTCTTCCTGGCGCCCGTACTCGATGTAGTGCATCAGCTTTTCGTATCCCTGGTAGCAACCCACGCAGTCTTCTTCGCTCTTGCCGAATTCGATGGCGCCCATGGCGGCAAAATATTGAGCGTTCTGCGGGACTTTGATCAGGTCTTCCGGCTTTGCGCCGTCAGGAATCGTGACCTTGCGCTCCTGCCACATGCGGGGAATGTTTGCTTGCCAGGCCTCGCGCATACCGCGAATAAAGCTGTTGGGACCACCCAGGAGCAGAACGTGCGGCCGCAGCGTGTGGCCTCGGGTAAGGACGCTCAAGTTTTGCAGAACGATGGCTTCAAACAATGACGCCATCAATTCATCCGACGGAGTGCCGACCTTCTGCAGGCTGTTGATATCGGTCTCGGCGAAGACGCCACACTTGCCGGCAACTTTATGGAGTTTGATTCCGTGATACTTCTGCTCGCAGAGTTCAAGAGCCGGAATTTTCAGCTTGGCATTAATTTTGTCGATAACCGCGCCTGTGCCGCCGGCGCACTTGTCGTTCATCGAGGGAATTTTCTTCTTGCGGCCGGTTTCGTCATCGTCTTTGAATACGATGATCTTCGCGTCTTGACCGCCGAGTTCGATCACCGAGTAGACTTCCGGATGCATCTTCTCGACGGCGAGCGAAACCGCAGTGACTTCCTGCACAAACTTGGCGCCGATCTGATCGGCAATCGCACCGCCGCCGGAACCGGTCATGAACATGCGCGTATTGTGCCGGTTGATGCCGACTTCTTTCTCCATGCGCCGCAGGAATTCCAGCGTCTTTTCCGGCTGCTTGGTTTCATGGCGCTGGTAGTCCTGCCAAAGCACCTTGTCGGTAGCGGCATCCACGACCGTTGCCTTGACCGTGGTCGAGCCCACGTCGAGGCCCACTATGAATTCTGTGTAATGATCGTGCGGCTTTTGCGGAGGCGCGGGAGCTATTTGCATTAGCTGCGGCTTCGATTGCTGTCCCAGATGGTCGTGCATTGTCTCTCCGGTACATCGTAAAAAGCGGTTCGTAATTGCGGTAACCGCCATCTCGCCGGCAGGTGAGCTGCCGGCAAGATGGCAGTGAGTTTTATGCGGCGTTTGGCACGGCGATGCCGGGAACGCGCGAGCGTTTCCACAAGCGCGTGCTCCTATCCATGCGATCGCCCACGTGCAAGATGAACTGCGCGGCAGTTCCGGCAACGCCCTCGCGATGCGGTACATGGTAGAAGGGCCGCCTCAACTCAGGATGCTCGGCGATGTATTCCCGGATTTCGTCCAAACTCTTGCCTGTAGATTTCAGGCACTGTTCGAACTCGGTCTTCGCCTTCACCTTGGCCTCGCCCAGCGCCATTTGTACGCGGCTGTGAGCGTTCACTTCGCCTTCGCCGGAGGTTTCAATCGGCAGGAAGATCATGTCTTTAAATTTGTTGACCACCGCCGACTGGACTCCGTCGGACTGCGAAGAAGGCATGCAGCCAAAAGGTTTCAGAGCCAGCACCATGTGGCACAGCTTGTGCACGGTGTAGTAAACGTTCTTGCCTACTTCCAGATGTCCCTCACCGCCGCGGGCGAACTGGTTGTAGAAGGGGTGAGCCATTTCTGCCAGTTCTGTCTGCGGCACGAGGTGGTGCGTGATGCCACCCATGTTCTTGATGGTGCGGTGATAGAAATACTTCCAGGCGCCTTCTCCAAAACCAATGCCCCAGAGTTTCTTGTGCAAGCCGAAGTAGTTCGCTAGATTCTTCTTCAGTTCATACCATTCTGGGTTGCGATGCGGGCGATTCACCGGCCACTTCGCAATCGCGTGCGCCTTGGCCTGATACATCAGGTAGGCGACCCAGGTAGCGATCGGTTCCACGATTACCTGAGCGCCCTCGCACTCCAGAAAGTTGAACATGTGGAAGTTGCCATCGCCCTCCGTGATCTGCGCCCAGAACTCGCCCGTGATCTTCACTACCGGCTTGACCTTGGTGCGGTCGACTTCGATGCGATCCATGCGGTCGCGGGCGGTATGCAGAGCGTCGAGATAGTCCTTGCCCCACATGTGCTCGTGCATCTTGCCGAAAACATTGGCAGTATTTCTGAGCACCTTGTTGCTCTTGAACTTCGGCTTGAGCCAATTGGGAGCACGCTGTTCAATCTCGAAAGAATCGCGATTCCTGAGATCCTCGCAAAGTCCATCCACCATTTCCCGGAACACACGGTCGGTTTCGCCCTTGTTCACTTCAAAGGGGCGGATCTGGTAGATCAGGTCGTTGATCACATCGCCGAGATGCATCGCATTCAGCATCCCGAAACCGAAATCAATCGTGAACTTCAGGCCGGGCTCGCCGGAGGCGGCTTTAATTCCGTCGCTGTCTTTGAACAGCAGGACGCGAAAACCATCGAAGCCGGCATTCTTCAGCGCGAAGCGATATTCCGCCTCGTACATGCCGAAGCGGCATGGACCGCAGGAACCCGCGGTGAAGAAGACGAAGTTGTTGAGGATCTGATCGCGAGAGAGACCTTCCTTCTCCAAGAACTGAAGGTATTGCACGAGATTGCCCACGGTGAAGTAGGTGGGATTACATTGGCCGTTGTTGCCGAATTCTTTGCCGGTCTGAAAAGCTGCGACATTGGGAACTGGAAGTTTTTCGCAGCGGTAGCCACAACCCTGAAAAACAGCACGGATTAGATCCTCGTGCTTCCAGGTAAAGCCGCCAAACAGAATCGTGACCTGATTCCGTTCCTCGGCCGTAAACGCCCTCTCAACGGGACGGTGAAAATGTGTAGGCTGGTCCAAACCAGCTATCTTGCGGAGCCGGTTGCGCTCGGCCTCGAGGCGCTGCTTGATTTCTTCATCATTGTCGATTTGAACAAGATTGGTCGCCATTATCTTCCTCCGGCGTATGGGGTGTTCTGGGGTTTTGGTAAGAGAACGCGGACAAATGAAAGGTTGCCCGAGTTGTCGTGGCAAAAGGGAGAAGCGGAAGCTGGAGAAGCTGGAGAAGCACGCAGGCCTGTGAGCGCTCTTGTCTGAGCGGTTCGGAACCTGGGATGTAGGGCCACCGGAAACTCCTAAAACGTGTTGCGGAGGTTCGATGTTTTACGCCCGGCCGAGAACCGTTCGGAACGAATCTCGACAAGGCGCCGGATTAGCTAACAATTACCCGTTCCCGTCTTTCGCAAGCGGGAAAACGCCCCGGTTCTGCAAGACCCAATAAAGTCGCCACAGTTACCTGAAGCTGGCACTCACTTCTGGAAAACTGCGGGCGGTCTGCGCGGCAGCCGCTAGCGACATTTCAATCTTTTTAGCAGAAACCTGGGTTGTGATTCAAGTGACAGCCGCAAAAAAGCGAGATTCGCTGTAAAGGGCGGCGAAGCAATGGATAAATATCCATGAGCCCGAATATGCTCATTCCTTTGTAACCGTTAAGATATCGAAATGGCGATCACATCCGCCGATGCGCAAGAAGCGCGGCGAAACATTGCATCGGTTGCCCTGCGTACTCCGCTCATCCCGTGCAACGCGGACGCGCCTGCGAACTTGTATCTGAAGTTAGAAAATCTGCAACCGATCGGCTCGTTCAAGATCCGCGGAGCGGCCAACGTGATGGCGCGGACCCCGCGCGAGCGGCTCGCGCGGGGTGTTTTAACCGCTTCCGCCGGCAACATGGCGCAGGGCGTGGCCTTCTGTGCCCGGCGAATCGGGGTCAGTGCGACGATTATCGCTCCTGACACCGCTCCGGCTACGAAGATTCGTGCGGTCGAACGCATGGGCGGGCGGGTGATCAAAGTTCCTTTTGCCGAGTGGTGGCGAACTTTCGAGACTCGCTACTACCCGGGCATCGACGCCACGTTTATTCACGCCTTCGACGATCCGGATGTGATGGCGGGTAATGGCACGATCGCGCTGGAACTATTGGAGGATCTGCCTGATTTAGATGCTGTAGTAATTCCCTGGGGCGGTGGAGGATTGTCATGCGGCATCGCCGCCGTGTTGCGAGAGCTTGCGCCCCGAGTGCGTATCTATGCCGCCGAGATTGAAACTGCTGCTCCGCTGGCTGCATCGCTTGCTGCCGGAGAGCCGCGAACGGTCGAATATAAGCCATCGTTCGTCGATGGCATCGGCAGCAAGACGGTCTTCTCCGGTATGTTCGAGTTGGCGCGCAAGCTGCTGGATGGATCCTTCGTCGTCACTCTGCCGGAAGCAGCGAACGCGATAAAGATGGTAGCAGAGCGGAACCGGATGATTATCGAAGGTGCCGCAGCTTGTGCGGTCGCAGCCTGTCTGTCAGGCCGTGCCGGTTCCGGCAAGATCGTGGCCATCGTGTCCGGCGGCAATATTGACCTCGACAAGTTCGCTGAACTTGTCAGTTAGCAGCACTCGCCGATCGAGGCACCGAACAGCGCAATTGGCCTTATCCTTATCCTGCCTGCTTCGTCTAACCAGCAGGGTCACGGCTTTCTCCGCGAGCGGGTAGCCGTGGTTCAAGGGTGGCTCTGGACATAATGCCGTCGAGGGTACAATGTTTGTAATTATGCGGATGATTCTGGACATTTGCGCGCAAATCTTCCGCACGCTGTGGGCGCACAAGCTGCGTTCGTTCCTGACCATGTTCGGGGTCGCCTGGGGTGTGGGATCGTTACTTCTGCTTGTCGGACTGGGCGAGGGTTTTCGCTCGGGAAACAAGCGCGGGCTGTCTGAATTTGGTGAGAACATCATGTTTCTCTTTCCCGGCCGCGCGCCGACGGTGGCCGGCAGCATGAACTCCGCGCGCAACTATCTGCTTACCTATCAGGATTATCTGGACATCCGCACCGAAGCTCCCCATGTGCGCAGTTCTTCGCCGGTGCTGTCGCGAGACGACATGCACGCGGTGAGCGAATTCGCCAGCGCCAACGGGCAGATCGCGGGCGTAGAGCCGCAGTACAGCGGGATCCGGTTTCTTCCTCTGCAGCAGGGACGCTGGCTCAATGGCCTGGACGAAGCGCAACGGCGCAACGTGATTGTGCTCGGCGACGAACTGACCAGGAACCTTTTCTCCGGGCGGCCCGCGCTGGGTGCATTCGTCCTGCTCAATGACATAAGGTTCGAAGTGATCGGAACGGTGAAGCGCATCGGCCGCGGCGACGAAAACATGACCAACATGCGCGGCTACATTCCCTTCCAGACGATGGCGACCTTCTTCCCGCTTAAGGGCGAGAATCATGAAAACACCATCTCGCTCATCAACTATCAGCCGCGCGTGCCGGCGGAGCATATGCTGGCCCGGGAAGAGGTGCACAGGATCATCGCGCGAAATCACGGCTTCGATTACCGCGATCAAGATGCATTCGAAGACCTGGACACGGTTCAGCAAGCCGAGATGATGGGCAAGATCTTCGATGCCATGAACATGTTCCTGGGCACTGTTGGATTGGTGACTCTCGCCCTGGGCGCAATTGGCGTGATCAACATCATGCTGGTGGCGGTGAGTGAACGCACCCGTGAAATCGGATTGCGCAAAGCTCTGGGGGCCACGAACCGCAGCATTCTGTTTCAGTTTTTTATGGAGGGAGTTCTGCTTACGTTGCTGAGTGGATTGATCGGCATGGGTCTGGCCGGCGGCCTGATGGCGCTGCTGGGTACACAGCAATCGCCGGGGAATTTCGACCCTCCCAAGCTGGTGCCTGCGTCGGCGATTCTCGCGATAGGATGCTTGACCCTGGCGGGCGTGGTGGCCGGGTTGTATCCGGCGCGCAAGGCTGCCATGCTGCCTCCGGTCGAGGCGCTCCGGCAGGAGTGACGGTAGAGAGTGGGATTAGAAATATGTTCGGTGATTTGCTTAGTGAAGCCTACGGCGCTATGCGGCACAACCGGCGCCGCACTATGCTCACCATGCTCGGCATGGCGTGGGGAATCGCGACGGTTGTGATGCTGCTCTCCTACGGAAATGGCTTCGGCCAGGCTTGCGCCAACATCTTCGCCAACTTCGGCACCAAGCTGATAATCATGGCTCCCGGCCGTAGTTCGATGCAGGCTGGCGGCCAGAAAGCGGGCGTTCCCATACGGTTTACGCTTGACGACATCGACACGCTCACCACCAATATTCCACAAATTGCGCAGATCACTCCGGAAGCTGACAAGCAAGCCAACATCCAGTACGAGACGCGGACGTTCACCTTCAACGTTACCGGCAACTATCCAAATGTCTTTTCGATCCGCGCACTCAAACTTGCGCAGGGCCGCTTCTACAATCCGCGAGACGAGACCCAGCACGCCCGCGTCGCCGTCATTGGTTCTGAAGCGAAGGAAAAGCTTTTCTCGGGACTGAACGCTTTGGGCGAGCGGATTCGCGTCGACGGGCTCAGCGTGGAAGTGATCGGGATCCTCGGCCCCAAGATGCAAGGCGGGGACGACAATGTCAACCGCGTGATCTATGTCCCCTTTACCACCATGAGCGATATTAAAGATACGCACTATCTCGACTCTATCTGGTTTAACTATGAAACACCTGCGTATGAAGATCTGGAACACACCGTGCGCTCGGTGATGGCCATAGAACATAAGTTCAACCCGATTGACCGCCGCGCCATGTATGTATTCAACCTGATGGAACAGATCCATCAGTTCGAGATGATTACTCTCGGCCTGAAGATTCTGCTGGGCTTCATCGGTACGCTTACCTTGGGCATCGGCGGGGTTGGCCTGATGAACATCATGCTGGTATCGGTGACGCAGCGTACGCGGGAGATTGGCGTGGAAAAGGCGCTGGGCGCGCGCCGGAGCGACATCCTTCTTCAGTTCCTGGCAGAATCTCTGACCATCACTTTCATCGGCGGCGCGCTAGGAGTCATCCTGGCCTACGCGGTCTCGCTTTTTGTCGGAAGGCTTACGCTGTACAGCGCGATGGCTAAGAACGCGGAAGCCGGTGATATCCGCCTGGTCATCGCTCCAGGCACGCTGATCGTAGCCACGGTTATCTTGGCTGCGGTTGGGCTGGTAAGCGGGATGGTGCCCGCCGTGCGGGCCTCGCGTCTGGATCCTATCGAGGCTCTGCGGTACGAATAGCTTAGACCGGCGGCTACCGCGCTTTTGCGAACCACTCCTCGAACCACTCAAGCGTGCGCAAGGTATAGTCGCGGGCATCGGCAGGCCTAATGAATGCATGGCCTTCATCCGGATACACCACGAGCTTTGTCGGCACATGCAAAGTGCTGAGCGCGTGCCACCATTCGACGGACTGCTCCATTGGAACTTCCCCGTCTCGATCGCCAACCAGGATGAGGGTCGGCGTCTTTACGGCGGTGACGAAGTGCATGGGGTCACTCTTGGCGTACACCGCGGGATCGTCGTACACCGATGCCCCGAAGAAGGGAATCATCCATTCGTCGATATCGTTGAGACCGTAATAGCTCAGCCAGTCGGAAAGACCGGCGCCCGCTACTGCGGCGGCGAACCGGTGTGTCTGGGTCTCGGCCCACATGGTCATGTATCCGCCGTAGCTATGCCCGCGAATGCCGATGCGCTTGCTGTCGATGGAATATTGCCTCGCAATCGCATCCACGCCGGCCATGATGTCGCGGAAGTCGCCGCCGCCGAAATCTTTCACGTTGCCCTGCGTGAATAGCTCTCCCTGTCCGTAGCTGCCGCGCGGGTTGGGGCAAAAAGCAAAGTAACCCATTGCCGAGAGCGGGCCCATGCTGCGCTCGTCCCAGCGCGACATGCACGCAGCCGACGGGCCACCGTGCACAGTGACGACGAGCGGATAGGTTTTGCCAGAAACAAAATCCTTTGGCAGCATCAACCACCCTTGCACTCGCGTATCGCCGTTCATCCAATGCACGTTCCGCATCTCGCCCCACGCCGGGTTGATGTCGGCGTTCAGGCTGGTAAGCTGCTTCCAATCACCAATCGGACCCGCCCAGACTTCCGGCGGAGTGCTTGCCGATTGACGCACGATGGCAGTGATTGATTTTTCGCCGGCTTGGGAGCCACCCGAAGCCCACTCAGCACCCGCCGGGGCTGCCGCCTCTTCGCCCGTCCAGAGTGTCCGGACCGCACCGCCTTTTGCGCCCACACTGCCGAAGCCAGAATTTCCATCCACGTTTTCGGCGAATGTGACGCGATCGGGAGCCGTCCAACTAAGCCTGGAGGGCGATGCCTTGAGGTTGGGCGTGAGATTTCGCGCGATGCCCCCGATGATCGGGATCACGTGAACGTCGCCGCCCGTGGAACCCTCATCGCTCATTAGTCCTTCGATGAACGCAACGTTCTTTCCATCCGGAGAGACGCGCGGGAGAGCGATTTGCAGTTTTGGTTTGTAGATCTCGCGCATCTCGCCGGTCTGCGCATTTACGAGGTACAGGCGCGCGATCCACCAGTTGGCGTCGCCCGAACCATGCGCTGCGATGGCGGCCCACGCCTGTCCATCAGGAGTCCAGTCGTATTCGTAGACATACACGTCCGCGGGCGTGACCTGCGTCAGACGGGCGGCGCTCAGATCATCAGTGCTCAGATCGATCGTTGCAATGCGCTGCTCATAAATCTTCTCGTCGACGACTCCCGCAAGCGGTGTCATCGGTTGGAGCGGGCCGGCAACGCGCGGCATGCCCTCAATAAAGAGGAGGGCAAGTTTCGAACCGTCGGGAGAGAAGCGCGGGGACTGGACGTAACCTTTCAGGTCAGCATGCTTTAGCAAACCAGTGCCGTCGGCTGCGGCGGTCCAGACTTGAGCAGCGGGAACCTCGCCGGGAAGATTCGCAATGAACGCGATACGCTTGCTATCTGCGGACCAGACTACATCGCGAAGCGAAAGGTTAGCCTCCACGGCGATCGTGTGAGAGACGCCGCCGGCGGCAGGAATCACCGCGAGTTTTCCATTCGAGATAAAGGCCACCTGAGTTCCGTCGGGTGAGAGCGCAACCTGATCGATCTTCTTGGCGTGCGGCATGGAGTCAAGCACAGTAGCGGCTTGAGAAGGTGTTGCATCCTGGGCAAAAAGGGAAGCGGAAATCAGCATCAAGGCGAAAGAGCAAAACAACGCTGAAAAACGGAAGCTCGGGTTTTTTCGTGCATTCATGGCGGGAGGAGTATAGCTGGTTCCAAGGCCGGATGCCGAACCGGTCACACACCCAGGTAATGTTTGGAGGGCACATCCCGCAACCACTGCGCCGCTGTTTCAGCGGTGATGTCCCGTTGCGGCATGGCGAGCATTTCGTATCCCACCATGAATTTTTTTACCGTCGCCGAACGCAGCAGGGGCGGATAGAAATGCGCGTGCAGATGGAATTCGGGATGAGCCTCGCCATCGGTCGGCCGTTGATGAAAGCCCATCGTGTAGGAAAACGAAGTCTTGAACACGTTGTCATAGCGAACCGTGGTTTGCGAAAGTATGTCGGCCAGGGCATCGCGTTCCTCATGATTCAGGTCGTGCAGCGCTGACACGGATTTTCGGCTGATGAGCAGCGTCTCAAAGGGCCAAACCGCCCAGTACGGCACCAGCACTACGAAATGGTCGTTCGCGCAGACGAGTCGTTCCTGTTTTTCCAGTTCCAGCGCAAGATAATCTCCCAACAAGGTCGAGGCGTGCGACCGGTAGTACTCGTGGACTGCGGCCAATTCGTCTGCTGATTCGTTGGGCAGAGTTTGGTTGGCCCAGATTTGTCCGTGTGGGTGTGGATTACTGCACCCCATCATTGCGCCGCGGTTCTCAAAAATTTGCACGGACCGGATGTTCCGCTGACTTCCGAGTTGGCGAAATTCTTCGGCCCAGGTATCGATCACGCGACGAATTTCCGGCATGCTCATTCGCGCCATGGTGAGATCGTGCCGCGGTGAATAGCACAGTACGCGACAGCGCCCCGCTTCACTGCGCGCAACCAATAGTCCTTTGTCCACGATCTCTGCGGGAGGAATTTCCGGTCTGAGAGCTGCAAAGTCATTGTCAAAAACAAACGTCCCTGTGTAAGCGGGATTTCTCGCTCCGCCAGTTCGCACATTGCCGGGGCAAAGGTAGCAATTGGGATCGAACCTCACCTGCGTCTCGGGCGGAACGCTCTCGACCTGGCCCTGCCATGGACGCTGCATCCGCTGCGGAGAAACCAGCACCCATTCCCGCTTCAGCGGGTTGAAGCGGCAGTGGGGATGCGTCATCAGATCGGATGAGCTCATCGGTGGATCTTCTTCATCTTTTCATCCTGGTATGTCACGTCCTGGTTCGTCACGCTACCCGCTTCACTCCATTCGCGGCCGAGCAGACATAGATCTCAGCCGCGTGGCCGGTCGAACGCCGATACCCGTCGTCTATGCACGCTTTGAACTTAGCGACGCAGTCCCTGCGAACCAGGTTGATGGTGCAGCCTCCGAAACCGCCACCTGTCATTCGAGCTCCGTAAACACCTGGGGCTTTGTCCGCGAGTTCCACCATTAAATCGAGTTCGGCGCAGCTCACTTCAAAATCTTCACGCAGGCTTAGGTGCGACTCTCGCATCAGGATTCCAAAGGTCTCAAGATCCCCCCGCTCCAGAGCCGATGCGGCCTGGAGCACGCGGGAGTTCTCGCTGATCACGTGGCGGCAACGGCGCATAATCGTTTCCGGCAAATCTCCAGCGCAGGCTGCCAAATCGTTCAGGGTGACGTCTCTCAAGGCGCGGACGCCCGGCAGATGCGCGGCAAGACATCGCACACCGGCTTCACATTCAGCGCGGCGCCGGTTGTATTCCCCGCTCGAAATGCTGTGGCGAACCATCGTGTTGCAAATCACAAGACGAGCCTCGTCGCCGAGCGGAAGGAACCGGTGTTCAAGTGAGCGGCAGTCCAGCAGCAGGGCATGGCCATGCTGCCCATGGCTGGAAATAAACTGGTCCATGATTCCGCAACGCGCACCCACAAACTCGTTCTCGGCTTTTTGGCAGAGCAAGGCCAGTTTCGTGAGGTCGATCGCTTCGCCTGCCAAATCTAATAGCGCGTAGCCAACTACGATCTCAAGCGAAGCGGATGAGCTTAAGCCTGCGCCCTGGGGCACATCGCCCTCAATCAGCAAGTTGGCGCCGATGATCATGCTGCCTGAGTATTGCAGGGATTTCGCCACTCCGATCGCATAGTCGCTCCAATGCCCGGAGCCTTTATCGGGTAGCGCGTCCAGGTTGAACTCAACTTGTTCAGCGAAATTCTCGGAGCGCACTACCAACTTGCGGTCATGGCGCGGAGCAACGGCTGCCCGTGTACAAAACCCGATAGCGGCCGGCATAACAAAGCCGTCGTTGTAGTCGGTGTGTTCGCCGATGAGATTCACCCTGCCCGGCGCCTGGAAGATGCGCGGCGCCGACTCAAAAAGCTGGGTAAATCTTTCTATCAACCCTTGAGCCTGATTGTCGACCTCTGGATTACCGCGGTGCATGGCAAACTCACTGTAACAAAATGAACAGACACGCACTTATTCGGCAAGCGCGCGAGTTGCAGAATACTGCGCGTGGAGATTCCGGAACGGAGGTTGCTCCCGGTTTCCAAGTAAGCGGGTCAATGCGAGCTGACGTACTTAATTGTGGCCAACACTGCTTGCTTGATGGTCAATCGCGGACGCCAGCCCAGCGCACGGATGCGCGAGCAGTCGAGAAGGATAAAGGGACTGTCCCCAACCCAGCCGCGTTCGCCGCCCGAATACGTAAGGTTCGGATGAAGACCAAGATATTCACAAATCCAGCCGATGGAGTCGTTGACCTCGCAATACTCGTCGGTTCCGAGATTGAAGATGTTTACCTTTTCCTGCGCTCGATCGATCGCGGTAAGAATCGCGTCGAGGCAATCCTGTACGTATAAATAGGATTTCCGCTGATGCCCGTTGCCCAGCACATGAAGATGTTCCGGGTGTTCGGCAAGCTGCTGGTAAAAATCGAACACGTGACCGTGCGAGTAGCGCTCGCCCAGAATGGAGACGAAGCGAAAAATGTAGCCCTGCATTCCAAAGCCTTCGCAGTAAGCCTGAATCAGGCCTTCCGCGGCCAGCTTAGAAGCTCCGTAAAGCGAAGTCTGGACGGGGAAGGGACAAGTCTCCGGCGTGGGGAAAATATCCGGCTCTCCGTACACCGATCCCGTAGAAGAAAAGACGATTCGTTTGCAGTTTCGCTCGCGCATCGCTTCTAGCACGTTCCAGGTTGCGATTGTGTTCTGATCCAGGTCCTTGCGTGGATGTTCAGTGCCGAAACGCACGTCGGCATTGGCTGCAAAATGAACTACCAGTTCCACGCCCTTCATCGCCTGCGCCAGGCTTTTCCCGTCGAGCAAGTCCGCTTGATGGAGAGCGAAGTCCGGATGAGCCAGCGCATTTTCCAAGAACCGGATCTGTCCCGTCGACAGATTATCGAGCCCAACGACTCGGTGACCCGCGGAGAGAAGGCGGTCGACCATATTGCTGCCGATAAAGCCCGCCGCTCCAGTAACCAAAACGCGCAAAATGGCCTCCGTAGAAAATCGAACTCTGGATGTTTCTTAGACGCTGACGTAAAGGAAGTCTATCTGCTATCCGAAGAAGTCTGTCGCAGCGCGATTCGCGTTCCCTTCAACTCAAACCGGCTATCTCGCCAAACATAACGCAGCTTCAGATAACTGGCGAACCACACCAGAAAGCCGAGCAAATCGCGCAGGGGATACAGCCACGGCGCACGCCGAATCTCCGGATCCCGAACCACCATCCAGCCCACGAGCCACGCCTCAGTCAGGCGGTTCAGCACGGCCACTGCCAGCAGCAGCACTCCTACGCCCCAATGTCCCAAGAATCCGGCGGCAAGAAATCCAAGCAGGCCGTACGGCATGGCGAAGATCAGTCCGCTTCCAAAGTGTCCCTTGGGGCGCGAGTAGCGCGTCGTCTGCGCCCAGCGCAGCTGGTTCTGCCACATGCGCCGGAACGATGGTTGATTCACTATGTGATCGATGATGTGGCCCGAGAGCACGACCCGGTAGCCTTTTTTCGCCATCAAGTTGCCGATCGCGAAATCGTAGGCGATGTAATCCCGCAGCGCAGTGTAGCCGCCGATGCTCTCCAGAGAATCTTTGCGAACCACCGTCGTTGGCCCCAATCCAAACTTCATTCCCTCGAGCAGATTCGCCACCAGCACTCCCGCAGTCATTTCAACCGACATACCGATGGCCGTGAGGCCGGAGAAAAAACCTGCCGCATTTTTGCCGCGATACACGCACGTCACCATACCGACTTGTGGGTCCAGCAGCGGCGGCACAATTTCCCGCAGATAGCGTGGGTCGACTTCCACATCGCTGTCGGTTGTAACCAGAATGTCGTGTGCCGCGGCTTCGGACATGCAATGAAATGCATAAACCACCGGGTTCGGCCACGGTGTGCCCGTCACCAGCACCCGGCTTCGGATGTGAGGATAGCGGGCACAAACTTCGCGCACCACGTCGAGGGCCGGATCGTTAGCTTCATCCGCCGCAAATAGAATTTCATAATCGGGATAGTCTTGCCGGAAGAAGCTCTCAATGTTTTCCTTCAGCCGCGCTTCCAAGCCGTGCACCGGCTTGAGCACCGAGACCGGAGGCAAGTGTGTGTCGTCAGGCGCGGACCTGGCCTGCTTCCGTGCTTCCGCACGAAACCGGATTACCCCTAGCACGGTAAGACCAAGGAATACGGCCGAAGACACTGTGCCGATCAGCGCCACACCTAAAACGAAATAAAGAATCAGCCCGATCAAAGTTGTATTTCCGCAAGGTTCGGAATTGCTGCGCTTCCGCGTGACAGCAGCAACTCACACTATACATTTCCGTGGTGTTCAGAGGTTAAGCCGTGCAGCTCAGGTCACTTCGATTCTTGGAGCGCGGTCTCACTGCCGCGCAGCGGCGAAGCCTTCATGATTCTGTAATCCTTGTATTCAATGGAAAGGATGGCGCGGCCTCCCAGCCGGATCAGGCTCTCCGTATGGTTCTCAGCCGGAAGCCAGAAGTCATTCACTTTGACATACCTGTGTTTCACTTCCGTTTTTTTGATCCACCATGACGGATTCTTTGCCGGTTCTCCCTCAATTCGCACGACGGCAAAGTCCTTCGCGTCAACCCAGATTTTCCCGCGATAGAGAAACTTGTTCTTCGTTTTGGGCAGCAGATTCAGGATGTACTCCCCGCCCTCGGGCGTGGTTTCGTATCCAGCCGACGTAAACTCGTAATTCTCGCTGGTCAGCGCGGAATTCCTGCGGTTCTCCGAATTCGCGGCTTCCTGCTCGCCCTCAAGCAGCTTCTTGAATACGTGGTCGATGACGAACTTGGAGCCGCTCTCGGACACAACACTAAATTCTTTGGCATCGGGGGCGCGGTAGATGACATTGACTACCATCTCGGCATCCCGATCACTGGGGAATCCTCGATACTGCATGCGGTAAACCCGGGTTCCGTTGAACTGCTCCAGCGCGGCAGTTCGCTCGGCATTCCGCTCTTGAAGCTTCCGGCCTATCTCCTCGGCCGACGGCGAATGCTCCGCGGAAAACGAAGACCGTACCGAATCCGCCGTTTGTAGGGGCGTCTGGCACCAAGCGCCGAGACTCCAACCAAGCAACAGACTAATTCCAACTCGAGTTCCGACTGGCGCACACTGCATATTGACCCCTCGGTGCCGAAAAACCCGCTTCGGCTCTGACGCTCCCAGTCTACCCCCGGATACGTAACCATTGAACTTGTATTTCACCGCATTCCGAAGCTCTTTCCCGCTGTGGAATTAGCGGCAAAGACTGCCATAAGTACGGCTGGTTACCTTCGTGCCTCACTCGTCGGAGCTATTCCCAACCTCTCCGGATTGCTGCACACTGTCTTCAGGCCGCAATTATGCAAGCACCCGCTGTCAAGACCAACCGCCGCCGGCAAGATCGGATTCAGGCTGTGCTTCCCGTGCGAGTCCGGGGCACGGACGCTGCCGGCAAGTCGTTCGAAATTCTGGCCCACACCCTCGACCTTACGGCGAACGGGGCGCGGCTAGGGTCGATCCGCCACCAACTGAACGCGCTCGACAGGCTAACCATTTTTTATCGCCAGCGCAAAATGGAATTCACCGTGGTGTGGACGAAGTTGCTCGATGGAAGAAGCGAGTACCAGGTCGGGCTGCAGGCTTTTTCGCAGGAAAAGGAAGGTTGGGGGATGAATCTTTTCATTTCCAGCATACAACCGCTAACCAGCGCACCGGCCGCGCCGGGAGCGGTGTGAACCGGAAATCTATGCGCTATCTTCTATTCAAACTCTGGTCCAACGAAGATGGACAGGACGTTGCCGAGTATGCCGTCATGCTGGCCGTCGTGCTCGTCATTGTGGCAAGCACCGTCCGCCTGATCGGTGCCAATGCAAGCAACGTGTTCTCGCAGGTCGGCAGCACCATCCAGTAAGCAAAACCTTCCGAAAACTTCTGCGCTCGTCTTGGAAGGCTTAAGGACGCGATGAGTTGCCCATCATCAGCACAAACAAAAGCGGAAGGTAGATCACTGTGGCTTGCAACACATGACGAGCCAGCATTTTCGATCGTGCGGCGGTGATGGGTAATTTGAGAAAGGCGAGACGCGCCCCAAAGTAGAAAAGCGCGACACCAAGAATTACCGCACCCACCAGATAGATCTTTCCTGCCATCCCGAAAACACTGGGCAAAACGCTGAGTGGAATCAAAATCAGCGAGCAGGCCACGATGCGCCGAGCTGTCGACCGGCCATCCTCCTCCACGACCGGCAGCATGCGAATTCCCCCCGCAGCGTAGTCCTCGCGATAGAGCCACGCGATCGAGAAAAAATGCGGAAACTGCCATACAAAAAGGATGGCAAACAATATCAGCGTGCCCCACTCCAAGCGACCGCGCGCCGCCGTCCAACCTAAAACTCCAGGCATAGCTCCGGGAAAAGCGCCCACGAACGTGCAGATAGGCGAAACCCGTTTCAACGGCGTATAAACCGCAAGATACACCGCCGACGTCAGGAAAGTCAGCAGCCCGGTCAGCGGATTCGTAAATACCGCCAGATAAATTGACCCACCCAAAGTAGCCAGCAGCCCGGCCGTTGTAGCTTGAGCTAGACTCATACGGCCCGCCGGCAGCGGACGTTGCGCGGTCCGCCGCATCTGCCCGTCTACCTTGTACTCCATCACTTCATTAAGCGCCGCGGTTCCGCCCGACACCAGCCCGATTCCCAGCAAGGCGTGCAAAAGCCCCCAGGACAGCGAAGAAACTCCGGCCTTTTGCGCTCCGAAGTAGTAGCCACACCAAGCCGTCATCACGATGAGCGTAGTCACACGCAGCTTCATCAATTCGGCATAGTCACGCAGGAGAGACGACGCTTGCTTGCGGAACAGGATCATTGGTTGGGTCATCGCGTTCATGGGAGAATCACTGGGTGGTTGTCTTGCCGCTTGCTTCACAAACTGCGAAAGCCGTCCATGTCTAGTAAAGCTTCAAAGAGGGCAGTGGCCACAGTGCCGCCCGAAAATACTTCAAGGATTGTATGGGTACTCCGATAGCTTTCGAAAGTCAAGTCGAAACTCAAGAACCGACCAGCCCGCTGCCATTACTGGCTGGCCGAAGCCCCAGTCACATTAAAGGTTTCCGGCGGATCAAAAAAGCATTGATGCCATAGAGCGGCGTCGGACAATTTGCCTGCCTTCCATTGTTGAAGCGTCGGCAGTGTGGCGGCTAGCATTCCGCCGTCAACCGCATCGAAGATCACGACGACCCCTGCAAGTTCCTGCGGCTTCTGCGCCACTTCCGCATAATCCTTGTCGAGCACGGACTTGGCGAACTCCAGTCTGAGCTGAGGGGCCACGCTCTGCTTGTCGTCAATTTTCTCCACCGAAACGATTCTTACGTTTTTGCCGCGAAGAGGCGCCCAGTCGCCCGGGAAAGGCGCGGTTTCTTCCCGCGACACATGAAACAAATCCGCCGCCGCTCCCGGCGCAGCACTCGCTGGCGCGTCTCCATCGGGAACGCCATCGGGCATCTCCAGGCTGTCGCGCCAGATCCACCCTCGCGATAGTCCGGAAATCTTCACATGCACCCAATCCCGGTTGAAGTCGAGCATCTCGAACTCATCGTGAGCGCTCGCCAGGAACAGAGTCTTGGCCGTCAGACTGGCGGTCTCTACCACCGGCGTCCCCGACTTCTTTACCGCAACCAGATTCTTGGGATGGGCTTGGTTCTTGAGAATCTCCTCCAGACTCTCTGCTTCGGCTCGCAGGCTGGAATCTTCGTCAGGTTTCTTACCCGCGGCGCCTGCTTTTTCTTGGTCCGCCAAAGTCTGTGCCAGAGATGACGACAAACCGCCGTTGGTATCGGGAAGTCTGGGCTCCGGCGCGGAGAGAGCAGGTTCCGCCGCGGTTGGCGCCTTCGCCACCGGTACAGCAGCGGGTTGCCGTGCCGGAGATTGCCCCGCGGAAGTCTGGACCGTTGGAGCTTTTACCGACGGCGGAGTCTTCGCCGATAAGCCCGGTGCGGGAGAAGACTTTTGCAATGGGACCGAGCTGGGCTCCGCGCTCACGGGAGCGCTTGTCCCAACTTGCTGCCCCTTGGTAGCGAGCTGATCCGCCAGCTGATCCAGCAGGTCCGCCTCCAACCGTCCATTTGAGGTCAGCACCTGATATCCCGAACGCGCGGCGACCGGGTCCGTATACCAGGCCGTCACCAGCACGCTCACGCTGACAATCGATCCCCCGGAAGGCGCCGCCGTAACCTGAATTTTTGACTGATAGTAGCCTCGCCGATACCGGTCGAGGGGATGATCGGCCGAAGTCGCGAACCCGTCGAGAACTGGAAGACGTCCCGCAGTCGCGACCTGCATTTCTTGCAAGGCCTTCTCCACTTGGGCCTTGGACTGTGGGAAGGCCCGCTCGAATCCGTTGCCTTGCGCGTGGCCTCGCGGCGCGCAGAAAACAACCAGCGCCAGCAAGAACGTGATGGTGAATTCTGCTTGGCGACGATTCATTTCTGTCACTTTCATTTCTGCACCAAGTCGTCGCGCATAATCCATCCGTGTTGCCCGTCGTGGGTTTCTACGCCGTACCAGTAGGGCGTTGAAATCACAATTAGAACCTCCGTGCCGGGGGGCAGCGACTGCAGCGTGCTAGCAGTGTGGAATGGCGCGGACTTCAGTGGTGCTCCCGGGTCTTTCACTAGCCTCTCAAGCTGCCGACGAAGATCTTTGACGTGCTCTTCCAGGCTCTGCCCGGATGTGATCACCGCGGGCTCGCTTTGACTCGACGGACTCTGATTGGACTGATCTTGACCGGTCTGATCCTGACCAGGCTGGTTTTGTGTTGGCTGGTTTTGTACCGGTTGGCTCTGCTCCGGCACGCTCTGGCTCGCAATTTGCGCAGTTCCGCCTGGAACAGCATCTGGTTGACTCTCAACGGTTGTTGCCACCGCGGATTGCTCGGATAGCGGCACCGGAAACGCCCCTGCCTCCGCCTGCGACGAAGAGGTTTGCTTCTTCTCCAACTTTTCCCGCCGTTCGTTCAAGGCCTCAACGTTCTGCCTCTTCATGAGTTCGATGGCGTCAATGTGTTCGCGAATATCCCGGTACTCTGCGCTTTCGACTGAACCGTCGGACTGATGCACGATATGGCGGAAGTCTTCCTTAAAAAGCGCATTGATGCGCAACACTGTGTTCTTCTGACCCTGAGCTTGCACCACATAGCGCACAACCAGGGTTCCTGAGTCGCTGCTATCCTTGAAGTTCCGCGGGTCGAGCGCCTGCTCACGAACTTTGTAGAAAACCTTTCCTCCCTCAGACCAGGCGGGAAACACGCGCGACGAAGTCGCGGCCTTCGCGCCACTGACAAACTCGTCTTTGTTGTACTCTTTGGTTCCCCGGATCACTCCGTTATCCGCCACGTCTGCCACCACCTGCTCTACTTCGCTCTCGGGCACGGGAATGTTTACCGCTAGTCCGTCGCCGTAGGGCAGTTTATCTTTCTTGCGGCCAGCCACCGGAAGCGCAGCCGCGAAAAAAAGTAGAACGAGGATTAATCTCGCGGCGGCGCGCGCCCCGGCCGCGGCGGTACGCCGGCAATCAGCGCCACCAGCTTCCCTGCTTGAGCTGCCTCTAATGTCAACGTGGGAAGCCAACCACCTGCTTCGATCGCTTCTCGACCAACCCACTGCGGCCTCCGTTCCAGGTTTCCAGAGTCTCGTACTCTTGGTGTAAAGCTGTCAACCCACCCGGGCTGTTCGATTCCGAGGTGACCGAAGGTTTGACTGGCCTTGTAAAAAAAATGTAAAAACTTCTTGAACTTTTTCTTTTGATAGTAGTAGGATTCATCCCCGGTAGGGTGGTAGAACCTTTCGTCCACTGTTCTGGTACCGGCCTGAAAGGGAGCCACCTCCCGTTCGAGGCCTTCATTGCTGGGTATCGCCCGCGGGTTTCGCTTGGGGAGATTTTAGTTTCAAGATAACCAGATTTTGATTTGATCTTGCCGAGGAGTCCGGCCATGCACGTTTCGAGTCGTTTCCATCTCCGCAACATCTTGCAGCTTGCGACTTCGTTCGCGGCTGTCGCTCTGGTTCTTGCGTCCGTAGTTCTCACCTGCAGCCAGCCCGCGCACGCCCTGCCGGCCTTCGCCCGCAAGTATGGCCTGCGCTGCTCGGCCTGTCACGAGTCCTGGCCGATGCTCAATTACTTTGGACAAAAGTTCAAAGACAATGGGTATCAGCTGATGAACGATCGAGACGCCCCGATCTGGCAGAACCCTGGCTATTGGCCGGTGGTCTTCCGCATCACGCCGATCTGGCACCGGGTAAGCGTCGGCAAAGTGGAAGTTGACACCTACGCAGGCGGAAACCTCACGGGTACGAATGCGGCGGTCCAACGCATCTCGAGTTCAGGCTTTGACTTGAGCGGCCTCGACTTCCACACCGGCGGAACTCTGGAGAAGAACATCTCGTTCTATCTGCTTCCGTCTTCCGATAATACCGGCGCTTTTCACTTTGAGCAGGTCTTTGTGCGCTTTGACAACATCGCTCACAGCTCCTGGCTCAATTTCAAGCTGGGTCGGTTCGAACTCGACAACCTGCTTTCTGAAAAGCGCATCCTCACCCTAACCGGGAACGGCGGTATCTATCAGACATACCACTTCTCGCCTATAGGTGACGGCAACAACTTCGGGCAGATCGGCGACAACCAGCTGGGCATGGAGTATATGGGACACTCCCTGGACGATCGGACGCGAATTTCCGTTGCCGTGGTCAGCTCCAGTGATGGAAACGTGGGCCTGACTACGACAGCCAACGCCTATACCACCTTCGTTGCCGGGAGCCAGGCTTTCGACACGGGCAAATTGGGGGTACAACGGCTTGGGTTCTACGTTATGGCCGGAGAAGCGTCCACCTACTACCTGACTTCGGGCGGTGGCGTACCCATTCCCGGTTCTGGAATTGGCAACAAGAGCTTCACCCGTGAAGGCTTCGTAGGCCAATTCTACTTCGGCCCTCACGTCGGCCTTACGGTTGTGACTCAGCATGGCTCGGATAACGCATGGTTCGGGCAAGGTTACGGCGGGGCAGAAGCCTCAGACGGAGATGGAGGCAACACCTGCTCGGCCCCTCCCTGCCCTCCGAACAATGTGCCAGGGACAACTCTTAACGCGGGATCGCAGGCACCCAGCTGGAACGGGGCCACCTTCGAGGGTCACTACATCTACAGTCCGCAACTGATCTTCATCGGCCGTTATGAGTTTGAGAAAATGTCGCAGCAGGCCAACGGGTCGGGCTACGGTGTTGGGGTAACCGGCCCCAACGGATTCACGGGCCCCATGCCTTCGAACCTGGGCAACATCTCAACCTACACCATCGGCTTCCGCTACAACCCGTTCATGACCAGCCGCGCCGGCTTGGCCTGGCACAACGAATACAACTGGCTGCACCAGGACGGCACCGGTCCGGCAAATCTTACGACCGGAGCGCTTACCAACCTCAACACCAGCGAAATTCTGATGGGACTTGACTTCGACTTCTAGAAAGGGAACGACATGCGGACAACAATGCGGAAGTGGTCGCTTTTGCTGGGTGGAGCTGCAGTTTTGGCGCTCTCGCTGCCCTCTTCGGCGCAGCTCTCGACCTACGACATAGAAACGCGCATTGGCATGGAGAGCCATATCGGAAATGTTACCGGCCATGCCAAGGACGCTGCCCCTGACTACCGGCGATATTGCGTGGGGTGCCACGGCGAGCTTGGCGATGGGAACGGCGAAAATGCTGCCTGGTTCGAAACCCCCATGTACCAAAAGCCGCGCGACTTCCAGTTGGGCATCTTCAAGTGCCGCTCCACTCCGACTGGAACCTTGCCGACCGACCAGGATCTTTTCGACGCCATCACTCGCGGCTTTGACCGGTCCAACATGCCGCAATGGAACACCTTTACGAAACAGCAGCGCGCCGACCTTGTCGCGTGGGTAAAGCACTTCTCTCCTCGCTGGAAGAATGAAAAGCCAGGTGCGCCGATCAGCATTCCCCCTGAGCCCGAAGTCACTGCCGAGCGCATCAAGGCCGGGCGCGACGTGTTTGCCAGGGTGCAGTGCTGGAAGTGTCATGGCGTCCAAGGTATGGCGAATGGCCCGTCCGCTTCGACCCTTCAGGATGATCTGGGCCGGCCGATCGCGCCTTTCAACTTTACCGACGGGTCCCGCCCGAAGTGCGGCGACACCGATCAGGATATCTACAGGATCTTCATGACCGGTCTCGACGGCACTCCTATGCCGTCATTTGCCGACAACATCAAACCCGACGAAGCTTGGGATTTGGTTTTCTATCTGCGAACCTTTATGGCTCAGAAGAGCAAAGAAAAAGAGCTGGCGAAGCAAATAGGGTTGAAGCCAGTTGATCCCAACGCTCCGGTGGCGCAACAATAGGGGAAGAAAAGCGTCGCAGAAGCGATTTGCTTTTCGTCCTAAAGGAGAAATTTCTATGAGAAACCGACACAATCCCACAGTTGTACTATCGCTGGTAGTTCTGGTAGGCTGCGCAGCGTTGATTCTGGGTCAGAAGGTCAACGCTGCAGGAGAAGGCAAAATCACCGGTACGGTAAAACTAAGCGGCACGGCTCCGCACATGAGGGGCATCGATATGTCGAAGGATCCCTACTGTGTTAAGCAACACGCAAACAATCCTGGCCACCTCGAGACCGTAGTGGTTGGCGAGGGCGACGGGTTGGAGAATGTGGTACTTTACATCTCTGACTGGAGCGGCCCCGCAACGGTAACGACAGCTGTCCCGGTGTTCGATCAAAAGAATTGTATGTATACGCCTCACGTCTTGGCGATGGACGTAAATGAGACGTTCAAAGTGATAACCAGCGATCAGACCACGCACAACATCCACCCGCTGCCTAATCCGATGACCGGCAACATCCCCTGGAATCAGTCTCAGCCCCCGGGAGCGGCCCCCATTGAGAAGAGCTGGAAGGCTGCGGAAATGATTCCAGTGCAATGCAACATTCATCCATGGATGCACGGCTGGTTCGTCGTCGTGAAGGGGCCGTATGCCACTACAGACGACAAAGGCGCATACACAATCAACAATGTCCCGCCCGGAAGTTATACCGTGACCGCATGGCAGGAAGATTACGGCACGCAGACGGCGAAAGTGACGGTCGCCGCGGGTGGATCGGCAACGGCCGATTTCACCTATAAAGCGAAGTAGCGACCCGCATCGACGTAGTTTCAGCGCAGTTGCGAATCGAGTCCCAAAATCGCCGCAGATGACACTGCGGCGTTTCTTAATAACGCCGGGCCTAGCCCGGCTGGAGGCGGGATGATATGGCGAAGATACTTGCAGTGACCCTCACGGTGATCGCAATCGCTTCGGCGATTCCCATCATGATGCACATGTGGCCGATGCCGCCCGACATCTCCCTCCACGGTCATCTGATCGACGAACAGTATGCCGATACAATGTTGGAAGCTGGTATTTCGTTCCTGGCCTCGCAGCTCCTGTTGGCCTTTTTCATCTGGAAGTTCTCTCAGACAAAACCCGACGCGAAGATCAAGCGCTTCCCCGGCGGCGCAGTGGGCTTGGTGGTTGCCGGTTTCCTCTTGGTAGGAACGGAAGTTTTGGCTCTCGGCGTTTTTGGTGCCAAGGCATGGGCCAGCCAATATTTCACTCCGCCTGCGGCGGATGCGCTGCAAGTCCAAGTCCAGGCGCAGCAGTTTGCCTTTTATTTTCGGTACCCTGGCCCTGATGGGAAGTTCGGTCCCATCCACCCCGACCAGATCAATGAAAGTACAGGCAATTTCTATGGCCTTGACACCACCCACGACCAGGATTCCAAAGACGACATCGTATCCGCTGAGATGGCAATTCCGGTAAACAAAGAAGTTCATCTGCTGATGCATTCCAGGGATTTGGGGCATTCTTTTTACGTTCCGGAATTGCGCGTCCACCAGGATTTCGTCCCGGGATTAGACCTGTCGGTCCATTTCACGGCGACCCAGGTTGGCAAGTATGAAATCGTCTGCACCCAGCTTTGCGGCCTCGGGCATTACAACATGAAGGCGTATTTGGAAGTGATGTCGGAGGGGGATTACGAGAACTGGCTAAAACAGCAAGCGGCATTGCAGTAGCCGTCGTCCGTCAATACATCTGAACCATACATCTCGTTTGAGGTGAGCACAATGCACGACATGTCTGCACACGCGGCGCATGGAGAACCGACTAGCTTCATTCGGAAGCACGTCTTCAGTATCGACCACAAGGTCATCGGCAAACAGTATTATGCGCTGGCATTGGTCGCCGTCTTCGTCGGGATGTTCCTGTCCTGGCTCATGCGCCTCCATTTGGGATTTGCTAATTTCGCCATTCCCGGCCTGCATCTGCTTTCCAAGAACGGTGCCCCGGGTGACGTGATGACTCCAGAGTATTACCTGCAGTTGATGACCATGCACGGGACGATCATGGTCTTTTTCGTGCTCACCACGGCTCCCTTCGCCGCGTTCGGCAATTTCTTTCTGCCCATCCAGGTAGGCGCGGAAGACATGCCCTTCCCGCACTTCAATATGATGTCGTTCTGGGTCACATTCGCAGCCTTCCTGGTGCTGGTTTCTTCGTTCTTTCTGGGCGATGGGCCGACTCTAGGCGGCTGGACGCAATATGCGCCACTGAGCGCGGTAGGCTCTATTTCCGGCCCCGGCCAGGGCTTGGGTGTGATTCTTTGGGCAAGCTCGATCTGTCTTTTCTGTATCGGCCAGTTGCTGGGTTCGTTGAACTTTATTACCACTACTCTCGACATGCGTACCAAAGGCATGTCCCTGATGCGGCTCCCACTTACCGCCTGGGCCTGGTTTCTTACTTCAATCATGGGCTTGGCGGCATTCGCGGTACTGATGCCCGCGACCATCCTCCTTATTCTCGATCACGTTGCTGGAACCAGCTTCTTCGTTGCCTCGAACCTGGTGATCAATAGTCAGGTGTTGCCTCATTCCGGCGGATCGACTCTGCTCTGGCAGCACTTGTTCTGGTTCTTCGGACATCCCGAGGTTTATATCGCGATCGTACCCGGGATGGGTATCGTTTCCCACATACTAATTACCAACATGCGCCGTCCGATGCTCAGCCACAAAGTGCTCATTTATTCCATGGGTTCTCTGGTCGTCCTCAGCTACATGGTCTACGGCCACCACATGTTCGTCAGCGGCATGAATCCGATCTCCTCGCTGGCATTCTCGTTCCCCACGCTGATTATCACGATTCCTTCCACGATTATTGTGCTGATCTGGCTGGGCAGCCTGTATGGCTCTAAGTTGCGAATCAACACGGCGTCGCTCTTCGCTTTGGGTTTCATTTCAATGTTCATCAGCGGCGGCGTCAGTGGATTTTTCCTGGCCCAGCCTTCGATCGACATCATGCTGCACGCGACCTATTTTGTGGTCGGACACTTCCACCTCGTAATGGCGGTCGCGGCCATCTTCGGCATCTTCTCCGGAACCTACTTCTGGTTCCCCAAGATGACCGGCCGAATGATGAACGAGACTCTGGGCAAGCTCCACTTCTGGCTGAGCTTCGTCGGCACCTACTGCATCTTCATGCCCTTCCATTACCTGGGGATCGCCGGGAACGTGCGCCGCTACCAGGCCTTCACCGACGATTACCTGATCCCGCTGATCCCGCTGCATAAGTTCATCACGGTTGCCGCGCTCTGCACTGGGGCCGCCCAGTTCATTTTTCTTTACAACTTGATTCACAGCCGCTTCAAGGGCGAGCCGGCGTCGGATAATCCATGGGAAGGCACGACCCTGGAATGGAGCACGGCCACGCCGCCGCCCCACAACAATTTTGGCGACAAGATGCCGGTGGTTTACCACGATCCTTATCAGTACAGTGTCGAGGGTGCAAGCAGCGACTACATCATGCAGACCTCGCCAGAAAACGTTCACAGCCCTGACGAAGAGAAATAATCTTCGAGCAGCGCAATCGGTTCCTGCAGGAGAGTAGCAGTATGGCAACCACGGTCCACGAACCACCGAAAATCGAGATCGATCGCCTGCCAAGTCACGGCTCGGGTAACGGAGGCTGGCGAAATCTGGTTCCGGCTGATGGAGACTTGCGCTGCGTCAAGGATTCGTCCCCTCCTCCCGCGAGCACTGGCATTTGGGTAGCCTTGGCGGCTATCACCATGAGTTTTGCCGCCTTCACCAGCGCTATGATTGTTCGTCAGGGAGCTTCGGCGGATTGGCATCACTTCACCTTGCCCCCGGTTCTGTACCTCAACACTTTGGTGATCATTGCCAGCAGCGTCACCCTGGAAATCGCGCGGCATCGGATCGCGGCCTTTATGGGCGGCGCCAAGAATAAGGGCAATCAGGCGAATCCGGCGCGCTGGCTATATGTCACTTTGTGTTTAGGTCTGCTTTTTGTTGCCGGGCAAACCTTTGCCTGGATGCAACTCCGCTCCCAGGGATTCGGACTCGCCAGCAACGTGAGCTACTCCTTCTTCTATGTGCTGACTGCAGCTCACGCTTTACACGTGTCCGGAGGGCTCGGCGGTCTCATCCGGGTGATCGTCAAATTGAATAAATCCGTCTTGCGAAGAAGCACTCTGGACGCCACTTCGCGTTACTGGCATTTCATGGGTGTGCTGTGGGTGTATCTGCTTTTGCTGCTTTGGATGAAGCTCTGAGCAACGATGCTCGAACCCCGTCAAAGGTAGGAGGCAACGTGAGTCAAGCCGATCTTTCAATTCACGGTCAGGTGTCGCGAACTGGCGCGACGGAGATAATGACCGCGCCCACATTCTCGGTCGCCGCCAAGAAAATGGCGATGTGGCTGTTCATTATTGCAGACACCGCGACCTTTGCCGGTTCTCTGGTCGCCTACGGATTCATACGGAACGCCACTCCCGATTGGCCAAGACCCTTTCACAGCATCTCCAACGTACTGGTGATGACGCTAATTCTTCTCACCAGCAGCTTGACGATGCTGATTGCAGTACGCCATGCCGAAGCTGGCGACAAAGCCAAAGCGTTCCGCTGGACCATGATCACCGCGGTTTGCGGAATCATGTTCGCCGCCCTTCACCTGCGCGAATGGATGGGCATGATTGATGAAGGAGCAACCCTGTTCCACAATCCCTGGGGCACACCTTTGTTCAGTTCGCTGTTTTTCAGCATCACCGGCCTGCACCTGCTGCACGTAACCTGCGGCGTGGTTGCTCTCATTGCCGTCGGGCTGCGTTACCAGGGCGGCCGCTACAACGCCGATGACCTCGAGATCACAGGGCTTTATTGGCACTTCGTGGACCTGGTTTGGATGTTTGTCGTGCCGCTGATCTATCTTTTGAATCTATCCCACTAAGACAGACAAAGGCAGGAGCGAATCTCTATGACTACCGACGCAACGCATAAGAACGGTGGAATGACAAAGGATCTCATCGTCTTCGTTTGCATCCTGGCCCTGGCAGGGCTGCAGTTCGTCATCGCGTATCAAGACATTAGCGCGTCCCAGATGTTCGTTCGCATGCTTTCGGTCGCCGTGGTTGAGGCGCTCTTGGCACTGTTGTTCTTTATGCATTTGGCGGAGAATCGCGGCTTACTCTGGTTCTTCGCAATCTTCACCGTATTTGTGTTGCTCGCCATGCAATACGGGTGGACGGATAGCTTCCGGCTGACCAGCGGTGTACCATGGGCAAAGTAGTCAAAGCCAACATGAAGCTCTGGAAAGCAATCTCGCTGGGCTGCGTTGCGTTGGTGGGACTGATCGTCTTGCTGGCGCCCGCGCCGGCCTTCGGGCAGAATTGCGCTCTTTGTTATACCCAGGCCGCGGCGTCGGGCTCTCGCATGATCCAGGCCTTGAAGAGTGGCATTCTGATCCTGATCGCGCCACCAACGCTGATGAGCATCGGCCTGATTTTCGTTTGCTATCGCAAACGCAATCAGACCCGTAACAACAGTGCCGGGTCCGGCAGCAATTGGGGCAAAGCCGAGGATTCTGAAGACTTCCCACCTGAGAATTGGTAGAGAGGCTTCAGGTAGGGACACTTCGGATCACCCGGCCAAGCTCGAGACTCTTCAACTCACTCACCAACGCCTTCTCCATCCTCTTCTTGATCTCTGCTGTGAGCTTCCTTCCCTCCGAGGTCAAGTAAAACGTGTCGATCGCCATTTGGCCCTCGGTGTCGATCAAGGCAATTTCAATATTGCATTTCTGATGCGCCAGGCAGGAACTGATGCGGTGCAGCAACCGCGGCCGGTCCTGCGCAATCACCTGCAGCAGAGTACTCGTCGACGAACATTCGTCGTCAAAGTCAATTCTGGTCTCCACCACAACTTTGATGCGGGTGTTCTTCTCGCTTCGCTGCCGATCGCGCAGCATCTTGTCCAAATCCGCTGTCCCGCACAAGACCGCGGCAACGCTCTGCTTGAACCGCTCCCACTCTGACATGTTTAATTCGAGCGTGCGAAAGCGATCGGTAAAGTAAAGCGTATCCACGACGGTTCCTGCCTGGTTTGAAAATGCGTGGGCTTTCACAATGTTCATCCCCCAAGCCGCCAGCACTCCAGTCAAAGTCGCAAACAGCGACGCCCGATCTTTTGTGACTAGCGTGAGCTCGTACCAATGCCGCCCTCGCTTCAAATCCACCTGCACCGGATCGTGGCCAAACTCCTCCGCCATTTGCATATGGCGCATCACTTCTTCAGCGGAGTGCACCCGCAAGTATCTCCGCGGAAACCCCTCTACGAACTCTTTGAACTTCGCGCTCATCACCGGAGCCAGGCTGCGCAGCCGCGCCAGTTTTTCTCCGTTCGCGTCGTGCACCCGCTGGTCCGCACTGCGATTCAGGTAGTTAGCCGCGCCAATATAGAGCTGCCAAATGTTTTCCGCCTTCCACGGCGTCAGCGCCTCTGGATTCACCGCCTTGATATCCGCATACGTCAGCAGGCACAGCATTTTCAGCCGCTCCGGCATGCCTACTTTTTCCGCGAAAGCCGCCACCGTCTCCGGATTGAAAATGTCCCGCCGCAACTGCGCCGACATTTCCAGATGGTTGCCGATCAGAAACAACACCACCGCACGTTCTCCCGCATCGACGTCGAGCCGGTCCAGGCAGCGGCCGGCAATCTCCAGGCTTGCCTCCACGTGATTGCCGCCGGGCATACCTTTCCCGGTGTCGTGCAATAGCAACGCGAGATAAAGCAATTCCGGATCTTCGAGCTCTCCCAGCAACTCCGCATAGCGCTTATCCCATTCGGACCTTGATTCTTTCAACCGGTGCAGACTTTCAATGGCGAGGATCGAGTGCTCGTCCACGGTGAAGCGATGATAAAAATCCCGCACCACCAGGGAATCAATGGGCTTCAGCTCCGGCAGTAGTAATGTGAGCAAGCGCAGCGAATGCATGGCCCGCAGCGCCTCGGCGGCGTGCGGCTGCAGAAGCGTCTCCTGCAGGTAAAGCCATAGTTCTGCCCCGCGCGGCGGAGTCACTGCCAGGGCAGGCAGCTCCTGCTCGATCCTGTGCTCTGTAGTCGCACTCAATTTCAACCCGTGATGCGCCATGAAATGAAACAACCGCAGCAGCATCTCCGGATCCCGCAGCGAAGACGACTGCTGCAGGAAAATAAGTCCATCCACCACGGAGAAATCAGAACTCGCCGGCCGAGACCGCCAGCCCTGAAATTGCCGTCGCAGCGAAGACCAGGCCTCCGGAATCTCCTCCTGCAACTGCGTCACAGTGCGCTGCACGGCGCGGGCGTGCCCGAAGTAAATCCGCATCCAATCCGCAGCGGTCAGCTCCGCCGCATCCGAAGCCCCAATCTTCCGCGCCGCGGCTTCGTCTTGCGCCTCCCAGCTGAGCGAGTTATCGTCACGCCCATGGCGGAAATGCAGAAAACACCGCGTCGCCATCAAGAATTCCAGCGCCGCATCCAGCTGCTTCCGAACTGGCGCCCGCAGCGAACTCGTGTGCGGCCAGTCGCCCAGTTTGCCCATGGCGGAGATCAGCGCCAGCCAGCAGGCCACGTTGTAATCCCGCAGCCCGCCCGGCGTCTCTTTTAAATTCGGCTCCAGATGAAACACGGTCTGTCCGAATTTTCCATGCCGCTCCCGTGTGACTTCGGCCAACCCTTGCAGCAATGGCTTCGCCTCCCGCATCACGAGCTTGGGTATTACCTTCTCGCGAAGCCGCGCGAACAGCTCGCGGTCGCCCGCAAGGTAACGGCAATCGAGAAGAGAAATAGTGAATTCGGTATTGTTCGGATCGAAGCGATCGCACTCCGTCAGCGTCCGCGACGCCGGGCTCAACTTGAGCTTCAAATCCCACAACTCCTGCGAGAACCGCCGGATCTCCTCCTTGTGAGCTTCCTCACCCCGGCGGTCGGCATATAAGAAGAGAAGATCGATGTCAGAGAAAGGAAATAGCCAGCCGCGCCCAAATCCTCCAGTCGCGACCAGCGTGAAGTCGGGCGGGCCCGTCAGGTCGGCTGATATGAGCTCCTGCCACAGCCGCTTGAGAATGTCTTCAACCAGCCGTGTCCGCTGCGCAACCGCGGCACGTCCGTCTCCAGTGACCGCGAAGTCCCGCGCGATCCGCGCCGACTCCTCGACGAGAGAACCCCGCAGTTCACTGATCAGTGAAGACGCTGCCGTCATGACCATGTGTCAATGAATCAACCGTCGATGCACGTTGAATCGAAGCTCGCTGCTGCTGCGTCGCATGTCGTTTAGGAAAGGGCTGGTGACACGCTGCTGATGCCGTCCGGTCGCGTCCCACTAAGAATTGTCCTATGCTTTCCCCAGTCTGGTTATGGTGCTCGCTCAAACGCTCTTTTACAAAGCTCCCTCGCCCCGCTCCTCATTGCGGATGCGAATCGCATCATCCACGCGCGTCAGAAAAATTTTCCCGTCCCCAATCTTCCCCGTCCGCGCCGCCACCAATATGGCCTGCACCGCCTTCTCAACCATTGTGTCCGCCAGCACCACCTCCAGCTTTGTCTTGGGGATCAGGTCCACGCTGTACTCGCGGCCGCGATAGACCTCGGTGTGCCCCTTCTGCCGCCCGTGACCCCGCACCTCGATCACCGTCATGCCCTCGACGCCAATTTCCTGCAGCGCACTCTTCACCGCCTCCAGTTTGGAGTTTTGGATGACTGCTTCAACCTTGGTCATGATTTTGTTCTAAACGGTCGTTTCCTGGTGAAGAGCGGCTTTTGCTTAAGCTAAGCGGTCGAACACAAACCCACACGCGCTCACTGTATCGTCTGCCGGCGCTTCACGGAAATCGAAACTATTTATCCTTCCTATCAGGATTTGTTATGCAAAACGAAACACCGCAAAGCGTTCACTTCACCGGTCCCTTCTGCGCTTCCAGGGGCGCTGCAGGCCGCTCGAACTTCGCATCATCCACCGGAACATTTTCCTTCGCCTCACTGATCTGAATCGTAAACCGGCCGCCCGGCCGTGCCAGCGTCCAGCGAAACGGAACTTTCACCCCACCCCCATCCCGGTAATCCGCATAATCGATCTGTGTCGGCAACAGCCCCAGCGGCGTCTCTCCATACCGAACCAGCCGCACAAGCAGCCCTGACTGCTCGTCAAAATACAACCGCAGCGGCGTTTTACCGTCGCGCTGCCCAATTACCAGGCAGGCATCGCGCCCGCCTATCTTCTCTGCGCCCGACACCTCGACCTTGCTGAACATCTCCTTCAAGTGCGCCGCAAAGTGAAGATCCGCATCCATCGACGCACCATCGATATCGGGCCCATGCATCTCGTGTACTGGCCGCCCCGGAACACCCAGCCAACCTTCGTGCCCGTCAAACGCCGTCACGCTGTCTCCGTCCGGCGTATGCGTGAACGACACTCGCTTGTCCGGATCCTTCGAAAAAATGTCGATCGGAACATTCCTGTCGCCGAAAGTGATCGTCCCCTTCATCACTCGGCTCGTAATTTTCTCAACCGCAGCGGCGCCGCCAACAGCCTGCAGATATTTGTCGAGCAACTGATCAGCCGACGGACCGCCCGCTTCCTTTCCCGCCTCCTGGCTGTTCGTTTCCTCACCCTTCTGTGCTTCGCCTGCGCCCATCGGCGCTTCCGCCATCACTAACGGCGTCGCGACCGGAATGGCGCTACCCCGGTGGCAGGAATAGCACGTCACCTCGCGATGTCCCTCGAAATTATTTTTGTTGATGGCGAACATCATCTCCATCATTTTCCGCGCGGTCTGCTTCGTCTTCTTGTCGTCCTTCTCAAACGCGCCCTCCACATGGCAAAACTGACACTCCACGCCTAGTGACGCGGTGATGAACTGCATCGCCGGGATCAGTTGATCGGCCGGAATTCCCTTGAGCGCCTGAATGTTCTTGTATTGCTCCTCGGCTTTCTTTGGTCCGGCCGCAACCGTAGCCGCGCCCGACTGAGCCTTAGCGCCGCCGATCACGATTCCACCTAGCAAAAGCAATGCGGCGATGCCAAAGGTTGACAGCAGTTTTTTCGTCATCGATTAGCCTCAGTAGAAATGTTGGAAACTGGCCTTTTCACGGCTGATTACTGTACACGTATTTACCCGAAAGCTCTGCGATGATGAACTTCTCCGGCAAAAGTCGATCGACTCTTGCCTTTTCGTACGGAGGCACGAACAGGAACACTCGTCCGCTCCCCGCCCAGTCCCGCTGCAAATCCGCGTTGCTTAAATAGATTTTGGGCGCATCGGCGAAGGTCGAACCGAACCACATCGAAGTCGTACGCCCCTCCACCAGATCAATCGGCCGCCGCAGATAAAAGAGCAACGAAGACCCAAACGCCTGATCGCCATAAATCATCACCTTGTCTTCCGGCCGCGCCCGCGCCTCGATTTCCTGGGCCAGTTGCTTCGAAGAAAGATACGGACCAAACCGCCCGAGGGCGATATGCGCCGCCACCAGGAAGACCGCAAAGCCTGTTCCCAGAATCCAGGTCGCAGAATAATGCCGCCGGTACGCGCGCAGAACGAACGATGTTAACGGAGCCACCAGCAGCACCATCGCAGCCAGCGCCGCCGGAAGCCGCAGCGCGGCAAACGACGCATAGCTCAAATCGAGAATGTGCGACATCGAAAGCTGGTACGCGTTCAGATCCTGCTTGCCCAAAACATTTCCAATGTCCGCCTCGAACGGCAGGTTCCGCGACTTCCACAGCCCGATCAATAATGCGGCGCTGGCCGCGACTCCAACCGCGGCCAGAACGCCGGCTGAAGGTGTTAGCCAACCCGCACGCACTCTCTGTTCACACTCCGTCTGCTCGCAATGTGCCACACCATCCGCCAGCAACAACAAGAGCGGCAAGTATGCTGGAAACGTGTAGTACTCCTGGTTGGTCGACAGGGCAAAAAAGATGAGCACCACTCCCGCCCAAATCCAGCACAGCAGCCGAGTACGCGATGCAAAATCGCTCAGCCGCCAGCCACTCTGTGTTGCCTCCGAGTTTCCGCGCCGGAACCGCCACGCTTCCATGGCCGTCGTCACCGCCGCCGGCAGATAAAGACTCCACGGAAACAACCACACCAGATGCAGCGTCCAGTAGAGTGTTGCGGGAAGTTTGCTGTAATCCCGCGGATACCGCTTCCCCAGGAATCTCAGAAAGTGTTCGTTCACGAAATAAAACCAGAAAAAACCGTGATGGTCTGCCGAACCTGGATTCCGCAACCCCGCCAGAATATGCCACGGCGCTGCAATTGCCAGAAATAACGCCAGCCCTGAAAGCAACCGGAACTTCCGCCAGCGCCGCCATTCTCCCGTAACCAGCAGAAAGAAAAATGCCGCCCCGCCGGCAAACACCAGCGCGATCAGACCTTTGGTCAGCACGCCCAACGCCATCAACGCGTATCCCGCGTACCATCTCCAGGGCGCGGCATCCGGCTCCAGCGCTGTGAGGAAAAAATACAGCGCCGCCGCGATGAGCAGGCTCAGCAGCACATCTGGTATGAGAACCCGAGTGAACAGGTACACGCCGGCGCAGGTGTAAACGAACAATCCGGCATAAATCCCGGTCCGCTCCCCGAACGCGCGACGCCCCCAGCAAAGCGCCAACACTCCCAGCAGCATCACCGACAACACCATCGGCAACCGCGTGCTGAATTCGTTCACTCCCAAAACCTTGTAACAGATTGCCACCAGCCAATAAGGCAGCAGCGGTTTCTCCAGATAGCGGACGCCGTTGATGTGCAGCGTGACGTAGTCTCCCGTCACCACCATCTCGCGCGCGGCCTCCGCGTGTGTACTGTCGGCATCATCCAGCAGCCCCGGGGTAAACATCGACCCAACGTAAACCGCGAGAAACACCACAGCGAGCGCCCAGTACGCCACTCTGGACCCGCGCCCACCCTGCTTTTCCACTGATGTGAGAGAAACCGGATTCGCCATCAAGTCGATGAGCCCAACACAGTCTTACAAATACCGGTCCAGTCGGCAACTAGCGCGCAGCAAGGGCCATGGAGGAACAGAGGCTCATGTGGGGACAGCCGCCTCGGGAACCCGCCCCGAGCGAAGCCGAGGGTCCAGCGAACGCAGCCGACCACAATCGCTACTGCTTTCCTCCCGCCTCCCCACCCCGAATAAAATACTGCCACTTGTCCATCCCGGCCGGCACCGCCACATCGAAAAATCCCACCATCATTTCCTGCGACGTCTGGTCGCCCCAAGTCACCATTTTCTCCGGATCAGGATTATGCGAATTATTCTTTGAATTGTCATACCACGCCACTGCTCGCAACTTCGTCCCCGCCTTCAACTCCCGCGGCTCCGCCAGCTTGTAACTTAGCTGCCAGTGAAAGTGATAATCCACCCGCAGTAGCGTCTCCACGCTGCCATCGCCGTGCACAATGTCATATTCAAAACGCTTCCCGCGCAAATGCATATGCGGGAAAAAACTGAGTAAAGTTGCGTCGTTCGGCAGTGTCCCCTCCACCTCTACTCGAAAATTGTCCGCTCCCGGCGGAATCAGCAACGCATGATTGTTCAACTGCAGCGTGATCACCCGCTGCTTTGGCGGACTCTTTGCGAACACCAGTCCAACGCTGGTCTCGTCGCTCGCTGCCTCGCCGTTCGTCGTGTAGTGCATCTGAAACACCAGATCCGACCCTGCCGGAACAAATTTCGCCATTCCGTCCGCCCATCGGTCCGGTGCGCTCCCCGACGCATAAACCAACAACAGATCGCTGGTAGTCTCGTGCGCCTGCCGCCGCTCCTTCGGATCCGTCAGCATCGAAGCCGTGAACGGCTCGCCCACCGGCGCATGGCGCAGCCAAGGCGAATCCGGAGGCCTGATGTACACCACTGCATGGTGCACATGCGCCGCGCTCGAAGGCCGCACCTCCACCATCTGCACCCATTTGTCCTCGGTAAAACGTGTAGGCACAATCTCGTACGTATATTCCACCTCACCGCTCGGCGGAATCTGCACCGCCTTCGGCATCTTCACTACTGAATCCGGCTGCGGAATGTTCCAATCTCCACTCCAAGTCCGCGGAGCAGGCGCATCCCGCACGTCCCCAGCAGGCGCTCCAGCACTTGCCCACGCAACAAAGCTCTTAATCTGCTCGGCACTCAACGACGGATCATTGGCAAAATGTCCGTACCGCGGATCGGCAAACCATGGCGGCATCATCCGCATCTGCACGGCAGCCGCAATTTTCGCGGCCCATGCCCGTGTCTGCTCATAAGTCACCAGCGCCATGGGCGCAGCTTCCCCGCTCCGGTGGCAACTCTGGCATTTGTCCTGGAGTATCGGCAGCACATCCTTATAAAAGGTAGGTGGCGCAGTTTTCTCGTCCCTCGGGGGAGCTGAACCTGGCATCTGCAAGAGCGCGCCTGTCAACAACAGGGTCAACGCCGCCGCGAAAACCATCCCGAGTTTCTTCACGCGCGCAAAAACTCCAAAGTTAAAGCCCATGCCTGCCGCGCCGAGTGCGGTTCATACGCCGCCCGCTCGTCGCAGAAGAACCCGTGGTCGGCGCGGGAGAACTCGACATTCACATAAACCTTCTTCTGTGCACTCACAGCATCGGTCACAGCCTTCCGGTACTCCGGCGTAAGGCGCTTGTCCAATCCACCCCAGATGAGCAACGACGGCGCCTGCAGCTTCGCCGCTCGATCCAGCAACCCGGAAGCGATTCCTCCTCCGTAAAACGAAACCGCGCTGCGCAATGGGACTACGCTGTTGGCCAGAAAGGAAACCCGCCCACCCATGCAGAATCCGACGCTTGAAATCTCGTCGGCTTTTACTCTCGTATTCGAACTAAGCCACTCATATGCGGATCGCAGGTCCGCTTCCGCCGTCTCGGTTGTCACTGCCTCGTAGTGCGGCTTCAAAGAAGGAAAATCCGTATAGCTGCCCTCAAACCCCGGCGGCGCCGTGCGATGAAACAGCTCCGGGGCAATCACCACGTAGCCCTCCGCAGCGAACCGGTCGCTCACGCTGCGAATGTGATGGTTAACCCCAAATGCCTCCTGGAACAACATCAGTCCCGGATGCGGCCCACCCGCCTCCGGACGCGCCACATACGCTGCCATCCCCGTTCCATCCGAAACAGCCAGTTCCACCTTCTCTTTCAAGATTGCAATTCCGCTCATACCTTTCCCACCGTTAAGATTTATTCCTTACTAGTCTCGCACAACTGCCACTCCGCGGCGCGCTCTTCGGCGAGCAAAAATGCTAAAGTAATCGGTCTATCTGATCGAATCATGTCTGCGCCCAATTCTCTCTTCGTTCGCGCCTGCAAGTCCCAGCCCGTCAAGCGCACTCCCGTCTGGTTCATGCGCCAGGCGGGACGCTATATGCCCGAGTATCGCGCCGTTCGGAAGCAACATTCCCTGCTCGAAATCTGCAAGAAGCCAGCGCTCGCCGCCGAAGTCACCGTCACCGCCGCCGAAATTCTCCAGGTCGACGCCGCCATCATCTTCGCCGACCTCCTGCTGCCACTCGAGGTCATGGGCCTGCCGTTTCATTTCTCTGCCGGAGAAGGTCCCGTAATCGAGAAGCCGATCCGCACGACCGAAGACGTGGCTCAACTCCGCACCGACCGCGCTGCCGATCTCGGCTACGTCTCCGAGGCGGTCAGCCTGGTCGCAAAACATTTCGCCGAAAAGCTTCCCGTCATCGGGTTCTGCGGAGCGCCCTTCACCCTGGCCAGCTACATGATCGAAGGGGGCGGCTCCCGCCACTACCTCCACGCCAAAAAAATGATGTACAACTCCGCGGTCGACTGGGATGCACTAATGCGCAAGCTGGTGGATGTCACCGCCGAGTACTCCGCCGCCCAGGTGCATGCCGGCGCCGATGTCATCCAGATCTTCGATAGCTGGGTCGGCTGCCTGGGCGTGGAAGACTATCGCCGCCACGTTCTGCCGCACGTGACCGACTTGGTCAAGCGGCTGCAAAAGACCGGCGCGCCCATAATTTATTTTGGCACCGACAGCGCCACGCTGCTTCCCGCGATGAATCAAACCGGGGCCGAAGTTATCGGCCTGGATTGGCGCATTCCGCTCGACCAGGGCTGGAGCGATCTCGAATATCGCTGTGGCGTGCAGGGCAATCTGGATCCCGTCCTGCTCTTCGCCGACTGGAAAGAACTGAAGTCTCGCGCCGAACACATTCTTCGACTGGCCGCCGGACGCCCCGGCCACATCTTCAACCTAGGCCACGGCATCCTCCCGGAAACCCCGGTAGAAAACGTGAAGAACCTGGCCCGCCTGATTCAAGAGCATTCGGCCGTGAATTCCCAGAGCCGAAGCCCGAAAGCCGAAGCCCGAAGCCCGCATCCATGATTCGCATCGCCATCATTGGCGGAGGCATCTCCGGACTCGCCGCCGCCTTCGCTCTCGAAGACCACCGCCGCGCCGGCGCAGTCGAATACACTCTCTACGAATCCTCGCCTCACCTCGGCGGCGTCCTCCGCACCGAGCACATTGACGGATGCGTCGTCGAAGCCGGTCCGGACTCCTTCATCACCGAAAAGCCCTGGGCCGCCGATCTCTGCCGCACCCTCGGCATCGGCGATCAGCTAATCGGCTCCAACGACGCCGATCGCAAAACCTATATCCTCGTCCGCCGACAACTCATCCCCATGCCCGACGGCCTGATGTTCATGGTCCCAACCAAAATCCTGCCCACCGGATTCTCCCCGCTTTTCTCCTGGAGCACCAAGCTCCGCATGGCACAGGAACTACTCCTGCCCCCGCGCGCCACCGCAGCCGACGAAAGCGTCGCATCATTGGTCGAGCGCCACTACGGCGCCGAAATGGTCGACCGCGTCGCTGACCCGCTCCTTTCCGGCGTCTACGGCGGCGACGCCGCCAGCCTCAGCGTACGGGCCGTCCTCCCCCGCTTCGCCGAAATGGAGCGCACTCACGGCAGTCTCGGCCGCGCCATGCTGGCGGCAAGAAAAAAAATGCCGCCCACCGCCAACAGAACCGCACCACCACTTTTCACTTCCCTCAAGAACGGCATGCAGCAACTCGTCGAAACCCTGGTCCCGCGCCTGAATGCGTCCTCCCTCGTAACCAACACGCCCGCGCAGGCAATTCAACCCGAAGCCGGAGGCTGGACCGTGTCCGCAGGACTCGAATCCGACCACTTCGACGCCGTTGTCCTCGCCCTGCCCACGCACGCCGCCGCGCGGCTGCTCGCCATCAGCAGTCCGGAACTCTCCGCCGAACTAGCGGCCATCGCCTACAGTTCGTCCATCACCGTCGGCCTCGGCTACGACCGCGTGGTCCGCAAATCCCTCCCTCCCGGCTTCGGATTCCTGGTTCCCCGCAGCGAAGGCAAGCGCCTATTAGCCGCAACCTTTGTCCACAACAAGTTTCCCCACCGTGCTCCCGAAGACCGCGCCCTGTTGCGTTGCTTCTTCGCCGGATCGAACGCAGAGAATATCTGGCAGCTTTCCGACGACGCCATCACCGCCGTAGTCCGCAACGAACTGCAGCAGATACTCGGCCTCCGCGCGGAGCCCCTGTTCGCCCGCGTCTACAAATGGAAGTCCGCCATGGCCCAGTATGGCGTGGGCCATCTCGAACGCCTCGACCGCATCGAGCGCCTCCGCCAGAAGCTCCCAAAACTAGCTCTAGCCGGCAACGGCTACCGCGGCATAGGAGTCCCCGATTGCATCCGCTCTGGCCAGGAAGCCACGAAACAAGTCCTTGATCCCTAGGAGGGCTCATGTTGCGTCGATACCTTGCTCGTGTCTGTCATCCTGAGCGAAGCCAGCGCCTAAGCGAAGTGCAGGCGCTTGCACAGTCGAAGAGCCTGCCCCGAGCGAAGTCGAGGGGACCCCTTATCCGTATGCGCAGCCACCAGCCCCGCGAGGCATTTTCTATGCTGCCCTGTCTTGTCGCCGTTCGACCACTACGCCGGAACATCAACCTTGTTAACTTTCAACTCCCGCCGCACCCGCGCCACCACCAACCGGATCTCGTCATAGGTAATCTCCGGAGGCAAAGAGTCCTTCAAGGGCTTCAATCCGTTAATCCCAAGGTTCCCGCAGGCAGCCTCAATAACAGCCTGCTTGTTCCGATCAATCCAAGCCGGCTGAAACTCCAAATCTCCTCTCTCGACCAGATTGGCCACAGCGTTCACAACAGTAGAAAGTTGCCGTCCGCGGATTTTCGCAATCTCCTCGAAGCTGTTGCCCGCAACCAGCAGACGCATCGTCTCCAGCGCAGGCGCAGTTTTCTTTTCGGAAGAAATCTCTGCCGAGGCCCGAGCTCCATCGCGATAGCGCTCCAAGGCCGCCAGAATCCCCTTCCCGTACACCTCAGCTTTCCGCTCACCAATTCCAGTAATGTTCAGAAGATCGGCAATCGACGAAGGCCGTCGACGGCAAATCTCCTCCAGGGTCGTGTCATGCAACACCACAAACGCAGGAACGCCCTGTTCTTTCGCGGTAGTCCGCCGCCACTCCCGCAAATACTCCTGCAGCTCCGCATCGGCAACAGAAACCCCCGCCGCAACCTGCCGCCGCGACTCTTTCCCGGCAAAACTCACGCCCCGTGCCGCCGACATCCACTCCGTCACGCTCCCGCAAATATCGCAAGCCTCGCAAGTCTCCCACTTCGCGACCTCTCCAAAGTGCCCGCAAATCTGCCGATGCCGGCAGCGCTTCGACTCCACAAATTCCCGGATAATCCGGTACCGTTCCCAGGCCCGCTCGCGCTCGGCAGCGTCCGTAATCTGGTTGGCAAAAAACCCCAGCAGCCCCGCATCTTTTTTCTGCCATAGCAAAACGCAGTCTGCGCTCTCGCCGTCGCGTCCCGCCCGTCCCGCTTCCTGGTAGTACTGCTCAATCGATTTCGGCAGCGACAAATGAATCACCGCCCGCACCGCCGCCTTATTAATCCCCAACCCAAACGCGATCGTCCCCACCAGCACTCGCACTTCGTCCGACATCCACCGTTCCTGATTCCGCCTCCGATCATCGCTTCCCATCTTGCCGTGGTACCCCACGGCAGCAATGTCGTGATCTCCTAGGAAATCCACAGTCTCCTCGACCCGATTAATCGTAGGAGAATAAACAATCACGTTGCTGCCGGAGTAACTGCGCAATGCCTTAACCAGCAGTTCCATCTGCTCCAGCCCGTCACACTCCCGCACTAGATACCGCAGGTTAGGCCGGTAAAAGCTGGCAATGTATTTATCGGGATCGCGCAACTGCAGTTGCGCCAGAATGTCATGCCGCACGTGCCGCGTAGCGCTCGCCGTAAAACCCGCGATCGGACGATCGGGAAACTTCGTCCGCAGCTTGTTCAACTGCCGGTATTCCGGACGAAACTCATGCCCCCACTCGGAAATGCAATGCGCCTCATCGATCGCGAAAAAAGTAATCGGCACCTGCTGCAACCATCCCATCGTATCGCCGCGCGCAATCCGTTCGGGGGAAACATAAAGCAACCGGTAAGCCCCGTCCCGCACCCGGCTCATCACCTTCGCCTGCTCGCTTTCGCTCAAAGTGCTGTTCAGCACCGCAGCCGGAATCCCCATCTGCGCCAGCTGCGCTGCCTGATCCTGCATCAGCGCGATCAGCGGAGAAATCACCACCGCCGTCCCTCCCGACACCACCGCCGGCAACTGATAGCACAAAGACTTGCCCCCGCCAGTCGGCATCACGACGCAAGCATCGTGCCCAGCCAGCAGACTGCGCACAATCCGCTCCTGCAGCGGACGAAACGCGCTGTACCCCCAGTATCTCCGCAGCAGCGTAAGCAGATCCGTTTCCGCGCTCATGAAAAAGAGTATAGGCCGAGGCGAAGATTAGGAGAAACTGATTCGCAGATATTTCAAGGAAGGCTTACCAAAGCGGGAACCCTGCGACACGATGTGGGGACCGCCTCGGCTGTCCCGGCGAGCGGAGCGAGCCGTCTCGCACTCAGCCGCCTACCTCGCCGCAATCGCGTTGTGCTTCTTCAAAAGATCGATAGTTTCCTGCAGCGGCAAAGCCTTAACGGTGTGTCCATTCCCGGTCACGTCATGCGCTCGAAACATCGAGTTGTAAATCGCTTCCTCCGTGGCTTCAATCACAGCTTCAAACAAGGGAGATATACTTTCATTACTCAATAACTCTTTTGGCCGATATAGCGGCTCGCCAGCTTCGATGCGCACATCCGGAGAACTCGAAAAAGCGATCACGTAATCTCCGCTTCCATTGCTTTCGCTCGATCCCGTCCGCGCCAGGCCCATCATCGCTCGCGCCGCGAGGCGGCTCAGATTTCTGTGATCCAGCGGAGCATCGGTCGCCACCACGATCATGCACGAGCCATCGACCGTCTCCGCACGCATCCCGCCGCTGGGAGCTTTGTTTCTATCTGACGAAATCTTTGGATAAAACTGCCCTAGCTCGTTGCCAATCGGCACACCCGCAACTATCAGGTTCCCGCCAAAATTTGTCTGCACCAATACCCCAACCGTGTACCCCCCAAGCGAAGCCGGCAGGCGCCTCGACGATGTCCCAATTCCACCTTTCCAGGAAAAAGCGACGGTGCCCGTTCCCGCGCCCACTACACCTTCTTCTACCGGGCCGCCACTGGCGTTGTTGATCGCCGCGAAGACATCCTCGGGCATGATGGGGCGCGCACGAATGTCACTCAGCCACCCGTCGTTGGTTTCCCCCACCAGCGGATTCACCGACAGCACATTTTCATTTCCTTTGAGGTTGAACGTGAAGGTGGTCACAGCATCTGCCACCCTGGGTACGGAGTCCGTAGCAGTCAGTAAAATAGGCGTCTCGATTTCGCCCATTTCGTTCACCTGCGTCGATCCCGCGAGTTTTCCGTAAGCATTGCCCAGAAAAACCGCGCCCGGAACCCTCTCCTTATAAAGATTGCCTCCGTGCGGCAGAATTGCAGTCACCCCGGTGCGGATGTTGTCACCGCGAATCAGCGTGGTCTGTCCAACCTTCACCCCGGCGACATCGGTAATCGCATTCAGCGGCCCCGGCGGCAACACTCCCACCTGCACCCCAAGATCCCGAACCCGTGGCCGGCTTTCTGTTTGGCCGAACATAGCTGCACCCGCAGCCGATAACAAAGCAATGATGCAGAGCGATTTCATTTTCAGCACTGTTCCACCCTGAGCAGCTTTCTTGCCGCTAAACCGCTCTATATTATTTAACTTCCCGATACACTCTCTCAAACACGACCCACACCACCGCAATCACTACAAAGCAAAGTAGGCTGCCCTCCGGCCCAACCATCCCACCCGTGAGCCAAGCCGGACCATGAAACGAAGTCTTCAGCAGATGTCCCGGAAACAGGGTTCCACTATCTGGTACGGAATAAACAAATGTCTCTCCCCAATCCCACGCGGCGTGAAATCCCACCGCAAACCACAAGCTGCCCGTGCGCCGCAATGTCAAACAAAAGAACAGACCAATCAACGCCGCCGCCAGCAAGCCCGTCCAGCGCTCTCCCTCATTCGAGCGATGACTCCAGCCGAAATACCCGGAAAGCAAAACCGCCGCTGGCCAGAAACCAATCCCCCGGGTAAGCGTGAACTGCAAATAACCGCGAAAATGAAAGTCCTCGTACAATCCCACCAGCAGGAAATAGAGCGCCCAGAACGCAGCGAACTTGACAGTGCGCATCCCGTGGATCGCCAAATGTCCCACCTGAAACACTCGCAGCCCATACATCGTCCCCAACAACAAAGTAATGCTGGCGAATCCCCACACCGCGCCCACCCAAAACAGTTTCCCAAACGCCCGCCGCCCCGGCAGACCGTAAGCTCCCCAAGGCCGATTCTCAACTCTAGCCAACACCAACGCCGGAACCACCGCCGCCACAGATGCTCCAAACTCCTCCAGCATCATCGACCACAGTCCGCTAGCACCCAGATCCACCGACCCAGCCCACCGGACGAACACATACTCCAGCAAATAAAACATCGCCATATAAAACGCCACACCCCATCCCGGCCTAAGTCCGTCTCCGTCAAAAAACACCGCCCACACATACGATGGCTGCACCGCCGCCGCAAACTCCGGCCCAGAAACTGGCAGTCCCGGAGTCGACGCTTCTTGTTTCCCACTCGAAATGTCAATCTTTTCTTCCATTCGTATTCCCGCCAGTAGTGGCTCTTGTCAAAACTGAAATCGAACCGTCATGCTGAGCACAGCGAGATCGTCCAAAGGACGATCTCACGCAGTCGAAGCATCCCTACCCCACCTCGAGCAAGTGCCTCGTGGGATTTTTGCCGGAACCACTCACTTCCTTTGAGCCACTACCCGCCCAGTAGATGGTTTCCTCAAATACCCTGCGCCATGGTAAAACACTCGCCTCGTCTCATGACCCGTTTTTTCACCCGCGAACGCTTCGGACGCCCGCAGTTCCTAGCCGGCGTTTTGCTCCTCGCTTTCCTGGCGCAGGCATCCTGGCTGGTCCGTTGCGAGTTGACCACATCCAGAGCCCCCGGCCTCTCCGAGGATGTCCGCATCGACGCAGGTTGGTTTCAACTTCACGGCGGCCGCATCGCCGGTGCGCCTTTCCCCGATATCTCCTTCGGACTTCCTCTCGAGATTTCCCAATCCGAAGGTTACGACACCGAACACTCCCCGCTGCTCTACCTGGTAACCGCCGCGCCACTCCTGGCCTCGGCCCAACCTCCGTTCAGTCCAGACTCCTCCTTGCGCTGGCGCTGGCTCCCGCGAATTCCGTTTCTGGCCTGCGGAGTTTTCCTCGGCGCCTCGCTCTGGTACGTAGCCCGCCGCCTCTGCGGCAACACCGGCGGATTCCTCGCCCTGACCCTCTACTGTTTCTCACCCGCCATGATCCAGGCCAGCGCCGTCTGGCACACCGAGCCTGAAATCCTCGCGGCCTGGGGATCCTTCGGCGCCATCTTCACCGCTATCGCCGTAGCCCACACTCTCTACGCCCCGCGCGAAGTAATTCTCTGGAACTGGCGTCGCATCGTGCTATTAGGCGTCGCTTTAGCTATCGCCGTCGGATCCCAATTCTCCATGATCATAGTCGTGCCCTTAGCTCTAGCCTTCCTGCTGTACCTGGCGCCCATCCGCCGCGGCGCGGCCCTCATCATCTGGATCGCAGCGTCCCTCCTCGCGCTTATCCTGCTCTTCGCCACCTATTTCTTCCACGCCCAAGCTTTTTCCGAAAGCATGCGGCACGCCTCCTTCTGGGGAGCGACCTGGGACAGCTTCACCGTCCGAGCCGTCTACCGCCACGTCGCACTCCAGATTCTGCGCGCCTGTCCTCCTCTAACCCTGCTGCTTCCGGTCGCGGTCTTCACCTACGTCCTCTGGTCGCGCACCCGCTATTTCGGCAACACCGCTCCCGGCCTCATGGCTCTCCTCTTCACCGGACTGGGAATGGCCCATCCCCATCTCGCCGGCGCAGGATTCCTCCTTGCCTCCATCCCCTTCATCCTCATCTTCGTCTCCGGCGTTCTAGCCGACCTGATGGAAACCTCCGCGCGCCCCCTGGTCACCGCCTCCGTCTGGGGATTACTAGCGGCCTACATTCTCTGGAGTCTCCAAGCCTTAACCCAAGTCCCGCAGGGATGATCTTAGTTTCGTTAATGTCGGACAACCGCCTCGACACTTCCGTAACGCATCCTCGTCTCAAAATCGTTGCTAAGCTCATAGCGAACTCCCCCATGGAGATATTTCCATGCGATTCCCAGTCGATGTCGATCTAGCGGTATTCCTCTTCGTGACCGGCAAAATGCTATTCACAGCACTGCCCCGTCTGCGCCAAAGCGTTCCGCACGTCCCCATTCGTTACCAGATCCAAAACGTCCCCGAAGCCTCTCTCACCCAAGCGCAAGCTGGTTATTTCGCGCCTTACGACGAAAAATTGGCCGCCATGAACTACCGCCCAGTCTGCACCTATCTCATCAGCAACTTTGGCAAAATCCTCACGCGCCAGTACGTCAACCCCGCCGAAAGCTCGCGCTGTGAGGTGGCGATCCAGGAACTGGTCCAAACCGTCGAAGGCAAACAAGTCTTCACCAGCAGTTGCGTAATGCACTTCCATACCCGCTTCACCGACGACCGAGTTCTAACCACCCGCAACATGAAACTGAAGTCCGTCCTCGACAATCCGCCCTATTGGGTGCTGCAGGAGTGTCCCCAGATCGATGATCCCGCAAAGTTGAAGCGCATCCACGACGCTCGCGCTCAGACCATGGGATGCCCAGTCGCTCCTCTCACCGACGCCGACCGCATCTTCAAATATGTTCAAAGTGAACATGAGCGCTACAGCGCTTATCAGCTTTCTGTAGGAGACTACGAGCCTCTACCCGGCGAAGACAGCTACACCTTCTCCGACAAAGTCTACCGGCGCGGCCTCCGCAACTATTTCAATCCTTTTGCCCAGGGCTTTTCCGCGCAGCGGTTTTTTTCCATAGCAATCCTCGCAGCCGCCCTGACGGTCTTCGCGCGCCTCGAATACGCCCCCGCTGCCGCTCACGCCTTCCGTACTCTCGGCCTCCCTGCTGAATTCGCTGCTCAGGCCGTAATCCGGCTTTGTTACATCGTCGCGGGAGCTCTTATCGGCTACTTCCTGGAACGCGAAACCTTCCTCTGGGGCATGCTGCTGACCTACCTCCCGGTCCGACTCTTCACCAGCGGCAGCCTGGGTCCCATTCCCTACAGCGCTCTGGCCGCAGGAGTGGCCTACTGCGTAGCCCAGTTCAAGAAACGCCGCCGCGCCGTCCTGATCCCGCAAACCGCTCCCTGACCAAAATCTCTCGCCGTGCATGCAGCGTGGGGACGGCCGCCTCGGCCGTCCAGCCAAGCATAGCGGGGCGCGGCAGCATCCCCACCGCTAACAATTCTCTACAATTCCCCGCATCAACTGCACCGTCCCCCGATCTAAACTGTAGACAGTGGAGGTACGCCATGCCCCATCCGCTGGAGTATCATATCCCCGTGCGGCCTCTGATTCCGCCTTCGCTAGCGCTTTTCGGGACGCTTCTTCTCGCTTCCAGCAGCCCTGCTCAAAACAACAGCGGAGCTTATTCAGGTCACAGCGTCAGCGCGACCTCCGGGGCCACATCCGCGCGCGTCACGACCAACTCGGGCGTCACATCCTCCGCCAGGAAGCCGCCATCCACCACCCCCCCAACCAACAATAGCCGTCCTCAACCCGCCATCCTTCTGCCTTATTACTATCCCTACGTCTACGCGGTTCCTGTGCCCTACACCGCGGATGTCCTCGACAACGGAGCCTCCGACGACAACGATCCCAACTATCAAGGTGGCCCCACCGTCTTCGATCGCCGTGGTGACGGACCATCCTCCTACATTCCCCCAGGCTACGAATCGAACCCCGTGCAGACGCAAACCGAACCAACTCCAGCGCCTGAATATGATTCCGATTCCCAACCATCCCCCGTTCCCACCGTCTTAGTATTCAAAGACGGCCATCAACTCGAGATCGGAAACTACGCCGTCGTCAATCAAACTCTCTACGATTTAACTCCGGGTCACCCGCGCAGGATCGCTCTAGCCGACCTCGATCTTCTGGCCACCCAAAAACTGAACGATGACCGCGGCATCACTTTCGACTTGCCGCCGTCAGCCCAGGCGAATTGATATGCGCTTACTCACCGTCTTCGGACTCTTCATCGCCCTAAGCCCATGGGCCGCAGCCCAAAGAGCAGCACACGCGATGACTCCGCACTCCGCAACCCCGCATCTCAACTCAGCCGTCGGCAGTTTTTCCTTCGGGCGAGCCGGCTTCGCATCCAGATTCGGCCAGCCGTTCCCCTACACCTCTCTGCCGTTCCCATTCTTTGCCGATTCCTTCAATCCCGATGACCTCTACTCCACTGGCTACCCCGTAGCCTCACAACCGCCGATAATCCTGCTGCAAGCCGCGCGCGCCCTCGCTGGTCCGGCTGAAGCAGGTCCGGCAGAATATGCGGACCGCGAGCCTTCGCCCGCGCAGCCGCTGATGATCGAACTCCGAAACGGCCACTACGTCCGCGTGAACAGCGCCGCAGCGGATGGCGAAGCCGTGCCTTTAAACCTCGCGCCCGACCGCACTCCGTCGTCGCCGCGCGAGTTGGCGCCTGTCCTCTTAATCTTCCGCGACGGGCACAGCGAAGAAGTCCGCAATTACACCATCGCCGGCGGCATCCTCTACGCCAGCGGCGACTACTACACCGACGGATACTGGAACAAGAAAATCGCGCTCTCCACTCTCGACGTCGCCCAAACCCTCGAAGCCAACGCCACTCGCAACGTAAAATTCGCCCTCCCCTCGAGTCCTAACGAGGTAATCACGAGACCATAAATTTCGTTGGAAAAGTCGCCCTCGGCAGGTTCAGGCGACCGATGCCGATATCCCCAGCTATTTCAGGCGAAAATCTACTTCGACCGCCAATTCAGCCGTGACAGGTCGGCCGTCTTTCATGCCAGGTTCGAACTTCCATTTCCGAACTGCTTCCACTGCCTTTTCATCCAGACCCTTGCCCAGACTTTTTATCACGCGAATGTTTGTAGGCACTCCGTCGGTACCAACCGTCAGCATGAGCAAGCAGGTTCCCTGATATTTCGCGGCGCGGGCCTCCTTCGAAAATTCGGGGTCTGGAGCCAAAATAGCCCGTGGCGGCGTGACACAATCAGCCGTTTTTCCGTTGCTACACAATCGGAAGATTGTTCCGCGCGCGTCCGATGGCTGAGAGAGGGCGAGGAGGTTCTCTACCGCTCGCGCGTTTCCTTGGTCCGCTGCCTTGCCGTACCACTTCAGCGCTTCGCTTTTGTCTCGCGGAACTCCCAGCCCATTTTGATAAATCCAGCCGATATTGTTCTGTGCGTCAGCGTTACCCTGCACTTCCGCTTTGCGGAACCAGCTCATTGCCTCAGCGTAGTCCTGCTTCACTCCGTTGCCGTGCAGGTACAGCATCCCAATATTGTTCTCCGCATCTGCGTCTTCGTGGTCTGCCCCCTTGCGGTACCACTGCTCAGCCTCGGAATAGTCTTGCGTCACCCCAAGACCATTCTCATAAAGGAAACCGATGTTCACCGCGGCCTTGACATCCCCCTGATCCGCCGCCTTCCTAAGCCAAAACATTGCTTCCGCGTAGTCCTGCTGTACGCCGAGGCCCTTGCGATAAAGCCAGCCAAGATTGCATTGCGCATCAGAGCTATCTCGTTCCGCCGCCTTGCGGTACCAATCCGCAGCTTTAGCGTAATCCTGTTCGACTCCCCAGCCGTTCTGGTAAAGCCACCCTATGCGATTCTCCGCTTGACCATGGCCCTGAATCGCTGCCCTGTAGTACCACGCCATTGCCACACCGTAATCCTGTTTAACTCCAAGGCCTTTTTCGTAGAAATTACCGATATTGGTCTGCGCGTAAGGGTCGCCTTTATTGGCTGCGCCAAGGTACCACTTCAGCGCTTCAGAGTAGTCTTGCTGGACTCCCCACCCTTTCTCGTAAAGCCAACCGACTTTCGCTTGCCCTTTCGTGCTGCCTTGATCCGCAGACTTGCGGTACCACGCCATCGCCTCTGCATAATCTTGTCCCACCCCCAGCCCTTTCTCGTATAGGTTCCCGATGTTTTCCTCAGCTCGAGTGTTGCCTTGATCCGCAGCCTTGCGGTACCAGCTGAATGCTTGCGCGTAATCCTGCTTTACTCCCCAACCATTCTGATACAACCATCCGATATTATTTTGCGCGTCGGCGTTGCCTTGATTCGACGCCTTGGAGAACCAGTTCAGCGCCTCCCCATAATCCTGCTTCACTCCGAATCCACTCTCGTAAAGCCACCCAATGTTGTTTTGGGCAACCGGGTTGCCTTTTTCCGCCGCCTTGCGAAACCAAATCATCGCCGAGGAATAATCCTTCTGGTCTAAATATTCATTGCCCAGGCGGACTTGTGCGTCAGGCGTGGTTGGTTCAGGTGAATTGCTTTGGGCGACCGCTCTGAGGCAGGTCACCGCCAGACAGATGATCAATAGCAGCGCGGCTCTATTCACGATTCAGCCTCAAAGGCGACATGATAACGAACTACGAACCCTATCAGCACAAAGTTATATTCAGGCCTTCACTGGGGCTCGCGACAAGCGCCGCTATCGTGATAGAATGTCCCTAGCCAAAATACAATTAAATGCCTGTAGATACAGTTGTTTAGGGCCATTCCCAAGGTAGGCGATTCAAGCTAGAACCCATGCCAGACGATCAAAATCCCGAACTCCCCCTGACCCCGCCATCCGGAGGCGGCGAAGGCAGTCCCGGTGCCCTGCACATTCAGCCCGTCAACATTGAAGACGAGATGCGCAAGTCGTATCTCGACTATTCCATGTCGGTAATCATCGGCCGCGCTCTGCCCGACGTCCGCGACGGACTCAAGCCCGTCCACCGCCGCATTCTCTACACCATGCAGCAGATGGGCCTGCAGCCCAATCGCGCCACGCGCAAGTGCGCCCGCATCGTCGGCGACGTAATGGGCAAGTACCATCCGCACGGAAATCTAGCCGTGTACGACGCGTTAGTTCGCCTGGCGCAAACCTGGAGCATGCGCTACCCATTGATTTTCGGACAAGGAAATTTCGGCTCCGTCGACGGAGACCCGCCAGCAGCTGATCGCTACACCGAAGCCAAACTAGCGCAAGTGGCAACCGCGCTCTTAGAAGATTTAGATAAAGAGACAGTAGACTTCCGCCCCAACTACGATGGCAGCGAAGTAGAACCCGATGTTCTCCCGACAAGAATTCCTAACCTGTTAATCAACGGCTCCGACGGAATCGCCGTAGGCATGGCCACAAAAATTCCGCCGCACAACCTAACCGAAATAGTCGACGCCACCATCACACTGATCAACGATCCCAACGCCCAGCTAGCCGAGGTCCTGAAATTCGTCCAAGGCCCCGACTTCCCGACAGCCGGCGTAATTCACGGACGCGCCGGAGTCTTCGAAGCCTATCGCACCGGCCGCGGCCGCTTCATGATGCGCGCCAAAGCCGCCATCGAAAACATCACCAAAGATCGCCAGGCCATCATCGTCACCGAAATCCCCTATCAGGTAAACAAAGCGCGCTTAGTTGAACGCATCGCGCAGCTCGTCAACGACAAAGACATCGAAGACATTTCCGACATCCGCGACGAAAGCGATCGCGACGGCATGCGCATCGTAGTCGAACTAAAGCGCGGAGCCGAACCGCAAATCGTCCTCAACCAGCTCTACAAACACACCGCCATGCAGGAAGGCTTTTCCATGATCCTGCTGGCGGTGGTCAACGGCCAGCCCCGCGAAATGGGACTCATCCAGGCCATCAAGCATTTCATCAATCACCGCGTCGATGTAGTCCGCCGCCGCACCGCCTTCCTGCTGCAGAAAGCCCGCGACCGCGAGCACATTCTCGAAGGCTATCTAAACGCCCTCGATCACCTCGACAACGTAATCACCATCATCCGCGCCAGCGCCAACCGCGCCGACGCGAGGGAAAATTTGGTCGCCTACTTCGGCGGCAAGAAAATCGATATCAACACCACGGGCCGCGCTCCCAAGCTCAGTCCCGAGAAGCCTTTCACCGCGCGCCAGGCCGAAGCCATCCTCGAGCTGCAACTGCACCGTCTCACAAAGCTCTCGATCGATGAAATTTCCAACGAATTAAAAGAAGTTCGTGGCCGCATCGAGGACTACGAATCCATCCTCGCCTCCGAAAGCAAGCTCCGCAAAGTTATCATCAAAGAATTAGAAGAAGTAAAAGAACTGTACGGAGACGAACGTCGCACCCGCATCGAAGACGAAGCCGCAGAAATCGTCCTCGAAGATTTAATCGCCGACGAGCAGGTAGCCGTAACCTTCAGCCACTCCGGCTACATGAAGCGCACGCCCATCTCCACCTACCGCATGCAGCGCCGCGGAGGCACCGGCCGCACCGGCATGAAGACCCGCGAAGAAGATTTCGTCGAGCATCTGTTCATCGCCTCCACTCACGCCTACATCCTGATCTTCACCAACAAAGGCCGAGTCTACTGGCTCAAGGTCTACGAAATTCCCGACGTAAGCGCCGCCGGCCGTGGCAAGCACATCGGCAACCTGATCGGACTCCAGCCCGGCGAAACCGTCCGCACCATGCTAGCCGTCCGCAACCTCGAAGAAGAAAGCAAATACATCTTCTTCGCCACCCGCAACGGCCTGGTAAAAAAATCCGAACTCCGCGAGTTCATGCACGTCCGCTCCAACGGCATCAACGCCATCAACATCGAAGAAGGAGACGAACTGGTAGCCGCCCGTATCACCAACGGCAACCAAATAGTTTTCATCGCCACGCACGAAGGCATGGCCATCCGCTTCGACGAAAACCACGTCCGTCCGATGGGCCGCGCCGCCTACGGCGTAAACGGCGTCAACCTCGAAGAACGCGACTACGTAGTAGGAATGACGGTCACCCCGAAACCGGGCGCAGAAGGAACAGAGAAGAACCACGTGGAGACGGCCGCCTCGGAGGTCACGGGAGCGCAAGCGACCGAAGGCGAGGCAAAAGCCGAAACCGAAATCCCGCCCACCGACACCGTTGACCTAACTCAAAAGGGCACCCTGATTCTCTCCGTAACCGAAAACGGCTACGGCAAGCGCACTCCAGCCGACGAATACCGCCTAACCAACCGTGCGGGAAAGGGCGTAATCAATATCAAAACCACAGAGCGAGTAGGAAAAGTAGTAGCGATCGCCCTGGTAGACGAAAACTCTCAAGTGATGTTAATCAGCCAATACGGCAAAATCATCCGCATGGATTCCAAAACCATCCGCGAATCCGGTCGCAACGCCCAAGGCGTCCGCCTCCTCAACATGGAACCGGGAGACCGCGTAGCCGCCGCCGTAGTCCTTGCCCCCGAAGAAGAACCCAGCGGCAACGGAGGCACGCTGATCCAATAATTGTTTTGATGTCGATTTATGAGAACTCAGTTTGTCATGAATCGAACTCAGTTTGTCATGAACTCAGAGTTGTCGTCCCGAACGAAGTGAGGGATCCTGGTTTCGCCGGCCATCACCACTGCCCCAGCCCCGCCACGTGCCTGAGCCGTATCCGTTTTGATCCGCGCAAATCCGTGGCAAAAAGATTCTGCCCTACTTCACTCCCTGCTTCCGATTAATCTCCCGCGAAAACTCCGTGAAGAAATTCAGCAGCGTCCCCCACCCAATCTGCTCCAGCGCAGCCTGTCCCCCTTCAGCAAACGGATTGTGCGACCCCGGCTTCCAGGTTGTCGAAATCATTCCGCCGGCAAATGCTCCCCCGTACAACGCAAACTGCGGTCTCAAATGCTCCTCGCTGCGATCGTAAGTCACTAAATTCCTGATAAACGCATGTCGCGTCCGCCGCCACAGCCCACTGCATTTGCACTGGTCATAGCGCACCTCATATCCCAGCTCCGCATTGCCTAAGGCCGCCAGGCTGTTCGCCGCAATAAATTGTCCCTCTCGCGAAGCAAATCGCTCCGCATACCCTGCCCATCCATCGTCCCACTGGTAAGGCGTTCCGCGCGCCTGGTCAATCGCCGCCGCAAACATCCGTTTCAGGTAAGCTTCCGGAGTAATCAGTGTCTGTCGCAGATAAATCACTTCCCGTTCCTCTCGAGTAGGAGTGACCAGCGTCCGGTTCCTCCCCAAATACTCCCCCGCGATCCATCCCGACTCCCAGTCCCGCGCCCGCAACAGCTCGTGCTTGGTCTTATGCTTGACAAATTCCACGGGATTCCCGTTCTGCGCTTTCTCTTTACTCACTCCCGGCGAATCGGGAAGATGCTTCTCCTGCGCCTGCCCCGAGCTCTCCACGGGAGTCTGATCAGGATTGCTAGCCGGCTCACCGCTCTGGGCCCAGCCCAGCGCCAGTCCCGTCACAACCAGGAAGCAAAGTAGCGCAAGCAAGTTGCAGCATCTACTCCGCGTCCATTGCGGCAAGACTCTCGACGTCCCCATCATCTGATAAACCCCAACGCTAAGCCCTGTTGGATGCATTCGCTCCCGGAAAGGAAAACGGGAGATAAGAAAAACGGAAAGATTAGAAATAAGAAAGAAGATTAGCAAGAATTGTGAACTCGCCGCCCTGAAGTTCTATCCGTGCGGATCCGCGCAAATCCGTGGCCAGAAAATTTCCGGCTACCCTCTCTCAAACGCATGCTTCTTCTCCAACTCTTCCATAGCCGCCTGCATCGCCGCCTCAAAGCGCTCCGCGCGCTCCATCAACGCGACAGAAGCCACCGCCCATTCCCGCTCCATCCGCACCAACCCATCCCCCGCCAGCCGTCCCGCAATTTCCAGCAAGTGCGCCGGCGTAGTCTCCAGATACTGCGCGTCCGTAGGATCCCCAATCCAAACCTTCTTTTCAACGGCCTTGTCATTCCGAACGAAGTGAGGAATCTGCTGATCGCCTCCATCACCACTGCTCGTCGGGCTCGTCTCAGGGCGCCCACGCTCGGTACTGGGTACTGGGTACTCGGATTTCAACTTCGTCCCCCAATAAACCTTCCGCTCCAAAAACTCCGCAATCACCTCATCCGTAGCCTTCCCAAACACCCATTTCGCCCGCTTGAAGTCATAATGCCGGCTCGAAAACGCCACCGGCATCAGCTTCCCCGACTTCACAAACTCAATCTGCCGATGATCCACTTCCTTCCGCAAAGCATTAATCACCGGAGCCTCCACATCCACCGGCTCCAGCGACGCCACCACCTCTCTTACCGTAGCCGACAAGTTCACCGCCACCGGCGCATGCAGGCCATCCGAATTCTCCAGCCGGATATCCCCATGCAGCACCCAGAAATCCGCCCCCGAAGTCGACCGATGAAAAGGCCACTCCAGCGTAATCGTCAGCGGCAACCCGCTAAGGGTAACCCAAATCTTTTTCGGCTCACTATCACCCATGGTGAAAATCCTTCTATCACAATGCCAATTAGAATCAACTTGACTCGTTGTCATCCCGAGCGAAGCGAGGGACCTTGGTGTCGCCCGCAGCGCTAGTTCACTTTCGGATCGTCTCTGCGATATACCGGAGGAGCGGAGCAACGTGTACCAAATTGTACGAAACATCTCCGCTCTGCCCACGCCTGATCAACTTCACAAAATCAGCATCATCACTCAGGCACCCAATATCGAGACCAACGGGGATTTTCGACATGTCGTGGACTTCCGAATCAGGACAGTGCCAGTAGTTGTCGCTGTTTTTGTCAATTTTGATTTTTTCGTGTCCCAGGTCTTCGATCAAATGGTCGAGCACTGCATTTACGGCAGCCTTCAGAGCTTTCACATCAATCTCAGCGTCTTCCATGACACAGTCCTCACCCTTTACTAACCTTCCTCACCTTATCCCCCATCCGCAACAATTTCCTCACCGTCCCCGTAGGCAGCCGCTTCATCTGATCATGCAACTCCGTCACGGCCTCAAAAAATCCGGCCATAGCCGCCAGCCGCTCCCGCGTAAACTCCGCCCCAGCTTCCTTCGGATCCAACTCCTCCAGACTCCGCCGCAACATCTCCCGCGTAGGATCGATCTCCCTCCGCTTCCTCTGCTCAATCACAAGCCGGAACATCTCCCAAACATCTTTCATCGACTCATAATGTTCCCGCCGGTCCCCCAGCACATGCACCGCCCGCACAATCCCCCACCCCTCCAACTCTCGTATCGAAGTGCTCACATTCGACCGCGCCACGCTCAAAGTCTCCGCAATCTCCTCCGCCGGCAAAGCCCGCGGCGACAAATACAGCAGCGCATGAATCTGCGCGACGGTCCGGTTAATCCCCCACCGCGTCCCCATCTCTCCCCAATGCAGAATGTAAGACTTCTGAACCCCAGTCAAAGTAGCCATGTCAGTACTTTCAGTTCAGACAGAATCTACAGAACAAACAACCGCTATGTCAATCACCTCTTCCGCTCGCTTGTCATCCCGAACGAAGCCCTTGTCATTTCGAGCGAAGCCCTTCTCATCCCGAGCGAAGCCCTTGTCATCCCGAACGAAGCCCTTGTCATCCCGAACGAAGTGAGGGATCTTGGTTCCCCGGCGTTCGACTCCGCCGCCGACCGCCTCGGGGCCGACTCCTTTGGGTGGCGCAGCGTTCCGGCGCTGCGATCGAACTGCAAAACTGACCACGGCTTCAGCCGTTGAGTTAAGACTCGCCGCCAGGTACTCGGGACTCGCTGCTCGGCTTCTCAGCCGCCACCTTCTTCTTAGGAACCTTCCGCTCCGCCTCCGCCCGCTTCCGCTCCTGATGCCGCCGATCATGAAATGCCTGGTCCGACGCTTGTTTCTTCATCCCTCCAGCTTGCCACACCCCCGCAAACATAGCCAGCCCAACAAAAATGCAGGACAGCCGCGTGCCCCATGTCTCGCGCACTTTGCGAGACGTGGGATTCCACCTCAGCGTCCCTCTTAGGATTTCGCTGTCATGCCGAATCACCCCATAACCGCCGTCGGTGGTACGATTCCATATGAAAACAACCGGCGCCTTCTCGCTGCCTCTCGCTGCGCTGCTGCTCGCCTCGCTGGTACTCCCGGGATGCAACGCACTCAATCCCTTGTGCGGCAGTTCTCGGCCAGCCCCTGTCATCGGATCCCTTTCTGCCAGCACGATTACACTCGCCGAAGTGCAGCCGGGCTTCGTTCTCAATGTGTATGGCGCTGAGTTCGTTTCGTCTTCCGTTGTGGTCATCAACGGAACGAAGCTCACTACGGTCGTCACAAGCAGTACGCAGTTGCAGGCGACAATCACCTCCGCCGAGATCTCCGCTCCTGGAACAGCCGATGTAGCAGTCAACACTCCGAGTGGAAACTCAGGAGATTTGGGCTGCACCAGCGGCGGGACCAGCCACAGCCTGGCCTTGACAATTACTTAGCCCAGAGAAGAATCGTGTAAGAGAAGAATCCTCTGGGGACGGGCACTTTCGCCCGTCCAGCAAGCGAAGCGAGCCAAAGCGAAGCAGCCGCGGAAAGCGAGACCCTCATTGCGGCAGTCTTCGGCCTTGCCGTGAAGATGATATTTTTCCCCCGTGTGAAAAAGCAGTGGCAAGGAAATATGTTCGAGCCTGATACGGAGTTATATGAGAAATATCGCCTAACTTAACCGGCTCCGCCGATGCGAGTCGGATTGGGAGGCAAACAATGAAAACGGATTCATCGCCCGCATCAGACTTGGGCACGCGGGAGATCGCGCTGTGGCGAATTTATCTTCTCCGGGCCGCATACCTCTTGATTGCCGTCGGCATGGGCATGCAGAAGGTTCCTGCCTTCCTTCATCACAGCCCTTGGGAGCTCATGCATGGCGTGGTCAATTCCATGCTGCTCGCGCTCGTGCTGCTGGCGGTCCTGGGGCTGCGCTATCCCCTGAAAATGCTTCCGCTTCTGTTCTGGGAAATAGCATGGAAGGCCATATGGCTTCTCGCAGTGGCCCTGCCCGCCTGGCAGAACCACACCATGGACGCAGACACCTGGGACACAACTTTTGCCTGCCTCATGAGCGTGATCTTCCTGTTCGTCGTGCCCTGGGACTACGTCTGGCGGAATTTTGTCGCGGCGCGCGGTGACCGCTGGCGCTGAACGCTCTAGCCAAACGTCCGCTCCCGATGAAACAGTTAGTCTGAAACACTCTGCCATTCCGCCCGAATCGTCGTCTCCATTCGAATCGGAAACTTATGTATAATCCGTCGATGCAAGCCATACCCTGGAGCACAATTGCTCTCGGCTCGCTGTTGCTCTTCTCGGCCCGCTCAAAAGGAGGACAGGACGTGCAATCTCCGCAACCTGAAAAGTCGAAGCCGCCAGTCAAAGTGGAGCAGCGCGGGCGCATCCTTGGAATCGGCGGTGTCTTCTTCAAATCTGCTAATCGTGATCAGACGCGCGAATGGTATTCGAAGCATCTTGGGCTCACCGACAAAGGCTCAGGCGCAATGCTTCCGTGGCGCGAACATGACGATCCGCAAAAGGAACACGTTACAGTTTGGACTGTCTTTCCCGCCTCGACCAAGTATTTCGATCCCAGCCCCGCACCGTTCATGATCAACTACATCGTGGACGATATGGATGCCTTGCTCGACAGCTTAAAACAAGAGGGAGTCAAGATCGACCCCAAACGAATGGATGAATCCTACGGTCGCTTTGCCTGGATCTATGACTCGGATGGCAATAAGATCGAGCTCTGGCAGCCGCTGCCCTAAGGGTTCTTTCACTGCGCTGACTCAATCATTCTTTCCCTGGTGGATGACATCACCGCGAGGCGTCCTTTCGCCGCCGCCGCTCGCTCTCCGCTATGATCTCGTTTATGTCCGCCGCTGGACGTATCTCGATTGTTCCGCACTTCAACCTCACTCCCGGACATTGGGAAATGAGCTGAATTGCGTGATTCAGATCTCGCGCTTCAAGCACCTGAATTCCACCCAATTGCTCCTTCGTTTCCGCGTACGGACCGTCTGTCACCACAACCTTTCCGTTCTTCCAACCCACGGTCACCGCCGTGTTGGCGGGCTGAAGAGGTTCCTCAGCGACCAAATGTCCGTTCTTCCGCAGCTCGTCGTTGTAGCTAAAACACTCGTCGAACACAGTGTTGCGTTCGTTCTCCGACATGTTTTCGAAGTGGCCGGGCTCGAGGTACCCCAAACAGACGTATTTCATCCATTCCTCCTTGTCTTCTGTGAAATCGAAGGGATCTCCCGCTTAACCGGCCCAATGCCCAAGCCAAACTGGAGGCGACGGCCCCTCAGCGGGCCCACGCCAGCCCCTCGTCCAGCTCAGCGGCTTCCAGTATCCAGAAACCACCCATGTGCTCCTTGGTCTCGCGGCAGGGTTTTTCTTACTACTGGCGCATTTCAGCGGCCACGGCGTCGCCGAACTTCTTCTGGATCTCCTTTTGGGTCTCGGGATCGAAGTCGGTCATGTCAAACATGCGGCGAACTTCGACCATTTCGTTATCCTTTCCGGGGATGCGCGCGGCCCAATCGAGCGCCTCTTCGCGCGATTTCACCTGGATGATCCAGTAGCCGCCGACCACTTCCTTCGCTTCGGTAAACGGGCCGTCGGTCACTTTCGACTTTCCGCCTTTGAAGGTGACGCGCGCGCTCATCGTCGAGGGCGGGGTCAGCCCGTCGAGCGCCAGCAGCACGCCGGCTTTCTGTAGTTCCTCGTTGTACTTGCCCATCACCTCCATGTCTTTGAAGTTGGGCGCCCAGCCGGGTTTTGCGTTTTCGTAGACTTTCGGAAACATGATCATCATGAAGCGCATGGTGTTCTCCTTGTGTAGTGAGTAATGTCTAGTGAGCAATGTCTAGTGAGCAACGTGTAATGAGTATCGAGTGTTGTGCGGACACCGTATTCGGGCCGCTACTTTTGTGTAAGAGCCGCGGGTGTCCTGCCTTCACGATATAGTCGAACGGCCAGACCAGAATTCGACAAGCCGTCCAAGAAATTTTATCCGACCACCCGCCCTGACACCCTCAATGGTGTGGGAGAAGCCAAGCAGCGAAGCTTTACAACTGTGGCCTTGGCGGCTCTCGCCGGCAGGGGTAGAATGGACGAATCAATGAGCCCAAAGACTCTCCAGGAAGTTGAACGAGCGATCGGATCTCTTATGCCGCAAGAGGTGCAGGAATTATACGTGTGGCTTGAGCAACACTTTCCGCAGCCTATGGACGCTCGCCTTCGATCCGATCTTTCGGCGGGGAGTCTCGACACGGCGATTCAACGCGCTTTGGACGACGAAAAGAACGGTGGCCTTCGGCCGCTTTAGCGCTCCATGCAGCACCACGCCGCCACCGATTTCTGGCACCAATACCTTGCCCTCCCGCGCGAAATACGCGCCCGCGCCGACCAACGTTTTTCACTGCTGAAAGCAGACCCGCGGCATCCCTCCTTGCAATTCAAGAAGGTGGGAGAGCGCCGCGGACAGGAAATATGGTCCCGCTCGAATCACGTTAAGCTACCGCGCCCTGGCAATCAAATGTGAGGACGGATATTTGTGGTTCTGGATTGGCAATCACAAAACCTATGACAGGCTGATTTCATAGAAATCCCTGCCCAAAGCCCCACCCCTTCGACTCGCTCAGGGCAGCCTTTCTCGCAAAGAACGCGAGAAATGGGGCGCCCGCGGCGCCCGCAGCCCGGTATTGTCGCTGCCTCACTCATCTGATGGTTAAACTCACTGCCCTAGCCGCTCACGCACAGTGTCGTACTCCATCCGAAAGGTTGTGTTCTGCGGATCAAGTTCGTACGCCTTCCGAAGATGTGGGAGGGCATCGCCACCCTAAGAGAGTTCTCTAAACCATTGGTGTCCAATGGAGTACAATTCTGCTTGACTGATGGTGTCCAATGGAGTACAAGAGAGTTGTGCAGACGGTTGTCGAGACGCCTACCTACCTCGCGATTGCCAACAAGCTCTTCAGCGAGGAGGAGCGTGCGGACATCGTAGCACTGGTTGCGGCTGATCCGGAATGTGGAGACCTGATCCGGGGAACGGGCGGATTTCGAAAGGTCCGGGTCGCACGCCAAGGAATGGGGAAAAGTGGTGGGGCCCGGGTTGTGTATATCTGGCGCAACGATAGATTTCCGGTTTTTCTTATTGCGGTTTTTCCGAAGAATGAGAAAGAAAACCTGTCCATGGCAGAGCGCAACGCGCTGAGAACACGCGCCAATAGTATTTTCGAGGGCATTTTATAGACTCATGGGAGATTAGGATGAAAACGCAATTCGAGCAGATGATGAACGGCCTGAACGACGTGGAGGCTTTCCTGGCTGGGGATCAGGAAGGATTCAAGGCACACGTGCCCCAGGAAGTTAACGTGAAAGCGATCCGAAATCGGCTTGGCATGACCCAAGCCAGATTCTCGAACACGTTCGGGTTCAGCCTGGACGCTATTAAGCACTGGGAAGGAGGGCGGAGGATCCCAGAAGCGCCGGCTCGCACTTTGCTCACTGTCATCGACAAGAATCCCGCTGCCGTGCTCACCGCGCTGAATCCGGCCGCATTCGCTCCCGCCGTTGGCTCTTCTAAACCCACCACTGTTCGCGTCAGGGATAGAAAGCGTCACATGTCGAGTGGCGTCAAACGGAAGACTCATTCTGCGGAGGGTCGGAAGAGAACCGCGAGTTGAAGGAGCCTCCGGCCGAAATATTTTTATCCCAACCCCCGAATCCGCTCTTGCAGGAATTGCCGCTCTGGTTCCTGTTGGGTCAGCGCCAGCGCCTTCTCATAAGACGCCCGAGCCTCAGCTATCCTGCCGAGCCTGCGGCACATATCGGCGCGGGCAGAATGTGCAAGGTAGTAATTGGCCAGTTCTCCATCTTTCAACACCGCGTCGATCTGCGCCAGACCGGCCTCTGGACCATCGCGCATGGCAATTGCCACAGCACGATTCAGCTGTACAACCGGCGAGGGCTGAATTCGTACCAGTTCGTCGTAAAGCGCAACAATCTGCCGCCAGTCGGTCGCGGCGACCGATTCCGCCTCCGCATGAACGGCCGCAATCGCAGCCTGCAGCGTGTAGGAGCCGAAGCGACGGACTTCTGCTGGTCCTTCAGTGCTCTCTCCAGCAATGCCACTCCCTCCGCGATCTGCTTCCGGTTCCAGAGCGCGCGGTCTTGATTCTCCAGCAAAATCAGCTCTCCGGTCGCAGAGGTTCTCGCCGCGCGATGAGATTCCTGCAACAACATCAAGGAAAGCAAGCCCACCACTTCCGGCTCTGGCCGCAGTTCCATCAGCAACCGGCCCAGTCGAATCGCCTCGCCGGTGAGTTCGGCCCGCGTTACCTCCGCTCCAGCCGCAGCCGAATAGCCCTCGTTAAAAACGAGATAGATGACCTGAAGCACCGCGCCCAGCCGCTCCGGCAACTCCTGCGGCGTCGGCACCTCGTACGGAATCGGTGTCTCTCGAATATTTGCCTTGGCGCGCACAATGCGCTGCGCCAGCGTTCGCGGAGTGGTGAGGAAGGCCTTTGCGATCTCCTCGGTCGTCAGCCCGCACACTTCACGCAAGGTCAGCGCAACGTGCGCTTCCGGCGCTAGAGACGGATGACAGCAGGTAAAAATTAGGCGCAGCCGGTCGTCTTCAAGAAAATCGTCATCGCTAGGCCTTTCCGCCGAACTCGATTGCGCTTCGATATAGCGTGTGAGCTCGTCTTGCGACGCATCGAATCTTGCCCGGCGGCGCAGAGTATCAATGGCTTTGAATCGGGCCGTTGAAATCAGCCATGGTCGCGGGTTGCCGGGTACTCCACTCTTCGGCCACAGGCTCAGCGCGGCCGCAAAGGCTTCGTGCATCGCCTCCTCGGCAAGATCAAAATCACCGAGCAACCGGATCAGCGTTGCCAGGATTCGACCCGAATCCACGCGATAAAGGGAATCGAGCAATTCGCGTATCCGCTCGCTGGAACACTCGGACATGACACGCTCGGACATCAAAACGACCTTAGCAAAACGCCAACCCCGAATCAATTTTCCAAACGCCCGACCGTTGTCAGACCATCGAGGCATAGTGCCCAGGTCGTGACCATGAAATCCGGACACTGGCAACCGACAACTTCCGTTGTCTACAATCGAACTTCCCATGCACCCCGCCCGCATAGCCGAACTGCTCCAACCCTTCCTATCAACCCCTTGTCATTCCGAACCGGGCCGAAGGCCCAGTGAGAGCCTGCCCCGAGCGACGCCGAGCCGTCAGGCGAAGGGGAGCCGAGGGGAACCTGCGGTCCTATCCGCCGCCCAACTCCAAAGTATATCGACATACATCGATATACTTCTGCACTGGAACGCCCGCATCAACCTGACCGCCATCCGCACCCCGGAAGAAATCGTAAGCCGCCACTTCGGTGAGTCCCTATTCGCCGCTCGCCATTTATTCCCTGCTGCTCCCTCTGCGTACTCTGTGCCCTCCGCGGTGAAAGATCTTGACGCTGACGCTGACGTCGACGTGGCCGAAGCCCGAAGCCCGAAAGCCGAAGCCCGAGTAGCCGACCTCGGCTCCGGCGCGGGCTTCCCGGGCGTCCCGATAAAAATCTGGGCGCCCAATATAGCCTTGACCCTGATCGAATCTAATCAAAAAAAAGCAACGTTCCTCCGCGAACTAGCCCGCGCCCTTACATTGACAGACATCAATATACAAAACACCCGAGCCGAGACCCTCTCCCCATCCACCTTCGACGCGGTAACGCTCCGAGCCGTGGAGCGCCTCCCCAAAGTCCTCCCCGTAGCCGTCACCCTCCTTGCGCCCAACGGCCGCCTGGGCCTCCTCATCTCTTCCTCCCAACAGGAATCCACCTGCTCCGCACTCCCCGACATGACTTGGGACCTCCCGGTCCCCATCCCCAACTCCCAATCTCGCATCCTACTAGTCGGACAGTGGGAAGCTACCAGCAGTTCATGCCATAAAATGGAACGCTGATGGCTGTCCCATGGTGTGAGGAATATCTAAAGTGGTAAAAGTTTGCATATCATACGGATTTCACCTTGATCAGCCTCCCCAAAGATCTCTAGAATGTTCCGACTGGAACATTCAGTACAATGTTCCGGTTGGAACATTTTGACGATATGTTCCGATTGGAACATTCAACACAATGTTCCAGTCGGAACATTGAAGAGGTTTCACTGGTCCGCGTCAAATTCCAGCAAACCACCAACACCGGTCGCCGCTCAGTTGCCTCAGTGTTCCAACCGGAATACTCGAACGATATTTCCAGGGCAAGACAATCCGCCTGAATGTTCCGACTGGAACATTGGACGCGTTTTGCACATAAATTCAACCGCGCATGGCAATTCGACCTTGCATTTGAAATGCGAATCGCACTATTCTGCCAACAGCTCTGGCTCCTCGACAATTTATGGGACGCGTCATCGCTGTTGCCAATCAGAAGGGCGGCGTGGGCAAGACTACGACTGCCATCAACCTAGCCGCCTCCTTTGCCGCCGCGGAAGTGAACACACTCCTCATCGATTGCGATCCGCAATCGAACACCACCAGTGGCCTGGGTCTGATGAAAGATCCCGAACGCCTCTCTACCTATCACCTCCTGCTGGGTGCGGCGACAGGTGAAGAGACCCTGGCTGTGACTGAACTGGAACAGCTCTGGTTGATCCCCTCACACAAGAACCTGATCGGAGCAAACCTTGAGCTGGTGGAAGCGGAGCGGCGCGAGTATCGCTTGCGAGATGCGATCGCGCCACTGCGCGATCGCTTCCAGTACATCGTCCTCGACTGCCCGCCGGCTCTCGACTTGCTCACGCTGAACGCGCTGGTGGCCGCTGACTCAGTGCTGATTCCTATGCAGGCCGAATACTTTGCGCTCGAAGGCATCAGCGAGCTGTTGGACACAGTCGAGCGGATCCGTGTGGCGTTGAACCCGGGGCTGGAGATTGAAGGTGTGGTGCTGACCATGCTGGATGAGCGGACCAACCTGGCGCAGCAGGTCACAGCTGAACTGAGAAAGTTTTTTGGGGACAAGGTGTGTGCGGTAACTATTCCGCGGAACATACGGCTGGCGGAGGCGCCCAGCCATGGCAAGGCGGCGCTGGTGTACGATCCGCGGTCGAAGGGTGCGGAGAGTTACATACGGCTGGCTAAGGAGCTGCTTGGCAGGCACCTGGCGGCTGCTGGGGAGGCGCCTGCGGCGATCAGTGCTTGATTTGTATATCGATATACATCGATGTATTACATTGATGCGTGTCGATATACAACTGTGCGATGAATTGTGAGAACGCCCGGCGGAGCCGATGATGGTGGCTGCATGCAAGGGGTCCTTCGACTACGCATGCGCTTGCGCCTTGCGCAAGCGCATGCTTCGCTCAGGATGACAGAGTTGGAAAGGGAGCATTGATGACTACTTCGGCGGCGGAGAACTTGGCGGGGCATGGGGTCGAGAAGAAAGAGGAGAAGGTGGAGAAGCGGCGGGCTTTGGGGCGGGGGTTGGAGTCGCTGCTGCCGGGGCCACGGGTGGTGGTGCCGAGTCCCGAGTCTCGAGTCCCGAGTGGCGAGCCGGGCGGCAGTGAGACTAGAGCGGCAGCCAGGGATGGTGTCGGCAAACAGCAGATTCCTCACTTCGTTCGGAATGACAAACCCTCCGGTGACAACGCCTCTCGTGAGCACGCTTCTCAGGAGATGGACGCAAGTCGGACAGAGCCTGCTCTGAGCTTGCCGAAGGGAGTGTCCGACCCACACCAGCAGTTGACGGAAGAAGTGTTGCCCGGAGAAGTGATTTCAATTCAGGCGGTGGCTGAGGATCGCATTGTTGGCAACCGGGTGGTTCACCTTCCGATCGAGGTGATCGAGAAGAATCCTTATCAGACGCGGTATGTGTTTGATGAGGAGATGTTGCAGGAGTTGCGGGACTCGATCAAGGAGCACGGGGTGGTGCAGCCGGTGGTGGTGCGTCCGGCGGAGGAGGAAGGGCGATACATCTTGGTGCTGGGTGAGCGGCGGTTGCGGGCTTCGAAGATGGCGGGGAAGGACACGATCCCGGCGCTGGTGCGTAGGCTTTCGCCGCAGCAGGCGGCGGAGATGACCGTGCTTGAGAACGTGGTGCGGGAGGATTTGAATCCGATTGAGCAGGCGGAGGCGTTTCGGGTGCTGAGCCTGCAGTTCAAGCTGACGCAGGTGCAGATTGCCGACCGGATTGGAGTGTCGCGGGAGACAGTTGCGAATTATATGCGGCTGTTACGGCTGCCGGAAAAAGTGATGAGCTACATGCTGGAGGAGCGGCTCAGCTTCAGCGATGCGCGCGAGTTGTTGCGGCTGGAGAGTGAAGAATACATCGAGGCGGTTGCGGAAGAGATTGTGACGCACAAGCTGAAGTGGGACCAGATTGAAGACCGGGTGATGCGGATCAATGGGTCGTTTGCGATGCTGCCGGGGCAGACGTTGCCGGGAGAGAAGAAGAAAAAAGGCGGGGCGCGGTGGATGGATCCGAATGTGCGGGCGGCGCAGACCGATATGGAGCGGACTTTGGGGATGCGGGTTCGGATTCGAGACCGGCATGGCAAGGGGAGGATTGTGATTGAGTATGCGTCGGTGGATGATTATGAGCGGGTTACGGGGATGCTGCGGGGGAAGAAGTGAAGTGAATCAGTGGTCAGTGGATAGTGATCAGTGGCCAGTTCATGGTTTCTTCGTCTGTTTGTGGGCGACCTTGCGGTCGCCTTTTTTGTTTGTTGGGCCCGCGGAAAGGGAATCAAAGTGGTAAGAGTGGGAGCGCACGCATGCGTCTTGTCAGCGTTGGCCTAGATTGGCTTCCTGTCCGCACAGTATTTGGTGGTGAAGTGGAGCGGCGTGGGAGATGTTGACGATCTTGGTTCCAGGTAACGTGCCCGTCCGCATGCAAATCGAGATGTCCTTATGGCACCCCGCCGAAGTAACGCGAGCTTGCGCCGGCAGGATCCAAGAGAACGCCTCTTGGGGCCGGTGGTGGTCTAAGGGATTGCAGGGGTCCTTCGACTATGCAAGGACTTGCGCCTAGCGCGCAAGTCCCTGCTCCGCTCAGGATGACAGAGGCTGGAACACTGGCGGAATTTTTGGAGAACTGGGTTATGGCTTTGGCCGAGGTGGAGAAAGTTTTGGGGTCGGTGGCGGGGCAGTTGATGAATGGCGACTTTGTTTTGCTGGAGGGTCAGAGGATTCCGGTTGAGCGCGTGGGGAGCGGGCGATTGCGGATGGTTCAGTTTCGGTTGAATGGGCGGGTGTTGGAGGCGATTGAGCAGAATCCTGAGAAGCCTAGCAATTGGGGGAAGCTGGCGCGGGAGAAACATCAGGTGGTGCAGTTTCGGGATGTGGAGATGCATCGGTATGTGGCCGTTTCCGTGGATGGGGAAGTGAGGGAGTATGGGAAGTAGCGGCTGGTACCGAGTCGGGAGATTTGTTGTGTCATAGATAAGTCCATCGGGGGCTGAAGCCCCAGTCTCTTTCTGGGCCCATACGCGGCGCTTAAGCGCCGCTCTTCCACGGTTGTGCAGGCCTCCATCTTTGTGGCACGGCTGAAGCCGTGCCCTCGTACGGACCTCCTTTGATTATTCGATTTGGCCTACTACGTCGAACTTTCTGGTTTTGCCGTCGGGGAAGAGGAATTCATAGACCTGGTAGGAGTCGTAGGTGGATCGGTGCTCGTCTTTGACGAGCTTTGCTTTGTAGTCGCCTAGCGACAGTAGCGCATTGACGTTGGGAGACCATAGTTCGTATTTCTTGCCGTCGATAACGACATTCAACTGCTGATCGAAGACGATGGAAGTGGGTTGAAGAACCATGCGCGAGGCGCTGACGTGGACGGTGGTGGAGTAGTCGGCGGGTTTGGGGTCGGATGCCCAGGAGATGGTCGAGAGCAGCAGGAGGATGGGTAGTGTGAGTTTGTGCATGGGGCGCCTCGTTTTCTGTGTTGGGTTAATGGGAGTATATCTCGGGTATTTGCATGAAGTGCGGGACGGCGCCGGCGGTGCGGGGAGAATGCCCGTCGAGGGCAGCGTGGCGTATGAGATTGCAGGGGTCCTTCGACTGCTCCGCTCAGGATGACAAGGCTTGGAAGATTCTATTTGGCGAAGAAGTAGTCGAAGGATTTTATGGCGGTGAATTCGTCGTCTTTGATGTCGAAGACGGTGTAGAGCTTGGTGACCTGGACTATGTCGTGGACTTTTTTGGTTAGGCTTAGGAGTTTCAGCTCGCCGCCGGCGCTGCGCACGGCGGTGTATCCGCTGACGAGTTCGCCTACACCGGAGGAATCGATGTAATCGACCTGCGCCAGATTGAGAACGATTTTTTTCTTGCCATCGACGAGGAGCTGGCGGATGGTGTCGCGGAGCTGTCCGGTCTCATCGCCCAGGGTGATGCGTCCGGTGATGTCGACGATGGTGACGTGATTGACTTCGCGGATAGTGATGGACATAACGGCGGATTGATTGTACCTCGGAAGTTCGGAATCTACCACGGAGACCGAGGCACGGAGAAATGCTGGGTGGGTGGTGGAAATGCCTTGCTGGGTCCGTGGTGGTGCTGGCGGGTAAGGGGTCCTTCGACTGCACGAATGCTTGCGCTAAGCGCTCAAGCATTCGCTCCGCTCAGGATGACAGGGTGTTGGTAGCTTAGCGAGTTCAGGATGGCGCGCGCAGACACCAAGATCCCTCGCTACGCTCGGGATGACAATTCTGTGCTCGGGATGGACAGTTCTACGCTCGGGATGACAATTCTTCCATGAGGAGGGGTTGGGAGTCGCGGATTTCCTGGATGGGACTGGTGACTATGGGAGTGTCGTATTTGGGGTGGTGAAATTCGAGGTGCATGCCGCGGCCTACGTATTGGAGTTTGAGCATGGAGCCTCCCCAGGTGGAACCTGCGATGGCTACGTGAACCGGGCTTGGACAGAATTCGGGATGGCCGGAGATGAGTGCGTGGCTGCCGCCTAGAAGAACGGCGGTGTAGCAGTGGTGCATGGTTTGGATTTCCAGAACTGTGGAGGGTGGGAGATCGTGGAGAAAAACTCCACCTTCGATTTCAGACTGGATGATGGCGTGGTTGACGTCGTCCGCTAGATTGGGGTGCGGGGTGAACATGGGCCCTACCTGCCAGATGCTGACTTAGGGTAATGGGTTTTGGGGGATGGGGCAAGGGGGTAGTGGGGTTTTTGGGGCACGATGGCAGGTGGACTTTTGGGGGCTTGCCGGTCGGTGGCGGAAACTCCCTTCGGAGCCGCGGGCGCCCCGAAGATGAAAGAGGTCCTTCGACTGCACAAGGGCTTGCGCTAAGGCGCAAGCCCTTGTTCCGCTCAGGATGACAGGGTTATTAATGCAGGGTGCTTACGGTTTGGGGTTTGGTTTCGTCAGCGTTGCTGCCTATCGCGTCGCCGGAGAGGATTAATTCTACGCGGCGATTTTGCTGGCGGCCTTCGGGAGTGTCGTTGGTGGCTATGGGTTCGGTCTTGCCGTAGCCATGGGCTTCTACGTTGGTGGAGCTAATTCCCTGCTGAACGAAATAATCGCGGACGGCCTGGGCGCGGCGTTCGGAGAGTTGCTGGTTGTAGTCGTCGCTGCCTACGCTGTCGGTGTGGCCTTCGATGGCTACGTGCAGACTTGGATACGCAAGAACGATTCCGGAAACTTTTGCCAGGCGCTCGCGGGCTCCGGGCAGGAGTTCGAAGCTGCCGCTGCGGAATAGAACGTCGGACATGTTGGCGATGAGGCCGCGGGCGGAATCGCGGGTAGCCAGGATGCTGTTGAGTTGTTGGAGGAGACGCGCGCGGAGTTCCTGCTTGTCATATTCCGCTTGCTCCTTATCTTTTTCTGCTTGCTGACGGAGCGCGTCGGATTGGGCTGCGGCTTGTTTTGCTTTGTCGGTTTCGGCGGCTAAAGCTTGCTGCTGGGCTACGGCTTCGGCGGTGGCTTTCTCGGCTTCGGCTTTCTGACGCGCGGCTTCTGCTGCTGCGGCTTCGGCTTCCTGCTTCATCTTTAGGGCTTCGGCTTTGGCTTGTTCGGCTTCGGCGCGGGCGGTCTCCGCTTCGGCGCGGCGCTTGGCTTCAGCGTCAGCATCGGCGCGGGCTTTGGCTTCGCGGGCGGCGGCGGCGGCCTGGGCTTCGTCCTCCGCTTTTTGCTTTACGGCCATCAGGCGCGCTTCTTCGGCGGTTTCGGTCGCTTCTTTGGCGGCGGCTTCTACTGCGGCTTTGTTTTGCTTTTGGCGGTAGATGCTTTCGGCGTTCAGGAGCTGCTGGCTGGCTTTGGAAATGATGAAGGCGGCGTATTTGTCTCCGGCGGCGATGCGGGCGATGCGAACGGCGTTGCGGGCTTCGAAAAGCTCGAGCGGAGTTTTGCTGTCGATGCCGAAGATGGCGTCCTGAATATGCGTGTTGGTTGAAGAATAGGTGCCGCGGCTTACGAGATCATATTTGGCTTCGATGTTTTCGCCTGCCCCGCCGTCGACGGGAGCGCTTTCCATGACCACCATGTTGCCGGGCGCGGTTACGGCGAAGTAGGGCTCGGCGGTTACGATCATGCCGAAAGTCTGGAGATCAGTTGCGGCTTTCAGGTGCGCGGTGTTGCTGTTGTGGTCGATCGTGACCTCGCCTAGATTCACGGGGCGGCCTTGCGGAGATACGGCCCAGAGAACGTAGGTTAAGTATTCGAGTCCGAACTTGGTGGCGTCTTCGAGGTTCTGGAATTTCACTTCGATCTGGAGGTTAGTCTTTTTGCCTTCTACGCGGGCTTCACCGGATGCGCCCTGGAGAAGATTGGTGCCGTGGAAATCTACTTTGGTCTGGCCACCTTGCAGGCGGTAGTGGACGGCCTTGGTGGTGCGGGTTACGGTTGCCTGGGTCGTCGTTGCTGGAGTCGCGGTTTGCGCAGATGCCAGCGTGGCGGCGCAGAGGATGATGGCTAGAGACAGGTTTTTCACTGGGTTCTCAGTCTGGGGGAGACTTTGAGCTGCTGTATTCGTTAGTAATTCCTAATCATCTTCGTTGAAGATGGCGGGAGGAACAAGAACAGGAAGGACAATGGGGAGATGGGACTTTGGTCACCGGGCCGGGCACTTGCTGGTGGCGGCAAATCACCTGGGTCCCCTTCGCTTCTCTCAGGATGACAGTCCTTTATTGATCGCAACAACAGCTATTTGGCGATGAAGTCGGCGAAGGAGGCCACTTTGCCGAAGTAGATGCGGAGGGTGCATTTGGTGTTGTAGTGCGCGAAGGCGACCTCGAGAGTGTCGGCGGATTCGGAGACCTGGTCGGTTTCCATTTGAGAGCGGGCGAGGTCCTGCTTTTCGTCGTAGGCGGAGCCGGGGGTTACGTTTTTGTTGACGGCGAGAGTCCATTTACCTTTTTCGGGAATGGGGTAGACGGTGTAGGCGCCGATGGGGATGGTTACGCCTCCGAAGGCGAGTGGAGCCTCGCTGAAGAGGGTCATGGGAGTGCCGCCGGGAGTCCAGGGCTTGCCGTTGGGAACTTTGTCATTTTTTGCGGTGACGGGGTTGTAGCGGATGTAAACCTGGCGTCCGTCGTCGAGATTACAGCTCGCAGTGGAAGGTTCGGACTGCGCCGAAGCGATGGCTGTGAGAGTTGGCAGGAAAATGATAGCGACTACGAAGCGAGCGCGGAGCATGGGAGACCCCTCTGGGCTAAACAGTTTAGCGCCGAAATCGGCCAAGGGGAAGGGAATTTGGAGTTTCGGCTCCTAGCAAGGGATTTGCCCCGGTTGTTGCTGGTCTTCGGTGATGTACTCAGACGGTGGGAGCGTTGCTACCGTGAGTGGCGAGGACACACATGGCGAAAGCAGCGAAGCTGAAAATTCTTTATGGTGAAGGGGATGCTGAGGAACAGGCGGTTACGGCAACGGCCTTGGAGCAGGCTGGGCACACGGTAGAGAGGGCTGTGGGGCGAAAGGCCGTGGAAGCGGCGATTGGCAAGGGGCGGTTCGACCTGGTGGTGCTGGGTCCGACGTTGAGCCGGAATGACCGGCATCATCTACCTTATACGGTGAAGAAGGCGCAGGCTGAGGTTAGCGTGCTGGTGATGCACGCGGATGGAAGCCGGCATCCTTATGTGGATGCTTGTACCGATACCGGGGCCAGCGTGGAGAATGTTCTGACACGCATTGAAGGGATGGCGATTGCGGGAGTGATTCCGGTTGCTGCGGGAGCGGCTGCCGGGAGTTAGCTCTCAGTACCGAGTACCCAGTACCCAGTACCCAGTAACTAACTTCTATTGAGAGCGGCTTTTGCGGCCGCTCTTTTTTCTTTGGAAAGAAAACCCCTTTAACACAGGGGACACGGAGGAGCACAGGGCAATTCGGGTGGGAACGAATCTTCGTAGTTAACTGGTGGGATTCGAATGGGTACTGGGCGGTCGTTTTCATCCGTTGTCTGGGGCTTGATCGGATCGAAGTGGAATGTTTTGGCCTTGGCTCAATTGAAGTTCGGTGCGAACCTGGTTGGTAATAGTGGAACGTCCTGACAGTTCCGGGTTCTGGTTCGGTTGCTGGAAATCCTGATTTCTGTTTGCTAAGCTGGCCCAGTGGAGTTCTTATCCAGAATTTCTGCCTGACAAACTTTAAGAGAAGCGAATCAGCGTGCATCAGATCCAAAACGTGGTGCGAGGAGGGTGCGATGGGAGTTAGTGCGGAGCTTTTGGCGGAGTTTGATTTAGAGATGGCGGCGGCGCGGCGGACTTTGGAGCGGATTCCGGAGGATAAGCTGGCCTGGAAGCCGCATGAGAAATCGATGACGCTAGGGCGGCTGGCCGGTCATATTGCCGAGCTGCCCGGCATGGGAGTGAAGGTGATGAAAGAGGACGCTCTGGATTTTGCCAACCGTCCGGCTGGAGAACCGCCGCGCAAGCCTAATGTGGCGGAGTCACAGAAGCATGTGCTGGAGTTGTTTGATAAGAATGTTGCGGCGGTGCGGGCTGCGATTGCGGGCGCCAGCGATGAGCGTTGGGCTGGAAAGTGGACGCTATCGGCCGGTGAGAGAAAGTTTTACGACGGGACGCGCATGGGTGCGATGCGGCGGATGATGATGAATCATGTGATCCATCATCGGGCGCAGTTGGGAGTTTATTTGCGGTTGAATGATGTGGCGGTGCCTTCGGTGTATGGGCCTTCGGCGGATGAGGGAAGGTGAGGGAGTCTCAGGACGTCTCGCCTCTCGTTTCATCTCGCGAGATTTGCTTTGGGCCGGCGAGCTCCAATTGCAGAACTTTGCTTTCAATTGGCCAAGTGGAGTAAGCGAAAACAAACAGGGCAACGAGATTGACCAGCGGGATGGCCATGATTAGACTATGCCACCTTGGATACCCTGCCTTAGAAGAGATGTTGCCAAATACGGCAAAAGCAAACGCGCTCGAAGTAGCGAGCGCGATCCAATCCTTCAATGTGAAATTCATTCAGGCTCCGTGGTGCTGTCGATCGCGAATTCGGGTCCCGATGCCGAATTCTCGCTCCTTCCCATTATTTTGTCGAGAGCGGGGTTTATGGGAACCCCCCGGAAAGCGTTCGCCGGGGCAGTTGTCAACTGTGGTGATGGTGCACGAAAGCTCCATGGGTCCTTCGGCCCGCGAAAGACACGGGCCTCAGGATGACTATTCTCGGAGGGCCGACAGGTGCATTGGCACGGCTAGAGATGATTCATCGGCGGTGGGCGATCCAACCGCTGCTTAGGAAGCGGTATAGCTCGACGGAGAGCGCACAGAAAACTACCGAGGCGACCAGGAATCTTCGTTCCCGGATGGAGCGCGTCGCCAACAAAGCAATGCCGGCACACGCCAGCACTATTAGCAAGGCTCTGCCCAGGACAAGCTCGGAGTAAAAAGGGCTCTTTTCGGCGAACCAGTCGAATGCACAACGCCAGTCGAGTCCGAGGCCGATGACGGCAAGACACCACGCCACCCACCACGGCTGCGCATTGATTCGATCTCTTATTACCTGCTGTCTTCGCGGATTCGTTCCGAATTGCCGAATCGATTGCAGAAGGGACTTCGGGCGACTTGCCTCGGCATACCTCGCCTCGTAGCACTCTGAACAGAGTGTTTGGAAGGGGGGAAGATCACGTGTGCAATCTGGACACCGAGGCATGGGTTCGGGACTCGTAACGCCCTTTGGGAATTACACCATTCTGGTGCCGGGTCTGCGGCTTACGACAGTAACTGTGGCTAGCGGGAACACACACCTACCCTGCCGATTTGTGGGAAGGCTTCCGGAGTTGGCGTCACGGGGAGAATGCTGGCGGAGCCGCGGGTTGCGCAGGCAAGTGCATAGGTCCCTCGGCCCGCGAAAAGCGCGGGCCTCAGGATGACAGATCTACGGGTCGGTATTGCAGCTGCGGCGCTACTGTTGCAACGGTACCTTCATGTCCAGGTTGTGCGCCAGGAAGGACCAGGTGTCGGCGGTTTCGTCGATCAGCTTTGTGATGGATTTGCCGGCGCCGTGGCCAGCTTTTGTCTCGATGCGAATTAAGATGGGGGCTGGGCCGGCTTGGTCGGCTTGCATGGTGGCAGCGAATTTGAAGCTGTGGCCGGGGACTACGCGGTCGTCGTGGTCGGAAGTGGCGATCAACGTCGGGGGATATTTTGTTCCTGGCTTCAGGTTGTGCAGCGGGGAGTAGGCGTAGAGGGCTTTGAAATCTTCGGCGTTGTCGGAGGAGCCGTAGTCGCTGGTCCAGGCCCAGCCTATGGTGAATTTCTGGAAGCGCAGCATGTCCATGACGCCGACTTCGGGTAAGGCTGCGCCAAAGAGATCGGGGCGTTGAGTTACGCAGGCGCCGACGAGCAGGCCGCCGTTGCTGCCGCCGCGAATTGCCAGCTTCGGCGTGGACGTGTACTTGTTGGCGATGAGCCATTCGGCAGCGGCGATGAAGTCGTCGAAGACATTTTGCTTTTTCAGCTTCATCCCCGCCTGATGCCACTCCTCGCCATATTCCCCGCCGCCGCGCAGATTCGGCTGCGCGTAGATGCCTCCCATTTCAAGCCAGACTACATTGGGAACGGAAAAGTTCGGCGTCAGGGAGATCTCGAATCCGCCGTAGGCATAGAGCAGCGTGGGGTTTTGTCCGTCGACCTTTAATCCTTTCTTGTAAGTCAGGAACATGGGGACGCGGGTGCCGTCTTTGCTGGCGTAGAAGACTTGTTTGGTTTCGTAGAGAGTGGAATCGAAATCAACTTTGGGCTGGCGGAAGACCGCGCTCTTGGCGGCTTCGAGATCGTAGCGATAGACAGTGGCCGGGGAAATGAAGCTGGTGAACGCGTAAAACGTTTCTTTGTCTTTGCGTTTGCCGCCGAAACCTGCGGCGGTGCCGATGCCGGGCAGATCGACGTTGTGCAGGAACGTGCCGCTGAGGTCGTAGACGCGGGCTTCGGTGCGAGCATCTTTGAGGTATGCCAGCAGAAATGAATTGTTCACTACGTTCGAGAACTCGAGCTTGTCGACGCTTTGCGGAACTACGGTTTTCCAGTTGATCCGTTCGGGATGGCGGGTATCGATGGCGATCACGCGTCCGCGGGGAGCATCGAGATCGGTCTGAAACCAGAAGATGGGGCCGTCGTTATCGATGAATATGTACTGCGCGTCGAAGTCGTCGAGCAGCTTTACTACTTGGGAATCGGGTTGGGTGAGGTCCTTGTAATAGAGGCGATTCTTGGGCGAGGTGCCTTCGGAGACGTGGATGATCAGATAGTGGCCGTCATCAGTAACGCTGCCGCCGAACAACATTTCTTTGTTGTCGGGGCGCTCGTAGATCAGTTTGTCTTCGGATTGGGCGGTACCGAGGCGGTGATAGTAGAGCTTTTGAAAATAATTGGTGTCGCGCATGGTAGCGCCGGTGGGTTCGTCGTAGCGGCTGTAAAAGAAACCGAGGTTGTCTTTGGTCCAGGATGCGCCGGAGAATTTTACCCACTTGAGATCGTCGGAGAGATCTTTTCCGGTGTCGACGTCGCGGACGTGCCATTCGGTCCAGTCCGAGCCCGAGGTGGCGATGCCGTAGGCCATCAGTTTGCCGTCTTCGGAAATGGCTTCACCTGCCAGAGCTACGGTCCCATCCGGAGAAAGAGTGTTGGGATCAAGCAGGATCCGGGGTTCGGCGTTGAGGGACTCGGCGACGAAAAGGACATTCTGTTGTTGGAGTCCGGTGTTGTGCAGGTAGAAATAGCGGCCGCCAAACTGGCTGGGAGTGGTGAAGCGCTCGTAGTTCCAGAGTTTGGTGAGGCGGTCGCGGATGGCCTGGCGGTAGGGGAGTTGATCGAGGTAGCCGAAGGTTAGTTTGTTTTCGGCTTCGACCCAGGCGTGAGTTTCGGCGGAGTCGGTGTCCTCGAGCCAGCGGTAGGGATCGGCGACTTTGGTGCCGTGGTAGTCATCGACCTGGTCGCCGCGCCGGGCTTGAGGGTAAGTGAGCGGGGCGGTTTGGGCGGCGGAGAATAGAGTCAACATGGGGAGTAGTAGCGAGAGCAGAATCATTGCCTGGCGCTCTAGATGCATGGGGCCTCTGGGTGGAATGGTGGTGCGGTCTATTTTGCCTGTGGGAGTGGGTCAGGCGCAAGACGGAGCCGTGGCGGAAACTCCTTGCGGGGCTGGTGGTGGTGGCGGCGGGTAAGGGGTCCTTCGACTGCACAAGTGCTTGCGCTAAGCGCGCAAGCATTTGCTTCGCTCAGGATGACAGAGCTCATGAGGAGCCAGACTACGGGAGGGTGCGGCGGGATTGCTTACTGGCGGCGGGTTTGTAGTCTGCGGGGTAGAGGACTACGCAGCGGTTGAAGCCTTCGCCGTCGCTTTCAGTGCGTAGGTCGGTTTGATCGCGCAGGGCGAGGTGAACGATGCGGCGCTCGCGCGAGGACATGGGAGCGAAGTGGAACGGTGTCCCAGTCTGGCGAACTTTTTCGGCGGCGACGGTCGCTGCCATGCGGAGTTCCTGGAGGCGGATGGAACGCTGGTTCTTGCAATCGAAAGAAATCTTTTCGTGCTCAGCGGAAGGTAGGTGGAGGATTTCGAAGGCTAAGAGTTCGAGAGCGCGGAGAAGTTCGGCTCCGCGATCGAGAAGCAGGGTGGAATCGGGACCGGAGAAATCCACAAAGATTTCTGGTTTCTCCCAGTCGGTGGGCGCTGGGGGATCGACTACGATGCGGTATTTGAGGTGGAGTCCTCCGTTGGTGACGACCGACTGGAGGAATTCGTTGATGCGGTTGGCGGCGGCTAGTTTGTCCATAGGCGGCTCCAGCTATTTCTCTTTTTTGCGGGCGCGTTTTTCCATCATCTCGCGCATTTCGCGTCCCAGCTTGGTGCGGTTCATTACGGCTTGCTGCGCGATCATAATCAGGTTGCTCTCGGTGTAATACAGGTTCAATCCCGCGGCCAGTTTAAAGAAGATGAAGCCCATGAATAACGGCATCATGATCGTCATCATTTTTTGCTGGGCGGGATCCATGCCGGCTTGCGGGGTCATGCGCTGCATGACGACCATACTGACTACCATCAACAGAGGCAGCACCCAGTCGGAGGCGGAGAGATCGGTGATCCAGAGCCAGTGGGCGTGGCGCAGCTCGAGAGCTACGCCTAACATTCTGTAGTAGGCGATCAGGAACGGGAACTGAATGATGAGAGGCAGACAGCCGCCGGCGGGATTGACGCTCTCCTTTTTATAGAGCGCGCTGATCTCTTCGTTCATGGCGGCTTTACGGGGATCGCGCAGGCTGTACTTCTTGTATTTCTCCTGAATGTTTTTGATCTGGGGCTGGATGCGCTGCATCTTCAGCATCGACTTCATCTGCGTGATGCGCAGCGGGAGCAGCAGGATGGTGATGATGAAAGTTTGAATGACGATGGCCCATCCCCAGTTATGAACCATGTGGTTGTAGGTCCACTTGAGCCAGAGGAAGAGCGGGCGCGCGAGAATGCCCCACCAGCCGAAATCGACGATGCCGCGGAGATCAGGATTGCCGTTCTTGATGGTGGGAACGGAGACTGCATCAAGCACGGCCAGTTCTTTGGGGCCAACGTACATGCGCTCGGTGGTGGGGCCGGGAAGGCTGCCTACAGCGGCGCCTAGAACATCTACGTTCGCGGTGTCTTTGGAACTGGCGCCCACAGGATTGAAGCCGGGCTTCTGCGGAATCTCCAAGGAGTTGCGCAGCGTGACCATGGCCGTAGTGGTGGGATCGTTGGGGATAAAAATCGCGGTGAAGTATTGATCGCCAGTACCGGCCCATTCGAATGGACCTTTGATGGTGTTGCCGCTGCTGATGCTCTTGATGGGCAGACGCAGAACGAAATTCGGAAAGACCAATGCGGTGTGGTCGGTGGAAGCGTCATCGTGGTAGTCGATGCGAGCGGCGGCATAGGCGGCGGCCGTGACCTGGTCGCCGAATCCGGCGGGCCATGCGGGCGGGGCAAAGATTTCCGCCCCTTTGTAGAAGACGGAGGTTTCGACGTTGAGGAGGTAGGTGTGGTCGAAATGGAAAGTCTTGCGAACAACCAGATCCTGATCGGCATACTCGAAGGTGATAGTGGCCGGAGCCGTGAGATTGCCTTCGTTTGAAGCTACGTAGAGCGCAGAGTTGAGGCGGTTGCGCAGAGTTTCGTCGTAAGTCCACAAAGAGAGTGGGTAGCCGAATTTTTGAGCGGCGGCGGAGTTGACTAATTCGAGCCGGCCGTTTTGGGCATCGTTGTCGAATTTTTTGAGGATCCAGGATTTAACCTGGGCGCCGCGGTTGGTGAAGGTGATCTTGTACAGGTCGTTCTCGATAACGGTTTCAGTTTCGGCGGAAGCCTGCTTGGTGACCGTCGAGGTTGGATGCGTGGGGATAATCGCCGCTGGAGCAGACGCAGGGGGTGTGATTGCCGGCTGCGTTTGTACGGATTTATTTTTCGCTGGCTCGGCTGGGGGCGGCGCGTATTTCTTGAGGACTGCCTGAGAGACAACGAGGACGACGAACGTCAGAACAACCACGATGAGGAGGCGGCGCTCGGAGCCGGGCTCTTGTTGAGGATTTTGATATTCAGCCAAAGTCGTCCTTAATTACCTCACGGGCACTGAATTACAGTTTCCGCCGGTCGCCCGCTTAACCACCGGGTCATAGCCGGAGCGGGCGAAGGGATGACAGCGGAGGATACGGGTAAAGGCCATCCATCCGCCGCGCACAGCGCCAAAGCGCTCGACGGCCTCCATGGCATATTCGGAGCAGGTCGGCACGTAGCGGCACGCTGGGGGCAGGATGGGCGAGATCGCCCATTTGTAGGCCCGCAACAGGTGCAGCGTGACGAGTTTGGCGATGTTGCTCAAGGGCGGCTATCGGCTTTCGGGTTTCGGGCTTCGGCAATTCTGTTCGTGGCTGCATCAGAGTTTGCTTTCCCTGACAACTTCTGTTCGATCACGGCGAAGGCTCGGCTGACTTCGTTCTGCAGCGCCGCGAAGTCGGTAGCCAGCAATGACTTTTTCGGATTGATCACGACATCCGCCGCAACGCCTGCGGGTGGGCGCATCATGCGGACGGCTTCGCGCAGGCGGCGCTTCATGCGGTTGCGTTGCACGGCGCCGCCGAGGGCGCGGCCTACCGTGAATCCCACGCGCAAGCCTGCGGTTGGCGTTTCTTCTGCCGGGCGCGGCCAATAGAAAACGGTGATGGACGCGGAAAAGTGGCGGCGTCCTTGTTTGTAGACGCGCTCGAACTCCGCATGGCGCAGAAGGCGCACGCTACGGGGAAATCGGGCTGTTGGCTTTGATGGCATGGCGAAGTAGGGCCGAGTTTTCAACGGGACATTAGCCAGCAGGCCCGCGTGGAGCAATGGGCGGCGGCTGAGGGTCTCGACTGTGGAAGTGAGCGGCACCAGAAAAGCTACTCGCGGAAGCCGGGTTTCACGGAGACCCGCTTCCGTCCTTTGGCGCGGCGGCGAGAAATCACCTTTTTGCCGCCCTGGGTCTTCATTCGCGTGCGAAAACCATGCTTCTTGCTTCGCTTGCGCCGGTTAGGTTGGAATGTACGCTTGGGCATGAAAGATAGCTGCTCCTGATTCCGTCGACAGTGTTATGGCAAACGGCAAGTATAAATGACGGGGAGGGGTGAGGGCAAAGGGCGGGTAGGCAGATTGACGCAGCTTGATGAGGATGCGAGCCAAACGCGCGATTATTGCTGTCGCAAAGGACGCGACGCTTCGCGCGGCTCGCCCAGATTCCTCACCGCGCAAAGAACGCTTGTTCGGAATGACAATGCAGTTGCACTGCGCGCGTTGCAGTTACATCCTTGACACTTGACAGGCGCGGGGCTTGGGGTTCCGAATGGTGTCCGGAAAAAATTTGTGCGTGAAGATTTCCGTTACGACGAAAAATTTTTGTGCTACGATTCCGCACGGTCGAGTTTGAGATTCTCATTCGTAAATAGCAATCGCGCACGACACAAGTGGCGCATTCCGCAGTACACTAAGAGTTCCATCGGCGAGTAGGTAAACAGCGGTTTTAGACAGGCGCCCTCAGCCAGCCGCCGGGACGCCGCGGCGGGTATTTCATAATTATGTCAGCTCAGAGCACACCACTTTCCCCCAATCCGTGGACGCGCATTCTGGATGCGCTGGAAAAAAAGATCAACCGGCACGCCTATGACACGTGGTTGAAACCGACACGCTACAGCCACTCCAGCGGAGGAATTTTGTTCGTGCGGGTGCCCACGGCGGACTTCCGGCACACCGCCGACAAATATGCGGACTTGATCCAGGAGGCGATCGACAACCTGGGGCTGGAGTTCAACGACGTGAAGTTTGTGACGCCGGAGGACGATCCAGCGGCGACGGCGGTGCGGCACAATGGCGGGCTGTCGGCTGGTCCGGTTCCGGTGGGCGGGGCTCCGGCGCAGGCGCGGTTCGACTGGGATGGCGCAGCGCAACTGAATCCGCGTTACACGTTTGACGCATTCGTGATCGGAAGCGGAAATCAGTTTGCTCATGCGGCCTGCCAGGCGGTCGCGGAACGTCCTTCGAAAGCCTACAACCCGCTGTTCCTCTATGGTGGCGTGGGTATGGGCAAGACCCATCTGATGCAGGCAATCGGGCACGAAGTGAAACGGCGGCAGCCACAAGCGGCGATCTGCTACGTCTCGAGCGAAAAATTCACCAACGATATGATCAACTCGCTGCGCTACGACAAGATGACGTCGTTCCGCGACAAGTTCCGCAGCGTGGACGTGCTGCTGATCGATGATATCCAGTTCCTGACGGGCAAGGAGCGGACACAGGAAGAATTTTTCCACACCTTCAATGCGCTGCACGACACGATGAAGCAGATCGTGATCGCGAGCGATCGCTCGCCCAAGGAATTGGCGGAGATAGAAGACCGGTTGCGCAGCCGCTTTGAGTGGGGACTGATCGCCGATATTCAGCCGCCGGATCTGGAGACGAAGGTAGCGATCCTGCAGAAAAAGGCGGAGCAGGAGAAGGTTACGCTGCCGACGGATGTTGCGCTGTATGTGGCGCAGAATATCCGGTCGAACGTGCGCGAGCTGGAAGGGGCGCTGATCCGGCTGGTGGCGCATTCGTCGCTGATTGGGGCGGAGATCACGCTGCCTTATGCGCAGCAGGTGCTGAAGAATTTTATCGATTCGCAGGCGCGCAAGGTCACGATTGAGTCGATCCAGAAAATGGTGGCCGAGCAGTTTGGGCTGCGGCTGGTCGAGATCAAGGCGAAAGACAATTCACGGGCGATTGTTTATCCGCGGCAGATTGCGATGTATCTGGCGAAACACATGACGGAGGCGTCGCTGCCGGAAATCGGGCGGCAGTTTGGCGGGAAACATCACACGACCGTCCTGCACTCCGTGGAGAAGATCGAAGAGGCTCGCAAGAACGACAAAGATTTGAACAGGCTGCTCAATAAATTGACCGAGCAATTAGGCGGATAAACGGCAGTTCTTTGTAGTTTTGCACCGAATCGATCAGTTTCCTTTTTTCCGAGCTGTGAATGAGATGTGGAAACTGTGCAAGGGCTGGAGGAAACGAGAAAAGCGGAAATCTTGTTGTAGGGTCTCCGCCGGGTTCGGGACCGATTTCTCACACGAAGGGATGCTCCCCAAGGTGGTGACAATAGGTCAGTTCTTAAAGTTTTCCACTTCTCCGACTCGATTACTGTTACTGCTGGTTTTATAGGTTTTGTATTTGATATAAGGGAAGTAATAAAAGTAGCACGCGGCAGGGGAGAAGAAGTCTATGCCGGTGGAAGCAGCGATTGCAGTGGAGACGGCGGTGGGGACGATGGAGATTACGGTCAGCAAGGTTGAGTTGCTACGGGAGCTGACGGCGACGCAGGGTGTGGTCGAGCGCAAGACCACGATTCCGATTCTTTCCAATTATTTATTTGAGGCAGCCGATGGCGAGCTGCGTCTGACCGCAACCGACCTGGATCTAAGTTTGCGAACTTCGTGCAATGCGAAGGTAAAGAAAGAAGGATCGTGCACGATTCCGGCGCGCAAACTGCATGACTACGTGAAGCTGCTGCCAGACGCCGATATCACAATTAAACTGCTCGAGAATCACTGGGTCAGCATCCGCTGCGGGCGTTCCAACACAAAGATGGTGGGGATGGCGAAGTCGAATTTCCCCAGCTTGCTGGTGTTTCCTGCGGCCGGAGTGGTGAAGATTCCAGGGCAGGTGTTACGCGGCTTGATTGCGCGGACTGGCTTTGCGATTTCCAGTGAAGAGTCGCGCTACACGCTGAACGGCGCGTTGATGCTTCTGAAGCCGGAGTCGATCACAATGGTCGCGACCGATGGGCATCGGTTGGCGCATTGCGAGCGCAGCGGAGAGAAGTTTGAGGGCGTTTCCGGTGAGATGAAGACACTGGTGCCGAAGAAGTGTATGGACGAATTGAAGTCGCTGCTGGATTCGACCGACGCTGAGACTGTGGAGTTTGCCAAGGATGAATCGACTTTATTCTTCCGCATCGGATCGCGGCTGCTCACCTCGCGGCAGCTTACGGGGCAGTTCCCGAACTTTGAGGCGGTTCTGCCCAAAGACAACAACAAGAGCATTACGCTGAACAACTCCGATTTGAACTCGGCGATTCTGCGCGTGGCGCAGTTTGCCGACGAGCGTTCGCGCGCGGTGCGGTTGAAGCTCGAAAAGGGCGAAGTAAAGATTTCAGCTTCGTCGACGGAAGCAGGCGAGTCGGAGGATTCGATCGAGGCTCCGTATGACGGCGAGACGCTCACCATCGGCTTCAACGCGCAGTACCTGGTTGACTTCCTGAAAGCCGCCGGAACCGACGATGTGCGGCTGGAGTTGAAGGATTCGCAATCGGCAGGGCAGTTGCGGCCAGCCGAGGGCGATGATTATAAGTACCGGTATATTGTTATGCCGATGCGGATCTGAACACTCCTTCTTTCTGCAACAACTTAGATCTTCCCTGAGAGCCCAAATGTCCCGCCGGGCTTGACCTGTGGGCCTTGCTGTCATACATTTGCGACCAATCCTGTTTGGAGGTTTCCATGCTTGACGGGTTCAAGAAGTTCATCCTGCGGGGCAATGTGGTCGACATGGCGGTGGGCGTGGTGATTGGCGCGGCGTTTGCCAGCGTTGTTGGAGGGCTGACGTCAGCGTTTCTGAATCCGCTGATCAAGCTTGCTACCGGCGGGGGAGAAAAATTCTCGTCGCTCGAGTTCACGGTTCATGGCGTTCCGTTTCCTCTCGACAACTTCATCAACGCCTGCATCTCATTTTTTCTGATCGCGGTTGCGGTTTATTTCTTTGTAGTTCTACCCGTGAATGCGCTGGTGGCGCGGATGAATCGGGGAGAGAAGCCGCCTGATCCGACGACCAAGAAATGTCCGGAGTGTTTGAGCGAGATTCCAATTGAGGCGCGGCGGTGCTCGCACTGCACACAGCCGGTGCTGGGGCGGGCGGCATAGGCAGTGAGGCTGTGCCATTCGAGCGCCAGGTCGGATAACATGGCGGTATGAGTTTCCGCCGAATCCTCTGCGGCTGCCTTTGTGGATGTGTTGCAATCGTGCTGGCGCAGGCAGCGCTTCGGGCCCAGGTGGCGCCTTCCTCGTCCTCTTCCTCGTCGAAGCCAACCACAAAGTCGGCGTCAGATGCGGGTTCTCCGCTGGACTCGGGGACCGTACGCGACAGCGTCTACCGCAACCCGGCGCTTGGAATCATATGCAAGATTCCGGCGCAGTGGGTGCTGCGCACCGACGAGATGAATGGCCGGGACGACGGAGGCGCAGAAACGGAAAGCGGCAAGACAGAAGCGGATCGCAAGGCCGGACGCGTGCTCCTGGCGGCGTTTTCGCGGCCTCCGGAGGCTCGGGCGGAGGATGTTAATTCTTCCATTCTGATTGCGGCGGAGAGTGAAGCGGCCTATCCGGGGTTGAAAGATGCGGCGCAGTATTTTGGGCCCGTGACCGAAGTGGCGCAGGCTCAGGGTTTCGCGGTGGTGGAGGAACCTTACGAGTTTGCGGTTGGGACTAAGAAGGTGGTGCGGGGAGATTTTCGAAAGGATGTCGGATCGCGGGTGATGCGGCAGTCGACGCTGGTGGTGCTGGCGCGCGGGTATGCGGTTTCGTTTACGTTTATCGGGGGGACGGAGGATGAGGTGGAGGAGTTGGTGGAGGGGCTGAGTTTTGGGGCGGCAAAAACCGCGCGATAGTTCGTGGCAAAAATTCCTTTCAGCGCCGGTTGTGATACCGGCATCATGGGGTCCTTCGACTTCGCATGACCGCCTTTCAGGCGCTCATGCTTCGCTCAGGATGACAACGGGTAGAGATCAGTCCAGGGGTTCGGGCTCGAGGGCGATGTTGGTTTCGCCGGCGGCTTTTTTCTGGGCGTATTTCTTCATCCAGGCTTCCCAGCTTTTTCCGGCGGCGGTGTCGCGTCCGGTGAAGGCGAGGGCCGCGATCTCGGCGTAAGAGATGGAGATTTTTTCGTTGGTGTTTTTCGGGAAGAGGCGGACCACGGAGTCTTTCAACGTTGCGGCCGTGCGCCGGTCGAAGAGGTAGCCTTCGATCTTTGATCCGTTCTTGCGGGTGATGGTTACGTCGCCGCGGTAGTCGAAGGCTTTTTCTAGGGCTACGCGGATTTCTTCTTCTGTGGCGAGTTGCGGGATCCAGCCTTCGAGCTTTTCGTGAGCGGTGCCGGGGGCGACTTCGAGAGTCTCAGGATTGGCGTGGGGCACGGCTTGCGCGGCTTCGTGATCAACGTGGCCGGATTCTTTGCCTGTCATAAGCTTCTCTATGAACTTCAGGCGCGGGTTTCTTGCAGAGAATCGTTGGTGGCGATCTGCACTAGCGGATGCACCGGGGCTTGAGGCTCGTCGAGCAGGCGCAGCGCCTCTTCGTCGCGATAGCCGTCGAAGAGCGTGGCTTTCACCGTGGCTAGGAATCCTTCGAGCGAGCTGAAAGTCGCGTTTACCGCGGAGGCTTCGTAGCCGCTGTGGACCATACAATTGGCGCAGGCCGGGTTGCCCGACTCGGTGCCGTAGTTGCTCCAATTGGTGGTCGAGAGCAGCTCCGCGAAAGTTTCGGCGTAGCCATCCTGCAGCAGATAGCAGGGCTTTTGCCAACCGAAAACGTTGTAGGTGGGCATGCCCCACGGGGTGCAGGGGTAGGTACGCTTGCCCATTAGAAATTCTAAAAAGAGGGGCGAGAGATTGAAACGCCAGTTCTTTTTGCGGTTCGACAGGATCGCGCGGAACATGCGGCGGGTGCGGGCGCGGCCCAGGAAATGCTTTTGGTCGGGAGCTTTATCGTAGGAGTAGCCAGGCGAGAGCATCATGCCTTCGAGGCCCAGCTCCATCATGTCGTCGAAAAAGGCGCGTACGGATTTCGGGTCGGCGCCGTCGAACAGCGTGGTGTTGGTGGTGACGCGGAAGCCGCGAGCCAGAGCTTCTTTGATGGCATCGACCGCGATATCATAGCCGCCTTCGCGGCAGACGGCCAGATCGTGTTCTTCGCGCTGGCCGTCGAGGTGCACGCTGAAGGTCAGGTACTTGCTCGGCTTGAAAAGACTTAACTTCTCTTTCAGGAGCAGAGCGTTGGTGCAGAGATAAATATATTTCTTGCGCGCGACCAGGCCTTCGACAATCTCGGCAATCTCAGGATGCATGAGCGGCTCGCCACCGGGAATGGAAACCATGGGGGCTCCGCATTCGTCGACCGCGCGGAAGCATTCTTCGGGAGAGAGATCCTTTTTCAGAATGTGGGCCGGGTACTGGATCTTGCCGCATCCGGCGCAGGCCAGGTTGCAGCGGAACAGAGGCTCGAGCATGAGCACGAGCGGGTACTGCTTGCGGCCGGCTAATTTCTGGCGCAGGACGTAGGACGAAACGGTCCACATCTGTGAAACGGGCACTGGCATTTGTTTTGGTCGGTACCCCAGTGTACATATCTTATCAGGAATGGATTGTCCGATGCCGCTGAACGCAGGCTGGTACCGATGTAGCCAAATGAGCGTCTTCCGGTGCATTACGCATCCCATTGCAAACGCTATATTTCGCTATGCACCTCGCTATCGAACGTGGAAGACGGAAACCACAGTTTTTCCCTTGACGACCTCGGCCTTACGCCAACCACTCTTGTCGTTGAGGGCGACCCAGCGACGCTCCTCGGTGCGGTAGTGCTAGTCTTTGTCTGCCTGGAAAAAGATCTGCAACCCCCTTCCCTCCATGATGTTCAGGATGCTGTTGTCGTGTGAATTTCGCTCGTCGAAGTCAGTGGACGAGCGCTGCCCCATTTCTGCGTACGTCTCGTTAAGTTCACAAAGGAGCTGATTGGTGGCTTCGTCCAGGGGCTCAGCCTTGAGACCAATCCGCCGCGCTTCACGAAGGGTGATCGGGTAACCGTGCGAGGGGTATTCCGAGTTTAGAGTGCTGCTGATGCGCTTGGCCTTCTTAGCATCCTTAAGGTGATAGGAAAGAATCTCAACGCAGAGTTTTGTCGAAAGTGCGCTGGAGCGGTCAACCGCGCCGATCACAAGGGGGTGCACGTGGGCGAACAGCGCCTCGTAGGGGTTCGAGTTTTCTTCCGCTGCTTCCTGCTGCCACAAACGAACCACGCGCTGCAACTCGTCCTGGCTGACGCGCACGCGATTGTTGTCCCGGTCGATCGGCGACAGGTCATGCGTTAGGGATGTGTCCACTGCAGAAAGATGGGCGAGGGGTCCCATCAGAATTCTGTCCGCTCCCAGTGCCAGCATGGTCGCGGCCGATGCGCATTCCAGCGGTACGAGGGCAGTGAGCCTCGTAACAAACTGTCTCAGCAAATGGACCAGCCGCAGGGAAGACTGTCCTGACCCGCCATCCGATTTGATGAACAGGGACAGGCGATTCACCTTGCCCATATTTCGCAGGATCCCGTAGAGGCCGCTGACATCGGTGTCGCAGATTGATCCGTTCGGAGAGTTCCAATACGTGATGAACGGTTCTCCGAGTTTCCCTTCGATCTGTCGAAGAATCTTCTGCGTCTTATCAAAGAGAATGGGCGGATTCTTCAAGGCCTGCTTCGCCGGGCTGGGTAGCGATTCTTGCTTCTCGGCCATAGCGGCAAAGTCTACTACAGCGCGGGCGTTAGGGCGGCCCTTTTTGGGACGTTTACTGGGCCGATTCTGGGGCTTTTACGGGTCGAAAAAACGAGGGTTTCGTGGTATAATTTTGACAGTCGCCAAACGAACCTAAGTATAAGATATTTCAATCACTTGAAGTCGATTCGTGGGCGCAGTCCAGAGGCTGGGTTGGGGCGGGTTTTAAGTCTCATTTTCAAGACGTAACCGGACCTGGTTCTGAGAGAAAGTCGGGGCATTCTCCCGCGGAGCGGAATGGCCACCAAAGAGATCAATACTCCCATCGTCGAAACCAAAACAAAAAACGGAGTTGTGACGCCGATCACCGCCGGGAACGGCGGCGGCAATAGCGACTACACTGCCGACTCGATCAAAGTGCTCGGCGGTATGGAAGCGGTGCGCAAGCGTCCGGCAATGTATATCGGATCGACCGGCGATCTCGGTTTGCACCATCTCGTTTATGAAGTCGTCGACAACTCGGTCGACGAGGCGCTCGCCGGATTCGCGACCAAGATTGAAGTCACGATTCACATCGACAACAGCATCACCGTCGTGGACGATGGGCGCGGGATTCCTGTGGATGACATGGTGATCGATGGGGAAAAAGTTTCCGCCGCGCAGGTGGTGATGACCACCTTGCATGCTGGCGGGAAATTTGATTCGTCCACCTACAAAGTTTCTGGCGGACTGCATGGCGTGGGCGTTTCTTGCGTGAATGCGCTTAGCGAAGAGCTTGACCTGGAAATCTGGCGCGATGGGGCCACCTGGCAGCAGACTTATTCGAAGGGCGACCCCACCAGCAAGATGGCGAAAGCGGGCGCGACTAAGAAGCGTGGGACGAAGGTTCACTTCCTGCCCGATCGAAGCATTTTTACCGGAACGGTGGAATATAACTACGACACGCTGGCTCAACGCCTGCGCGAACTGGCGTTCCTCAACAAGGGGCTGCTGATCACGCTGATCGACGAGCGCTCGACCGATGCGAAGAGCGGCGAGGCCAAGCACACCGAGTTCAAATACAACGGCGGCATCGCGGAGTTCATCAAGCATTTGAACCGCGGCAAACAGCTGCTGCACGACAAGCCGATCTACATGGAAGCGGAGCGCAACGGCGTGGCCATGGAGATTGGGTTGCAGTACAACGACGGATATTCGGAATCGGTGTTCAGCTTCGCGAACAACATCAACACCGTCGATGGGGGCACGCATCTGTCGGGCTTCCGCATGGCTTTGACGCGCACGATTAATTATGCCGGGCAGCAGATGGGCCTGTTCAAGGACGTCAAGGAAAACCTCACTGGCGACGATGTGCGCGAAGGCCTGGTCGCGGTGATCAGCGTGAAGCTTTCGCAGCCGCAGTTCGAAGGGCAGACCAAGGGCAAGCTGAATTCCGACATCGCAGGGGTAGTTCAAGCCTTTATCAATGAGCGGCTGGGGGCGTTCTTTGAGCAGAATGCAACCGTGGCGCGGAAGATTATCAATAAAGCTGTCGACGCGGCGCGGGCGCGCGAGGCGGCGCGCAAGGCTCGCGATTTGACGCGGCGCAAGGGAGCGCTCGATTCGGGTGGATTGCCGGGGAAGCTGGCGGATTGCTCGGAGCGGGATCCGAACCGGTGCGAATTGTTTTTGGTAGAGGGCGAGTCGGCCGGTGGGACGGCGAAGCAGGGGCGCGACCGGCGCTTCCAGGCGATTCTGCCGCTGAAGGGAAAAATTCTTAACGTCGAGAAAGCTCGCTACGACAAGATGCTGGCGCACGAGGAAATTCGCGCCATGATCACGGCGCTCGGCACCGGCATTGCGAAGGATGATTTCGATCCGACAAAAGTGCGCTACGGGAAGATCATTCTGATGACCGACGCCGACGTGGACGGCTCGCACATCCGCACGCTTCTGCTTACTTTCTTTTTCCGGCACATGCAGGAATTGATTAAGCGCGGCAACGTGTATATTGCGCAGCCGCCGCTGTATTCGATCAAGAAGGGCAAGTCGATGCAGTACATCAAGGACGACGATGCCTTTGACAAGGTGACACTTAAGCGCGGGGCAGATGGAGTGACGGTGCGCTATGGCGAAGGTGCGGCCAAGCTGGAAGGCGCTGCGCTGAATCGCTTTATGACGGTGCTGAAGGAGTATCTCAACTTCTTCGATAAGGTGAACAAGCGGGTGCGGGATGAGAGCGTTACCGAGCTGCTTCCTCGGCTGGATTTTTCGAAGCATGCGGATTTCGAGGGTGACAAGAAGACTCCGCCGAAAAAGATCGAGAAGCTGGAGCGAGAATTGAAGAAGCTGCAGAAAGACCGGAAGTTCAAGAGCGTGGAGTCACGCTTTGATGAAGAACACAATTTGTGGGAAGTGCGCTTTGTGAATTCGCAAGGCTCAGAGCATGTGATCAATTGGGAACTGGCTTCGAGCGCTGAGTGCCGGCAGCTGATTTCGAAGTTCAAGCAGATTGAGCCTTATCTGGAGCCGCCCTTCGTTGTTGAAGCCGTGGTCAAGGCTGGCGCGGTGAACGGCAATGGCGATGAAGCTGCGGAAGATGACGCCGAGAACGGCGCGGATGGGAAGTCCGAGAAGAAAGGCGCTAAGGCTGCGCCCAAGCACAAGGCGGTGATTGAGCCTGTGGAGAAAGCTACGGCTCGCGAGCTGTTTGAGTATGTGAAGAAGGAAGGCAGCCGCGGGTATGATGTGCAGCGCTATAAAGGTCTGGGGGAGATGACGGCTCCGCAGTTGTGGGAGACGACCATGGATCCGGAGCGGCGGACTTTGCTTTCAGTGAAACTGGAAGATATTGCCGAGTGCGAGACCATCTTCACCACGCTGATGGGCGAGGACGTGGAGGCGCGGCGGAAGTTTATTGAAGAGAATGCGCTGGATGTGAAGAATCTGGATATTTAGGAATTCTTTTGCCACGGATTTTCGCGGATTCACACGGATCAAAACAAAGGCGGCCTTTCCGGGCCGCCTTCTTCCTTTCGTTTGTGATTGCAATTCCAAGCTAGGCGGGCACCACGCGTCCGCTAACAACTTCCGCTGACTGACTGGCCGCAGACTGTTCCGCTGACTGTGCAGCTCAGTGAAGAATTTATGGTGTAGGTAACGTTGACCTGACAGCTTCCGGAGGGATTGGGGCCGTAGGAGATGCCTCCGGTTTCGGTGAAGGTTACGGGAAAGACGGGGGTTTGGTCGTTGGTGAAGTTTATTTGGCCACCGACGTTGATGCTTGGATCGCCATTCAGGATCAGGTTGGATACGGAACAATTGGCCGGGGTTTCGCGAGTTGGGTGCTCAGAGAGCCACTCCCGCTATTGTTCAGAGTGCCGTCGACGTCGCCGGTGACGGAGATGGTCCCGCCTTTAGGGCCGCTGCAGGGGTAGTTCGTCAAGGAGATGGGGATATTGCAGTTTTCGCCGTTCGAGGTGGAAGTGCATCCGGGCAAGGCGTCTGGGCGAAGGTCGCTCACCACTGTTGAAAGGCTGGGACGGGCGTCGCCGGTCGCGGGGGATGCGGTCGCGGGAACTGCGGTACCCAGAGCCTGCTCGACAGCCTGTGAGAACTGTTGTGCCACCGCCTGGGCCTGGGCTTGCGACATGCTGCTGTTCGTGGAGTTGCTGCTGCCGCAGCCGACGCAGAGAATCGATAGCAGGGCGGCTGGGACGATCAGGCATAGAGATCTGGTTCTCTTGAATTGAAACATGGAGAACTCCCTCCATGGCGAAGGTATGTGGTGGCTCAGGCTTAGTCGTTGATTCATGGGCACGAATCTCGTCCCAGCCACAAAAACAGCACTATTTTATGCCTATTCGGTTCGTTAGATTGTAAAAATTCCAATCGGGGATGTCTGGCTCGCCTCGCTCGATGGGCCCTTCGGCTTCGCTCAGCAGGCTCGCGAATGCGCCCGTCCCCATATATATTTTTTGGTTCCCGGTCGTTATCAGGGTCTTACGGATGGCTTGCGAAATAGCGAGGCGGCGGTTCCGAGGGCTAGCAGCGCGATTAGCGAGATGTCGGCGAGGGAGATTACGCAGTAGATGCACCAGACTCCTAGGATGTGGGCTTCGATGCGGGCGAGGTAGAGCGAGAAGGCTAGCCCTATGAGGGCTGCGAGTAGGAGCAGGCTGTAGGCACGTCGCCAGGCCAAGGCGCCTAGGAGAAGATACCCGGCGATGCCGAGGACAGCGACGGGGATTCCGGTGCCTTGCACGACGGCGTAGGGGCTTTTATTGACTATGCCGCAGTCCCAGCGCTCGTTGATGCTGCAGGGGGAGTCGCCTTCGGTGCGGTAATGCTCGCGCAGGGCGAGGGCGGAGACGACGATGCCCAGAGTGGCCAGCAAAACGAAAACGTATTTCATGGATGTTCCTCGCGCTTGATCTCTTCATCCATTCTGACACGGTTAGCCGGCGGTGTGGGCGGCGGCGATATCCTGGAGCAGGTCGGAGGCCTGCCAGTCGGCGCCGTGATACCAGCGGTAAATCTTTCCGTCGGGAGAGATGACGGCGATGCTTAGGGAGTGGGTGATCACGCCGCCATCTTCGTCGTAGGTGAGAGCGAAATAGTCGGCGAAATCTTTCAGCTCGGGTTGGGGGATGGCGGAGAACTCCCAGTGCTTGAACAGGGAGGGGTCTTTGGTTGCGGCGCAGGAGAAGCCGTAGGCGCGCAGAACTTTGGGCGTGTCGTGGACGGGATCGAAGCTGATGCTGAGTAGGTGAGTCTTGCCGTAACGGGAGGGATCGGCGCGGACCTGGCGATCGATGGCGGCAAACTCGTGGCTGACGCGCGGGCAGAAATCGGGGAACGGGCAACGGGTGTAGATGAGAGTTAGAAGCAAGGTCTCGCCGCGATATTGATGCAGCGATGTGTGCCGGCCGCTTTGGTTGACTAGCTTGAAGTCGGGCACCTGGTCTCCGGGAGACGGGATGTGGAGGCTGGATGTGGGCTTGTCCGCTGGGGTTTGAGAGTGAGTGATGACTTTGACGTTTTGGAGCCAGTAGGTGTTGTCGGGTTGGACGACCACATCGGCGGTGATGGTGTCACCGGGCTGGAGTTGATCGAGCGCGGAGGCGGGCTTGATGGTGTAGGGCATGACCATGGGGTCCATGAAGCCGGCGATGGGCTCGTTATCGATGTTGGCGGTTTTGGCATTCTTGTCGACCGACATGACTTTGCCCTTGAAGGCATAGCGTTTGACGCCCGATTGAGCATTTGTTGCGCCGGGCTGCGAAGGTGCGCGGTTGCAGGCCGCGGAGAAGACGAGCAGGGCGCTTAGGCAGAGAAGTGCGAGACGGGGCGAGAGTGAATTCAGATTTATGGGCATGGTCCCTTTCTTATACCCGAGTATGGTCGGGGATTTCATGGCTTTCGGCTTCAGTAGTGAAAGCGGTAGCGAAGTTCTGCGTAAATTTGGCGGGGGTCGTTCCAGTGAAATCCGCCGAAGGTGAGGCTGTTGTCTAGCTCCACGCGGCGGTTCGCTACATTCACCGCCGTTACGGAAACAGAATAGTTCTCCAGGAAGGTTTTGCCGACTGAGACGTCAAATGTTGTGTGCCCCGGCAGATAATCGCCGGAATAAGGTTCTCCGGGGAAGGCGTTGTGGAACCCCGACCCGTAATAGACGTTGGTCGCGGCATAGGCATGCCAGGGAAGGCTTGCGTTAAAGCCAACGTTCAAAGTGTTTCTCTGATCGTGGTCAACCGGTCCAAATCCCGGAGGCGGATAGGCTGGGCATACCGGCATGGTGGCAGGACAAATCAAGCCTCCCGTAATCGGCGATGTTGCCTGGGCAAATTGATTGGCGTACGCCAGATGAAGCTGGCCGCGATGCCAGAGATTCGGGGAGCGCAGCGTGAGTTCCCAGCCCTGAATCTGGGCGTAGGTCCATGTAATGGGCCAGAAGATATTCGATTCGCCGATGTTATTGTGATCGAGCCAGTTGTGGGCGCGGGTTTCAAAGTTGTCAGCGTCAAGGGTCCAGCGCTGCAGCGGAATGGTGACACCGAACTGCCACTCGATGTCGCGCTCACCGTGCAAAGGAGCAAAGGCGAAACCCTGGCCGGTGCCCAGAGTTTGCAACTGGTTCGTGGCCGTGGAAAGCGGCGGAGCCTGGTAGAAGTAGCCATAGAATCCGCGGAATGTCCAATTCAGGCGGGGAATTGTGATGGCGGCGCCGAGACGCGGATCAGTTGCGTGCTCGGATACCGATGGCACCGACGACGATGGAGGCGGCGAGGAATTGAACTGCGTTTCCCGCAGGCCGGCGATTAAGGTAAGCCACGGTGTGACTTTGAATTTGTCGTTGATGAAGAAAGCAGCGACTCCGCCATTGACGCCAACGGAAGAGGGAGCGACGTTTGTCACTCCGTTTGGGGGTTCGCCGTAGATCGTGCAGTCTTGAGTGCAAGTGAACAGGTTGTCGAAGTGGTTGTACTGATGCTGGAAGAATCCGTAGACACCGGCCTGAATGTCGTTGCGCCAGAAGTTGGCATTTAGCGCGACCTGCGCTCCTGCATATTGGGCTGTCTGAGTGACCGAGGAGATAACGGGGAGGTCGTTCGGCCCTCCTTGGTAGTCGGCGCCGTTGTAGTGATAGAAGGGCGAAACGGTGAGCAGCGTATTCGGATCGAAAGTGTGAACCCACGAGAGCGTCACATAACCATCCGGCTCGCGTTCGCCGTCACGCAACCCCTCGCTGGGAGTATTTCCCCCGTTTACCAACTGCTGATTTCCGATTGAGTTGAGATTGGGGTCGTAGGGGATCTGGAAATAATCCTGCCGCAGGGAACCGACCACACGAAACTGATTTTTCGAATCGGGATTGAAGATGAAGGACGCGAATCCTCCATAGCCATTGTCCGCGTCGTGAAACACCTGAGAGATTGGGGGCTGAAGACCGTAATTGCTGCGGTTGCCGTTCAGGCTGGCGTAGTAGGCGGAGCGGACCGTGTGTCCTCCACAACTGATCTGATCGTCGGTCTGATAGAAGTTCCCAGCCGCGATTACCAAGTCGCATTCGCGATCGCGCTCAAAGCCGGTGCGCGGGGCAACGTTAAAGATTCCGTAGGTGCGGTCTCCGTAGTCGGCATCGTAGCTGCCTCTTTGAACCTCGATGTAGTCGATGTCTTTCGGATCAATCTGCGGGCCCAGATTGCTGGCGATGTTGGTATTGGGGATGGGGACGCCATCGATCAGCCACTCGACCTGGTGGCCGCCTCGCATGTGCAGCATGTCGTGCGTCACATATGCGGCAGGGACATAATCTGTGATCATCTCCATGCCATTGGTGCGATCGGCGCCCGGAGTTTGCTGGATATCGATTCGGCTCACAAGTGTTGTCGGGGTCACGGTTTGCGTCGTCGCTTCCACCGGAGTTCCCGAGACGGAGACAGTTTCCTTCGCGCCGGCGACCTCCAATTGGAAATGCAGCACCGGCCTGGTGTCAGACAGAACTACCGCGCTTTGCCGGGTTTGCTGAAAGCCCGGGGCCGTGACGGTGATGGTGTAATCGCCGATGGGCACGGAGCTGAATTCAAATTCTCCCCTGTCATTGGAGTCCTGAGACTGGCTCCAGTCAGAGTTTTGAGCTTTCAGCATCACCATGGCGCCTTGAATGGGGCGGTGCTGAGGATCGTGAACCACGCCGCGAACGGAACCGAAAATCGTGGCGAATGCCACGGCACTCAGGAGTAAAACAACCGCTGTCGAGCTAGCAACTTGTCTCATAAATGTCTCCATTCTCCGCATCGGGTTAGGGCGACTTGCAGGGAAGGCGCCTGTGTTGGCTTTCGGCGGCGAACGGGAAACGTTGCGGCCGAGAACGCGCGCTTGCGTCAGGCAAGCGGAACTTGATTCGATTTCGGAGACAACTTCAGCAGGCGGGCGGGGCGCGGGTGGACTGGAATTCTGCTGGGGCTGCGGCCGGGGAGTCCGGCTGGGTTATGGCTACGCGAGCATTAATGGCTTGCAGGAAAAAGGCTGCATCTTGCGACTCAGGATGAGCCCATTGGGTTGAGATGGTTGCTCGGCCGCAATCGTGATTACAGCAACAGGCGCCATGGATGACCGGCTGATTGGATTCGGAAACCGCCGCGCCGTGGCAGTGATGCGCTTTGCGGAGACAACAGGAATGCGGAGGGGCAGCAGCCGCTGCGAACGCCGGTGGGGCAACGGTTCCGACGAGTGCGAAAAACAGCAGCAGTCTTGCGGTCAGGCGATGCATGGTGCTTCGGTGTTTGAAAGCTTACCAACTTGCGGTTGACGAAAGCAAGAACGTGGGTGCGCGCAGTTGGCGGGGAGACTACCTCGTTAGTGGTGGAAGATCCCTACGAAGCTGCGGATGCCGAAGAAATGCTAGGGATCCCCTCGGCTTCGCTCGGGGCAGGCTCTTCGACGCCGACACACGCTCCGCTTAGCGGACTGTGAGTCTCCAGTCAGGATGACAGAATCCTCAAGCTCTGCCCTGGATCTTGGCCCACCACCAGCGGACGCCGACGAACAGGAAACGCCAGTCGCTGAAGAACTCCGGGGGCTTGCCTTCGAAGGCGTGGCCGATGAATTGGAGAAGCCATCCGAGGAGGAATAGAGCCAACGCATAGGGCCAAAGGCGGTGGACGAATATGCTGGCCAGAAAAATTGCGATTGAGAGCACGATGGTTGGGATGCCCAGGGTGTGGCAGAGGCGGTTCACGCGGTTCTGATGGCTGGACGAGTATTGGGAGATCCACTGCTCGTGGGTGCGGTGGCCCAGCATGAGGAGGATCATACAACGGCTGCTGGCTCTTTGCACGGAGTCGATAGTGGGTCAGTTTGAGCTCGTAGTATTATCACGTAACGGAATGAAGACATTTGTCGAGTCATTGTCCCTAGGATCTGGGGCAATTCTGGTTGCCATCCTTTCAACCGGAATCGTTTGGCTATTGTGCTTCGTGGGCCCCGTGACTCTGCGTAAGCTGTGGGTTGTGATCGTGCCGTTTACTCTCGCGTATTGCCTTTACTGGTCTCCGGTTTGGCTCGGAGCGGATTCTTCCGAGTACAGTGTTTGGGCGCTCTTAGGCGTCGGTTTGTGGTTTCTATCCGGCGCCATTCCTTCAGCGGCAGTTGTCCTGATTCTTCGAAAGCGGCGCTCTAGGTAATATCCAGGTTCAGCGCGGTCGAATCTGACCCACTCACACGGTCCCCCAGGTTGAGGCGTCTGCTGGCCGCGTGGTAGCATCCTAGGTTTTGGCAGGTATGTTGGACTGGCCTGTGCACTGCCCGGTTCTTTATTCTGATTTCTGGGCCTTCTCTCTTTCCACGCCTGCGAAGGAGCCTACTGGTGAAAGTCTATTCCGGGGAAAACATTCGTAATGTCGCGATGGTGGGCCATGGGCATGCGGGGAAGACCTCGCTGCTCTCGGCCATGCTGTATACCGCGGGGGCTACGCCGCGGCTCGGGCGGGTGGATGACGGGTCGTCGACTACCGATTACGACGAAGAAGAGACTGCGCGGAAGATGTCGATTGCTGCTGCGGCGGCTTATGTGGAGTGGGGCAAAACGAAGATCAATGTGATTGATACGCCTGGGTTCAATATGTTTGTCCACGAGGCGCGGATGGTGCTGCCGGTGGTGGATGCGGCGATTGTGGTGGTGGATGGCGTGGCCGGCGTGGAAGTGGTGACGCAGCGGGTGTGGAAGGATTGCGAGGAGTACAAGACGCCGCGGCTGATTGTGGTGAACCGCATGGACCGCGACCGGGCGAATGCGGAGCGCGTACTGGAATCGCTGATCAATGCGTTTGGGCGGAATGTGATTCCGATTGAGCTGCCGATCGGCAGCGAGAAGAGTTTGAGCGGCGTGGTCGACCTGGTGCGCATGAAGGCTTACACGTACGAGTTGGGTGGGAATGGGAAGGGCAAGGAGACGGAGATCCCCGCGAACATGCGGGCGCAGGTGCAGGAATCGCACGAGCAACTGGTGGAGCTGGTGGCTGAGGGCGATGACAAGTTGATGGAGGAGTTCTTCGAGAAGGGGACCATTCCCGAGGAAGACTTGATTCCGGCGCTGCATAACGCGATTCGCGAGGACAGACTCTTCCCGGTTGTCTTTGCTTCGGGGCTCGGGAACATTGGGGCCGACCGGGTGATGGATTTTATTGTGGACTACACTCCGGCGCCTTCGGAGCATGAATGGGTGCAGGGCGAACCGGCAGCTTCAGGGAACGGAGACGCTCCGAAACGGCATGAGACGGATGCCGAGCCGGTGTCCCTGTATGTGTTCAAGACGATTTCGGATGCGTTTGCCGGGAGGATTTCATACTTCAAAGTTTTTTCCGGAGTGCTGAAGAATGAAGCTACGCTGCAGAACTTTTCGCGTGGATCGGCGGAGAAGCTGTCGCATATTTCCATTATGCAGGGGAAGACGGCGGTGCCGGTGACGGAGCTGCACGCGGGAGATATTGGCGCGGTCGCGAAATTGAAGGACACGCTCACTGGCGACACACTGGGAGACAAGGCGGCGCCGATTCAGTATCCGCGGGTGAAGCTGCCGGAGCCGGCGATTACGTTTGCGATTGAGCCTAAGAGCCGCGCCGATGAAGACAAGCTGGGGCCGGGGATCCATAAGCTGATGGAAGAAGATGCGATGCTGCGATTCTTCCGCGATCCGCAGACTAAGGAGTTTCTGATCGCCGGGACCGGGCAGCAGCATATTGAGGTTATCGTTTCGAAGCTGAAGAAGCGGTACCACACCGAAGTGATTTTGAAGGCGCCCAAGGTGCCTTACCGCGAAACCATTCGCGCCAAGGCTGACGTGCAGGGGCGGCACAAGAAGCAGACGGGCGGGCACGGGCAGTACGGCGATTGCAAGATAAAGATGGAGCCGATGCCGCGGGGCGGACAGTTTGAGTTTGTGAACGACATTTTCGGAGGAGCGATCCCGAAGAACTTTATTCCGGCGGTGGAAAAGGGAATTAAGGACGCGGCGGCGCGTGGCTATCTGGCTGGTTTTCCCGTGGTCGATTTCCGCGTGATTCTGTATGACGGTTCTTATCACGATGTGGATTCGAACGATTTGTCGTTTCAGATGGCGGGGCGCATCGCGTTCAAGAAGGCGATGGAAGTAGCCAAGCCCACGTTGCTTGAGCCGATCATGGTGGTCGAGATCACGGTGCCGGATGAGTTTGCCGGATCGATCATGGGCGATTTGAACAGCCGCCGGGGACGCATCCAGGGCATGGACAACAAGGGCGGCAATACCGTCGTGAAAGCCGAAGTGCCCATGGCTGAGATGCTGACCTATGGCGTGGATTTGACCTCGATGACTCAGGGTCGAGGCAGTTTCAACATGGAAATGCATCATTACGACACGGTGCCGGGACAGTTGCAGGAGAAGATTATTGAGAAGGCCAAGGCGGCGCGGGGTGAGGTGAAGGAAGAAGAAGAATAGGGACGCGGAGGCTGGGCGGCCTGAGATTTACGCTGCTCGCGGACTATGAAGTTTTCATCCCCTGTGCCGTGGCCAGCTTTGCCTGGCGCTCGTCGAACGTCCAGAATCGTTCAGCGTTAAGTTCCAGGGCGCAGGCCACGTGCAGGGTGTCGAGCGTTCGCATACCGAATTTCGGACCATAGCGGCGGGCGAGATCGGCGCAAAGCTCGAAGGCGTTCTCCGGTAGCGGTGCCTCGCGCCAAAGATTGGCGGCCTCATCCGAAACAAATTGAGCATGTGCTTGGTCGGCCTTCTCTGGCGTCACAGTTCCGCGAAATTGATGCTGCCCGAGAGCGTGGGCCCACTCGGCACGATGGAGAGGAGTTAGGGTCAGTGGAGGCGCGTCCCGTAGGCGACGCCGTGCTTCCTGGGAATGGATGTCGGTCAAGTACAAGGAGACTACGAAGCTGGAATCGACGTAAACGCTCAATAACGTCCCCGATCCTCAAGGACGACACTGGGGAAAATGCGGTCTCCGAAGAGCTCTTTGGCGCGAGCCTCGAAGTCCGGCCATTTCGCGGGTTTTTCTTCCGTCCTTTCAGGAACAATGCGGGCAATTACCTTGTCGCGCTCGCGCAGCTCTACAGTGTTTCCCGCGCGTAGCCATGCCTTGAGGCGTCGGGTGTCGCGGAGTTGGCGCAAATTTACAGAAGGCATGTTTGGTAATGTGACACATTATGTGTCACAATGTCAAGCAGAGTTCGCCGAGACGAGGTTACCCATGAAACTGTTGCCGATTCTTCTTTGCTTTCTAATCGCACTAGCGGCGCTTGCGCGTGGCGCCGAGACGCAAGTCTTTCCCACCTCGGCCGGGCCGGTGAAGATTACTCCGCTGTATCACGCCAGCACTCTGATCGAGGCAGGAGGAAAAACTATTTACTTGGATCCCGCCAAGCCCGCGAAATTAGCAGGCCTTCCGAAGGCCGATCTTATTCTGATTACTCACATTCATGGCGATCACATGGATCCGAGTTTGATCAAGGAAGTCAGCAAAGCGGAGACGGAGATTCTGGCCCCGCCTTCGGTGGTCCAAACTGTTACCAGCGCCAAGCCCATTACCAATGGAGAAACTAAGACCTGGCAAGAATGGACGATTGAGGCTGTTCCGGCATACAACTTGAAGCGCGGCCCCTCACCCGGAACATTCTTTCACCCAAAGGGCCGCGACAATGGTTACGTTCTCACCTATGGCGGCAAGCGGTTTTATTTTTCCGCCGATACAGAAGACATTCCCGAGATGCGCGCGCTTAAGAACATCGATGTGGCGTTCGTGTGTATGAATCTGCCTTACACCATGCCGCCCGAAGAAGCTGCCGACGCGGTCAAGGCGTTTCATCCGAAGATTGTCATTCCTTATCACTATCGCGGATCGGATCTTGCCGTATTTCAAAAAGGATTGGAAGGGACCGGGATCGAGGTGAGGTTGCTGGACTGGTATCCGAAGTAGCGAACAAGACCGAGCCTCGCTACGCTTGGCTGGACAGCCGAGGCGGCTGTCCCCACGTGGTCTGTGGCGGCTGCTCGGGTTGGTTCGTGGTAACATCCGGCGAGTGGCTGCTGCTAGAAACAATCCCAACCTGAACTACAGTCCTGAGCGGCTGGTGTCGGCCGCGCCCGTGGAGGACGATTCTTCTTTCGAGCTGAAGCTGCGGCCGCAACGGCTGGGCGAGTTTATCGGACAGACCAAGGTCAAAGAAAATCTGGCGGTGGCCATTGAGGCGGCGCGGTCGCGCGAAGAGGCCATGGATCATGTGTTGCTGTATGGGCCTCCCGGGCTGGGGAAGACGACGCTGGCCAACATTATTGCCAACGAACTCGGGGTACATTTTCAGCCTACGGCGGCGCCGCTGTTGCAGATCAAGGGTGACCTGACGGCGATCATCACCAACATGCAGGACAAGCAAGTCCTGTTCATCGATGAGATTCACCGGCTGCAGCCGGTACTGGAAGAGTTGCTGTATTCGGCGCTGGAGGATTACAAGCTGGACATTATTATCGGGCAGGGGCCTTCGGCGCGCACGCACACTCTGGAAGTGAAGCCGTTTACTTTTGTAGGCGCGACTACGCGGGCGGGATTGATTTCTGCGCCGCTGCGGTCGCGATTTGGGATCGTGCTGCGGCTGGAGTTTTATACTCCAGAGGAATTGCGCGTGATCGTGGAGCGTTCGGCGGAGATTCTGGGAGTTCAAGTTGACGACGCCGGGGCGATTGAGATTGCCGGCCGGTCGCGGGGAACGCCGCGCATTGCGAACCGGCTGCTGCGGCGGGTTCGTGATTATGCGCAGGTGCGCGGAGCGGGCAAGATCGATTTGCCCACGGCGCAGGCGGCGCTGCAGATGCTGGAAGTGGATAAGTATGGGTTCGACGAAGTCGACCGGCGTCTGCTGCTGACCATTATCGAAAAATATCAGGGAGGGCCGGTAGGCGTGAATACGCTAGCCGCAGTGCTGGCCGAAGAGCCGGACGCGATTGAAGAGATTTACGAGCCGTTCCTGATGCAGATTGGATTTTTGAACCGCACTCCGCGAGGGCGCGTCGCGACGCAGCTGGCCTACGATTATTTTGGGATCACTCCGAGCCGGCGGCAAAGCTCGTTGTTCTAAATCTACGTTCTGAATTCACGAACCGGCTTAGAACCTGAGCCCTGACACTGTTCGGTAAACCTTAGAGCAGCGGCTTTCTGTTTTAGGACGGGCGCTCATGGTGTATCTTGCAGGATTCCTTGTCATAGACGGGGAGCCGTGAGGGCACTTTGCGCTCGGGTCGGGCTCGAGGTCTCATAGTCGAAAGGTTCCTAAGGGTTCTGCTGGCAGGTGCGCTGACTCTGCCGGGAATGGTGGAGTGTGCACGGGGCGCGGCCGCACCGCAAAAGCCCCTAGCCGCGCAGGCGACAGCGCCGTCACCGCGAGACCCCGCAGGACAAAATCCTCAACCAATTCTGCCGTCATCGACTCCGTCATCGGAACCGGTTGCCCGGAGTCAGCAAGTGCCGCCGGCTGGGCACGCGCTTGCTCCACCGGCGCTCACCATTCCGCGCCTGAGCCGCGCGCCGACGCTGGAAGACTTTCTCAGCATGAAGCCCGAAGGCGAGATCGCCTCGCAGATGGCGAAGGTGACGGGCTTCGTGCAACGCAATCCGCACGATGGAGAGAAAGTTTCAGAAGAGACCTCCGCCTATCTGGGCTACGACCAGAAGAATCTGTACATCGTGTTCGTGTGTTTCGACGATGCAAAGAAAGTGCGGGCGCGAATGTCGCGGCGGGAAGACATTTCAGACGACGATGAAGTCGCAGTCATGTTCGATACGTTTCATGACCGGCGGCGCGCGTATGAATTTCAAACTACGCCGTTAGGGGTGCAATGGGACGCGATTTATACCGAAGCGTCGCGGGACGAGACCAACGGGAACTGGGATACTTCGTGGGACACAGTTTGGGATTCGCGGGGCAAAGTGACCAGCCGCGGCTTCGTGGTCTGGATGGCGATTCCGTTCAAGAGCCTACGCTTTCCAGCGACGAAACAGCAGGAGTGGGGAATCATTCTGTACCGGGGAATCGTTCGCAAGAATGAGGATTCGTTCTGGCCGGAAATTTCATCGAGAGTGGAGGGACGACTGGGGCAGGCGGCGACGCTGTATGGGCTGGAAGGAATTTCGCCGGGGCGCGACATCGAGTTGATTCCTTACGGAATCATGCGCGGCTTCCGGGCGCTGGACACGGTCGATCCCTACAATCCGTTCTTTCAGAGTGCGACGGCGCAGGGGCAGGCCGGCATGGACGCGAAGTTCGTGATCCATGACCACTTTGTGCTGGATTTGACGGCGAATCCCGATTTCAGCCAGGTGGAGTCGGAGGATCCGGAGATCACGGTGAACCAGCGTTTTGAAGTGTATTTTCCAGAGAAGCGACCGTTCTTTCTGGAGAATGAGGACTACTTTCGCACGCCTTTCGAATTATTCTTCACCCGCAATATTCAGGACCCATCGGCGGGAATCCGGCTGACTGGGAAGGAAGGGCCGTATTCCGTGGGGCTGATGACGAGCGATGACCGCGCGCCGGGGCTGGCCGTGCCAAGCCTCTGCCCGGCTTCTTCTCCAATCTGTTCAGACAGTCTTTACGGCGATCGGTCGTACTTCACCATCGCGCGGGCAAGCCGCGACATCTTCAAGCAGTCGAGTGTGGGAGCGATTTACACGGATTGGGAATGCCCTTCGACCGGCGAGTTTAATCGCGTGGGCGGACTCGACACGCGCTTGAAATTCAACGCCAACTGGACCCTGGAAGGACAGGGGGTGGTAAGTTCGAGCAACTTGCAGGGACTCAATGCGTACTTTTACGGCAACCCGGAAACCACATGTGAATACAACCTATTTCCGTTCAGCTCCGGCAATGCCAGCAACGGCAATCTAAGCAACGGCAACTATTATGCCGGACCGGCGGACAAGCTGCGTCTTGAGCGCGAAGGGCTGCACTTCTCTTATGAGGCAATTTATGACGACATCAGTCCGGGATTCGTGACTGTACCCGGATTCGTGAACCGCGTCGACATTCGCGATCTTTACCACATGATGGACTACCGCTTTCGTCCGAAGAAGGGCTGGATCGTGGACTGGGGGCCGTCGCTGAACCAGCGCTATGTATTCGATCATGAAGGCAATCGGCTTGACACCTATTACAACCCTTACCTGGCGATTCAAGGACGGGGACAGACGGTAATCTACCTGCTTCCTTACCAGGAATTGCGGGAACGTTTGCGGCCGCAGGATTTTCTCTTTCTTGGTTTGTCGGTGAACCAGAACCAGGACTACCACGAACACCGCAGCGGAGCTTCATTCCAGACAAGCTACTTTCCGAAGGTGACGGTGGGGGCGAACTATTACTGGGGAGACGGGCCGAACTTTGTGCCCGCTGCAGCGACTGAGTTGCCGCTGCCTCTGCAAAACGCACAGCCACAGTCTCTTCTTTCGCGGTTGGATACGGGTACTGCGACGTTGATCCTGCGTCCCATCAAGCCATTGAAGATTGAGAACACGTATTTGTTTGAACGGCTGCGGGCGACACAGAACGAGTATCTTTTTGCGCTTTCGGAGGTTGCTCAGTCGATGACGCCGGAGATGCCCATCGGGAAAGGCATTTTCAACAACCACATTGTGCGCAGCAAGTGGAACTGGCAGTTTACGCCTCAACTTTCGCTGCGGGTGATTCTTCAGTACAACTCAGTTCTGGCAAACACGCCGGGCAGCCAGTTTTATCTGCCGATTCCGTGTCCGAAAGGCAGCAAAGTTTGCCCACCGCCGGAACCGTTCTACTTGTATACGTACCTTCCCACGCAGAAGGAGTTCAATGCCGATGTTCTGCTCACTTATCTGGTGCATCCGGGGACGGCAATTTATGTGGGCTACAACAGCGACCTGCAGAACCTGGATCATGAGTTCACGCCCGGCCCCGAAAGTCTGGCGGGACTGTACTCCGCGAAGGGCTACATCAACGATAGCCGGCAGTTCTTTGTGAAAGTTTCCTACCAGTTCCGGTTCTAGGGAGCTATCAGCTTTCAGCCGTCATCGTAATCTATCAGCTTTGATCGTGACCACTGTACCGCTTGGCTGAGAGCTGACGGATGAGAGCTTGGATCGCTGCCTCCCGATTGCTGAATCCCAGGGCATTCCGGTAGAATCTAAGGATTCGTGTCGAGGTCTGAACCTATATGAAACCTGCCATTCATCCCGCTTATAACGAAGTGCGCGTGCACTGCGCGTGTGGCAATGCGTTCGTTACCCGGTCCACCCATAAGGGTGATATCAGCGTTGAAATCTGCTCTGCCTGCCATCCCTTCTTTACCGGCAAGCAGAAGCTGATGGATACTGCCGGACGAGTGGAGCGCTTCCGCCGGAAGTACGCCAGGAACGCGCCGGCCAAGCCCGTCGAGACGGCCGCGAAGAACTAAGTCTTTGCCACGGATTTGCACGGATTAACGCGGATACCCCAAGAAAAACTCAGCCCTCGCCTCCCGGCGGGGGTTTTGTTTTGCAAGGGCAAGTAGAATAGACCTGTGCGCAAGTCCTGGGACAACTCGGGTGGGGGGGACACCGTTATCCGCCAGGTAGACGGTTTGAAGCCGGTCCCCGCGAGGGTATCTATCGGCGGGATCGAGATTGCCCCTGCAACCGTGCTTGCTCCGATGGCCGGCGTCACCGACACGGTGTTCCGGCGCTTCATCCGCAACCTGGGCGGATGTGGACTGATCATGACCGAGTTCACCTCGGCGGATGGCGTGCTTCGCAAGAAGGATGAGAAGGCGAAGCGCTATCTCCATTTCTATGAAGACGAGCATCCGATTTCAGCGCAGCTTTTTGGCAGCAATCCGCGAGTGATGGCGGAGGCGGCGCGCATGGTCGAGGGCCTGGGCTTCGACCTGGTCGATTTGAACCTGGGGTGTCCTGCGAAGAAAGTTGTGAAGTGCAATGGAGGCTCTGGGTTGCTACGCGATCTGCCGGCGATTGGGCGAATCTTTGAGGCGGTGCGGGCTGCGGTGAAGGTTCCGTTCACGGTGAAGTTTCGCGCGGGATGGAGCGACGATGAGATCGTTTGCGTGGAGCTGGCTCGCATGGCGGAATCGTGCGGGCTGGCGGCGGTTGCGCTGCACGCGCGTACGCGGGAGCAGGGGTATAGCGGAAATGCCCGCTGGGAGTGGATTGCGGCGATCAAAGACGCGGTGAAGATTCCCGTGGTCGGCAATGGCGACATCCGGACGCCCGAGGATGCCTGCGCCATGGTGGCGCAGACTGGCTGCGACGCGGTGATGATTGGGCGGACTGCGCCGTCGAACCCGTGGATTTTCCGGCAGATTCAGCAGTATTGCGCGGGGATGGAAACCTCGGCAGCCTCCAAGCCTTATGACGAGCCTAGCGAAGCTGATCGCTACCAGATGATCCGCACCTACTTCCGGATGCTGATTGAAGAGGAGCTGCCCGATGCAGTCGGCAAGATGAAGCAGTTCGCCTCCTGGTTCACGCATGGCGTGCCGGGTGGCGCTGGGCTGCGCAAGGCAATCTACGAGTCGAAGAGCGCGGTGGAGATTCTGGGGCGGGTAGAGGAGTTCTTCGAAGCCAGGCTGTGTAGCGCCCCTTCGACAGGTTCAGGGCAGGCGCTCATCCGCGAGACCGTCTAAGCCGCGCTCGCCACCATCTTCCCAGCTTCATCTTTCTTCACGTATGCCCACGGGACTTTCGCGTCGTGGGTAAAGACCGTCAGCCATTTCTCTGCAATCGCTTTCGCGTAGTACTGCTTCTTGCTCTCGACGGTCTGGAGCGGGTAGAGGTCGAAACTCATGCCCCAGGTGATGTCGATGTGTGCGGTGGTGGGGATGAGATCCGAGGTGTAGCAGGCCGTGAGACCTGCGCTTTCGACGATCACGACCTGCATGTGCGCGGTGTGGCCGGGGAGGGTTTTCACGGAGATGCCGGGGGCGACTTCTTCGCTGCCTTTCAGCAGCGTCATCTGGCCGCTTTCGACGAGCGGGTCGTAGTTCTCGGGGATGTAGCTGATGGCGTCGCGCTCGCTGGGATGGCGGGCGTATTGCCATTCGCCTTCCGGCGCGTAGTATTTTGCGCGCGGAAATGTGGGGACGATCTTACCGTTTTTCCCGCGGACCGTGTTCCAGCCGCAGTGGTCGAAGTGGAGATGAGTGTTGATGACGATGTCGATATCGTCGGGAGCGACCCCGGCAGCACTGAGATTTGTGAGCAACTTTGCGGGCTGGCCGTAGAATTTGATCATGCGGTCGGACAGCTTGTTGCCCATGCCGGTTTCTACCAGCACCGTTTGCTTGCCAGTGCGGATGAGCAGCGAGTTGAGGCCGGCTTGGACATAATTCCTTTCGTCGGCGATCACTTTGCGCGACCACATCACTTTGGGAATGACGCCGAAAAACGCGCCGCCGTCGAGCGGGTAAGTGCCGTCGGAAAAAATGCTGAGTTCGAAGTCGCCGAGAGTGAGGCTGGGCATGGAGTTAGTTTGCCACAGATCTAACTGACACTTCTTCGGCGAAACTGCGGTACTCTCATCCCCATGGAGCGCCCGGCCATTGTTACCGTGATCGCGGCTCTGTTTTTTCTGGTCGCGGGATATCTTGCTGCGATCGGCATCATCGAGCTGGTAGCTCCCGGCACACTTTCAACGACGCTGGGAACGGGCGTGACGTATGGGCGAGAACTGACCGGACCGCAGACGGCGAGTTCCGTCGGCGCCGGTTGGGCATTGGTTGGCTGGGGCCTTTATCGGCTGCGCAATTGGGCGCGCTGGTGCGCGATTGTCATCATGGTCATCGGAATCGCGGGATCGGTGCCGGCGGTTTCTGCCGCCGCCAGGGATCTGACTTGGCGCTTCTTTTTTTACGGCGTCCAGATCATGGTGCGGGTTGTAATCGCGTGGCTCCTGGTTGCATCGCCTGAGGTGATCGAGGCGTTTGTGCGAAAGTAGGCAGCCATCCGGGAAACGCTGTCATCCCGAGCGCAGCGAAGGATCCTGGTTTCCACTTGTGACAGCTGTGCTGTCGATGCGAGCAAAAACACCAAGATCCCTCGCTTTGCTCGGGATGACAATCCAATTGGTTTGCCACTTTAGTTTTACCGCTTTGCTTTTACTGGCTCTTTCTCTCCTACACGCTTGCTGACTTCGAATTTCATTTTGCCGGCTTTCTTGTCGGCATCGATGATCACGTGGTCGCCGTGCAGGATTTCTCCATCCAAAATCTTGAGAGCCAGCGGATCCTGCACCAGCTTCTGGATGGCGCGCTTCAGCGGACGGGCGCCGAAGTTCGCGTCGTAGCCTTGGGTGAAGAGCATGTCCTTGGCAGCGTCGCTGAGTTCGATCGAAATCTTGCGATCCGCCAGCAGGCGGCGGACGTCTTCGAGGCGCAGCTCGATAATCTTGACCAACTGTTCCTTGCCGAGCGGGGCGAAGACGATGATGTCGTCGACGCGGTTCAGAAACTCGGGGCGGAAGTGTCCGTGCAATGCGTTCTGGACCTGTTCGCTGGCCTTCTCGAAGTCTTCTGGCGTGCGCAGGTTTTCGGCTTGCAGATAGCTCGACCCGATGTTCGAGGTCATGATCAGAATTGTGTTCTTGAAGTCCACGACGCGGCCTTTGCCGTCGGTGAGGCGGCCGTCGTCCATTACCTGCAGCAAGACATTGAAGACGTCGGGGTGCGCCTTCTCGATTTCATCGAACAGCACTACGGCGTAAGGACGGCGGCGCACTTGCTCGGTAAGTTGGCCTCCTTCTTCATAGCCAACGTAGCCCGGAGGCGCGCCGATCAAGCGGGCAACCGAATGCTTCTCCATATATTCGGACATGTCGATGCGCAGCAGGGCGCGCTCGTCGTCGAAAAGGAATTCAGCGAGAGCGCGGGCGAGTTCGGTTTTGCCGACGCCGGTCGGGCCGAGAAAAATAAACGAGCCAATGGGGCGCTTGGGGTCGCTGAGTCCGGCGCGGGAGCGCCGGATTGCGTTGGAGACGCGCTCGAGAGCCTGGTCCTGGCCGATGACCCGATGGCGCAGGCGATCTTCCATGGTGACCAGCTTTTTTACTTCGCCTTCGAGCATCTTGGAGACCGGGATGCCGGTCCACTTGGAGACGATGCGGGCGATATCTTCTTCGTCGACTTCTTCTTTCAGCATGCGCGGCGCGCCTGCGGCTTTGTTGTCGATTTTGGCCGACAGTTGCTTTAATTCTTCTTCGGCCTGACGCAACAACCCGTAACGGATTTCGGCGACGCGCTGCAGGTTGCCTTTGCGCTCTTCGGCCTGCTCCTCGATCTTGAGCTTCTCGATTTTCTCTTTCAGCTCGCGGGAGCGGGCAATCAGATCTTTTTCTTTTTTCCAGTTGGCTTTGAGGGCAGTGGATTTCTCGCGGATGCCTGCGAGTTCCTTCTCGATGACGGATAGACGCTCGCGGGAGTTGGCATCGTCTTCTTTTTTCAACGCCTGCTTCTCGATTTCGAGCTGCGTGGCGCGGCGCTCGAGCTGGTCAATGTCGGTAGGAAGCGAATCGATCTGGATGCGAATTGAGGCAGCGGCTTCGTCGACCAGATCGATGGCCTTGTCGGGGAGGAAGCGGTCAGAAATATAGCGATGCGAAAGGGTGGCGGCAGCTACGATAGCCGAGTCTTTAATACGAACCCCGTGATGCACCTCATATTTCTCTTTCAGACCGCGCAGAATCGCTATGGTGTCCTCGACATTAGGCTCGCCGACAAAAACAATCTGGAAGCGGCGCTCGAGGGCGGCATCTTTTTCAATGTATTTGCGGTATTCATTAAGCGTGGTGGCGCCGATGGCGCGGAGTTCTCCTCGCGCCAGCGCCGGCTTCAGCATGTTGGAGGCATCGATGGCGCCTTCGGCGGCTCCCGCGCCGACCAGCGTATGCAGTTCGTCGATGAAAAGAATGACCTGGCCCTGCGAGTCTTCAATTTCTTTCAGAACGGCCTTGAGGCGGTCTTCGAATTCGCCGCGGTATTTTGCTCCAGCCAGCATTGCTCCCAGGTCGAGGGCGACCACGCGTTTGTTCTTGAGAACTTCGGGCACGTCGCCTGAGATGATGCGCTGGGCCAGGCCCTCGACGATGGCCGTTTTGCCCACGCCCGGTTCTCCGATGAGCACGGGATTATTTTTCGTGCGTCGAGAGAGAACCTGCACCACGCGGCGAATTTCTTCATCGCGTCCGATCACGGGGTCGAGCTTGCCGCGGCGGGCTTGTTCGGTCAGGTCGCGCGCGTAGCGTTCGAGCGCCTGGTATTTGGCTTCGGGATTCTGGTCGGTGACTTTTTGCGAGCCGCGGACGGCAGTCAGCGCTTTCAGAATTGCATCGTACGTCGCGCCGTGGCGTGCGAGAATCTGCTGGGCTGCATCCTGCTTGAGATGGGTGATGGCGAGCAGCAGGTGTTCGGTGGAAACGTACTCGTCCTTGAAATTGGAAGCCTCTTTGAACGCTTGCTCGAGCAGCTTGCTCGCGGCGTTCGACAGCGTGGCCTGCGCCGATTCTCCGGAGACCTTCGGAAGCTTCTCAATCTCGCGATAGAGATCGCTGAGAACTGCCTGGGGACCGATGCCGATCTTGTCTAGGACTGGCGCGACGATGCCTTCTTTGTCTTCGAGCAACGCGGCGAGGAGGTGGACGGGTAGTACTTCAGGGTTGCCGTTTTCGGAGGCGAGGTTGTTGGCGCGCTGGACGGCCTCCTGCGCTTTTACTGTGAATTTGTCCCAACGGATGGGCATGGGAGCTCCTGTTTCCAATTTTGTATTTCCTAACGACAGCCGGCGGGACGCCGGCGCTACAACGAAAACGGGAGGCAGCCAGTTTGCCGCCTCCCGTAGATTGTAGACCGGGCTGCGCCCGGATGGACAGCCGAGGGCGGCTGTCCCCACCCAAGTATTTTCAGCTTACGCGGCTTTGCCGGGGGCTTTGGCTTCGATGGTCTTTTCGGTCTCCGCCTTGGTTCCGCCAACGTTGACTTTAATCTGCTTGGGCTTGGCTTCTGCCTTTTTGGGCAGAGTGACCTTCAGCACGCCCTTGTCGTAGGTTGCCGAGACTTTCTCGGAATCCACGGTGGGGGGCAGATTGAAAGTGCGGGTGAAGCTGCCATACTGGCTCTCCACACGGCGGTAGTTCTCTTCCTTCTCTTCCTTCTCGATCTTGCGCTCGCCGTGCACGGTAAGGGTGCTGTTCTCGAGGTTGACGTTAATGTCCTTCTCGTCGATGCCCGGGACTTCGATCTTCAACGTGACGTTGTGCTCGTCTTCGTAGACATCGACGGCGGGGGCAAAGCTTGAGGTGGCAAGGGACTCATCCTGCCCACCTTCGCGATAAGACTCGCGGAAGGCGCGGTTGATGCGGTCCTGCAGGGTCGAAAGCTCACGGAAAGGCTCCCAACGGGTTAATACGGTCATGGCTATATCCTCCTTCAGAAATCTTGGCTTGGAATTGGAGAGAAGCCCATCTATGCACATCTGTGGGCCCCAGTCACTACATTTGATGCTGTAGTTATTATGAGCGAAGCACAAAATATGAGTGTGACATTGTCAACACATATAATTACATATTTTTCAGTTACTTACAATGGATATCACGCACTTCAGATAGCCGGTTTCAGGGATGTTCAGCAGGATCGGATGATCCTTAGCCTGTCCGCGAACCTCAACCACACGCAGCGTGCGGTGGGCATCACGAGCGGCGTCGGCCAGCACTTCGAGGAATGCGGTTTGGCTCACGTGGTAGGAGCAGGAGCAGGTCACAAGGACGCCGCCTGGGCGCAGCATCTTCAGCGCGCGGAGATTGAGTTCTTTATAGCCGCGGAGGGCAGCAGCCAGATCGCGCTTACTCTTTGCGAACGCAGGCGGGTCGAGGATGATCGCGTCGTAGCGCTCACCCGAGGCGGAGTAGTCCTTGAGCAGATCGAAGGCGTTGGCTTCGATCCAGTCGATCTCTGGCTGGCTCTGGTCGCGGCGGTTAAGCGCGGCGTTCTGGTCGGCAACTTCGAGGGCAGGCCGGGAACTGTCGATGCCGGTGACCCGGGAACACCGGGGGACCAGATGAAGCGCGAAGCCTCCCTGATAGCAGAAGACGTCGAGAGCTTCGCCGTGTGCGTATTGGGCGGCGGCGGCGTAGTTCTCTCGCTGGTCGAGGAAGGCTCCGGTTTTCTGGCCTTCGAGGGCGTCGAAGTGGAACTTGACGCCGTTCATGCTGAAGATGGTGGAGGCTTTTTCGCCCTGCACCAGCCCCGAGGCGCGTGGCTGGAGATCCTCGAGTTGGCGGACCCGCGGGTCCACACGCTCGACGATGGACGCCGGATGCAGTCTATCGGCGAGTTCTGAAGTCAGCGTCTGGCGCACGAACTCCGCGTCCATGGCCTGAGTCAGGATCTGCATCGAAAGAATGTCGTTATAGCGATCGACGATGAGGCCGGGAAGGAAATCGGCTTCGCTGAAGACGACGCGGTAGGCGTTGGTGTCGTGGACGATCAGCTCACGATAGGCAAGGCCACCAGCGATCCGCTGGCGAATCAGCGCGGGAAGGTCGGCGACTGGTTCGTGCGAGATCAGGCGGATGGCGATCTGCGACGAACTGGAATAGAGCGCGCTGCCGAGAGATTGACCGCGGTGATCGACCACGCTGACCAGGGATCCTGCAGGAACGCCTTCGGCCGATGCGATGTCGGAACGGTAGACCCACACGTGGCCGTCTTTCAAACGGGATGCCCCACGCGCAGAGACCTTAACCGAGGGGATGTTCGGCCGGCTGGTTGACTTATTCATTCGGCAATCTTAAATGCAAAAGCCGGGAGTCACGCTCCGAAGCCTAATAAGTCAAATATACTTGACACAATATCAATTATATAGTACTCTTTGTCATCAAAAGTAGACACAGCAAGGAGGTTCCTATGTCTTTTCGTGAAAAAAGCGCTTGGATATCGCTGCTCTCGATGACGGCTATCTATGGCTTCTACTTCTGGTCGGTCATTCGTGGGCCGCACCCCGGCCAGTTCCACTTTGGCGGGCTGCTGGCTACGATCATCGCGCTTGTAATCCTGCAGGTCGGCTTGACCGTTGCGGTCGCCATCTTTAAGCCCAGCGAAGCAAAGGCACCGCGTGACGAGCGCGACAAACTGATCGAACTCAGGGCGATGAGGGTTGCCTACGCCGGGCTTGCCACGGGCGTGGCGATGGCCTGCTTTTTCGGAGCGTTCGATCCTCCGATTGTCTTCAACACGAACGCCCTGCTCTTTATTCTTGTGACGGCTGAGATGCTACGCTCCGCCTGCCAAATCGTCCAATACCGGCGTGGGGCCTGACATGGCTACGATCCGAAACGAAATCCGGCGGCTGCGGTTCGAGCATGGAGAGATGACGCAACAGGAGCTGGCTGAAAAAATCAATCTCACTCGCCAAACCGTGAACGCAATCGAACTCGGCAAATACTCGCCGTCCCTGGAGGCAGCATTCCGAATCTCCGTTGTATTCGGAAAACCTCTCGAAAGTGTGTTCCACTATTTACAGGACGAATGAACTGTGGATGCGCTTCGAATTTCGTTGCCTAGCTGGCGGCTTGTTCGGTGGGAACGGTGGCGGGCTTCTCGGTCTTGCCCGAAGTGCGGGTACGCATTTCGTACTGTGCGGCCTCCAGATCGACGTGGAGCAAATCGAGCGCCGTCATGGGCATCTCCGTGCCCCAGGTTTCCATTTCGTGCTCGGTCCAGCTTCCGTTCAGGCGGATGGCGCCGGCAATGTCTTCCGGGAAGGCGTGACGAAAATCTCCCTCGCGGATGAGGATGTCGCCGATGAGCCGGCCGGTATGCATGTCGAAAACGCGCCGGGTAGCCTGGCCCCCGGCGTTGTTGAAGCAAAGGAAAACTTCCCCGGCATCGCCGAATTCCTGGCGGTAGTACCAGGCCTGAGGGGCGTCGATTTTGGGATGGTGGCGGCGGGAGCGCTTGTGTTCGGGCTCAAGGGCCAACATTTCGTTTGCAGGATTGAAGTACAGAATGCGCTGGCAGGAATCGCAGACCACGGTCTGCTGGCCGGTGCGGACGTCGTTATAGGTCTGCGGACGCAGCATGACCTGGCAGGCCATGCATTTGTGATCAAGCACCTCAGAGATGCCGCTGCCGCGAAACTTGGAAACGCGCTCGTAGTGCCGCAGGAGGTCCTCGTTAACGCCGGCTCGCATCTGATCCCGTTTCGCACGCCACTCAGCAAGCTGTTTCTCGTCTTCGGCAGTGCGCTGGCGGGCTTCAACCTTCTCTTTTTCGATCTCGGCGGCTTCTGCTTTCAGCTCAGCCTGGGCAGCTTTCACTTCTTTGTCGCGCGCGTCCGCATTCACCATCAGCTCAAGGATCTTGTCCTCAGTGGCTGCGATTTCTTTCTCGGCAAACTGGATTTCGTGCAGCAGCGCCTTGTACTGCTCGTTGGTTTTTACATCTAGAGACTGGTCACGGTACTTGGAGATCTTGCTGCGAAGGTCGGTGATTGCCGTGTCGTACTTGCGGCGGGCAGCTTCGTCGGCCTTTACGGCGCCCTGAGCTTTTTCCAGTTCGGCCTTGGTATCGGCCAGCTTGTGCTCGATGGCAGCGACGCGTTTGGGGAGTTCAGCAATTTCATCCTGCAGGCGGCAGATTGCCTTGTCCGCTTCCTGCAGGCGCAACAGGTTTTCTATTTCTGGAAGCATCCCGAGATGACTCAGCCTCAATTCTAACACGCGGAAACGCCTCTTCCTCACTGATCCGGGGCCGGAGTCGCCTCACGAGTGGTCCTTGCGGTGTAAACTCTTTCGTTCGCGCCTTGCGCTCCTGTTCGTACTTTTATTTGTGGGGTTTCATCGTGAAGAAACAGATTTCATTCGCCACTCTTGCTCCAATCCTTCTAACTGGCTTCCTTACGCCCCTTTGGGCGCAATCGTCCTCGACGTTAAAGCCGCTTACCATTGAGGCGATGTTCGCGCCTGGGGGGCTCACCGGGCGCGGTCCCGAAAACATGGAGTGGAGCCCCGACGGCACGAAGTTCTCCTACGTGCAGCGCGACGACGAAGGGGAACGCGGCGAGCTGTGGTATGTGGATGTGGCGACGGGTGAGAAGAAAGTCCTGGTCAGCGCCGCTAAGCTGGCTACGCTGGCGCCCGACGCAAACAAAGTCAAGGATGAGCGCGAACGCGAGCGCCTGACGCGCTATCACGTCGCGGCTTACCTGTGGGCGCCGGATTCGAAGCATCTGATTTTCGATTCTCAGGGGCAGCTCTGGCTTTTTGATCTGGCGACCGGCACCGCCGTGCAGTTTACCTCGGCACCCGACCCCAGCATCAACCCCAAGTTCTCTCCCGATGGCAGCCATGTTTCCTACGTTCGCAAGCACAACCTCTATGTCCGTCCAACGAGCGGTGAGGGTGAGAAACAGCTCACCAAGGATGCGGGGGAGAACGTGTTCAATGGCGACATCGACTGGGTTTACGCCGAAGAGCTGGCTGTGCGCAGCAATTATTTCTGGTCGCCTGACAGCCAGCAGATTGTCTTTCTGCACATGGATGAAACCAAGGTGCCCAGCTATCCCCTCGTCAACTTGAGCCCGACGCATCCGACGGTAGACGAAGAAAAATATCCTGAGGTGGGAGATCCAAATCCAGTCGTGAAGCTGGGCGTGGTGGATGTCGACAAAGGCAAGGTTCGCTGGATTTCCTTGACTAATGTTGAAGACTCCTACATCCCACGCTTTGGCTGGCTGCGCGACGGCGTGATCTGGGCGGAGGTTCTGAACCGCACTCAGGACAAGATGGATTTGTATTTCGTGGATGCGAAGTCGGGGCGATCGCGCATCGTTCTGACAGAATCCACTCCCGGCGCATGGATTGATTTCGAACATGTAGAAGTTCGTTTCCTGAACTCCAGCGGGGGCTTCCTGTGGCCGAGCTGGCGCGACGGGAACATGCATCTCTACTTGTACAGCTTTGACAAACAGAATCCGCTCGCCGCTGACGCAAAGCTGGAGCGGCAACTCACGCAGGGCGATTACGAAGTGTTGAGAATCGAGGGAGTGGACGAATCGGCCGGCACCGTATCTTTCTCGGCTAACAAAGATGATCCAAGGCAACGGCATATTTTCTCGGTCAAGCTGGACGGAACCGACTTCCAGCAGCTCACGCACGATGAGGGAGTTTACTCGGCGCAGTTCTCCGGGGATGGTAAGCACTACGAGCAAACATTCTCAGCCCCTTTGACGGCGCCGCGGATGTCGCTGTGCGCAGTGGACGGCGGCGCATGCGCCCCGGTGTGGCAGGCGCGCGATGAATTTGCGGAGTTTGGGCTGCGGTCGCCGAAGTTCCTGGAATTCAAAGCGGACGACGGCACCACGCTGTACGGACGTTTGCTGCTGCCTCCCGAAGCGCCGGCCATCGGCAAGGTTCCGTTGATCGTGCATATCTACGGAGGGCCTGGGGCACAGACAGTCCTGAAACAACCGGAAGATCCGTTCGATGAGATCCTGTCGCGCCGGGGCTTCGCAATTTTCTCGGTCGACAATCGCGGAACTCCAGGCCGCGACCGGAAGTTCCAGACCGCGATTCGCCACGAATTCGGGGTGATCGAATTGAAGGATCAGCTCACGGCACTCGATCAGCTTCTCGCCGAGAACCCCCGACTCGATAAGGATCGCATTGCGATATGGGGATGGTCGAACGGCGGTTCGATGACACTCTACGCGATGACGCACTCCGACCGGTTCCGCGCTGGAGTTTCGGTGGCGCCCGTGACCGATTGGGTCAACTACGACTCGATCTACACCGAGCGCTACATGGGCTTGCTGAAGGACGAGGCGAAGAGCTATGCCGAATCCGATATGACCAAGGCGGCCGCCAATCTGCACGGAGCGCTGATGCTCGCCCACGGCACGGGCGACGACAATGTGCACTTCCAGAACAGCGTTCAGATGATCGACGCACTGATCACGGCGGGCAAACAGTTCCGGCTGATGATCTATCCCAACAAGACCCACGGCATCTCGGGCATCGACGCGCGCGAGCACCTGTTTCACATGATTGAAGATCACTTCGAGCGGGAGTTGAAGTAGCCGAAGCTAAAGTAACGAGGACCTACCTGCGCTTGTCGGGCTTGCGGGACGAACTGACTCGATTCGTGCTTTCTTTCGCCGAGATCTCTTTGTTGGAAGTCTCTTTCGATGAGCTTTCTTTGGTGGAACTCTCCTTCGACGAGCTTTCCCCCGACGAACCGTCCGACTTGGACTTTTCTTCCTTCTTCGAATCCTTCCCCCCGCCGTCGGAGCTGGGCGCGTGGGACTTATTGGCGTAGTCGGTCACGTACCAGCCCGATCCCTTAAACTGTACGGCCGGCGCGGAAATCATCTGCTCAACCCGGCCGCCGCATTCGGGACACTTTTTGACCATCTTGTCGGAGAATTTCTGGATTTTCTCGAAGCGATGACCGCACTTCTCGCATTCATATTCGTAAAGGGGCATGGTTTTGAGACGTTTGTGAGAAAAAGCTAAATCCGTTCTGATTCTAGGGGCCGGGTTCGATTGCGTCAATTCTGCCTCGGGGTTTGTGGCGCTCCCGGCACCAGAGTCGTCTCTTTCATCGGGTTGCTTTTCTGTCTAACATTGCGAGAAAGAAACAAGGGGGCGATCCATGAAGGTCCTGGTGGTCGAATCAGAAGATGCTGCCTTAAAAGCTACGGGCGTTATGCTTAACAGGCTGGGCTATGAAGTTGGACTGGCGCCGAACTGCAATGAAGCGCTCCGTATTTACTCCGACAAAGGACCTCATGACGTTGTTCTCATCGCGCTGAAATTCCTGCGCAGTTCTAATGCCGGTGGCGCCAAACTGATTGAAGCCCTGCGCGAGAAGGATCCCAAACAAAAGTTCGCATTTATCACGGCATCGCCAGTGCTGAAAAAGCCGTTCTCCCTCCAGGAATTGGACGATTTCATGGGCGCGTTTCGGCGGCCGGCGAGAAGCCGCTTTGGATGAGGTGCGGCTCGGGGGATTCCCGACCTTACGCTAAAATCTACTTCGGCGATTGTCCCGCGAGGCGCTTGGGAGCGGTATTACTCCACGCCGCAGAGACTGCTTTCTGCAACGTTCTCTTGCTGACTTTGTTGAGGTGCACCGCGGTGGCGCCGTGGCGTCCCCATGCACCCTTCGCCGGGACGAAAACGCCGGGGTAGTCCTTCGAGAAATAGTGTTGCTGCTCCGGGGTGAGTTTGACCATGCCCCAGCCTTTGGCGGGATAGCCGAGAGTAGCGAAGATCTTTCCTCCGACGCGGAAATCCGGGTGGTCCATGTGAGCGTGCTCTGCGGTTTCGGGAAGAGCCAGTGCCAGGCGGCGAAAATCGTTGGCGGTCACGAAGGAATCTCCAAGGATGGAACGTGCACACCTTACCACAACGGCTTGCGAGGCCCCGAAGTTACGGCCGCTGCGGTGGTAGACTCCGGCCATGAAGGATGCCGGTCGCAAGCTTGGGTCTGAGACTGACGAGCTAAAAACTGCGCAGTCGCAGACTTCTGAGTCCACGCTGGCGCCGGGACCGGCTCTTTATCTCGTTGCGACGCCGATCGGCAACCTGGAAGACATCACGTTGCGCGCCCTACGCGTGCTCAAGGAAGTGGACCAGATCGCCTGCGAAGACACTCGCCAAACCCAGAAGCTGCTCAACCACTACGGCATCACGACCCGCACCATCAGCTACCACGAGCACAACGAGATGACGCGCGCCGCGGAGATGGTCAAGGAAATGCAGGAGGGCGCGAGCGTTGCCCTGGTGACGGATGCGGGCATGCCCGGGATCTCGGACCCAGGATATCGGCTGATTTCACTGGCGATTCGACATCATGTGCCGGTGGTGCCGATTCCCGGCGCGTCGGCGTTCCTGGCGGCACTGGTGGCGAGCGGATTGCCAACGGATTCATTTCGCTTCAGCGGATTTCTTCCAGCCAAGCGTGGCGAGCGGCGGGCGGCGCTGGAGGCGATCAGGACTTCACCGCGTACCCAGGTTTTCTACGAAGCCCCGCACCGCATCGTCGAGGCACTCGCGGACGTTGTCGAAGTTCTGGGCGATGCGCGGCATGTGGTGATCGCGCGCGAAGTAACCAAGCTGCATGAAGAGTTCTTGCGCGGGCGCGCGGGCGAGGTTCTCGAGGCGTTGCAGGCGCGTGACGCAGTGAAGGGCGAGATCACGCTGCTGATCGGAAAGGCCGAGGAAGAAGATGCTCGCGTGGGGACGGACACATTCGTCCGCCCTTCAGTCAGGCAGCGAGTAGAGCAGATCATGACGGAAGAGAAGGTCGACGAGAAGACCGCTCTCAAGAAAGTCGCGAAGGAGCGCGGGGTTTCAAAGAGCGAGGCTTATCGGGAGTTGCAGAGAAGCAAGTGAACGCGGTACCTACTTCCCCGCTAACTCTCGCTTCACTGCCTCGCTGACCATCTTCCCATCCACCCGCATGCCAGCGCCGGAAAAACGAGCCATGACGTTCTTCATCACCGTGCCCATTTCTTTCATGGTGGGAGAGCTCATCTCGGCAATCACCGCCTTAACTCCAGCGACCACTTCCGCTTCGCCCGACGCTTTGGGCAGGTAGGTCTCGATCAGCACGATCTCGGCGGCTTCTTTGTCGGCCATCTCCTGGCGTCCGCCTTTGGTGAACTGCTCGACGGACTCTTTACGCTGCTTGATCAGCGTAGTGAGAACGGCCTGGGACTCTTTTTCATCGAGTGGCGCCATTTTCTCGATTTCGCGGTTCTTCAGCGCAGCCTTCACCATGCGCAGGGTGGAGAGCCGTTGCTCTTCACGGGCCTTCATGGCAGCGGTGATGTCTTTCTGTATCTGTTCGACTAGGCTCATATTGCGCCAATTATATCGGAGGAACTAGAAGCTGACGCTTTGTGATCTCCGATCAGGTCTGTCACCAAATGATCAAGACGCGCATCTTATGCTCAGGAGGAAGCAGCCATGAGCAGACTCGCCATTTGGGCGCAACTGGAAGCGAAACCGGGAAAAGAAAAAGAGGTGGAAGATTTTCTGAAGTCGGCGCAGCCGCTGGCCGAACGCGAAGCGGCGACCCTGAGTTGGTACGCCATAAAAATGGGGCCGGGCAAATACGGTATCTTCGATACCTTTGCCGATGAAAACGGCCGCAACGCCCATCTCAACGGCGAAATTGCGAAGGCGCTGTTCGCCAAAGCCAAGGATCTTTTTTCCAAACCTCCGGATGTTGCCAAGCCGGAAGTTCTCGCCGTGAAGTCCACCCACGCCTGACGCCATCCGCCAGTGCCGTTTTCAGGTAAGGCACTGGCGTCAGTATTTCAGAACGCGCCAGCGTTTCCGATAGACTACTGGAGGACCATATTTTTCGGATCCTCAGGACCCAATCGAAATGCTACGCAAGAACCGTCTTTTTACTCCCGGGCCGACTCCGCTGCTGCCAGCGGCGCAAACGGCCATGGCTTCCTTTACAGCGCATCACCGCACCGCCGACTTCCGGGCGCTGTTCCAGCGCGTGCTCACAGACATGAAGGACTTCATCGGCACGCAGAATGATGTGCTGGTTCTGGCTTGCTCGGGCACGGGCGTGATGGAGGCCTCGGTCTCAAACCTCACATCTCCCGGAGACAAAGTCTTGGTGCTCACCGCCGGCAAGTTCGGCGAGCGCTGGACGGGATTGGCCAAGGCGTTTGGCTGCAAGGTTGACGTGTTGAGCGCGCCCTACGGCGAATCGTTTTCCTTGGATGAAATTCAAGCCAAGCTCACTTCCGATGTGCGCGCGGTGTTTGTGCAGGCTACGGAGAGTTCAACCGGGGCGCGGCATGACATTGAAGGCATTGCGAAAATCGTGCGGGCTCTTGGTGATGAAACTCTGCTGGTGGTAGATGCGATCACGGGCTTGGGGACGACCCATCTCGACGTGGATGGCTGGGGCGTGGACGTAATCATAGGCGGATCGCAAAAGGCCTTGATGATTCCTCCCGGCCTGGCGTATTGCGCGGTCAGCGAGCGGGCGTGGCGGCGGATGGAGACGACGACTTCTCCGCGGTTCTACTTCGACTTGCGCAAGGAACGCAAGGCTGCCGCGAAAGGTGAATCCGCCTACACACCGCCCACGTCGTTGTTCGCGGCGCTCGGAGCTGCCTTGGAGTTTATCCGCAGAATGGGGAACGGCGACCTGGCTAAGGGACGCGAAGCGCTGGTCGACAACGCCGAACTCTGCGCGGAGATGACGCGGGCAGGCGTTCAGGCAGTGGGACTGAAGCTTTTCGCGACCTCACCCGCATCCGCGCTCACCGCCGTCCGTTCGCCCGACGGGATTGACTCCGGAAAGATCATTAAAGAATTCCGCGAGTCGTTCGATGCCGTGGTGGCGAATGGTCAGGGTGAGATGAAAGGCCAGCTCTTCCGCGTCGCGCACATCGGCTACTACGACTACCTGGATACGATCGGCATCCTGGGCGCGCTCGAGCACGTTCTGGCGCGTTGCACCGGAAAAACCGTCGAGTATGGGGCGGCGGTGCGCGCGGCCCAGCAAGCGTACGCGCACGGCCTCTCGGGTAAACCTCAACCGGTCGGAGCCTAAGGAGCGAGACGCGCGGGCAAGCGCTCCCGGACTATCTGACCGCGACTAGTTGATGGTGAACGTGATCGGAGCCGATGTTTCCGCCGAGGTGCCGCCGCCGTACGGTCCACCCGCGGTGCCCGGGTTCGTCACCGTTACAGCTGCGGTACCCGCCGTAGCGATGTCGGTGGCAGGGATTGTGGTCATTAGCTGGGTGCCCGCGGCTACAACGGTGGTGGTCTGAGCCGCGCCGTTCCAATAGATGGTCGCGGTGCCGCTAAAGTCGGTGCCGTTGACCGTCAAAACGAATGCAGCACCGCCGTGTGTCATGCTGGAAGGAGCGAGCTCGGTGATTGTGGGCATCGTCCCCGCTGTCGGCGGAGTCGAGGCCGGTTTGCTGTAACCGCATGCCATGCTTAGGGCGAGAAGCCCGGCTAGAAATACTGTTTTCGCAATCTTCATGACTGTTCTCCTGCGGGATAAGGATCGATAGACAACGAACGATCGGTCCCGACTGAGAAAAAGTTTAGGAGACAGGCGCGGCAGTAGTGTCAGAAGGGTGTCATTTTCGTGTCAATGTTTTGTCCGTGCAAAAGTCTTAATTCAAAAGGATAATTCTCTCTTGAAAATCGTCATTGCCGAGAAAATCTCAGCCGCCGCGGTCGAGCAACTGAAAGAGCCGGGCTGGACCGTCCTTACCGCGGACCAGCTCGACGGGAAGCTTTCTGATCATATCGAGTCAGCCGATGCATTGATTGTGCGCTCGGCGGTGCAGGCGGATGCTGCGCTGCTTTCCCATGCCAAGAAGTTGCGCGTCGTCGGCCGAGCGGGCGTGGGCGTCGACAACATTGATCTGGACGCCGCCACGCGTCAAGGCATCGCGGTGATGAACACGCCCGGAGCAAATGCCGTGGCCGTAGCGGAACAGACTCTGGGAATGATGCTCGCCATGGCGCGCCATCTCTGCCGCGCCGATGCGCTCATGCACGCCGGCAAATGGGAGAAGAAATCTCTGCAAGGCGCTGAGCTGCGGGGCAAAACGCTGGGGATCGCCGGGCTCGGCCGCATCGGCATGGAAGTCGCACGGCGGGCGCGAGCCTTTGGCATGGAGATTGTTGGGCATGATCCGTTTGTTTCCGTCAGCGTGGCGAAAGAGCAGGCCATCCGGCTTGTGAGTCTGGATGAGCTCTATGCGGCAGCCGATTACATCACACTGCATGTTGGCCTCACGCAGCAGACTGCAGGCATGATCAACGAGGCCTCGCTCAAGAAAATGAAAAAGGGTGTCCGCCTGGTGAATTGCGCGCGCGGAGAACTGGTGCGGGAGGCTGACCTCGTGCAGGCGCTGCAACAAGGCCACGTGGCCGCGGCGGCACTCGATGTTTTCAATGACGAGCCCTTAAAGAGCTCGCCACTCCAGACAATGGAGAATGTGATTCTCACACCGCACATCGGCGGGCAAACGTACGAAGCGCAGGAAGCCGTGGGAGTGCAGATTGCGCAGCAGGTGCGGGAATACCTGAAGCACGGCGTCATACAGAATGCAGTGAACGTGCCTTCGGTTTCCGCGGAAGAGTATGCCGAGATGCAGCCTTACATCGTTCTCGCCGAACGCATGGGAGCATTCCTGGCGCAAATTTCTGAAGGCTCGATTGAAGAAATCTCGCTGCGCTACAGCGGACATATCGCGGAGTGGAAGACAGAACTCATTCGCAACGGGGCGATCAAGGGCATCCTGAACCAGGCGCTTGAAGAGAAAGCAAACCTGGTGAATGCCGCGTCCCTGGCCAGCCTTCGCGGGCTTCGCATTCATGAATCTCATAAGGCGAAGGCCTCAACCGGCGGCGCTGGCAACGTGCTCTCTGTCTTCCTGAAAAGCTCTACGGAAGAACACATGGTGAAGGGCGCCGTTCTGCACGGAACTGCGCCACGTCTCATCCACATTGATGGCATCGACGTAGAGGCGCCGCTCGAGCGCAACCTGATCTACCTGCGCAATCGCGACGTTCCGGGCGTGATTGGCAAAGTGGGCACGATCCTCGGCGAAGGCGAGATCAACATCGCAGACTTTTCCCTGGGGCGGCGCAGCGCCGAATCGCCGTCGGAGCCGCGAGAGGCCATTGCCGTGGTTCACGTGGACGGGTCGGTGCCGGATGGTGTGCTGAGGAAGCTCGAGCAGATTCCCGCCGTACGGCAGGCGAAAGCAGTAAGGCTGTTTTGAATCGGGATTCGCGATACTCAGGAGTTCGCTTCATCCCGCCGTAGCTTCTTGCTCTCCGCCAGTAGCGCCATCGAGTGCATCAGATTCTGCAACGTGACAATGCCCACCAGTCGCTGATCCTCCACCACCGGAATGATGCTGAGATTGCGTGACGTGAGCTTGCGGAAGGCGGTAGCCAGAGACTCCTGCCGCACCGAGACTTCGAAGATCTTATTCATTACGGCCTGCACGTAGCCGTTGCCTTCCATGCGCAGCGCCTCCAGAATGCGCTGCCGCGAAATCACACCGACCATGTCACTGCCGCGCACCACGGGAAAGTCATCCTGCAAGGAATGCACTGCTTTTTCCAGCGCGTCTTCGAGCGTGTCTGCCGGCGACAGAGTAGCGAAGTCCGTAAGCATCACTTCTTCCAGACGCAAATCGTCCAACACCGTCTGGAACATGACGGCGCGTTCCTCCAGCTGGGCTGCTGAAAAGATGATGACACCTACCATGGTGAGCCAGGCATTGCTGAACAACCCCGCCACCATCAGAACCATTGCGATGGCGTGGCTGATGGAGACAGCGCGGCGCGTAGCAGCGGCAGGGTCAACGCTGCGCGCGAAATAGGCGCGCAGAACCCGGCCTCCATCGAGAGGATAAGCCGGCAGAAGATTCAGACCAGCAAGATATACGTTCGCCCACACCAGGCTGCGCGGCAGGTTGCTCGGCTGCAAGAAAGGCCACTCCCAGAGCTTCACCCCGGGAACAGTCGCGAGGATTATGCCGGCTGCAAGCGCCGCGAACACAAGATTTACCAGCGGCCCAGTGAGTGCGAAGCGAACATCCCGCTGCCAGACCGCCGCACCGGACTGCGGCGGTTCCACGCGTGATTCGTCGAAAACGGTTACACCGCTGAGCGGCAGAAGAATCACCGCCTTGGGAATCAATCCGACCTGCGCCCGGGCCACGAGCATGTGGGCGACTTCGTGGGCCCCGACGCAGGCCAGCACGATTCCAACCAGTGCCAGATCCCGCGGTCCATTGGCTGTGTGGTTGGCGTTGTATTCCGTCCAGAAAACAAACAACGGCAGGACCAGAAACGTTAGGTGAAGCCGAACCTCGACTCCGAACAGTCGACCGACGTGAATGGAGAAACTTCGCATGAAGTGTGGCTACTACAAGTATTTTACATGGTCGGATATATTGGCTCGGGCAATCGAGGCTGCGACATAATCGAAGGTACCGAGCCATGCGCGTGATCGCCGGCAAATACCGGGGGCGTCCTCTGCGGTCGTTGCGCGGCACTGATGTCCGTCCGACCTCCGACCGCTTGCGCGAAACCCTGTTCAATGTCCTCACTGCCGGTAATCCCCAGGCGCTCGAGGGCAGCGTTTGGGTGGATCTGTTTGCGGGCACAGGCGCAGTGGGAATTGAAGCAATCAGCCGCGGCGCCAAGCAAGTTTATTTCGTGGAGACCTTGGCCGCGGCGGCGAAGTTGATTGAGCAAAACCTGCAGAGCCTGGGAATCGCCTCCGGCTACAAAGTCCTGCGGGATGATCTTTCCGGAGTTCTCTGGCGCCTGCAGCGCCAGCACGTCGCCGCCGACGTAGTGTTCCTCGACCCGCCATACCGCATGCAACACGCCTACGAAGAGACCCTTACGGCGCTCGCCGATTCATCAGTGGTGTGGGCCATTTCGCTGGTAGTGGCGGAACATGAAAAGAAGTTTGATCCGGGCGATGAATTTGGATCGCTGCGGCGAACCCGCAAGCTGGTGCAAGGAAACGCCGCTCTCAGCTTTTACCGCATCGGAGGACGCCCGGACTTGAGCGTTTGAGTGGCCGGAGAAGACCTACATGATCAAATCGCTGCTGGCGCGCACGATCGGGTGCTGCATCTCCTGCAGGTCGTTCTTCACCATGTTGAGTCCGTAAACGCAGCCCTCGAACTCGCGCGAAAGATGGGCGAAAAGCGGCGCGACCTTGGCGTATTCGAAGTGCTCGAACTTCGACACAATGTAGTAGCTTTCTTTTCCCGCCTTCATCCACTCCACAAAATTCTCCAGGCGATGGCGGCGCAACCGGAAGTGATTGATGCTCTCGGGAAACATCCCGGTGAAGAACAACGCATAGTCACCAATGTGCTTGCGCACCTGGCGTTCCCGGTCAAACGAAGGCGCGGGACCGTAGACCGGATCGGCCTCGATCAGCATCTCGCCCAGGTCGTTCAGCGGACGGTCAGCGATGTCATGAATCTTGAACAACTGATCAGTCTCGCAGAATTCCGTCAGTAGATGCGAGACGTAGGCGACGACTTGAGGGTCCCGAATACCGATCTCCTGGGCATAGTGCCGTCCCACCAATTCCTGGAAAAGCTGCCGCAGCGGATGAGATTCCGGAATCATGCCTCTTTGGGCTCCCTGAAAGCCGCGTTGCTTACGGCTTTTAAATGTTCGTTAATAAAACGATCGTTAGTAACTAGTTATCTCAGTCTCGTAGCAAACGCAAGTGACTTTTGTTTATCCCTCCTATCGTTTTTCGTAATCATTAGAAGCGTGCGGATCGTTGCCAGGTTGCGCGGGTGTTTTGTTGGCAGATGCAGACGTCGGCTGCTAATCACAAACCGGCTGGTCGCTAATAGAATTGCGTAGGAGGGAATCGCAAATGGAAAGAATGAACATCTCCAGTGGCACACCTTGGGAACCTGTTGTGGGTTACTCGCGTGCAGTGAAAATTGGATCCTACATCCATGTGTCGGGAACGACCGCGACCGGGCCGGACGGCAAGGTTGTGGGCGTTGGAGATGCCTACGCCCAAGCGGTGCAGACGTTGAAGAATATCGAAAGCGCCTTGCAGAAAGCTGGCGCCAGTATGAAGGACGTCGTCCGCACGCGCATGTTTGTCACCAACATCGCAGAGTGGGAGAAAATCGGCAAGGCGCATGGAGAGTTCTTCCGCGATATTCGTCCTGCAACTTCCATGGTGCAGGTGAGCGCTTTCATCTCTCCCGAAATGCTGGTCGAAATCGAAGCCGATGCCTATGTCGCAGGGAAGTGAGAGTAGAATTCCACCATTCCAAAGCCTGTGCGGCAACCGGGAGATGCCAGAGTGAAGAACAACGTGAAGAACTATGTCTGGAAGTATGGGTGGATACTGCTTCTTGCGGCCGTGACTCCAGCGGCCGCGCAACAGAAAGACAATGCTGCCTCCGACTCATGGACGGTCATTCGTGCCGGGTCGCTAATCGATGGCAAGTCCGCCGCACCGCGGCGCGACCAGGTGATTGTCATTCACGGCAATCGCATCGAGAGTGTCAGCGATTCCGCAACCGCCAAGACTCCCGCCGGCGCTGCCGTGATTGACTTGTCGAAAGCCACGATCCTGCCCGGCCTCATCGATTCCCACACCCACATCTTTTTGCAGGGAGAAGATCCAGCGCAGGGAGGATACGACGCCAACATCCTGAACGCACCGCTCGCCCTGCGTGCGGCGCGGGCTACCGTTTCTGCGCGGCGGGCGCTGGAGCAAGGCTTCACGACCCTGCGCGACGTAGAAACCGAAGGCGCCGGTTATGGCGATGTCGGCATTAAAGAGGCGATCGACCAAGGCTATATCCCCGGTCCGCGCCTGTTTGTCGCGACCCGCGCCATCTCGACCACGGGCGGTTATCCGCTGGAGGGTTATGCTCCCGAGCTCGACATGCCCAAGGGCGTGCAGATCGTCGACGGCCCGGTCGAGGCTCGGAAGGCAGCGCGGGAACAACTCGATCATGGCGCCGACTGGATTAAGGTTTACATGACACATCGTTCGTGGGTGGGCAAGAACGGCGAACTAGTCTCCCAGCCAACGCTGACGCTCGAAGAGTTGCGGGCGGTTGTGGACGAAACTCACGGCTGGGGCAAAAAAGTCGCCTGCCACGTGTATGGTGGCATCGGCCTGCGCCGGGCGCTAGACGGCGGATGCGACTCCATCGAGCATGGCCTTGATCTGGACGATGCCGCGATTGCTCAGATGTTGAAGCAAGGCACCTGGTATGTGCCGACAATCAGCGTCTATTACGCCGACTGGGCGCCGGCGGATACGCCAGCCGGCCAACGCGACCGGCTGCGCGCTTCTGTGCATGAGCAATCGTTCAAGAAGGCGCTCAAAAGCGGGGTGAAGATAGTTTTCGGCACGGACATGGGCGGAATTCCCTGGACTGAGCCTATCGCGCAAGAGTTCCCGCGCATGGTGGAGCTGGGCATGCAGCCGATGGACGCTATCCAAAGCGCAACCTCGCGTGCTGCGGTTATGCTCGATATGGAAGGCAAGATCGGCGTGGTTGCGCCCGGAGCGTTTGCCGACATTATCGCGGTGAACGGCGATCCTCTGTCCGACATCAAAGTGCTGGAAAACGTGCAGTTCGTCATGAAAGACGGCAAGGTATTCAAGGGCGAGAAACCGTGAGGGATAGTTTCCCGTCTTTTTACCCTGGTGAATTAAAGATTGCTCTAATCGTTTCAATTCGCTTGACAACGGCTTCGCGGCGAGCATAATTCATCAATCCGGTCCCTGCCTTGGATCGGCATTCGGCTCAGAGAAGTCTGTGCAGAGCCGGAGGAGGTGTTTATGAGCGTGCTGGAACTTTGTGATCGGGAAATCGCGGCCGTGCCGCTCGATGCCACTGTCGCCGACGCCATCAACAAAATGCTCGACCACCATGTAGGAGCTGTCGCCGTGGTCGATTCCGAATACCGGGTCGCGGGAATTTTCACCGAGCGCGACGTTCTGCGCAAGATGGCGCTCACCCGCACCGACCCGCAGACCACCTCGGTCCGCGAACTGATGACCACGCCGGTTGAGATGGCAACCCGCCGCACCGGCGCGGGCGAGGCTCTCACCACCATGTTGGAACGCCACTTCCGTCACCTCCCGGTAGCCGACGACAACGGCAAGCTGCTGGGGATTCTTTCCATTCGCAACCTGCTGGAGTGGCGCGTCGACGACCTCAGCCGTGAACTGGAGTCGCTCGAACAATATGTCTCCAATGACGGGCCGGGAGGCTAGCGCAAGCTTTCGCGGCATCTGACTCCCGCTCATGTAGGGGCGTCCGCCCCTTCGGCTTCGCTCAGGGCAGGCTCTCGGCTGTCCTGGTCGAGCGAAGCTCGACTAACCCTCTCGCCACGGTTCCCTTTCGCCGTTCTGAGGATTTCTGTACAATTCAACCGCTTAAATACAGGAGAAACTCTGTGCAGAACTTCAAAAGTCCGCGGATGTTCTTCGTCACGCTGCTTGCGCTAGCCCTCCCACTTGTCGCCCAGCAAGGTTCCAAGTCGGTCGTTATCCACGCCGGGCGCGTGCTCGACGTAAAAACTGGCAAGCTCCTTTCCGATCAGACCATCGTTATCGAGGATGGGAAGATCATGAGCGTCGGAGGCTCTGCGGAGACGAAGGCGCCTGCCGATGCGGTTCGCATTGAGTTGCCCAACGCAACCGTCCTGCCCGGATTGATCGACGCCCATACACACCTCACGATGGACCCCAGGTTCGGGTATGAGGAGCTCGGCCTTTCCATACCGCGGGAAACCTTGACTGGCGCCAAGAACGCCCGGATCACGCTCCAAGCCGGGTTCACCACGGTCCGCAACGTGGGCGCGGCCGGCTACAGCGACGTAGCCTTGCGGGACGCCATCAACGCCGGCGACGTGCCCGGGCCAAGAATGCTGGTGAGCGGCCCGCCGCTCAGCATCACGGGAGGACATGCGGATAACAATCTGCTGCCATTCGAATATCACGCGACCTCCGACGGCGTGGCCGATGGCGTGGACGGCGTCCGCCACATGGTTCGGCAGAACATCAAGTATGGCGCTGACTTGATCAAGTTCATGGCTTCGGGTGGCGTGCTCTCGAAGGGAGACAACCCGCAAGCCTCGCAGTACACACTGGAAGAAATGAAGGCCATCGTGGACGAGTCCCACCGCCTAGGACGAAAGGTCGCCGCCCATGCCCATGGAGCGCAGGCCATTCTCTGGGCCTCCGAGGCAGGAGTGGATTCGATCGAGCACGGCTCCTACATTGACGACGCGGACATCGCGGAGATGAAAAAGAATGGCACCTACCTTGTGCCCACGCTTTATCTGGGCGATTGGTTCATGGAGAATGCCGAAAGGAACCACGTCCCGGATTTCCTGCTGGTCAAGGCGAAAGCGGTCATGCCGGCTGCGCGCAAAAACATCGCGCACGCCTTTGTCAGCGGCGTGAAGGTGGCGTTCGGCACCGATGCCGCCGTCTATCCCCATGGTCTGAACGCGCACGAGTTCGCCGTGATGGTCAAGCTGGGATTGACGCCGCTGCAGGCGATTCAGGCAGCCACGATCAATGCTGCGGATCTTCTCGGATGGCCAGGGAAAGTCGGAAGCCTCGATCCAGGCGCGTGGGCCGATATCGTAGCGGTGGATGGCGATCCGCTGAAAGATGTGACCACGCTGGAGCGGGTGAAGTTCGTGATGAAGGGCGGCGAGGTGGTACGAAACGATTATCGGAAGTGACGCGACGAATAGCGCTCGCTAAAGCGTTCGGGAAGGACACGGCTTCAGCCGTGCCGCTCAGAGCCGATAAAGAAGTGCGGCTTTAGCCGCTGAGGGAGTCACGTTTTGTCCTTCCGCGCCCGCTCCGTGACCCAGTCCGTCCAGAAGGAAGAAGCTCCGCTGGCCAGTAATGGAGCCTTGCCCAGCACGGCGTCCACAAAGTTCTCGATCATCGGATAGTGCAGATTAGCGTGCGGCGGCAGATTCTCCCGGCCGCCGGGATAAATCAACTCAGGACCATTCAGCGGACTCAAATCCATTTCACCTTCCGTTCCGCGAATGCGGCATTCGTCCCGGCTCACCTTCGAATGCCAGCGAACATCCACAATGCCTCGCATTCCACCGGGATACTCGATCATCACGGTCGCATTATCTTCCACCGCATAATGATGAACCGCATTCGAGAGCTGTGCCGTGACGCGGCCGGGCTGGCCGAATAAGAAGTTCAGCACGTCGATGCGGTGTGAAGCGACGTCAAAGAGCGGGCCGCCACCGGCCTTGGTCGGATCGATCAGCCAGCTACGATGACTCTCATTTCCGTCGAACGTTCTCCCGTCAAACCAGGCGTGGCTGGTAAGTTCAGCGACCACGGGCTGGCCGATGGCGCCGATAGCCAGCAGCTGTTTCGCACGCTGCACTTTGGGGTACATCCGGCGATAGTAGGCGACACCGAAGGTGCGGCCACTCTCTTCGGCGATCTGCACCATCGAACGCGCTTCGGTCTCATTCATAGCCATGGGTTTCTCGCACAGGACGTGCTTGCCCGCTCGAAGAGATTGAATCGTCTGAGGCGCGTGCAGGAAGACGGGAGTCGCAACGTACACCGCCTCCACTGCGGTATCGGAAAGCGCTTCGTCGAGTGTGGCCCAAGTCTGCGTGTTGTAAGGCGTAGCTTTCGCCGGATCACGCGTAACCAGGCCATACAAGCGGCTTCTGGGCTCAGCCTGAATCGCGGGAATGACGCGCCGGATGGAGATATCGCCAATTCCGATAACGATCCAGTTCAGCATGGGCGAGTGGAACGTGTGCAGAAACTCAAAGGCCGGCCTAAGCCGGCCTTCGAAAACAATCTTGAACACAAACTACTTCTTGGGAGCGATCGCGTCTTTGGCGGCCTTGGCTACGCGGAACTTTACCACGGTTTTGGCCTTGATCTGAATCGGCTCGCCGGTCTGCGGATTGCGTCCGATACGCGCCTTGCGATGCGCTTTCACCAACCGGCCCAGGCCGGGCACGACGAACACGCCATTCTTCTTGGTTTCTTTTACAGCGACGTCGGCAAGCTGCTCAAGAAATCCTGCTACCGTCTTGTTGGGAAGTTCAGTTTTCTCGGCCAGATGGCGGACGAGTTGAGTCTTGGTTAAACCTGAAGCCATTTGTTCCTCCTCTGAATAGATACGAATTTTAATTCCAGCGGGCTTGATCTTACTACCACTGCCCTGTGGAAAACAGCCTTATTTTACGCGGGTTCCGTACGGAGAACGCTCGGAAAGGGCCATTTTCACATGCTGATTCGCAGATGAGCGTCCCGAAATGGCCCAAACATGGGTACCCGCAGCCGTTCCCAGCAACTGCCGAAAATGAGTCGCCCCCAAGCTTGTCGTCATTCGGTGCCATAATACTTGAAGAGGAGAACTCCGGTTTGATTTGCCCGATCTGCGAGACTCGCAAGGAAAAACGCTTCTGTCCCGCCGTCCACGGCCGCATCTGCGCGCAGTGTTGCGGCGAGCAGCGCGAAGTGACGCTCGATTGCCCCGGCGACTGCCCCTATCTGCAACAGGCCAGGGAACACGAAAAGCCGCGCCCGGCGGACCAATTCGACCGCGCGTCGTTATTCCCGCTGGTGGAGATTTCCGAGCAATTCACTTACGAACGTGAGCATCTGCTCATGGGCCTCAGCTACGCTCTGGCGAAGGCAGCTCAAGCGGACCGCAATCTAAACGATCGCGATCTGATCGCCGCACTCTCAGCGATGTCCACGAGTTACGAGCGCCTGGTGAACTCGGGGCTGCACTACGATCAGCCGCTCGCCAGCGCCGCCCAGCACGCCGCCGCGGCTCGAGTGGAAGAAATGTTGAAGCAGTATCGCGAGGCCGAACAGAAACAACTGGGATACTCCACCCTGCGCGACTCCGACGTGCTCAAAGCTCTGGTGTTTCTGCTTCGGCTGGGTCACGGACGCACCTCAGGCCGGCCTAAATCGCGGGCCTTCATCGATTTTCTCTTGGCGCAATTTCCGGAGAAGCAGTCGGCCGTCGTAACGCCGCAGGAAGCCAGCCGGATCATCGTGCCTTAGCCGAGAACCAGCCACGGATTTCACGGATCAGCACGGATAAAAAGATCTTCGGGAGAGTGATCACTCTTACGGTTTATCCGTGGGCATCAGTGAAATCCGTGGCCCAGGGTTTAGCTTTCGTACCACCTGCCCCGGCGGCAGCGCCTCCAGCAGTTCGCGAATCGTCTTCTTGAGAACCGGGTGCAACACTTCCGGCGCAATCTCCACCAGAGGCTCGAGGACGAAGCGCCGCTGATGCAACGCAGGGTGAGGGATGGTGAGGTCCGTGGAATCGACGATCGTGCCATCGAACAACAGAATGTCGATGTCGATAGACCGCGGTCCTTTGTTCTGCACGCGCTGCCGGCCCATCTCCTCTTCGATCCGGAGAATCGCGGCTATCAATTCCTGCAGAGTCTTGCTGGTTTCAAGCACGATCGCACAATTCAGAAACCACGGCTGCTGGGTGACCTGCACCGGCTCAGTCTCATAAAATGACGACATCGCAACCACTCGACCGATTGCGTCCAACCGAGCCCGCGTCTCCCGCAGCTGTGCTTCGCGGTCGCCGACATTTGATCCCAGAGAAAGATAAGCGAGGTTGGGCATGCTTGGTGTTAGTGTCAGGCATTATTGTGTCGGTTTCCACTGGGAAATTTTGTCGCAACCTCTGAGTCCAATGTCTACCCATAAAACCCGATACCTTGGTCACCTTTCGAGGGGCTGGACCGAACGTTAAAATCCGAGTTATGACGTTGGAGTCTCTACTTCTGAGCCGGGATAGCGAAGTGCTCCGGATCCTCCGGCCTACCCTGGAGAAGCTCTCGATTGACGTCGAGGTGTGCCAGGAAGCGAAAAAAGCCACCGAAATCCTCATCTCAGAAAAGTTCGACGCCGTGATTGTGGACTGCGACGACCTGCAAGGCGGCCTGGAAGTGCTGCAGGGCCTGCGCGCCACTCCCAGCAACCGGAATTCTGTAACCTTTGCGCTGCTGAACGGAAAGAAAACCACCACGCAGGAAGCCTTTGGCATGGGCGTAAATTTCGTCCTGCAAAAACCCATCAGCACCCTGAATGCCTCGCGCTGCTTTCATGCGGCGTTGAATTTCATGGTACGCGAGCGCCGCCGCTATTACCGCCAGCCCGCTAAGATGCATGTCCGGGTGGTCTTGAGCGACAAAGAGATCAACGGGACCAGCACCAATATCAGCGAGGGTGGCATAGCCCTCATGTTGCATAAAGCGATTCCCAAGGGCGCTGCTCCTCGTTTGCAATTCACCTTGCCCGATACCACGCTGGCTATGGACGTCGAAGCGGAAGTAGCCTGGGCCGACATTAAGGGGCATGTCGGATTGCGCTTCCTTAACGTCCCCCAGAGTTCTCAGCAGCTCCTCGAAAAATGGCTCGACGCGCAAATGGAAAAGGAGCTGCCCGGCACCAAAGAGATGCTGCCATACTCCGGCTCCGAGACCGTCCAATAAGCCTGCTCCTGGCCGCCTCCCAGGTATTCACTTTGTAACTTTGTCCCTGCGCTCGTGCGTGGCAATCTGGTGGGATACTGGAGAGCCACTGCCATGCTTCCTACTGCTTATCGCATCACCCGCGTCCAGAAGACTCTGCGCTGGTTTGAGCAAGATATCCCTCTGTTAAACATGCGGGTAAAGGACCTGTCAGCCGAACGCCAGCGCTCGGCGCGCCAGTTCGCCGCAGCCCTGATCAGCCAGACCCGCGCTGAACTGGACCGTTTGCTCAAGGAACAGCCTGAGCCCGCATCGGAGATCAGCGAGTTTCCCTGCGAACCTGCCGACTGATGTGTTCTGGGCTTAAGCGGCAACTCAGAGCTTTCAGAGTGAAGACCCAGCCGTAGCATGAGAGCTAAAAGGACCAGCGGCGTCCCGCTCTTCTTCTGGCAGCGTTACTTCCTCCCACAGCGTCTTGTCGCGCAGGATGCGCGAGACTAGCGCGGTGTGCATGGCGTGGCCGGCGCGGTCGGCTGCGATTCTACCCAGGATAGGCTTCCCCAGCAGCGCGAGGTCGCCCACCAGATCGAGCACCTTATGCCGCACGAACTCGTCGGGAAAGCGCAACGGGCCGTTTTCGATTCCGTCGCGAGTCAGCACGATGCAGTTCTCCCGCGACGCGCCGCGGATCAATCCCATGTTGCGCATGGTTTTTTCGTCTTCGCGCGAGCCGAAGGTGCGCGCCCCCGCAATCTTGCGCAGGTAGCTGCCGTTTGAAAGCTCAACCTGAAAAGTTTCCTTCCCGATCAGCGGGTGGGGAAAATTAATCGAGTAAGAAACCGAATAGCTGTCGGCGGGATGCACCGAAATAAATTTGTTGCCCTCGCGCATCTCAACTTCGCGAAGAATCTTCAGATACTTGCGCGGCCTGCGCTGCTTGCGGATTCCGCCCTTCTGAATCAGCTCGACAAACGGCAGGGCGCTGCCATCGAGGATGGGGAGCTCGAGATTGTCCAGCTCGACGATCGCATTATCCACGCCTAGGCCGATAAAGGCCGAGAGCAGGTGCTCGGTGGTCGAGATGAGCACGCCCTTCTTCATGAGACTGGTGGCATAGCTGACGCGGGCGACGTTGCGGCTGATGGCTTCGATCTCAAAGCCATCCAGATCGACGCGGCGAAATACGATTCCCGTTCCGGGAGGCGCGGGAAGAATTCGCATTGAAACCGGCGCGCCACTGTGGAGTCCTACTCCACTGCATTCCACGGCCGAGCGGACTGTTTGCTCTGGAGTCAAAGGTGTCTGCGTATGTCCCGGTGAATGAGTAGATTACAGCGCCCGGGCCACCTTCGACTGTGGTAAAAACGCCACAGTGCGTGGCGTAATGCCAATGGCGTACCAGCTTGATCAAGGGTTGGCTGTCCCTAAATGCTGATAACTCAGTCAGTTATGCTGGAATTGATAGATCACGCACAGCACCAACAATGACATTACCTTAGTGTTTCTTCGCAGGCTTATTGGGATTGTATCCGGAAGTGGGATCGAACATGGCTTCGTCTACTCCTTCATTGTAGTGAATCGAATTCAGGAAGCGCTGGGCCTGCATGTCTCCGTTGTAGTAGCGGGTGAAGCTGTAGGGCGTCATGATGCCCTGCACCGGCTTGTAATTGTCGTAGATTTCTTCCTCCACGTTGCGGTCTCTATCCACCGGATCACGCCATTTGTATGTCTTCTTGATGGGCAGATGACTTTCGAGATCGAAGGATAGACTCACCGCCTCGTCTTTCGCGTTGATCAGCGTGACCTGCTGCGCCGCGACGTTGCCGGCCAGAGCATTGCCGTCGTAGAAAAGTGCCACACTCGGATCATTCACCCAGGTCCGGAGAATGGTCTCCAAAGAAAGTCTGCGCCGCCGCAGATAGTCGTCGAGATCCTTCTTTTCCAGCGCGTGCGGGCCCTTGTAGGTAATTTCGTAACCCTTCTGTCCGACGTAGACAACAGCCACGTCCCGCTGCGGCGTGACTTCGATCCGCTCCCGGTCAGGATATTCCACGAACCGCCAGAACTGCACGCCGCCAGTGGAGTTCCCGTGATAAAAGCTGTAGGTCCGCCCCTGCTGCTCTATATCGTGGACATTCAAATATGCCGGACCGCCCAATGCCTGGATCGCCTGATTGAGCAGCGCGCGTGCCTGGCGCGCGTTTTCTCCGTCATTGCCCAGAGCGACTGCAGAGGCTCGCGAAGCCTGCGCGCCTGCTTGGGCGCCAGCCGCAGGTTCGCCGGGCTTCGCCAGCGCGAGCGCCAGCACAGCGATGAAGAGCAGATGTTTCATTGAGCCAGTCGCATTTAATGGTCAGCGTGACGGTCGAATAGGAAATTGTAGCTGCTGGCAGCAGAATTCCGGACAGCAGCGTGTAGCGCGCTACCTCACCATGTTCCGTACTCTGTTGGATGCGGAAAAAGCCGATGGAGTAACCCGATCGCGGAAGTTCCCGGCTCGGCTATCCCACCAGCACGGCGCCGCCGTTCACATTGAAGACCTCTCCGGTGATGAAACTCGCGTATTCGGTGCACAAAAACAGCACCGGAGCGGCGATCTCCTCCGGCTTACCGGCGCGCCCCAGCGGAATCGTTCGCCGAATCTCTTCGCCGCTTCCAGGGTCATCCAACGCGGGCTTCGACATATCTGTGTCTACCCAGCCCGGGGCAACGCTGTTGACATAGATTCCGGCCGGCGCCAGTTCCGTGGATAGGCTTTTCGTCAGGCTGATCAGCGCGCCCTTGCTGGCAGAGTAGTCGCAATGAAAAGCTTCACCACGCTGGCCGCTGGTAGAACTGATGAGCACAATATGTCCGGCGGCGAAGCTGGTGCGCGGCCGAGCTTTCATGTGCGCCACCGTGTGCTTGACCAGACCAAACACCGCGTCAAGGTTGATCGCAAGCGTCGAGCGCCACTGCTCGTCGGTCATCTTGTCGATGGCCACGTCCTGCGCCGGCCAGACGCCGTGATTGGCGACGAGAATATCGAGCCCCCCGAAATGCTTGGCGGCTTCCGCGACCAGGACACGAGCGGAATCCGGGCTATCCAGGTTGCTGGCGATGGCATGGCAGCTGGCGGCGCCGCACTCCTTCGCCAGAGCTTCAGCTTGTGAGCGCGCCTTCTGGTAGCTGAACACCACCTTCGCGCCCGCGGCTGTAAACAGGCGCACGGTGGCGGCACCGATGCCGCGTGAACCGCCGGTAATCAGAGCAACTTTGCCGGAGAGAGAAAGAGGAACGGACATAGCTTCCAGTTTCCAGTTTCTGGTTGATAGTTGCAAGTCGTCGGGTCAATTAGCTCTTCGCTGCGAGGCGAACCGGGTCAGCAGTATCGCGAATCCGTCCGGCCTCCACATCGGCGAGTACCGCGCGGAGCCAGCGTAGATCGAGGCGGCACTGCTCCGCCATGTGCTGCATCAGGTGGCGGCTGCCTGTGGGCAGCATCGTTGCCCATTGCCGACGCAATTTCCGGATCTCCGCCAGCCGCGCATTCTGCCGCTCGATTTGGGTGCGCAGAGCCTCGGCGACCAGCTTGAGGTCGGCGAGATGCAAGAAGAGCATGGGGCCGTAAAGAGTCTCCCGAAGGTCGCCTTCGGCGGCAAATTGAGCGTGCAGCAGTTCACGAAAGCGGTCGCGTCCGCGCGGAGTGATGCGGTACACGGTACGAATGCCACCCCGAGCCACGCGCTGGCGGGTGACCGCGGTTAAGAGGCCAGATTCGGCAAGCTGGCGCACGGCGTAGTAGAGCGTGCCAACATCGACATCGGTAAAACACTCAATCATGGCCTGGGTAAGGCGTCGCTTGATCTCGTAGGGATGAAAGTCGCCGCGGTGCAGAACCCCCAAAATGTACAGTTCAGCTTTCATTAGTATAATTAGACTATTATAATTGTATTAACGGAGGGATGTGTCATGAAGCGTTCGATTCTCGCCTGCCTCGCAGGACTCCTCACCTGGGCTATTGTGGTCACGGTGATTAACCGCGTGCTTCGCCTGAGCCTGCCGAACTACACCGCTGCCGAGCACACGCTCCAGTTTACGCTGGCCATGAAGTGGGCGCGCCTATTGATGTCAATCGTGACCTCACTCGCAGCTGGTGCCGTAACAGGTTGGATATCTTCATCCAGGCGCTGGGCGCCGGTAATCGTCGGCAGCGTCGTGCTGGCGATGTTCGCGCCTTGGCACATCGCCAATTGGAGCAAATTTCCCGCCTGGTATCATCTGACATTCTTGCTGACGATTATTCCGGCGGTGCTCGTAGGTGCGCAGCTCCCACCGCGCCGGAACTAGGACGACTTCAACGAGGTTTATTCCGGGCCGAGATAAAGCGTTAACGCCCGGGTACGGCCCCCTCGGAAAGGTGCTAGAAGCTGTCCCTCGCCGGTGACGCCCGCTCCGACTTCAACTCGCGCAGAAGCAAGCGCACGAGCATCCCGTCAAAGCCAGTGCCGCTCATCTTTGCCAGTTCGTCGAGCGCCTGGTCAGGCGTGCGGGCCGCGGCAATCGATTGCTCCGTCACCATGTTGGAGTAGGCATCCGCCAGGGAGATAATCCGCGCCCACAGAGGAATCTGTTCGCCTTTCAAACCATCGGGATAGCCAGTACCATCAAAGCGCTGGTGATGGTGTTCGATGGCCTGGCGCATCATGGCGCTGTGCGGCACAATGCCTGCGATTTCGGCGCCCACGCGCGCATGCATCTTCACCAGGAAGAATTCGTCGTCCGTCAGCGGCCCGGGTTTGTTCAGAATGCGTTCCGGGACGAAGATCTTGCCCACGTCGTGAATGCGCGCAGCATAAACCAGATCGGCGGTTTCCTCCGGAGGCAAACGAAGAGCGCGCGCCAGAATCTCGGCATAGCGCGCCACCATGTCGCCGTGGCCGGAGGTGCGCAGTTCGCGGGATTCGGCGGCCCGGCTGAGAACCTCAATTGATTCCTTCAGCAGCGGAACGTTGCAATCCTCCTCGCCGCCGCAGAATTTCAACAGCATCGAAGCCAGTTCTTCGAAATGCTCGGGCCCGTTGTGTTCGCGCTGCAGAAAGCCCTCGATGTAGGAGGAAATCTGCTGGCGCTGGCTGGCAAACTCCTCGCCCGCGGCAAACTCCTCAGCCGCCGACACCCGATTGCCGCCCGAGCGCTTCGAAACATACATGCCCGCATCGGCTACGCGAATAATGTCTTCGATGGAGAACCCGTGAGTCGGGAAGCTGGCCACGCCGAAGCTGCCGGTAATGTGGTGCTCGCTCAACATGGGGTCTTGCACAATCCACTGCCGCAAGCGCTCGGCCAGCACCTGGGCCTGCTCCGGCCCAGTTTCCGGCATCAGAACAATGAACTCATCTCCCCCATAGCGCGCCACCACGTTCGATTGCCGCGACTTCTGCTCGAGCAACCGCCCCACGCGAGCCAGCACCAGGTCGCCTTCAAAGTGACCCATGGTGTCGTTCACTTCCTTGAACTTGTCCAGGTCAATCAGCACCACGGAGAACGGACGCCCCGAGCGCGACGCCCGCTTCCACTCCGCCGACAGCGCCTCCCAGAAAAACCGGCGGGTCTTGATTCCCGTCAGCCCATCGGTAATCGACTGCTGCTGCAGCTTCTGGAAGACGAAGGCATTGTGCAGCGCCGTAGCCAGCAGGTCCGCCAGAGTGTTCAGAATGAGAACGTCCTGCGGCGAAAACGCTCTCTCCTTGCGGCTTTCGATATTCAGCGCGCCCAGCAGCGTCTCGCCGTAGGTGATGGGAATGCACAGCACGGACCGCGACTCCGGTAGAATCGCGCCGATCTGCCCCTCCACGCCGTTTTGCACCAGAGCCCGTTCGCCGGTCCGCGCCACCCGCCCCAGAATCCCAAACCCTATGGGGATGCGCTTGCCCATGGCATGCGCCGTGGCTCCCGCCTCCGCCTTGATTTCGATCTCCTTAGTTCCGTAATCGAGCAGGCCGATGCCAATGTGATCAAAGCTGAAGTTTTTCTGAATCTCCCCTACGATCTGTCCCAGCATGTGCACTGGATCGTCGCTCGAAATGGCGGTGCGCGAAATGTTGTTGAGAAATGCCAACTGCCGCGAGCGCCGTTGCTCCTCTGCAAACAAGCGCGCATTCTCCACCGCAACCGAAACCTGACCGGCAGCGGTCATCAACACATCCAGATCGCGCTGTTCGAAAACAAATTCCCGTTCCTTGCTCATGGCAACCATCACGCCCGCCGGTTTATTCCCTAGCAGAATCGGCGCCGCGCATAGGCACTTGGCGGGATGTTCCGGCCGGAAGGTAACGCCCAACCGCGCCCGCATTTTCTCAAGATCGGAGCGAATTAGCAGCGGCTGCCCCGTCCGGATCACATACTCGGTGAACGCGTTCTCCAGCTTGCGCGAGCGCTTGGGAAGGGTTTGCCCCTCCTCCACCTCCAGTTCGAAGCGAATTACGTCTCCTTCCTGAAACGCGATGTAGAAGTTGTCAGTGTGGAAAATCTGCCCCAGCTCGGTGTGGATGGTGCGCAACACTTCATCCTGATCGAGCCGCGAACTGATAGCCTGCCCAATCTGCGTGAGCAACTCGTATTCTTGCGTGCGCCGGTGGGCGTCGTGCGCGATCAGATAGTTCTCAAGCGTCAGCCCGAGCTGCAAAGCCAGCCCCACCATAAGACGCGGACCCGATGCGCCGAACGCCTTGCGTTCCGCGTGAGGAAATAAAATCACTCCGAACGCGTGTTCGCGAGTCTGCAGACTCACGGCGGTCAGGTTCCGAATGTCGGCTTCCGTGAAGACTTTCTTGAAATCGGCATAGGTGCCGCTCGGGCCTATGGGCAGCGGTTCGGACATATGGGCCAGGTCATGCACCGTAAACAGCCCACCTTGCCGGTAAGCCAGTTCGCAGATGTATTCTCCCGCCCCAGTCGTGGTCAAAACCTCCAGGAATCGCGCAGAAAATCCGCGCTCCACCGAGGGCAGCAGACCACGCCAGCGCTCCGAGATGTAGATAATCGCCCGCCGCGCCGACAACGCGCTCGCCAGGCGGTCCAGCGCGGACTGCATGCTGGGCAGCAAGTCGTCGGCCGAGAGCAAGCGCCGCGGATCCACTCCCAAGGTCGAAAGCGCCAGCGTATTTTCCTGCACCGCATTGCGTTCGTTCTCAAACAGCACCATGACCATCGCAATGCCCAACAGCATCTGCGGCACCGGTCCAAGATAGTTCGCGGCGCTATCAAAACGGGCTCCCCATAGGCTGCGGAATTGTCCCGCCCCCATCAAAACAGCCCACAACGCCAGCGAGAACCCCAGCACCTTAAAAGCCAGCGATCCCCGGCGGTGGCCGTTGACGTAGAACACGGCCGAACAGTACAAGAGCACGGCTGCAATTCCCAGGTCGAGGGCGATCGGCGGCTGCGCGGATTCCTGAAACGCGCCCGCCACCATGTGCCCCTGAAAGTTGAACCACGCCAGCGCAATTCCGGCCACCCCGAGCGCAGCCTCATACCAGCGAAAACGCGACGGCCCGCGCATCAGCCGGGTCGACACAAAGATGCACAAAGCCATCGCCACCAGGAACAATGAACTGGCGAAGAATGCCAGCGGCGAAGGAGGGCGATAAAACGACACCGCGTGGAGAACGTAATGCAAAGAATAGGCCGCCCACGCCAGCTGCCAGGCGCGAAAATACGCCTGCCGGCTTTGCTCGTAGAGGTAGGTGAAGATCAGGAACAGCAGCACCGAGACCAGTCCCGGAATCAACACCATGCTGATAACGACGCTGTTCATGAGGCCTGGAGAACCCTTCCCGCGGAGATCGATCGGCGGCTTAGGAGAAGATTGATACCTAATGTTTTCACAGCCTGGGGTGCGAATACAACAAGATTTAAGGACATGCCCAGGCACGGGAATGCCTGGGATCAGCCACTAAAGTCGGGGATTTATAGGGTCGGCCAGCTTGACGATGCTTTTCTTGCCCCCATACCATCAGACTTTCGCCATCTATGCCCGAATCCTCGCCAATCTTGAAGCCGCGAGTGCGCTTCGCGCCCTCACCCACCGGTTTTCTCCACGTAGGCAGCGCGCGCACTTTCATCTTCAACTGGCTGTATGCCCGCCACAACGGGGGAACGATGATCCTCCGCCTCGACGATACTGACGTAGAACGCAACACCCAGGCCTCAGTGGATTCCATTTTCGATGGATTGAAGTGGCTGAACCTAAGCTGGGACGAAGCATACAAACAATCCGAGCGCATCGACTTACACCGCAAAACCGCATGGGCGATTTTCGAGAAAGGCCTTGCCTACCGCGACTTCACCCCCGCCCACACTGGGGATGCCGAGAAATCAGGCGCACAAGGAACCTGGCTGTTCAATCCCGCCGCGCGCGAACTTTCCAAAACGGAGAGTGATCGCCGAGCCGCAGCCGGCGAGCCCTTTGCCTTGCGCTTTCGAGTGCCGCGCGAGGGCGGGCAAGTGGTGCGATTTGATGATGCGGTCTACGGCGAGCAGGTAAAAGCCGCCGCGGACGTAGAAGACTTCGCCCTGCTGCGCTCCGACGGCATGCCCACCTACCACCTCGCCTCCTGCGCCGACGACGCCAACCTGCGCATCTCCCACATCATCCGCGGCCAGGACCATCTCACCAATACTTTCAAACACGTGCTAATTTTCGAAGCGGCCGGCTCTACGCCCCCGCAGTTCGCGCATCTTCCCCTGCTGGTCGCGCCCGACGGCACCAAGCTTTCGAAGCGCCGCCATGGCCCCGTGGTCAGCGTCACCACCTACCGCGACGCCGGATTTCTCTCCGAAGCCTTCATCAACTTTCTCTGCCTGCTGGGCTGGTCTCCCAAGGATAACCGCGAAAATATGTCCCTGCCAGAACTCGTCGATACCTTCTCGCTGGAAGGCATCAACCGCTCGAACGCGGTGGTGAACTTCAAGGAACCGGTCGCAACTCCTCTCGACGTTGTCATCCCGAGCGAAGCGAGGGATCATGGTGTTCCCGCCCCAGAAGACACTTTCGATCCCAAAGCGCTCTGGCTCAACGCCGAGCACATTCGCGGCTTGCCGCTGGAGGATCTGAGCGCCCGCCTGCTGCCCATCGCGCTTGCCGCCGGATTCAAAGTGGCGCCGGAAAAGATGTTGCAAGTCACCCCGCTGATCCGCGAGCGCATCAAGCTCTTGCGCGACGTGCTTACCGCCGCCGACTTCTTCTTCGTGGATGAACTGCCCCCCTACAACCCGGCCGAGCTAATCCCGCAAAAGGGAGACGCGGCGATGGCCTTGAAAGTTCTGACGCGCGCCCGAGAAGTCCTGGCCGATGTCGAGTTCAAACACGACCCGCTGGATCAGTCTTTGCGCGCCGCCGCGCAAGAACTGGGAGTCAAAGCCGGACAAATGTTCCAACCTATCCGAGTCGCCGTCTGCGGTCGGAAGAACGCGCCGCCGCTTTTTGAAACCTTGGCAATTCTCGGACGGGAAACCTGCCTCGAGCGCATTAGTCAGGCGATCCAAAAGATCGGCGCATAGCTCCCCTTCCAGTGTGACATCTAACCTTGCCGTCCACAGCCCCGGTAGCCGATGATCACCGCAGGCGCAGTGCGGAATTGCGGGTTTTGCCGCCTCAGGATCGGGCTAAGTAGCGTGGGCTCAGGATTTTGCCCGCAACTCACTGAGCCCAATAGATTATTTCGCAATTTCACGCTAACACCATGATCTCAATAGATCGGGGGGAGGGGGGTGCCCCTATTAACCAAACAGCGAACGGCCATCTTCCCGATTAAGGAAACGAAAATCGAACGTAGTTTCCAGACGATCACGGAGTCCGGCGACCTCATACCCTACAAAGAAGATCGTCGAGTCATGAATCCCAGAGTTCCCGTCAGCCAACCTTCTGTCACTCCGCTTGCGATAAGATCAAAGAGCAATGAATCCATCTCTCCCAAGCGAAGCTGGAGAAAAAGCTGTAGTCGCCTCGCCGTCTCCTGCTCCATCGAACTTCATCCGCGACATCATTCTCGAAGACCTCAAGACCAACAAGCACAACGGCCGCGTGCAAACCCGCTTCCCTCCCGAGCCCAATGGCCATCTCCACATCGGCCACGCCAAGGCAATCTGCATCGACTTCGGCCTGGCCGACGAATTCGGCGGACATACGAATCTCCGCTTCGACGACACCAATCCCCAAAAGGAAGAAACCGAATACGTAGAGTCGATCAAGGCCGACGTCGCCTGGCTCGGCTACAAGTGGGACGGACTTTTCTACGCCTCCGATTATTTCGACCAGCTTTACGAATGGGCGATCAAGCTGATCAAAGATGGCAAGGCCTACGTCGACGACCTGAGCGCCGACGAGATTCGCGACTATCGTGGCACGCTAACTGAGCCGGGCAAAGACAGTCCGTATCGCAACCGCTCGGTCGAAGAGAACCTGAGCCTTTTGGAACGCATGCGCGCCGGCGAATTCCCCAACGGATCGCGCACGTTGCGGGCGAAGATCGACATGTCATCGCCCAACCTTAACTTCCGCGATCCGGTGATGTACCGCATCCTCCACGCCGAACATCACCGCACCGGCAATAAATGGTGCATCTATCCGATGTACGACTTTGCCCACGGGCAGTCGGATTCCATCGAGCGCGTCACGCACTCTCTCTGCACCCTGGAGTTCGAGGACCATCGCCCGCTTTACAACTGGTTCATCCAGCAACTGGGCATCTTCCCATCGCGCCAGATCGAGTTCGACCGTCTCAACCTCACCTACACCCTGCTGAGCAAGCGCAAGCTGCTGCAGTTGGTGGAGGAAGGCCGCGTGACCGGATGGGACGATCCACGCATGCCCACGATCGGCGGCATTCGCCGCCGCGGCTATACGCCAGAGGCGGTGCGCAACTTCGTAGGAGCGATTGGCGTATCGAAGACCAATGGCTCGATCGAACTGGCCATGCTGGAGCACTTCGTCCGCGAAGATCTGAACAAGCGCTCCCCGCGCGTGATGGCAGTGCTGCGTCCGCTGAAGGTTGTGATCGACAACTATCCGGAGAATCAGGTCGAAGAGATGGACGCGGTGAATAATCCCGAAGACGCGAAAGCCGGCACACGAAAAGTGCCGTTCTCACGCGTGCTCTACATCGAGCAGGATGACTTCCGCGAAGAGCCGCCGAAAGGATACTTCCGCCTTTCGCCGGGACGCGAAGTGCGCCTGCGCTACGGCTACTTCATCACCTGCAAGAGCGTTGTGAAAAACGAAAAGAGCGAGGTCGTCGAAGTGCATTGCTCCTACGACCCAGCCACACGCGGCGGCAATGCACCTGACGCCCGCAAAGTGAAGTCAACCATTCACTGGGTCTCGGCCAAGAATGCCATCGACGCCGAGGTCCGGATTTACGAAAACCTATTTACGAAAGAAAACCCTGCCGAAGTCGAAGAGGGCCAGGACTTCACGGCGAATCTAAATCCGAACTCACTCGAAGTAATCACGAATGCGAAACTCGAACCATCTCTGGCCAATGCTGCTCCAGGCAGCCGGTACCAGTTCGAGCGCCTGGGATATTTCTGTGTCGATCCAGACTCAAAACCCGCCAAGCCGGTGTTCAATCGCACGGTGGCACTGAAAGACACCTGGGCGAAGGTGGAGAAAAAGCAGGGGGGCAAGAACTAGAAAAGCAAACCCCGAGCGGAGTATTCAACTCGGGGCGTTAGCCTGTCCAGCTCTGAACCTACTATCGGTGGTTTACGGACCGAAGATTAGTCAGGAGCCTAGCATGCGAAACCGGAAAGCTGCCGAGACAGAGGCGCCATGACGCTTAGTTATGCACGTGCGGGCTTTGCGCGGGGTTGGCGTGGTGCTGGGGTGGTTCTTTCACGACCTTCACTTCAAAACTCACGGGCAAATTTTTCGGAGGATAGCAGGCGGCATTGTCACAGGCCTGATAGCGCAGGACGCCGTGCATCACATATTTTCCGGGTACGACGGAGTGCAGCGGATGCACTCCCACGGCGATGGTGAAGTCGCCGCTATAAACATTCAGCGCTTCGTCGGGCGAGAAAGGGAAACTCCGATCTTGGCCCGCGGGATATTGAGTCTTTCCCAGGATGATGTCAGTGGGAACGTCGATCCTCAAGGTAGTCGGAATTAGGAATTCTGACTTCGGCGTGTTCGAGTTGATGTGGTAGCCCGGTGGGACACGAAAATTCAAGTTCACCATGGTCTGCGAGGCGCGCTGCGCCGTGGTCAGCGGCACTGCAGCGAAGCTAAGAGTCGGAGCTTTGCCCGCAGTTTGCGCCGCGCCGGGAAGCGCTGTCAGCAGCGAAGTAATGAGCAGGAGTGATCCCAACGTCGTTCGCTGCTCCGCGCGTCGGCGGTTCTTCTTGTGAGTCATCTTTGTTGGCGTCGCGAGTAGGTCGGTGAACCTGGCCCATGAAATAGTAGAGCAATCGCCGCCTAAACGCGCTGTTACTTCGGAACAGGGCCGTTCTCGCCCACTTGATGCACCGACGCTTCGCTTTTAGCCGCTTGCGTGTCGAGCGCCTTTTTAACTGCATCCTCGATCTCTGCCTTGCCCCTCAATCCAATGATCTTGTCGACGATCTTGCCGTCGCGCGAAATCAGGAAGCTTTCCGGCAACGCCGGAACGCCGCCATACTGATCGCCAACCGATTCTTTTCCGATCAGAATGGGATAGTTCACGCCCATATCTTTGGCGAATTTGCTGATGTCTTCCTTGCTGGCATCATCCATCGCCACGCCGACAATCTGCAATCCTTGGGAGCCGTACTCTTTTTGCAGGTCCACGAACCACGGCATCTCGATTTTGCACGGGCCGCACCACGTAGCCCAGAAGTTAAGCAACACGGCCTTACCGCGAAAGTCGGAAAGCCGCAGAGATTTGCCATCAAGCGCTTCCAAAGAGAAATCGGGAGCGACACTGGACTGCGTGAGTCGGGGCGCCGAACCGGCACCAGTGCGCCGCGCCTGGTGATAGCCAAAGTAAAGCATCAGCGCGACCACGAACGCCACCACGACCAGCACGAGAGGGTTGCGGTTCCTCCTACTGGATGGCTGCTCCGGGCTGGGCTGGATTCCATGGAAGCCCGTTGGCGGCTCAGGCGGTTGTCCGCTGCTGGGTGCCTGTTCGATGGGGGTAGGTGATGTTTCCATTTGCAAACTCCTTAATTCGTGCAGCCAGCTCTTAGAAATAGATTACTCCCCAACCGGCCTATAAGGCGAAGCGGTTCAGGAACGAAAGCCAATTCGAAATCAGAGTAAAACGGCCGATCACGAGCAATATTCCAAGCGCGATCAGAAGTCCGCCGCTGGCTACCTCTAAAGCGTGCATGTGAGAGCGGAAGCGGCTGTAGAACTTGAGGAAGCGCTCCATCAAAAGCGATGTCACCAGAAACGGCACAGCCAGCCCAAGCGAATAAACCATAAGCAGCAGGATCCCCTTCACCAGCGTATCTTGTTCTCCGGCGATGGTTAGGATCGCGGCGAGAATCGGCCCCAGACACGGAGTCCACCCGAAAGCAAATGCGAACCCGATCACGAATGCGCCCACCGGAGTGCTGCTGCCTTTCACACTATGCAGACGAGCGTCAGTGTAGAGAGCTTTGATCTTGAAAATGCCAGTGAGGTGCAAGCCAAAGAGAATGATGATCACGCCCGCAACCCGCGCGAGCGTGTGTTTGTAGATTCCGAGCACCTGGCCGATTTCAGTTGCCGCTGCTCCGAGCGCGATAAAAACAACGCTGAAGCCGAGGATGAACCCAACGGAGTTCACCATCACGCGCCGCATCAGCTGTCCCTGAGGAGCTTTGAGTTCCTCCAGGCCGGCACCCGAGATCAGAGAAAGATATCCCGGGACTAACGGAAGCACACAGGGCGAGAGAAATGAAATAAGCCCGGCGAAAAATGCGGCGATCGGGAGTGGGAGGCTGGACATGCGTCCTCAATTGTACCCGCCGGAGTTGAACTCCGTAAGCAATGAGACGATTGGAACGGTGTTTAGTTGCAGGCGGGCGCCGAATTTCCGTCTAGCGTGATTTCGCTGGCGCTGAGCCAGGCGATGCCTGGGATGGCTCGCTCACCTCAGGCGTTGGCCCAGACAGCATCTTGCGCAGAAACCCCAAGGGCATGACAGCCGTCAATACGGCGCGATCGCCGCCGTCCGTTACTTTTAAACTATCGAAGAAAGCTTTCACGTCGGGATCCGTGCCGTGAGCTCCCACAGAGGTTTCCGCAGAGCGGGTCAGGCCGACGAAGACGTTTACCTTATCCGTGATGGCGCGTGCCTCGTCCGGCGTCCCGGTAAAGGCTTCGGCGCGGAGGTGAACCGCGTCCGCTCTCAAGTGAAGCGGGCTGAGATAGCTTGCTGAAACGACCAGCGTAGCGGGGGTCGAGAAAATTGTGTTCCACTCGCGAGCTTCGGGCGAGGACGGATCAACGCGCGCCACCACCCATGCCAGACTGGCCAACTGGACGTGCTTGTAATATTGCCGCAACAGCGACGGGCCTCCGAATGGCGAAGCCAGCCGCTTCGACCGGTCGATTATTCCCCGGATGACGACAGGGTCGTCGTGATTGGAGGCGGCCACCGAATCGGCGCTCAGCACCGCGACCCGCAACGATCTGCTTTCCAGAACAATCGTGAAGATGTCGACCGAGTGATAGTTTTCGACCGATTGGGCTATCTGCCGCAGATAGCTGGTGACGCGCTCGCCTTGAAATCTTCCTTCCAGCACCTCAGAAAAACGCACTTCTGGTGACGAACCGCCCGTTCCCCCGCCCGGCCAGCTCGCCGGGTAGTGGACGGCAAAGGCGGCTTCATCGAGATCGCGTTCGAACTCAAAACCAGTTTCGCGAATGAAACGTTCGTACTCCGGATCATGGCTGACAGGAGGCAGCTTCTTTCCCGAGTTCAGTTTTCGTGCCCGGCCGAGATCGAGGTAGAAGAATGCGTCCCCTCCAGGCAATAGACGGGCGGGCTCCGGAGGAGCGTGCTTTCGCAGCTGGACCGCAAGGGTCACGGCCGCAGCAACGACCACGACGACCAGCGCGATGGGGAAGGTTCGCCTAATTCGCATGGAATGCGGTCAGGGAAGAAATGATAACACTGTGAGGTGGGCGTGGCAGAAGAGGGGAGTTGAGGGCGGGCTCGACTGACCGTGATTGCCTTTGCATCAACTGTCAATTCCCGGCCCGTTCAGTCCTGCCAAGCCTATTTGGAGCAGAGTAGAATGCAGGCCAATTGGAGGAACCCCCATGAAACACTTCACATTCTTCTTGGTAACAGTCGCAACATTGGCCGGCCTCGTCGCCCGCATTGCTTCTGCACGAGGACACGCGGACGCGGATCCTGGCGCGCCCTACGTTACCGAAATTCCTCAGGGATACCGCGATTGGAAGTGGATCTCCTCAGCCCATGAGGCGGGCAACCTCAACAGTTTAGGTGCGGTACTGGGCAACGATGTAGCGTTCAAGGCCTTTCGAGACGGAAGGCTTCCGTATCCAGACGGCACAATCATCGCCGCTTTGCATTACCGTAACGTGCCGTCTGAGGAAAACAATAAAATCTTTGGCCAAGCCCAGTCTTTTGTTCCCGGGGCTCCGACGAACATTCAGTTCATGGTCAAGGACTCAAAAAAGTACGCCGCAACCGGCGGCTGGGGATTCGGTCACTTCGCGGACGGCAAACCTGGCACTGCGGCGTTTATGAAAAGCTGCTTCCCCTGTCACGAGAAGACCAAAGCGACCGATCTCGTCTTTACTCACTATGCACCTTAGGCGAGATCAATCGTTCCTGTTTCAAGGTAAGGCCGGTTGCGTGAGATTTGGCCATTGTGATAACTTAATTAATTGTCCCGGACATCTGGAAGGGATCAAAGGGTATACTTGTGCCCGGAAGAGCACTGGTCCCCGCAATGCTGGCGTAGCTCAGTCGGTAGAGCACCTGATTTGTAATCAGGGGGTCAGGGGTTCAAATCCCTTCGCCAGCTCCAGGATACGAAGACCAGATACGAAGATCAGGTAGCGAACTTCCGGCAGGCAGCGGAACTCTAGGTGGCGCAACAGGTTTTTCCAAACGCACTTCATCTGGAAATATATTCGGAAATATTCCGGCATGCAGTGATCTTCGCGCGGTAATTCTTGAGCGCGATTCTTGGTTTCCCTGAGTTGCGAAAAGCTGGTTTGCAAAAATGTAGCTTGGTGGACCAGAGTAGAAGTGTGCTGCCACGGTTTGCGGATTCGCGAGTTGGCTGCGGGATGAAGCGCAACGGCTGCATCGCCCGGCGGTTTTGCACAGGTGGGTGAGTGGTTAAAGCCAACAGACTGTAAATCTGTCCCTCCTAGCGAGGTACGAAGGTTCGAATCCTTCCCTGTGCACCAGAATTTGTTGCATGAGATTCGAGTGGCTTGACTTGAGTGGCTTGACTTGAGTGACCAGGAAATATGAGTCGCTTGGCAATGGCGTTGATCGCGTACCTGGCTTTGGGTGCGCTGGCGTTTACCACGCTGAGTGATTCGCGGATCCGGTTGCTGACGCTGCTGATTCTGGCCATGTTCGCGATTAAGAGTTGGGTGCGCCGCAAAGATGTGCTGCATCCGGATGGCGATGGCGAATCGGAGTGAGCGGTTTAGGCTGAAAGCTGATGGCTGACAGCTGGTTTCAGGCCGATGTAGCTCAGTTGGTAGAGCACTCCCTTGGTAAGGGAGAGGTCATCAGTTCAATCCTGATCATCGGCTCCAGATTGGTGAAGAGCGTCGAGGCAGTAAGGGCGGGAGTAACTCAGTGGTAGAGTCACAGCCTTCCAAGCTGTTGGTCGCGGGTTCGATTCCCGTCTCCCGCTCCAGAGTTTTGGTTCAGGGGTTGTGATGGCTTTCGAGCAAGCTACGATCAAGGTTGAGAAGCAGCAGGAATTTGCGAAGCTGCAAGCTGCCGTGGAGCAGGCGTTCTTGCCCGAGAAGGTGGAACGCTTCCTGAAGCAGTTGGACCGCAAGGGGATTCGCGTTCGGGAGTTTGATGCGGTGCTGTCGGCGCGAACGCTGGAAAGTATAGTCGGCGGCTCGGCGGCGAAGTCTGATTTGAGCGCGTGGCAGTTATATCAGGCGTTGCCACTTTCCGATCAGGCGCAGATGCGCGAGTTTTATCTGTCGAAGCTGGAGACGGTCGACATCGCGCTGCGGCACAAGTTTAAGAAACTGTATCAGTATTACTGAAGAATAAGCGAGGCTCGGCAATTTTATGGCGAAAGAGAAATTTGATCGTAATAAGCCGCACTGCAATGTAGGGACGATTGGTCACATTGACCATGGCAAGACTACGTTGACGGCGGCGATCACCAAGGTGTTGCAGAAGCATAATCCGAAGATTGTGTTCCGGTCGTTTGATTCGATTGATAACGCTCCGGAAGAAAAGGCCCGCGGAATCACGATTGCCACGGCGCACGTCGAGTATGAGACGGCGAACCGGCACTATGCGCACGTCGATTGCCCGGGTCACGCGGATTACATCAAGAACATGATCACGGGCGCGGCGCAGATGGATGGCGCGATCTTAGTCGTTGCTGCGACCGATGGTCCGATGCCGCAGACGCGGGAGCACGTGCTGCTGGCGCGGCAAGTGGGTGTGCCTTACATCGTTGTTGCGCTCAATAAGTGTGATGCTGTTGACGATCCGGAACTGCTGGACCTGGTTGAGCTCGAAGTGCGCGAGTTGCTGAAGAGTTATAAGTTTCCTGGGGACGACGTGCCGGTGATTCGGCTGTCGGCTCTAGGAGCCTTGAACGGGGAAGAGAAGTGGGAGAAGCAGATTGACGCGCTGATGGACGCGGTCGATAAGAGCGTGCCGCAGCCGGCGCGGGAGTTGGACAAGCCGTTCCTGATGCCGATTGAAGATATTTTCTCGATTCAGGGGCGGGGCACGGTCGTGACTGGGCGTATCGAGCGCGGGAAGGTGAAGGTCGGGGAGGAAGTGGAGATCGTCGGTTTCCGCGACACGCGCAAGACGGTTGTCACCGGCGTGGAAATGTTCAAGAAGCAGCTGGACGAAGGCTTGGCGGGGGACAACGCCGGGCTGTTGCTGCGCGGCATTGCGAAAGAAGATGTCGAGCGCGGCATGGTGCTGGCGAAGGGTGGGTCGATTACTCCGCATACCAAGTTCAAGGCTGAGGTGTACATCCTGACGAAAGAAGAAGGTGGGCGGCATACGCCGTTCTTCAAGGGATACCGTCCGCAGTTCTACTTACGGACGACCGACGTGACCGGGGTGGCAGAGTTGCCTGCTGGAACGGAGATGGTGATGCCTGGGGACAATGTCTCGCTGGTGATCGAGCTGATTACGCCGGTGGCGATGGAGAAGGGGTTGCGGTTTGCCATTCGCGAAGGCGGGCACACGGTGGGCGCGGGAACGATTTCGGAGATTGTGACGTAGGTTGTTTCAGTGAGGCCGTATGCCTACAAAGGTGGAATGGCAGTTTTTGGGTGGGATTTTGTTGTTCCTGCTGTGCGCGCTGCCGTTGAACTCGTTATTCGACCTTCTTTGCAAGGTGCGACGAACTCGGAGCGGGAAGAGGGAGAAGTTAGAGCCCCCGGATCGTTCAGTAACCAGATAGCGTAGGGACTACAGAAAGTACGTAGGTCTTTCGCGAGACAAAAAGCGTCTCGCTCAGGATGACTAAGGTTTTACTGAGAGCTGACAGCTGAGAGCTGACGGCTAGAAGCTAGGAGCTGTTTTATGCCCCGAGAAATTGTGACACTACAGTGCGGTGATTGCAAAGAGCGGAATTATTCGACGACCAAGAACCGGAAGACGACGACGGAGCGGCTGGAGTTCAAGAAGTTCTGCCGCCGTTGCCGCAAGCACACGCCGCACAAGGAAGTGAAATAGCAGTGGCCAGGGTTCAGGGCCTAGGGGTTAGGAACTAACCACGGATCCCTGGACCCTAATCCCTGGTTTACAGGGGCGTAAGCTCAACGGTTAAACTGCCGGTCTCCAAAACCGGACTTGGGGGTTCGAATCCCTCCGCCCCTGCCAGATTTTTTGCAAGGACGACGGGAAGGGCCAGGAGCAGTATGGGAGTGGAAACGAAGAAGATGGCGAATTCAATTGCAAGCGCCGGCGAGAATTTTGGGGACCGGCTGAAGTCCTGGCCGGAGCGGATCAAATCGTTTTACAACGACGTGCGCACCGAGATGCGCAAAGTCACGGCGCCGTCGTGGAAAGAAGTGCGCGCTACCACCGCGGTCGTCGTGGTGACGGTATTTATTTTTGGCGTCTACTTTTGGGTGATCGATAACGTGATTCAGAGAGGCGTTTCATTTTTGTACAGCTATTTCGGGAGCCACTAAGTCGAAGAGCAGGCTGGAGCTTAACTTGATCATGCAGGACGAAGAAAAAAACGAAGCTGCTGCAAGTAGCGAGCAGCCGCCCAGCGCGGAGGGTGTTGCCGTAACCAGCGAGCCGCCCCGCAACCCGAACATGAAGTGGTACATCATCCACTCTTATTCAGGGTTTGAGCGCAAGGTGAAGGAGTCGCTGGAGTCGCGCGTGGCAGCGTTCGGGTTGCAGGAGAAGATCGGCAAGGTGCTGATCCCGACCGAGTCGGTCACAGAAGTGCGCGGCGGCAAGAAGTACACCTCCGAGCGCATGTTCTATCCCGGCTATGTGCTGGTGGAGATGGACATGGACGATCACGTCTGGCACGTAGTGAAATCCACGCCGCGCGTGACTGGGTTCGTGGGCACCGGGCAACAGCCGACGCCGCTATCCGACGAAGAAGTGCAGCACATCGTTTACAAGGTAGCGGACAGCCGCGAGAAGCCCAAGTTGAAGGTCAAGTTCGAGAAACAGGAGCAGGTGCGCATCACCGAAGGGCCGTTCGCCACCTTCACGGGCACCGTCGACGAGGTAAATGAAGATCGCGAGACGCTTAAGGTGATGGTGACGATTTTCGGCCGCTCGACGCCGGTGGAGTTGGAGTTCAACCAGGTGGAGAAGGTGGCCTAAAGGGTTGTATGGGTATTTTTTCGACAAAGTTGCGAGTGTGGAATCCGGCGAGTTCAGTGCCGGCCGAAGAGCTTGAAGTGATGGTCGACACAGGCGCTTCTTATAGTTGGATTTTGCGAACCCGGCTTGAGATGTTGGGCGTACGGCCGGTTCGGAAGATGCAATTCCGCACGATTGAGGGACATACGATTGAGCGCGAATTGGCGCCCGTCTTTGTGGCAACGGACGGCTTTACCGGCGGAGATAACGTTGTCATGGCGGAGCCCGGGGATATGGAAGTAATGGGTGCGCACACGCTGGAGAGTCTCGGCATCACGGTCGATCCGGTTGCCAAGAAGCTGGTTCCGACGGTCGGGCTGGCATTGACTGCGATTCAATTGCGAGAAGGAAAGATATAGATCATGGCAAAGAAAGTTACAGGTTTCGTAAAGCTGCAGATCGCGGCGGGCAAGGCGACTCCGGCGCCTCCGGTAGGTCCGGCGCTTGGACAAGCGCAGATCAACATTATGGAGTTCTGCAAGCAGTTCAACGCCCGCACGAACCAGAAGGAGATGGAGGGATTGATCATCCCGGTCGTGGTGTCAGTTTACAGCGACCGTTCTTTTACCTTCATTACTAAGACGCCACCGGCTTCGATTCTACTGAAGCGCGCGGCTGGCATTGCTAAAGGATCGGGCACGCCCAACAAAGACAAGGTTGGCAAGGTTACTCTGAAGCAGGTGGAAGACATTGCCAAGCAGAAGATGCCTGATCTGAACGCTGCCTCGATTGACGCTGCCGTCAAGAGCGTTCGTGGGACGGCGCGGTCGATGGGGATTGAGGTGGTTGGGTAGCATCTTGATGGCTAGATGCCGGCGAGACGCCGGCGCTACAAGTTCGAAGTCGAAAACACTACGGCTCTTCGAAACAACGACGAGCGGTGGGAGACGAGGAAAGTGAAATGAAAAAAGAAGGAAAGAACATCGCCAAGGCGCACGCTGCGGTTGAAAAACGCCCATATCTGCTGCAGGATGCGGTTCCCCTGCTGCAGAAGGTCAAGTTCGCGAAATTTGATGAGACTGTCGAGATTACTTTGCGGCTCGGCGTGGATCCCAAGCACGCTGACCAGATGGTGCGCGGCACGGTTGTGTTGCCGCACGGGTTGGGCAAGTCGAAGAAAGTTTTGGTAATCGCTTCGGGCGACAAGATTAAAGAAGCTGAAGCGGCGGGCGCTGATTTCTTCGGCGGCGAAGAGATGGTCGAGAAGATTACGAAAGAAAACTGGACCGATTTCGACGCTCTGATCGCAACTCCGGATGTGATGAAATCCGTGGGGCGACTGGGTAAGGTTCTTGGTCCCAAGGGCCTGATGCCGAACCCGAAGACCGGAACGGTTACGGTTGATGTGGCGAAGGCGGTGCAGGAAGTGAAAGCCGGTAAGGTTGAATTCCGCACCGACAAGACTGCGCTGGTGCATGTGCCGGTGGGGAAGATTTCGTTCTCGCCCGACAAGTTGATCGACAATGCGACCGTGCTGATCACCAGCGTGATCAAGGCTAAGCCGTCTGTGGCCAAGGGAAAGTACATCAAGGGCTGCACGTTGAGCTCGACCATGGGGCCGGGGATTTTGCTGGATACGGCCCCGATTGAGACTGCGGCCAAAGCATAAAGTAGCAACGGCGTGTGGCGGCGAGACGCCGCCACGACAGCCGCCGGGACGGCGGCGCTACCGTGTGAATCGAGGAAGAAGGAAATGCCAGTTACCAAAGCGAAAAAGAAGGAACAGGTCGACAAGCTGAGTGCGGACCTGAAGAATGTTTCGAACGCCGTTGTGGCCACCTACAGCAAGATGACCGTGGCCCAGGACTATGAGCTGCGTAAAGCTCTGCGCGGCGCGGGGGCGAAATATCAAGTCGTCAAGAACACGCTGGCCGAGCTTGCTGCCAAGGGTACCAAGATCGAAGAGGGGTTAAAGAACCTTACCGGCGTGACCTCGATTGCCTACACCACCGGCGACCCCGTGGCCATGGCCAAGGCGCTCACCAAGTACGCCAAAGACACCCCGGAGTTTACTTTCAAGGTGGGCGTGGTCGAGGGCAAGGTGATTTCGATCAAGGAGATCGAAGCGCTGGCCAGCATGCCGTCAAAGGAAGAGATCTACTCGAAGCTGCTGTTCCTGATCAGCTCGCCGGCGCAACGGCTGGTTACGGTGATGAATGCCGTTGGGCGAGACGTTGCCGTGGTGCTGGGCCAGGGAGTCGAGAAGGGCAAGTTCGCGGGCGACGCTCCTGCTGGCGCGTAGGTGTTAGCCGGCGAGACGCCGGCGCTACAATTCGGGGCGGCGAAAGCTGTCCGAAGGGATTTGGTTATCCGAGGTCAGGGGTTGCGCGGTTTTGATCCGGGCGTTGTCTGGCGCCGGGAAATGAGCCTGGCGCACTGGAAACCCGGCCAAAGATAACGATAACCAAGAAGTTCATACTTGAAACGGAGAAACGAACATGGCAGACCTGCAACAGTTGGAAGATTCAATCGTAGGGTTGTCGCTGCTGGACGCGGCAGCGCTGGTGAAGAAGCTGGAAGCACGGCTGGGGGTGTCGGCAGCGGCGGCGGCTCCGGTGATGGTCGCTGGCGGCGGCGCGGCAGCTGCGGGCGCGGCTCCGGCTGAGGAGAAGACGGAGTTTACCGTCGTCCTTAAGGAAGTCGGCGCCAATAAGATCAATGTAATCAAGGCCGTCCGCGAGGTCACAAGCCTGGGCCTGAAGGAAGCCAAGGAATTGGTGGATGGAGCGCCGAAGAACATCAAGGAGGGTGTTTCCAAGGACGAAGCCGAGACCATTAAGAAGAAGTTTACCGAGGCTGGCGCCGTCGTCGAAGTGAAGTAGCGGGTGCCGCTGCAAGCCTCAGAAATATTCACGTTCTAGTTGTGAAGCCGGGGCGGTGGTGTTAGCATCTATATAACACCGCTTCCCCTGGCCTCACTCATACGCGGGCGAGACCCGCTAGGGAAGCTTGGGCACTGTTCCGCGGGCAGGCGGGACGGAAACGGCCGAAGGAACTGGCGCGAAAGATTACAAAATCAGATTGGCGAAACGCCTTGGATGGCGTCTGCGGGAACAACTGTCCCTGCGGGCGCCCCGTCGTGTTTTCCGGGTTCAGAGTTTCCACGTTTAACTTTTTCTGCGTTCAAACAGGTTCGTAACAGCAGCTAAGCAGCGCGGCGCGATGGGCGCCCCACATTCCGCGGGTAATCGCAGCGCTCGGCTGCGCCTGACATTGGGAGTTTCTTGACGATGAAGAATAATGCCTTCCGTAAACGTTTTGATTTTTCAAAAATTCCAGCAACCATCCAGATCCCTAACCTGATCGAGGTGCAGAAGCGCTCCTACGACCGCTTTCTGCAGATGGACAAGTTGCCCAGCGAACGCGAAGACGGCGGATTGCAGGCCGTGTTCCAGTCCGTGTTCCCGATCACCGACTTCCGCAACGTATCACAACTTGAGTTTGTGGATTATGCCATTGGTAACTGGGAGTGCAAGTGCGGCCACCTGAAGGGGTTGCATCACCTCCGCACTACTTGTAAGAGCTGCGGCAACACGGTTATCACGGATCCGTTTCACCCCGGCGACGTTCTTTGCCAGAAGTGTGGCACCTACAACGCCAACACGCCGGACTTCTGCAACAAGTGCGGCGATCCGGTCGGGCTGCAACTGAAATACGACGTGGCCGAGTGCGAGGAGCGCGGTATGACTTACTCCGCGCCGCTCAAGGTCACGATGCGCCTGACGATTTTCGATAAGGACGCCGAGACCGGCAACCGCTCGATCCGCGACATCAAAGAACAGGAAGTGTTTTTCGGCGACGTGCCGCTGATGACGCAGAACGGGACCTTCATCATCAATGGGACTGAGCGCGTAATCGTCAGCCAGTTGCACCGCTCGCCCGGTGTGTTCTTCGAGACGGCCAACAACCGCACTTATTTCCTGGGCAAGATCATTCCTTACCGCGGGTCGTGGGTTGAGTTTGAGTACGACCAGAAGAATGTGCTTTATGTCCGCATCGACCGCAAGCGCAAGTTTCTGGGAACGATTTTTCTGCGCGCTTTGGGCCTGCGTTCCGGCGAAGACATTCTGCGGACGTTCTATACGGTCGATAGAATCGCGATTAAAGACAAGAAGCTCTATTGGACGCTCGACCCCGCCAGTGAAAAGGCTACAAACCTGCTGGGCATGAAGCTGGCGCACAGCATCAAGAACAAGTCGGGCGATGAGATTGCGCACTCCGGCCGCAAGCTGAACGCGCAGACTCTGAAGGACATTCAGAAGGCAAAGATCTCCGAGATTGAAGTGGATGTCACCGACCTCGAAGGCGCATGGGCCGCTGCCGATGTGGTCGACACGACTACCGGCGAAGTGCTGCTTGAAGCCAACAGTGAAGTTACCGCTGACAAGGTTTCGAAGATTCTCGATTCCGGCGTGGTCGAGATGAGTCTGTTCTTCCCCGAGCGGGATGACGTGGGCACAGTAATCAGCCAGACATTGAAGCGCGATTCGGTGAAGACGCCCCAGGAAGCTTTGATCGAGATTTACCGTAAGCTGCGTCCCGGCGATCCGCCGACGCTGGACACGGCGACGGCATTGTTCCACGGGATGTTCTTCGATCCGCGGAAGTACGACTTCTCGAAAGTTGGCCGGCTGAAGTTCAACATCAAGCTGTTCGAGAACCAGGATGCCACCAGTCTCGACAAGCGCACGCTTGATCCCGACGATTTCTACGGGACCATCGCGTACCTGCTGAAGTTGCGCAAGAACATTGGGTCGGTGGATGACATCGATCACCTTGGCAACCGCCGCGTTCGCGCGGTCGGTGAGCTGATGGAGAACCAGTTCCGCATCGGCCTGGTCCGCATGGAACGGGCGATCAAAGAAAAAATGTCCGTGTACCAGGAAATGTCGACCGCGATGCCGCACGACCTGGTGAATGCCAAGCCGGTGATGGCTGCGATCCGCGAATTCTTCGGATCGTCGCAACTCTCGCAGTTCATGGACCAGACCAACCCGCTCTCCGAGATTACGCACAAGCGGCGTCTCTCGGCTCTTGGGCCGGGCGGTCTGTCGCGTGAACGCGCGGGATTCGAAGTGCGCGACGTTCACCCGACGCACTACGGCCGCATTTGCCCGATTGAAACGCCGGAAGGTCCGAACATTGGACTGATCTCGTCGTTGAGCTGCTATGCGCGGATCAATGACTACGGGTTCATCGAGTCGCCTTACCGCAAGATCAAGGGCGGCCGCGTGATCGACTACGTCAGCGTGGTCAACACGGGCGACAGTGATCACAAGGTCGGCGATCACATGGAAAAGCATGAGATCGAGAAGATCAATGCCGAATTGAAAGAGAAGCGCAAGAAGCCGGCGCAGATCGAACCGTTCTCGTTCTATCTTTCCGCGTGGGAAGAAGACCGGCACACCATTGCGCAGGCGAACGTTGAGTTGGACGACAAGGGCAAGATTGTCTCCGAGTTGGTCAATGCCCGCAAGGCCGGAAATTTCGTGCTGGTCAGCAGGGATGAAGTCGATTATGTCGATGTCAGCCCGAAGCAACTCGTGTCGGTCGCAGCCTCGCTCGTGCCGTTCCTTGAGCACGACGATGCGAACCGCGCATTGATGGGCGCGAACATGCAGCGCCAGTCCGTGCCGCTGTTGCGCGCGCAAGCGCCGATCGTTGGTACTGGAATGGAAGGCGTTACGGCTCGCGATTCGGGCGCAGTGGTTCTGGCCCGGCGCAATGGCATTGTCGATTCAGTCGACTCCGACCGCATCATCGTGCGCGTCGAAGGCGAACATCATCCCACGCAGCTTTCGCGTGAGGTGGGCTCGGACATTTATCAGCTCACTAAGTTCAAGCGCTCGAACCAGAACACTTGTATCAACCAGAAGCCGGTGGTCAAGAAAGGCCAGCGCGTATTGAAGGGCGAGGTTATTGCCGACGGTCCTTGCACGGATCACGGCGAACTGGCGCTCGGACGCAATGTGCTGGTGGCTTTCATGCCCTGGCGCGGTTACAACTTTGAAGACGCGATTCTCGTCTCCGAGAAGATGGTGAAGGACGATTACTACACTTCACTGCACATCGAGGAGTACGAGATCGAAGCGCGCGACACGAAACTGGGTCCGGAAGAAGTTACGCGCGACATTCCCAACGTCAGCGAGTCGATGCTGCGCAATCTCGACGAAGCCGGCGTGATCCGCATCGGCGCCAGCATCAAGCAGGGCGACATTCTGGTGGGCAAGGTTACGCCGAAGGGCGAAACCCAGCTCACGCCGGAAGAGAAGCTGCTGCGCGCGATTTTCGGCGAAAAGGCCGGCGACGTGCGTGACGCTTCACTCTACTGTCCTCCTGGGATCGAGGGCGTGATCGTCGATGTGAAGATTTTCTCCCGCAAGGGCCAGGAAAAAGACGAGAGGGCGAAATCGATCGAAGCGACGCAGATCGGCAAGCTGGAGAAGAACCTTTCCGACGAGATCCGGATTCTTACCGACGAGCGTTTGAAGCGTCTCGAAAACATTCTCGGCGGCAAGGAGGTGCAGGCTGACCTGCACGACGAGCGCACCAACAAGCGTCTGCTGAACAAGGGCAACATTCTTGACCGCGACGCGATTGAGCGCATCTCCACGCGAAACCTGAAGCGCATCAAGTATGCCGACAAGGATCCGCGAGTGAATGAGCAGATCGACGAGATCGAGGAAATGACCTCGCGCCAGATCGATGTGCTCAAGAAAATCGTCAACGAGAAGAAAGAGAAACTTACCAAGGGCGACGAACTGCCGCCGGGCGTGATCAAGCTGGTTAAGGTCTACATCGCCATGAAGCGCAAGCTGAGTGTTGGCGACAAGATGGCCGGCCGTCATGGCAACAAGGGCGTGATTGCCCGCATTCTGCCGGAAGAGGATATGCCGTACCTCGAAGACGGAACGCCGGTCGAGATTGTTCTGAATCCCCTCGGCGTACCCAGCCGTATGAATGTGGGCCAGATTCTCGAAACCCACCTGGGATGGGCGGGCTACACCTTGGGAGAAAAGATCGGCAGATTGCTGAAGGAAAACACGCGCACCGAAGCGATTCGACGCGAACTGAAGGCTCTTTTCAAGGACTCGAAACTTGCAGACACCATCGGTGAAATGGGCGACGAGGAACTGGAAGCGCTGGCACCAACACTCGCGCGTGGCGTCTACATGGGCTCGCCCGTGTTCGATGGCGCGAAAGAAGGCGAGATTAAGGCGCTGCTCGAGCATGCGGGCCTACCGACGTCAGGCAAGACCACGCTGCACGACGGCATGACTGGCGACCAGTTCGAACAGCCGGTGTGCGTCGGCTACATCTACATGCTGAAATTGTCGCATCTGGTCGACGACAAGATTCACGCGCGCTCGATCGGGCCGTACTCGCTGATCACCCAGCAGCCACTGGGCGGCAAGGCGCAGTTCGGTGGACAGCGTTTCGGAGAAATGGAAGTCTGGGCGCTCGAAGCTTACGGCGCGGCATTCATTCTGCAGGAACTGCTGACGGCGAAGTCCGACGACGTTTACGGCCGCACCAAGATTTACGAGGCCATCGTTAAGGGCGAAGCTGCCATGGAGCCGGGCGTGCCGGAGTCGTTCAACGTGCTGATCCGCGAATTGCAATCGCTCTGCCTGGACGTGGAGCTGATCAAGACCGGGGAGAAGAAGCCCACGGCCAGCGCGGCAGCGGATTGAGAAACAGTGGCCAGGGATTAGGGGTCAGGGGATCGAGCACCGACCCTGCCCTGGCTCTTGAAATGAATTCTTGAATTAAGCCGGCCGACTGCGAAGCATCTGCGCAGTCTTGGCCGTAGGAATACTGGTCCCTAGTCCCTGACTACTGGCCACTCCTTCTCAGGTGCCGGAAGCGGCAACGATACTGCCGCAGGAAGCGGAGGAACACCTTGTTTCGTTCGAGCCCGTTCGAAATGCAAAATACGATTGCGGATTTCGATGCCATCCGCATCAGCCTGGCGTCTCCGGAAAAAATCCGGAGCTGGTCGCATGGCGAAGTCACCAAGCCTGAGACCATCAACTACCGCACCTTCAAGCCTGAGCGGGACGGCCTGTTCTGCGCCCGCATCTTCGGCCCGGTAACCGATTGGGAGTGCCTCTGCGGCAAGTACAAGCGCATGAAGCACCGCGGCGTGATCTGCGACAAGTGCGGCGTGGAAGTTACGCTGTCGAAAGTGCGCCGCGAACGCCTGGGACACATCGAGCTGGCTTCGCCCTGCTCGCACGTGTGGTTCTTCAAGGGCCTGCCCAGCCGCATCGGGCACCTGCTCGATATTTCGCTGCGCGACCTCGAGTCCGTTCTTTACTTCGAGGCCTACGTGGTGGTCGAGCCCGGCGACGCTCCGGTGAAAGAGCGCGAGGTCATTAAGGACGAGGCGAAGTTCCGCGAACTCGACCAGCAATACCGTCCCGCTGGATTCAAGGCCATGATGGGCGCCGAGGCGATCAAGGAACTGCTCAAGCGCATCGACACCGATGGCCTGGCCGTTGAGCTGCGCGAGAAGATGAAGAACGAGAGCTCGCTGCAGAAGCGGCTCAAGTATACGAAGCGATTGAAAGTAGTCGAGGCTTTCCGGCGCAGCGGCAACAAGCCGCACTGGATGATTCTCGACGTCATCCCCGTGATTCCGCCCGAGCTGCGCCCGCTGGTTCCACTCGACGGCGGCCGCTTTGCTACGTCTGATTTGAACGATCTTTACCGCCGCGTCATCAACCGCAACAACCGGTTGAAGAAACTGATGGACCTGCACGCGCCTGAAGTCATCGTCAGAAATGAAAAGCGCATGCTGCAGGAAGCGGTCGACGCACTGTTCGATAATGGCCGCCGTGGCCGCGTGCTGCGCGGCGCCAATAACCGTCCGCTGAAGTCGCTCTCCGACACGCTCAAGGGCAAGCAGGGACGCTTCCGCCAGAACCTACTGGGCAAGCGCGTGGATTATTCCGGACGTTCCGTCATCGTGGTCGGTCCCGAACTCAAGCTGCACCAGTGCGGACTGCCGAAGAAGATGGCGCTCGAACTGTTCAAGCCGTTCATCTATCACCGGCTCGAACAGACCGGCAACGTTACTACCATCAAGCAAGCCAAAGAAATGGTGGAGCAGCAGGAGCCTATCGTTTGGGACATCCTGGAAGAGGTCATCAAAGACCATCCGGTGCTGCTGAACCGTGCTCCTACGCTGCATCGCCTGGGAATTCAGGCGTTTGAGCCGGTGCTGGTGGAAGGCAAGGCCATCAAGATCCATCCGCTGGTCTGCACGGCGTTCAATGCCGACTTCGACGGCGATCAGATGGCGGTACACATTCCGCTGTCTCCCGAAGCGCAGGTCGAAGCCAGTGTGCTGATGCTGGCCTCGCACAACATTCTTTCGCCTGCATCCGGCCAGCCGATTACCGTGCCTACGCAGGATATGGTGCTTGGTCTCTACTACCTCACCAAAGCCAAGCCGGGCGCCAAGGGCGAAGGCCGCGTGTTCGCGAACATTGAAGAAGTATTGCTGGCGCTCGAAATGGGTGAAGTGGAAACACTTTCTCCCATTCGCCTGCGCTACACGGGCGAACTGATTGACCTGACGACCGCCTATGACGATCAGGACATCATTCACACCGAGCCGGTTCACATCGATCGTGCGTTCATCAATACTACGGTCGGCCGCGCGATTTTGAACGATCACTTGCCCGAGGGCATGCCCTTTATCAATGGCTTGCTCAAGAAGAAGGGCATCGGCGCGCTCGTGAACTACGGATACCTCCGGTTCGGACTTGAGACCACGGTCAAGATGCTCGATGAAGTGAAGGAGTTCGGGTTCAAGTATGCGACCCGGGCCGGCCTTTCCATCGGCATCGATGACATGGTCATCCCTGACAGCAAAAAGACTTTGGTCAAGGACGCCGAGAAGCAGGTGGTCGCCGTGCAACAGCAATATCTCGACGGCGCAATCACCAACGGCGAACGCTATAACAAGGTCATTGAAATCTGGTCGGCCATTACGGAGAAAGTTGCCGATGAGATGTTCGGGCAGATGCAGCGTGCCGATAAGGAAGGCTTCATCAATCCGATTTACGTCATGGCCGATTCCGGCGCTCGCGGATCGAAACAGCAGATTCGCCAGCTCTCCGGCATGCGCGGCTTGATGGCCAAGCCTTCCGGCGAAATCATCGAGTCACCCATCACGGCGAACTTCCGCGAAGGGTTGACGGTGCTGGAATATTTCGTCTCAACCCACGGCGCCCGCAAGGGATTGGCCGATACGGCGCTGAAGACGGCGGATTCCGGCTACCTCACACGCCGCCTCGTCGACGTGGCGCAGGACGTGATCATCAGCGAATACGACTGCGGCACCGTGGACGGCATTTACGTCCAGGGTATCGTCGAAGCCGGAGAAATTATCGAGCCGTTGCGCGACCGCATTGTGGGCCGGGTGTCGCTTGAGAAGATCAAAGACTACGACGGCAACGTGATCGTCGACATCAACAACGAAATCACCGAGGAGCTTGCGGGATCGATTCAGGCTGCGGGAATCGAGCGGGTGAAGATCCGTTCGGTGCTCACCTGCGAATCAAAGCGCGGCGTCTGCGTCATGTGCTACGGCCGCAACCTGGCTTCAGGGCGCCTGGTCGAACTCGGCGAAGCTACCGGCGTGATTGCCGCGCAGTCGATCGGCGAGCCGGGAACGCAGCTTACAATGCGTACCTTCCACATCGGCGGTACGGCGTCGCGAGTCTCCGAGCAATCGCGGCTCGATGCCAAGAACAACGGCACGGTGCGCTTCATTGGTCTGCAAACGGTGAAGTCGAAGTCGGGCGATCTGGTGGTGATGAACCGCCAGGGCTCAATCGCTGTGGTCGACGAGAAGAACCGCGAGCGCGAGCGCTACTCCGTGATCTACGGTGCCAAACTCAAAGTCAACGACGGCGATCCGGTGCAGCAAGGTAAGGTCATGGTCGAGTGGGATCCTTACACTTTCGCCATCCTTACCGAAATCGGCGGCACGGCGCAGTTCAAGGACTTGCAGGAAGGCGTCACACTGCATGAAGAGGTAGACGAGGTCACCGGATTGTCGCGGCACGTCGTGGGCGATTCGCCCGACGAGAAGCGGCAGCCCGCGATCGTGGTCAAGGGCAAGAGCAGCAAACGCTACTTGATGCCTTCGCGTTCTCACCTTATGGTGCAGGACGGCGACACCGTTTCCCCGGGAGACGTACTGGCCAAGATCCCGCGCGAAACGACCAAGACCAAGGACATCACGGGCGGTCTGCCGCGCGTGGTCGAGCTCTTCGAAGCCCGCAAGCCGCATGAAACCGCGGTCATCAGCGAAATCGATGGCACGGTGAAGTTCGGTGAGGTTTCCAAGGGACAGCGCAAAATCTATGTGCAGGCCGACAACGGCACGGAGAAGGAATACTCGGTGCCGCGCGGCGTTCACATTAACGTGCAGGAGGGCGAGCGCGTAAAGGCGGGCGAACCGCTGATGGACGGCCCGCTCAACCCGCACGACATTCTGGCTGTGCTCGGCGAAAAAGAGCTGCAGTCATACCTGGTGAACGAAATCCAGGAAGTCTACCGACTGCAGGGCGTCAACATCAGCGATAAGCACATCGAAGTGATTGTCCGCCAGATGATGCGCTGGGTGCAGGTCGAGGACGTGGGCGATACCACGTTCCTGCTGGAGGACAAACTGGACAAGTTCCACTTCCGCGAGGAGAACGAGCGTGTGATCAAGGAAGGCGGCAGACCGGCTACCGGACGGCCGTTGCTCCTGGGCATCACCAAGGCGTCGCTTGCGACCGACTCGTTCATCTCGGCGGCGTCCTTCCAGGAGACCACGCGTGTTCTCACTGAGGCTTCGATTAACGGCAGGGTCGATTACCTGCGCGGCCTCAAGGAGAACGTGATCGTCGGCCGCCTGATCCCTGCCGGCACCGGCATGGAGTACTACCGGAACGTGCGCCTCTCGCCAGAAATGGAAGAGGCCGCGGCCAAGGTGCAGGCGGAAGTCTCGGCGGCTTACGAAGAAGCCGAGCGCGCTCTCGAGATGATGCGCCACGAGGGCGAAACCGAGGAACTAGCGGCAGAGTAAGGCGAACTACAATTAACCTCGGGGGCGAACGAACCAGTTTCGCCCCCGAGGTTTTTGACAGCAACATTCCCCCATGCACGCAAATGCAAAGCTCATGCCGACCGAGGAACCTGGCCTGCTTCCCTCGTTGCAACCGGCGCCTTCCGGCCCTAAGCTAGGGCCAGCGATGCTTCGTTTCCTGCGACTTCTGCGGCTGGCTTTCTGGCGTTCGTTCCAGCACGATGCCTTTTCCATTGCCAAAGCGTCCGCCTATTCTGCCATCCTTACTTTTTTCCCTGCGCTGCTGGTGGTGGGCTCAGTGCTGGCTACCTGGCGCAAAGGCGCGCCCTACATGCGGGAGATCTCTTACGCGCTGTCGCGCATCCTTCCTGCGGGAAGCAATGCGGCGATGAACTTCATGCACGGCGCGGCGCAACGCCCCATAAGCCTGCTCATCACGGCTTCCCTGCTGACCCTGTGGACCGCTTCCGGCGTAATGATTTCCTGGATGGAGGGCTTCCGCCGCTGTTACGAGCTGCCGAAAATCTGGGGACTGGTGAAGGAACGGCTGATCTCATTCCTGCTGGTAATTTTCGCGCTTGTCCCTATGACTTTCGCGACCTTACTTGTAGCCCTGGGCAGCAAGGTTGAAACGAACATTCTTTTCTACACGGCGCGGGAATATAGCCTTTACATTTTGGTTATGTGGGGCGCCATCCGCTGGCTCATCGCGACTCTCACCAGCATTGCTGTAATTGCGCTCATCTATCACAATGCGGTTCCGCGCACTCAGCCCTGGCATAGCGTTATCCCGGGAGCGACGCTCGCTACAGCTATGTGGTTCTCGGCTACCCTGCTGTTTGGCTTCTACCTGAGGCATTACGCTGACTACAGCATTATTTACGGCTCCCTCGGCGCCGCCATCGCGCTCCTGGTCTGGATGTACATGGTCTCCCTGGTCGTCCTGGTGGGCGCGGAATTCAACGCCATGCTGTTCCCCCGCGCCATGCTGGGAAAAGAACTGACTGCGGTGAGCGGGCCCAAGGCGGCGGATTAACGCTCCGCGTGCCGGATCTGAAATCTCAATTGTCATCCCGAGCGCAGCGAGGGACCATGGTTCTTACTTGCGCCGCGGCGTCTCAGGGTCACAAACAGAAACCAAGATCCCGCGCTTCGCTCGGGATGACAACGGGGTGGGGTTTTCGAGGAAAGCTGAGGAGAAAAGTGAAGTCCAGAATACAGTTCGTGACAGAAAGCTCGGTAAGCGCGGGGACGCCCCTTTCGTCTCCTGCCGCTCGCCGCGCCAAGATCATCTGCACCATCGGCCCGGCGTGCCATTCCGAGGCCGCGATGCGTGACCTGCTTCGGCTCGGGATGGACGTTGCCCGCCTGAATTTCTCTCATGGCTCGCATGAAGATCACGCTCGCAACATCGAACGCCTGCGCCGCGCTGCCGCGAAAGAAAGCCGCATGGTCTGCATTTTGCAGGATCTTCAAGGCCCCAAGATCCGCACTGGACGCCTGGAGCGGCACGAACCTATCCTGCTCGAAACTGGCTCGACTGTAATCATCACCCCGCGTGACATCACCGGAACCCCCGCGCGCATTTCCACTACCTTCCCCGATCTTGCAAGCGAGCTGGCCCCGGGCGCTCGCGTTCTTCTGCGCGACGGCCTCATTGAATTGCGCGTGCGCACGGTGCGGGGCAAAGATGTAGTCTGCGATATCCTGAACGGCGGAATGTTGGGCGAGCATCAGGGTATCAATTTGCCGGGCACCGCGTTATCGATTCCCGCGCTCACGGAAAAAGACCGCAAGGATCTCGAGTTCGGCCTCAAACACGGCGTAGACGCGGTTGCGCTCTCCTTCGTGCGCTCCGCCGCCGACGTGAACATGGTCAGGCGGATCGTTACCGGACGAGGCAGCGACACTCCTCTTATCGCGAAACTCGAGAAGCCGCAGGCGATTGACCATCTGGAAGAAATTCTGGAAGCGTGCGACGGCGTGATGGTCGCACGCGGAGACCTGGGTGTCGAAATGGCGCCAGAAAAAGTTCCGGTGATTCAGAAGCATGTGATCCGCCGCGCCGCGCAGTGGCGCAAGCCGGTGATCACGGCCACGCAAATGCTTGAGTCGATGATAGAAAACCCGCGCCCCACACGCGCCGAAGCCAGCGATGTAGCCAACGCAATTTTCGACGGGTCCGATTCAGTGATGCTCTCGGCCGAAACGGCCAGCGGGCGTTATCCCCGCGAGGCAGTTGCCATGATGTCGCGCATCGTCGTCGAGGCCGAAAGCAATATGGGAGAGTTCACGCTGCCCCGCCGGCGGCGCGATCGCCACGGCCTTTCCATCGCGGAAACTATCTGCGAATCGATCGCGCACGCCGCCGAAGACCTGCCCATGGGCGCCATCGCGGTTTTCACCGAAACCGGCAACACCGCGCGCATGATTTCCAAATACCGGCCGCAAGCCGCCATCTACGCCTTCACTCACAACGCGACCGTCGCCCAGCGCACCAACCTCTACTGGGGCGTGCATCCCGTGAAATGCGCGCAGCCAGTTTCCACGGACAGCATGGTCGATATGGCCGAGGAGGAGCTTTTGAGCCGCAGCCTGCTGAAGTCCGGGGATGTGCTGGGCGTGGTCGCGGGTACGCGCCAGGCTTCCGGTTCCACCAACTTCATGCGCCTGCACACGGTCACTACAGAAGAGGCCGACGCCGTCACCCCACCGAAACGCAAGCGCACCACCGCTCGTCCAAAGCTATAATCGCGGAGTATGTCGCAGGAGTATCTATCCATCGCGATCTGGGAACCGCTCCCCGGCATGGAGGCGGCTTCGCTCGCGACCATCCACGAACTCAACGCCATCGTCTCGAACAAAGGGTACGGCCGCGATCTGCTTTACCGTGGCGGCGATTCCCACTACATACTGCTTCGCTACTGGAATTCCGAGCAGGCCCGCCGCACCGCGCAGGAAGATCCCGAACTGCTTCGCTGCTGGGCCCGCTTGGGAAACGAGATTCAAATCCTGAAGGTTTATGAGAAGCTGGAGGAAGTCGGCGTGTAGATTGCCACACTTGCCAGCCGGAACAGAAAACGAGCCAGCCGTCCTTGATGTAAATCGAGTGATGTCCATTGAATCCAGCCCGCAAGTTCTGACCGACGTTTCGGTGGACCCGTTCGTGCGCGGCCTTCTGCATCGCCCTGCCAACCCAAACGGCGACGGCCTCGTTCTCACCCACGGCGCCGGATCCAACTGTCAATCTCCGCTGCTGATTGCGTTGGCGGAAACTTTCGCCGAGGCTGGCTTCATCGTCCTGCGCTGCGATCTTCCCTACCGTCAGGATCGGCCCTACGGTCCGCCGGGACCGGGCGACGGCAAACGCGATCGCGCTGGACTGAAGAATGCAATCGCAGTCTTGAAGCATCTCGCCAGAGGCCGTCTATTTGTCGGCGGCCACTCCTACGGCGGACGCCAGGCCAGCATGCTGTGCGCGGAGACTGCAGAAAAATTTCCAGAAGAAGCTGCGAGACTGGCTGCCGGCCTGCTCTTGCTGTCTTATCCTCTGCATCCGCCGCGAAAACCCGAGCAGCTCCGCACCCAGCATTTTTTCCACCTGCACACGCCCGCCCTCTTTGTCCAAGGCACTCGCGATCCCTTCGGCGCGATCGCAGAAATCGAGCAAGCCTTGAAGCTGATACCGGCGAAGACGAAGCTAATGACTATTGAAGGCGCGGGTCATGATTTGGGATTCAAGGGGAAGGCCGGGCGGGACAAGTTATCGGGAAGCGTGTTGTCGGAATTTCAGGAATTTTTCGCGAAGTAAAAATTCAGAGGTTAACCCGCATTCGATCCGTGTAAATCCGCGTAGATCCGTGGCAGACCGGTTTAGTGCACCCACCCCGACTTCGACCCGCCATTACCCTTGTTCGGATCGTCATCCGGCGGAATGTAATTGCCGTGCTCGTCGAAGTGCACGTCGCGATCGTGCTTGCGCATGTAGACTTCAAACTTCCTCGCGGCCCGCCGCCGCCGCCAGCGGTAATACTCGTTGCGAGCCTCGTAGAAACGCTCCGAGACGCGCAGGGAAACTCCCGCCGAGAAAAACGCGGCATGCCACAGGTATCCCGCGCCGAGCCCCAGAAGCGAGACGCAGTAGAAAAGTGCGAAGTGGTTGAGCAGCAAGTAGGCTGTCTCAAGACCCGCAATGCCGAGAACAATCCACTTCACCGGAATCTGAATGGGGAGCGGGAACAGCATCAAGGGCGCGTCCCGATTAAACAGATAGAACACCATCAAAATCGCGTTGGCGGCAGCAGCGCTGCCCCACGCCGGGCCTCTCGCAATCACGCCGGTAAGCGATAGAGCGAATCCGGCGATTCCTGAAAGCGCGACGCTGCTGAAGAACAGGCCGTAAAACCGAGCCCGGCCGACGCGCTCCTGCACCGCTGCCCCGAGAAAATAGACCCCCAACAGCGACAAAACAAATTCCAGAGGATCGACATACATGAAGGCGTAAGTCACGAACTGCCACAACCAACCTTGCCGAATGTGTGCCGGATCCAAAATGCCCAACGCCAGCACAGTCGAACCGGCCGCCGGGGCAAATGACATCAACAGAAGAATGACCACGTAAATCGCCGCGCTGGCGATGATGATCTGCCGGACCGCGCCGCGAAACGGCGGCAGCATCATTTCGAAGGAAGTGTTTCTTGGCATGAACTCGAAACCGTCGTACCGCTCTTATCCTAACAGCTTCCCTGTCATCGCTCCGGCACAGGCACGACCGGCAAACTCCGGTGTCCCTCCGCGTCCACAGCCCTGACCGCAAAGATGACATTGTCCTTCGAAAGGTTCAGAGTGGCGCGCAGGCCGTTGCCAACCTTTTGGACGTGTTCCCATTCCGGGCTGGTCGTGGCCCGCCACAGAACCTCGTACTCCGCTGCCCGTCCGCCCGGTGACGCTTCCCAGGTGAGTATCGAATCGTTCTGCAGATCCTTGGTCAGCAAGTGCACATTCGCCGGAGGCGCCGGTGCCGACGCCAGCGACGCGAGTGTCGCGGCATTCAGCCGCGCCACACGCGACACATAGTCGAAGTCCACAAACTTCGCCAGGTCGCCGTATTCAATGCCATTCTCGGTGCGGACGTTCTGATGCTGGTGATGAAAGTCTTCGCGAAACTCAGTGAAGCGTACCGCAGAAAAGCCCTGCTGATTGAACGAAGAGTGGTCGCCGCCGCGCAAGTACCGGTCCAGCCGAAACACCAGCACCGGTTCTATGCCAACATCTTTATGATAAGCACGGTCGACATCGGCAATATAGCGCGCCAGTTGCCGCGACCCGGAATCGTTCTCCCCGCCCAGCGCGCGAATCCGCCGGACATCCTGCTCCGTTGCCGCCGCCGGCAGTCCCTCGGAAAATACGCGCACTACCGAGTGATCCTGCTCCACACTCTTGTCGCCGCCCACGATGTCATTATTCAGCGCTGCCTCGATGTCCCAGCCCTGGTCTTTCGCCATCTTCGCGAAGTGGTGGCTGCCGTTTAGTCCCTGCTCCTCGCCCGCTACCGTCAGAAAAATAATGGTTGCGGGAAACTTCATCTTGCTCAGCACCCGCGCGCATTCCAGGCTGACGGCGGTTCCGCTGGCGTCGTCGTTCGCGCCCGGAGCATCCGCCTTTACGTCGAGAGTATCGCTGGGGCGCGAATCGTAGTGCCCAGTCACCAGCACGATGCGCTTCGCGTTTTCCGAGTCCGTCCCCTTCAAGATCGCATAAACATTGGTGATTTCGGTAGGCTGGGGGATGCGGTCGCCGGCCGGTTCGGTAAAGCTGTCGGTCTTCACTTCCAGGCAGCCGCCGCAATCTTTCGCGTAACGTTCGAACTCAGACTTGATCCATTCGCGCGCCGCTCCAATCCCGCGTCCCGCGGCGATCGCGGCCGGGTCTTGTGCTGAGAGCGTCAGTCGCGTTCCAAAGCTTGCCAGCTTTTCAATATTCGCCTGGATTCGCGCAGGCGAAACCTGTTGCAGCGCAGTCGAAATGCGGCTATCCACGGCCATTGGTTCCGCAGCGCTGGCCCCGGCCTGATTTTGCGCAGGAGCCACGGTAGTGAAGCCAAGCACCAGCCAAACAGCCACAAGCAACGGTCTTTTCTGAAAGGGAGAAATCATGTACGCTCCGGCGTAAAGGAATGTCAAGGGGACGGCGGCTTTCCCAAAGATTATAAATCTCCTGGTCCCGAGCGCTCACCCCTTGACCTGCAGCCGGGAAAGAATCTAAATATTATGAAGCGTATCTAAGGGGTCAGCGAAGTATGCCATCAAATGGGAGTGGAGGAGTCATGGTTCTTTGTCCCGAATGCGAAACCGATCTGGATGTGGAAGAGGAAGAGGTCGACGAGGGCGAGATCGTCTCCTGCCCCGAGTGCGGCACGGATTTCGAAGTCGTGACCACCAGTCCGCTGGAGTTGAAAGCGATCGAGGCCGGCTACGTGGAAGAGGAAGAAGAAGTGGAAAGCGAAGACGGTGACGACTCCTAGGTTCCACACTGCGTTTCTTCCTGCGCGCTTGTTCCCTTCCTGCCTGCTGCTTGTTTTCTTCTGCATCGTTCTGGGCTGGCAAGCCCCGCCGGTGGCCAATGCATCTCCCGCCTCCAAGAACTTGAAGCCGACCGATCCGTATGCACTCATTTTCGGGACGGTCTGGGGCCCCGATGATCGCCCCGTCTATGGCATCACCGTTAAGATCCGCCGCGTGCCCGATAAAAAGCCCAAGTGGCAACTCTATTCCGATCATTCCGGCGAATTCGCCCAGCGGGTTCCCGCCGGCAAGGCCGACTACGTGGTCTCCGCCGATCTCAAGGGGGTGAAAATAACGGACGGCTCCCAGTTACGTCTGGCGGAAGAGGTCCCCGTCCACGTAGAGTATGACGAACGTGTGGACATTGGTTTGCACTTGACGAAGTAGGCGCTTCAGGAGAGAAGAGAAATGGGCAAGTATGGCTTCTAGAATGTTTTTCAGGAACGCTTTCCTCATGGCCGCCGCGCTCCTTCTGGTCATCTCCGTGGCTGCCCACGCTGCGCCCGACAACAAGGACAAGGCGCAAGGCCGGTTGCTGTTCGGCAAAGTGCTCGACCAGCAGGATAATCCCGTGGTCGGCGCCATCGTCTACGTGACCAACCTGCGCACTCACGCGGTGAAGACTTACATCGTTGGCCATGAAGGTACTTATCGTTTCCCTGGTCTTTCTACCACGGATTATGAAGTTTATGCCCAGTACAACGGCCACAAGAGCGACACCAAGTCCGTCAGCCAGTTCGATGACCGCTCTCAGGTCTACATCGATCTCAGAATCGACATGCGATGAGTTTGCCGCGCGCGAAAAGAGTGCTTGCGATACAACTTTTGCTGGTCGGTAGGGTTCAATAGGTGGAGAAGGTCTTTTTTCGGAGGAGAACCTTGAAATTATTGCGCTTGCTTCACGATAAAAATCGGTATGCATTGGCTGCTGGAACTGGGTTCGCGGCCTTAGTCTTCACGGCCGCAGCGGCGCTGTCGGCTGGTGCGCAACAGGGCGCGATGAGCCCTTATCAGGGCGAAGCCGACGGCGTCAGTGCCGGCGGCAAGTGGATGGAGTTCCGGTCAGAGGACAAAATGACCGGAGCGAAAAAAGTCCGCTTCGAGCTGCTCTCGAACAATTATCTGCGGGAAGACCCGGACTACAAGCCCCGAATCGAAATCACATGCAGCGACGGCAAATACCAGCGCGCCGTCTTTAACCCCGGGGCCCGGCTCGGACGGCCCGACTACCCCGGCTTCTGGGGCCAGCCTAAGATGGAGGTTCTTGTCCGCATCGACGGAAGTCACGACCATAAGGGCTGGAATTGGGAAGCCGACCGCGTCCTCTCCATGGATAAGGGCACGGTCCGCGGCGCAATTGGGGCCCAGGTCTTCAATGTGGAAGTCAGGACCCGGACCGGGTACGCCATCGCCGAGTTCTCACCCGGGGGTTTGAACCTGGACGAGGTGAGGCACGCCTGCGATCTGACCCCGCATAAGCCGTAGTAACGTTGGAGGGTAAATCCGGTTACGAAACCGACAAAGGCTGGGCCTGCGGGGGCTCGGCCTTTGTGACTTTAGGCGCAGCCCGGTCAGCACTTGCGTTCTTGCCCCGTGTGCTGTTTCACTTGGACTATTCCAGCGGGCGAGCTTGAGTCGGCGAGGTGCAAATAAGATGGGTGGAGGCGTCATCGAAGGGGCAGCGTTCCTGCTGTTTATAGTGGGAGTGAGTGTCTACGTTGTCATCCTTTACAACGAACTGGTGCGCCTGCGCAATGATAATGATCGCGCGTGGGCGAACATTGATGTGCTGCTCAAGCAGCGGCATGACGAGATTCCGAACCTGGTCGAGACTGTGAAGGGCTACATGCAGCACGAGCAGCAGACGCTGGTGGCGGTCACGCAGGCGCGGGCCGCGTCCATGAACGCGGCCAGCATTGGACAGAAAGCGCAGGCTGATTTGACCATGACGGCCGCGCTGCGCAGCTTGTTTGCCGTCGCGGAAAATTATCCCCAGCTCAAGGCCAATGAGAACTTTCTCAAGCTGCAGAACCGCATCAGCGAACTAGAAGAGCGAATCGCTGACCGCCGCGAGTTCTTCAACGACGACGTCAACACCTACAACACCCGCATCGGTCAAATCCCCGAAGTGTTTCTGGCCAGCTTCATGGAATTAAAACCCCGCTCCATGTTCAAGGTATCTGACGAGGACCGCAAGCTGGTCGAGGTAAAGTTCCAGGGTCAGAGCGCGGCAGGGGCGTAGGCGGCAAACGTCGGGTGTGCGATTTTGCACAGACGGGCGCAGCGGACCTAGAACGTCCTTTTCAACAGTGGCTGTGAAAAAAGTGCCTACAAACGCCTCCATTCCCGCGGCGGTGGCGCTCTCGACCTGTTTGCACCTAAACGGAGTCACGAACGCCGAAGCTGTTCAAATATGTACAGTTTGCGACGGCAGGTTGTCTCAGAAGAGAAACGTACAAACCCTACTCGTGAAGTACGACATCGAGCAGCGAGCTGTGAACTTCCAGCCCACCGTTGTAGTCGATGAGGCCGAGCTTTCTGAAGCGATTCATAAAGAAGTTAACGCGGGCTCGAGTGGTACCGACCATCTCCGCCAAAGTTTCCTGACTTATCTTGGGAATCACGTTTTCGGATCGCCCTTCCTTTCCAAAACGAGCCAGCAGCAACAGAGTCCGGGCCAACCGCCTCTCGGCGGAGTTGAAGAGATGATCAACCAGGTCGGCCTGAGTCTGGTTGTACCGGTCAACCAGATAGGCGACGAATAGGTCTGAAAACGCGTGCTCCCTGTGAAGTACATCAAGCATAGCGGACTTTTCAATTCTCAGGATGCGACAATCCGTAATTGCGGTGGCAGACGCGACGCGCCGAGGCTGGTCGGAGGTGATACACGCTTCACCCACGAAGTCGCCCACTCCCAGCAATGCGATGGTAGCCTCTTTCCCCCGCGTGGATAGGACTGTGAGTCGCACCCGGCCGGTTTGAATATAGAAGACGGCATCGCTTGGATCTCCCTGCGCGAAGATGACTTTGCCCTTAGGGTATTGCAGAATTGCTCTTCCCAACCCGGTTTGGGCGAGGAAGATCTTGGGGTCAAATTGGCGTGATCTACCAGACGACATAAATCCTCATGGCCGGAAATCTTCGTGAGGAAATTGTGTACCGCTGTTGAAGCCATGATAACAAGATAGCGTGTCTGTTACGAAATCCGAACAGGCTGGGGGACGGATGGCGTAAATAGTCTCTGCCCCAAAACGTGTGCAATTTTGGACAGACAGCGCTGGAGAACCTTTGCTAACGTTTTGGTAAACATACTTGCGGGAGGAAGGAAGTACCACGATGGCTAAAGTTTTGCTGGCCGAAGACGACGACGCGGTTCGCGATATGTTGCAAACATCGCTGGAACGTGACGGCTTCGAGGTGGTTGCAGTAGCGAACGTATGCGAAGCGTTGAGCCGCATCGCTGCAGAGAACTTTGACCTATTGCTCTCTGACCTGCACATGCCGCTGGCCGGCGATGGCTTTACTGTGGTCAGCGCCATGCGCCACACTCATCCCCACGCTGTGACGCTGGTGCTCAGCGGGTACCCGGAGCTGGACGAAGCCTTATCAGCCATCCGCCTGCAGGCTGATGAAATCCTCGTCAAACCAATCCAGATCGCCTCGTTGCGGGAAATCATCCGCGAGAAACTCAGGCACCCTGTAGTTCGCAGGCCACTCACCACGGTGAGTGTGGCCTCAATCCTGGAACAAGATCTGGAACCTACGGTCCAAGCCTGGATGGTGCTGGTGGAGCAAAACGAAGAACTGACCTGCATTCCGTTGAACTTTGAAGAGCGCACCGGCCATCTACCTAATCTTCTGGCCGACTTGATTTACCGTTTACGCATGCCTGGAACCGAGAAGGCCGCTTTCTCTTTCGCCGCCCACGAGCACGGAAATCTGCGCCGGCAACAGGGCTATACGGCGGCGATGATGGTCGAGGAGTCTCGAATCCTACAGGTCAGCATCTTCCAGACGTTGCAAAATAATCTGTCGAGCGTGGACTTCAGCCAGGTCCTGCTCGACGTGATGACGATCGCAGACGAAGTCGACTCGCAATTGAAGCAGGCGATGCTCAGCTTCGTCGGACCTGAACCCGCCCGGTCGGCGGCCTAGGAGCTCCACTCAATCCACTCTGTACAAGCCGTTCACACTCGACCTACGCCAGCAGCTTGGCGGCGTCTTTGGCGTAATAGGTGATGATAATGCTGGCCCCGGCGCGGCGGATGCTTTGTAGCGATTCCATCATGACGCGGTCGCGTTCGATCCATCCATTTTGAGCCGCGGCTTCGATCATGGCGTATTCGCCGGAGACTTGATAGGCGGCTAGCGGCAGGTCAAAACGCAGGCGGGCGGCAGCAATTACGTCGAGGTAAGGCAGCGCGGGTTTGACCATGATCATGTCGGCTCCTTCTTCAACGTCAAGCTCGATCTCGCGCATGGCTTCGCGCAGGTTCGCTCCATCCATCTGATAGGAGCGGCGGTCGCCGAATTGCGGAGTGGAGTCGGCGGCTTCGCGGAACGGACCGTAGAAGCCCGAGGCGAACTTGGCGGCGTAGGAAAGAATCGGCGTGTTCTCGAAGTTCGCCTCATCGAGCGCGCGGCGGATGGCCGCGACTCGGCCGTCCATCATGTCGGAGGGCGCGATGATGTCGATGCCCGCGCGGGCGAGCGAGACCGCTGTGCGCGCCAGGAGTTCGAGGCTGGCATCGTTGTCGATCTCGAATCTGGATTCGACGGCTTGCGCTACCATCGATGCCAGCTCGTCGATCACTTTTTCTTTTTCCCCGCGGCCCTTTACCGCCTTTACTGCGATGCCCCGCCGCGTGGCATTTTGTAAACCGTCTCGGGCGGCGGCTCCGAGTGACTGAGGCGGGGATCCCGGTTTTACGATCCCACAGTGTCCGTGCGACATGTATTCGCAGAGGCAGACGTCGCCCATCAGGGTCAGATCCGGCACCTCGCGCTTCAGGGCGCGGGCGGCCTGCTGCACGATGCCGTCGTCGGCCCAGGCTCCGGTGGCGACATCGTCCTTCTTGTCGGGGAGACCGAAGAGAATCACCGAGGAGACACCTAGCGAGTGAACTTCCCGCGCCTCCTTTACTGCCTCATCCACCGAGAGGTTGAACACACCCGGCATGGACCGAACCGCCTTGCGCACACCTTCGCCAGGGCAAACAAATATGGGGTAGACAAAGGCATCAGGAGTGAGGCGCGTTTCGCGCACCAAGTCGCGAAGCTGAGAGGTGCGGCGGAGACGGCGAAGACGGGTAACAGGAAAGGCCATGCCAACCACCTTGCAGGATTTAGCGCCTTTCAAAGCTCGATTCTAGCAGAAGTGATGATCTGAAAGGACTTACTCGACGTGCTGGTCGCGAAGCCAGCCGAGAGTGGGTGACGATGGTAACCTGCTGGGCCGGATGCGAGCTGAGAATCGCCGCTCTTATCCATAAAATTGAAAGACATACATAACAACACACGCTGATGAGTCGTTTCGCACAATATCGCTGGTTCGTGCTTGCAGGCGGGATCACGCTCGCGTTTGCCGCAGTGTCGTTGACCGTGCCGCGCGGTCCAGCACTGGCCGCGATTTCTGATGTTGGATCTCTTCTGCTGTACCTTGCAGTCGCAGTAGCCATGCTGGTCAATGCATGGTCGGAGCGGGGGGCCAACCGGCGGTTCTGGGCGTTGATGGGCGCGGGGGGCGTTCTGTGGGCCGCCAATCAGGCGGCGTGGGTCTATTGCGAGGTGGTGCGCAGTACGGCGGTGCCAGATCCGTGGTTTATGGATGTCTTTCTCTTCCTCCATCTGGTTCCTATGATCGCGGCAGTTGGGTTGCGCCCCCATCGGACCGAAGGTGAGCGAAAACTCCACGTAGGTGCTCTGGACTTTCTGCTGCTGCTGGTTTGGTGGCTGTTTCTCTATGCGTTCGTTGTGTTCCCCTGGCAATACGTGTCGCTGAACGTGGCGGCATACCACAGGAACTACAGCTCCCTCTACATGCTCGAGAGCGGCGTGCTGATGTTGATGCTGGGGCTCGCTGCCAGGGGCGCGCCTGCGGGTTGGAAAAGGGTGTATCTGAACCTGTTGACGGCAAGTGGGCTCTACGCCTTCTACGGCGCGGGATTCCTGGGCGTCACCCTGGCATTCGCAAAAGGGGAGTACTACTCCGGAAGTCTCTACGATGTTCCGTTGATAGCCGCTGTAAGTTGGATGGCGGCGACTGCGCTCTCCGCCCGCCAGTGGAAGCCGGAAGCCGCTCCGGCCAACGCGGATGACAGGTGGGGCGCGATTACATTGCGACTGGCCATGCTGGCGATGCTGTCGTTGCCAGCGTTGGGGCTGTGGGTCTACCGTTGGGACGCTTCGCTACCTCAGGCGCGGACTTTCCGTCTTTTTACCGTGCTGGCAGCCATGCTGGTGCTCGGCGTATTCGTTTTTGTACGCCAGTATCTGCAGGATCAGGCATTGATCCATTTGCTGGGAGATTCGCGCCGCAGCTTCGAGAACGAGCAACGCTTGCAGAGCCACCTGGTGCAGCGCGAGAAACTGGCTTCCCTCGGCCAGTTGGTTGCGGGCGCTGCCCACGAGATCGACCATCCCCTTACGGCGATCATGGAGTATTCGGAGAAGCTGTGGTCGAACCAGCGCTTGACCAGCGAGCAGGACACGCTGGTGCGCAAGATCGTGAATCAGTCTCAACGGACCCGCGAGCTGATCTCGAACCTGCTGAGTTTCGCGCAAAAAAGCTCTGGAGAAAAAATGATGGTGGATGTGGGCATGCTTCTGCAGCGCAGCGTGCAAATGCGGGAGCTGCAACGGCATGATCAGAAAATTCGCATCGACACTGTGATTGAGCCAAACCTGCCGCGCGTGTGGGGTGACGGCCACCAGCTCTTCCAGACCTTCGTCCAGATCGTGGAAAACGCTTTGGACGCGCTCGAGGAAGCAGGCGGAGGCTCGCTTCAAGTCAGCGCCCAGCATCAGCGGCAAGAAGTCGTCGTGCAGTTTTCCGACAGCGGGCCGGGCGTAAAAGAGCCGCACCGAGTGTTCGATCCCTTCTACACCACAAAACCGATCGGCAAAGGCACAGGCTTAGGATTGAGTGCCGTGTATGGCGTGGTGCAGGATCATCGCGGACAAATCACCTGCCAGAACAAGCCGGAAGGCGGAGCGGTGTTCGTGCTGCGCCTGCCCGTGGCGAAACAAGGCGACAGCCAGGCGCTGGCAGCTGTCCAGTCGTAGCAATTGTCATCCTGAACAAGCGTTCTTTGCGCAGTGAAGGATCTGGGCGAGCCGCGCGAAGCGTCGCAGCCTGCCCTGAGAGAGCGAAAGCGACCGAAGGAGTCTTTGCGACGCAATAATCGCGCGTTTGGCTCGCTTCCTTATCAACCTGCACCGTTATCTTCTTCCCGCCCTTCCTGTAACATGAATTCCGATGTCCGAAGCCATGTCCGAGGCGATATCCGAAGCGATGTCCCAACCGCTTATCCACAGTTCCGCGCGCGTGCTGGAGTTCGACGCCTGGCGTGAATTGCTGCGCGGATACTCGTCTTCGCCGCTGGGCCACGCGAAAATTCGAGCGCTTGCACCCTCCACCGATTCCGCCTGGATTGCCGGACAACAGGAATTGACCGCGGAAGTGCGAGAGTTCCGCCGCGTGGGCGGGCGCTTCGATTTTTCGGGACTGCTGGATATTACAGAGCTGATTCAGAAGTCTCGAATCGCGGGAGCAACGCTCGAAACTGCGGAGATTCGCGACGTCCTGCTGGTCGTAGACCGCGCTGCGGAGTGGCGCGAGATCGCCTTGCATCCGCCTGCTAACATGCGGGCGGAATGCCGGCGGCTGCGCGTGCTTTCTGAAAACGTGCCCGACTTCACCGACTTTCTGCGCTCGTTTCGAAACAAGATTCTGCCCGATGGCACCCTGGACGATCATGCTTCAACGGAACTGGCGCGCATTCGCCGCGAGATCGAAAAGCAGAGGCGCGTGATTCAGGAATCGCTGCGTGGATACTTGCGGCGCCTCGCTGAGGACGGCACGGTGCAGGATGAACTGGTCACGATTCGCGGCGAGCGCTTTGTCATCCCGGTAAAGATTGAGCAGAAACGGCGCGTGCAAGGTGTCGTGCATGGAGCGAGTTCGAGCGGCCAGACCGTATTTGTTGAGCCTCTCGAGACCATCGAGCAGAACAACGAACTGGTTCGCCTGCTCGATGAAGAGCAGGCCGAGATTCATCGCATTTTGCTCGAGATGACGCGGCGCATCGGTGAGCAGGCTGCATCGATCTTCGCCTCAGCCGACGTCCTCAGCGAGCTGGAGCTGCAGTTCGCCAAGGCGCACTTCGCCGAAGACTACAACTGCGTAGCCGTGCAGCTAAGCACGCCTGCCGCAAGCCAGCACGATCCAAGTGGGGACAGCCGCCCTCGGCTGTCCGCGAGCAAAGCTCGCCTGCTCTTGCACAACGCCCGCCATCCGCTGCTGGAGAAGAACCTAAAGCTCAAAGGAGCAGCGGTAGTCCCGATCAGCGTCGAACTCGAAGGCGCCCGTCGGCAGCTCGTAATCACTGGCCCCAACACCGGAGGGAAAACCGTAACCCTCAAGACCGTGGGCCTGTTGGCCTTGATGGCACAATCGGGAAGTCCGGTTCCCGCCGACCGCGCGGAAATGCCCGTGTTCGATGCGGTGCTGGCTGATATCGGCGACTATCAGTCGATCGAGCAGAATCTTTCAACTTTTTCCGCGCACGTCACCAACATCGATTTCATTTCGCGCACCGCAACCGCGCAGTCTCTCGTGCTGCTCGATGAACTGGGCTCAGCCACCGATCCCGAGGAGGGCGCAGCTCTGGCGGTTGCGATCGCGGGATACTTTGGCCGCATCGGCTGCATGACCGTGATTTCAACGCATCACACGTCGTTGAAAGTCTACGGCGCGAACACTCCGGGCGTGATCAACGCTTCGGTGGGTTTCAATGAGACCACTCTGCAACCTACTTATGAATTGAAGATGGGAGTGCCTGGCGCGTCTGCGGGAATCAATATCGCGCAGCGGCTGGGGTTGAATCCCGCAATTATCGAAGCGGCGCGGGCGCGTCTGGGCTCGCAGGCGCGCGATGTCGGCGAATTTCTCGACAAGCTCCATGCTAGCTTGCGAGACGCCGAAAGCGAACGGCTGCGGCTGCAAACCCGCGAGCAGGAGCTGGAACGCGAGAAGACGCGCCTGGCGGCCGAAGGCAAGAAGGAGCAGCAGGGCAAGGTCCGCGAGATGGAGAAGAAACTCGACAGCGTGCTGCGCGACTTCGAATACCACGCCCGCGAGGCGGTAAATGCCATCCAGGAGCGGGCCGCGGCGCAGAAGCTATCGAAAGACGCGGAGCGGCGCATCGCCAAATTGCGCCGCGAATTTCGCGAGCAGTTCGATTCCACCGTCGTGGCGCACGCCAGCGGAGCCGATGAGGGCGATCCTCACGCGCAGCCCCAGGTTGTCAAGCACGTCTCCGAAGGCGACAGCGTCAAGCTCAAATCAACTGGCCGCGCCGCCAGGATTTCGCGCAAGCTCGACGACAACCACTTCGAAGTGGAAGTGGGCGCGATGAAGATGAAGATCGCGCTCGACGATATTGCCGAAGTGCTGAGCAAAGCAGCGGATTCTCCATTGAAGGCGGCGCGGTCGCGAGGGATTTCGGTGTCGCTAAATAACGAAAACGAAAGTCAAAATGCGCCGTCGGAGATCAACGTCATTGGTTTTAATGTGGACGATGCGACTCGCGCAGTCGAGAAATTCGTCGACCACGCATTTCTCGCCGGCCTGCCCCGGGTGCGCGTAGTCCACGGCAGCGGCATGGGCATCCTCCGCAAGGCATTGCGGCAAGCCCTCCAGCAGAATCCCCACGTCGAGTCGGTAGCCGAGCCCCCGCAGAATGAGGGCGGGGGTGGGGCAACGGTGGTGGAGTTGAGGGTGTAGATTTGTCATCCTGAGCGGAGGAGCATCGTCCAAAGGACGATACTCCGCAGTCGAAGGATCCCTACCGCCGTCTCTGCTCTGTTCGGTGACGTTGCCCCACGGCAACTAGACGACAGGATCATCAGTTCCAATCCGACACTGCTGCGTCCCTGATTCTTCTCGATGCCATTCTTTCCTCTGTAGGAACCTCTCATCTCCTGTCATCCTGAGTGAAGTAAGATCGTCTGAAAGACGATCTTGCGCAGCCGAAGGATCCCTACCTCACAATGACGGCCAGAGAGCGGCGAAGCTACTGCGTATACATCATGGGCAGTCTCTCCGGCACTCTCTACATTGGCTTCACCGGGAATCTGCACAAGCGCATATTCCAGCACAAGTTCCATCAAATGGAGGGCTTCAGCAACAAGTACGATGTAGAGCGATTGGTGTACTGGGCTTCTTACGACGACGTGCACTAGGCTCTCGCACGTGAAAAGCAGTTAAAGGGATGGTCCCGGTCGAAGAAGATCGCGCTGCTCGAGTCGAGGAACCCGCAGTGGCTGGATTTGGCCAAAGAGTGGTATCCGTGGATGGAGAGCTGTGGCGCTGGTAGGGATGCTTCGACTACTGAGAATCGTCCTTCAGACGATCCTCCTCCGCTCAGCATGACAGGAGGGAAGATTCGCAAATAGAGTCTGCTTTTCCTATGTCGCCAACGGGATAGATTCGTATTCCACAGCTTCTCCACAGTAATCCCCGTCCGGTATATTCCCATCAGCGGCACTCTGGCTCACAATCCTAAAGGGAGACGTGTTGTCCTCAGCCCATCACTCCATCCATGCCCATTGAAGACTTCAAAGAGACGGTGAAGCAGCAGGCGGATATTGTCCGCATCATCGGCGACTACATCAAGCTGAAAAAAGCCGGGGCGCAAAATTATTCAGGCCTCTGTCCCTTTCATGGGGAGAAGACGCCGTCGTTTTCGGTGCATGCCACGCGCCAGTTTTATCACTGCTTTGGCTGCGGCGTTTCAGGAGACGTTTTCAGCTTCGTCCAGAAAATCGAAAACATCACCTTCCCCGAAGCACTCCGGCTAGTGGCACAAAAGCTGGGAATTCCGTTGCCGAAGACAACATATTCAAGTCCGGCAGAAGCGAAAGAAGCCAAACTGCGCGCCCAGCTTCTCGACATTCAGGAACGCGCCGCCGCGTTTTTCGAGGAATGCCTGAAACGTCCCGAGGGAGCAAGAGCGCGCGAGTATCTGCAAGGGCGCGGGCTCGACGAAGAAACGATCGCACGCTTCCGCATCGGCTACGCCCCGGATTCCGGCTTCCTGCTGCGCGACCGCCTGGCGGGCGAATTCAGCGAAGAGGTGCTGCGTGAGAGCGGATTATTTTCCTGGAAGCAGGACGACGGGCTTCGGGCTTCCGGCTCTGGGCGTCGGCCAGACAGCGATGAGCAGGACGAGGATTCGTCGAAGCCCGATAGCCGAAGCCCGAAGTCCGCATCCGCGATGTATTCCAAATTCCGCAACCGTGTCATGTTTCCCATCGCCAACGATGCAGGAAGAATCATCGCCTTCACCGGACGAACCCTGGCCACCGACGAGAAGTCCGGACCGAAGTATTTGAATTCGCCGGAGACCGGCATCTATTCCAAGAGCCGCGTCCTCTTCAACCTTGACAAAGCCAAAGAAGCGATCCGCAAACTGGATTACGCCATCCTGGTCGAAGGTCAGATGGATTGCATTTCCGTCTACGCCGCCGGGTTTCATAACGTGATCGCCAGCTCGGGCACAGCGTTTACCGAGATTCAGGCCAAGCTGCTGGGCCGCTTCAGCAAGAACGCGGTGGTCAACTTCGATCCCGACACGGCGGGAGCCAAGGCCACCGAGCGCACTCTAGGCCTGCTGGTGGAGGAAGAATTCCAGATCAAGGTGCTGACGCTTGAGCAGGGGTTCGATCCCGATCTTTTCATTCGCCGCAAAGGCAAAGACGCTTACAGCGAAGCTCTGCGCCATTCGCAACGATACTTCGACTATCTCATCGACCGCGCCCGAAGCCATTTTCCAGGCCGCACCGGCGAGAGCAAACAGAAGGCAGTGAACTACCTGCTGCCGCACATTCAGCGCGTCCCCAGCCGGATTGTCCGCGACGAATTAAGCCAGGAGATCGCCCAGAAGCTGGGCATCGATTCGTCAGTCCTACGCCAGGAGTTGCGGCACGTGGCTTCGGAACGTTCGGCAACCGCAGTGAAAATTCCCGCTGAGGCGCAAGCCACCGACGCCGAGCGAATTCTGATCCGCGCGCTGGCCTCGGCGCGCCAGATGCTGGCGGGTGAGCACGTCTCGGCCCGCGATGGCGCGGAGGAAGAGTTTGATCCCGCCCGGCAGGCGCAGTATGCGTTCCAAAGCGAAGGCCTGCATCGCGGCCTGGCGACCGAATCGCTGGTCGAGGCCCTACTCAACGCCGGAGCCGAAACTGCCGATGTAATGGAGGTGCCATGCTCCGAAAGCGAGCGCCGGATGCTGGCTTCTATCCTGTTGAAAGAGGACGAAGAACTCAGCGCCGAGCGCCTGGAGGGCGCGGTTCGCGCCCTGCGCCGCATCCACCTGCGCCGCCGCCTGGAGCAGGTTCAGCGCGAACTAACCAAGCCAGCGATTAGTGACGATAAGGTACTCAGGAACGAATTGCTGCTCGAAAAAGATCGTCTGAGCCGGGCCCTGAGGGATCCCAGCCTGGCCGAGGACGGACTAAGATGCGCTCCAGGAAATAAGAAAAGCGCATGAAACAAAACGACCATTAAAATCATCTAAGTATTTAGCGGAGTTGTAGATAGCGGCGAACGGCGGGGAGCTTTCGGGGCAAGTGATAGACCGGCCAGTACTTATGTGCTAGAATTCATAAGTTTGTGCTAGGCGCACAACTCCGCGCTACCCCAGATTCCCACCTGAACAGGCCGTATCACACGCTCCTCACGGGCGAATTGAAGAATTTGAGGAACACCTCTTGGCTCTTGAAGACAAGTACGACGACATAAAAAAGCTGGTCGACGCCGGCAAAGAGAAGGGATATTTGACTTACGATCAGGTCAACGAATTAATCCCTCAGGACGTGGTCAGTCCCGACGACCTCGACGACCTGCTCACCACGATCGGCACGCAAGGCATTGACGTGCTGGAAGGCCCCAAACTGCCTTCCGCCGCGCTCGATAAGAAGTTTGAAGAAGGCGAAGAGGGTGAGGACGTTGAACTCGACCTCACTCCCGGCGCTCTCGAAAAAACCAACGACCCCGTCCGCATGTATCTGCGCGAGATGGGAACCGTTCCCCTGCTTACGCGCGAAGGCGAAGTAGAAATCGCCAAGCGCATCGAGCGCGGCCAGTTGCGCGTGCTCAAGGCGCTGTCCCGCTCTCCCATCGTGATCCATGAACTCCTTGCTATGGGCGAGGACCTGAAGAAGGGCGTGCGCTCCATCAAAGAAGTTGTGACCTTCGACGAAGAAGAGATCACCGACGAGATTTTGCAGAACCGCTTGAACGAATTTACCGGCAAGATCGACGCCATGGCCAAGCTCTACAAAAAGGCCGGCATTCTGCAGGAAAAGTACGTTGCGATGTCGCAGAAAAAGCGGCCCAAGGACCATCGCCGCGCCCGCCGCAACCTGGCCCGCGGCATCGTGCGGGTTTCGCTAGCAGTGCGCAAGCTCGGCTTCACCAACGCTGAGCGCAAGCGGCTGATCGACCGGGTCAACAAGACCGTCGACAGCATGCGTTCGCTCGACCGGCAGGCCGGAAACCTCGAGCGCAAAGCCGACGCCACGCGCAGCGAGGATCAGAAAAAAGAATACCGCCGCCAGGCCCGCGCCGTACGCAGCGAGATTGAAAAACTCGAAGTCGAAGCCGGCCTCCTGTTTCAGGAGATCAAGCGAACCCAGCGCGAGATCATCCAGGGCGACATGGACGCGGAGCAGGCCAAGCGCGAGCTGATCGAGGCCAACCTGCGCCTCGTGGTTTCGATCGCGAAAAAGTACACCAACCGCGGCCTCCAGTTCCTCGACTTAATTCAGGAAGGCAACATCGGCCTGATGAAGGCCGTCGACAAGTTCGAATACCGCCGCGGCTACAAATTTTCCACGTACGCTACGTGGTGGATCCGGCAGGCGATTACCCGCGCCATCGCCGATCAGGCGCGCACCATCCGCATCCCGGTGCACATGATCGAAACCATCAACAAGCTGATCCGCACCTCGCGGCAGCTGGTGCAGGAGCTCGGCCGCGAGCCCACCAGCGAAGAAATCGCCAAGCGCATGGACATTCCTGTGGCGAAAGTGCGCAAGGTGCTGAAGATCGCGCAGGAACCGATCTCGCTCGAAACCCCGATCGGCGAAGAGGAAGATTCGCATCTCGGCGACTTCATCGAGGACCGCGCCGTAGTCTCTCCGGCCGAAGCCGTGATCAACGTGAACCTCAAGGACCAGACCGGCCAGGTCCTGCGCACGCTGACCCCGCGCGAAGAAAAAGTAATCAAGATGCGCTTTGGCCTGGAAGACGGCAGCGAGCATACTTTGGAAGAAGTCGGCCAGTCATTCGCCGTAACCCGCGAACGCATCCGCCAGATAGAAGCCAAGGCGCTGCGGAAGCTGCGGCATCCGTCGAGGTCGCGCAAGCTACGGGCGTTTATGGATGGAGTTAGGGACTAAGATCTTCGCCACCGAGACACAGAGTCCCGGAGAGATCCTTTCTGAGGGGCACGGCTTCGGCCGTGCCTTTTTCTTTCCCAGATTGGCATCTGGTATCGAAATAATTCCTCTTGGGCCGTCAAGTACATTCAAGCTCCAAATTACAATCGACAACGCAACAGGGTCGTTTGGAGGGTGGTTCCAGCGGGTACTGGACGACGCCTGTCACGCGTTCGAGTGGCTTCAGCCACTAGGGTTCGATTCCCTCGCCCTCTAATGTCACTCGAGCCTCGAATTGACGCTTGACATGCTTTCGAGGTTTGTTACGATTAGGTTGACAGGCGTCGTTTAGTACCTCGCAGGCCCCGAGTGACCCTTGGGGCTTTTGCTTTTGCGCTCGGGGTGCCCGATTCGTGGCGGCGCGAAGATGGGATGCCCCTCCCAACCCGTGGAATTCCGCTCTCGCAGAAATCGTCTGGCACTACTGTCAGGTTCCTCCTGCATAACAACAATCCTACTTATGATACGTTGACGGACTTTATAAGCCATGTAATACTATGGTACATGAGTACAACTGAGAAGCCAGAAACCGTATGGTTCACCACGAAGGGGCAGGTCGTCATACCGCTTCGCCTGCGCAAGCAATTCGACATCGAGGACGGGACAAAGGCCGTGGTCCAAGCCACCCCAGAGGGAATTCTTCTTAAGCCCATGACTGCGGCGCTGATCAAGCGCGGGCGCGGCATCCTCAAGCGCGCGCCCGGAGGCAAACCGCTGACGGAGGACTGGGCCGAGCACAAGAAGCAGGAACGGGTACTCGAGGGGCGCCATGCCGGCTAGGGTGCTCGACAGCTTCGCACTGATCGCCTATTTCCGCGATGAGCCAGGCGCGGAAGCGATGGAAGATATGCTCGTCGTCGCCGGCAAGAAGGACAGCCCGCTCCTTATGACCGACGTGAACTACGCCGAGGTGAAGTACTCCATCGTGAAGAAAGACGGCGCCGATGCGTGGGCGGAGGCAGCGAAGGTCCTTCAGGGCCTGCCGATTGATTTTCATTCCACGACCCGCGCGCTGGCCGACACCGCGGCCGATTTCAAGGCGCGCTTCAAATTGAGTTTGGCCGACGCCTTTGCCGCCGCGCTGGCAAAGGAAAGGAAGACTGAACTCGTCACTGGGGACCCGGAATTCAGGCCGCTCGAAAAGGAAATCAAAATTCACTGGCTGAAATAATCGCAGCCAATGTCGCCCGGCACCATCAAGTGTCTGGCAGACGGTGTTTAGTGCGAAAGGCTCCGAGTCATGCTCGGGGCTTTTTTTGCGCTTGCCGTGCGACCCCTTTCTCAAGGAGCTGTTAACGTTGATCTAGAAATAGAGACCGGCCCGCCCCTGGGCTACAAAGACGTAAGCCACGCTTTTCCTTCAGCCAGCTGCATGCGCGAACCTGCGCACAGCCGGCTGCCGCCCTTGCCGCGCCCGCCACAAATCGTACTGCGATTGCATATTCATCCACAGCTCCGGCGTGGTGCCCAGAGCGGCCGCCAGCCGGATGGCCATGGCAGCGGAGATGCCGGCCTTGCCGTTGAGCACGCGCGAAAGCGTCACGCGCGTAACCCGCAGATGAGCCGCCGCCGTGGTCACGGCCAGGTCTCCTAGATATTCGCGGAGAACTAACCCCGGGTGCGGTGGGTTGTGCATGCGCATGTCTACTTGCTCCTGTTGTCGGTCCGAAGGACCGTAATCTCGTGCATCATCAAGCTAGTGATAATCCTGATAGTCGACGAGGATTGCATCCTCATTTTCAAACTTGAACGTCAGCCGCCAATTCCCGCTGACGCTGATCGCCCAGTGATCCTTGAGCTCTCCGGCGAGCCGATGCAGCCTCCATCCCGGAGCATCCAAGTCTCCCGGCTGACGCGCATTATCAAGGGCGAACAGCTGCAACCGGAGCTTGCTGGCATGTTTCGGCTGAATCCCAGCTTTCGATCCGGTGCGGAAAAACCTCTCCACGCCCCGATGCCGGAAGCTCTTGATCACTGTGTATAGTGTAACGATACATGTTACGTAAGTCAACTGGGAACGGTTTCAGCTGGATTGCGAGCGCCGCCCTCCCACCCTGCTCCGAGGCAGACCCCTCCGCCTGTGGAAATCGCCCCCAACTTTTCGGCGGGATGACCTTGCCTTCCGATCGTCTTTCCGGCTCAATGGAAAGATCAGGCGGCATTCGCAAATTTTCACCGAGTGCCGCCTTTTCGTTCTGAGGTTCGTGGGGATGAGGATGCGGAAGCGGAAGATTATCGTAGACAAGAAGCACCGCGGCGAGTGGGCGGAGATGATATTTATGACGCGCGCGACGGAGCTAGGGATCGCGGTCAGCAAACCTTGGGGAGAGACGCGAAGTTATGACTTTGTGGTGGGACGTCCGGGGCATTTTGTGGCGGTGCAGGTGAAATCTACTACCTCAGCGTTGGAGCAAGGATGGGTTTGCAAGTTGCGCGGGAGTAAGCCGTATCCGCCCGGATCTTTCGACTTTCTTGCGGCCTACATTGTGTTTGAAGATGCCTGGTACATCATTCCTGAAGAAGAGGTTCTCGGCATGGACAATATCACGCTCCACTCGGGGAGTAGTTGGGCGAATTATGAGAAGTATCGGGAGGCATGGCACCTCCTTGGTGCCGCTGCTGGCCGTGTCCCGGGACGTATCGATAGCATTCAGGGTTGTGCGGAGGAGTTCTCTGCGGGAGCGAAGACGCCGCAGGCATACACCAAGGTCCCTCACTTCGTTCGGGATGACAATTACGACGGCGATCTTTTTCGTAGTTTGTTCAGTCGGTTATTTCTTCACGGCGCCTAGGTTATTGAAAAGTCGAGGCGCTCATTTCCATTGCCGCGATTCCTGCGCGGATTTCCTCAGGCTTCCACAGGGAAGTCTCATCGTCCACAGTTTCTGCACAAGGAGGAAATGTTTTTCGGTTGCGGGCTGCAACATTGTGACTGAGAGTGAGTGCAGCGCAAACGTGGAAATCTCAAAGCTTGCCGGATGATGATTGCGGTGACGCCGGTGGCAGCTGGCAATTCTCGAGGGTGAATTGCTGGGGGAAATTGGAAACGCGCGCGAGCGCGAACCGGTTGCCCGGGCATTGCGGCCTCCTCTACAGTCTGCTCCTTGAGCGGGCTGGGCCGCTGGCCAACGCAGGGGTTGCAGAGAAGCGATTCTGCGAATCATATTCCGGAATCATGCTCTGCAGCCAGTACCGGTAAATGCGGCACTCTTCCTTTTTGGCGAGCGCTGTCGGACCAGTACCGTCGGCTCGCCGCTCCTAGCGGCGGGAAGGCAGGGCGAGAGATCCACGAGCGATGCGGCTGGGGTGGCTGGCCCCGGCCGCATTTATTCTTGGAGAACTTTTTGCCACGGATTTGCGCGGATCGACGCGGATAAACCTTTCGATCAATCTTCCTCGATTTTCTTCTTAGGGACCTGTTTTCGCGGGGCTTCCACAGTATAGTGCTCGGGCTGCACAGCTTCTCCACAAATCATTTGGCGTTTCGCTTTGTGTTCGCTTATGCTATCGGAGAGTTTCGGACACAGTGTTGTACGTAATTATGGCGACCACCGATTACAACCTGAGCACTCTTCCGGCGAACGTGGAAGCGGAGCGCTCGATTTTGGGGGCGATTCTGCTGGACAACTTTGCTTATAACCAGGCGGCGGAGCATTTGCGGATCGAGGATTTCTCGCTGGATTCGCACCGGCGGATTTATGGGCGGATGGTCGATCTGGCGGAGTCGTCGCGGCCGATCGACATGATTACGCTGATCGACGAGCTGGACCGTCACAAGGATCTGCAGGCGATTGGCGATGTGGGCTATGTGTCGAGTTTGCTGGATGGGGTTCCGGACCGGCCGAGCATTGAGCACTACGTGAAGATTGTGCGCGACAAGGCGTTGCTGCGCGGGCTGATTCATGCTGCGAATACGGCGATTGCGCGGGCGGGTGATCAGTCCGATGCGGCCGAGGAAGTGCTGAGCGACGCTGAGGCTGCGATTTTTCAGCTGTCGGAGAAGCGCATTGGGCGTGGGTTCATGGGCGTGCAGGAGATCGTCCGCGAATCGTTTGGGTCGGTGGATGCTTTGCTGCAGCGCGGACAGCGCATTACCGGACTGGCTACGCATTACGAAAATCTTGATGAGATGACGAGCGGACTGCAGCGGTCGGATCTGGTGATCATTGCGGCTCGGCCTTCGATGGGCAAGACCGCTTTTGCGATGAACATCGCGGAGAATGCTGCCATCAAGGACCAGCAGGTGGTGGGAGTGTTTTCGCTGGAGATGTCGCGCGAGGCGCTGCTGCTGCGGTTGCTGTGCTCGACGGCGGAAGTGGATGCGCACAAGATGCGTACCGGTTCGCTGTGGCAGGATGACACGAAGAAACTGGTGCGGGCCATGGAGCATCTGGCGCACGCTCCGATTTTTATCGATGACACGCCCGGAATTTCGCTGAGCGAGATGCGGGCCAAGGCGCGGCGGCTGAAGCAGGCGCAGGGCAGGCTTGACTTGATTATCGTGGACTATTTGCAGCTCATGTCGGGCGGGAGCAAGCGGTACGAGAATCGCACGCAGGAAGTGTCGGCGATTTCGCGAGGATTGAAGGGGTTGGCTAAGGAAATGAGCGTTCCGGTGGTGGCGTTGTCACAGTTGAGCCGGGCTCCGGAGAGCCGCGGCGGTGATCATCGTCCGCAACTTTCTGATCTGCGCGAGTCGGGGTCGATTGAGCAGGACGCCGACCTGGTGATGTTCATCTTTCGGGAAGAGGTTTACCGGCAGGACGATCCTGACTTGCAGGGGAAGGCGGAGATCATTATCTCGAAGCAACGCAATGGGCCGACGGGCAAGCTGGTTTTGGCTTTCCGCAAGAACTGCACCCGGTTCGAGATGATGGCGGAGGGCGGGATGGCGCCGGAGGAGTGATGCCGACAAGTACAGGAAGGACTGTAGTTTTAGGGTGGTAAGTTCCTTAGGGGATTCGAGTTGCGCGGAGCAGGCGTGCTGTGGAAAAGCTTGTGGAATTGCTGGCGATGAGCAAAATGGCTGCGGGTAAAGATTTGTCATCCCGTTTGCGGCGACTGATTTTCAGCTCCTAAGGCTCTGAATAGTAACCAGTTAGGCAATTCACTCCGCATTAACATCAGGAAGGCCCCGGGAAAGTCAGGTTATTCCTGCTTTGGAGATTTGCACATTTTGGGGTCACGGCCTTTTGATTCCGATTGCCCCGGCGAACAACAAAAACAACTCAATTGCTGTCTTCGCCGACCTTTAGCACGGCCAGGAAAGCTTCTTGGGGGATGTCGACGCGGCCGATGCGCTTCATGCGTTTCTTGCCTTCTTTTTGTTTCTCGAGGAGCTTGCGTTTGCGGGAAATATCGCCGCCGTAGCACTTGGCGATCACGTTCTTGCGGATGGCCGAGACGGTCTCCCGGGCTATGATTTTGGCGCCGATGGAGGCCTGGATGGCTACTTCGAACATTTGCCGGGGGATGAGCTGGCGCATTTTTGAGACCAGCAGTTTGCCGCGTTCGTAGGCGAAATCGCGATGGACGATGATGGAGAGTGCGTCTACTGGTTCGCCGGCCACCAGGATGTCGAGCTTAACCATGGGCGACTCCCAGTAATCGGCGAGGTGATAGTCGAGCGAAGCATAGCCGCGCGAGACGGACTTCAGGCGATCGTAGAAATCGAGGACGATTTCGTTGAGGGGTAACTCGTAATGCAACATCACACGCGAGGAGCTGACATACTCAAAAGTTTTCTGCTTGCCGCGCTTGTCTTCGACCAGCTTGAGGATTCCGCCGACATATTCTTCGTTGGTAAGGATCGTCGCGAGGATCACGGGCTCTTCGACTTTGGCGATCTCGCTGGGGTCGGGCCAGCGCGAGGGGTTGTCGACCTCGATCAAGTCGCCATCGGTCTTGGTGATTTTGTAACGCACGCCGGGTGCGGTGGTGATGAGTTCGAGGGCGAACTCGCGCTCCAGACGCTCCTGAATGATTTCCATGTGAAGCAGGCCGAGGAAGCCACAACGGAAGCCGAAACCCAGCGCGACCGAACTTTCCGGTTCGAAGAAGAATGACGAATCGTTCAGGCGGAGTTTTTCGAGGGCTTCGCGCAGGCGGGTGTGCTCGTGCGCATCGACGGTGTAGAGTCCTGCGAACACCATGGGTTTGATTTCTTCGAAGCCGGGGAGCGCTTCGAAGGCGGGGTTGGCGTCGTCGGTAATGGTGTCGCCGATTTTTGTGTCGGCTACGTTCTTGATGTTGGCGATGAGGAATCCGACTTCGCCGGCTTTCAGTTCATCGATTTCTACCGGCTTGGGACTTTGCACGCCCAGGGTTTCGGCGTCGAAAGTTGTGCCATTGGACCACAGGCGAATTCTCTGGCCTTTGCGCAGCGTACCTTGAAAAACTCGAGTGAGGATGACTACTCCGCGGTAAGCGTCGAACCAGGAGTCGAAAATCAGGGCTTGTAGGCGGCTGTCCGGATTTCCCTTCGGCGGCGGGATGCGCTTCACAATGGCTTCGAGGACGTCGGGCACGCCCTGGCCGGTTTTCGCGCTGATGAGCACGGCATCGGAGGCGTCGAGGCCGACGGCGCTTTCGATCATTTCCTTGGTGCGGGGGATGTCGGCGCTTTGCAGGTCGATTTTGTTGATGACAGGAATAATTTCGAGGCCGTGATTGATGGCGAGATAAGAGTTGGCGAGGGTTTGGGCTTCGACGCCTTGGGAGGCATCGACTATCAACAGCGCGCCTTCGCAGGAGGCCAGTGAGCGCGAGACTTCGTAGGAGAAGTCGACGTGGCCGGGAGTGTCGATCAGGTTGAGCTGGTATGTGTTCCCGTCGTGCGCCGTGTACATCATGCGGACGGCGTGGGCTTTGATGGTGATGCCGCGCTCGCGCTCGAGGTCCATGCTGTCGAGCACCTGTGCCTGCATCTCGCGCGCGGTGAGCGATCCGGTCAGCTCCAGCAGGCGGTCCGCCAGCGTGGATTTACCGTGGTCGATGTGCGCGATGATCGCAAAGTTGCGGAGGAAAGCGGCGTCCATAGTTCAGTGGCCAGTGGCCAGTTGTCAGTTGCCAGTCAAAAACCGAATCGAAACTGGCGGCCGAACTGCCAGTGCTCTTGCTAGACTGCGGCTAATCTTTGATTTTAACAGGCGGAGAGCAGTTCTCTGTCCTGCTGCACTCCGAGGGGTGGCCGTTTTTAATTTCGTTGGTGCATTTGCCAGCGGACGCTGAAAGAATTGGTGGACTGCCCGAGTAAGTGAGGCTGAGGTGGCGTGAAAATTCTCTTGATAGCTTGTTTGTGCCTTCTTGCTGGAGATGCCTTTGCGCAGTCGGACGACAAGGAGCCCGCCGCCATTGCCGAAATCGGGGGTGCTGCCTCTCAGAGTTTGTCAGGCGACGGTTCGAGCTTCGGACCGACTCTGGCGGTTGAAGTTACGCCGATCGAGAACCGGCTCGAGCTTGAGGCGGGCGTTACACCCCTTTTCAGGAGACACTCAACCGAGTGGGATGCTGACCTTATTTTCAAGAAACCGTGGACTCTGTCGAAGAAAGCGGAGTTTATGGTTGGGGTTGGGCCGGAGTGGATTCATGCCAGGCAATACAGCACGACAACAAACTCCATCGGGGGTGAAGTCGCGGCAGATTTCATGTATTGGCCTTCCGCAAAGCATAAATTCGGCTGGTACATTGAACCAGGTTACGAATACAGCTTTGGGCGACGGCATGAGCAATCTCTTGGTATAAGTGGCGGCCTGTTGATCGGGATCCCATGAGAGAATTCGCGTGAAGCACTGAGCTTCCGGCGCTGGTTAGCACTGGTGCTCGCAACTCGGTACTGGGTGCCTTTTTGTCTAGAATTCAGATCGCATGATTGTGCTCGCCTCTGCATCGCCTCGCCGCCAGGAGTTGCTGCGCAATGCCAGGATTGCATTCACGGCGCAGCCCGCCGGCATCAATGAAGCTCCGCTTGTAGGGGAGTCTCCGCGAGGCTGCGCGGAGAGGCTGGCGCGGGAAAAGGCGCTGGCGGTTTTTCAGGGCCGGGCGGAGGATTATGTTCTCGGCGCGGATACCATCGTTGTGGTCGATGGCGCAATTCTGGGCAAACCTTGCGACGCGGACGATGCGGTTCGCATGTTACGAATGTTGTCGGGACGCACGCATGCCGTGATCACCGGAGTATGCGTGGTGGGACCGGCGCCCGGTAAAGTTGAAGCAGAGACTGCTTCCGAAACCACGATGGTGACGTTTTGCGAGCTTTATGATAAAGAAATCCGCGATTATGTGGCCACTGGAGAGCCTATGGACAAGGCAGGAGGGTATGCGATCCAGGGCATCGCTTCGCGTTGGATCCCGCGCATTGAAGGGGATTACAGCAATGTGGTGGGATTGCCGGTGGCGCGGGTGTACCGCATGCTGCGGGAGCGGGGCGCGCTCTGAATTGCTGCTACAAATCTTCGGCTAGGACTTCTTCTCTTCCTCTTTTTCTTTTTTCGGTTCGGCCCCTTCTTTCATGGAAGCTTTGAAGTTACGGATGCCTTCGCCAATGCCTTTGCCGACCGCGGCAAATTTCGCGGGGCCGAAGAGCAAAAGAGCGATGGCGATAATCAGCAGCCAATGCCAGGGCGAAAACTCACCCATAACTCCTCCGAGGATACTTGTAAAAAGTCTAGGCTATGCTAACTGCAGAGTCAAAGAATGCGGCGTGGCTTTTGTTTCGCAACGCTGGATCCACGCTCACCGCGTGGCCCTCGCAAAGTCTATTCTAGAGGGTATTTCGGGAGGTTGGCGGTGACTTTTAAACGTTGCATGCTGATGCTGGCGCTGCTTATTTCATGCCAGACGGTTTCTCGCGGTTACGGTCAAGGGGCCGCGCAGGCTCCGGTCACTGCCCCTGCCGAACATCGCAAAACCAGCGAACCTTATACGGGAGATCTTTCTATTTTCGATTCTCCCGGGCGGGATGAGCGGCTGCAAGTGAATCGCGTCATGGACATTCTGGGCATCACTCCGGGAAAGACGGTGGCGGACATTGGAGCGGGGTCGGGCTGGTTCACGGTGCGGGCGGCGCGGCGTGTGGGCGAACACGGCGCGGTTTACGCCGTGGACATTAACCCGGAGGCGATCCGCTATATCGACGGTCGCGCGCGGAAGGAGCAGTTGCGCAACATAAAGACCATTCGTAGCAAACCCGACGACCCGCTGCTACCAGCAGGGTCGGTGGATGCTGTTCTGCTCTTGAAGACTTATCACGAAGTTGCCGAGCCGGTTGTTCTGTTGCGAAACCTGCGGGCTGCGCTGCGTCCCGGGGCCAAGGTTGGAATCATCGATCGCAATGGAAATGGCGAGGACCATGGGGTGAGCCGCGACGTGGTCCTGCATGAAGCCACGCAGGCGGGCTATCGATTGCTAGAGCAGTATGACTTTGTTAAGGGCGACAGGATGGATTATTTCCTGGTGCTGGTTCCGGCGGGGTAGTGGTTCAAACACTCTCGATCATTCCCGCGAGCAGCAGGGCTCGCCGCGGCAGTTCGGGAATGACGATGAATTCGTGGACTGCATGTGCGCCATCGCCTACGCCGCCTAAGCCGTCGAGCGTGGGAATGCCCATGCCCGCGGTGAAGTTGCCGTCGGAGCCGCCGCCTACGGCTGCTTCTTCCAGTCTCCAGTCGATCTGGCGGGCAATCTCCTGAGCTTGTTTGTAAAGCGTCGCTACTCCAGCAGTGCGCTCCATGGGGAGACGGTTGATGCCGCCGGTCATTTCTAGTCTGCAATGCTTGTCGAATGGCTTGAGGGAGCGCAGCTTGCGGTCAAGGCCAGAGGCTTGTTTGGCGCGCTTGATGCGGACATCGATGCCCACTGAAGCTTCGGCGGCGACCACGTTGGTGCGGGTTCCGCCTTGCACCACGCCAGGGTTTACCGAAACGCCTTGCTGCAGATTGTTCAGCTTGGAGATGACCGTGATCTGGCGGGCTAGTTCGAGAATGGCGCTGTGTCCTTTGCCGGGATCGAGTCCTGCGTGTGCAGCGACGCCTTTCACGCATAGCGTGTATTCGCCTACACCTTTGCGCGCGGTTTTTACCGCGCCTCGAAGCCCGGCGGCGGGTTCGAGCACCAGCACTCCGGCAGACTCTTTCGCCAAGGTTTCGGTAATCTTTCGCGAAGAATGGCTGCCGATTTCTTCATCGGAGACCACGAACACCGTGATCGGCCGCGGCAGCTTGCCATGCCAGGCTTGCAGGGCGGCGATGGCGTGGAGCATGAGCGCGATACCTGACTTCATGTCGAGAACGCCGGGGCCGCGCAAGCGGCCGTCCTCGATTCTGCAGGGCATGGTGGCTAGAGTGCCCAGCGGATAAACCGTATCGTAGTGGCCGAGGAGCAGAACCGGTTTGCGAGTTCCCTCGGCGGCGAAGTCGATTTGCAAATTGTCGCCAAAATCGGTGCTGCGATGGAGACGAGTGTGTCCCCCGAGGGCTTCGAACCTGGAGGCGAGGAAGGCGGCGATGCGGTCGACTGCCGGCTTGTTATCGCTGGGGGATTCGATTTCGACGAGATCGCGAATCGTGGCGACGATCTCGTTCTGATGTTCTGAGAAATAGCGGAGGCGATCAGCCCCTGCAGGGTGAGGCCGAGCCGCTGCGGATTTTGCTGCTTTCATGCCGGGCATAATTCCTTTCGCGGCTGGTGGTGGCGCTGAGCTGTGAATGCCACGCGGTACAGTATAATCTCAGGCTGATTCGGGTGAACTGATTGAGGACGAGGCATGACTGAAAGCACTCCACTCGTGACGGATGTCGTATCCAAGACGGGGTTCGACATTCACGAGATCCTGAAGATTCTGCCGCACCGTTATCCGTTTCTGCTGATTGATCGCGTGCTGGAGCTGAAACGCAAAGAGCGCATCGTAGCCATCAAGAACGTCACCATCAACGAACCTTTCTTCAACGGACATTTTCCGGGATTGCCCATCATGCCGGGCGTGCTGATTGTGGAAGCCATTGCGCAGGCCGGAGGAGCGCTGTTGCTCACCGAACTGGAAGACCGCAGCAACAAGCTGATGGTCTTCACCGGAATCGATCGGGCCAAGTTTCGCCGCCCGGTGAGTCCCGGCGATCAGTTGCGGATTGAGGTGGAAGTGCAGGGCTGGCGCGTCATCCCCCGTATGATCGCCGCGAAGATGCACGGCGTCGCGTTCGTGGCGGGCAAGCGTGTGGCGGAGGCGACGGTGTCGTGCCAGCTAATCGACAATTCGCGCGCGCGCGGGGACGGTGGGGAAACGACTCGCGATGGCGCGGATGCCGAGTGAAGCAGAGTGCGACTGGGTCCGCCATCGGTAGATCTCCTGACGATGCAATAACGAAATCATGAATGTTCATCCCACGGCGATTATCGATCCCCGGGCTAAAGTGCCAGCATCATGCACGGTCGGCCCTTATTGCGTGATCGGGGCTGAGGTCGAACTCGGCGAGGGCTGCCGTTTGGTGTCACACGTTGCGCTCGAAGGCCCGACGAAGATCGGCGCCGACAACGCGTTTTTTCCGTTCTGCGCTGTCGGCATGGCGCCGCAGGATGTTACGTACAGAGGCGAACCTACGCGGCTGGAGATTGGTGACCACAACGAGATTCGTGAGTGCGTCACCATCAGCCGCGGCACCGTGAAAGGCGGCGGACTCACGCGCGTCGGCAGCCACACGCTGATCATGGCCTACGCGCATATTGGACACGACAGCGTGATCGGCGACCACTGCATGCTGGTGAACGGGGCGACGCTGGGCGGGCATGTGATCGTGGAGGAGTGGGCGGTGGTGGGAGCGCTTTGCCCGGTGCACCAGTTCGTGCGCATCGGCGCTCACGCCTATGTTGGCGGGGGCACAACCATCACGCAGGATGTGCTGCCGTTTTCGATGACTTCCGCGGCCCGCAACACTCATGCTTACGGGATGAATAAAGTTGGGCTTGAGCGTCGCGGATTTTCGCCGGAGCGGATCCGCAAGATTCATCATGCATACAAGACTCTGCTGGCGTCGAAGATGAATACTTCGCAGGCGCTGGAGAAGCTAAAGTCTGAGCCTGATCGCGGGGACGATGTGGATATGCTGATCCGGTTCATCGAGAGCTCGGAACGGGGAGTTATTAAGTAAGTGGCCAGTGGTCAGTGATCAGTGGCCAGTAAGTCCGGCACTGATCACTAGCCACTGGCCACTGACCACTGCTATGGAGCGCATCGGCCTTATTGCTGGCAACGGAACATTTCCTCTCCTCGTGCTCGATGCCGCGCGCTCTCATGGATTCGAAGTTGTTGTGGCGGCTATTAAGGAAGAAGCTTCTTCTGACATTGAGGCGCATGGCGCGGCTTCGGTGCACTGGGTTTCTCTGGGAGAACTCTCGAAGCTGATTGAGACCTTCCAGCGGGAAGGCGTGCGGCGAGCGATCATGGCTGGGCAGGTGAAGCACAAGCAGATTTTCTCTGCTATCCGGCCGGACTGGCGGCTGGCTAAGCTTTTGCTCTCGCTCACCACGCGCAATACGGATAGTCTGCTTGGCGCCGTCGCCAAGGTTCTGGCAGAGGAAGGCATCACGCTCGAGAGTTCGACCGGATTGCTGGAGCCGCTGTTGGTGAAGGCCGGAGTGCTCACGCGCCGCTCACCGAGTGAACAGGAACGGAAGAACATCGACTACGGTCGCACTGTGGCTCGGCAGTTGGCGCAGTATGACATTGGGCAGACGGTGGTGATTGCGGAATCGGCTTGCGTGGCGGTAGAAGCCATGGAGGGCACTGACGCCGCTATCGAGCGTGCCGGGCATATCATGGGTTCGCTGCGCGGAGATGCTTCTACGCTGAGCCGCGCCCTTACGGTGGTGAAGATCGCGAAACCGAATCAGGACATGCGGTTTGATGTTCCCGTGATCGGAGTTAAGACGATCGACGTTATGCAGGCGGCAGGCGCTACCTGCCTTGCGCTCGATGCTGGAAAATGTCTGCTGCTTGATGGCGAGAAAATTCTCGACGCGGCCAATGTGGCGGGGATGGCGCTTGTGGCTGACTCGGCCTGATCAGATTTACTTTATTCGCGAGTCGCCTGTTGATCCCCTGGAAGGAAGCCAAAGGATTATGACCACTCCGAGTTCTGAGCCTGCCCTGATCGCCGAACAGCTTCGCCGCGCATTTGAAGGCGATGCCTGGCATGGTCCCGCTCTGCTGGAATTGCTGCGGGAGATGGATGCTGCTACCGCTGCCGCTCAGCCCTTGCCCGACGTTCACAGCATCTGGGAGCTGGTGCTGCACGTTTCCGCCTGGGACGATGCGGCCAGCCGCCGCTTGGACGGGGAGAAAGTGCAGCTCACGGGTTCGGCGAATTTTCCTGTCGTTCCTAAGCCTACCCAAACTGCCTGGCGCGAGGCCGTCGCTGGCGCGAAGCACACGCACGATGTGCTGGTGAATATGGTTGCGGCGTTGCCCGAGTCGCGGCTGCGCGAGCGGGTTCCCGGCAAGAGATATGATTTCTACTTCATGCTGCACGGCGTGGCGCAACACGCGCTTTATCATGCGGGGCAGATTGCGATCCTGAAAAAAGTGCAGGGGCATGCCGCGAAGTCGCGGATTTGAATCGCCCTTGATCTCGTCACCTACCACTGTTTGAAGATCACCCCCACAGCGACCACAATCAGGCCGAATCCTACGGCGTGGTTCCAGCGCACGGGCTGCTTCAGGTAGAGCACCGAGAAAACCGAGAACACGACCAGCGTGATGACCTCCTGAATGGTTTTCAGTTGCGCGGCGCTGAACTCATAAGAGCCGATGCGGTTCGCCGGCACCTGGAAGCAATATTCGAAGAAGGCGATCAACCAGCTGATCACGATCACCTTGAATAGTGGGACCTCGCGATATTTCAGGTGACCATACCAGGCGAAGGTCATGAAGATGTTGGAAACGGTGAGCAGGGCAATGGTTCGCATGAGGTGAAGTGGCTCTCCTTTTCGAGGTGTTGGACCACTGATCTATTCCAGATGCTCTTTCCCAGCTTTACGTTTACAATTTGTTGTTCCTGCTGGCAACCAGCCAGGCGAGAGTTCCCTCCTGCAAGCTGACAATGCGATTTCCGTTGCGGTGGTGGGTGTGGGCGTTTTCGGACGCAACCACGCGCGGGTTTATCACGAACTGGAGCAGCAGGGAGAGCCGGTGCGGCTGGTGGGCGTGGTCGATCCTGATCTGGATCGCGCGGACGCAGTGGCGCGGGAGTTTGGCTGCCGCGCTTTTGGCTCAGTCGCACAGATGTTGACCACGCACAGCGAAATCCGCGCGGCGTCGGTGGCGGCGCCTACGGTGCATCACCTGGCAGTGGCTCGCGCCCTGATGGAAGCCGGAGTTGACGTGCTGATCGAGAAGCCGGTAGCCGCTTCGCTGGATGAGGCGAACGAACTGGTGCAACTGGCTGCCGCGCACAAGCGCATTGCCCAGGCGGGGCACCTTGAGCGCTTTAATCCGGCGGTGCGGGCCACGATTCCCCTGCTCACGCAGCCCATGTTTTTCGAAGTGCATCGGCTCAGCGTTTTTACTCCGCGCTCACTTGACGTTGACGTGGTGCTGGATCTGATGATCCACGATCTCGACATCGTCCTTTCGTTTGCTGATTCTCCGGTGAAAGAGGTCCGCGCGGTCGGCCTGCCTATTCTTTCGGGCAAGGCTGATATTGCGAATGTGCGGCTTGAGTTCGAATCGGGATGTGTGGCTAATTTCACGGCCAGCCGGGTTTCGACTGAGCGCGTGCGGAAGCTCCGCTTTTTTCAGCCGCAGCAGTATGTTTCCGTCGATTACGGGCGGCAGGAAGTACTTGTGTTCACCGTTGGTGCCGATGGCGCGCCGGGCGCTCCCACTGTCAATCCGCAGATAAAAGTGGCCAAGCCTCCTGTGACTTCGGAAGAGCCTTTGCACGCTGAGTTGAAGTCGTTTCTGCAGGCGGTGCGGCAACGCTCCACGCCTGTCGTGCCGCTCGAAGATGGGCGCCGCGCGCTGGCGCTGGCGCTCGACATTGTGGCTGAGATTCGCGAGCATGGGAAGAAAGTTGGGCTTGCTGGGATTGCCAAGGCGAAAGGCTAGGCAGCCGTATGCAAACGCTTAATGTGGGCGCAGGCAGGACGGACGAAGAGTACAAAGAAGCTGAGGAGCAGCGACGGGCTGATCTGCTTGCCGACAGTCGAAATGATGCGAACTACTTCTTCCTTGCGGCCGGTCTGGCTGCGCTCGGCACCGGCCTGCTTCCGGTGCGACTGAACATTTTTGTCAGCATCGGTGTCTTCGACCTGCTGGGTTTTTATGGCAGGTCGCTCAGTCCCGTTTATCCCCTCGCAATGTACGGCGCGGCGGCGGCCTGGGTGATCATGCTGTTAGCGCTGGGATTCGCCGGGCGTGGCGGCCATCGTTGGGCTTTCCTGGCGGGCATGGTTCTCTATGGGGCTGACATGATCGCGCTGATAGCGATGTTTTCATTGTGGGCATTCGGGGTCCATGCCTTCTTCGTGTTCAAGTGGTTCCAGGGACAAAAAGCGATAAAAGATCTAGACGATCCTGGGGCTTCGACTTTCTGAGAGAGACAAGCTTGAAATAGCGCCCACCAACTTTGCGTCCCCCTCCTCCTCCCTCGACGATGTTATCTCCGCTGGAGAAATAAGTTGCTTTTTCCGCGCGGTCGCGAGTATTGTTGGGCGCCTGTACAGAGCCGCCCCCGGGGTTCCAATCTGAAACGGCGCGCCGCAGATCCTGTGCCCGCTAGCAAATCAAGGAGTGGACTGTGGAAACGCGTTCAGTCCCATTCGTCGCCACGGCGCCGTTTCCCAAACTGCTCACTGAGGACCGAAGGCTGATCTTAGCCGCAGCGCTGGGAACGATCTTCGAGTGGTACGACTTTTTCCTGTATGGTTCCCTGGCGGTAACCATCTCCAAGCAATTCTTTTCCGGCGTGGACGAGACTACCGGATTCATGTTCGCCCTTCTGGCGTTCGCGGCGGGCTTCATCGTCCGCCCTTTTGGCGCGGCCTTCTTCGGTCGCCTAGGAGATCTGATCGGGCGCAAGCACACCTTTCTGATGACGATGTTTCTGATGGGACTGGCTACGCTCTCAGTGGGATTGCTGCCGGGATATGCCCGCATCGGCATGGCCGCGCCGATCTTGTTGATCAGCCTGCGGCTTTTGCAAGGGCTTGCTCTGGGCGGCGAGTATGGCGGAGCAGCCGTTTATGTGGCCGAGCAGGCGCCAGCCAACCAGCGGGGTTATTGCACGAGTTGGATTCAAGCCACGGCGTCGCTTGGTTTGTTGCTTTCTCTGGTAGTGATCTTGTGCTGCCGCCTCGCCACCAAGTCAGCGTTTGACGTGTGGGGCTGGCGAATTCCGTTTTGGTTTTCCTCAGTCTTGTTGGGTGTATCACTGTGGATTCGCCTTTCCATGAAGGAATCGAGGGCTTTCCTGCAGGCCAAGACGGAAGGCAAACTCTCTCGCGCCCCGCTGCAGGAAGTTTTCGGGAAGAAGGAGAATCTTCGCAAGCTGCTCATAGCTTTTGGCGGCATGGTCTCAGGGATGACCGTGGTGTGGTACACGGCGCAGTTCTACGCGCTGTATTTCCTGATTCAGTCTTTGCGCGTGGATCCGATGACCGCAAATCTCCTTATCGGCGCGGCTTTGGTGCTGGGCAGTCCTTTCTTTATTCTCAGCGGACGGCTTTCCGACCGGATCGGAAGAAAGCCAGTAATGATGGCGGGGATGCTGCTGGCGGCTGTGACTCTGATTCCGATGTTCAAGGGATTGACGCGTTATGCCAATCCGCAGCTGGCGGCGGCCGCGCGCGCGAACCCCGTGGTCGTGGCCACGGATCCTCACACTTGCAGATTCCAATTCGACCTGGTCGACCAGAGAAAAAACTCCAGCGATTGCGACAAGGTCAAAGCTTTGCTCTCGAAAATGGGCGTTCCTTACACTAACTCGACCTTGCCGGCTGGGTCGGCGATTCAGATCAAAGTGGGTTCCGGCGCGATCACGGGATTTGATACCAAGGCGATTCAAGGGGCACTGGTGGCGGCCAATTATCCGGCTCGCGCCGATCCAGCTCAGATGAACGTCGGCATGCTCCTTGTGTTGCTGACAGCGCTGATTGCGTTGGTGACGCTGAGCTACGCACCGCTGGCAGCGGCTCTAGTGGAAATGTTTCCCACGCGAATTCGCTACACTGCCTTGTCGGTTCCTTACCATGCGGGAGTGGGTTGGGTTGGAGGATTGCTGCCAACGATTGCCTTCAGCATTGTGGTTGCGACGGGCAACATCTATTACGGCCTTTGGTATCCGGTTATCGTGGCTGCACTCAGCTTTCTCATCGGTATGCGCTACATGCCGGAGACCCGCGGCCGCGATCTTCACGCTGATTGAGGTGAGAGGGCAGGCGTAGAGGCGAGGAAAAAATTCATCATGCCAGGCGACACGTATCCGAAGTTCCGAGCGGCGGCGGTGCAAGCGGCACCTGTGTTTTTGGACCGAGACGCGACCATCGATAAGCTGGAGACGCTGGTGCAGAAGGCCGTGGATGCCGGCGCCGACCTGATCGTGTTTGGAGAATCTTTCATTCCCGCGTTTCCGGTGTGGAACCTGATCTATGCTCCGATGGACCAGCACGGATTCTGCCGTCGAATGTTCGACAACGCGGTCCAGGTTCCAGGACCCCACACAAGAAGGCTCAGCGAGATCGCCAAGCGCCACCGCGTGTTCCTCTCGGTCGGCGTCACGGAAAAGGGTCCGCTCAGCATGGGAACGCTTTCCAACACCAATCTTCTGTTCGATCGCGAGGGGACGCTGCTGAACCGCCATCGCAAGCTCGTCCCTACCTGGGCCGAGAAGCTCACCTGGGCCAATGGAGACGCGGCGTATCTGCGTCCGGAGGAGACCGAAATCGGCCGGGTGGGCACGCTCATCTGCGGAGAGAACACCAATACCCTGGCGCGTTTCGCGTTGCTGGCGCAGGGCGAACAAGTGCATATTGCGACCTATCCCCCGGCATGGCCTTTCCATCGCCCCGGCAGTGGCGCTCATAACTACAATTTGACGGAGGCCATCCGCCTACGCTCGGCTGCGCATGCGTTCGAAGGGAAGGTCTTCAACATCGTCGCCTCCTGCGCGCTCGATGCCGATGGTATTGAGCAACTCGCGTAGGGGGATTCCAAGATGAAGGAATTGCTACGCGCAACGCCCGCGCCGGTGTCGGTTATCGTCGGTCCGGATGGCGAAGCGCTGGCCGATCCTAACACAGGAGGCGAAGGGATGGTCGTGGCCGACATCGATATCGCCGAGAGCATCGAGCTGAAAATGATGCACGATATCGTCGGACACTACAATCGGTTCGACATCTTTCATCTGGAAGTTGACCCCACCCCGAATCAGCCAGTTTCGATCAAGAAGATCACGCGGCGCGATGAACAGGGATCGAACGGAACTTCCCAGGGCACGCTCGAGGTCGTAGCAGAGGTCGCGCCCCAAGACGCTGGAGGCGAGGCTGCAGGTTCTGCGAACGAACGGCCCATAGCCATAGTACGCGCCAAGGCTCAATAAATGCGGCAGTGGAGTAGCCACGAGTTCCAGACGCCGACCTGACCGCGATGACAAATGTTTACACAGGTAAGTCCCTCGTAATTTTGGGAATGGGCAGAATCCCCCGAAAGGTGCGAAAATAAAAGCAGCTTGGCTCTGCTGGCTCGTTGCGTCATCCTGTGGTAAGCGGGATGCAACGTGGCGAGGGGGATTTGTGTCTAACCGACAGGCCTGGCTCAGATACGCCCAGCTCAGACAAACTTAGTTCATGCCCATCACGCAAATCCCATTCCAGGATCCCGTGGCTCCTCCCGAGAAGCCGCAGCCGGAACAGCTTGGGCTGTACGACAGCCAGGGATGGGAAACGGCTTACCGCGCTCTCGATGACGATGCCCGCGTGCCGCATCTGCTCATCCAGTTGCAGGATGACCTGGAGCGCTCGCGGCGCCGCGAGGCTGCGTGGATTTCCGTAATCGTCCACCTGATTCTCCTCATTGCGATCTTCAATATTGAGAGGCTTGAAAAATATTGGCCGTGGCACTCGGCCGTGGTGGCGAAGAATCTGACGAACGGGAAGGACTTGACCTTCCTTGAGCTTCCTTCGGATTTGCAAAAGGTGCCGCAGAAACCGAACACCAATATTCTTTCCGACAAAAACCGAATCGCCACGACACGTCATCCTGAACTGGACGTGAAAGAGCTGCGCAAGATTCTGGCGACCCCGCCGCCCGGAGCGCCGGGGTCGAGCGGTGTACCACAGCCGCCGCCTCCGTCGTCTGCTGGACTTGCGCAGAACCAGCCCGCGCCTCAGCCCCAGCAGGCGCCGAATCCGCAGATTGCGCAGTTGCAAACGCCGGCCGCGCCGAATGTCGCCAGTGAGTTCCAAAAGTATGGTGGTTCCATGTCGGCGGGTTCGGCCATTCAGGACGCTGCTCGTGCCGCAGCGGCCAGGCGCGGGGCTGGCGGGCAGGGTGACAACGGCGATTTCGGATTAGGCACCGGGGCGCATGGCCGCCAGGTGGGCGGCCTTGAAGTTCTCAGCGACACCCAGGGCGTAGATTTCGGCCCTTATCTTCAGCGAGTGCTGCATGACGTTCGTCAAAATTGGTACAACGCGATTCCGGAATCCGCGGAGATGAAGCACGGAAGCCTGATTATCGAGTTCGCTATTATGAAAGATGGAAATATCGCGGGCATGAAGCTGGTCACCCCTTCCGGAGATATTCCGCTGGATCGCGCGGCCTGGGCGGGCATCAGTGCGTCAAACCCATTTCCGGCGTTGCCCGCTGAATTTGGCGGACAATATCTCGCTCTTCGCTTCAAATTCTTTTATAACCCCACCAAAGAAGAGAGCGAAGGACTGGATTAGTTCCCTTCGAATTACCGAAGCCCCTGACTAGGGACTAAGCGAACTTTTCCCCTACCACACGCGGCAACGGTTCTGTTTGACCATCGGCGATCCCGCCTTGCAGTGAAATGCCTCCTGGAATTCCGGCATGTTCGAGACCACGCCGTTGGTACGGTATTTCTCTGGAGAATGCGGGTCAACCGTAGCGCGCAGGCGCTTGGTCTCGTCGCGGGTCGCGCCGCACCAGCTTTGTCCGTAGCCAACGAAGAATCTTTGGTCGGGAGTGAGATCGTCGAGCGGTTGCAGATTCTGTCCCTTGGTATCTTCCTTCCACGCCATGTACGCGAGGATAAGGCCGCCGAGGTCGGCGGTGTCCTCGCCGAGCGTGAGCTTACCGTTGATCTTGATGTCGTCAACGATTGTGTAAGTGGAATACTGGTCTGAGATACAGCTGGCGCGCTTCACAAACTCTTTGCCATCTTCGGCGGTCCACCAGTCGCGCAGGTTGCCGTGCGCATCGAACTGGCGGCCTTCGTCGTCGAAGCCGTGGGTGAGTTCGTGCCCGATGGTGCCGCCGGTGTCGCCGTAGTTGGGAGCAGCGTCGGAGTTCGGATCAAACGCCGGCGGCTGCAATACTCCGGCCGGAAAGTTAATGTCATTCATCTGCGGATCGTAGTAGGCGTTCACGGTGGGCGGTGTCATTCCCCATTCGCCACGGTCGACGGGCTTGCCGATCTTAGCCAGTTGCCGGTCGAACTCAAATCTGCGCGCTCGCTCCACGTTGCCGAGTTCATCTCCGCGAACGATCTCGAGCTTGCTGTAGTCGCGCCACTTGTCGGGATAGCCGATCTTGTTGGCCATGCCATGCAGCTTGATAAGCGCCTGCTGCTTGGTGGCTGCGGACATCCAGGGCAATGAGTTGATGTCCTGTTGCATGGCAGCCTCGATTTCCTTCACCATTTTCAAGGCTTCTTGCTTTGCCTGTGGGCTGAAATATTTCTCCACGTACACTTGGCCCAGCGCTTCCCCCAAGTTGTCGTCTACATTTTCAGTGCAGCGCTTCCAGCGCGGTTGCAGCTCTTGCTGGCCCCGTAAGGTCTTTCCATAAAAAGCGAAGTTCTCGTTCAGCAGCGCTGAGGAGAGAAACGGGGCGTCAGCGTGCACCAGATGCCAGCGCAGATAAACCTTCCAGTCCGCGAGGCTTTCTTTGTTGAGCTCTTCATTCATGGCCTTGAAGAAGCCGGGGGCGACCACGTTGAGTGAGGCGAGGGACGGCAGGCCGACCTTAGTGAAGTAAACCTGCCATTGAAAATCGGGACCGATTTTCTCCAGTTCACCTGTGGTCATCTTGTGGTCGAGGTTCTTCGGTTCGCGCCGCTCCACCCGGGTCATTGAGCCCTTGGCCAGCACAGTTTCGATGCGCATCACGGTTTGCGCTTCTGCAGCTGCAACCTCCGGCTGATCGCCCAGCAGTTCGAACATCTTCTGCACGTGCGCGAGATAACTCTTGCGCAGATCGGCCGACTTGGCATCTTCTTTCACGTAGTAATCACGGTCCGGCAGGCCGAGTCCGCCCTGGTCTGCATACGCGATCACCTGAGTGGCGTCCCTGAAATCCTGATTGGATTCGAAACGAAACAGGATGTTGTTATCGATCATGGCCGCGGCGACGTCGGCGATTTCCGCCTTGGAGTCGATTTTCGCGATTCGCTCCAACCGCGGCTTCAGCGGGTCCGTTCCTTTGGCCTCGATTGCTTTCTCATCCATGCAGGAGGAATAGTAGTCGCCGATCTTCTGCGTAGCGGCGTTGCGCGCGGGGTCAGGCACGGCGGCGGCCTCGAGGATCCCGCGCAGCCGGCCCCGGTTCTCGTCCTGCATCTTCGAGTAGGTGTCCCACGAAGACTGGTCGGGAGGAATCGGGTTGTTCTTGATCCATCCGCCGCAGGAGTATTTGAAGAAATCCACGCACGGATCGACGCTGCGATCCATGGAAGTCACATCCAGCGCCGGCTCGGGCTTCGACGGCGCGGCTGCGGACTGTTGCGCGCTGGCGAATGAGTAGGCGAAGAAAAACAGAGATGCGAGCAACAAGACACTGCGAAACTTAAAGGCACGCACGACCGCCATGAAGACCTCTTTCCAGTGACTGCCGAAGGCAGCCCGAGGCAGAATTGTCCGCTGAAATCGAAACCGCTGGACTGAAGAGTATAAAGCCTCGCGTCAAGCCGGGTGCGGCACGACCGGTCGAAGTTTCGTGAAGCCAGAGCCAGAGCTTAGCTCTTCCCCAGACGGATGGAGCCATCTCCAGTATGAATGAGCAGCAGATTTCCGCCGCCGTTCAGCTTGCCGCGAACCTCGCCTTCGTGAATCTTGCCTTCCGTCGTGATGGGTAAATCCAGATCGATGTGGCCGTCTCCGGTGTGCAGATCCACATCGGCGGCGAGGTTACCCGGCACTTCCAAGGTGACCGTGCCATCGCCACTTTCGAGCCTCCAGCTTGTCGCCAGAGCGGAGCCGGCCATAGCCTGCGCGTCGACGTGGCCGTCGCCGGTCTTGAGATCGAGTTCGTCAAACCGGCCATGGGCGCGGATGTGGCCATCCCCGGTCGTCGCCCGCAGTTTGCCGTCTACGCTGTCGACCTCCTGCGAGCCGTCTCCGCTGCGCAATTGCATTTCTCCCTTAAAGTTTCCCAGATCGATCTCGCCGTCGCCGGTGTGCAAGTCCACGCGGCCCTCGCGGGGCATGTGGATGTCGATGTCGACGCGACGATTGCTATGATTGCCCCACTCGATTGTGACCCCGTGGGAGTGCGGATAGCGCACGTCGATCTCAACCGTGTCTCCCGTCTGGTGCTCTTCGATCCGAATGCCTTCACCGCCGATCTTGTAGCGCTCGGTTGTCACCTTGGCTTCGATGGTTTTCTGGTCCCAGGTGGAAACGTGGATGTTGGCGTCAGAAGTATCCACCCGTAAATCGGGCTGGCCGGTGAGGGTATAGGTTTTCGACCATTCATCAGCTCGAGCAGGAAGCACAGTCCAGGAACAGACGAAGGCGATGGCCATCAAGACAGTGAAGCAGCTTTCGAGCTTCATGCGTTTCATAACAAATACCCTCCTTGAGAAGACACACTACCGTCCAGCGTCTTAGACGAGATTACGCGCGATTTGTGAGTCCGGTTCCATAGAAAATTGGGGGCGGGATTGTGCCTAGGTCCGCCCCTGATGTCTCAGGTATGCCATGCGAATCAGAGTCCGCTCCGAGAACGGCACATAGAGTAGTCCGGCACTGGCTGCGAAAGCCGCGCCCAGCCCGATCTTCCCGATCAGCAGAAATGGAGCCACGGCCCAGAGCTGATCGAGCGCCAGAATGTAAGGAAACATCTGCTGAAACTTTTCGCCGAGGCGCTGATAGTCGAACCCGACGGCGGAGAGCAGATAGCAACGCAGCGGAATGCCCACGCCGGCAGTCACCATCACCACGGCCGCCAGCGTGGTTGCGCCCCATGCCGGCAAGAAAGAATCTGCAATTCCCTGGATCGCGTGCAGGCGGGAGAGAGTGACCACGTAGAAGATGAGGTACATCACTTGGGCCAGGGCGAATAGACCCCGCGTCAGCCCGCGCCGCGGGATCGGCACTTCGAGCTCTGGATGCAGTGTGCTCGGGGAATTCTGCAGGGAGGGTGTCGCGACACTGTTCTGCAGGGGCGCAATAAACCGATATCCGCGACGGGCCAGGGTCTCGATATAACGTGGACTGGATGCGGAATCGCCCAACACTTCCCGAAGCTTGTTCACGGCGGTGTTGAGACTGTGGTCGAAATCGACGAAGGTGTCAGCGGGCCAGAGTTTCTGGCGCAGTTCCTCGCGCGTCACCACGTCGCCAGCTCGCTCCAGCAGCAAGGCAAGAACCTGAAACGGCTGCTCCTGCAGGCGAAGCCTGGCGCCGTTCTTGCGCAGTTCGCCGGCGGCGAGGTCGAGTTCGAATACTCCAAAACGCGCAATTCTGCTGGAGTTGCCTTGGAAAGCGGGCATGGACAATCGACGACCGACGACGCGTAGTGTAGCACCAACCGCGAGGCTTCCTGCCGAGCGTACAATATTCGTGTGCCTGACGCCCAGCGCCAGAACGATTCCTCCGGCAAGCACCGCCGGCACGCGATTTATGCCACGGAAACTTCCGGCCTGCTGCTGATTGCCTTGCTGTTGCTCATCCTCACGTTGATTCGCTACTGGCACGCCATTCACTGGAGCGTGCGCTGACGGTGGCTTCGGTGCAGCCTGAACCGCTGCTGGTCGTGGTGCTCGGCCCCACTGCGAGCGGCAAAACGGCGCTCTCTCTGGCGCTCGCGGAGCGCTTCCAGGGCGAGATCGTGAACTGCGATTCCGTCGCCATGTACCGCGAGTTTGACCTTGGAACCGCCAAGCCGACGGCCTCAGAACGAGCCCGCGCTCCGCATCACTTGTTTGATTGCGTCGCGCCCAGCAGCCATATCACCGCTGGCGAATACGCCCGCCAGGCGCGGCAAGTGCTTGATGAGATCAAAGTGCGGGGCCATTTGCCGATTCTGGCGGGCGGAACTGGACTCTACCAGCGCGCTCTGCTCGAAGGACTTTTCCCCGGTCCGCGGCGCTCCGAAGAACTGCGCGAGCGATTGAGAGAGCTCGCTGCCGCACGCGGCTCGAATTATCTTCATCGCATTCTGCGCCACCTGGATCGCGCCGCTGCTGGAAAGATTCATGCCAACGATACGCCAAAGCTTATCCGCGCTATCGAGGTATGCCTGGCGTCGAGAGAGAAGATGACGGAATTGTGGCAGCGTGGGCGCGACCACTTGCGCGGCTTCCGCATTCTGCGCCTTGGTCTTGATCCCGACAGGCAGGCGCTCTATGACCGAATCAACCGCCGCGCGAAGCGGATGTTCGATGCTGGGCTGGTCGATGAGACGCAGCGCTTGGTTGAGAAGTACGGTGACACTGCCGGCCCCCTGTCTGCGCTCGGCTACAAGCAGGCCCTGCAATTTCTTCATGGCGAACTCACGCGCGAACAGGCACTCCAGGCAGCCCAGCAGGCTCACCGCAACTATGCCAAGCGGCAAATGACCTGGTTTCGCCGCGAGCCGGAGGTTCATTGGCTGCGCGGCTTCGGTGATGATGTGCAGGTTCAGCACGAAGCCGTGACTCGTGTGGAAACCGCGCTCGCCACAGATTTCACGGATCCTCGCTAATGAACTAGCAAGACGGCAACAGCACGTCATTTCTGCTATCGTTTCCGCATGCCCCGCACACTCGCAATCCTGCTGCTCATTCTCGTCTTCGCCACATCAGCATCCGCCAAAGACAAATATCAGCGCCCCGGCCCCGTTCATCTAACCCACGACGGCGAAAAGTGGGCAGAGAAGACTCTGCGCAAGCTGACCCTTGAAGAGAAAGTCGGGCAGGTCTTCATGATCTGGTGCCGTGCCAGTTTTCTCAACGTGGAAAATCCGGAATACCAGCAGTGGCTTGAAGACATGCAGAAATATCACGTGGGCTCATTCGCCATGACGGTGCACGTGGACGGCCCATTTCTTCTGCGCAGCGAGCCCTACGAAGCCGCCGAAATTCTCAACCGCCTGCAAAGCGAGTCGAAGCTGCCTTTGTTGTTCGCCGCCGATTTTGAGCGCGGCGTCTCGATGCGCCTGACCGGAACCACGGTCTTCCCGCATGCCATGGCTTTCGGTGGTGATGGCAAAATAGAAGACGCTGAAGCCTTCGGCCGTATTACCGCCGAAGAATCTCGCGCCATCGGCATTCACTGGAATTTTTTCCCTGACGCCGACGTGAATTCCAACCCGGCGAATCCCATCATCAACACGCGCTCGTTCGGCGAAGATCCCAGGCAGGTCGGCGATCTGGTCGCAGCCTATATTAAGGGCGCGCATGAAGGCGGAATGCTCACCACGGCGAAACACTTTCCCGGCCACGGCGACACCGCGACCGATTCGCATCTCGGCGTCGCCAGCGTCAACGTAGACCGCGCCCACCTCGACTCCATTGAACTGCCGCCGTTTCGCCAGGCTATTGCGGCGGGGGTCGACTCAGTCATGGTGGCCCACGTGACCGTGCCCGCGCTCGATCCCGATCCCAACCATGTAGCCACGATCTCGCCGGCAATTGTGTCGGATCTGCTCGAAAAGCAACTTGGCTTCAACGGAATCATTGTCACCGATGCGCTCGACATGGCCGCCCTTACACATCTTTTCGCCAACAACATCGGCCGCGCCGCGGTCGAGGCTTTCAAAGCCGGCAACGACCTGTTGCTCATTCCCGCCGACTTTCCCGCCTCATACGAAGCCATGCTTCAGGCGGTTCAGTCGGGAGAAATCTCCCGCGAGCGCCTGGACCGCTCTGTGCTAAAGATCCTGAAAACAAAGGCGTCTCTGGGTCTGCAGAATGCCCGGATGGTGGATATAAATGCCGTCGCCAACCTGGTAAGCAAGCCGGAGAACCTGGCGTTCGGCCAGCAGGTGGCCGACGCCGCGGTGACCCTGGTGCGGGACAACGGCAGGGTGTTGCCCCTCAAATCTTCGGTCAAAAACCAGGGAACCGCGAAGGCGGCGCTTCCGTATACAACACAAGAGGAGACACGCAGTCAGGTTCTGGCAGTGCTCTTCTCCGAGGATGTGCGTACCGAATCCGGGCGAGTTTTTGGACGTGAATTTCGAGCCCGCATTCCTGACGCCCGCGTGCTCTACGTGGATCCGCGCATCGCCGCCGGGATGAGCGACGAGGTGCTGAAAGCCGTGGCCGAAGCAAAAACGGTGGTGGCCGCGGTCTATGTGGTGCCAACGGCGGGAAGAGTGGGGAATGCGGTTGCCACGACAGATGCGTCCGGCGTACTGCTGCAGCAGTTGCTGAATCGTGCGGCGGAAAAAACGGTGGTGATCGCCATGGGAAACCCGTATCTGGCCGCGGACTTCCCGAAGATTGCGAACTACATGTGTACGTTTTCCAATGCGTCGGTGTCGGAGCTAAGCGCGGTCAAGGCGTTGTTCGGAGAAATTGTCATCCGCGGGCATCTTCCTGTGAGCATTCCCAATGTTGCCCAGCGCGGCGCCGGCCTTGAGCGGCCAGTCCAGGTTGCTGGTGGAGGGTCTTAAAATGAGCACGAACAAATTCTCGACACTTGTAATAGCGGTCGCCGGAGCCGGCTTGGCAGCGCTCCTCGCCCTGCCCGCGTGCAGCGTGAACGTGAAGAAAGAGGCTGACGGCCAGGACAAACAGGTCGATATCCATACGCTTCTCGGTGGCGTCCACGTGAGCAATCAGGCGGACGTTGCCGATGTCGGTCTTCCCGTTTATCCCGGCGCCAAGTTGAAGGAGAAAGATTCCGACGGTAGCAACAAGAGCGCCAACGTCAACATCTCCGGCTTCGGCTACGGGCTGAAAGTGATCGCCATGGATTACGAGTCCGACGCTGCGCCTGCCAAGGTCTTGTCTTTCTACAAAGACCAGTTAAAGAAGTACGGCAACGTGCTCGAATGCCACACTTCCAGTCTCGACTTGGACATGAAGATGGGTGAGCACGGCTCGCAGAATGATTCAAACGAATTGACCTGTGAAGGCGACCGCGGCACCAACATAGAACTCAAAGCAGGCAGGAAAGACGATCAGCATATTGTTGCGGTCCGACCGGAGAGTGGAGGATCGAGCTTCTCGCTGGTCTATGTAAGGACTCACGGCAAGGATGCGGATATCTAGCGTGCTTTTTCAGGGCTGTTCAAGGAGGAAATCATGTTGCGACCGAACGTCTTTCGACTAATCCTTCGTTCGATCCTGGCGATCGCATTCGATGTCGCCATGGCGATTCCCATCTTCGCTGCCCAGCCTCAGGCATCAGATAACGGCCAGGGCAAGCATCTGGATATCCAGAGCTCCGCCGGTGATCTGCATGTGGGCAACGATGCGGACGCTCGAAAAGCCGGATTACCGCTCTATCCAGGGGCCCGGCTCCGGCACGACCAGGACAACGGCGATGCGCTCAATTTTGGCGTCGTCAGCGAATCCTTCGGTATAAAGCTGGTGGTCGCGAAATACGATTCTGACGACGCCCCCGGCAAAGTGATCGACTTCTATCGCGACCACTTGAAGAAATTCGGGAAGGTGATCGAGTGCCATACCCGCGAACATGGCGGCGGCGCGCATACCGAGCTTAGCGATGACCCGCACTCCAAAGAACTCAAGTGTGAAGCTGATGGCACTGGCCCGGTCACCGAGCTGAAGGTCGGGACGGAGGACAACCAGCACGTCGTTGCCATCGAGCCTCATGACGGGCGCAACGGCTCAAGCTTCGCCCTGGTTTACATTCGCGCTCGTGGCAAGCAAGGCGATATCTAAGGAAGAAAATTCTTCCATCGACGATTTTCCCTAAGGGAACGATGGCTCCGGTTCCTTGCGCCTGCCGCTCATCGTGCGATACCTTCAAACCAGCCCCTCTTTGATCTCATGGATCACCCCTGCCACAAATGCGGACACAGTATCGAAGACGGTAAGCCCTTCTGTTCGCAATGCGGCGCGCCTCAGATTCGCGTGGCCGTTCCCGAAGTTCTGACGGAGGCCGCACCTCAAGGCGACGGAAGTGTGCGAGCGCTTGACGGGGACGTGAGACCAAGTTCCCCCGTTATCCCCGTCGGCTCATTGCCCATGAGCGAGGCCCCTGCCTTACGGCCGTGTGCTCTCGCGGCCGCAGTCGCCCTCGGGCTTACAGCCCTCGGTCTGAATCCATTTGTAGCGGCGCTAGGCGCCGGATTTCTGGCGGTAGCTTTCTACCGGCGCCGCGGCCCCGGAAGCTCGGTTCGAAGCGGGTCCGGCGCAAAGCTTGGGGCCGTCAGCGGCATCCTGTTTTTCGCGATGTCGACCGTCCTCGAATTGTTGGCCGTGGCGCTACTTCATAAGGGCGCGGAAATCCGAAGCCAAATGCTCGATAAGATCCAGCAGGCGGCTGCGCGCTATCCCGGCCCCGAGGTTCAACCCTTCCTGGACTTTGTAAAGTCCCCGGATGGTTTCGCAATCATGATGGTGGCTTCCGTCATCTTCGGGCTCCTGGCCTTTGTTGTTCTCGGCACCTGCGGAGGCGCTCTCGGCGCAGCCGTGCTGGGACGGCGCGATCGTCCGTAGCATGCCGATAGCGCGGGTCGACGGGTGTTTCGATCCTGGCCTTGCCTGCCTTGCGCGGTCCGCGTATGATGCAGCGTTTGCGTTCTTACGCGATGAACAAACCCGCGCGCGGTTCACTGCTCGGCATCGAGCACCTTGAGGAGAAAGAAATCCTGGGCCTGCTGAAGCTGGCCCGCCGGATGAATCCGCTCAAGGCTCGCCCACTGCTTCGCAACAAGCGGATCGTGCTGCTGTTTTACGAAGCTTCCACTCGCACGCGATCCTCTTTCGAGATCGCCGCCAAGTCACTCGGCGCCATCACTACTCTGGTGCAGTCCTCCGGGTCGAGCATCGAGAAGGGCGAATCTTTGCTCGACACTGGAGCCACGCTGCGTGCAGTGGGCGCGGACGCTATCGTCATTCGCCACCCTTGTGCGGGAGCGCCTAACCTGTTGGCGAAGCACCTCGACATTCCCGTGATCAACGCCGGCGATGGTATGCACGAGCACCCGTCCCAGGCCTTGCTCGACGCCTTCACGATTCTGAAACACAAGAAATCTTTCAAGGGCTTGCAGGTTGCTATCATCGGCGATATTTACCACAGCCGTGTGGCGCGCTCGGCCTGTCATCTGCTCGCGAAGTTTGGGGTGAAGGTGACGCTGTGTGGTCCACCGGAGTTCGTGCCCGAGGTCGCGGCAACTCTAGTGCCAGGTCTTCGCGTCTCACGTCACCCCGAAGAGGCACTGCGTGGCGCGGACGTGATCATGCTTTTGCGCCTGCAAAAAGAGCGCCTTGCCGGGCAGAAGATTCGCCTGCAGGATTATGTTGCCCACTATCAGCTGACTCCGTCTCGCCTGAAGCTGGCCAGGCGCGACGCTATCGTCATGCATCCCGGACCGATTATCCGCGGCCTGGAGCTGACCACGGAAGTCGCCGACGGCCCGCAATCGGTGATCCTGGATGAGGTTCACAACGGTGTGCCTGCGCGCATGGCAATTTTGGCGCGGGCGTTGGGAAAGGCAAAATGAGCCGCGGATTTTCACGGATCCACGCGGACTGAAAGAACGATGAACGCAAAATCCAAGCCGGGCTCCATGCTGATCAAGGGTGGTCACGTGATTGACCCTGCGGCGAAGATCAACGCGCCTATGGATGTTCTTCTGCGCGATGGCCGCGTGGCCGAGATTTCTTTGCCCAACAAGGTGCGCGGCGGCGCTGATGAGAAGTTCGATGCGCGCGGTCTGATCGTCGCGCCCGGATTCATCGACCTGCACGTTCACCTTCGCGAGCCTGGACAGGGATATAAAGAAACCATCGCCAGTGGCACGGCCGCCGCGGCAGCCGGAGGTTTCACCTCGGTCTGCACCATGCCGAACACCGCGCCGGTGGTGGACTCGGCCGAATGGGTTGCCTGGTTGCGCCAGCCGGAGCGCGGCGCCGTCGTCAACGTTTTCCCCATCGCGGCCGCAACGCGCAACTCGCGCGGAGCTACGCTCACCGACTTTGCTGCCCTGCAACGCGCCGGAGCGGTCGCGGTTACCGATGATGGCAAGCCCATTCTCGACGACGAAATCATGCGCGCGGCCCTGCGGCTCGGCGCCGAACTGAACCTGCCGGTAGTGCAGCATGCCGAAGATACGCGCCTCACGGAGCACTGCTCCATGCACGAAGGCCCCACCAGTTTCCGTCTTGGCTTGCGCGGCATGACGGCCGCCGCTGAAGCCAGTGTCGTGGATCGCGATGTAACTCTCGCGCAACAGATTCGCGAATCGCGCCTGCACGTGGCGCATCTTTCCACTTCCGACGCGCTCAAGGCCGTCCGCCGCGGGAAGCGTGGCATTCATAATGCCCGCGTCACCTGCCGGGTGACCTGCGAAGTGACGCCGCACCACTTCACCCTGCTCGATCAGGATGTGGGCGAGTACAACACGAATTTCAAGATGAATCCGCCGCTGCGCTCGCCCTCTGATCGCGAAGCGATTCTGGTCGCGCTGGCCGACGGCACCGTGGACGCAATCGCCACCGACCACGCCCCTCACGCCTCGCATGAGAAAGATGTCGAGTTCGAGCGCGCTGCCTTCGGCATCGCTGGACTCGAAACCGCGTTGGCCCTGGCGATCACGAAACTTCACCGCGCGCACAAGATTCCGTTGACCCGCATCGTCGAACTCTTCACCGCTGGCCCGGCGCGCGTCTTCGACTTGCGCGGTCGTGGATCGCTCGCCCGTGGCAACTTCGCGGATGTAACCATTTTCGATCCCAAGAAGCGCTGGACGTTCGAAGCCACCAAGTCACGGTCGCTGTCGCGCAACACTCCGTTTGATGGTTGGCAGCTCACGGGGAAAGTGGTGGCGACGATTGTAGGCGGGAAAATCGTGTACCGCGCCGACTGATCAATTTACAATTCCCATTCTCTTCCCTACCCTTCCCAATACCTCCAAGGCCTGCCCCAGCTCTTCCTGCGTATGCGTCGCTGTCATGATGGTGCGGATGCGGGCTTTTCCTTCGGGCACGGTGGGGAAGGCGATGCCGGTGCCGAGCACGCCTTCTTTGAACAGCTCGCGGGAGAAATCCATGGTGAGCTTGCCGTCGCCGATGATGATGGGCGTGATCGGAGTCTCACTGGCTGGAGTGGCGCGCCCGCCGATGTCGAACCCGAGAGCCCCAAGTTCTTTTTTCCAGAAGCGTGTGTTCTCCCAGAGTTTTTCCATGCGCTCGGGTTCGTTTTCCAGAACATCGAAGGCGGCGATGCAGGTTGCCGCCACCGACGGCGGATGCGACGTCGAAAACAGGAATGGTCGCGCCCGGTGATAAAGAAAATCAATCAGATCGCGTGTTCCGCAGACATATCCGCCGAGCGCGCCGATGGCCTTTGACAACGTTCCCACCTGAATATCCACGCGCCCATGCACTTTGAAGTGATCGATGGTGCCTCGGCCGTTGCGGCCGAGCACGCCGGAGGCGTGCGCGTCATCGACCATCATGATCGCGCCGTACTTTTCCGCCACATCGCACAGGCCGGGCAGCGGACCGATGTCGCCATCCATCGAGAACACTCCATCTGTGATCAATAGCTTTTTGCCGGGCTCGCCTTTCACGCTGGCGAGTTGCTCTTCCGCGTGAGCGATGTCTTTGTGCCGAAAAACCAAAATCTTCGCCCTAGACAGGCGCGCGCCGTCGATGATCGAAGCATGGTTCAGCGCATCGGAAATGATGAAATCATCCTTGCCCAGCACGGCCGAGACCGTGCCTGCATTGGCCGCGAAGCCTGACTGGAAAACTACGCACGCCTCGACATTCTTGAAGCGCGCGATCTTCTCTTCCAGCTCCATGTGAATCTTCATGGTTCCGGCAATGGTCCGCACCGCGCCTGATCCAACACCATATTTGCGCGTGGCTTCGAGCGCAGCCTCGCGCAGCTTGGGATGCGTGGTGAGTCCCAGGTAATTGTTCGAGGCCAGGTTGATGACCTTCTTGCCGTCGAAGGTGCAGACAGGCGACTGCTCATCCTCCAGCACGCGCAGCTTGAAGTGCGTGCCCTTAGCTTTGAGTTCGTTGAGCTGGTCTGTGAGATAAGAGAGCGGATTGCTGCGGGTTGCGGTGGTCATGACTTGCCTCGAAACTTTTTTGCCACTGATTTCACGGATCAGCACGGATTAGAAGCAAGAAGAATAAATCCGTGTTGATCCGCGTAAATCCGTGGCAAAGAAGTTGTCAGAACATAATCGGGTTACCGGTCGCAATGCTGGCCTCGCAGAGAAGCTTCATGTTGGTAAAGAATTCCTTCTCGGACTCGGCCAGGATATCGCTTGAGTGCAGTACGGTATTGACCTCTTTCAGAAGTGCCGGCGACTCCTTGATCGGGATCCAATCGCCGGTGTGGGTGCCGTCGTAGAGAACTTTTTCCAGAAGAATGGGAAATCGTGGCCCCGGCTTTCCCTGCAGGTGGCGCAGGAAGCTACGTAGATTCCCAACCTTGGTAATGTTACCGAGAAAAAACGAGAGGATAAATCCCTCATGTTCACACGATTCCGCCAGCCACTGGTCGTGCGCTTCCCACTCGTCGTCGGTAGGGTCGCCCGTGAGCATCGGTTCGCCGCGCTCGTCGAAGGTGAGCCGGTCGGGAAACGGGTGAGGCTTGGCTTTGCCGTCGCGGATGCAGGTGCAGCGGACGAACGCATCAAGGGCCATAATTCACTTCCATCTGCCGTTCTCGTTCCGCGGCACATTTGTGACTGAGAGGACCGCGGGCGAGGGCGCCCGCGCCACACAAGCTAGCGCACGCCGTTCGGATAGACCAATATCTTACTAGCCTCGCCCGTCTTCAGCCGCTCCATGGCCTTGGAGAAGTCCTTCATCGCGATGCGGTCGGTGATCACCGGATGCAGGTCGAGCTTGCCGGCCTTGAGCAGCGCGGTCATCTGGTACCAGGTCTGGTACATACGCCGGCCGTTGATGCCCTGCACGGTGATGCCCTTGAAAATAATGTCTTCAGAAAAGTTCAGCGAAATGGGTTTTGAAGTCAGGCCGAGCAGCGAAATTCTTCCGCCCCGGCGGACAATATCGAATGCGGTTCGAATAGAGTCCGGATGCCCCGCCATTTCGAGCACCACGTCCACGCCTAAGCCGCCGGTTTTCTCCATCACAATCGCGCGGACGTTTTCTTTCGACGGATCGAGCGTGTAATCAGCCTTCATCTCACGCGCGATCTTGCGCCGGTGCTCGTTGACTTCAATGGCAAACACGTTGGTCGCACCCACGGCCCGCGCTACCGCGATGGCAAAAAGTCCGATCGGCCCACAACCCGTGATTGCCACGGTTTTCGCAGCAATCTCACCAGCAAGGACCGTGTGCACCGCGTTACCCAGCGGATCGAGAATCGATGCATACTCCTGCGGAATGGCAGGATCAAGCTTCCAAATGTTTGACTCGGCGATGACGACGTACTCGGCAAAGGCGCCATCGGCGTCCACACCGATGATCTTCACGTTCTGGCAGATGTGAGCTTCGCCGGTGCGGCACAGTAGACACTTGCCGCAGGCTAAGTGCATCTCGGCGGAAACGAAATCGCCTTCCTTCACGCTGGTGACTTCATTGCCGAACGCAGCCACCTCGCCGCAGAACTCATGTCCGGGGATCAGCGGAGGATGAATCCGGTTCTGCGCCCAGCGGTCCCAGTTGTAAATGTGCAGGTCGGTGCCGCAGATGGAGGCCACCTTTACCTTGACCAGGACGTCCCTCGGTCCGAAGGCCGGAATCTTTACCTCGCGGACCTCCGCGCCCGGCGCGGCCGCCGGCTTTACTACAGCGAACATCGTGGATGGCATGACAGCTACCTTATGAATTCAGACTCAGACACAAAACATTTAATTTTAGCACCGCTGAAATGCTGGATGTGCTTTTGCGGTCGCCTTAACGTTCCGGCGGCAATCCTTGGTTGGATTTCGGCGCAGCAGTTTTATAGTTTTCCGACTTCCCTCGAGGAATGCTGAGTGTCTTCCACTCGCTCGAGCGCAGATGCTTGGCCAGGAAAATAATCTGCCCAGTGTGATGCGCATAGTGCGCGATCTGCCGGTTTACGGCCTGAAGCACGGTGTGGGGCTCTCCGCGGATGGTCACCGTGCGCATGACATCCTCTGGTTTGAGCGAGTCGATCGCGGCAAACACTTGCGCCCAGCCTTCTTCCCACAACTTCATCAGATCTGCGCGCGTGGTTGCGGGGTTGAGTTCAAATTCCTGGTCGCGAAAACGATCAGGCTTCTCTCCATCGGAAGTGAGGAAGTCGGTGAAGCGGGAGCGCATGTTCCGTGCCATGTGCTTCACCAGGACGGCAATGGAATTCGATTCCGGGTCGAGCGTGATAAACAGCTCCTCGTCTTTGAGTTGGATCATCGCGCCCTCGGCCAGACGCTTCTGTCCGCGCATCTGGCGACGGGCTTCTTCGATGTAGTGGGCTGCCAAACTAAGCGTCATTTCTCTCCGGGTCTTACGCTTATTTCATATCGGCTCGTCCCCAACCGCCGCCGCCAGGAGACTCGATCCGGATGCGCTCGCCTTTTCGAAGCCGCGTGCTGAATTTTCCCGGCATCTCTTCGACCGATCCGCCGCTTCGAATCACGCAGGTTTTTCCGGGCGACCCTGCCTCGCCACCAGCGAGTCCCCAGGGCCCGCGCGTGCGCCGGTCGGCGAGCAGCGTGACTTCGCAATCGGTCAGCACCTCAATCTCGCGGATAATTCCATCGCCGCCACGATGCCTTCCGACTCCGCCGCTGCCGGATCGAAGCGAGTAGCGGCGAACCCGTAAAGGATAGGCATACTCTAGCGCCTCCGCCGGAGTGTTCAACGAATTCGTCATGTGCGTATGCACGCCGGAGACGCCCGACTTGCCCGGACGCGCGCCCATACCGCCCGCGATCGTCTCATAGTAAGCAAAGGGCTGGCCGGTACGGGGATCGGTTCCACCGATAGTTAGATTGTTCATGGTTCCCGAAGCCGCCGCGGGAACGCGGTCTGGAATGGCTTGTGCGAGCGCGCGCAGCAGAACGTCCACGATACGCTGCGAAGTTTCAACATTTCCTCCTGCGACCGCCGCCGGGGGCCGCGCATTCACAACCGAGCCTTCCGGAGTAATCACGCGGATAGGCCGCATCAGTCCTGCAGTTGCCGGAACATCATCGGCCAGCAGGCAACGGAAAACGTAGAAGCACGCGGAATAGGCGATCGCCTCGACTGCGTTCACGCTGCCTTCGACCTGGGGATCGCTGCCTGTGAAATCGACGGTCACCAGCGGGCCAGAGACCCGGCCTGTCACGCTCACCGTCACCGCGATCTTTATCGGCGTGTTGGTGATGCCGTCGTTATCGAGAAAATCCTCCGCGCGATAGGTACCCGCGGGCACGCGCAGCAGAAAGCTGCGCGTCAGTTCTTCCGAATACCGCAGCAGTTCCTGCGCCGCGCGCCGGGCGCGGTCGATTCCGTAACGTGAGCAAATCTCTCGCAACCGCTCAGCCCCGGTGTGGCAAGCCGCGATCTGCGCTCCCAGATCGCCTTCGCGCTCCTCGGGCGTGCGCACGTTGTTCAGCAGCAGCGCCATCACATCGCGCTCCATCACGCCTGCCCGCATGATCCTCACCGGAGGGATGCGGAATCCTTCCTGATAAATCTCCCGGCACAGTCCCATCGACCCCGCATACGCTCCGCCCACATCCGCATGATGCGCCCGCGATGCCACATAGAAGTCAGGGGAAGCAGGTCTCGCATGACGGCGAGGCTTCACATAGACCGGAGCTACCAGGGTGATATCCGGCAAGTGGGTTCCGCCGCGGAATGGATCATTCAGCATGACCACATCTCCCGGCGCCATCTCGCATGCCGGAATCGCCGCTTGCACCGACATTGGCATCGAACCGAGATGCACCGGCATGTGGTCGCCCATGGCGATCACTTCCCCCGCGCCGTCGAACACTGCGCAGGAATAATCGCGCCGTTCTTTGATGTTGGGGGAAAACGCCGTACGGCGCAGCGCCGCTCCCATCTCTTCCGCAATCGAGTGATACAGGTTCTTGAAGATTTCCAGTTCGATGGGATCGCGCCTCATGAGGCGCAGTGTACCTCATGGTCGAGCGTCGATGAGTTGCAGCCAGCGCTCAAAGAAAATTCCTTACTCTCTGACACAATTCTGTTGACACAGTGTTTACACTGCCGCAATATCTTGTGTTAAGGACGCTGCTCGTACAACAAGTTGGGCGGCGTTTCGCAAACGTGTCGGGTATCCGACATTCTTGCAAGGGAAAATCGTTCACGGAGGAATCTTCATGGCAACGAAGAAAAAGGCCAAGAAAAAAAAGAAACACTAACCGTCTGCGAAACGATACTTCGCACGGGCCAAAAGTTTTACCAGCCTCTCAGGAGAAGCACCTCCTGAGAGGCGTTTCGTTTTCGGAGAATTTAGCAATTCGCAATCAGCGTCTGGGCTCGGACTTCCCCAGCTGAGTGGTTCAGGCTCCAAAATTCTCCATATAAGGATTCCTCCGGGTATGTCACAATTGTGAACCATCGGCTTCACGGGCGAGGGGCGGGCGTGGGCGCTAAGAACATGAATGCCAGGAAGAAGAGTTCGGGCAAAAAGACGGATGAAATCTTCATCCCAGACAAACTCTATTTCCGCATCGGAGAAGTGGCCACCTTGTGCCGCTTGCCCGCTTATGTGCTGCGCTTCTGGGAAAGCGAGTTCCCGCAACTCAAGCCTGTGAAAAGCAGCACCGGACAGCGCATGTACCGCAGACGCGATGTGGAAAGTGTCCTTCGCATCAAACAGCTGCTGTACGAACAGGGCTTCACCATCGTAGGCGCGCGCCAGCAACTGCGTTCCGAGGCGAAAACGGATAAAGGGCAAGCCGCCATTCCATTCCCCGCGCAAACTTCCGCCGAAATGCAGCGCATCCGCCAGGGGCTGCGCGAGATCCTGAATCTACTCTCCACGCGGCGTACGGGATAGATCTTGGGACTTTGGGTTTCGAACGCCCGCGGCGCGAATTCCTGGTCTTCACGCCGCGCGCTCTGGAGTCGGCTTCTTTCCGGCGTTCGCGGCGTCCAGGCGGATGCGGCTGACGCGCGTCGTTTCCTGCACCAGATCGTCGGTGGCGCGAGCGTCATCGCCCGCCATCACTGATCCCGCGGCCAACGCAAAACGCAGCGCATCGGCCTGATCGTCGAAATACAGAATTACTTGCCCAGACATAAGAATCTCCCGATGTGGACTTCTCTCAACGACACCTTGAAAAAGAGCTCGACGAGAGCGACGCTGCGGCCCGCGTAATCCGGGCACAGCTTTCTGCGATTGTCGGGTAAAGGCACTTGGGATCAAAGTATTCTTCTTGGTTCGCGGAAATTCATTAGGACATGCTAGTCGAGGGGACGATTGAAAGGGGAGAAGTTCATTGGTCGGGACGGGCAGATTTGAACTGCCGACCCCTCGCACCCCAAGCGGCTCTGAAGACTCAGGGTCGAAGTAAATAAACACACTTCTGGTTTTCCGACTGGTCTCTTTCCCCCTGTTTTTTCCCAGTTGCGTCACGAAAATGTCACAGCTTTGTGCCCGGCGATTGAAGCTCCGCTTCCTTCGCCAGTCACGACCATCGGAGGGAATGCATGAGGGTCGCTTTATACGCACGAGTCTCGACCACTAATGGCCAAAGCCCAGAGATGCAGTTGGCAGAGCTTAGAGAGTATGCCACTCGTCGTGGTTGGGAAGTCGCAGCCGAACACATTGACCTAGGAATCAGTGGCGCTCGTGAGCGGCGGCCTGAATTGGACAAGCTGTGGGCGGACTGTCGAAGGCGCAAGGTCGATGCTGTCGTCGTATATCGGTATGACCGCTTTGCACGGAGCCTGCGCCAGTTGGTCAACGCTCTGGAGGAATTTCGGGCGCTGGGTATCGACTTCGTGTCGCTGCACGAGGGTGTGGATACCAGCACGCCGAATGGCCGCTTGGTTTTCGGCATTTTTGCCAGCATCGCTGAGTTCGAGAGGGAATTGATTCGGTCTCGTGTCCGTAGCGGGTTAGCGGCTGCAAAGGCGAAGGGTAAATGCCTTGGTCGCCCACGCACCACCGTGGATGCCGCCCAGATTGCCCAGCTTCGAGCTTCAGGAGTACTCCGCAAGGGATTCGAGGTTGATGGAACTCAGTTGGGAAGAGCAAAGGTGCCGCTTGACTTGCTTGAACGCATCTTTCTCCAGTCGAATTGTGGAGGCGGATACTTCGCCGCCTCGGCGCTGAAAGTACAGGTCACCGGCCTCAGGTAGGGTCAATTTTGCGGTTTTTGCTGGGAGTAGTCCGCCGTGTATCTGCGCTTCGCCGATTCGGAGCTGATAACGACACAATTACGTCACAATTGGCAAAATGGGAGGAACAGGCGAACCAGAGTCGAAAAGCAGAAACCCAAGAAAAGAAAACTAGAAGATTTGGTCGGGACGGGCAGATTTGAACTGCCGACCCCTCGCACCCCAAGCGAGTGCTCTACCAGGCTGAGCCACGTCCCGACTAGGAAGGAACCCGCTGCTCCACATCCACAGCGGATGGGGTTACCAGAGAAGTTTATCATCAGCGGCGCAGTTTCCGCCTGAATTGATTGTTACCTCCGCTTGCGTTTCGCTTTGCGACCAGAGGGTCTGGGCGCGGGCCGGCGCGGGGCTTCTTCCAGGATGGCAAACTGGATTTTCTTTTCTACCGGGTCGATGCGATCGACCAGAACGCGAATCCTTTGCCCCAGGCTGTAAGTCTTGCGTGAACGCTGGCCGATGATCTGCCGCGTGTTCTCGTGGTAGGTGTAAAAATCGTCGGTAAGCGTGTTCAGCGGGACCAGGCCCTCGACGAACAAATCGGTCAGTTCGACGAAGAAGCCAAACTTGGTGACGCTGGTGATCAATCCGTCGCAATCCTCGCCGATGCGATCCTGCATGAACGTGACCTTTTTCCACTCCATCAACTCGCGCTCAGCATCGTCGGCTCGGCGCTCGGACTGGCTCGACTCTTCGGCAATTTCGTGCAGCTCTTCAACTTTGATGGGCCCGCCGAGCGGCTCAAGCATTTCGCGGTGGGCGCCACGGTCGCGTCGTTTCGACCAAGGCGTAGCGCCGGCGCTACTATCGAGCGCAGATGAAACTCCTACAGGTACGTCCCCGTCCCGCTTCTCGGGCGATTGCCGCAGCACATCTTTCAAGATCCGATGCACGATCAGGTCTGGGTAGCGGCGAATTGGCGACGTGAAGTGCGTGTAACTGGTTGCCGCCAGCGCGAAGTGGCCCAGGTTTTCTTCCGAATATCGCGCCTGCTTAAGCGACCGCAGCATCAGGTAGCTCAGAATGCGCTCCTCCGGTTTACCTGCGATCTTAGCGGCCAGCTTCTGGTACATGCGTGGAGTGATGTGTACATCTTTTGGTATTTCGATGTGGCTTGTTTGCTTGCCGGTGTCCCGCGCGCCGCGGCGGTCTGTCTTGAGCTGTACGCGGTGAATGGGCAGCGGGCCCACACCCAGCGAATATCCGAAGGTCGCGGCAATCACTTCGAAATCGTAGACGCGCTTGGCGTCCGGCTTTTCATGAATGCGATATAAAGACGCGACGCGTTTCGATTCAAGATAGTGCGCTACGCACTCGTTCGCCGAGAGCATGAACTCTTCGATCAGTCGGTGAGCGATGTTGCGCTCCGAACGCGTGATGCTTTTCATCAGTCCAAATTCGTCGAATTCAATGACCGGCTCGGGCAGATCGAAGTCAATCGACCCGCGACGCTGGCGCTTCCGGTTGAGAATCAGCGCCAGATCACGCATGAGTTCAAAGGTGGGAACAAGCGCCGCGTAACGCTCGCGCGCGGCGGCGTCGCCTTCAAGCACTGCGTTCACCGCGGTGTAAGTCATGCGCTCGGCCGACCGGATCACGCCTTCACACAGCTCATAACCAACAATTTCGCCGCGAGAATCGATCCGCATTACGCATGACAGCACCAGCCGCTCGACCTGCGGACACAGGCTGCAGATGTCGGTCGAGAGTTCAAGCGGAAGCATGGGCACGGCGCGGTCGGGAAAATAAACGCTGGTGCCGCGCAGCCGCGCTTCCTGGTCGAGTGCGGACTCCGGCGTGACGTATTGCGCGACGTCGGCAATATGAACCTGCAACTCGAAATTCCCGTCGGCAAGATGGCGTACCGTGACAGCGTCGTCGAAGTCGCGCGCGGTTTCACCATCGATGGTGACGATGGGCAGGTTGCGGAAGTCCCGGCGGTGGCGAAGTTCCGTCGCCGGGATGACAGCAGGAATGTCCTGCGCCTCTGCCAGCGTGGCTGCGGGAAAATGATGCGGCAAATGAAACTTGCGAATGGTGATTTCAACGTCGACCCCAAAGTCATCCTGCCGGCCCAGAACCTCAACCACGCGGCCCCGCGGATTCTGCGTGGGCGTGGGCCAGTCAGTGATTTCAACGTCAACCACCACGTCCTCAAGATCATCCCAATCCAAGCGGCGAGCCGCCTCGTCACCAAGCACGCGGTCGACAGATTTTCGTAGGGCGGGCCTTTGTAACGCCAGCCTTTGTAGCGCCGGCGCCCCGCCAGCTTTTGGGGGGGCTGCCGAGGACTGCGGCGCCACAACTTCGGGATACTCCATCCCGGCCGGAATCACGATGTCGTGCGTGATCTTGCTGTCGATCGGCTTTACAAAGTTATGGCGGCTGCCGTAGTGAAAAATCCCCACCACCGTGGGATGTGCGCGCACCACCGGCCGCACGATGCGACCTTCAGCACGGCCATCGGGACGAACCGCCATGACGTCGACCAGCACGCGATCGCCATGCATGGCGTTGCCGATGGCGTGAGGCGCAATGAAAATATCCCCAGCCAGCCGCGACTTAAGCGACGCACTCAGCGAACTCGGGTCGGGGATGACGAATCCGAAGCCGTCGCGATGCATGCTGAGTCGGCCGACCACCAGATTCTTGTCCACAGCGGGTTGGGGCAGAGCGTAACGGTCAGAATTAAGCTGAACCAGTTCGCCGGCAGCAACCAGCTTCTGAAGATGCGCGTCGAGCTCTCCGCGGGCGTCGCCATGCAGGCCGAGTTCGCGCACCAACTGCTTGAATCCGGCGGCGCGCTTGGGTTGCCGGGCAATATGTTTCAGGATGGTCAAGTCGGAAAGCATGGGGAAGCTGTCAGTTATCAGCCGTCAGCTTTCAGAATACCGCACCGCCAGTGACCTTCCTTTCATTTCGGCGGCGGAGGCAGCGCCGAGATATCCAGATTGTGCATCACGGCGATTTCCCAGCGTCCCGCATTCTTTGCCATCACGAAACTCAGCAGTCCTTCCCGATCAGGCCGGGGATTGCCTTGCGAGTCCGTAGCGCCGCTCATCTTCCAATGCACGTCGACGGCGGCAACGTCAGGACGGATAAGCCGAGCCTTGATATCGGTGTATTCCAGGTGGCTCTTGCTGAAGATGGTCGCGAACATGGGAGCGTGGAAGTCTTCAATCTTCTGGCGGCCGCTTGCGCCGATGCTACGAACATTAGTGAAATCTGCGTCCTCGGCAAACACCGCCGCGAGCGCTTTCGCGTCGTGACGATTCCAGGCGTCCATAAATCGGTCGACGACCGCGCGGATGGCGTGCTCCTCTGTTTCCGCGCCTGTCTGCGCCAAGAGCAAAAGCGGAAGCAGTAGAAAGCAGATTGCAACGATTTTCATCTTCTCACCCTTGCCGATGACTGCCTTACCACGCATCTCCGCCGCCGCGCGGCGGCCAGACGCCGAGAGCGCGCCGGATCACCGCGACCTGGCCGGTGTGATAACTGTTGTGCGCGACCATCTGCCACAGCACGGCCTCAAGCGTTCCCGCGAGCTTCGTGTCGCCGTCGTGCACGGTTTCAATCTGGCGCCGCATTTCTTCCGGAGAAGATTTTGCCAATGCGGCGAATTCAGCGAGCAGACCGGCGAAGCGTTTGCGCAGCCGATCCCAATCCTGCGCACCGGCGGGCGACGGCGCAGGAGGAAAGCTGTCCGAAGAATGTTCCGGATACACTGGCCGCTCGCCGCGAATGCGGCGCACTTCATAGTCCATCCAATAATTCATGTGAAAGACAAGTTGTCCGATGGAGTGCGGAAAGCCTGCAACCGAACGCGCAGCAAATTGGGCGGATAAATCCTCAACACACGCAAGCGGATCCGCGTGAGCGCCCCTACCGCGGAGCAGTTCAGCCAGTGCGCGCGAAGACATAAGGTTTGAGTCAGCCCTTCGCGGCGAAGTATTTCTCTTCCAGAATCCGGCGGTGATGCAATTCATGTCCCGCGATAATGTAAGCCAGAGCCCGCACGCTGACTTCATTCTTGTTGGCGACACCGCGCCGCACCCACGCTGCCTCGTCGAGATTGCGCAACAGCGAGATCGTCGCGCGCCGCACCGCGATGAACTCTTCGACCAGATCGCCAATCGGGCGTTCCGCGAACCCCCCATTGCGTACATAATCATCCTGCTCAAAGCCCTCGAGAGGCGTGACGTCGGCCCGCGCGATTCGCAGCGCACGATAAGCGAAGATGCGCTCGGTGTCACAGACATGGCCAAGAACTTCTTTGGCGCTCCATTTCTCCGGCGCGTAGCGGAAGTTGCCTTCTTCCTCGTCGCGGCAGGAGAGCAGCAGCATCATTTCGCGGCGCTGCTGGTCGAGCGTGTTGAGAATGTCGTCGCCCTGCACCAGGGAAATATAGCGCTCGTAATAGGGCGCGTATTCGCCGGCCTGGGGCCGGGCAACAGTGAAGGTTGAAGGGGTGATCACGGCTGGTTCCAACATAGCTTTGCTCCTGCGAGGCTGGCCTGCACCTTCGACAAATCTTCGACGCAACAGCATACTCCCAGAGCCTGTGAAACTGGAATCCATACGATATATTTTCGGCAATCGTTACACGGCAACTGGGTAGAAACTGGAGAAGTCGGGCGACCGAACAACCAACCTGGGAAGATTCCAATTCCGTACCAAGGTAGGAAACCCTGTTGAAAATAAAGGCTTTTCCACAGCGCTCATTTTGAGACAGCGGAGTACAATTCGGTTTGGTCACGCAAGTGCGGCACAAGACCTCTAATCCCAACCAGGAAAGGAACTTTTCATCCATGTGGAAGCCGACGAATCAGCCTCAGACCCCAGGACGGCCAGCCGAGCCCGAGCGTCCAACTACGTCTACCCCGAATGCCCCTGCCATGATGGCGAGTGAGCCCGCCGTTGGCCCGCGTCCGGTCGCTACCACCACCACTGCGGATCAGGCAACCATCGGCAAGTCGCTGGTGATCAAAGGCGAGGTGACGGGATCGGAATCTCTCTATATTGATGGCCGCGTGGAAGGCTCGATCAACCTTTCCGGCAATCGCGTAACCGTCGGCCGCAACGGCGTGGTCGCGGCCAACATCAATGCCCGCGAAATCGTCGTGCTGGGCAAGGTCCGCGGCAACCTGACCGCCAGCGACCGCGTGGATATCCGCAGCGACGGCTCGCTCACCGGCGACGTAGTAGCAGCGCGCATCTCCATTGAAGACGGCGCCTACTTCAAGGGCGGCATCGACATTCGCAAGGGCGGCCAGCCCACGCAGAAGGCCAACGGTGAGGATAAGAGCGTTGCCATAGCCGAGCCCGCAGCAGTCGGCGCGCGCGCGTAGGTTTGCCGTATCGGATTACGAGTTTAGAAAAAAGATCAGCGGCGGAATTCGCAGCAAATGCGAATGTCCGCCGCTTTGTTTTTCTATTCGCTTCACGGCTGCGTGCCCGATCCCAAAATCTCTTTGCTCTGATCCTCCGCCACCGCGGGATACGCCGTCGCTTTCCGTCGCCGCAGATCGTTGGGCAGTTGCGACTTCAGCAGCCACAATCCCACTGCGGCGGCCGCTGCCCAGGTGACAGAAATCAATCCTAACTTCAGCAGGTCAGCGATCCGGCTGCCCTGCGCCGACGCGACCGGGATCACACTCTTTGCCACTTCAAGACTGATGCCGCCGGCGACCACCGCCGTCAACGCGGACTTTCCCAGCTCACCCCAGCGCAGTGTTCTCAGCGAAACCAGTTTTCTGTAATTCAGCAGCAAGGCCAGCGCAAGCAGGTTCGCTCCAATGCCAATATCGGAAGCCCAAGCTAACCCAACTACTCCGTACCGGTGGAAAAGCCACGAATACACCGGCAACGAAGCGCCCGTGATCACCGTAACCGCAGCCATCGGGGTCAGCGTGTCGCCGGAGGCATAGAAGGCTCGGGCGTAGAGCCCCTGTGCGGACCAGAGCGCCAGCGAAAGCGAGAACCAGAAAAAATAGACCGCCGTGGTTTGCGTGTCAGAGACCAAAAACCTTCCCCGGCGGTAGACCAGGTCGATCAGCGGAAAGGCTGCGGCCATCATCCATCCTGTAGCGAGAAACGATGCGGCGGCGACGCGGTAGACGGAATCGTTCACGGTCGTAGCGAATTCCTGCAAGCGCTTCTCGTTGAACAGCCGCGCAAAAAATGGCAGCGAGGCCTGTCCCGTAGCCTGCCCCAACACCGCAATGGGCACGGCGAACAGGCGCTTGGCGTAGTTGAGCCGTGCGATGTCGCCAATGCCGCTTGAGGCGTAGTGGCGCAAAATCCAATCGTCGGCCGTAACCAGCGAAACGCCAAGCATGAGTGGGATGGAAAGTTTTACCCACTCGCGAAACGCAGGATTGGTGACGTCGAACGAAGGACGATAGCCCGTCCCAATCCGCGCCGCACCGATCACGCTGGCCAGAAACGGACCGACAATGCTCCCCACCAGCGCGCCATACGCCAGAGCGGCAATCCCGAAATGGCGTGCGCCGATCACCCCGCCAACAATAATGAATATGTTGTAGAGCAGCGGCCCGAAGGCGGGGAAAAGAAACAAGCGGTGCGAGAGCAGCACCGCCGAGACAACGCCACCCACATAGAAAAAGATTTGCGCCGGCAGCAGAATGCGGGTCAAGTGGACCGTCAGCTCCACCTGCGCAGGCGAGAAACCATGAAACATCCAGCGCACGAATTGCGGCGTAAAGATTTCCGTAAGAATGGTGCCGGCAATCAGCACCGTGGTCATCACCGTGATGACGATGGAGAAAGTCTTTTGCGCGTCCGCCTCGCGCTTCTCCGCAAGAAACCGCGTATAGATTGAGATGAATGTGATCGAAGCCGCGCCCCCGGCCACAATGTAGTTGAGCCAGTCAGGCAGGGTGAAGGCGGCAACGTAGGCGTCAGTCTGCGGCCCGGCGCCAAAAGCGTAGGCAATATAAGCCTCGCGGACGTAACCAATCACCCGCGACAGCATCACCGCCGACATCAGCAGCAGCGTGGCCGAAAAAGCCGTGTGCTGGTGCGAAGGGCGGAAGAACCGTAGAAGTCTGTTCATGGCCGCAGATTTATGCCGGATATTGTCATTCCGAACAAGCGCAGGACGCGAATTTCCTTCAAAGCCTACCAGAGGGTCGCATCCGCGACCGAGTTTATCGTTTGAATCACAACGCGATGGTTCCTTTATTGACACTGGAGTGGACTCTATCGACCTGCCGTAGAAAAAGGCCGCTCCAGCAACCGCATCTGGCAGATGATTTCTCGCTCTAACGATCTGTGGGTGAAAGACTTTCCAGTTGATCTCGAGTTGAGCCGCATTTGATCCCCAGTGCATTGCCGCCGCATGCCGCCCGAGTCAAAGTGGCTTCCCGGAGGCAAATATGGCGACCCGATTCTCACCAAGCCCCGGTTCTCAAACCATGACCGAATTTTGTGAGCAAGTGAACCCACGTGTGCTTCTGGAAATGAGGAGCGCGCGGCCGTTCCCGGAAATGCGGCGAGTGCAGGAAAGCTGGGTGGCGGCGCATGAAAAACGCATTCTGCTATGGCTGGCCGCGCGCACGCCGCGATGGATCAACCCCGACCATCTCACCGGGTTGGGATTGGCGGCGCAGCTCGGAGCGGGGGCGTGTTACTGGCTCGCGGCCTCGCATCGGTATGCGCTGCTCGGAGTGATCGCCTGCCTCGCAATGAACTGGCTCGGAGATTCGCTCGATGGAACGCTAGCCCGCGCACGGCAACAATTGCGTCCGCGCTATGGTTTTTACGTCGACCACATGGTCGACAGCATCGGTGCCGTAGCGCTGATGGGCGGCCTGGCCTTGTCTGGTTACATGCACCCCTGGATCGCGATCGGCTTGCTCGTTGCCTTCCTCATGCTCTCGATCCAATCCTATCTGGCGACGCACGCGCTCGGCGAGTTTCGTCTGTCGTTCTGGCGCTTCGGTCCAACCGAGCTACGCATCCTGCTGGCGTTGGGAAACCTGGCGCTGTTGTGGAAGCCGCAAGTGCGTTTTCTCGGCGGATATTACAAGCTCTTCGACGTGGGAGGAACCATCGGCCTGGCTGTAATGGCCCTGATGGTCTTCTTCTTCACCGCACAAAACACCGCGCGCCTTTATCGCGAGGAAAAGATCTCCGGAGAGACGACCGCCGAAATGACGATCGCCCAAATGAAGACCACCCAAAAGAGCATCGCCAAGTGAGAACCCCAGCGCGAGACAACCCAGGGGCGAGCTTTCGCGTGCTCTACCGCTGGCTGAAGTTCAACCTCGTAGGCGCACTGGGGATCGCAGTGCAGCTCACTGTCTTGCTCGGCCTGAAGGGCGGATTCCATCTCAACTATCTGCTGGCGACAGCGTTAGCAGTGGAAACGGCAGTAGTACACAACTTTCTCTGGCACGAACGGTACACCTGGGCTGACCGCGTGCATCCGTCATGGCAAAAGTCGCCGCCGCGGCTGCTGCGTTTCAACCTGGCCGCCGGAGGAGTTTCCATCCTCGGCAATCTGGCGTTGATGAAACTAATGGTCGGCCTGGGCCACGTGAACTATCTGATCGCGGATGCGATCGCCATTGCGTCGTGCTCGTTGTTGAATTTCCTGGTAAGCGAGGAATGGATCTTTGAGGTCGAAGCAAACAGTGACCAAGGAGAGCTTGCCGTACCGCGCAAATGATTCCATACTCGAACCATGCCGGGGCGGAGCGCAACCAAATGGCTGCTCGTGTTTGCGCTCGAAGCTTTCTGCGTGACGCATTCTCCAGCGCAGACCGCATCGCCTTCTTCCCCTCACCCCGCCGCCGCTCAGAAGCTCACGGTCACCGTCACCGACGAAAATGGACTGGCCGTCAGCGGTGCCCGTGTCGAGTTGCAACCGCCTCCGCCCTCGCTCGCGTTGCGCTGCAGCACCGATTTCGCGGGGCGTTGTGAATTCACCGAGCTCTCCCCCGGGACCTGCGAACTGCGCGTTGAAAAAGCCGGCTTCTACGCCGCCGTTCAGCCCGATGTCCATATCGGTTTCACCGCGAATGTTGATGTGACTCTTTCCCGTCAGCGCGAAGCGCGTGAAGTCGTGAACGTAGTCGAATCCCCACCGGCCATCGACCCCGCGCAAATTTCCGCCAAAGAAGAACTCAGCGGCGAGGAACTTCTCGACATTCCTTACCCGGGCCCGCACGACTATCGCAATGCGCTGATCTTCATGCCCGGCGTCACACCTGACGCCTACGGCCAGCCGCATGTGGCCGGCGCCGAGACCTACCAGACGCTGCTGGTCCTCGATGGTTTCAACGTGACCCAGCCCACCAGCGGGGCGCTCGTAGTGCAGACCAGCATTGATTCCTTCCGCTCCGTCGCAGTCACCCCAAGCCGCGAACCGGCCGAGTTCGGCAAAGGTTCCGGCGGCGTCATGGCCTTGAATACCCGCATGGGCAACGATCACTTCCGCTTCCTCGCAACCGACTTCATTCCCGCGCCGCAAGACGTCAAAGGCATCTCCCTCGCCAACTGGACGCCCATCTACACCATGTCCGGCCCCGTCCGCAAAGGAAAGATGTGGTTTTTCGATGCGCTCGACGGAGAGTACGACAACTACATCACCAAGCAACTGCCCGACGGCTCCGACTTTGACCACATCTGGCGCATCGACAACCTGATCAAGCTGCAATCGAACCTCACCACCCGCAACATCGTGACAGCCAGCTTCCTGTCGGATTACTTTCACGATCCCAACGCGGGCATGTGGGCTCTGATGCCTCCGCAGACCACTCCCAGCGAGGTTGAAACCGCCTACCTCGGCTCGCTCAAAGATCAATACTATTTCCGCGGCGGCGCATTGCTTGAAACCGGAATCGGCGGAGACCAGTACAACCTGACCCTCACTCCGCATGGAGACGCCGGTTACATCGAGACGATCCTTGCGACTGGGGGCAACTACTATCTGCACGAGGACTCATCTGCCCGCCGTCTTCAGGCCCTGGCGAACCTCTACCTTCCGCCGCAGCAGTGGCATGGCCGCCATGACATCAAGTTAGGCACCGATCTCGACCGCCTGAACTACGATGCCCAGTTCCTCCGCCAGCCGATCTCGTTTCTGCAAGTCGAGCCGCCAGCGGGGCAATCGCCCGAACCCTGTCCTACTGATGCGAACGGACTCCCCACCGTGCCCGAGCCAACTTGTGCGCGCTACTCGATTTTCTCCAGCGGCAACTACTCCACGATTTACAACAACGAAGCCAGCGCCTACGCGGAGGATCGCTGGCTCATCACCAATCGTCTGCTCATCGAGCCGGGGGTCCGTTTCGATTGGGATGATATCGTTCGAACCCCGCTGTTCTCCCCGCGCCTGGCCGGGACTTACATCTTCGACGACGAAAGCAATACCAAGCTCTCGGCGGGAATTGGGATCACCTACGACGCCACCAGCCTGGGCCTGATTCACCAAGCCCAGGACGGTCAGAGGGTGGATTACTTTTTCGATTCAAACGGCTGCCCGCTGGAAGCGAGCGGCGTTAGCGTTCCGTGCGGGCTGCCGTGGACGCCGGAACCCGCGCCCATCCCCTTGCCAACCGACTTTGTCGTCAACCGCAACACGCTCGCCGCTCCGCGCTATCTGAACTGGAGCATCGCTCTCGAGAAGAAACTGCCGCAGGCCATCTTTCTAAAACTGGAGTTCATCCAGAAGCGCGGCGTCCACGGCTTCGCCTACAACACCCTGAATGGCGCGGTAGACGGAAACTTCTTCCTCGAAAACCAGCGCGACGACCGCTATGACGCTTTTACAGTCAGCCTGCGCCACCGCTTTCGCCAGCGCTACGAAATCTTCGGCGCCTACACCCGCTCCCGCGCGCGCACCAATCAGGTCTTCGACTTCAGTGTGGATCTTCCCGTGCTCAGCCAGCAGCTGCCCGGCCCGTTTCCCTGGGATACGCCCAACCGCTTCGTCGGATACGGTGTGGTGCCGTTCTTCAAGCTGCCCATCGTCCACAAAGTCGATCTAGTTTATTCCGCCGAAGCGCGCACTGGCCTGCCCGTCAACGCCACGTTAGAGACGGGAGAAATCTATGCTCCCGATCCTCCCGGAACTTTTCGCTTTCCCACGTACTACACCGTAAACCTGGAGTTCGAAAAACGCATCCATCTCTTCGGGCGCTACTGGGCCCTGCGCGCCGGCTTCGACAACATCACGAACCATCCCGATCCCCTGTTGTCGAACGGCATCATTAATCCGCCCACCCAGCCGGCTCCCATTTTCATCGACGGCAACGGGCGCGCCCTCGACGGGAGAATCCAGTATCTGGGCAAGGAGTGATTGGCGAACCTTTTTTGAAATCAGATTCTTAAATCTTTACCACAACCTTGCCGTAATTCTTGCCTTCCTGCAGCAGTTTGTAAGCCTCGACTGCGCGTTCGAGGGGAAACACCTGGCCAATCACCGGAGCCAGCTTGCGTTGCGCGATCCATTCCGAAAGTTGCTTCCACGCCGGCTCCATGACCTCGCGCTTCTGCGATAAATAAGTCAGCCACAGACCCTGCAGGCTCGCGGATTTGGCATACAAAGCCCGCACATCGAGTTGCGGAGGCTTGCCGGTTGCGGTGCCGTATTGGATAACGCGTCCGAAGTCGCGCAGGCAGCGCAGGCTTTTCGCGGTGTGTTCCCCGCCTAGCATTTCGAACACGGCGTCCACGCCTTCGCCGTGCGTCAGGTTCTTCACCACTTCTTCGTAGTCGTGTCGTTTGTAGTTGATGCCATGCTGCAGACCAAGTTCTTTTACTCGCGCCAGCTTCTCGTCGGTCGATGATGTCCCGTACATCTCGACGCCCAGAATCCGGCCGATCTGCACCGCCGCCGTGCCTACGCCTCCGGCGACAGCGTGGATGAGCACGCGATGAGTCTTGCCCGCAACCGGCGCCGTGGTCATCCCTGCCTGCCAGTAGCCGAGGTACGCAGTGAAATAGTTGACCGGGAAAGCGGCGGCTTGTTCGTCGGTCCAGTGCTCAGGGACGGGCCACAGCGCGTTCGCGGAGGCAACAACTTCTTCTGCAAACGCAGCCCACTGAATGTAGCCCATCACCCGGCGTCCAGTGCTTGCTTCCACACCAGCAAATTCGCGGCCGGCAATCAGTGGTGGCGCGGGCGTTCCCGGGTAGCCGCCTTGCGCGGTCATGAAGTCAGCAAAATTCACGCCTCCGGCGGCCACGCGAACCAGCGTTTGTCCCGGCTTCATCACAGGTTCAGCAACATCCTGAATCGCGAGCGCATCCGGCCCGGAGAGCTTGGTAATCACTAAGGCTTTCATGCATGAAAGTCTAGCAGCGCAGCGATTACTCCGCGATGCCGACGAGAGAGTACCTCCGGGTTTTCTTGTCAGGGAAGATGATCTCGTAGTTTCCGTAGACGTCGTAGGTGTGAACGTCCTTCACTTTGAGCGGCACCGTCCTGGCCTTGTAGTCGCCGGGTAGCAATAGAGAGTTCTCAACATCGATGCCTTCCAGTTCACACTTTTTCCCATCGAGAAGGGCCTTCAGCCGGATCGCGCCCCGGCTGTTGACGTGCGACGAACTGACGTGGACATTGATCGTGTAGTCGGCTGGGTTGGGTTCCGAGCCCGCCCAGACCGAGGCCGAACACAGCAGCAGAACAACGAATGCCATCTTCTTCATAGTTCTCTCATTTCTGTTCTCGGGTTCCACATGCTACAAAGCCGGCTCAGGTTCAAAAGTTGTGAAACCGTCCGAATGACAATACTTTACTCGTCCAGTTTCTTCGTTGACCATTTGCTCTCAGGTATATACTTCCCGCGTAGGTTTAATGACGTTTCCCGGCTGCGCCTCCAAGAGCCGGGACGGGGCGTACATTCATTCCCCTAATTCATGCGCGTCCCGCATGCTGATTTGCTAATTCCCGCCCGAGGCGGCGAGGAAATGGCACCGGTGCATCGCGCCAGATGTTTAGCGGAGCTGCATCCGGGGGAGGTCATATTGTGGATTTGATTCTGGTACGTCTTCTTTTTGTCATCGTAGTTGCGGTCACCTGTTACGTTATTGCTCCCTTCGGCTTGCCGCGCAACCTGGATGCCGGAATCGGCGCGCTCGTAGGCGCGGGAATCATTCTGTTCGAATGGAAGCTGCGCGCGGTCAGCCTAAAGCGGCTGATCGGCGCGGCCATTGGGAGCCTCCTCGGCATCTGCGGCGCCTACCTGTTTGCCTTGGTCATTCGCAGCAGTGTGCCCGCCGGCAATACCCAGAGCTTCCTGCAAATCCTGGTGATGCTTTTAATGGCCTACGTGGGCCTGGTCGTGGGCGCAAGCAAAGGCGACCTGCTGAACTTAGCCGCTCTGGGCGGGATCTTTGGCGGCGAGAAACAAGGCAAGAAAAGCTACAAGATTCTCGACACCAGCGTCATCATCGACGGCCGCATCGCCGACATTGCCGAGACCGGTTTCCTCGACGGCATCATCGTCACGCCACAGTTCGTGTTGCGCGAACTGCAGCTCGTGGCCGATTCCGCCGACTCCCTGAAGCGCAACCGTGGCCGCCGTGGCCTGGACGTTCTGCAGCGCCTGCAGAAAATGGCCACGTTGTCGATCCAGATCGTGGAGGATGACTTCCCCGCAGTTCGCGAAGTTGATCTCAAGTTGATCGAACTGGCCAAAGTCTACGAAGGCAAGATCATCACCAACGACTTCAACCTGAATAAAGTGGCACAGCTGCAGGGTGTCGAAGTGCTGAACATCAACGAGCTCGCGAACTCGCTCAAGCCCATCGTGCTGCCCGGCGAGATCATGAAGGTCTTCATCCTGAAAGAAGGCAAGGAATACAACCAGGGCGTCGCCTATCTCGACGACGGCACCATGGTTGTCGTGGACAATGCCCGGAAGATGATCGGCAAGACAATCGACGTCTCGGTCACGTCAGTGCTGCAGACCACGGCGGGGAAAATGATTTTCGGCAAGTGGGACGAACGCGCCTTTGTCCGCTCCAGTGGCATCGTCCAGCCGGTAGTGCCGGCCATCCCCAGCGCGCCGGGGCCCGCCGCGGCGATCCCGAACACGCTGGTCGAGACCAAGCCTCAGCCGTAGACGGTAAGCCGCCGGTAGTGGTGCAGTTCAACAATTACACGAGACTGTCATCCTGAGCGGAGCCGCTTTTCAGGCGTAGCGAAGGATCTCCCGCTTAACCGACCCAACGCGTAAGCCAAACTGCACCATTACAAATTGCTTCTGCATTTGAACTCCCTGTCCCGCCGCCCGTATACTTACTCCCCGCTATGAAGGTGGTTGTGATCATTCCGGCTGCGGGGCTTGGAACCCGCATGGCCCCCATGCCCGTCGGCGCTAAGGGCAAGAAGAAGACGACTCCTTCGAAACAGTTTACTGAGTTAGGCGGCACGCCGATTCTCATTCACACGCTGCGCAAGTTTGCCGCCGTCGACAAGGTAAGCGAGATTTGGATTGCTCTGCGGGAAAGCGAGATTTCCGGGTTCCGCATGCGGCTCGCGAGTGAAAAAGACGTTTTGAAGAAAAAAGTAGAGCTGGTAGTCGGCGGCGAGCATCGCCAGCAGTCGGTGGAGAACGCGCTGAATGCGGTTGCAGCGGCCGCGCATAGCGATGATATCGTTCTCGTGCACGACGCCGTGCGCCCGTTTGTAACCCGCGAGATTATTCAGGAAGTGATCGATGCGGCGGAGAAATACGGTGCGGCGATTGCCGGCCTGCCCGCCGTCGATACCGTGAAGCAGGTCGAGCGCACAGCCGGTGGCGCGCTGATCAAGGCGACGATCCCGCGAGCCGGTATTGTGCTGGCTCAGACGCCGCAGGGCTTTCGTTATGGCGTGATCAAGAAGGCGTTCGATGAAGCGTCAGCCGACGGTTTCCTCGGCACCGACGAAGCGTCGCTGGTCGAACGATCAGGCCACGAAGTGGCCGTCGTGATGGGCTCACCGCGGAACATCAAGATCACAGCCCCGGCCGACATGGAACTGGCGGAGTTCTACTTAGGGAAATGAGCCACGGATTTTCACGGATTTCCACGGATCAAGGTCATCACTGCCGGGTAAACTCGCTGGTGATGAACTTACTACCGCCTGCGCTGAAGCATTCCGATCTAACTGAGAAGATCATCGGAGTTTTCTACGATGTATACAACGAACTCGGGCATGGGTTTCTGGAATCGACCTACTCAGAAGCACTGACAGTGGCCTTGGAGGAATCGGAGACGAGTTTGGCGCGTGAGGTCCCGGTGCCAGTGTGGTTTCGCGGCAGAAAGGTCGGACAATATTACGCCGATCTGATTGTTGACGGCGTGGTTCTTCTCGAGTTGGAAGCTGCAAGAACTCTCGAATCTGCACACGAAGCGGAACTTCTGCACTATCTCCGCGCGACCGACATCGAGGTTGGTTTGTTGCTAAACTTCGGACTGCGCCCCCAGTTCCGCCCCCTCCTCTTCGACAATGCGAGAAAAAAGATCCGTGAAAATCCGCGTGAATCCGTGGCCAAGGTTTCCGCATGAGAATTGGCTACGGGTTTGATTCGCACGAATTTCGCGATGGGATTCCGCTGAAGATTGGCGGCATCGCTCTGGCTCACGACAAGGGGCTGGGCGGGCACTCCGATGGCGATGTGTTGCTGCATGCCATTACTGACGCGCTACTCGGAGCAGTGGCTGCGCCTGACATTGGGGCGCTGTTTCCGCCGTCCGATCCGAAGTGGAAGGGCGCAGACTCCATTGTCTTTCTGCGCGAGGCGCTGAAGCGGGTACACGATGCCGGATACGTCGTGGCCAACATCGATGCCAGCCTGATACTGGCTGCACCAAAAATTGGACCGCACGCGGCCGCAATTCGAGTGCGCGTGGCGAGCTTGTTGGGAGTGCACGCCGATTGCGTCGGCTTGAAAGCGAAGACTCCGGAGGGGCTGAATTTGGATCACGCCGCGGTGGCGCATGTGGTCGTGTTGCTGGAGAAGAGGAGTAGTCCGAAGAAGTCGCGGAAGAAGATTACGAAGAACAAGCGGCGTTGAGCTATTTGAGCCGTGTCTCCGCCGCCTTGATCAGGGCGCGGAAGATGGCGCGGGAAGGCTCGTCTAGATCGACCGAGCGCTCGGGATGCCATTGCACTGCCAGCACGAAATGATCGTCGGCGGTTCCTTCCAGGGCTTCGATGATGCCGTCGTCAGGGCAGCGAGCCGCGATGCGCAGGCCGCTCCCGATCACATCGGCCGATTGGTGATGCGAAGAGTTAACGGGAATCATGCGCTCGTCACCTGTGCCTAAAATCTCTTCCAGCTTTGAATCGCTCTCGATCTCGACCTTGTGAGCGACCGCGACCTTCTTGCCCGCTTCGTGGTTGACCTTCGTGCGCAAGTCTTCCGGGAGAAAGTCCGGGATGTGCTGGATTAACGATCCGGCGCGAAAGACGTTCAGGCTTTGCAGGCCGAAGCAGATGCCGAGGATGGGCTTGCGCCGGTTGTAGCCGTCTTGCAAGAGAAGCTCATCGATGGCGTCGCGACGAAGGTCGGCGGCGGCGGCGTGGGGTGAGCGCTGCGCGCCAAACTTTACGGGATCAACATCGGCTTTGCTGCCGGGCAGGAGGACTCCGTCGCAGCTCTCTATCATTTTTCCGGCCTCGATCTTCATGATTTCGGCTGAGGTCTGGTTGAGCGTGATGCGGACGGGCTCGCCTCCTGCTTGCTCTACGGCGCGCTCGTATTGCGGGATGGCGCGCTCGGCGTACTCACGGTCGATGGAATGCGGCATGGGGATGGCGATGCGGGGTGGCATGATTTGATTTTAGCGCCAGGGATTCAGTAACGGCGCTCCTCGCTTCGCTCGTCAGACAGCCGAGGCGGCTGTCTCCACATGGTCTTGGACTCAGCTCATCCTCTCGATTGCGGCGAGGGTTTTCGACTGGCGGTAGTGGCGGATTTCCATGACCAGCGCGAGGATGAAGATGATGCTGCCTGCGACTACGGCTGCCGGCAAGGCGATATGGCGGTAGGCCACGGTCATGTTGGGATGGACGTGGCGCACGGCCGCCATGGCCATAGTCGCGATGATTCCAAAGAGCAGACTGATGGCGAATGAGATCAGAGTGCCTATGAAGGTCAACAGCAGGACTCGCACCGGAATCGCATACCAGCGGGGCGGGCGCAGGGTTGGCGGCATGCTTTCAGGCTACCACTACCCGGTCGCCTAGGGGTTGGACCGGCCTCGATCTGGATTCAAAAAACGCAGATCAATTCTCAGTAAGATATCTGGAATCAATGAGTTGCGGGTTCCGATCTGGCTTGAATCCGGCTAAAATATTGGGAGTAAAGGGTTTACCTGCAAAATATTCCATTCAAAGGACTTAGGTGGGATTGCTTTAGCTAAGTGCCTTGGAATCAGCGGCCGGGATGGCAAAATATTGAATTTGCGGCAGTTAGCTAAGTGCTATTTGGATGTCAAGGAGCTAATGCGACTAGAGATAGGATTACTCTTTTCGGAGTCCAAGTCAAGGGAATTAGTCGAGGCGAAGGAGAAAATGCTGTGCCATCCCTGATGGGACTTGTTCCGACTTTACCGCTTTACCCCGGACTTACGTCCGGGGCTATCATATGCCGCCCCTAAAGGGGCTGGGGTCGGGTGGCATCGTGCGGCATCTTTTCCTGAAGTGCAATTTTCATGCGCTTGCTCTCAGGGGCTAAAGCCCGCATTGATTCTTTGACGGCTAACGCGGCGCTGAAGCGCCGCTCTTCCACGTCACTGCACGCATTCCGGTGGGCCGAAAATGCTCTTTGAGTCAGAAGACAGAGCAAAGAGCGGAGATCCAAAACAAAGGCGAGGTCAACGGCAAGAGCAAAGTCAACGGCAAGAGCAAAGTCAACGGCAAGAGCAAAGTCAACGGCAGCAAGCAGAAGTGCTCGCTCCTCACGAGCAGTCTGACACGAGCGTTAGTGTATAAAAGAGTAATTATGTCGCAGGCAGCGACGGTTATTACGCGGAGCCCCGGGGATGTGGTGCGGATGACGCCGGTTTCACAGGCGGCGAATGGGGTGTGCTATGCCGTGGCGGGCGAGGTCTCGATCAGTTCGTTTGACCTGGAGCGCATGATCGCCGCGGTGCCAGCGAAGATTGCTGCGGCGCTGAAACGGAAGGCTTATTACTTTGTCCCGCTGACGATCAGCCAGGGGGAAGAGATCCTGATCGCGGACCGCTACGATGTGGCTCTCAGCGACAACGCGGTTTGCCATCGCAACCTGAATCTGGGCGATTCGCAGTGCGTGTTTATTTCGACCCGGCTGATGGACGACAAGTTTTCGGTGGCGTTCGAGTTTTACATCAACGTGGGGCACGCGCTGGTGGAGATTGCCGGAGTTTCCGCGGAATTCTGCGAGCTGGCGTGGAAGCAGGTGGAGGCCGGAGTGCGGGGCGAAACTTCGCTGGACGCTTTTGAAGCGCGCAAGCTGGCTACGGCGGGTGGTCCGGATGCGGAGCGCTTCAAGAACGAATACTTCGAGGCTGCCTTTGCTGACACGATTTCGATTTACCTGCTTTCGCTTTATCTGGATGTGGATTACCGCGATCTGCGGGAGCGGGACTATCCGCTGCTGGCGCCTTCGGCGCTGGCGGAGCGGTTGCGGAAAGTGGCGGAATTGTTTCCCGCGAATGCGGGGTTTGAGTTTGCGGTGTTGTATAAGCGGCGGGGTTAAACTGCTCTTGCCACGGATTTGCGCGGATTGAAAACCTCGATTTAGCAGGTTGCGTAATTGGGATTTGGCGTGGGCCCGCAGCGGCATGGCCGAAAGACGTTCCCAAACAGAATCATTGCACGCAGCTCAGCGGCTAAAACCGGTCCTGGAAGCAAAGTTCTTAACGCAGCGCTAAGAGCGCTGCTCCACCCCGAGTCGGGCCCTTCCTGATCCTTCGCGTGACGAAGCGTTACCTGTTGCCTATCGCGAAATTTACCGTGCTGGATCCATTGGCATCGACCGTGACTGATTTTTCCCAGGTCTTTGGTTCGGTGAAGACTGGCCGTTGTACGGTGCGCTCAGTCAGGACGTCGTAGGCCTGCTCTTTGCCCGCCAGTCCCCAGCCTTCGTGCCAGGCAACGATCTGATAGGTGCCGGGTGGGACGCTGGTGAATTCGAAGCGGCCGCTCTCGTCGGTGACGGCGTAATAGGGATGGGTCACGACCATCATTTCCGCGTTCATCCAGACATGGCCGCCGTTGCAGTGAAGGTTGATCAAGCCGGGCGTGGACATGGTGCGCGAGACGGGCTGATTGGTGAAAGGGAAGGGCAGGTTAAAGGTGGCTGCGCCGTCCATGTGAATGGTGTGCAGGGTGGCGTCGGAGCTCTGCATCTGCAGCGCCGCGTTCTGGGGCACGAGAAGAATGTGCGGAATGTAGTGACACTGCTTCTGGTCGAGGTGACGGCGTTGTTCGGGCAGTTCCAGCGCTTTGCCAGCGGAGATGTCTTTGAGGTAAACGATGGTATTGGCTACGCCGCCCTCGGGACCGATGATCAGACGTTCGAGGCTGACGACTTTCTTTCCCTCGGGGTCGCAGATCTGGGGATCTTTGGTAACTGGGAAATCGAGCTGGTGAGGGACGGGTCCCGACCATTTGACGGTGCCGGAGATAGTTCCTCCGTCAGTGACGGAGATGACTCGATAGTCGCCCTGCGCCGCGGCAAAGTCTGCAGCCGCAAGAAGGAGCGCCAGCAATGAAAGACGGGCAATGAGATTGCGCATAGTGAAACCCCTGTTTACCCCGCCCTTACACGCGGCCTATCCGCGGTCGTCGTGGAGCGCGGGCTGAAATTAGGTCGATCCGCTTGCTTTTCCGCAGACAACGGCTTGCACCTGATTTGCGGGCCAGCGCTCACAGGGGGCCCCAGAGGCGGGCCAGCGCTTCGTGTTTGCGGTCGTACTTATCCCAAACGGGAGGGCCGTGGGGAGGCAGTTGCTGTGATCGAAATCACGTACCTCTAGAGTGCGCTTGTGGAGCCGCAGAGTCGAGATTACCAAGGTGGTGTATCGGGTAGGGAGGGGCCTTTTTCTAGTTCCCTAGCTGGCCGCCGGGCTGATCCGACTTGAGCAAGGCGGAGGTTTCGTGGCTGGAGGGTGAATAGCGCACAACCAGCATGCGGCCTTTCCAACCTAGAGTGAGGGCGTCGGCGCGCTTCTCGGTAGATGCCCTGATTTGGTGGAAACCGGAGAAGTATTCACCGTTCACGATGTAGTTGTAGGAAAACTGACCGATCCACGGTTTGTAGATTCCACCGGCTCTTTTCGAGGTGACGCCCATGACCGTGCCCTGGGTGGAAGGCCACGATTGGGCACGGCGGGCTTTGAGCCATGCCAGGACCCCACCGGCGAGACCGACTAACAGGAAGACGAGGTCCCGTGCGAGGGGCAGCAGGCCTAGAGGGTCGAAGTGACGCATGGTGCGCTCTCCCGTCGAAGTGCAGACGATTGTATCGCAAGCTATTTGCGGTGTGATTAAATGCGGCCATGACGATATCCGTCCGAGCGTTCGCGAAGATTAATCTTGGGCTGCGGATTGGCGCGCCGCGCGAGGATGGATTTCATGAGCTGCTGACGGTGTATCAGACGATCGGGTTGCATGATGTGATCCGGGTGAGCCTGGGGCGTGGTAGTGGGATTGAGATTCGATGCGCGGACCCCAGAGTTCCGAAGGATGAATCGAATACCTGTTATCGCATCGTCGAAAAAGCCATGCGGACTTTGAACGCGAAGGGGCGGGTTGTCATCGAAATTGAGAAGCGGCTGCCGGTGCAGGGTGGGCTGGGCGGGGCTTCGGCGAATGCTGTGGCTGCGCTGCTCGGGTTGGAGCGGGTTTTGAAGAAGGCTTTGCCGGCGCAGGAGCGGTTGCGAATTGCGGCGGAAGTGGGATCGGATCTGCCGCTGTTTCTGGTGGGTGGAACGGTGCTTGGAGTGGGGCGCGGGGAGCAGGTGTATCCGCTGGAGGATTTGCCGGGGATGGCTTGCGCGGTGGTGACTCCGGATGTGGGAGTTTCGACGCCGGAGGCGTTTGCGGAGTGGGATCGGCTTCGGGCTCCGGGGCTAAAGCCCGCACTCTCTCGGGGGGTTGACGCGGCGCTGAAGCGCCGCTCTTCCACGGTATTACAGGCGTCCGTGGTGACTGCAAGCACTGCCCGGCTTCGCCCGGCCGGACAGTCTAGGACGGCTGTCCCCACACAAATCCCGGCTGCGGAATTGACGGTCCCAGCGCGGTCCGATAGAATGGTTGAGCTTGGCCGAGGGCTTTCGGCGTGGCTGAGCAAGAGTTACTCCGGTGCTCCTTTTGGAAGGGGCCGGGCCGAGAATCCGCTTCTCGAGCTTGTCCGGGCCGGGATCAAGAACGACTTTGAAGAAGTCGTCTTTCCTGAGTATCCCGAGCTGAGTGAAGGCAAGAGTGCGCTGGAGCGCGCGGGCGCTGAGTATGCGTCGCTGTCGGGCTCCGGGTCGACGTTGTACGGGCTGTTTGCCTCGAAAGAGGCGGCGCGCGCGGCGGTGATCAGGCTGCGGAGACAAGGTTGGGCGGCGCAGGCGACGGTCACGCTGACGCGGCGGGAATATTGGCGGCGGATTTTCGTGGCGTGAGGTCGGTGGTCGGCGCGGTTGGCTTGCGCCTTCACTTGGACGGCCGAGGCGGCCGTCGCCACATGGTTTGTGCCACATGGCTCGGCCTGATGGTCCGGGAAAGTTTTGATTGTTGATTTTTGATTGTTGATTGACAATGAGGGTGTTGGTTGACGGGTTTCAATCAACAATCGACAATCCAAAATCAACAATGGCTTTCACTGGGCCGTCGACTAATGGTAGGTCAAGTGCCTTTGGAGCACTTTGTCTAGGTTCGAATCCTAGCGGCCCAGCCAGAATACAGTTCTCAGTTGCCAGTTCTCAGTTCTCAGTAGAACTGGCCGAGCCCCAAGGACTGAGAACCGAGAACTGAGAACTCACTATGGCAACTTTAGTCACGCCGGCAGAAAAAACCGAGAAGGTTGAGAAACAGGTTCCACCTGCGCCCGAGGAAAAGCCGGATCGCAAGCAGCGCGCGCGGCTGGACGAGAAATTCAAGATTTTCAGCGGGACGGCGAACGAGCCGCTGGCTGATGAGGTTTGCCAGTTTCTGGGGATGCAGCGCGGGCAGGCGCAGGTGACGCGCTTTGCCGATGGCGAGGCGTATGTGCAGATCCAGGAAAACGTTCGCGGCGGCGATGTGTTCATCATGCAGCCCACGTGCCGGGTGGTGCACCCCGATGGTAGAAGCACGAGCGTGGATGAGCACCTGATGGAGTTGCTGCTGATGATCGATGCGTTGAAACGGGCGTCGGCGCGGCGGATTACGGCGGTGATGCCTTATTTTGGCTATGCGCGGCAGGACCGGAAAGACAAGCCGCGCAGCCCGATTTCGTCGAAGCTGGTGGCAGATTTGCTTACCACCGCGGGCGCGCACCGGGCGCTGATTGTGGATTTGCATACGCCGCAGTTGCAGGGATTTTTCAATATCCCGGTGGATCACCTGTTCGCTTCGCCGGTGCTGGTGGATCACTTCCGGAAGCTGAACCTGCCGAATCTGACGGTGGTTTCACCGGATGCGGGCGGCGTGGAGCGGGCGCGGTTTTTTGCGAAGAAGGTGGACGCGGCGCTGGCCATTGTCGACAAACGGCGCGTCGAGATGAACGTGGCGGAAGTGATGCACGTGATCGGCGATGTGAACGGGCGGACTTGCTTGATCATCGACGACCTGATCGATACGGCGGGGACGCTGGTGAAAACCGCGGCGGCCTTGATGGAGAATGGCGCTACCGAAGTGTATGCCTGTTCTTCGCACGCGGTGCTGTCGGGGCCGGCAGTCGAAAATATTGCGAAGTCGGTGATCCGGGAAGTGGTGGTCACGAATACGATTCCGCTGAATGAAGAAGCTAAGCGGGAGCCGAAGATTCGAGTGCTTTCGATTGCAGGATTGATTGGACGGGCGATCCAGGCCAATCACGAAGAGACTTCGGTTAGTAAGTTGTTTATTTAGGCGGCGGGGATTGATAAGGAAGCGAGCCAGGCGCGCGATTATTGCGTCGCAAAGAACGCGACGCTTCGCGCGGCTCGCTCAGATCCTTCGGCGACGATAAGGCCGTCGCCTCAGGATGACAATGCGAGAGGGAACACTTTTAGAAGGAATCGAAATTATGGCAACTACATTGGAACAGAACATTCTGGAAGCGCAGCCGCGGGAGGCTGGGACCAAGAACCATGCGCGGCGGGTGCGGCGCGAGGGCAAGATCCCCGGCGTGCTTTATGGGGCGAGCAAGGACGCGCTGCCGGTGACGGTCGATCCGCGGCACGTGCTGCGCATTTTGCGCTCCGACAGCGGGCACAACACGATTTTCGATCTGGCCCTGCATGGCGGCGAGCGGACCAAGGCCATGATCGTGGATTGGCAATATGAGCCGATCAAGGGACATCTGCTCCACATTGACTTGAAGCGCATCGCCATGGATAAGGCGCTGCGGGTCAATGTGCCGATCGTACTGCAGGGTGTGCCTATCGGAGTGAAGACGGAAGGCGGGATTCTGGAACAGATTTTCCGGGAAGTGGAGATCGAGTGCCTGCCGGCGGATATTCCAAGCCACATCGATGTGGATGTGAGTGAGCTTACGTTCGGCAAGGTGCTGCGTGTATCGGATTTGCCGCACAATCCGAAGCTGAAGTTTCTTTCGGATGCAAACCAGCCTGTCGCTCACGTGACCAGTGTGAAGGAAGAAGTCGTAGCTGCGCCGGAAGCGGTGGCGGCGGAAGCTGGAGCGGCGCCGGCGGAGCCTGAGGTCATCAAGAAGGGCAAGGCGGAGACTGAGGAAGAGGGCGAGGCGGCTGCTGCGGAGAAGCCTGAGAAGGCCGAGAAGAAGGCTGAGAAAAAGGAGAAGAAGTAGGGAAGCGAGCCAGACACGCGATTATTGCGTCGCAAAGAACGCGACGCTTCGCGCGGCTCGCCCGGATCCCTCGCTGCGCAAAGAACGCTTGCTCGGGATGACAACTAAGGTTTACTACGAGCGCAAGCGGAGGAAATTGATACGGCGTGAAACTGATTGTTGGGCTTGGCAATCCTGGTATTGAGTATCAGTTCACGCCGCATAACGTGGGGTTTCTGGCGGTGGATCGCATCGCCAGCGAGCGCGGGGTTGAGATCAGGAACCGGCAGTGCCGGGCGCTGACGGCGCGGATACAAGTGGGGGACGAGGCCGTCTTGTTGGCCAAGCCTGAGACCTACATGAATCTGAGCGGCGTGTCCGTCCGGGAGCTGGTGGCGGAGTACGAAGCGAAACCGGAAGCGGACCTGATTGTGATTCAGGACGAACTGGATTTTCCGCTGGGCACGCTGCGGATTCACACGCGGAGGAGTTCGGCGGGGCATAACGGGATCGAGTCGATCATCGGAGCGCTGGGCACGCAGGATTTTTTGCGCATCCGGATTGGCGTGGCCCCGGAACGCAAGGTGGAAGATGGCGAGCGGTATTTGCTTGCGCCGTTTCGCAAGGCTGAACTGGCGGTGGTGGACGGGATGCTCGATATTGCTGCTGAAGCGGCGCTGGCAATTCTGACTGACGGTGCGGCGGCGGCGATGAATAGATTTAACAGGAAGGAAGACAGGGACTAGGGTTCAGGGGCCAGGAATCAATGGTCCACGATGCATTTCTGGCCCCCTGCCCCTGATCCCTAGCCCCTGCTAAAGATTTGGAGATGCAAATGAATCGTACTTATGAGCTGATGTTTATTGTCCGGCCGGATATGGCGGATGAGGATCTTGAGAAGCTGATTTCGAACCTGGAGTCGACCGTGACTGCGGCGGCTGGTTCCATCAAGAGCGTGGACCGCATGGGCAAGCGCCGTCTGGCGTATGTGGTGCGGAAGTTCCGCGAAGGCATCTACATTTTGCTGACGATCGAAGGAGCGGGTTCGGTGGTGCATGAACTGGAGCGGCGGCTGCGGGTCACTGAGCCGGTGATCAAGTTCCTGACCGTGCGGATCGATGAAGAGCAGAAGCGGCTGGAGAAGATCAAGAAGCTGCGCGACGCGAAAAAGAAGGTGAGCGCGCAGCCCGCGGTTGTGGCGCAAGAAGCGCCGGCGGCACCGGCAGCAGAAACACCGGCAACGGCGTAAGAGTAGGGGCTAGGGATTAGGGGGCAGGGATTAGCGCTGCGTTGGCTAGGGGAGCGATCGACTGAGCCCTAACCTCTGGCCTCTAACCCCCGAATTTCAAGGAGCGTTATGACTGACGAGACCAAAGCACCAAGCGAGCGGCCGGAGCGGCCTGCTGGCGATGGACCACGCGAGTTCCGGCCTTCGGGAGACCGTCCGCGTTTCGGCGGCGGGGGTGGGCGATCCGGGCCCGGTGGTCCGCCGCGTGAAGGTGGGCGAAAGTTTTTCCGGCGCAAGAAGGTTTGCAAGTTCTGCACGGAGAAGATCGCCGACATCAACTATAAGGATTACCGCCTGCTCGGGCAGTTCGTGGCGGAGAGCGGAAAGATTGTGCCCCGGCGGTTGACGGGTGTGTGTTCGCCGCATCAACACCGGCTGGCGACGGCCATCAAGCAGGCGCGCAACATTGCTCTGCTGCCGTTTGCGGGGCGGGCATCGTAAAGAATCAGCCACGGATTTTCACGGATAGGGCTTTAAGAATATCTGTTGGCTTATCCGTGGTGATCCGCGTAGATCCGTGGCAAAGAATTCCGAATCGGAGTCATATCATGGAAGTCATTCTCAAGGAAGATGTGAGCAAGCTGGGAGCGCGCGGCGATGTAGTGAAGGTTGCCGAGGGCTACGGGCGGAACTTTCTTTTGCCGCGTAAGCTGGCGATTGAGGCTACCGCCGGGAACAAAGCTGTCATCGTGCAGATGAAGGCCGCTTCGGTGCGGCGCTCTGCCAAGGAGAAGTCGCAGGCCGAGGAACTGGCCAAGCAGTTTGAAGGATTGTCAGCTACGTTCCAGAAGCGGGCCGGCGAGCACGATCAGCTGTTCGGGTCGGTCACTTCCGGCGATATTGCCGAGGCCATCGTGAAAAAGGGAATCAATCTGGACCGCAAGCAGATTCAACTCCACGAGCCGCTGAAGACTCTGGGCGAATTTACCGTTCCGGTGAAGCTGCACAAGGATGTGACCGCGCATTTGAAGGTTGTGATTGAGAAGGAAGCGGTCGCAGAGTAAGGGCGTGGGTTGAGCCTTGGGCGCCTTGCCCGGCCGATTTGCTCGAGATCCGAATCAACCCAGATACTGGCAAACGTCTCCCGCGCGCTTATGATCTGGGGATCATCGAGTTCGCAATTCTACGGGAGTAAATCGGGATCATGACCCCCGGCGCGCTAGGACGGCGGAGTTCCTGGGCTTCCAGTTTTGTTACCAGCCTGGTAGGTTGGATCAGCTTTTCTCTGATCGTTCCCCTTGCTTTCGGCTACTCTGGGCCGCCTTGGCCGTTGCTGACGATCGCGGTCGTGATGGCCATTCTGCAGGTATTGATTTTGCGGTCTGCGTTCTTTCTTCTGCGCATGGATCGCGGATTATGGTTCGGCGCGGTGTGGGGTGGCGTAAGCGGCGCCGTGCTGATCTGGATTGGAGGGCCGTTCTTTCCTCTGCTGCGCGAGCGGCCCCTCATGTGGCTGGCCAACGGCGTTTACATCGGATTAGCCGTCGGAGCCTTCCTCTCTTACTTCTATCGCGACGACCGGGAGATCGAACTCAGCGCCAAGGAACGGGGAATTGCGCCGCAATACGGTCGCGACGCGCATTGGCTGGAACCGTTCGCCTTTGGAGCGTTCGCTTATCTGATCACCTTCCTGCCTCGCTCACCGGGGCTGGGGGTTTACGTTTTTGTGGTCGGGGCGTTCAGCGGTGTCTTCGCCGCCGGGTCCAGCCACTTCTCTCCGGATCGCTGGAAAGGCTCCAAGCTAATGTTCCTGCTAATCCTTGCTGTGGGCTCGCTGCTGGGTGCAGTGAGCAGCCTCCTGTTTCGTGAGTTCGCCGGCGAGTTTTGGGGACGTTACTGGGTGCTGGGGGCCATCGCCGGGTTCCTTACATACTTGAGTACGTTCCTGCGCGGACGAAGCCTGGCCAAGCGTGAGGCGCACGCTTAGTCGCTCTTGCTACGCTATGAATTTACTGCTCATCAACCGGGTTCTGCATATTGCCGCCACCTGCACCTCACTGGGAGGTTTGTTCTACGCCCGCATGGTGCTCCTGCCGTCTCTGCAGGTGCTGGCCGAACCTGAGCGCGGAGTATTTCTGGCGCAGGTGATCCGGAGATTTGCTTACATCAAATGGACTGGCGTTACGGTGGTTGCTGTCACCGGCGTTATTCAATGGACGCAGGTTTATCCGCATGTCAGCCATCAGCAACTCTATGTCTTCTACTTCATGATCAAGATGATGGGGGCGCTCGGACTGTTCTCCATCACTTTTCTGCTTGCTCTGCCGGCGGACGCGCTTCGCGCGATGCAGGCTAGGCGGGCTTTCTGGTCGGCGGTAAACATTGTTTGCGGGCTTACCATCCTGATTGGGGCCGCTCTGATGCGTACGGTGCATTGAGCCTAGGCTGCAGAGCAAAAAGGAAGCGGCTTCCACTATGCGCGCCAGGGTGATCCCGAGCTCGCGCTAATCGTAGACTTCGCGACGGTGGGCTATTCGAGTGACGCTCACGAGCCTCGTTTGATCGTCAATGATGTACACAACGCGCCAGTCACCGATTCGGATTCGCCACTGATCCCTATAGCCTTTCAGCTTTTTGCATCCCGCAGGCCTTGTGTCATGGGCAAGCGCTTCCAGCTTGCTGACCACGCGCGCCAGAACCCTATCGGGCAGCGATTCGAGTTCCTTCCGTGCTGAGGGCTTCAGCTCGACGGCGTAACTAGTCACGAAGACGTCCGCGCTTGACCAGATCTGCCTTTACCTTTTCGAGCGGTATACCCGGCTCTTTGCGGCGGGATTCGGAGATCAGGCCGTCCCAGAAATCGCGAAGGCGGGCTCCGTGCCTTTTCAGATCGATAAGAACTGCTACCTTGCGGCCCTTGCCATCGGTTACGAATTGCACTCCGGTCATTGGTTTATTTTACACGCGCCATTCCTGGTGAGAACGCATTGCCCCGCCGATGAGGCACTTTTCCGACCAAAACAGCGTTCTTTCCATTCAACGGCTGTTCTGTTTCCCGCTAAACCATTACGAAAGAGAGACCTAGGCGGCATAAAAATCTCCGACAGCCTATAATTTCTGCTCACGGTTCCACTGACTGAGCGTCTATTCCTGTGCAAGCCCGGGTACGGCATTGACACCGGGCGGTAGAGGACACGACGAAACATGCCGGCCGATGTTTGGGCAGTAACCCTTGCGGTTGGTGAACGGATTCCCTCGCTGAAAACGAGGGCCGAAAAAGTCAGCGGGAACCAGGACCCCACGTTGGACCGCATGGCTGGGCAAGAACGCCGCATCGACGATACGATCCTGATCCGCGAGGCGCAAAGCGGGAACCGCGCCGCCTTCGAGGAACTGGTGCGTTACTACGATCAGGCGGTGTTGCGGCTGGCGCTGCATCTCACCGGGACCGAGCACGACGCCCAGGATGTTTATCAGGATGCCTTCCTCAAGGCTTATAAGAACATCGGAAGTTTTCGGTTTGAATGTTCGTTTTATACCTGGATTTACCGCATCGTGACCAATCTTTGTCTTGATCACTTGCGCAAGAAGAACGTGCGCAAGGAAGATGCGCCGGTGGCGAAGGACTCGTCCGGCGGCGAGTATGACCTGCTTGATCAGGTGCCGGACGGGCGGGCGGGGGCGAATCCGGAGCGCGATTTGATGCGGCGGCAGTTGGGGGCGCGGATCTCTGGCGCGCTGGAGAAGCTGACGCCGCGGGAACGCATGGTGTTTGAGCTGAAGCATTACCACGGATTGAAATTGCGTACCGTGGGCGAGATTTTGCATACGACGGAAGAGACGGCGAAGAACACACTGTTTCGGGCCACGCAGAAGTTGCGCGGGGCGCTGGCGGATATGAGATGAAAAGGTTTCAAAGTTTCAATGTTTCAAGGTTTCAAAACCTTGAAACTTTGAAACCTTAGAAACCTTGAAACGGGGTTTGTGCTGCTATGAAATGCGAGTGGGTTCGAGAAAATATCACGCTGCATGTTTATGGCGAACTGGCCGATGATGCTCGCCATGAGCTGGAGCAGCATGTGGCGCGCTGCACCGACTGCGCCGCTGAGCTGAATGCGGAGCAGGAGTTTCACGCCTTGTTGTCGCAGGACCGGGCGACAGAGCCCACGCCGAATTTGTTGGCGGCTTCGCGGATGCGGCTGCAGGAAGCGCTGGAGACGGCTGAGCAGGGGCGGTTCTGGCATCGTCTGGCGTTCGATCCGGCGAACTGGCTGCGGCAGGTGCGCTTCTCGCCCGCGCTGGCGTCGGCGATTCTGATTCTTGGGTTTGCCGGGGGAGTGGGGACTTCTTACCGGGTATTTGATCATTCAACGAACAACTCGGTCGCCAGCTCGACTCCGGCCGCGGCTCCCGCCGAGGCTTCGATCACCGGCATCCGTTCCATCACGCAGGAGCCGGGTACAAATAAAATCGACATCAAGTACGACACGGTTTCCACGCTGGAGACGCAGGGATCGATGAATGATCAGCGCATCCAGCAACTGCTGCTTTTCGCAGCGCGGAATAATTACAACTCGGGCGTGCGCATGGATTCCGTGGATCTGTTGACGCAGAAGCCCGATGTTTCGCAGGTGCGCGATGCGCTGATTTATGCGCTGCGTTACGACACGAATCCGGGAGTGCGGTTGAAGGCTCTGGATGGTCTGGGCGGGTTTGTGAAGGATGATGTGCGGGTGCGCGATGCGGTGCTCGAGGCCCTGGTGAGTGATGCAAACCCGGGCGTACGCACCGAAGCATTGCGGCTGATTGAGCCGGTGAAGGCCGACGGCAGCGTGCGCGGAGTGTTGATGACTCTGGCCGCGAAGGATCAAAGCCAGTACATCAAGTCGCAAGCGCGGACCATGCTGGCGCAGTTGCCGGAGATTGATTGAAAAAAGGAAGCGAGCCAAGCGCGCGATTAATGCGTGCAAAGAACGCGACACATCGCGCGGCTCGCCCAGATCCCTCTCTGCGCAAAAAACGCTTGCTCGGGATGACAGATAGAGAATGACAGACAGAAACTGAGGTGGGTTATTTTGAAACGTTCGCCACAATTCGCCGGCTTGCTTGGCATGCTGGTTCTAATTGCGCCCTTGACATGGGCGCAGGAAACGCGCATTGCCCGCGAGGGAGGGGCCTGGGGCCAGGAAGTCAACGGTTCGCTGGCCGCCGTGAAAACTTTGCGGGTGAAAGTAGACGTCGGTTCAGTGATCGTGAAGGGCGGGTCGCAGCGGGAGATCAACTACGTTTTTCATACTCGTTCTTATACCTCTTCCGAGCAGGAAGCCAAACGCCAGTTCGAATCCTACAAGCTCACAGCCTACGTGCGTGGAGACACGGCGTGGATTGTGGGCGACTGGCAGGGCGGGCGGCCGCGGCATTTCTCCGGAGAATTTGCCATTAACGTGCCGCGCGAAATCAGCCTGGTGAAGATCGAAACTGAGGGTGGCAACATTGACACCACCGGTATTGCAGGCCGCGTGGAAGCCGAGAGCGGCGGCGGCAGCATGCACCTGGATGACATTGGCGGAGGTGCGCATGCGGAGACGGGCGGCGGCTCGATCGATGTGGGAACCATCACCGGCGATATCGGGCTGCATACGGGCGGCGGCTCAATTGAAGTGCATCACGCCAACGGGAAAATCATCGCGGAGACGGGCGGCGGCAGCATCGAAATTATGTCGGCCACGCAGGGCGCCAGCATTGAGACCGGTGGCGGAGGAATCAAGGTGAGCCAATGTGCCGGCAAAGTGAAGGCGGAAACCCGCGGCGGCAGCATCGACCTGGGAGACATTGGCGGAGCGGCGGAGATAGAGACCGGCGGAGGCAGCATTCACCTGGCTTCTGCTAAAGGCCATGTGGAGGCGCACACTGGCGGCGGCGGGATCGAACTCTATGGGGTTCCCTCGGCGCGGGTGGAGACGGGAGCCGGCGGCATCGTTGTGAAGCTGGTAAAGACCGGAGCGCCAGCCAGCGATTCTGTGCTTGAAACCTCTGCGGGTGATATTACGGTTTATATCGCGCCGGATGTAGCGATCTCGGTGCGCGCCAGCGTGGACTTGGGTAATGGGCACCACATTACATCTGACTTTCCTGACATCCACGTCGCGAGCGAAGGCGGCCAGTGGGGGCCGAGGACGCTCAATGCGGAAGGGAATTTGAACGGAGGCGGCCCCGTGCTGAAGGTGAGGACGACCACGGGGGATATCTGCTTCCGGCGGGCGAAATAAGGATGCGAGCCGAACGCGCGAGTATTGCGTCGCAAAGAGCGCGACGCATCGCGCGGCTCGCTTAGATCCTTCGGCGGGCAAAAAGCGCCCGCCTCAGGATGACAACGCAGGAATATTCAGGAGGTTGGCCATGCGCAAACACATTTTCACGACGATCGCCGTGCTGCCTTTGCTGCTCAACCTGTCGTATGCCTCGCAGAGATGGACAGTTGATCCCTCGCAACCGATGGGCATTCCCAGCGAAGATTCCGGGGCTAGCGCTTACCTGGGGGTGGACATTGCTGATATTACGGCCGACCGGCTCGGCGCTCTGAAGCTGAAGGAGGAACAAGGCGTCGAAGTGACCATGGTCGACCAGGATGCTCCGGCGGGCAAAGCCGGATTCAAGGAACACGACGTTCTGTTGACCATGAACGGAATGAGCATCGAAAGCAAGTCGCAATTGCAGCGGATGATTCGCGAAACTCCGCCGGGACGCGTGGTTACGTTTGGAATCAGCCGCGATGGGCAGCCCATGACCATCAAGGTGCAACTGGCCGACCGGCGGAGCGAGTTTGCGCACATGAGCGGGAAAGACGAGGACTGGGACAAGTATGTGCACGTTCAGATTCCGCCGATTCCCAACCTGCCGGACTTCGATGTTCCGAATATCGGAGTTGTGGTGGTGCAATCCTCGATGCGCAGCGGCCTGATGGTAGAGAACCTTACGCCGCAACTGGGTGAGTTTTTTGGCGCGAAGAACGGAAATGGAGTTCTGGTCCGTTCGGTGGAAAAGGGCAGCCGTGCTGATAAAGCCGGGCTGCGCGCCGGCGACGTCATCACTCGCGTCGGCGACCAGCCGGTTCACGACACCAGCGACTTCAGCCACGTATTGCACTCCCATAGCGCGGGGTCAGTTAGCGTGGGCGTGATCCGCGACAGGAAGGAGCAGACTCTTACCATCACATTGCCGGAACGCAGGGACTCGGGCGAAATGATTGAGGAGAGCTTTGAAGCCCCCGAGCTGAGAGCGGAGACTCAGGCGGAGTTGAGTGAAGTGCAAAACGAGATTGCCAATCTCCGGCCTGAGATGCAGATGGCGCGAGAGGAAAGTCGCAAGGCGTCTGAGGAAATGCGCAAGGCTATGTGCGATCAGCAGAAACAGCTCAGGGAGCAGGCCGAGAAGCTGAGGCAGGAACTGAGACCCAAGGTTCGGGAAGAACTACGGAAGAGCCGCGAGAAGCTGCAGCAGCAGATGGAACAACTTCGCCGGCGGATGGCTGCCGGCTCACTCGACATCTAAAAGGCAGGGGCCAGGGGTCAGGGGCCAGGAGTCAGTTATCACTGGACACTGATTTTAAGACCCTGCCACGTGGATGCGCGCTAGCGTTCCCATGCAAACCTTGTTCCGTCCCGCCTGCTTGGCTGCGTAGAGGGCGGAGTCTGCGGCCCTCACCAGTTCGTCGCGCGTGGTGCCTTGTTCGGGGAAAGCGGCGGCTCCGGCGCTAATGGTTACGGTGCGGGGCACGCCCGGGAACAGCCAGCCTTCCACCATCTTTCGCAGCTTTTCGGCGATCTTCATGGCGTGCTTTGCGTTGGTTTGCGTGAGCAGAATCCCGAATTCCTCGCCTCCGTAGCGGCAGACAACGTCGATTTTCCGCAACTGCTGGTGGAATAGGCTGGAAACCTGGCGCAGCACTTCATCGCCCAGCACGTGCCCGAACTCGTCATTCAGGCGCTTGAACTGATCGATGTCCGCCATGATGACGGCCATGCCCGTGCCGTAGCGCCGGGCGCGTTCAATTTCTTCCATGATGCGCAGCTCGAAGAAACGGCGGTTGAAAATACCCGTGAGACCGTCGAGGTAGGCGAGCTGCTTCACGCGCTCGACATAGTGCGCGTTCTGGATGGCGGTGGCGCAAATGTCGGCTACGGATTCGAGTGACTGCAGATCGCCGTCGCGAAAGGCGTCTGGGCGGGCGCTGTCGAGTGCCAGAATCCCAAGTGTCTGCCCGAACGAGACCAGCGGAATGCACATGCGCGAAGCTGATTCCGCAAAGAACTTCGTACCGGCAGGCGCGACGCAAAGATCGGTTTCCATCGCTGTGTTGCTGCTGGCCAGGATGGTGGCCCAAGGCTCAGTGCTTGCGGGAAAGCGGCCGCCTTCGGGAACTCGAGGGGTGAGCGTGCCATGATGGGCGCGCAGCACCAGGTCGTGATCCTCGCGCAGAAACAGCGAGACGTGCGACACGCGGAACGCGCCTTGAATCAGCTCACAGACGCGAGCCAGCAGCTGTTCGAGGTCGAGAACCGCCGTGGTTTGCTGGGCGATGGCGTTGATGGCCTGCAGTTGCCGCGTCCGCTGCTCTTCCAACGAGTATAGGCGGGCATTCTGCAAGGCGATCGACGCCTGGGTGGAAAAAAGCGTGAGCAGATCGATGGTCTCGGGGTCGAAATGGTTGAGGTGGTCGCTTTGGCAATCGAGCACGCCGACTACTTCGTCCCGCACCATCAGAGGGATGGCGACCTCGGACCGGGTCGATTTCGCGGTACACACATAGCGTGGGTCTTCGCGGACGTCGGGAGCGTAGACGGGTTGCTTCTTCAGCGCAGCGGCTCCGGAAATTCCATGGCCCAGAGGGAGCCGAATTTTATCCTGGCCTTCATCCCAGCCGATCTGCGAGCGGACGTACAACTCCTGTGACTGCTTATCGAGCAGCGCGATCGCCACGTTCCGCAGATGAAAATAGTCGTGCGCAATGCCTAGGATGCGCTGCAGCACCTCGTCCAGATCGAAGGTGGAGAGCACAGCCTGGCCTGCGTCGTACAGGACCGCAATTTTATTCATACTTCTGGGGATATCGTAACGTGACGGCGGCGTTTGTTAGAGGTTCCCAAAGTAACTAGGAAAACCCGGTTCGGAAGGCCAGGGATTCCCTTATTTCCACCTTCTGGCCGTGCGGATCAGGCCGTAGGCGACCAGGCAGAACCAGAAGTCGACGACCATGCCCACGTCTAGTTGGAATGGCCGGTGGCGCGGTAGAGGGAGGGATGGTGCGAGGAGGAAATACGCCACGTTGCCGAGGATGATGGCGCAGAGAGCTTGGATTAGATTCAGGACCACCGAGGGGTTAGACACCGCTTCTCGCATCGCGTGCCACGCTCACGGAATTGGGCCCTCCGCCCAATAGCTGGTTCTCGACAGAACACTTACTCCAGGGGAAGGTTGTTTCAGGCGCACCTGGATCTGATGGAGCCCAGGGTGTGGTCTCTCCGGTGCAAAGCTCAATGCGTAGCGGCTATGTAAGTGGTTATTAAAGTCAACCAGGCGATTCTCAAAGGCTTTGTGAGTTGTGAACAATTCGTACTCGCCGCCGGTCATCGATGCGATTGCCTTGGTGATGTTTTTCTTCATTGCATTTCTGGCCATCAGGAGAGTGCCGATAATGTCGGGGGGCGCGTCCCAGTACGCTTCGTCCCGATTAGCGCCCCGTTCGGTGTCCAGCACCTGCGAGAGCGAAGGCGAGAACGCCAGCGCATAGACAGTCGTGTTGCTATTCCCGATGGCGGCGATGACGTCATCGGTTTTCGACACATGGCTTCCATGGTCGCGGTTTTCGCACACCAGGAGCAGCACCCGCTTGCGCTCGGGCGCTTCTTTCTCAAGCAAACGGACGGAAAAAGCTACGGCATCGCGAATCGCGGCTCCGTTATCGCCGGCTTGCAGCCCCTTAAGGTCTTCGAGAAATGGGTTTTCCTCGTCACTGAAGTCCTCGACGAGATTGACGTGACTATCGAATTCGACCAAAGCTACTCGCGATCGGAGTTGATCGAAAACAGGAATCAGCATGGGGCCGATCCCATGCATTCTGGAAAATTCGCGCCGGGCTCGTCTCCCTGTCTGAATGGCCACGACTACGGAGGCGGGTTCGGATTCCGCAGAATCGTCCAAATGAATCGTTTGTTCCACACCATCGTCGTCGATTACGAAATCTTTTTGAGTTAATCCGTAGATGATATGGCCTTCTGCATCTTTCACCAAGGTCGGGACCAGCACGACATTCGATTGAACGCGAAGATTAGGGTCCTGCTGGGCGACAGCGCCGCTCATAAGCAACAGGACTAAGGGACAAACCCTCGCCAACATTATGGGAGGGATGATACCCGATGCCGAGAGAGTTGCCTGTGCGAGAGTGATTGTTGCCCGAACGGCGCTCTCTTGGCAGCAAATCCAGACGTCGTATTCATGGGCCGACTTGCTGCTAACATTCCTTGGGAACCTCTGCCATGCTCGAACTCACCACGCCGGTGCAATACGTCAAGGGGATTGGTCCGCGGCTGGCGGAGATTCTTGCCACCAAGGGCATATCGACTGTGGGCGATCTGCTGAATTATCTGCCGTTTCGCTACGAAGACAGGTTGAATCCGCGCGGGATTGGGGAGTTGCGCGCCGGCGAGATGGCTACGGTGATTGGCGAAGTGCGGAACTCAGGTTTGTTTCGCACCCGCAAGATGCCGATCTTCCAATTAACCGTGGGGCAGGGGCGATCGAAGCTGCGGTGCCTGTGGTTTCATGGCACTTACCTGCAGGACAAATTCAAGCCCGGCCAGTTGATTGCGCTCTACGGCAAGGTGGAGCAAGACTCGCGCAGCGGAGAGCTGCAGATCATTCAGCCACAATTCGAAATGCTGGGTGATGCGGGCAGCGACGGCGCGGACGACAAGGCGGCCACATCGCTTGAAGTGGGGCGCATTGTGCCCATCTACGAGTCGGCGGGGCAAGGGCGCGTCACGGCACGCTGGTTTCGACGAGTGATCCGCACGGCTTTGGATGATCTGACCCCGGACCTTCCCGAAACCATCCCAACCGCTGTGCGCGAGCGGCTGGCGCTGCTTTCGCCGCGAGAAGCTTTGTGGAAAGTGCATTGGCCCGAGGCTGGGGAGAGTTTGGCGGATTTGCAGTCGTCGCGCACGCCGGCTCACATCCGGTTGATTTTTGAGGAATTGTTTTTTATTGAGCTCGGGTTGGAGCTCAAACGCCGGCAGCAGAAGACGCAAACTGGCATCGCCTTTCGGCTGGACGACGGGGTGCGGCAGGCGATCAAGAAGATTCTGCCATTCCATCCTACGGCGGCGCAGAAGCGGGTGTTGAAAGAGATTGCCGGCGACATGCAGAAGCCTTATCCCATGCGGCGTTTGCTGCAGGGAGATGTGGGCTCGGGAAAAACCATCATCGGTTTTCAGGCGGCGATCATCGCCATCGAAAATGGGTGCCAGGTGGCGTTGATGGCGCCTACTGAAATTCTTGCGCAACAGCATTACTTCTCGGCGCGCAGAATTCTGGAGAATGCGGGATATCGAATCGTCTTGCTGACCGGATCGCTCGAGGCCGACCGCAAGCGCGAGATTCGACGCCACATCGCTCAGGGAGACGCGCAGCTTGTGATCGGTACGCACGCGCTGCTCGAGGAGAAGGTTGAGTTCGCGAAGCCGGGGCTAGTCATCGTTGACGAGCAGCACCGCTTCGGCGTTCTGCAGCGATTGAAGCTGATGAAGAAGTCGGGCGAGGGCAGCGACGACACGAATCCGGCAGAGCCTGATGTTCTGGTGATGACCGCGACGCCCATCCCGCGCACGCTGGCGCTGACGCTTTATGGCGATCTTGATCTCAGCGTGCTTGATGAGCTTCCGCCGGGGCGCACGGCGATCGTCACTCGTCGGATTACTGACGACCGCTCGCCCGAGGTTTGGGATTTTGTGCGCAAGCAGGTCGCGAAGGGGCACCAGATATATGTGGTCTACCCTGTCATTGCTGAAAACGAAGAGACCGAGTTGAAAGCTGCGATTCATATGTACCGCGAGCTGAGCGGAAAAGTATTCGCCGATTTGAAGGTCGGGCTGCTGCACGGCCGGCTTGATTCTGAATTGAAAGATCAGGTCATGCGCAGGTTCCAGAAAGGCGAGTTGCAGATTCTCGTCGCGACCACGGTGATTGAGGTGGGTGTGGATGTGCCGAACGCTACCGTGATGGTGATCGAACATGCCGAGCGCTTTGGCCTGGCGCAGCTTCACCAGTTGCGGGGGCGCATTGGGCGCGGCGCTGCGAAGTCTTACTGCATTCTGATGACCGGCGGCAAGGTGACGGAAGAAGGCGAGCGCCGCCTGGACGCCATGGTGCGCACCAACGACGGCTTTCAGATCGCCGAACTCGATCTGGAACTGCGCGGACCGGGAGAGTTCTTTGGCACGCGGCAGGCTGGGATGCCGAGCTTTCGCGTGGCCAACCTAATTCGTGATCGCCAATTGCTGGAACTTGCCAAGCGCGAAGCGGCGGCGGTGATGGCTGGGCCTAATTCCGAAGTTACACAGGTGGAAATCAGCCGTGCGCTCGTGGCCTTGCGCACGCGCTGGCAGCATACCTACGGTCTGGTTGAAGTGGGCTAGGAAATTGATGAAGCGATGAATGTTCACCTGATCGACGGGACTTATGAATTATTCCGGTATTTTTTTGCCGTGCCCTCTGCCGTGGATGCGGCCGGCCAGGAAATCGGGGCGGTGCGCGGAGTTTTGGGATCGGTGTTGTCGATGATCGAACACGGCGCAACGCATGTTGGAGTTGCAACCGATCATGTGGTGGAGTCGTTTCGAAATGAAATGTACGCCGGATACAAGACGAGTGAGGGCGTGGCTCCGGAATTGCTTTCCCAGTTTCCGATCCTTGAAGAAGGTCTGGAGGCGATGGGAGTTGTGGTGTGGCCCATGGTCTACTTTGAAGCGGATGACGCGCTTGCTTCGGCAGCGGCTAAAGCGGCGCTCGATGATCGCGTGAACCAGGTCTTTATTTGTACTCCTGACAAAGATCTCAGCCAGAGCGTTGTGGGCACGCGCGTGGTGCAACTCGACCGCCGGCGTGACCTGGTGCGCGACGAAGCGGGAGTCGTGGCAAAGTTTGGCGTGAAGCCTGAATCGATTCCCGATTACCTGGCCGTGGTTGGCGACAGTGCGGATGGCTTTCCCGGATTGCCGGGATGGGGGCAGAAAGCGGCGGCGCTTGCGTTTTCACAGTATCCGCACCTGGAAGACGTCCCCAAGGATTGGCGAGAGTGGGATCCCTCGATCCGCCGGGCCCGTCCACTCTCGGAATCTTTGTTTTCGGGATGGGAGGACGCGCTGTTATTTCGCGCGCTCGCCACGCTGCGGCTCGATGTGCCGGTATTTGATACGGTCGATGATCTTCGCTGGCGACAGCCGCGCGCGAACTTTGAACAGTTCTGCCAGCGAATCAAGGCTTCTGATTTAGTTCGGCGTGCCGCCGCGGTACGGGCCGGTTGAGGTGGGCTAGGCGCGATCAGTTCTGGTCCACGCCTCCGTGCTTTCCCCCGCAAATCCTGCACGCCGTCGGAGGCAAAGTGTTGTCCACGCGATGATGCACCGGCTTCAAAGTCCGCAAATACGCAAACACTGCCTTGAGGTCTTCATCGGTCATATTCTGGAACATGAGCCAGGGCATGATCGAATTCAGTGATCGCGCTCCCACCCTGCCGGTTCGCATCGCCTGAACAAATAAATTTTCGTCGTAGTATGAAATGCCCGAAGGATCCGGAGTGATGTTCGAGCTAGTCACGGTTCCAAAGGGTCCCTGCAACTCGAACCCACCGGCAAAATCCAACCCTGGTTTAGGCTGCCCGCGCTCCTGCGGAGTGTGACAGTCGGAGCAGCCCGCCATCTGGATCAGATACTGGCCGCGCTTGACTGGATCGGTGGAATTGCCGGCCGGTACTGGCTCGGTGACCGGCTGAGGAACACTCCGAATCAGAAAATTCACCGGAAATGCGATCTGGGTCTTGGGCAGCAAGTTCTGCACCGGACGCAAGGAGCGAAGATAGACCACGACCGAAGCGACATCCTCATCGGACATGTTTCGGAAGTGTTCGTAGGGCATCAACGGAAACAATGTTCTTCCATCATGGCCGATACCTTCACGAATGGCTCGAGCGAGTTGATCGTCGCTCCAGGAACCCGCTCCGGTTGCGGGATCCGGTGTGAGGTTGGGAGCAATCACGGTTCCCGGCAAGCCCATGAGCGGGAAAACCTGACCCGCGCCCAGCTTGCTTTCTATCACGGGACCGCCTGGGGCTTTCCAGTCGTGCTCCGAATGGCAGAAGATGCATCCAGAGACTGCATTTGCCAAATAGCGGCCGCGCGCCAGCCTTTCGGGCGTGGCCTCAAACTTGCGATCGGTGAGAGCCCGGGCTCGCGGGCCTAGAAACGGTCTCCATCCTATCGTTAGGCTGATTGCGACGACCAAAACTACCGCCAGCACCAACAAACTCCGGGCCATCCATTTCCAGAAAGTGCTCATCGAATCCGTGCTCCCGAGTCGGCCTGATTTTATGCCGGCATGCGTCCCGGCTCAAGGCTTGAGTTTAAACTGATAAAATCAAACGAATGGCCGGAAGTTCACAACTGATTCAGATCGAGGTTGCGCCGCCGCCGCGCATGCCCAAGCCCGACTGGCTGCGGGCCAAAGCGCCTGTCGGCGAAAACTTTCACGAGCTGAAGAAGTTGGCGCGTGGATTGAAGTTGCACACGGTTTGCGAGTCGGCACAGTGCCCGAACATAGGCGAGTGCTGGAATCACAAGACCGCGACGTTTATGCTGCTGGGCGACATCTGCACTCGGCGCTGCGGATTCTGTGCCGTGCCCAAAGGCCGCCCAGAGCCTATCGACTGGGACGAGCCGCGCCGGGTGGCTGAGGCTGTGGCCACGCTCGGTTTGAAACATGCCGTCGTGACCAGCGTGAATCGCGATGATGACAACGTTGGCGGTGCGCGAGTGTTTGCCGAAACCATTCGCGAAATTCGCGAGCTGATTCCGGAGTGCCGCGTCGAAGTGCTGATCCCGGATTTTCAAGGTCTGGAAGAACCATTGAGGATTGTGCTTGAGGCGCAGCCGGACGTTCTCAACCACAACACTGAAACCGTGCCGCGTTTGTATCGCGCAGTTCGTTCCGGCGCACGATACGAGCGAACGCTCACTCTGCTCGAGAACGCCAAGAAATTCTCTCCCGGCATGGTGACGAAGAGCGGCGTGATGGTCGGACTGGGCGAATCGACCGCGGAACTTGTCGACGTGTTCCGCGATCTGGGTGGCCGCGGAGTAGACATTCTTACCGTGGGCCAATATCTGCGCCCCTCGCGCGACCACTTGCCCATTGCGCGGTTCTACACCCTTGAAGAATTCCGCGAGCTGCGAAACGAAGCTCTGCGCTTCGGCTTCCGGCACGTCGAGTCCGGACCGCTGGTGCGCTCCAGCTATCATGCGCACGAGCAGGCCGACTCCACCTCCGCGCCGCGAGTGGTCTGCTAGACGCGGCATATCGAGCCGGAGTTTGCCACCGATTTTCGCGGATCACCAGGGATAAAACCGGAAAATTTCAGAGAATTTGATCCGCGCAATCCGAGGCCAAGAAGGTGGGCGTTCGTTCTCAGAAAATGTGGAGTTTGATGCTGAGATACTTCTTGGGGTTCTCCCGGATCGCTTTTACCAGGTTCCGGCTCTCTTCCAGCATCTGATTGGCATTGTTGTATAGCGTATCGTCCTTGAAGAGTTTTCCCACCGTTCCCTGTCCTGCCTCGAGTTCGCTGGTCAGGGCTGCGAGCTTGGTCATGGTGGTGTCGATCTTTTTTCCCAGTTCCTCGTCTTTCAGCAATCTTCCCGCAGTTCCCTTGCCTGCATTCAAGTCCTCGCTCACTTTTTTCAAGTTGGCGACGGTGTCGTTGGCATTGTTGTAGAGGGAGGGGTCTTTCAAGAACTTTCCGGCTGTGCCTTTGCCCTGTTGCAGGTCGTCCACTACGCCATTCATTTTGTCGAGGGTCGCAACGAATTTGTTGTAAGCGTCGTTGCTATTGATCAATTGGCCCAGGCTGCCTTGCCCCTTGGCAATCTCGTCGACCACCGTTTTGAGCTCTGCAACTGTCTCGGAGAAGCGGTCATACAGGGTGGGATCGTAAATCAACTTGCCAAGCGAACCTTTGCCGCTTTCCGCGAAGGCCAGAATGCGGTCGGCGCGCTTGAGCAGGGCATCCATATTTTGCAGCGTGCTCTGGCTGGAACGCACGACTTCGTTGAAGTCGGGATGGATGAGCGTTGGAAGAGTGTCGCCATCCTGCGCCGGTGGGCCGACGGCCTGCGAGCTGTCCATGTCCATGAAAGTCTCGCCCAACACCCCGGCAGTCTCGAGAGAAGTGCGGGTATCGCGGCGAAGGTTGAAGCTGTACTTCGTGCTGACCTTCATGACAATTTTCACGGGAGTGAGTTGCTTGTCCCGGTCGCGGACAATGAGAATTTTTGAGACGTTGCCGATGTCCACGCCACTAAGTCGTACCGGCGCGCCCACCCGCAAACCCTCCGCATTGTCGAAGTAGGAGGCCAGCGTGATTCGCTTGCTGAAGTAGCCGCCGGTTCCGGACATAAGGAACAGAAGCAGCCCGAGCACGAGGCTCGCGACAATCACGGTGATACCGACCCGAAGTTGCGACCACTTGAGCTGTTTTTGGCTCGGCAAAGGATTTCCTCAAACCGCCATCTACGTTGTCTTCGGTGTTGTTCCCGGTGGTCCCGGAGCAGGCCCTACCGCCGCCCCACGCAGCATCATAACAAACCCAGGGCCATTCTTAAGCGCGTTGTGGCCGAAGAGTCGGCAGAAGCATCAGGGCGGCCAGGTAGACTGCAACCCCGCAGCACAGGGTTACGGTCAAGCCAAATTGGATCGCGATCACCATGGCCAGGACAGAACCCAGCACGCTGGCGGCGGCGTTCATCGCCCAGGCCCACTCCACGGCATTGTCTGCCTCGGTGACGCCGGCGGGAACTTCGAAGATGGGGCGCACGGCGAGTGCGCGCAGCCCGGTGGGGAACGGCATTCCCATTACGAAGCCGAGCGGCGCGAGCAACAAACCGCTCACCACCAGGCGGTAGCCAAATGCCAGGCCTACCCAGGCGGGAAGCGCGCGAGGCAGGAGGAATACATTGCCCGCCAGGGCGAGGATCACGAGCACCAGCGGCATCCAGGCCATTTGTGGACGGGGAAGCCAGCGTCGCGAAAACAGGCTTCCAGCGCCGCTCGACAGCATCAGGAGAAAGATAACAACCGTGAGCGCGTAGGTTGGGTGTCCCAGGAAAAGCACGAAGCGCTGAATAAATGCGATCTCCACCAGGATGTAGCCGAGACCGACCGCCACGAAATAAAGGAGTGGAACTGGCGACTGGCGGCCGCCATGAAGCGCCAGCGGCAAAATCAGAAAGCCGAGAACCGCAACGAAAGAGATAGCCAGCACCAGAATCAGAACCAGCACGCCCAGGTTCACCTTCCAGTCCACGCTATGCCGCCCCTGCTGGCCAAGGATTTGTCCGGGTTTGAGCGTGAAGAAGAAAAATGGCGCGTTATCGGTGACCGGAGAAACGTTGTAGGCATAATTCTGGGCGAATCTGTAAGGATCGTTGCTCGCGATCAGATCGGCAAAGGGATTGTGGCCGGCTTGCCATACTTCGGGATGGGAAGGCAGGTAAAGGGGAAAGAGTTGTCTGTAATTGTGGAGATGGGCCTGGACCGCAGCCTCTTCCTCCTCGGTAAAAGCGGTTTTCTTGGCCAGCACGACCACAGGAATTCCATCTTCATTGAGCGGCCCTTGCGAGGCGACGATAAAGTTGCGTGCGGGATTCGCCAGACCGAGCCTGTGCAATGCTTCCATCGCAACCGAAACTATGCGCAGGGCTTCTCGGGGCTCGCGGAACTCCCAGCGCGTAATGGCGATCATGCCGTCCGGTTTGAGATGCTCGAAATATTCTCGAAAGGCTTCCACTGTGTATAGATTGTTTTCACTTAGTGCGAAAGCGCCTGCGGCGGTCGAGGCCCATGTGTCGACCAGCGTCATCTGTACCACATCGAACTGTTGCCCGGTTGAACGCAGATACGATCTGCCGTCGGTCACGTGCATGTGCACATCGGGCCGCTGGTACAGGTGCCTGGAATAAGTGGCGTAGCGCCCGCGCATGATGGTGTTGGCGATGAGCGGATTGATCTCGATGCCGGTCACACTCGGACTTCCACTGGCCAGGGCACTCAGCACATCAATCCCGCCGCCCGGACCGATGATTGCGAATTCCCCGTGAGGCCGCAGAACGTTGGCTAACGCCGGCGGTCTGGACATCAGAATGTCCTGCCAGCGCGTACCGTGGACCTGCTCGGGTTCGACATTCATGATGTAGGTGGAAGCGTCGGCGTCAATGACAATGGTTTTGCTCTGGCCCTGGCGATCCACTTCGACGCGCGACAGCGCATTCCAGCGGGCGAACTCCACCCATGCAGGATCGCGGAACATCCCCTTGGCGTAGATGACATCGAACAGCCGGTCGGAAAGGTTGCCGGCAATCAGCATCAGGAATAATGCGAGGGCGGCGCCGGCGCCCCGGCGCCAGGCGCGCGAAGGCGCCCAGACCGCGGCTGCCAGGGTGAGCGCCACGCTGGCCATGAGAATCGTATTCGGGCCGCCAATCCAGTTGAGAAGCGGGACCGTGGCCAGGCAGGCCAGCGCGCCACCGCCGAGGTCGGCGCCATAAAGCAGCGGTATGCGCCGCGTCTCCCGGGCGAAGACCACGGAAAACAACAATCCCGTCAGGAAAAAAGGCAGCGCCGCCACCACGTAGAGAGCTGTCAAGTGCAGGAAATTGCTCCACGTTATGGAGAGCGCCACCGGGATGTGCAGGATAACTTCCAGCGCGATCAACACCAGGAGAGAGCTTTCGAGGCACAGGCGCGCTGCCAGGTGGCGCGTGCCTGTTTTGGCGAGGCGATTTTTGAAAAGATAGGCAAAGACTCCGCCGGCCCCCAGGCCGAGCAGCGCAATCGAAATCGCCAGAAACGCGAAGTGATAGAAGAGCACCACGGAAAATAATCGCGTCAGCGCCAGTTCCAGCAACAATGCGGCGAAGCTGGTCAGCGCCAGACCGGCGAGAAGAGTGCGTTCGGGAATTTCAGTAGAGGAGGTAACCGGCGCGGCAGCTTGAGTGGTCACAGACATGAAATGTTTGGAATGCGTCAGTCTAGCAGAAGGTCTGTAGAGACGCCCCACCAATCGCGAACGCCGCACCAATCCCCGACTGTGCACCAATCGCGCAGTGTGCACCAATCACGAAGTGCAGTGTGCTACCGCGACCTGTCATTCCGAGCAAAGCGAGGGATCTTGGTCGCTCGCGTGTAGCGGCAAGAAGGGCGGCTTAGGCAGAAACCAGGATCCCCTTCGACTTCGCTCAGGGCAGGCTCTCGCTGCGCTCGGGATGACAAGCGTGTTTTAGCGGTCGCCTTGGCCGAGAGTCGACTTAACTCTCAAGAATGACTTGCGCGATGGCCTGCTCGGCCGTATGCGAGAGCGACAGCGCGGCGTGCTTCGCGCCCAGCCGAGCGGCGATCTCGCCGGCTTTTCCGTGAAAAGTGATGGTTGGTCGTCCGCCCGGCAGGCGCGTCACTTCGCAATCCTGCCAGCGGACGCCATGGCTCCAGCCCGTGCCCAGAGCCTTCATCGCCGCTTCTTTGGCGGCGAAGCGTGCGGCGTAGCGCTCGGCACGGTTGGCCTTGGAATCACAGTAGCGGATTTCGCCCTGGGTATAGATGCGCTGCAGAAAGCGATCACCAAAGCGCGCGATCGATTGCCGGATGCGCGGAACTTCCGCGATGTCGATGCCCGTGCCGACGATCATATTTCTAACATCTTACCGCTTTCTAAACACCTTGCTGCCGGGTGTTCGACGCGCCTTACAGCAGGCGGTCTCCGCGGTAAATCAACTCGCCGTCTGTCATGCGAGCTTCTGTGGTCAGGCGATGCGGTTTGACGGGACCGGTGCCGTCAATGTGCAACACTTCGTGCCCGTGCGCGACCAGCCAGTCAGAGACCAACATGCGGTGGCAGCGGAAGTATACGCGCTCGGCACACATATAAGCGGTGCGTGAGCCCTCGGCCAGCGCCACCAGTTCTGCCATCGCGTTTTCGAATTCCGAGGTCAGCATGTAGTCGGCGTAATTGCGGAAGCTCGCATTGCGCAAGGCAATGTTCGGGGAGTCTTCGCGACTCTTCTTGCGGTAGCCGCCAAGGGCTTTCATCCAGACATAGTTAATTCCGGTGGCCGGCAAACTTATTTCTAGTGATTCTCGATTAAATTGCGGCAGCCGCCGCGACATGGGAAAGGCTCGGATATCCACGAGGGTTTCAATCGCGTGAGCCTTCAGCGTCTCGATTAAGTCGTCGAGCGAGCGGGTCGAATGTCCGACAGTGTAGAGGAGAGCCAATGCTGCTTCGATGCGAGACGGTCATGCAAGGATGCGATTGAGAGCCGCTACCACCTCGGCATCCTGCTGCGTAAACACAGTCCGCAAGTCCAACAGCACGCGGCCTTCCTCGACTCGGGTGATGATCGGAGGCTCCGAACCGCGCAACCGCGAAGCCAGTTCGTCAGCACTCAGGCCTTCGCAAGTCAGCGCCAGCAATCGCGTGGGTAGAACGGAAGACGGCGCGGCTCCTCCGCCGAGGAGGGATTCGCCGTCCACGATTTCGAGCTTCAACTTCGGAGCTGCAACTCGCGCCGCCAGCGCTTCAGCCCGCTCGCCGATTTCCTCTTTCGTGAGCCGCATCATGCGCAGCGTGGGAATGGCATCGTGATCCTTCTTCACGTATGCGAGAAGAGTTGCTTCCAGCGCGGCATAGATCAGCTTATCCGCGCGCAACGCGCGGAACAGCGAATTCGACCGCATGCGCGCCACCAACTCCGAACTGCCGCTGATTAACCCCGCCTGCGGACCGCCAAGCAGCTTGTCGCCGCTATAGGTAACAATGTCGACACCGCTCCGCAGGCTGTCGAGCACGCCCGGTTCGCCGCTGATTCCGATCGAGCGCAGATCAAACAACGCGCCGCTGCCCAGGTCTTCCATCAGCGGAATGCCACGCTTGCGGGCCAACGCAGCCAGTTCCACTATAGAAGCCTGCTCTGTGAAACCCGTGATCTCGAAGTTGGAGCGGTGCACGCGCAGCAGGAGCCGCGTCCGTTCCGTGATGGCGCGTTCGTAGTCAGCGGTGCGCGTGCGGTTCGTCGTGCCGACTTCGCACAGAATCGCGCCCGACTTGGCCATCACGTCGGGAATGCGGAACGAGCCACCGATCTCGACCAGTTCTCCGCGCGAGACGATGACTTCTCCGCCCTCGGCGAGGGTGTTCAGCGCCAGCAGCACGGCAGCCGCATTATTGTTGACCACAATCGTCGAGATAGCTGCCGGCTTCGGGCTCTTCACTTCGCTACTTCTCATTTCTTCATCCAGCAAGCGCTGAAACAATCGATCCACGTGAACATCACGTTTGCTGCGCGCACCCGCGGCGAGGTCAAACTCCAAATTGGAATAACCAGGCGCCGTCGCGCGGATATGCTCGATCGCTGCATCGCTCAGCGGGGCACGGCCGAGATTTGTATGCAGGATCACGCCGGTGGCGTTGATCACCGGCCGCAGAGAATAACCCAGCGCCTCGCGAAGTTGGTTTTCCACCGCTCCCGCCAGGCCAGAAAGTGCAAGCTCCAGCGCATTCGCATCCAGCAGTCCCGACGTGATCTCCTGCCGCAACCGGGACAGCACGGCGCGCGCCGCGTCCACCGTGGATTGATGGCCATAACTCGCCGCGAGTGTTCGAACTGCAGAAACGCGCATCACATCGTCGACGGAAGGCAGCTTGCGAAAAAGGTCCGAGGGCGCCGCGGTTTTCACCCGGAGATTATCCCACGAAGAGAATGAATTCCACACGGTCGATTCGACGGGCCAATTACAAGGTGTGCAGGTAGGCGAGCAGGTCCTGCATGTCTTGCGCGCTCAGCACCTGGCTGTAGCCCGGCATGTCGGGACGGCCGTTGCGAATAATGTCAGTGACGCGGTCGTCATTCGCGGGCAGTCCGGTCTGGGAAAGAAACTGATGCTGGAACATGCCCTTCAAGCCCGGTCCCTTTTTCCCCTTCGTGGAATCGGGCCGGTGACAGCGGTCGCAGTAGTTGTCATAGAGCTTGCGTCCGGCGGCTTGCTGGGGGTTGAGGCCGAGTTCAGCGTCTGACTTGCGACGCTCGACATCGCAACCGACGAGCGCAGATACCGCCAGCAGTGCGGCCATCGCCGCTCCAATCCAGCGATGGTGATCCTTCTGCTCCTGCCGGTCAGCCACTTTTATCATTGCGTACTCACGATAACACTGCCGATATTTATACCCAGTTTCCCACAGCCGCCCAATCCCACTCGACTTACAATAATAGGGGAAAGCTGCAAAGCCATGCCAGTTGCGGTGAAGCGGGTGTATGAATCGGTGTCGCGCTCCGACGGAGCGCGGGTTCTCGTCGACCGGCTGTGGCCTCGTGGTATTTCAAAAGATGAGATTGCGATGCATGAGTGGCTGCGCGATCTTGCTCCCTCCGACGAACTTCGAAAGTGGTTTCACGCGCAGCCCGAACAGTGGCCGGTTTTTCGCCGGCGTTACCTGAAGGAATTGACCCGTCCCGAAGCCGAGAAGGATTTACAGAAACTCTATTCCCTGGCCCACAAGAGGAAGCGTCTGACGCTCCTCTACTCCTCGAAGAACGAGACGCGCAACAACGCGATCGTGCTCAAGGACTTGCTCGACGGAATGCGCAAACCGCCGACCGGCACCGGGCCAGGTGCGCTTCGCGCCATGGGCAAGCGGGATGCAGCCGTTCGGCGTCGATAGCGCGTCGCTTTCACTCTCCACTCTCTTCTTTCATTTAGAATCTGCCGCATGAGAGCTGTCTTTCAATGGAGCCTGGGGACGCGCACGCTCGAACTGGGCAAACGCACGCTGATCATGGGCATCGTCAATGTGACGACCGATTCTTTTTCTGACGGCGGCCTTTACCTTGATCCCGAAAAAGCCACGGTGCACGCCACACAGCTGCTCGAGGAAGGCGCTGACATCATTGATGTCGGCGGGGAATCAACCCGCCCCGGCGCCAAAGTCGCTGTCAGCGCGGAAGAAGAGTTGAAGCGCGTATTCCCCGTGATCTCATCGCTCAAGAGGCAGCGCCCCGATGCAGTGATCTCGATTGACACATACAAAGCCAGCGTGGCCCGTGCCGCGGCCGCGGCTGGAGCCGAGATCGTCAACGATATCAGCGGGCTGCGTTGGGACGCGCAGATGGCCAGCACCATTGCTGAAATAAAATGCGGCGTCGTTCTGATGCACACGCGCGGACGCCCCGAAGAGTGGCGAACGCTGCCGCCCTCCGGAGATATTTTTCTGCTGGTCAAGCGCGAACTCAGAGAATGGGCGGAAGCGGCGGTGCTGGCCGGCGTGCGCCGGGAAAGGATCGCGCTTGATCCTGGCTTTGGCTTCGGAAAAAACTTTGAGCAGAACTATCCGCTGCTGGCGCGCTTTCAGGATTTGCAGTCCCTTGGATTTCCCCTGGTGGCGGGAACGTCGAGAAAGTCATTTCTCGGCCGCGCCCTGGCGAAAGATGGGAAAGACGCTCCCGTTGCGGGCCGCCTTTACGGAAATCTAGCCGCTCACACCATGCTGATTCTCAAAGGTGCGCACATCTTGCGAACCCATGACGTAAAAGCGGCCGTGGAAGCTGCCCGCGTAACTGATGCCATCCTCGCCGCCCATGCATAGAGAGCTTGTGTGGAATAAGAAATCCCTAACAACCGCCGAAGAAGCGAGCACTTTTGAACAGTTGCACCTGGGCGGTCTGAGTAGCATTCAAGTGTAAGTCTCCTCAGTTTCCGTAGCCGCCCTATGGCTTCTCCGACGAATCCCGTCGCCAATGCGCCTTCTTCCGCCGCGCGGACGGCTGCCGCCGCGGCCCCGGCTGCCGCGCCCATCTCGACTCCCACCTTGCTGGCAGCAATGCTGAGAACCTCGGCGAAGATCAGCGACCTTTTTTTCTCGCCGGGCAAACCACCGCTCGTGGAAATCAACGGAAAACTCACTCCCGCTGGAGCCACGCGAGCCCTCACCGGTGAAGATACGCGGCGCATCGCGTCCGATCTCATCGGCAACAATGAAGATGCCAGGGACAACTTGAGCAGACTGGGGTCGTGCGATGTGTCTTACAGTTTGCCGGGTTCCAATCGCTTTCGCGTCAACATCTTCATGCAGCGCGGTACCTGCGCCGTAGTGATGCGGGTCATTCCGGGCAAGGTCCCGGACTTCGAATCTCTAAACCTGCCTGAGGAGTTGGGCAAGATTGTAGGCTTGCGCAACGGAATCGTGCTGGTGACTGGTCCCACCGGCTCGGGCAAATCGTCTACCCTGGCCGCGATCATCGACAAAATTAACAAAGAGCAGTTCTATCACGTGCTCACCATCGAAGATCCCATTGAGTTCCTGCATCCCCACAAGAACTGCATCGTGCATCAGCGTGAATTGCACGCCGATACGCCAAGCTTTGCGCTCGCGCTAAGAGCGGCGCTGCGGCAGGCTCCGAAAGTTATTCTTGTGGGTGAGATGCGAGATCGCGAAACCATCGAGATCGCCATGGAAGCGGCGGAAACCGGTCACCTGGTCCTGTCTACGCTGCACACCATCGACGCCTCGAAGACGGTGGAGCGAATCGTGGGAGTTTTCCCCATGGCCGAACAGCACACCCTGCGAAACCGCCTGGCCAAAAGTTTTCGTTACATCATTTCCCAGCGACTCATTCCTCGCAAGGATGGCTCTGGCCGCGTTGCCGCCATTGAAATATTGAAGTCCACTCTACGCACTCGCGAGTACGTGGAAAAAGGTGAAGGCGACGGCAAGACCCTGTTGGATGCGATGCGCGTCGGCGGTCAGGACGGCATGCAGCACTTCGATGGCGAGATCGAGCGACTGATCCGAGAAGGCGTCCTCGATCTCGACACTGGACTGGCTTACGCCACCAATCCCGGCAATCTTCAACTGGAGTTGGCTGATATGGCGCAGGACCCCGCTGATCCTCTACTTGAAACCAGCGTAACGTAGAATGCTCGCCCGGCGATCCTGAAATCGCCTTCTCCTGTTACCTCACTGCGGGGAGGCCGGCGGAGCTGCGGCGGGTACTTCGGCGACCCGCATGACGGTGCATTCCACTTCTTTGCCGCTGGCATTTTTCACTTTACCCTTGTCGCCGTTGATCTGGTACGTGACGTCGCTGCCCACGACGAAATCGGTGGCCTTCAGGGACTCTTTCTCGACCGACCGGCAAGTGTAGAGCTTACCCATGGCGGCGAACGAGAGATCGTACTGCTGATGCTTGTGGGTTTTCTTGTCGACGGTTCCGAAAGGCTGGAAATCCTTCAGCGTGGTTGTGCCCTCGATCTTCGACCCCGCGGCGGCAGTAATTGCAAACATCACTATCAAGAGCGCAATCGCGTTGCCCCTACGCATATATTCGCCTCCTGGTTGATTGTACGTTGAGAAAAGTGACGGCCGCCACAGGCGGACTCAGGATGGAAACTTCTTCTGCCGATAACATCGATCAAAGATCGCAAACATCAGCACGATCACTACAAATACCATCCAGCTGGCTTCAGGGCCGAGCAGGCCGCCGGTCAGCCATTGTGGCCCTTGCCAGCGGGTTTCAAGAAGATGGCCAACCGCATACTCGCCGGCGTTTTGTCCCGACCACACGAAGAGGTTCGCCAGATCGAAGGCAGCGTGGAAACCGATGGCAAGCGCCAGTGAGCCAGTGCGACGCAGGGTGAAGCACATGAAGAGTCCGAGCAGCCCGGTCGAAGCAAAGTCTTCCCATCGTTCGTGCGGCTTCAGGAAGTAGTGCAGCGCACCAAAGCCAATGGAAAGCAGAATAGCCGATGCCCAGAAGCCAATACCGTCAGCGAGGGTGGCGAGAAGATAGGCGCGGAACTGGAGTTCCTCGGCAAATCCGATGAGCAGGTTGGCAATGACCCAGACGCTTGCGAAATACCAGAGCGTCCCGCCACGGAGGGCGAACCCCAGGATGTGATATCCCCCGAAGGCAGCAATCAGGCCCACCAGCAGAGAAGTGGAAGCCGCGCCCCAGGCGATCCCAACCCAGAAGTCACTTCCGAAGGCGTTGCGCACCGGAATGCCATAAGCGCCGAACCGGCGGCGCTCGATGCGGGCCATAATCCAGGTTGCGATCAGCACTTGGATGAGACTCTCCAACTCGCCGAAGATGGTTCCTATGGGATCAAGAAACGAGCGCTCTTTGGGGTGGAAGATTTTGGTAATGATCCGGTCCGAAAGGAACCCGAGTCCCACGAAAATGCCGACAAAAATGAGCAGGCGCCAGCCGGCACGCAAGCCACGGGAGTTGAAGAAGATCTTTCTCATATCGTAAGGACGCACCCTTGAAGCCTCTCCGCCGTCCCCTTGCTCTCTTGCATTGCGGATTAAAACGTCTTCGCCGAATCCAGCAGAATCGTCACCGGCCCCTCGTTCACCAGTTCCACCTTCATCATTTCCTGAAAGCGCCCGGTCTCGCAGCGCAGTCCGGCGGCGCGAATCTGTTCCACGAAGAACTCGTAAAGCTGGCGCGCTTTTTCCGGCGGCGCCGCGGCGTCGAACGACGGCCGCTTGCCGCGCCTCACGTCTCCGTACAGCGTGAATTGCGAAACTGCCAGCACGCTCCCGCCGACATCTTGCGCGCTGCGATTCATTTTCCCCTCGGCGTCTTCGAACACTCGCAGGCCCGTGATTTTTTCCGCCAGGTAGGTTGCATCGGCCTCCGTGTCGTCCCGGCCGACGCCCAGCAAGACCAGCAACCCCACGCCGATCCTAGCTACGATCTCGTCATTCACCGTAACCTGGGCGCGGCTTACCCGCTGCACGACAGCACGCATCGTTCAATCATAACTTGCCCGCAGTTTGACCACGAGAACTTCCAACCGTTAGGATCAAGTGTCCCCGATCCAAAGTTTGGCCGAGGGTTTGTCCCGTGTGGCAATCCTCTTCCTTTACACTAATTCACTGGGGCAATTACACTACACGTTCGCCTATTTTCAGTGCGGCAGCACCTGCGAGGAACAAAATCGCGGAGGGGTCCGGGCGAAGGCCGGACGGGAAGCGGAGAGTGCGATCCCCGAATCCCGGCATCGAATTTCAAATCAAATCGAGCTAAAGCGAGGAGAAACATGGCAGCCGTTGACGAGAAGGTAAAGCAGATCATCGTAGAGCAGTTGGGCGTGGATGAAGGCGAGGTCACCTCCAGCGCATCGTTCGTAGACGACCTGGGCGCGGATTCACTGGACACAGTCGAACTGGTGATGGCTTTCGAAGAAGGCTTCGACATCGAAATCCCGGACGAGGATGCGGAAAAGATCCGCACCGTGCAGGATGCCATCGACTACATCGGGAAACATTCGAAAGGCGGCAAGTAGTTTGGGACGCAGGGTCGTAGTTACCGGCATCGGCCTGATCTGCGGCGTGGGCAATACCACCGGAGAAGTCTGGAAGGCCGTGCTCGCCGGCAAAAGCGGCGTAGCCCGCATCACCCAGTTCGATTCTACAAATTTCGCCTGCCAGATCGCCGCCGAGGTCAAGAACTTCGACCCGCTGAACTTCATCGAAAAAAAAGAAGTCAAGAAGATGGGACGCTTCATCCACCTGGCCGTCGCCGCCGCGGATGAAGCGTTCAAGATGTCTGGCCTGCAGATCACACCGGAGAACGACGAGCGCGTTGGCGTGCACATTGGCTCCGGCATCGGCGGATTCGACATCATCGAACGCGAACACACTGCCCTGTTTGAAGGCGGCCCGCGCAAGATTTCACCGTTCTTTATTCCAGCGGCCATTATCAATCTCGCCGCTGGCCACGTTTCCATGCGGCTCGGCGCCAAAGGCCCGAACGAAGCCACAGCCACTGCCTGCACCACCAGCGCTCACTCGGTAGGAGATTCTTTCCGCATCATTCAGCACAACGATGCGGATGTGATGATCGCCGGGGGCTCCGAAGCCGCGATTACTCCAATGGGCGTCGGGGGATTCGCCGCCATGCGCGCGCTTTCCACCCGCAACGACGATCCCGAAAAAGCCAGCCGTCCCTGGGACAAAGATCGCGACGGTTTTGTGATGGGTGAAGGCGCGGGCATTCTGGTGCTCGAAGAACTGGAGCACGCCCAGCGGCGCGGCGCGCCCATCCTCGCCGAGATTGCCGGTTATGGCATGTCTGGCGACGCTTACCACATGACGCAGCCCGCGCCTGAGCACGAAGGCGGATTCCGCGTTATGCGCAACGCCACCCGCGACGCCGGTATCAGCCCCGACAAAGTCGATTACGTCAACGCTCACGGAACGTCGACGCCGATCGGCGACACGCTGGAGGCGCACGCCATCCGCAACTTCTTTGGCGAGCATAAACTTCCCGTCAGCTCCACGAAATCCATGACCGGGCATCTGCTCGGAGGCGCGGGCGGCCTTGAAGCGGGCATCACGGTGCTGGCCCTGCGCGATCAGATCCTGCCGCCCACCATCAATCTCGTCACGCAGGATCCCGAAACCTGCGGCATGGATTTCGTCCCCAACCACGCCCGCAAGGCCAAGCTCGAATACGCTATGTCGAACTCTTTCGGCTTCGGTGGCACCAACGGCGCGCTGCTGTTCCGGAGATGGTCAGAGTAGAAAAATCCAACTCATTAAGAGGCTCGGAAAGGGCACGGCTTCAGCCGTGCCACACGGTGCCAAATCGAGAGCCGGGCTTAGCCCTTAGGCCCGCTCCACCCCAAGATTGACTTGCCGCTTTCCTCCACGTAAGATTCGCCACGCAGAGGAGGCGCGATGCAACTACGGCTGGAGAGCCGCCCGGTTGGCGAGGTCTTGATTGTTCAATGCCACGGACGCATCGTCGCCGGCAATGAAGTTTTCACGCTGCACTCCCACGTCGGAGACTCCATCGACAAGCACGGCGATGTCGTGCTGCAACTCGACCAGGTAGAGTTCGTCGACAGCAGCGGTTTGGGAGCGTTGGTGCGTCTAATGCAAGCCGCACGCTCAAAAGGCGGAGACCTTAAACTCAGCGGCGTGCCGCCCAACATCCGGAAAGTGCTGCAACTCACAAACCTGCTCGCGCAATTTGAAACTTACGATTCGGTGGAAGAAGCCATCACTGCCGCCTACCTCGGCTCCAAATATTCGCGCGGAAAAACCGGGGACGCGCGACCCCGCCTGCTTTGCGTTTTCGAGTCAACCGATGTATGCACGTTTCTGCGCGAAGTGCTGTGCAGCGCGGGATACAACGCCATGACCACTCTGAGCCTCAACGACGCCCGTATCCTGCTCAAGGCAACCAAGGCGAAGCTCGTTGTAATTTCCGCTCGGATGCAAGCCATGCATGGCAAACCCATCGCCAAGACGCTCGAAGAAATCGATCCGGCGGTCTCTGTGCTCGTTTTGGAAGAGAACTTTGCCACGCAAGATCCGGGAGAGGCAGCAGAAAAACTTCTGAACAGCGTGAACAGCCGATTGGCCGTTCCGAATTAGCGGCCGCGCCTTCCTTATTCTTTCACTCACTTCCGAATGCTATGCCCGACCTTGGTGCCACTCTCATGGCACGTTCTGGCGTTGTACTAAGGCGTTCAGCTGGTTACCCTGAGTTACTGTTGCAATCGAAATGCTCCCCCAAAAGTAACCTCAAATGGGTGTCGTCGAAAAAATTCCGACATTTCTAACCGTCGGCGTGCTCGTTATCATCTTCGTATGTCTGAAGCGCCAGGCCAGCAGCGCCCGCCTCACGCTTTGGACGATCGGATGGGCGCTGGTATTTGTCCATTTCCTGGCGCAACTGCTGGAGCCGGATCACGGCCCAGTCAGCTACTTCCTCTTAGCCGTCGATTCGGGATCGCTGCAGGCCGCCGCCGTCAGTTTTCTGGTATCGGTTTCCTGGGTGGTCGAAGATTCTGTCAAGCGCATTCTCTTGCTGCTGGTGTTGGGCGTGCCTTCTGTGGTGTACGTGGCATGCACCTGCTACGACGTCTACGCCCGCTGGCCTTATGTCTTGTGCCTGCTAACCTGCTTCGGCGGTGCGGCTGGGTTCTTCTTCGGGATAACCCGCAAATTGTCGTTGTTTCTTGCGACCACCACTTTTCTGTGTTCGTTTGCCGGAGCGTGGGCGATTCGCGCCGCTCTACGCGGCTCGTTTGATGAAGGAGCAATTGTGCTCCTTGGAATCGGATTTGCTTTGTCCGGCGTCTTCATCTGCCGGAACTATTGGCGGGCATCGCCTGCCATGCTCACCATCGCCGGCGGATTCTTTTGCTGGGGAGCCGTGTTTCCTCTCGGCCTGCTGGTCGATCGCCTCGCTCCGAATCTGATTATTCCTGGAGAACTCTGGAACACGCCGAAGTTCTTCGTCGCCTTCGGAATGATTCTGGCCGTGGTAGAGGACAAGTCGGAATCAATCGCCGGCATGCAACTCAAGGCCGCCGTGCTGAACCGCCAGCTGGAACGCTTCTCGGCGCTCACTTCCCGCCTGCTCGGCGGCGGTCGGCCTGATGCCATTTGTCCCGCCATAGCTTCCGCCATCACCGAAGTCAGCAACTTCAGCGTGGCCGTGGTGCAACTTGAAGATGCCGAACGCAGGCTGCGAGTCGCGGGGTCGAGCGGACTCTCGCCAGCGGCGTTGCAGAGATTGCAGGCGCAAACCCATGACTGGACGCTCGACCATATTAAGACTCTGTGTTCGCAATCCCGACTCATGGGGAAGAACTCCTACGTGTTGCCTCCTCAGGAAGCAATTCCGCCTCCGGAGTGCGTGAAACCGAATGCACATTGGAAAAGCCGCGAAGAGCTACTGATCCCGCTCTGCTCAGCCGGTGGCGCATACCTCGGCTGCATCCGATTAGCGGCACCCCGCGACGCGCATACGATCGATGCCCTCGAACTATCCCGCATCGAAATGCTCGCAGGCGATCTTGCCGTAGCCGTCGAACTGAAGGCGTTGCACACGCAGTTGGTCTGGTCGGAAAAGCTGGCCGCCCTGGGTCAACTCCTGGCCGGAGTGGCGCATGAACTCAACAATCCCCTGACCGTCATCATGGGTTACAGCGAACTGTTGAGCGAAGCCATCGCCGGGCCGCAGACTCGCGATCAACTCACCAAGCTGGTTGGCGAAGCCCGCCGCATGAAGCGGATCACCGACAACCTGCTGCGCTTTTCCCGGCAGAGCACGCGCGACACCCAGGCCGTGCAGCTCTCACCCGTGGTGCAGGAGGTGCTGGCTCTGCGCGAATACTACACCCGCAGGCACAGCGTTCGAGTTGTGTTCGATATCGCACCGGACCTCCCACTGCTGGCCGTGAATGAGGATGAAATCAAACAGATCCTGCTCAACCTATTCAACAATTCCAGCGACGCTCTCGAGGGCATGTCGGGCAGCAAGCAAATCAGCATTCGCGCCTACCGCAACGGCTCTCGCGCGGTGATCGAAGTAGAAGATTCCGGACCCGGCTTTGGCAATCTGAACCGCGCCCTCGATCCGTTCTATACCACCAAGCCCGTGGGCAAAGGAACGGGGCTGGGCTTGAGCGTCTGCTATGGAATCGTCAAAGAACGCGGCGGAGACCTGAGAATCGAGAACGTGCAGCCCCACGGCGCACGTGTCACCATCGAGTTACCGGGCGCGGATGCCCTGGCAGAGCCATTTATGGCTGCCGTGGCCCACGCCTGAGGTCAAGCGCCTGCGCTTTTGCCTGCTCAACCCACCAGTCCAACTCGGGTAATGGCACTTTTGTACTCCCGCCCTGCCCCTTAGGGTCTTTCCATCTTTTCTCCGGCACGCCACAATAAACTTTCGTACTGAAGACCGGTCCCCTGACATGGAAAAAGCCTTCGGCACTGCCCCGGCGCCCATTCCCACGAAGAAGGCGGCGGCTCGCGTTGCCCTGGTCGACCTTAAAGAATCTGCCCGCGCCCTGCTGAACAATTGCTTCCGCCAGTTCGGCATCGAGACGGTGCTCTTGTCCTCCGGCGCGGCGGAGCGCGTGCGCCAGGAAAAATTCGAGGCCTGCGTGGTCCCTCTGGGCACCGGCGCCGAAGCCGTCATGGAAGCGGCGCGCACTTCGCCCTCCAATAGCCGCATGGTGCTCTACGGTCTGGGAGGCAACGCGCAGGAAGCCATGCGCTATTCCAAGTTCGGCATCAACGCCATGTTTCAGGAGCCTCTCGAGCGGGCCGCGACTCTCAAACTGGTTCGCGCCACCCACATGCTCGTGCTCCACGAATTCCGCCGCTACGCGCGCATCCCGATCATGACCGAAGTCAACGTCGTTAGCCCGGATGGAACTCGCCTCGTCGCCTCCAGCCTCGAGGTCAGCTCCGGCGGCATGTCACTGAAAAGCTCCGAGGATATTCCTTCTGGCACCAACGTCGAGATTTCCTTTTCCCTGCTCACTCTGCCGCGCGTCAACGTCCGCGGCGTTGTGACCTGGCACAAGAGCAGGACTTTCGGCATCCGCTTCGACCCCGCCGACGACCGCCGCCAAAAAGTCAAAAATTGGATCGACACCTACCTGGAAGGCTAAGCAACTTTCAGGATTGCCACAGTTCGTGTGGGGACGGGCGCCTTCGCCCATCCGGCCAAGCGCAGCGAGGCGCATTCCGGGCTTGGAGCAGCGCTACGCTTCCGGATCTGCGCCGAGAGCGAGGGTGGAGCAGGCCTTCAGGCCTGCGTCAAGAAGCATAAAGAAATTGCCGGGCTTTAGCCCCTGAGGTGCATAACAGCAAGCCGTACGCCCGTCCCATTACAATAAGCCTCGTGACCGAAGCCAGCACAACTGAAACCCCTGCAACCGAAGTCGCTGGTCCCAACCGCTTCACCCTCCGCCAGAGAATCATCCTCCGCATCATCATCGCCGCGGGATACTCCTTCATCCGCCTCATCGGTCCCACTCTGCGCCTCTGTGTCTCGCGCGAAGACGGCGCAGAAAAAACGCTGGACGAGCGCCCGCTGATCACCTCGTTCTGGCACGCCTGCATTATCCCCTCCACCTACATCTTCCGCGACTTCGGAGTCCGCGTGATGAGCAGCAACAGCTACGACGGCGAATACATGGGACGCATCATCCGCAAATTCGGATTCGTCGCCGTCAAAGGCTCCAGCAGCCGGAACGCCGTCCGCGCCTTGCTCGGCCTGCGCCGCGCTCTGCAGGAAGGCTGGACGGTAGCTTTCAGCATCGACGGTCCTCGCGGCCCTCGCCACAAAGTGAAACCCGGTCCTGTCGCCCTGGCGCGATCTTCTGGCGTCCCGTTGAGCATGTATCACACGGCCGTAGAACGCGCTTGGGTTCTCAACACCTGGGACCGCCTCATGATCCCGAAACCTTTTTCCCGCGTCCTGCTGCGCTTCGGCAAACTCATCCCGGTTCCGCCGGAAGCCAGCGACGAAGACCTCGAACGCTACCAACAGGAACTGCAGGATTCTCTTGACCGCGTCCGCGAATTCGCCGAGGAAAATGTGAGCAAGGTCGGCACGACGGAGTTTCCGCACCATCGCGCCTGAGGCGACAACTACTGTTTCGCCCGTGTGAGTGAGTCGAAGGCTAGGTGCGTAACAAGGACGGCCTTGCACGTGGCGTCGACATTCCCATGTATGCGCCTGGGAAACGAACTCGAATCATCCAGTAAATCAGCAGCGCCAGTGGCAGCAGGGCGGGCACCAGAAGCGCTGGTGATCCGCGCAGCCAGGCGGGGAAAACCTGTTGCTGCCCCAGGAAGAAGGAACCTGTGGCAATAAACCACCCAAAGCACATGCGCCAAAGATGACGTGCGATTCGCCGCCTGCCGGAAATGCCGCGCACCAGCATGCGCAGGTCTCCGAGCCCAGCGAGCAGAATCACAGAACTCATGAAAAGCTGCATGAAGGCAAACGTCCCCGGATCTACCGGCTCCCGGCCCGTCATCTTCTGGAATCCGTGGAACACGCCGAGAACTCCGATGGTAAACGCAAACAGGAAGCCGACCCAATCCAAAATGCCAGTTTCTCCATCTCTGCGCCTGGCCGTGGCCCACGCCGTCGCCACCATATAGATGGTTAGAATGCCGCCGAAAACATTGTTGGGTTGGTGTTTCATGTAGGCGAGGCACGACGCGAATGTGGCCATTACCAGCATCGCTGCGACAAAGACATTCCCTGCTCTGGCGTGCCAGACAGAGCCTTTGCGAAAAGAGACCGCAATCGCGCCCGCGACCATGGCTAAGACACCGGCGCTAATGTGCAAAACTAGTAACGGCAATCGCATTGTCCGCGCTCCTGCAAATTTCTGCTGACCGATGGAACGTTCGTCAAGCCCTATTCAGGATACGAGGATCGAGCCCGAAAGTTTCCACTTTCTTGAGGAAGCCGCGGATTGGCAATCGGCAGAACCAAGAGGCTCCGGTCGCGGCGCTGCGCACCGACCAGGCTGGGACGAGCACATTCCCCGAGTTCTTGGCGGCCTCATGGCGAGCCGGGGTTGTGCGCTATGATGTCGATTTTGTGGCACGCAGGCCGCATACTACGACAGTGACGGGTAGGAATATATCGAAAGCTACCCCGGGGTCGAAGTGGAGTAGTTCTGTGGCGCTCAAGTTCAGAGAGCAACAAGAAAGTTACAGTTATGGCCAAGGTTCACAACGCGGTTTACACCGCCAGCAAGATTAGTCCCATGCTGGCAGCCGCAGACATGGAAGAAACCCTCGCGTTCTATCACGACATTCTCGGATTCACTCCCCTGATGAAATCCGCCGAGTACGCCATTGTCGAGCGCGACGGGCAGACCATCCACTTCATGAAGGCTGCCTCCGAAGAAGTCATGCGCTGCGTCCGCGGCCATACCGAAATCTACATCGAAGTCTCCAACATCGCCTCGCTGTGGGAGCACGTGAGGACGTTCAAAGACCGCTACAAAATCCACGATTTATTCGATCGCGACTACGGCATGACCGAATTCCACATCACCGATCCCAACGGCTGCCTGGTCTTTATGGGCGAGCCAACCCGCGATCGAAAATAAGTCACGAGGCGACAAGTAGGCTCTTCGCGATTTGACTTCCACCACCCCCACCCGCTAAATTCCTCTCTCCACTATTTTGTTCTTTGAAATGTCCTTCGGTTTGCGCGTCTTTGCCCCGTGGCGAAGACAGGGAAGCGGGTGCAATTCCCGCGCTGCCGCGCAACTGTAAGCGAGAAAACCGCAGCCGGTCACTGGGAGCAATCCCGGGAAGGCCGCCTGCAAAACTCCGGATGCCAGAGCCAATGGCGATTGGCCATAGCTTCTTCATCCTCACTCGCAAAGCCAGGAGACCGGCGTAAACCGTCCACCTTAACCCCTTTCGCGTGAAAAGGAGGATGGTTATGCGTGCACTTCGCGCTTCGTTGTTGCTCTTCGTTGCTCTCACGGCGGCATCCGCTGCCGACCTCAAGGTCAAAGTAATCGACCCTCAATCCGCTGCCGTCGCCGGCGCTCAAGTTTCCCTGCTTTCAAAAGGAAACGACACGGCTCTAAAGTCCGCCACATCCTCTGCCGAGGGAGTCGCCACCTTCAACCAGTTGCCCAGCGGCACTTACCATATTCAAGTCCTGGCTCCAGGCTTTGCAGCACAGACCCAGGACGTCGGGGCCAATTCTGCTGTCATCACGATCCAGTTACACCTCGCCACTGCGTCAGAAACCGTGGTAGTGACTGCGACCAGAACGCCGGTGCCAGCCGAGGAAAGCGGCGCCAGCATCTCCACTCTGCAGAACGCGCAACTGGAAACCATGCAGCCCATCGCCGCCGACGATGCCGTCCGCTTTCTCCCCGGCGCTGTCATCAACACCGCAGGTCAGCGTGGAGGCCTATCGTCCCTATTCGTGCGTGGCGGTGAGTCCACATACAACAAGGTGATCGTCGATGGCGTCACCGTCGATAACCCGGGCGAAACCTTCGACTTCGGCACTCTACCGTTGACCGAAGCCGATCGAATCGAATTTCTGCGGGGCACGCAGAGTACCTTGTATGGTTCCGATGCCATGACCAGCGTCGTGCAAGTGTGGACGCGCACCGGAAGCACTCCCACGCCAGAACTCCGCTTCGGCGCCGACGGAGGAAACTTCGGAACCGCCAACGGCTACACGTCTGTGGCCGGCGCCCGCGGACGCTTCGACTACAACGTGTTCGGTGATCAATTCAACAGCACTGGGCTGGGCGTGAACGAGACGTACTCGGATTCTCTGCAGGGGGCGAACCTCGGCATGGCGATCACAGACAAAGTCACACTGCGCGTGCGCGGACGCCACTCCAACAGCTATACCGGCTTGCCCGGAGAGTGGAATTTCAACGGCGATCCGCTTCTCGCTCCCGATTCCAGTGAATCCGCGCATCTCAACAACACACTGGGAAGCGTGGAACTTACCGTGGCCTCCCCTTCGGGGTGGCAGCACCGCTTCACCGGCTTCGATTCCCTCTATCGTTACACTGATTCAAACCTGAACCCTCCCGCCGACAGCTACGACAGCTTTGCCGATCTCTACCTCACGCACGTCAACCGTGTGGGATTCGAATATCAAGGCGATTACTCGGAACGCAACTGGGCACACACCACCTTCGGATATCGCGTCGAAAACGAGACCGGCGTTGTGAGCGACATGGATTTCCCGCCTCCCGCTTCCGGTCAGCGATTGGACCAGGATGCGTATCTGCAACAGCAACTCACGCTGGGCAGGCTTTCGGCAATTGCGGGTGGGCGATTTGTGCACAGCAGCGCGTACGGCAATATCGGCGTGCCGCGGGTTGCGCTCACTCTGCTCGCATTGCGCGGCGGGGATTTGTTTTCCGGAATGCGTCTGCGTTTTTCCTACGCCGTCGGATATATGGAACCCGCCCTCTACGAAACTTTTGGCGAGATTGCCTACGACTTCACCTCAAACCGTGGACTGTTGCCCGAACGGACTCGAGCCTTTGAAGCCGGTTTCGAGCAGAAATTGTTCGCCGGCCGCTGGGCTCTGAATGCGACTTACTTCAACAATCTTTTCCACGACCAGATTGAGGCCGTGCCGACCTCGTCGGGCGCATACCAGTTCTTCAATCTGGAACAGTCTTTCGCTCAAGGCGCCGAAGTTGAGCTGCAAGGCAGGATCCGCCCGAAGTTGTTGCTGACCACGGCTTACACCTATACCTCGACCCAGATACTTGAAAATCCGGAATGCACGCCGGCAAGTCCTTGCAGTTTTCCTTATGCCCCGGGAGATCTCTTGCTGCGTCGCCCCAAACATTCGGCAACAACCTTGCTCAGTTATCTTGGAACGCGATGGGGTGGAAACTTGAGCGGAAGTTTTGTAGGTCCGCGCGCCGATTCGGATTTTTATGGCTTCAACATCGACCACGCCGCTGGCTACGTCCGCGTCGATCTCGGGGGATGGTATTCCATCAACCGCCGCATCACGGCCTACGCGAATATCGAAAACGCCCTGGACCGCCGCTACAACGAAGTCCTGGGCTACCCCGCGCTGCCAGTAAACTTCCGCGCGGGATTCCGCTTCCGCATAGGAGGGGAATAAATCAGGGATGGAAAGTAGCAATTTATGTGGGGACAGCCGCCTCGGCTATCCCATCTCATGTGGGGACGGGCGCCTTCGCCCGTCCCGCCGGGCGCAGCGAAGCGCATTCTTCACACCGCCGCAAGCCTCAGATTTTGCGTTGTATATACAAGCAGACAGCGAGACCGAATCAGTCAGCTAACTTTTTCCGGAGGCCTCGCGATTGCCATCGGCCTCATCGACGCCGCCATCTTTCCGCCGAAATACTTCGTCCGCGCCAGCATCAGCTTCTCGATGTCAACTCCGCTCAGCGGCTGCTGCCGCCCCAGCAGGTGCGTGACCAGCGCAATCTGCGCAAAGTGTTCCACGGTTTCCATCTTCATATAGGCGTGTTCGATCGTGTCCCCGTAGGCCACCACGCCGTGGTTGGACATCAGGATGGCATCGTAGTGCGGCACGTACGGTTCCAGCGTCTTCGCCAGTTCCGAAGTCCCCGGCGTGCCATAGCGCGCCAGCGGAATGCACCCCAACCCCATCACTACTTCACAAACCAGCGGCTCAGTCAGCGCCATCCCCGCTGCGGCGAATCCCGTCGCGGTCGGCGGATGCGCATGCACAATCGCCTGAATGTCAGGCCGCGTGCGGTAGATCAGCAGATGCATCCCAATCTCGCTGGTCACGTTCCGCCGCCCCGCCACCCGCCTGCCCTGCAGGTCCACAATCACCATGTCCCGGGTCCGCATTGCGCCTTTGCTCACACAGGTGGGGGTTACCAGAATCCTCTTGCCATCCAGCCGGACCGACAGATTTCCGTCCATCGCCGCCACGAACCCTCGCTCGTGCAGCATCCGCCCGTAGCGGACAATTTCTTCCCTGTGCTTCCGTTCAGCGGACATGGAGTACACTCTCGGGGGAGCGACAAAAAAGCGGCTAAAACCTGCAACCCCCGCATAGTACCGCACCCCGCCCCGATCAGACAAACAAATTTACGAAAACAGACAAACAAATTGCCAAGGAATAACGATAAACCGCTCTAGTTTGCGCACCAATGTTCCGTCTGTATTCCCCCGTATAATCGGACACCGTGCGGGTTTCCGATTTCCACTTCCACCTTCCCGGCGAACTCATCGCCCAGCAACCCCTCGCCGCACGCGACGGCTCCCGCATGCTGCACCTGCAGCGAGCCGGCGGCCGATATTCTGATCGCCTGTTCCGTGAATTCCCCGACGTTCTGCAACCCGGCGATCTCGTCGTCTTCAACAATACCCGCGTCTTTCCCGCCCGCCTTTATGGCCGCCGCGAAGGCGCTCTCGGCCGCATCGAAGTCCTCCTCACTCGCCAGCTCTCGACCGATCCCAACGATTGGGAGTGCATGGTTCGCCCCGGCCGCAAAATCGGAATCGGCGATCGCCTTTTCTTCGGCAATCAAGATGAACTGCAAGCCAATGAACTCCAAGCCGAAGTCCTGACGCGTGCTGAGTTCGGCGAGCGCCAAATCCGCTTCCACCCCTTCAAAAATAACGACGATTTTTTCGCCGCCCTCGATCGCATCGGCCACGTACCGCTCCCGCCCTACATCGCGCGCCCGGATTCCCCCGACGATCGCGAGCGCTATCAAACCGTCTATGCCCAACAGCGCGGATCGGTAGCCGCGCCCACCGCCGGTCTCCACTTCACCCCGGAGATTCTGGACCGAATCCGTCAGCGCGGCATCGAGACCGCCGAGATCACCCTGCACGTCGGCCTGGGAACTTTCCAGCCAATCCGCGTCGACAAGGTCGAGGATCACAAACTCCACGCCGAGCCGTATTCCATCTCCGCCAACGCCGCCTCAGCCATCAATCAGGCTCTCGGCAGCGCCCGTCGCATCATCGCCGTCGGTACCACAACGGTTCGCACGCTCGAACATGCCATTCGAGCCGGCGCAGGGAAAATCATCGCCGGCCCGGCAGCGGCCGACCTCTTCATCTACCCAGATCCCGAAACAGCTTTCGAATTTAAAGCGGTAAAGGCGCTGCTGACGAACTTCCATTTGCCACAATCCACGTTGCTTATGCTGGTCTGCGCCTTAGGCGGACGAGGGAACGTCTTGCGCGCATACGAACACGCAGTCGCCGAGCGCTACCGCTTCTACTCCTATGGAGACTGCATGTTCCTCGAATGAATCGCCCACTGCGTTATACTCATCCCGGAGCAGCCATGGCCACCGCAGTAAACCAAGTCCCAATCAAAGATTTCGTAGCCCAACTCCGCAAATTCCCCGAGGCCGCGTTTGACGAAACCGAGCAACTCCGTAAATTCCTGCAGGACAACCCACTCAACCCCGAGTCACTAGCGCCGTACTTAACCTGGGACCGCCAGCACTACACCCGCAACCTGATCGACAAAAATCCGCTCTACGAATTAATCGCAGTCTGCTGGGAGATCGGCCAGGCTAGCTCCGTCCACAACCACCGCGACCAGAACTGCTGGATGGCCGTCCCGATCGGCCGTTTGATGGTAGAGAATTTTCACGTCGTCCATCAGGATCTCGCTCAAGGCAAATCGACCATCAAATCCACCGAGACCGTCGAGATGAATGTGTCCCACCCCTGCGCCGTCGATCCGCTGGCGCCGGTGCATCGCGTCCTCAATCCCCGCGAATTTAATCAGCGCGCCGTCAGCCTCCACGTCTATTCCCGTCCTTTCGACACCTGCGTCGTCTATTCCGCCGAGCAAGGCACGTGCGGCGAAATCCAGCTCCACTACACCACCGAATACGGAAAACCAAGGTAACTTCCACGGCCAAGAAACTCTTGGTCACCAAGCTCCTCTGGCGGTATCTATGGAGTGGGGCTCGGGAGTATGCATAGGATCGTTTCATGGATGCTGGTGGGCGCCGCTCTGGTGGCGGCGTGCGTCTATTACCAGAACCACCCTCCTCAGCTGAAGGGATGGACCGCCGAAAAATTGCGAGCTGTGGAAGCCAAACCTGCGACTCCCGATCAGGCGCCAGTCACCAAGATCGTAAGCCCACTCGAGGTCTTGATGGAGAATGTCGCCACGCCCCCGACCACGGCCTCGCAGACCACAGAAACAGAAGAGCCGGCGCGGCCGTGGAAGCCGCATCCCAGCGACCACGTTGGTCCGTCACCTGTGGGCACCAGCACCGCCATCGTGCACAAAACATTTGCCGTCACTTCCACTGCAAAATTTGTCTTCGAAGTTCCACCCCACGCTGCCAGCCCGCAACTGCACGGAACTTATCACTCGTACGCGAAAAACTCCGGGGCGCAATCCGGCGATGAAAACGGAGACGTCGACCTTCTCCTGATCAATGAGCAGCAGTACGCAGATTTTCTTAATGGCAACCCCGCCGACGTAGTTTATTCGGTCGACTCCTCCCATGATCAGGATATAAGCCTGGGCCTTCCCGCCACTCTCGACCACCCAGTGCGGTACTACCTCGTCTTCCGCAACAGCTCCAGCAAAGCAGGAAAAAAAGTAGTACAAGCTGACTTCCGAGTAGATTTCTAGCTCGCCGGCTCATGTGGGGACGGCCGCCTCGGCCGTCCAGCCGAGCGCAGCGAGAGCGTTCGGCAGCGTCTCAGGTGACGGCCTCCGCGACCCACTCCGGCTGCTAAACTACTGCCTTGCCCCCCCGAACAAAATCCCCGCAGCCGGACCCCGCGCCCGCGCCCGCCGCCGAAGACCGCATCTTCCTAATCGACACCATGTCCTTCATCTTTCGCGCCTATCACGCCATGGCTCGCCAGCGCTCCATGTCCACCAAAGCCGGACTTCCCACCGCTGCCGTCTACGTCTTCGTCAACATGCTCCGCAAACTGCGCGACGATTTCTCGCCCAATTATCTGGCCGCCGTTTTCGACGTAGCCGCCAAGACCTTCCGCGATACGCAAGCCGAAGCCATCACCACCATCCGCAAGTTCGACATCAAGACTCAAACCTTCACCGAAGTCGAATACAAAGGCTACAAAGCCAACCGCTCCGCTATGCCCGAGGATCTAGCCCAGCAGATCCCCTACATCCGCCGCGCCCTCGAAGCCTACCGCATCCCCATCCTCGAACTAGCCGGCTTCGAAGCCGACGACGTAATCGGCACTCTAGCCAGAAAAGCCGCGGCCGCTAAGCATCCCGTCTACGTAGTCTCCAGCGACAAGGACATGATGCAGCTCGTCAATGACGATGTTCACATCCTGAACCCTCCCAAAGACAATCTGATCTGCGACGCCGCCAAGGTCGAAGAAATTCTAGGAGTCCCTCCCGAGCGCGTAGTCGACATCATGGCCCTGCGCGGCGATGCCATCGACAACATCCCCGGAGCGCCCGGCATCGGCGACAAAGGCTCGGTCGAAATCATCAAGCGCTTCGGCTCGGTCGAGCAGGCTCTCGACCGCGCCAACGAAGTAGAAAAGAAAACCTATCGCGAATCCCTTCAGAACAATCGCGACATCATCCTCTTCAGCAAGAGCATGGCAACCATCGACACCAACGTCCCGGTCGATTTGAATGTCGAAGCCATGCGTGCCGGCCAGCCCGATCTCGATCTCCTCCGCCAGCTCTTCACCGAGATGGAATTCACTTCGCTGTTGAAAGAGCTGCTGCCGGATGTCCAGGTTACGGAATCTCATTACAGCGAAGCCCAATCCGCAGCAGATGTAGAGAGCGTCCTAAAATCTCTAGCAGTGGAAGGCGCCCTAGCCATCGCGGTGGAATTGCAGCAAGCCGAATCAATTCCGGAAGGCGACGAGGAGGTCACCGAAGAAGAACCGCAATCAGGAATGCTGGCGCTCACCGACGACTCACCCCCGATTCCCGCGCCAGAGCCCGCCGCCCGCCGCGTCGCCATCTCCGCAGCCGCAGGCTTCGCCACGATCGTGAAGCTGAACTCCGCAAGTGCAGCAGCGAAGCTACGAACCATCCTCGCCGACACCACGCCCAAAGCAATCCACGATTACAAAGCCGCGATTCACGCGCTCGGCCCCTTAGGCATCAGCCTGCGAGGCGTCGAGCACGATCCTATGCTCTACTCCTATCTGCTCGATCCCACCTATTCCTCGCACCGCCTCGCGGACGTCGCTCTCCGCCGCTTCAATCTCAAGCTAAGCCAGCTCCAAAGCAATAACGATCTAGCCGAGGCCGCGGATGTAACCGGCAGGCTGACAACCGCTCTACGCGAAGACGTCAAGCAGGCAGGCCTCGCAAAGCTCTACGAAGAAATCGATCTCCCGCTAGTCCCAGTCCTGGCCCGCATGGAGCAAGCCGGAGTAAAAATCGACACCGCCGCGCTAGCGAAAATGTCGACCGAACTCGAACGCGAGAGCACAGCCAAAGCGAAAGAAATCCACGAGCTTGCCGGAACCGAATTCAACATCAGCTCTCCCAAGCAACTAGCCGACGTACTCTTCAATCGCCTGAGCCTTCCAAAACCAGTAAAGTACGGTCGAGGACGTGTTACATCGACCGCTGTCGATGTCCTCGAAGCCCTGGCGGAAGAACATCCCATCGCCAGAAAAGTTCTCGATTACCGCCAGCTAACCAAGCTGAAATCAACCTACGTCGACACTCTGCCAGCATTAATCAACCCTGCGACCGGACGCCTGCACACGACCTTCTATCAAGCAGGCACGGCAACGGGCCGTCTCTCCTCAGCCAACCCCAATCTGCAAAACATTCCCATCCGCACCGAACTAGGCCGCGGCATCCGCGCCGCCTTCATCGCCGAACCCGGCCACGTCCTCCTAACCGCCGACTATTCGCAGATCGAACTTCGCCTCCTGGCCCACTTCTCCCACGATCCCCTCTTAGTCGAGGCCTTCCAACGCGGCGACGACGTTCATACTCTCACCGCCTCGCAGGTTTTCGGAGTCCCGCCGCTAATGGTCACGCCCGAGCATCGCCGCCAGGCCAAGGTAGTAAATTTCGGCATAGTCTACGGCCTCTCCGCCTTTGGCCTCTCGCAAAATCTAGGCATCGAAACTGCCGAAGCAAAACTGTTCATCGCCAACTATTTCGAAAAATACAAAGGCGTCCGCGCCTTCATCGACAAGACGTTAGAAGAAGCCCGCCGCGATCTGAAAGTAAAAACCCTCCACGGCCGCATCCGCCCCATCCCCGACATCAACAGCAAGAATTTCACCCAACGCGGCTTCGCCGAACGCACCGCAGTAAACACCCCGCTGCAAGGCACCGCAGCAGACCTGATTAAAGTAGCCATGATCAGAATCGGCGCCGCTCTGCAGGAGCAGAAACTGAAGTCAAGAATGACCCTGCAGGTCCACGACGAACTAGTCTTTGAAGTCCCCGAGCAAGAAGTGGAAACCATGCAGTCTCTAGTCCGCGAGCAAATGGAAAAAGTCCACGAGCTAGCCGTGCCGCTGTTAGTAGAAATGGAAGTAGGACCAAACTGGAGGGATCTGGATTAGCCAAATGCCAGCGCTAAGAGTCAGCGGGTGACTCTAAGGGTCATGTTATACTAAAATATAACTCAGAGGATCGTCATGCACACCACCAACCTGCGCAAAGTCGGCGGCTCGGTCATGTTGGCCGTCCCGCCCGCGCTGCTCGACGTCTTGCAATTGCAGCCTGGCGTCAAAGTCGGTATCGCGGTCGAAAGCGGACGCCTCGTCGTGGAGCCACGGCAGCGCCCACGGTATACCCTGAACGAACTGCTGGCCCAGTGCGATCCGAAAGCCCGTCGTTCGAAACAACGGTCCAAACAAGAACGTCAATGGCTCAATAGCAAGCCCGTTGGCGGCGAGCTGATTTGATGGCGATGGCAATGAAGCGCGGCGAAATCTGGCTAGTCAGTCTCGATCCCACCTCGGGCCATGAGCAGAGAGGCCGCCGCCCGGTGCTGATCGTCTCGCCGGAGCCCTTTAACCGTGTCACCAAAGTCCCAGTAGTTTTGCCCATCACCAGCGGCGGCCATTTCGCACGCATGGCGGGCTTCGCCGTGCCTCTGGCAGCCGGAACAAAAACGACAGGTATTATCCGATGCGACCAGCCCCGTGCCCTCGATCTCGCAGCTCGCGGCGGCAAGAAGCTCGAAAGCATCCCGGACGCGATCATGGTTGAAGTGCTGGCGAGAATATCGCCGATATTCGAGTGATACGAACTACTCTCACACTCCCAGCCTCTTCTGTATCTCCCCGGCAATCCCCGCCGTGATCGCCAGCATCCGCTCCTCCGACTCCGCCTCCACCATCACCCGAGCCAAAGCCTCAGTCCCCGAGTACCGCACAACAACGCGTCCGTTCCCGTCCAACTCCCGCTCAGCAGCATCAATCGCCCGCTGCACCTCCGGAACCTGAGCAAACGGAACCTTCTCCCGCACCCGCACATTCTGAATTTTCTGCGGAAACACTTTCAGGTCGCTAACCAGCTCCGCCAGCGTCTTACCAGAACGCGCAATCACATCCATCACCCGCAAAGCAGTCAGCAAACCATCGCCGGTAGTAGCATCGCCATCGCGAAAAATAATGTGCCCAGACTGCTCCCCGCCCAAAGTAGCCCCCGTCTTCAGCATCTCTTCAAGAACATATTTATCGCCCACATTCGCCCTTAGCATGCGAATGCCCGCTTTCTTCAATGCAATCTCGACTCCCATATTCGACATCGTCGTAGCCACCACAGTCGATCCATTCAGTTTTCCTCGCGCCTGCAAATCGCGCGCCGCCAGCAGCAGAACACCGTCTCCATTCACTACGCGCCCCGCGTCATCGCAAAACAAAGCCCGGTCGGCATCGCCGTCAAACGTAACCCCCAGATCAAACTTCCCGCCAGAAGCGGCCACAGTCTTACCCGAGGTCTCCGGATGCAGCGCCCCGCAACCTTGATTAATATTTCTTCCATCCGGCGTCACATGAATAAACGTAGCCTGGATTCCCAAACTCCGAAACAACTCCGGAGCCTCTGCCGTAGCCGCTCCATTGGCGCAATCCACCAGCACCCGCATCCGGCTCAAGTCCGACGAAACACTCCCCGCCAATGACTCGATGTAAGCCTTGCGCAGCGCGACCTCTCCCGGCAAAGATGGCCCAGCAACTTTCAACGCGGTATCGTCCATCACTCCCGGCTTCGCCAGCAGCGCGAAGATTTCCTGTTCAATCGCCAGCTCCCGCGCATCGCTCAGCTTGAATCCGTCCGCGGAAAAAACTTTGATCCCATTATCCGTCCACGGATTATGTGAAGCCGAAATCACCACTCCGGCCGCAAACCCGCGCGCCCGCGCCAGAAAAGCAATCCCAGGCGTCGTGATCACGCCCGCGCTGTGCACCTCCACGCCCACCGCGGCCAGACCTCCCGCGACGCGGTCCGCGATCCACCCGCTCGACTCCCGCGTGTCCTGCCCCATCACTGCCCGCGCCTTCGGCGTCGCGCGAATCAACTCATGCCCCAGCGCGCGGCCAATCAGATACGTGCTCTCCGACGTCAGCGGAAATTCCCCAGCCACGCCCCGTATCCCGTCCGTGCCAAATAATTGTCTGCCCTGATTACTCATAGAAGATTGCTCATAAAAGATTGCTCATCGGAGGAGCACTCATCGATTGTGCGGGCTCATAAGAAGAGCCGGACGTCGAACCAGATTTCCATGGACATGCTCAGGCGCATCGCTTCAGTGCCCGGCCGCCGCTGGTTTTCCCATAATCACCGTCACCCGCACCGGCATCGGCTGCACCACCTGCACCAGCGGATCCGGAACATACGCGTTGGTGACAAAAGTCGCCTGCGTCCGTGTTCCCGAAGCGTCCACCGGATCGGTCGTTGCAGCGTCCACCTTTTCCACGTGATTCCGCGGGCCCGTAATCGAAATTCTCGCCGGGTCCACCAGCACTTTGGCAATCTGTTCTCCCGCCGCAGAATCTACGATCACCCGCGGATGAATCTCCACATCATTGCGCGTCAGCCGCGTATCGAAGCTGAGATGCACCTGGCCCGGCACCACCTGCACGATCGTCAAATCCCGCTGGTGCCGAATTTGCTGCGCCGTCAAATCAAAAGTGCGTTCACCCGGTTTGGCGTCTCCCAGTTCAATCTCCGCGTGAATATCCCCCGGGCGCAATTCCCGCACCAGCCGCTCCGGACCGCGCACCCGGATCTCCGCATCGGGTATCGTCATGGAGCTGATCTCCAGGTGCGGTGGAACGTGCTGAAACTCAATCGGCACCTGCAGCGCCACTTCCGCGGGTTCCTGGTCGGGCGCAATCGCCAGCCACAGCCCCGTCGCCAGCACCAGCGACAAAAGTTTCAGCCAGAAATTATGCAGCACCCAGCGCCGCAAAATACTCATCATAGCGGGCGCTCCGTCTCCGAATCGCCGTCTCCGTCGGCGCCCATCTGCGCGCCAGCCCGCAGCGGCGACTCCTGTGCTCCGTCGGATTCGTCGCTCTGCGGTCCAACCGTCGGCAACGCTACCGGCGACATATACCGCCGCAGCTCACTGCTCAGCCGCTCGCGCAATTGTTCCACCGTGAGGTCTCGTTCAATCTTGCCACCCACGGCCACGCTGATCGCGCCCGTTTCTTCCGAAACAATCACCGCGATCGCGTCCGTCTCCTCCGTGATCCCAATCCCCGCCCGGTGCCGCGTTCCCATCTGCGTCGAGAGCACCGGATTCATCGACAGCGGCAGAAAGCACGCCGCCGCCGCCAGCCGGTCCTTCTGGATAATCACTGCCCCATCATGCAGGGGCGCGCTCGGCCGGAAAATTGTCGCCAGCAGATCGTAAGAAAGCCGCGCGTCCATCGCCACGCCGCTCTCGATATAAGTCCGCAATCCAATCTCGCGCTCGATCACAATCAGCGCGCCGGTCTGATGCTGCGAAAACAAATTCGCCGCCAGCACAATGTCGTCGTACGAATCCCCTTCTGCTGCCGAGCCGCGTAGAAAGCTGACCCGCCGCCCCACATCCGACAACACATGCCGGATCTCCGACTGAAACACCACAATCAGCGCAAACACCACATAAGGCAGCAAATGGCTCACCAGCCAGTTCAACGTCACCAGTTCGCCAATTCGCGCCAGGTAAAACGCCGCCGCCACCGCCGCCAGTCCCGCCAGCATCGGCGCCGCCCGCGTCCCCCTGATCAGCACCAGCACTTCGTAAATGATGGCAGCCACCAGCAGAATGTCGAGCACCGTAAACGACACCCGCGACCATGGCGCCATCATATGCATCGCCCGACTCTCCGTATCGGACCTACATTCTAATGCTTAGGACGGACCGATAAGGTCCTGTCATCCTGAGCGTAGGAAGTGCTTCACGAAGTGAAGCGCTTCCGCAGTCGAAGGATCCCTTGCGCATCGGCGCCCCCCGCGGCCCAGCGAGGAGTTCCCATCACTGCCCCGGCTTGCGGCTGCCGCGGCCAGCATCCGCGCCGGCCTTCTTCACCACTGCTCGAATCTCCCCCCGCGCCACCCGCGCCGAAATCTCATCCCCCGCCTTCACCACCCCAGCATCCTTCACCAACTGTCCCGCACCATCAAACACCAAAGCATAGCCCCGCTCCAGAATCGCCAGAGGAGAAAGCGCCTCCAGCGCCGTCCCCATGCGTTCCAGGCGAACCTTATTCTGCAAAAGCTGATTCCGCATCGCCGCCGCCAAAGCCGCCGTCCCCGCCGAAAGTTCACCACGAATTCCCCCGAGCACCCGCCGCAAATCGTAATGCCGCACCGCCGCCGCCAGCGTTTCCCAACGCCGCCGCATCAACTCCAGCGCCTGCCGCTCCCCGCGTTCCAGCCGGTAAGTCAGATCATCCAGCTTCTGCTGCCGCTGCCGGATCAAGTCCATCATGCGGGAAAACGCCCCGTCCTGCGCCCTTTCCATCAGGGCATGCCGCGCCTCCAGCAACCGCCGCTCCATCGCCCGAACCAGCCGCTCCGTGATCGACTGCGCCTGGGTCTCCACTTCCACCCGCGACCGGATCACCAACTCGGCCGCTGCCGAAGGCGTTGCCGCGCGCAAGTCGGCAACAAAATCAACAATCGTGAAATCCGTCTCGTGCCCCACCGCTGAGATCACTGGAATCTCCGACGCCGCGATCGCCCGCGCCAGCCCTTCATCGTTGAACGCCGCCAAGTCTTCCGCCGACCCTCCGCCGCGCCCCACAATAATCACTTCCACGCTGCGGCTCTCATCGCCGCGAACGTCATTGAAATACCGCACTCCAGCCGCAACCTCCACAGCCGCCAAATCCCCCTGCACCTGCGCTGGATAAATCACCGCATTCGCCGAGTGATGCCGCCGCTGCAGAATATTCAGGATGTCGCGCAACGCCGCCGCCTGCGGCGAAGTCACAATCCCAATTCGCGACGGCAAAGTCGGAATCGCTTTCTTCCGCTCCGCCGCAAACAATCCCTCCGCTTCCAGTTTCGCCTTCAGTTGCTCGAACGCAACCTGCAACCCTCCCGCACCTTTCGGCTCAAGATACTCCGCCGCAATCTGCAACTCCCCGCGATCTTCATAAATCGTCACCCGCCCACGCACCACCACCTGCATCCCATCGGCCGGACGAAATCGCAGCAGCCGCGCCTTCGAACTGAACATCACCACCCGAATCTGCGCGTTCCCATCCTTCAGCGTGAAATAAAGATGCCCCGAATCCGGCGCCCGAAAATTCGAAATCTCCCCCTCCACCCAAGCATCGGAATATTCCCGCTCCACATGAGTCCGTACCGCAGCCACCAAAGCACGCACAGTCCAAACCCGCCGCTCCGGCGGAGTGAACCTGAACCCGAGTTGATCAGTTAACGACATGTATCGAGTGCAGTGTAGCCCGCCCGCCAATTGTTTCCAAACGGAGTGCGGGTTGTGCAATCCCCTGAGGTTGTCATCCTGAGCGAAGCGAAGGACCCCTTGCCCGTCGGCGCCAGTATCGGCCTGGCTAGGCATTTCTACCGTTGCCCGCATTTCTGCGCTTCAGCAGTCTAGAGTGATGGTCGGGGTCCTTATCTTCTCGACATCGTGCCCTTGCGGGAGGGCTCGGCTACCAACTGCCATTTGTCTTCATAGATCACGTAGCCGGGTTTGTCCGTTCTGATTTTCTTGACGTAGATGCCGTGGCGTTCGAGGATGCGGATCATCTCCCAGATTCGGGAGATATGCTCGGTGGCATCGGTCTTGAACCAACAGATGCCGAGGCGAAGCTTGTCACGTCCGAAGGAGGTTGGTTTTTCCAGATTCTCGCTGAACCACGCTCGCAGCTCGTTGAGTTCGTCGGCGTCGGAGTCTGTGATGCTTTGCCACTCAAGCGCACGCGCTACTGCTTGAAAGACCCCCTGCTCAACATGACTATCCTCGTCTTTGCGGCCGACGACGAACCGGACATATTCGCGTTTTTCTAGCGCATCGCGACGCTCCAGAATGAAGCGTTCGTCCTCCGTCTCGACGAAAATGAGGTGTCCCGGAATGCAGGACAGCACGGTGCCCATGCCGCGTCCGACGATTTGTTTGAGAGCTTCGACGAGGGGGAGTTCTTTCTGGTCGAGTGCTGGGTCTTCGGAGATAGCGAAGACGACGTTGGGAGAGTGCCGTTTCTGCAACTCGCGGGCGATGTTGTCGACGAAGAGTTTGTTGCTAGGAATGGGCAGGCGATACCTGGGATCGAAGTCTGTGAAGTGCGCGAGCTGGCTCGTAAACTTGTGGCGCAGGCGTGGATTAGAGAGGATCTCCCGGTAACGGTCGCGTTTGCTGCGCTTCACGAACGCCGCGATAAGTGAATGTTCATTGCGCACGGAAGGAGTGTAGCGCAGAGCCCCAGATCGTCGGCAATTAGGAAACAACGCCGGTAAGGCCGAAACTTTTGGCATCCCTGAAGAACTCCGCTACAGGGTCGAGATCCTAATGCCCTTGCCGCTCTTACTGCCGCCACCGGCTCACCAAATAAAGCACGACCGAAAGCACCACACTCAACACCAGCGAAGTAGCCAGCGGAAAATACACAGTCGTATTCTTCCCGCGGTACAAAAAATCCCCGGCAACCGCCCCAAAGGCAAATTCGTCCGCCCCAGCAGCATCAGCACAATCCCCGCCACCACGATCACCGCCCCCAACCCAACCAGCAGCTTGCCCAACTCAGTCATAAAAGTCTCAACTCACTTCGCCCGATACACCGTCTTCCCCGCCACCATCGTCCACAAAATTTTCGTATCCCGCATCTCCTCCGGAGCAACTGTCAACACATCGCGATCCAGCAAAACCAGGTCCGCGCGCTTCCCCGCAGCAATGGTCCCAACGGAACCCTCCATATTCATAGCCCGCGCCGAATTCCGCGTATAGGCGTAAAACATCGCCTCGCGCGGCATATCCTGCGAAGCATCCAAAACTCCCTCCGACCCCCTACGCGTCTCCGCCTGATAAATCGCCCGAAACACGTTCGCCGTCGAAACCGGCCAGTCGCTTGCCCCCGAAATAATCCCTCCACTATCCAAAATCGACCGCGCCGGATACTGCCACTCATAAATCTCCGGATCCACATAAGGCTTCAGAATCTCAATCGTGTCCGGACTAGCCTCCGCCCAAAAAAGCTGCAGCGCGCTCACCACCCCCAGTTCCTTGAACCGCGGAAAATCCTCCGGCTGCACGAACTGTTCATGCGTAATCGTATCCGGCAACCCGGAATTCCCATTCGCCTTGCGCGCCGCCGCAATCCCGTCCAGCGCCGCCGTCACAGCACCATCGCCAATGGCGTGCACATGAATAATCAATCCCTGTTTGTCTGCCGCCACGCACAACTCCGCAAATTTCTTCGGCTCAAACAGCAGATCCCCATTGCGCCCCGTATTCCGGTACGGCTTGCTGAGATGCGCCGTCTGCGACGGAAACTCCACCACGCCATCGGCAAACACTTTGATCCCGGTCACGTGCAGATGAGGCACCTCCTTGTAAGCCGCGCGCGTCTTCTGCACTCCAGCCAGCTCCGCCGCCGGATCCTTAGCAAACACCTGGGGAAACGCCACCACCTCCGAATTCAGCTCACCCCGGTCGGCCAGCATTTTGTACGCCCGCAAAACATAATCCTTCGCCAGCGGATCAAGCCACGCCGTGATGCCAAGGCTGTGGTTATATTCAAGAGCAGCCCGCCCCGCCGCCAGCAACTGATCGGCAGTGAACTCAGGCAGCAGCGGCTCGATTCTCTCCATGCCCGCGTCCACCAGAAATCCATTCGGCCGCCCGTCTTTGTCCGCGCCGTAATAGCCCCGCTCCTCAACCGAAAGCTTCTGCAGAAAGTTAGCCGTGATCCCGGCCCGCTGCAACATTTCCCGATTCGCCCAAGCCGTGTGCCCATCCATCCCGCGCAAGAGAACGCTCTGCTTTGCGTAGGCCCCCGTGCTGAACTCGGCATTGAGCACATCCGGATGCGACCAGAACTCAAGCGGCAGGCCAAGAATTTCAAGAATGTCGCCGCGCATCCCCTTGCCTGTTTTCTTCGCATCGTCCACAAAAGGCGCCAACTGGTCGAGAGTTTCCACCTTGTCGCTGGCGTCGGCAGAAATCAGGCTCAGTCCGCCATCGATCGAGTGACTATGCGAATCGATGAACCCGGGGAAAAGACTCTTCCCTTCGAGATCGATGCGTTCCGCCTTCGCGGACACGGATTTCAGCACCTCAGCCAGATTCCCGACCGCAAGAATCTTCCCCCCGCGAATCGCGACCGCCTCCGCATAAGGATTCTGCGGATCGCCGGTGAAGACCTTGGCATTAAAGAAGATCCGTTCCCCTGAATTCTCCTGCGCCGAAATCGTAGAACCCGCCAGAAGAACGCATGCCGCAACCCAGACCACAACTGCCGAACCGAGCGAAATTCGCCTCACGGAACCATCCTCTCCCAAGCCAACACCAGGATTCACCACCATGCCCTGACGTCACTTCCCTCCAGCCGCGGCCGGCTGCCCACTAAAAACCAGCCGCATTCCCGCTTCCGGCGGCCGATCCCACCTGCACAAACGAGTTTGCCTTACCCGCGCAACCCTGCCATAATGCCATCACTTGCGGGCTTAACGGGAGAGGTTCAGCAAAGACTATCTCCTCCTGCCACTCCGTCCCACCCGCGATTCAGCGAACCAATTCGGCGCTCCGACCTGTCCCCGCACTATTGGGAGCGCCCCGGAGAGTCTCATCATGCCGCTCTGCAGACGATTTGTCACGCGACTCATCTTAGCCACCTTCTCCGTTTCCTGTTGTTCCGCTGGTGGCGCATCCCTCGCATTTTCTCAGGACGTTCTCACCTACCACAACAACACCTCCCGCACCGGACTCAATTCCGCCGAGACCTCGCTCACACTAAGCAACGTCAATTCCGCATCGTTCGGAAGGTTATTCACTCTCGCGGTCGACGGCCGGGTGGACGCCGAGCCTCTCTACCTCTCAGCCGTTCCTATCCCGGGCAGCGGCACCCACAACCTCCTCATCGTCGCCACGGAACACGCTTCCGTCTATGCTTTCGACGCCGACACCGGCTCGCCAATCTGGCACATTTCCACCCTCGAATCGGGCGAGACCACGTCCGACGATCGTGGTTGCGGTCAGGTCGCGCCAGAAATCGGAATCACTTCCACGCCCGCCATCCAGCGCCCCACAGGGTCGAACGGTGTGGTCTACGCTGTCGCCATGTCGAAGGATTCTTCCGGCAACTATCATCAGCGCTTGCATGCTCTCAACGCCCCCACCGGCGCCGAGCGCTACAAAAGCCCCGTCGAGATTACCGCCAAATTCCCCGGCGCCGGCGATAACAGTTCCGGTGGCGACGTCGTCTTCGATCCTGCCCAGTACAAAGAACGCTCCGCTCTGCTGATTACCGGCGGCGTGGTTTATCTGGCCTGGTCATCGCACTGCGACATTCGTCCCTACACCGGCTGGATCATGGGCTACAACCCGACTTCCCTGGCCCAGGAATCTGTCATCAACGTCACCCCCAACGGCAACGAAGGTGCGATCTGGGGCGCGGGCGGAGGCCTCACGTCCGATAATCTCGGCAACATTTTTTTCCTCGACGCCAACGGCGTCTTCGACACCACCTTGAATTCCAGCGGATTCCCCAGCAGCGGTGACTACGGCAACGCCTTCATCCGACTCACCACCACCAGCGGCAGCCTGACGGTAGCCGACTACTTTGAGATGGACAACGGTGCCCAGGAAAACGACGGCGATATAGACCTCGGTTCCGGCGGAGCCATCTTGCTGCCCGGGATAAAAGACGCTTCCGGCAATATCTGGCAGCTCGCTGCCGGCGCCGGCAAAGACGGCAATCTTTACATCGTCAATCGCAACAACATGGGAAAGTTCAATTCCGGCAGCAACCAGATCTACCAGGAACTCTCCGGAGCCTTGCCTGGCGGCATCTGGTCCTCACCCGCCTACTCCGGCAACAAGCTGTATTTCGGCCCAGTCGGCCAGCCCATCCTCGCCTTTCAATTCAAGAACGCGAAGCTGATGACCACCCCGGTGGCGAAAACCAGCAACGCCTTCGGCTATCCCGGAACCACTCCCAGCATCTCCTCCAACAACGGCCAAAATGCCATCGTCTGGGCCGTGGAGAATACCAGTCCCGCTGTCCTGCACGCCTACAACGCAGCCAACCTCCAGGAACTCTACAACTCCAATATGGCCGCCGATTCCCGCGATCACTTCGGTGGCGGCAACAAGTTCATTACTCCCATGATCGCCAACGGCAAAGTCTACGTAGGCACCAGCAACGGTGTCGGCGCATTCGGCCTACTCCCGACCGAAAGCGCCGCGACCAAATAGCTGTGTGGCCATCTCGATCGGAAAGGCACGAATTCAGTCGCGTGGGCGTCGCTCGGATCAAGAAGGGCAGGACTTCAGTCCGTCTGGGTTCCTGCTGGGCTAGGGAAGGGCACGACTTCAGTCGTGCCGTAAGTTCGACCTCAGATAGGCTTTAGCCGCTGAGGTTTAGCTGTTGTCGTGCTGCACGGCAGCAGAAGTTTTGCCCAGGGCAAGTCCTACTTCAATCCCGTCACGACGTAAGCCTCCGACAAAGTCCGCACGTAGAGATAAGCATACGCACTCCCGTCGCTCGAGAGATGAGGCGGAGCCAGCGACGCACCCTGCGCCCCCACCCCTGCCCCAAAGCTTTTCCACGGTTCCATTTTCCCGGTCTCTATATTCGCCCGAGAGACCTGCACCGCCTTCGCGCCGCGTTTGACAGGAGCGATATACACTGACCCGCCGTCCTCGGTCCAGCCAATCACATAGTCATTCGATCCGAGACCCGGAATCGGGCGGAATTCACTTTTTTCAAGCGACCACACGCCCGGTTTACCATCGGCCGCACGCACCGCAACGCTCCTCCCATCCGGCGAGAGTTGAACTCCGCCCATGCCCTCGGGAGTGACGGCCTTCGAATCTCCATTGCTCAGGTCGATCACATAGTCGCGTCCGCCGTGCCCGGTTTCAATCCCATAAGCCAGCAGGCGCTTGCCATCCGGAAAAAACCGGGCCCCGTCGTAGGTGACGGCATCGTGCGTGAGTTGTCTCATTTCGCCCGCTCCCGTGGGCACCAGGTTCAGCGGTCCGCCCTTGGCCCGTCGTGTAATTGCCCATTTTGTGTCCGGCGAGATGGCCATCGCGATGCCCTCGCCAATGCGCGCTGGAGGTGACCCATCCGTGTCGCGCAGATACACCGTGTAATTTGGTCCCCCGCCATCGCCTTCTTCTTCAAAAAGAATCTTCCGCCCGTCGCGGCTGATGTCGCGCAACTCCGACCATCCAAACCAACCCAGCTCGTTCTCTTCTTTTCCTCCCGGTGCCATGCCCCGAATATCGAGCCTCTGGTGAGTCGCCACCGTCAGTATGGTTCCATTGCGCATGTCTTCCAGCCACATCCCTCCCGGCACGTTGGTGATCGTCCGAAGCTTGCCGGAAAGCGTAACGGCGCGCGGGTTCGAAGCCTCCCCCGTGTTCGTGGATGTAAACCAGATCTCATCCCCGGCCGGGGACCAGAGAATGCCTTGCAGCGAAGTCCATCCCGAAGAAAGTTTCTTCTCTTGTTCCTTGCCATCCGCGCCAATTACCGCCAGCGAACCCTCGTCGTCTCCGCCCGGGTTTTCATGATCGGCAAACGCGATCCACTTCCCGTCCGGCGAAATCTTCGGATGGCTGATCCAGTTGATGGTGTCCAGCAGAACCTTGCCCGCGGGATATTCCAGATGCCAATGATTATTATCCGGAACGTAACGGGTGATCGCCATGCTCTCGCCGTTCGCCGACCAGTCGGCGTCTCCCACATTGTCCGACACTTCGCGCGGCGTTCCCCCGCTCAGCGGAACCCGCGCCAGCGTCCCGCTTCGCGCGTAGCCGCTATGAAACACGGTGTTGAGCCGAATCGCCAGTTCTCCGCCCTTTGAAATCGAAAGCAGCTCCGCATCCTTGATTCCCAAATCGCGCGATCCCGGATCATCGGTGCGCGACATATAAAGCTCGAACGGGCCGCCATCCCATGCCGCGCTGTAAACGATGCTGCCGTCCGGTGTAAACCGCGCATTCCCGATCGCTCCCGTCCGAAAAGTAATCTGCTGGTACTCGGCCATCGCTGCCGGACCGTGTCCTCGACTGCCCAGCCACCACCCCAAACCAAGCATCACCAACGCGATTGCCAGACCTCCCGCAATCGTTGCCAGCAACTTGCCTCGCGGCCGTCCGCCCGCAGGCCCGGTCAGAGCCGCTCGCGCCGTCGTCCCCGAAACTCCCGTGAGATGCTCAAGGTCGAACGCAATATCGCTCGCCGAGTGAAAACGCTGCTCCGGATTTTTCTCCAGGCAGTGCTGCACCATCCTCTCCAGCGCCGGAGAAACATTCCGATTCGTCTCGTTCAACTCCGCCGGCTCTTCCCGCAAAATCGCGCTCATCGTATCCGCAGCCGTTTCTCCATGAAACGCCCGCTTGCCCGAAATCATTTCGTAAAGAATCGCCCCAAAGCTGAATATGTCAGACCGCGGATCTACCGCCGTTCCCCGCACCTGCTCCGGCGACATGTATCCCGCCGTCCCCATCACCACGCCGGCTTCCGTCGCCTGCGTCTGCGTAGGCAGTGAGGTCTGCGCCCCGGAGTCAGGCTGCGTCAGTTTCGCCAGCCCGAAATCCAGGATCTTCACCCGCCCATCTTTCGTGAGAAAAAGATTCTCCGGCTTCAGGTCGCGATGAATAATCCCTTTTTCATGCGCTGCAGCCAGCCCATGCGCAATCTGCAACGCATAGTCGAGAGTCTTGCGCACCACGATCGCCCCGCCCCGCAGCCGCTCCCGCAAAGTCTCGCCCTCAAGCAATTCCGACACAACGTAAGGCGAGCCTTCATAGGTGCCAATATCAAACACCGCCAGAATGTTGGGATGATTCAGGGCCGCAGTAGCCAACGCCTCTTGCTCAAACCGGCGCAGCCGGTCCCCATCAAGAGAAAATGCCGGAGGCAAAACCTTGATCGCCACTTCCCGCTTAAGCCGAGTATCGCGCGCCCGATAAACCTCGCCCA
>CAWEKM010000007.1:0-480000 GCA_963809605.1 uncultured Acidobacteriaceae bacterium | reverse complement strand
TTGATCCGGAGATTTCCGAATGGGGAAACCCACGGAGGTGAACCCTCCGTACGGCGTGATGAATCCATAGTCACGCTCGAGCGAACCCTGGGAAGTGAACCATCTCAGTACCAGGAGGAAAAGAAAGAAACCTCGATTGCGATAGTAGTGGCGAGCGAAATCGCAACAGCCTAAACCTGTTAGACCTTCGGGTTCAGCAGGGGTTGTAGGGTCGACAATAGTAGAGTTACCAATTTGGCCGTTAACTGAAGCCCTCTGGAAAGAGGGGCCATAGAGTGTGATAGCCACGTAAGTGAAAACGGACCAAACTCGAAGTCGATACCTGAGTACCGCGGAGCACGAGAAACTTTGCGGGAAGCTACGGGGACCATCCCGTAAGGCTAAATACTAGCTTCTGACCGATAGTGAACCAGTACCGTGAGGGAAAGGCGAAAAGAACCCCTGCGAGGGGAGTGAAATAGTACCTGAAACCGTGTGCCTACAAACGGTGGGAGGACTATGCGGCGCAAGCCGAAAGTCTGACCGCGTGCCTATTGCATAATGAGCCGGCTAGTTATTCTTGTCAGCAAGGTTAAGCGAAAGCGAGCCGTAGCGAAAGCGAGTCCTAATAGGGCGAATCAGTTGGCAGGAATAGACGCGAAGCGGGATGATCTACCCTTGGCCAGGCTGAAAGTGGGGTAACACCCACTGGAGGGCCGAACGGGTGTTTGTTGAAAAAAGCTCCGATGAGCTGAGGGTAGGGGTGAAAGGCTAATCAAATTCCGTGATTGCTCGTTCTCTCCGAAATAGCTTTAGGGCTAGCCTCGTATGATTTGTCGTGGTGGTAGAGAACTGAATGGACTAGGGGGCTTTCCAGCTTACTGAATCCAATCAAACTTCGAATGCCATTGAACAACCAATACGGGAGTCAGACTGCGGGGGCTAAGCTTCGTAGTCGAGAGGAAAACAGTCCAGATCGCCTGCTAAGGTCCCAAAATACAAGCTAAGTGGGAAAGGAAGTCGGAACGCCCAGACAGCCAGGAGGTTGGCTTAGAAGCAGCCATCCTTTAAAGAAAGCGTAATAGCTCACTGGTCAAGCGGTCCGGTGCCGACAATTTAACGGGGCTTAAGCTTGTTACCGAAGCAGCGAATGCATCACTTAATTGTGGTGCGTGGTAGGAGAGCATTCTCAACAGTTTGAAGCTAGAGCGAAAGCACTGGTGGACGGTTGAGAAGAGACCCTGCCGGCATAAGTAGCGATAACGGAGGTGGGAACCCTCCGCGCCGAAAGTCTAAGGTTTCCTGAGAAAGGTTAATCCGCTCAGGGTCAGGCGGTCCCTAAGGCGAGGCCGAAAGGCGTAGCCGATGGACATCCGGTTAATATTCCGGACCTCCCTTGTTTTCGTTATACGATGGGGTGACGCAGGAGGATAAGCAGGCCGTTCTATGGCTATAACGGTCGATGCGCGTAAGGTGTCTCCGATAGGTAAATCCGTTGGAGAGTTATCACTGAGGCGCAAAGCAGTACTCCGTATGGAGGAAAGCTGCCGATTCCACGCTGCCAAGAAAAACCTCTAAGGAGAAAGTAAGGGAACCGTACCTCAAACCGACACAGGTAGACGAGGAGAATATCCAAAGGCGCTCGTGAGAACAGTTGGTAAGGAACTCGGCAATATAACCCCGTAACTTCGGGAGAAGGGGTGCCCCGGTAGAGTTCATAGCTCGAGGGGGCCGCAGCGAAATGCGCACTGCGACTGTTTAACAAAAACACAGGTCTCTGCAAAGTCGAAAACGACGTATAGGGGCTGACGCCTGCCCGGTGCCGGAAGGTTAAAGGGAGAGGTCAATCGCAAGATGAAGCTTCGAACTGAAGCCCCGGTGAACGGCGGCCGTAACTATAACGGTCCTAAGGTAGCGAAATTCCTTGTCGGGTAAGTTCCGACCTGCACGAATGGCGTAACGAAAGTGCGACTGTCTTGCCGACTGACACGGCGAACTTGTAGTGCCGGTGAAGATGCCGGTTGCCCGCAACTAGACGGAAAGACCCCGTGCACCTTTACTATACCTTTAGTATGAACTATGGCCCTTGCTGCGCAGGATAGGTGGGAGGCTTTGATTCCAGGCTCTCGGGCTTGGAGGAGCCAACGGTGAGATACCACCCTGCGAGATCTGTGGTTCTAACTTACTCCCGTAATCCGGGAGAAGGACATACTAAGGCGGGTAGTTTGACTGGGGCGGTCGCCTCCTAAACGGTAACGGAGGCGCGCGAAGCTACGCTCAGGCTGTTTGGAAATCAGCCGTTGAATGCAAAAGTATAAGCGTGGTTGACTGCGAGACCTACAAGTCGAGCAGGTACGAAAGTAGGCTTTAGTGATCCGGTGGTTCTGCATGGAAGGGCCATCGCTCAACGGATAAAAGGTACGCCGGGGATAACAGGCTGATCGGAGCCAAGAGTTCATATCGACGCTCCGGTTTGGCACCTCGATGTCGGCTCATCGCATCCTGGAGCTGTAGAAGGTTCCAAGGGTTAGGCTGTTCGCCTATTAAAGCGGTACGTGAGCTGGGTTCAGAACGTCGCGAGACAGTTCGGTCCCTATCTGTTGTGGGCGCAGGAGATTTGAGAGGACCTGTCCTTAGTACGAGAGGACCGGGATGGACGAACCTCTTGTGTTCGAGCTGTCATGCCAATGGCACCGCTCGGTAGCGAAGTTCGGTAGTGATAACCGCTGAATGCATATAAGCGGGAAGCACTCCTCAAGATGAGATCTCCCAACCCGTAAGGGATAAGAAGGGCCCAGGAAGACTACCTGGTTGATAGGCTGGAGGTGGAAGAGTGGTAACACTCGTAGCTTACCAGTACTAATCGCCCGTTCGGCTTGACCATAAAATTTACTCGGTGCAGATACAGTTGCCAGCTATCAGCTTTCAGCCCTCAGCTAGAATCTGAGCTGGAGCGAAAGCAACGTTTCTTCTCCTCCCGCCTGAACTTGGGCGGAAAGATGAAACACGCTGACAACTGTGCGCCGACGCTTTTTGAAAAGAAAAGCAAAGCCGATGTACGGTGGCAGAAATCGGAAGTAAACCATAAGAAAGTAAGCCACACCCAATCTATTCAGTTGTGAGGCATCGTCCTCACGATCTTTGAAAGCTAGCTCTCAGCTGTCAGCTTTCAGCTCTCAGTTTTTCTGAGGCGCGAAAGGGATAACTGGGATTCACCAAGTTTGCTGTCGAAACTGACAGCTACGAGATGGCGTAGGGATCCTTCGCTGAAAAGCGCTCAGGATCTCGGCAGCAGGCTCCCAATCGCCGCCTTGACGGCGGCTCATTCACGCCTGCTAAGCGCCTCGACTTGTCGGTGATCTTACCGCGGGGGATCCACCCGTTCCCATCCCGAACACGGAAGTTAAGCCCCGCAGGGCCGATGGTACTGCACGCGCCAAGTGTGTGGGAGCGTAGGTCGTTGCCGGCATTAATAAAGGCCAGTCTGAGAAATCAGATTGGCCTTTTCCTTTTGGGATTGAGTCCTGCAATGAAGTTCTATAAAGTGTGTTGCGAAAACTTAAGAGGGAACTTCTGATGGCAGAGAAGTCGTTTCTTGATCGCGCCGCAGCTTACACGTATGAGGAGCTTGATCGGTTGGGTGGCGACCTGTCTAAGCTGGACGTCCCTCAGCAAACTGTGGCAATTCTGTACTCAGAACAAGCCATTATTGACAATGGGGGCTTTCAGTACCTGTTCGAGAATGACCTTCCTTGCAACCTTCCCTATTCCAGGGTAGTAGAGGCATATCGCCGCATTGGGGCTCATGGAGCGGCCGAGCGACTGGAAAAGGCCGTCGCGATGTTTCCCTTTGAGAGTCCCCACCTGCATCAGGAGAAGAGACTTGAGTTCATGGAAGCCCTCGGTGAACAGAGCGAATTTGTTGAACTGGGAGATGAAGTCTGCGGTGACAAGAAAGTGTGGGCCGCTTTAGAGGAGTACGCGAAAACAAATGCCGCCTCGTTCCCGGTCAGTGTGAATTGACAGAGATCCTTCGCGAAGAACGCTCAGGATTTCTGCAGAAGGCTCCCGCGCGCGAAGAACGCGCGCTCACGCCTTCTAGACGCCTCAAGTTAAGCCCCGCAGGGCCGATGGTACTGCACGCGCCAAGCGTGTGGGAGTCCATCGGCTTCGCTCAGGATAAACTCCGGTCGTTGCCGGCATAAATAAAGGCCAGTCTGAGAAATCAGATTGGCCTTTTCCTTTTGTGCCTTTGTCATTCCGACGCGCGAGCGAAGCGAGACAGGAGGAATCTGCTGTTTAGGCTCTTCCGCGGAGTATCGCCGCGATCACCCGCGGACTGCGTCGCCCGTGCAGCACGGCGATGACGGCAAGCGGTTTTTCGTCAGGCGCATAAGCGATCACATAATCGCGCACGGACTGAAACCGCAGCGGCCGCGCCGTGAGGTCTGGACGGCTGTGTCCTACATAGGGGAAGGGGACGAGCGATTGAATCGCTTCGTAGATTTCCTCGCGCACGCCGTCGGCAGCGTCGAGGCTATCGGCAGCAATGTACTCCCAGATTTCTTCCAGATCTGTATACGCCTGTGGATGGAGGACAAACCCGCTCATGAACGAGCGCGACGCGCATCACCCTTGCTCTTGCGCCGGAGTTCGGCGAAGGCCTCTTCCCCGTCAACCGGCTTCACGCGGCCGCTCTTGAGATCGTCGTAGCGGCTATCCAGCATTTCGCGAACCTCGGATAGTTCTTGTAGATATGCGGCCATCGCGTCCTCGATCAAATCGTTGGGCGCGCGTCCACTCTTCGTGGCCAGTTCCTGCAGGCGGGACTCGGTTTCCGGGCGAAGGTGCACTTCCATAGTTGTTAGTTTAGAGAGCGCGCATGGCAGTGTCAAAAGCGGGGGGGCAGAAGTTAAGCCCGCAGCGCCTACCAGTCGAACGCGGCATCATACTCGGCAGTAGCTTCGTAGTGAAACTCCGCGGCATCAGTGGGCACGGGGCAGCTTCGCTAGATTGCGTCTGCGCACTTCTTCCCAAGGCGTAGTCTTGGCCTTGCCCGAATCCAGTTCAGCGACGCGCTTCCCGATCTCAGCTTCCCAGGCTGCCTGTACTCCCTCGTCCACCTTGCCGCCGAGGTTCGAGATCAGGGAGTCGGCCAATGCTTCCTGTTCCTCAACCGACAGCGACAGTGCGCGCTCCAGCAGTTTGGAAACTTCCGGTGTCATCTGTGCCATACGGACCTCGCTTGGCCTATTCTAGCGTAATGGCCGTATTTTCTTGACTTCGACGGGTTCGGGTGAAATCATTTTGATATAGCCGACGTGGCTGATTTAGCCCCTTTCGACCGGATGGTCGGAAGGGGTTTTTGCGTTTGGGGCGTGTTACGGAGGGCGGGGACCGTGGAGATTGAGGTCCTTCAGCGACGATAACCCTGTCGCTTCAGGATGACAAAGCTGTGGAGATGGAGGTCCTTCAGCGACGATGAAGCCGTCGCTTCAGGATGACAATCCTTAGTAAGTTAGGAGTCGATATGCATAGCGATGGGGTTGAGGAGGCGGGTGGGATCACGATTTGGGGGATGGCGGAGGAGCGGCCGGGGAAACTTACTCCTAAGCAGTTGGGGGAGATTGCGGAGGCGGAGTTTATTGCCAAGGCTGTGGGACTCGGGTTTGTGGTGGCTAAGCCTTGGGGGGACAGTGAGCCTTATGATTTTATTGTGAATCCGAAGAAGAGTTTTATTTTTTGGCGGGTGCAGGTGAAGTCGGCGCATACGATTGGGGCGGATGGTGGGTGCAGCTTTCGGGCGCATGATCATAATCAGAAATCGTATACGGCGGAGGATATTGATGCGCTGGTGGCTTATGCGCGTCCGATGAATGCTTGGTATGTGATGCCGGTGCGGGTGGTGGAGGAGTTGAAGTCGTTGATGCTTTATCCGGAGAGCCGGGGGAGGCGGTCGCGGTTTGAGAGGTGGAGAGAAGCTTGGGACGTTTTGCGGCGGGCGGTGCGGCAGAGGAGATAGGCGAAATCGGCGCACACATCAGTGGCAAACGACTCCCATCCGTCGGCTTGAATACAATTGCAATATCGAATAGAGGACACAATGAGCAAAGTCAAAGTCTCTGCGTTTTCAATTTCCATCGACGGATTTGGCGCGGGGCCGCGGCAGGATGTGCAGAATCCTCTGGGAGTGCGCGGGCTCGAAATGCACGCATGGTTTCAGCAGACGGAGGCTTTTAAAACGGCGTACGGTCAGAGCGGCGGGCGTAAGGGCATTGACAGTGACATTGCCGCAGAGTCTTTCGAAAATATCGGCGCATGGGTCATGGGCCGGAATATGTTTGGGCCGGTTCGAGGTGCATGGAAAGACGATTCCTGGAAAGGGTGGTGGGGCGATAATCCGCCGTTTCATAGTCCGGTTTTTGTGCTCACGCATCACGCGCGGTCTCCGCTCGCGATGGAAGGCGGCAACACGTTCCACTTCGTCACCGATGGATTGGAATCGGCTCTCAAGAAAGCGAAAGAGGCGGCTAAGGGTAAGAATGTTCGCGTTGGAGGCGGAGTGTCCGTGGTTCGGCAGTATTTGGTCGCTGGCCTGATCGACGAAATGCATTTAGCCGTGGCGCCGGTGCTGCTGGGCGAAGGCGAGCATTTATTTTCGGGAATCAATCTCGCGCAGCTTGGATATGCGCCCTTCCGCACTGTTTGTGGGGAGAATGCTACTCACGTTTTTATTAAGAGAGGATGAGGTGTCTGCGCCTGAACAAAGGTCTGTGAGTGCGTCACGGGGGGCGAGGAACGTGGAGATGGAGGTCCTTCAGCGACGATAAAGCTGTCGCTTCAGGATGACAGATCTGTGCGAATCGCCGGCTCGTCCGAAAAAGATGGCTTGCCGGGCGGGCGAGGTATATGCTCGCGTCGGAGAAAAGCATGAGCACTATTGCCGTGCCTGTTCGAGGTGCGATTTTTGCTCGCAACGGGCTTTTGAAACGGTATTTCTATTCCTCGATGTCGCTGGTGATGGCTGCGATTGTGGTCACCGGCTTTCAGCGTACAGTCAACGAGCACTTGTTCCATCCCGCGGTGCCGCGGCCGTTTCTGCTGTGGATTCACGGGGCGGCGTTCGCCGGGTGGATTGCTTTCTTTATTTTTCAGTCCTCGCTGGTGCGGGTGCACAAAGTCAGCTGGCATCGCTCTATTGGATGGTTTGGCGCTGGGCTGGCTGCGGTGATGGTTCCGCTGGGCGTTACCACGGCGATCATCATGGCGCGCTTTGATATCGCGCGGCTGCATCAGGACGAGAGGGATGCGCATGCTTTTTTGAGCATCCCGTTCTATGACATGATCGCCTTTGGCGTACTGATTGGGCTGGCCATCTATTGGCGGACGAAGCCGGAGTTGCATCGGCGGCTGATTTTCATTGCGACTTGCGGGCTTATGGACGCGCCTGTTGCCCGCTTTGACTACGTGTTCGACCATAATCTTTTCTTTCCTCTGCTGGACTTGCTGATGGTTTTCGGCGTCGTGCGCGATCTGCTGGTGGAGGGGCGGGTGCACAAGGTGTACCGCTATGCGCTGCCGGTGTTGATTGTGGGGCAGAGCATTGCGGTATACCTGTGGCGTGGTGATCCTGCGTGGTGGCAGGGGATAACGCGGGTGATTCTGGGGTAACGGCTATTGTGGTTGCGCTTCGAGCAGGAGGTGTTGATCGAAGCTTGCCGGGATGGTGGCTTTTGGGCCGTGGACCGTGCCTACGTCTTTGCCGGTTTCGTAATCTACTACGCGGTAGTCGCGGTTCTCTAGACCTCGCAACTCTACTGAGCCGGACCAATGTTTTGCGTAGAAGGCGTAGTACATTTCTTTTCCTTTGCGGATGGCGTGGGCTTCGGGGCGGTCGAAGCCTATGTCGTAGAGTTCGCCGAGATATTCTCCGCGGGAGAGCATTTTTTCTTTGTAGATGGTTACCCACTTCGCCATGACTTTTTCGCGCTCGGGAGTCAGGTCGGAGTTGGTGTGCTTGGTTACTTCTGCGGGAAGAACGAACTGGGTGCCAACTACTCCGCCTACGCCGATCGTGGAGGCGAAGTCGTTATGGCCGTCGCTTTCTTCTACGTGGTCGCCGAAGTAGGGGATGTTGTCGCCCATGAGGGCTTTCAGGGTTTTGCCTTTGGAGCGAATCTGGAAGGAACTTTCGGGGTCGGAGGCTACTGACATGTTGAAGTGCGGCATGGTGAAGAAAGAGTAGGCGGTGCCGCAGGGGCAGAATTCTACCAGGGCGTCGGGCTTTACGCTGCGCGCGGTTTCGTAGAGTTCGCGGAAGAAATCTGGGAGGGCTTGTACGGAATCTTCGGGGCTTTTGTGATGATGCGCGGGATTGAAACATTCGGGGACGGCGTTCATGTGCTGGCCGTCCAGCTTGAGGCCGTCGAATCCCCAGTCACCTAGAATTTTTCTCACTAACGCTTTGTGGTACTCGACTACGTCTTTGTCGGCGGGGCAGAGATAGTCGGAATCCCACCAGGAAATTTTGCGGCGGGTGCCGTCGCGATTCAGCAGGACGTAGTCGGGATGATCTTTTAATAGTTTCGAGTCTGGCACTGCGCTTAGCGGGGACCACCAGAGTTGGGCGTGGAATCCTTCTTGATGAATGCGGTCGACGAGGGCTTTCATGTCGGCGTCGCCGTTGGGGAATTTCTTGGGATCGAGTTGCCAGTCGCCATAATTATTTTGCCAGCCGTCGTCGAGCGTTACCCAGGAAAATCCCAATTTCTTCGCTGTGGGGAGAGTGTCGTAAACCTGTTTTAACTGGACATTTCGACCGTATCCCCAGGCGCACCAGATGGGGCCGAAAGCGCTGTCGGGTGCGCTGGCCATTTGAAATCCCTGACGAATCATCAGGCGGCGGTACTCGGTCAGGGTGCGGAAGTAGTCGCCTTGATGGACTGAGACGAAGGTGTGGAGCGTGTGGAAGCTTTCGCCGGGATCGAGCGTTTGCTCGCGCTTCATGCTTACGGCTACTGTCGCGGAAGTTGCGTCTGGCATGGTGACGGGCAGCTCGATCAGGCGCGGGACTGGCTCGATGTGGCCTACTGCCAGGCCTACGTCTTTTCTCCAGACATCGATTATGGGAGTGCCTCCGCCATAGTCGCTGGCGTTCATGCCTAAGTAATTTTGCTGGTGGAATCCGGCGTGTAGGGGGACGATCCAGTTGGGGCGTTTTTCGTAGGAGCCGCTTTGATAGGACCAGAACGCTGGCGTGGTCGCGGGGGTGGAAGCGCGGAGGCGGTAGTGATTGTTCGACCATCCACGGATCGTCAGCGGTGTTGCGCCCCGGTTTGTGTATTCGACTTCGAAGACTGCGATCGAGGGGAAATCGTTGTAGATGGTGACCTCGACCTTCTTGCGTAGAGTGCCGTTGTTGCCGGTTACGGTTAGGCGCTGACCGGGGCCGAACGCGTCGGTGATCTGGTCGGTTTTGGCGGAGGTTAGGCTGAAGTCGCTCCACGTGCGAGTTGCGCCTTGCAGAGTTTCTGAGGCGGAGAACTGGGTTAGCGGTTTCGCGGCGGTGAAGAGTGGGATTACCCGGGTGTGGAGGTTGTGGTCGAATTCTATGCGGAGGATGTTGCTTTCGATTTCGGGCTTGGTAGAGGAATCAACAGCGGCTGGCGGGGAGGGCTTCGGGGCCTTGTTCGTTTGCGCGGGGGGCCAGCCGAAGGGCGCGATCAGCAGGGCGAGGGTAGTTAAAGCTAGAACTGGAGGGCGGTTCATGGTAGGAGAATAACAGCGGAGGATTGGGATCGGATGAGCATGGTGTTGGACTCTTACGAGCTATTGCTTTTAATTTTGTTTGATTGAGATTGTCAAGGGGTATCAAAGGAGCGAAAAGGCTTCTTGCGACGCTGGGCCTGAAGCCCTCGTTCATTTTGGGGCGCTAACGCGGCGCTGAAGCGCCGCTCTTCCACGGTATTCCATGCATTTGTGTGTTTTCCCATGAGCTCCAACCAGTGCCTTTTTAGACTTGACAGGCGCATACGGGCGAAAGTAAAAGTTATGGGGCGCAATGATACGAAAGAATACGGAAGTCGCGGGGGCTGCTTTGCGGTCCAGGGTTTGGTTTGCCGTCGTCAGGTCCACCATAGTTGCCTTCGTGCTTTTTTCTGGCGTATTGCTGGCTAGTCCTTATTCGACCGAACAAAATTGGACGAATTATGTGCGCATTGGGGCTTATGGGTTGGGGAGTGACAATGCGGAGCGGATTGTGCAGAGCGCGCAGGAAGATGGCGTGTTTGGGATTGAGGTCGACAACGACATTGAAGGGCGGTATGAGAGTTTTGTCGATCCCACGGAGAAGCTGAAGGCTATTCGGGCTGTGGCTGAGAAGGCCCATGCGGCGGGGAATTACGCTTTCGTTTATATCGCTGGGACGGAGTGCATTACGGCTAATGCGGCGCAGACTCCACATACTTTGTTTAAGGAACATCCGGATTGGGTGCAGAGGAACATCAAGGGAGAACCGGCGCTGTTTGGCGGCGGGTCGGCTTTTTGGATTCGCAAGGGGGATGAGGATGTCTGGGTGAGTCCTTATGCGCCGGCATGGCGGAAGATTTATATGGAACACGTGCGGCAGATTGCGGGCACGGGGATTGATGGGATTTACGTCGATATTCCGTATTGGATGACGCATTTCGAGGGATGGGAAGACACCTGGGCCAGCTTCGACGATTACACCGTGGCCGCTTTCAAAAAAGAGACCGGGCTTGATGCGAAGAAAGACCTGAAGCTGGGGGATTTTTCGGATGGGAATTTTCGGAAGTGGGTGGACTTCAGGATTCGGACCTTCACCGATTTCATGGCGGAGATTGACCGGAATGCTAAGTCGGTGAATCCGGCGATCAAGACGATTCCGGAGATTTATCCAGGGATTGAGAAGGAAGCGGTTCGGGTTGGAGCTGATGTTTACAGCATGTATGGGGTTGTCGACGCGATTGCGCACGAATATTCATTCGGCAAACACGGGATGGCGTCGGAGAGGACGCCGCTGACCTGGTTTGATTATCAGGTGGGGATGCATACGTTCCGGGCGTTCGCGCAGGGGAAAGCTACATGGATTTTGAATTACTCGTGGGATGGCGACAAGAAAGTCGACAAGCGCGAGGCCATGATGAATCTGGCGGCGTCGGAAATCATGGATGGAGCGAATTTCTGGGATGCGCCTGGGCATTCGATGGCGGGATCGAACGATCGGGAGACGCGGAAGCGGATTTTTGCGTGGATCAAGGCTCATGAAGATACGTTCTACAAGCCGCGGACGACGATTGCTCCGATTGGGGTTTATTTTTCTCCGGAGACGCGGAATTATTTTGCCGACGAATTCATTTCTTCCTACCGCGGGATTCTGATTCTTCTCATGCAGAAGCATTTGGAGTTTCAGGTGGTGACGCCGCGGACGCTGGCGGAGTTCCGGGGACCGACTCTGATTCTTCCTGATGTTCGGGTGATGAATGACGGCGAGAAGACTCTGGTTCGGAAGTATGTAGAGAGCGGTAAGAGGCTGGTGATTACGGGAGAAGATGCTACCCGCGTGGGCGGTGCGGCGGGTGTGGTGCGGTTTGGGAAGTGTCCGGGGAAGGATTACTACGCGGCGTTAGAGAAGAGCGTGGCCGATGCGAACCCTGAGATGGAGCATGAGTTTCTGGAGAGTCTGAAGGCGGAGACACCGGTTCGAGTAGCCGCTTCGAATATGGTTGCTACGTCGATTGCGCGAGTGGATGGGAAGGCCCACGTTTACTTTGCGAATTTTGCCGGGCTTGAGGGCGGAGTGAATCCAGTGCAGACGCCGCAGACTGGGGTTCAGGTTACGGTGGGTGGTACGGGAAGCGGGCATGGATTCTTTCTTCCGTTTCTGGGCGAGGTGCAGCCGGTTGCGGGGGTTGCGGGAGACGGCGGTGTTGTTTACAAGCTGCCGGCGATTGAGAAGGGCGCTGTGTTCTGGGTTGAGCCGTAGGCGGCACTGCGATAAAGGAAGCGAGCCGAATGCGTCCTTCGGTCGCTTGCGCTCTCTCAGGGCAGGCTCTGTGGAGTCGCGCGGCTCGCCTGGGTCCTTCGCGAGACAAAAAACGTCTCGCTCAGGATGACAAGCGCCTTTCAGGACGCTTGTGCTCTTGAGGGAAGAAGTCGAGCTGCGCTCGACTGGACAGCCCCTTCGGGTTCAGTCAGGGCAGGCTCAGGGCGGCTGTCCCCACATAAAGAGCGCTGACAGTGAGTTGGGGAGGAGTTGAGAGTGAGTGCGTTGTCGGAATTATTGAGTTTGCCGGGGAGCGAGAAAGCTGCTCGCGGGCTGGAGCACACTCCGGCGGAGATTGCGCAGCAGCCTGAGGCTTGGCTCTCGACGTTTGAAGTGTTCCGGAGAAAGCGGGAGCAGATTGCGGAATTTCTGGCGCTGGCGGGAATCGGCGCCAGTCCGCGTCCGCGGCCGACGGTTTTTCTTATCGGCGCCGGGACGTCGGACTACATTGGGCAGTCGCTTACTTTTCTTCTTCGCCGGTGCTGGAACTGCGAAGTGCTCGCAGTGCCGAGCACGGATCTGCTGACGCACATGGATGAGTGGATGATTCCGCAGAAGAAATATCTCTGGATTTCGTTTTCGCGTTCGGGGGACAGTCCGGAGGGAGTTGCGGTCCTCGAGAGCGCGCGCAAACGACATCCCGAGATTCATCACCTGGTGGTGTCGTGCAACGCGAAGGGGCGGATGATTCGGGAGAACGCGGACGAGCTGCGAGTTTTGGGAATTGTTCTCGACGATGCCGTGAATGACCGCGGGCTGGCGATGACCAGTTCATTTTCGAACATGGTGGTTTTCGGGCAATGCCTGGCGCATGTGAACGATGTGGGGACGTATGAGGAAGTTCTGCCGCAACTGGTCGAGGCGGGCCGGGATTTTCTGCCACGCGCGGCGGATTGCGCGTCGGCGCTGGCGAAGGAGGCTTACACGAAGGCTTGCTTTGTGGGATCGGGGGCGCTGAGAGCGGTGGCGAAGGAATCGGCTTTGAAACTTTTGGAGCTGACGGCGGGAAAGACTTTGACGATGTCGGAGTCGGTTCTGGGGCTGCGGCATGGTCCGATGGCGGCGCTCGATCAGAGCACGCTGTTCGTTTGTTTTCTTTCGAGCAGCCGGCGGGTGCAGGCTTATGAGCGGGATTTGCTGGATGAGATTGGGAAGAAGCGGCTGGTGGGGTGCAGGGTGGTGGTGGGCGGAAGTGAAATCGGCAGGGACTCGCTGGCCGAACATTATCTGGAGTCGAGTGCGATGAGTGGCATTGCCGATGATTACCGGACGCCAGTCGACATAATTTTCGGGCAATTGCTGGGTTTGTTCGGTTCGTTGCGGTGGAATCTGCGGCCGGATTCTCCGAGTCCGAATGGGGTTATCAGTCGCGTGGTACACGGCGTGAATATTCATTCTTGAGGAATGGGAACGGACAGTGTGCTTCCTCAAACAGACGGAGGATTCTGATGAAACCGCGACGGCTTCTGTTATCTAGCGTTTTAGTGGCGTGCTTCTGCGGAGGTCTGGGAACTTTCGTTGCCGGCCAGGGCAGCTATCGGGCACAGCTGCGAGGCGTAGTTTCTGATGCTTCGGGAGCGGTGGTTCGCAATGCGACCGTGACCATCACCGACACCGGAACAAATATTGCGAGCGTGGCTCACACCGACAACAAGGGCGAATACTTCTTTACCGGTTTGCGGCCGTCGACATATTCGGTGAAGGCCGAGCTGAAGGGTTTTCGAACGGAAGAGCGGACCGGTGTGGTGCTGGCCGTCGATCAGGAGGCTTCGCTGAACTTCACTCTGACTCCGGCGGGAGTGAGCGAGAACATCGTGGTCACGACAACCGCTCCGCTGCTGGATACGGACAACGCAACGCTGGGCACGGACATCACCCACGAGTATGTAAACGATATTCCACTGCTCAACCGGGATTACTTCGGGCTGACGTTCCTGGCGGCGGGGGTCACCGAGGTGGCAGGGTCGGGGACAACGGATAACTATCCCTCGGGAACAAACTTCACTTCCAATGGGCAGCGCAACGCGACCGCCGAGATACGGATGGACGGAGCCCTGATCAGCGCACCGGAACAGGGCGAGGGTGGAAACACCAACGTGTACTACGAGCCGCTGATTGATAGCGTGCAGGAATTCAAAGTGCAGAACAACAGCTTCTCGGCGGAGTTCGGCAACAACGGCGGAACCGTGGTGAATATGGTGCTGAAGGGCGGCACCAACGCCTTCCATGGCACGGGCTGGTATTTTCTGCAGCGCCCGCAGATGGACGCGCGCGATTTCTTCAACCCCAAATATTTGTTGGGTAGTACTGTGCCCAACCCCAAGCCGGACAGCAAGCGTGACCAGGGCGGCTTTTCGCTCGGGGGGCCAATCGTGAAGAACAGGACGTTCTTTTTTGTTGACTTCGAGAAAGTGAGAAACTTGGGCGCGATCAGCGGGGTTGCGACCGTGCCCACCGTGGCGGAACGGCAGGGCGACTTCTCGGGACTTGAGAATAACATTTACGACCCGAATGTGAATTGCGGGACGGCGACCAACGTTATCAGGCCGCAGGTAGGGTTTAACTGCAGCGGCAACCCGATTCCCGGGGAGACGCCAAATGTGATTCCAGCAGGCGAAATTAATCCTATCGGAATCGCCGTGCTCAATCTCTACCCGCAGCCCAGCAACTCGAACGAATTCAACAACTATAACTATACGACGCTAGCGAATTCGCCGGATTACCAGTTCGACATCAAACTAGACCACCAGATCAACGACAAGAACCGCGTGAGCGGCCGCTACAGCCGAGGCTGGAGCAACTACACCACTCCGCTCACCTTAGGCGACGGCCTTGATAATGACGGAATCGCGAGCGGCGTGACCGTGGCGCAAAACGGCTCATTTGAATATTCCTGGACGGTGAACCCGCGGATCATCTTGACCACCCATGCGGCGGTCGACCGGGTGCATGAACTGTCGCTGCCCGGTATCCCCACGATTTCGAGTTTCAACGCTTCACTGCCGGCTGGCACTCAAGGACTGCCGGCGGTGTTCCAGCAGGCTAACGGGATCGACGAGATGCCGACGTTCATGATGCAGGGGAATCTGCCGTGGACTGACCTTTACGATCAGTGCTGCATTTACACAAAATTTGGCCACACGCTGCTGAGCTATTCGTCACAGCTCGTGATTTCCCGGGGATCGCACCTAATCAAGATTGGCGGGGAACAGAGAATTTTCTACAACAATTTCTGGCAGCCAAACAATCCGACCGGACTGCTGACTTTTACGGACGAAGTCACATCTCCGACTCCGAACAACGACTATGATGCATCAGGAAATACCTCGGGCAACCCACTGGCCAGCCTGGCTTTTGGTTACGGCGACAATGTCAACGCCTCAAGTCAGCTGATCGTGACTCCCTCGGTGGCCGACCGGTCGCTGGAGACGGGGTTTTACATCCAGGACGACTGGAAGGTAAATTCGAAACTCACGTTGAATCTGGGCCTGCGCTACGAGTGGAGTTCGCCTTACACCTCGCGCAACAACCAGCTTGAGTTCAGCAATTTCACGGTGGACTCCGGCGTAGCCATCAATCTTGCCAGCCTCCCCACCACAGCGCCAGCGGGCACTCTAAGCGCGCAGGGGCTTATGCAAAGTATTCCTGGGCTGAATCTTCCGGCGACGCAGGAGTTGAACGGCACGACAACGTTCGCCACTTCGAGCATGAGGACGGTTCCGACCTACCGCAAGGACATTGGACCTAGGCTGGGCTTTGCCTATGCGTTCGATCCGAAGACGGTGGTGCGCGGCGGAGTCGGCATTTATTTTGGAATGAGCCCAGCCACAAACTTCCAGTATCCCGGGTCCGCGTTCCGCAAGACGGCCAACCTGTTTTTTACCAACAACGATTTTGCGTGTGGCAACGGCAACCCCCTCTGTCCCGATACGGCGAGTCTGGCAAACCCGTTTCCCGACGGCTTTACCGGTCCACAGGGCAAACAGTACGGCCAGTTTGCGAACTGGGGTTATCAAAACCCGAACGATCTGGGCAATACGGCGGCGCGGGACGCTGACATTTACCAGTGGAATCTGGGAATGCAGCGAGAGCTGCCCAGCGAGATCGTGATTGGCGTCGATTATGTTGCCAACCGTAGCACGCATCTGCCCTGGTCCGGCACAAACAACCGGGCTTTCATCCCATCGTCTTTGCTGGCACAGATTTCGCAAGCTGTGCATTACAACAACGATGTCACCCAAGGTAACGGCGTCGGTAACTGCGACAACACGAATTGCGTTACCAACTTTCTTAACACCCTAGTCGGCAATCCGTTTTACTCCATGTTCAATACCCCTTGTACATCAACCCCTTCCAATACTTGTTTCAATGAGGTCAATTCCAACTACGGCCAATCGACCCTACCCTTGTCAACTCTGTTAACTACGTACCCGCAATTCGCTGGGGACTTCGAGGGGCTGATGCTGGAGAACGCGAATTCCTGGTACAACGCGATGCAGATTCGCTTCCAGAAGCACACCACGCACCATGTCAGCTTCGAAGGCAGCTACACGGTATCAAAGGAAACCGATTATTCTTCGGCAGGCAGGAACAACTGGGTGGGAGCGCTCGGTCTTGGCCTTCCGCAGCAATTGGACCGGCTGTCTGCCGAGCATAGCATCGGTGCCAGCGACACGCCCCAGCGACTGGCGGGAGCCGTGGTAGTAGACCTGCCCTTCGGCCGCAACCAATGGATTGGCGGAAATATGAACCGAGCACTGGATGCGGTGGTGGGAGGTTGGTCGGTCGCAACTCTAATCACGCAACAATCGGGGCAACCCATGGCCATCGGTCTGAACAACCCGCTTCTGGCCAATGGCAGCCAGCGTCCCAATGTTGTCTGTTCCCAGCTCAAGAGCGGGACCAGCATGCACGACGTGGCGTTGAACTGGCAAACGAACCCGGCAGCTATAAACCTTGGCAACCCTCCGGTGGCCACCTTCTTCAATCCGAATTGTTTTGCAGATCCAGGAGACAATATTCCGGGTAATGCGCCACGCTATTTTCCCGGCTTGCGCGTTGACGGCATTCACAACGCGGATCTGAACTTTTACAAGTCGTTCGTGCCCAAAGAAGGCATGCGGCTGGAAGTTCGGGCGGAGATATTCAACTTCACCAATCACCCGCGCTTTGGGCAGCCGAATTCGGCTGTGGGAAGTGGGCCTGCGGGAAGTTCTATAACCAACTTCACAAATCCGTTTTTTGGAACGATTTCCAGCGACGCGGGGGGTGAATTGCCCAGGTACTTCCAGTTTGGAGTGCGGTTCGAGTTCTGATGTGAGTTGCTGAACTTCGATGTAGTAATCGCTTGCGCGAAGAGAACGGAACGCGCTTTAGTGCTATGCCGTTGGTGATCTCCTCTGGTTATTAGAGCCAACTTAGAATGGGTTTTCTGAGAATCGGCTTTGAAGGAGACCACATTCATGGCTGCTGGTGCTGCCCCCGCCCCCGAACGCAAGGTGGAAACGAAGCCCGAAACTACGGAAACGGGCAACGCGCCCACGACACTGAAGCAGCGTTTCGTGCGTCTGCTTTCTGAGATTTTCGAAGGACGCGAAGACCACTTGGGCTGGCGTCAATAAAGAGCATTTGGCATTCCGGGTTTGACGGCTGATGTTTCTGCAATTCTTCTCTTAGCTCTCAGGTCTTAGCTCTTGACCTTCCCTGCTGGTCCGCTTACTTTCCTACTGCCCGGCTCCGCCGGTTTAGAACTGCGCTGGCGATCTGGTCCAGAGGCAAAACAATATCCACGGCGCCGCAGGAAATTGCGCTCTTGGGCATTCCGAAGACGATGCTGGTGGCTTCGTCCTGGGCGATGGTGTCGGCTCCGGCTTCTTTCATCTCATAGAGGCCCTGGGCGCCGTCGTCGCCCATGCCGGTCATGATGACACCGACGGCTTTGGCGCCGACGCAGGTCGCGACGGAACGGAAAAGAACGTCAACGCTGGGACGATGGCGGGAGACGAGCGGGCCGTCGATGATGTGGGCGACGAGTTCTCCGCCGCTGCGATCGACCAGCATATGCCGGTTGCCGGGGGCGATCAGCGCCCGGCCAGTTTGCAGCAGGTCGCCATCGCGGGCCTCCTGAACTTCGATTGCGCATTCGCGATTCAAGCGCTCGGCAAACGCGCGGGTAAAAACCTCAGGCATGTGCTGCACGATCACGACCGGGGGACAGTCGGTGGGCAGGGCTGCGAGCAAGACACGAAGAGCTTCAGTTCCGCCGGTGGAGGCACCGACGGCAATCACTCCGGTGTGGGAAGTGGATGAGTGATGCCTGCCCTTGCGCGGGAGAACGGCATCGGCGGTGAGGCGAGGAGACGTCACCTGGGCAACACGCACCTGAGCTACTGGCGGAAAAGCGGGCTTTGAGCGGCGCGCGATTTGGGCATGAGACGCACTCCAGACGGCGTCGAGCAGGGTGACGGCCGATTCGTGCAGGAAGTCACGCACTCCGACCTTGGGTTTGGTGATGACTTCGACTGCTCCTTCTTCGAGAGCGCGAAGCGCGAGTTCGGTGCCGCGGGCAGCGAGGCCAGAGCAGACGACCACAGGAGTGGGCATCTCTGCCATGATTTTTCGGATGAAGGTGACGCCATCCATGCGGGGCATTTCGAGATCGGTGATGACGACATCGGGAGGATCTTTCTGCATCTTCCCCCAGGCGATCAGCGGGTCGGCAGCAGCCTTGACACTGATTCTGCGATCGGTGCCGAGGATGGCCTGCATGACCTGGCGGACCATGGCGGAGTCATCGACGACCAGGACTTGCAGGCTTTCTTCAATCATATGAGGCACGCTTCTCTTCTCCCGCTCTGATGGTCCTGGTCGTCTAGTCCGTGTCTTCCGTCTTAATGAGGATGGTCGGCTCGATGCTCCGCAGTTCGGGGAACATGCTGTTCAGGTTTTCGGCGTGGCCTACGAAGAGAAAACCGTTGGCCCTGAGATTGCGGGCCAGGTTGGCGACCACTCTGCGTTTCGAAGCGATATCAAAATAAATCAGGACATTGCGGCAGAAAATCGCGTCGAATGGGCCTTCTGGGAGATTCGATTCCTGGTTCAGGTTCAAGCGACGGAACTCAATCATCTGCTGGATTTCGATTTTCACTTTCATGTCGGCTTGGCGGTCAGCGGTTCCGCGCAGCATGAAAGTGTGCAGCAAATCAGCGGGGAGCTCCGCTGATTTTGTGATGGGGTAAATACCTCGTTGCGCTTTTTCGAGCACGCGGTTGGAAATGTCAGTGGCTAGAAGGCGAACGTCCCAGCCTTGTTCGGCCGGAAGATGCTTGGCTAGCAGCATGGCGATCGAATAGGGCTCTTCGCCGGAAGAACAGCCGGCGCTCCAGATGCGAACTCGCTTGGGGCGCGAGCCGTGTTCGGCCTGGGTTCGCCAACGCGGGAGCACTTGCTGCACCATGAATTCGAACTGCCTGGGCTCGCGGAAGAAGCGAGTCTCGTTGGTGGTGATCGCGTCGATCATGCGGGTGCGTTCTTCGTACTGATCGGGATGGGAAACGCGATCGTAGTAAGTTTCGAGAGAAGTAATTTCGAGCGCACGCAGGCGGCGGAAGAGACGTCCGCACAGCAAGGCAGTTTTTGAGCTTCCCAGCCAGATGCCAGTTTCGGCGTAGATCAGTTTCTGGAATTTCTGGAACAGGGCGGGGCTAACCGAGAGCTGCGGTGGCTGCTCAAGGCTGGGATCAATCTGACGAGAAGCGCCCGCAGCGGATCCGGCGCTCACGGTTAGGCTCCAGTCCCGATCCGGTTCGCCGCTTTGGCGGGTGCACTGATGACCGCTGCGTTTGAAGTTTTTTCGCCGGCGGTGGACTCGGTCACGGCGAGCACTTCGTCGGCGGAGAGCACCTTGTCGATGTCAAGGATGAGACAAAACTTTTTGCCCAGCGCTCCCATGCCGAGAAGGTATTCGGTTTTGACGCGAGTGCCGAACGGCGGAGTAGCTTCGATTTCATCGGCAGAAAGGTCGATGACCTGGTTCACCGAGTCGGCCAGAACTCCCATGATAAGGCTTTCACCCTGGAACATCACTTCGGTGATGATGATGCAAGAGAACTTGGAAATGCTTGCGGCGGGCATGCCGAACTTTACGGCTAGATCGACCACCGGAACGACCTTGCCGCGCAGGTTGGTGACACCACGGATCCAGAGCGGAGTGTTGGGCACGGTGGTGACGGCCTCATACTCGATGATCTCCCTGACCTTCACGATTGCGATGGCGTACTCCTCGCCCGCAGTCAGGAAAGTAAGGTATTGCACGGTGCTTACGGGGAGTTGTTTTTTCCCCTGATCCGACGCTCGCATAGTTTGAGTCCTCACATTTCTGCGGTTGGCATCGCCGCATGTGCCAAGCTATTCCGGCGGCTCCTTAGAACGGAGAGAAGTTCGCTTCTTCCGTTGCTTTGCCGTGGTTTGGACGAATGTGGCCGGGCTGCGCAGAATCGTTTCTGAAGGCGGGCTTCAGAGGCATGATCACGCGCTGTTGTTTGCCATCGCCGCCACGCTGGCTGAACTTGTCTCCGGAAAACTGTTCGCCGGCAAACTTTTCCCCGGCAACACGGAAGAAAGTCATCAATTGCTGCAGTTGTTCGGACTGCGCAGCCAATTCTTCCGCGGTGCTGGAAAGTTCTTCCGCCGAGGAAGCGTTGCGCTGAGTGACGGTGTCAACCTGGGCCATGGCCTGGTTGATCTGAGTTACACCGCTGGACTGTTCGGTGGAGGCGGCTGTTACGTCCTGCACGAGTTCGGCAGTTTTCTTAATCGACGGCACCAGGTCTGCGAGCAGGCGGCCGGAACGTTCGGCCACGCTGACACTCTTTCCGGCGAGGCCGCCGATTTCCTGGGCAGCCAACTGGCTGCGCTCGGCCAACTTTCGAACCTCGACTGCGACCACGGCAAAACCGCGGCCCTGGTCGCCTGCGCGCGCCGCTTCGATGGCTGCGTTGAGGGCAAGAAGGTTGGTCTGGTAGGCGATTTCCTCGATCACCGAAATCTTGGCGGCGATCTGTTTCATTGCTTCGACCGTTTCTTTGACGGCGTTGCCGCTTTCTTCCGCGGAAAGCGCTCCCTTGGCAGCGGCCTGCTCAACCTGCCGGCTGTTGTCGGCATTTTGAGTGATGGACGCGTTCATCTCTTCCAGACTGGAGCTCATTTCCTCAACAGAAGCAGCTTGTTCGCTGGTTCCCTGAGAAAGATTTTGCGAGGAGGCGGAGACTTGCTGGGCGGCAGAGGCGACGGCGGCGGAGCCTTCGCGGACATCGCGGATGATGCCGGAGAGGCGTCCGCTCATTTCCTGCATCGCCAGCTGCAATTGGCCGGTCTCGGAACGGTTCGTGATTTCAATCTCTCTGGTCAAATCGCCGGCAGCGATGCGCTGCGCGTGTTCGACGGCCCGCTGGATCGGAGTGGTGATGCTCTTGGTAACGCTGATGGCTGCGAGAGTGGCAAGGACGAGAGTGACAATCAGGAGCAGCAATGCAACGCTGCGCCCCACGGCGTAGGCTTGCTGGCTTTCCTTCATCGTCTGCTGCATGGCAGCGGTCTGAAGGTCAATGAACTTCTGCCACGTGGCGCGATACTTGTCGAGGGCCGGGATCACGTCTCCGCTCAACGCGGCCATCGCTTCATCACGTTTCTTATCGAGCAAGAGCTTCTTGGCTTTTGCCCGCGCCTCTTTGTAGGCGTCGCGATCCTTGGTGACGACTTCGAACAGTTCCCGCTCCTGGGCGGAGCTGAGAGTTTTTTGGATTTCGGCGACCTGGGTGCCGATTTCCTGGCTGATCGCCTCGTTTTCCTGGTTCAGCTTTTTTTCTTGTTCAGGGTCAGTGGTCTCGAACAATTGAAAAGTGATGCGTGCGTTAGTGATTGAATGCTCGATGGTCTGGCGGGTCAATTCAACCGTGTTGTAACGCCTCTGGATGGAGGACGACATGTTGGAGTTCAGGCGGCCGAGCCAGCTCAGTCCGAATCCGCCCACCGCAATCACGCACAGCAGAATGGCGCCGAAGACGACGCCGAGTCGCGTGCCTATTTTTTGATCTTGCCAAGTCTTCATTGTTCCTCACCTCTCTCCATCTCTGATCTAATCTCTGATGACTGCTTTGCAACTAAGCCTGTGACTGCAGAGCCGACTGCATCACTCCGCGCAGAAGAGTGGGCACGTCGATAATCAAGCCGACGCGTCCATCTCCTAGAACTGTTGAACCGGCGATGCCGGAAACGGCTCGGAACGCCCTGCCTAGCGGCTTCACGACCGTCTGCATGCCGCCGAGCAATTCATCGACTGCGATGCCGGCGTGGAAGTCGTTGATCTTGACGACTACTACGTTTTCCCTCTTCGGGGTCTCACCCGCCACGCTGAAGACGCGCCGCAAACGGATGTAGGGGACGGCGTTTCCGCGGAGACTGAGAATTCCGCTGGCCTCGGGACTGCGCTGATCCGCGGGCAGTTCCGTACATTCGGTGACATGCTCGAGAGGAACGATAAAAGTTTCGTCACCCACCCGGACCGAGAAACCTTCAATGATGGCCAGAGTCAAAGGCAGCCGGATCGTGATGGTGCTACCTTTGCCGGCGACACTCGATATCTCGGCGGTGCCGCGCAGAAGATCAATATTGCGGCGGACGACGTCGAGGCCGACTCCGCGGCCCGAAAGATCGGTGACCGATTCGGCGGTTGAGAAACCGGCCTGGAAGACCAGATCGTAGAGATCCTGATCATTAAGCTCGTTTTTGTCTTTGTCTTTTCCAGATAGAAGTCCAAGGCGTTTTGCTTTTTCGAGGATGCGTGCGCGGTCGAAGCCGGCGCCATCATCCTGCAGCTTCACGATAACGTTGCCGCCGCTGTGGGCGGCCGAGAGGCGGATCACTCCGCAGGGATTCTTGCCCTGGCTTTCGCGGTCGGCCGGGGTTTCGAGGCCGTGATCGACAGCGTTGCGCAGCAGGTGCAGCAGAGGATCTTTCAACTGTTCGAGCACAGTGGTGTCGACTTCAACGTCTCCGCCAATGACTTCGAGACGCGCCATCTTGCCGTGGCTGCGGGCGAGGTCTCTCACGGAGCGAACGAACTGGCGAAACAGAGGGCCGACGGGGACCATCCGGATGCTCATTACTTCATTCTGCAGGTCCATGTAGAGGCGTTCGGCCTCGCGATGCATTTCCAAAAGAGTGCGGCCTTGCTCGGTGCCGAGCTTTTCGATCATCTGGCGCAGGCGGCCTTGAGCAATAACGATTTCGCCGGTCAGGTTCAACATGTGGTCGAGTTTGTCGACGTCGGCGCGGAGGGTGCGGGGACTGGCGCCAGGGAGCGCGTCCATCTTTACGCCTGAGCCTGATTCCCCCGGCGCGCCGCTGGCGGCCAGAATTCTCTTTGACCGCTTTTCGACTTCCTGCGCAATTTCTTTTCTGATTTTCTGTTGCTTCGGGGTCAGCGGCTGGGGCCCAGATTTCGCGGCGGAGACCATGGCGCGAAGTTCGTCCACTGCCTTCAGTAGCAGCGAAATCAGGTCTGGGCTGGGCAGAGCCTGCTGCTCGCGAAAAACGTCGAGCAAATCCTCTACGACGTGGGCGAAGCCTGCCAGTTCACTCAGGCCCAAGGAGGTTGCATTTCCCTTGAGACTGTGGGCGACGCGGAAAATACTGGGCAGGAGCTCGGGATCGGAGGGATTGGATTCCATCTGGACGAGCGCCTGCTCCATCGTGTCCAGGCCTTCTTCGGACTCGACGAGGAACGAGGCGAGCACTGCGTCACGATCAAAGTCAGCTAGATCCATTGTTCCTCCTTTCGAGATTAATCGGGCTAAAGCCCGAAGCTTCTTCTGGCTATCGACGGCACGACTGAAGTCGTGCCCTTCCCGAGCTATTTATTTAAGAGAGCTTCTAATGCTTCTAAGCTCAGCTTCAACTACACCTGGTCGAAATTCTTGATCGTCGTCACGCCGTCGGAAATCTGAAAGGCCAGCCTGCGCCCACGCTTCCCTGAAACTTCTTTTTCCACTACGCGAATGCCCGCGGCTCGAAGGAATTTTTCGGCGAGTTCCACGTTTCTCGATCCCACGGAGTTCGACGGGTCGGCGCCGAAAGCGCTGGAGCCGCCAAAGATCTTGGCCTGCATGTTTCGAATTTCGCATCCCAGAGCCAGCACCTGGTTCAGGAGTTCCTGATTGGCGACATTGCCGTAGCGCAGGCGGTTCGGGCCTTCATCAACGCCTTCGGGGAGGAGGTAGTGGTTCATTCCTCCTGCTCGCTTGTTCCGGTCCCAGAGACAGACGGCGGCGCAGGATCCCAGAATGGTTGAGATGGTGATGGGATCACGGGTTACGAAGACTTGTCCGGGATAAAGGAAGTAGCGCGGTTCCCTGGCCTTCGGGCGTTCGAACTTCTCCATGAACTCCGCGGGCAGGACAGCCGGATTAAATTTGGGGGAGTTTTCGCTCATGCATTCATTCCTGGTCCCTCAGACGCGGGCTTCGGGTAGGGGCTCGGACCAAACAAGGGCTGCGCCGCCTCATGGGAAAGAAGTTTGAACAGCTCCATGTCGGACCGCTCAAAGGCCAGCTTCTGAGGAAGCAAACGTAATATCGCAAGTATCGCTATGGTCTGATTCGCCGAACGGATGGGAACAAAGGCCTGGGCCTTGGCCACGGCGCCGCGGCTGTCGCGAGTGCCGAGTTCAACGTGGCACTCGCCGCGCATCACGCGCTGAAGACCGGCATCTCCCAGGGCTCGCAGCAGGTCGTATTTCTCGAGGTCGATTCCGAAGGACCAGAAAACGTGGAAGCTTGAGGCGCCGCCATCAACCCGGAACAGGCCAATTTCTTCGGAGCCGAGAAAGTTGGCGACGATCTCACGCAGGCCGTCGATCGCGTCCTCTTGACCTGTGCTTTCCGCCAGCCTTTCGCGGGCCGCTTCCAGCCGCACGTCAGTCGTGGGATCGGCTGCAAGGGGTTTCAGCCCGGATGCGTCGCTTTTGTCACTTTTCATGAAGTCCTTGTTGCTCGATTCAATTGACACGGAAATTCAAACGCACTTGGCTGCTACTCGCCCAAATAGCTCTGTAAGAGGGCGACCAATTCGGAGCCATTTACCGGCTTGGTGATGTAGTCATTGCATCCGCTTTGAAATCCTGCTTCCATGTAGGCTTCTTCGCCACGGGTGGTGACCAGAACGATTGGGATTTCGCGCGTGCTGGATTGCTGCCGCATCATTTTGCAGGCTTCAAATCCATTCATGCGGGGCATGACAACATCCATCAAAATCAGATCCGGTCGCTCTTGTTGGGCCTTCTCGACGGCTTCCTGGCCGTCGCTCGCGGTCACGCACTCGTAGGTCGTACGCTTCTCCAGAATCTCGCGCTCCATCATCAGAGCTGTTTTGGAGTCGTCCACCACAAGGATCTTTTTTGACATGGTTTTTCCCTTGAACCGCACTTGCCAAAGCTTCCGCACAACCGCTAAGAAATGTAGAACTTTACGCGGTGAATCGCCCTTCCAGCTGGCTCCGGAAGACGCGCAGCATGCCTGGAATACGCTTGCGTTTCCGTCCGCAACCCTAAGTAAAACATCTAATCACAGTCGGATAAGAGGCTTCTAATTACGTCAGTAATTGGCCTGTCGCTTGGAACGCTTGTGTTTTTAGGAGCTAAATGAATAAGGCCACACCCGGAGTGGGCGCGGCCTTAATTGGTGCTGCACGCGCGGCGGTTAGGCTGCTGCTTGTTGTTGATAGGCTGGGACGAACGACTCAGCGACGAAGGTTTCGAACGGAGTCGGCGTCGTGTTACGGGACGTGCGAGGTTCGAGCGCCCGCATGTATCCTGAGTTCAGAGACGCACACATTTCGAGAAGCAGTCCGACGAACTTTTCAGACATTCCCATCTGGACCATCGCGGATCGAACCTGATCGTCGGGCGCATGAACGTATCCGAGATTGGGTTTGCCGATGGCCTTGCCGATTATGGTGGCAACTTCCGTGTAGTTTAGGTCGCGCTGTCCTAGCAATTCGTGAGTCTGCTTACCGTGGAAGCCTAGATTTAAGAGGGCGTCGGCGGCTGCAGCTCCGATGTCGCGAGTGGCGATCATGGGAAGTTTGAGGTCGGGGCGAAAGGGCCCAATCACAGAGCCGGCCATGCGAATGGCACCCACCTGGGGCAGCGTGTTTTCCATGAAGTAGCAGGCCCGCAGATGGAGAATGTTTGCGCTATCAATCTGGTTGAGCTTTTGTTCGAGGTGGTGCAGGCCAAGAACGGGCCCGGTTCGGTCGGTCTTGTCCGCTCCCATACTGCTCAACGAAACTACGTTCTTGATTCCGGCGCTCTTGATCGCGGCGGCAATGGCATCGCTTACGCGTCCTTCATAAGCGAGGGGATCGTTGCTGCTGGGGTTGGGTGGAATCATCACATAGGCTGAATCCGCTTTCTGAAATGCCTTGGTTAAGGCGGATGGATCGGTGACATCGCCGACGAATATCTCCGCACCCTGAGCCGCGAGAGGTTGTAAATGAGCTGAGTTTCTGCCGACGACACGAACCTTTTGCTGGCGGGCAAGAAGATTCTTCGCCACTACGTGACCGGTGTTGCCGCTTGCTCCAAGAACAACGTACATAGTGAACCTCCATTGCTAGGTTGGATGCGGGGTGACGAGTTCTGGCTCCACGCTTCAGCGACAAAATCGGGGCTGTGCTGCACCTTACTTTTTGCGCGGTTTCAGGGATTGCCAGTCTTTGTCAGTCAGAGCGCGGCCTAGATTGCTGAATTCTCCGGCGCCTTGGAGAAATTCACCGCCGTCCATGCGGATCACTTCGCCGTTGATGTAGGCAGAGCCATCGCTGATGAGAAATGCGGCGAGGTTTGCTAATTCTTCGGTCGTGCCGAAGCGGTGCATCGGATTGCGATCGAGAGCCAGCGCTTCAAGTTCAGGGCGCGGCATAAGGCGGGAGAACGCGCCTTGCGTGGGAATGGGGCCGGGGGCAATGGCGTTCATGCGGATGCCGCGATCGCCCCACTCGACAGCGAGGCTGCGAGTGAGGGCTTCGACTCCGGCTTTGGAAATGGCGGAGGGCACAACGTACGCCGACCCCACTGGAGCGTAGGTTGCGGAAATGCTGAGCACAGTGGCGGGGTGGGCGGCTTTCAGCCAGCGGCGTCCGCAGGCCATGGTGGCGTGAAGGGTGCCGAGGAGAACGATGCCAATTACCGATTCAAAGGCGCGCGGGGAAAGTTCTTCGGTGCGGGCGATGAAATTGCCTGCAGCGTTGTTGACCAGAACGTCGAGCGGTCCGGCTTTCCAGATGGAATCGATCATGGCCTCGACGGCGTCGAGATTGCGGACGTCGCAGGGAAGAGCGTGGATGGGGCCCTTGGTGGCATTGGAAAGTTCTGCGGCGGTTTCATCGAGAACCTCTTCGCGGCGGCCGCAGATGTAGACTGTGGCTCCTAGTTGCAGGAAACGACGGGCCATGGCTTTGCCCAGGCCGGTGCCGCCGCCGGTGATGAGGATGCGTTTGTTACGGAGGAGGTCGTCACAGAACATTTGTGCTTGCCCTCGATTCGGAGGAGATGCCAGCCGACAGCAGGTACCTCGCCAGGCTTTCGCCCGGTTCGGAGTGACAAGATTATATGATTGGCGGCAATGATGAACGGTGCTGACAGCCGGCGGGACGCCGGCGCTACTTACGCGCCGCAGGCGACGCGGAAGCCATAGTCGGCGTAGTGGAATTCCGGAGGGATGCTGGAGCGGGCGGAGCAGCGGGAGACCTTCACGTGATGACGCCAGGATCCGCCTCGGGAGGCTTTGCGCTGGCTTGTTCCCATCGGAGGCTCGGGGCCGCGAGGATTACGGTCGGGGGAAATGGCATAGTAGTTCGGATCGTACCAGTCGCTGCACCACTCGTGGACGTTCTCGCAAACGTTGTAGAGACCTAGGCGGTTCGGGGCATAGCGGGCAACGGGTTCGGGTCCGGTCTGCCAGCGCGTTGCGTAGTCGGGAAGAGATTGGGGCGGGTCGTTGCCCCAGGGGAAATCGTTTTGCTCAAGATCGCCGCGGGCGGCACGCTCCCATTCCGCTTCGCTGGGAAGACGGTAGGGGCGGCCGGTTTGCTCGGCCAGCCATCGGCAGTAACGATCTGCGTCGAACCAGGACATGCCGGTGACGGGCTGCTGGGGATGGTTGAAATTCTGATCATGGCCGAAAGGTGGCGGATCGGACGATGTCGAGTGCACGAAGCGTTCGTATTCTGCGTTGGTAACTTGCGTGGCGGCGAGCAGGAAAGCGTCGATCCAGACACGGTGAACGGGACATTCACAATCCTGACCGGAGGCCGAGCCCATGAGGAACCAGGCTTCGGGAATGGAGACGAGGTCGGGCTCGATGGGAGATGCCGCGCGGGGTTGGTGGTGGGAGTGAGCCGTGGCCATGGTGGCGCTTGATGCGCGTTTCCTGCCGGGTTAAAGTTTAGCAGCATGTGGGTTGCGGAGGGCTGCGATGGCGAAACAAGAGCTGCGGTTTAGAGCGAAGATTGAGGGGAAGGAAGCAGGGGTGGTGGCGGCGATCGCTCCGCCGGTTGACGTGCCAGAGTTTTTTGGTACGCGAGCACGGGTGCCGATACGGGGAACCATCAACGGATATCCGTATCGTTCGTCGCTGTCGCCATGCGGAACGCGGCACATGATGCCGGTGAACAAGATCCTGCGCGAGGGCGCGGGGGTGCGGCCGGGCGATATGGTGGACGTGGTGATGGAACGGGACGAAGAGGAACGGACGGTGGAGGCGCCGACGGTCCTGAAGAAAGAACTGGCGAGAAATAAAACCGCGCAGGCGAACTGGGAGAAGCTCTCGTTTACTCATAAAAAAGAGATCGCGCTGGCAATCACTGGGGCGAAGCAGGAGGAAACGCGGACGCGGCGGCTGGGTAAGATTATGCAGATTTTGAAAACTGGTGCCAAGTGGACGGGATGAGGTTCCTCAGGGGCTGAAGCCCTAACGATTCGTGGTTTCTTTGACGCAGGCCTCGAGGCCTGCTCCACCCCCTTGTTTCGTGGTGCTCCGACGCTTCGCTGCGCTCGGTTGGACAGCTGAGGCGACCGTCCCCACACAATTTAGCCACGATCTTGCGAGGGAAAAACCAGCCACTTAAGCAGCACATTTACCACGCTGAGCAGGATGGCGCCGAGGAACGCGGCCGTAAAGGTGCGTACCTGAAAACCGGGAACCAGCGCGGACGCAAATTTCAGCATCAAAGCGTTGATCACGAACCAGAAAAGTCCCAACGTAATCAAGGTGAGGGGGAAGGTGAGAATTTTGAGCAAGACTCCCACGGTGGCGTTGATGAAGCCGATGACCAGCGCCGCGATCAGAGCGGCTAAGGGGCCGCTGACGGAAATCCCCGGCACGATCTTCGACACAATCCAAACGGCTAACGCACTCAGGACCCAATTTAATAGCAGCCGCATTTTCGCTCCTTGCGCCGGATGTGACTATCGGCTGGTTGGAACTATATCAAGAACCGGTGTCAGGGATCGGCAAGTTCGGCAGTGGTGATGGGAAGCGAGCCAAACGTTCCAGCGCGATCAGTTCTCGAGGGAACGGCTGAATGTGACTCATGTCCCCGGGTCACCACGCGAACGAATAATTCGCTGCGCATTCACTTTGCACACATCAGGCTGGGATAGACTACACAATTCAATTTACTTTTGGGAGGAATGTCTTTATGGCAGCGCCTGCACTGAGCGGTTCTGAATTCAAGAAGCAACTGCATGATGGAATTCCGAAGATGGGATTGTTCGTTAACTCGCACAGTCCTACGGTTGCCGAACAACTGGCTCACAGCGGTTACGACTGGCTGCTGGTGGATACCCAGCATGGTCCCATGCACAACGTAGAACTTTCGGCGATGCTGAGCGGGATTGCAAACGGTGGCGCAAAATCGCTGGTCCGGGTCGGGGCATTTAACGACCGTCCCGGAATTCAGCAGGCGCTCGATCTGGGAGCGGACGGGGTGCTGATTCCTTACATCAACAGTGCCGAAGAGGCTCGCCAGGCGGTGAGTTGCACGAAGTATCCGACCGTGGGGACGCGCTCGGTTTATTTTCCGCAGCGCAGCATGGACAAGGCCGGGCTGCTCGGCTACGCGGGGAACTTTAACAAGGACGGGATCGTGGCGCTGCAGGTGGAGACAGCTTCATGCATCGAGCATATGGCAGAGATTGCGGCAGTGCCGGGGGTCGACATTCTTTTCCTGGGGCAGAATGATTTGTGTATGTCGATGGGCTTGTTCGAGAAGTACAAGTTTCCCGACATGTACACGTCGCCCGAGCTGAATGCAGCCACGACGAAACTGATTGAGCCCGCACGCAAGAACGGAGTGGTCCTGGGATTATTTCTGTTTGGGACGGCGAGGGTTGGCGAGTTTCTGGACAAGGGCTTCACGTTTATAAGCGTGGGCAACGATCTGCATCATGTGCTAACGCAAACGAGTGCGTATGTGAATGACGTGGAGAAGGTTTCCAAGGAAAAAGGCAGACCGTGGGCGCGGCGTCCGACGGCGTTGTTCTAAGAGTGGATGGTGGCGGCGTGGATCCTCTGAGTGATCTGGAAGTTCGAGTGTTGGGGGCTTTGATTGAGAAGGATATTACTACTCCCGATTACTATCCTTTGTCGCTAAACGCGCTGGTGAATGCCTGTAACCAGAAGAATAACCGCGATCCGGTGATGACGCTCGACGAAGACGCGGTGCGGGCTGCGCTGGACTCACTGCAAGTGCAGCGGCTGGCGGGACCGGCCAGCGGCGCCGACAGCCGGGTTCCGAAGTATGAGCATCGGCTGCAGGAAGTGTTCAACTTCGACCGGCGGGAGATTGCGATCTTGTGCGTGCTGCTGCTGCGGGGTGCTCAGACTCCGGGCGAGTTGCGAGGACGAGCAGAGCGCATGTATCGATTCGAGGGGCTGGAAGATGTGCATGGAGCGCTGGACCGGCTCAGCCAGCGCGTGCCTCCGCTGGTTGCCGTGCTGCCGCGGCAACCGGGTACGAAGGAGTCGCGCTACATGCACTTGTTATCCGGCGGCGCGGTTTCTGCGGAACCGGCGCGGGCTGCGGAGAATCTTTCAAGGGTGGAGAATCCTTCGAGGGAGGATCGCCTCACTATTCTCGAAAGAGAAGTGGCGGATCTTAGAGAGCAAATCGCTGGAATGCAGGAACAGCTTGCGGCGTTTCGGAAGCAGTTTGAATGAGCGGCTAGTGCTCGAGAGCAGCCCGACGCGATCTTCTTTCGTCCCTTTCGGGGGTTGGTTATTTCCGCCGCATTTACCCACGGCTTGCGCCCCTTCGGCTTCGCTCAGGGCAGGCTATGGGCTGCATTCTGGCGCCGCGCTTCGGCTGGATTTAGTGCGATCTCGGATGCGTGTCTCGCGATCCACATCGTGTATCGGCCGCCACGATTGCTTCCGGCTAGAATTGCTCTAACCCCCGCCAAATCAATGGTTCGTTGCTTGGCCGCCTCCGTGCAATCTCACTTGCGCTGCTTGGCAGCAGGAGGTGACCAACCATGAACCGCATCAATCTGTTTCGCAACTTGTCAATTAACACCAAGACATTTCGCACCACCCCATTTCACGGAAACCCGGCAACTCTGGACTCCGTTACCTGGGGCAAGACCAATCTCTCTAAAACCAATCTCGATAAAACCACCAGCACGTTGGTGTTCGCCGCACTCTTGATCGTTTGTTCGGTGGCCGTCGGATGCGCGAGCGATAAACCTCAACCTACGAACTCAAGCAATCAGGTGGCGATGACACAGCCTCTGCCGCCGATCGCGACACCGGAAGTTCCCGCGGCGCCGGCTGCGGCTAAGCCGGTGCACAAGAAAGTTGTCCGAAAGGCGCCGGTCACGGTGACTTATGAGGACAAGATTTCCGGCGTTTCGTTCCGGTATCCGCGCAAGGATTCACTTGAGACGGGTGATGCGGCGAATCAGCTTATCTCGTCTGACGCAGTTCCTATGGACTTCGTGCAGCCGGGCGGAGTTGCGATCGCAGCGGTCACGTTGCCCACGTCGGTGTATCCCAATGGCGATCTGGCCGCCGCGTTCTTCGACGTTAGCGTGAATAAGACGATGACGGAGGAGCAGTGCGGCAAGTTTTCGGAAGCCAAGCCTGCGACGCCTGTGGATCCGGAAGCACCCGCATCGGCCACCGTGCAGCCTTCGAAGCTGACGATTGGAGACATGGAACTGCTGTCCTCGGAAACCCTTGCCAGCCAAGGGACTCGCGAGGAAGCGTCGAAGTATTATCACGTCTTCGAGAACGGCGCTTGCTATGAGTTCGCGCTTAAGGTTGCGACTACCGGAAGCGATACCGAAGGCGGCAAGCATGTGGACAGCAAGGAAGTCTTTCAGCGGCTGGAGAAGATTCTGGCTACGGTGAAGATCAGTCCTGCGGCAACTCCGGACGTGACTGCGAGTACGCCCGCGGCTGCTCCGACAACGCCGGCACAGTAGGTTGTATCGCCCGAAAGGCCACGCTGCTTTTGCAGCGTGGTCTTTTTGGTTGTGGATTGTTAGGTGCCCTCAGGGGCTGAAGCCCGTCGATTGTCAGGATGTTTCTTCACGCAGGCCTGAAGGCCTGCTCCACCATCTTTTGCTAGCCAAAATCAGGACGAGGATCAGCCGCGCAAATGGCGGACGATTGTGGCTATGTCGTTTTCCTGAAATAGGCGGATGGCGGCTATGCCGGCTGCGCCGGCTTGCAGGCAGGATGGGGCGTTCTGCAGGGTTACTCCTCCGAGTGCTAGGACCGGGATTGGTGCGCGGCAGACTTGAGTTAGAGCTTCCAGGCCAGCGGGTTGAGCGTCTTTTTTTTTGAAGACTGGAGCGAAGACGGCGAAGGTGGCGTGGTTCGCGGCGGCTTCGGCTACTTCTTGCGGAGAGTGACAGGAGACTGCTATCAGGGGATTTTGTGGTGAGATTTCGCGGGCGGGAGCCTGCCCTGAGCTTGTCGAAGGGGCGCCCGCGCCACACTTGCTTTGCCAGGCTGCTCTCACTTCTTGCGGGAAGATGTCATTGGCTGGAAGGTGAACTCCGTTGGCTGCGACGGCTAGGGCTACGTCGGTGCGAGAGTTGATCAGGAGAGCAGTGGTTAGTGGCCGGTGGGCAGTGGCCGGTTTTGTTTTTTCACCGATGATTTGCATCGCTTCTCGGGCTAACGATTCCAGGTCGCGCGTGGAGAGATCTTTTTCGCGGAGTTGGATGTAGTCGATGCCCTGGCTGGCGGCTTCGGCGATTTTGTCGAGGAGCCGCGTGCGGCGGGCTCGCTCGTCGCCGGGGAAGGCCGCGCGGTCGGTGATGTAGTAGAGGAGCACGCTATCAGCTCAGATATCAGCCGTCAGTTAGCAGTTTACGGCAGGGAAGGCGGCAGTCGCGTAGAAGTGCCTCGCGGAGTCCATCGTTATGTGGCAGTCAGAGGGGTCCTTCGACTACACAAGTGCTTGCGCTTAGCGCGCAAGCACTTGCTCCGCTCAGGATGACAGCATCGCTACGGTCTGGTTTTGGCTATTTCGGGCAGGACTTCGTTCTCTTTTTCTTTCTTGGGTTGGCCGCCCAGGTGGTGTTCGGTCAGGCCGTCGCGGAGGAAGGTGAAGGCGTCTTCGGGGGTATCGACGAATTTGAAGAGGTTCAGGTCTTCGGGGGCGACCGTGCCGGCGTCGACGAAGGCCTGGAAGTTCATGATGCGGTGCCAGTATTCGCTGCCGTAGATTACGACGAGAATTTTCTTGGCTAGTTTGTCGGTCTGGGCGAGGGTGAGGATTTCGAAGAGTTCGTCGATGGTGCCGAAGCCTCCGGGGAAAATCACCAGGGCTTTGGCGAGGTAGGCGAACCAGAACTTGCGCATGAAGAAATAATGGAACTCGAAGTTGAGGGCGGGCGTGATGTAGGAATTGGGATTCTGCTCGAACGGGAGATTGATGTTGAGGCCGATAGTTTTGCCTCCGGCTTCGTGGGCGCCGAGGTTGGCAGCTTCCATGATGCCGGGACCGCCGCCAGTGGTGACGACGAAGCGGCGGCGGCGGGCGGGAATCTGAATGGACCACTCAGTGAGAAGGTAGGCGAGGCGGCGCGCGTCCTCGTAGTAACGCGCCATATCGACGGCGGCGAGTGCCCGCTTGAGGTCCTTTTCCTGTTGGGCGGCGGGCCCTTTCGAGTTTTTTTCGACTGCCGCCAGGTTCTGGCGAGCGGCGGCGGCTCCCTGAAAACGGGCCGAGCCGAAGAAGACAACGGTGTCCTGAATTTGCTCGCGGCGAAAACGAGCGAGCGGTTCCTGATATTCGGCGAGGATGCGGAGAATGCGTCCATCGGGACTGCTGAGAAAGGGCTCGTTCTCGTAGGCCAGAGGCGCGGGGTTGAGCTTGTTGGTCATCAGAAGACTCACGTTCTAAGTCAGGCTAGCCTTGGTACCGGCCGGCCGCATTGCGTTCGGCGTTAGCTGTGTTCGTTGTAGTGGAGGGCTTCGGCGAAGCCGATCCAGATATCGAGTAATCCCAGGCCGCTGCAGAGGCCGCGAAAGAAACCGGTCGAGATGAAAGTGCGAAGCCAGGGAAACGAGAGCAAAAGATAATTGTCGGTCCACTCCGGGGTCCAGGGCAGAATCACGAGCAGGACGCCGGCGACGGCGCAAATCAATACGAAAAGGAATACGGAAGTGCGGTGCAGCCAGAGTTGCAAGACACTGCGGGGCTGCGGTGCGGGGTCCGGGGGCGGAGGGTCGAGCAGGGTTGTGGTGGTCTGGCTCCGCGCGGTCGAAGGCTCCGAAGAAGCCGCGACACTGGGGTTTTCAACCGATAGCTTGGGATCGGTGGTCACTGGGCGCTCCGCTCCGGCGAGAGTGGTGGCGCAGGCGAGAACCAAGATCCCTCGCTTCGCTCGGGATGACAAGCCCATGCGGGGTGGCAAGCGCGCTCGGGATGACAAGCGGCTGTTTTGGGGGCAAAACCCATCGGGCTATTCTACGACTTCAGGGGCTTGATGCGCTCGGCGACATCGCGATAATCGATGTTGCGGCCGTAAACCTCCATGAAATGCCTGAGGGCGGAGGGTTTGTCGCCGGCGCTTTCATAGGCGGCGGCCAGTTCGTAGTGCAGAGCGGTGCGGGTTTCTTCGTCGATGCCAGGAGAGTCGAGAGCCTTCTGGTACCAGCGAATGGCGGCTTCAGGCAAGCCCTTGTCGAGGAAGCACTGCGCCAGCCAGGTGTAGGTCTGCATGACCTGCGGGAATGCGTGTCCGCGTTCGACGGCCTGGCAGGTCTTTTGCAACTCACCAATGGCTTCATCGAGCAATCCCATTTCGCGGAACGCGATGCCCAAGTTGTAGTGGGTTTCGGGATCCTCTTCGGTGGTGGAAGCTCCGACTTCGAGATCGTGTTTGAGCTCGCCGAACATCTCGGCGAGATCCACGCCGGCGTCCTCGCCGAAAGGAGAAGACTTTGCGGCAGGAGGTATAGAGGGAATGCCGGGCGAAACTTGCGGCGCGATTGCAGGCGCAGGCTTCTGCGGAACCGGAGGCGGCATTTGAGGCGCCGGAGCAACCGTGCCCGATGACACTGCACCGGCTGCGGCGCTGGCGGCGATGGGAGCACTGACCTGCGGAGCTGACGTTGGCCGCTGCTGGGCAGGAGCGGATGCGGCGGACGTGTCAACTCGGGGCGCGGCGTGAGTCTGCGGCGCGGGCTCAGGCTCGGCAACTGGAGCGCCCTTGAGGAAGTCCTCACCCAGGGAAGCTTCAAGATCGGCTACAAACTCGCCCATGGGCTCAGCTTCAGGCACGCCGAAGGAAGTCGGAGCAGCATTTCCGATCGGCTCAAGTTCGGGTTTAGCGTGGGCTGAGGCATGCTCGACTGCGGGCTCGGCTTCATGGGAGATGGTTCCGGGGAGGAAACTATCGCCCAGAGAGGATTCTAAATCGGAGACTAACTCCTGAAGGACCGCGGGCGGAGGCGCAACGGGAGGTTCAGCCGCGACCGGCTTGGGGGCGGCAGGCTTGGGCGCGGCAGGCTTGGCATGCCACACCGGCGGAGCGGCTCGTTTCGCCGGGGGAATCGGCGGCGCAGGCGGAGCTTCTTCGACGACGGCCGGAGGTTCTTCGGCAACCGGAGTTTCTTCAACGACAGTTGGAGCTTCTTCAATCGTGATTTCTTCAGAAGGCTCGTCGACGGTGATTTCAGTAGCGGCTTCTACTGCAGCTACTTCTTCTTCTGCCGCAGGTTCTGCGGGCGCGGGCTGCGAGGCGGCCTGGATTTCAGCTTCCATGGCCGACAAGATGGCTTCGTTGTTGGTGACCGTCTGAAGCTTTTCAAAAGCCGTGGACGCTTGCTCGGGCATGCCATGCTCGAGATAGAAGCGGATTTCTTCGACGGTCTCGGCGGCTTTTGCCTCGTCGACCTCATCACCAGGCAGCTCGTGTGCGCCAATTGCTTCCGTGATTTCGGCTTCTGCGGCTTCCGCGGCCGGAGCGTCGGCTTCAACCACGACGGAGTCGTCCCACTCGGAAGATAGATCGATCTCGGCGGCAGAGTCGGCGACGGCTGAGACCTGGTCTTCTTCAACCTGCTCTTCTTGAACTGCTTCGGGAATTTCCTCCTGCACTTCTTCCTGGGTGTCGGCTTGATCCTGTTCTGTATCGCTGACGATCGCGAACTCCGCATCTTCAGTGGCCCGTGGCGGAGCTGCAGGCCAGGGAGCCGAGGCCTCTGCCGGGGCGGAAACTTCCTCTTGGGTTTCAGCGGGAACGTCTTCGGCGACGGAGTCAGTGAGAAGCGCAACGCCAGAGCGCTCCTGGTAGCGATCGGCGAGTTCGCCGTAACGGGTAGCCTCTTCGGGATATCCGGCCTCGGAGTAGACGTCCTGCAAAGTGCGGCAGCAGACACCAGCTTCGGCGAAACGCCCGGCCCGCGTGTGCAGAGAGGCCAGACGCTGGTTCAGGCGCAGGTCGCTGGGCGCCTGAGGCAAGGCTGACAGAAGCGGCCCCATGGCCTTGGCCGGCATGTTGTAGGAAATGAAAAGTTCCGCGTCGGTAAGCGCGGAGCGAACCGCAAGGGCGACAGCATCGGAATAGTGCTGATGGATGGAGGGAGAAGTGGCTTCCAGTTCATCGACGATGACGGTGGCTTCCTCGGGAGAAATGAGGGTGGCGCCGGAATCTCCGCTGATCTGGCTGGCTACCTGCTGGTAATTGCTCATGTGCAGGGGATTGCCAGGCTCCATGGTGGTTAACTTCTGATAGAGGTCGCGAGCGCGTGACAGGTCGGCGGACTGAACCGAGGCGTGCGCCAGCAGCTCGATGACTTCGGTGGTGTGAGAGTTGTCTCCCGCCTTGTGGAAGAGATCGAGAAGTTTTTCGAGCGATGCGGGATTGTCCCGCACGTGCCCGATGACGGAATGCAGATTCTTTAGAACTTTGTCGGAATTTTCAGCCAGCAGACGTTCGGCATGCTGGTCATAAACCTGGAGCGCATTCTCGAACTGGCCCGCCTGCATGAGCGCATCGGCGAAAGTCGAGATAGAGGTCAGGTCATTGTGGACAGTCAGGAGCTTGCTGGCCAGAGTTCCGGCGTCGGAGAGGCGGCCGGTCTTCAGGTAAGCCTTGAGCAGATCGCGGAGGCCATCGGGATTGGTATCCAGGTCGGAGACTTTCTGCAACGATTCGATGGCGGCCTCGGCGTCGCCGGCCTCGAGCAGATTACGGCCCTGCATGAGCAGCGCGTAGCCGTTGCCGGGATCGAGGGTGAGCATGCGCTGCAGAACTTCTTCGGCGGCGGGCAGCGAGCCCTTGGAACGCAAAGTCTCGGCGGCAGCGGAGAATATCTGCCAGGCTTCGTTTTTCTTGCCCAGGCGAACATAAACTTCCGCCAGGCGGATGCGCATAGCGGTGTTTTCCGGATCCATTTCCAGAATCTTCTGGAAGATGCGGACGGCGTTTTCCAGCTCGCTGGCCTTCAGGAATTCTTCCGCGACCTGCAGGTACTGGGCGCGGGCATCATTGAAGAGTCCCTGCTGGGTGTAGAGTTCAGCCAGTTTCAGCACGCTCTCGAGTGAAGGCTGGAGCTTGCTGATCTTTTTGTACATGGCGATGGCCTTGACCGTGAAACCCTGGTTGGCATAGGCATCGCCTACAGCTTTGAAGCATTCGGTAGCTTTGCTGGCTTCCCCGAGGCGGGAGTAGAGGTCGCCGACGGTATTGGTGACCGTGAGATCCTTGGGATCTGCTTTGAGAACCTTTTCGTACTCAGCGATGGCGTTCTGCATCTTGCCCTGCTGGACATACTTCTCCGCAGCGCTGAGAACTTTCTGTTTGTTGAACCCGAAACCGAACGCCATATGTGTACGAGCCCCAGAACCTGGTCTAACTTAAAAACATACTGCCGAGAAACTCATGACGGCTCCTCGGAAGCGCCGCGCGGGAGAAAGTCACGCGGCCAAACTCCTATTTGGAGATGGCCGGTCGGACAAGGGTAATTGTACGGCTGGACGGGGAGAACCGCATGGTTACCAAGGGTTACCGAAAGGGAGTGTACGAAAGGGTTACCAAGGGAATCAATGGCGGGTACCGGCGGACCGGCAGATTCGCCCCTATATAAGAGGATGGTGGGTGTCTAGTACAAAGCTGGTATGTGGAGTGGCGTGCGCGCGGTGTAGCCTTGCGGTGCGCAATTGCTGGAAACTCAGGGATAAAGGGTGATCGCGATTATGACTTGGATTCGAACCATACCGATGTCAGAGGCGGATGAGCAGCTGCGGCAGGCGGTCGAGGGGCAGAAGGGGATGTATCCCAAGGAGTATTTCGAGCCGGTGCATCCGGATGAGTCGGGCGGGTCGACGATTGTAGGGTCGCACACGCTGATTCCGAAGGCGCTTTATCACTCGTTTGCCACGTTTGGGGCGCTGATGTCGCCGGATCTGCCGCTGAGCCGGCGGCAGCACGAAATGATAACGACCATGGTCTCAGTGACCAACCGGTGCAGGTATTGAATCGAGTCGCACGCAGAGTTTCTGCGTAGAGTGACGCTGGACAAAGAGCTGGTGGAGGCGCTGGAAAAGGATTACACGACTGCTCCGATCACGCCGCAGGAGCGCGTGATGGTGGATTATGTGGTCAAGCTGACTAAGGACGCTACTCGTTGTTCGAAGAGCGATATTGACGGGTTGCGGGCTGCTGGGTTTGACGATCGCGGGATATTGCAGATTACTTTGATTGCTTCCTGGTTTAATTACATTAATCGGGTGGCGGATGCGCTGGGGGTGGGGAGAGAGTGAAGTTCGAGGAATCGTCTCCATCGGTCAATCGGTTTTCCACAACTAGATTGTGACATCTAACCTTGTGGCTGCGCTCTGAACTGCGCGATCATGATCGAGGCCGTGACGGTCCACTGACGCTAACTCATGGCGTCCTAAAAGCATTTGTTCTCAAGATTTTGACCCCTAAGATCTTTGACATCAAGATTTTGCAGACACTTTTTGCAAAGCCCGCGCCCAGCAAGACTTTCAGAGGGTATGGGGGGAGGGGGTACCCCGATTTCACATCCACTTTCCCCAATCCGGGGCAGCCACGCGGAGATTTATTTCACGAAGAAAATCCACAGCCTCGATCCCAGCCTTTCCTCTTCCACTAAACTTAGACCTTATTAACGCTGAACCTCAATCGACTCCATGGCTGAATCGTTGGCAGAGTTTTTCCTGGCGAACTTTCCGGCGCACCGCGATGAGTGCGCTTACGGGCAGCGGCGTGGTTATCGCATGGAGCGGTTTAGTTACGGGCAAGTCTTGGAAATGGCGTTGCTGTTCGCCCGCGATTTGGAGGTGCGCGGAATCGGCAAGGGCGAGCGGGTGATGCTTTGGGGCGAGAACTGTGCGGAGTGGGTTGCGGCGTTCTTTGGATGCGCTTTGCGTGGAGTTGTTGTTGTTCCGATAGATGATGGGGCGTCCGCAGAGTTTGCTGGACGGGTTGCGAGGCAGGTTGGGGCGAAGCTCTGGGTTTGTTCGCGGGAGCATGCGACGCATGCGGGCGTGGAATCTTACGTGATTCTGGAAGACTTATCGCGGTTAGCCGGCGAGACGCCGGCGCTACGGTCGGAGGTCGCAATTGGGCGCGACGACATTCTGCAGATTGTGTTTACTTCCGGAACCACTGCTGAACCGAAAGGGGTCGTGATCACCCATGGGAATGTGCTGGCTAACATTGCTCCGCTGGAGCGGGAGATGCAGGCATATTTAAAGTATGAGCGCTGGGTGCACCCGGTGCGGTTCTTGAATTTGCTGCCGCTTAGCCACGTGTTTGGGCAATTCCTGGGGATGTTTCTGCCGCCGCTGTTGGGTGGGACTGTGATTTTTCAGGACGAGTTTGGGCCGTCGGAGATTGTGAATACGATTCGGCGGGAGCGGGTATCAGTGTTGGTGAGTGTTCCGAGAGTTTTGCAGTCACTGAAACAGAAGATTGAACGCGATTTGGAAGATCGCGGGAAGATTGAGGAGTTTCGGCGGCGGTTCCGGGCCTCCGAAGGGAAGCATTTCCTGCGCAGGTGGTGGATCTTTCGCGGGATTCGCCGGCAGTTTGGCTGGAAGTTCTGGGCATTTATTTGCGGAGGCGCGGCGCTGGATGCCGAGACCGAACAGTTCTGGGATCGACTTGGCTATGCCGCGATCCAGGGATATGGGCTGACAGAGACGACCTCGCTGATCAGCGTGAATCATCCGTTCAAGTTGGGCAAGGGGTCGATCGGAAAGGTTTTGCCGGGGCGGGAAGTGAAGCTCGCGGAAGATGGCGAGATTTTGATTCGCGGCGGCGCAGTCGCTGCGGGGTATTGGGATAAAGATGGACTGGGGCGAGCGGCTGGCGAGGTTACAGATAAAGACGGGTGGTACCGCACCGGAGACGTGGGCGCGCTGGATGATGCCGGGAATCTTTACTTCAAGGGGCGCAAGAAAGAAGTGATCGTCACCCCGGCGGGGCTGAATACTTATCCGGAAGATTTGGAGGCTGCTTTGCGACGGCAGCCGGAAGTGAAAGATTGTGTGGTGGTGGGGATTGAGCGCGGAGGAAATGCGGAGCCCTGCGCTGTTTTGATTTTGCGCGACGATTTGCATAACGGGGCGAGTGTTGCTGAGGTGGTGGAGCGGGCGAACCAGTCGCTGGCGGAATTCCAGCGCATGCGGATGTGGGTCGAGTGGCCGCAGAAAGACTTTCCGCGCACGAACACGCAGAAGCCGCGCCGGAATTTGATTGCTGACTTCGCGGCGAAGGAAATTCTGCGTCCCGGCGGGAAGGTTGCGAGCACGAGTGAAAGTCCTGTGGCGGAATTGATCGGCCGTATCACGGGCAGACGCCTTGGTGGTTTGAATGCTGGTGCGGCGCTCGATTCCGACCTGGGACTCAGTTCGCTGGACCGCGTCGAGCTGATCAGCGCGCTGGAGGATCGGTACCAGATAGATCTGAGCGAGACGCGTTTCAGTGCCGCGCGCACTGTCGGCGATGTCGAAAAGATGTTGCGCGGCGAGGCGCGACCGCGAGCCGAGTATCACTATCCGGGGTGGGTTTTGCGCTGGCCGGTGACGTGGGTGCGATGGCTGGTCCACTATTTGCTGGGGAAACCGGCGATGATTTTGTTGGCCTGGCCGCGGATTGAAGGGCGGGAGAACCTGCGCGGGTGGAGTGGTCCGATGCTGGTTGTGTCCAATCATATAACGGACGTGGATTTTGCGTTCGTGCAGGCAGCACTGCCAGCGCGGCTGGGAAACCGGACCGCGACCGCAACTCGGGGAGAAGATCTGGAGGCATTGCACACTCCGGCTGCTGGTCGCGGATGGCTCTCGGGAATTTACGATCGGGTGCGGTGGGTGCTGGGAGTTTCGCTGCTGAACCTATTTCCGCTGCCGCGCGAAGCTGGATTCCGGCAGAGTTTCGCTTATGCGGGTGCGGCGGTGGATCGCGGGTATAGCGTACTGGTGTTTCCCGAAGGACGGCATACGGTAGATGGCAAGATGAATCCGTTTCGCGCGGGGATTGGGCTGCTTGCAAATAATCTGGGCATCCCTGTGCTGCCCATGCGGATTCGCGGGTTGTTTGAGGTGAAGCAGGCGGGGAAAAAGTTTGCGCGGCCGGGAAAGATATGCGTCCGCATCGGACAGCCTATGAGGTTCGCGCCAGGAAGCGATCCGGAACGGGTCGCACGGGAACTGCAGAGCGCCGTGGAAGCTCTGTAGATGGCGGTGAGTTAGATTGCAGTGATCGACTATTCTTCGTCCATCCCTCCTTCGTCACTGTGCGGGTCCGATTCGATTTGTACTTCCGGCAAATTAGCCGTGTGGAGTGCCTCATTGAGCGCGGCAAGATCTGCGGTCTTGAGCGCTTCCCAGCGCTTTATCACATCCGATGTGTCGTGTTCGATTACTGTGGCGGCTGCAGCCTGCGCCGCGGTTGGTTCGGCATCGGCCTGCCAGACCTGGCCGTATAGCACCATGACCTCGCCGTTTACACGCGCGAGAGTGACTTCGGCGGAAGGCGGCGCGAAGAAACCGGACGGCGCTCCAAGCACGGCTGCGAGTTTGGTCTGGAAAGCCTGCACGGCATCGTGGGCGGCGCCAGTGGCTTGCTCGCTGAGTTTTTGCAGGGGCTCGCGAATCGAGCCGGCTTGCATTACAGACTTTGAGGTCCGGCTCAAGAGCGAGGCCAAAAGCGTTTCCAGCTGGAACTTCTGGTCGAGACCGGCGGCCGAAGTTTTGACGCGAGGGTCCATCTTCACGGTGAAGGTCGCGGTGTAACTCTTTCCATTCGCGGTGAGCCGGGCCGTGTAAGAACCGGGCAAAGCCGTGGGGCCGAGCGGGTAACGCGGCGTGTCGCCGGGAATTGCGGAGATGGGATAGTCATGGCGGGTGGAATCGGGTGCGGGATAGTGCAGATCCCAAACCCAGCGGTGCATGCCAGCATCGGTCGACAAGGAGCGGAAAGGACGCAGCCAGTAGAGAGGGATGAGTTGTTTCTTGAGTTCGGCCTCGGCAACGTCGGGCTTGTCGGTGCTGGAGAATTTGCGAACGAGCCGGCCGTGCGCGTCGAGAATTTCGAGAGTCACGGGGGCAGAAGCGGCGTGTCCCAGGTAGTAATCGATGATCGCGCCATCGGGCGGATTGGTGGCAGTGGGTTCGTCGGGCGGAAGCGGCGTGTCGGTGTAGGTGTCGCGTTGAATGCGATAGGCGGGCGCTGGACTGAAGAGATGAGCGTCGGTGGCCGCGAGCGAAGCGGTGGCTTCGCGCAAAGGGGCGATGTCATCCAGAATCCAGAATGCGCGGCCGTGGGTGGCTACGATCAGGTCGTCATGGTGAATCCACAGATCGCGCATGGAGGTGCGGGGCAAATTCAATTGCAAAGATTGCCAGTGATCGCCGTCGTCGAATGAGACCCAGACTGCGTTCTCGGTGCCGGCGAAGAGGAGCCCTTTGCGCACGGGATCCTCGCGGACTGTATCGACCGGACCAATTTCAGGCAGGCCGGTCGTGATCAGCTTCCAGGTCTTGCCGCCGTCATGAGTGCGGTAGATGTAGGGCTGCTCGTCGTTGATGCGGAAGCGGCTCACGGAGGCGTAGGCGGACTCGTCGTCGAAGTGCGAGGCGCTGATCTGCGTGACTTTGCTCCAGGGGGTCAATTCTTTCGGAGCGATGTCATTCCACTTCTTGCCGCCGTCGCGAGTCTGCCAGATCAGGCCGTCGTCGGTGCCCGCCCAGAGCGTGTTGATAGTCTTGAATGACGGTGCGAGAGCGTAGATAACGCCGCGCTGCTTGTCCGCGCCTTTGGGGATGAGGCTGCCCACGCTGGCCGGGACTCCGGGATTCTCGCGCGTGAGATCGGAGCTGATGGTCTGCCAGGTGTTTCCGCCGTCGGAGGTTTTGAAAAGCACGTTGCTGGCGAAATAAAGCGTGTGCGGGTCGAGAGGCGAGAACATTGTGGGCTCGGTGCGGTCGGTGCGGTATTTGGAACTGCGAAGCGGGATGGGAGTGACGTTTTGCACTTGGCCGGTAGACCAGTGAAACTTCGAGACCTCGCTTCTGCCGCCGCCGTAGATTATGTCAGTGTCAAGCGGATCGGGTGCGACGTAGCCGTATTCGATTACACCCACGGGATGCCACTCACGATAGGTGACGGCGCCGTCGTTGCCGCGACTGGAGATGCATACCGAACCGCTTTCCTGCTGGCCTCCGCAAACGCGATAGGGGAATGTGTCGCTGACGGCTACGTGATAAATCTGCGCGGTGGGTTGGTTGTACCAGGAACTCCAACTGGCGCCGCCGTTGACGGTGATGATCGCTCCCTGGTCGCTGACGATGAGAATGATGCTGGGATTGTTGGGATTGATCCAGATGTTCTGGTAGTCGTCGCCGCCGGGCGCGCCGCGAAATCCGGACCAGGTCTTGCCGCCGTCCGTCGATCGCATGGTTACCGTGCTGACGCAATAGACGATGTCCGCATTCTTTGAATCCACTTTAGGGACGGCGAGGTCGCCGCCGCCGATGCGGCCTGAGGGGCGGGGATCATCGGTTGCCTGCGACCAGCTATCTCCAGCATCGTCGGAACGGTAGAAGGCGAGCTTGCCCGAGGCCATGGCGATCGTAGCGTAAAGGCGGCGCGAGTCCGTGGGCGCTATGGCGATATTGATTTGAGACAGATCCTTCGGCAGTCCGGCGGTAAGAGCATGCCAGGTGCTGCCACCGTCGGTGGACTTGAACAATCCGCCACCAGTTCCGTTGAACAGATTGCCATCCTCCCAAGGACCCTCGCGAGCTTCCCACATGGAGGCATAAATTACGTCGGGATTTGAAGGATCAATCTCGACGTCGGAGGCTCCGGTGTTCTCGTCTTTACTGATCACCTTCTGCCAGGTCTGGCCGCCGTCGGTGGAACGGAAAAGGCCCCGCTCTTCATTGGGGCCGTAGGGATGGCCGAGCACGGCCGCGAAGACTCGATTGGGATCGCGAGGATCGATGGCGAGAGCCGGAATCTGGAAACCGTCGCGCAGGCCGAGATGAGTCCAGGTTTTTCCCGCGTCTGTAGATTTATAGATTCCGTTTCCGATCGAGAGGTCGGGGCGATGCAGGCCTTCGCCGCTGGCCACATAAATGGTATCGGGATTGGACGCAGCTACAGCGATGGCGCCAATCGACTGCGTAGATTCGTGGTCGAAGATCGGCGTCCAGGTGCGGCCGTAGTCGTCGGTCTTCCAGACTCCGCCGTTGACCTGGCCTACGTAGAAAACATTCGGCTGGCTGGGGACGCCGGTGGCGGCTCTGGTGCGGCCTCCGCGAAACGGGCCGATCATGCGCCAATGGAGATCCTGATAAGTATTTTCTGGAACTTGCTGTGCGGTGCTTGATCCGATGGACAGGAAAACTGAGAGGCAGACGAATAGACAGACAACTGCGTTAGATCTGATCACTGGGCCCCCTAATTGGCAAACGCCAAACCTGACAGAATAAACCAAAACGCGCAGTGACGCGTGCATGGATTCGAACGACGAATTCTAAGTAATCTCGGCCAAGCTTCGGGCTAAGCTGCCCGCTTTTGGCGCCGGAGTCGCTCCAGGCTGGCTGGCAACCCACGCGCCTACGCGGTTTGCGATTTCGTTGATTTGTGCAAGCGACGTTCCGCGGAGACATCCATGAACCAGGGCCGCGGTGAATGCATCGCCCGCGCCGACCGTGTCGGCGATCTTTACCTTGAAGCCTGGATGTTCGCTGCGTTCCTCGGCGGACACCAGGAGACTGCCGCCGCTGCCGCGGGTAACGCAAACCAGCTTCACTTCATGCGAAAGCAATTGTCGAACCGAGGCTTCTTCGCCGCGAGTCTCCAATTCGAACAAGCGCATGATCTCTGGAAGTTCCTCGTGATTCAGCTTGACGATGGTTGCCAGCTTCATCGACTCTGCCAGGACTTCCACAGAATAGAAGTTTTGCCTCAGGTTGACGTCGAACACCCGCACCGCGCTTTTGCGTAAGGCCTGCAGAAATTTGCGGATGGTGGCACGGCTCTCCTCTGATCTTTGCGCGAGCGATCCAAAGCAGACAGCATCGGCCTGTTGCGCCAGCTTCTGCCATTGCGGTGTCCACTCGAGAAAATCCCACGCCACTGACTCGGCGATTTCAAAGCGCGGCTGGCCGGCCGGGTCCACTTCGACCTTTACTGTTCCTGTGGGATGGGCCGTGTCCTTCTGAATAAATTCGGTTGCGAGACCGAGTTCTCCGAGGCGGCGGGTCGCGTCAGCGCCAAGAGAGTCCTGGCCGAGACGGCTGGCCGGCATTCCTTTATCCCCAAGCAGAGAGGTGATGTAGGCGAAGTTGGCGGGCGCTCCGCCCAGTTGCTTGCCGGCGGGAAATAAATCCCAAAGAAGTTCGCCCAGACCGACGATGATGTGGCGCTTGCTCATGCGACTGCTGCAGCATCAGCTGAGGTTAACGGACTCACCAGACCTAAGCTGAGAAATTTATTCCTTTTGTGTTTGCTCCCATGATTTCGCGCGGGAGATGGCTTCGTTCCAGCGCTGCCGCATGGCGGCCACTTTGAAGCGCGGCATGCATGGTTCGAACCGTCGCTCCGCACGCGGCATTTTATAAACTGTCTGCAGGTCCTTCCAGAAGCCGACGCCCAGACCCGCTAAGAATGCAGCGCCGAGCGCGGTCGTCTCCGTCATGGCGGGACGCACGACTGGCACACCGAGAGTATCCGCCTGGAATTGCATGAGGGCATCGTTAGCGGATGCGCCGCCATCTACGCGCAACTCTTTGAGTGGAGTGTTTGTGTCAGTCTGGACTGCGTCCATCAGGTCAGCGACCTGGTAGGCGATACTCTCGAGGGCGGCGCGTGCGATGTGACCTGCCGTGCTGCCTCGCGTGAGGCCGAAGATTGCGCCGCGTGCGTAGGAATCCCAGTGCGGAGCGCCCAGGCCCACGAAAGCTGGAACGAAATACACTCCGCCGTTGTCGGGGACGGAATTGGCCAGCGTTTCCACTTCCGATGAGCTGCGAATAATTCCCAGACCATCGCGCAACCACTGGACCACGGCCCCGCCTACGAACACGCTGCCTTCAAGCGCGTAATCGGTGGTATCGGCGATTCTCCAGGCTACGGTTGTGAGGAGGCGGTTGGAGGATGCGACCGCGCGATTGCCGGTGCTTTGCAACATGAAGCATCCGGTGCCGTAAGTATTCTTGGTGAGGCCGGGGGTGATGCATCTCTGTCCGAAAAGCGCGGCCTGCTGATCGCCGGCGATGCCTGCGATGGCGATGCCGTTCAGGCCCGGGACTGAACTTACTTCTCCGTAGACTTCGCTGGAGGGCCGCACGGCGGGCAACATCGACGCTGGGATTCGGAAAAGATCGAGAAGGTCGTCATCCCAACGGCCGGAATGCAGATTGAAAAGCATAGTGCGGGAGGCATTGCTGGCGTCGGTGACATGCACGCGGCCGCCCGTTAACTTCCAGACCAGCCAGGTATCAACGGTGCCGAACGCGAGACGGCCTGATTCGGCGAGTGCGCGGGCGTTCGGGACGTGTTCGAGAATCCAGGAAATCTTGCTGGCGGAGAAGTAAGCGTCAATCAACAGTCCCGTGCGCTGTTGGATCAGATTTTCGTGGCCTTGCGACTTAAGCTGGTTGCAGAAAGCGGCGGTGCGGCGATCCTGCCAGACGATGGCGTTGTAGATGGGCTTGCCGCTGGTGCGGTCCCAGACGATGGCGGTTTCGCGCTGGTTGGTGATGCCGATTGCAGCGACGTCGCGGGGCTGGGCATTGGCGCTGGTCAAGGCTTCCAGGGCGACGGCGATTTGTGATGCCACGATCTCTTCGGGATCGTGCTCGACCCACCCGGACTCGGGGAAAATCTGCTTGAACTCGCGCTGCGCGATGGATCGGACTGCGCCGTCACGGTCGAACAAGAGAGCTCGGGAACTTGTCGTGCCTTGATCGAGAGAGAGAATGTAAGGCAAGAAGTCTCCTGTTTTCTGCCGAAGTCCCTGGTTCAAGGCTGGGATGACGGCTGACACGCGCGCAGAAATCGCCGGATGCCGAAGTCGTAGACTGCGGCGCCGATAAGTCCGCCGACCAACGGCGCAAACACAGGGACCCACCATACGCGAACGCCGTCAGTGAGGCCGTTATTTTTGAATCCAGCCAACGCCGTGAACAGGCGCGGACCGAAATCGCGCGCGGGATTGATTGGATATCCGTGCATGCCGCCAAAGCTCATGCCGATGGCTACTACCACCAGGCCGATCATCGCCGGCGCAAGGTTGGCGCCAGGAGGAACGTTGAGTTCATCGGTGATCGCCAGCACCAGGAGCAGCAGCAGAGCCGTGCCGATCGCTTGATCGAGAAACCCTGCCTGCGGCATCGCCGGAAAAGTGGGGAATGTTGTAAACACGCCCGCCGTTTTTTGCAGTTGTGGGTCAACCTGGTGGAACGCGGGGAGGTAATTGCGGTAGACCAGAGCGGCTGCAAGGAATGCTCCTGCCGTCTGTGCGATGGAATAAGGCAGGACCTTGCGCCAGGGAAAGCCACGAAACACCGCTAAGGTGAGTGTGACGGCCGGGTTGAGATGTCCGCCCGAAACTTTTCCAGAAATGTAGAGGCCCATGGTCACCGCCAATCCCCAGCCTAGTGTGATGTTGGTGTAGCCGCCGTGGACCATTGCGCCCGGAGTGTTGGAGGGAAACAGGACGACCATGGCGACTACGCCTGTGCCGAAGAGTATCAAGACGAAGGTTCCGAGGAACTCGGCAATTAACTCGGCCGTCAGCGTGGGCTTGCTCATGAGGTGTTGCTCCTGCGGCGACTCGCTGCTTTTCAACCGCGAGTAGTCTAGCAAGGATTTTGGGGCGGGCTCCGGTTTTCGGGTTGCGGAGCGCTTCCGAGGTGGCGTGCCAGAGGATCTGCGGTCAGATTACTGAAAATGGGACGGGCAGTGTTTTTCCTTGACAGGGAGAGTGTGGCCTGTAAGATAGAGAATATTTATTCACCATAATGAATAAATATTCATGATGAATAAAGCTCTGCGACAGAGAGCCGTTCTGGAGGCGTTGAAACACGGACCCATCGCCAACCAGGAAGACTTGCAGCGGGCGTTGCGCAAGCGGGGATTCAAGGTGGGGCAGGCGACGCTGTCACGGGATATTCACGACCTGAATCTGAGCAAGACGGCAGCCGGTTACGCCTTGCCGCAGGGCGAAGGCGTTGCGAATTTGGCGCTGCCTCCGGTGCATCGGTTGGTTCGAGAATTCGTGCTGGATGTGCGGCCGGCGCAGAATCTATTGGTCGTAAAGACCATCATAGGCAGCGCTCAGCCCGTGGCGGCCGCTCTCGATGAACAGGAATGGGAGGAAGTGGTGGGAACGATTGCTGGCGACGACGCCATTCTGATTGTTTGTCCCGACAAGGATGCTGCCCGGAAGGTTGCGGCGCGGATCGAGGAGATGCTGGGTTGATGTCTGCGAAGCTCAAGACCGCGGTGCTGGGAGCGAGTGGCTATTCGGGGCTGGAGCTGACGCGCATTCTCGAGCGTCATCCGCGGCTGGAGAAACCTGCGCTGCTGCGGCGTGAGGGCGGAGGCGATGGCGCGACCGACTTGGCCGAGGTTTTTCCGGAGTTGTCTGGCAACGGAGGTTACCCGCTGCGGACACTGTCGTGGCCGGAACTGAAACGTCAAGGTGTGCAATTGCTTTTTCTGGCTACGCCACATGAAGCGTCGCGGGCTTTGGTGCCGGAAGCGGTGGCCCAAGGGTTGCGCGTGATCGATCTGAGTGGCGCATGGCGGTTGAAACAGGCGCAGCATCGCGCCATCTACTCGTTTCAGGACGCCGATGCAGTCACGGCTGCGGCACTGGCAGCGAAGGCGGTTTACGGTTTGCCGGAGTTGAACGGGGATTGCATCGCGGCCGCGCAGGTGGTGGCGAACCCGGGCTGCTACGCGACCTCGGTGATTCTGGCATTGGCGCCGCTGCTCAAGGCAGGGCTGGTCGATCGGGAGCACGGAATTATTTCAGACTCGAAGTCGGGAGTTTCAGGAGCAGGTAAGGCGCCCACGTCGCGGACGCACTTCGTTTCGGTGGCCGACAATCTTTCCGCTTATTCGGTGTTCAATCACCGGCATCTGGGAGAGATGGTGGAGCAATTGGGGCTGGAGGATACGGAGTTAACTTTTACACCTCATCTGCTGCCGATTCCACGCGGGATTCTGTCGACGATCTACGTGCAGCTGAAGCAGGCGATGAAGCCATCGGAAGTGGAGTCCTGCCTGCGAGATCTTTATTCGGGCAGACATTGGGTGCGAGTATTTGCTACGCCGAAGCTGCCGCAGTTGCAATTTTCGTTGCACACGAACTACTGCGACCTTGGCTTCTGCCTGGCGGAAGACGGCCGGCGGCTGGTGCTGGTTTCCTGCGTGGACAATCTGCTGAAAGGCGCGGCAGGACAGGCAGTGCAGAACATGAATCTGATGTACGGGTGGGAAGAGCGGGAGGGTTTGCAGTGACGATTGTGGTGAAAATTGGCGGAGCAGCGATCGAGGATGCGGCGACGTTGCGAAAGTGTGCGCGGTCGACTGCGGAGTTGGCGCAGGATGGCCATCGTGTCGCGGTGGTTCATGGCGGCGGCAGTGCATTAACCCGCATGCTGAATCGGTTGGGGAAGAAAAGCGAATTTGTGGACGGGTTGAGGGTTACCGATGCAGAGACTCGAGACACGGCGCTCATGGTGTTGGCCGGGATCATCAACAAGAAGCTGGTTGCGGCGATTCAATCTGCAGGGATGCCTGCGATTGGATTCTGTGGCGGCGACGGCATGACGTTCAGAGCGCGAAAAAAATTTGTTCATGGGCGCGACCTGGGCTTCGTCGGCGAGATTTGTTTTGCCGAGCCGTGCTGGATCGAGGCTCTGTGGCATCAGGGGGGGATTCCGGTGCTGGCTTCGCTGGCGCTGGGCGCCGACGGAGAATACTACAACGTGAACGCCGATGAGATGGCGGCGTCGTGTGCCGCGGCTTGCCATGCCAACGCGCTGATCTTTCTCACCGACGTGCCCGGAGTAAGAGATGCCGCAGGCAGCGTGATGCCGTGGCTGAGCACGAAGCAGGCGGCGGAACTGGCGGCCGGGTCGATTATTAGCGGCGGCATGTTGCCGAAGCTGCAAGCTTGCGGACAGGCCCTGAAGCAAGGCGTAGGGCGAGTGAGAATCCTGCCGGCAAATGAGGCCGAGATCTTGCCGCAGTTCTATCTGACCAAGCTCTCGTGCGGCACGGAGGTTACTTATTCATGAGGCAGTCAGTCGTAGCTGTTGACAGATCGCAACCTGCGAGTACACAGGTTCAGAAAAGGAGTCAAAGTTGAATACGCATGTGCGAAGTAGAGTGGCGGCCGTTCCCGAGCGAGTGCCGCAAGTATTTTGGTGTCCGGATCTGGTCTCGACTCGCGATCTCGGCCCCGCCGGCGTGGATGCGGTGTTGCGTCTGGCTGGAATTATGAAGTCGCGTCCCGCTGAATTTCGGAGAGCGCTTACCGGCAGGCAGATTGTCATGTTCTTCGAGAAGCCGTCTTTGCGGACCAGGCTAACGTTCGAGGCGGGCATGGTGAGCCTGGGCGGTACGGCGATGTTCGTCGACCAGACCCACGAACGGCTCGATGCGCGCGAAAAGTTGAGCGACGTAGCGCATAATCTGGAGCGCTGGGTGGACCTGATTGTGCTCCGTACGTTCTCGCAGCAGACTATCGAGGGCATGGCGCAGCACGCGTCTATTCCGGTAATTAACGCGCTCAGCGATGTGGAGCATCCGTGCCAGGCGCTGGCCGATTACCTCACGCTGCTCGAGCGGTTTGGTGACACGAAGGACCGCTGCCTCGCTTACGTGGGCGATGGCAACAATGTAGCGCACTCGTTGTTGCTGACGTGCGCGTGCCTGGGGTCTTCGATTCGCGTCGCAACGCCGGCCGGATATGCTCCCAATCCGCAGATTGTCGCCGCCGCACGCGAAATTGCGGAGGAGACTGGGGCCGAGATTAATCTGCTGACCGATCCTCACGAGGCCGTGTTCGAAGCTGACGCAGTTTACACCGACGCCTGGACCAGCATGGGCCAGGAGCGGGAAGAGAATGAGCGCGGGAAGGTTTTTCCGCCTTATCAAGTCAATGCAGAACTAATGGCGGAAGCCGCGCCCCATGCGGTGTTCATGCATTGCCTGCCGGCGCACCGTGGTTTGGAAGTGACCGACGAGGTGATCGATTCGCCGCAGTCTGTGGTGTTTGAGCAGGCGGAGAACCGCCTGCACGCGCAGAAAGCGATACTCTATCTGCTGCTGGGCGGCGGCGATCGCCTGCCCGCAAGGAGTGCTCATGCCTGAAAAAGTTGTACTCGCTTACTCCGGGGGACTCGATACCTCCATCATCATTCCGTGGCTCAAAGAGAATTACTCGTACAGCGTGATCGCGATGGTCGGCGATGTCGGCCAGGGAGATGACATTGAAGCCGTTGTCGAGAAGGCTTATGCGACGGGCGCGAGCAAGGTGGTCGTGGAGGATCTTCGCGAGGAGTTTATGACTGGATATGTGTTTCCCGCGCTGCGGGCTGGTGCGGTTTACGAACATAAGTATCTGCTGGGCACGTCGCTCGCGCGGCCGGTCATCGCAAAACATCAAGTCGAAGTCGCTCTGCGCGAGGGAGCGACGGCGGTCGCGCATGGCTGCACAGGTAAGGGGAACGACCAGGTTCGCTTTGAGCTTACCTATCAGGCGCTCGCGCCCGAGCTGAAAGTGATCGCGCCGTGGCGCGAGTGGTCATTGAAATCCCGCGAGGATTGTTTGGATTACGCCGAGCAGCACGGCATTCCCGTCGCGGCGAGTCGCGAGAAAATTCACAGCCGCGACCGCAACCTGTGGCACCTCAGTCATGAAGGTGGAGAGCTGGAAGATGCTGGGAATGCTCCGCTCGCAACTACGTGGCAGATGACGCGTTCGCCGCAGGAAGCGCCTGATAAAGACGAGCAGGTGACGATTGCCTTCGAGAAAGGGATTCCGGTTGCAGTCAATGGCATGAAGCTTGATCCGGTCTCGCTGGTTGAGTTGCTGAACGAAATTGGGGGGCGAAACGCAATCGGCCGGGTTGATCTGGTGGAAAATCGCTTCGTAGGAATAAAGTCGCGCGGCTGTTACGAAACGCCCGGCGGAACGTTGCTGATCGCGGCGCATCGCGAGCTGGAAGCTCTGTGCCTGGAGCGCGAGGTTGCGCACTTCAAGCAGCACGTGGGGCTCAAGTATGCCGAACTCGTCTACTTCGGATTGTGGTTCACGCCTCTGCGCGAGGCGCTGGACGCATTTGTCGCGAGCACGCAAGCTGAGATGACCGGCAGCGTCACGCTGTCTTTGTATAAAGGAAACGTTTCGGTGATGAGCCGCCAGTCGGAGCACTCGCTTTATCGCACCGATCTTTCGTCGTTCACCATGGGCGATGGTTATGACCAAAAAGATGCCGCAGGCTTCATTCGCATTCTCGGACTGCCTTCGCGCACGCGAGCGCGGGGACGCGTGGAGGTTACGCGATGAAGATGTGGTCGGGGCGGTTCCGGCAGGCGCTGGACCCGCAATTCGAACGCTGGCAGAGGTCGTTCGATTTTGATCGCCGGCTGCTGAGTTATGAACTCGCGGCAAGCGGAGCGCATGCTCGCGCTTTGAAAAATGCTGGCGTTTTGTCTGCGGATGAGCTCATCAGCATTCTGGAGGGGCTGCAGCAGATTGGCGAAGTGGCTACTGCGGCCGGAGGATTGGTAGAGGACGATGAAGCTGAGGATGTGCATCATTTCGTCGAGAAACAGCTGGTAGCGCGGATCGGCGACTTGGGATACAAGCTGCACAGCGGTCGCAGCCGGAATGAGCAGATCGCTACTGACCTACGCCTTTACGTGCGAGCGGCGATTGATGAGTTGCGGAAGGATCTGGCCGAGGTCTGCGCGGCTTTCACCGATCGCGCCGAACAAGCGGGCAGCGCCGCGATGCCGGCCTACACCCATTTGCAGCACGCCGAGCCTGTGTTGATCGGGCACTGGCTGCTGGCCTATGTCGAAATGTTTTTGCGGGATGCCGATCGGCTTGCCGATTGCCGCAAGCGTTTGAACCTGTGTCCGCTGGGATCGGGAGCTGTGGCGGGTGCGACTCTGCCGCTGGATCGGGCGTTCATGGCCGCTGAACTTGAGTTCGCTGGTCCGACGGCGAACAGTATCGACGCTACCAGCGAGCGCGACTTCGTGCTCGAGTTCGTCAACGCGCTCTCGCTTCTCGGACTCCACTTGAGCCGGTGGGCTGAAGAAATGATTATTTTTTCTTCGCAAGAGTTTGGCTTTGTGAAATTGCCTGAGGCATACTCCACGGGCAGCAGCGCCATGCCTCAAAAGAAGAATCCAGATCTTCTGGAGCTAGTGCGAGGCAAAACCGGGCGCATCATCGGGAGTGCGACCACGCTGCTGGTGACTTTGAGGGGCTTACCGCTGGCTTACAACAAAGACTTGCAGGAAACGCAGGAGCCACTGTTCGATGCCGCCGATACAGCGCTCGGATTGCTGCCGCTGGTTGCCGGATGGATGAAGGCGGTCGAGTTCGACCTCGATCGCATGAGCGAGACAGCGCAGTCAGGATTTATGAATGCGTGGGCAGCGGCGACTTATCTGGTCAAGCGTGGCGTTCCGTCGCGGCTTGCGCACGAGCAGATCGGCAAGGCGGTGAAGCTGTGCGTGGAAAAGCAATGCGGGCTTCAGGACTTGTCGCCGGATGAGCTGCGTGCGCTGAATCCCTTATTCGATCGCGATTTTCATGAGTGCCTGGAGCTGGCTGCGGTGTTGGCGATCCATGACGTTGCGGGCGGGACGGCGCCGGCGCGGGTGCGGCAGGGGATTGCATTGGCGAGAAAAAAACTCGAAGCGTTGCGCGAGGAGGTCGACTTCCATGCGCACGCGTAAAGCCATTTTGCCGGATGCGCAGCACATCCACGATCTGATTGCCAGCTATTCCGGCGACGGTACTTTGCTGCCGCGCACGCTGGCGGAGATTTGCGAAAACGTAAGAGACTTTGTGGTGTTGGAGAATGAAGGCCACATTATTGGATGCGGCGCGCTGCATCTTTACGGTACGCACCTTGCGGAAATTCGTTCGATTACGGTAGGACCACGGGCGCAAGGGCAAGGCGGAGGCAGCCGGTTGATGAAGGCTTTGATGGCCGAAGCGAAGCGGCATCGGGTGGACTGCATCTGCCTGTTCACGCGGGCTCCAGAATTCTTTTCGCGCCAGGGATTCGAGATAGCTCGACGCGAAGATCTTCCCGACAAGATCTACAAGGACTGCCACGTTTGTCCCAGGTTTCACAACTGCGACGAAGTGGCCATGGTGCGGGGCAAGCTGCCTACGTTCGCCATCCTCCCGGAGCCCGCGAACTGGCTGGTGAAGATTCAGGCTCAGCAGTAGCGGCTTTGCCGGCCGATACCATTCTGCGACGAGAAGCCACTGTTCCTCGACGGCGACTGCAGTACGGCAGCCCGCAATGCTATGATCGGTTCGCGACAAGGCCTGAAATCCTATCGCGGACGGACACCAAGCTATGGCTATCGTTGCTCCCGGCAGTTCCACCGCTACGTCGGCTTCCGAAGGGTCGACATCCTACACCGTACCACTGGCGGTTGTGACCACTTTGTTTTTCATGTGGGGCTTTCTCACCTGTCTCAACGACATTCTTGTCCCGCACCTGAAACCAATTTTCGACCTCAATTACACAGAGATCATGCTCATCCAGTTCGCCTTCTTTGGAGCGTATTTTCTTTTCTCCATACCTTCGGCGAAGATCATCGACTGGATTGGTTATCAGCGGTCGATGGTGGTGGGATTGCTGACCATGGGCGCCGGCGCATTTCTTTTTGTACCCGCCGCCAGCGTGCCGTCGTACCCTCTGTTCCTGGTTGCACTAATTGTCCTTGCGGCCGGCATCACCTGCCTTCAGGTGGCGGCGAATCCGTACGTGACTGTGTTGGGTAATCCCGCGACGGCGTCGAGCCGATTGAATCTTACACAGGCCTTCAACTCCCTGGGAACGTTTCTGGCGCCTTTCTTCGGCGGCCTTTTTATTCTGAGTGCAGCGCCAAAAACGATCGAAGAGATACGGGCATTGGCTCCTGATGCTCTGCATGCTTATCGCTTGCATGAGGCGGCCACGGTGAAGACGCCCTATGTGGGATTGGGTCTCGCGTTAGTGTTGCTGGCGATCGCGATCGGCAGTTTCAAGTTACCTAAAATTCCGCAGGCGCAGCGCCAGATTGGCGAAAAAGTGAACGACTCCATCTGGAAGCATCGCAATCTGATTTTTGGCGCGATCGGAATCTTTGTATACGTGGGCGCCGAGGTTGCCATCGGGAGCTTTCTGGTGAACTACTTCACCCAGCCAGATATCGGCGGATTGACTGAGAAAGTTGCGGCCAGTTTTGTTGCGTTTTACTGGGGCGGGGCAATGGTCGGGCGTTTCATCGGATCCGGGTTGCTGCAGAAGATAAAGGCCGGGCATCTGCTCGGCATTTGCGCCGTGTGTGCGGCCGCCCTCGTGACAATTTCCATGCTGAGCACGGGACACTTCGCCATGTGGAGCATCATTCTGGTAGGGTTCTTCAATTCCATCATGTTCCCCAGCATTTTCGCTCTGGGGGTGGCGGAACTTGGGCCGTTAACCGGAGATGGTTCCGGAATCATGATTATGGCGATCGTTGGCGGAGCCCTTATCCCGCTTGCCCAAGGTGCGATCGCCGACCGGATCGGAATTCATCACGCTTTCTTTCTTCCTGTGATCTGCTACCTGTACATCCTGTTCTTCGCGCTGAGCGGTTCGAAGCCCAACAGTGAGAGCCAGGCGCGGACGTAAAAGGCAGGCGGCGGATTTTGGTCGCAGGGTCAGGCGGTTGCGAGGCCGGGCTTTTTTGTTGTGCCCTCGAAATGCGCTTCGATCTCCTCCAGCGTCTTCCCTTTCGTCTCCGGCAGGAACACTACGGCCGTGATGAAGTAGATCACGGTGCAGCCAGCGAACCCCCAGAACATGGTGGAATAGCCATACTTGCCGACCGTGGGCAGGAATACGGCGGCGATGCCGGTCGAAACCGCCTGGTTGAGCAGCAAGGCGATGCTCATCCCGTTGGAGCGAATGCGCGTCGGCATCAGTTCAGAAAGCGCGAGCCACACAACCACACCCGGGCCGATGGCATAGAAAGCCATAAACACGAAGAGAGTGATGGCGACCTTCCATCCACTGCGCTGGTTGGGCAAGGGAGTGATCAATGCATTGTCGATTCTCAGCGGAGCCTGGCGAGCGGCGTCGAGATCGCCGAAAGGATTCGAGAAGAACGCGACCACTTTGTTGGCGGGCACGCAACTCTCGCGTGTGATGGAGATTGGGGTCGCTGCAGTATCGTCGGAACGCGCGGCCTTGGTGGCGGCATGGAAGTCCCCATAGGAATAGATCACGACTAGAGAGGTAGGGCGGTTGTCGATTTGCCGGGCGGCGTCTCCGGCTGAGTTCAGCAGTGTCTTCGCCAGTCTTTGATCATAAGTAAGAGTGATCTTCTGGTCCGACTCGACCATGGATTGAACTTGGCTTCGGGAATCCACCCGCAGCCGTTCTGTCTGGCGGAAGAGCAGGCCAGTGCAGACAAGGGAAACGATAATTCCTGCTGTTCCCAGAGTTAGCAGGAATTTCCGTCCTTTGCGATCTACCAGCATGACGCCGCCAATGGTGACCAGGAAGTTCACTACGGTGAAGAGAACGTAGCCCCAATGAGCCTGAACATCTGAAAGGCCACTCTGCAAAAGAATATTAGTGTTGTAGCCGATGATCGAGTTGATGCCGGTGGCCTGGTTGCACGCAAGAATTACGCAAGCCAGTACAAACGGGATCACATATTTTCGGCGCAACAGCGATTCCTTCACTTTAGTTCCGGTTGACGTCTGGGCCTGCTCTGCGGCGGCAGCTTGTTCCATTTCCTTAAGTTCGACGTTCGCCTGCTCACTGGTCCTCGAACGAAGCAGCGCCAAGAGGGCGGCGTCGCGTTTGCCTCGGCGAAATAGCCAGCGTGGGGACTCCGCGACCATTAAGCTGCCGACCACGAACAGAATGCCGGGTGGCAACGAGACCCAGAAGATGCTGCGCCAGGCCGTGTCTTTAAATGCGATAAGCCTGACAGCATCGCCGAGTTTCGCCACTTGGTCGACGCGAAAACTGAAATACATGCCCACGAACGCGGCGGCGGTGATGCCGAGCGTGAGGAGCCATTGGAAAATGCCCGTACCCTTGCCGCGACTGGAAGCCGAGAGACACTCCGCCAGATACAGCGGGACCACCACACCGATCAGGCCGGCGCTGATTCCCTGTAAAAGGCGGCCAAGAATCAGAGGCTGATAACCGTGCGAGAGCGCAATCATCGGAATGCTGACGACAAACAGCACGCCGCTGAGCGTCATCAGAAGTTTGCGTCCCATCCAGTCTGCCAGCAGACCGGCGAACAGGGTTGAGATCACGCTGCCGAGCAGGACGGCAGCTACCACGGTCGAAAGCTGGCCCGCATTCAAACCGGAAGTGGCTTCCAGGTACGGCAGGGCGCCGGCGATAATGCCGACATCGACCCCGTACAGTAATCCGCCAAGCCCCGCCACTAAGAGGAGGAAGCGGTTGTAACCAATTTTTTCGTCTTGTGCCACAGTTCCGGCCCTTTCGCGCGATCGCAAAGATCCCGAAAATTTATTCCACGCGAGAATACTACGGCCGGGCGATGAGAGTTGAATCTTTCTCAGTCACAGGCGAGGGCTGGAAACACGAGTGCTTTTGAACGACGCAAGCGCCGAAACCAGTGCTAAGAGACTAGGCGCTAACCTGGATAGAGATCAGCTCTGGGTTGCAGCGGGAATTCTGGATGGACTTGACCGCGTCTTCCGCCGTGAATCGGCCCATAATCAGCGCCAGCTTGCGGTCGGTTGTGGTCTGGATGGGAGTGCGATCAATACGCTGCACGTATTCCGGAGCGCGAGTGCCGCTGCGGTTCACTTTCACAAGAAACTTCGTGTTCTTCATGATTCTTTTCCTCCAGGCTCGCGCGTAAACGCAGATGTCAAAACGAGGGCGGACCACACGATAGTCCCTTGCCAGTTAGCGGTGTATTTCCGATCACTCTTTTCAAGAACGCCAAACGATGGAAAGCTTCAGACTGGGCTGAATTACTGCCGCAAGCGTGAAAGAGTAAGAAGAGATATTTCCCTCAGCTATAATAGTAAGCTCCTGCTAAACCATTGTCAACCTGCAAACCATCCTGGATCAGGGCTGCAAGATCTGGCCAGCCTGGGGATGAACTCGCTGGTCTTTGATTTGGCTGGCGTCCCAGCCGCCGCCGAGAGCTTTGACCAGATAGACAGAGCTGACCATCTGCTGGCCGAGCAACTGCGTCTGCAGACGCTCACTGGCCAGCAACGTCGTCTGCGCATTGATTACGTCGAGGTAGCTGGTCGCTCCACCGATGTAACGATTATTGGCGATCACAAGTGCGCGGCGCGCGTCATTGACGGCAGCGCCTTCCGTGGCGAGTGCTTGGGAGAGCGTACTCAGATTGCTGATTCCATCTTCGACTTCCTGAAACGCCGTGAGGACGGCCCGGCGGTAGTTGGCCACCGACTGGTCATAGGCTGCGCGGGCCGCGGCCAGGTTAGCGCGATTTCGACCGCCCTCGACGATGGGCTCCAAGGCATCCGCCCCCAGAGACCAGAAGAGGCTGGGAGCATTGAGGAGTGAGCCGAGATCGCGGCTTTGCCATCCTCCCGCACCGCTCAGCGTGATATGTGGATAGAAAGCCGAGCGCGCGATTCCGACCTGCGCATTTTCGTAGGCCATCAGGCGTTCGGCGGTGGAGATGTCCGGCCGACGTTCCAATTCGTCGGAGGGCACTCCCAGCGGCACCGGCGGCGGCGTAGCATTTAGCGGCGCAACCGGCAGGCTGAGGCTGGAAGCTGGCTGGCCCACTAGCACTGCGATGGCGTGTTCATACTGTGCGCGCGATTCCTGTACGAGAGCCAGCTGCGATACCGTGGAGTCAAGCAGCGCGGCCTGCTGCGCCACTTCAAGTCCGCTGGCTACGCCGCCGTTGTGACGGTTGTTTACCAGATCCAGGCCTTTTTGTTGATAGCCCACGGACTCCTGCACCACGTCGAACTCGGCGTCCAGTTCGCGCAGCGTGAAATAGTCGGCAGCGAGTTCAGCAGTCAGCACCAACTGCACGTTCTGCAGGTCGGCTGCGCTGGACTGGAGAGAAGCGTTGGCTGCTTCCACGTTGCGCCGCACCCGCCCGAAAAGGTCCGCCTCATAACTCAAAGAAAACGGAATCGTATAGACGCTCTGCGTGTACGCGGGGGCGGGCGGTGCTTGGCCATCCAGAGGGCGATTGGCGCCAGCGTTTTCCCGCAACGCGTTGGGATCGGTTGAAAGTTGCGGGAACATGTCCGCAGTGGCGACGCGCGCCAGCGAGCGTGCCTGGTCTAAGCGACCGCGCGCGGCCACCAGAGACTGGTTGGCCTGGAGCAATTGCTGTTCGTATGTATTGAGCGCCGGGTCGTTATAGATTTGCCACCACGGGCCTTTGGGAATCGCATCTTTGGGCGCCGCTTGCTGCCAGGGTGGTTGTGTCTTCCACGCATCCGGCGCTGGGGCTGGAGCCGCCGGCCGGCTGTAGCGCGGACCGACGGTGCATCCTGCGGCAAAACCGAGCAGCGCGAGAGCGGCTGAGATTGCGGTCTGTTTCACGATCCGCTGCCTTTCTGCTGGCTCGCCGGCGGGGATTGAGCCGGCTTCTGCGCCACGATCACCTGCTGCCCCTCCTCGAGCGAATCCGCGGGATTGATCACGACCTGATCGGCGGGAGAAACCCCGCCGAGAATCTCCAGCGTCGTGCCATAGTCGCGTCCAATGTTGATGGGACGCAACTGCACCTTGCCGTCAGGTCCGACGACGGCGAGGCGCGGTCCTTCGGCGCGAAACAGCATTGCATTCACCGGGACCGTAACCTTATTTACGCCGGAGCCGACCGAGAAGTGCACCTCCCCGAATGAGCCGGGCAATAAATGGCCATCCTTGTTCGGTACATCAACCTCTGTCAGCAAAGTGCGCGTGGATGGATCAATAGCCTCCGCCGTGCGCACTACCTTGCCGAAAAACTTCTGGCCGGGAAACTCCTGCAACGTAACCGCGGTCTTGGAGCCAATCTTGATAAACGGCGAGTATGCCTGTGGCACGCTCGTATAAACCCGCAAGGGATCGACGCGTGCCATGCGAAACAGTTCGGTGCCGACGGTACCCGAGCCAGCGTTGATCAGCGCGCCGGGGTCGACGTTACGGCGTGTGAGCACGCCGGTGAATGGCGCATAGACGTCCTTAAAGCCCTCCAACTGCTCGAGGCGCCGGACATTCGCCTCAGCGGCGGCCAGGTTGGCCTGGCTCTGCTTGTAACCGCTTGCGTATTGATCGGCTTCCTGTGCGGAGACAGAATCGGTCTTGAGAAGGTTGGCCCAGCGGTCGGTGGTAATTTTGGCGATATCCATCTGCGCCAGAGTTTGCTGACGTGTAGCGCGAGCCTGGTTCAGTTCTTGATCGACCTCAGGTGTGTCGATTTTCGCCAGCAACTCGCCTTTAGTTACCTGGCTGCCGATGTCTTTGTACCATTTCAAAAGGTAGCCGTTGGTTCGGGCGTAAATGGGAGACTCGACGTAAGCCAGCAGAGAGCCGGGCAGAACCAGATCTTCATCGGGCTTTTCCGATTGCGGGTAAACCACGGCGACGGTTGGCACGGTCTCGCGCTCTGTCTCCTTGGCCAACGCGCGCTCGTGGGTTACGTGGTCCCAGAGGGTGAGTGCACCCGCCAGCAGCAGAACGAGCAGCGCCACGCTCACCACCGTCAGGGCTTTACGGGGTGGCGCGGGCGGAACGTCGGGCGGCTTCTGGATCGCCGGTGGTTGATGCCGGGCGTGCTGCTGGATCGCGGCGATCTCCTCGTCGCGCTGGGCCTGTGCGCTCAGTGCATGATGCTCCTCGCTTGGCATCGGTTGCTGCGGACTCGCGGCATCACTCTGCCCGGCTCGCGTTGCATCTGGTTTAGATTCGTTCTCTGCGCTCATGCTCGACTCCGATTCACTATTTGAGCCACTCCCAATTACGCTAAGCCCTGGCGCGCCCGCTTGGCTTCCCGGCGGCTGTGGAAAATGGCGAACACGCTGGGTACAAAAAATAAAGTGGCGACCGTGGCAAACAACAGTCCGCCGATTACGGCGCGGCCCAGCGGCGCGTTCTGCTCGCCGCCTTCGCCAAAGCCCAGCGCCATCGGAACCATTCCAATGATCATAGCCAGTGCAGTCATCAGCACGGGACGCATACGCGTATATCCGGCTGCGACCGCGGCTTGCACCGCGGGAATGCCTTCGTCCAACTGCTCGCGCGCAAAGCTGACCATCAAGATGGAATTGGCAGTGGCCACGCCCATGCACATCACCGCGCCGGTGAGCGACGGCACGCTCAACGTAGTGCGGGTCAGCAGCAGGAACCAGCAGATTCCCGCCAAGGCTCCCGGCAACGCCGCGATGATGATGAAGGGATCAAGCCACGACTGAAAGTTAATGACGATCAACAGATAGACGAGCAGAATGGCGCCAATCAATCCGACGCCCAGCCCAAAAAACGACGAGCGCATGGTAGCGACTTGCCCGCGCACGATGAGATGAGTGCCACGCGGCAATTTTCCGTCGAACGTCTTGAGCACTTTGTCGGTATCGGCAGCGACCGCTCCCAAATCGCGATCCTGGGTGCTGGCATAAACGTCAATCACCGGTTGCACGTTGTAGTGGTTTACGCTGGCCGGACGCGCGACCGGAGTGACCTGCACCAGATTGCTTAGCAACTGCGGGCCCTGCTGCGAAGTCACCGGAATATCCATCAGATCTTGCAAATTGGTCATGCGGTATTGTGGCGACTGAACGGCCACCTGATAGGTGACCTCGTTGCGCGGGTTGAGCCAAAAATTTGGCGAAGTCTGAAAGCTGCCGCTCAGCGAAACCAGTGCGCTCTGCGCCACATCGCGCGCCGTTAGCCCCACCTGCGTCACGCGCGTGCGTTCGATGTTCATGTAGAGCGTAGGCAGCGAAAGCAACTGCTGCACATGTACGTCCGCGGTGCCGGGAATATGCCGCATCTTGTTCGCAATCTGCTGGGCAATGAGATAGCTGCTTTGCATGTCCGTGCCGACGACCTGCACATCGATGGGCGCCGGCAGACCGAAGTTCAGAATCTGAGTAACAATGTCGGCAGGCTGAAAGAAAAACTCTACTCCTGGGAAGCGTCGCGGCAACACCTCGCGCAAATGCCGCCTGAGCTCCGCTGTGGGAGGATGATGCTCTGGATCGAGCGCGATCAGGATTTCGGCGTCGCTTGAGCCGATGGTTCCGTTGGAGCTGTAGGACTGGTTGATGCCTGAGTTCGGCAGCCCGATGTTGTCGAGAACCGTCTGCAATTCACCCTTGGGAATCTCCTCCCGCAGAACAGCTTCGATTTCATCGCACAGGCGCGCCGTTTCCTCCACGCGCAGGCCGGGACGCGCCCGCACATGCAGGCGCAACAGGCCGGCATCTACTTGCGGAAAGAAATCTTGTCCTAGAAACGTGTATAGCCCGAGCGAAAGCACGCAAAAAGCCAGGAAACAAGCCACGAAGACGCCGCGATGCTCAAGGGTAGTTTCCAGCAGCTGCTCGTAGCTGCGGCGGAATTCTTCGAATTTGTGCTCGAAGCCGCGCTGGAAGCGGCCTAGGGACGACTTTGGCGCTTCGTCGCGATGCTCGTGCCCGCGCATGATGTACATGACCAGCGTCGGGATGAGAGTTCGTGACAGCAGATAACTGGCCAACATCGCGAAGCTCACGGCCTCGGCAAGGGGCACGAAAAGGAATTTCGCCACCCCCGTCAGGAAGAACATGGGCACAAACACGATGCAAATGCTCAGCGTGGAAACGAAGGCCGGCACGGCAATCTGCTGCGCGCCGTCCAGGATGGCCTGCTTCATCTCCTTGCCCATGGCGAGATTGCGCTCGATGTTTTCGATTTCCACCGTGGCGTCATCGACCAGAATGCCAACGGCGAGCGCCAACCCTCCCAGGGTCATGATGTTAATAGTCTGCCCGATCGCGCCCAGCACGATGATCGAAACAAAAATTGACAGCGGGATGGAGATGGAAATGACGATCGTAGGGCGCCAATCGCCAAGAAAGATGAGGATCATGACGGCGGTGAGAGCCGCTGCGATCAATCCCTCACGCAACACCCCCTGAATCGAAGCGCGCACAAACAGAGACTGGTCAAACAGCGAAGTGATCTTCAACTCAGGCGGAAGGGCCTGCGCCGCTTGCACGACGATGTTCTTGATTCCCTTAACGATATCGAGGGTGGAAGCATTGCCGTTCTTGTACATCGACATCAGCGCGCCGCGGTTCCCATCCTGACGCACGATATTGGTCTGTGGCGCGAAACCGTCGCGGATGTGGGCGACATCACGCATGTAGAGCGTGGCCCCATTGACAGTTTTGACCGGCAGGTCGTTCAGTTCCGCGATGGTCTGCGGCGTTCCATTCATTTCCACGTTGTATTCGGTCGGACCCAGTTTGATAGTGCCTGTCGGCAGGATGATGTTCTGGGCATTGACGGCATTGACAATGTCATTGGGTTGGAGCCCGTAGGCCTGCAGCTTCGGCAAGTCCAGGTCCACTTGAATCTGGCGAATCTTGCCGCCGTAAGGATAGGGCGTGGCAGCGCCGGGCACGGTAGCCAGAAAATTACGCAGGAAGTTCTGGCCTAAATCGAAGAGATCCTGTTCGGGCAGAGTTTTGCTACTCAGGCCGAGTTGAATGATGGGCGTGGTGGAGGCGCTATAGGAAATGATCAGAGGCGGAGTGGTGCCGGGCGGGAGGCCGCGCACGGTCGTCTGTCCGATGGCCGTGATTTGCGCAATCGCTCCTTGCACGTTCGTGCCCGGGCGGAAAAAAACTTTGATGATGCCCAGACCATAGACTGACTGCGACTCCATGTGCTCAATGTCATTGACTGTGGTGGTGATGCCGCGCTCCGAGTTGGCTACGATGCGGTCCGCCATGTCTTGCGGCGACATGCCGGTATAGAACCAAACCACCGAGACGACGGGAATGTCGATGTTTGGGAAGATGTCGACAGGAGTGCGGACGAGCGTAACGAAAAACAGAACAATGATGACGATCGCCATTACGATGAAGGTGTAGGGACGCCTTAGAGCTAACGCAACAATCCACATTGGCTAGACACCACTCCAAGAGTTCGAATGAATCAAGAATAAAGAGGCTACACTGCCCGGACGCGACGAGGAATCCGCGGACGGTTTTTTTTAGATTCGATACTCAGCGTATTGGATTCTAAAGCATTCCCTCAATTATATGGTAGGGTAAGGGCATGCGCCAGAAGCCTTCGGCTCATCGCAAACGCGGCGGAGGCCGCGGAAAGCGACCTCCCGGCCGCCCGCGCAGCGAACAGGCTCGGCTGGCCATCCTGCGCAGCACGTTGAAGCTCCTGGGCAAAAACGGCTTTTCCGAACTGACCATTGAAGCCGTGGCAGCCCACGCCGGTGTCGGCAAGGCAACGGTTTACCGCTGGTGGTCCAACAAGGCCGCGCTCATCGCGGATGCATTCGCCAGCAGTACAACCCGGAAGCTCCACTTCCCGGATACGGGCTCGGTCCGCACCGACATGAGCCAGCAGATGCGCCAGCTGATCAAAGTTTTCCGCGGCCGCCGCGGACGGATTGTTTCTGCGATTCTCGGTGGCGGCCAGAGCGATCGAGACCTGATTACTGCGTTCCGTGAGCGCTTCCTCTGGCCGCGCCGCCAGGAGGCTTATGCCACGCTCCGGCGCGGGATTCTACGCGGCGAATTGCGAAACGATGTGGATATGGACCTGATTCTTGATTCCCTTTACGGCCCCATCTACATGCGATTCCTGATTCGGCACGACAAGCTGACTCCCGACTTTGTCGACAATTTGTGCGAACTGGTCTTAGGCGGGGCACGTCCTCAATAATGATCGAGTTAGTCAGCCAGAGGGCTGACCCGGTTCAGGTTCAGAACGACACCTCAGCAAGTGCCCAAACTGGGACATTTTGCCCCCCGTTCGGGCCACCACAGGCCGCCCGGCCTCCTCAAGGCGTAGTCCCTCTGGCCTCTCCCCGCATGCCCTTTCGGAACTTTCTCGAGTGATTGTCCAAGTGCACACTAGCCCTTCAGCTAGGAGTGGACGAAAGACAGCTTCGTCAATCACTTATGGGCCACCTCCCCACTCGTTGGAACGCGCTGGTGGTTGTGCTGGCTCTGGCCACGATGGTCGGTTGCCAGGGACTGAGCACGAATAAATCCAACGTCCAAAGCAGCGAGAACCCACTGCTCGGAACGCTGACCTCCGGACCAGCCAGCGTCAGCTTTGGAAATGTGCAGGTGGGGACCAGCCAAGCGCAGTCCGACACGTTGTCGAACACGGGCATATCCAACCTCACAATCAGCCAGGCGGCCGTTACCGGGCCTGGTTTTAGTACCACTGGCTTGAGTCTACCCCTGACTTTAATTCCAGGGCAAAGCGCGACCTTTAGCGTGGTCTTCGCCCCCCAGTCCGCCGGCAGCGCCAGCGGAACTCTGGCACTCACTGACAACGGCTCGAACAGCACGCTGAGCGTCGCGCTTTCCGGGACGGCGGTCGCTGCGGGCAGCCTCTCCGCAACTCCGACAAGCTTCAGTTTCGGCGGCTTGCAGGTGGGCAGGAATCAAACACAGACCGAAACCCTGAAGAACATTGGCGGCGATAGTCTCACCGTTTCCCAGGCGGCGGTAAGCGGCGCTGGTTTCAGCTATACCGGTCTGAGCCTGCCGCTGACTCTGGCGGCGAACCAGAGCACGACATTTGGCGTGGTTTTCGCCCCGACCGCTGCGGGCACCAGCGCTGGAACTATCTCGCTCACCATAGGCGGATCGAGCACTACGGTTGACATTGCCCTCTCCGGAACGGGGGTGGCGCCGGCTGCCCTCACGGCAACCCCTGTGAGCCTGACGTTTACCAACATCACGGTCGGTCAGAATCAGGCGCAGACCGAAACAATGAAGAATATCGGCGGCGAAAATGCGACGATCTCACAGGCGACGGTTGCCGGTACGGGTTTCAGCATCTCGGGAATATCCGCTCCGATGACCTTAACCCCGGGGCAAAGTGCATCCTTCACGGTGACCTTTGCGCCTGACTCCGCGGGCAGTTTCCCAGGAAGCGTTGTAATCGATTCGAATGCTTCGAATCCCACTTTGAGCATAGGCTTGACTGGATCCGCGGTTACGCAAAGTGCGGGCACATTGGCCGTTAGTTCTGTCAACGTTGGAAGTGTCGTCATCGGAACAAGCGGAACTCAAACCGGAACGCTAAGTGCAAGCGGCGCGAGCGTATCCGTGTCCTCGGTCAGCTTGAGCGGAACCAATCCCGCCGAGTTTTCAATCAGCGGACTCACGTTCCCGGTCACAGTTACCACTGCGCAGCCGGTTACGTTTACCGTGAACTTCACGCCCGGCGCGACTGGAACTGCTTCGGCCTCGGCTTCATTTGCGAGTACCGCGTCCAACACGCCAACCGCTGGAAGTCTGAGCGGCACGGGTACGGCGGCCCCGGTTCACACTGTTGGCTTGAAGTGGACTGCCAGCACCACATCGGGTGTCACCAGCTACAACGTCTACCGCGCAATCTACTCGGGCAGCGCCTGCGGTTCGTATACGAACATTGGCTCCTCGGCGAGTTCCAGCACGGCTTATACGGACAGCGTAGTAGCCGATGGCACGACTTACTGCTACGCGACCACGGCGGTGGATCCGAGTGGCGAGAGCGGGTACTCCAACATTATTCAAGCCATGATTCCTGCCCCGTGATTGTTGGTTCAGGATGTTGGCTTGGTTTAGCGAGCACCGATATCAACAGCGCGCAATGTTTATGCCCCATCCCCCAGATTTCGACTCGTCACGCAAAGAACGCAAGCACCGCCGATTTGACCTCCAATTCCCAGTCTTGCTGAGTTTTCCCACCCGGGGTGCAGTCCGGGAAATTGCGGGCATCAGCAGGAACATCAGCATCGGCGGTCTCCTTCTGAGAGTCGACGACCCGGTGCCGGTTCGTACTCGCGTGAGCCTGACGATGGCGGTGGAGGACCCTCGATTGCGCCACCCCATCCGACTACTGGGTAAAGGCAAGGTTGTGCGCGTAGAGCGGCTAGAATCGGGGACCGGGTTCGCGGTCGCCATCGAGTGCAAGCGTCCTCTCACCGAAGTCGAAAATCTTCCGGCCACTGGCTAAAACCGGATTCTTCATGCGGACTTTCTTGGTAGGCCTTGGGCAAGCTGCCACCTTCCCGTGGACCTTATCCTGTTGAGAACAAGGAAGGGAAGGCAGGGTTGCAATGGTTTGCAGCCGGTCGCAGAAATTATCACTCTTGACAGGTTTTGGTTTCGCGTTAGAGTGACACCTGTAGTGCTACGCAGCAGGGGTCTGGTGTCCGGCCCTCCCCTCGTGTTCTCCCCCGAGGAGATGTAAACGTGAAGTGCTTATACCGGTTGTCGAGCTTTCTAGCATTTGCCGTTCTTTTGTCTTGCCTGCCTTGCGCTTTCGGCCAAAGCGCCACGAACATCAAGGCGACGGGCGCCTCGCAATCCGTTCTGAACTACGCGCCCTCGAGCCTGCTAGCCTTCGCCCTAACCTCTGGCCACGATCTTTACAACAATAATGGCAAGGGCGGTAAGGGTGGCAAAGGGGGCGACGGAAATGGTGGCAATGGGGGATACGGCAACGGGGGGTATGGAGACGGTGGCAATGGCGGTAGTTGCGGGTACACCGATAGCAAGGCGGAAAAATGCGGAGCCGTTCCTGAGGGTGGAACGCCTTTAATGTACCTGTTGCTGGCCGGTCTTTCTTGCTTCGGAGCGATGGTTTTGCGGTCACGTCGGCAAGCGTCGATGCCCGAAACCAACTAGCCATAAACTGAACTGATATCCAACGGCGTGCCGATCCGGCACGCCGTTTTCGTTTTAAGCTGGTCTTCTTTGACGGTCAATCCGTGATTCTCGGTTGACAGAACGGAGACGGGGACGCCTGCAAGGGCTGGCATCGGTGGTTCAACTCCGTCCCTCGCCACTATCTTTTCCGTAACAACTTTTGCCTGGAGACTAGGTTGGCGCGCTCCGCCCGCCGGCTTTCCAAAAATGACGGTTCGATCATGATTCGGCCGGTATGACGTGTATGCTGGTGGCCGGATGCCAGTGAAAGCTACAACCAAAAAGGTAGAATTCGCGGCATGAGTCCGCGATGGTTGCGGAGCACGATGTTCCAGCAGACAAGAGGCAGATTGCAATGGAGCACACACGACGCACGGTTCTGGCGGGGTTAGGGCTCGCCGCACTCGAGGCGGCGATGTCGCCTCAGGTCAGGAAGGCGGCGGCATCCTCATTGTCGAAATCGTCGGCCGCGGAGACGGACGCCTGCCCCTTCAAGTTGGCAGTGATCAATGACGAGATCACCCAGGACTTCGAGAAGGCCTGCCAGATTGTCTCCGTCGATTTCGGGCTGCGTTGGATCGAGCTGCGCTCGATGTGGGACAAGAATGTAACTGAACTCGACGCGAAACAAGTCGAAGACGCGAAGAAGATTCTCAACGAACACAAACTGCGAGTCACCGATATCGCAAGTCCTCTGTTCAAGACAGATTGGCCTGAGGCTCCCCGCTCTTCGCAGAGTCAGACACGCGACCAGTTCCATGCCGAATTCGGTGCCAGCGCGCAGGACAAACTGCTCGAGCGCTGCATCTCGCTCTGCAAATCTTTCAGCACGGACAGGATTCGCTGTTTCGACTACTGGCGGCTGGATGATCAAAGGCCGTACCGGTCGGAAATTAATGCCCGATTGAAGCAGGCCGCGGAGCGCTGCGCGAAAGAAGGCCTCATCCTCTTGATCGAGAATGAGATGTCCTGCAACACAGCAACGGCCGAAGAAGCGGCAAACGTTCTGGAGGCGATCCCGAACAAGAATTTCATGCTGAACTGGGATCCAGGCAACGCCGCAGCCGTAGGAAGCACGCCCTATCCTACCGGCTATGAGTTGCTGCCCAAAGACCGCGTCGGCCACTGTCACTGCAAGGATGTGGTGAGCAAGCCCGATCGCAAATATGATTGGGCTCCGGTAGGTGACGGCGTCGTGGATTGGGTTGGGCAACTACAGGCTTTGCGGCGCGATGGGTTTCATTACGGGCTGAGTCTTGAAACCCACTGGCGCGGCGCGGGCACGCCCGAAGCCTCCACGCGCGTCAGCATGGATGGACTCAGAAAGACTCTAGCAAAAGCTGGGATTGCCTGCTGAGCAGGATTTCTCTCGCTGGAAGAGCAGGAATAAGGAGAATTTATGGTTACGCGACGCGAATTCCTCGACGCACTTGCCATAGGTGCCGCGGGGTTGGCGGTGAGAACTCCTGCCAAGAGCTATAGCCAGATTCTTGGTTCGAATGACCGGCTCAACTTCGCCGTTATCGGTCTGAATGGCCGCGCCTACGCCCATCTTTCTTCGCTCAAGGCGAACCGGAACGCGGCCCGCATCTCGCATGTTTGCGACGTGGACAGCAACATTCTCAAACAGTTCGCCGACCGCACTCAACGGGAAATGGGCGAGGCTCCAGTTGCGGAGAAAGACTTTCGCCGGATTCTCGAAGAGAAAACTGTTGACGCCATCACGATTGCGACTCCCGACCATTGGCATGCGGCGATGGCCATTGCCGGATTGCAGGCCGGCAAGCACGTCTATGTGGAGAAGCCTTGCAGCCACAATCCCGCTGAGGGCGAGATGCTGGTGCTGGCGCAGCAGAAATATTCGAAGCTTGTGCAGATGGGAACGCAACAGCGTTCTTCATCGCATACGATCGAGATCATCGAGAAGATTCACCAAGGGATTATCGGAAGGCCATACTTCGCGAGATGCTGGTACGTCAATACGAGGAAGTCGATCGGCATTGGGAAAGAGATTCCCGTGCCGCCACAGCTTGATTGGGACCTATGGCAGGGCCCAGCGCCACGCCGCCCATATAAGGACAAGGTGCATCCCTACAACTGGCACTGGTTCAAACTTTACGGCACTGGTGAAACGCTCAACAACGGCACTCACGAGGTCGACGTTTGCCGATGGGCACTCGGCGTCGACTATCCCCAGCGAATTACATCGTCAGGCGGCAGATACCAGTTCAAAGACGACTGGCAGTTTTATGACACGCTGGTAACCAGTTTCGAGTACGAAGACAAGATGATTTCGTGGGAGGGCAAGAGCTGCCAGGGAATGAAATATTACGGCCGCGACCGCGGTTCGACAATCATGGGAACGACTGGCGCGGTGCTGGTCGATCGCAGTGGCTACGAGATCTATGACCTCGAGGGCAATAAGACAAGTGAATTCAAGGTTGGCAATACGACTTCATCGGCTGATCTGATCGGCCGCGATTCCATGACCGATGCGCACTTCGCGAACTTCATCGCGGGAATCCGTAGAGGCGAAAAACTCAACGCCCCGATCTCGGTCGGCAACGTCGCGGTTACGATGCTCCAGCTTTCCAACATCGCGTGGGAAGTCAACCGGGAGCTGCATCTCGACACAAAAGATGGACAGATCCAGGGCGACCCGGAAGCGATGAAGATGTGGGGGCGGGAGTATGAAAAGGGGTGGGCACCGCATGTCTGACGATTTGCTGATCGCGAAAAACCATATATCACGCCGCGCTTTCGTTCGCTCCGGCGGACTGGTGGCCGCGGCGATCGCCGCCCCGAGTCAGGTCTTCTCGCAGGCTCAGGAACCGCCTTCGGCTGGCGAAGCGTCGCCGATCCGCCTGGGCCTGGCAAGTTACACGTTTCGCAACTTCACTCGCGCGCAGCTGATCGCTTTCATGAAGCAGTTCAATGTGTTCGCGTTGAATGCGAAAGACGTCAAAGACCATCTCCCGATGGACCCGCAGGAAGAGGCGGTCGCGCTGGCTGACTATGCCGCGGGCGGCGTCAAGCTTCACGCGGCCGGAACCATCTATTTCGCGAGAAATGAAGACGGCGACATACGGACGAAATTCGAATACTGCAAGCGGGGTGGCATTCCCGTTATAGTCGCCGGTGACCCTACCCCCGAAACCTTGCCGCGAATTGAGAAGTTCGCAAAGGAGTACGACATCCGTATCGCGATCCACAATCACGGGCCCGAGGACAGATTATGGCATTCCCCGCTGGATGTATTGAAGGCGGTGAAAGATATGGATCCGCGCATGGGGTGCTGCATCGATGTCGGGCACACGGTTCGCGCGGGCACAGATGTGGTTCAGGCGATCCACGAAGCAGGCCCGAGGTTGTTTAACCTGCACATGAAGGACCTCACGAACTTCGAGAGCAAGGAGAGCCAGGTCGCAGTAGGCGATGGCATCATGCCAGTGCGGAAGATGTTTGAAGCCCTTATTGCGATAAAGTATAAAGGCTTTGTGGATCTGGAGTATGAGATCCATCCCGACGATCCGATGCCGGGCGTGATCGGCAGTTTCGCGTATCTGCGAGGTGTTCTGGGAGGCATGGGGTATGTCATCCGAGGCTGAGATTGGCCGCGGGAGGGTGACAACGCGAGATGCCAATCGAGGCTGCTAATCAATGATCCGTCTTTGGAGCCTTAGTTGCGAAACGGGTGGAGGATTTGTGCACTGGGTCACTTTCCGAGGCCATTGACGAAATCTCCTTCAGGCGTAGAAGCCAGGCGCTTGCTTTCTCCTGAGCTTCCTCGAGTTGCTCCGCCGTGAGCATCTCCGTAATATGCTTCCTGCCTTGGGATGCGCGTTCCAACGCGACGAGGTGCCACATGTAGGCGTGAACTATGTCCTGCGGATCCTTCCGGCGGACCAAGTAGAGTTGCGCCAGAGCTAGTTGCGCGGCCGGCAAGCCACTCTCCGCCGCCTTCTGAAGGATGGCGAATTCATCGTCGAGGCCAGGACTGGGGCCCTTGGGTTCACCCAGCGCCGGCGATTGGCCTGAGCCAGTCTGGCTTAGAGTCATGAATAATAATTCAACGCGGCTGGAGACGCCCAGCTTATCGAAGACTCGAAACAGATAATTCTTGACGGTGTGCTGACTGAGCTTCAAGCGCTCGGCGATCTCGCGGTTAGTCATCCCCTCGGCGAGACAGCGAACAACTTGCAGTTCCCGCTTCGAAAGCAGGCTCATCCCACTTGCATTCACAGCGCGCACGTTGGGAGCGCTCGCCAATGCTTCTACGGCCAGCGCCAGCTCCTGGCTGTTGGCCCATATCTGGCCCTGATAAACGCAGCGCACACACTTGCTGAGCACATCGGGAGGCTGGCTCTTGCTGAATATGCCTCTTGCACCCGCGCGAAACGCATCCAGAATCGCTTCGTCCTTCAAAGAATCCAGCAAGACCACGGCGCGAACGGGGCGGACCGCGCGCAGCTCGCGCAAAACTTCGAGTCCTCGGGAAGGTTGCTCGTTCAGACTGGGGCTGATTACCAGTACCTCGATATCCAAACCCATCATTGCCGCAACCAGACTGCGAGAGTCTGCGTCAAAAGGGATCGCTTCCAGCAGCGGATCGCGCTTCAACGCGTCGGCGAGCAAATGAGTATGAATTCGGGAGCTGTCGGCAACGAGCACTCGGATTTTGTTTTTCCGAGGGTCAGAATCGCTGAACATTGGCCCTTTCGCCGCAGGGTCCTACAAATGACTCCAGGGCGCCATATGAATTCTGGGGTGAGAATTCGAAATGAAAAGCGGCATGATTTTATCGCCTAGTTCATCAGCAATGCAACCCTCGCGTTTCCTTTAGGTTGCAATCAACCTAGCACGGTCGCAAGTTCTTGCACATGATCGGTCACATAGGCCTCCGCTCGAAGGGAGGCGAATCTAATCGAAAGATGTCGAAGCGAGTGGGCGCCTTTATCATCAAAGGTAAGGAGCTGTAGAATAAGTATCTTACATGGAATGCACAGCAGCGGAAGTCATAGCCTTAAGGGAGCATTTTGGGGGTCTTGGGCCGGCTTGTTGCTAGAGAATAAGGTCTCTAGTGCATGATTCTCTATATCTAGAGACACTACACCTACGATTCTATGAGAAGTATGGAGATGGGTGGGTGTACCCCTTGCAGCGATCTGCGCACCCAATGTAGGATGGTTGTCATTGAAGCAAGCCCAGCTGTCAGGTAGATACTGGTTTCCCCCGCCCGTTCGGTTTCGGCACTGATATAAGGTCAGCGAGATGTTGACAAGACAACCAGCAATGCTACAATCACTATTAAAATAGTAGGGATTATGAGTGTGTCGTATTTGCGCTCAATCTTCCCCAAGCTGTTTAGTCGAAATCGCAGTTCAGAGTAATGATTTGTTAGAGAATTTAAGACGTTGAACTAGCAGGAAATTAGCTTTCCCCCCGGTTTCCTGCCCAAAGTGGTAATCCCCCCTGGATCTCACGTTTGAGATCTCGACAGCGACAGTCCTGCGATTGATTTTTGGGGTCACTGCCAGCAGTGACTTAGAGGGCGAAGCTATGGCCGTCAGCAGCTTGGCATTGGCATTACCGAACCCGGCTCTTGAAGCGGAAACTGAAAACTGGTATGGGTTGCAGACCCGCCCCCGCCACGAGAAAATTGTGGCTCAGCGACTTAAAGAGAGAGGCGTGAAAACGTTCCTGCCTCTCGTCACCGAAGTGCATCGCTGGAGTGACCGCAAGAAGTCAGTGCAAGTGCCGCTGTTCCACTGCTACGTGTTCGCCAGATTTGTTCCTAACCGGGCTGACCGATTGCGCGTTCTTCGCGTGGACGGAGTGTTTGGGCTCGTTGGCGCGCGGGGCGAGGGCACACCGATTCCGGACGGAGAAATCGATTCGGTTCGGAATGTGATCGAAGGGCCGCTGCCCTGGTCCTCTCATCCCTTCCTCAAGATCGGACAGCGCGTGCGCATTCGCAGCGGAGCGCTTGATGGCCTGGAAGGCATTCTGGTCTCGCGCAATGGAGACCGCACACTGATTATGTCCGTCGATGCGATCCAGCGATCGCTGTCGGTTCGCGTAGAAGGTTACGAAGTAGAACCTGCCTGAAACTCCCCCGAAGTTGGTTCCCAGAAATAGCCCCTCTTTCTGTAGGTAAGGACCCTCACTCATGTCTCCACATACAATTGAGACCGTTCGCTTGCTGGCCATAAGTAGGGACTCGGCCGTCCTGCGCCTGCTTTGGTCCATCGCAGACTCCAACTCCTGGCACTTGGAAACCGCCGCGAATGGTTGGGACGCGATGGAGCGGGTGCAATCCGACGTCCCGCCAGACCTCTTGTTTCTCGATCTTCCTCCCGGCGATGCCGACACCCTGCACCTCTTACCCTGGTTGCGCCGGTTGCACCCTGATCTTTCCGTGGTCGTGCTCTGCCACCCGGAAGACGCGGGCCGAGAGAAAGAAGCGATCCGTCTGGGCGCCAAGGACGTCCTGGTCCGTCCCTTCGACGAAGCGCAACTCGAATTTCTAACCAAAACGCATCTCGGTTCGTCGAACGACGAAGCGGAAGCGCAAATGGCGAGCGAAGATATCGAATCACTGGGTGAGGACGAGTTCTTCCTCAGCGTCAGCCCGGTTATGCAGAAGATCCACGCGCAGGCGGAATTGCTCGCGCAGGCCGATGTTCCCGTACTCATTCTGGGAGAACCCGGAAGTGGGAAGGGTACCGTCGCCCGTCTGATCCACAAGCTCTCGGTCTACTCGGGCTTCAAATTCCTGCGAGTCAATTGTGCGGAGATGCCGGGGGACCTGTTGGAGATCGAATTGTTCGGCAGAGAGCATGCTCCATCGAACGGGTCTTCGACGGGTAATGGCCGGGCGAGCCTGGGCAAGCTCGAGATGGGCGAAAAGGGAACGCTTCTGCTCGATGAGATCACGGAAATGCCGCTTGCTTTGCAATCGAGACTTCTCCAGGTGCTGCAGGACAAGCAATTTGTCCGCGCAGGGGAGGACAAGCCGGTCGCCGTCGATGTCCGCATTCTCGCCGCCAGCAGCGAAAAGCTGGATCGCGCGCTTGCAGAAAAACGGTTGCGAGCCGATCTCTATTACCGCCTTAGCGCGTTTACGGTGCATGTGCCGCCCCTGCGCCAGCGCAGAGATGAAATCCAAATTCTGCTTCGTTATTCCATGCACAACCTGGCCCGGTATTATGGCCTTCCTGCACGAGAATTTTCCGCGGCGTCGCTGGCTGCCTGCCAGAATCACTCCTGGCCGGGAAATCTGAAAGAGTTAGAGGCGTTTGTCAAACGCTACCTGGTCGCAGGCGACAAACAACTCAACTTGAGCGGGCTCGAATCAAGTAACGGGGGCAATGGGAACGGGTTTCAGACACAGATCCTCAATCCGGCGACTGCTCCGCGCGTACACGAAGAAATTGAAGCCGGAGTAGCCGCTTCAATTCCGAAATCGCTGAAATCGCTGATCCAGAGCGTCAAGTGGGAAACCGAGAGGAACGCAATCGCTGTCGCTCTCGAGAAAACTGGTTGGAATCGAAAGGCAGCAGCCCGGCTGTTGGGAGTAAGCTACCGTACGATGCTGTACAAAATCGACCAGTACCACATGAGCGCTTCAGATTCCTACCCTTCGACCTTTCCCGAGGCGAGATTTACGGGTGCAGTTCAGGCCAAGGGAAACGGAAAAGCAAGTTGAGTCGAGCCGCCACCATCAGGGCCGAGAAGCCTAAGGGAGCCGCCATGACCGTGACAAAGACAAACAGGTTTTGCAGGTCTGCACTGATTGCAGCCTCGGCGTGTCTCCTGATCTCGAGCGGGCTATGGACGCAGGCCGAAGCACAGACTTCCAATGCAGCCCCGGCCACGCAAACTGCCGATGCATCCAAGCAAGCCAAGCCGCACGACAATACCTTCGTGATTGGAAACGACGACGTGTTGGCCATCAATGTATGGAAGGAACCCGATATTTCACGATCCATCCCCGTACGGTCGGATGGAAAAATCTCCTTGCCACTGGTTGGGGAAGTACAAGCCGCTGGATTGACGCCGCTGAATCTGGAAAAAGAAATCGCCAGCCGGCTGAAGAATTACATTTCGGAGCCGGAAGTTACGGTGATGGTGCAGCAGGTCAACAGTCAGAAATTTAACATTCTAGGACAGGTGGTCAAGCCCGGATCGTACATGGTAGTCAATTCTTTGACGGTCCTGGACGCCATAGCCATAGCCGGTGGGTTCCGCGATTTTGCAAAACAGAAATCCATCTACGTTCTCCGGCAGGGCCCAACCGGAGAATCCCGCATCCCGTTTAATTACAAGGAAGTCAGCCAGGGCAAGAATATGGCGCAGAACATCAAGCTTCAGCCCGGCGACACAATCATTGTCCCGTAAGCATGTCCGTAGTGACGCTCCGTTGCAACTCGCAACCATGAGAAGCTTCGATTCAATCTGCTGGGGATTGATCCTGCAGGGTTCGCTGTTGCTGATCGGCGTGCCGGCCTGGGCGCAGGACGAGCAACGCCCTGTGCCCGAGCCGGCGGCCACTGGCCCAGCGAGCGATGCGTCCGCGAACGGTGATGGATCCGCGAGTGTTGACGACAGCTCGGGCCGCATGCTGACTCCGCCTCCCGTGAGCGGTCAGGCGTACCCAGTCGCACTCACTTCTCAGGAACGCTCGAACTATCTTCGCGGTGGATTAGCATTCACGAGCGCGTACACGGATAACGCGGTGGGGCCGGTGGAGACGTGCACGACAGCAGCGCCGCCGATTTGTTACGAGCATCCGGTCAGTGATGTGAGCTATTCGGTATGGCCGACGATCGCGCTCGACGAAACGACGACGCGCTCGCACTTGGTTTTAACCTACGCGCCCGGGTTCACCTTCTATCAGCGCGAGAGTTCCCTAAACCAGGCGGACCAGAATGCCTCGATCAATTTCCAATATCGTCTAAGCCCACACGTGACGTTCTCGGCGCGGGACGGCTTCCAGAGAAGTTCCAACGTGTTCAATCAGCCCGACCTGGGAACGGCGGGAGTTGTTTCCGGCGGAACTCAAGTGCCCAACCAGTCAGTCATTGCGCCGATTGCTGACCAACTTTCCAACTCCGGAAACGTCGGCATCACTTACCAATTCGCCGCGAACAGCATGGTCGGTGCCAGCGGAACATTTACCAATTTGCACTATCCTGACCAGTCGGAGGTTCCCGGTCTTTTTGATTCGGCATCGCAGGGTGGATTGGCGTTCTATTCCGTTCGGGTTTCGAAGATTAACTACTTTGGCGCGAGCTACCAGTACCAGCGGCTGCTATCCTATCCGGCTCCGGGAACCAACGAAACGCAAACCCACGCATTACTGCTTTTCTATACACTGTATCCGACGAAGAGATTCTCGATTTCTGTCTTCGGAGGACCGCAATACGCAGACATCGGTCCGCAGTTTTTCGAGGCTACGTGCCCGCTCAACGGAGTTCCGCCATGCTTTGCGCCGGTCCCCACGCCGGCATCGCGAAGCTGGAATCCATCGGCTGGTGGCAGCCTGGGCTGGCAGGGACGCCTGACCAGCCTAGCCATCAGCTATGCGCATCTGATATCGAATGGCGGAGGACTGATCGGAGCAGTGAAAATGGATAGCGCCAGCGCATCGATCCATCAACAACTCTCGCGGATGCTAAGTGCGTCCGTGGCTGGCGGATATGCTGAAAATGATCTCTTGGCCGCCGCGCCGATGACAGGCGGTAATGGACACACAGTTTCTGGAACAGCATCGTTGCAGCAGCAGTTTGGCCAACACCTCAACGTGCAGTTGGGATACACGCGACTTCATCAGGCGTACAGCACACAAGGAGCCTTCGCGGTCGCCGCCTTGGCCACTCCCGACACCAATCGCGAATTCGTTTCAATTTCCTATCAGTTCTCCCGACCGCTGGGAAGGTAAAGTATGGTTGACGATCTCGAAGAGAAAAGTTCGGAAGGCTTTGACCTTCAGCGCTACCTCGGCATTGTGCGCCGCCGCCACATGCAGTTTCTGATCCCGCTTTTCCTGGGTTGGGCAGCGGTGTGGGGCGCAAGCTGGGTGCTGCCTCCGCGCTATCTGTCCAGCACGCTGATCCTGGTGGAGCAACCCACCATGCCCAAGGATTACGTTACCCCTAACGTGAATGACGACTTGCAGGAGCGGATGCAGAGCATCACCCAGCAGATTCTCAGCCGGACTCGCCTTCTGCACATCATCGACCAGCTCAACTTGTACGCAGCCCCGCGCTCCCAGCCGTCCCCCGATCAGAAGGTCGAGCGAATGCGCAAGGATATCGATATCGAACTCGTCCGCGATGCGCGCAATCAGATCACGGCATTCAATGTTTCCTTTTCATCGCGGGATCCCCGTATGGCTCAGCAGGTCACCAGCGAACTGACGAACTTGTTCATCAACGAGAATCTGGAAGTGCGCCAGCAGCAGTCGGAAGACACTACAACATTTCTCGAGAACCAATTGGAGACTGCCCGGAAAGCCCTGTCTGACCAGGAAGAGAAGGTTCGCGAATTCAAAGGGCAGCACGTGGGCGAAATGCCAGGACAGTTAGCCAGCAACCTCCAGATTCTGAGCGGGCTGCAATCCCAACTGCAGAATGAGCAGGACTCGCTGAATGCTGCCCAGCAGCAGCACGTCTACCTGCAAACGCTGGCCGACCAATACCGTGCCCTGCAGGGGACACCCAAGAGTTCCGACGGAACAACCACTGGCGGATTGCCCGCTCTCGACCAGGAGCTGGACAAACTCCAGGCGCAGTTGGCCGATCTCAGGTCACGCTACACCGATCGCCACCCTGACGTGCGCAAAGTGCAGGAGCAGATCGCTGAGACGGAGAAGATGCGGGACCAGCTCTTGGCCAGTCTCAAAGCGAATGGCGCCGCACAGGCCAACAGCACTGAGCCAGCTGCCGACACGGGAAGTATGGATCCGACGCAAGCGGCCCTGCTGGCTCAGATCCAGAGCCAGCTGAAATCCAATCAGGTCGAGGTCGCCAATCGCGAGCATTCGATCGTCGCACTCAAAGCAAAAATGGACGACTATCAGGCGCGATTGAATGAAGAACCCGTGCGCGAGCAGCAACTCTCGGACCTGACCCGTGGGTATGAGCAGTCGAAAGCGAATTATGATGACTTACTGAAGAAGAAAAACGAATCTGCCATGGCCACCAGCATGGAATTGCTTCAGCAGGGTGAGCGCTTCCGAGTGATCGATCCTCCCAGCCTGCCCTCGAAACCCGACTTCCCCAATCGCCTGAAGTTTTGCGGCATGGGGCTGGGAATCGGATTGGCGCTGGGCGTTGTCGTGGCCGGTGCTTTCGAGATGATGGATGACCGCATTTACGACGAGAAGGAATTGCAAACCCTTCTGCCGGTGGCGGTGATCTCAGAGATCCCGACCATCACGGCTGTAGAAGATGAGCGGAGCGAGCGCCGGCGGCTATGGCTGGGATGGGCGACGGCAGTTTTCGTATCTGGTACGATTTTGTTGGGATCAGCGTTCAGTTACTTCCGCGGCTAGCGATATTCCCCATGTACAAAGCCTTTTACAGCTTGAAGCGCAATCCATTCGAAATCACTCCCGATCCTTCGTTCCTATTTCCCACCGGGAGGCACAACGAAGCACTGGCTGCTCTTTACTACGGCGTTCGGCGGCGCAAGGGTTTTGTCGTTCTAACCGGAGAAGTGGGCACCGGAAAAACTCTTTTGCTCCGCTGCTTACTGCAGTCGCTGAAGCAGAGCAAGGATGTCGCATACGCGTACATTTTCAACGGACGTCTCTCCCCGATCGAGTTCTTGCAATACATCGTCAGCGATCTGGGGCTCCCTGGCACCAGCCAGAACAAAGGTGAACTTCTGCTGCAGATCGCGCATTACGTGATCGCGCGCAGCGAAAAGAGATTGACGACGATTCTCGTAGTCGACGAAGCCCACCATCTTTCGACAGAGATTCTGGAAGAAATCCGGCTGTTGAGCAATTTAGAGACGGCGGACGAGAAACTGTTGCAGATTCTTCTGGTCGGGCAGCCCGAATTGGACGAGAAACTCGACTCCCCTGCCCTGCGGCAGCTGAAGCAGAGAATCGCGCTGCGTTCCCGGCTTGTACCACTGGATTCCGAGGAGACGAAGGGATATATCCAGCGCCGGCTTTATCTTGCGGGGAGTCCTTACCCAGCGGCCCTGTTTCCGCCAGAGACCATCGCCGCGGTCTATCAGCACTCCCAAGGACTGCCGAGACTGATCAACACCATCTGCGAAAATGCGCTGATCGCGGGTTACGCCCGGCAAATGCCAAGCATAAGCCCCGACATCATTGACGATATCGCGACCGACTTCCGCCTTGGGGTTCAAACGCCTCCGGTGGAGCAGAGGAAAGCAGCCGAAGAACTCGATATGCGGAAAGCAGCCAGGTCATTGCTCGAACTGTACGCCCGCCTGCAGGCGGAGCAAGCGCGGGAAGAAAAGACACTGCGGTTCGAGCGCGAGCAACGTTTTCCCTGAACTTGGTTCGGCAACGAGCACGAGTGGAATGTTTGTAAACGATAAGCAACATAAATCATGAGCAATATATTTGACGCGTTACAGAGGGCGGAATCGGAAAGTTCCGGAACCGAAAGTCCCAGGTTCTCTCTTGCCACAGAGCTTCTGCAAGCCGCTGAAAGAAAGATGCGTGAAGCCGGCGCAGGTCAGCCTCAGGCGCGGGTAGAGTCGTCCGGTCCGATCTCGGCCGCCGAACTTCTGCAAGCCGCGGAACAGAAGATGCGCGAAGCGGATGCGGCCCAGCCGCATGCCCGCGTGGAGTCACCAGATCCACCTTCAGATACCGAACTGCTCCAAGCTACTGAGCAGAAAATGGGCTCTGCCGTTAATCAGCGTGCCCGGGTGGAGTCAGTCGAGCTGACCCCGGCACGTACTTCGTTCGACGATCTGGAGCGGTGTCCCGTGCTGCAAGTCTCCATCCCCCAGGACACGCGTTTAATCGTGGTTGGGAAAGAGGAAAGCCTGGGCGCGGAAAAGTTTCGTTTCCTCGCGGTTCGTTTGCGTCATCTTCGACAGAGCCGTCCTCTGAAAAAGATTCTCATTACCAGCACCATTCCGCAGGAGGGAAAAAGCACGGTCGCAGCCAACCTTGCTTGTACATTGGCTCGCAGAAGACAGCAGAAGACGCTGCTTCTGGAAGGTGATCTGCGGCGACCGACTCTGGCGGCGCGATTCGGTTTGGGCAGGATTCCTGGCCTGTGCGAGTGGCTCTCGGGACAGACCGAAGGCATCAACCTCTACAGGCTGGAAAGTTTAGGACTCTGGGTTCTGCCAGCAGGCGCCGCGCCGCAAAATGCGCTGGAATTGATGCAATCAGGCAAGCTCGCGCCTTTGATGAATCAACTGGAAGCGTGGTTTGACTGGATCGTGATTGATTCTCCACCGGTCCTGCCGCTGGCGGATGCGAGTATGTGGTCCCGGCTGGCGGACGGAATTTTGCTGGTCACGCGAAACGGTACGACCGAGAAACGGCAACTGAAGCGCGGCATCGAGGCGATCGAGAAGTCGAAGCTGCTGGGAGCATTAGTGAACAGCAGCGCAAATGCAGCGCACACTGACTATTATCAACGGTACAGCTCCCCAGCTGACCAACCCAAGGATTAAGCGGCCCGAAGCAAGCGGCCGAAATGTTCTGGTTCCACCCTTCCCCGTCAATCGATAGCCAACAGCAGGTCACTTGATTCTTTTCAAGAAGCAAGCCGATCAAGCGAGGAAATTATGAGTACTCAACGCTCTGGTCCGAATGGTTTAGCTTTGGCCCCGGTCCCTGAAGCCTCGTCGCTAGGAGACCACGGCATTCTGAACGCCGACGCCTTTCGGCGGATGATAACCCTCGAAAGAAAGAGAAGCGAGCGCTCGCGCAAGCCCTTCATGCTCTTGCTTCTCGACATGGGCGATCGCCTTCCATCCGAGAAAAATGGCAAGATTCTCGCCAAAATCCTGTCGGCGCTTGCAGGGTCAACACGCGATACCGACGTTACTGGATGGTATGCCAACCACTGCGTAGTAGGAGTCATGTTCACCGAAATTGCCACCGGCGACAGCAGTTCGGTTCCCACGACGATCATCGCCAGGGTTACGGAGACGCTGCGCAAGAATTTAACCGTTGAGCAATTCAATCGAGTCAGTCTCTCCTTTCACGTTTTTCCGGAGGACTGGAAAAACGATGCCCAGGGGCCGAGCAACCCTACCCTGTATCCCGATCTGTCCCAGAGAGAGGACGCCCGCAAGACTTTCCGCGTTGTGAAGCGGATGATGGACATTCTGGGTGGCGTAGTTGCGCTCGTTCTTTTCTCACCAATTTTCCTGATTGTTGCCGTCGCCATCAAAGCGACGTCGCAAGGGCCAATTTTCTTCCGGCAACGTCGGATTGGCCAACACGGCAACTCGTTCGTGTTTCTGAAGTTTCGCTCGATGCATGTAAACAACGATGCCTCTGTCCACAAAGAGTATGTGCAAAAGTTGATCGCTGGGAAAGCCGACAAGCATCCTTCGAACGGAAACGGCCAAGGCGTCTACAAGCTGACGAAAGATTCGCGGATCACTCGCGTCGGAGCTTTCTTGCGAAAAACCAGCCTGGATGAGCTTCCCCAATTCATCAACGTGTTGAAAGGGGAGATGTCGTTGGTAGGGCCCCGTCCTCCGGTTCCCTACGAGGTGGAGGCATACGACATCTGGCATCGCCGCCGGTTGCTCGAAGCCAAGCCCGGGATCACCGGTCTCTGGCAGGTCAGTGGACGCAGCCGTGTGACCTTCGATGACATGGTTCGCCTCGACTTGCAATACGCGCGTACCTGGTCCCCTTGGACGGACATCAAGATCCTCTGGCGCACGCCTGCGGCAGTTATGCTTGGCGAAGGCGCCCACTAGGCAACTTTTTCCTCCCGTCCTCCCCAATTGACGATCTGAAATTCGCGATCCGTAATTCGATCCGAAATTAACGATGGTGCCAAATATGGTCACAAGTCTCGCCAGACCTCGAAACGCAAACGCAACGCTTGGGAATGGGAGTGAAGCTATGGTGAAGTTTGGGGTTGTAGGGTATGGGTACTGGGGGCCGAACGTGGTTCGGAACCTGGACCGTCTGGACGAAGCCGAAGTTGTTGCGGTATGCGACAAGAGCGCGGCTGCACGGAAAAAAGTAGCGAAAGCCTATCCTGACGTGCTCGTAACGGACAATGCGGCGGAATTAATGTCCTCTCCCGAAATCGACGCTATCGCCGTCGTGACCCCGGTCTGGACGCATTATGAACTGGCCAAAGCAGCTCTCCAGCACGGCAAACACATTTTTGTAGAGAAGCCGTTCACCAGCAATGCAGCCCAGGCGCAGGAACTGATTGAGCTGGCCGCGCGAAAGAACCTGAAAATCATGGTGGACCACACCTTCCTGTTCACCGGTGCGGTCACAAAAATCAAGCAGCTCTTGCAGGAGGGTGCGCTGGGCAAGCTGTATTACTACGATTCCACACGCGTGAATCTCGGACTGTTTCAGCACGACGTCAATGTGGTTTGGGACCTTGCCCCACACGACCTCTCGATCATCGACCACTTGATCCAGAAGACTCCTGAAGCCATTTCCGCCACCGGCCAGACGCACCTCAACGGACACGAAGACGTAGCCTTCCTGACACTTTATTTCCCTGATAAAGTCATTGCTCACATCAACGTGAATTGGCTGTCGCCGGTGAAAGTCCGCACGACCCTGATCGGCGGGGAAAAGAAAATGCTAGTGTGGAACGATCTTGAAGCCGACGAGAAGATCAAGATTTATGACAAAGGCGTGAACGTTACTAGTCGCGAGGGGCTTTATGACTTGCTGGTGCACTACCGCTCGGGCGATATGTGGGCTCCCCAAGTCGAGCAAGTCGAAGCCCTGACCCGGGAGTTGTCCTACTTTGTCGACTGCATTGCCAAAGATAAAACCCCCATCAACGACGGCGAAGCCGGGCTTCGCGTGGTCAGGATGCTTGAAGCGGCCAACCAGTCGATCGGCAAGCGGGGAGAATTGGTTTACCTCTGATTTCTCACGATTCGTCTCCTGCAGATTGCGCAACTTTTCTGTGCCGCCCAAAAACAAAATCATGAACCCCACCGTCTTAATTGCGACAACCTCGTGCTGGTACCCGACTGCCCGGTTGGCGATGGCCCTGGCCAGCGCCGGATGCAGGGTTGAAATGGTGTGTCCCGCGTCTCACCCCGCGCGCAAGACAAAAGCCGTTAGTCGAATTCACATCTACCGTGGGCTGGCGCCGCTCACTTCGTTCGCTCAAGCCATCGCCACCCAACCCGATTTCATCGTCTCGGGGGATGACCTTGCCACGCAGCACCTGCACCGTCTCTATGCCCGGGAGAAGCATAACGGCAAGGCGGAATCCGCGACGTGTGCCTTGATCGAGCGCTCACTCGGCGCACCGGAAAGTTTCCCGGTCGTAAACGCGAGGGCCGCCTTTATGGAGCTGGCCCATCAGGAGGGCCTGCGTGTTCCTCCGACCCGGGCGATCCGAAACATTCATGACCTCAGAACCTGTGTTACCCGCAAAGGTCTTCCCATTGTCCTTAAAGCGGACGGCACCTCAGGTGGCGATGGCGTAAGAATCGCGCACACGCTGACTGAGGCTGAACGCTTGTTCAAGGAACTACATGCTCCGCCATTGCTCGCAAGGGCCGCGAAGCGGGCACTGGTCGACCAGGACAAGACTCTGGTTTGGCCGTCTCTCCTGCGTCGTCGGCCCGTGGTCAATGCCCAAGCATTCGTGGCCGGCCACGAAGCTACCAGCGCCGCTGTCTGCTGGAAGGGTGCCGTCCTCGCGAGTCTTCATTTTGAGGTGGTCAACAAGGTGAGTTCGAGAGGGCACGCCACGGTCGTGCGTTCGATCGAAAACGCAGAAATGTCGGCCGCTGCTGGAAAAATCGCTCACCGCCTCAATCTTTCCGGACTTTACGGTTTTGATTTCATGCTCGAGAAAGAAACCGGGAACGCGTATCTCGTCGAAATCAATCCCCGATCGACCCAAGTCGGACATTTGAGCCTGGGGCCGGGACGCGACATTCCCGCAGCCTTATATGCCGCGTTGTCCGGCAAAGCAGAGCAAGCCGCACCGAAAATTACCGAGAAGGACACGATCGCTCTGTTTCCGCAAGAGTGGATCAGGGATGCGGAAAGCCCCTTCCTCCGGCTGGCATATCACGATATTCCCATGGACGAACCGGAGCTGATTCGCGATTGTGTCAGCAATTATCAGAAGCAAAGCGCTTGGTACTCACAGTCTGAACGAAAGCTGGTTTCGTCGGCGGCTAGACCCCGGTCTAGGACGGCTCCAGCGAAGGGCCACGCCGTAGGGCTCGATTGGGGGCGGAAGTAAATCTACCTATGAGTAACCGACTTTCAAATGCCGTGAAGAAGCCGCTTCGCATCATGAAGTTTGGCGGGACATCGGTGGGCGACCCGTCCGCCATCCAGAAAGTAGTCGATATTATTCGTGGCGCGGCGCGCGAGAGTCATCTGGTCGTGGTCGTCTCCGCCATGAGTGGCGTGACCAACGAACTTATCGAGGCGGCCACGCAGGCCCAGGCCGGTCATCGCCAATCGGTTGAGATGATTTTGAACCAGTTGCGCAGACGGCATGATGCAGCGGCCAGCGCGCTGATCCATTCCGTTCCACCGCGGACCCAAGTCAACCGGCACATGGAACAAATCTTTCGAGAGGGCGAACGCTTATGCCAAGGCACGGCCCTCCTGGGCGAGTTAACGCTGCGGGCACGTGATTCAATCTCTAGTCTGGGCGAACGTCTCTCCGCTCCTCTGATTGCAGCCGCTCTGACAGAATGCGGTGTGGCGAGCGAGGCGATTGAAGCTACCGAACTGGTCCAGACCGACTCGTGCCATGGCTGTGCCGATCCCCACATGGATGTGACCAGAGAACGCTGCGAAGCGCGCCTGCGTCCGCTCCTGCAGAAGGGCGTCGTTCCCGTAGTGACGGGCTTTATTGGAGCGACCGCAGAGGGTGTACTCACTACGCTGGGGCGTGGCGGCTCAGATTATTCTGCGACGATTTTGGGCGCGGCTCTCGACGCCGATGAAGTGATTATCTGGACCGACGTGGACGGTCTTATGACCGCTGATCCACGCCTGGTGCCGGATGCGTCGACAATCGCTGAGATCTCATATCGGGAAGCAGAGGAGATGGCACACCTTGGGGCCAAGGTCCTCCATCCGAAAACTCTTCGCCCAGTCACTCAAAGCGGGATTCCACTCTGGATCCGCAACACATTTGCGCCGGACCTACCGGGAACGAAAATCACGCCTGCCGGTCCCTCGAAGGCGCTGCCTAAGTCAACCTGTGGCACCAACTCTGCGGCCTGGTACAGCGAGGCGCAACGACCTTGTGTTGATGCAGATTAAAAGCAAAATCACGACATGAATCCTTACCAATGCGTCGCTCCAGACGTAAAGCTGGGGCAAAACGTAAAACTCTCCAAGTTCATCAACCTCTATGGTTGTGAAATTGGCGACGACTCGAAGATCGGCGCTTTCGTCGAGATCCAGAAGAACGCGAGCGTAGGCAAACACTGCAAAATCTCGAGCCACACATTTGTCTGTGAAGGCGTCACCATCGAGGACAACGTCTTCATCGGCCACGGCGTGATGTTCATCAACGATAGCTATCCGCGAGCCACTGCCGCCGACGGGAATCTGCAAACCGAGGCTGACTGGAAAGTCGAGCGAACCGTAGTCAAGAAGGGATCGTCGATTGGCTCTGGAGCCACGATTCTCTCCAACGTCAGCATCGGTGAGAACGCAATTGTGGGAGCGGGCAGCGTGGTCACCAAAGACGTACCGCCGGGCAGCATTGTGGTTGGAAATCCGGCAAAAGTTCTTCGTCATATCGACAAAATTACGGAGGTTTCAAAGTGAGTGGTTCTCATAGCACGCCCACCAGCACCGCCAACAGCATTCCTTTCCTTGATCTGGTTACTCCGCACGTGGAACTCGAGCAGGAGTTGACTGAGGTTTTCCGCAAAGCCTTGCGTACTGCCGGATTCATCGGTGGCCCGATGGTTGAAGAATTCGAGAAAGCTTTCGCAACGTTCTGCGACACGAGTCATTCGGTCGCGATCAGCAGCGGCACCGACGCTCTGCGCTTCGCCCTCATGGCGAGCGGAGTGAAGCCTGGCGACGTTGTGGTCACCGTGCCCCACACCTTCATTGCCACCACGGAAGCGATTTCGCAAGCCGGCGCGTTGCCCGAGTTCGTGGACATCGATGAGCAGACGTACAACATGGATCCGGCAAAACTGAAAGAATATCTGAAGAAACAATGCACCATCGACGATGCCGGCAGGTTGATAAGCCGCCGGAGCGGCCGCCCGGTCACGGCCGTGGTTCCGGTCCATCTGTACGGCCAGATGGCCGACATGGATCCGATCCTAGAGCTCGCTGAGCGCTATCGATTGGTTGTCATCGAGGACGCCTGCCAGGCCCACGGCGCCGAATACTTTTCGAGAAAGCACAACCGTTGGATGAAAGCCGGATCGATGGGGCGAGCCGCTGCATTCAGCTTCTATCCCGGAAAGAACCTCGGAGCCTGCGGTGAAGCGGGCGCTGCCACCACAAATGACGCGACCATCGCGAAGACCATGAAGATGCTCCGGGATCACGGCCAGGCCACGAAGTACTATCACGACGTCGAAGGCTACAACGGCCGCCTCGATTCGATTCAGGCCGGCCTTCTGCATGTGAAGCTGGCCCACCTGGCAAAGTGGAACGCCCAGCGCCGCGAACGCGCGGTGGAGTACAAACGCCTGCTCAAAACGGTCGACCGAGCCTTGGTTCCACCCTGCGAGCCATCCTGGTCGCGCGCAGTCTATCACCTCTATGTGGTCCGAGCCGCGGATCGCGAAGGCCTGATGGAGCATCTCAAAAAGGCCCGCATCGGCACGGGGATTCACTACCCCATCCCGCTACACCTGCAGAAAGCCTACGCATCCATGCAATACAGCCTCGGCGACTTCCCCGTAGCAGAGAAGGCTGCCGCTGAAATTGTTTCGCTACCGATGTTTCCCCAACTAACGGCGGGCCAACAAGCGAGGATCCTAGAAGAGATTCTGCACTTTGTTCAGCTTGCATTACCACACAAGAGGGCACATGCCGATTCCGTGTCGGCAGTTGCAGTAGACAGAACAGCATAACGTTTGCCTTATCGTCGATTGCACCGACAAACAGTGCAAGAAGGCAGGAGAAATGTCGAGTATAGCGAGTGTGGAGAACATCCTGTTGGAACGGCCGCAAATGGTATCGACACGCAAAAAGATCTGGGTGGACTTAGACAACTCCCCCCACGTCCCTTTTTTTCGACCGATTATTGAAGAACTCAGAAAGAGGCAATACGAGGTATTGGTTACGGCTCGGGACGCTTATCAAGTGCGGGAACTTCTAGATTTCTACGGAATGTCAGGCAAGATCGTCGGTAAACATCACGGTAAGCACAAAATTTGGAAAGCACTGGGAACGTGCTCGCGCGCAGTTGCGCTCAGCAGAATTGTTCAAAAAGAAAAGCCGGATCTGGCAATTAATCACGGTTCACGCGGGTGCTTGCTGGCGTGTGGGTTGCTCGGGATTCAGAGCGTGACATTGCTTGACTACGAATTTACCGCGAAAGTGCCGACCATCAAACCAACTTGGCTGATGGCGCCCGAGGTCCTTCCTGACGACCAACTGCCGATGGGTTCAAGGATTCTGAAATATCCGGGCATCAAGGAAGATGTTTACCTCCCTGGATTCCACCCTGACCCGAGTTTGAAGAAACGTCTCGGCATTGCACCCGATGATCTGTTGGTTACAGTCCGCCCTCCTGCGACGGAGGCGCACTACCACAACCCGGAAAGTGAGCCCTTGCTGGCCGAGGCTCTCAAACGATTTGTGGCTAAAGTGAACACTCGGATCCTTCTGTTGCCAAGAAACAAGAGACAAGAGGACGAATTACGCTCAAGTTGGGGTGAGAGCATAGCCGGCGGCAAGATCTTGATCCCGCAACATGTCGAGGACGGGCTCAACCTGATCTGGAACTCTGATCTGGTAATAAGTGGGGGAGGGACGATGAATCGCGAGGCAGCGGCGATGGGGGTTCCAGTCTACAGCATCTTTCGCGGCAAAATAGGTGCCGTCGATCGCTATCTCGCGGATGAAGGCCGTCTTATCATGGTGGAGACAGTCGACGACATAAGAACGAAAGTTAAGGCTGTGCGCCGGGAGCGCCTCAAACGCTGCCTCGACGGAGCTGGCAGCCATGCACTCGAAACAATCATCTCCCATATTGTTTCGATCGTAGAACTCAAAACCTGTGGCCGCGTAGCTGCTGGCAATTGATCATCTCATGAATGGACAACAGAGCCAAGGGGTCAGCGCAGGGCGGACTTCCTTTTGAACGCACTCTGTTACAGCATCTCTTCCTGGCGTTCAACAGGCGTCGAAGGGAGCACCATTATGTCGCGCACTGGAGAGGATCTGTCTCGAAAGGATTGCACGTGACCACCAGCCAGACTATTGCCCCAGAACGACTCTCCACACGAGAAGTGACCAATCGCGACCTGTGTTCTTTGGCCGCGGCCGGTCTCCCCGCTATGTTCGATGCGGCTCGGGGCCTGTTCTGCTTTCGAGTTCGCCAGGTAGGAGGGAACCTTATTCGAGAAGGCATATCCCACCGATACACGATGATGACCTTGCTTGGCATCCATCGACAAATTGGCCACAGGGCCGCGTTACCCATCGACACCGAATCCGTTTTCCGGTGTCTGACCGCGAAAACCGATTGGATAGAAAATATTGGCGATTTGGGACTTTTACTCTGGCTTGCAGCGGAGGCATTTCCTCATTACTTGGAGAGGCTCTACCGAGCCTTAGATCCGGCCAGTGTCCTCGAAAGATATCCAGGCTCTCGGGAGACCATGCACCTCGCATGGTTCTTGGCGGGCTGCTCTCATGTTGCAATCGCGGCAAAAGGTGAGTTGCCAGACACCACTGATATTGCCATAGCTGCATATAGAGAACTCGTCACGAACCAGGGCCCATCAGGTGGCTTCAGGCACCAGTCTCCTCAAGGGACAGTCAAGGGTTGGCTGCGCGGCCGGGTTGGAACGTTCGCCGATCAGGTTTATCCGATTTATGCGTTGTCGCGCATGGCTCAAGCCTACGACATGGATGAGCCGCTGTCCCGAGCGTTAAGGTGCGCCGACGTCATATGTAGTGCGCAAGGAAGTCTCGGCCAATGGTGGTGGCACTACGACTGGGAAAAGGGATCCGCGCTGGGACGCTATCCTGTCTACTCAGTTCACCAGCACGCTATGGGGCCCATGGCGCTATTCGCTCTCCAAGATGTCTCGAAACGCGACTACAGTGAGCCCATCTACCGTGGTTTGGAATGGATCGAGCACAAAAATGAGCTGGGCTGCGACATGAGAGACGGGGTGGCCAAATTGGTGTGGCGATGTATTCGCCCAACGCCCCCATTGCTGACTTACACTGAGGACGCTGCCGCATTTCTCGGTATTAGGTCCTGGCCGATCGGGCAGTTCAATCTCGCAATTCTTCGCGAATGCCGTCCTTACGAATCCGGTTGGCTTCTCTACGCATTTGCAGGTCGCTAGTTAATTAAACTCCATGAAGAGGAAACTACAAAACAACGGTGCGCTGTCGTCGCTGGCTTTTGATGAGAGTCAGACGCTTCCCGAGAACGCGACAGGTAGATCCCCTGCCGAGGCTAGGGAAACCTCCCCTGCTTGGGCTGTGCGCGTGCGGTCCATGTTGGGGCGGACGCGTCAAAAGATATTGTGTTCTGTTCACCAACGCACAGTAGCCCTCGGAAATCATGGTCCGATCGTCTCGTTTTGTTTCGATGATTTTCCTCGCACGGCGTACGCCACAGGCGGCTCTCTTCTGGAAGCTTTTGGCGGGCGGGGTACCTATTACGCCGCCATCAGTTTGATGAACAGATCGAACAAGCTGGGCGAGCTCATGAGAGCGGAGGACCTGCATTCCTTGGTAGAGAAAGGCCACGAATTGGGCAACCAGACGTACAGTCACGTTTCGTGCCGTAACATTTCGATCCTGGCTTTTCGGCAGGATGTTCGAAAACAGCAGAGGGCCATTCGAGAGATGGGGTTAGCGCCTTCCGGCAATTTTGCCTATCCCTACGGAGAGGTCACCGCAGCCGCCAAGAAAGCTCTAGGACAGGATATGGCCAGCTGTCGAAGCATCTATCGGGGAGTGAACGGACCCCTCCTCGATCTCAACTTGCTTCGAGCCAACAGTTTATATGGCGATGCCGATCGCCTCCCGGAGATTGAACGATTAGTTTCGCAAAACGAAGAGCAGAAGGGCTGGCTGATTTTCTATACCCACGATGTTCGCGAAAACCCTTCCGAGTTTGGGTGCACTCCCCGCCTGCTGGAAGCGACGATCTCCCGGGTCGTCCGCCATGGGGCACGCATCCAAACTGTCGCAGCCGTGCTGGCTGAACTGGAGCACCAAAACGGAAACCCATAAGGAACCACCGTGCCGTTCCCCCCTCCTTCTGGCATTAAGCCCCATTGTTTCAGTCGTTTGCCTATCCGTCAGGTGTACTCTTGGACGCCAGGCTGTGTACCTCTGGCACTTGGCATTTGCTGCTTCTCACTTGTAGCCTCAGGGTGAATTCCTTTTCCCCCGAGGTCACAATGAGGAAGGTTCAAGTCGCCCTGGTTGTAGCTTTTTCCCTGCTCTTACTTTGCGGTGTTAATGCTTTCGCTGCAAACACTTATTACATCGACTGCGCCGGTGGGTCTGATTCGAACAACGGTTCCTCCCAGGGCACAGCCTGGCTGCATCACCCTTACATGGTTGGTTTTAAGGGAAACTACTCGCACACTCCCGGCGACCAGTTTTACTTCAAAGGCGGAGTGACTTGTCCGGCCAGTTATTTTCCTCTGACGGTCGCGGCTGGTGGATCAACAGATGCTGGGTATGACTACTACGGCCCCGATGCATCGCAGAGCTGGTTCACTGGAAGTTCCTGGTCTAGGCCGATCTTCGGCTTGGCTGGCAATACGATTGGGACAGCCAACCGCATGTTCCTTTTTGGAACCTACGATTACGTATGGGCGGACGACTTCGAAGTTACGGGATTCACGGACAACAACGATAACGTTTTCCAGGACAATACCGCATTCCTCTTGGCCTACAGCAACCTCCATCAAAAAGTTACCAATATGTATTTTCATGCCTGGGTAATCCCCAGCGGCACTACGCATGACGATATAGAGTTCATCGGGGGAAACGATAGCGGCGATCAGTCGCTAGTCGTGATAGACCGAAACTACTGCAACGGAGTGGATGCCGTTCCGCCGAGCACAACTGTAAACCATGGTTCGACGGAGTGCATTAGATACCTGGAGGGCACGATCACCAACAATGTAATGCTCAATGAGTCCAATTGCATTGTGTTCGGAGGAGGTGCCGGAGCCATTGTTGCGGGCAATGATTGCAGTCACATTTGGATGTCCTACGATCCATCGACTCACGAGAACATGTTCGAGTTTCAGCCCAACAACGGCCACGTGAATATTATCTACAACAACAAGGTGCACGATTCACAGTACGGATGGGCAATGCCTTTGGCTCCTTCCGCCGGCGGTACGGATTGGGTATTCAATAACCTCTGCTGGAATGTCGCTACAGACTGCTTCAATATCGACACGCAAGGAAACTTCCCCACATATACCGCGAATTTCTACAACAATACGGCGGCTCCGGGCGGCTCCTTCCACTGCATGGCAACCACCGATCGCGGATCGAGCAATAGCATTGGTACGGTAAATCTGGTTAACAATCACTGTATTACGACAAACGGCATCGACACTGAGGCCTTTTGCTTCAATGGCGGGTCGAACTGCAGTGGGGTTACCAACCTGACAAAGACTACGAATGTGTTGATGAGTGCGGCCGCAGCAGCGACCCAGGGCTTTACGACGTCTGAGGCATTTGTTTACTCGCCTACTGCCGCCAGCAATTCAACCGTAGGTGCGGGAACGAATCTCACATCAAGTTGTTCGGGCAATACAGCCGCTCTTTGTTCAGAGACGACATACGCGTGTTCCATCGGAGCTGGGAACGCCTTGGTGTGCCCCGTGAGGACGCCTCTGACGCGCTCTGCGAGTGGAACCTGTTCCGTCGGTGTACCGGGATGCTGGGACGCTGGAGCCCACCTGTTTGCGGGGGATGCCCTCTCTCCTGCCGCGCCAACCGGCCTACAGGCGACCGTCCAATAGAAGCAATCGCTGCAACCGTTCATCTGGTCCTGGGACCATTTACACAAAGCTCTTCCCGGCAGTCCGAGGGCCAGAAGGTCTCACACCCCGGACTGTCTGGGAGAGTCGCTACTCGTGAAATCCAACCCTCTCTGCTGCTCGAACCCTACTATGACAAGCGAGTGTATAGATGACGCCCCTCCCAGCGAGGCTCATGCGTGTGACGTGGTCAGCATAAAGATTCTCCAGACCGTCTCCGAAGTCGAACTGCACAGGGAGCTGTGGAATCGCTGGCCTGGACATCGGGACAGCGACATCGACTTCTACTTGGAGTTCATCCTTAGCCACCCGGAGGTTCTATGTCCACACGTCGTCGTGCTCTACCGAAGTGGATGTCCAGATGCGATGCTCATAGGGCGTCTAGAAATGACGCAGTTAACTTCCAGAATTGGATACCTGCGCCTTCCGGGAATTCCGGCGCGCATCTTGAGCTTTGTGTATGGCGGACTCCGGGGCAACGGATCCAATGAAAACAGCCGCGACCTTGTAAGATCGGTTATGCGGTCCCTAAGGTCGGGACAGGCAAGTGTCGCGTTTTTCCATCAGCCGAGCACCGATTCTGCTCTGTACAAGGCCGCCCTGAGCCAGCCGAGCGCGTGGTGTCGTGATCGACTGAGCAAATCTGAGAAACACCATACGATGAAATTCCCTGAGAAGGTAGATCAGCTCTATCAGGGGTTATCGAAGAGCCTCAGAGCCGAACTGCGGAGGAAGAAGAAAAAGCTCGTTGACGACTTCGGTAGCGGAGTGTCGCTCAGGTGCTATCGAGACGTAAGTGACCTGGCAATCGCACTTCCGCACATAGAAGAGGTAGCGAAGAAAACATATCAAAGAGGCCTCGGTGTCGGTTTTAGGGACACCCCTCAAATGCGCGGTCGCCTGGAGCTGTGTGCGAAAAAAGGTTGGCTTCGAATTTACGTTCTCTACATCAAGGACAGTCCCCGCTCATTCTCGGCAGGAACTACTTGCGAAGGGGTCTATACAACCGATTACATCGCCTACGACCCCGCCTTTCGCGACTACTACCTTGGGAAACTTCTACTTCTGGAGGTGATCGAAAGTTGCTACAAGGAGGGGGTAACGGAGATCGACTTCGGCTTTGGGCAGGCGGAGTATAAAGAGCGCTTCGGCAACTGCCACCTGATGGAGTCTTCAGTTTACATCTTCGCACCTAGTATTAAGGGCGTCACGTTGAATGCGCTGCAGACGGCAGTTCGCATGATCGACGAAGGGTTGCGGACAGTCCTAGAACGTACACAGCTACTATCGAGGGTCAAGAAGCTCTGGCGGAACCGCTCTGCGCAACGCGTCCAGCCACCGCGGGTCAGCGGAGAAAACTGACTGGGCGAGGGCCGAGTCCCGTGCCGGGAATGAAGCACTCACAAACTTATGACAAGCTCTCAGCAAAGTCGCGCGGGTCATGTTGCGCGAAACAGCGTATTGAACTTGCTCGGACGAATATTGCCTTCCTTGGTCGCCTTAGTGACCTTGCCTATGATTGTGCACGGTTTGGGTAAAGAGGGCTTCGGAATTCTGTCCGTTGCATGGCTGGTGCTAGGCTATTCAAATATTTTTGACTTGGGCCTGGGTCGTGCCACGACCAAGTTCGTGGCAGAGTATCTGCGCCCCGAAAAAAATCACCTGCTTCCAGGCCTGGTTTGGACCTCACTCGCCCTGCAGTTGGTGCAAGGCCTGGCGGGCGCCGCGGTGATTGCTGCGTGCGTTCCCTTCGTCGTCACTCACCTTTTTAAGATGCCTCCCGCGTTCGTGGGAGAAACACGAACCACGCTTTTCGTCCTTTGTGCGTCGTTACCGGTGCTGCTAGTCGGGAACGCAGTGCGGGGTATCCTTGAGGCGGCGCAGCGGTTCGATCTATCCAATCTGGTGGGTGTACCGGCCAGCGTAGCCTTTTACCTCCTCGCTCCAGTCGCGGTGGCGCTTCATGTCAGAGTTGCCGGGATCGTATTGCTTCAGGTTCTGATCCGCTTGGCGGCTGCGGTGGTCTACTTGGTTCTGAGCTTGCGTGAGCTGCCCATCTTGCGGCAGCATTTTTTGCTCTCCAAGGCAGCGTTGAAGCCCCTCGCTGCTTACGGAGGCTGGGTTACGGTTTCTACGATCGCCGGGCCCACCTTTGGGGAGCTCGAGCGCTTCATGATTGCCTCCGTGGTTTCGGTCGGTGCGCTGACCTACTATTCGGCACCTTACGAACTGGTCACAAAACTTGTGATTTTCCCGGCGGCGGTGTGCTCTGCACTTTTTCCATTCTTTAGCTACCACGGCAGTAACAACGAGGGGATGGTTTCGGACGTAACTTCGCGCACCATGAAGTTCTTGTTTCTGCTGATGACTCCCTTCACAGCCGTATTCGTCCTTTTCGCCGGTGACATTTTGCGGCTTTGGTTGGGGGCAGACTTCGCGGCGCAGAGCACTGTGGTCCTTCAGGTCCTAGCGATCTCGTTCTTCATGAATGTTTTCGCACAGATCCCCTACACGTCGGTGCAGGCTTTGGGGCGGCCTGACTTGAAAGCAATCCTGGATCTGGTTGCGCTTCCAACCTACGCGCTCGTCGCCTGGTGGCTCTTGCGTCGAACAGGTATTAACGGTGCGGCTTTCGCCAAACTTTTCATCACGGTTATTGACACTGTGTGCCTTTTCATATTTGCCAGGAAATTGAAGGCCTTTTCGCTGCGTGATTGGGGGTCGGGACCTCTCCTGCGTACCTTGGCAATCAGCCTAGGATTAACTTTGGCACTTTTCACAGTGAAGATGTCGCATCTGAGCCTACCGGTTAAGTGCTCTTTTGTGGTCGGCTGTTGTCTCACGTACCTGATTGCCTTTTGGTTCGTTTCAGTGGATGTTTGCGAAAGAAGGTTACTCATCGCTCTACCACAACGATTGTTCGTCAGCGCTCCGAGAAGCTTAGAGTCCAGTACTCTGTTGCCGGTCTCGGTGGAGATCGAGCCGTGAGAATTACGTTCTTGATGCCAGGATATATCTGGAGCCCCTCTGGCGGCATCCGAATCGTGTATGAGTACGCGAACGCCTTGGTGGAACGCGGCCACGATGTGTCGGTGGTCCACCCACGCCGGGTGGAACACGCCCCTGTTCGCACTCGAGGGAGTCTGCTCCATTGGGCGAGCAACAAAGTGGAGTGGCTGCGGGAACGGGTCTCTACACCAGCGATCGAGTGGCAGCCGATCGATCCGAGAGTGAAGTTACTGTTCGTTCCTAATTCCGGAGCTCGCCACCTTCCGGACGGGGATGCGGTGTTTGCGACCACCTGGTATACCGTTCGGTCAGTCCTAGACTGCCCCGCGGCAAAGGGAGAGAAATTCTATTTGATTCAGGCGTATGAAACCTGGATGGGTTCTAAAAACACGGTTGACGCTACTTGGCGCTCCCCACTGCACAAAGTAGTAATTGCGAAGTGGTTGCTTGAGTTGGGAAAAGAGCTTGGCTGTGAAGATATCGCCTACGTTCCCAACGCCGTGAACGGCAAGAAGTACCGGCGCGGAAGCCCGATTGACGGCCGGCAGAGACAGGTTGCCATGCTCTTCCACGCGGCGAAGATTAAGGGTGCCGCAGAAGGAATTGAAGCCGTCAGAATTGTTCGCGAGAAGTTTCCTGATGTGAAATTCGTAATGTTCGGGACCAGCCGTCGCCAATCATGGGTTCCGGACTGGGCCGAATACCATCGAAATCCGCCGCAGGATTTTATCGTCGACGAGATCTACAACAAGTCGTCCATATTCATTTCTCCCAGCTGGACCGAGGGATTCGCCCTGCCGCCAGCGGAGGCTGCTTGTTGCGGATGTGCGGTTGCGGGAACGGAGAGTGGCGGCATCCGCGAATATGTTCAGGATGGTGTGACCGGTTTGCTCTCCCAACCAAAGGATCCCGTTGCGCTGGCGGCAAACATCTGTCTTCTGCTGGAAAATGAAGAATTGCGCGTGAGGCTGGCTAAGGCTTGCCACGATGTGCTTGCCAAATTTACTTGGGAACGTAGCGCCAAGCTTTTAGAAGACTATATCGTGCACGTACTCACGCAGAAGACAACAGCTCCAGAAGTAGAGACTCTCAGCCCTGGCGTGAGACTCTAAGCAGAGACACGGACGGATTGTGGAACCGGACAATATCAGACTCGGAGGCGGTACAGCAGGCACGATACTCCACCCGCTAGTGGCCTTCGCGATGATTCTGGCGATCGTCCTCATGTTCGTCCTACAGCGGAGGTCCATTGTAGTGCCCTTCCTGCTGGCGATTTTTCTTGTGCCAATAGGTCAAGTGATTGTTCTTGGCGGAATTCACCTTCCGGTAATGCGAATAGTGGTTCTATTTGGGCTTATCCGACTCGCGTGGCTCAAGTTTTCATCAGGAAGGCTCTTAGCTGGTGGTTTTGGGTCCACGGACGCCGCATTCACGATTTGGGCCGTTTCGGGTGCATTGGGTTTCATTTTGGTGTACATGAACCAGGCAGCGATCATCAATCGCCTTGGAGGTATGTGTGACATTGTAGGATCGTACTTCATCCTTCGCGCGTTGATCCAAGACGAGAGAGACGTCCGAAGGGTGATCCAATTGTTTGCCGTGATAGCGAGCGTGATGGCCATTTGTATGCTGTACGAACAATACGCCAGGCTGAACGCTTTCGGCCTGCTGGGAGGTCACAGACTAATCCCGGAAGTCCGCGACGGGATCGTTCGGTCTGAGGGAGTATTTCAACATGAGATTCTTGCGGGAGTTTTCGGAGCCACTCTCATGCCAATATTCCTCTGGCTGTGGACGAGTGGGAAGTCGAGGTTTCTCGCTACGGCGGGGCTGATCGCTTCTGCTGTTATTACGGTAACTTCGGGATCAAGCACGCCACTGTCGGCCTACGGCGCGGGGGTTTTGGGTCTGTGCTTTTGGTTTCTGCGCAAGCAGATGCGATTGGTCCGCTGGGGGCTAGTCCTACTGTTGGTGGCGCTGCATCTGACAATGAAGGCCCCGGTTTGGGCGTTGATTGGACACGTGGATTTCACGGGCGGTTCCTCTTCCTACCATCGGTACGCCCTGGTCGACAACTGCATTCGGCATTTTGGGGATTGGTGGCTGATCGGAACGAAAAACTACCCGGACTGGGGGTGGGATATGTGGGATCTTTGCAACGAGTATGTCGCAGTGGCACTCACTGGAGGACTGCTCGCTTTCGTGTGCTTCGTTGCCGTGATTTCCCGTAGTTTTGGAAAGCTTGGAACCGCGACAAAGCGGTTGCCGGACAGTCGGGGAAAGCAATGGTTCCTATGGTGTTTAGGATCGGCCCTGTTCGCCCATGTAGTTGCATTCTTGGGAGTCTCCTATTTTGACCAGACCAAAGTCTCGTACTATGCGCTCCTAGCGATGATTTCGACTATGACCTACCGATTCGTGCAATCCTCGGTCCGAGACAGCAGTAGGACAGAAAGTACGCAGGGGAATTCCACGGAGACGCGTGAACTCGCTGGTGTCGGTACAACCGCCGAACTCGGTGTCCAAACATGAAGCTATCGATAGTAATTATTTGCTGGAATGATTGGAAAGTCATTGAAAACTGCCTGCGTTCTATTTTTGAGGCTACAAGCCTTGTCGAATGCGAGGTGATTGTCTCCGACAACGGCTCGACCGACGGTTCGATCGAGCGGATCCGTACACAATTCCCAGCTGTTCACGTGATAGAAAACCGTGCCAACTTGGGCTTCGCCAAGGGCAATAACGTCGGTATTCGCGAATCCCGCGGAGAGTATATTCTGATCTTAAACCCGGACACGATAGTTCACCCTGGCTCACTCGATCGTTGGATCGAGTTTGCTAGCCTGCATCCAGAAGCCGGTGCGTTCGGATGTAGAGTTCTCAATCCGGATGGAACATATCAGGGGCCTGCGCGCCCATTTCCCACAGTCGGGCGTTCTCTGATCGCGGCGCTTGGCTTGAGACAGCTCGAGCGCTTGGGGCGAGCTTTCCAGTCTGACATATACCAAAGCTGGAAGGGAGACAGTGAACGGGAGATCGATTGGCAGTCAGGTTGCTGCGTCTTGTTTCGCGGCGACCTGCTCAAGAAACTGGAGGGCTTTGACGAGCGATTCTTCTATCATTATGAAGAAGTCGATTTGTGCCATCGTGTTTGGGAGGCCGGTTATTCCATTCGCTTTACTCCGGAAGTGACGATCACTCATTTAGGAGGGCAGTCTGTCGGGCGCTTTCCGGTGCGGTTCGCCCTTGAAACCAATCGTAACTGCTACCGATATTTTTACAAACATTTCGGAGCACAAGGCGCAACCCGCTGCAGACGGGTCATGCTTATGCACCTGCGTATTCGGCAAGTCGGCTATAGCATTAGGTATTGGTTCAGACCCACCGAAGGGCTGAAGGGACGCCTCGACATGTATCGCGTCGTACTCAAATGGAACACGCTGCTCGACCCCATCAAATTCGTCGAGCACGGTACCGAACCGCAGATTGAACAAGGAACTTCGCAACCAGCACCTTGAAAAGCTTGCCGTTCTTCTCCAAGTAACAAACTACCAACAAAAAGGGGATACTCAATGCCAACATCTTTGGTCACCGGGGGTGCGGGCTTCATCGGATCGCACGTCGCCGACTGTTTGCTAACTGCCGGACACGATGTGATCGTCCTTGACGATTTGAGCGGAGGATTTCGGGAAAATGTTCCTCCGGGAGCGACGTTCGTCCAAGGCTCAATCACAGATTACGACCTGATCAACCGCCTCTTCGCGCGTCATTCTTTCGATTACGTCTACCATTTAGCAGCATACGCAGCGGAGGGTCTAAGCCATTTCATCAAGAGATTTAACTATACAAATAACCTTATTGGCTCTGTCAATCTGATCAACGCATCCGTAAATCACGGCGCAAAGTGTTTTGTATTCACTTCGTCCATCGCAGTGTACGGCGCTGGTCAGAGCCCGATGTCGGAAGATATGATTCCCATCCCAGAAGACTCGTATGGCATTTCGAAACTCGCAGTGGAGCAGGAACTGCGCGTCAGTCATGACATGTTTGGGTTGGATTACGTCGTGTTCCGCCCACACAACGTATACGGAGAGCGCCAAAATATTGGCGATCGATACCGCAATGTTGTGGGAATTTTCATGAACCAGCTCCTCCGCAGCGAACCGATGACGATCTTCGGCGATGGCACTCAGCAGCGGGCTTTTACCCACATCGATGATGTGGCCCCGATCATCGCTGCATCGGTCAATTATCCGGCGGCCATGAATCAGATTTTCAACGTTGGCGCTGACGTGCCGTACATGGTAAACGATCTTGCGGCGATTGTTGCTAAGGCTATGGGTCTGAGCTGCAGCGTGCTTCACCTGGATCCACGGAACGAGGTTAAGATCGCATTTTCGGATCACTCGAAAGCTGAACGTGCGTTTGGCGCCCGTGAAAAGAAGTCGCTGCCGGACGGCATTAGCGCCATGGCAGCGTGGGTCCGAGAACATGGGGCCCGAGAAAGCAACATCTTCGATGGCATCGAAATCTCGATGAAGCTTCCAGCGAGCTGGGCAAAAGTCGCCCGGGTGAAAGCGTGATCTTCCGGAGCTTTAGCTTCCTCCGGAGAGTCTCATGATTGAGTCTGCGCAGCATCACCCGTCAACATCGCATAGCCCCAATATGACCTTGAGCCAGCCAAGATACGTAGTCATTACTCCGATTCGCGACGAAGAGACTTATATTCGCTGCACGTTGGAGAGCATGATTAATCAGACAGTGCTTCCCCAAGAGTGGATTATTGTGAATGATGGTTCCACGGACCAAACCGGCGCTATCGTTGATGACTACGCGAGCAAGTATTCCTGGATTCGGGTCGTGCACCGGCACAACCGAGGCTACCGAAAAGCTGGCGGGGGCGTTGTGGATGCCTTCAACGACGGATATCGAGCCCTGCGCGGCACGGATTGGGACTTCATCGTTAAGTGCGATGGAGACTTGACGTTCGCCCCGGATTACTTCGAAAAATGCTTCGACAACTTCGACCAGGAACCAACTTTGGGGGTTGGAGGCGGAACAATTTGCCACGTCACGAACGGCAACAAACACGTGGAAAGGTGCCCAACCTTTCACGTCAGGGGAGCCACGAAGATTTATCGAAAAGACTGTTGGGATGCGATTGGCGGATTTTGGCCGGCTCCAGGTTGGGACACAATCGATGAGGTCAAAGCGACCCGATTAGGATGGACTACAAGGAGCTTTCCCGATCTGCACCTTATCCACCATCGGCCCACCGGCACCGCTGAGGGAATTTGGGCCGGACTGGTCAAGGACGGTAGGGCCGACTATGTTTGCGGCTACCACCCTTTGTTCATGGTATCTAAATGCTTGGTTCGCCTTATTCACGAGCCATATGTCATAGGATCGATTGCGCTGCTGTACGGGTTTGTTTCCGGATATGTTAAACACATACCGCGGGTGGACGATCCGGAAACCGTTGAGTTTTTGCGACAACAACAGATGAAACGGCTTCGTGGAGGAGATAGCATCTGGACGAAAGCGGACCGGAAGAAGCCGTATTCAGGAACATAACCTTATGACGGAAACCCAACTGGCGTCCAAGAGTCCTCAGGTCAAGTCTTGGTTCGAGAACCCGAACCAGTACCTTCAGCGCAGGAATTTTGACATTCGAATCCGGCTTGAAACCGTTCAGGGTTTCACCAAGGGAGCCACCTTCGGACGTGTCTTGGATATAGGCTGCGGCGACGGCTCAATCTCACTGCCGCTGCTTCCTCGCAGTCAGAAGGTAACTTTGCTCGACGTATCGTCGAGCATGTTAACCATCGCGCGCACCAACATTCCGGCCGATCGTGCTGAAGACGTCGAGCTGATCAATGCAAGCTTCTTGAGCGCCAATTTAGAACCACAATCCTTTGACCTCATTCTCTGCATCGGAGTACTTGCTCATGTAGACTCGCCGGCGGATTTCGTCGCCGCCCTATCGCGTATTGCGAAGCCGGGAGCTTGCATCATTTTGGAATTCACTGATAGTAAACACTGGTGGGGTATACCCGATTTTGTGTATCGGCAAATCCTTAGGCTCATTCGGCCAGATCCCTACGCCTTGAATAGTCTCAACAACCGCTATGTCATGGATTTGTGTCGCGAGAACAACCTCGTTCCAGATGCTACGTATCGCTATGGTCTTCCACCTGCGGGTACTCATATGGTGGCCACACAAGACGACATGTATCGCCTCACGCGGTACTTGTTTGGGACATGGGAGCAAAACCGTAATACACGAATGGGAAATGAGTTCATTTACCGCCTGAGAAAGAATTGATTACCGGTGCCGAATTTATTTCAGTTTGGTAGCTAACCTCAGAAGTTGTTCACATTAAGCTCACGGGCGAGAGTTTGCAAGCCAAGCCCGCGGTTCAAATAAACAATCCAATGGAGCTAGACATTCGATGAGCGACTATTTGACGGAGTACTTTCGTTCTCCCGAACGCTACTCCCCCTGTACGCTAAAAGGTTCGCCCTCGAACTCGAGCGGGTATTTTCGTTTTCGCAACTGCACATTGTACGGGCGATGTGCCGGACACCGGCTGTACGACTCCCCCTTGACAGCCTTGCCTGACGTTGTCTCGGAAGCAATAGTGGAGAACGGGAGGATATTTCTACCGTTCGATGTGGCAGAAATTGTCGACAATCTACGTTATGAGCGGTATAGGCATGGTTTGTCAGATGCAAACTCTGGAATACGCTCGGCAATAAACCACATGTATTACGGCTTGCGGCCTCTTTTCCCGGTTTGGGTTAGAAAGCATTTGCAGCAACTTTATTTGAAGGGGTGGGAGCAAATCGCTTTTCCTCTGTGGCCCGTGGATAGAACGGTCGACGCACTACTTGAATATTTGCTTTTGCTTTCGATGCGGGCGGCAGACGTAGATCGTGTGCCATTTATTTGGTTTTGGCCGGAAGGCGCACCAAGCTGTGCAATGATGACTCACGATGTGGAAACGCGTGAAGGAAGAGATCTATGCGCATTTGTGATGGACATCGATGATTCATTTGGAATTAAAGCCTCATTTCAAGTGGTGCCAGAAGAGAGGTATGAGGTAACGCCAAGCTTTCTGAAATCTATCACGAACCGCGGCTTCGGACTCGCTGTTCAAGACCTGAACCACGATGGGCATCTTTACACCAACCGCCGGCAGTTTATCGCCCGAGCGCACAAGATCAACAGTTATCGCCGTCAATGGGGAGTCGAGGGATTTCGCTCGGCGATCTTGTACCGTAATCAGGAGTGGTTTGACGATCTTGAGTTTTCTTACGACATGTCGATCCCCAATGTCGCACATCTGGATCCGCAGCGGGGCGGTTGCTGCACAGTGATGCCCTATTTTATCGGCAAGATGTTGGAGTTACCGGTTACTGCCACTCAGGATTACACACTGTTCCATGTCTTAGGCGACTATTCACTCGACTTATGGAAGCGCCAGATCGGTCTCATTATGGAGAAAAACGGTCTGATGAGTTTCATCGTCCACCCGGACTACCTCACGGCGCCTCGCGAAATAGCGGTTTACAAGGCCCTTCTAGGGGAGTTGGTAAGACTTCGGGAGGAGCAGGGCGTTTGGGTGGCGACTCCGGACGAGATTAGTCGCTGGTGGAGACAAAGGGCAGAGATGAGGGTAGTAAAAGAAGGCGATGCGTTCCGGATCGAAGGAGCGGGAAGTGAACGTGCCCGCTTGGCATACGCCAGCGAAAAAGACGGACGACTCGTTCTTGCGCTCGAATCAATGTCTCCGGAAAGAGCGATATTCCAGCCATAAGCGGTCTAAACTGACCTCCTCTCGAAATTGCTCGCCTGCTAAGTCGTGTCGTGAAGCTGCACATCTCAGCAAGGATCAACAAAGGGACACGTTTGTGAATTCCAAATCATCAGATAGCAATATAACCGTCGTCGGGGCAGGTCCCTACGGACTTTCTTCAGCGGCATATCTGCGAGCCGCGGGTTTCGAAACACGGGTGTTTGGCGAGCCGATGTCGTTCTGGAAGAACCAGATGCCTGCCGGCATGTGTCTGCGTTCAAATTGGGGAGCGTCGCACATCGCGGATCCCATGCAAGCGCTTACACTCGACGAATTCGTGCGCCAAAAGGGCAATCACATCTCGAAGCCTATTCCACTCAATCGCTTCGTGGATTACGGCCAGTGGTTCCAGGGCCAGGCCGTTCCAGATCTGGATAAGCGCCAGGTCCGCAGTATCGAGACCGACGCTCGCGGGTTTAAGGTCGCCATGGCGGATGGCGAGGAATTCACCTCGCGGCGGGTCGTGGTGGCGGGCGGAATCAGTCCGTTTGCGAGCAAACCTACAGAGTTCGCCGACATTCCCTCTGCGCTGGCTTCGCATACGAGCGAGCACAAGGATCTCGGGAAGTTCAAGGGCCAACAGGTGGTAGTGATCGGCGCCGGGCAGAGCGCTTTGGAATCCGCTGCATTATTTAAAGAACTGGGTATTCCAGTCGAGGTGATTGCGCGCACGAATCACCTGAATTGGGTGGGGCTTCATGCGCGATTGCATCACCTGGGTCTGATTTCCAAAATGATGTATTCGAATCGCGACGTTGGTCCGGCTGGAATCAGCCGTCTTGTTGCCATGCCGCATCTGTTCCGTCGTTTTCCCCGAGTTTTCCAGGATCGAACTGCCTACCGCGCGATCCGGCCTGCTGGTGCCGGCTGGCTGCAACCTCGCATTGCTGGAATACCCATCACAATGGGGCGCAAGGTGGTCTTCGCCGCGGTCTCGGGCAGCCAGCTACGCATTCGACTGGACGACGGATCGGAGCGGCTCGTCGATCACGCGCTTCTCGCGACGGGATTCCGAGTCGACGTCTCGCGATATGCTTTCCTATCTCCTTCATTGTCGAAACAGGTGAAAACGATGAACGGCTACCCCGTTCTTCAGCGAGGGCTTGAGTCCTCGGTTCCGGGATTACACTTCGTTGGTAAACCCGCGGCCTGGAGTTTCGGGCCGCTGCTGGGTTTTGTTTCAGGAGCCGAATTCGCTTCGACTGAATTGGTTCGCTCGATAACTCGGAAACGGAAGCAACCGACTCAATGAATGCTGTCACCCAACCCGTTCCAAAGCCCAGAACGGTGAAGGCTGCCGACCGCATTGTAGGGGCGGTGGTCATCGGCGGTGACTACCAGGGGCTGGGAATCGTCCGCAGCCTCGGCCGGCGGGGTGTACCGATTTGCGTCGTAGATGATGAACTTTCAATCTCCCGGTATTCGCGTTACTGCACGAAATTCGTTAAGCTCGCGAATCTGCACGATGAACGGGTTGCAGTAGACAGCCTGCTAGATCTCGGGAGGCGGCTGGGTTTGAATGGTTGGGTGCTTTACCCTACCCGGGAGGAACTCGTTTCTGCCTTGTCGCGTTGTCGTTCCGAATTGAGCGAAGTATTTCGAGTTCCTACCCCCGATTGGGAAAGTGTGAAGTGGGCCTGGGACAAGAGGAACACTTATCGACTTGCACAGAGGCTGGAAATTCCGATACCTGCAACGCACTATCCCGAAAATCTTGACCAGTTAGCTCCGCTCGATAGGGCCACTCCTCCATTTGCGCTAAAGCCAGCGATCAAGGAGCACTTCTTTTATGCTACCAAGGCGAAGGCTTGGCGGGCGAACAGTCACGCTGAGTTAAGAACGCTGTTTCGAAAGGCATCTGACCTGGCCGGTCACGGAGAGATCATGGTGCAAGAGTTGATCCCAGGGGGCGGTAGCCAGCAATTCTCTTATTGCGCGTTTTTCCGTGACGGTGAAGCAGTGGGTAAGATGGTTGTGCGGCGTACCCGTCAACACCCTCTCGAGTTTGGAAGAGCCAGCACCTATGTCGAGACCGTGGACATTCCGATTCTGGAGGATCTTTCGGAGCGATTCCTGCGCGAGATCGATTATTACGGTCTGGTTGAACTGGAGTACAAACTCGATCCTCGGGATTCCCAATACAAGCTGCTCGACGTAAATGCCAGAACCTGGGGATATCACAGTCTCGGAGCCCGGGCGGGCGTGGACTTCAGCTACATGCTCTACGCGGATCAAGTGGGCCTGCCCGTGCCGGTTTGCAAGGGCCGCGCAGGAGTGGCATGGGTGCGCACTACGACCGACTTTCCTGCTGCGTTGGTGGGGATTCTCAGTGGGGATATCGATTGGAAGAGCTATTTCCGCTCGTTGAAGAACTGCAATGTTGAAGCAGTGTTCAGTCAGGGGGACCCCCTTCCCGGACTTGCCGAGGTGGCGCTGATTCCGTATTTAGTCATAAAAAGAGGCTTTTGAGCGAATGATTCACGTCGGTCGCGCATTAAATAGCAGTAGATAAAGGAGATCGATGCCATGACTGCCCTCCCCTTTCGGCAAAACGCTGACGCAATTCCTCGGCCGCTGGTGAGCGTCGACTCGGAATGTGCTATTTACCGAGACGGTAGCTACCTGAAAAGCAACCCCTCCTGGCATGTAGAGGAATCACCTTTCAAAGTTAGGCAAATCCGGCGAATGATAAAGCGGCAGAAGCTGGCGCCGAAAACCGTATGCGACGTGGGCTGCGGCGCAGGCCTGGTGCTGGCGGAGCTGCAACCGCATTTACCCTCCGATTGCGTTTGCTGGGGTTACGATGTGTCTCCCGATGCGCTTGCCATGTCTGCGGGTCGCGCCAACGACAAGCTGCGCTTTCGCATGCGCGACATACGAAAAGACCAGTGCGACACCTATTTTGATTTGCTGCTAATGCTCGACGTATTCGAACATGTCGAGGACTATATGGGGCTGGTGAGGTCTGTCCGGTCCAAGGCAAAGCAAAAGCTATTTCATGTTCCGCTGGATCTCTCGGTTCAAGCAGTTCTCCGCAAGAACGGTCTCCTCCTTCGCCGCGATCATCACGCGCATCTTCACTATTTCACCAGGGAAACCGCCCTTCGTACCCTGACGGACGTGGGATACACGATTGTCGACTATTTCTATACTCCGCGATGCATCGAACTGGGAGACCTGTTTATACAGAAGATTGTAAGGATTCCCCGGCAACTCAGTTTTGCGCTTGCTCCAGATGTTACGGTTCGCTTGCTCGGAGGTTACAGTCTCCTGGTGTTAGCTGAATAGCCCGCGCACAGGTCAGTAAGCACAAGGAGAAAGCCCAAATGACTTCGGGAGTCGGAACAGCGATAGAAACCGCCTTTCGGGGGGGGCCACCTAGGGTGAAGCCTGAATCCCAAACGATGGCCGTATATGAAATCGATCCGCTGCGCGACTCGCGCTGGGAGGTCTTCGTTGCGAGCCATCCCCGAGCATCGGTTTTCCACAGCACGAGCTGGCTCAAGGCATTGCGGACTGCGTACGGATATGATCCGGTCGTTGTGACTAGTTGCCCTCCGGAAATGGCACTTAAGAACGGACTGGTTTTTTGCAGCGTGCAGAGTTGGCTGACAGGACGGCGATTCGTATCCTTACCGTTCTGCGACTATTGCGAGCCTCTGGTAAACGACCCAGATGAGTTGGATGACTTGCTCCTCCACATGAGGAAGCGGGTCGACACGGGCGGCTGTAAGTACATAGAGATCAGGCCAACTTTTTGTCAGCCACGCAGTCGGACCGGATTTGGAAGGAGCGTTGTGTATTGCAGTCATCGGCTGAAGTTGAGTGGAAGCAATCAAGAGTTATTCCGCAACTTCAGCAAGAGTTGCACTCAAAGAAAGATTCGCCGTGCAGAGCGGGAGAAACTACGCTATGACGAAGGCACGTCTGAAGCTCTATTGCAGAAGTTCTACGAATTGTTGGTCATGACGCGGCGAAGGCAATTCCTGCCACCACAACCGCTTTCCTGGTTCCGTGCACTTATTGCTGAATTTGGCAGCGACCTAAGAATCCGCGTGGCTTCAAAATGCGATACTCCGATCGCAAGCATCCTCACAATTACCTACAAGAAATCGATGGTCTACAAGTACGGTTGCAGCGATGCACGATTTCACAAGCTCGGCGGAGTAGCACTTTTGTTTTGGAATGCCATCAAAGAGGCCAAGAACAGGGGACTGGAGGAGCTAGAGATGGGACGTTCTGAAACTAGCAACTTTGGACTTATATCATTCAAAGAGCACTGGGGTGCAACCCGCGGGGAGCTCAGTTATTGGACATATCCTCACAGGCCAGGAATGACGGCAGGGAACGTCGAAAAAAGTGTTCTCCGGAAAACGGTTCCATTGGTTCCAGATTTCGTGCTAAAGGGAGTGGGCGAACTGCTCTACCGGCATGTGGGGTAAAGGCCATATAGACAAGACTCAGCGAAAATGCTGCCCGAGCCCGAATAGGATCACGGGTTCTGTTGAGGAGGAAAGTGTTTGAAATGAAATCTATGCACATTCTTCACGTAGTGGGAGCGAGACCGAATTTCATGAAGGCCGCGCCGGTACTTCACGCACTTGAAAAGCAGCACGTTCGTCAGAGCTTGGTTCACACTGGCCAGCACTATGATGCGAACATGTCAGATGTCTTTTTTTCGCAGCTCGCCATCCCCACGCCAGATGTGAACTTGGAAGTCGGTTCGGGGAGTCATGCCAGGCAGACGGCGGAAATAATGTGCCGTCTTGAACCGATTCTGATAGAGCGAAAGCCAGATGTCGTGGTCGTCTATGGTGATGTCAATTCCACAGTAGCGGCCACCTTGGTTTGTTCAAAATTGCTTATACCCATCGCTCATGTCGAAGCCGGGCTTCGTTCGTTCGATCGGACCATGCCGGAGGAGATTAACCGCATGGTGACCGACAGGCTGGCAGATCTCTTGTTCACTCCCTCCGAGGATGGAGACCACAACCTTAAATCTGAGGGAATTGAACCAGGGAAGATTCATCGGGTCGGGAATGTGATGATCGATTCCTTGGTGCGACTTCTTCCGTCGGCGATTCAATGTCCCAGAAATGGGTTTCCCGACCGATACGCGCTGGTTACGCTGCATCGCCCGTCGAATGTCGACGACAGCCTCGCTCTGAAGAACATTCTCGACTCTTTGCTTGAAGTGAGCGAGCAACTGAATGTTGTGTTTCCTGTTCATCCACGGACGCGTCAGCGGATCGCAGATTTTGGCACGCATGACGGACGGCTTCATTTGCTGCAACCATTACCTTATATCGAGTTTCTCGCTCTGCAACGCGGGGCCACCGTGGTTATTACGGATTCGGGGGGAATTCAAGAGGAAACGACGTATTTGGGTGTACCTTGCCTCACGGTTCGGAACAATACCGAGCGTCCTATCACTGTAACCACTGGGACAAACACTCTGGTCGGCCAAAACAGGGAACAACTGAATTCCGAGTTGAGAAAGATTCTTAAAGGACGAGCCAAGGTGGGGACCATCCCGCCCCTGTGGGACGGTCACGCAGGAGAGCGCATCGCGGAGGTTCTCTGCTTAGCTCGATGAAGCACAGGGACCTAGGCATAAGTTGCTGGTTGGTTTTGTGCTGCATCTTAGTCGCCGGATTGTGGCCGTTCCATGCCCCCAAGAATCAAGTGGAGTGGTCGAACAGCAGGGAAGGCCTCATATTCGGCAATTACGGCAGCATCCTAAGTTCTAGTGACTTTGAGAGTTCGAGCTCTCCGAACGGACCTTGCAGTCTCGAGATTTGGCTGCAACCCCGCCAAATTAATCGTTGGGGAACCATCCTCGCGTTTTACTCCTCGAAGCGTACTGAAGGCCTAACGGTGCGTCAGTCCTGGGATGACCTTGTCCTGTTGCTTCAAAGGCCAGATGCGAGATCTCCTGCGAAGACCGTCAGAATTTATGTCGGTGACGTTTTTCGTCGTGAGAAATCCGTTCTTGTTACGATCAGTGCTAGTGATAGAGGCACGGCAATCTACAGCGACGGCGTGCTGGCCAAAATATCGCGAGATTTCCATCTAACAAGCGGAGATTTCACCGGGCGACTTGTAATTGGTGGCTCAGCGGTTAAACCGGATTCTTGGCCTGGGGAGCTGAAGGGCATCGCAATTTACGATCGCGAGCTGACCGCCACCGAGGCTGGCCAACACTACCAGGACTGGACAAGAACAGTGCCGTCCGATTCTATTAAAACTGTCGGCGCAGGTGCACTTTATCTTTTTGATGAAGGCCGCGGGTACGTTGTTCATAGCCAAGTGAAGCCAGCCAACGACTTGGTCGTTCCTAACCGTTTCTTCGTTTTGCACCAACAGCTTCTGCAAACGCCTTGGGAGGAGTATCGCCCTGGCTGGCGGTACTGGGAGAACGTTGGTGTGAACGTTCTCGGCTTCGCTCCTTTGGGTTTTGCTCTGTACGCGTATTACTATTCGACGCGAAAAGCAAAGCGAGCGGCCGCGATCACCATTGCGCTAGGATTCGCCGTAAGTCTCTCAATCGAAATCTTGCAGGCATTTCTTCCAACCCGGGATTCCGGCATGACTGATCTCATCACCAATACACTGGGGACCGCTGTGGGGGTCATTCTATGCGCTCTATACGCTTGGATGGGCGAGCATTGCTGGTTCGCCCCATGGACATCAAGATGCTCTTGTGTCGAGAGAAAAGAAGACGTGTTTGTCGGTTCGTTGAGCGGATTACCGGACGGTCAGGGAAACCTCGCAATACGCGATGACGCAACCAAAGGTCTGTGACGGCGATCACCCGAGTTTGTTTGCGTGCGGGACTCACGCATGGATCCGCCCGATCAGAGTCCATCTCGTCTATCCCATTGTTGTTCAATGAGTTACAAGCTCAACATTGGCCATTTTCGTCCTATTGCCCTCTGGGTGGGACGTGATACCATTGGCTCAAATAACCCCCCTGATTTGAGTTAAATGTACTCTCCCCCAAAGGAAGGTCCTTTCTTGGAATTATGCTAAACACTGCGATTATTGGAGCAGGTCCGTATGGACTGTCGATCGCCGCGCATTTTCGGCGCAGCGGCATCCCGTTCCGTATTTTCGGTCGTCCGATGGATAGCTGGCTGGAGCATATGCCGAAAGGCATGATGCTCAAGTCAGATGGCTTCGCATCTGATATTTACGATCCGGAGAAAGCGTTCACTCTACGGCAGTTTTGCGCGGAACGTGGAATCGAGTATGCGGACGCCGGCGTGCCGGTGCGCCTTGAGACCTTCACCGGGTATGGGCTTGCCTTTCGCGACCGCATGGTGCCTGAGCTGGAAGACAAGATTGTGGTCAGTGTGGAGCGTGCGACCGGCGGATTCCTTCTGCGGCTTGAGGATGGAGAGACATTTCAAGCTCGTAGGGTGGTGCTCGCCGTCGGGATCACTCACTTCGAATATGTTCCCGAGAACCTGAAGCACTTGCCGCCGAAATTCCTTTCCCACAGTGCTCGCCATCGTGAGATTGAGCGGTTCCGAGGGCACAATGTAGTCGTAATCGGCGGCGGAGCTTCCGCGCTGGATTTGGCGGGATTGCTCCACGAAGCCGGCGCCGACGTGCAGCTTGTCAGTCGCCGCGAAGAATTGAAGTTCCATAGCCAGCCCACCGGCAAGCCACGGTCACACTGGCAGCAGGTCAGGCATCCGCAATCGGGGCTTGGACCCGGTATGCGCTCGCGCTTTTTTGCCAATGCGCCAGGCCTGTTTTACTACTTGCCCGAGCGTCTTCGCCTGGAGGCTGTCCGTAGGAGTCTTGGCCCTTCGGGAGGATGGTTCATTCGCGACAAAGTCGTCGGGAAGGTGCCGTTGCATCTGAGATGCACGCCGCAAGGCGCCGAGGCCAAGGATGGCAGAGTGCATCTCAGTGTTCAGGCAGCAGACGGCGGTAAGCGGGAGATCGTGACCGAACACATCATTGCGGCGACCGGTTACAGAGTGGATATGGAGCGGTTGAAGTTTCTCAATCCTGAGATCCGCTCGCGGCTCAAGACTGTCGCGGGATCTCCGGTGCTTTCGTCGACTTTCGAGTCGTCGATCCCCGGCCTTTACTTCGCCGGCGTTGCGGCCGCGAACAGCTTTGGACCGGTGATGAGGTTCGCGTTCGGAGCGGGTTTCGCCGCTCGCACACTGACCGGCGCCCTGGCGAAGTCGGTGACGAAAGAGCCGGCGTCGGTTCCGGTTCGCAGCGTGGCGACTACCGCGAAGTGAATGAGATTGGTTGGCGGGAAAGGCTGATGGACGCATGGAGCTGGACACCCTCGCGATCCGCGCAGGCTACGACGGCGACCCTCGACCTAGACTGTTGCCATGCCAATCTATCAGACGGTTGCATTCGAGTTTGATAGCGCCGAGCATGGCGCAGCTCGCCAGATGAGCAGGCCAAAGCCAGGAGTTACGCCGGAGATGATTCGTCTCAACGTGGCAGATCGAGCATATCGACAACATTCTTGAGGATCTGGGTCAGGCGTTGGGTAAGGCTACGCCGTGACAGTAGAGAAATCGTGCTAGGAATGAGTTTAGGGGAAATGTCATGCCATTGATCATCGAGGGCGCCCGGATTCCGCTACGTTGGGCAGAAAGAAAGAGCTGCCGCCTGGCAGGTTCTGGCGCAAGCTACGGCCCTGGGGCGGAGTGCGTCAGAATTGCATTCCTCAACAACATGCCGGATGCGGCTCTAGAAGACACTGAAATCCAGTTCTTCGAGCTGCTCGAGGCCGCGTCCGCCAATATTCTCGTGCGAGTCCAACTCTGCTCGCTGCCCGGAGTTCCCCGGGCTGAGCGAGGACAACAGCATCTCGAAAGCTTCTACGCGAGCACCGCGAGTCTCTGGGATAGTCGTTTTGACAGCTTGATTATGACCGGCACAGAACCACGCCAGCCAAGCTTGATGGATGAGCCGTACTGGCACAGTCTCAGCGAAGTTCTCGACTGGGCAGAGGAGAACACGGTCTCAACGATTTTGTCCTGCCTGGCGGCTCACGCGGGTGTTCTTCACTGCGATGGCATTGCACGTCACCGGCTCGTTGACAAACAATTCGGTGTCTTCGAGTACAAAAGAGTTTGTGACCATGCTCTGACAAGCGGCACGTCGGCTCTAGTCCGGTTTCCGCACTCTCGGTGGAACGAAGTTCAAGAGGACGCACTGACCTCCTGTGGCTACACAGTCCTGACAAAGTCAGAGCGGGCGGGTGTAGATTCATTCGTCAAGAAGAAACGGAAGAGCTTGTTCGTGCATTTTCAGGGACATCCCGAGTACCTGGGCGGGACTCTCCTGAAGGAATACAAACGTGACATCAAACGATTCCTGAGGCGCGAAAGAGAAACGTATCCCTCGATGCCAGAGGGATACTTCGATGTGGCAGCAGCCAGTGCGTTAGCGAATTTCTCTCAGAACGCTGTTCACGCCCGAGATGAAAACCTCATGACAGACTTCCCAGAACACCTAGTCTCGGATGGTTTGAAGAACACCTGGCGCTCTTCCGCTACCTCTCTGTATCGCAATTGGCTGCAATATGTACTGTCGAGAAAGGTAGAATCTTCGACGTTTTCGCCATTGCTTCGATCCGAGCATAGGAGACAAGTGGCGGTCAGTAACGAAGTGACCTGAGCAGCGGCGATTGGCTTGGCGACAATCACCCGCTTAACGAGGATGTTCGGAGCGACAAGACGGAATCCAACATAAATGGTCTCAATCGAGAAAAAAGTAGCCGACGCAATCCTGACGGTGATTCGAGCACGGCGTGAAGTAGAAGCCGATTTCCCAGTTCACTCTTGCGCCGCGCCCGGTCCAGTTAGCCTTCGAGAAGCTAGATTGTCGGATTTCCGAGCGGTGGCTAACTTAAAAAGTCATTGGGGGCTCAAGTCGGATTCAATGGAAAACTGGGAACGTCTATGGCGCGACAATCCCGCCTTGGCAGCGGTCCCACGTCCCCTTGGCTGGGTGTTGGAAGCGGATGGCCGGCTCGTAGGCTATCTCGGGAACATTGCGCAGCTCTACCGCTACGGCGACAAGACACTAACTTCGGTTGCTTCGCATGGCCTCGTGGTCGAGCCTGCATTCCGGAGAGCCACCCTGAGTCTGGTCGCGGCTTTTTACCGCCAGCAATCTGTCGATCTCTATCTCACAACGACTGCAATCGAGGCGGTGGGGAAGATCGCCCGCGCATTCAAGTCGGACCCACTTCCCCAGACGGATTACGATACTGTGCTCTTCTGGGTTTTGCAGCCATATCTCTTCACCGAAGCCATAATGAAGAAACTGCAGCTTGGGCCCGCATTTTCTCGGGTAGGCTCCATGTTCGCATCCTTCGCAATTGGAATAGACGGTATTCTCCGGGGGCGCAGACCCCAAAAAGGCTTGGCCGAACTCCCGGTGAGTGAATCTGGTGTGAGCGACATCGGAGACGACTTCCAGCACCTCTGGGAACAGAAAGTTGGCGAAAAGCCTTACCGCCTATTAGCAGACCGCAGTCCGGCTGCGCTACGGTGGCACTTCAACATACCCGGCGATCGGGGGACATTATGTGTCCTTTGTTGCCGCAAGAACGGAGAATTACTTGGTTACGCCGTGGTCCGAAATGAACCGCCGAACGAGGCCACTGGTCTCCGGAGGTCCATCTTAGCCGACATGCTAGCCAAACAGGATGATCCAGATGTCTTAAGAGCTCTGTGGCACGCAGCTTACTGTCAGGCAATTCGAGCAGGAAGTCATGTTCTGGAGGTGTTGGGTTTTCCGGAAAATGTGCGAAAGGTGTGCTCGAAATGGCATCCCTACGAGAGGAAATATCCCGCTTGCCCGTTTTACTATAAGGCTTCCGACGACATGGTCCACAAGCTGCTGTCGGACGGTCTCCTGTGGTATGCCTCGCCGTTCGACGGCGATACCACGCTTTTTAACTTTGGCACCAGCACGTAGTCGGCAATTTCTAGTTCTAAGGATCCACAATTTAATAACATGGCCACATCAATTATGAATAGAGCGGAAATCGAGCGCGAGGTTCGCGGTTTTCTCATTAACAACTTTCTTTTCGGCCGTGCTGAGGCGCTGCCTGAGAACGGTTTCCTTCAGGGCGAAGTAATCGATTCCACGGGTGCCATCGAACTCGTGATGTTCCTGCAGAGTAACTTTGGCATTACTGTGGAAGATGAGGAAGTCGCGGTCCCGGAGAACTTCGGCTCCGTGAACAACATCGTTGGTTATGTCGAAAAGAAGCTTCTCAGCAAGACCTAGAAGGAGCTCGAGCCTCCACTCTCCGACGGAAAGCGGATAGCAATGATCGAAGATCAGGTGCCTCAGATCCTCGCGTCCCTGCCGCTTCGCATCGGCGACGTCGTCAGACCGTGGGCCGAGCGCTCACCTAACCACCTGGCGCTGGTGGAGTCTTCGGGAGCCTGGTCCTATCGGCAGCTGGATTCCGTAATTGCGGAGTATCAATCGTGGCTAGCTGGCTCGGGCGTGCGACCGGGCGACCGGGTCATGATCGTATGCGAGAACTGCCGATCTTTCGTTGCACTTTTCCTGGCTCTGGCAAGTCTCGACGCGTGGCCGGTGCTGGTGAATGCGCGTCTCTCGGCGCGTGAGATCGATGAGGTTCGGAATCACTGCGGCGCCCGTCGCGTGATCTACATGACGAGTGTCTCTCCACACGCTATGGCCCACGCTAAGCGGCATGGCGCTGTGATTGGAGACGTGCTGAAACTGGGCTCGATTGGTGTTTCCGAGCTGAACGAAAACGTCGAACCGGAACCGCTCGAAACGAACGTGGCTGAACGCGTTGGTGCCTTGATTTATACGTCCGGCACAACCGGCGTTCCCAAGGGCGTGATGCTGACGCATCGAAACTTGTTGTTCGTGGCGGCGGTGTCCGCAAGAATAAGGAGTCTGACCTCCGAGGACCGTCTCTACGGCATTCTGCCCATGTCTCATGCCGTCGGTCTTTCGGTCGTTCTTCTGGGCACTCTTCTCAGTGGCGCAACGCTCTATTTATCACCGCGCTTTGATCCCATGACGGCGCGCGCGGTGTTAGAAGGGCACAAGCTCACGGTGGTGCTTGGCGTGCCCTACACGTTCGCGCAGCTGCTCCAGTATGCGGAGATGAGAGGTCTGAAATCACTCAGGTTGCCAGCGCTACGGATCATTTCCTCTTCGGGTGCTCCTTTGCAGCTCGCCGTCAAGACCGCTACGGAGAGCCTATTCGGTCTTGTGCTGCACAACGGTTACGGGATTACCGAATGTTCGCCCACGATTGCTCAGACTCGAGTAGAGAGGCCGCGCACAGATACTTCCGTGGGATCGGTTTTCCCCGGAGTTGAGGTCAAGTTGGTCGGCTCCGATCGTAAGCCCATGGCTGCGGGCGAAGTGGGCGAACTACAGGTGCGCGGGCCGAGCATTATGAAAGGGTACTATCGGGCCCCCGAAGAAACAGCCGCAGTAATTGATGCGGAAGGTTGGTTCAGTACGGGTGACCTCGCCCGGATGGAGGAAGGGCATCTTTTCATCGTGGGACGAGTTAAGGATTTGATCGTACACTTCGGCTTTAACGTCTACCCGGCGGAAGTTGAAGCGGTGTTAAATGCTCACCCAGCGGTTGCGCAATCAGCAGTGATCGGCCGGTCCTTAGAAGCCGACGAGGAGATTGTCGCCTTTGTGCAACTCATGCCGGACGCGACGCTTACTGCAAATGATCTGTCGGAACATGCCGCTCGGAGTCTTGCTGCGTACAAGCGGCCAACAAGAATAGTATTCACCCCAACACTGCCGTTGACACCCACGGGAAAGGTCGCCAAGGGCGAACTGGTCAAACTGGCCTCGCAAATTGCGGCCGACCAGGCGATGAGCGGACGCTCTCAACGATGAGGCTTTGTCGAGGGAACATTGGCTTAAGACGCTATTCACCGAGAATACGCGATTGGCGGGAGTCGAGGGATCGCTTCGCAAAGATGCGACTCAGAAAGTGGTAACCAAAGGAGAGTATGCGCTTAAAGCCCTGCCGGAGGACAAGTGCAAACCACGCCGATCTCCCAATCGCATCGTCGCGCGCGATTTCCCACATGGAAGACAAAAGTTGTAGGCGCTCTCGATGGGTCACATGAATCTTCACTCCGCTAGCGGCGATGGTCTCGTACATTTGTCGCTCCAGGTAAGCAGATCGAAGATCTTTGCGCAGAGAGCCCAATAAAGACAGAGGAATGCAATGTTCAACTATCGCATCGGAAACAAACAGTGGCAGCTCGCCGGTTTCCATCAAACGGGCCAAAAGGAGCGTATCTTCTCCACGGAGCGCGAGAGGATCGAACACTCCAGTCTCAATATCAACTCGTCTGCGTCGAATGGCGAATCCAGCCGTATTCAAGTATCGAATTCGCCCGTCCGGCTGGAGCGTATGATCCTGAAAGCTTATCAGCCTAAGTTGCTCCGCTCGTCCGACCAGGCTCGAACAATTTCCAGTAAGCCGTAACTGAAAGCAATCGTGCTGTGGAGATTGCGCAATCGCTGAGTTCAGTGAGGCGAGACAGTTCGCCTGCAGTCTGCTGTCAGCATCCACAAACAGCAATACTGTTCCATGAGAAGCGCGAGCACCTCGATTCCGCGAAGCCGGAATGCCAGCGTGTCGTTGTTGGATCAAACTAAGGGGATAACCGTGATTAGAGACGCGAATAAATTCCGGAGCAGGATCCGTGCTGCCGTCGTCCACGACGATGACTTCGAAAATGGGTGCGTCGATCTGCTTGCACAGGGACTCCAGACACTGACTGAGCAAACCCCAATCATTGTAGACAGCTATGATAATGCTGAATTCGGGAGCCACCGGTGAGATCGAATGTTCCCTGACCATCTCTTCACTTTTTGGGTGCAGCCCGTCGGTGTGGGAGCCCGCAGAATGTAGGATCGCACACTCGACAGTGAAACCCAATTCCATTTCCGAAACTTTGGTCATGTGCGATGGCCACACCAAGGTTTCAGCGATGGATGTCGGCGTGACACTGTGTGCAGAGCGTAATCAGGTTCTTTTCAGAGTCATCGCCCCAGTGGCTGCGATACTGTCTGTGATGGACCTCCAGGTTCGTCATCGTGCCACAAGATTGGCACCTCCAGCGATCACGACGGAGCACTTGTTGTCGTAGACGCTCGTACGAAATCGGATCCAGCCGCAAGGGCGTGGATTTTGGGCCAATGGAACTCACGACGCCTTCTCGCTGAGACTCCCAAGAAATGCCCGCTTCTGCTCCCCAGGCAGAAACTTAAAGAACCTGGTCATCGAGAACAACAGCATCTCCGGGTCTCCGTGGTCCAGGTTGGCTCCGGCTAGAAAGTCTGCACAGATCATCTCCAGACAGTACCCTCGGGCTCGGTCGCTGCCCAACATCAGAGCCGCAGTTTCGATCGCCCTCTCAATGACTGGCATCTGGCTCTGGTACAGCTTGAAATAGATAATCTCCCAGGGTTCCGTCTCCCGCCCCGTTAGCTCCTTCTCGACCTCCTGCTTGAACTCCTTCTGAGGCATCTCCCGTGCTCGGTGCAACCAGATTGCACAATCGAAGCGCTGCCTGTCCTTTCTCGCTAGCTTGGCCAGCTCTAGGCCTTTCGCCCAGCCCAGTTCCTTCAGCTGTTTTCTTGCTTGCGGCGGCAGGTGTTCGTGAATCGACATCAGGTAGTACGCCTTCCGCCGCGAACCTGGAAACCGCCTCTCCAGGAACTCGTCGAAGCATTTCAGATCCTCCAGCCGCCAGTACTGTCCCGCCCGCACCTCGCATAGATAGCGCCCGAGTTCCACGAACTTGGTGTCCCTTTCCTTCTCTTTCCGCTGTTCCCAAGCCAGAATCTCGTCAATCTTGCCCAGGACAAACAGCGCGCGGCGGCGGTTGAGCTTCGGCGGCATGGGCGGATTCTCAGTAATTAAGCTCGTCAAGCCAATCAAGACTGTCTGCTCCTGGACGCCGCACCAAGCTGGCGTCTGCCATTTGCTGGTTTCCAAGGCAAAGCCCAACGTACGGACAGCTGCTGCAGGGATTCTGCGGAAAGCGGATGCCGCTGTGGGGCAGAAAGTCGGCCGATTCGATGCGACGGACAGTGCTTTCCACCAAATGCCCAAACTCTTGCCGCTGCTCCTCGGTGATGGTTGTTCGTAAATACTGAACCTCCACCAGGCGCTTGCGGACAAATACGACCTGAGCAACTTCGGCAATACCTGTCATCCAGGAGTAGCAAACCAACTGCGGATCCAGAGAGAGCAGTCCCTCGGGTTCTTCTGGGTATCGGCTCGAAGAGGTCTTCCACTCCAGCAGGCAACGCGTGCCGTCGAGTCTGCCGATGGCATCGACATACGCGACAAAATAGTTGCTCCCTGAAATTCGTCGAGTAAATTTGATCTGCAGATTGCGTCGAGGTTGTTGGACCTGGATCCGGTCGTCCTGGCAGAAGCGGGTCAACAGCATGATTCCCTGCCGCAGCATGCGATCCCACGAATCACCGTTCGAGTAGTGCAGGCCTTGGTTCTGACACTGGGACCATTCCGAGAACAATGTTGCTCCGGGATCTTCCCGGCGAAAATAAGCACCAAGAGCTTGTTCGAAGGCGCGGCCGAACAGCATCGCCGCCCGGGTGTCCTTCTCCTTCCAGCCATCGAGATAGCGGTGCCGATACCGCCGCGGGCAGGTCAGGTATTGGCTAATCTGGGTGTAGCTGTAGGTCATCAGGCTACCTGTGGGCTGTCCAGATTGGCGGGTGAAAGTTCCTCCCACCGATCTGCCGAAGCAAAACCGTCGAATCGGAGCAGAGAAGCGCCGTTAAAGACGATGTGGCTGGTCTTAACCACGCCTTTCAGGCCCACGAGCTGAGTTTCATCCACCTCATCCCGTCCGAGCAGTTCAGTGTCGTAGCCGAAGTCGCGCAGGAACCAGTTCAGCTTCCACAGGGCTTTCGGATTGCAGTAGATCCGGCTCGAAAGCGTGTGGCCCGAAAAACGGTTGGGCTCAAGAATGGCCAGAGAGAGCGTGTAGTAGGGTTTTTGCGCTTGCCGACGAAAATAGACCCGTTGCACCTGAACGAGGAAAATCCCATCGGGGACTTGGTCGGCGGCGCAGCGATCGGCGTCGTGCAGACCAATGATCTGGCGTTTCATGCGGCACCTTCTTTCTGGATAATTTGAGTGTGGCTGTTGGTCATGGGGACACCTCGGATCCGCGATGATCCATGCCTGCGAACATCGAGAGTTCTTCCCAACGGGCAGCGGGCGCGAAGCCGTCGAAGTTTAGGAGCGAGATGCCGCGCACTGTGAATTCGCTGACCTTTAAGACACCCCACAGGTCGACTAGGGCGTTATCATCGATTTCATTTTCGGCGAGCAGCTCGGGGTCATAGCCAAAGTCACGCAGAAACCAACTCAACTTCCACATCGCCCTAGGCGTGCAGTACAGGCGGCCGGTCATGAAACATCCGGTCAGATGCCTGGGCTTCAAAACGGCGAAGCCGATCTCGTAATAAGGTTTCTGCTTGTGCCAGCGATATTGCGCCCGGTCCACCCGAACCAGAAAAAGACCGTCCGGAACCGAGTGAAGCGCCGACACATCTGCCGGGCGGAGCGACTCGAAATAGCGCCTCACGCCGCACCTTCTTTCTGGCCGAGATAGCTGTTGAGCTGGCAGAGCAGAGCGTTGCGGTCTTTCTCGGCCCAGTCGGCCAGATGTTTAACGAAGGTCTCCACTTGTTCACGTGTGGCATCGCGGAGCGCCTTGACGCTGCAGAAATCCGTAGCGTAGGCCTTAACCAAGCAGGGGTCGAGTTGATGCTGGCGAATAATCTGGCAAAGGCGGTCGCGAACCTTTGGGCTCCCATGATTTCCGTTGCCGTTGGCAGGTTGAGGCGGAACGTTTTTCGAATCTCGTGAGGATTGCGGTGGTTCAGCAAAGGATCCGATTTCCTCGACGGAACAGATACCGATGCCGTAGGCCTTCCGTAGGGCGCGATTGACGGCTCGTGTCTCCGCCACACGCATTTCGGCGCCATGGACTTGGAAAGAAACGTTACAGGGATCCGCGTCGCCGTAGCCGACAAAGCCGGAGGAGTTCTTGGAGGGATATACCGTCGCCCGAAGGACAAACCTGCTCGCTGCGGAATCACAGAGTGAGGCGACGACCTCGACGTGGATGCCGCTGCATCTCTTGCGGCGCGCCAGCCGCAGGAGGCCGGTATGTGTTACGTACCAGTTGCCGTCAATGATCTGGAGCTCGCCCGCCTTGAAAGAAAATCCAAAGTCTCTCGTTATCGTGGCGAGGAGGTCAGTTGCGCGTGATGAGGAAGGAGCAACTTCCCCGGCAAGCCGGACGTTCTCCCGGAGCAGCCTCTTGAAGTCTCGAACTGATCTCGAATCCGACTTAACGGCAGGAAGTTTCATGGCATACCTCAATGTGTTATTATGTGATAACATAAACCACAATGTTAACATTGTCAAATGGTGTTGCTCGCCGATCAATTGAACAGCTATATTTCGTTTGTGGCCAAGACCGAATTTCTAGCTTTTCGGGTCGCTCCGGAACTCAAGCGCGAGCTACAGCGCATAGCGGATGATGAGCAGCGGGCCCTGTCTCAAGTGTGTGAAATGCTTTTGTACGAAGGTGTTGAGTCCTGCAAGAAAGAAGGCCCCAAGTTTTTGCAGCGCTTAGTTGCCAAGCGGAAGACTCGGGTCAAAGACTTATGAAGTAGTCCCCGTGCGTCGACAGTCGGATCTCTACCGCAGGGTCCCTTCGCAAGCGAACAGATAGCGTAATTGTCGACCGCAAAACCTGAGAGCTTCTGACAAAACCTCACTTCTCCAGCTAGCCCCGCGGGTGTTGAAATCCTGTCCAAGATGATTTTCGGAGCTGCACTAGTAACAAGGGACAGTCGACTTGCTTCTACAGCGGGCCACGACGCAGCCATCGAGCTCTTCTAATCCAACGAATCGCATCACTCCGCCGAAGATCGGGATTCCCGATCTTACGGCACCATTCCAGAGCCGCCGTCGAATACCTGAAGATCCATGGGTTCGACGAGACGGTCGGACTCATCTCGGTTTTAACTGTTCAATGTTTTAATAACGATGCCTCCAAGTCATGTCTTTTCTGTTGATTACCAAAAACCTGGCGGGACATGCACGTATGTGCCTACTTTGTATCCATCAACGGAATATGCTGGATATATATAGAGAAATACCTACTAGAGAGGAATTTATGAGTACAGAAGAGGACGAAAAACCGGGATCCGAAAAACAAGCAGCGTCGATCCGTAAGATTGAGGCCAACCGTCAAAATTCGTTGAAATCTACCGGTCCCAACACCCCCAGAGGCAAAACGTACAGTCGGAGGAATGCGATCAAGCACGGATTGTTCACGAGGCACTGGGCGGATTTTTTCATGGTGGGCGAAGATTCGCAGGAATATGATGAGCTTCTGGGCGATCTCTTTGACGAACATCGGCCGGCGGGGAGGGAGGAGGAATTAGAAGTCGAACGTATTACGGTTTGTTGGTGGAAACTCAAGCGAGTATCGCGGTACGACAACTCGGTGAACCGTGTCGCTGCACGGGACCTGGGCACAAAGGAGCTGGCGCGGCAAAGAGAGTATTGCGAGACACGCGACAAGCAAGATGAGGCCACTATCCTCGAGTTGAAAAACATTGAGAATGAGATCGAAGCGACAGACGTCGTCCCGCCGGGCTTGAAGGAGAGAATCTTCGCGATGAGTCCGGGACTTGCAGCCCTTTGGTCGACATTGGAGAGAACCGCCGAAAATTCGATGAAGAAATTAGATCTCCCAGAGCCCAGTGAGGAGTTAAGTCTCGAAGAACGGACTCCGATTCTGGCTGTATGTACTATCGGTCACGCAATCCGACTTCTCGAAGAGCTGCAAAAGGCCAGGAACATCGGAGTGATGGAAGTCGCGACTGCCCAACACCTCATTCCGGATCGCGAAGTCCTCGACAGAATTCTTCGCTACGAGACCGCGATCGAGCGAAACCTTGGTCGTGCCCTCGATCGACTGGAGCGGCTGCAGCGACGCCGTAAGGGCGAGCCGGTCCTGCCTCCCGTGAATGTGCGGCTGACCCGATGAATTGCGGGTCGCGCGAGGCTTTCGAGCGTCGGGGTGTAGACCCCAACCGACTCGAGCGCCTGCAGCGACGGCATTGAGCGCTGGAGCGGATGTCTTGTATTATGAGATAATACATGTCATGGTCATAATATTATGAGTGACACCGAGAAAACTATCAGCTTCCGCGCCGTCGCCGAAAAAATCGACGCACTTGATTCGCTGGCCGCCACGCAGGACCGTTCGCGCACCTATCTCATCAACGAGGCGATTACGAACTACCTCGAGCTGCACGCCTACCAGGACGCGCTGGTTCGCAAGGGGCTTGAAGAGATGCGGAAAGGCCGGGTCGTTAACCATGAGAAAGTCGTGAAGCGTCTCAAGAGGTCGGGTCGCGCCGGGTAATGATCGAATGGACCGAGCAGGCGACCCGGCAACTGGATCAGGCTTATGATTACATCGCGCTCTCGAACAGCGAAGCGGTTGCCGCCCGGGTCACGATGCAGATCGTCACCAGTGTTCAGCAACTCGCCGCCTTCCCCATGTCGGGCAGAGCAGGCCGGGTTCCGGGTACGCGTGAGCTGGTCGTTTCCAATACCCCTTTCGTAGCAGCCTACTCCGTTGATCACGACCGCATCGTGATCCTCGCCGTGTACCACGGTGCACAACAATGGCCGGAGGTTTTCTAAGCGCACTGTACTTGTAGCGCATCCCCCAGCTCGCACGCGGTCGCAAGTTGTTCTCCCGGTCCGCTTCGCCGCCGGCTTGGGATCCGCGCCGGGGACGCCCTTGCGGCGAATATCGAAGCCGGCCGAATCGTGTTGACACCCGGTAACAAACGTCGCCACCGGGTCAAGATCGTAACCGATCCTGCGACTGGCCGGCCTGCTTTCAGTGCGGCCCCGACGCCCCGACTTTGACCAGCAAAGAGGTCGAGGAAATCTTGGCGACTTTCCATGATTATTTGCTCGGCGTGAACGCGCTGGTTCCCCTCGGATTTGTCGATCCTCAGGCGTGAACTGGCGCTACTTAATGAATCCGCCTTACATGGATTCGCTTCTCACGCTTGCGGGTTTGGGCGATGTCGTGGGCGGCTTGCATCCGCATGAGCGTGTCCATCTTCACTCCAAAGGCTTTCTCAATGCGGAGAGCCATGTCCCCGGAAAGGTCAGACTTGCGGTTAAGCAGGCTGGACAGTGCGGGCCGGGAAACCCGAAGCGCGGCCGCCGCCGCTGTTACCTACAGGTCTTGACTCATAGATATGAGTCAAATAGACTCATTATATGGCTAAGAGACTGCAGGTGATCCTGAAGGATCCGGAATATCGAGAGATTCAGCGCGTGGCGCGTTCGCGCCACATGTCGATCGCTGAGTGGGTCCGGCAAGCGCTAGTTCTAGCCCGCCGCCAAGAACCGTTGGGCAGCACCGGGAAAAAGCTCGAAATCATCCACAGGGCGGCCCAGCATGACTATCCTGTAGGTGACATCAGCCGGATGCTGGCCGAGATCGAAGCAGGATATGGAACCGGGGCACGTCCGTGATTTTGGTCGACTCCAATATCCCGATGTATCTGGTGGGCGCACCTCATCCTCATAAAGCAGACGCGCAGCGTTTGCTCGAGAAGCTGATCACCGACCGTCAGCCTCTGGTTACCGATGCCGAGGTCTTGCAGGAAATCCTGCACCGATATGTTGCAATCGATCGCCGCGACGCCATTCAGCCAGCTTTCGACGCTCTGCTCGGTATCGTCGATCAGGTGCTGGCCGTGGACGGCGCAGTGGTGCAGCGTGCGAAGCAGATTGTTCTAGGGTATCGACAACTGTCTGCCCGCGACGCGGTGCATCTATCCGTCATGGAACAAAATGGAATCGAGCGAATCTTAAGCTTCGACTCCGGCTTCGACGCGTTCCCTCGTATTACGCGCCTGTCGTGACTGCACGCGAACCTCAGGTTCAATTCGGAATCATCTCGCCCGCGCGGGTGCTGGCGAATGGGTCAGATCCGAGCCTCTTTTCGACGGCCTCATCGGGTCAAACGGTGCTAATCCAGCGATTCCTATATCGAAATTTTTCACACACTGTTTTCTTGCATCGCGGGATGCGGTGTGGGTAAAATCCATGCTCCATTCCCAGGAGGCGTTCGATGACCTCTCATTCCTCACTGGCTGTCTCTCAGTTGAAGCGTCTTCCCACCCCTGGCTTGATGGTTCTGGTGTGCATCCTTCTGTACGCCGCGCAAGCCATCGGCCAGCAAACCTTGGGATCGGTGGACGGTACTGTCACCGACAGCAGTGGCGCCGTGGTCCCGAAAGTCATGGTAAAGGTGCGCGCCCCGGCGACGAACCTCGAGGTCTCAGGAGAGACCAAATCCGACGGTTCGTTCAGCATCGCCGATCTGCCCATCGGCACCTATGAGATCACATTTTCAAAAGATGGTTTCCAGACGGCGGTCTATCCCCAGATCATCGTTCAGGGAAATCGCACCGCGACGGTGAGCGCCAAACTCAAGCCGGGCAAGATCTCCTCCACAATCACGGTGGAAGCCACACCGCTGCTGAATCAGACCGACACCACCACGGGTTACATACTTGGCTCTGAGCAGATCGAAAATGTTCCACTCGGGACCGGCAGCTTCACGCAACTTGCCATTCTTAGCCCCGGCGTGAGCGCCGATCTTCTGAACACGTCTGGAACGAATGCTGGCTTCGGCAACCAGGCGATTTGGGCGGACGGGCAGAGAGACACCAGCAACAGTTTTTCCCTGAACGGTGTTTACGCCAATAACATCTTTAACGGTAAATCCACCAGCCAGGTCGCCTCCGCCCGGGTGGCGGTGAACATCGGCGAGGCCGGGAACTCAACCGTCGGCAACCCCACCAGTGAAATTGTGACCAGCACTTCGGTTTACGGAGCGATCGGTCAGTCGCTGCCCTCGCCTCCACCGGAAACCATTGAGGAAATGCGCGTGAATTCCGCGATGTACGATGCCTCGCAAGGGTCCAACAGCGGCGCGCACATCGAGGTGATCACCAAGTCCGGAACCAACAACTTGCATGGCGGCCTCTATGAATATCATCAGACCACCGGCTGGAACGCCAACGAATGGTTCTTTAACCTGGACGGAATTCCACGCGAGCCTCTGCACCGCAATGTCTTTGGTGGTCTCCTGGGAGGCGCCATCAAGAAAGATAAACTCTTCTTTTTTGCCTCTTATCAAGGACAGCGAGTCGCCGACCATCTTCTGGGAGTGTCTCTTGTCGCGGTTCCCCCAGGTCTGACCAGCCAGCGCGATCCTGCAACCCTCGCGAACCTGCTGAACACCGACTTCAATGGCACTCCCTGCGCCGGCGGTACTCGTGCCTGCACGCCGGCGGACATAACCACCGCCGGCTCATACATCATGAACCTCAAGGCGCCCGATGGCAGCTATTTCATTCCCAATGCCGCTACCGGCAGCCTTCTGCAAACACTGCAGGGACAGAGCGCTGATGCGGAAATCATCGGCCCCGGATCCCTCTTTATCGCCGACCAGGTGAACGGCAATGTTGACTACTACTTCAACGCCAAAGACCGGCTCGCTACGAAATACTATTTCCAGCGGGATCCCAACGAAACCCCATTTGCCCAGAGTCAATTCGAAGGCTTCCCGCAGACCATGAAAGCGGGCGGTCAGGCGATCTCGATCGACAATACTCGCACCATCACACCCAACCTCACCTGGGAGCAGCGCGCCGGCTTTATACGCGAGCGAGCCTTCGCGACCACCAGTCAGTTGATGACACCCCAGGACATCGGCATGAACCTTTTCGGGCTCAGCAGGTTCCCGGCGATCTCGATCGGCAACGCAGACAACCTGTTCCACTCCGTCGGTATTGGTCCTCTAGGAAATTTCGCCAACGACGGAATTTTTCAGAACAACTATGAACTGGCCACCAACCTGAACTGGGCTCAAGGTAGGCAAACCATTTCCACCGGATTGAATTGGGACCACACGCAATTGAATGTAGTCAACCTGAACAACCAACTGGCCCAGGTCAACTTCACGGACTTCCCAACTTTCCTGACCGGAGGCGCGGTATGCAGCGTAGTCAATTATTGCAGCAGCGTCGGTCCCAGTACGTTCCTGAGTGGTGCTTCCAATCGGCACTATCGCACCAATCAGATGGGAGCTTACGTTCAGGACAACATTAAGGTCAGGCCGAACGTCACCCTGAACCTTGGTTTGCGCTGGGATTGGGACGGTCCACTTACGGAAGAGAATGGTCTGCTGACGAACTTCTACAAGCAGGACTACTCCTATAGCATTGCTACGGACACGGTCAACGATATTGGGCTGGTGGTAGCGGGAAATAATTCCGTCTTCGGGACTAAGGGAGTCAGCAATTCAACCCTCACCGGACGCCAGTGGGGATTTGCCCCTCGCTTTGGCTTGGTGTACAGCCCACGATTCCTGAAGAATATCGTCGTCCGCACTGGCTATGGTTTGTACTACGACCGCGGCGAATATTTTACCGAACTCTCTCCACCGGCAGGCGGCGGCTTCAGCGGTCCATTCGGAGTCACAGTGGAACCACCTTTCGTTGTGCCGGTCTTCCCTCCCTCCACCGGCAATTTCGCGAATCCATTTGGCACAACCCTTCCGCCTCCTCCGCCGAGTAATCTATCAAGCGTACAGTCTTTGGTTCCCAACGCGGGCGATATTGTGAATCAGACTACTCCTTACTGCATTCAGACCGGTCAGGAATACTGCAGTGGGTTCTACTTCGGCGGCTACGATCCGAGAAACAAGCTTCCCTATGCGCAGAGCTGGACTCTGGATTTTCAGTGGCAGCCCGTCAACACTCTGGTGGCCAACATCGGCTACGTGGGCAGCCACGGAGTTCACGGCCTGATTCCGCTGACATTTAACCAGGACCGCATTGCTACCCCGCAGAACCCCGCCCTCGCTGGAGGGCCCTACCAGCAGAATTACTCCTACGGCTGGCAAGTGCCCAATCTAACTGCGGAAAACGTACAAACATTAGTCGAGGGCTATGCGACAGGCAATGCGGCCTTACGTGTTCCGTATCTTGGGTACGACCCCAATTCCGAATTTAACGAGGCCATCGGCAACTCCAATTATGCCGCCTTGCAGGCGAGTGTGGAGAAGCGCGTAAGCCACGGCTTTCTCTTCAAAGCCTCGTACACTTTCTCGCACACGCTGGATGAGCAGAGCGGTCTTGGGCTGTTCTTTACCGGCAACGATCCCAATAATCCACGTTCTGCTTACGCCACATCCGATTACGACCGGACACATGTCTTCGTGGTCAACTATCTCTACGACTTCCCAAAGATGGCGAATCTATCGGGATGGAAGGGCCAGGTGGTGAATGGCTGGGGATTTAGCGGAATTACGGTCCTTCAGAGCGGCCAACCCTACAGCGTAAACGACTACAGCGGCTCGGTTGCGGGCATTTTCTACAACTCCAACAATTATGTCACCAACCCGATCGTGCCCGTCGGTGGCGTGGGCGCTACATCCAGCCAGCCGCGCCTGCATCAGACCATAGCTGGCGTGCCTTACCTGTTGAATCCGGCGGCGTTCGGCCCGCCGCAGCCTTACGCGCCGGGAACCAACGGTGTTCCCCCGTGTGATCCAGTCACCAACGCCTGCGATAACTTCGAGACGGGATTCGCTGCGGTCAATCAGCGCAACATCTTCCGCGGACCATTTCAGGATCGGTTCGACTTTGGTCTGTTCAAGAACTTCAAGATCAATGAGCGAGTGGCTCTGAGATATGACGTGCAGGCCTTCAATCTTTTCAATCACCCCAGCTTCGACATTCCGAATAACAGTGTAGTGTTTGCACCCGACTTTCAGAATCCTCCAATCTACGGACCGCTCGGCGATACCAATTACACGCCCTGCGTAGCCGCAACTGGCGCGTTTGCCTGTCCACCCTACGGCAATCTGGGAGCCCTGCAGCACACCATCGGCAGCCCACGCTTTCTGCAGATGGCTCTGCACGTGAATTTCTGATGATTCTTGCCTCCCGAAATCTCAGGAGGGTGATCTGCCCGCTGCTGACCACCCTCTTTTTCCTATCCGATTTCGCGTTCGCCTGGGGCAACGAGGGGCACACCTACGTCAACCAGGTCGCGGCGCAGAAGATTCCGGCAGAAATGCCGCGATTTCTGCGGAGAGCGGTCGCCGAAATCACGTACCTCGGCCCGGAACCAGACCGCTGGCGCAGTCCCTCCGAGCTTCAACTCAAGAATGCGCAAGAGCCTGACCACTTCATCGATCTCGAACGCGTGGCCTGGCTCGATCCTCTTCCGACAACGCGTTATGAGTTTTATCGCAAACTTTGCGAGAAACGCGCGGCCACCACCGAGCACCCCGATGATTACCTTCCCGAACACGTCGGACTGCAGCCCTACATCACCCTGGAAGTCTTCGGCCGCCTGAAAGCCTCTTTCCGCGAGTACCGTCGCTTGCGACAGCTGCATCAACGAACGGCTCTGGTCGAGCATGCTATCGTTTTCTATGCTGGTTGGCTCGGCCATTACGTGGCCGACGGTTCCCAGCCGCTGCACACTACCATTCAATACAACGGCTGGGTGGGTCCGAATCCCAAGGGCTACACTACAGAGCACAAAATTCACGCCCTCTTTGAAACCACCTATGTGGCTCAGAACATTGTCGTCAAAGATTTCTCTAACCTGGTGCACGCCCCCCAGCTCCTGACCGATCCGTTTCAGCAATATGTCGCTTATTTACGAGAATCGAACGGGCAAGTCGAAACTGTGTACGCCCTTGAAAAGGCGGGCGGATTTTCAGGAAAGGGAACACCCGAAGCTCTAGCCTTCACCACTCAGAGGCTGGCGGCAGGCTCCCAGATGCTTTTGAACCTCTGGTACACGGCTTGGCTCGACAGCGTACCTGCCCCGGACCTGGCTCCCGCCTCACCTGCGCCTGTTCAAAAAGCACCCGCTGCAAACGATCATTGAGAAGAAGCTCCCCAAACCCTGGTGCGAGGACAGAAATGCGAAAGCGATGCGGACTTGCCCGGAGGGTGCCATGGTTTTTGAGATTCGCTTCGCAGAAAGCTCCAGAGCGAAAGACCGTCGTCCACGAACTCTGCATTGACTTCCTGCTGAAGTGTACAGTTCGCCGTATCGAACTCTACAGTTCGCTCGGAGATATCAATATCACCGTGGGGAAGCCGTGCTCGCTTTTTACAAAACGAAGCCACCAACTCCAGCACAATCAATCACTTACTTTTTTACAAAGGCACTTCAATCAGCGTCGGTCCTTCTCCATCGAATCCCGCCCGTAGCGCTTTCTTGAATGCATCCAGCGAATTGACCCGGGTGCCTGGCACTCCCATTCCCTTCGCCAGTTGCACCCAGTCGAGCTCGGGACGTCCGATCTCGAACATGTCCAAGGCCCGGGCTCCCGGTTTGCCTACTCCCAGATAAGAAAACTCACGCTTGAGAACGGCGTAATCACGGTTGGCAAAAACCACCGTTGTTACGTTGAGGCCCTCGCGCGCCATGGTCCACAGCGCTTGGAGTGTGTACATCCCGCTGCCATCGGCGCTCAGGCACAGGACTTTCCGATTGGGGCAGGCCACTGCCGCGCCCACTGCGAGAGGCAAGGCGATTCCAATCGAGCCCCCCGTGTTGCCCAGCCAGTCGTGAGGTGGAGCTCCCTTGGTTGCCGCCATCAGTCCGCGGCCTGATGTCATCGACTCGTCGACCACGATGGCGTTTTCGGGCAGAAGCGCTCCGACCACGGCGGCGAGCCCTGGCAGCGTGATTTCGCCGCTTGCCATTGGAGGACGCCCAGCTTTTTCCGCCGTGAGCTCTTCGCGGCGGGCGGACACGGCTTCCGCGAGCGCGTCGAGTGCGCCGACATAATCTTCGCCCGGTTTCGCCAGGGTGTGGATATGACATGCCGGGGAAGTGAATTCACTATTCTTTCCCGGGTACGCGAAATATGCGACGGGAGGTTGAGCGCCTACGAGAATCAACTGACGGAACTCTTTAAACTGTTCGATACCTTGTTCGAGCACATACTGGACACGATCGACACTTGGAATTCCGGCGCCGCGTTGCAAACGTGTGAGCGGATAAGGAGCCAGCAATTTGGCCCCGGTAGCTGCCGCGATGCGGCCAGCAGCGATGAGTCCGCTGCCGTACAACCCATTGCCGGCAATCAGAATGGCGGTTCGCAAACCGGATCGAAGCATGGCGGCCGCCTGATCAATCGTTGCCGCTGGAGGTACCGTAGGCTTCGGTAGAGAGGGAGGGACGGCGACCGTTCCGCCTTCGTTCCAGGCCACGTCGGCAGGGACGATCAGCGTTGCAATCTGGCCTGGTGCCGTACGCGCAGCTATGGTCGCTTCGGCCGCGTCGCGGCCTAATGCTGATGAAGAAGCAGACGTCCGCAACCATTTGGAGTAAGGCCGCGCGATGGCTTCGACGTCGGAAACGAGCGGCGTATCGTGAGCCAAGTGATAAGTGGGGTGCTGGCCGATGAGGTTGACGATCGGAACTTGTGCCTTACTCGCGTTGTGCAAATTCGCAAGACCGTTCCCGAGGCCTGGCCCGAGATGTAGGAGGGTGCATGCCGGTTTTTCCGCCATGCGAGCATAACCGTCAGCCGCTCCGGTGACGACACCCTCAAAGAGGCCGAGCACGCAACGTATTTCCGGCACTTGGTCAAGTGCAGCGACAACATGAATTTCCGAGGTGCCTGGATTTGCAAAACACGTTTCAATCCCGCTGGACACCAGAGAGCCAACGAGACTTTCTGCACCTTTCATGTGTGCAGATAACTTTATCCTTTCTACCTTGTGGGAGTCGATGATAGTCGGGGCGGCGGTACCTCCTTCGCGTAGCGCGCAAGTAGGGAAAGACAATTGAGTGGCTACCGACGGCCAGGGATAGGATCTGCCCTGAATCAACTCCTCTGTTATCTGCCGGTTACAGGCTCGAGTCAGGGGTTTTCCATAAGATGCCCCCACCTACGGCTGGCTCTGGAATCCGATATAATTTTGACTGGGGATGGATTGATGGGAAATGATGGACGCATGAAACTGGAGACCCTCGCCATCCACGCAGGTTACGACGGCGATCCCACGACCAAGGCCGTGGCCGTGCCGATCTATCAGACGGTTGCATTCGAGTTTGATAGCGCGGAGCATGGTGCGGCTCTGTTCAATCTGGAAGTTCAAGGAAACATCTACACCCGGATTGGCAATCCTACAAACACGGTTCTGGAGAAGCGCGTGGCGGCTCTCGAGAGCGGAGTCGATGGACTCAGTGTCAGCTCGGGAATGGCGGCGATCGAGTATTCGCTCATCAACATTGCCGAAGCGGGCAATAACATTGTTTCTACTCCGCAGCTATATGGTGCCACTTACACGCTTCTCGCGCATATCTTCCCGAAGCGGGGAATCAGTTCACGTTTTGCAGCGACTGATCGCCCCGAAGACATTGAGAAGCTGATCGACGAGAATACGCGGGCGGTTTACTGCGAAAGCGTTGGCAATCCGGCGGGGAATGTCGCAGACATCGAAGGGCTGGCAAAGGTTGCGCACAAGCACGGAGTACCGCTGGTGGTCGATAACACGGTGGCCACGCCGGTTCTCCTGCGACCCATCGAGTACGGCGCCGATGTTGTCGTGCATTCGATGACAAAGTTCATTGGCGGGGGCGGCACCAGCATTGGCGGGATGATTGTGGATGGCGGCAAGTTTCCGTGGAGAAAGTATCCGAAGAAGTTCTACATGTTGAACGTGCCGGAGGTCGCCTACCACGGCGTCGTTTATGTCGACCATTTTGGCGACGCTGCTTTTGTGGCGCGATGTCGAACTGTCTGTCAACGCAACACTGGCGCCACGCTGTCTCCGTTTAACGGCTTTTTGTTTTTGCAGGGGATTCAGACGCTCTCCCTCCGCGTGGAGCGCCACGTGGCGAATGCGCGCAAGGTCGCGGAATTCTTGCGCGATCATCCCATGGTCGAGTGGGTGAACTACGTCGGTTTTCCGGACAACCCTCTCTATCCGATGGCGCATCGATATCTGGGCTCGAACTTCTGCTCTCTGCTGACTTTCGGAGTAAAAGGCGGTTACGAAGGTGGCCGTAAGTGTTTTAACGCCTTCCGCTTGTTCAAGCGCATGGTGAACATGGGAGATGCCAAGTCGCTTTCGTGCCACCCGGCGTCGACCACGCACCGGCAACTCACGCCCGAGGAACAGGCAAAGGTTGGAGTTACGCCAGAGATGATTCGTCTTAGCGTGGGGATTGAGCATATCGACGATATTCTTGCGGATCTGGGCCAGGCATTGGACAAGGCGAGGGTGTGACGGCGAAGTCGTAGTGGGTATCGGTTCAGGGGAAATCTCATGCCATTGATCATCGAGGGCGGCCGGGTTCCGCCGCGTTGGGCCGATAGAAAGAACTGCCGACAGGTGGGTTCGGGCGAAAGCTACGGCGCTGGGGCGGACTCCGTCAGAATTGCGTTCCTCAACAACATGCCGGATGCGGCGCTAGAAGACACAGAAATCCAGTTCTTCGAGCTCCTCGATGCAGTGTCGGGCGAAATCCCAGTTCGTCTCAAGCTGCACTCGCTGACCGGAGTTCCTCGAGGAGAGCGGGGAGAGCAGCATCTCGACGGCTTCTACTTCAGTACCGACGATTTATTCAATTGCCGATGCGACGCTGTGATCATGACCGGGACGGAACCGCGGCAGCCTGATCTGCGCAGCGAACCCTACTGGTCTGCTTTGACCAGCGTTCTGGACTGGGCCGAGGACAACACAGTATCGACGATCTTGTCGTGCCTGGCGGCGCACGCGGGAGTTCTGCATAGCGACGGCATCAACCGTCATCCGTTGAGTGACAAGCAGTTCGGTGTCTTCAATTTTGCCAAGGCTGCTAGCCATCAGTTAACCGCCGGTTACGGAGAGAGCGTACGCTTCCCACATTCCCGATGGAACGAAGTGCGAGCGGACGAATTGACCGCATGCGGCTATCGCGTGCTGACTCAATCAAGTGAAGGCGGAGTGGATTCGTTTGTGAAGAACAAAAAGCGTAGCCTGTTCTTGCATTTCCAGGGACATCCTGAATACGGCGCGCAGACGCTGCTGAAGGAATACCGGAGAGATGTAAAGCGATTTCTGAGAGGGGAGAGAGAAACTTATCCATCCATGCCGAGTGGTTATTTTGATGTCACCGCGGCGAAGCTTCTGACTGATTTCCGAGACACTGCTCTGTCCGATCGCAAAGAAGAGGTCATGGAAAGCTTCCCAGAAGCTGCTGTGGTCGGCGATCTGAAGAGCACCTGGCGCTCTTCGGCCATAAGTATTTACCGGAACTGGCTGCAGTATGTTGTATCGAACAAAGCCGAAGCCACGGCGTTTCCGGCGATAGCGGTTTTGCATGATTCAACCCCGCGAAAGCGGTCTGCCCTGCGATGAGGGTCGAGGTCCTGAGAGTTTGTTCGCGCTCTTTCCGCGTGAAGTCGCCTCGCTCAGTCGCGACTAGTCATACAATTTGTAGCGTTTACGGTCCGGCGATGCCGAAAATCACTCAAAGTAGCGCCCCGAGCTCTGGATGAACCTTCCCACCCGCATCGGCGATGTGATCAAGCCATGGGCTGAGCTGTCGCCCGATCGACCCGCTCTGATAGAGGCGTCAGGAGCATGGACCTATCGACAACTTGCACTTGCTGTCGCCGAGACTCAAACCTGGCTACTCAACTCAGGTGTGCGCCCGGGTGACCGGGTCATGATTGTTTGCGAGAATTGCCGGGCATTCGTGGCGATTCTGCTGGCCCTGGCCGGGCTCGATGCGTGGCCGGTGTTGGTGAATGCGCGTCTCTCGGCGCGCGAAGTGGATGAGATTCGCGACCACTGTGGTGCCCGTCGCGTGATCTTCACTACGGGCGTGTCGCCGCAGGCGCGTGAACATGCCAAGAGACACGGGGCTGTCATCCAAGAGGCTGCGGGTCTGGGTCCGATAGCGCTAGGTCCGCTGAACGAGAGAGTCACACCGGAACCAGTCGACCCTGAGGCTGCGCAACGCGTCGCCGCGCTGATTTACACGTCGGGCACGACTGGGTTGCCTAAAGGCGTGATGCTGACGCACAGGAACTTGCTGTTCGTGGCGGCAGTGTCTGCCAAAATCCGGTCCCTAAGTCCGGAGGACAGACTCTACGGCGTTCTACCGATGTCGCACGCGGTCGGTCTTTCGGTGGTGCTCTTGGGCTCGATGTTGAGCGGCGCGACATTGTATTTGGCTTCACGCTTTGACCCGGTGGCAGCGCTAGCTACGCTCGAGAAAGAGCGGTTGACGGTGGTGCTGGGCGCTCCCGGGATGTTTTCCCTTCTGGCTGACTATGCCAAGTTGAAGGGACTGCAATCGCTCACATTCCCCGCCCTGCGCATCATTTCATCCTCCGGCGCGCCTCTTCAGCCCACAGTGAAATCGCAGATTGAGAGCCTGTTTGGCATGGTGCTCCACAACGGATATGGGGTTACGGAATGCTCCCCAAACATTTCCCAGGCCGTGGTGGAAGAGCGTCGAACTGACACCTCCGTAGGCAGAATTCTCCCGGGAGTGGAAGTTCAGCTGGTAGGATCCGATAAAAAGCCAGTGGCCGACGGAGAGGTCGGCGAATTGTGGGTGCGTGGTCCCAATGTCATGAAAGGTTACTATCGCGCGCCCGAGGAGACAGCCACGGCCATCAATCCGGAGGGATGGTTCAACACTCGCGACCTTGCGCGCCTTGAAAAAGGATATCTGTTTATCGTTGGCCGAACCAAGGAACTCATCGTTCGCTTTGGGGAGAATGTCTATCCGGCGGAAGTCGAGGCAGTGCTGAACGCACATCCTGCCGTTGTGCGCTCTGCGGTGATCGGGCGGACAGCCGAGGAGACTGAAGGCGGTGAAGAAGTCATCGCCTTTGTGCAGCTTTCGCCGTCGTCGCCGATTACAGAGGTGGAATTGGCACAGCACGCTGCACAGCGCCTGGCTCCCTACAAGCGGCCGTCCCAAATTCTGCTTGTCTCCTCGATGCCGCTGACTCCGACCGGAAAAGTCATCAAGGGCGAACTCACCAAGATGGCGCAGTTCGCTCCGACCCGCTAGCGACGCTGAGCCGCGAGGCTTTATAAGGGCGCGTCAATCAGCATCGATCCTTCCCATCCGATGATGTGCCCATCTAAGGTCTCTATCCCTTTTGCCAATAAGAATCGCCGCTCCGAAACCTGTGCGAGGTTAGGAGATCTATCTCAGGCTGGCCGGACGACGCAACCCCCGGCGCGTCTCAAATCACACATAATCGAAGAGAGCCATAAACCCAAAATCCATATGTAATTGTTGATGGCAGTGAAACAGCGTTAGACCTGGATTATTGGCGACGAAATCTATCGCGACCTCTTGATAGCCTCCGACCATAACCACATCCTTGAACACTCCCGCGACGGAAGTTCCCGCCAGACTGCTGAGCTCAAAGCTATGGCGGTGAAGATGTATGGGATGAATATCGTCACTGGCGTTCCGCATGTGGATTCGATAACGTTGGCCTTTTTTCAAATGAAATGTGGCGGGAGCCATTTCGTTGCTCATCGGATAAGCCACTCCATTGATCGTCCATCGGTTGAAGCCTTCTTCGGCGGCATTGTCCTTCACAAAGATCATCTCAATAGTTTGGTCCGGCAGCTCCGGACTTGTACCAGTCTTTGCGAAGAGCCCGTAGTTCCAGCGATGCCGCGGAAGCGCAATCCATTGTGCCTTGCCTTTGGCCGCCGCGTATTCAACGATGATTCCCATGCCATGACGGCGATCGTCATCGGCTAGATCGCCCATGATCCAGACCCCTGGATGTGTCATTTCGACGATGGCAGAGATCCGCTCCGCGGTACCAAGCCAGAGCACCGGAACCGTGACCGGGTTGGGCACAGGATTTCCATCCAACGCAACGACATGGAAGGAATGACATGGCAGGGCAAGACTGCGAATTTCGGTGGCGCTTCCGTTTAGCACGTGAAACAGAACTCGCTCGCCCTGCTTGACGCGGATCGGTTCCCCGTGGTGCAGCATCCTGCCGTTGATCGTAAAGGAACCGTAGCCGACTTCGTATCCGTGCGGCATACCCTTCGCAAGGGAAGCCTTCATAACCGACTCACCTTGTTCTTCGAGCGCCTTGACTTTGGTCGCGGGAGAAAGGAAATCCATTGCCATATCTCCTCCGCGGCTAAAAGTCGGCTCGAACTCCTTCAGTACGAGGAATACTTCGCGGTCATAATTGCCTGACTCATGCTTCGGCTCGATGTACACAGGGCCAACCTCACCGCCGTACTGTCCGGCGTGGAGATCCCCTCCTGCTCGATTGTGCGTGTGATAGAAACGAAAGCCGGCGGGTCGCGGAGTAAAGACGATCCTGCGTTTCCCATGGGCAGGGATAAAGGGTGTACCCTCTTCCGCGGCTCCATCCACGTCTACCGGCACCATTTGGCCGTGCCAATGCAGTTGTTCTGGCACATCGGTGTCGTTGAACACGTCTACCATGACCTGCTGGCCTTCCTTAAAGCGAAGCAGTGGCCCCGGAAATTGCCCGTTGTATGTCGTCGCCGAGATGATCCGGTTGGGCGCGATCTCAACCGGTGAGGTTTTGATATGCAAGGTATAGTCTGCGGATCCGGACTCGGCAGCTGCGCGCGACTCTTTGGTCTGCGGTGATGCGCCGAATTCGGCGACAACACCGCCGGATGTAAGCAAGGCCGCTCCGGTCGTCAAGCACGCCGATCTTAGAAACTGGCGTCTGGATTCGGACAATTCCTTCATGCGTCTCCGTGTCACTTCCTCAACATGATCTGACATGGAAATCGTCAATCAACGTCCTCATACGAGTCGGTGACAAATGAGCAATTGGTGCGAGGAGCGAGACGTTCACTAGGCAGCGCTCGCCTTCTTTCGCGTCATATAGTAATAGATCGTCGGAGTAACGAACAGCGAGAGCACCATTGCAATCAGCAACCCACCGATGACCGCAACGGCCAATGGCTGCAGCATCTCAGAACCAGCGCCTATACCCAGCGCCAGCGGGATCATCCCCGCGACCGCAGCTATGGCAGTCATTACAATCGGCCGCAACCTTCTGCGGCCCGCTTGAAAGATCGACTCTTCTTTGGAGTAGCCCGCATTTAGGAACTTCTCATCCGCGTCGAGCAGCAGAATTCCATTCTTCGCCACGATGCCGATCACCATAATCAGTCCCATGAAGGAAGACAGGTTGAACGTGATCCCGGTAATCAGCAGGGCGACGAAAACACCAGCCGTCGACAAGATCGCAGAAACCAGAATCGAAATTGGGGCCGAAAAGTTGCCGAATTCGAATAGCAGAACTAGAAACACGAAGACGATCGCCATGCACAGGACCATCGTCAAGTCGCGAAAGGACTGCTGCTGGGTTAGGTACAAGCCGCCGTATTCGATTCGAATGGACACTGGCAGATGCATGTCAGCAATTATTTTCTTCACTTCCGCGATACCGTGCCCCATATCCAGGCCTTCAAGCCGCGCGGTGACCGCGACGTAACGCTGCTGGTTGTCTTGCAAAATCTCGGTCTGGCCAGGCATTTCCGTCATAGTTGCCAGAGAACCCAAGTTTGCGACCTGACCGCCGGGGCCCACCAGCATTGTGTCGTTCATTGCTTCGACCGAAGAGCGAATTGTCGCGGGATAGCGGATGCGCACCGGATACGGACGATCGTCAATCACGACCGGTTGCAGCGCCTGGACGCCATCGAGCATTGCCTGCGTTTCGTCGGCCAAGGCTTGCGGGGTGAAACCAACATGCGCGGCCTTCGCCATGTTCACTCGATAGGAGACCGCGGGTCCACTTGTGGTCGACTCGATTCCGTTATCGATATCGACAACCGGGTGCCGTCCACCCACCTGGATCTTTGCGATCGCATCCGCGACTTGGGGCGCCCAGTCATCGAGCAGCTTGGCATCGGGGGAAAACATCATGATGTCGATTGGCTGGGGTGCATTGGTCAGGTCTCCAATCATGTCTTGCAGCTTTTGAGTGAACTCCACTTCAACCGCTGGCTCCGCCTGAGCGACCTTCCCCCGGAGTTCGTCCATGATCTCCCAGATATCGCGGTGACGGTCGGTTTTCAAATCCACGGAAATATCTCCCGTGTTCGCTTCGGTCACCGCAGCCAATCCCAATTGGAGACCGGTACGCCGAGAAGTGCTTGCCACCTCGGGAAGCGATTGCACGATTTGCACGACGTGGGAGATCATCCGATCGGTTTCCGCGAGCGAGCTTCCCGGCGGTGTTACATAGTCGACGATGAAGCTGCCTTCGTCCATCTTCGGCAACAGATCGGATCCGATATGCTGGTAGCAGACGTAAGAAACCACAATCAGGGCAGCCGTAAGAACTGGAACCCAAACCGGACGCTTGAGACTTCGCCGGAACCATGCTTCGTAGAAGCGAATCACGCGTCCGAAGAATCCCTTCATCAGATGTTCTTCTTCGGCTCGCAGTAATCGATTTACCTCGGCGCGTTTAACAGCTTCGTCCGAGTCGCTAAGCGCTTCCGGGAACGAGGCGGCGACCGCCGCGCGCTGCTCATCTGCTGCGGGATGCTCCTCGCCGGCCGGTTTCTTCAACAGGTAGATGCAGAGCGTCGGCGTCCAGGTGAGCGCGAGCGCGAGCGACGTTAGCAACGCGGCTCCGATCGTAACCGCCATCGCACGAAAGAAAACTCCAGTAACTCCCGTGATGGCCACGAGAGGCAGGAAGACCACGATTGGCGTCAGCGTGGAACCGACAAGGGGCAAGGAAAGCTCGCGAAGCGTCATCGCCACTGCCTCATATCTCCCCTCTCCCGCTTCACGGTGCAGCGTTACATTTTCCAGAACAACGATCGCGTCATCGATAATCAGGCCGACAGCGGCTGCCATTCCGCCCAGCGTCATCAGGTCGAAACTCTCACCGAGGAGTTTCAAAACGATGAAGGTAACCAGCAAACTAATTGGAATTACCATTCCGGCAATAAACGAAGTGCCCCAATCACGCAGAAAAAGCACCAGGACGGCTGAAGCCAGCAACAAGCCGATCACAATTGCATCACGGACGCTTTTGATGGATTGACCCACAATCCACGATTGATCGTAGAAAGTGCTGACGTGCACGCCCGCGGGCAAAGACTTTTCAATCTGGCTCATCTCTGCCTGGATCGCGTCAGCCACCTGCAGCGTGTTGCTTCCGCGTTGCCGATTGATGTTGATCAGCACAGCAGGCTTTCCATTCGCAGTGACGATCGTGAACGTTGGCGGAAACGAAGGCGTTACCTGGGAGACATCACCGACGGAGATGGGGCTGCCGCCGGGCGAATTCTTCACAAAAATACTGGAAATATCCTGTGCGTTGTGCGCCTGACCCGAAATCAAACCGAGATACAGCTTGTGGTTCTGCTCAAAGAGCCCGGGAGACTCGATGATGTTCGAGCGATCCACCGCCGCCAGAATATCCGACACACTCACCGAGGCAGCGCGCAACTTGGCCGGGTCAGGAACGATATGAAACTCCGGTGCCTCGCCGCCCTGGATTACGATAGTTCCAACACCTGACAGGCTTGCTAGCCGCGGTTCGATGTCATAGGTCGCAATCCCCCAGAGCTGTCGCTGCGACACCGTATCTGAGGTCAGCCCATATCCCATGATCGGGAAAGTGGAAAATTCCAGTCTTTGGGTCGAAATCTTGGCCGTAGCCGGCAAAGTTCCGGCCAAACGTGCCAACGAGGCGTTGATGCGCTCCAGCGTGCGAAACATGTCGACTCGCCAGCTGAAGTACAAATCAATGCCCGCGGACCCACGGCTGGTGACCGACTTCACGTCCTGGATGCCTTCCACTCCGCTCAGGGCTTCTTCGATGGGACGGGTAATGGTGACCAGCATCTGATCAATCGGCATGACTCCGTTATCGACGGAAATCATGACCCGAGGAAAATCTGTGGTGGGAAATACCGCGATCGGAATGCTGAAAAGCAGGTACGCACCGATCAGGGCGAGCGTCACGATGAGAAAAATGATGGACTTATGCTCACGCGCAAACCAGTATTTGTCGGCTTCGGACTTTCGTACTTGTGCAACCCTGGAATTTCTATCGTTCGAGTTCGCCATAGGTCGAATTCGGCCTCAGTCTTTATCCTGTGGCTCGGCAGCTGGGGTTGAGATCGTCACCTTCGCGCCGTCGGTCAAACCGTAGGCGCCTTGAGTCACGACCTGATCACCTGCCTTCAGGCCGCTCAGGACCTGCACTTCGCCCTCCTGGCGAATTCCTGTCTTGACACTGGTCCGATGGGCGGTCTGATCCGGAAGAATTGCCATCACGGAAGTCGCTCCGTCCGATGCGGTGAGAATCGCTTCAACCGGCACGACCAGTGCATCTTTCACAGTGCTGGCAACGATCTTCAACCCGACTGTGGAGCCGGGCTTCAGCCGCCCACCGGGATTCACAGCCTCAACCCAGACTTGAACCGTGGTGCTGTTGGGATCAAGCGCCGGGCTTACCACCGTGACTTTGCCCTCGATCTCCGTGCCCGTGTTCCCGGGAACGAGCGCTGCCGCGTCACCGACGTGCAACTGCGCCGCCTGCGCCGCGCTCAAGTACGCGCGAGCCACGACTTTCGATAGATCCATTACGGTGAGAATCGGAGCTCCAGCGGGCGGTGTTTCCCCAGCAAAGAAGGGACGATCCGCAACCACGCCATCGATCGGGCTCACGATCCTGCTGTAATCCACTTGCGCTTGTGCAGTCGCCAGCTTGCCCTTGGCTGAGGTCAGCTGCCCCTCGGCCGACTTCAGGTTGTATTGCTTTTGGGCGAGACCATACTGATTGCTGGCCTGCGACAGCGCAATTTGCGCATCCTGAACATCTTTTTGCGACGCGGCCCCTTGCTTGTAAAGACTCACGCGGCTGTCGTACACGGATTGGGCCGCGTCGAATTGCTCTTTGGCGATCTTCAAGTCGTGCTCGGCGGACTGCAAAGCGCTGTTGTAGGTCGCCTCCGCCTGTTGATACGCACCTTGACTCTCGGTAAGAGCGCCCTTCAGATCCGATTCCTCGATCGTCGCCAGAACTTCTCCCGCATGAACCCGGCTGCCGCGCGTGACGTAGAACTTCTTGATGGGAGCGGTCACCTTCGGCACGATGGCGGCCTGATCGTGCGGATACAGAATTGCGTCGGTTGAAATTTCATTTTCAATGGTTTGGATCTTGACGGCAGCGGCCTGCACCGTAACCAGCGGTACCGACTCCTTTTCCTGGGTGGACGAACAACCCATGGCGAGCAGCATCAGGCTGAGAACAAAGGCTGCGAAGACAAAACGCCTGTACAGCGCACGGCTCGAAGCCGTGTGCGCTGACGAAGACGAAATGTTTCCTTTTTCCGAATCAAGGAAAGCCATGTCTTTTCTTAGAAGCTCCCTGTCACCGCTTGCAAAGTCGCCACAGCTACGCGGTAGCGAACCTGGGCGTCACTGAACGCGTTTCGCGCCTGACTCAGAGTATTTTCAGCAACCACCACATCCAATGCAGTTGACGTTCCGGCTTTGTAGCGAAGGTCGGTCAGGCGGAGGCTCTCAGCGGCGAGATCCGCCGTCTGGCGCGTTTCGTCTACGGCGGCGCGAGCGACGGTCGCCTCGTTATACGAGCTGTACAGGGCATTCAGCATTTCGCGCTGCGTCTCGCTCATTTCCGCTTTCGCCTGTTCCCGCTTGAATCCTGCCTGATGGAATTTGCTTCGCAGAGTGCCCCAATCCCACACCGGCACGTTCACTCCGACAGTAATAAAATAGCCGAGGTTGGGCAGAACTCCCACTCGTGGTTCTTCGACGTTCGTGCTATGCAGCGCAAAGGCGTTCGCTTCGATCCCGTAGTCCGCATCTATGAAGAACGATGGCAAGAACGCGCTTCTGGCGGCGACAACGCCCAGGTTGGCTTGATGCAGCGCCTCCATCGCTGCGCGCAGATCCGGATTCTTATTCGCTGCCATGCGCTGCGCCTCCGGAAACGACGGCAACGCGACCGCCGAATCCATATCATCGACGATGCTGAAATTTTCACTCAGCGTCGGAAATAACAAGACCGCCAGATCAAGCCGGGACGACTCCATTTGGAGCTTGGCGTCTTCGAATAACTGTTCCTGTTGGCGGTATTGAATCTCGGCTTGCAGAACATCGCTATGCGCCACCTGGCCTACAGCTTCTTGATCTTGCGTGATCTGGTAAAAGTGCCTGGCGGCTTCGGCCGCGGTTTGTGCCGTGGCATATTTTCGCTGCGCGACGGCCATCCCGTAGTAAAGCTTGGTCACCGTGACGGTCAAACCGCGCTTTGCGATCTCGGCTTTCGCAGTGGCCATGGCCGCCGCAGCTCTCGCTTCGCGATACGTCGTGCCCAGATAGCTGCCGGGCGAGAGATCCTCGTGGACAACGCCCCACGACCGGTAAACATGCACACCGTCATTGGTGACGAATCGCCCAACGGACGTACGCCCTCCATTGCCTTGCGTGAGCAACGCTTGCGAGGTGTAACTCACAGTCGGCAGGATCGCGTTCCTCGCCTGTGTCCGGTCCTCATGGGCAAGTTTCGCATCGGTCAGCGCACTCTGGAAATGGGCATCGACCTTGCGAGCTTGCTCAATCGCATCTGCGAGCGTGATGACCACAGGCGGCTTTGATGGATCGGGGTTCGGCAGCTCGGCAAGTTCTGCGGTAGAAGTTGTTTCCTGCGCCGCGGCCGGACTCATCTGGAAGAAAACATAGAGAACTACAGCGACAGTAAAAGTAAGCGGATTCTGGCGTAGGATTCTCAAAGGCCGGCTCCCTTCTCCAGAGAAGAACCGTGCCTGGCGGCTACGATCCTCATTCTGGTCCAACACACTTCACACGAACTGCTTCGAAGAAATGTTGCGCTCGGAAAGATAAACAGAGCATAAATACGGGAACGTGCACCTACCAGGATTATTGCGGGTCGGATTGCTGGTTTGGCTGCCCTCGGGGTTATGATCTTGCCATGCGGGTGCTGCTGGTGGAGGACGAGGCTCGAATCGCCCATTTCGTGGCCAAGGGGCTGCGGGAACAGTCCTACGCTGTTGACGTCGTCAGTTCGGGCGAACAGGCTCTGTACCAAGCGGACATTACTACCTACGACCTGGTTATTCTCGACGTAATGATTCCTCCTCCTGATGGATTTAAGGTTTGCAGGGAACTCCGCGACTCCGGGCAGACAATGCCAATACTGATGCTCACGGCCCGCGATGCAGTCGACGATCGCATCAGGGGATTGGATCGCGGGGCCGACGATTACCTTACCAAGCCATTCGAGTTTGGGGAACTGCTGGCTCGCTTGCGAGCTCTGCTGCGGCGGTCCAAAACCTTGCAACCGACGCGGCTGGTGGTCGCCGACCTGGTCGTTGATACGGGGGCACAGACCGTCGAGCGCGGCGGCAAGGCGATTCCTATGACCGCCAAAGAATACGCGTTGGTGGAATTCCTGGCGCGCGAGGCCGGCCGGGTCGTGGGCCGTGCGGAGATTTCTGAGCACGTGTGGGACGAGGAATTCGATCCCTTTTCGAATCTGATCGAAGTGTATATCAACCGGATTCGGAGGAAAATTGACGCCGGCTTTGCTAAGCCGTTACTGCATACGCGACGCGGAGCAGGCTATATCCTCTCCTTGAATGGAGATCCCCCGGAGCCGAAACAAAACGTTGTGCAGAGCCGCGACGATGTTTAGCTCCGTGCGAATTCGTCTGACCCTGTGGTACACCCTGTCGATGACGCTCGTGCTGGTCGCGCTGGGGGCGGGGATCTATTTTGTTCTTCGTCAGAATGTCATTCGACGGGCCGATGGCAACGCGATCGAACTGGCCGACTCGTTTCTCTCCACCGTCAACGCCGAACTAACCGATGCAACCAATCCCGCCGGGGTCAGCGATGGAATCGCGGCCGCCATCTCAGAACACCGTTTTCGCGATGTATTTTTCGTGGTCTACGATGCCAACGGTAATCTGCTCGGTGCTTCCGAAGGCTATAGCGATCCTGAACAACTCTCAAATCCGAGTCGTGAAACGCTCGCCTCATCCTTGCGTCCGCTGGTCTCTTCTACCGAAACATTCCGTTCGCTCAACCTAAGCCGGCATCAATACAGGAGCTATGTACGACATTTCTTAGTCAAGCAACAGCCGGCAACTCTGATCGTTCTGCAGTCTCTTCGCCGGCAGAAAGAGTTCCTTGCGACTCTCGTAGATACTTTCTGGATTGTCATTCCCCTGGCCATTCTCCTCGCTGGTGCTGGCGGATATCTCCTGGCGCGACGAAGTCTTGCTCCCGTGGTGGCTATGAGCTCGCAGGCCAGCCGCATGGGCGCCGAGAACCTCTACCAGAGACTCAAGGTTGAAAATCCGCGCGACGAACTCGGGCACTTGGCAGGTTCCTTCAATGAATTGCTCGACCGGCTCAGTGAGTCATTCGAGCGGCAACGCCGATTTGTTGCTGACGCTTCCCACGAACTGCGTACGCCGGTTGCCATTTTGTGCGGCGAGGCGGAGGTCGCGCTAGCTCAACAGGAGCGCACCCCGCGAGAATACCGGGAGTCGCTGGAAATCCTGCGGCAGGAAGCGAAGCGGCTCAAACATATCGTTGAGGATCTGTTCACGCTGGCACGGGCGGATGCGGGCCAATACCCTCTGGCGCTCACTGATTTTTATCTGGATGAGCTGGTGGAGGAATGTTCGAGGAATGTGCGGACGCTTGCGGCTGCCCGGAAAATTGCGCTCTCATGTGCAGCGCAAACAGACTTACCCATCCGTGCGGACGAGTCTCTTCTTCGCCGAATGCTGTTGAATCTGCTGGATAACGCCATCAAGTACACTTCCGAAGGCGGATCAATCTCTTTGCGCTGTAGGGAGGAAGACGGACTGTATCGTTTGACGGTCCAGGACTCCGGACCGGGCATTGCCGATGAGCTACAAGGCCGGATTTTCGAACGGTTCTTCCGCGCGGACAAAGCGCGCTCTCGCAGCGACAAGAACGGAAGCGGTGGAGCCGGTCTCGGTTTGGCGATTGGGCTGTGGATTGCCGAAGCGCACGGAGGGAGATTGGAACTCACTTCTTCGGGTCCACACGGTAGCGTGTTCACGGCTGTGCTTCCCAAGAGCGCTCTCTGAGTATCCGCGGCCGCCATCTCGGGCACTTTCTGCCAATTCCTCCGCTGGCAGTTTCAACCTTCGGCAGCGCCGCAATCTCCGGTCCCGCTTGCGGGCTCACGATGTGCAACCAATTCTTTCGACCATAAGCGACCGGACGCATGGAGTTCTCCGCCAGGAACTTTCCGACGCCCGCGCTACAAAGGCACCTCGATCAGCGTCGGTCCTTCACCACCCACTCCCGCCCGTAGCGCCTTCCCGAATGCATCCAGCGAATTGACCCGGGTGCCGGGCACTCCCATTCCTTTCGCCAACTGCACCCAATCGAGGTCAGGACGTCCAATCTCGAACATGTCCAGGGCCCGGGCTCCCGGTTTGCCTACTCCCAGATAAGAAAACTCACGCTTGAGGACCGCGTAATCGCGGTTGGCGAAAACCACCGTCGTTACGTTGAGGCCTTCGCGCGCCATGGTCCACAGTGCTTGGAGTGTATACATGCCGCTGCCATCGGCACTCAGGCACAGGACTTTCCGATCGGGGCAGGCCACGGCCGCACCTGCGGCCAGAGGCAAGGCGATCCCAATCGAGCCTCCCGTGTTACCCAGCCAGTCGTGCGGCGGAGCTCCCTTGGTTGCTGCCATCAGTCCGCGGCCTGATGTCATCGACTCGTCGACGACGATGGCGTTTTCGGGCAAGAGCGCTCCGACTGCTGCGGCGAGTCCCGATAACGTGATTTCCCCGCTGGGCAGCGCGGGACGCTCCGCCTTTTCCGCAGTAAGTTTTCCCTCGCGTGCGGACAACGCTTCCCCAAGCGCGTCGAGCGCACCGACGTAATCCTCACCTGGTTTCGCCAGGGTATGAATCTCACACTCTGGCGAAGTGAATTCACTATTCTTTCCTGGATAGGCGAAGTATGCGACTGGAGGCTCAGCGCCTACCAGAATCAACTGACGAAACTCCTTGAACTGCTCGATTCCCTGCTCGAGCACGTACTGAACACGATCGACCCGGGGAATCCCGGCACCGCGTTGCAAACGCGTGAGCGGATAAGGAACCAGCAATTTGGCGCCTGTGGCCGCAGAGATGCGTCCGGCTGTAAAGAGTCCTTTGCCGTAGAGCGCATTTCCGGTAATCAGAATGGCGGTTCGAAAGTCCGATCGCAACATGGCGGCTGCGTGCTCGATTGTTGCCGTCGACGGTAGAGGAGGTTTCGCCAGAGTGCGCACCTTAACGATGGCTCCGCCTTCGCTCCAGGCCACGTCGGCGGGCACGATCAACGTGGCAATCTGGCCCGGTGCGGTACGCGCAGCGATGATCGCGTCGACTGCGTCTCGGCCCACTTCAGATGAAGAGGTAGCTGTCCGCAACCATTTGGAATAAGGCCGCGCGATAGCCTCGATGTCAGAAGCCAGCGGGGTATTGTGGCGCAAATGAGAAGTGGGGTGCTGGCCGATGAGGTTGATGATCGGAACTTTGGCGCGGCCGGCGTTGTGAAGATTCGCGAGGCCGTTGGCGAAACCGGGGCCGAGATGCAGAAGGGTACATGCCGGTTTTTCGGCCATACGCGCATAGCCGTCGGCGGCTCCGGTGACTACACCCTCAAAAAGACCCAGCACGCACCGTATTCCCGGCGCTCGATCAAGTGCTGCGACAAGATGAATCTCCGAGGTGCCGGGGTTGGTAAAGCATGTTTGAACCCCACCTGCTACCAGGGAGCGAACCAAACTTTCTGCGCCATTCATCGGTTTAGAGAACTCCGTTCCTTCCACCGCCCCAGTCGATGATCGCGAAGGACAAAAACCACAGCACACCCCTCAAACGTTTGCGATTCTATTCTTTTTCCGTACGGTGAGTAATTGTCGCCAGCATAAGTCTCAGGACCCCCACTTTAGCATTTGCACACTTTGACGGGAGCAGCTCTCCATCGCTATTACAGGCGAATAAACCGGTGTACGTTACTTGACGGAATATGCGGAGTCAACCGCGAGCTGGGCGGTTACGCGACGGTTCTGAGCGGCGTGAAGCCGGGCGGTCATTTTCTCGGCAAGAGACAAGACGTTCGGATCGCTCAGCATGGTTTCCCGACGACCGGGAACCTCGAAAATCTCAAAATTGCCATTAAGAACATCTTTCCATCCCACAGTGGAATCGGTCATTAATCCAGACAATTGTTTGCTTGCGCGAAAGAGAACCACGGGGCCGCTGTATGAACGTGGTCGCGAGGGATACGCTCCAGGCTCGGCGTCTGGGAGACGCCTTGTTCCTTGAGCAGGCTGGCCAGCAAAGCAAGCTTTTGCTCAGAGAAACCACGGCCCTTGGACGAATCCTTATTCATGACCTTCTGACAATTCTCACTTCGAAGGCAAACTGCGGGCCACTTCTTCTTCGGTCATGCCGTCGATCCGCTTCAAAAGTGTAGCGGTCTTCTCGGTCAGACCGGGCCGGGCCTCGTGTTCAATCATGTAACGGGCAAGCGTCTCGATGGTGGGGGTTTCGAACAACAGGATCGCTGGCAAATCCATCTGAAACATCTGACGCAACCGGGAAACTATTTGCGTGGCGACGACAGAGGCGCCACCCAGTTCAAAGAAATTGTCCTCGACACCAACCTTCTCGATCCCAAGACTGCTCGCCCAGACAGACGATAATACTTCCTGCAAGGCGGTTTGGGTGTTCCGGTCTTTGTAATGATCCTCGGTCATCCGATCGCTCCTCCAACTTCAATGGTAGTCTTGTGCGCGCTAGCCGGCACTCCCGAGTGTGCCTGCCAGGGTAATGATTTTAGTGCTAAAGCTGCAATCTACGGGCCATCCATATACTGCTCAAATACATGTAAATACGCTAGTTACTATTGTTTTTCGCGCTTGCGCTACGCATTCTGCGTCACCCGTGGGAAACGCTTTTCCCCGACGCTGCAGCAGACTCTCGCACGATCATGCCAAATATGTCTCTCGCTTCTCACGGTGCCGATCAGGAATTTGAGTAAGAAGTTCGGTATCATTTGTCTCTGAAAGAGAATTACTACAAGGATATTGTAACGATGGTTGAGGAAACCGGATTGTCAGAGGGTAGGTTCGGCAGCGCAAAAGACAAACTTGTGGGCACGTGGAAACTGATCTCAGCCTCCACGACCACATCGACCGGAGAGCGAAGCGAGACGCCGTATGGTATCGATCCCGTGGGTTTACTCACCTATACCGATGAGGGCAGAATAGCCGCCATGATCAGTCACAGCGGTCGAAAGGCGCTCTTTTCCGGCGGAGGGTCCCTCGAAGAACAGGCTGAGGCCTTTAAAACATTTTTTGGCTATGCCGGACGGTACACCGTCAACGGCGACAAGGTAACCCATCACGTCGAAATCTCATCCATTGAGAACTATGTAGGCAGGGATCTGGTCCGCAACGTCAAATTCCATGGTGATCGAATCACGTTGGTTACACCACCGACGCCAGTGAACGGGAAAACGCTAATCTTTGAATTAATTTGGGAGCGTCTGCCGAGTGGCTCCTGATGCGACCTTTGAGCTTCAAGGCGCAGTCTTCTCAGTGTTAAACTCGGCGTCAGTAATTTAGCGGTCTCTGCGTTGTGAAACTCTGATCTTGCGAATAGGTGCAGGTTGCCCAAGGTTATCGTTCCGACCAAGAAAGTCCTTTTCACCGACGAAATTCTGCAGGATCCATATCCCGCATACGCCCGCTTGCACGAAGAAGGCCCGTTGCATTACCTGGATGTGGACGGCAAATGGGCGTTGTGGTCGATTGTGAGCCATGCTGAGTGCTCTTCAGCTGCTAAAGACCCGAGACTTTCGGCAAAGCGCTCGCAGCAGATGATCTTGTCTCTTCCGCTCAGCAGCCAGTCCGAGTTCAGAGAACTCGCGCGCATGCTGGGCTTGTGGCTGATTTTCATGGATCCGCCGGAACACACCCGGCTGCGTAAACTTCTCAATAAGGGATTTTCGCCCGCGGCGATCGAAGGCTTGCGCCCGCAAGTCGAGGCCATTGTCGATGAAATGCTGAAGCCGCTGCAGCATGGCGACGAAATCGACCTGATGCGCGAGTTCGCCAACCCCATGCCAGTGCGCATCATTTTGGAAATGCTCGGAATACCGCACCAACTCCGCGACACATTCGTCAATTGGTCGCGGGCCATCGCGGTGTTTCGTGGAAGCCCTGATCGCACTGTGGAACAAGCTCGCGATGCGCAAGATGCCCTGATTGCCTTGACCGATTTTTTCCGAAAGACCGTGGCAGAGCGGAGACGCAATAAGGGGAACGACCTGATCAGCCTTTTGATCGACATCGAGGAAGAAGGGGAAGTGCTGACCGAAGAAGAACTCTATGCGCAGTGCATCGCGCTGCTGTTCGCAGGTCATGAGACTACGCGAAATTTAATCGGCAACGGAATGTACACCCTCCTGCGGCATCCGCAAGAGACAGCGGAGCTGCGAGAGAAACCGGAGATCATCCGCACGGCTGTGGAGGAGATTCTGCGTTATGAGAGTCCTGTACAACTCACGGCTCGCGTACTCAAGGAAGATGTAGAGATTTGCGGTCAGCACATTCCGAAGAAGTGGTCTGTCCTTTGCATGCTCGGTGCGGCGAACCGGGATCCAAAGCGATTCAAAGATCCGAATCAGTTGGACCTGAAGAGGCTGAACAATCAGCACCTGGCGTTCAGCGCGGGTCCGCATGCTTGTATCGGGGGCCAGCTAGCGCGATTAGAAGGGCAGGCCGCACTCCTTAATTTGGTGCAGCGATTTCCGGAGATGAAGCTCGCTGGCCCGCGACCCGAGTGGGCTCCTACTTTTGGATTCAGGGGCCTGAAAAGTCTTTCCGTAATCTTGTGAGACCCCGAACAACTGGGTCACCTACGACAACAATGAAGACAACCGGTGGAGACTGGCCATAGCGTCGTTAAAACCGACACCGAAGTCGATGAGGCAAGCAATCTCATCCACTCCATTTTCGCTCAGGCGATCCGCCTGCTGCGAGCACTGATCGAGAGTCCCGATAAAACTCAACGGGCTGCGCAAGTTATTACGCACTTGAAACTCGACCATTATTTGAGTTTCTTCCTCGCTGAGACGAGAAAGTTCAGGCTGCACCCAACTCGTTTTTCGCAAAGCGCCTTGATCATCCTTGGTTCCAGCGGAGTGATCTTTCTGCATTCCGATGTTGACCCTCAGATATTCAGCCATCGCTGGTTCGGCTATCCTTCTTATCTCGTCATCGTCACCCCCAACGAAGGTATGCGCCATTAGCGTAATATGCCCTCGGCGGCCATGATGAGCCTGAATTGCGTCGCGATAAAGTTTGGCTTTCCGAAGGAGTTCCTTGAGGTCATGATTCAGCGAAAAGTTCGCCGTCATGACATTGAAGCCAAGCTTACCGGCGCTCACAAAAGTATCATCCGACTGTGCAGTCAGCCAGATCGGAAGCTCCGGTTGAATCGGCGCCGGCAGAATGTTGACGTCGGTCTTGACTCCCATCCCATTCGGCAACGACACCTTTTCGCCTCGCCAAAGTTTCTGGATGATTGCGATCTTTTCATACATATCAGCGTGGCGATTCTGGTAAGTATCAGGCGAAAGAACAAAATCGTTGGCGTGCCATCCCGAGGCAGCCGCAATAGCAACGCGTCCGTTCGAAAGATTGTCAATCATCGACCATTCTTCGGCCACGCGCAAAGGGTTCTGCAAAGGTAGGACAACGCTGCCAGCTCGAATGGAGATGTGCTTCGTTGTGACGGCAAGCGCGGCGCCGGTAACCGAGGGACTTCCGTACAACCCGCCAAACCGTTGAAAATGTCTTTCCGGCGTCCACACAGCAGCAAACCCGTGCTCGTCGGCAAACTTCGCAGATTCCAGCAGCATCTGATACTTGCCGGCCGGCTGCTCTGCAGAGTCCGCGCTGAAGAAGAACAAGCTAAGCTGAGGCGTCATGTGGAATCTCTCTCTTGACTTCAGGAGCGGCAGCGATCATAACACTCATTTTTCCTTGGGACAGCAGTTGATCTGGCCCGGTACAGTCCGTTCGGCAATGATTCCTTCCGTTGCGAGCGGCTGACTTCGAGCCCACCAGTCATGACGCAACATCTCTGGAGAATCATCCGGCGTTGACCACGACTTCTACAGGGGGTAAGATTCCGGCCTAATGGCGCCGGAAACTCCTATTGTCGGGCAGGTTCTTGGCCATTACCACGTACTTGAGCAAATCGGAGCCGGCGGAATGGGGCTGGTTTTCCGGGCTTCCGACCAGCAACTCGAACGTGACGTAGCCATCAAGGTGCTCCCACCCGGCATGCTTGCCGATGAAGCAGCCCGAAAGCGCTTTCGTCGTGAGGCGCTTGCTCTCGCCAAGCTAAATCATCCCAACATCGGAACAGTTTACGAATTCGGCAGCCAGGAGGGAGTGGATTTTTTAGTCATGGAATATGTCGGCGGGGTGGCCGTCGATGCTCGCCTGGCTTCCGGTCCGCTGACGCAAAAAGAAGTCCTGCGTTTGGGATTCCAATTGGCCGACGGCTTGGCCAGCGCACATGAGCATGGAGTCATTCACCGCGATCTGAAACCGGCCAACATGCGTCTAACCGAGGATAATCGCCTCAAGATTCTCGATTTCGGGCTGGCGCAGTTTGTGCGGCAGGAAACCGACCTGGGCATCACCGCTAGCATTAGCGACACCAAGAACGTAACCGGCACTCTTCCGTATATGTCGCCAGAGCAATTGCGAGGAGAGTTGACCGATCAGCGTTCCGATCTCTGGTCGGCTGGTGCGGTTCTGTATGAATTGGTGACGGGGCGCCGTCCATTTCCGTTCTCGCAAGTTCCGCGTCTGATCGATGCCATCATGAACAAGCCACCGGAGATGCCGAGCGCCCTGAATCCAAAGATCTCGCCGGGGCTGGAGGTGGTAATTCTCAAATGCCTCGACAAAGATCCGGAACGGCGTTATCAATCTGCCCGAGAGTTGCGCGTCGACCTCGACCGCCTGACCATGCCGATTTCGCAGGTGCCGCTGGGCCCGATTCGAACGGCCCCGATTTCCTCTCCACCTAAGACAAATGCAAGAAGCGCAGCCGTTCTTGTTGCCGTCATCGTTCTGCTCGTGGTTGCAGCGCTTTCGTACTTACATTTCCGGGGGAAGCCCCAGGTGGCGAAACCTGGCGCCACACCAATTAGCCGGCGGCGCACCGTGGCCGTCCTGAACTTTAAGAACTCCACGTCTCGTCCCGAAGCAGCGTGGCTTTCGACCGCCCTCCCGGAGATGTTAACCACTGAACTCGCGGCGGGCGAGAAATTGCGCACCATCCCCGGCGAGGAAGTGGCGCAAATGAAGATGAATCTTTCGCTACCCGACTCCGACACCCTGAATGCGCAGATTTTGTCCCAGGTAGGCAAAACCCTCGGTGCGGACCTGGTGGTGCTCGGCTCCTACGTGGACCTGTCCGGCGGCAAGCTGCGCGTCGATCTTCATCTGCAAGACGTGGCAGCGGGTGAAACTTTGATTTCGGTGAAGGAGACTGGGGACGAAAGCGATCTGTTTGATTTGGTCAGCCGTGCCGGAACCCAGTTACGAGAAAAGTGCGATGCCGGACAGCTAAACTCGCAAGACCAGGCTGGCGTTCGTGCCGCCTTGCCATCGACTCCGGAGGCTTCAAAACTCTACGCGGAAGGCTTGGCAAAGCTGCGCGTTGGCGACGCCATCGCAGCTCGCGACCTGCTGCAAAGAACTGTGGCATTGGATCCAAATCATGCCTTAGCCCACTCTGCCCTGGCTGCCGCTTGGGCTCTTCTCGGATATGACGAGAAGGCGCGTCTATCGGCGAAAAGCGCCTACGAACTCTCCGCATCGCTCTCGCGCGAGGACAGATTGCTGACGGAAGCCCGGTACCGCGAAACTTCAAAGGAATGGGACAACGCAGCCGAGAGCTACCGGACCCTTTTTGGGTTCTTTCCCGACAACCTCGAATACGGCCTTCTCCTCGCCCGGGCGCAAACGCGCGGTGGAAAAGGTAAAGAGGCTTTGGCAACCGTGGAGTCGCTGCGCCGTCTGCCGTCTGCGGGCGACGATGCGCGGATCGATGTGGCTGCGTCCGAGGCCTGGGCGTCGCTCGGAGACTTCAAGCAGAGCCAGGCTTCAGCTGTTCAGGCAGCACAGAAGGCAAGAGCCCAGAACGCAAGACTGCTTCTGGCTCGTGCGCTGTATCGCCAGGGCTCGAGCCTAGAGAACCTCGGAGACACTGCCGGTGCCATGTCTGCTGTCGAGGAGGCTGGCCGCATCTACCAGGCGGTCGGCGACAGCTACGGCTTCGCCAGCACACTCGAAGTGACGGGCCAGGTGCTAGTCGATCGCGGCGACTATCCCGGTGCACTTGGCAAATTCAACGATGAACTGGCCATTGCGCGCGAGGTCGGCAATCGTAAAGCTGAAGCCTCCGCTCTTAACAACATGGCGAACGTTCTCGGTCAGCAAGGAAATGCGGAGCAAGCTCGGAAAATGTATGAAAAGGCTCTCCCCATCTTCCGCGAGATAAGCGACCACAACAACTACGCGATGACGTTGATTAATATCGCGGGCATTACGCAAAACGAGGGCGATCTGGCAGGAGCCAAGAAGACTTACGATCAAGCGCTCACACTCTTACGTGAAGTTAATGATCAAAACGGCATTGCGTTGTCACTGACAGGTATTGGAACGGTGCTCGATGCGCAAGGTGATTCGGCTGTGGCCAAGAAGACGTTGGAGCAGGCCGCCGCCCTCGATCTTGCTGGTGGACAAGCCAATCCCTCCAGCGACAAGCTCATCGACCTTGGCGATGCGCTGCAACATCTCGGCGATCTGCCGGGCGCGCGGGAAAACTACGAAAAAGCTCTAACCCTCACCCGCGCCGCCGGGGATAAGAGCATGGCAGCCTATGCTCTCGCGGGTCTGGGAAGCCTGGACCTGAAAGCGGCCGATTTCAAGCGAGCGCACAAGGATTACGAGGAGGCTCTCGCCCTCCGCAACGAGTTGGGGGAGAAAGATACAATCGTCTCCACTCGGGTGGCGATCGCCGAACTGGCCATCGAAGAAGGCCACCCCGATGCCGCGGAAGCATCCGCCCGGGAAGCTCGCGATGCGTTTCAGAAAGCGCACAAAAACGACGACCAGATTACTGCCGCCGTCGCGTTGTTGCGGGCTCTGCTGGCGGAGGGCAAGAATGCTGATGCTCTCAAGGAAGTAGGGAAGACTGCTCCGATCGCTGGAAAAAGCCAGAACCTGAGTGTGCAGCTGGCATTCGCTACCGCCAGGGCGCGCACCGAGGCCGTTTCCCAAGAAGTCGGAGCGGCCAAAACCCTCCTCAAAGAGGCCTTGGTCAAGGCAACCCGGTCAGGCTATGTCGGTGACCAATTGGAATCCCGCCTGGCATTTGAAGAAATAGAGTCGAAATCTGGGAAATCTGCGGCCTCTCGCGCTCGCCTCGAGCAGTTGCGGAAAGATGCCAAAGAGAAGGGATTCGATCTCATCGCCCGCAAGGCGGCTACGCTGTAAGGAGTATCCCGTTTGGAGAGTACGCGCTCTTAAATCTTGACACGCGAACCATTGAGACGCATACTCTCGCGCAAGTCCGCAAGCTCCCCCCCAGGCTCGCGCGGCATTCCCCGTCTCGTGTTGACTGACAGCCCTTCAGTGTGAGGAAAAATCTGGCGTCAGCTTTGCGGCTCTATGAGGCCGAAACGTTTCCGCCCGGGAGGTCTCCGTGAATTGTTTATCTCGGCTCGGAGCTGGTCCGTTGCGCATTGCTTTCCTGTTCCTCTTCGTGGCTGCTGGTGCACGAGCGCAGGTTCCTACGATCGCCACATATGCGGGCGGCGGGTTGCCGGCAGCCGGCCGGGCCACGGCCACAGGCATTACCTTGCTTGGCGGCATTGGCCGGGATCCCTCCGGGAACCTTTACTTTTCATCCTTTACTGGAGTTGTCCTGAAGATGGACCCGGTAGGCAACCTCTCCGTTTTTGCCGGGACTGGTAGCTGCTGCTTGAGCGGAGACGGCGGTCTCGCCACGAGCGCACAAATCGGTATTATTCCATACGTGCCTGTCGTTCCGGTGAAGACGGATCCGGGTGGGAACGTGTACATCGTGGATAACGCAACCGTGGTCCGGCGAGTTGACGCGGTCACGGGGATCATCACCACGGTCGCTGGGACTCCCAACAGCACGGGGTTCAGCGGGGCAGGGGGACCTGCCACGAGTGCCCACATCTCGCCTGCGGGCTTGGGTTTCGATGCTGCCGGTGACCTCTTCATTTCGGACTACAACGGTGTGGTCTGGCGTGTAGATCACGTCACCCAGATCATCACCATCGTTGCAGGCAACGGGACCGCCGGCTACAGTGGCAATGGTGGACTGGCCACCAGCGCGGAGTTAGATGGGCCCACCGCCCTTGCCTTCGACGCGGCGGGCGACCTCTTCATCGCCGATTCGTACAATGCCGTGGTCCGCAGGGTGGATGCCGTGAGCCAAATTATCACCACGGTCGCCGGAGGAGGAGGCACGTATCCACCAACCGGGGTTCTCGCCACACAGGCACAACTCTACTACCCGACCGGTTTGACCGTTGGTCCTGGAGGCAACCTGCTCATTGCTGATCAGGGTTTGCCCGCCGTCTTGCGCGTCAATAAGACGACACAGGAGATAACGGTCGTCGCCGGTGATTTTACGCTGGGACCCGGTTTCTCGGGTGACGGCGGCCCGGCCACATCGGCTCAGTTGGGGTACACCGATATAGGGGCAATGGACCTCGTGGTAGACCCTGCCGGCGACATCTTCTTCACTGACACGGTCAACTACCGCGTGCGGCGAATTGACGCTTTAACAAACATCATCACTACCGTCGCGGGAAACGGAACGGTGGGCGATGGCGGACCGGCCACCAGCGCGCTGCTGTTCACATCGGGCATTGCCCAAGACAATTCCGGAAACGTCTTTATCAGTGACCCTGTCAACCGCAGAGTTCGCCGTGTCGAAGGCACGACTGGAGTGATTTCAACGGCGGCAGGCAGAGACGTCGAATCCACCCCGCCTCCTAGCGGCAACGGCGGCCTTGCGACCGCAGCGCAGCTTTCGGAACCGGGTGGGGTGGCATTGGACAGTTCGGGGAATCTTTTCATTGAGGACGGCTTTTTCAGCGTGAGAAAAGTGGACAGCTCGACAGGAATAATCAGTCTCTTTGCTGGTACCGGTGCTTCCGGCTTCAGCGGCGACGGCGGCCCCGCGACGAGCGCCATGTTAGGTCAGGCTAGGGGCCTATCCACGGATTCCGCAGGGAACCTTTTCATCGCGGACAACTTAAACAACGTGGTCCGGCGGGTCGACGCTTCAACCCATATCATTACGACAGTGGCCGGAAATACCTCAGTTCTCAGCGGGGGCAGACCCGTTGCTGGCTACAGCGGCGACGGAGGCCCAGCCACCTCGGCCCAACTTTCCCGCCCTTTTGGAATATTCGTAGACGCTGCGGGCAATCTGTTCATCGATGATGGTGGCAATAGCGTCGTCCGGAGAGTGGATGCCAAGACCCAGATCATCTCCACGGTGGCGGGAAACTATGCCCTGAGGGGTGGGTTCAGCGGCGACAACGGGCCAGCTACAGCGGCGGCATTGAATGGACAGGGAGGGGTAGCCCTAGACGCTTACGGTAACCTATATATCGCGGATAATGGAAACTATCGCGTGCGCGAGGTAAATGCGGTCACTGGCATCATCACTACACTGGCGGGCAACGGGATTTTCACATTCGCCGGCGACGGCGGACCCGCAGCAAACGCAAGCCTTTGGCCTTACCTAACTGGGTTAACGACTCTTGGCCCAGGGGCCGAAGGAAACATCTTAGTCCTCGTAATGGATGGAACCAGCGGTCGGACCCGAGTGATCAAGATTCCTCCGGTGCCGGCCGTGTTTCTCACTCCCGCGGTGGGCCTGAGCTTCGGCGGCCAGATGGTGGGAACATCCAGCGCGTCTCAATTCGTTACCGTCGCCAACAGCGGCACGGGCACGCTCAACGTCACAAATGTTGCCGTCACGGGGACGGGCTTCGTCATCAGCCCCGGGGGCACCTGTGCGGGAACGAACTTTAATCTCGCCCCCACGGCGAGTTGTACGATCGCGGTGACGTTCTCGCCAGCGTTAGCCGGAATCAACGATGGCGTGCTCACAATCGCATCCAATGCCCCGGGCGGCCCCTCGGCGATTCCTCTTCTGGGCACAGGAGAAAACCTCTTCGTGTCGCAAATCACGCAACCGTTGAGCCCGACCTTGCCCAATCTGTTCAACTTTGTGACGAACAGCTTTGTGGTGCAGTATCCACCTGGCACGAGTTTTTCCAATGTGAACATGACCGTTACCCAGGTCGAGATTTCGCAGGCCCAATTTCAGGAACGCGTGGCAGGTACTCGATTTGGCAATGCCACGTGTATTGTCTACGCGGGCGCGGGAGGCAACTGCGCGGACGATCAGGTGACGTGTTCGGAAAGTGGCAGCCCGATCGGCTGTCCGAGTGAACCCACGCCCACCATCGCGGTGCAGACCACCTTTGGTACGTCGCAAGCCATTATCAATCCCGGCTATCTCACCACTCCCATCGGCGAAAATGATTGGACCAACATCTTTGTCAGCTACTCTGACCCCACGGTGAAGGCGAAGACCACAGGCTTCTCGGAATTTGTCGCGGTTGATTTAGGCACGACCAACTCCCAGGGGGCCGGGAATCTGACCTTGCTGGCTCCGCTCCGCGCGACCGACCCTCGGGCGTTCGGCGTTGGTGCAGGGATTCCGGTAACCTTCCAGCTTACTTCGATCGCAAATCCTAACAAGTCTGTTACGGATGCCGTTGCCAACCTCACGATCGTGATGGTGAGCAATGCGAGTGGCATGCCGGAATCCACGGAAGTCCTTGCCCTGAACAATGCTTTCACCTACGAGAGCGGAATCGGCTATAAGTACCAGGTCAACACGAGGGCATATCAGGCGGGTCAGTACGTTCTGACCATTTACGGGAATGCGTTCGCGGCCCAGCAAGTCACTTTCACTATCAAAGGTAGAGTTGCTGCAACTTGCGTCATCAATTCCTCGTCCAATCAGTTCTCCGCAGGCCAGTCCACCACCTTCACGGCGGCCGTAAGAGTTCCACCGTCAACGGGCACGCCGAGCGGGACCATCACCTTCGTCGACAGCGCCAACTCGGACTTCGTCTTGGGGACGGCACCCCTGGTTGGAGGTACAGCGTCGATGAAGGCTGTGCTACAGGCGCCACCGCCACGCCAGTGGATAGGAGCCGTGTATCCCGGGGACAATAACTTTCAGGGGTGCAAGTCGCCCTACATCCCAGAGGATTACGGGAACGATTAGAAAATTGTTGTGATTGACGATTGTCAGAAGCCTCCGAAGTCCCATCCAACGCCGGTTTGGAATGACTCCCGCCGCTTGGTCACAAGCGCTGCGGCGATCCTCGGCTTCGTAGCAACGGTATTGGTGCTCGGCTGCGGAGGCTGGTCTTCATCCACGACCGAAACACCGAGCGGCCCCGGCACCACGGCACAGTCGACACACACGGTCAGTCTCTCCTGGAGCGTGAGCACGTCGCCTGATGTATCCGGCTATAACATCTATCGCGCCACGTACACAGACTCCTGCGGACCCTTCTCCAAGATCAACTATATGCTGAACACCGGCACTTTATATACGGATTCGGAAGTCACCGATGGCGCCCGCTACTGCTACGCCGCTACCAGCGTAAATACGAGGAACGAAGAGAGCGGCTATTCGAACATTGCAATCGACGTTCAGATCCCTCCGCCGTAACGGTAGAATTCCTCGCCGGGGTTTCTGCCGGCGTACGGTCAGGAGCGATCTAAGAGAACGCGGCTTCGGAGATTCCGTAATTGCCCACCTTGACAGTGAGACTCAAGGGTGGCAGACTGTTTCCTAGTGTTTTTGCCTCCCCTGAGAGAGCGTGCGTCAGGCTCTGAAATAGACTTCCTTTCCGGTCCACCCTTTTGAGCAACATGCGGCGCCGTGCGCCGAGTGTTGCGTCATGGACGCGTGCTTTGGAAGCCAATCTTCGTTAGGAGTTGGCCCGACATGGCCGTATCGCTCCCTGGTTTGCTCGCCTCCTCCATCACGGGGTCTTTCCTCCTTGCCTCCGGTTCGTCAAGGGAACAGATGACCTTTCGGTGCGTGCGGAATACTGCGGTGTGGGGGTGCCGGTGAAGTCGCGGCGTCAATCAGCGGCGGAGCGCAGAATTCCGCCCGCCGCCGCTCATACCTCCCAGGCGAAGAGCGCGTCCGGCGACTCGACATCTTTCGGGGCGAGACCTTCTGCGCCGACGCGCCGCTCGCCATCCCCGCACCGGTTCAATCTTGGCGCACGAGAAAGCGAACCGGCCGACCAGGTGATGCGCGCCGACGTTGCGCTCGATTTGGTGTTGGAGCAAATTGTTTCTCAAACCCGACTCTCCACTTGCGCGACCGGCGCCTTCATCGGTTGGGTGCGTGGTGGTCAGATGGTTGCCCGTGCTCTGAACGGGGTGACCTCCGGTGAGTTTGTAACCTATTTGCGCCGGGATCCACGGATGGTGGACGCCTGCCTGCGTACTTCTACGCTGCAGTATTGTCATAACTCCGAGAACTTCCCCGGCCTCGATGCGGCGGTGTGCCGGAGTCTAGGCGCTCGCTCCATTGTGCTTGTGCCGGTGCTGAAGGACGCGAAGGAGAAAATCGGCGTGCTCGGCGCCTTCTCTTCTCAAGCGGATGCATTCACGGCCGGCGACCTTGTCGCGATACAGTCGATGTCTCAGCGGGTCGCGGACACAATCGCGCGGGTGGATGAACTTGCCTCCGACTCTGTGGCGCGTGTTCCAGCTCAAGTGCAAGAGATCAGCAGAGCACCGTCCCAGGTTCTCGCGGAATCCATAAAAGCCAAAGCAGTCGCGCTCGCATTGGGAGCACGAAAATCGCTGCTGGCCGCTCTCGTGGCAGGTACCTTGCTTCTCGCCGGTTGGGCCCTGAGCAGGAGCGTTCCGCACGACGGACTGCACTTGTTCGCCAGGAATTCCAGAGCGGTCGCGGGGCAATCCTCAGCGCCCGCACCAAAGCCTGCCCTTCCTGATCCGCCAATCGTTCAACCGCTGAAGCCGGCGGTTATTGTGGCAGCTCCCGCGGAACCTCTTCCTGCCAAACCTTCCCCTCCCAAATCTTCCCTCCCCAAGTATTCAAGTCCGCTGTCCGTTCGAGCGAAGCACCATCTGCCTGACTTGGAAATTGAGAACACGCTTGACGATGACTCTGGGATTGTTGTGTTCGAAGATACGGGAGTGCAAGGCGCATCAACGACTCCCCATGATTCCGGTGCAAGGAGTGTTTCCGCCTCTTCACCCCCCGGGATGGTTCCCGAGCGAACAGCCCTCGCGCGCGTCGTAGACCGCGTGGAGCCCGAATATCCGGATGCGGCCAAGGTCCATCATATTCAAGGGATCGTGGTGCTTGACGTTTTAGTAGGCGGAGATGGAAGAGTTCAGCGGCTCAGTCCGGTGCGCGGATATCCCAGGCTGGTGGCTGCAGCCGCCGATGCAGTCAGGCAGTGGCGATTTGAGCCTATCATTCGTAACGGACGCCCCGCCAGCTTTGAAACCAACATCACCTTAACTTTTGCACTGCCATGAGAGCGCGGTTACAAAGGCGTCACGCACAAGATGAGGGGCGGAGTCGAATTGTGTGTTTCGCTGCTGCCGCTCTGCTGGTTGCAATTTCCTTGTTGTCCTCTCCTCTGCAATCGCTAGCGGCCAGCCCAGCGCAACACGAATCGGAACAGGAGGTCCCCGCTTCCCAGAGCGCCGCCACAGTTGTTCACTTCAACGTCTTTTTGAAAGATGGCACACCTGCGGTGGAAATTATAACGACGGACCCAGTGAAGCCGAAGATCAGCAAGCTCACTGAGCCCATGCGTCTGATTATCGATTTGCCGAACACGAACATGTCTGTTCCCAGCAAACTGGTACCAGTGAAGAGTCAGGACGTAAGCGCGATTCGTCTCACACTGAGCGCCACCGATCCGCCGCAGGTCCACGTGGAAATCGATTTACTCAAGCCATTGGACTACACCTGGGAATCAGCCGGAAATCGTCTGTTGGTGCAGCTGCATGCGGTCGCTGCAAAGTCGCCGCCGGTGGCGCCTCCAATTACTGCCGTGGACTACAGCAACGTCGTACCAGTTGACCGTGTCCCGTCGGGCTCTTCCGTCACTGCCTTGTCTGACACGACCGTGATGCGCTTGCGGCGGGGTGGAGACTTTTATGTATGCCCGCGCTCCACAGTCTTGGTCAACCGTTCTCGGAACGGTCCCGACCTGATGCTCGCCATCGGTGTCGGCGCCCTGGAGACACACATCAAGCTGGGCGATTCCTCGGACGAAGTGGTCACCCCGGATTTCCGCATTCTGCTTCGCGGTCCGGGAGAGTTCGACTACGCAATCCGCGCCGACTCGCAGGGCAACACGTGTGTCAAGACTCTTCCCGGTAACACGTCCCCGGCAATTATTTACGAACTCATGGGAGACGGGAAATATGAATTCCAGCCGCGGGACCAGATCGTTTTTCACGCGGGACGCCTAAGGAGCGAAGACACAGCCTTCCACGCCGCGGCCTCGGACGGGAATGGGAATGAGACGATTCTGCCGGTCGAATGCGGGTGTCCTCCGCCCCCGCGGCCCCCAGTGCTTTTGGCCTCTGGCGCGGCGGTAGGCGAAGATATGGACGCAAGCGCACAAGGAACTGCTTCAGCTTCCGTCAATGAGCCCTCCTTACCGCCTCTTGGAAACGAATCTTCCCCTGAAGCGACGATAGGCACCAAATTGTCTGGCGGAGGAACGGAAACGGCAGAACTGCATGACGCGCAGCGGGATCTGCCTCACGCGAAAGCGGAGGCTACTCTGACCTTCACACCTCCCGCATACAGGCTTGCCGAAGCACTTCCGTTATCAACTCGCCCTGCGCCAATCCCAATGGCAGCTCTGCCACCCCCGCTTCCGGAAGAACGGGCGCGCGTGAAGCACAAGAGATTCGAGGGCGTGCGACATTTTTTTGCAAAAATATTCGGTTAGCCGATGCTCCGACGTAGAAGGCATCTGAACACACCGTCAGCGTAGAAGACGCCGGCTTTTCGATGTGAAGCAGGAACGTGTGCAGCGGTTCTTGAACTCTCCCGGACTGGGAACCTTAGCCACGTTCCTCGTTTGATAAGGGTTCAACGGGCAGTTCGTCACCCCTATCGTTTATCGTTGACCCAGCTCAAGGCCGAACCTCAATAAATATTCAGTTTGACCGTATATCATGGACGTGCCCGATCACGGAGGTCATCTCATTGGGCTCAGACGCACGAGGAAACGACGTGGATCTTCGATGGTAATGCCAAGCGTGAAGACCGGTTGTGGTGCCGCTCGGCACCGATTCTGGTTGGCGATGGCGGGGTTTGCCATGGCGCTTGTGCTGCTGCCCTTTTCCTACAAAGTCGAACGGCGCCTGGAAACAGTTGTTCACGTCAAAGGCGCGGAATCCGAAAAAGTCGATCGGGAACTGGCGCAGCGTTTCCAGTCTCCATATGCCCACCGCCTGGTTCTGGTGATCAGCGGTGTTCCCGATCCTGATTCAGCAAAAGGCGCAGAAGCCTTGGGCTTCTTAAGCAGTTCCTTGCGTAGTGTGCCCGGAGTGGCGGGTGCCGTCTCAAGTCTGGATTGGCCAGATCCTTTGTTCACGGGGAACAATGGTGGGGCCTTGATCATCGTCGGGTTGGACCCTCACGAAAAAGATGTCGAGGCGTTGGTGCCTAAACTGAGGGCAAAAGCAGACTGGATGCAAGGTCAGTTGAGGGCGCAATACCCAAATATCAAACTGGAGATTACAGGTGAAACGCCACTGAACTTCGATCTTCGCAAGGTCAGTGCAGATGACGTCAAACATGCTGAGGAACGAGCGATGCCGGTAACTCTGTTGCTGCTGTTGCTGGCATTCGGCAGTCTCGTGGCCGCGCTGCTGCCGCTGGGAGTCGGAGTACTCTCAATCACGATGTCGATGGGTACGGCTGCGATACTCGCGCATTATCTGCAGCTGTCGATTCTGGTGCAGAATCTGGCAACCATGCTCGGCCTTGGCTTGGGCATCGACTATGCATTGTTGATGGTGAGCCGGTTTCGCGAAGCATTGAACGAGGGATGTGATCCCGGCTGTGCTGCCGATATTGCTGCCGGGCAAGCGGGGCGAACGCTGATAATCTCGGCCACGACGGTCGCCATCGGATTTTCAGCACTGCTGACTGTGCCCATCAGCGAACTGCGCTCCATCGGGATAGCTGGCCTGCTGGTAACCGTTCTGAGCGTCATGCTGTGTACTTGCATTCTGCCTTGGGTGCTTGGTCTGCTGGGGCATCACATCGATGCCGCCGGAGTGCGTCGCCCAGACGGACGAGTCAAAACGCGGGAGAGCCTATGTGCAGCGGATGAGCGCTGGGTGCGGTGGGGCACGATCATAACCCGCCGGCCCTGGGCAGCTTTGCTTATCGCCGGGATTCCGCTACTGATCCTTGCATTCCAGGCACGGCGAATCTCTCCCGGAGTTCCTGACCGTCATGCGCTCCCGGAAGCGGCTGAATCGGTGCAGGCACTGCACACACTTCAACGCATGGGGCGATCGGGTATTGTGCCGTCCCTGCGAGTGATCCTGGAATTGCCGCCGCAGTCTCCGCCGCTCTCGCCGGCCGGTTGGCTTGCCGTGAGCCGCTTGACCACCCGCTTCCAGAGCGATCCTAGAGCGCAAGAGGTCTTATCTCTTCCGACTCTCACGGGAATGGCTGACAATTCGGATGCAGTCGACCAAGTGCCCGAGCCAATTCGCCAGAGTTTTCTTCGCAGCGATGGCCACGCTACCTTGATTGAGTTGCTGCCCACCTCCAATAGTTCGCCCAACGACCAGATACGGTGGGTACGCGAGGTGCGTTCCCTCGATGTCGGGGCAATCACCGGCGTGCCCGGCGCTGTGTTACGTGTCGGCGGCGTTCCCGCACTCGAGGCAGATTATGACTCGGTTGTAAAAGAGCGATTGCCGAAGGTGGTGCTTGGCGTCGTACTGGGGAGTTTGCTGGCACTCCTGATCGGATTACGTTCTTTATTTGCAGCCGTCAAAGCAATTCTGCTCAATCTGCTCTCCGTTGGTGCTTCGTTCGGTGCGTTAGTTCTCGTTTTTCAGGAAGGCCACGGTAGCAGGCTCTTTGGGCTCGACGGACCGACCGGCACCGTATACCCGATCGTCCCGATTCTCTCGTTTGCCATTGTTTTTGGATTGAGCATGGACTATGAAGTCTTCCTGGTTGCCCGAGTCCTCGAGGAACGGCGGCGCGGTCTATCCGAGAGAGCAGCGGTAATCGAGGGCCTGGCGCGGACCGCGGGGCTTATCACGAGCGCGGCGGCAATTATGATTGCCGTGTTCACCGCGTTCACCGTGGGCAGCTTTCTGGTTGTTCAAATGCTGGGCTTTACACTTGCCGTGGCGGTGTTCATTGATGCTACCGTGGTGCGGATGGTTGTCGGCCCGGCACTATTGAAGCTTGCCGGCGACTGGAATTGGTGGCCCTTTGGCTTATACGTAGCCCCGGCAACATCGGAGTCGGAGAAGGAGTTGATCCCATGACGGTGAATTCCGTGGATGCTCCGCTGGCAGCAATGCACATCGCCCACTCAATTAAGGCCCTTCGATTTATTTCACTTCCTCTTCTTTAGCGCTGGACTGGCTGATATCAAAGTCCTTGCGTCCAAGATTTGCCTTTGGCGACCCACGTTCAATTGTAAGAATTGATGAGCCGGGCTTGCCCTGCAGTTTTGCCTCCGCTTGCATCGCGGTCCAGACGCCGCTGACCTGCCGCAGCCCATAGTAGATGAATTCCTTCTGCTGTCCCGTCCCGCGAAGCGTTTTCACTACATGTACAGGGAACAAAATGTTGCGGTCGATCCACGATGTTACCGAATCATAGTGACTCCGGTCCTGAGTACCGGGTGTGCTCTTAAGGACAAAGCAATCCCGCACGCCGTATTTCTCCGGGGCCAGAAGTCCCTGATTCTTCCAAAAGAACTGGCTCTCTACCATGTCTTCATAGGAGAAGTCTGTCCCCACCAGGGGGTCGTTCCAATGTTCGAATGGCACAACATTAGCGGTCTTCTCGCCAGGAAGTAGCGCCTCGATGGTCAGGTGCCCACTCACGCTCATGTGCAGAAGAAGGCTCGTCTTCTCTGAGCCGGGCCCCGAGATCTCACATAGTACACGCAGACCATCGGGAAACCAGTGAGCCTTGGCGACAAACTTGTAGGTCGTGCGCTTGCCATCGCCTTCTATCCGCGCCAGTCGCCCGGTGATGCGGTAGTCCAATTTCTCAATACGCTGGCGCGAGGCAGTCAGCACAGTCTCCAGGTCAGGATCGGCCGCGAAGGCCCGCGATGGATGCACCAGCGACAGTAGGAATAGCAAAGCGATGGAGGCTTGAATCATCCCACAGGCGCAATTCGCCCATCTGATCTCAGGATGCCGGCCAAACTTGCGGCTGCGAGAGAGCGATACGATGCGGCATAGGAAGGTCATAGCTATATATACCGCCAACATCCGTGTAGCGTCCATCGTCCGGGTGTACTCCGTGCATGGAACGCTTGCGCCTTCGGCTAGCGGATGTTCAAGTCGCCGTAGTGAGCGAAGCTGGAGAGTGCTACTTCGTCGCTGCCAGGTATGTAGAAGCCAAACTTGCCAAGGTTGACATCAGCGCCGGGCTGAGTCCAGCGATCCAGCACGGTCCAACTGTCACCATCCTTGATCTGGTTGACGAGCGCCGTGGGGCTTACGCGGATTCCGAATGTACGGAAGCTTTTCTTGTCGCCTTTATTGGGAACTGTGATCTCGTCCGTTTTCTCGCCGTTGCGAATGACCGTGCGGTAGAAGTTATTCTCGTCGATTCGGAACAGGACGTAGTTCTTGGGGTCCTTGTAGTTCAGTACCCATTGCAGGAGGTGACCCTTGGTGAGCATCGCGGAGAAAATAAATGTACCTGAGGCGGGAACGACTCTGTATAGGACGAAGTCTCCGCCTTTGCGAGTGAAAGAATCTCCCTCACGCTTCCAGCCGCCTGGGTCATCCCAGTTGGACATGCCGCTCGGGGCCAGAGACAAGTCCAAAGTTTTGGATTGGCCGGCCACGACTTCGAGGGTGGACGAGCGCGTGAACCTCTCAGCGGTTCGCGCAGTGAGCGTGTAGGTGCCGGGGGCAAGATTGAGGGGGACGCCGCTGCTTACCGTTTTTAGAAGATTGCCTTTGACGATTGCAACATTGGCGTCGGCGGGCGTGAAGGTAATTTTCAATTCGCCGGAAGCGGCTTCCAATGCTGCATCCGCGGCAGTGAGGGATACAGTTCCGCCCGCTTCGAAGTGTTTCCTGAACTGCCGCGATTTGAATCGCTCATTGCGCAATTCGACCACGTGGTCTCCAGGATTGACGGCGGAGACAAAGAGCGTGCCATCGGGCTGAATGGTGCCGACGGGAGCTTGATCGACGAGAACCGTGGTTCCGGACACGCCGCCCTCGACGGTCAGCGAAGCCAGACGAGGCTGGGGCTGCGGTTGGGGCTGAGGTTGAAGGTTGAAGATAATCCTGGCCGACTCGCCCTTGCGGACGCGGATCTTTTGCTGGGGAGGATCCTGAAAGCCGCTCTTAGAAACTTGTACAACGTAGTCCCTGGGTTCGAGATTTGGCAGGCGCAACTGGCCGGCTTGGGTGAGTTGCCCTTCAAGTTTCCCGTTGAGAGAAACTCTTGCGCCGTCTTGACCCGCAACGACTAGGAGCGTGCCGAGGTTGTGACCGGACGCGGCGGGCCGTTGATCATCAGGTGTGGCTTTTTCTGCGGCCGAGTCGGAAGAAGTGCGCGGAGCCGGCAGAGATGCTTCGGGGGTCGTTTGTGTCGACGGCTCTTGTGAGGGGTTTGTTTGTATTGGGGTTGTTTGCGCGGGACTTGTTTGCGCGGCGGGGACGTCTGGAGCAGAAACGGTCGGAGCAGGTGGTTGGGTCTGCGCCACCGGCGAGGCGTAATGTTTTCGCGTGAAGAAAAAGGTCGCCGCGACCATGATTATGGCAGTAAGGATTATCACAGCGGCGGAGATGAGGACCAGCTTTGTGGAGTTCGGACTTGCTGGCTGTTTAGGCCGGGATCGTGGAGATGTGATTTTGACTTGCAGTGCGGAAGGGTCCGCGGCAGAAGGCGTGTCGGCTTGCGCGGGAGTGGTCAGAACTAAACTCACCGGCGCAATGCTCGGCGGGGCTTTGCGCGGACGAACCTCACCTGGTGGAACAAGGCTCGGCGCAACCTTGCCGGGCTGAACCTCGTTCGGAGGAACGGCGGCGGTCGGAACGTTCTGGGCTGGAACCGGACCTTCCGGAACAGCGCTTGCCGTAATCTGGCTTGGCGGAATCTGCCGGGTAGTGTCGCGTGAGGCCTCGGGAGCACTCGGCCGTGGGACGTGAAGAATTACGGTCGCGCTCTTGCCGCGCGGCGAGGCGGCGGAACACTCCTGGGAGACTAATCCCAACCGGAGGAGCAGGGCGTTGGCGATGGACAAGATTTCGCCATCCGTCCAATACTTGGCGGCCAGGTTTTGTATGCGCGCGGCTAAAGCTTGTTTCGCCGCAACGTCCGCGGCCCCATCGATTTCACGCTGCAGGCGCCGCAGGTCTTCCAAGTCGCCGCGGCGGGCCAGACGACGCCGAGCATCCTGGTCGCGCTGGATCTCATCCTGGATCAGCAGCAACTTAGGATCGTGGGGATGAACGGCCAATCCCTCAGCAACCCAAGCCAAGGCTGCAAATGGATCGCTGGAGGCCTGCAGCTTGCGCGCTCGCGCAACCCAGTCCTCCACAGAGCTTGTTTCTTTCCTGGCAACGATCAGGCTGAGGATGGTCTTGGCCGTGGGATGCGCAGGGTTCAAGGCCAGCGCCTGATTGGTCAGCGTCTCGGCTTCGAGCCAATCGGTTTCCACAACCGAATGCGCCTGCTCGACCAGCGCATTGGCCAGGATGGAGCGGGCGAGAGCATTGCGTTTATCCAGTTCATAAGCTTTGCGCAACAACTGAATCGCTTCGGCGGACTTCCGCTGGGCGAACAGTTCCTGGCTTTCGGTGATAAGGCGGTTGGCTTCGGCGTTGCGCTTGACGCCATCATGGGCAAGCTTTTCCAGTTCGGACAACTCCGCATCGCCGGGAAATTCGGCGGCTGTGCCTCGCAACAAATCCAGGGCGCGAGCGTAATCGCACGACTGCAAATAGATGTTGATCTGCTCAACAAGCCGTGTTTTCGTTTGGCTGCGGGTTAGCTGGTCGCGGGTCTTGTCCAAGCGCTCTTAACCTCGAAAGTCAAACGCGGTGCCCTAAAAATCTTACTCGATTGAGCGGGAAACGCTAGTGTCCGGGTAGTTGCGTCGCTGGCCGGGTGCCCTTGCTGCGAAGGGCTTTCAATTCTTCGCATGTTCCAAAAACCAGGAATCCCCCCTTATCATGCGTGCATCCAACATTGCCTTTTCCGGTAAACTGACTAGCCAGCGAGGGATTGCCACTTGTTCAAACATAAGTCGTCGTCCTGTCCGAGTTTCATCACAGCCTTCCTCGTTTTGCTCGCGGGCTGCGCAGTTGCCCAGTCGGTTCCACCTCAATTAATGAGCGGCCTGAAATGGCGACTGATTGGCCCATTTCGCGGGGGGCGCGTGGTTGCCGTCGCTGGAGTTCCGGGCGACTCGACGACATTTTATTTCGGCGCCGTCAACGGCGGCGTCTGGAAAACCACCGATGCTGGCACCGTCTGGTCGCCAATCTTTGACAAACAACCGGTGGCTTCGATCGGAGCAATCGCGGTGGCGCCATCCGACCCTGAGACGATCTACGCGGGAACTGGCGAGTCGGATATCCGATCGGACTTGTCTTCCGGTAACGGAGTTTATAAATCCGGTGATGGCGGCTCCACGTGGACGCACATGGGCTTAGAAGATGCTCGCCAGATCAGTCGTATCGTGATCGATCCGCAAGACTCGAAGGTCGTCTATGTGGGTGCACTCGGTCACGCCTATGGACCAAACGAACAGCGCGGCGTTTACAAATCCGTCGACGGTGGAGCGCATTGGGCCAAGGTCCTGGATCAAGGACCTCAAATTGGCGTTTCGGACCTGGCGATATGCGCTCGAAACCCGCGGCTGTTGTTTGCCGGCACATGGAATGCGCACCGTCCCCCCTGGAGTACCTATGCCCCCATAGAAGGGCCCGGTGGCGGTCTCTACCGCTCTCAGGATGCAGGCAAAACCTGGTCTCGCCTCAGCAATGGGCTGCCTGAGGGTGATTGGGGACGCATCGGAGTCGACGTTGCGCCGGATGGTAAACGCGTGTACGCACTGATCCAGGCGAAGAAGGCAGGTTTGTATCGCTCCGACGATGCGGGCGATACCTGGGCCTTGGAGAACGCGGACCCTCGGCTTACCAGCCGCGACTGGTACTTCAACAGCATCACCGTCGACGGGCAGAATTCCGATGTGATCTACATCCCGAACGTCGCTCTTTACCGATCAGTCGACGGAGGAAAAACAATTTCAATTGTCCGCGGCGCGCCCGGCGGCGACGATTACCACCAGATCTGGATCGATCCCAAGAATTCCAACAGCGTGGTCCTCGGGACGGATCAAGGCACCACGGTCAGCCTCGACCACGGCCAGACCTGGAGTACGTGGTACAACCAGCCCACGGCACAGCTCTATCATGTCATCACTGACGATGAGTTTCCCTACATTGTGTACGGTGCTCAACAGGATAGCGGAAGCGCCGCCGTCCCCAGCCGCACCGATCACGGTCAAATCACTGCGCGCGACTGGTTTCCTGCCGGCGATAGCGAGAGTGGCTACATGGCGCCCGATCCCAAGGATCCCGACATTATCTATCTGAGCGGAACCTACGGATCAGTTATCCGTTACAACAGGCGAACCGGACTCAGCCAGGATGTCACTCCGTGGCCGGTGCCGGCGTTTGGTTCCGAGATCAACCAGCGTAAATACAGGGACCCTTGGACGCCGGTTCTCATTTTTTCTCCCGCTGACTCTTCAACGCTCTACCTTGGCACGCAGTATGTCATGAAAACAATCGATGGTGGGCTGCACTGGCAGGCCATCAGCTCCGATCTCACTGGATCGACACAGCGACCTGGTGACGAAGTTGAAGGAGCGACGACGACAGAGAACGCGAAGCAACGAGGGTATGGCGTGGTGTTCACGATCGCGGCCTCCGCTCTAAACCGCGATACGATCTGGGCAGGAAGCGATACGGGGCTAATTCATCTCACGCGCGATGGCGGGAAAACATGGAAAGACGTCACGCCCGCGCGCCTGACAACCTGGAGCAAGATTTCGTTTATCGAAGCGTCGCATTTCGATCCCGCGGTTGCTTACGCAGCGGTAGATCGCAGCCGGTTGGATGACCAGACGCCCTATCTCTATCGAACCCACGATTATGGAGCTACCTGGCAACTGATCACCAACGGCATCGCGGGAAATGCTTTCGTGCGCGGCATTCGTGAAGACACTGAGAGAAAGGGGCTGCTCTTTGCGGGAACCGAATTGGGGGTTTATGTATCGTTTGACGGCGGCGGCAACTGGCAGTCTTTGCAACTTAATCTACCGGTGACTTCCGTCCGCGATCTTACGATTCACGGCGAGGATCTAGTAGTCGCTACGCACGGCCGCTCTTTCTGGATTCTCGACGACATCACACCGCTTCGCCAGGCGCTCGAGGTCAAAAAGGACAACGCATTCTGGCTTTACCATCCGGCGCGAGCATATCGCATCGATAACGACTCCTTCGCGGGCACTCCGCTCCCACCAGAGGAACCGACAGCCGGGAACCCGCCTGCAGGCGCCATCATTGACTATTTCCTCAAGTCCTCCGCCAGCACTATCTCGCTGGAGATTCTTGATGCGGAACAGAAACTCGTCCAGAAATTCTCTTCGGAGAACCAGCATCCTGAAAAGCACCCACCTCTTCCCATCGCCGAGCGTTGGTTCCCCAAGCCGGAAGTGCTCGGAACCAATTCTGGGATGCACCGCTTTGTCTGGGATCTTAGTTGGAGCAGCTCCGGAGGATCGAGCGTGGATGAAGAAGCCGAATCCCGCAATCCCAGGGGGCCCAAAGCGGTGCCCGGGATCTATACAGTCAGACTCACCGTCGACGGAAAGGCGCAGACTCAGCCCCTGGAAGTGGTGATGGATCCTCGTTCCCCCGCCACCACCGAGACCCTTCACCAGCAATTGCAACTCGGCCAGCAGATATTTGCCGAAATCAGGGAAGCGCAGCGCGCACTGGCTGAGATCGCTTCGCTACAGAAAAACCTTGCTGATGTAGCGCAGAAGGTTGGCGAGAAAGATTCGGCTGTCAAATCGGCGCTGGCAGAGGCTCAAACTGAAATTTCAAAGATAGAGTCCAAGCCAGGAGCCGTGGGGCAGACCTCAGGACTGCAGGACGCTTTCGTCGATATGGTATCGGCGCTGCATGTCGTCGAAGGCGGGGATCGCGCGGTGCCTTCACAGGCGATAGCCCTCTACAGCCAGTCGAGCGAGCGCGTCAAACGAGCCATTGCGGAATGGAGCGAGTTCAAAACAACTAAACTTCCACAACTTAATCAGAAATTGTCTGAAGCAAATCTGCCTTCGATCACGATTTCGGAAATCGAGCCAGGAGTCCAACTTCTAATGTCGCGCTAAGCCCCGTGAAGGACTTGTATTTGAAAGGATCTCCAATTTCTGGTTGAATAACCCGACGGGGGCGGCCATCATGAAAATATACAATCTCACAGGCTATTTGATTATTGGTCTCTACATGCTAGCTTGCGTGTATTCCGCTCCAGCTCACTTGGGACCATGGAAGGGATTGTTGATAGGCGCGGCTTACTTTATTTTCTGTTGGTTTCTCGGTGGCTTGTATTTGGCCGACGTTCTTCATCTCGGAATCGCTCATCGCGCCCTCGACTACAAGGAATGGTTTATCAAAGCCGTTACGATCGTGAATAACACGTTCGCGATATACGTAAATCCAATCACCTGGGTGAATCGCCATCGGTTGCATCACAAGAATTCAGACCATGATGGGGACCCCAATAAAGTTGGAAGAGATGGTCTTGGGCGGACCTTATATCTTTGTCTCTTGCCGTATCGGTGTCAGGAGAATCTGGCCACCGACGACGTCTTGAAGTCGCGAACCTTTCGGGTAGTGGGCAACCCGGTGTTCGCCGTGGTTGCACAAACCGCAAACTTCTGGCTCTTATGGAAGCTGGTTGGAAGCCTGAAATTCGTGCTGGTGATGTGGTTGGGGGTGCGAATTTTTGGTTGGTGGATCAACATGATTCAAAACTACTGGACCCACACCCGAAACTTTGGATACCGGCGCTATGACGATGAGCGTGACAACGCGATGAACATTGGCGAATGGCTGCCGGTGACGGCGACCTTCAGCGCCTGCCTGCAGAATAATCACCACCACTATCAAACGCTCTTGCGGCTCAGCCACGACGAATCCGAATATGACTTTGGATTTTTGACCGTCAAATACATGAAACGTCTCGGGCTGGTGAAGGCGACGGCGAGGGGCGAACAGGTGCCGGCGGACGTTCGACTGGCCGCGCTCGATTTCTAGGGAGTCCTTTTTCTTCTCGGAGTAAAGGGTTCGATCGTCTGCCCAAGAAAGCCCTTCGCAATTTCCTCGCCGTCCAGACCGTAACGTTCCGGCCACTCCTCGGGATAGTAGTAAGTCCCAAAAAGCTTATCAATCCAGGGAAAATGAATAGCGAAGTTCTTGTCGATGCCCTCTTTTTGAGAGGTGTGGTGCCAATGGTGATATCTGGGCATGACCAAAAAGTTTTCAATCCATTTTGCATTGGGGCCGAAATTGCAATGAGTCCAGGTAGCGTGAAGGGTGACAAAAATCAAATACGCCAGGATGATCGATTGCGAAAATCCAAACATGAGAGGGACGAGGATAAATCCTCGCACGAGCGTATCGTCCACGAAGTGGGAACGTGAGCCCGCGATCCAATCGAGCGCCTTCGAAGAGTGGTGAACAGCATGAAAACGCCATAGAAAAGGCACTTTATGCAAAGCAAAATGGATGAAATATTCCGCAAGGTCGGCGACCACAACGGCCAGGAAAAATTGCAACAGCCAGGGCATTCGAGCGATAAGGTGTTGAAGAACGGGAACACCCAGATATTTGGTGGCCTGGGTGGCGGGCAATAAAACCAGGAAAGACAAAATTTGTATTGGGAGATGCGTGGACATGAAATAAACCACATCCAAAGTCCACTCGTTCCTGAATGTTCCTTGTTTTGGATACTGGGGCCAGAGTCTTTCGAGTGGCACGTAGATGAGTGCCATCAGGAACAAATCAAGCAAGAACCAGTCCAGGCCGATGGCGGGTCCGCTGTGCAAAGTGCCGTTAATCTGAACGCTTGATCCGCCCAAAGCCGTTGCCGCGATGGCCAGCATCATTCCAGTCAACGCCAAAATCTTTTTCTTGCGCTTAATCGAAGAGATGATTCCGAAGAAAATGGCCCCCACGATGAGGCCTTGGATTAAAAGGCGCATGGTGTGCATTGGATAATGTGGGCGCAGTTCCGGAGCGCTCAGCAGCTCAGGAAAATGCAGGCAGAGAACTCCTCCGAATGAGAGAAATCCGAAAAAAGCAGACAATATCCCGCTCCACCAACCGGTTCCAAAGCCGGTGGATTCGGCGTCACCAAAGAACTCATTGATTTTTTGCTCGATCACGACGTCTCCTATTTTACGTACCTCGACTCATGCAAGGTATTGGAAAAATAGCGACGTGACGCACCTCAGTAATGGACCCTGCATCCCGAAACTCGCAGACCGCAGCACCGGGTTGGGGCTCATCGTTCAAGAACCGCGCGAGTTGCACCGGAAGTTCAGGTCTCTAGGAGTCTAACGCTCCACCAGAAAAGATCGCTGGCCTGTCTGAAACCAACTGGTATGATGACGTTCGACAAAAACCAGATGATTCTCTCTCTAGCATTGAGTGAGGCGAACCAAGGATAGTCATTTCTATTCATTCAACATGGAGGATGCAATGACTGATTCGAGCCATAACGCTTTCAATCGTCGCGAGTTCATTCACGGCGCGATTGCCGGAGCGGCCATCGCCGCGTTACCCATCTCTGCTTTCTCTTCGTCTGCGTTATCTCCAGATGATCCGGGCATCCAATCGGTGCTGGGCCAAATACCGAAGATGCATGACGAGAATGTGAAGCGGCTGCAGGACTGGATCGCCTTGCCTTCGATCGCGGCCGAGAACCGCAACTATCCGCAGGGACCGGAGTATATGGCGCAACTGGCTCGCGATGCAGGATTCGCGAACGTTGAAATTGTGCCGACGTCAGGCAAGCCTGGGGTCTTCGGCATTCTGGAAGCGGGTGCGGCAACCACCGTCGGCATCTATTTTATGTACGACGTAAAACAGTTCGACCCTTCGGAGTGGTCTTCGCCGCCACTCGAAGGCAGGATCGTGGACAAGGAAGGGTTAGGCAGGATTTGCGTCGGTCGCGGCGCGGTGAACCAGAAGGGGCCGGAAACAGCCTTCCTCGGCGCTCTTCATGCCTTCAAAGCAGCGGGGAAAAAGCTGCCGGTAAATCTCGTGCTCGTCTGTGAAGGTGAAGAAGAGATTGGTTCGACCCATTTTCCGGAGGTGATCCGCCAACCAAGGATCACCGATGCGCTGAAGAAATGCATGGGCGTGTTCATGCCGGAAGCAGGCCAGGACGCGGATGGAGGCATACAGATATCACTGGGCGCCAAGGGGGTGGTTGAGCTCGAACTGGTTTCCAGCGGAGAACGATGGGGACGAGGACCGAAACACGATGTTCACTCGAGCCTTGAGGCGCAGGTGGATAGCCCAGTCTGGCACTTGGTGCAAGCGCTCAACACGCTCGTCGAGTCCGATGGACACACGCCAGCTGTGGCAGGCTTTTTTGACAAGGCGAAACCGCTTACTCCCGCACAAATGAAGATGATTCAGGAGGCCGCTGCTCGCCGCAACGAAGCGACGGTTAAGAAGCAGTTGGGGGTTGAGCATTGGGTGCACGACACAAACTGGCTTGACTCGCTCGTGCTGCTCGAATCCAAGCCCACGATCAACATCGAGGGTTTGGTTGGCGGATACACAGGTCCGGGCGGCAAAACCATTCTGCCGCATCGCGCCGTCGCGAAGATTGACATGCGGCTGGTGCCGGACATGACAGCTGCCGGTACGCTCGCGCTTCTGAAAGAGCATCTCGCAAAACACGGCTTCGGCGATATCGAGGTAAATATGACTGGCGGCTACGATCCGACGCAGACTTCGCAGGATTCGAAGCTCATCCAGGCGCAAATTGCGACTTACCGCAAGCTGGGGCAGGATCCCGTGCTGTGGCCTCGATCCGCAGGCTCCTGGCCGGGATACATCTTTACTTCCGAACCTCTGAATCTTCCGGCTGGACATTACGGACTGGGGCACGGGACCGGGGCGCATGCTCCGAATGAGTACTATCTGATCGACTCCACCAACGCCAAGGTTGGGGGAATTGACGCGGCTGTGGGTTCATTCGTCGAGTATCTCTACGCCTTGGCTTAGAGCAGAGTGGCACGCAAAGGTCGAATCAAGGCTGGATGCCTGCGTAGACGGGAATCGCGCCGCGCGCGGCGTTCTTGTAAACCACGCCGCCCTTCATTACAAATACAACGCGCCGAACGGCAGTGATGTCTTTTAATGGGTCTCCATCGAGCGCAATGATATCCGCTTGGAAGCCAGGGGCGATCGAGCCAATCTGATCACCCAAGCCCAGCGCTTCGGCTCCCAGCGAGTTGGCAGAGACCATTGCTGCCATGGGGTCCACGCCGCAGTCGCGCACGCGATCGATGAACTCCTCGGCGTTGCGCCCGTGCGCGCCGGCCACGGCATCCGTGCCGAAAACCATCTTCAGTCCTGGAGTCTTGGCTGCGTGTTCCACGATCTCGTGATCCATGGGCAGGATCTTTTCCATCGCAGCAAATCCCTCGGCAGTGTAGCCTTCGGTGTCGAGATACTTTTCCCTGTTCTGCAAGTAGTTCTCAATCACCAGCCCGCATTGCGGATCAAAATACGTGCCCTTCTCGGCCATCAATTTCAAGTCGTCGTCTGGGGCCAACGTACCGTGCTCAACCTCAGTGCAGCCGGCGAGAGTCGCGGCGCGCACCGCCTCTTTGTAAGCGTGCACAAGCGTGCGTAGTCCCTGCTTCCTGGCTTCATCACAGGCTGCGTTCAACTGCTCTCGCGAAAGAGTCATTCCTCCACCCTGCCGAATAGACTTCGACGCAAAGATTTTGATCAAGTCCGCGCCGGCTTGCTTTTGCTTTCTTACGTAAGCGCGGATCTCATCGGGCGTGCCGGTCGCCTCGCCTCTTCCTTCCAGCGGCTCGTTGGCCGTGAGGATACGCGGGCCCGGGAGTATTCCTTTCGCGATGGCGTCGCGCAGCGGGATGTCGTTGGGCGCGCCCACACTTTGCACCGTCGTGAAACCTGCCATCAGGGTAAGCCACGCATTCGACGCGGCCCGATAAGTATCGTCTGGCGTGGTGCCTTCTGTACCTGCGTTCTTCCCATCCTTGCCGAAGATCCATGTAATGTGCACATGCGCGTCAATCCAGCCGGGCAGCACTGTCAGGCCGCGCAGATCATAGTCCACGGGTCCTTCAGCCTTGGGGTCTATCGCAACAATCTTCGACCCCTCGATCGCGATTCGAACGTCATGTAATACCTGACCCTTGCCATCAATCACCTCGCTCGCGGCAATCACTGTGCGGTGACTTGGTTGCTGCGCCCACGAATTGCCCCCGGCAGAAAGCACGGCGGCTACCAACGCGAACGTGAAGGCTCGAATGCCAGTTTGCATGCTTTTGCTCCTCATTCCCGAGGCAGATTACCACAGCAGCAGAACGTTATCGCTCTTGCGAGTGGGACATCCTCGCCGCCATCGAAGCCCAAAAATATCTGAACCGCAGGAGAACCGGCGCTCCTCCCGTTGTCGGTTGAAAAGTTCGTAAGTCGCTCATTTTTCTGTGATCTCGATACCTCCTCCGGTTACTTCAGTTCCATCTGAGACGGAATTAGGCTAAGAGATTGAACAAGATAGAAGATATTATCGGTTTGTGGGCTGCCCAAGAATCGCGCGCTCGCTGGCCGTCCTGCTGCTCGCGGCAGGGACTCTTTTTGCCCAGGAGTACAGTTTCCGCGCCTTCGGGAACGCCGACGGGTTGGCAAATCTAGCCGTGCGGCAAATTTACGAAGACCGCGAGGGCTTCGTTTGGGTCAGCACGGAAAACGGCATCTTCCGCTACGATGGCGATCGCTTTGAGGGATTTGGGCCGGCACAGGGAATTCCCGTTACCTCCGCGGCCGCATTTGGCGAAGCTCCCGACGGTTCTCTGCTGGCCGGTGGAAGTTTTGGGCTCTACCACCTGCACGGCAACAGCTTCGAAAAACTTCCACTCCCTTTCAAGACAGTCAGCTGGGCGCAGGGTATTCAGTCGGACGGGAAAGGGCACACTTTTCTCGGCACTGAGTCTGGTCTGAAGGAACTCTATTCCAAGCCCCGACAGGATGGGTTTGCCATCCGCGGGTTTGCCCAAGCCCCAGCAACCTCGAGCCCAAATGTCGACGCTGTTTTAGTGGATGGCGACATCCTCTGGTACGGATGCGGACGGAAACTCTGCCGCAGGGAACTGGATTTCACGCGCGTCTTCGGGCCCGAAAGCGGACTTCCGGATTCTGCCGTAATGGTGATTCGCAAAGACGGTGACGGCAATCTCTGGGTGCGAGCGAGGAATGCCGGCGTGTTTGTGTTGCCTACAGGCCAGACGAAATTTCGCAGGCCTGATGTGCCGACTCCCAGTACCGTGGTCGGCGTACCTGGAATTGATTCCGCTGGGCGGATTCTGTTGCCGTCCCCGGCTGGGTTGCTGATTCGAGAGGGAAAACACTGGCAAAAAATTGACCGCGCTCTCGGTCTTCGCGGAGCAGTGTATTCGGTTTTCGAGGACCGGCGTCATTCTCTGTGGATCGGGTTGGCCGGCCGGGGACTAGTTCAGTGGCGTGGGTATCAGGAGTGGGAAAGCTACTCCACGGCCAGTGGTTTGGCGAGCGACATCGTGTATGAAATCCAACCGCAGGCGGACGGAACACTGTGGGTCGGCACCGAGGGAGGGTTGTTGCGAGGGCAGCGCGGGCCAACTGGAATCGGGTGGAAGAAAGTTAAAGGGCTGGACGGCTTTCCGGTACACAGCGTTCGCACCGGCCCCAACGGAGATCTGTGGATTGGCACCGAAGCGCATGGTGCAGCTCGCCTACATGTAAAAACCGGCGCGGTGCAGTGGTTTGGCGACGCCCAGGGTCTGATGGGCAAATCCGCTTACACTTTGCGCTTCGATCATCACCGAAGGCTTTGGGCTGCGACCGAGGCCGGACTATTTGTCGCCACGGCCCCGTATGGAAAGTTTTCCCGGGTTTCGCAATTGCCGGCCACACGAATTTGGGCAGTCGCAGAGGGAAGTGATGGCAGCGTCTGGGCCGGTGGCGAAAATGGACTGTTCGTGTTGGCGAACGGGCGCTGGAAGAATTTCACGCGCAGCAACGGTCTCAGCAATCAGGAAGTGCTCGCGCTGGGGGCGGGCGCGAACGACACAATCTGGATCGGGTATCGGTTCGGGGGCGGCATTGACCGCGTCCATTTGAAGCGCGGCGGTTTGGCCGTCGACAAAGCCGTTCAGAGACCCGGCACAGATGGACTCATCTACTTTCTTGAATTCGACGCATCGGGTCGTCTATGGGCAGGTACGGAGCGCGGCGTGGACATGTGGAACGGTTCCCGCTGGAGCCACTACGACACGAGCGACGGCTTGGCCTGGAACGACTGCGACCTCAACGGTTTCGCAGAAGAACCTGACGGCACCATATGGATTGGAACCAGCGGGGGACTCTCTCGATTCAAGCCCCGCCCGCGTCTCTTGCCCGAATTGCCGATCCAGGTTGTTTTCACCAAGCTCGTGGTGGGAGGGAAGGATGTTTCCGGGCAGAAAAATCCGTCCTTCGGCATTCACGCAAACTCTCTGATCGCGCGATACTCTGCGTTGAATGTGTCCAACGACCATCGCATTCTGTTTCGCTATCGGCTCAAGGGAACGGATTCAGCCTGGACCGAGACTACGCAAAGAGAACTGCAGCTTGCAGAGCTCGCGCCCGGCGCCTATCGCCTGGATGTAGAAGCGCAGGATAGCGACGGCATGTGGAGCGGCCACGAGGCTGAGTTCGCCTTCAGAATCCTGACTCCGTGGTATTGGTCGTGGTGGTTCATAGGCATCTGCGGGCTCATGCCCCTGCTGATCGTAGGAGGCGCGACTCGGTTGCGGATTTTGAGCGGGCGAAGAAGGGAACGCGAACTCCAGCAGCTCAAGGCTGCGCACGACGAGATCACGAATCTTGCATTCTTTGATCCCCTGACCGGCCTGCCCAACCGTCGTCTGCTGCTGGATCGGTTACGGCAGACGCTGGCCGCCAGCATCCGAAGCAAACGCAAGCGAGCGCTGCTCTTCGTCGACCTCGATGATTTCAAGACGTTGAACGACACCCTCGGCCATCACATCGGCGATCTCCTGCTGCAGGAGGTTGCCCGGCGCATTATCGCGAGCATCCGCGAAACCGACACGGTGGCGCGATTAGGCGGAGACGAGTTTGTGGTTCTGCTCCAGGACCTTAGCGAAACGCCCGAGGATGCAGCTGCTCAAGCCAAAACGGTCGCCGAAAAGATTCTCTCCACTATTCACCAGCCATATCTGTTAGATGGCCGCGAGTGCCGCAGCAGTTCCAGCGTAGGAATTACCGTCTTTGGAAATCCAGGAGACAGCACCAACGAAGTTTTGCAACAGGCGGATATCGCGATGTATCAGGCCAAGGCAGCGGGCCGCAACACATTGCATTTCTTCGCACCAGCCTTGCAGGCTGCAGTCAACGCCCGTGCTGCGATGGAGGAAGACCTCCGCCAGTCGATAAGAACGAAAGATTTCCAACTTTACTACCAGGCGCAAGTGGATCGTGGCGTCCTGATCGGCGCCGAGGCACTGCTACGCTGGAAGCATCCGAAGCGCGGCCTTTTACCGCCGGACGACTTCATTCCCCTCGCCGAGCAAACCGGGTTGATCCTGTCGTTAGGAGACTGGGTGCTGGAAACCGCTTGCCGCCAGATTGCGGCATGGACGGCTCGAAATGAAACCGCCCATCTCACGGTTGCCGTCAACATCAGCGCTCGACAGTTGCTCAATCCAGACTTCGTGCCAAATGTGTTGAGGACGCTGGAGCGAACCGGAGCCAATCCACGCAGCTTGAAGCTCGAACTCACTGAGAGCATGTTTGTGGACGACCTCGAGGACGTTATCGCCAAAATGACGGCGCTCAAATCTCACGGCATACGCTTCTCTTTGGACGATTTTGGCATGGGCTATTCTTCCTTGGCCTACCTGCGGCGCTTGCCTTTGGACCAATTGAAGATCGACCAGGAGTTCGTCCGGGACATTCTCGTCGACGCCAGCAGCGGCGCCATTGCGCAGAGCATCATTTCTCTGAGCAAAGCAATGGGCTTGTCAGTGATTGCCGAAGGCGTGGAAACGGAAGGACAACGAGACTTTCTTGCCCGTCTCGGCTGCCATTCGTTCCAGGGCTTCCTGTTCAGCGGTCCTCTGCCGTTGGAGGAGTTCCAGGCATTGTTAGCAAACTTGGCCGAAAACTCTCTGCGAATTCAGTCGTAAAACCATCACTGCGTGAAGAGAGCAGAGAACTAGCCCGGTTTGTCACGCTGTAAATTCTCCGAGAAAGCTTCCGCGAGATACCGGGAAAGCACCGCGGCCAATGTTTCGTAGTGAGTTGCGATTATTCCCAGATGGTCCCCAGGTACAGTTTCGACCTCGAACTTTTCGGCGAAGGGTGCCCAGACTGCCGCAGCATCATCGGGGAAAGCCGAACTGGTTTCGGCCCGCACGAACTTTATTTTGCCGGGATAAAATCTGGGCCGGTAGCGAGTCAGCGCAAGATATCCGCCGTCCCGCACGCGCTGCATCGTCGGAGTGAACGAGATCCCGGCCGGAGGTTGATACGGAGCGCTTCCGCTCAGATTTGCGAGCGAGCGCAATCCTCGTCTAGCCTGATGCAAAATCAGGCGTGCACGCTGTCCGAACGACAAATAGCGGATGTGCGGGTATGCGTCCAGCATAGCCAGCAGAGCGACCTTTTCCCCTTTTGCCGACAGGCGTTGAGCCATTTCCAGCACAACCAGGCCGCCGAGCGAGTAGCCTGCGAGAACGTAAGGACCGCGGGGTTGCAAACTCCTGATCGCATGAAGATAAAATTCCGCCATGTCCTCAATGCGCGCCAAGGGTTCGTCCAGTCCATCGATTCCTCTTGCTTGCATCCCGTATATCGGATGCTCGGTTTCGATGTGCTTAACGGGTTGAAAGAAATCCATAACGCTGCCACCCAAACCATGGGCAACAAAAATCGGCGGCTTCTCGGCGCCCGGCTTTAGCAGCACAAGAGTCGGGAAGCGCGGTGTGGTGGGTTGCTCCAGCAACGCGGCCAGAGCGGCGATGGTAGGCGCCTGATAAATCGTGACCGGAGGCAGTTCCCGATCGCACACTTCCGCAATTTCGTTGAACAGCTGAAGCGCCAGCGAAGAATCGCCACCGAGATCGAAGAAGTTGTCGTCGACATGAATCGAGGGCAGTTGCAGCACGCGCTGCCAAATCGGGGTAAGAGCTTCGACCATCGAGGATGTGGCTTCAGGCTTCACAACAAATCACGAATGCGCGAACGCCCAATAAAGTTCCCGAGCCTTGATGTAGATCGGGCCGAAGGGAAGAACGCGATCGCCGATGCGAGTCACAGGAACCACCTTGGAATAGTTTCCGCTGGCGAAAATCTCGTCTGCCTTTTCGAAATCCTGATAAGTGAGAGTTTTCTCGACGACATTCACGCCACTCTGCCGCAGCAGACCGATTACTCTTTGGCGGGTAATGCCCGCCAGGAAAGTCCCGTTCGGAATGGGCGTGAATACAACGCTATCTTTCACCATGAAAATATTCGAGGTAGCGAGTTCGGCGACGTTGTCCAACATGTCGCAAACAATAGCGTTGTCGAAGCCGCGCGAGTGCGCCTCAAAAAGCGAACGCGAATTGTTGGGATAAAGGCAGCCGGCCTTGGCATCGACCGGCATCGACTCCAGCGTCGGTCGGCGGTAAGGAGACAGCGTGATCGAGAAGCCTTTGGGCACACGCATCGGTGCTTCGTAAATCGAAAGACACCACTGCGTGGACTCCGGATCATGAGCCTGCACCCACGGTCCTTCCTTCTCCGCCCAATACATCGGGCGGATGTAAAGCGCAGCATCCTTATCGAAGCGTTGTATTCCCTCGCGCGCAAGCCTGACCCATTCCTCGGTTGAAACCGTCGGCTTCAAGAAAAGCTTCCTGGCGGAGTCATTGACGCGCGCGCAATGAAGCTCAAGATCGGGCGTAACCCCTTCAAACGATCGAGCGCCGTCGAACACCACGGAGCACAGCCAGGCGGCATGAGTGCGGGGGCCCATGATTCCGATGTTGCCCTCGTGCCAGGCTCCTTCGAAATAGGTCCAGGTCTTCGACCAGCCGGCTCCAACCGCCATCAACTCCTCCCGCCTGATTTATTCGGCTTCGTGCCGTCTGAATTACAGATTCAGATGTGCCGTTGTTTCATTTCGAACGACTCTCATAACCAAAAATCGCCTTCAACTCGAGGAATTCCTCGAGGCCAGCTTCGCCCCATTCCCGACCGTTGCCGGACTGTTTGTAGCCGCCAAAACAGCCCCCGAAGTCAATTCTCGCTCCGTTAATGTGAACGTTGCCTGATCGGAGCCGCTTCGCGACTCGAACGGCCCGCTCCCTGTTCCCCGATGTTACAAAACCCGACAACCCATAGGGAGTGTCGTTCGCTATTCGGACCGCGTCATCTTCGTCCTCATAAGGAATGATGCAAAGAACAGGCCCGAAGATCTCCTCGCGAGCGATGGTCATGTCGTTGCTGACGTCTGCAAAGACGGTAGGCTTCACGAAGTAGCCCTTGCTGATTCCCTCGGGTCGGCCGGGACCACCGGCAATCAACTTCGCGCCTTCTTCGATACCCTTGTTGATCAGGCGCTGCACTTTATCGAATTGGGCCTTACTTGCAAGCGGACCAACTCCCGTGTCTTCTGCAAGCGGATCCCCGACCTTGGTGGTCTCACTGGCTTGTCTTGCTGCTGCGATCACCTCTGCCATCTTTGCGCGCGGAATCAGCATGCGTGTTGGAGCATTACAGGACTGTCCGGTGTTGCGGAAGCATTCCTGCACGCCTTGCTTGACCGCTTTCTCGAAGTCGGCGTCATCCAGAAGGATGTTCGCCGACTTGCCGCCGAGTTCCTGCGTCACTCGCTTCACTGTAGGAGCCGCGGTCACAGCCACAGCAACTCCGGCTCGCGTGGATCCGGTGAAGGAGACCATGGCTACGTCGGGATGCGACGAAATAGCGGCACCGACCCTTGGCCCATCGCCGTTCACCAGATTAAAAACTCCCGGAGGAACAGCAGCTTCATGCAGAATCTGCGCAAATAAATAGGCGGAGAGCGGAGCAAATTCACTGGGCTTGAGAACCATGGTGCACCCTGCAGCGAGGGCGGGAGCCACCTTGCAGACGATCTGGTTCATCGGCCAATTCCAAGGCGTGATGAGTCCGCACACCCCAATGGGTTCTTTCCGCATGAGGGTTGAACCTTTTAGTTCTTCAAACTTGAAGTGCTCCAGCACTTTCACGGTTTCGAGCAGGTGTGCGAGTCCGGCAGGAGCCTGCGCTTTTCTGGATAGCGAACTGGGTGCGCCCATTTCCTGCGAAATCGCGGCGGCCATCTCCTCCATTTTCGATTGGTATACCTCAATAATCCGGCGCAGAAGGTTCAAGCGCTCCTGCAGACTGGTTTCCGAATACGAATCGAAAGCACGCTTGGCTGCGGCCACGGCCCAGTCAACATCCGCGGAACCTCCGAGCGAGATGGTCGCGACGGGCTGCTCGGTGGCCGGATTGATGACCGGGAAGTCATGGGCCTCGACCGGATCAACCCACTTCCCATCAATGTAGAATTTTCTGCAGTCTTTCATGCGCTCCTATGTAGTTTATGAAGGGGCCTTCCTCAATGCTTGGACGCCGACGCCACCTGGCCCGCTGGTTTTTGGTTGTCAGTCAGGGCGATCACAGCAAAAGCGGTGGCTGCATCGCTCATAAACCGTCCCGTCTCGGAGGATTTGTGCCGCCGTTTGTTCACAGAGGAGGCGGGCCAGGAACCGTCGGTCGCGTTCTGGTTGCTCACCAACCAGGACACTCCACGCTTAAGTTGCGCGTTGTCGCGGGGTACGCCCGCGTCTTGCAGGGCAAGGATCATCAGGCTAGTGGCCACGCCGTCGCTTTTTCCTTCGATGGGGGTTCCGTCCTCTCGCAGCCACATGTTCTCGAGTGACTTAACAGTCCACCCGTTCCACCTCCACGCGATGGAAGCGAGCCTCCAGCCGCCGTCTGTCTGTTGCTTGCTCAGGATTTCATGGATGATCGCTTCTTGCTCATCTGGCGCGAGAATCCCAGGCAATTTCGTGGAAGCCCACAGCAGGAAAACACGATTGATTGTCGATTGTCCTGCACGTTCCCGCTTCAAGTATTCGCGCAAGCTTGCGAGGTTATCCTGAATTTCAGGGGCCGACGTGTAATTCCCAGGGGCCATCCCCACGGCCATCGCCGCCAGCGTCGCGCCGTAGTAGTTGGAATCGTTTGCTTCCCACGGTTCCTGGTCAAACTGGAGCCAAAGCCATGAGCCCTTATTTTCTCCTTCGGTCTGCTGCAACGCCCACATGTTGTCCAATGCGGCGCGGGTGTCGTCGCTGAGGTGTCCGTTCTGGGCATCGTGGCTGGCGAGTATCAGAGCGTTGAGAACCGATTCGGTTCCCCGGGACTCGGCGGTCTTGTGATCGTATCCCTGATCGCTGTAGTAGGGCCCAATCTCCTTCCAAAGACGAACGCGCTTGGTGACATTCTCGATTAGTTTGCGTTCGTTGATGGACGGACCTTGTTCCGTGAGCGCGGCACGAAGCGCAGGCCGGGAGAGAGCGTAGGGCAAAGCGGTATGACACGATACGCAGAAGGTGCCATGGTCGCGAGCCGATCCCGTCCATCCCATCCACCAGCTTTCGCGGTAGTCAAGGTAAGCGGCAGCAGCCTTCGGATCCCAGGATTTGGAGACTTTCGCCGCTGGGTGCGAGCAGGCCACCGTGGCTGCGGCCGCCAAGCACGTGAATAGGATGCCGATTCCTCGCAAGCCGGCTTTCATTGGGATTGCGCCTCCATACCGTTCGAGCGATGATCTGGCCACTGACCGAAGAAAATGGAGGGAGGTGAGAGACGGACAAGGCGCCGACCCTCGAAAACTGCTTCCATTATACAAGAATCGAGACAATCTCCGGCGTGTGTCTGTTCGGTTGTGGCTCCGAAATTCGCACGAGTTTCAGAGGATCCTCTGACAGAAACGAGCAGTTAAGGCTCAGCGAGAACCCCGTTACGTGGAAGGGGCAGACCCGACTCGTAAAGCTTGGAAAAAAAAGGAAACGACCCGCTGCAGCGCCTGCCTGGCTACAAGCACAACCCAGGCTGATCTTCCGATCGACGGCTGGCCTGCAGTCTTCCACGCGGCTGAAAGCAATCGCAGCCGTTCCCGGTGGGTCACTCGAATTCTTACTCCCTTGGAAGCGATGATGTTATAGGCCTTTCCTTCCAGATAAACCGACCGCACATCTTTCCAGAAGCACGCCACCAAAGATAGCGGGATGTCATGCTCAACGATTGCCTCGGGAACGAACAGAGGGAGCCTCCCGTTCTGCATCAGATTGGCCAACAAAAGTGTGTCCTCAGCTCTGAGCGCGACTGGATCGAACACTCCCGTGTTAATATCCGCCCGGGTGCGTCGCATGGCGAATCCAGCCGTATTCAAGTATTGAATGCGGCCGTCGGGCCGAAGCATGTGCTCTTGAAAAGTGATGAGCCGCAATGCTTCTGCTCTGCCCACCAGATTGGAGTAATTCCCCACGAGCCGGAGTTGAAAGCAATCATGCTGGGGCGAGCGCGCGATCGCTGAACTCAGCGCGGCCAGGCAGTTTGTCTGAAGTCTGCAGTCGGCATCTATGAACAGCAAGACCGCGCCCTTGGAAGCCCGAATACCCTGATTTCTAGCAGAGGGAATCCCAGAGTGACTTTGCCGGATCACGGCTAATGGGTAACTATGGGACGAGGTGCGAATGAATTCCGGAGCAGCCTCTACGCTGCCGTCGTCGACAAGAATAACTTCGAAAGGCGGCGCGTTCGTTTGCCGCGCCAGAGATTGCAGACATTGATCGAGCGGTATCCAATCGTTGTAAACCGGGATGACAATGCTGAATAGTGGTGACGCGGTAGAATCCTGTTCACTTTGGGTCATGGCCCGTTCGATTTCTCAGAAGGCGCGGCTTAGTAATTCAGGATTTCACACTCAACCCTGAAATCAAAGTTCGCTAGTGGGTACTTTGGTGACGACGAGAGCCCGCGCCTGCTCATTCCGGCAGGAGTGTCAGGCATTCCACTCGGTGCGGCGGCATCGAGTCCGTCATCACGATGGCACTGATCGCTGCCTCGTGCGAGTTGTATAACTAGGGGATGCAATCCTATGCTCGATAGGCTCGGCGTCAGGTCAACAAGTCATCACGTCCTTGCAGTGGTCCTTGGCATGGCGGGCACACTGCAGGTCGCATGCACAAGCTGCCTGAGTGCTCCCAGACCAACGGCAACCCAGCGGCTGGAAAAAGCGCTCCGGCAGGACTCGATCCGAAAAGCCCAGAGTCCCATTAGTCCCACTCCCTCTCCGGTTGCCCCTCTAGCTTGCCCCACCTTCGGCCCCGCCGCGTCGCCAACCACACCCCCGGGAGGGCATAGGGTGATTCTCTCCTGGAGGGCCAGCGCCCCTGCTGACCCCAAGCACGCCGCCGCCGCTGGTTATTGCATCTATCGCGGCGTGAAACAAAAGGACCCGGCCCCCGTCCTGCTCAATGCCACACCGTTCCCAGGTACCAGCTGCGTGGATGACTTGGTGGTCAACGATAAAAAGTACTATTACGTGGTGCGGGCGATCAGCGCCAAAGAGGTCACAAGCATCGTTTCCAACGAAGCTCCTGCCAAAATTCCGAAGCGGGGTAATCCCTCCGGCTCGGCCTCGTCGGCGCCTCTGTGCCGCGTACCTGCCAGCTTGAAATAGCCCCCAGCAGCTCGGCCAGAGGTCCAAGACCGGGCAGGCGGGCTTTAGACGGCGCAGACCGGCGGCTCCACGGCTTAGGCCCAGCATTCGCCCTCCAGACTTGACAGCCGGTGTACAATTCCTGCTGCTTCAAAATGCACCTGTTTCGGTGCATTTTTGACGCCAAGTCGCAAACCAGGAGGGTAGAACCATGGATCGATCTGCGCGGCTGCATTTAGTCGGAAAGATTACGTATTACATCGGCTGGATTTCGTTGTTATGCGGAGGGCTGGTACAGCTGAACGTTGCCAAATCCCTATTCACGGCGATTAGCCTGAGCAAGCGGAATCTCCTCGAAATCGCCGTGGCATCCTTCATCATTTGCGTGGCGTCGGAGGTTCGCGCCCTCGTCCCCGGTGAAAAAGAGCTGCCGAGCGTGGTGAAGAGGCAGGCAGCTGCATAGCCAGTTCTGCGGATTGCGTGATCGTTGGCGCTATGAGCCGTCGCCGGTGACACTTCAGCGACTGGCCTGCGCAGGATGTCCTTCTGGCATCTAGGCGTACCCGCCCAAAACTTGGCAAACTGTCTAGCCTATGCGACCCTGTCGGTCGAAGGCTCGATTCCTGTCTGCGACAGCCCTGGCGTCAGTGGCGCTGGCGATTCTAGTGATGACGCCCTTGCGAATGGGGGCGGCCGCGCCAGAAATGAGCTTTTCACCAACCTTCTTGCGTTTCGCCGGCGTCCTCGTCGGTCAGACTGAAACGCTTGTCGTGGTCGCAACCAACAACGGGCCGTCGAACGTAACAGTTTCAGGAGTAAGGGCGACCAACAGCAAATTCAAAGTTTCGACCTTGAATCTGCCGCGGGTTCTGGCCGCGGGAGAGAGTCTCGCGGTCAACGTGGCTTTCACCCCAACTGCGAAAGGTGAGGTCGGCGGGTCGATCATTTTGACGAGTAACGCATCCAACCGTGTCCTCTACCTGCCAATGGCTGGGGGTGGCGCGACCAGCCAGCCGGTAACCGCGAGTCCCCGGAACCTCTCGTTCGGTAACGTTGAGATGGGATCGAGTTCAAAGTTGACGACCGTGCTAACCAACACCGGCCCGAGGAAAGTGACCGTTACCGGCATGCAAACCGTAGGCACGGGATTTTCGGTGAGTGGGGCTACATTCCCTTTGACCCTGCCAGCCGGGCAGCAGCTGAAGTTAGACGTCACCTTCGAACCGCAAGCGGTGGGCCCAGTCGGCGGCAGTTCCCTCGTCTTCGGTCCGAACCTGGACATAACGTTTACGGGCGCCGGCATCGGCGCGAGCAAACCGGAACTAGCCATTACCCCCGCCACGCTCAACTTTGGCGATGTGGCCGTAGGAACCACAGCGAAGCGGACGGTGGGCCTGAGCGCCAGCGGCGGCAGCGTAATCATTTCCTCGGTCTCCAGCAGTAGTTCGCAGTTTGCGGTTCTCGACACACCTTTACCCCTGACGGTTTCGGTCGGCAAGGACGTATCGCTCAACGTCGCCTTCACGCCACAGGCTAGCGGGAACCCCTCGGCCACGCTCTCGTTCGCCAGCGATGCTGCAGATTCCCCGACCCACTCAGCTTTGGTCGGTACCGGCACCCTGGCCTTTGTGAGTCTCTCCTGGATCGCGAGCACGTCGCCCGAGGTCACGGGGTACAACATTTACCGGAAAACCTCGTCGACCGGTTCATACACCAGAATCAATTCGAAGCTGGATCCCAACACCAACTATACCGATGCAACCGTGACCCATGGAACGACCTACTACTACGCCACGACTGCAGTGAACTCAAACGGGAAGGAAAGTGAGTACTCGAGCGCCGTGGAGGTGGTGGTGCCGTAGGCTGCCGGAAGGCCATGCTTTTTAGGAACCTCGCCCGTGCACGACCAGCGGGTTAGAATTACATCGTGCCCAGTGCTCTGGACGGCGAATCCACTTTCGAATCATTGTCCCTGCCAGTTTTTTGCATTCTCGGCGCAATCTCCCTAGCGATCTGGTGGTCCCCCCTAACGTCCTCCTTAGCTCTCGCTCTCCATGACGGCCAGTACACGCATATTCTGCTGATCCTCCCCGTTAGCGCCGCCCTGATCTTCATGGATTGGAAACCGCCCCAGCCTCATAGCGGATTCAGCGTGGTCCTTGGTTCAGTCTTGCTCGCGGCAGCGGCTTCGGTGACTTTCCTCATGAGATGGAGAGAAGTGTCGCTCCCGCCCGATGAGCGGCTTTCCGCCAACATGTTGGCACTTGTTGTCTGGTGGATTGCTGCGTTTATTCTTTGCTTCGGCTTGCGTGCTTCTCGGCGCGCGCTCTTTCCTCTTTGCTTCTTGTTCTTGTTGGTTCCTTTTCCCAACTTCATGTTGAACCCGATCGTGAACCTGCTGCAGCAAGGCTCCGCCGCGGCCGCTCACCTGCTTTTCGCTGCGACCGGTGTTCCCGTGGAGCAGCGTGGCGTGTTGGTCCACATCCCGGGGTTGACGGTTGAGGTCGCCCGGGAATGCAGCAGCATCCGTTCCAGCTCCATGTTGATTGTCACGACCATGGTTCTCGCGCAGCTGCTCTTGCGCTCGCCCTGGCGAAAGGCCTTAATTATTCTGGTGGCAATCCCGCTCTCGGTCGCGAAGAACGGCCTTCGCATTTTCACCATCGCGATGCTCACAACCCGTGTCGATCCCAGCTTCTTGACGGGCAGATTGCACCACGAAGGGGGAATCATCTTCTTTCTGATCGCTTTGGCGGCGATATTCCTACTTCTTTGGATTCTGCGCAGGGGCGAGGAGGCGAACCACGAAGTCAGGGCGACGACAGCTGTTTCAACGGAGATCTAGCCCTATCGATGCGCGAGGTCATACGTTACAGCACCTGCCGAGGCGCTCATGTTCAGCATCGAGATCGCGCGCTCCAGTTTGTGGTGTCCCGTCTTGTGGAAGATGTAGCTGAGCCCGACCACGCCGGCAGTTTCACCGGCGAAATTCATTGCAAGCCGCGGCGTGCTGCTGGTGAACACGCGGGTCACGGGGTTAAGTTCCTGTCCGCCACCGTGCAGGTTGTCCTTAGTGACGACGAAATCCGCGGCGCTAAAGGCGGCATTTGCCGCAAACAGGAAGCAGTTCTCACGGTCCCAAAATCGATGGCTCGGAGCTTCGGGCAACGTCGTCGGCTGGAAGGTCGTCACCATCGGGGCTGCTGCCATCGACGCGGGTTGTATCGCGTCCGGGCGAAGCAGCGCAGCGGAGACTTCTTGCGACAGAGCTGGCCGGCACAAACCAACCGCCGTCAGCAGAATGACCACCCTGTATTTCAGAACCGCGCCAAGCCAGTTTATCTGCATGACTTTAGTAGGGGCCGGGTATTGGCCAACTGTACTTGTACTATCGCAAATGCCGGGCCGAGGCGGTATGGCCCCTAGGTGCCACAAAGGCCTTTAAAATCATTACTTTGTGTATGACGGATGGTTACTGAGGTGACTTCCTCCTGTGCAAAACATTGCATGTTAGAGCGTTTTCCCGCGCGTGGTCGCTGCGGCGCGGAAGGTCACGTTTCACCTCCACGCTCTGCCCCGACTCTGGAGTTTGTCCACTTATCGAGAATCCGGCACTCATGTTGAAGGGTGAAAAGAGTTGGGCGTGTTATTGGAGCATCTGATCGGCGCTATAAGAAATATGAATTGGACTCAGTAGATACGTACCTTTATCGTCTGCGGATTAGGGAGAAGACTGTCCGACTGAACGCACGAGCGCTCGTCAGGTCGTCTCACTTTCCCAGGTCAGGCCTTGCCTCTACATATATGCCATCTATATGAAAGTCCGACGGCATCGGCAGTTGCAGACGCCGTTCCAGCGCAGGTACGATTCGCCAGAGAATTGCCCACCCTTCAGAAACAGGAGCAACCAGAAATGAGAAAGCGAGCCGCCAGGCGCTCTCTGCGCCTGTCGTTATTACTAAGGGCGACATCGTCGGTGACCGCTGTCTTTCTATTGGCTGCTGGATTATTTGCCGGGCTGGCCGCGCCTTGCTTCGCAGAAGACGCCACCAAGCCAGACCCGTCCGGCATAGCCACCGGGGATAAGACTTCTGCAGTCGACGCCGCGGGCAATCCTTTCGTGGTCGCGGAGCCCACCGACAAGTCGTCTCCCGACTATGCCGCCAATAAGAAGGCGTTTGACGACTATCAGGCTCAGTCGGCGAAAGAGCCTCTTGCCGTGAAGCTCGCTGACAGTGTGGGTCATGTCCGCGTGGCAACGAACTTCGCCTGGACCCTGAATACGGGCTACCTCGTACTTTTCATGCAGGCAGGTTTCGCTTTGCTCACGTGCGGGCTGGTTAGAAAAAAGAACGCCGCCCACTTGATGATGCTGAACTTCGCGGCCTACGTGTTCGCCTTCCTCGCCTACTACGCGGTCGGATATGCATTCCAGTTTGGAGCAGTTGCCATCAATGCTGCTCCCACCAATCTTGGCGGCATTCCCACGCTCAATCATTTTCTGGTGGGAAGCGGTCAGTGGGGATTCGTCGGCGGCAAGGGATTTTTTCTTACCGGCCCGGCTTATGACGCTGGCAGCAACTGCTTGACGCTTTTCGAAGTCGTGTTCATGGAAACTGCCGGCTACATAATAGTAGGCGCCGTCTGCGAGCGCATCACTTTCTGGGCATTCCTGCTGTGTGAACTTTTCATCGGCGCGATCTTGTACCCGATCTCCGGCTGCTGGACTTGGGGCGGAGGATGGCTCTCGCAGGTCGGCTCAAGCTTGAACATGGGTCACGGCTATGTCGACTTTGCCGGTTCGACTGTGGTGCATGCCGTCGGTGGCTTCTGCGCCATGGCTCTCGCCATCATTCTGGGTCCGCGCCTTGGAAAATACGGTCCCGGCGGAAAGATTCGCGTCTTCCCCGCGCACAACATCGTCTACGTGGTGACCGGCACGTTCCTCCTGCTGTTTGGATGGATGGGATTCAACCCTGGCTCTACCCTGGGAGCAACCGACCTTCGCATCTCGGTAGTCGCGGTGAACACCAATCTGGCTGCCGTCGCAGGCTCCGCGGCTGCAATGCTCTTATGGTATCTCTGGTTCGGTAAGCCCGACATAACCATGGCCTGCAACGGAATGCTGGCAGGCCTGGTCGCGATCACCGCGCCGTGCGCGTTTGTGTCTCCAACTTCGTCGGTGGTAATCGGCGTACTGGCGGGATGCCTGGTTTGCGCCGGCGTTCTCTTCAACGACCGGGTCCTCAAGATCGACGACCCCTGCGGTGCAATTTCGGTACACGGCTACTGCGGCTGGCTCGGCGCGGTCAGCGTGGGGATTTTTGCCGACGGCGCCTACGGCGCAGGATGGAATGGCGTCGGAGCAACATCGTACCTTGGAAGACCCGGCTTAGGCGTGACCGGCCTGCTACACGGCGACACGCGTCAGTTCCTCTGCCAGCTGATGGGAGCAACTCTCTATGCCGCCTGGGCGTTCGGAGCGACCTATGCTGTTTTCTGGGTCGTGAATAAAGTGAAAAGCATGCGGGTAGCACCGGAGGTGGAAGAGGAAGGTCTCGACGTTCCCGAGTTCGGCATGCCGGGCTATCCCGAAGATGCGGTCGTGACTCCGTACTGAGGTCAGCTCAAGTTAGGAATGGAAGGGAGGGGGAGAATTGCGGCGGCTCAGCTGTTAAGGTGGGCGGGTCGGAGCTTGTCTTGCCCTTTCATAGTGGGGTCGACTCCTCTTTTCTCTGCCCGCCGGCCTCAGGTTTGAGCAAGAATAGCTAACTGGAGAAAATCGATTTGAGCGGCACAGATACCGCTAAGCAGAATCCGTTCCAGCAGTTTTCCCACGCGTGGCGCGCCCTCCAACACCGCAATTTCAGGCTGTTCTTTACCGGTCAAAGCATTTCTCTGATTGGAACCTGGATGACCCGCGTCGCAACCAGCTGGCTGGTGTATCGGCTCACCGGCTCCGCATTGCTTCTCGGCCTCGTCGGCTTTGCCGGCCAGATTCCAACTTTCCTGTTCGCACCTTTTGCCGGCGTCTGGGTCGACCGGCTGGACCGGAGAAAGATGCTTGTGTGGACGCAGGTGTTGGCGGGTCTGCAATCTCTGGCGCTCGCCGGCCTCACCCTCGCCAAGGTCATCAACATCCACGAAATTATTGCGTTAAGCGTTCTGCAGGGTTTGATCAACGCCTTCGACATGCCCGGCCGTCAAGCCTTTCTGGTGCAGATGGTCGAAGACAAACAGGATCTCGGCAACGCCATCGCGCTCAACTCTTCCATGGTGAATATGGCTCGGCTCGTGGGACCTGCCCTCGCGGGCTTCGTCATTGGCGCGGCTGGAGAAGGATATTGTTTCCTGATTGACGGCGTCAGCTATCTCGCCGTCATCGCTTCGCTACTCATGATGAGGATAAAAGTCGGGCCCGCAAAACGCGCCCTCACCTCCATGTTGGGACAACTCAAGGAGGGCTGGGCCTATGTTTCCGGCTTTCCCCCGATACGGACGATTCTGTTGCTCTTCGCCTTGATTAGCCTGATGGGTATGCCCTTCATGGTGCTCATGCCCATCTTCGCGTTAAAGGTCCTGCACGGGGGACCACATACGCTCGGGTTCTTGTTGGGAGCCACTGGCGTCGGCGCATTGATCTCCGCAGTTTCTCTCGCCTTGCGCAAGACGGTTCGCGGACTGACCACGATGATCCAGCTTTCCGCCGCGCTCTTCGGTGTTGGTCTGATCTGCTTTGGCCTGTCGCGAATCCTCTGGCTATCAATGTTTCTCATGCTGATCGTCGGTTTCGGCATGATGCAGGGCTTGGCGGCGAGCAATACCGTTATTCAAACATTGGTGCCGGAAGATAAGCGTGGCCGGGTGATGAGCTATTACACCATGGCCTTCGTAGGAATGGCGCCCTTCGGCAGCCTGCTGGCAGGCGGCCTGGCACACACTTTGGGAGCGCCGCATGCAGTTATGATTACGGGGGCATTTTGCGTTGCCGGCGCAGCCTGGTTCTCAACGCAACTGAAAGCAATCCGGCAGATCATGCGTCCTATCTACGTCGAGATGGGCATCATCCGAAGCGAGCTCGAACCAGCTCTGGAAGATCAAGTCGGACGCTGAACGCGACTCATCCGCAACCCTGAATTCGGTAGTGGGGTGTTTTGAAAAGCTGTCGGATTAATGGTACCGTTGCACAGGAAATCATCCGAGGTAGCCGCATGGATCGTTACGGTTTGTGGGTTGCTCTGGCCGCCGTTGAGTTGGTCGGTATCTTCGCGGTCGCCAATCCATCCGCCCTAATGGAATGGATGACGCCTCAGATAAAGTCATATCAATACCCAAAAATGAAACCCATTCTAAAGCTCATCGGATGGGGCTTTGTTTCCCTCCCATTGCTGATCTTGGTGGGTTTTTATTTTAGCCCTAGACCCTAAGATGGTAATTCTTACCTCACAGCAGTTCTGTTCAAAGCCGCCCATCTCCCTGAATTCTCTTGACTTCATTTCCCGAGACTGAGACCATATTCTTTACGCATTGGATCTTTGACATCTGAATAGCAATGAGATAACTTCCGTGAATCCAATATTTTGCAGGACTGACCCGCTGATTTAGGGCACTTTGCCACAGCAAGTCGACGTAAGTCGACTGAATGCAATATTTTGCGGGTAAGTTGTTTGTTTTTAATATTTTAGCGGGGCTAGATGACAGATCGGATCGCCCAGCTCATTGATTCCAGAGATTTTAGGCAATCGATCTGGTGATTTTTCGATCTGGATCAATCTGCGGTCAGTTCCCGTACCTTCGCGGCACGCGCTTCGAGATATTGCAGAGAATCTCGTAAGGCGAACTATTAGCTAGTCGCGCGTGCTCCAGCGCATCGACGCTCAAGCCGTCGTGAGTTCCGAGCAGGATCACCTCATCGCCGACGGCAATCCCGGGAATGCCGGTCACATCCACCAGCGTGAGGTCCATCGAGATACTGCCGATGATGGGCGCGTAGTGGTCGCGGACGATCACGCGCCCGCGATTCGAAAGCTGCCGGTTATATCCATCGGCGTAGCCCACGGGAAGCACGGCAACGTGCGCCGGCGCCTTGGTCACATAAGTTCCGCCATAGCCCAGAGGCTGGTTGGCAGCGAAATCCCGCATGGAAAGAATTCGCGTCTTCCAGGTCAGCACCGGCTTGACTGCAAGCCGCAGCGTCCCGCCGCTCACTTCCCGGCCCGCTCGCTGGAACGGCAGATAATATCCATAGAGCGCGACGCCCGGCCGCACCATGTTGTTCCACGTTTCGCGCCGCGAGATCAGAGCGCTGGTGTTGGCCATGTGGATCAAATCCGGATCAAAGCCCGCCGCCCGCACCATGCGCTGCGCTTCTTCGAAGCGGCGCTCCTGCTCGGCTACGGAAGGCGCGTCCATAATTTCTGATGAAGCCAGATGAGTCGAGAGTCCTTCAAGATCAAGATGCGGAGCCGCACGCAGAGCTTTCAGCACTGCAGGAAGTTCAGCCAGCGCCACACCGAGCCGGCCCATGCCTGTGTCCACTTTCAAATGCACCGCATGCCGCGCTGCGGCGAGCCCCGCCGCCCGCTCCAGAGACTCGATGTGCCACGGCTCCCACACCGTAGGAGTAAGCCGCGAGCGGACGATCTCGCTCTCTTCACCGCGCCAGAACCCCGTCATGAGCAGGATTCGCGACTCGATGCCAGCCTCGCGCAATGGAATCGCCTCGTCGAGCGACGTGACGCCCAGCCAGGTCGCGCCTTCGGCCTGCAGCGCGCGCGAGCATTCCACAGCGCCGTGGCCGTAAGCGTCAGCCTTCACCACCGCGCACACGGTCACTCCCGCGCCCGCGTGCTTCACCACCGTGCGGAAGTTTTGCCGCAGAGTGGCCAGCGAGACTTCCGCCCATGTCGGGCGCGTCGCCACTCGGCTCAGAATTTCTACAGTTGACGCCACTGGGCTCGATTATAGCGGGAGGGCCGCGCACTCTCAGGTTACCCTCGGGCTACTCCTGCGTGATGCTTGTTCGCTTGTGTCGCCAACCCGCCTGCCTGATCAATTTCCAGTCAGCGAGAAGTTCACCGTGATTTGCGTTTCCACCTCGACCGGTTCGTTGTTCAGGATGTAAGGCCGGTAACGCCATTGCCGGACGGCCTCAATCGCCGCAGGCACGAGCATGGGATGGCCGGCCAGAACTTTGAGATTCTCAATCGTCCCTTGCTTGCTGATCACCGCCTGCAGCACAACCTGACCCTGAAGCCGCGCAGCCCGCGCCAGTGGCGGATACGTCGGCACAATCTTGTGAACCAGATCTCCTTCACTCATGTGGGAGACGGAGATCGGGCGGGTCACGACAGCCGGCGCTACAGGCATGATGGGGCGAGTGCCGGCGCCCGGCGAATCAAACACGCCACCCGGACTACCCGGTCCCGAAGGTCCTGGAATGTACGCACCCGAGAGCCCAATTTGAGGTGGATGTTCGTCGGTGGCTATTGGTATCTCATTCGGAATTCGGGTCGGCATTCTGAGGGTGAGGTCCAGAGAATCTCGACGCGGGGCTGTGTTCGTAGTGGCGTGGGTTCTAACCAGTGGCGCCTCGTTTGGCTGTCCGACGCTAACAGGCGTCGAGAGCTGGCGGAGCAAAGGCAGGCCCATGGGACGAAGCAGCGGCAAAACCAGCAACCCACCAACGGCCAGGGCCTGCAATCCGAACGAGGTCAGGGTGGTTAATCCGCGACGCGAACGCTCGTCCCATGACGAATTGAGTGTGCCGTCAAACATGGTGTCCTCCTGAATGAACACGGTTACAGCTAAGGACACCAAACCTTGTTGCGGAGGACTCGAGAGAACAAAGAAAAAAGGCCGCGCAGTAACGCGGCCTCTGGAACTTTTCCGACACTCGCGGTGTCGCGAAAAAACTACTTGGGCTGTGCCGTTGCCGGCTTGGGAGCTGCAGGTTTCAAAGGCGCGGGCTTGGCCGATGCTCCTGTAGCCGGGGCCGGGGCGGGCACGCCGGATTGCGTGTTGTAAGCATCGACTACCGCTTTGGTGATGTCCCCCTGCTCGCCATACCAGAGTATCGGGCTTTGCGGCCACGGGTTCGAAGTGTCCACAATCATGGCGAAGCCATTGTCCTGCGCGTGCTTCACAATCACCGGGGCCATCTTCTGGAGAATGCGTTGAAAAATCTCTTTCTGCTGGTTCTGCGCGTCTTCCTGAGCGTCCTGCACCGCGCGATCAAACGATTTCTTCTTGGTCTCGATCTGCTTGACCAGGGTGGCGCGGGCATCGTCGTTCAGCTTGTCACCCTGTTTCTGCAGTTGTTCCTGCAGGCTCTGGAGTTCGTCGTTCTGAGCCTTCAATTCGCTTTGTTTGGGCTCCAACTTTTTGCGCAAGACTTCAAAGTCGCGCTGGCCTTCGTTCGAACCCAGCACCGCCTGTTCAATGTTGATGGTTCCGAGCTTGGAACCGGTGCCGGTCGCTATGGTTGTGGTGGGCGCCGACGATGCGGGAGAACTGGCCGCACGCGCGGGGGCGGCACCACCGGTTTGGGCCCATGCAGAAATGATTGAGAAAACCGCAATGGCCAGGAAGGACCGCATAAACTTGCTTGTCATTGGATCGCTTAAACTCCTTGGAATGGTTCCGGTAAACAGGTTCCGGGAATGAACACAGACTACCCTCTTCAGGCTATACCGGGCCGCACTCACGAGGCCGTCATCCTGCGTTGGTTCTAACGACCGCTGTCGAGCATCGCGTTGTCGAGCATCACCTGGAGACAAGACGCACTGGGTTGCGAGCGTCACACGCCGGGGTTGCGGACGTGCCGTCCACCCCTGATCAGCTTTCTCAATGGTGTGGATCAATAAGATTATAGAGAGCTTCCTCCAGCGGCGTCAAACCTTAACGCCCGCGAACCCGGCTTGGAACATGCCTTGCAACATGCCCTTCAACCCGGCCTCGAAGCCGCCCTTAGAACGTGGTAGCCACGGTGAAGCGGAATGTCTTGCGTGGCTCGCGCAGCAGGAAGCTCGGAGAGTAGACGGTCTTGGCAAGATTGTACGTGTAGTCGCCAGCCGCCTCGGCCTGCCCGGAGGGGAACATGTTGCGCGTAATGGGTAACGGCGAGTTTGCCGCGTTATCCAATCGCAGTGGGTTATAGGCCCAGTAGATGCGGAAGGGCGCGTTGACTACCGGCAGGAACATTTGCAGTTCAAGGCCGGTGGACATTCGGGGGCGCCAGTTGGTCTGGCCCAGTATCTGCAAGTCTTGCGACGGCTGCGGGTTCAACAGAGAGCCCGGGGAACAGGTATTGGCGGTGGCAGTCTGCGACAGGACAGGGCATCCCACTGGCGTCCCAATCACTGTCTGGTACTGCTCAGCCGCAATCTGCAACTGCGATCTTCGGAGGATGGGGTCGATGCCCATGTCGATAAACGGAGCCAGAGCGACAGGTCCATAGATGGTGATGCGGTACTCCATGTTAGCCACAATGCCCAGATCGCCGCCGGGGAAGGTGATCTGGTCAATCGGAATAGGGATGGTCACGTTGCCCGCCCGCGTATTCTGCGGGTTGAGGGGCACTGGCGATCCATCGGCGTTGGTCAGCGTAATCGATCCTACATTGGGCAGGAACGCCACCGGGGACACCGAACGTATGTCAAAGCCGCGCAGATCGTTCTCGCCGCCCATGTAAGCACGCTGGAACGGGGGCGCAACCAGGCCACCATAGCCGGTAATGAAGGAACCTTGCACGTTGAAGCCCAGCGCATTGCGGCGGTTCTGCATTGGGATGAACTGCTTGTACTGAATGATCGGCCGGACCGATCGAATGGTTCCTCCCAAGCCCGCGAGTTCCATACCCGCCGTAAACTGGTGTCCGTGGTGAGGCGAGATCGGACTATCCAGCGTATTGAAGGAAAAGTTAGGAAAGATCTTGCTGGTGATGATTCCATCGAGAGCAACCGGGCCGGAAACACCGCGGAACGCCAGGAATTCGAAGAGATTCTTTGAGGCAGAACTCAAGGCTGCCAGAGAGGATCGGTCAAACGAATAGGTAATCCCGAGGCGCTTGAAAGATCGATGCAGCGGGTAGCTCAACGACGAGGTGAAGCCGGCACTCTGCTGCGTGTAATTCTGCAAATTCTGCAGCACGGCGTTGGGCAGGTTGTTCAGGTTCTGCCCGCTGAATATAGAGAGCTGCCGGGCCTGATCGTATTTGGTCTTTGTGTAATAGACGTTGAAACCAAACTGCAGCGGCCGATCAAACATGTAAGGCTGGGTGAAACCGAACCGAACGCTTTTCGCCAGATTTCCGGCGCTGACCTGCATCTGAAGCGTCTCACCCAGACCAAGGAAGTTGTTGGTCGCGTAGTTAAGTCCCACGAAAGCGCCTTCCAGTCCGCTCACGCCGCCATTGAGGCCGATGCTGTTCTTGCCTCTTTCGTGAATCTTCAGCGTCAGGTCGACCAGTCCGTCTTTCTCGTCCAGTTGGCGGATGGTGGTGTTGGGGTCGTCCGGCTTCAACTGGTCGAAGTATCCCAGTTGATTCAAGCGCAGCAGGCTCAATTCCCAGAGATGAGAATTGTAAACGTTGCCTTCCTCCAGCGCGATTTCGCGCCGAATCACTTTGTCGCGGGTGGTGGTGTTGCCCTGAAACTCGATGCGCCGCACGTAGAACTGCTTGCCTTCGTCCACGTCGATGTCGAGATAGATCAGCTTCTTGTCGTCGTCGAAACGGGTATCAGGAATCGAAGTGAAGTTGATGTAACCCAGCTGGCCATACGCCTTGCGCAGGTTCTCCAGGCCCTTGGCGATTTTCTCCTTGCTGAAGACGTCACCGTCCTTGATTGGGAAAATAGCGCGCAACGCCCTCACGTTCTGAACTGCCTTGTTGTTCTTGAACGTGATCCCGCCCAGCATATAGCGCTCTCCCTCATCGATGGTCATCGTAATGTCGACAGATTTGCCCCGTCCTCCTTGCAACAGCGGGACGTGAGCGCCCGCGTGTCCGGTATCGTGAATCTCCGTCTTGGGCTGGCCCACGTTGGCCTTGAAATACCCGCGATTCTGGTATTCATTGCGGACGCGTTCCGTATCTTCGTCCAGCTTGGTGGCGTCGTAGGTTCTGGCGAAGATGTCTTCGAGGAAGATCGAGTGCGGGATGCCGATGGGCCGCAAGTTCTTCATGGCATAACGCAGCACTCGCGACTTGACATTCTTGTTGCCCACGAACGTGATCTTGCCGACCTTGACCTTGGGACCCTCCTTGATCACAAACGTGATCCCGATTGCAGCCGGCGGAATCTGCCGTATTTCCGTCCGGACGGTGGAAAACTGCCGCCCATGTTCGGCCAGCAAGCCTTTGATCGTCACTTCGGCTTTCTTGACTTTGGTCGGGTCGTATTGACTCTCCACCGATAACCCAACCTTCGCCTCCTTGAAGCGGTCCAACACGTCGCTGGTAGAGACCGAACTCAGGCCCACATAGTTGATCTCGCGAATCGTGGGCTTTTCTTTCACCGTGATAATCAGTCGCCATCCCTTCGGAGTCTGTTCGCGGCTGAAGCGGATATCCTCGAAATAGCCCGTGTTCCACAGCGAATTGAAATCGCGCTCGAGGGCGGCAGGGTCATAAATGTCGCCCGGATGCGTGAAAATTCGTGCCTTGACGGTCTCGGCGGGAATGCGGCGGTTTCCCTGAACATTGATTTCAGAGATTATGTCGCTTTGGGCCAAGGCGGCCGGAGCGGAAAGCAGCAGCAGAGCGGTCGCGATGCCGAGCATGCATCCCATCCCCTTCATCGCGCGGCAAAGCCGTGCGAATAAAGAAGATGGAGGATAAGCAGTGCCGGAAGAACCAGGGCCGTGCCCGGACACAGCAATGTCTCGATGAGAGCAAAAGTGAATCGCTACGACCTCAGCCTCTGGGATATAGGAAAACGACCATTATACGGTAGATAAACAGAAAGCGTCCAAGCTGCCACTCTCGGCGGTGGCTTCATGGAAAGGGCTTGGCCAACTCCACCTCCACCAAGACGGAATAAAACGTGGCGGAGTTGCCCAGATCGGAAAGTTTTTCTGAGGTCAACACGTTGATATTGCGGAATCCTGGGCCCAGCTTGGCCCAGTTCAACTTCGCCGAAACCACTCCCGGCTGAACCACACCATCCACTCGGGCTTTTAGAAAGATTTCTCCTCGACGGTTGTACACCCTGACCGTATCTCCGTCGGCAATTCTACGCGCCCGGGCATCGGTGGAATGCATCTCCAGCAGGTTTGTCTCCTCCATCTGCTCTACCGAAGCCTGGTTCGCAAAGGTTGAATTCATGAAGTTGTCGGCCTTGCGAGCGAGAAGCTCCAATGGGAAAGAACATCCCTGTTTCCCGTGCCTCGATTCTTCCGGAGGCTTGAACTCGGCAACCGGATCAAGACCCAGCGCCTTCATCGCTTCGCTATAAAGTTCAGCTTTGCCGGAAGGCGTGCGGTAGTTGCCGTTCGCGAATGGAAGAAAAGGTTCTGACTGACCACCGGCCACTGACCACTGACCACTGAAGTTCAGCCGCACCTGCCGTTCCTGTTCTAATCGCACGCGACTAATCCCTTCGAGCCACAGATTCTTCGACGCCAGAGCGCCATCGATCATCTCGTCGATGGTCTCGCCGAAGCACGCGTCCTGGAATCCCATCCGTGTCGCCAGCGCTCGAAACACTTCCACATTCGGGCGGCACTCCCCCAAGGGATCGATTGCCTGATCCGAGACCTGCAGGTAGTAGTGACCGTACGCGGCCTGCAAATCCTTGTGCTCGAAGAACGTCGTCGCCGGCAACACAATGTCGGCATAGTCGGTGGTGTCAGTGAAAAACTGCTCGTGAACCACAGTAAACAAGTCGGTGCGCTTGAGCCCGCGAACCACTTCATTGTGATTGGGACAAACTGCAGCCGGGTTTGAGTTATAAACAAACAGAGCTTTTACCGGCGGGTCGTCGAGCGTGTTCAGCGCCTCGCCCAGCCGAACCATGTTCACCACACGCGGGGGACGGTCGAGTCCGTCGGGCTTGAGATCAGGCCGCCGCAACGCATCTTTGTTCAGATCAAACGCCCCGCTGGTCGAGAGGTGGATGCCGCCGCCCGCTTCTTTCAACGATCCGATGATGCAGGGCAGCATCGCAATCGCGCGCATCGCCGTCCCGCCACCTTCCGAGCGCTGCACGCCATAGTTCACCCGAATCACCGAAGGCCGCACGGTGGCATATTCACGTGCCAGCTTGCGGATATCTTCGGCCGCAATCCCAGTCCACTGCGCCGCGCGTTCCGGTGGATACGCCTTTACCTTCTCACACAGCTGGTCGAAACCGAGCGTGTATTTCGCTACATAATCAGCGTCGTGCAACCCTTCGGCGATGATCACGTGCATCATGGCCAGCGCCAGCGCTGCGTCGGTGCCGGGATTGATCGGAAGATACCAGTCTGCGCAGGCCGCAGTTCGCGTGCGGTAAGGGTCGATCACTACTAGCTTCGCACCCCGCCGACGCGCCTCCACGATGTAGGGCCACAGGTGAACATTGTTTCCATGAATGTTCGAAGCCCAGGCAATGATGTAGCGGGAGTGGATGAACTGCTCAGGCTCGGTGCCGAGCTTCACGCCCATTACAGATTCCAGCCCAGCCTCGCCCGCGGAGGAACAAATGGTACGTTCCAGTTCGGAAGCCCCGAGGCGCTGGAAAAACCTGCGGTCCATGGACGCGCCGTTCAGCGCTCCCAAAGTTCCGCCGTAGGAGTAAGGCAAAATCGCTTCGCTGCCGAACTGGGAGATAACGGTACGAAAGCGCGAAGCAATTTCATCCAACGCTTCATCCCAAGAGATGGGCCGCCACACTTGTGCGGGCGCGGGCGACTCGCCCGCGCTTGCGGCGCCAGCCGCATGCCCCTTCGCCGCAACCCTCCGCATCGGGTACAACACCCGATCCGGTGAATACACGCGGTCCAGATATTTCGCAACTTTGGCGCAGAGAAATCCCCGGGTTACGGGATGCCCCGGATCGCCCTGAATCTTCGTGGCACGGCCGTCCTCAACCGTGATTAACACTCCGCAGGCATCGGGGCAGTCGTGCGGACACGCGGCATGGACAACGTTCTTCATACCTTCAATCGTATGATTATAGATGTGGACGACTCCTGCAGCACAAAGGGCATCCGCACGCTTCGGATGCCCTGCATTCCTATCTACAAGAACTGAATGTTCCTACTTCAATTCCAGAACTTCCTTCTCCTTGGCTTTGCTCATCTCTTCCATCTTCTTGATTTCGTCGTCGGTGAGTTTCTGGATCTCCTCGAGCGACCGCTTCTCGTCGTCCTCGGTAATTTTCTTGTCTTTCATTGCCTTCTTGATGGCGTCGTTACCGTCGCGGCGAATATTCCGCACGGCGGTGCGATGCTCTTCGAGCACCTTGTGCAAATGCTTCACCATTTCCTGGCGGCGTTCCTGCGTTAGCGCCGGCACCGGCACTCGGATCAACTTGCCGTCGTTCATGGGATTGAGCCCGAGTTCTGCAGAGCGAATCGCCTTCTCGATCGCGCCTACCTGCGACGGATCAAAAGGCTGGACGGTAATCATCTGCGGTTCCGGCGCATGCACCTGTGCGATCTGGTTCAGCGGCATCTGCGAGCCGTAATAGTCCACATTCACGCTGTCGAGCATGTGCACCGAAGCGCGTCCCGTACGCGTGGCCGCCATCGCCTTGCGGAAGTCTTCCACGGCTTTCTCCATCCGCGTCTTCAGTTGAACGTAAGTTTCTTTGAGGCCCGGAATCGTGGCCATGGTCGCTTGAGCCATTTCAGTCAGCTCCGTAAGACATCAAGAATCAAAACGCTGAATTATAAACCTAAAAGAAATCTGCCACGGATTTTCGCGGATCACCACGGATCAGAATAAGAAAAGAAAATCCGTGTGAATCGTTGTAAATCCGTGGCCAAAATCTCTAAGCGCTCACCCGCGAACCGATGTTTTCTCCGCTGACCACACGGCGAATATTTCCATGCTGATTCAGGTTGAAGACGATGATGGGCAGATTGTTGTCTTTACACAAACTGATAGCGGTGGAATCCATGACCTTCAGCCCGAGCTTCAGAACATCCATGTAGGAAATGTGGTTGAACTTCTTGGCGCCATCGACTTTCATCGGATCGGCATCGTAGATTCCATCAACCTTCGTGGCTTTCAGAATTACGTCCGCCTTGATCTCCATGGCGCGTAAGGATGCTGCGGTGTCCGTTGAAAAATATGGGTTCCCGGTCCCGCCAGCGAAAATCACCACGCGTCCTTTTTCCAGATGCCGGATGGCGCGCCGCCGGATGAACGGCTCCGCCACCTGTTTCATCTCGATCGCGGATTGCACGCGGGTGTAGACTTTCTGCTTTTCCAGCGCATCCTGCAACGCCAGCGCGTTGATCACGGTAGCGAGCATTCCCATGTGATCGGCAGAGACGCGGTCCATGTCGCGCGCCTGATCGGCGACGCCGCGAAAGAAGTTGCCGCCACCGACGACGATCGCGAGTTGCACGCCGAGCTTGTGCACGTCGGCGAGCTCGGCCGCGACCTCGTGGATGCGTGCGGTATCCACACCAAAGCCCTGATTCGCAGCGAGGGCCTCTCCGGAAAGCTTGAGCAGAACGCGTTTGAAGGCAGGGGTTTCCATAGTAGCGCCCGTCATAGTAGCGCCGGCGTCCCGCCGGCCGGTAGCGAATCCACTGTCGCGCAACAAAAAAAGGCGCCCGCAGGCGCCTGGAAATTACTCAGCTTTCTGTTCTGTCGGCTTGGTGACGGCGACAGTCTCACCCGCGTCGCCCACCTTGAAGCGCGCAAAGCGTCGTACGCTGATGTTCTCGCCCAGCTTGCCGATCTTCGCCGCGATGAGCTGCGCAATCGACACGGTCTGGTCTTTGATGAAGGGCTGCTCCAGCAGGCAGACCTCCTCGTAGAACTTTTCCATTTTGCCGGCGACCATCTTCTCGGCAATATTCTGCGGCTTGCCGGAGGCAACGGCCTGCGCGATGTAGATTTCTTTCTCGCGCTCGAAATCCGCCTTGGTTACATCCTCCTTGCGCACGAACTTCGGGTCACTGGCCGCGATGTGCATGGCGATATCGTGCACCAGTTCCTTGAAGTCGTCGGTGCGGGCCACGAAATCGCTTTCGCAGTTCACCTCGACCAGCACACCAATCTTGCCGCCGGCGTGGATGTAGCTGGTCACCGCGCCTTCACTGGTGACGCGGGTCGCCTTCTTGGCGGCGACCGAAACGCCCTTCTTGCGCAGAATCACAACCGCCTGCTCCATGTCGCCCTTGGCTTCGGTCAGGGCCTGTTTGCAATCCATCATCGGTGCCCCGGTCTTCTCCCGGAGATCCTTCACTTGCGCTGCAGAAATGTTTGCCATAGTAGTGCTCATTGATTGAGAGTCCTTATGAATTCTGGGTTCGTGCCCAGGTTTCAAAGTTTCAGAGTTTCAAGGTTTCAAAGACGGCGATCGCGCATCCGTGTGAACTCTGAAACTCTAAGACCTTGAAACTTTGAAACCTGCTTCTACAAACTTTGACCCGCGCCGGGAATTTTCTAAGCATGACCCGCGCGGGTCTGATTTCGAACGCCCGGTTTGTCCTGACTGGCCACTGATCACTGGCCACTGCTCTTAAACCGTCTGGCTCTCCACTTTGATCGGAACGTCGCCGTCTTCGTTCGCCACCGGCTTCTTATGCGTCCCCGGACCCAGCACTTCTTCCATGCTGATGTTTTCGCCAATGTCCGCCAGATCGGAGGCTGCCGCGGCTTCCTGGGCGCGAATCTCAAGCGCGGCCGCCGCATCTTCCGCTTGCTGTAATTCCCGAGCCTGTGCCTGTTCGGTCGCGGCCGTCATGTCGGCAACCTGCTTGTCGGTCATCAACTGCGCGCCCTCGGCGATGGATTCCGAAATCTTCGAAGTAAACAGCCGGATCGCGCGCAGCGCATCGTCGTTTCCCGGAATGACATAATCCACTTCGCTGGGATCGCAATTCGTATCGACCACTGCGACCACCGGAATACCCAGCTTACGGGCTTCTCGAACTGCGATTTGTTCCTTGTTCGAGTCGATCACGAATACCGCGTCTGGCAAGCGGCTCATATTCTTGATTCCCGCCAGGTTGGCTTGCAGATGTTTGCGCTCACGCTCGAGCTTGATAACTTCTTTTTTCGGCAGCAGCTCGTAACGGCCATCCGTAGCCATCTCGTCGAGCTCCTTCAGCCGCTTCACCGACTTCTGCACCGTAACCCAGTTGGTGAGCAGGCCGCCCAGCCAGCGCTGGTTAATGTAGAAGCCGCCGCACTTCGTCGCCTCTTCGGCAATCGCATCCTGCGCCTGGCGCTTGGTGCCCACGAACAGCACAATCTTGCCGTCGGCCGCCAGCTCTTGGACAAACCTCGACGCCTCTTTGAACATCTTCAGCGTCTTCTGCAGATCGATGATGTAGATCCCGTTGCGCTCTCCGAAGATGTATTCCTTCATCTTGGGATTCCAGCGCTTCGTCTGATGCCCGAAGTGAACACCTGCTTCGAGCAACTCCTTCATGGTGATAGTAGCCAATGAACCTCCTTGTTAAGTCTGCATCGGAAACTCAAGGTTTCAGAGTTTCAAGGCCGCAATGTTTCAAAGTTCGAGCGTCGCTGCGCCTTTCTTCTTTGAAACCTGAAACCTTAGAAACTTGAAACTTTCCTTCCCGATTGCCATTCCCGTCCCCGCGCCGCGAGGCTCGGGAAGAATTGAACACCTTAAACTCAGGTTTCAAAGTTTCTAAGGTTTCAAGGTTTCAAGGTTTCAGAATGACCTAATTGGTCACTGAAAAACCTTGAAACTTTGCAACCATGAAACCTTGAAACTTTGCCCTGCCTTACCGCTTGCTGAACTGGAAGCGCTTGCGGGCGCCCTTCTGCCCGTACTTCTTGCGCTCTTTGCCGCGCGAGTCGCGCGTCACCAGGCCCTCGGACTTCAGTTTGCCGCGCAGTTCCGCGTTGAACTGCATCAAGGCGCGTGCGATGCCAAGCTTCACCGCATCGGCCTGCCCGCGCACTCCGCCGCCCAGCACGTTGGCGACGATGTTGAACGAAGCAGCTGTGTCCGTGGACGCCAATGGCGCCTTAGCCGCCGAGCGTTGCGCCGGAGTCACGAAATACTCCTCGAAAGCACGTCCGTTCACTTTGAAATCGCCGCTGCCGGGACGCAAATACACCCGCGCAATCGCCCGCTTCCGCCGACCCGTTCCGTAGTACTGAACTAATTCCGCCATTTAGCTTGTAGCTCCTAATCTCGTCGTCATCCGAACCATTGTCATCCTGAGCGCAGCCGTTTTTCAGGCGGAGCGAAGGATCTCAATCTCTTCAACTCTCACTGCTGAAAAATGCCTACGCCCGCACTTCCAACTTCAAATCCTGTGGCTTCTGCGCCTCGTGCGGATGCTTGTCGCCCTTGTAAACATTCAGCTTTGACAACATGTGCGCCGCCAGTTTGTTTTTCGGCAGCATGCGCCGCACCGCGTCTTCGATAATCTTTTCCGGCTTGCGCGCCAAACGCTTGCGGTAATCTTCAGTGCGCAGCCCGCCCGGATACCCGGTGTAATGGTGATACTGCTTCTGCTCCGACTTCATGCCGGTGGTTCGAATCTTCTCGGCATTTACCACGATTACGTGATCGCCAGTATCTAAAAAGGGCGTGTACTGCGGATTCTCTTTGCCCATAAGGATGCGCGCCACTTGCGAGGCCAGACGCCCGAGCGTCTGCCCATCCGCATCCACGACGTACCACTTGCGCACAATTTCCCCCGCTTTGGGGAAATAGGTTGACATCGGAACTCTCCCAGAATGAAAAAAGCTGAAACGCGATTGAATATAACTAAAGAAGACCGCTCGTTGATTCCCCGGCGAGGACGCCAGACCATCAGGCGGGCAACCGCGAGACTTCCCAAAGTCTTTAAGATACCGGAGCCTGCGGGGAATTGTCAACGCAGAGTTAACAAAGGCAACGCCCAACCGGAACCAGCTGAGGCATGCGCGGCGAACACCTAACTACAGCCGCCCTATTCGTATGCCAGCGCTTCAATCGGATCTTTCCCGGCCGCCTTAAAAGCGGGATAAAGCGCCCCTGCAATCGCCCCCAGCACGGCCACGAGCATCGACCAGCCGATCCAGTCTCCGCTCACCACCACCTGCACCAGCGGAAAGCGATGCCGAATGGCCCAGCTCGCGGCCAAACTGAAAAGAATGCCGAGCACGATTCCGGCGACGGCCAGCAATCCGGTCTCCCGCAGAATCGCGCCCACGATGTAACCCTTCGATGCGCCCATCGCTTTCAGAATCCCAATCTCGCGCGTGCGCTCCATCACGGCCGCATACATCGACTGGAAAATCACCAGAAAGCCGATGATCAGGCTCACCCCAATTACCACGCCGATGAATGGCCGGAACCCCGGCAAGCGGCTGGGTGTCATCATGCTGAGGTACTCGTCGGTCGACTGCACGGTGTATTTCTCCATGCCGGGTTGACTCTTTACTTCTTTCACCACCTCATCGGCATTGGCTGGGTCGTCGAGTTTCAAATAGAACACCGAGGCTTTGTCCTTGGCCCCAATCAAATCCTGCAGCGCGGCGATCGGCAAGAACTTGCGGGCGCCCCGGCCGTTCTCGACAATTCCAGCCACGCGAAAGTTATGGTTCAGAACTTCCATGGTGTCGCCCACCTTCACGTGCTTCTGCCGAGCTATGTAGTTGTCCACCAGAATGTCGTTCGGGCCTCGAAACGGCCCGCCCTGCACATACTGAAACGGACCGCCCAGAGCCTCAAAGCTCGGCAGATCGATTCCGTCGATTACTTCCAGCGCTCCTGCCGTCGAGAGTGCCCAGATCACCGGACTCGCCACCTTCACGTGGGGCATGCCGCGCAGGATGTCGCCAACCTTAACGGGGACGGGCGCGCCGCTGATCCCGGCCAGGAAAGAAGATCCCGGCGGCTGCACGATCACATCCGCGCCAATGCCCGCAGTCCGGTTCTTCGAGTCATTCAAGATGCCGTAGCACAAGCCCGCGATCAGCAGGATAAGCGCCACTTCGAGCGCGATGGCCACAATGCTGATCAGCGACCGGACGGGCCGATGCACCAGGTTGGCGACAATCATTTTGTTCATCATGTTCGAAAGCCGGATGTTCAAAGGCCGAAACTCAACCGCTTGTCATCAACCCAGTCATCAACTCAACCGTTGGTCATCCCGAGCAGAAGCGAGAGCCTGCCCTGAGCGAAGTCGAAGGGGATCTTGGTTCTTGCCTGCGCCTCTTGCCTGCACCGTGTGCGTTGCCGCCTCAGACAAACACCAGGATCCCTCGCTTCGCTCGGGATGACAATACGTGAAGGAGCTAATTGCTGTTAGCCGGCGGCGGCGCCATCGCGCTCGACTGCGGCTGCGGCCTATCGAGATGCACGACTTCCGCTCCGGGCGGCTGCTCCAGCGCGAATTGATCATCCCGCAGCGGCTGGTTCATTTCCACCTTCAACATGTTGAGGGTGATGTCGTACTCCTCCTGGGGCCGGAAAATCTCGATGCGCGAGGGAAAGCTGACTCCCTCGTAGTCCTTGTAGTCCGCGTAGCGAGCATCGGTTATCAGGTTGCCTTGCTTATCGTAAATGTACTGGCGATGTGGCTTGAGGTCGATGCGGCTGAAAACAATCTTGCGCGCCAGTCTCCACCCCTCGTCATCCTTTCGAATCACCACCAGTTCGTAATCCTCCTGCAGAACGCGGTGGCCCTTGGTGTCGTGAAGGATCTCTTGGCCATTCTCCAGCACCGCGATCTCGCGCTCCGGATCGACAGGGCGGATCAGCAGCGCATCGTAGATATCTTGTGGCCGGATGCTTTCCATGGGCTGGCCCGTGTTATGCGTTTGCGTGTCGTTCCGGCCCATTACGAAACGGTTCTTCGGCGGGATCCACAGCTTGAACTCCTGCCCATTGCTCACCATGTCGAAGGCAGTCGTCCGCACGATCGGCAGCAATCCGATCATGTGCAGCATCGCCGGCTTGCGCGCCAGAACGTAGCCGCGAATCTCTTTGTAATCGGTTTGGTGGCCTTTCTTCGCGCCACCGACGGACGTATCGATATCCACTGTCGCCTTCAGCGACTGGATCTTCTCCGCCTGTTGATTGATGCCATCGATGAGCCCCGCCTGGGTCGCTTCCTGAAGCGGAGCCTTGGAGTATGTTTCCTCCACCGGTCGCGTCCGGAACAAACAGCCCGTCGTGGGCAGCACTGCAAGGAACAAAGCCAAGGCCCAAAAGGGCGAAGTACGTCTCATGAAGGATCAGATAACTCCCAGAACATTTGAGTATACCCCGCCGGAAAGGGTGCAAAACCTCGCGGGGACCTCAAACTCGCCAATAGTAGCCGCGGAACTCCGCAGGCGCAGCCTGAGTTCAACATCTTACTAAAGTCAGCTACGCAGGCCCTCCGCTATCAACTAAACTGTCGCCATCGTGCGTAAGATTTTGGCGCTCATTTTCGTCGCGGTGCTCGCGCTTGCCGGTTGGTTTGCCTGGGCTCTGCTGACTCCCGTTGAACCTCCTGGGAAAACCTTCGTGATGCTGCGCCCAGGCTATTCCACGCACCGCATCGCCGCTGAACTCAAATCCGCGGGAGTAATTCGCAGCGAGGAAGCATTCATTCTTTGGCACGACCTCCACCGCCACCGCACGCTCAAGGCAGGAGAGTATCTCTTCGAGAATCCGGCGAACATCATAGACGTGCAAAAGCGGCTCCGCCGCGGCGACGTTTACTTCCATACCGTCGTTGTTCCCGAAGGCTTCACCATGTTCGACATCGCTCGCGCCATCGAAGCCGCCGGACTCGGTCCCGCCGACGACTTCCTGAAAGTGGCGCAGTCCGATACCGCGCTGATCGCCGATCTGGCGCCCAATGCGCCGTCGCTCGAGGGCTATCTCTTTCCCGATACTTACGAGTTCAGCCGCATGCAAACCATGCAAGAGATGGCGGCAACCATGGTCAAGCAGTTCCGCCAGGTCGCGCGCCAGATCGGATTGATCGACGCGCCGGAGGGCATAGCCCCATCGGCAAATTCGCCTAACATCGAGGTACAGACTGGCGCCGGATTACGTGATCCGAACGCCGCCCCGACCGAGATCGAGCGGACGGTGATTATGGCATCAATCATCGAGAAGGAAACCGCCGTCGCCGATGAGCGTCCGCTCGTCGCCAGCGTTTACTACAACCGCCTGGAAAAGAAAATCGCGCTCGACGCCGACCCCAGCATTATTTACGCCGAACTCTTAGCCGGGACCTACACGGGAGCTCTCCATCACGACGACATGCGCTTCGACTCGCCTTACAACACTTACAGGCACAGGGGACTTCCGCCCGGCCCCATCGGCAATCCGGGCAAAAGCGCTCTCGAAGCGGCCATGCATCCTGCCCAGAGCGACTATTACTATTTTGTCGCGGACGCCACAGGTCACCACCGCTTTGCGCGCACTATGGAAGAACACAATAAGAATGTTGACGCCTACCGCCGCGCCATGCGCGGGAAGTGACCTCCGCGGCGAAAACTCTCGATAGAGACTATCCTGCACATTCCTGCAACGCTCGGATACAAACACCGTAGTACAATTCACACCTCAAGTCGCCTGACCCCGGCGATCCTGCACTGGAGGCCACATGGCAGCCCCGCCGACTCTTCCCTCGACCCAGACGCCGCCGGCGCCGGTGACCGCATCCTCTGACGGCATGTCAACCCGCCTCACTTCTCTCGATCTTTTCCGCGGAGTCACGATTGCCGCCATGATCCTGGTCAACAATCCCGGAAACGACCACGCTTATTGGCCCCTCGAACATGCCGAGTGGAACGGCTGGACTCCCACCGATCTCATCTTCCCGTTCTTTCTGTTCATTGTGGGAGTCTCGCTCGTGTTCTCCTCGGAATCCCGCCTAGGTCGAGGCGATTCGCGCTCCCTGCTGTTGCGCCACGCCTTCCGCCGCGCAGTCACTATTTTCGCCATCGGGTTAGCTCTGAACTGGCTTGTGGATATGCTTTTGTCGAGAGGGGTTCGTATCCCTGGGGTCCTGCAGCGCATCGGCATCTGCTATTTTGCAGCGTCTATCCTTTACCTTTACGTGCGGCCGCGAACCCGGGCATTGATCGTTGCGGCCCTGCTGATCGGTTATTGGATCCTGATGCGCTTCGTCCCGGTGCCGGGCTTAGGAGTTCCCGGCCGGGATATACCGTTCCTGCACCCTGACGCGAATCTGGGCGCGTATCTGGATCGCAGGTTCTTGATTCACCTTTGGGGGACCAGTTCACGTCTCTATGAGGTCACCCGCGATCCGGAGGGATTGTTGAGCACGCTGCCGGCGATCGCGACAGCGCTGCTGGGAGTATTTACCGGCGAATGGCTGCGCTCGAAACGCAGCCCTCAAAGAAAGGCGCTCGGCATGTTGGTCTTCGGCGCGATTGGCCTGATTCTTGGCGAGACCTGGGGCATATGGTTCCCTATCAACAAGAAGCTCTGGACCAGTTCCTATGTGCTCTTTACCGCCGGGTTCGCCCTGGTCTGCCTTGCACTCTGCTATTGGGCCACCGACATCAAACGCTGGCGCGGAGCCTGGACCAGGCCTTTCCTTATCTTCGGAAGAAATGCGATCACGGCCTACGTAATTGCCGACCTCTTCGCGGTGCTGATGTACGCATTCAACGCGCGGGTAAACGGCCGGATGACGGACGGACAGCAGCTCATCTTCCAGCGCTTCTTTGCGTCGCTGGGAAGCCCAAGCTTCAGCTCGCTCCTGTTTTCCCTAGCCTTCGTCCTGTTGTGCTTGCCACCCATCTGGCTCATGGATCGCAAGAAGATATTCCTGAAGATTTAGATTCGGTTTTCGACCTTTACCCCAGCCGCCGACTCTCCATCCACCCCTGCAGGATCAGAATCGCTGCCATCCGGTCCACGGCCTTGGCCCGTTTTTCGATCGACAGCTCGGTCTCCCGCAACAGCCGGTTTGCTTCTGCCGACGTCAGCCGCTCGTCCCACAAATGCACTGCCAGCCGGAATCGCTTCCGCAATTCTTCCGCAAACACCCGCGTCTTTTCTGATTGCGTGCCTTCCGCGCCACTCATGCGTAAGGGCAGTCCGACCACGATCTCCCGCACGGCATAGTCCCGAATTACCTGCTCCAGAGCGCCCAGATCGCGGCGCTTGTTCCGGCGCTGCAGGGTTTCCAAGCCTTGAGCTGTGATGCCCAAGGGATCTGATACGGCGATGCCAATCCGCCTTGACCCCACGTCCAGCCCCAGGATTCGCCCCGGCGGCGCATCGGATTTTCCCTTTTCCGAACCCACGTTGCGATTATAAGCGCCTCTCTATCGGGTACTCCTGCTGGCCTCGGAGCGCTGCCGTTGCGACCTGTAACCCATCCAGCCACAATCACTTACCTTGGTCCTCCTGCCACAAAGTGCGTTCCAAATTCCGCAATCCCGCACCAATCTTGCCTTTCGCCCGATTTGGGCGTAGTCTTTTTGTAGTAACGACAACGCTTCTCCCCACTAGACCCTAACTCCTTCCCGGGTGCCTTTTATGAGTGGTGCGGACCTGAATTTTCACATCGGCGACAAGGTCGTCTACCCCAACCACGGGGTGGGTATCATCGAGCAAATCAGCAGCCGATCCATCGGGGCCACGGTGGAAAAGTTCTATCTTCTCAACATTAAAGCCAGCAGCCTCAAGGTTATGGTGCCCTGCAACAACGTCGGTAGCGTGGGCATTCGCCGGGTTGTGCGCAACGGCGAGGTGCAGAAGATTCTCGACTTCCTCGCCATCTCCGACGACCTCAGCACCGCCGATTGGAAAGACCGATTCAAGGAGAATTCAGACCGGATGCGCACCGGTTCGCTCTTCGAGGTCGCCGGAGTCCTGAAGAGCCTGATCGCGCTCCACCAGGCCAAGCCTCTATCCTTCCGCGAAAAAAAGATGCTGGAACGGGCCCGTTACCTCCTCGTCAGCGAACTCGCCATGTCCCGCAACTGCGAAGAAAACAAGATCGAGGAACTCCTCGCTCTGGCTCTGGCCAAGTGCAAACTCCGCTTCCCGGAAGCCTCCGAATTCCAGGCCTGACTCAAATCTCCGCGCCGTCCAGGTTGACTCGACTATCGACTCGCCACGGGTACCAAAGCCTCGTCCTTGGTCAAGTTATCCTTCAGCAAATTAGTTTTGATTTCGACATTCTGATTGGCTAAAGGATTAACCTCCGTCTCAAAAGCCTGATAGCCGGGCAATGCAATTTTGATGCGATGCTCTCCCGGTGCAACCAGCAGCCCTCGTCCCACGCCTTCAAATTCACCCACGTGTCCCACGAAAAGATTGTCCAGGAAAACGGCGGCCCTTGAAGGGTTCACCGAAATCTTCAACGTAGCCATCGCTGCGGGCAAGGGCCCGGTAAGAGCCCTCTCCATAGCTACACGGACAACCTGCTTTTCTCCGGGCTCGACACGAATATGTTGTGTGAAATCCTGGTAGCCGTCCTGCCGTACGGTAATTACGTGTTCGCCGGGTAAAAGAAGAACCTTCTTCGATCCCTTGAGTTCGCCCAGGTATCCGACGTATCCTCCGTCGACCCATACTCCGGAAGTTTTTTCGACGTGGGATTTGCCTTCGAATTGAATCTCTCCCATCACAGAATTTTCGCCATACATCGAAGCGGATAGAAGCCAAGCCGCGACCATCAGCCATAGCCACAGCAGTGGATTCGCCCGTCGCAATACTTTTTTCATAACGGCCTCCACGGACTCAAAAATGACTCATGCTATGCGGCGCTCAGCGCGCTCTTGTCCTTGCAACCCTCCACCGCGCCAACCCCTGACTTGCTTGCTCTCTTCGAGCCTTAATCTTTCTTTAGGATTGAAGATAAGCGCCAAAACGGACCCGATGCCCAGGCCAACCATGAAGAAGGTAATCGCAGAATCTAAGTCGTATTCATTTTTCATGCGTCACACCTTTCTGCCGCTTACAAGAAAATCAAGAAGCAGCGAATTACTCAGTCCTATGACTGCAAGCACCGTGCCAATTTATTGAAACCCTTTGTTTTGCGGTCGATGCGTCAGTTGGAGGGACCACGGGCGCGAAATTTCGACCGGTTCAGCAGCCAAAAGTCACCGCTCTCCCCCGAGCGACCCTAGTGTTTTCCATTTAGAGATTTACTTTCAGAAACAAGCCGGAGGCGCAGCCAGAGAAGTGCGGCCAGAGAAGTAAGAGGGGTAGACCGTTTGGCCAGTTTCAGAGGGTGCTTTTTCAGAGGCTACTCAGGGCAATAATTTTTGCCAGCCAGTCCGCTTATGCGGACTCGCTCACCAGTTGTTAACAGGACCCATCCCTCCCCGGCCAGGGTATTCCTGCAGGGAGTTCCAGGCTTCCTGCCGGGAACCTCCGCTCAGGCCCGTCAGATTCGCAACAGGTTTATAATCTCCAAAGCGGTACCGTATGCCTGATACTGACCAACTCAAAAAGAAACTGCAGGAAGAAGTCGACGCGCTCGAGCACGAGCTCGTCCACGAACTGCCCAAAGAGATCAAGCGGGCCGCGGCTCTTGGCGACCTGAGCGAGAACGCCGAGTATCACATGGCCAAGCAGCGCCAGGAGTTCGTCAAGGCGCGCTTCCGCCAGCTCGGCAAGCGCCTCGCCGACTTGTCGCTGACCAACATGAACAACATCCCCAAGGACAAAGTGGGGCTCGGTTCCACCGTCAAGGTCTACGACAGCTCGAAGAACGAAGAGATCGAATACAAGCTGGTCACGAGTGAAGAGTCAGATGTAGGCGCGGGAAAAATTTCGACCACGTCGCCCATAGGCCGCGCACTGCTCAATAAGAAGGTAGGCGACGAGGCCACCGTCATCACGCCCAACGGCAAACGCGAACTGGAAATCCTGAGCCTGATCACTATCCACGACGAGGCCGAGCCCGAGAAGGCGGGCGCCTGATGTCGTGGCATAGTTGGACCAGCGCCTTCGGACGCTCCTGTGGCGTGTTGCTCGATACCATCGTCCGCTGGCTCGCGCTGTCGCGCATCAACCCCAACGTGCTGACCTTCATGGGCCTGGTGGTAAATACCTGGGCTGCGGTTCTGTTTGGTTCTGCCACAGCTCTGACCCAGCGCCGCTTGTTTTTCTATGCGGGCCTGGTGATCATCGGCTCGGGATTCTTTGATCTGGTGGATGGCGCAGTAGCCCGCGCCAACAACCGGGTCACGCGATTCGGAGCGTTTTTCGATTCCGTAGTCGACCGCTACAGTGACGCCTCGCAGTTCCTGGGCCTGCTGATCTTCTACGCGCGCGGCGACCGCTTCTTCTACGTTGTGCTCACTGCCTTCGTTATGGTCAGCGCCATCATGGTGAGCTACACCCGCGCCCGCGCCGAATCGCTGATTGGCTCCTGCCGCGTGGGCTTCATGGAACGTCCGGAGCGGCTGGTGCTGGTAATTATCGGCGCCCTTTTCAACCGCATGGCGCCAGTGCTGTGGGTAATCGCAGTGCTGTCGACGCTGACCGTGATTCACCGCATGCGCTACACCTGGACCAGAACCCAGGATGCCCCGAACACCGCAGCCAAGGCGGGGCAAGCAGCGTAATCCGCCGGTCTTGTTTCATGATCTCTTTGCAGTGCTAGACTGTTCGGTCATTTCACTTCCTTCTGAGAAAATTTTTGCCAACTGATCCCGTACTCGTAGTGCACGGCGGCGCCTGGGCCATGCCCGACGACATGGTGGAGGCGCACCTGCATGGCGTGCGGAATGCTTTGGCGGCAGGCTGGCGGGTGCTGGAGCGGGGCGGGACAGCGCTCGATGCCGTCGAGGCAGCCGTCATCGTCATGGAAGATGACGAGACGTTTGACGCCGGGCGGGGAAGTTTTCTGAATCGCGATGGCAAGGTGCAGCTCGATGCGCTGATCATGGACGGCGCGACGTTGCGCGCAGGGGGCGTAGGGTGCGTGGAGCGGGTGCGGAATCCGGTGCGTGCTGCGCGCAAGATTTTGAGTGAGAGTCCGCATGTGTATTTTGTCGGCGAAGGAGCAGAGCGGTTTGCGGCCGAGCATGGGGTTGAGTTGTGCGCGAATGATGAGTTGGTCATTGCACGCGAAGTGCAGAGGCTACGCGAGTATCAGGCGAAGCAAGCTGGGGATGCATCGGCGAAGGACGGGAACGACTTGTTCGCACCGGAGATCTCGCACGATACGGTGGGCGCCGTCGCACTCGACAGCGCCGGTAATATTGCCGCGGCTACTTCGACGGGTGGCACGTTAAACAAGGCTCCGGGACGCCTGGGGGATTCTTCGCTGATCGGTTCCGGTTGTTATGCGGATAATTTGAGCGCAGCTGTTTCCACTACCGGTTGGGGCGAGCCGATTATGAAACTGGTGCTGGCCAAGTGGACCGCCGATCGCGTCTCGGCGGGGAATTTGCCGGAGTGGGCGGCGCAGGAAGCGATGAATTACCTTAAACAGCGACTAAATGGCCATGGTGGCATCATTGTGCTGAACGCGCAGGGACAGGTCGGCATCGCGCACAACACGCCGCGTATGGCTTGGGCCTTGAAGACGGTTAAGAAAGAAGAAGCAGGCATCGAGCGCTTAAGCTAGCTCAGGGCAAGAAATTCCTCCGCCAATTTGACCAAGATTTCTCCGGTTGCAACTTGGCTCCGCGCCGTATTTTGGCAGTTTCGCCTCAGCCTTGTTACGAAATCCGAACAAAGACGATGAAGTTCCAACCGACGAGACCCTCAGATGACACGCGAACTTCCGATCATGATAGCGGCGCTTCCCCTGACTGATACGGGGCACGGCCTGTTCTGAAATCGTAACAAGAGTCGGTCGCTCAAAATTCTTGCACTGTTCATGACACGGAACTGCACGTCCTGCTATGATGTCGGGCACTTGGAGGCGCTCATGCTCCCGGCCGGTAAGAGCCTTCGCACGCTACGAGAGAAACTCGGGTTGACCATGCGCGACGTCGAAACTTCCAGCGCACGCATGGCGGAAAAATATCGTAACGAGGAGTTCTCCATTCCTCCGAGCCGTTTATCCGACATCGAGACCAAGAACGTTTTGCCCAGCATCTTCCGCCTTTATACCCTGGCGGTGATCTACCGTCGCGACCTCCGGGAACTGCTGGCCTGGTACGGGGTTGACATGAACAACATGGCAAGCGATCTCGGCATGATCGCCCCGCCACGCTCGCATGTTTCCGAAACGCTCTCCGGACTCTCCTCAGTGCAGATGCCCGTCCGCATGGATCCTGCCTTTGACCAGCAGCGCACCTCCAACCTTGGCCGCATGGTGGAGCAGTGGGGTCTCGTGCCTTTAGCCTATCTGGCTCAATTCGCTCACAGCGATTTTACCTACGGATACATCGGCCACCAGGATTTCACCATGTATCCGATTCTTACGCCCGGCAGCTTCATTCAGGTGGATGAAACGAGGAATAAAGTGGTGGAAGGCGCGTGGCGATCCGAGTACGAGCGTCCCATTTACTTCGTGGAAACCCGCGATGGACACACTTGTTGCTGGTGCAGCATGCGTCGCGATGACGTTATCCTGCAGCCGCATCCCTTGTCACCGGTTCCCATCCGGGTTCTGCGGCATCCTCAGGAAGCCGAGATTATCGGCCAGGTTGTGGGGATCGCTATGAAGCTGACGGAGTGGCAGCCTTTCGGTTCTTCTCCAGGCTCGAAAGCGCAATCAGCACTGAATTAAGGTGACGGGCGGTGGGCGCATCCTGCGGTGAGGGAAGCAGTGCGCTCAATTGTTCGCGCATCCCGTTGACATAAGCTTCTGCGGTTTGCTGATTGTCCTCGCTCGACTCGCGCAAGTCTTCCACCAGATCCGCTATCGGGGTACGAAGGACGGTGGATAACACCTCGGTATGCGCCGCTTTCAGCGCGCGCTCCGAAGACTCCTCGCCATGCACCAGCGACATGCCCCAGTGCAGGTATCCACCCTCGCGGCGGCGCAGAGAACCTAGATAGGCCAGTTTCGCCAGCAGCCCGGAAACGGCTGCCAGCGTGGTTTCCCGAAGATCCTGCAGAGCGGATTTCAGTGTCATCTGGTTACCAATTCTGTTACGAATTCCGAACAGTCTAAGCCCCTAAGTCATCTATCCCGCCGGGCTGCGGACATGAAAGTATCACGGTTCGATTTTCCAAAACAAGGAGAAAACAACCGTGAAACGCATCCTACTCGTCGTTGCAGCAGCTCTACTCTTCGTGAATACGCTAGTAGTTCCAACCGTTGTCCGAGCCGATGGAGGCCCCGGCGGTACCAGTTGCGGCGGGAACGGCATCTGCAAACCGTGATTTTGGCTACCGTTACGAAAAACGAACGCTGTTAACGACTACTATTGTCGCCTGCGGCAAGTCGCAGTATAGTCCCTGACTACGGCTATGCTGCAGGCGCACTCATTGCTGTGGGATTACCTCTGGCTCGCGCCTAGTGCGCTGCAGGTGGGCCTGGCCGTCTTTTTATGGCGTCTCGGGATTTACAGATCTTTCCCTGCGTTTCTTACCTACCTGATTTTCGAAGCGACCGAGGAGTTCACCCTTTTTGCAATGGATGTTCTCCCCCGGGTAAGCCCTGAAGCTTTCTGGAAAGCCTATTGTGTGGGTAGGCTCATCGAAGCACTCGTCAAGTTTGCGGTGATTGGAGAATTGTTCTCTCACCTTCTCCGGCGCTGGCCGGCCCTAGCCAAGCTGGGCAACCGGTTGCTCCGCGGCACGGGCGCAGTTCTTGTGTTGCTCGCCATCCTGGCTGCGGCTTATGCTCCGATCGATGACCCTCGATTTAGCCTGGTTTCGCGCGCTCATATTCTGCAACAGACGTTGTACGTAATTCAGTGCGGATTGATTCTATTTCTGTTCCTGTTTGCCGCGCATTTCAGATTGGCATGGGACAACCAGACGTTCGGAATTGCCCTGGGCTTCGGCATCGTCTGGTGCGAGCACATGGCTACTTGGGCTGTCATGGCTAGCGGGGCGCTGCTCGACAAACGCGAGCTTCTTGATTTTCTGAACATGGCTACGTATCACGTTAGCGTTCTGATTTGGTTTTACTACCTCCTGGTCGCCCAGAGGAGTGCTTCTGCATCTGCGGTTCCCGTGCCGGAGAACAACCTCGAGGTCTGGAACCACGAACTGGAGCGTTTACTACAACAATGACCCTGGCCATCATCCTCGTCGTCGCTGCTGCGGTTGGCTTGGGCATAATCGTGCGCCTGGCTGTAGCTCGAACGTTGCAGCCAAGGGAAGGCACCCACTTAGCGGCAACCATCCGACCCATCGACATCGAAGCGTTCCGTAATCTGATCAACCCAGCCGAAGACGACTACTTGCGGCGGCTCTTGCCGCCCGCGCAGTTCCGTGTGGTCCGTCGCGAGCGCTTGTACGCTATGGCCGCGTACGTTCACATCGTGGCGGACAATGCTGCCGTGCTGGTGCGCGTGGGCCAGGTGGCAGTCGTCAATGGCGATCCTCGCGTTGCGGCCGCAGCGCAACGAGTCGTGAATGACGCGCTGCTACTCCGCCGCAACACCACCGTGGCGCTACTGCGCATTTATGTGGCATTGGCCTGGCCCAACTCCGGCTTCGCGACCGGGCGCGTGGTGGACCGTTACGAACAGCTTAGCGGCGCGGCCATGCTGTTGGGCAGACTTCAGAATCCCGCCGTACCGGTTCGTCTCTCTGCCCTGCTTTAATCTGACACCGACCTTGAATCTGACATCGATCAGAGAGGCTGCAGGCCCAGATCTTCTATCTCTGCTTGTGCCGCCGCCGTGCCTGCCATGACCAGCCGGTTTACTTGCGCACTACCCCTGCTCATTCCTTCCTTGTTTTCGTCACCCTTACTGGTGTAAAAACCAGCGGGGGCGTGCCAGCCTGCAGACCCTGTGCCTATATTTCGCATCCATTTTCGGTCAACCGACGTTGGAGTTTTGTCTGCCGCCGCTGCCGAGTGGGCGGAGTCAAGGGAGACTGTATGATCCGCGGAAGCATGATTAACAGAAACAAAATCCACAGAACAAAGATCAGCATCCTCAAGACCTTCTCCGTCTCACTGCTCATCCTGTTGCTTTCCTCGATCGCCCTCGGCCAGGGCGGCGTTGCCACCGGTGACCTGCACGTAACCGTGAAGGACCCCGCAGGCAACCTCGTGGTCAACGCGACGGTGACAGTAGCCGACGTTGCCAGAGCTGTGGAGCGCACTGCCACCAGCGACAGCCAGGGGGGCTACAGCGCTCGCCTTTTGCCGCCAGGAGGTTATACGGTTACTGTGGCGGCACCGGGCTTTGGCAAGGCCGAAGCCAAAGATGTGATCATCACGGTCGGCGGACTGGTAGACCTTCCCGTCGCACTCGCGCTCGCTTCCGGACGCGAAGTGGTCGAGGTCAGTTCTCAGGCAGACTTGGTGGAAACCTCGCGCACCTCGACCACGGATACGATCGGGCAGCGTCGCATCGACAACCTACCCATCAACGGCCGCAATTACATTAATTTCACTTTGACGGATTCCCAGGTGGTCCGCGACAACGCCCCGTTCCTCGGCGCCGCACCCACGTCGGGACTCAACATAAGCGGACAGCGCGGCCGATCCAATCTGGTGAACGTGGATGGCGCCGACGCTACGGACAATTCGACCGATGGCGTGCGCTCCACCGTTTCCCAGGAAGCGGTCCAGGAATTTCAGATCATCACGAACGGTTACGCGCCGGAATATGGCCGCGCGTCGGGTGGCGTGGTCAATATCATTACCCGTTCAGGATCGAACGACTTTCACGGCGACGTCTTCGGCTTTTTGCGCAACCGGAATTTCCAGGCGGTGAACCCGTTCAGCACGGTCCCTAATCCCGCTTACACCCGCGTGCAGGCTGGCGCAGCTTTCGGCGGGCCGATCAAGAAGGACAAAACTTATTTCTATTTTTCCTACGAAGTCACCCGGCGACACGAAACGGGATTCTCCTCTATCGGAGAAGCCGATCCCAGCCTATGCTCCTCGGCCGGTCTTCAGGGCACGGGCAGCTTCGGCCTGTGCAACTTCGATGCTTCGCCTTTCTTTGGAGCTCCGCCAGATACGTTTGCAATCCAAGTGACGCCGGAACAAGCTCAATTCCTTAGCACCCCGGGGTTGCCCGTCCCTCTGCTGCAGCAGTATTCGATTTTGGCAGGAGGAGTCTCCGGCGTCGCGCTTAACGGCAGCTATCCCGCAGCCTTCGGGCTGTTAGTCGGTGCTCCAGGCGGCCTCCCCAACGTAAGCAATCCCCTCAACCAATTTATTACTTCCTGCAGCGGTGCGGCCCCGATATGCGACGGCCTTCCGGCATCCTTCGCGTCGCTAGGTTCACAAGCGGGCAACTTCCCGGTTTTCGAGGGCACGAGCCTCTACTCGCTTCGACTCGACCACAACTTTAGCAACAGCAACCGTCTCACCTTGCGGATCAACGTGAGCCCAAGTACAGTGACAGGCCTTGAAGGCAGTGGCGAAGACCAACCCTTCGGCCAGAACGCTTACTCGCGCACCTCCGAGCAAACCTACCGCGACGTTACGGGCGTCTTGAAAGACACTTGGACCATCGGTACCAACCGGGTGAACGAACTCACTTTTCAGTACGCACGTCGCGGGCTTTCGTACTTCTACAACACACAGATCGCAGCGGGAGCCAATCCAGCGGTTAACATTCCTGGCACTGGATATTTCGGCCGTGAGCCTTACTCCTACATTCAGCGCGTCGAGCAACGCTATCAGTTCAGCGACAATTTCTCCTGGACAATCGGCCGCCACGATACCAAGTTCGGCATAGATTTCAACTACCTCCCGCTCACTGCCACTTTCACCGTTAACTACGGCGGAAATTACGACTTCGGCGCAGTCAGTGCCGCCGAGGTGGGATTCTCTGTTCCCGGTCTCCCGATCCCAGGACTTTCGCCGGTGCAGGCTTATGGCGCTGGCATCCCCGGAGATTTCGTCCAGGGCCTCGGCAGTCCGAGCGGAACGTTCCATAACGTAGCCATTGGGGCGTTCTGGCAGGACTCCTGGCGAATCCGCCCCAAATTCACCCTCAACTATGGCGTGCGCTACGATGTCGAGGTTCCGCCCTCATTGAAACCGGTGACCCCGCTAGCGGAGGCTGGATATAACTTCCTGGGACTGCAGAAGGGCATTCAGACCGGCTGGGACCATATCCAGCCCCGCATAGGCATGGCATGGGATCCCGCGGGTAACGGGAAGACGGTCGTGCGTGCTTCTTATGGCCTCTTCTACGACCATCCTCTGTTGGGTCTTTATTTCCTGGGGAACGCGTCTGACGGTTCCTCCAGTGGGCAACTGGCCTTCCCGGCGTTGGGCCCATGCGCCGGCGCAGGAAATCCCGCAAACCTGAACGCAATTCCTATTTTCCAGGGTTTGGTCAACGACCCCAACTGCACTCCCGGGCCCTCGACGCTCCTTCCCGCACTGGGTTATCTACCCAATCAGCAGCAGTTCACGTCGATCAACTTCCCGAACTCCCTGTTCCTAAATCAGAATTACCTTACAGACGGCTTCCCGCTGTTCTTTCAACCATTTGGTTATCCCATAGCCAAGAACTTCGTGTTCGCCTATGCGCAGCAGGCCAACTTCAGCATCGAGAAAGACTTGGGCAAAGGTTTTGACTTCAATCTCGCCTACAACTTCAACGGCGGACGCCATCTCAATCGTCCCATTAACTCCAGCGCCCAGCGCGGCGACCTGCTGCTGGCGAACTACAATGTGGCCTTGAGTGATCCCACACATTCGTATGCCACGGTCGGTGGACCATTGGGAGTCGGCAGCGGCCCCGCGACTGACGGCTTTACCCCGTGTGGGCAAAACTCCAGTGGACAGCCTTGGATCTCCGCCGCCCTAATGAATTTCTTCCGGCCCAGCGGTTTGAACGCCTCGATCGCCAACGCCTTGATCAATTTTGGCCCCGCTGCTGCTTTCTGTGTGAATACCGTGGCCCCGGCTGTGTTGCAGTTTCTCCAAGCCTCGGGCTACAGCACCGCCGGCTTCAATACCAACTGTAATCCCGCAACGCTGTCCGGCTGCATCCCTTTCGGCGACATGGACGCCAATTATTCGAACGGCAGTTCCGTCTACCACGGCCTGAGCGCCAACCTGCGCAAACGTTTCGGCGCACACTATGAATTCCTCGCCTCCTACACCTGGTCCCATGCCATCGACGATTCAACCGACCTGCAAGCGACGCTCACCCCGCAGGACAGTTACTATCCTTCCCTCGATCGCTCCAATTCGCTGTTCGACCAGCGCCACCGCTTCGTCTTCAGCGGCGTCTATCAGACGGGCAAATTCGTGGGCCACGGCTTCACTGGCAAGTTCTTCAGCGACTGGACCCTTGCCCCGCTCATCGAATTCAGCTCTGGCCGGCCCTTCAACATCATCACCGGCAATGGTGACAACCTTCAGGAATCGTCCCTCACCGGTCGTCCCAACACCTTCGTCAATCCGGCCTGCACCGCACTTGGGTACCCGTCGGTTCCATCGAAGTATTCGCCGACGGGAGTATTTCAGGAGCCATGCATTGCTGATTTCAATGGCACGCTACTCTCGCTCGACGGCAACCTCGGACGGAACGCGGGCACCACACCCTGGACCGTGTTCGATGATCTACGCGTAGCGAAACGCATTTATTTCGGCGAGCGCTACAACTTCGAACTCATCACCGATATGTTCAACATTGCGAACCGCTACAACGTTTCGGCGGTCAGCCCGCTGTTTACCAATGCCGGCCAGGCCACGGCTGCATACGATCCACGGCAGTTCCAGTTCGCGCTCAAATTTAACTGGTGAGCTTCCGATTGATCGGCTGGCAGCATACGTGTCTACTCGAAGGCCGGTTGCCGAAGCCCGAAAGCCGAAGCCCGCAGCCCGCCTCCCAGTGTTACACTTTCTCTTCACCAATCCTTGGCGCTTGCCGGAGTTCTTCTCTCCAATGTCCCAACCCTATACGCCAACCCCGCGGACTCGTGTGGTCCGCGAAGCTCATCGCGCGGTTTACGATCGTGAGGCCGCCTACAGTATTCTTGATGAAGGCTTCCTCTGCCACGTCGGCTTTGTCGTCGATGGCCAGCCTTTCGTAATTCCCACTTCCTACGGACGCAAAGAGGCGAACCTCTACGTTCACGGCTCCGCCGCCAGCCGCATGTTGCGCCAGATGAAGGAGAGCATTCCCGTCTGCATCACCGTGACGCTGCTTGACGGGCTCGTGCTCGCCCGCTCGATTTTCAATCAGTCTATGAATTACCGTTCTGTGGTGGTCCTCGGAAAAGCGACTGTGGTGGATGATCCTGAGGAAAAGCTCGAAGCCCTCCGCATACTTTCCGAGCACATTCTCCCCGGCCGCTGGGCCGACACCCGCCAGCCGAACGCAAGCGAGCTCAAACAGACTTTGGTCTTGCGCTTGCCCATTGAAGAATTCTCAGCCAAGGTGCGCTTAGGACCGGCCATCGATGATGAGGAAGATTATTCTTTCCCAACGTGGGCCGGAGTTATTCCTCTGGAGATGACGGCAGGTGCGCCAATCGATGATTCGAGGCTGGCTCATGGGCGAACGGCGCCGGAATACGCGCGTAATTACACCCGCAGGCATTAGCCGCCGATAGATCAACCTGAAGATGAAACATTCCTGCGTATTAGACAGCAGGGGCGGGGTAACCATGCCACTGGAGCTGCGCCGCCACTTGGGGTTGGTTGCTGTCGTCCGCGTAGCATTTGTCGTCGAGGGCGAGCAGGTTGTCCTTCGGTACTCCGCCTCCACAGGCGTGTCTAAGAAGCCCAGAGCGTTGCCCGATACGTCTCCCGACGGTAGGAAATGAAGCTTGAGCTGCTTAGACGCTCCCTCACGGAATCAGCAGCAGCTTCCCCACCATCTTCCGCGCTTCCATATCCCGGTGCGCTTGCGGCGCTTCTTTCAGCGGATAGGTTTTGGCAATCCGCACTTTTAGCTTTCCCTCCGCGATCATGCCGAAAAGTGCGCTGGTGCGCGCCAGCAACTCCTCGCGGGTAGCGGTGAAGTGGGCCAGCGTGGTGCGCGCCATATAGAGAGACCCTTTCTCCAGCAACCTCGACGGATCCACCGGCAATACGGACCCACTCGACATTCCATAGAGCACCAGCATCCCGCGCAGACGCATGACGTTCAGATTTTTCTCGAAGGTCGCCTTGCCCACGCCGTCGTACACAACTTCGACGCCCTTGCCGCCGGTCAGGCGCTTCACCTCGGGTTCAAAATCCTGCCGGGTGAAGACGATCACTTCATCGGCGCCAGCCTCGCGCGCCAGTTGAGCCTTCTCTTCGCTCGAAACCGTGCCAATCACCCGCGCACCGATCGCGCGCGCCATCTGCACCAGCAGGAGCCCCACCCCACCCGCGGCCGCGTGCACCAGAGCGGTCTCGCCGGCCTTCAGCTTGTGCGCGTCGTTCGCCAGATAGTGCGCGGTCAGGCCGTGCACCATCGCCGCAGCGGCCTGCTCATCACTGATCGCCGCCGGCACGGGCACCAGAAGTTCCTCGGGCGATACCACGAACTCCGCATAGGAACCCAACACTCCGCTCCATGCCACCCTGTCGCCCACCTTCACCAGTTTGGCCTGCTCACCGACCGCGGTCACCACTCCCGCGCCCTCCTGCCCAGGAATGAACGGCAGAGGCGTGCGGAACCTGCCATCGCGGAAGTAGCCATCAATCGCGTTCACTCCCGCAACCGATACCTTCACCACCGCCTCGGCGGCTTTCGGTGACCGGACCGGAACCTCCTCCAGTTCCATTACCTCCGGCCCGCCTGTATGTTGCACGCGGATTGCTTTCATGGTTTTCTCGGGGAGCAGATCTCGGTCAGGGGATCAGCAGCAGCTTCCCAGTCGTCTTCCGTGCTTCCAGGTCTCGATGCGCCCGCTGTGCCTCAGATAGAGGATAAGTATGCTCGATGCGCATCGAGAGTTTTCCGGCAGTGATCATAGCAAACACGGCGCTCGACCGCTCCACCAACTCTTCTCGCGTAGCGATGTAGTTCGTAAGCGTGGGTCGAGTCACATAAAGCGATCCCTTTTGTGCCAGCGCAATCGGATCAAACGGGGGCACCGCTCCGCTCGACCCGCCGAACAGCACCATCATTCCGCGCGGCCGCAAAACATTCAGTCCCTTGTCGAATGTTGTCTTGCCCACGGAATCGTAGACCACATCCACGCCCTGGCCGCCGGTGAGTCGTTTGGTTTCAGCTTCGAAATCGGCTTGCGTGTAGAGGATCACTTCATCGGCGCCTGCCGCTCGCGCGAGCCTCGCCTTCTCCTCAGTAGAAACCGTCGCGATCACCCGCGCCCCGATATTGTGCGTCATCTGCACCAGAAGTAATCCCACTCCGCCCGCCGCGGCATGAACCAACGCCGTCTCGCCCTTCTTCAGCGGATAGGTGCTGTGCGACAAATACTGCGCCGTCATGCCCTGCAGCATTGCCGCGGCCGCCTGCTGATCGCTCACGCCTGCCGGAATCGGCACCAGTCGCTCCGCCGGCACCGCCTCGTACTCCGCATAAGAACCCAGCAGCCCGCTCCACGCCACGCGATCTCCCACTTTCACCGACTTCACGTCGGCACCGGTGGCGCTCACCACGCCCGCGCCTTCCTGCCCAGGAACAAAAGGCAATGGCGACTTGTATCGCCCCTCGCGGAAATACACATCGATAAAGTTCACGCTCGCGGCAGTCAGTTTCACCACCGCCTCATTCGCCTTCGGCTGTGGCACCGCCAACTCCGCCAGTTCCATCACTTCCGGCCCGCCGACTTGCGTCACTTGAATAGCTTTCATGGTTGCCTTGGATTCGTTTATCGCAACAAAGGATTCCGTTCTTGATGCTGGTTCTCAGTTCCCAGTTCTCAGAAAAGCAAAGCCCCACCGGTACGGATTGTCAACACTCCGGGCGAGATAACTTCGCGGCAGCATTGCGTTTTGATTTTACTGAGAACTGACAACTAGGGACTGTTCCTCTGCTAAACTTCCCATTCCGCTGCAAGGAGCCCTTCGTCATGGCTGAAAAAAAACCTCAGACCTTCGCCAATCACTCGCGCTTTGATCCGCTCTTCCATTTTTTCGTGCTCCCGGTCTTCGCGCTTTCCACGCTAGCCGCCGTCGTCCTGTTCTTATGGCACCCCAGTTTGCATTCGGCGTGGCGCTTCGTTCTCCTTGCTGCCGGCACCGTTGCCGTATTCAAGATCAGGCTGTACACGGTCCGTGTGCAAGACCGCGTGATTCGCCTGGAGGAACGTCTGCGGCTGGCTTCGCTCTTGCCCGAGTCATCGCGCTCGCGCATTCCAGAATTAACCGAGAGCCAACTCATAGCGCTGCGCTTCGCATCCGATGCAGAAGTCGCCAAACTGGCCGATAGGGCGCTCGCCGAAAAGCTCTCTCGGGCGGACATCAAGAAAGCGATTCAGACCTGGCGTCCTGACTACTGGCGAGTCTGAGTTGGGCTGCGTTCGGACGATAAGCGATCGAGTAACCATTCGGCCCGGTGCCAAAAGTAATCGCCGAACTGGGTTTCATCGTTGACCCCAGCCTCACTGCGGGGTACGATTTTTGATAGAATTCGGCAGACTTTAACCTCAGAGTTCGGTCCGTATCTTATAGATAAATATGCATGTTGCAAAACTCCATTTGCGGATCGCGACACTGGCTCTTCTCACTTTAGCGGCTTCATCGTGCCAGACTGCGCAGAAGCCAGCTTCGCTGGCACCGGCAAAAACTGTCCCGGCCCTGACCGCCGCTAAGGCTGCGCTTCAGCAAGCGTCACCGCAGCAGACTGCTCCGCCTGCTTCTTCCGCCGTCACTGAAAAGACGCCACCGGCCCAAGCTCAAACCTCGACGCGAACCCCAGCTCAAGCTGCAAATCAAGACAAGACCAAGCCGGAATCTCCTTCGCCAACGCCCGCGGCCGATCCTGTCGCTAATCTCATCGCCGGTGTCGAAAAGGATTATCAGTCCGGACTCGACGCCTATCAGGCCGGTCAAACCGACGCCGCCAAGCAGGATTTCGACAAGGCCATCAACGCGTTGCTCGAAAGCACGCTTGATATCCGCTCCGACGACCGTCTCCAGCAAGAGTTCGACCGCATCGTCGAAGGGGTCAACCGCCTCGATCTCGCCAGCCTCGGTTATGCCTCCGACTCCGACGCCCAGAAGTCCGAGCCCGCACCTATCGATGAGACCAACGGCATCACTCCCTCGGCCGACCCCAACGTGAGGGCCAAGGCGCAGGCCGAAATCAAATCGACCCGTTCCGACCTGCCACTCATGATGACCGACCAGGTCGCCGGCTACATCAGCTATTTTTCCAATCGTGGACGCGGCACCTTCGAGCGCGCCTTCGCCCGCTCCGGCCGCTACCACGACATGATGGTCTCGATTCTCAAACAGGAAGGCGTCCCGCAGGATTTGATCTACCTCGCTCAAGCCGAGTCCGGATTTCATCCCCTCGCTGTTTCCCGCGTCGGCGCCCGCGGCATCTGGCAATTCATGGCCAGCCGCGCCCGGGGTTACGGCCTGCAGCACAGCATGTGGGTCGACGATCGTCAGGATCCCGAGAAATCTACGCGCGCCGCCGCCCGTCACCTGAAAGATCTCTACGCCCAGTTCGGCGACTGGTATCTCGCGATGGCCGCCTACAACTCCGGTCCCGGCACCGTGCAAGCTGCGGTCAAACGCACCGGCTACGCCGATTTCTGGGAGCTTTACCGCCGCAACGTTCTCCCCAAAGAAACCCGCAACTATGTCCCCATCATCCTCGCGATGACAATCGTCAGCAAGAATCTGTCGCAATACGGTTTTGACGACGTCTCCATGGACGAGCCGGTGGCCTCCGACGCCGTAACCATCGACTATCCCGTGGATCTCCGACTGGTTGCGCAATGCGTGGACGCGACTGCGGCGCAACTGCAGGATCTCAATCCCAGCCTGTTAAGGCTGACCACACCGAGGCAAGGAACATTCGTGCTCCACTTGCCTCAGGGGACAAAAGATCAGTACCTCGCCGCGATCGCCGCCGTCCCGCCCGATATGCGCCTGTGGTGGCGCTACCACAAGGTTCAGCCCGGCGATACCCTGGCCTCGCTTTCCCGTTCGTACCGCGTCCCGGCCAAGTCTATCGTCGCTGCCAATCACCTCGACAGCGCAGATCTCGCTCGCACGGATAAAGACCTCGAAGCCGACGCCAAGCTGGTCATCCCGCTGGCGGTCGGCAAGCATCCCGCTAGCGATACTGCCACCTACGCGCGCCGCATTACGCGCTACCACGTCCGTAAGGGAGATACCGTCGAAAGCGTAGCCGAGAACTTCGGCGTCTCCGCCCAGATGGTCCGACGCTGGAACGGCCTTCCCCGTGGCTCAAGCCTGCGGGGAAGGAAAGTGCTCGCCCTGCACTTGCCGGTTACGCCCAGCACCGAAGCTGTCGCCGACAAGCCTGTCAAGCACGCTCCGAGAACCACCCAAACCGCCAGCGCGAAACTTCCTGCGGAGAACTTCTCAAGCGACTCCGCGGCAGCTACTTCCGGCCAACCAGCCGTTCTCCGGCACACAGTGAAAAGCGGCGAAACTCTCTACTCGATTGCCACCACCTACAAGACCACCGTCGCCGCCCTCAAGCGCAACAACCGCAATGTAGCCGTGCTCCGCCCCGGCATGATTCTGATCGTCGAACCGAGCCGGTAGCCCGACCCATAGGCCAGGAGCACCTGCCGCCGAACCCCCATCCACTTCCTTTTTCGGCCCCGGCCCGTTCGAATCTTCTTCCCTTCCGCCCTCTCGTGTGGTAACAGGATAGGCAGGGTGGATGTTGACCACGGCCCTTGCCGTCTGCCGCAAACGTCGTGCTATAATCGCCCGCCGTTCCAGCATAAGTTCTGGTGGTCTTTTAATTTTCTCGTGCCCGGCAGCCTCGCGCAGCCGTTCCTGCGCCCGGAAGCCAAAACAAGATCAGGAGGAGCAATGACGTTCTACGATCCCACACTCTACGGCCGTGATGAAGAAGAAGAATTCGGCGACAGCGGCGCCTACAGCGAGTCGCTCGAAGAAGATTTCGAAGAGGAAGAAGAGGAGGAGGAAGAAGCTGGGGTGCCGGAACCAGCAATGAGTGAGCCGGTAATGCCCACTCCCCCGCCCCCCGCACCCAGACCCGCTGCTCCCGCCGGAGGAGGCGGTGGCAGCAAGCCCGCCGCGAAGAAGAAAGCCGCAAAAAAGAAGGCGGCCCAAAAACCTGCCAAGAAAAAGGCCGCTAAGAAGCCTGCGAAGAAAAAGAAAGCCGCGAAAAAGAAGCCCGCAAAAAAGAAAGCGGCCAGGAAGCCGGCGAAAAAAGCCAAGAAGAAGGCTGCGAAGAAGCGCCGCCGCTAAGAGCTAAGAGAAACTTCCACATTCACGAGCCGCGACCCACAGGTCGCGGTTCTTTTGTTTGTGTTCCTGTTCACCAGGCGCGCGAGCGTTCAATCTGGCCATGGTTCGTACGTTTCTGCTCAACAGACCGTTGAATGACCGTCTTCAGCCGATCCTCATCGTCGTCGGCGAGCGCCACGAAACGAAACGGCTGCAGGCCCCAGGAGATCGGGCTCAGCATTTCCGCCGACCCCAGCACCAAGCCGGCCGCGGTCAGAAACATTAATTTTGCGCTGGATCCCGTGTTGACCGGATGAGGCACGGAGAGCAACCCGCCAGTAAGGGAAACGACCTTCAACTTGCCTGAGACGCGGCGGCCATCACCAAGTCGAAGCACCGCTGGAGTGCGTTCGGCAAAATGCACTCGCGTGGCCCGCGGCGCGGGCTGCGATTGAGGGAGGGACAACATTTAGGATCAAGTATCTTCCCGAATAGCCCCATTCGAGCAGATTACGGAAGGCCTTGTCCGCCTCCGGTTACGGCCCTTACTTCTTCCCCTCTACCGCCGCCCGGCACTTCCCATACAACTCGAGTAAATGCGCGGCATACTCCTCGGGCTTCGACGCCGAGCCCGTCCCCTGAAAACCTACGCCCGACGAGGTAGTCCGCCCATACCCCGTGGTCATCGCCACAAATTTCATTAGATCGAGCGCAATGTCCTCATTGCGCCGCGCGCTCCCATGTCCAGCCGGACCTTCATCCATAAGTCCTTCTCCTGAACCCGAAATATAAGGAAGTCCCTCGTCGCCTTCCATGTCTTCGACAACTATGTGTTTGTCTTCCACAACGTTCACTAAAACTCCGCCCACGATGATAGCAGGGTCGACGAACCGTCGCCGGTAGTGGTTCACTTGAAATAGTTTTGAAAGGGCGCGCCTTCAGGCGCGCCGTAAGTACCCCAAAAGTTAATGGCGGCTTTAGCCGCTGAGGTACTGCGTTTTTCAAACTGAGCCGATACCCACCCAGGTTTCTCGATTCGAACTCAATCGCCCGCCGGCAATCGAAAATCCACCTGCGCCGTCCGCCGCAGCCGGTACATCAGCCACAGTGAAGCCGCAAATAGAAACGGGGAAGAATAAAACCCCGGCCCCGGACGCGGCACCGTCACGGCAGCCACCGTATGCCCGAGAATCGAAAACAGGGCGGATCCCAGCCCGCTAAGAAACATCAGGACAGCGTAAACCCATGCCAGTGGTCGCAAGCCGCTCATCCCGCGCCCCGCCACCGGCGTCAGAAAAAACAGCACTCCGCAGGCCACGATCAGCGCCGCCAGCCACTCCCCAGACACGAATGTGCCGGTCGGAAACCAGCCCCAGCGCCCGCGCAGAATGGTCACGGTTGGGTTGTACACCGCAAGAAAGCCGCTGGAGGCCTCATCGATGATGTGTAACGCGAACGCCACGCAAACCACGCACTGCCAAAACCCGGCGCTGAAAGTGCGGCTGCTTGCTTCACGACGATTCGCATGTCCCACAAATTCTCGATCACCTATGCACCATTGGCAATCGAAAATCCGTTTTCGCAGGCGCACTGATGGGCACCCACAACAGGATTGCCCCAAGCCGCAGGATTGTGACCCCAAGCCACAGCATTGTCATCCCGGGCGAAGCATTGTCATCCCGAGCGAAGCGAGGGATCTTGGTTTCTGCCTGCACCGCCAGCGAGCAGACCAAAGCCGAAACGTTCCTCCAGCCCTCCGCTCCCTACCGCGCCACCTCGCTCATCAGCGCCAGCAGATTCCCCTCCGAATCGCGGAAAAACGTCATCCACAAATCATGCGTCGGCATCTTCGCGATCACGTGCGGCTCGTCCTCAAAACGCACTCCGCCGTCTTTCAGTTTGCCGTAAGCCCCGTGAATGTCAGGCACGGAAAAATACAGCACTGAGCTGGGATGATCGAACTCCGGCTTCTCCGCCCGGTCCAGCATCAGCCGAACCCCTCCGCAATCGAAAAACGCCAGCCCCGGCGGCGCCTTGAACAGCAGCTTCAGCCCCAGCTTGTCCTGATAAAAGCTCGTCGCCCGTTCCACATCTTTCGCGTTGATCGCAATTTGACCGAGCCGGGTAATTCCAATTCCAGTCGCAGTCGCGCTCATTTCCTTGACCTCCCTAATCAGCTTAGCAGGATAGCTGTTCCAGAAGCTCTTTGCGGTGAGTGCAGGGCCGGCGTCAAGGTACACGGAAAGCGCGATTACTGGTCATTGAGAATTAATGGTGTGAGACGCACTTAAACCGCACTTCACATGCGCGGCACCGTGGTTAGTCGAAGTCAATATGCTCGAACCCCAAACCCTGCAACAGACTGCTGATCGTCGAGGCCGCATTCTGCTGGGCCGTTTGCAAAATTCCATCGGCCAGGGCGGCCTCTTGCAACTGACGCTCGGCCTCCTGGCGCACTTGGGTTTCCAGATTTGGATCGGTGGGCACCAGCAACCCAGTTTGCCTGGAATACACTCGGGTTTTCGCGCTGTCGATCCGGGTTCGGAACACCTGCGATGCGGGAAGATGCAAACGAATCTGCTTGCCATCCACCTTGACGTCTCCCGGCTTTAAATTCGAGAAATCAATCCCTGCGACAACTTCGCCGTGCACCATCATCAAGAGGCGATCTCCGGCTAGAAAATCCGGGAAGATGGGGTTTTCTTTCGCACCCGTTACCAGTTTGTCCATCGTATAAACCACGGTCTCCAGCCGCTGCAGCCGCTGAATGCGATCGACCACAGTGGGCTGGCTTACATCGATACTGAGGGTTCTGCCAGTCACCGTCGACCACAAATGGCTCAACAGAGTTCGCCCGGAGTTTCGCGATAACACCAACCATCCAACCGAGCCGACAAGAAGCACTCCGAGGAACAGTCCGATAATGAGAGCAAACCCAACCGCCGCAGAGGATCGAGCAGGTTTAGGAGAGCGGGAACCCGCGTCAGAATCGGGAGCCATCTTCCAAGATTATCACCAGGAGAGTGGCCGGAATTGTTGCTGATCTGATCGGCCGCTCAAGTCACAACTTCATAGCATTGCCCGACCATTTATGGTCAAGTAACGGGCTAACCGGAAGTTAACTGTCGATAAGCGTTAGTTCCCATTCGAGAACCGTCCGATCAAGGAAGGTTCAAAGTTACCGAGGTTACGTCTCAGCTCCTGGATCTCGCAACGGGCTTCCGCTTCCGAGCGAAAATAGAGGACATGACATTAGAAGTGCTTTCGATTGTGTGGCGGCTTGACTGCTTATCCTGTGTGCTCACTGTTTTTTCGACGATTCTGATAGGGAGAAGATGCTGGACGGGCTGGGTGCTAGCGGCGGTCAACAGCCTGATCATTTGCGTCATTGGGTTGAGAACAGGGCAGTTGGGTTTAATTCCAGCAAACCTGTTTTGTATTGTGCTCTACGCGGTCAACCTTCGAACATGGCGCAAGTCTGAGTTCTCCTGAATCGCGCGGCTCGAAGATGAAACTGTTGAGAATAGCGGTACATCCAAAAGCCCATCACACGGCAAAGGCTGAAACGGACGGGCGGACGCGGAACCGACCAATCGCTTCCCCGTTTTCCCGCAAGTCTATGTAATTAGCACTCCGGACCTGCGACTGCCAGCCTCGAGCGCCGATTTTCAATGCCTTTCCTTCGCCCCACGTTTTTCGTGCCGGTATTTCGGCACCCGCTCAACTCCATCCCCCTCAGCTGTTTGCCGCCAATCGACTATAGCTCCGAGGTGGTTTTCCGAGTTTTCCGAAATTTCCACAGTGTTCCGGTAAAAACGACGTTGTGTTCCGACTGGAACATTCAGCACAACATTCAAGCGAGAACATTAAACCGCTCTCACTACCGGTGACCCGCGCGAGAAAACTTTGGGTTGATCCCTCAAGTGTTCCCCCGCCACGCCGATGAAGCCTGAGGTGAAGTAAAGCTCCAAACGGGGAACACCCGCACTTCGCCTTGGAGGCTTAACAACAATGTCTCGCCTGTCGTCCGCGTCACCGCTGCGTCGCGCCTTTTCATTTCTGGCTTTGACAATTTTCTTCTCGCTTCTTTCTCCCGACCTTTCCGCCGCTGTCCACGCGAAAGAAACCCAGCCCGCGCCCGATCCGCCGAACCTTCCGCTCACCCAACCTCCGTTCGTCCAGGTAAGAGACCGCATCACCTCCTTCATTGATGATGACCAGCGAGTCACTCTGCGCGGCAACGTGCATCCTCTGGCCCAGGCTCAATATGACGCTGGAGCAGTCGCCCCCGACTTCCTCATGGAGCACATGCTGCTCATGCTGCTGCCAGACTCGACGCAGCAGGACGTTCTGAATCAGCTTGTGGAGGGGCAGCACAACCCCGAGTCTCCCTACTACCATCAGTGGCTCACACCTGAGCAGTATGGCGAGCACTTCGGCGTCTCCGATTCCGACGCGGCTCAGGTTGCGGCCTGGCTGCAAGGTCATGGCATGGAAGTGGAAGAACTCACAGCCGGCCGCCGCTCCATCATTTTCAGCGGCACGGCTGCGCAGGTCCAGGCCGTGTTCCATACCGCGATTCATAATTACAAGATTGGCGATGAAGTCCATCACGCCAACGTGGACGATCCTGAAATTCCCGCGGCTCTGGTTCAGGTCGTGGGAGGCGTGGTCTCGCTGCACGACTTTCACAGCGAGCCAATGCACGGCATGGTCCGCAAGCCGGCGCCTGACTTCAGCAGCGGCGGCGCGTACTACCTGGCCCCGGCAGATTTCGCGACCATCTACGACCTCAATCCGCTATACCAGCAATCGATCAACGGCAACGGCCAGTCGGTAGCCATCGTCGCGCGTTCCAACATCAACATCGCGGACGCGCGCCAGTTTAGAACATTCTTCGGCCTGCCCGCCAACGATCCCCAAATCATCGTCAACGGAACCGACCCCGGCATCTGGAGTGCGAATGAAGAAACCGAAGCCGATCTCGACGTGGAGTGGTCCGGCGCCGTGGCCAGGAGCGCTACCATCAAGTTCGTCGTGTCGAAGTCCACGAATTCAAGCGACGGTGTGGACCTGTCCGCACAGTACATCGTCAACCACAACCTCGCGCCTGTGATGAGCACCAGCTTCGGCCTGTGTGAAGCGTCGCTCGGTTCGTCGGGAAATAGTTTTCTCAACAGCCTGTGGCAGCAAGCGGCCGCCGAAGGCATTACCGTATTCGTTTCCTCGGGAGACAGTGGCGCGGCCGGCTGCGATTCCGCTTCGGCTTCGATGGCGACGCACGGGCGCGCCGTCAACGGCTTGTGCTCCACGCCTTACAGCGTTTGTGTCGGCGGCACCGAGTTCAATGACCTGTCGAACCCCACGCTCTATTGGTCGCCCTCGAACTCGTCGGGCACGCAGGCATCAGCACTCAGCTACATTCCGGAAGTGGTGTGGAACGCGAGCGGTCCTGACTACGGATTGTGGGCGAGCGGCGGCGGAGCGAGCATCGTTTATGCGAAGCCATCGTGGCAAGCTGGCACCGGCGTTCCAGCGGATGGTAAGCGCGACGTCCCAGACGTGGCGCTCAGTTCCGCGGGTCATGACGGCTACCTCATCTATCAGAACGGCGAACTCTATGTGGTCGGCGGCACCTCAGCCGCCTCGCCGTCATTCGCCGGCGTCATGGCGCTGGTGGTCGAGAACACCGCGGCGCGGCAGGGCAACGCCAACGTTGTGTTTTATTCTCTGGCCAGCAAGCAGAGGGCGGGCGGGGCCTCCGTTTTTCATGCCATCACCGTCGGCAACAACAGCGTTCCGGGACAGGCTGGTTTCAACGCCACCGTGGGATACGATCAGGCCACCGGCCTCGGCTCGATCGATGCCGCGGTTCTGGTCGATCACTGGGCCAGCGTCACGACTCCGCCCTCATTTCACGCGGCTGTTTCGGCGAATTCGCTTTCCGTCACCGATGGGTCGAATAAGAGCGTCACTCTCAGTGTCACGGTCAGCAGAGGCTTCGCTGCCGCCGTAGCTTTCTCAGTAACCGGGTTGCCCAGCGGAGTCACTGGCGCCTTCACTCCTGCCAAGCTGTCTGCTCCCGGATCAGGCAGTAGCGTGCTCAAGCTCGCAGCGACCAGCGCTGCCAAGGCTGGCACCTATTCGGCCACGGTGTCGGCCACCAGCGGCGCGACGAAGCAGCAGATGCCGCTTTCGGTCATCGTTGTGCGCTAGGTCTCCTGTCTTGCCCGGAGGCCTAGAATGGATGTCACACCGTGCTGGAGGCAGGTATGGCCAACGCAGGAAGAATCTTTGTGGTACATCCCGGAGAGATTCTCAAGACCGAATTCATGGAGCCGATGGGGGTAAGCGCTTACGCGTTGGCGAAGGCGCTCGAGTTTCCCGGCATCTATGAAGTGGTACGGGGAGACCGGGCCGTCAGCGCCGAGACTGCCATTCGCCTGGGAAAATATTTCGGCCTGCCGGCACAGTTCTGGCTAAACCTTCAGAATGACTACGACGTGAGAATTGCCGAGGGAAGCGGAATCGGCAAACGAATCAAACCTTACGTTGGCTCTGGTGCGCAGCTCGCCGGTACGCGCTAAGGCGTGGTCGATGGGCGCGAATAGTAGCCGCGGCGTAACGCGGGCAACGCACCTGAGACGAGGGCTCATGGCCAACGTTGTGAGCCGTGCAATACTCGGGCAACCTCGACGAAGTTCCGTTCGACGCGGTACACGACTATGAACGGGAGCGGGACCAAGACGAGCTCGCGGGTCGGCCGGGCCGCCCGCGCTGGGAAAACGATTCGAGCGACGTGATGCTTTCGTAGATCGTGTGCGCGACGCGGTCGGCGGCCGAGGGATTTTGCGTTCGGATGTACTGGACAATCCCTGCAAAGTCAGCGGCAGATTCCGGAGACCAGCAAATCTTCATCGGGACGCCTGCTCAGGAGCCGAGGTTCCGCTCCATCTGGCGGCGCACTTCCTCGTGCGGGATGGACTTGCCTTGATCCAGGGATGCTAGGCCCTTCTCGACCTCTTGCCGGAACCATTCGTCGTGGTCGAGATGGCTGGCGACCAGTTCTTGCACGATCTGGTCCGCACCTTTGCCGCTTTGGGAAGCGATTCGGTTCAGCTTGGCTTCGAGTTCCGGTGCAAACGAAATCTCCATGAGTTTATTGTAGCCCCTGGAGGGTTAGGTCTTAACAGGCTTTTCTAGCCGCCACCCAGCCTTGTGCTCCTCGCGGAATCTTGAGAGCATGGCCTGTATGATGAAGTGGCCACGGTCGAAGGGAGGTCAGGCAGCTATTGCACTTACCCTCGCCCTGCTATCTGCAGTCTTCGTCTTTCTCCGGATTGCAATGGAGTCCTTTAATCACTTTTATTTCCCGCCACATAAGGCGTATCCATACCCCTATCCGACAGAGTTGGCTGCTCGCATCGCTATGTGTCGAGACTGCGGCCTGACCTTCCTTGGAGTCTTCACGGTCCTATATGTGGTACAGCGCAGATTCGTTGCGACTCGGCATACACGAAATTGACCCACTGCCAAACCCCAGCCTGTGGTTGACGCATCTCAATTGACGCGCTTATCATTTTTGTTTGGCCCGAACCCCGCGCACGGCTTCGGGGAGCCGGCGCAGAATTATAGAAGTGAACTTATGGATAAGAAGAAGTTAGAAGCATTCAAGAAGCGGCTGGAGACGCGGCAGCAGGATCTGCGGCGCACGGTGTCGCGCACGCAGGCCGACGGCCGCTCTGCCGATGAAGACACAGCGCAGGACATTGCCGACCGCGCCGCCAGTTCCTACACCAAAGAGTTTCTGTTCAGCCAGAGCAACAACGAGCGGCAGCTGTTGCAGATGGTGGAGAGGGCGCTGGCGCGGATTCGCGAAGGCAGCTTTGGCGAGTGCATCCACTGTGGCAAAGAGATCAACGCCAAGCGGCTGGAGGCGGTGCCGTGGACGCGGCACTGCATCGAATGCCAGGAGAAGTTGGAGCAAGGGTTGCTGGAAGAGGCTCCGCGATAAAGCGGGCGCTCAGGGGCTGAAGCCCCCATTGATTTGGGACGATTTACGCGGCGCTGAAGCGCCGCTCTTCCACGTCACTGCACGCTCTTGTGGATCGTGCGGAACTGCGGCGAGGATGCCCGCCCCTTCGACTTCGCTTAAGGCAGGAGCACAGCCGCCGGGACGGCGGCGCTACGCGGCTTTGACGGTGCTGTTTTCTGGCTGATAAACTATTGGTTCGTCCCACCTTAGACAGTAGAGTCATTACAGAGATTCAGGAAGTCGACTCCAGAGACTGAGATTGGAAGGTAGTCTTGCGCGCAGAAACCCGCCATCAACTTAAACAGGATGCGTTCAGCCGAGCCACCATTGGAGCCGCCGAAAAGACGGCTCACTGGAGTGTCGAGCACAGGAACACGCTTGCGGTCGCCGTGGTCGTCCTCGTGGTGATTGCCGGCGCGGTGGCGGGCGGATGGTATTACCTGAGTGCGCAGGATGAGAAGGCGAGCTTCGATCTGGCGCAGGCGGTGCGGACGCTCGATACGCCGCTGCGTCCTGCCGGAACGCCCGAGCAGCCGGACTTTCCCAGTTTCACCTCGGCAAAAGAGCGCTCGGATGCTGCCCGGAAACAATTGCAGACGATCGTCGACAAGTATCCGCACACGCGCACCGCGGATATGGCGCGTTATTTGTTGGGAGTGACGGCTGCGACCGCGGGCGACAATGCTGCCGCGGAAAGCAATCTCAAGGCGGTGATTTCGAGCGGCAGCAAAGAGCTGGCATCAGTCGCGAAGCTCGCGCTGGCCGGACTCTACGGCAACACCAACCGCACCAAGGATGCCGCGGCCCTGTACCAGGAACTGATCAGCCAGCCCACGATTTCGGTGAGCAAAGTGACGGCGCAATTGCAACTGGCGGAGCTTTACCAGAGCAGCAACCAGCCACTCGACGCCAAACGCCTCTACGAGCAGATCAAGAAAGATAATCCCAGCCCGGAAGCTGTGGAGATCGCGACCCAGAAACTGACGGAGCTGAAGTAGTACGGTTTCAGCCTGAATCCTCATTCCACTCCGGTTATATCGACCTTCATCGATGACCCGACATTGTTGGCGTCGGCTCCCGTTGCCGTGAAAATCTAAGGACAGCAGTGGTTAGGACGCCCTGCGAGGCCTATGGAGTCGGAGCGACGCAAGGGATCCCCTCGGCTTCGCTCGGGGCAGCCTCCGCTCAGGATGACAGATCGCGGTGGGGGGTCCTCACCCACTGCCCAGATCGCCTGTTTGCTTACTTTCGTAAGGCCAATCCGGACTTTTACGGTGAGTTGTCGCTCTGGCTCGGGGAGAATTGCCGAGAGTGCATTTTTCTTCGCTGAGTGAGGGTTCATGAAGGCGTTTCGGCTACGAAGTGGATTCTTTGCTGTCTTCTTTCTGACATGGGTTGCGTTCCCCGCCTTCGGGCAGCAGGCGGATTCCGGGCAGAGCCTGGGAGACGTGGCGCGAAAGCTCCGCAAAGACACGACTGACGAAGTGAAGATGACGGACGCGGATACGAAGAAGCTGTTTGAGTCCGTGGACCGGATCTTTGCATTTGCCGCCGAGGACACCGGAATCCCGCAGCACGCAGCGGTGAAGCGAAGGCTGGTGAGCAAGGCCGATGTGGAGAAGTACGCGGCCGGGCAAATGGCCAAAGAGGAGTTTACAAAGAGATTTGCCCAGCAAGAGCTGAGCATGAAAAAGCTCGGATTCCTGCCGCGGGATTTCAATCTGAAGGAATTTCTGGTGAAGTCCACCGGCCAGGAAGTTGCGGCTTATTACGATGACGAGACGAAGACAATTTCGATGCTGAACTGGGTGCCTCCCGACCGCCAGGAACCGATCCTGGCGCACGAACTGACGCACGCGCTGCAGGACCAGAATTACGATCTGGCGAAGTGGATGAAAGCCGGGAGCAAGGCGGAGGACGGCAGCGCCATGGGTGATAGCGCGATCGCGCGCAAGGCCGTGGTGGAAGGGCAGGCGATGGTGGTGTACGTGGATTACGCCCTGAAGCCTCTGGGGCGCAGCCTGGAAGACACACCGCAACTCGTCTACCAGATGGAAGATCCGGCGGTAAAGGCGGCGGTCGATTCCCAGCTCATGCACGATGCGCCGATGATTCTGCGCGAAGCCGGAACGTTTGCCTATAACCAGGGCCTGATTTTTGAAGGCGAGCTGCTGCATGCGGGGGGAAAGAAGATGGCATTTGCCGGGGCGTTCGCGCGTCCGCCGCGAAACTCGCACGAAGTGTTGCAGCCGGAAACTTACATTCAGGGCGAGAAGCTGGCGCAGGTGCGCATCCCGGATATGCAGGGAGTGTTGGGCAGCCAATATGACGTTTACGATTCGGGCGGAATTGGCGAACTGGACGTGCGCGCCCTGATGAAGCAGTACGGCGGCCGGAGAATTGCGGACGATCTTTCGCCAGCGTGGCAGGGTGGGACGTTTGTGGCTTTCCGGCGCAAGGACGCAGCGGCGGGAGTGGCGCCCAGCACCGGAGATTTGGCATTGCTCTACGTTTCGCGGTGGAAGTCGCCGCAGGCGGCCGAGCGCTTTGCGCGCTTCTATACGGAGGCGGTGTCGCAGCGCTATCACAGCGCAACGGTGGATACGGAGCCGGCTTGTGCGGACGCGAATTGTCCGGTATCGACCGCGCAGATTACTACCGAGGAAGGTCCGGTGATTGTGGAGCATTGGGACGATGATCGCGTGGTCGTGTCGGAAAGCTTCGACACGGCGACGGCGGCCAAGCTGCGCGCGGCTCTGCGGGATGAACCAGGCGAGAACAAACCAGGCGAGACACACGCGGTGAACCTTCCTCAGGAAGAGATTGGGTTGCGGCTATTTGAGATTCCGGCGTTTCAGGCGTTTGCGAGGAGGATTGGGGAGCGGGTTGTGGATGAGATGAATCGAGAGGCTGGGCGGTAGCCCAGGGAATTCGAAGCTGGGCGACTGGGGCAAGGAAGCCTAGTGTGGTGGGGCCGCCTGATCGTGCAAAAGGGTTTGTTCCACGGCGAGCTGGCGGCATGTGGAGCGAATCACTTCTTGCGCAGCGCCTGAACCAATGAACTGAAACCCGTAGCGAAAAGCGTCCCTTTGGCGAACCATGGCGGGAATATTCACTCGGCCGATCGGAACCATGAAGCCCAGCTCCACGATCTCGGACAAAGGAACTTCAATTTTAAGAATGGCTGAGATGCCGGATTCGCTGATATCCACAGTGCGCCCCGCCAGCACACCGTGGGAGCGGGTGCGGACACTCATCTCCACCTGAAGTTCGTAGCGCGGCTCATGACGCGCGACGGTAAAGCCAGGCGCCGAGCCGTTTGCCGATTGATTCTGAGCTTTCAATTTTGGCTTCTCCACCGGGGGCCGCCGGGCCCCTGAAAGACGAACTGGCAAGACCCTCTGCCTTTTGCACGTCTGCGAGTGTCTCAATCTCTGATCGGCACGGGTGCAGGAAACTTTAATGGCTCGCGTGTCGCGCGCTCGAGCGATCACCATTCCACTTTTCCTGCGGGTTGAGTAGGATGATGATCCAGGTTCTAATTCCTTCCTGAGGAACATATGGCCGAATTCACATTGCGGGTTAATGGTAACGAAAAGAACGTAAGCGTCTCGCCGGAAACGCCGTTGCTCTGGGTGTTGCGAGACACACTGGAGCTCACGGGGACGAAATTTGGTTGTGGCGCCGGGCTCTGCGGGGCTTGCACGGTGCACATGGAGGGATCGGCGATCCGGTCCTGTTCTACGCCGGTTTCGCAAGTTGTTGGAAAGAGTGTTACGACCATCGAAGGGCTGGCAGCTAACGGGCTGCACGTGCTGCAGCAGGCGTGGATTGCGGAAGAAGTTCCGCAATGCGGCTACTGCCAGACGGGGCAGATCATGACTGCGGCGGCTCTCCTGGCGAAGACGCCGACTCCGAGCGATGAGCAGATTACGCAGGCGATGAACGGAAACCTTTGCCGCTGCGGGACGTATGAACGGATTCGCAAGGCGATTCATCGCGCTGTGGCCGCGAGTGCGGGAGGTGCGCGATGAGCCCATTTAGCCGGCGCGAATTCGTTGCGGCAGGAGTGGCTGCGGGAGCGGGGCTGGTGGTGGGCTTCTACTTGCCGCATGCGGGGCGCAGGGGCGAAGAGATTTTTTCGCCGAACGCCTACCTGCGGATCACGCCGGACAACAAGGTCACGATTGTGTGCGCGCGCTCGGAGATGGGGCAGGGCGTGCGCACTGCATTGCCCATGATTCTGGCGGAGGAACTGGAAGCCGACTGGAAGCAGATCGAGATCGAGCAGGCGGGAGCGAGCACGCTCTATGGGGACCAGGGTACGGGTGGGAGCGCGAGCGTAAAGACGACGTGGGATCCGATGCGGAAGGCGGGAGCGGCGGCACGGGAAATGCTGATTTCGGCGGCGGCACTGACGTGGGGCGTGCCGCGATCGAGCTGTGCGGCGGAGAACGGCGCGGTTGTGCATGAGGCGTCGAAGCGGCGGCTGACTTACGGGGAACTCGTGGAGAAGGCGGCGACACTGCCGATTCCGACGGATGTTCCGCTGAAGCAGAACAAGGATTACAAGATTGTCGGGCACCGCCTGGCGCGGGTGGATACGCCGTCGAAGGTTAGGGGAGGCGCCCTGTTCGGCATTGACTTCCGCATGCCTGGGATGAAGTACGCAGTGTTGTCGCGGAGTCCTACGATCGGCGGAAAGGCGTTGAGCTTTGACGATAAGGACTCGAGAAAGATTGCGGGCGTGAGTTACGTGGGGAAGATCAGCGACACGGCGGTGGCCGTGGTGGCCGACAGCGTTTGGGGCGCGATGGAAGGGCGCCGGATGCTGAACGTCAGCTGGGACCCTGGTCCGAACAAAGATTTGAATACTGCGGCGGTGATGGAAGCATTGAAGCAGGCGGCGTCGAAGAAGGGCGCGAGTTTGTATTCTGCGGGCGACGTTTCGAAAGTAAGCGGGCGGCGGATCTCAGCTGAATATCATTTGCCGTTTATGGCGCATGCGCCGATGGAGCCGGGGAACTGCACGGCGCATTTTCAGGGAACATCATGCGAGTTGTGGGCTCCGACGCAGGTGCCGCAGGATTGCCGCGACCAGGTTGCGAAGGCGCTGGGCCTTGATCCAGACCAGGTGAAGGTGAACGTTACGTTGGTGGGCGGAGGTTTTGGCCGTCGGCTGGAGTTTGACTACGCGGTGGAAGCGGCGCTGGTGTCGAAGGCCGCGAACACTCCGGTGAAAGTGATCTGGACGCGGGAAGATGATATGAGGTTCTCGACCTACCGTCCGATGAGCCTGCATCAGCTGAGCGCAGTCCTGGATGGGGCGGGATGGCCGGAGGCGTTCACGCATCGGATCATTGCGCCGTCGATCAGCGGGCAGAAAGGACAGCCGGGACCGAACGGTGTTGACCCTGATTTGCCGGATGAAGCGGCCTTTATTTATGCGCCCCCGAATGTTTCGCTGGAGTATGTGGCTGCGGAAACTGCGGTGCCGCTGGGTTGGATGCGATCGGTGTATGCGTTGCAGGCAGCGTTCGCGAGCGAAGGCTTCATCGATGAACTGGCGGTTGCTGCGGGGAAAGATCCGCTGGAGTACCGGCTGCACATGCTGGGGAAAGATCAGCTGGGGAAAGATCAGAACGTCCAATACTTCGACACGACGTGGCGCACGGCGCGAATGCGCGGCGTGCTGCAACTGGCGGCGGACAAGGCGGGATGGAAGAACTCTTTGCCGGCGGGGCGCTTTCGCGGGATCGCGTGCTTCGGATGCTTTTCTTCTTACATGGCCGAAGTGGTTGAGATCAGCATGGAGAATGACGTGCCGCGTGTGCATCGCGTGGTGGCGGCGGTGGATTGCGGGCAGGTGGTGAATCCCAGCATTCTGGAGCAACAGATTCAGGGCGGGATAGTTTACGCGCTGACGAATGCGCTGCGGGCGAAGATCACCATTGAGAAAGGACGCGTGGTGCAGGGGAATTTCGATGACTACGTTCCGCTGCGCATGGACGAGACTCCTGTCGTCGAAGTGTATGCCGTGCCCAGCACCGAGGCGCCGAGCGGAATTGGAGAACCCTCGGTGCCGCCGCTGGCGCCGGCGCTGTGCAGCGCAATTTATGCTGCGACAAAGAAGAGAATTCGGGCGCTGCCGATTTTGAGCTAGGAATTGCATGCAATGTTCGCGAAACGTGCGCTGCGCTACGCTGCTGGCTTTTCTCGGCTGTCTGAGTCTCGCGCCGGCGCAGACCGCCGCACCAGGGTCTTCCATCCCGCCGGCTTCTTCCGTGCCTGCATCGCGGCTGGCGCATCTGCGGCGCGGCATCAACGCCAGCGGATGGTTTGCGCAGGTTTATGACACGCGCGGCTACACCAGAGAACATTTTCAGAACTGGACCACCGCGGAAGACATCGCACTGATCAAGTCGATGGGTTTCGATCACGTGCGCTTGAGTGTTAACCCGCAGCCGATGATGGTGAACCACCAGCCTGATGCGATTCCGGCGGAGTATCTGGGATATCTGGACGCGGCGGTGAAGACGATCCTCGATCACGGGCTGGCCGTGGTGATCGATCTGCATCCGGACAGCGAATTCAAAGCGCAGCTCGCGAAGGATGACAGCTTTGTGCAGGAGTTCGCCGATTTCTGGCGTGTTCTGGCGCGGCATTACTCGACTTGGGATTCGGAACGTGTATTTTTTGAGATTCTGAACGAGCCCGAAATGGCTGACCGTTACCGCTGGTACGGGGTGCAGGCGAAGCTGGCGGCGGCGATTCGCGAAGGCGCGCCGCAGCACACCATGATCGCGGCCGGAGCGCGCTGGTCGGACGACGACGATCTGGTCTTCATCGAACCGCTGCGCGATCCCAATGTAATTTATAACTTCCATTTCTACGAGCCGCATATCTTCACTCATCAAGGGGCGACGTGGAGCGCATATTTTTGGCGCTGGGTGAAGGGCCTGCACTATCCTTCATCGCCGGAATCGGCCGCGAAAGTGGCTGCGGGGGTGCCCGATGCAGTAGACCGACTGGCAGTGATTCGTTATGGAGAGGATCACTGGGATGCCGGGCGCATTGATGCCGAAATTACGCAAGTCGCGGAATGGGCCCGGCAGCGCGGAGTTCTGGTGGTGTGCAACGAGTTTGGCGTCTACCGCGATTATGCCGAGCCGCGAGACCGTGAAGCATGGATTCACGATGTGCGCACTTCGCTGGAGCGGCACGGCATGGGCTGGGCCATGTGGGATTATTCTGGGAGCTTTGGAGTGGTAACGAAGAAGGATGGGAGGAATGTTCCGGATGAAGGCACGCTGCGGGCGCTGGGACTGAATCGGACTGCGGGGAAATGATTGTGCTTGCCAGAATTGCGGCTACTCAGCGGCCGCCGGCATCGGCTGACCTACCGTCATTTTGAAGATTTTAATGTTCTTGCCAAACGATTCGAAGCGCAGGCCGTGAAACTCCGCGAAGTGCTTTTGCAAGTCTTCGGGGAGATCGACGCCCCAGCCCGCTTGAAAAATCCAGACCGTGTTCCCGGGCTTGAGGCTGTAGGCTTGCGCGACGCGCTGCCAGTCCTGCGGAAAATCGTCGGCCGAAAACATCCAGGTTTCGTAGTCGGTGGAAGCGATTCGATAGCCTTCGCAGTGAAATTGTTCGAAGCCGGCAGGAGGCAGATCGAGGAGGATGGGACGCTGCCGGCACAGGTAGTGACCGAGAAGAAGATCGCTCTGGTAATCGGTGAAGATGAGATCGGAGGGATTAACATTTTCCCTTACAAAATCCATCGCCGTTGCCATGTTGGTGCGGCTTTGATCGGCGCGCTCCATCCAGGGCTGGCGCGGTTTGCCGAAGACGAGGCAGGCCACGACGACGAGGACGGCGATCGTAAGTGCGCGATTCCATCTGCCTGCTGCCAGACGGGCGATTGCCACGCTTGCGCCCGCCATCGCCGGAATAATCAGGAATGCTACGTGCCGTGTGCCGCCGTAGGGATAAATATGAGCCAGGCAAGCGCCGCCGATAATCGCAAAAGGCAGGAGCAGAAATAATCCCAGACGACGCGAGGAGCCGCGATCCTGTGGGAAGCCTTTGCCGCGGACCAGCAGCACGACTCCCAGCACGAACAGAAGCGTCATCGCATCGCCTACTGCGAGTTGCCCGAAGAAATATTGGAAGACTCCAAAAGTGTGGCCGATCAAGAACAGGACCGGGTTGTCATGGGCGGAATCGAAGAACGAACGCCGGAGATAAGATTCGTTTATCAACCAATGCAGCTGAGTTGTTGAGTCGTGCGCGCTCAGTTTCGAAAGATGCGTCTTATACAATAATGCCGCGAGAGCCAGTCCGCCGAATTGGCTGAGTGCCCAAGCCGCCACCAAGCGGACCGACGGGCGTTCGGTGAAGATTCGGAACAGCGCATAAAAGCCGAGCGCGGCGGCGAACCAGAATGCCGAATAGTGAAACAGCATTGCTATGTACAGGCAGAAGGCAAAGGTTGCGATCCGGCTCGCGGAGTTTTTCGCGAAAGCTTCGTCCAGGAAATACAGAGCGCTCACCAGGAATGCCAGCAGCAAAGAGTATTGCCGCACTTCCGCCGCGAACCGGATGAAGGGCGGAAGGAATGCGACGAACAGAAGTCCGATGAAGCCGGCCAAGCCGCCCGCAGCTTTGCTCAGCCATTTGTAAAACATCCAGCAAAAGACTGTGCCCGCAAGCACGGAAGGCAGGCGCAGCCAGAGTTCCGAGGTGCCGAGCGCGCGCCAGTAATAGAGCAAGAGGATCAGCAGCGGAGGATGGGCGGCAGTGAGACTTTCTTTGTAGGCAAGAGCCAGAGAGACCTGGTTCGCCAGGCGGAAGTGCAGTGCTTCATCGGGATTGAGGAAGGTTCCATGGGCGGCCCAAAGACGGGCGAGAAGGCCTAGCAGGGTTATGAACAGCGCGGCCACATCGGCGCGGCTTTTGGACCAGTGATTCGTGTTTTCCGTCAACGATCCCTGTCCTCGCGGATCATCTCTTCCGTGGTTGGAGAGGGAGCAGGCCCCTGGGGTTGACGGGAGCGGAGTTCCGCCATGCTTTGTGAGAATTCGCGCCGCTTTTCCAACTCTTCAGCCGCAGGCACAATCTGCTCCACTCAGGAATCCCTCCGTAGAGTAGTTTATCGGTCCTAGTTTATCCCGCCTTGACACTGCTTTCTATCAACCTTTATCCTAAGTCTTGCTCCCAGCGGTACTTGCGCCTTCCTGGCGTGCTTCCGCGGGCCTGGGCGGTAACCAGTCGGTGCGCGGAGGTCTTCCGATGTTTTTCGAGATCAAAGATTTGGAACTTCATCCCGTAGAGTTTGCGGAGAAGTTCGAGCCGGGGGTGATCGACCTGGGAGCGGATTACCGCCAGGTGACGCCGATCGAGAGCAGCGGGCGGGCCGATCTAGTCGAAGAGCATCACGGTAAGCACAAGATAATACAGGACATACGGATTCAGGGCCGACTGGTAACCAGACTGGAACTGAGCTGTGCGCGATGCCTGGAACCCGTGATGCAGGATGTGAAGCGCGAATTTGATCTGCTCTATCGTCCTCAGGGTGCTGACGCTGGGCGCGACGAGATGTCGGTGACCGACGCCGAGGCCGAGATCAGCTATTATGAAGGTGAAGGAATTCTGCTCGACGACGTGGTGCGCGAGCAGGTGCTGTTGGCCGCTCCGCTAAAGGTCACGTGCCGCGAAGATTGCAAGGGATTGTGCCCGCTGTGCGGCACGAATCTGAATCAGGGACAGTGCTCTTGCGCCGTGGGGCAAGAGGAACCGCGGTGGGCGGCGTTGAAGGAAATCCGTAGCAAACTGGCGCATTAAGATCCTTCACAGCGCGAAGAACGCTTGTTCAGGATGACATAGAAGAACGAGAGGAATTTTACAGACCATGCCGAATCCGAAACGAAGACATTCTCAGAAGCGCACCTCGACCCGGAGGGCGCATGATGCCCTGAAGAGCCACTCGCTCTCGGAGTGTCCGAACTGCCACGAGAAGAAGATGCCGCATCGCGCTTGCGTCAAGTGCGGCTACTACAAAGGCCGCGAAGTTCTGGACGTTGAAGAAGCCAGCTAATTCCCCGCCAAAATGCCTAGCGTGATCGCGCTGGATGCGATGGGTTCGGACCGGGCCCCCAAGCCTGAGATCGAAGGCGCAATTCACGCCGCTCGCAGTTACGGTGTGCGCGTGCTGCTGATCGGTCCGGAAGCCGCGATCAAAGCGGAACTGGAGCGGCACCCTTCGGCAGCGCGGCTGCCGATTGAGATCGTGCACGCCAGCGAAGTCATCACCATGGAAGATAAGGCGGTGCAGGCCGTGCGGGCCAAGCGCGACTCCTCCATGCGCGTGGGGCTGAGGCTGGTACGAGAGGGACTCGCGGCAGGCTTCGTTACCGCCGGTAATACTGGCGCCGCGATGGCTACGGCCAAAATGGTGCTGGGTGCGTTGCACGGCGTAGACCGGCCGGCGCTGGCGGCGGTTTTTCCTACGGCGCCGGGAACAGCGGCGATTCTGCTGGACGTCGGCGCGAACGTGGATTGCAAGCCGCGCAATCTCGAACAGTTCGCGGTGATGGGCGAAATTTATTTCCGGTCGATGTTCGGGCACACCATGCCCCGCTCCAATTTTTCAGCCGGAAAAAGGCCCCGCGTGGGATTGCTCTCGATTGGCGAGGAAGAAACCAAGGGCAACGTACTGACGCGCGAATCGTTCCAGTTGCTGAAGCGGCTGCCTTTAAACTTTGTGGGCAATGTGGAAGGCCGCGATCTGTTCAATGGCCACGTCGATGTCGTCGTTGCCGACGGGTTCGTGGGCAACGTGGCGCTCAAAATTTCAGAAGGTGTGGCGAATCTGGTTCGAACCGTCTTGAAAGAATCGCTGAAGGCGACCATCACCAGCCAGGTAGGTTACATGCTTTCGCGCAGTGCATTTGCTGACTTTAAGAAGCGCATTGATCATACCGAATACGGGGGCGCGCCCCTGCTGGGGGTGAAGGGCGTCTGCATTATCACGCATGGTTCTTCCAATGCCAATGCGATCAAGAATGCGGTGCGCGTGGCGGCGGAGTTTTCCGAGCGGCGCATCAATCAGTCGATCGAGCACGGACTGGCGGCGCTGCGCCCCGCACCGGTGGAAGCGGAAGTCGTCCCAGCTCACTAGTTCCTGCAAAATCAAAAACCATGACCGAATCGCCAGAGATCACAACAACCAAGATCGCATTCATTTTCCCCGGCCAGGGATCGCAGGCCGTGGGCATGGGCAAGGATCTCTCAGAGAAGTACCCCATCGCGCGGCAAACGTTTGAAGAAGCCGACGAAGCGCTGGGTTACAAGTTGTCGCAACTCTGCTTCGAAGGGCCGGAGGAACAGTTGCGCTTGACCGAGGTTACTCAGCCCGCGATTCTCACCGCATCGATTGCGGTCTTGAGGGTTCTTGAAGGCCGCATCCCCAAGCCAAGTTTTGTGGCTGGACACAGCCTGGGCGAATATTCCGCGCACGTTGCGTCCGGGACCATAACCTTTGTTGATGCCGTGCGGACCGTCCACAATCGCGGAAAGTATATGCAGGAGGCGGTTCCAGTAGGAGTGGGCGCCATGGCTGCAATCCTGGGGATGGAATTGGAAAAAGTTGCTGCGGTTTGCGAAGATGCTGCGCAGGGGGAGGTTTGTTCTCCCGCCAATATTAATTCGCCAGAACAGATTGTGATCTCCGGCAACACGGCGGCGGTTGAGCGCGGAGCGAGGCTTGCCGACGAGCGCGGGGCCAAGCGCGCGAAGTTGCTGCAGGTTAGCGCGCCGTTCCACTGTTCGCTGATGAAGCCCGCACAGGATCGCCTGGAAGTGGATTTGAACGCTCTGAAGATGCAGAAGCCCGTGTACCCTGTCGCCTGCAACGTGGAGGCAACTCTGGTTACTGACGAACTGCGCGCGCGAACGACCCTGGTCGCGCAAGTTACCGGCTCGGTGAAATGGGACCAGAGCATGCACCTGCTGATCAAGAAAGGGGTTCAGACCTTCGTGGAAATCGGACCGGGGAAAGTCCTGTGCGGACTGATGCGACAGATTGACCGGTCGAAGACGTGTTTGAATGTTGGAGACGAGGCGTCTTTGACGAAGACGCTGGAGCAGTTCGCAGGTTAGCGACGCACGTCGCTAGCGATCTAGCGAAATTCAAGATCGCAGGGCGGCGTGCTGATTGTCTTATCGGTTTTATCCACGTACAGCTGGGCGTGTTTGGCGCGATCGTTCACGATCAGGTCGACGACCACTCCGCTTCCACCGCCCGGGCAGTTACTCGCGCCGTAGATCTGATAGCTCTTAACGACGCCCCACTCACCGCCCGGTCCCCAATCCTGCCAGAACTCGTTGAACGGATACTGCTTGTGATTCTGCGGATGCTGCTTCCAGGTAGGATCGGCAAAGTAGAGGCCGTATGCCGTTTCGAAATCCTGCTTTTGCAGCGAAGAAAAGAATTTGTCAGCAACGCGCTTCTGGGGCCAGAAGCGATTAAACCAGCCGGCCAGGGCCAAAATCAGAATCAGAACGATCGCCGAAATAATCCGGATTCTTTTCGTCCGCTCTTTTTCCGGATGGTACTCTTTCGCGTCCAGTAGCGTCATCACTCTCTAGAATACCGGACACCTGTGCCAAGTCAAAGGTTCCAAAACCTATTCACCGCCGAGTACGCCGAGAGCGCCGAGAAAATCAAGGCTTGCTTGGTCCAATATTTGTTGCTCATTTCTCTGCGCTCTCGGCGTACTCGGCGGTGAATGTCTTACAGCGTGCGCTTGAACAGCGGAATCGCAATCCCCAGGGTAATGGTCGCGAAGATTGTCAGGTACAGCATGTCGCCCCAAACCGCCGCCAGCGTTGTCTCTTTGAGCAGCAGGCATTTGAAGCCGTCAACCGCGTAGGTAAAGGGATCAACCTTGGCAATCACGCGCAACCACGGTGGAAATGCCTGGATGGGATAGATTGCGCCGCTGGGAAAGAACAAGAGCGTATTCAAGATTCCGAACATCGCGCGCGGCACCAGCGGATCTTCGATGCGCACCATCAGCAGAAACATCATGGTGTTGAAGCCAAGCGAAGTGAGGATGATCATCACCAGCAACCCCAGCATGGTGAGCGGATTGAAGATCGTACTTACCCCTGCCATCAGCGATCCGATCACGCAAATGATCACGCCGGTCATCACCGCCTTGATCGCACCCGCCAGGTTGAGCCCCAGCACGAGCTCGAGCTTGGTGATCGGCGTGACCAGATAGCCTTCGTGGACGCCGCGCGCCTTGTCGTCGATGTACAGCATGCCTCCGCCGATCATTACGGAGACGAACATCGCCAGTGCAAGCGAGCCGGGCAGCAGATATTTCATGTATTCGATATAGGGATAGAGTTCGACAATCTCAAGCGCGGTCTGCTGCAGGATGCGCGGCTCTACCGTCGGTTGATTCAGTGCGCTAACCAAGTCGGTGAGTTCTGATTCCAACGCGGAACTCATGAAGTTGTCGCTGTTGTCCACCACCACGGCAACCTGAGGATGGTTATCCTCGTAAACGCGCCGCGAGAACTGCGGCGGAATGATGACCGCGCCGTCGAGTTTGCCGTTACGCACGTCTTCGACCGCTTTTTTCTCGTTGTCATAGTAGACGGGCACGAAAGTGCGAATGTTCGCGCGGACAGAGTCGAACGCTTCATGAATGCGCAGCGCCTGTGGGCCGCCATCCTCATCGACAACCGCCAGCCGGGCGTCGCGAATTTTTCCGCCAAACGCGTTGCCCAGGATGACGAGCTGCACCAGAGGAAAAATCATGGACGCCAGCATCAGCGCTGGGGAACGAAAGAACTTGCGCATTTCGCGCTCGACAATGGCCATCATTCGATTCATAAATTCAATCTCGAGCGGTTCATGGCTGCAACCCCGGCCGCTGCGGCATCACGAAGGCATACGCCTTCTGCAGTTCGTCGCGCAGCTGCCTGCCCGTGTAATGCACGAATACGTCGTCGAGCGTTGTGTTCTGCACCGAGAGCGATTTCACCGCAACTCCGGCTTCGACCGCCATCTCGACGAGTTCAGTGGTGGTGCGGGAGCCGTTACCAGTGAGAACTCGATACATCCCCGCTCCCTCATGCTGCACCGAGGTGACGTCGTCGAGCGTGTGCAGGCGCTGCTCCCAATCGTCGGGAGGATTCTCGAACTGCGCTTCGATCACGTTCGATCCGGGCACACTCGCTTTGAGCGCCATAGGCGCATCAAGCGCGACGAGCTTGCCGTGATCGACGATGGCGATGCGGTCGCAGAGCCGGTCGGCTTCATCCATATAGTGAGTCGTGATCAAGATGGTGAGTTGCCGTTGATTCTTGATGTTGCCCAGCATCTCCCATACGGCCACGCGCGAGACCGGGTCAAGTCCGGTGGTGGGTTCGTCGAGGAAAAATATCTTCGGGTGATGCACCAGACCGCGCGCGATCTCCAGCCGGCGGCGCATGCCGCCGGAGAGCGTCTTGGTCTGCGCGTCGCGCCATTTGGTCAGGTCCACGAGCCCTAGCAGTTCATCGATTGAGCGCTTCCTCTCTTTCGCGGGCACATCGTAAAGCTTGGCGTAAATATTCAGATTCTCTTCAACAGTTAGATCGAGATCGCTGGTCAGCGCCTGCGGAATCACGCCGATGGTTCGCCGCGCCGCATCCGGTTCTTTGGCCACATCGTGTCCGGCAATGAGCGCGCGCCCGGATGTGATCGGAATCAGCGTGGTCATCATCCGGATCAGCGTCGACTTCCCGGCGCCGTTTGGCCCCAACAGTCCGAAGATTTCACCGTCGCTTACGTTGAACGAAATATCGTCGACGGCGGTGAAGTCGCCGTACTTCTTGACGATGTGCTCGACCGCGATGGCGTACGTGTCGGGCATTATTGCTGCCCCGCTGCCGCGGTACTCTGTGGATTGTTCCCTTTCAACTGATCGGGCGAGACCAGCACTTCGGCCGTCATTCCCGGGACATATGCGCCTTTGGGATTATCCAATCGGACTTTCAAGACAATCGTCCGGATATCTCGCTTACGGCGGCTGACGTCGCGCTGGGTGGCGAAGTCGCCTTCCGGACCTTTGAAAAAAACCTTGCCGCTGGTGATCGTTCCGCCGGGCAGACGGATGCGCAGCACGTCACCATAGCCAATGTGGTCGGAATAAGTTTCCGGGATCGCCACGCGCGCCCAGGTGTCAGTCAGATCGACGATGGTCACGATGGGCGCGCCGATGTTGACCACTTCTCCCTGCCGCGCCGCGCGCACCGAAACTGTGCCGGTCACGGGCGCGTAGACATTGGTGTAGCCCAGCCGCACGGCGGCTTGATTTTTCTGCGCGATGGCATTCTTGAGATCAGCTTCGGTCGATCGCACCGTGCTCTTCGCCGCATTCGCTTGCTGGGTGCGCGCAATGGCGGAGGTCAAGTCGGCTTCCGCCGCATTCACCAGATCCTTCTGAGCCTGAACGGCCGCCAGCGCCGCCTGGAGGTTGGTTTCGGCCTGAACGCGGTCCTGATCTGAAGTGACACCGACTTTGGCCAGCTCGATGGTGCGCCGGCTGTCGCTCTCCGTACGATCGAGCGTTGCCTTTGCCTGCAAGAGCTGCGCCTTGGCGGATGAAAGCTTGGCCTGCGCATTGGCCACGTCGCTCGACGTCGACCCTGACGTGGATTCTTCCGTGTGCTGCATTTCGGAAACTTTGTGCTGCACGCTTGCGATGTTCGCGGCCGCTGCGGCTTCCTGCGTCTGCAGCTCCGAAGGATCGAGCACGGCGATCAAGTCCCCGGCCTTCACCGGCGTGCCTTCATCCACGAGAAGCTGCTGGATCCGCCCTTCCACCTGCGCGCTGACGATGACCTGATTGGCATCGACGGTGCCGATCAGCACCAGGTCTTTGGAATGATCGACGGAAAACCCATAGTAAATAGCGGCGATCACGAAGATGATGCCGAGAAGAATGAAGAAACGGTTACGAGCGCTCATCGGCTGGCTCCTGAATTGCGAACAGCTGAACCCGCGCTGGTGCGGGGTTGAAATAGCGCGGCGGAAATAAAATCGAGAACGGCGGCCCGCCGCTCGGCAATGCGCCGAGGCGTCAGCGGATTGAAATGCACGATCCGCTGCATCACCGGGGCGCTGCTGAAATAAAAAATGATCATCGCTACCATCGAGGGGATGAAGTGTATTGGATCGACTCTGCGAAATTCGCCTTCCGCGATTCCCTTGTTCAACAAATTGCCCACCCGTTCGTAGATCGGCTGGAAGTAAGTCTTGACCAGCCTGTCGATGTGCTCGGACCGGCCCTCGCGCGCCCGCATCATTTCGCGTTGCATCAGCTTGGGATAGATCTGGCTCGAGGCGATGAAGTCGAAATACGCGCCCACGTAGGCCATAATCTTTTCGCGCGGCGGCAGGTCGCTGTCGAGCACCTGAAAGACTCTTGACCGCATCCCGGAAAAGGCATCGTCGAGCACTGCGCCGTAGAGCGTTTCCTTGTCCTTGAAGTAGTAATAGAGCAGGGCCTTGTTCACTCGCGCCTCGCGGGCGATGGCGTCGGTGCGGGCTCCGGCAATGCCTAGTTCAGAAAATTCCTTCGCAGCGGCTTGCAGAATGGCGGCACGGCTCTCCTCCGGCTGCCCGCGGGAGCCCATGCGGGGAACGTGATGGCGATGACGGAAGAGTTGAGCCATTGGCTAATTAACCAGTTAGTTAGATTATACACGAGGCTCTAGGATTTGCAAACGACTGAAAGTTGGAGAGGACGAGCGCTGGATTCTACCGCGCTCCGCCAGCAATCGAGGGCACCAGCAGCACCTCATCTCCATCGGTGAAGATGTAAGCCGGCCCGCCCAGAAAGCGGATGTCTTCCTCATTCACGTAAATGTTCAGGAAGCGGCGGACCTGTCCGGCTTCGTCACGCAGGTGTGGCTTGAGTTCGGGAAATTTCTCATCCAATACGGCAAACAGTTCTCCCAGGTTCGTGGCCGCACACGCGATCGAGCCTACGCCCGCCGTGTGCCGCCGCAGCGCAGTTGGAATCTGCACGGTGATCGCCATCTTATGCCTCCGTAGTTTACACGCCCACCGGGGCCGCCGTTTCTTTCGCGGCCTCGACGGTGTCGAGCGTTTCGTGCAGATACTTCTCGAACTCAGCCAGCTTGGGCGCGATCGGCCGCTCGATCTCATAGATGCCAGCTAGAACATCGGTGGTCTTCAAGCCATTGCCGGTGATGCACAACACGGTCGTTTCCTCAGGCAAGATGCGGTCCTGGCGATAGAGCTTGCCAGCCGTGCCCACGGTCACGCCGCCGGCGGTTTCAGTGAAAATGCCTTCGGTCTCCGCCAGCAGCCGGATCGAATCGATTACTTCCGGATCGCTCACGTCCTCGCTCCATCCGCCGCTGTGCTTAATGGTCTTGATGGCATAGTGCCCGTCGGCGGGATTGCCGATAGCGAGCGAACGCGCGATGGTCGCCGGCTTCTGCGGATCGATTTCCGCGCTTCCGGTCTTCACGGCGGTTGAAATCGGCGAACACCCGGTAGCCTGAGCACCAAAGAATTTCACCGGCTTTTCCTCCACCAACTCTAGCTTGATCAACTCGTCGAAAGCTTTCTTGATTTTGGTAATAAGCGACCCGCCTGCCATCGGAACGACGACGTTATCGGGCAAACGCCAGCCCAGTTGCTCGGCGATTTCGAAGCCGACCGTCTTCGATCCCTCGGCGTAGTAAGGCCGCAGGTTTACATTCACGAAGCCCCAGCGGCGCTCTTCGGCAATTTGCGAACACAGGCGGTTTACCTGATCGTAGTTGCCCGCGATGCGCACCACGTTCGCGCCGAAGACTTGTGTGCCCAAAATCTTTGCCGGCTCAAGATCGGATGGGATGAAGATCCAGGCTTTCAGCCCGAGGCGCGCCGCATGGGCCGCGACGGCGTTGGCCAGGTTTCCGGTGGAAGAACAAGCGACGGTATCGAAGCCGAAAGCCTTTGCCTGAGCGAGCGCCACGGCCACAACGCGATCCTTGAAGCTCAGCGTGGGCAGGCAAACGGCATCGTTCTTCAGGTAAAGATTCCGCGCGGCAGTTTTCGTGTCCCGCGGGTCGGCCAGACGCTCCGCCAGACGGGGCGCCTGGAACAGAGGCGTGAACCCAACCGGCAGCCGCGGTACAAAACCCGCCGGCAGCGGCAGCAACTCGGCATAACGCCACATGTTCGGCGGCCGCTGCGCGATGCGCTCGCGAGTGAATGTTCCCTGGGCAATTGAAGCCCGGATGGCGTCGTAGTCGTAGGTGATTTCGAGAGGAGAGAAACACTCGTCGCAGATGGAGCGGGGCTGGTTTCCCCAGCTTCGGCCGCATTCCCGGCAGCGCAGTTCGTATTCAGTTTGTGCGTCGTTGTTCGACATCGGGCTACTCGCTTTCTTTACGTTCAGCGAATAGCTGGGGACGAGCCGGGAAAAGATGGCCTAAAATACAAAGCCTCCTTTCCAGGAAATAAGGAAAAGAGGTATCGGAATGCAAATGGAAATAAAGCTCGCATCCGAATCTCATGTTCCCCGTTTCCGGGCGGGAGTTGGCACCTGGCGGTCGGGATATATGATCCCGATCCGGTTGCCGTGGCGTCACAGGGCTCGTCCCTCAGCCACTCTGCATGAAATTCAGTCTGCCTCGAAAGGCAAACCTGTCCTGATAATGCTACAACGCCGGATGAGGCTCGTCAACCAGCAATTTTAGATCTCAAGCAGGCCGACAATTGGCTTGCTAGGGGCGGTCGCGGAGCATCATTTCACGGGCTAGTTCGGCGGAGGTCACCTTCAGCCTCTGCATCAGCACCAGTGCCAGCGACCGGTAAAAGCGGGAAGCCAGCCGGGGGAAGGCTTCCAGAATCTCGCGCAGAGCATGGACCTTGATCTCGTCGACTTCGACCTCTTCATCCTTGGCCACGACGGCGGCTGTGGGCTTACCCTGTTCCAGAAATGCCATATCGCCGCAGATGTCTTCGGGCCCCAGCGCGGCCACAATCGCTCGGGTGCCAGTCCCGGCCAACTCGACCGAAGCTTCCCCGCGCCGAATGATGAAAATGCTGCTGCCCCATCCGCCCTGTCGGATGGATGATTTCTTCCCCCAGCTTGAAAGTGCGCCGCACCGCCGGGGCCTGAATTAGAACCCAATCATCCGCGGTCAGATAACGAAGACGATTGCCAGCCATGCCAACTCCATCGGCAAAAGCAAGGACGGGACTGTAGTTACTTCGGGCGCAGCGCGCGGTGTACAATTCTTGCCGTTCAAACAATTCACCCAGCATTTCTAAACGAGGGACCGATCATGAGAACGTCTTTCCTTGCGCTCGTCGTGGCTTGCGCTCTGGCAGTTGCCGCTTGGGGCCAGCAGTCTAACTCACAGCAGACCAGCACCCCGAAATCTCAAAATCAAAAGAAGCAGTCCGCGCAGACGTCTGCTGAACCGGCTGAGAACACAAGTAAGCCCGACACTTCTTCCGAGCAGAAGCCTGCCGCACCGCAAGCCTTCGCCGACAAGGAAAAAGACAAAGACAAAGAAGAGCACTACGACATGACCGAGGCGCCTCCGGTCGCCACGCACCACCAGATCACCGTAGATGGAAAGCTGTTGAAATATACGGCGACCGCAGGACGTCTTCCGATCAAGCGCGGCGACGGCAGGATCGAAGCCGAGATGTTCTACGTTGCCTACACCCTCGACGGCCAGGACGCCGCCAAGCGCCCGCTCACTTTCGCTTTCAACGGCGGGCCAGGCTCGGCTTCGATCTGGTTGCACATGGGAGCGCTCGGTCCCAAACGCGTCGTGCTCCAGCCCGACGGATTCATGCCGCCCGCGCCCTACCGCATGGAGGACAATCCCTACACCTTGCTCGATAAGAGTGATCTGGTGCTGATCGACGCCATCGGCACCGGATTCAGCCGCGCAGCCGACACTGAGGAGTTCAAGAAATTCTGGGGCGTCAAGGGAGACATCGAGGCCTTCAGCGAGTTCATCCGCCTCTATATCACGCGCAATGAACGATGGTCGTCGCCGCTGTTCATTCTAGGAGAAAGCTACGGGACGACGCGTGCCGCCGGAATCGCCGGCTACCTCGCCGATCGAGGCATCTCGTTCAATGGCATCACGCTGCTTTCCAGCGTGCTGAATTTCGAAACTCTTGAAGAAACCAACACCAATGATCAGCCGTACATTTTTCTGATTCCGTCCTTCACCATGATCGCCGCCTATCACCACAAACTCGCGCCCGACCTTGCGCAGGATCTGAACCGCGCCCGGCAGGAATCGGAACAGTGGGCGTTCGGGGATTATGCTCAGGCTTTGGCCAAGGGAGACGCACTCACTCCGCAAGAGCGCGAGAAGATCATCGAGCAGTTGTCCCGTTATACCGGCCTGAGCAAAGAGGTTGTCGATGAAGCCAATTTACGAATCAATGTGCGCAAGTTCACGCACTATTTGCTGATCGACCAGAAACTTCGCGTCGGCCGCCTCGATGGGCGCTATACTGGTCCCGATCCCAACGGATTGCTCGACACGCCGTTCTACGATCCCACGGGCTCCGCTACCCAACCGCCCTTCACTTCTGTGTTTAACAATTACGTGCGCACCGAACTCGGATACAAAACCGACATGCCCTATTACGTGCGCGCGCAGGACGTCGGTTTCGACAAGTGGGATTGGGGCTCCGCGATTCAGGGTTTTCCAGATACGGCCTCAGCGATGCGCCAAGCCATTGTGAAGAATCCATACCTGAAAATTTTAGTGATGGAAGGTTACTACGACCTGGCCACGCCCTATTTCGCGGCGAATTATGCGATTCAGCACCTCGACCTGCCCCAGAAGTATCGCGACAATATCTCGTTCACCACTTACGAGGCCGGCCACATGGTCTATCTGCCGATGGAAGGACTGAAGAAGATGAAGGCCGATCAGGCCAGCTTCATGGAGAAGGCAGGCGCACAGTAGCCATTGTCATCCTGAGCGGAGGTTGTGGTTCGCGAACGCGAACCACAACCGCAGTCGAAGGACTCCTTGCAACCCGGCGTCACCGCAGGCTTGGCGAGGAGTTCCCACAAGTCTCGCCGGCGACTGCGATCTCATCGCGTGTACTGATTCTTCTTCTTATCCGCGTGCCGCTCCAGCCCTAACTGGATCAGTCGGTCGATCAGATCAGGATAATCCAACCCCGAAGCCGCCCACAGCTTGGGATACATGCTGATCGCGGTGAATCCCGGCATCGTATTGATCTCGTTTAAATAAATCCTCCGCGACTTCCCTGAATCAGGTTTCCCTGACCCAGGTTCCATCAAGAAATCCACGCGCGCCAGTCCAGAGCAGTCGACGGCCTTAAATGACCGTACCGCCAGTTCCTGAACTTTCTTCGTTTCCGCTTTCGTAAGCTTCGCCGGAATAACCAGTTCGGAGCCTTCTTCAAGATACTTGGCGTTGTAGTCGTAGAACTCCTTGACCGGAACAATTTCACCGGGGACCGAGGCGACGGGTTCATCGTTACCGAGCACCGAGCACTCGATCTCGCGCGCCTTATTCTTCTTCCCGCCAACTCCTTGCTCGATGACAATCTTCCGATCGAATTTCGCCGCCTCTTCGATCGCCGGACCGAGTTCCTTGCGGTCGTGCGCCTTGCTGATCCCCACAGACGATCCCAGGTTCGCCGGCTTCACAAACACGGGATACTTCAACTTGCTCTCGACAAACTTCTGAACTTTCTTCGGCTCGTTTTCCCAGGCGCTGCGCAGAATGGTGACGTGCTTCACAATAGGCAGCCCCGCGGCGCTGAACAGCGACTTCATAATGTCTTTGTCCATGCCCGCAGCCGAACCCAGCACGCCCGCACCCACATACGCGATGTCAGCGAGTTCGAGCAGCCCCTGAATCGTTCCATCTTCGCCGAACGTACCGTGCAGCACGGGAAAGATCACATCCACGTTGATGGCGCGGTCGCTGGCGCGCCGCGTCAACGCAGCATCCGTTTGAAAAGGAATAAGCCCGCTCTGCCGGTGAACGGGTTCCGGCGGAACAACCACCGATTCGCCCCGCGCGAGCACGGCTGCGGCTGGCGTTGTTTCGGGATCGCCGGCGCGCAGTTGCCGCGGCTCGAGCACCAGCTTGCCCTGCAGCAGGTTCTCAGCGTCGCCGGCCGTCAGCCAGCGGCCATCCTTAGTGATGCCGATGGGCACGACTTCGTATTTGTCTCTATCGATGGCGTTGAGAACGGACGCAGCCGAAAGCAAGGAAACTTCATGCTCTCCGCTGCGCCCGCCAAAAAGAATGCCGACTCGAAGCTTTTTCATAAGCGCTTACAGAATCTTCTTCCCAAATGCCGACAGCGCAAGTTCGACCGCCAAGTCCGCAGTACGGTTGTGCTCGTCGATCACCGGATTCACTTCGACAATCTCGAAACTCACCATGCGTCCGTGGTCGGCAATAATTTCCATGGCGAGATGCGCTTCGCGATAAGTAGCGCCTCCGCGCACGGGAGTACCCACGCCCGGCGCGTCTTCTGGATCGATCCAGTCCATATCGAGCGAAATATGATAGCCGGCGGTCCCGCGTCCGGCCACACGCAAGGCTTCTTCCATTACGGTCCGCATTCCACGCTCGTCGATATCGCGCATGGTGAAAACGCCGATGCCGGCGCGGCGCACATTTTCTTTCTCGATCGCGTCAATGTCGCGCACCCCCACCAGCACGCAGTTCTCGGGTTTCACCTTGGGAGAAAAATCAAAAATGTTTTGCAGTTCAGCCGGACCGAGCCCCATGAGCGCGGCCAGCGGCATCCCGTGCACATTGCCGCTAGGCGACGATTCGGGCGTATTGATGTCGGTATGCGCATCGATCCAGATGAGCCCGATCCGCTGGTTCTGCCGCCGGTAAAATTCCGCGACTCCGGAAACCGTGCCCGCAGCCATCGAATGATCCCCGCCCAGAGCCAGCGGAATCTTCCCGGCCTCAAGCGTTTTGAGCACGAGCTCCGCATGCTTGGTGCAAGTCGCGGTTATTTCCTTCAAATACTTGGCATGAGTGTCGCCTTCTTTTTTTTGCTCCGGAATTGCGACGGCGACATTGCCTCCATCCTCAACCTCATGCCCCAGCGCCTCCAGCCGCGCTTCAAGCCCCGCCACGCGGACGGCCGAGGGCCCCATATCGACACCACGCCGGGATTGGCCCAGATCGAGCGGCACGCCGATCACGCGAATCTTCTTAGGGGCAATGGTTGTGGAGGATGTTGTCGTCATGGGCTAACTTAGTCTTTGAATGTCCTTATTTACCGCCGAGTGCGCCGAATCAGGAAAATCATTCACGATTCTCTTCAAGCCGTTTTTCAAAACGCGAACATGAAAGTTGATGAGCAAACCCACCCGCATTCCAGAGAGCCGAAGATATGACAACAGCTGCGCGTCGTGAATCGGAGCTAGTTGATCGACAGCCTTGATCTCGACAACTACTGAATCCTCAACGACCAGATCGAGGCGATACCCGCAATCAAGCTTCACGTCGCGATAGACAACCGGCAGAGGCCTCTGTTCCTCGATCTTGAGCCCCATTTGCCGAAGTTCGAACGCCAAACAGACTTCGTACGCTGACTCTAACAGTCCAGGCCCGAGGCGCCGATGTACCTCAATCGCCGCCCCGATGATTCGTCGCGTAATCGAATCGAGCTTGTCCTTTTCTTCCATTCTCGGCGCTCTCGGCGGTGAAAAGCCTTATGGATACAGCCGATTCAGCATTCTCGGGAACGGAATTGTTTCCCGCACATGTTCGAGCCCGCAGATCCAGGCCACGGCCCGTTCAATGCCCATGCCGAAGCCACCATGCGGTACGCTGCCGTACTTGCGCAGGTCGAGATACCACTTAAACGCTTCTTCCGGCAATCCGTGCTCATTAATGCGTTGCACCAGCAATTCGTGCGACGCCATGCGCTGCGATCCGCCAATGATTTCGCCGTAACCTTCGGGCGCCAGTACATCGACGCATAAAGCCAACTCGGGCCGCTGCGGATCGGGTTCCATGTAGAAGGCCTTCACCTTCGCCGGATAACGATGCACCATCACAGGTTTGTCAAACTGCGCAGAAAGGTAAGTCTCATCAGGCGAGCCCAGGTCGCCGCCCCATTCGAATTTCGTTTCCAGCGCTCCCTTGGCAAAGCCTTCCTGCAGATTCTTCACGGCATCGTCGTAACTGATTCGCGGGAAGGGCGGCTCAATCTTTTCGAGCTTCGAAAGGTCGCGGCCAACGGCTTGCAAGTCCGCGCGCCGCCGCTCCAGGCAGCGCTTCACGACGAAACTGATCAGTCCCTCGGCCAGATCCATCAGGTCGTCGAGTTCGGCATAAGCGACTTCCGGTTCAACCATCCAGAATTCTGTCAGGTGGCGGCGCGTCTTCGATTTCTCCGCGCGAAATGTCGGACCGAACGAATACACCTTGCCTAGCGCCATCGCTGTAGCTTCGATATAAAGCTGTCCGGACTGCGTGAGGTAGGCCTGCTCGTCGAAGTAATCGACAGGGAAAAGCGTGCTCGTACCTTCGCAAGCCGCCGGAGTCAAAATCGGCGGATCGGTAAGCGTAAAGCCGCGCTCATCGAAGAAATCACGCACCGCTTTAATAATTTCCGCGCGCACGCGTAGAATCGAAGCCTGCCGCTGCGAGCGCACCCACAAGTGCCGGTGCTCCATCAGAAATTCGGTGCCATGTTCCTTGGGCGTGATGGGATAGGGATCAGACTCCGGCACGCGTTGCACCACCTGCACATTCACGACATCGAGTTCGTAGCCGCCGGGCGCACGCTTATCAGCGCGAACCTTACCTTCGACGATCACGCTCGACTCCTGCGTCAAAGTCTTGATCGCCTCGAACACTTCCGGGGTCACGGCATTCTTCGGCACCACTCCCTGAATCACTCCTGAGCCATCGCGGAACTGCGGAAACAGCAGCTTCCCGCTCTCGCGCAGGTTATACAACCAGCCGCGAAGCGTAACCGCTTGCCCTTCGTGCTTTCCGATGTCAGCAATAGTAGATACAGGTGAAGACATAATGTCGAAAACCAATTTACCGCCGAGCGCGCGAAGAGCGCCGAGATAACAAAAGCTTTGGGGTCGGCGTTCTCCGCGTTCTCGGCGGTGAAAAGCTTTTACGCTGTTTCCAGCTTCTCGAACGTAGCTTCGAACTTCTCCAGCGGATTCACCTTCTCGTCTTCCGCCAGTTCCAGCATCACCGGCGGCTTTTGCGGAGCGGAGCGCATTAACTCCATCGCTTCCTTCCAATCAATCGTTCCCTGTCCCGGCCATAGGTGCGAATCGTGGAGTTTGGCATTGTCGTGAACATGCGTGGAGCAAACTTGCTGTTGCACGACATCAAAGGCCTCACGCACCGAACCCATCATGTGGGCATGTCCGAAATCGAAGCAGATTCCCACGTCGTCAAAGTGTGCGGAGTGAATCATCTCCACCAATTTTCCCGGCGTAGAAAGCTCGTTGGGAATGTTTTCCAGTAGAATCCGCACACCCAGCGGCTTGGCAAAAGCCCGCAAGTGCTCGATTGCGGTCATCGCGGACTCGAATTTCTTCTCGCTAAAACTTTCGTTGGGAAGTCCAAGATGCTGCACCAGAAAACGAAACGGAATCTGCTCCGCGATCTCCAGCGCACGTTTCACTTCATCCATTGCCTCCACCAGTCCCGCGCGATCCGTGGATGCCAGGTTTATCGGTGGCGCTCCCGCCCGGCCCCACTCGTAGTCGGCGTACAACGGCGAGTGCACCGAAATAAGCGGAACCCCGCTCCCGCGGAACCATTCGGCAATCTCTTTGACGTGAGCTTTGCGATTGGCGTAGTCGAGGTGCTGGCGAGCCGCGAAAATCTCAATCGCCTGCACTCCGCTGCGAGACAGGCCATCCAGAATGCCCGGATGCAGCCGCTCTTTCACGTACAAGTATGTTGAAACGGCTCTCAGCATCAGTACCCCACCGCTTTTCCGTTACTCCGGTAGTCGCTGGCTCCCAGGCGTTCACCGGTCTGTGGGTCGATGGCGATGCACTCCGCATCGCTCCAGTAAGGAACCGCAAACTCTCCGTAGCGCAGCCCGATCTGCACGTTGTATCCCATCTTCTGCAGCGCCTGCACCGTATCTGGCGAAAACCATTGCTCCACGTTCAACACGTCGGGCATCCACTGGTTGTGAAAGCGCGGAGCATCCACAGCCTCCTGAATATTCATCCCGTAATCAATCACGCCCATCAGAACATTGGCCACCGTCGTGATGATCTTCGAGCTGCCCGGCGAACCCAGCACCAGAAACGGTTTCCCGTCATGCACAACGATGGTCGGCGTCATCGACGAAAGCGGCCGCTTCCCCGGGCCAATGGCATTCGCTTCACCCTGAATCAATCCGTCGGAATTCGGCACGCCCGGTTTCGTGGAGAAGTCATCCATCTCGTCGTTCAACAAAAATCCCAAGCCGTCCGCCGTGACCCGCGCTCCGAACCAGCCGTTGAGGGTCGTAGTGACCGCAACTGCATCTCCGTCAGCATCTACGACGGAATAGTGCGTCGTGTTGGGCGATTCGTGATTTTCCCAAGGTTGCGGGTGCACGGCAGCATACTGTTCAAGCGCGCTGAAAATCGCGGGCCGTTTCAACTCTTGGCTGGGGCTCGCGCGGTCCGCCAGAATCGACTCCCGCCAGGCAGCGCCATATTTCTTGTCGATCAGTTGCGCCACGGGAATCTTCGAGAAATCCGGATCTCCCATAAATTCCGCTCGATCGAAAAACGCCCGCCGAAATGCCTCGGTCGTGAAATGAATGGACTGCGCCGACCTGTCCCCCATCTTGGCGAGATCGTATCCTTCCAGAATATTCAGCGATTCGATCAGAACCGTTCCGCCGGAAGATGGCGGAGGCGAGCTGATGATTTCGTACCCGCGATAGCTGCCCCGCACCGGCTCGCGTTCTTTCACTTCGTAGTGCGCCAGGTCGTCGGCGGTGATCAGACCTCCGCCTTTCTGCATCGCGGCGGCCAGTTCCTGCGCCAGCGCCCCGTGATAAAAGTCATCCGGCTTGGCCGCAATCCGCTCCAGTGTCCGCGCCAGATCAGGCTGGCGGAAAATTTCTCCCGGCTGGTAGTAATTGCCGTCGCGCTGGAAGATGCGCCGCGACTCGGGGAACTGGCTCAGATATTTGTCCCGTTGAAAGTCGCGAGCCTCCCGCCAGCTGAGCGCATAGCCCTCGCGCGCCAGCCGGATGGCCGGAGCCATTACCTGCTGGAGCGTCAGCTTGCCATATTTCTGCTCGGCGTAAACCATGCCGGCAACCGATCCCGGTACGCCAATCGACTTGTACCCAATCTCGCTCGCGCCCTCGATCACGTTGCCCTGAGCATCGAGATACATGTCAGCCTTCGCCGCCGCCGGAGCTTTTTCCCGGTAGTCAATAAAATGCGTCTTGCCGTCGGCCATGCGGACCAGCATGAATCCGCCGCCGCCCAAATTTCCCGCCGCCGGATGCACCACTGCCAGCGCAAATCCCGTAGCCACTGCCGCATCCACCGCGTTCCCGCCCGCCCGCATGACCTCGACTCCGGCGCGGGAAGCCAATTCGTGAACGCTCACAACAATTCCATGCTGCGCGTGGACCGGCTCCGTGGAGGCGCGAGCGCAGGCTGGGCCGAAAATTGCCGCCGCCGCCATCAGCAGCCAAATCAATGTTTTGTTTCGGAATCGCATGAGGAATCGAACGCGTCCACCCACCGGCGGACTCTTGAGGCTAGCCGACCGCGGCAAGCAGAGTCAAATCAGGCGATGAACTGTTGGATCTCTTTACTCCCGAGCCCATCGTCTCTCGGGCACCTGTCCCAGCTGCCATTCAGCATACTCGATGGGCGGTGCGCCGATATCAATGACATGCTCTGCCCGAAAGGGCACTTCCGCACCGAAACGAAGATATGCGTCATCGGATTGGGCAAAGCATCCTGGCTGGTTGTCCAGGATTCCTATATAGGTCTCGCCGATCTTTTCAGCGATTACAACCCACATCCTCTCACTTTGGACGGCTTCTGCGTCGCACGACATCTCGAAGATCAACTTGGCCCCTTGCCCCCGCCGCAGATTCGCTCGCTCTTCCAACGGAGGGATCCAGAAGGTTTCCGGATGAGCCCGGTGGGAATCTTCCGCTGATCGGAGCCTCCAGAAGTCCTGCTCGATTGTTGGAAGTCTTATCATCGTGGATAGTAAATCTCGATGCTCTTCAGCGCGCACCGCGACGTTTGGGACCGCAAGCCGTCTTGGTTGGCGACCTCCGTTTGCGATTCTTTTCGGACCCTGCCTTCGGCACCTTCGCGGCCACCATCTCAAACGATTGCCCGATCAACTCCTGCAATTCGTCCCACCGCACGGCGTCGAGCCGATCGAGCATCACCCACTTGTACCGACCCACATAAGGCGCCGGACGAATGTCCTCGCGCTCGATCAATTCGGAAAAAGTCTCCGGCGTACACTTGAAGCAAAGCCTCGGATTGTCCAGCCCCGCCATCGCAAAAATCTTCCCGCCGACCTTGAAGCAGAGCTCATCGCCCCACTGCAGCTTCTCCGCCGCGTTTGGGAAAGACAGGCAATACTCGCGAATGGAATCGATATTCACGCATTGGCTGAAAGCTGATAGCCGACAGCCGCTGCCCCCTCAGACCTGTTCCCGAGCCTCGCCCAGCGCCACGCTAACATCCATTTTTTTCTTGTTGCGGTAGATCGTAACCTTCACGGTATCTCCGGCACGGTGGTTATTCATCATCTGCGAAAGGTCCTGCTCGTCTTCAACCTTCTCGCCGTCGATGGCGACAATCAAGTCGCCGCCCAGCATGATGGGAATATTGCCCAGGTAAGCGCGCTCGGTGCCACCGTGCAGTCCGGCCAGATCGGCTGAGCCGCCGGGAGTGACCTGCACGATCAGCAGGCCGTAGTCCACGGGCAAGCCCATTTCGTCAGCCAGTTCCGCGCTGATCGGAATCGTGCGCACGCCCAGAGCCGGCCGCCGCACCCGGCCCAGAGTCATCAAATCGTTCAACACTGCCTTCGCCGTGTTGATCGGAATCGCGAAGCCGATTCCGGCGTTCTGTCCGACGCTGGAAAGAATCATGGTATTGATGCCGATCACTTCCCCATGCCAGTTCATCAGCGGACCGCCCGAGTTCCCCGGGTTGATGGCGGCATCAGTCTGAATTGCCTCATCAATGGTCGCCCCGTTGGGCTCGCGCACCGGGCGAATCGAACTCACGATCCCGCGCGTCATCGTCCCAGCCAAGCCAAACGGATTGCCGATGGCATAAACCTTCTGCCCCACCTGCAGGTTGCGCGAATCGCCCAGCACCGCGGGAACCAGGTCCGGCGCCTTGATCAGGATCACCGCCAGATCGTGCGCCGGATCGGTGCCCACCACGGTCGCCTTATACTTCTTGCGGTTGTGCAGCGTCACTTCCACCTGCCGCGCGTCGGCGATGACGTGATAGTTGGTGAGAATATGTCCGTCTTTATCGATCACAAAGCCTGAGCCCTGCCCCTCCTGCGGCACCAAGCCGTAGAAGAAGTCGAAGGTCATGGCGCGCGAAGTGACGTTCACCACCGACGGAATATTCTTGCGATAAACGTTGATATTGTTCTGCTCTTCGCTGTCCAGCGCCTCGCCGCCAGAGGCCTCGGTAATCTCCACTTGCGCGGGATGACTGAACCACCCCACCGGATTCTCCCCGGCCAGCCTCGCGTTCGAGCGCCAGGTAGTGAAATAGAAGAAAGCGCCAGCAATCATCAGTGCCAATAATGCAGGTCGTATGATTCTCATAAGTTCAAACCGTCGGGGCCCAAGCCGGATCTCGACAAGAAGCCCACACTAATTCTACGTTCGATTCTAAACAATGTTCCGCCATGAGGCACGCGTCGAAGGACTTCCTAATTCCGTAAAGTTGGAAAGTCGAGCCACAATCCATGTGGGGACGGCCGCCCCTGGCTAGTCAATCCATTCTCCAAAAGTGTCATCCTGAGCGGAGCGGGGTAAGCGAAGCGCGCCCCGCGGAGTCGAAGGACCCCTGCACCGTCTGCAGCAATCAGGACCGCCGCCAGGCATTCTCTAGACCGGACCCTGCTTACTTGTCCTCGCACACGCGCAAGCCCAGCCGCGAAGCGGCGCAAGAATTCAGCCCAGGCGCAAGCCCTGGGCTGCCGTGATGGCTCCGCGCCTAATCACATTTTGCACAGCCCCGATGTGACATCTAACCTTGCCCGGCCAAATAAAATTAGCGATGATGGTCGAGGCCGTGACGGTCTGCTCCAGAGCAAGTCGTCGCCACTTAAGTCCCTTGTTGTCTAGATTTTGACCTCTAAGCTCTTTGTCATCCGGATTTTGCGCGGAATTTCTTGCCAACGTGATGATTCCAGAGATGGAGGGGGGAGGGGGGATACCCCAGTTTTTCGCTGCCGAAGCGCGAACCTCGGCCACTTCCCAACGTCGCGGCAAACTTTATTTTTGCGAAGAAGTCCACGGCCAGATAGACTCACCACCCTGGAATCCCCGAGCCAGGCTTCAACATCAAAAGACCTCGTAATCAGAGGCCTATATGTCCATCCGACCAGTTAAGCGTGTTATCAAATCAAAGCCGACTCTTGAAGGAGCAGGCGTGCATCTTCGCCGTGCCTTTGGCTTTGGAAACACCAAAGAGACCGATCCGTTTCTCCTGCTCGACGACTTCCGCAACGATGTTCCCGAGGATTATCTGGCGGGATTCCCGTGGCATCCTCACCGCGGGATCGAGACCATCACCTATGTGCTTGCGGGAACCGTCGAACACGGCGACAGCATGGGAAACCGCGGCGCCATCGCCGCCGGCGACGTGCAGTGGATGACAGCGGGCAGCGGCATCATCCACCAGGAAATGCCCAAGGGCGACCCGTCGGGACGCATGCACGGGTTCCAGCTGTGGGCAAATCTTCCGGCCTCGCTCAAGATGACCGCCCCGCGCTATCAGGAAGTGAAGGCGCTCGATATCCCCGAGATCAAGGACGACGACGGCACCCACGTGCGCGTCGTCTGCGGAAGCTTCTGGGGAAAGAAAGGACCGGTGGATGGCATTGCCGCCGATCCGATTTACCTCGACGTATCGGTCGCCCCCGGCAGGAAAAAGACGCTGCCGGTGGAGACGACGCGCCACGCCTTCGCCTATGTTTTTGGTGGAAGTGGAAAGTTCTGCAACTCCTCAGGCCCGCTTTCCGTGCCGACCGAGGCCGTGAAATGGCTGGATACAAATCCTCCCGTCGATGCCGACAACCGCTCTCTTATTCTTTTCGACCGAGGCGACGAAGTCAGCGTGCAAGCCGGGGACGACGGAATCCGATTCCTCCTGGTGTCTGGAAAGCCCTTGGAGGAGCCTGTGGCGTGGTACGGCCCGATTGTGATGAACACGCAGGAACAGCTTCAGCAGGCCTTCAAGGAACTTGAGCAGGGGAAATTTCTGAAGAAGTCTTGAGTATCCGTAAATTGCTCAGTGCTTAACCGCCGCCTCGGCGCGAAGCTTTTCCCACAACTCCCGCACCTGCTCCCGCGTGCGGTCGAGTGAGCCGGAGTTGTCGACAACGTAATCGGCCGCTTTAACTTTCTCGGCTTCGGGCAGTTGCGCGGCCATGCGGCGCGCGACTTCCTTGCGCGCAGCCTCGAGGTCCAACTTATGTCGTGCGGCGAAGCGAGAGACGCGCTGCTCGTCGCTGCAGGTGACGACGATGAGTCGGTCAAAACGTTTCGCCGCACCTGCCTCGATGATGAGCGCAGCTTCCACGATGGCAACCGCGCGCGGATCCTGCCGCCCCGTTTCTTCCATCCACTCCTCCTGACTTCGAAGCACCGCGGGATGGACGATGCGGTTCAGCTCTTGAATGCGAGACGCGGTTGCCGGAGACGCGGCATTCGCCGTCGATCCAAAGGCAGCCTCAGCCAGCTTCGCGCGATTCACGCTGAGGTCGGGATTGAGAATCGCGCCGCCGAAATGGCGCACCACTTCGTTGTAGACGGGCTGCCCGGGAAGCATTAGTTGATGAGCGATGCGGTCGGCCTGCACCAGATGCGCGCCGAGGGCGACGAACATCCCACCAACCGCCGATTTTCCCGACGCAATGCCTCCAGTGAGGCCGACCTTCAGCATAAGCAGTGGCCAGTAGTCAGTGGCCAGTGGTCAGTAAGAGCGGCTTGCATGAGATGTCTGGGGAGCCTCCCAAGAGTTTTTCAACGCCCGGCCAAAACCGAATGAGGGTCGACTGGCCCCTGACCACTGGCCCCTGACCACTGCGCCCTCCGCATCTTCGCCGCTTTCACGGTGTTATACATCAGCATCGCTATGGTCAGCGGACCGACGCCGCCGGGAACGGGAGTCAGCGCTCCCGCCACTTCGGCTACGTCGGGGTGCACATCGCCGACCAGCGTGGTTCCTTTTGCCCGGAATGCCGCTTCCCGCTTGGCGTTCGCGGCCGATCCTCCGGCCAGTCCGCCACCGAACAGACGCTGGAATTCGGCAGGATCGGTTACCTGATTCATGCCAACATCAATCACGGTGGCGCCGGGCTTCACGAAATCGCGCGTGATCATTCCGGCGCGGCCAATCGCTGCTACGAGAATGTCGGCCCGCCGGCAGACTGCCCACAAATCTCGAGTCTTCGAGTGACAAACAGTAACCGTGGCATTGGCGTTCAGCAGCAGCATGGCCGCGGGTTTGCCCACGATGTCGCTGCGTCCGACCACAACCGCCTCCTGCCCGGCAATGGGGATCTGGCTGCGCTGCAGAATCTCGATGATTCCCGCCGGCGTACACGGTACCAAGCCGGGCCGCTGCGTCGAGAGCAAACCGACGTTGACGGGATGGAAGCCGTCGACATCTTTGGCGGGATCGACCGCCATCAGGATTTTTTTCGCATCCACCTGTGGAGGCAGCGGCAACTGCACCAGGATGCCATCGATCTCGTCGCGGCGGTTCAGTTCCTCGACTAGCGCAAGCAAGTCAGCGGTCGTCGAGGTTTCCGGCGGCGTGTGCTGTTCGCTGTAAAGGCCGACTTGCTCGCAGGCCTTCACTTTGCCGCGCACATAAACCTCCGATGCCGGGTTATGGCCGACGAGAATGACCGCCAGCCCGGGGCGGACGCCGAGAGCGGCCATAGTCTTTGCCTCCGCGGCCACTTCGCTGCGAATGTCACTTGCGATCTTCGTGCCGTCGAGGATTCGGGCGGTCATAGTTTGATTGGATTCTATAGCAAGGGCGACAGGAATATTCACCACAGAGGCCCGCTTCGGCTTCGCTCAGGGCAGGCTCCGCCACGGAGAAATCCCGTTCTTGTTCTCTCTGTGCCTCTGAGTCTCTGTGGTGATTCGATTCTTGCCGGGCGTACAATTGCCACCATGATTGCCAAGGATCTGCTGGAAATTCTGGTTTGCCCGGCATGCAAGCAGGCGCTCGAGTACCGGGAGAATCCTGAGAGCTTGAAGTGCACGCAGTGCCACCGTGTGTATGCGGTGAAGGACGACATCCCCATCATGCTGGTGGATGAGGCGAAGATCGAAACCTAGCGGCCGCGACACGCGGATCCTCTGCCTCGACTTTCAAATCCTCTGCTTGCCTGCGCTGATTTTTCACAGTGAATTCACAGCCCTGACACCTTCCGTCCGTATCTTTCTCAAAGCAGTGGTAACTCGGGGTATTCCCGTCGTGCGTTCCCGGAATGACACTCCGTGTCAGTTATTGAGACGGCAGGGGTTACCAACGGCACTTGGGGGAACAGGAGAGCCCTGATAGGGTTGGCTGCAACTTCAGATATTCACTGGTGTTAATGAATCTAAGGCAGCCTGCTTTCCGTATATGGAAATAGAGGGCAGGCACGGCAACCGAATTGCATGCAACTTGTACGGCTGCCGGTGAGTCTAATAGGCAAAAGTGGGGTACAAGGTCGGAATCGGAGGTGATGACGGCCATGTTTGAAAAGATGAACGAGAAAATCAATAACGACAAAGACAGATTCACCATGACCGAACTAGCGGCATTGCGCAGTGATTTGCTGCAAGGCGGCATGATCGATTCTTACGAGGCCGCCGAACTGCTGCAGGTGTTCCTGATGGGCCGGGGCTACGGAGTATCGCCCAAGGCCGCTCTGGACGCAGCCGGTCGGGTCGAGATGGCAGGGTGCGCTCTGCCGGTATTGCAGTATGAACTGGAGAACCTCGCGATGGTGATGTAGGAAATGTTCGTAGTGCGGGACGGTGACCCCGCGGCACGAGCAGCGAGAGCTTCCTGATTTTTGACATTCTGATCCGGCCGTCGAAACTAGGTTGAACAGACAAAGTTTGAACCAGACAAGATTGACCGAACCAGTTCCACAAAAGCAAGCCGGGCCAACCAGCCCGGCTTTGTGGTTTTCTGGGGCATCCCGTCACGACCTTGTTTAGACGGATGGACCTTCATCAGGTTCCGCGGTCTTTAGAGTTGACGCCTCTATATTCGCAATTCGCTAGTTCGTGATGGTGAAAGTATCCGCTCCGGAAGACTTTGGGTTCTCGATCGACGTGGCCGTGATGGTCACGGGATTGGCGGGGGCCGTCGCCGGAGCGTCGTAGTTGATCGTGGTAGTGTCTCCATTCCCCTGGCTGCCGCTGTTTGTGTAACCGCTTAAGGTTCCGCAGGTTGCGGAGCAGGCGCTCCCATTGCTCGTCAAAGTCCAGTTGGCGCCGGCGAAGTTGCCATTGTTGTGGTCGATGTAGGCCGTGAATACGACCTGCGTCCCCGCCTGAATCGACGCAGGTGTTGTTTGAAGCGCCAGCGTCGTCGTTTTGTGCCCGAGATTGCATCCGATACCTGCACAAAGCAGCAGAAACGGGCAAGCGAGCAACAAAAAACTCTTATTCTTCATTTTTTCTCCATGTCTTGGTTGTTGCACCTGCAGTCGTGTCACGCGTCGGCTGGTGCTTGGCTCACACTGATTCTTAGTAGGATTTCCTATGAAGGTGTGCTTGGATTTGCTACTTCATGACCGGAACAGCTAGGGAGAGAGAAGCTCCGTCGGTGGGTGGTTAAACTACTTCAAGTATATAGACGATAATGCGGTCGCGCAACACCTGCTGCTACGGAATCGCACCCGCAAGGTCGTGCACGGCCCACTCCTTGGTGTCACTTCTTCTTCGCCGTTACGGCCGCGGCGCGTGCCGCACGTTCCTGCAGGGCCAGCGTTACTACCTGCATCATGTCATCTTGGGGAGCGGGCTTCCCAGTCCAGATCTCGAACTGGCGGGCCGCCTGGTGGACGAACATTTCGATGCCGGGGATAATCTGTGCGCCCCGCTCCTTCGCCAGTTTCAGCAGGCGGGTCTCGACCGGATCGTAGATCATGTCGAAAACGTAGCGCGCGTTAATTTCCTTTTCCTGAAGTGGTGTGTCGCGGGTGTTGCCCATGCCGACCGGAGTAGCGTTGATGATCACGTCGAAAGCGTACTTCTTGAGGTCGGCGCGCTTGATCGAGCGCGCGTGAGCACGGCGAGCCAGCTTCTGTGCGGCAGCTGCGCTGCGATTCAGAATATAGACTTCGGCTCCACGCTCCCTCAGGCCGAAGACCGCGGCGCGGGCTGCGCCTCCGGCTCCGAGCACGAGGATCTTTGCATCCTGCAGCGTGCTCAGGCGGCGTTCGAGCGGACGCACAACTCCGGAAGTATCAGTGTTGAAGCCGTAGAGTTTTCCGTCCTGCGCGCGAACTACCGTGTTGCATGCGCCGATCTTCGTGGTGTGAGAATCGGTGTTGTCGAGATACGGAAGGATGGCTTCTTTGTACGGCATGGTGATGCTCAGGCCGTGGATGGGAATCTCGCGCACGCAGTTCAGCAGATCTTTGAGGGTCTTGGCGTGCAGTGCGAGGTAGACGGCGTTGACGTTCTCGCGGCGGAAGGCCGCATTCATAATGGCGGGCGAGAGCGAGTGTGCGACTGGGTCTCCGGCCACCCCGTAGACTCGGGTTGCTGCGTCGACGGTGTCGATGCGGTAAACGCTGCGAAGCTCCTGGGCGGTGGCTTGTCCGGGAGCCGTTTCTTCTCCGGCGCTGACTGCCGCAAAGGTAAATATGCTGCCGGCGCGGACTCCGAGCACGCGGCTGATGATGCCTTGTTCGCCCATGCACAAGCCCACCAGAGAATGGTTATCGCCTTCGCGCCCCAAAAATTGGATCATCGCAACGTTGTCGGAGAGAGTAGCCGCCGTGCTGACCACTTTGTAGAAGTCGGCCGGAAAGGCGCGCATCTTCTCCAGAGTTTCGTCGAGCTTCTTGGTGCCGCGGAAGTCGTGATAGGAGAGAATCAGCGCCGAACGGCTGCGCAGCTTCTGCAGTTGCGCGGGCTTGCACTTTAGTGCGGTTTGCAGCTCGACATCGACCAGTTGGCAACCCACGGCCGAGGCTTTGGCCAAAATGTCGAGCTGAGAAGCGATCGATCCGCGGAATCGGCCGCCACTGGCGACGCGGCGGCAGGTGGCGATCACCACTGTGCCGGGATGAGTGTCCAGAAAATGCTTGATCTTAGGAAGCACCAGGGAAGGCTTTGAAATATAGTCCAACCTGAACTCCAGGAAGGAGTTATCCCGTATCAGAGCCTCAGCTTTCTCGACCAGTTCGGCGGCATCCGGCGCGGTGACCGCCACGCACACCCGCGGCAAGCGCAGAGGCAACAGGCGGGGCGGGTAACTCCTGGCGGCGGAAATCATCTTAAGAGTGACAGGTTCGGCGCGAATCTTACAGGGGCTGAATTCCAGATGCAACAGCGTATTCACAAATTCCTCAAAAACCCCATTTTCGCAAACCGTCTAACACCCTCGTAACCTTGACCCCCTCTTACCCCCTTGTTACCTTCCAGTTGAAGCCTAGCTTCCATGGCATTTTGCTGGAGAGGAGGCGGCGTGTGTCTCTTCTCGGAGGTAACATGAAGAAAATAGGAGTGTTAGTACTGCTGGCGACGAGCGCGGCATGGGCTCAATCGACATCCGATGCAGCTCAGACGGCCCCGGTCACACCGGAGGGAACGATTTTCACGTCGGCCAACTTTCCCATTCAGCGGGTCATGATGCCCACGTATGCGGATATTTACTGTGCTGGGTTCATCAACCGGCAGACCCTGCCCGATGCGAATTACATCGCCGGCGGCTTGGACTCTCCTGCCAGCACGAAGTTCGTCAGGGGCGACATCGTGTTCCTGAAGGGCTCAGGCTACACTCCTGGCGCGGAGTACGAGATTATTCGCGCTTTGCAGGACATCAACAAGTATGAAATGTTTCCCGGCCAGATGAAGCTGCTGGCCGCTACCGGGCAGCCCTACGAGGAAGTCGGCCGCGTGCGCATACTCGATACGCGCAGCAAGACGGCGGTGGCGCAGATTGAATACTCTTGCGACCCCCTCAACCCGGGAGATACGGCGATTCCGTTCGCCGAGAAACCGATGGTGCAATTCCACCCGCCGCTTCGTTTTGACCGTTTCCTGCCTGCAGGCAGCAAGGTCTCCGGGCGGATCGTGATGGCCAAAGATTTTGACTCGCAGCTGGGAGCGGGGCAGAAGGTTTATTTCAACGTGGGAGCGAACCAGGGCGTGAAAGTTGGAGATTATTTCCGCGCCGTGCGGAACTATGAGGCCACTCTCGATGACCCGGTGGATTCTCTTTCGTTCCGTGCTTCGGTCAGTGAAGACACGCAGAAGAAGCAACCATCCTTCGATCCAGGCATGTTCGAGAAGGGCAATGGGCCCGTGATTCACGTGAAGGACCTTCCGCGGCGCGCGGTCGGCGAAATCGTCGTCATTGGAACCACCCCTACCACGGCAACCGGCATGATCGTGTTCGCCATGGAAGACGTACATCTAGGCGACGGTGTGGAACTAGACGAACAGGCACAACAACAGCAATAACCCTCGCAAGCGGCACAGATACGGGGACGGGCAACCGTCCCCGGTTTTGTTTTGGGGCGGTGGTCAGTGGCCACTCTTCTCGCCGAAGACTTCCGCCGTGAACGCCTCGATAGTCGCGCCTTTTTGCCATGCGTCTGCGGGCAATCCGGCTTTGCGGCAGGTTTGTTCCAGGAAGGTGGTGCGGTCCCATGCATGCTCGACTGGCACTTGCGGCAGTAGCAACCCGCGGCGGCCCTGCCAGCTGATGAGCAGACCGTGGCGGCCGATTTCGATTTCTTCCGGCAGAATCGTTTGCGCAGGAGAGAGAATACTCAGCTCAATTGCCAGATGAGGAGCTTCTTCGCGCGTGAGAGGCGGAAAACGGTTGTCGTCGAAAGCTGCGGCGCGCGCAGTTTCCCCGACCGCCCGATAGACCGCGCAGGTGGGCAGCACGTAACCGACACATCCGCGTAAAGCTTCTTCGTGCCTATCGCGTCCTGGCTCATCGCGACGCAGATAAATTGAAGTGAAGACGCCGCGCGGCTCGGCGAAATGAGGCGTAGGGGGCTCAAGAGAAATCTCGCGATGCTCGAGAGCCGAAGAAATGGAATCGTGCGCCAGGCGCAGCAGTTGACTACGTTCCTCGCTGGAGAATTCCTGGACGGAAGCGACTGCCGAGGGCGAATTAGGTTGTGGGGGCGACATCGGCATCTGCCGGTCGGGGCGCCGGTTGCGGCTTTCGGCGACGGCTCAGAATGAAGGCGCGGCGACGGCGCTTGGAAACTTGCCGGTCAATCTTCGACCAGAACGCAGCGAAGTAATCGATACCCGAAACCAGCGAAACACAGACCACAAACCAGATCGCCGCATAGGCAATCCAGTGCACCGGGAAGACGAAGTTTCCGTAAACCGGCCACTCTTTCCAGCGGTGGTCGAGTATCACCGCGACGACCGAAACAATCTGCACCACCATCTTGAACTTGCCCAATTCGCTGGCTTCAATCGTGAAGCCCTCCGTCGCGGCGATGGAACGCAACCCGCTTACCAGGAACTCGCGGCCAATGATGATCACCGCGATCCAGGCTGGAACCAGGCTGGGATTGAACTGCACCAGGGTAACGAACGCGGCAGCGATCAGAAGCTTGTCGGCCATGGGATCGAGCAGAATCCCCATGGTCGTGATCTGCCCGCGCTTTCGGGCCAGGTATCCGTCAATACCATCGGTCATAGACGCGGCGATGAATACTGCCGAGGCGAGCAATTCCTTGGCGCCGTGCACGCTGCTGAATTGATGCGAAGACAAAATCCAGATAAACAGAGGAATACTGCAGATGCGGATCAACGTGATGGAATTAGGCAGGTTCACCGCGGCTCAGCATGGTTTCCGGGGGCGCAAACCGGAAGACAGCTTGATTATCCTCCACGGTGGAAGGGAACGCAATGAGAGGAAATACACAGTTGGGACAAGGTGTCCCAAGATGGTTCGATCAGAGATGGTGCGGTTGCAAACGCAGCTTGATTACTTCGTGGTCGCCGGAGTCGTTGCCGCTGCTTTCGGTTGCTTGGCGATGATGAGGTCCTTTACCTTGGCGTAAGTTGCCTGCGAGATGATCTTCCGATGTACCAGATCAAGCTTCGTGCGATAAGGACGGCCAGCGATGATTTTTTGGGAAATAGCGTCACCGATGCCGGGCAGAGCCTTGAGCTGATCGGCAGTCGCCGTGTTGATATCGAGCTTGGAAGCGGCGGCGGCTTGCGGCGCGGCGGCTGCGCTCGAGTGCCCTGGCGCCACTACTGGCAACACCAGGAACGCGAGCAGCAAAAGCAAGATTCGCGAGATCACTCTCACGCCCCGCAGCATCATCAATACCTCGGGTTTGACTGACAACTGGGTACTGGCAACTGACAACTGGTCTTCACGCATAAATTCCGCGCTGACGAATCGTGTAGGCCACGCGGTCGATGGCCAGCATGTAGGCTGCGATGCGATTGTTCACCTTATGAGTCTCGGCGTAGCGGACCACGTCTCCGAACGACGAGATCATGATCTCTTCCAGTTGCTCGTTGACTACTGACTCTTTCCAGAAGTAGCCCTGGCGGTCCTGCACCCACTCAAAGTAAGAGGTGGTCACGCCGCCAGCATTGGCCAGAATGTCAGGGATCACAAAGACTCCCTTGTCAGTTAGAACATCGTCGGCGGCCGAGGTCGTAGGACCGTTCGCCCCTTCCGCCAGGATGCGGCACTTTACCCGATCGACGTTGCGCGAAGTGATCACATTTTCGGTCGCGGCAGGGATCAGGATTTCGCAATCCGTGGTAAGCAAGTCGGCGGTGTCGGCCGCTTCCGCGCCGGGAAATCCATGCACTGTCCCATTTTTCTGCCGGAATTCAACCAGGGCATTCAAGTCGATCCCATTCTTGTTGTAGAGGCCGCCACCGACCTCTGCGATGCCCACCACTTTATACCCGGCTTGATGCATGAGGTGCGCGGCATTCGAGCCCACGTTGCCGAAGCCCTGTACAATCACGCGGCTGCTCTCGCGCGACAAGCCGAGCTTCTTGCAGGCCTCGTCGCATACCACCATCACGCCGCGGCCAGTAGCCTCACGGCGTCCGCGGGAGCCACCAATGTTGATCGGCTTTCCGGTCACCACCGCCGTAACCGTTTGCCGCATGTGCATGGAGTAGGTATCCATCATCCACGCCATGATTTGTTCGTTGGTGTTGACGTCGGGAGCGGGCACGTCTTTTTCTGGCCCGATGAATTCAATCAGTTCTGAGGTGTAGCGCCGTGTCATGCGCTCGATCTCGCCCATCGACATCTTGTGCGGATCGCAGATCACGCCGCCCTTTGCCCCTCCGAAAGGAATGTTGACCACGGCGCACTTCCACGTCATCCAACTCGCGAGAGCACGCACTTCATCGAGCGTAACGTCAGGCGCGTAGCGGATGCCGCCCTTGGCTGGCCCGCGCGCAATCGAATGCTGCACGCGGAATCCGGTGAAGACCTCGAGATGGCCGTCATCCATCTGCACCGGGATGTAGACCGTCAACTCGCGATTGGGATAGCGCAGAACCCGCCACAAGCCGTCATCCAGATTGAGCTTCTGCGCAGCCAGGTCAAAACGCGCCCGCTGCGACTCCCATGGATTGCTTTCCTTGTCGACCTGCGGTGGGGCAGTCAGCGTGGTCATAAAAGTATTCTCCGGAATGATTGCGATTCTTTATCTCGAAACAAGATCTTGGCCGGCGCCGGGACGAGTTCCCGGAGTGATCGGGCAAACGTTCAGAGTATATGAGCGATGATGGCAGGGAAGCAAGGCGGAGGGCCGGATGGAACCCCATTGTGAAACTGGCCTTACCCAGTCGCCATCAGAGGATGTACGAAAGAACACCGCGTCATGGTGCGCCCGGTAGAGCGTCGAGTTTCTTTTTTACTTCAGCAGCGGCTTTGGAATCGGGTGCGAGTTCCAGGAATTTTTCATAATCCTTGCGGGCCATGGAGCTGCTCGCATAACGATCGAGCCTGGCAAACGCGTCGCCCCGATTCAAGTACGCGACGGCTCGTTTTGGATCGATCTGGATTGCTTTCCCAAACCACTCGATAGAAAGGTCGTATTCGCCCGCTTTATAGAAGGCAAAACCGGCATTGTTAGGATACAGAGCATTGCTGGGATCAAGATTCGCAGCTCTGAGGAACGTTTCTCCCGCTTCCCTGTATCTTCGGTCTCTCATGAGCGTCATGCCTTCCTCATTCAGGTTGGCGGCGTCCCGAACGCTGGTGAGAGGCGACTCCCCGGGCGTATTTCCCTCAAAAGGAATGTAGGTTCCATCGATGAGTTTGAAGACACGGTCTTTACCATCCACTTCCCAACTCTTCACTGCAATCTCGGCGGGATTATGCTTCCTTTGAGCGAGCAGAGTCGCGTCCACGGTGATTTCCTCTCCGACGATCGCACAGACTCCATCTGCTTCGTTAAAGGGATAGATGGGCTGGATATTACATTTTCCCTGACGCGTAAGTTCCCGGCCTTCTCTGTCAAAAATGACGAGCTCTTCCGGCGCACAGTTTTGTGCGCCGCATGTGTCCGAACGCCACAGGAGTTCATCCCACCCGTCGCCGTTTACGTCTGCCAAGTCCAACCGTCCGTGACCGTTCAGCAGCGGGGAGTCCCACAGCATTTGGTATTTCCCATCGCGCATCTCTCCGTAAATGATTCGGCCCGCCGATCCCGAGGGCCAATCTTCCATCAACGCGACGACTGAGTCCGGGGCCTTGGGCTGCAGTTTAACTTTGTAGAACCGGAAGTATGGGCCCACCTCAACTTCATCGTCCGCTCCAGGAGCTCGTTGCGGCATGTTGTTCGCTGTTAGCTCTGCTGGAGAGAGCGCTTGGGACGGGGCTAAAGGCACCGTTCTTGCAAATTTTAATATTTCCGGAAGAAGATTCCGGGCCTCTGCCTCGGAAATACCATCAACCGATTCAATCTTCGGCTCGATCTTAATCCGTTTCCACCGTTGCTGGTGGGGTGATGGGATGAACTTCACGGCGGGAATGATGTAAACCCATTGCGCAGTCTCAAAGATTCGAATGCCTTGGGGTTGTTCCGGATTGACCAAGAGGAGCAGTTTCGCCACGTCCGAGTCGAGCAATTTTGCGATCCCATCGCGCGTACTGGGACATGGCAGATCTGCAACGGGAGGATAGGTGACACGCTCGCTCACAGGTTCCCAGCGCCCGTTTACAACTCGGGGCGGCCGGCCGACAACGATCGAAGGATGCCCATAGAGCACTGTGCTGGGAAACCCCGCAGCATATTTCCCAAATACTTGCCGCATGCACTCAAGCATCCTGTCTTGGCCTGAATAGCCGTAATGTTTCACCGGAGCCGGAGACCCGCCCGTCTGCGCAGGAAGCGGCGCCAGCGCCAGGGCGAGAACGGCTAGGAAACGCAAACAGTTATTGCGGACTCCGCGGCGCATAAGCGTTTGCCCATTTTCTCCAACGGGGACAAAACTCCTACAGATTGATTTCCATCCCCTCGGCCGCAGCCCGTACTTTGGGGTAGTAGTTGCGCGCTTCCTTCACAACCTTGTCGATCACGACGTCGGTATGGTCGGGATCATGGTGGAACAACACAAGCTCCTTGGCGCCGCTCTCCATCACCACATTCACGGCTTCGCGCCAGTGGCTGTGTCCCCATCCCCGGCGGCGCGCTTCATATTCCTCGGGAAGATACTGCGCATCGTAGATCAGCACGTCCGCGCCTTCGGCCAGCTTGCGCACGGCCTTGTCGAATACGGCATCGCCGGGTTCGTTGTCGGTCGCATAGACGAGAATTCCATCCTTGGTTTCCAGGCGAAAACCCATGCATCCCTGGGGATGATTCAGCCACGCAGCCTGCAGCTGGATGCCGTCCTCGATCGTAATGCGTCCGCTTTCGATGTCGTAAAAGTCGCGCTGGGCCTGCATCTGGCCGATGTCGACGGGAAAGTAGGGCGCGGCCATCTGGTCGCCCAGGACCTGCTTCAGGCTGCGAGTGCGGCTTGAGCATTGAAACAGGAACCGGTTCTCGGCATTCGCGTACAAAGGCCGGAAGAACGGCATGCCCTGAATGTGGTCCCAGTGAAAGTGGGAAACGAACACGTGCGCGGAGAATGGCTTTTCCCCGAACTCGCTTTGCAACTGCTGGCCCAGCACGCGGAACCCGGTACCGCAATCAAAGATGTAGATACGGTCGCCAACGCGCACCTCGACGCACGAGGTATTTCCTCCATAGCGCATATTCTCGGGTTGTGGAGTGGGCGTGGAACCGCGTACGCCCCAGAACTTGATCCGCATAGGCTCCCCGGCCGCACGAGGGCTGATTCCCCAGACTCTTTCCTTATGTATCTTCCGATGAGGGCCTGCGTCCGTCAATTGCCGGGTTGGTTCACAGACTACTATTTCGCGGTCTTTTCGCGGTAAGTACGAAAGTACTCTAGGATGACGGCCACGCACCGAGCACCCGCGTCCACATACAGACTCCCCTATAATGAACCGCGAGGCAGAGCCTGCGGATGGCCAGTCTCGTCGCTAATTTTTCGCATGCCTTATCCTGAATTCAAGGAATTCTCCCGTCTGGCGCGGTCGGCCACGCTGGTGCCGGTGGTGAAATCGGTGAGCGCCGACCTGCTCACGCCGGTCTCGGCATTCCTAGCGATCGCCGAGAAAGAACCGCACGCGTTTCTGCTCGAGTCGGTCGAGCGCGGCGAGCAGATCGGCCGCTACACCTTCCTGGGAGCTCGGCCTTACATGCGCCTGCGGGCGCGGGGTTCGGCCATCGAGATTGAACGCGGCAGGCACCGCGAACACCATGAAGGAAACGTGTTCGAGTTCGTGAAGTTGTTGCTGAGCGAGCACCAGCCGGCCACGGTTCCCGGCCTGCCGCCATTCACCGCCGGAGCGGTTGGTTATTTTTCCTACGACGTAGTGCGACAGCTGGAAAACATTGGCGAGCATGCGAAAGACGATCTCTCGCTGCTCGATTGTGAACTGATGTTCTTCGACCGCCTGCTCGCCTTTGACCACTTGCGCCACCAGATTCATATTGTGGCTGCGGCGGACGTTTCGCGGGAGAGCCCCCGCCGCGCCTATGCTCGGGCAGTGCGCGACATTGCATCACTCGAAAGAAAGCTGGCTGCAGGATTACGCCCGGCAATGTGGCGCAAATCCGTCAAGGCTGAGCCGGGAAAACTCAAAATCCATGCCGGAACCACGCGGGCGCAATTTCTGCGCAGCGTCGAGCGTTGCAAAGAATACATCGCCGCTGGCGACATCTTTCAAGTCGTGCTCTCGCAGCGGCTCGACTTCATCCCCGGCATCGAACCGTTCGATCTTTACCGCGCCCTGCGCCAGGTGAATCCTTCGCCCTATCTTTATTTCCTGAGGATGGGGGACAAGCAAATCCTCGGCTCGTCTCCCGAGATGCTGGTCCGGGTCACCAGCCGCAAGCTGGAATACCGTCCTATCGCCGGCACCCATCCGCGCGGGCGCGACGAGGCCGAAGACCAGCGCCTGGAACAACAGATGCGCACTGATGAAAAGGAGCGAGCCGAGCACGTCATGCTGGTCGATCTCGGCCGCAACGATCTCGGCCGCGTGAGCGAGTACGGCTCAGTCAAAGTGAAGGATCTCATGTACGTGGAGCGCTACTCTCACGTCATGCACCTGGTCTCGGCGCTCGAAGGCACGCTGCGTAAGGATCTCGGCGCGATCGACGCGTTCGCGGCTTGCTTTCCCGCGGGCACGCTGAGCGGCGCCCCCAAGGTCCGCGCCATGCAGATCATCGAAGAACTGGAACCGGTGCGCCGCGGCATCTACGGTGGATCAGTGCTCTACGCCGACTTTGCCGGAAACCTCGATTCCTGCATCGGCATTCGCACCATGCTCATGCAAGGGAAGCACGCGTATCTGCAGGCAGGAGCAGGAATCGTGGCCGATTCTGATCCGGTAAAAGAGTTCGAGGAATCGATGAACAAGGCACAGGCGCTGCTGAGGGCGGTAGAGAAGGCTAGAAGCGGTGAGCAGTGATCAGTGGTCAGAGGCCAGTAACACCCGGGGCTCACCTTTTCCATGGTTGGTTTGGATTGACCGACGCGCTGTCCCCGTTTAGCATGGCGCAACCCAACAGGCTTTCTGCGAGGCTCCGATGACCATTCGACGAGTGCTCTCTTCCCTTCTGCTCTTATTGTTCCTTTGCTCCAGTTTGTTCGCGCAAAACGCGCAAAAGCGAGGGCCTTCTACCCCGGAGGAGCGCGCAAAAGCTGTACAGACCGCCCGTGCCCTCGAAGCCGATCCGTTGCAGCCCGGAAACAAGGACATGCGAACTTGGTTTACGCTCTGGCTGATCGAGGTGCCAGACATCAGCGTTCCGATTTGCGGCGAGGAACTGGGCCCCGTCTTCCACGAATCGAACCGCGACAAGAATTTTGTGAGCGAGATTTTTGGCCAGAGCATGTTTTCCTCCGCCAGCTTTATCATTGAACATCCGGACCAAGCTAAGGACGCGGTCGCCGTCTACACCGCGGGGGTCGAAGGATCACTCAGGGCCTACGAATCAATACTCAAGACGCATCCAGAGGCAAAATGGCCGTTTCTTGATGACTTGATTATGAAGCAGCAGAACGGCGAATTGACAAGCTTCGTCGAGAAAGCGACTGCAAAATGCAGGAAGCGGCGCTAGGGTCCTTCGTGGGACGACTCGTTGTTACTGGCCACTGATCACTGGCCACTGACCACTCCCAGGAAGTTTCCTACCAGCTTCTTTCCGGCATCCGTCAGCACACTCTCAGGATGAAACTGCACCCCTTCAACAGCGAACTTTTTATGCCGCAATCCCATGATGGTGCGGCTTCCGTCTTTCTCCGTAGTCCAGGCGCTGACCTCTAATTCACTTGGCAGGCCTTTCTCTTCCACGATCAGTGAGTGATAGCGAGTAGCCGTCATGGGCATGGGCAGGCCGCGGAAGATGCTCTTGTTATCGTGGGTGACGGCGCTCGTCTTGCCGTGCATCAGGTGAGGGGTGCGCACGACGTTGCCGCCAAAAGCCGCGCCAATAGCCTGATGTCCCAAGCAGACGCCAAGCACCGGTACTTTGCCGGCGAAGTGCCGGATCAGATCAATGCTGATGCCGGCATCCTGCGGCGTACACGGTCCAGGCGAGATCACGATGCGCTCCGGCTGCATGGCCTCGACCTCTGCAACTGTCACCTGGTCATTGCGGCGAACCTCAACCTCCGCGCCCAGTTCCCCGATGTACTGCACCAGGTTGTAGGTAAAGGAATCGTAGTTGTCGAGAACGAAGACCACGGGCACCATCCTTGCCACAGTTTAGCCGGAACGGGCCATCCCCGTCCCCAAGGGTGGTATTGACGGAAAACGCTGCCCCAGTCATTCTTGGGATAAGTTGAAAGCCATTTCATTAGCTTTGGAGTAACACATGACAGAAGCCCAGCAGGAAAAAAGGGCTGCACGACGCTTCGCACTGCGGATCCCTGTAGCCGTAGCCCGCGATGGAAACTCTGGCCACGGTGAACCCGCTCAAATCCGCGACGTCAGCGCGCGCGGCATCAGCCTTTACCTCGACTCACCCATCGCCCAAGGGTCGCCCATCGGCTTCACTCTGACCCTGCCGCCCGAAATCACGCTCACCGAGAGTATTCGCGTGCAGTGCAAAGGGCGCGTAGTCCGCATCGAAGACGGCAGCGCCGATGGAAAAATGGCCGTGGCCGCGGTCATTGAAGAGTACGAGTTCCTTCCTCAGAGCTAAAGTTGGATCCTGGGAAGTCGCCCGATTCTCCCACAGCCGGGGGACGCTCCGGGCTGCGGGGTTCGACTCCCTGACGCAGCGTTCGAGCCTCGGGAACCATTCCCGCGCCCCGCTACTTGTTTCACACACCGCTTCATTCCCTTCCTGACAAGTGATAAGGTTCCTTTCAGGGGCCCGGCATTACTTCGATCTTCCAGAGGATTCCCTTGCCGCGATCTCGCATTCAAGTTGTTGGCATCATGCTGGCGGCGCTGGCGGCCGCGAAAGCGTGGCCACAGGCTGCGGAATCTCAGAAGGCGAATCCGCCCAACCCGGAGGCCGCAATCGTCAGCAGCGTGCGCGTCGTGCATGAAGCGGGTGTACCGGCCGTTGAAATCGTTTCCACTCATCCCCTCGTACCCTCCATTCACCTGCTGGATTCGCCTCCGCGGCTCGTCATCGACCTATCGCACGCGCGCCTGGGATCGCTGCACAAGCGCATTCCCGTGCTGCAGGAAAACATTCTTACCCTCCGCACCGAGCAATACCAGAAAGATCCTCCCATCGCCAGAATTGTGCTCGACCTCCTGGTTCCGTACAGTTACTCCTGGGACGGCGCAGGCAACCGCCTGATGGTGCGGCTGAAACCTCGCGCAGACCCTAACGCAGACGCGAACGCAGATCCTAACGAAGACCCGGGCGCAACCAACAAGAAGTCACCCTCCCAGCCGCCACAGGTGCTGTCGCTCACTCCAGTTGCCACGCCTGCGGTCGTGCCAGTCACCAACGGGATCGGCGAGGTCGTGCTGGCGGGCAAGCACTTCGTGGCGGGTTCATCCCTGACTGCCGGCGGCGATACTGCAGTATTGCATTTGTCGCGAGGAGGCGAGGTCCGCGTTTGTCCCGGGACAACGGTTTCGGTAACGCCCTCGAAGAGCGCCAAAGCTCTGATGCTCGGCCTGAGCACCGGCGCGCTTGAAACGCACTACACCCTCGAGGACTCAGCAGATACCCTGCTCACTCCCGACTTCCGCATCCTGTTCGCCGGCCCGGGAGAATTTGATTATGCCGTTAGCGCCGACGCGCACGGCAACACTTGCGTGCGCGCGCTTGCGGGCAACAACTCTTCCGCCATGGTTTCAGAGCTGCTGGGCGACCGCACCTATCAGGTGAAACCCACAGAGCAGGCGGTGTTTCACTCGGGGCGCATCGATAAGGTCGACGGCGAAGTTCCAGCAGAATGCGGTTGCCCGGCGACGGTCCCGGTCATCCAAACAGATAGATCTCCTGCCATTGTTCCCGATTCTGATCTGCCGGTGAAGACCACCATTTCCAAGGGCGTTTTGCCCGCGTCTGAAGAGAAGCCGGGCAACGACGAGCCACAAACACTCTCCAACGGACCCGAAATCCGACCCCTCCCGCCTTCGCAGGCGGATGAAGTTCACGTCCAGGTGGATGCACCCTTCGTGTTCCGGGGCAAAAACCACGCCGCACCACCACCCACGCTTATGGACGAGGCCGCTGCGTTGCCAGTGATGGAATCTTCAACCCGGCCTGCCCCCCTTGAAACCCCTGTACAACCACCGCCCGCGCCCGGCAATCAGGAGAACGCCGAACACCATCACGTGCTGCAGCGGATCGGCAGGTTTTTCGCCGCCATCTTTCACTAAGCGTGAACTCGACAAACGTCATCAGAGACTAGACCCGGCACTTATCATCCCGAGCAAAGTCCTGTCATCCCGAGCAAAGCGAGGGATCTTGGTTCTCGCCCACACCCCAGCGTCGCCGCCGCAGGCAGGAATCAACATCCCTCGCTTCGCTGAGGATGACACTTCCGCTTTCACCCCCGATTGACAGCCTTCCGCAACGGTTCCACCTTCTCTCGAGCCGCATCCCGCAGGTCTCCGGCCATTTCAACTCCGCGCTCGGCCACGTCTTTGACTCGTTCCTTAGCGTCGCGGGCGCGGTCTCTCGCTTCTTCCGTCCAATCCTCGATCGTATCCTTGGCTTCGTCGTAGCCGCGTTTCAAGTCGCGGCGGAATTGTTTGCCGGTTTTCGGGGCAAGTGCAAGCGCCGCCAGCGCTCCCGCTCCCAGTCCAACCAGAAAGAAAGTAACGGCAGTTCCTATGTTGTTTCCTTCCGAAGATTCATAACGTCCAAAGCGCATGATGTGACCTCATTTCCACTTGGCGGGAGCGCCGGGCATCCTTCCGTCCGGCTGCAATATCCTACCAGCCGCAATTCTAGTCCTCGGCAAGGCTGGCAGCGAATCTTACCAAGTGCGACGAAGGCAGTTCGCTTAGGATGAGTGCTGCTTCGGGAAGGTTTCCTTTCCGGTGACCTGAGTGTAAAATAACTTTTCGGCCCTTGTGCGGCGGAAAATGTGGCCTGCCCGCCTTCCGTCAGCCCTGCAAACCGCACTTATTTTAAGGAGATTGTTTCAAGCGATGTCGATCCCTGCCACCCAACTGCGTCCCGGCATGATCATCAAGCACAACAATGATCTGCACTCCGTATTCAGTGTCGAACACCGCACCCCCGGCAACCTACGTGCCTTCATCCAGGCCAAGCTGCGCAACCTTCGCACCGGCGCCATGTTCGAACACCGTTTCCGCTCGCCCGATCCCATCGAGAAGGTTAACGTGGATGAGGTCGACATGCAGTTCCTCTACGCCGACGGCGACAACTACTACTTCATGGATACGGCGAACTACGAACAGACGCACCTCAGCAAAGAGATTCTCGGCGGCGCGGTCGATTTCCTGATCGAGAACCTCGAAATCAAAGTCGAATTCTTCGATGGCAAGGCCGTGGGCATCGAACTGCCGCAGACCGTGGTCCTTACCGTCGTCGAGACCGAGCCCGGCCTGAAGAGCGCAACCGCATCCAGCGTAACCAAAGCCGCGAAGACCGAAACTGGGCTGGTGGTGCAGGTGCCGCCGTTCATCAATGAAGGCGAGAAGATCAAAGTCGATACCGCCGAAGGTGTGTATTTGTCACGGGCGTAATTGTCATCCTGAGCGGAGTCGAAGAGCTTGCCCTGAGGTTGGCGAAGGGGTCCCTGCAGTGCTCCACTGTCTCCAGCGGTCTAGTTACAGTTTTCAGAACATGACCTCCACCGAAAAAGCAGTCGAAGCCCGCCGTTTCGTGGTCCGCGGACGCGTGCAGGGCGTTGGTTTCCGCTGGTTCGTGGAGCGCGAAGCGCACATTCTCGGCATCGCAGGCTGGGTTCGCAATAATTCCGACGGCAGCGTCGAGGTGATGGCGCAGGGAACCCGCGATCAGCTTTCCAGCCTGCGGTCGCGCCTGCGCGAAGGCCCACGTGCCGCTCGCGTTGATGCGGTCGAAGAATCTGAATCCCAGCCGGCCAGCGGCGTCACTTCATTTCGCATTGAAGGAGCATGGTGAGGCAGGTTTCAACGTCTCAAGGTTTCAAAGCGTCAAGGCAAAATCCCCCGCATTTGTCTTTGAAACCTTGAAACTCTGAAACCTCGAAATATAAGGAGAGTGGTAGATTGTCTTCCAACTCAGGCATGAATGCCGACCAACTCAAAAAGCTGATCCGCGAAGTTCCCGATTTCCCCAAGAAGGGGATCCTCTTCTACGACATCACCACCCTGCTGAAAAATAAAGTCGGCCTGGCCACGCTCGTCGACCGCCTTTCCGAGCACTACGTCGATCAGAAGGTCGACCTCGTCCTCGGCATGGAAGCCCGCGGTTTCATCTTCGCCCCCGCGCTGGCTTACCGTTTGAACGCTGGATTTGTTCCGGTCCGCAAGGTGGGCAAACTCCCCGCCGAAACCGTGAGGTTCGATTATGCGCTCGAATACGGCACCAACTCGCTCGAGATGCACAAGGACGCCATCCAGAAGGGCCAGCGCGTGCTGATCGTCGACGACCTCCTCGCGACCGGAGGCACCGCCGAAGCTACGGCCAAGCTTGCCACTCTGCTCGGCGCAGAGATCGCAGGGCTGGGCTTCGTCGTAGAGTTGGATTTTCTGAAGGGCAGGGAAAAGCTCAAAGGTTACGACGTGATGTCGCTCCTACACTACGACAAGTAGCGACCGCGAGAGTATCCAGAGAAGCGGCGCGGACCAGCCCTTGTTCCCGGCGCCCTACTTCCAGAAGCGGGCAATCATCAGTCCCACGCCCACCCAGAAACCGACGCTGACGGTGGTTGCCAGCCCGAGTCCCCCGACCATGCTCCAGTTGAAGCGGCCGCGGGGTGGGACGGTCTTGGCTGCGAAATCATACACAAACCACGAACGAAAGAACTTTGCATCCTCCGGCCTCAGCCGCGGACCGTCCCACGGTCCAGCCAGCGGCTGACCTGTGCGCGATTCGCGAGTGCCGGATGTGGGGAAGGGCTGCAATCGGTGACTCATCATCCGTACCTCAAAGTTTTGTATGCAAATTGTTGGCCACCCCTTTGGGGGATCTTCTTAGTCTCCGAAAATAACACACCCTGGCGACTTCACCACTATCGAAAGTTCTGAAAAGGGTAAATTTTCCCGTTTTGGAACCGCGAAACGGACTTCCCCTCAAATCAACCTCTCATGCCGACACCATCGGCGGATCCTCAGATTTCTTCCAGTAACAACTTAGAGTCCCTGGGTAGATAACTCTTGCGCCGGAACCAGTCCTCCATCGCATCTCGCAGCTGTTCCAAAGGGACGCTCTTACTAATCTCCATAAGCCCGTCGCCGACCGGCAAAGTATCGTCGAATACGCTGGCATTCGTAAAATTGCGCATGGAGAAACTATCCAGCCACTTCAGCGGACAAGGCAGCCTCTGGCCCCGGTACTCGTACTCGACACGAATCTTGCGCGCGAACATGACTTGATTTAATCACAGACAACACCGCGCCCAGCAGCCGTGCTTGACAGAACTGCCCCCGCTCACTACTCTGCCCCTCACGCACGCGCGCGAGCGGGCTAAAGATTCCGGCAAATTACAGGAGGATTGCATGCTCACGAACTTCATCTGGTGGTTCATCGTTGGACTGATTGCGGGGTGGGCTGCCGGCAAGATCATGAAAGGGGGCGGCTACGGCGCCGTCATGGATATCGTCCTCGGCATAGTCGGCGCGGTCGTAGGCGGATGGCTCCTGGGCGCACTCGGCATCCATGCCGGAGGATTGATCGGCACCATCGTAGTCGCAATCATCGGCGCCATGTTCCTGATCTGGCTGAGTCGCCTGCTCAAGAAGGCCTGAACGCTGCGCCGCCGCACCTCCATTTGAAAGCTCCAGCTGAAAGCTCCAGCCATCTCAAAACACGCGGCTTGCATCCACGGCTCAGAGACCGCCGCTCAGGTGTCTAAGTCAATGCAGGGGCCGCGCCAGCGCGCAAGAACCACGTCACGCTGCGTTCTATCTAGGACGAGCGGCCCCCCAGCTCAATGGAGGAGCCATGCGTTTTCCTAAAACTGCAGCCTTGTTTTTCTTGCTCGCCGCACTCTCATCTAGCCAGCCTTTATTCGGCCAGTCTTCATCTGGCCAAAGTTCAGATTCGGTCACTGCAGCCGATTCGGCCGCGCGCCTGCCCGTCACCCGCGTCATTCTCTACAAAAACGGAGTCGGCTACTTCGAACACGCCGGCCAGGTACGCGGCAGCCAGGACGTCAACGTCGATTTCACCACGGCGCAGCTGAATGACGTGCTGAAGTCGCTGACCGTACTTGATCTCGGCAAAGGACGCATCACCGGCGTCAGCTACAACTCCAACGCTCCTCTCGAGCGCCGTCTCGGTTCTCTGCATCTCGCCGTAGGCGAAAACCCAACCACGGCCCAGTTTCTCGACGCCCTGCGCGGCGCGCGGCTCGAAGTCCGCAGCGGATCTGAAACCGCCTCCGGACGCCTGCTCAGCATCGACGAACGTGAGATTCCCATCAAAGGCGATCAGAAGATTACGGTCGATCAGATTTCCATCGTCAGCGACAGCGGAGAAGTCCGCGTCTTCGATCTCACTCCCACCACCAGCGTCCGCGTGGCCGAGAAGGATGTGAATGACGAAGTCGGAAAATACCTCGGCCTCGTCGCCTCCACGCGCGATCAAGACGTTCGCCGCATGACCATCTCCACGGCCGGCGAAGGCGAGCGCAATCTGCTGGTCAGCTATATCAGCGAAGTGCCGGTCTGGAAGAGCACGTACCGGATTGTGATCCCAAACGAGGGCAAGCCTTTGCTGCAAGGCTGGGCCATCGTGGATAACACGGTAGGCGAAGACTGGAAGAACGTCGAACTGTCTCTGGTGGCAGGCGCGCCGCAATCGTTTGTGCAGCAGCTTTCACAGCCTTACTACGCCCGCCGTCCAGTGGTCCCGCTGCCCCAGAATGCCATGATCACGCCGCAGACGTATGAAGCCACGTTAGAAGAAGCCACTCCGCCAGGTTCTCAGGCGGTCGGCGTGGTCGGCGGAGTCCCGGGCGGAATCCCCGGCGGCCAGATGGGAGGCGCTATCGGCGGATCCATCGCCAACTCTCGGCTCCCGATGAGTCTTAAGTCCGGCATCGGCTCAGGAAGTGGCGGCGGGATCTATCACGGCGTGGGCGATCACCTCGATGCCGCTGCCATGGCCGAGTCTCTCGAAGCCGCCACGACCACTGCTCAAACCCGCGACCTCGGCGACCTCTTCGAATACAAACTCCAGGACCGCGTCACGATCCGCAAGAACCAATCAGCCTTGGTCCCAATCCTGCAAGCCCGCATCGACGCGGAAAAAGTCTCGGTCTGGAATCCTTCGCAGAGCGCCGTCCTGCGCGCTCTCTGGCTCGACAACACCAGCGAACTCACCCTCGATGGCGGCAGTTTCAACGTGCTCGAAGGCGACGCCTTCGCCGGCGAAGGCTTGATGGACCCGATCAAGCCCGGCGAGAAGCGATTGCTTTCCTACGCAGCCGACCTCGGCGTCCTGGTCGATGCCAAACAAAAATCGGAAAGCCAGCGCGTCACCAAAGTATTCATCGCCCATGGCATGATGACGCAGTCAACCCAGGAGCGCGAAGAGAACACCTACACCATCCGCAACCGCGACACCGCGCAGCGCACCATTGTGATCGAGCATCCCGCGCGGCCGGGCTGGAAGCTCACCGACGACGAGAAGCCGGCGGAAAGTTCCGCTTCCTTCCACCGCTTCCGCCTCACCGTCGACCCGAAGAAAACTGAAACCCTGCTGGTGAAAGAATACCGTCCAGTCACGAACAGTTATCAGCTTTCGAATATCACCGACGACCAGATCAAGTTCTTCCTCGCCGCGAAAATGATCAATCCGGAGATCGACCAAGCCCTGCGGAAAGTGATCGCGCAGAAGAACAGCATCGCCGCCCTCGATGCCGAGGTTGGATCGCGCAAGTCAAAAATTTCCGGGATCTCCGAGGATCAGCAGCGCGTCCGCGAAAATATGAAAGCCCTGAAAGGCAGCGTAGAAGAAAAAACGCTGCTCGCCCGCTACGTCCGTGAACTCAACGAACAGGAAGACCACGTGCAGTCGCTGCACCACGAGGTGGCCGACTTGCAGCAGAAACGCGACGCCGCCCAAAAGGCGCTGAACGACATGATCGAAGGCCTGCAGATGGAAGCAACGTTGTAGGGCGTCACGTGGATATGCGCATGGTCAGACAGCCGCTTCGACTGCTCAGGCAGGGCGCAAGCCCGGCTGCGAGCGGGGCGCGCTTTACGCCGGAACCGCGGACTGCATGGCGGCGACGGCAGCATCCAGATGCGCGAGCGTCTCCGCGATGGTGAGCGAGTACATATCCCGCCCCAGGCCTTCGCCGGCCTGCAGCGCGGCTTTCAGGTAATGCCCGGCAATCTCGACCGCGAGAGAATCCGTGATGGCCTTGCCTGTGCGGTTTTTGTACTCCACCCACGCCGGATGCGGCAGTGCGACCGACACAGTTCTTCCGTCAACCAGAAACTTCACGTCGACAGCGTCAGCATGCCGCGTAGCAATCGCAACGATCAGCGACTGATAAACACAGTGAACCGGCTTCTTGGTCCAGCGATCGGTAGCAGTGAAATCCCCAAACATGACTAGGAAAACTATAGCGGAGGGGAAGGATGCGAGCAAATGGTAGCGGGATAAGATAGCTCATGTGGGGACGGCCGCCCTCGGCTGTCCGTCGAGCGAAGCTCGACAGTTTATCTATACGCGACCTCCCTCAGCCTCCGGCAATCGCTCCGATGATCAGCAGCGGTTCCGACCCCGACACAACCGAGTCGGGCAGCAGCGCGTCCGGCGGCTCATGCGAGAGATCTTCCTCGCACGCAAAGAATCGCAAAAACGGCCGCCGCTCCTGCGTGACCTGATCCCGAATCGTCCCGCGCAGCATGGGATAGCGGGCCTCGAGCGCGTCAAGCACCGAGCGCTGCGTGACGGGACTTTCAACTTCAAGCTGCACTTCGCTGCCAACATGCGCCAGCGTTCGCAGATGCTGTGGAAGTATGACTCGGATCACGCGAGCGTCTGCACCTCAACCGACAACACCGCCGGCAAATCCCGCACAATCGGAGACCAGCTATCTCCGGCATCAGCCGATGCATAGACCTGCCCGCCGCTGGTCCCAAAATAAATTCCGCATTTGTCCAAAGTGTCAACAGCCATGGCATCGCGCAACACGTTGACGTAGCAGTCGCGTTGCGGCAGGCCATTGGTCAAAGCCTCCCATTCATTGCCGCCGCTGCGGCTGCGAAACACGCGCAGCTTGCCATCCAGAACAAAGTGCTCCGCGTCGCTCTTGATTGGGACCACATAAATGGTCTCCGGTTCGTGCGCGTGCACGTCGATGACGAATCCAAAGTCAGTCGGCAGGTTCCCACTGATCTTCTGCCAGGAATCGCCCGCATCATCGCTACGCATCACGTCCCAGTGCTTCTGCATAAAGAGCACGCCCGGGCGTTTTGGATTCATCGCGACATGGTGAACGCAGTGCCCCACCTCGGCCGTCGGGTTCGGAATATATTTGGAATACAGCCCGCGATTGATCGGCTTCCAGCTCCCGCCGCCATCGTCAGTGCGAAACGCGCCCGCCGCCGAGATCGCAATCCACATCCGTTTCGGATTGCTGGGATCAAGAATAATGGTGTGCAGGCACATCCCTCCCGCGCCCGGCTGCCACGCGGGCCCGGTGCCGTGCCCGCGCAACCAGGAAAGTTCCTGCCAGTTCTCCCCGCCGTCGGTCGATCGAAAAATTGCGGCGTCTTCCACCCCTGCATACACGGTGTCAGCATCAGTAAGCGAGGGTTCCATGTGCCACACCCTCTTGAATTCCCAGGGATGCTGCGTGCCGTCATACCACTGATGCGTGGTAAGCGGCTTGCCCGTTTTATCAGACGCGTCGTAAACAAACTTGTTGCTGGCGGCCTTCGGAGGTCCCGGCGCAGGCGGCTCTCCAGGCGGCGTTCCCGGCTGGTGCCAGGTCTTGCCGCCATCGTCCGAACGCTGGATGATCTGTCCATACCATCCGCTCGACTGCGACGCATACAGTCGGTCGGGATCTGCAGGCGATCCCTTCATGTGATAGATTTCCCAGCCCGCGAAATGCGGACCGCTGACCTCCCACTTATCGCGCTTACCATCGGCCGTTAATACAAACGCGCCCTTGCGCGTACCCACCAACACCCGCACCTTACTCATTGCCTCCTCCCAAAAAACTCCGCATCGGTCGCAAGCCAGTCTAATTCCTTACTGCGCCTTCGAAGAAGCCCGCGGAACGCTGCAGCCAACAACTTCCGCAGCCTCCATTTCCGATGCCCGACTGTCGCGAACAGTATTCACATTCAACTTGCGAAATGCAAGTAAGTATTTCACAATGAACTACAAGTAAGTATTTCACAATGAACTAAAAGATGGCGCGGAAAAATTCAAGCACAAAGCGGCGCTCCGAGTGTCCACTGAACGCATCCGTGGAGATGCTGGGCGACCGCTGGTCCCTCCTCATCATTCGCGACATGATGCTCCAGGGCGCCCGCACCTACAAAACATTTCTGGAATGTTATGAGGGGATCGCAACCAATATCCTGGCCGACCGCCTGAAGAAGCTCGCCGCCTACGGAATCATCACCACCGAACCGGATCCATCCGACCGGCGCAAGGTAATTTACTTGCTCACCAGGAAGGGAATCGATCTGGCCCCCGTTCTTACGGAGATGGTGCTCTGGGCGGCCGCCCACGAAGACACCGGCAACCGGGCGCTGGTAAGGCAAATGCGCGGCGATAAGGAAAAATTTCTAGCCGGGGTGCGCCGACGCTGGGCTGCACCGCTCAAGCCGCGTTCCAAAACTCCGTCAGCCGGTACCACGCCGGCCCGGCCTGCACACCCAGCCAGCGGGAAGGTCAGATGAAGCCCGCTGGGATGATCTCGGTCGGTGAAGGCCACTCCAGCTGCTTCGGGTAACATGGATGGGTGCCGACCCGGGTCTCAAAACACGTTTCGAAGCAGGTTCCAAAGCAAGTTCCCAGGCAAGCCAGGCTCAACATTCTTCGCGCTGCCAACCTCACCAGAATTCCCTGGCTCGTCCACGGATTCTCCACGCGCGTAGGAGGCTCTTCGCTCGCCTACGGCGGCCATGCACTCAACCTGGGATTCACTCCAGACGATTCCAAAGCTGCCGTCGAGCGTAACCGTGCCGCGCTCTCGCGCGAACTCGCCGCCGGCAACTGGCCGCTAATCAGTCTGCGTCAGGTTCATTCCGACGCCATTCAGTTCGTCGAAACCCCTTCCCAATCCCAGCTCGTTGGCGACGGGCTCATCACCTCGACCCCCGGGGTGTTGCTCGCGATTCAGACGGCCGATTGCTTGCCCATCATTCTTGTTGACCCCAAATGCCGCGCCGTAGGCGTGTTTCACGCCGGCTGGCGGGGAACGCTGAAGCGCATCGTCGCGAAGGGCGTGGGCGAGATGCGCCGCCGCTTCGGCACCCGGCCCAGGGACCTGAAGGCCGCAATTGGCCCCGGCATTCATGGCTGTTGCTATCAAGTTGGTAAGGAGGTTCGGGACCAGTTCGAGTCGCAGTTTGCTTATACGGCAGAATTATTCCGGGAGGTCGAAGAGCGCGATCCGGTGCGCGAAAAATATCCCATGCTGTTCCTCACGGCTCGTCCTCCCGGCCACGGCGAATTGCCAAAAAAGATTTTCCTCGACCTTGTGGAAGCCAATCGTCAACAACTATTGGCCGCGGGTGTGCCGGCGAAAAGCATCGAAGTCTCGCCGTTATGCACCAACTGCCGCACCGACCTGCTGTTTTCATATCGCGCAGAGAAAGGGAAAACCGGACGAATGATGGCAGTCGTTGGGATCCCCGATGAGCGCCGCCCCCTCAATCGCCTAAAGTCCCAGAGATAGAGATATGTTGCGACAAACAAATGCGAGCGTCCTGCCCTTGCTCTGTCTGCTTATCTGTGCAGCACCAGGCGATAGCCAAGTCTCGTCCGGCCCAGTATCATCCGGCCAAGTGTCATCCAGCCATATCGATGCCGTATTCGCCAGTCTGAAGTCCGCCACGGCTCCGGGTGCTGCCGCGTTGGTGGTTTATCGCGGCCGCGTGGTGTTCCGCCGCGGACACGGAGTCACCGACTTGCGCACCCTGCAGCAGATCGATGAACGCACCAACTTCCGCCTCGCCTCATTCACCAAACAATTCACCGCGGCCTGCATCATGCTCCTGGCACGCGAGGGCAAGCTAAGCTATGACGATCACCTCACTCACTTCTTTCCGGAATTCCCCGCCTACGGCAACTCAATCACCGTACGCAATCTGCTGAATCACACCTCGGGCCTTCAAGACTATGAAGACCTGCTGTCGCAGCAATATCCCAACACACCTCCGGAAAAGATTCCGCAAATACTCGATGCCGGCGTTCTCAAGCTGCTCGAGCAGCAAACCACCGTGAAGTTTCCAGCAGGCACGAAATGGGAATACAGCAACTCAGGCTACGCCGTGCTGGCGATGATCGTCGAAAAAGTATCCGGCAAGCCCTTTGGCGAATTTCTTCAGAAGAGAATCTTTACGCCGCTGCAAATGACAAACACGCTGGCCTACGAGCGAGGCGAGAGTCGAGGTCGGAGCGAAGTGCCGCACCGCGCCTACGGCCACACCAGGCAAGACGACGGCTGGCATGAGACCGACCAGAGCCCAACATCCGCAGTTCTCGGCGATGGAGGGATCTATTCTTCGCTCGATGACCTCGCCAAATGGGATCGCGCCCTGCGCCTACACACTCTGCTGAGTGAAGCCGAGATGCAGCCGGCGCTAACTCCGGTGCAACCGGCAGAAGGACCGGCGAAATCTCCCGAGGGCGCAACCGTTAGCTACGGTTTCGGCTGGTTTCTCGATCCCTACCAGGGACACCGGCGCATGTCACACAACGGCGAGACGATTGGTTTTCGCACCACAATCCAGCGTTTTCCCGACGACCAATTGACGATCATTATCCTCGCCAACCGCGCAGACACTAACCCCGAGGAGTTAGCTCTAAAAGTTGCAGACTTGTATTTCGGGAAGCAGCGGCCCGCTAAGCAGTAGGAGCCGCCGAAGGCGGGGCCGCAGCATCGGCGATTCCCTCATTCACCAGATCCTTCAATTCCTTGCTGGGCTTGAAGAAAGGAATCTTCTTCGCGGGCACTTCAACCTTTTCGCCGGTCTTGGGATTGCGCCCCATGCGCGCCTTGCGCTGCCGCGTGCGGAAGCTGCCAAAGCCGCGGATCTCAATCTTGTCGCCCGCGCGCAACGACCGCACCACGCTGTCAAAGATCGCTTCCACAATTACTTCGCTGTCTTTGCGCGTAAGTTCCGCTAAACGCGAGACTTCATCAATCAAGTCGGCTTTCGTCATAATGTCCCCTCGCTCCCGGCGACAGCTTCGGTTCCGTATCGGAACCTGCATAACCTTCTCAAATTTCAGGGGTTGTACGCAAGTCACGGCAGAGAGTCGGGTCTAAGCTCTCAGGTTCTAATATTCAAGACCTGCTTCCTCACTTCCACAGATAGAAAAACCCGACCTGCTCCTCCAGCATCTTTTCCCGGCTGGGGATCCATTGTGAAATGTCGCCGGTCAGCAAATCCAGCATGGTCTTGCGATCTTTATCCGGCCGCACCAGCGTCGGCTCCCCCGAGATGCCCACCGATTTCGCGGTGTCTTTGACGGCCGCCTCAAAGTCGCCGGTATCGTCGATCAGTTTCATCGACATCGCTTCCTTGCCGCTCCAGACTTTCCCGTTGGCAATGGCTTTAACATCGTCAAACTTCATCCCACGCCCATCCGCCACCGCCTGAATGAACTGCCCGAACATATTATCGATCAGCGACTGCATGTAAGCCTGCTCGGCGGGAGTCAGATCACGGGCCGGATTCCCGGTGTCCTTAAATTCGCCGGTCTTGATCACCACACTCTTCAGTTTGGCCCACTTCAGCAGGTCGCCGTAGTTCACCCACTCCGCAATTACTCCGATCGAGCCCACAATGCTGCCCTGGTCGGCATAAATCTTGTTCGACGCCGACGCCACGTAATACGCGCCACTCGCGCCCACGGTCTCGATGGAAACCACGATCGGTTTCTTTTTAGCCTCGCGAATGCGTTTCACTTCGCGATAAATCTCTTCCGAAGCCGCCACTCCCCCGCCCGGCGAGTTCACATGCAAAATGATCGCCTTGATGGAAGAGTCATCAGCAAACTTCTTGAGCTGCCCGACCACCGGCTGCGGCGAGAGAATCACGCCATCCAGGTCCACCACCCCGATGCGGTCGCCGAAGCCGCCGAATCCGGCATCCGTGGTCCCCGCATGCAGCGTCAGGTAAACCAGCGAAAACACAGCCAGCACAAAGAGGAAGAATGCTCCTCCCCCAATCAGAATCCAGAGCAGGGTGCGGGAACGTTGTTCGGGCATAGGGAAAGTTTAGCACCGGCAAGGACCGGACGGGCGAAAGAGCTATTCCGGTAGTGGAGTTCGATTGTCATCCTGAACAAGCGTCCTTTGCGCAGTGAAGGATCCGAGCGAGCCGCGCGATGTGTCGCGCTGCTTCTAGTAAGCAACGCCGCGACACAATAATCGCGCGTTTGGTTCGCTTCCTTATCAAACTGCACCACCACCGCTATTTCGATCCGTCAGGTTTCCACACCCGCACATAATCCACAGTCATCTCTTGTGGAAATACAGTCGTTCCGTCGGGATTCCCCGGCCAATTTCCTCCCACCGCAACATTCAGCAGAAAGAAAAAAGGCCGGTTGAAAACCCAATCCGCGCCCGTCGGAAGAGACGCAGCGGTCACGGTTTCATACGAAACTCCGTCGACGAAAAACTCTATCTTCTCCGGAGACCATTCAATTGCGAACCGATGAAAGGCCTTGTACAGAGGATGTCGATTGGGCAATTCATACAGCGCTGTGGCGCCGTCTCGGGGGTAACCTGGCCCATGGAGCGAACCATGATTCAGCCGCGGCTCGCGCCCAATATTTTCCATGATGTCGATCTCCCCGCAGGCCGGCCAGCCTACGGAGCCGACGTCGGCGCCCAGCATCCAAAACGCCGGCCACATCCCCTGCCCGCGCGGAAGCTTGATGCGAGCTTCAATCCTTCCATACTGAGTAGAAAACTTCCCCTCAGTCTTAAGCCTCGCCGACGTGTACTTGCCATCCGGAGTCCGCAGCGCGCGAATTACAAGATGGCCTTTGCCGTCGAGAAAGGAATTTTCGCGGTTGTCGGTATAAGTCTCGAGTTCCTGGTTTCCCCACCCGCTCGCGCCCAGATCATAGACCCACTTGCTGGGATCGGGCGCTGCTCCCGCCGCTCCGTTGAACTCGTCGCTCCAAACCAGTTTCCAGCGCGTCTGGGCATGAAGCGGCGCCAAAGCCATCGCCAGCACGAGCAGCAATTGCGGAAATCTGTTCATAGCTTGAAACCTTGCAGCGAACTAAAACGTCCGTCAAGCTCTCGACTTTTTGAACCAACAATCACGCGCAGCGCAGCCGGCTCAACGCTTACCTCGACCGGCGTCCGGCAAATATATTCGCCATCGGCATACACGTCGAAGGGCGCCTCAGTTTCCACGCGTACCCGCTCCGCCCGGAAGTACTCCACACCGCGGATGCCAAGATGTCGCCCCAAGTAGACCGTAGGAAACAAGCAAGCCAGCTTGAAGGGATCGACACTGCCAATCACGCAGACATCAAGTTGCCCGTCATCCATCCGCGCCCGCGGCGCGATTTTCATTCCCCCGCCGTAAGTCGAAGTGTTGGCAAATGACGCCAGGATCGTAGGCTGATCGCTGTGAACAGTCCAGCCCGCGTCTTCGTCCGAAGTCGAAATCTTCAAGGGAAACGCGGCGAATCGAAAAATAGTCGGAACCAGGGTCAACGCATAACCCCCGTGCCCCCGCATCCAGCGCGGCAGTTCGTTAGCCCGCCGCGCCACTTCGCCGTCAAGTCCCAGACCAGCCACGCTGCAGAAATAATGTGGTGCGGACCTGCTCTGAGAGTTAGTCGAAGGGGCCTCGCCCGCGTCAGCGCCGAGGGGCAAGATGGTGCCCAGATCGATCGCGCGAACGTTGTCTTGCCGACCGCAGAACCGCCTCCAAGCCGCCAGCGAGTCGCGCGCGCGACCCAGCCCGAGCGCCCGGGCAAAATCATTCCCGCTCCCCGCCGGAACAACCAGCACCGGCAACTGAAGCTTCACCAACTGACTAAGGTGACGATAAATGGTACCGTCGCCCCCAAACAGCAGAATGACATCCACCTGATCGGCAGCACCAGGCATCCCGATGCGCCACTCAATTATTTCGCGAGAAGCAGCTTCCGTCTGAAAGGGAACAAGGTTCTTCGCAGAACTTCCCAGCCCGAGGATGGCGGCCGCTCGCATCTTGCGCGCTTGAGACTAACAGACCGACCAATTCGGCGGAAGGTAAGCCCTTGTCATCCTGAGGAAGTGGAGTCCCGCGCAAAAGCGCGGGACTCCCGACGAAGGACCTATGCATTTCGTGCTGCGTGTGCTCAGGATGACGGCGTCAAAATTCGATAACGGCCACTCTCAAAAGCTTGCCTACCCGCAGAGGAAGCCTCAGCGGACTAGTTGGTGGCAGGTTCAAACTCGTGCGCGGCTCTCGGAACACTTCATCGCCTATTCTCACCGAGCCCTGCTTTAGCTTCCTCGCCGCATCGGTCGTGGAATCTGCAAGCCCACACTTTACGAGAAGACGATCCAACTTGATGTGCGCGCGCCGGATGCCCGTAACGCTTATGCCTGAATCGACGGGAACATCCTCACTGATGGCCCACTCTATATCTGCTAGCTTGACCACCACCTCCTCCACGTCCTCCGGCACCTCACTCTTCTGAAACTGCCTAGCCCAATCTTCCGCCGCTCTCGCGGCAGCCTCCGCCGAATGAAAATCCCCCACAATCCGCCGCGCCAACTCTTTCTTAGCCTGCATCGGATGCGCTTCCCGCTTCATCTTCTCGATCTCAGCCACTTGCACATCCGTCAGCAACTCGTAATACCTCCACATCATCTCGTCCGAAATACTCATCACCTTGCCATACATTTCCAGCGGCGCCTCGTGAATCCCAATCGCATTCCCGAGTGACTTCGACATCTTCTGCACGCCATCGAGCCCTTCTAGAATCGGCGTAGTCAGCACCACTTGCGATTCCTGCCCATAAGCCCGCTGCAACTCGCGCCCCACCAGCAGATTAAATTTCTGGTCGGTCCCGCCAAGCTCCACATCCGCTTCAAGCGCAACCGAGTCATATCCCTGCACCAGCGGATAGAGCAGTTCGTGCAGCGCGATGGGTTTTTCTTCCCGAAAGCGCTTGTGGAAGTCTTCCCGCTCCAGCAGTTGCGAAACCGTGTACTTAGCCATCAGCCGGATAAAATCGTCAGCAGTAAACTTCGCGAACCACCGCCGGTTAAAGTCGATCACAGTCTTCTGCGGATCGAGAATCTTGAAAACCTGCGCCTTGTAAGTCTCTGCATTCTCCTCAATCTGCTCGCGAGTCAGTGGAGGCCGCGTAGCCGAGCGCCCCGTCGGGTCGCCGATCATTCCCGTGAAGTCGCCAATCAAAAAGATCGCCGTATGCCCGAGATCCTGAAAGTGTTTCAGCTTGCGCAACACCACCGTGTGCCCAAGGTGCAAGTCCGGAGCAGTCGGGTCCATACCGAGTTTCACCCGCAGCGGCTTGCCCGTGGTGCGCGACTTCTCCAGCTTGGCGCGCAGATCGGCCTCGCGGATAATTTCCGCCGAGCCCTTCTTGAGATACGTCAGTTGCTCGTCGACTGGTTTGAAGGTTGACATGAGGAAAAGACATTATAAGGAACGAAGCGGCAAAGGCCGAATCAGCCCAATTAGAATGTCAGCTATTCACTGGGAACGGAATGAACATTCGCATCCGAAAGGCAACGACGGCAGACGTTCCCCGGCTGCGCGAAGTAATCGAAACCTCGGTCCGAGGCCTGCAAGCGAAGGACTATTCACCGGCCCAGATCGAAGGCGCGCTGCAATCGGTCTACGGCGTGGATAGCCAACTCATCGCCGATGGCACATACCTGGTGGCCGAGGCTTTCGATTTTCAGAATCAAGACTCGCAGAAGCCCGAGATCGTAGCCTGCGGCGGCTGGAGCAAGCGCAAGACCCTGCACGGCGGCGATCAGTACGCATCCCGCGAAGACTCGCTGCTCGATCCGAAGAAAGATGCCGCAAAGATTCGCGCCTTCTTCGTGCATCCCAAATGGGCGCGCCGCGGCATCGGCAGCATGATCCTGGAAGCCTGCGAAAGCGCAGCCAGGGAAGCAGGATTCACCCATCTCGAGATGGGTGCAACCTTGACCGGCGTCGCTTTCTACAAAGCGAAGGGATATTCAGCGCTCGAGAATCTGGAAGCTCCGTTGGGCAACGGTGAAGTTTTGCCGATCGTAAGGATGGTTAAAAAAGTCCACCGGGACTAGCGGAGAAGTATATGTGGGGACAGCCGCCTCGGCTATCCCGCCAAGCGCAGCGAGGAGCTGCCAGAGCGCCTACTCTCTATTTTTCACCCTCAACCTTCGGCCAACAATTTCAAAATCTCCCCTCAGAACAATATTGATCGCTTCCGCATAGGCAACGTGCTCCTGCTCCAGGATCCGCTCCGCCAGCAAGTGCTCGTCGTCGCTTCCAAGCACCGGAACAGTCCTCTGCACGATGATCGCCCCATGATCCAGTTCTTCATCCACAAAATGCACGGTGCAGCCGGAAACCTTCACTCCATAGGCGAAAGCCTGCTCCTGCGCTTCCAGCCCAGGGAACGCTGGCAACAGCGAAGGATGAATATTCAGAATCCGCCGCGGAAACTGTTGCACAAACCAGGGCGAAAGCAACCGCATGTACCCGGCAAGGCAGATAAGGTCCACCTTATGCTGCCTAAGCGTGCCGACAACTTCGCGGTCATGTTCTTCCCGAGTCCTGCCCCTCGATGGAATCACCACAGCGTTCAGCCCGCGCTGCCGTGCAGTAGCAACCCCAGGCGCATCCGCACGGTTCGAGATAACAACCGCAACGCGAGCGTCCACGATGCGGCCCGCGTCGATGCCGTCGGCGATGGCCAGAAAGTTCGAGCCGCGTCCAGAAAGAAGAATGCCGAGGGAATGCATTCAGTTGTAGACCACCTTGCGCTCACCCTTAACAATCCTGCCCACGGTGTAAGCTTTCTCTCCCACGCGCTCAAGCACAGTCTGCGCCTTCTTGAATTTCGCCAGAGGAACGACTAGCAGCATGCCCAGCCCCATGTTGAAAGTACGCAGCATTTCATCCTTCGGCACATTGCCCAGAGTCCGCAGGTGCTCAAACAACGGAGGCACTGGCCACGACCCAAGATCAATCGCGGCCGAAGTCCCGCGCGGCAGTACGCGCGGCAAATTCTCTGTAATGCCGCCCCCAGTAATATGTGCTAGAGCCGAAACACACTGCGCGTCCAGCAGCTTCTTCAGAGCCGGCCAGTAGCTCTTGTGCGTGCGCATGAGTTCATTGCCCACTTTATTTTTTATTTCGTTGACGTAATCCTCCGGCGAGTAGCCTGCCACTTCAAACAGCAGCTTGCGCGCCAGTGAATATCCGTTGGTGTGCAGGCCGTTCGACGCCATGCCGAGCACCACGTCGCCGATCTGCACTTCCTTGCCAGTAATGATCCGGTCTCGCTCGACCACGCCCACGATAAATCCCGCCAGATCATATTCGCCATCAGGATAGAAGCCCGGCATCTCCGCCGTCTCCCCGCCAATCAGAGCGCAGCCGTTGTGCTTACACGCGTCGGCAATCCCTTCCACCACTTTCTCCGCGATCGTAGGCTCAAGCTTCCCGGTCGCCAGATAATCCATAAAAAACAGCGGCGCAGCACCCTGCACGGCAATGTCGTTCACGCAGTGGTTCACCAGGTCAGCGCCCACCGTGGAATGCAATCCCATCTCGAAAGCAATCTTCAGCTTTGTCCCCACACCATCGACGCTCGACACCAGCACCGGATCGACATATTTGGTCTTATCCACCGCGAAGAGGCCGCCAAACCCGCCAATTTCACTGAGCACGCCGCGAGTAAAAGTCTTATGCGCCAGATACTTGATGCGCTGCTTGGTTCGCTTGGCGCGGTCAATATCGACCCCGGCGTCGGCGTAGGTGATGGGTCCAGCGGCGGGTGTGGAGTTCTTGGCCACGGCTTTTCGCGGTGTCCTTTTCTCGGTGCAGTGTGGGAAAACGCTGGGTTCCTGGCGAAGCAGCAGTTCCTAAGGCCGCTCATTGTAACACGTGTAGGGACAGCCGCCCCTTCGACGAGCTCAGGGCAGGCTCCCGGCTGTCCACCGAGCGCAGCTCGATGCCTTCGTGGTCAACGCGGACTTAACTAGCGAGCAATAAAGTTCGAAAAGAAATAAGCGAGAAGCCCGAAAAGAGCCAGCCCGGAAATACCATAGGCGGTCAGCACCCAGGCCCCGCGGCCTTCACGATGTTTACCGCTGCCGACTGCCTGTGAAATCGATTGCTGAGAAGCCGAAGAAGAGATGTCAGAAGCCCGATCTTCCATGCCCGAAAAACCTCCGCGGAAAGATCGTGGCGCAAGCACATTATGCGTCACGCTGCCCGGCTTCGTGGCCAGGCAAGACCATCTGAGCGTGGATTTTACTACGGTTTTTCCGCCCCCGAACAAGGAAATCTGATCCCGATCACAGATTTCCTACACAGTAACCGCATACATCGGTAACCAAAGTGCCATTCCGAAGTCGGCACCACACCCGCGCGGAACCAGCCCTGAATCCAGGCACTCCCACTTCTGTCTTGGGCTACAAACGTCGCAGGCTTTACTATTACCCTATGCGCAGTATCCTTCTCTCGCTTCTTCTTGCCTGCATCCTGGCCGTACCCTCAACCGTTCCAGCTCAATCAGTCCAAACGCCCGCGACCAAGGGTGCTTCCGCGAAAGCGATCACGGAATCCCCCAAGCACGACTATTCTCAGGAGGCCTTCGTCGTCGAGCAGTACCACTCCCGCTATCGCTTCGAAAGTGATGGCACCGGCCGCAGGGAAACCATCGCCCGCATCCGCGTGCAGAGCGAGGCCGGAGTCCAGCAGTGGGGCGAGATTCAAGTAGGCTACAACTCCGCCAACGAACGCGTCGAGATTATCTACGTCCGCGTGATCAAAGCCGACGGCACCGTGGTGAAGGCGGGCGACGATGCCGTGCAGGACCTCAGCGCCCCCGTCGAGCACGAAGCTCCCGTCTACACCGACTACCGCCAGAAACACATCACCGTACCCGGCCTGCGTCCTGGCGAAGTGCTCGAGTACGACATGGTCACGGTAATTCACACGCCTCTCGCCGCCGGCCAGTTCTGGGCCGACTATGATTTCGACAAAACCAGCATCATGCTCGATGAGCAACTCGACGTCGATGTCCCCGCCGACCGTCCGCTCAAGTTAAAGAGCAAGCCAGGCATGGATCCCAAGGTCACCGAAGAAAACGGCCGCCGCAGCTACCACTGGACCAGTTCTCACCTGGAGCGCGAAGACGATTCCAAGGACAAAGATAAAGACAAGAAAAAAAAGAAGAGACCCGACGACGATCGCCCCGACGTTCAGCTGACCACCTTCGTCAGCTGGGAACAGATCGGCCGCTGGTATGCCAGCCTGGAAAAAGACCGCCGCGCCCCGTCGCCTGAAGTTCGCGCCAAAGCTGAGGAACTCACCAAAGGCCTGAGCACGCAGATGGATAAGGTCGAGGGCCTCTACGACTACGTCGCCAAGAATTTTCGCTACGTCAGTCTGTCACTGGGCTTAGGCCGCTACCAGCCTCACGCCGCCGCCGATGTCCTCCACGACCAGTACGGCGATTGCAAGGACAAACACACGCTGCTCGCGTCCCTGCTCGAAGCCGAAGGCATGCATGCGTCGTCAGTGTTGATCAATTCCAGCCGCAAGCTCGATCCCGATGTGCCTTCGCCCTCCCAGTTCGATCACGTCATCACCATGCTTCCCATGGGCCAGGACGAAGTCTGGATGGACACCACCAGCGAAGTCGCTCCCTTCCGCCTGCTGGCCTTCAGCCTGCGCAACAAACTAGCCCTCGTCATTCCCGCCGATGGTTCCACGCCGCATCTCGAGAAAACGCCCGCCGACACTCCGATGCCCGACAGCGAGATCTCCGAGATCGATGGAAAAATAAATGAGATCGGCAAACTCGAAGCCCACGTTCACTACACCTTCCGCGGCGACGAAGAACTGCTGCTGCGTTCAGTCTTCCGCCGCGTCCCCGAGGCGCAATGGCAACGAGTCGTGGAAAACGTCAACGCCGGGATGGGTGGCGATGTCACGAATCTGAAGATCAGCGATCCCGCCGCGACTCGCGAGCCGTTCACCTTGTCTTACGACGTGGCCCGGCCGAATTTCCTCGATTGGTCCAAGAAAAAATCCGACCTGATCCTGCCCCTCTGCCAGTTCAATCTGCCCGACCTCGGCAATAACAATGACAACGGCGACGACAGCGACGCCGCTGAACCGCTCAAGCTGGGCCCTAAAGCGGAGTACGTCTACAAAATCAAACTCCAACTCCCTGCCACCTACACCGCGCACGCCCCGCTCGCTCTTTCCGTGAAGCGCGACTACGCCGAGTACCAGGCCACGTACTACCTCGAAGGAACCACTTTCACCGCCGCCAGAACGCTCACCGTACGTCAGGACGAACTACCCGTCCCGCGCGCCCCCGATTATCAGGCTTTCCGGCGCACCGTCAACTCCGACCTCGGACAGTTTCTTTCCGTCGAAAACTCAGTAGCCGGCACGCTCACGCCTCCCCCCGACATGAAAGCGGATGACCTGGTCGAAAGCGGCCGCGCCGCCTATACCAGCAACAATTTTCCACTGGCCATTCAACTCCTCAAGCGCGCCACGGAAGTCGACCCCAAGAACAAGTACGCATGGTATGCCTTGGCTGTGGCCTACATGGGCATGCGCCAGAATGACGACGCCATCGCCGCCCTCAACAAACAAATCGAACTCAATCCCTACGACGAGTTTGCCTACAACGCGCTGGGACGCGCCTACTGGCAGGAGCGCAAGTACGACAACGCCGTTACCGCTTTTAACAAGCAAATCGAAATCAATCCCCTCGACAAGTTCGCTCACGCTGGCCTGGGCAGCATGTATTCCGAGTGGCACAAATACGCCGAAGCCGCCCCCGAGTTAGAGAAAGCCGTATCTCTCACCCCCGATAATCCCGAACTCCAAGTGAGCCTCGGCGATGCCTACCTGAATCTCGGCCAGGACGATAAAGCTCTCGCCATTTTCGACCACGCCGTCGAACTCTCAGCCACGCCACTGGTCTGGAACAACATCGCCTACCAACTCTCGCTGAAAAACTCTCACCTCGACCGCGCCCAGCAATACGCCGAATCGGCAGTGTCGGCCACTACCGCAGCATTGCGCAATGTCTCGCTGGACCGGCTCACAGCGCAAGACCTGCCTCTGGTCCCATCGCTGATCGCTTACTGGGACACACTCGGCTGGGTCTATTTCGGAGAAGGCAATTACGATAAAGCCGAAAAATACATCGGCGCAGCCTGGCAACTCGGTCAGCACGGCGAGGTAGGCGACCATCTAGGACAGATCTATGAAAAGCAGGGAAAGAAAGATCAAGCCCTGCGCACCTACGCACTGTCCCTGAACGGACTGCGTCCCATCCCCGAAACCCGCGACCGCCTGGCCGCAATAGCCGGCAGCACCAAGGCAGACGCCGCGGTCGCAAAGTATAAAGACGAACTGCAGCAGTCGCGCACCATCGATCTGGGCAAGGTCGCAAAAGAAACCGGCAGCGCCGAATTCTTCGTGCTCCTGAGTCGCGGCAAAGGCGCCGACGCCACCGTCGAAGCCGTGAAGTTCGCCAGCGGCGACGAAAAACTAAAAGTCTTCACCGACGCCCTCCGCACCGCCGAATACCCCCTCAGCTTCCCCGACGACACCCCAGTAAAAATCCTCCGCCGCGGAATCCTTTCCTGCTCCACAGCAAAAGGAAACTGCGCCTTCGTCCTGATCCTGCCCGACGACGTAAGAACCGTAGACTGACTTGTCATCCTGAGCGGAGCATGTGCTTTCGCGGAGCGAAAGCACATGCGGAGTCGAAGGATCCCTACGAGCAGGCACCGCCGTTGGCCCCGCAAGGCGTTTGTATCGATGCTCCGAAAATGCCCATGTGGGGACAGCCGCCCTCGGCTGTCCGTCGAGCGCAGCTCGATGCCTTTTCTCACCACGTCCGTTGGCCTAAAGATCTTTTCCACACCCACCCTGTGACGTCTAACCTTGTCCCGCGATTCAAATCGCGCGATCATAGTCGAGGCAGTGACAGTTGAGAGCACCCCGAGTGCCCGACCCTAAGCCCTTTGTTCTCAAGATTTTGATATCTAAGTTCTTTGAAAACTAGATTTTGCGCGATACGGTTTTGCGAAACCCGCGCGGGACAGGACTTTCAGAGATATCGAATGGAAAAAATTAATCTGGAGATCTGCCCGCCCAGCCGACCCATCCCCAAATCGTGATCTGCGCCAAAGATTTATTTCACTCAGAAATCCACAGCCGGGAAGATACGACGAGGGCTTCAGTCCAGACGCCGCTTATGCCACGCGGTCGCCGACTCATAAGCCCGAGCCAGCCGCAACACCAAATCCTCCCGCCAATGCGGCCCAGCAATCTGCAAACCAATGGGCAACCCGCGCTTAGTAAAGCCGCAGGGCACCGACATAGCCGGCAGTCCCCAAACATTGAACGGTCGAGTGTTGCGCAGCAACCTAAGTTCCGCCGGACGCAGCGCCTCTGGATCTTTTTTCAAATCGCCAATCGCTGGCGCCGGAATGGGCGTCGCAGGAGTGACCAGCAGATCCACATTCGCAAAAAACTCATGAGCCCGCCGCCGTTCCTCATCTAGTTCGCGCCGCCGCTGAATATACTCCCGCGCCGAAATGTTCTCTCCCGACCGTATGCGCCGCAATGTTTCCGCCTGATACAACTCAGGCGTCCGTGCAACATGATCGGCGTGATAAGCAAGAGACTCCGCAGCTTGCACAGTTCGGTCCGAGGATACATCGATCCGCACGTCCCGAACATTCGCGACCAGCGTCCGGATCACAACCAGCGCCTGCTCCACCGCCGCCCGAACTTCATCGTCAAGATCATCAAAAAAGTGCGCCCGTGGAACTCCAACCCGCAGACCCTTCGTCGCACCGCCCAGGCCGGAAACGTAATCGGACACGGGAACATCGGCACTGCCGACATCGAGCGGATCGTATCCAGCGATAGCCTTCAGGACAACAGCCGCATCGCCAACAGTCGCAGCCAGCGGCCCAACATGATCGAGCGACCACGAAAGCGGAATCACCCCGCGCGCCGACACGCGGCCATAAGTCGGCTTGATCCCGACGCACCCGCACAGCGCAGCCGGCTCGCGAATCGATCCAGCCGTATCGGTGCCAATCGCCGCATAACAAAGACCAGCGGCAACAGCAGCCGCCGAGCCCCCAGACGATCCACCGGCAATGTGCTGCGTGTTCCAGGGATTCTGAACATCTCCGAAAAAGCTGACCAGCGAACTACCGCCATAAGCGAACTCATGCAGATTGTTCTTGCCCAGAATCACCGCACCAGCCTGCCGCAGCCGGAGCACCACTTCAGCATCCACCGCGGGCACACGATTCTGGTAAAGGCCGCTGGCGGCGGTTGTCCGCGTGCCGGCCGTATCGATCAGATCCTTCAACGCAACGGGAATCCCGTGCAGCGGCCCGCGCCATTCCCCGCGCGAGATTTCGATTTCGGCTGCGCGCGCCTCCGCCAACGCCGAGTCAGGCGTCACCGTGATGAAGGCATTCAGCGCCGGATTAAGCCTCTCGATCCGATCCAGGCAGGCCCGAGTCAGTTCAACGGGAGAAACTTCCTTCCGTCGCAGCCGCGGGGCTATTTCAAAGATGGTTTCCAAAGTGGGCATGTGCGCAAAACGCTGATTGTAGTCGACCGCAGTCCTTACCCTGTGTACCACTGTGTTTAAGATTCGTGTCGCAAGCAAAAAAGCAACCAACCGCCAAGGCCTATAATCAAAATCGGCTGTCCGCATACGGGAGGCAAAAATGGCGGAAATGACGCTCGCCCCAGTCGCAACCCATGGATTTTTTGTCGACGGCCGCTGGATGGAAGATGGCGACATCGTCGAGGTCCGCGCCCCCTTCGATGGCAGCGTAATTGGGCGGGTGATTCAGGCGCGGCGCGAGCATGCCGACGCCGCGATCGCCGCCGCCGTCAAGGCTTTCGGCACTACGCGCCGCCTGCCTGCCTTCGAGCGGCAGCGCGTGCTGCGCCGCGTGGCGCAGTCGATCGCCGAGCGTCGCGACGAGTTCTCCCGCACTTTGTCCCAGGAAGCTGGCAAGCCCATCAAACTGGCGCGCATCGAAGTCGACCGCGCCGTCTTCATCTTCAATGTTGCCGCCGAAGAGGCCACGCGCATCTACGGCGAATATCTTCCCCTCGACTGGCAGGAGTTTACCGCCGGACGTTGGGGCATCGTGAAGCGCTTTCCGCTCGGCCCCATCGCCGGCATCACGCCTTTTAATTTTCCTCTGAATCTCGTCGCGCACAAAGTCGCGCCGGCCATTGCGGCGGGATGCTCCATGATTTTGAAGCCTGCGCCGCAAACGCCGCTGTGCTCGCTGCTTCTGGCGGAGTGCGTGCAGCAGGCGGGCTGGCCCGATGGCGGTCTGAACGTGCTGCCGCTCTCGAACGATGACGCCGGCCTTCTCGTCACCGACGAACGCATCAAGCTGATCAGCTTTACCGGCAGCGTTCCCGTTGGGTGGGACATCAAACGCCGCGCCGGCAAAAAGAAAGTCGCGCTCGAACTTGGCGGCAACGCCGGAGCGATCGTGCACGGCGATGCCGATCTCGAATATGCCGCGGAGCGTTGCGTTGCTGGAGGCTTCGGCTACGCCGGCCAGACTTGCATTTCCGTGCAGCGCATTCTGGTCGAGCAATCGGTCTATGGTAAGTTCACCGATCTTCTTGTTGAAGGCGTCAAGAAATTGAAGACGGGCGACCCCCTGGAAGAATCGACTGACATCGGCCCGCTCATCCGCGAGAGCGACGCCATCCGCATCGTCAATTGGGTGGAAGAAGCGGTTCGCTCCGGAGCGCGCCTGCTGTGCGGGGGCGGTCGCCATGGTTCGATTGTCGATCCAACAGTGCTGACCGGTACCAAGCCGGAAATGAAAGTAAATTGCCAGGAAATCTTCGGTCCCGTCGTGACCGTCGAGCCCTACGAGAATTTTGATGAAGCGCTGCGCCGAATCAATAATTCCAACTACGGATTGCAGGCAGGATTGTTTACTCGCGATGTGAAACTCCTTTTCGAGGCGTACGACGAACTGGAAGTCGGCGCTCTGATTGCGGGCGATATTCCTTCCTTCCGCATCGACCAGATGCCTTACGGCGGGGTGAAGGACTCCGGCCTCGGCCGCGAAGGGCTGCGCTATGCGATCGAGGAAATGACTGAGCCGAAACTGCTGGTGATGAATCTGCGATAGCTGCCTTGGATGTCCGACTGGGGAAAAAGATCACACGATTTTTCAGCCGCGTTTAGCCCGGGAATATTTTTCCGCTCCCGCGGGAAAGTGCGCGACAATGGCGCACGAAATATTTATAATCTCCAGTTCTCATAGCTGGCGCGAAAAAATCAGTGGGTGTTTTCTTTTGCGTCGTAACATTTCTTCCGTCAAAAGGGAATTTCTTGGGTCTCATTTTCACTTTCTGAAGTTCGTAAGCAAGCATGCCGCAGATTTTTCATCGCAGCACCAACACCCTCTCGCGGGCCACGATTTTCGGCGCGGTCTTCGTGATTGCCGCCCTCGGCTGGGTGGCGATGGAGGTGCAGCGCTCCCCTTACGTCACCTACGCCGGAGTGCGCAAGCCGCAGCCGGTGCCCTTCAGCCACCAGCACCACGTTACCGGACTCGGCATTGATTGCCGCTACTGCCATACTTCAGTCGAGACCTCGAGTTTTGCAGGCATTCCTCCGACCAAGACCTGCATGAACTGCCACTCGCAGATCTGGATCAATGCCCAGTTGCTCGAGCCTGTCCGCGCCAGTTACCGCAGCGGCCAGTCGCTGCAATGGACGCGGGTAAATCAGCTTCCTGATTTCGTTTATTTCAATCACAGCATTCATGTCAATAAAGGCGTGGGCTGCAACACCTGCCACGGTCCGGTCGACCAGATGCCGCTGATGTACCAGCAGGAGTCGTTGCAGATGGAGTGGTGTTTGAACTGCCATCGCGCGCCGGAGAAGAACCTGCGGCCGCGCGATCAGGTGTTCAACATGCGCTACCAGCAGCCCACCAGCGCGAATCCCGTTGTGGTTGACGGGCAGAGTTATACGGATCAGATTGATCTGGGTTCGTTTTTGGTGAAGAAGTATAACGTTCGCAGCGTGAAGGACATTACCAGTTGCAGCACTTGCCATCGGTGAGAATTATGAGTACTTGTCATCCTGAGCGGAGAAGTTGCTTCGATCGGCATCGTGAGAACGCCTCGCAGCGTCCGCGGCGCTCCCGGCATTACAGGGGTCCTTCGACTGCGCGAGACTTCGCTTTGCGAACTCTCGCTTCGCTCAGGATGACAGAGCGTGTGATGTGGAATCAATGAAGACGGAAGAACAAGACGGCAGCACTAAGCGAGAAGATGTTTGCCCCAGCAAGAAGGGCAAGCTGAATCTGGACTCTGTCCGCGAGCGCATTGACGCGGCCCTTGCGCACGATGCTGCTGAAAAGACTGGTCCGGAATACTGGCGCAGCCTCGAAGAGCTTGCCGGGAGCCCCGCGTTCCAGGAAGCCTTGCACCGCGAATTTCCCAAGGGCGCTTCCGAGTGGGTCGATTCGGTTTCGCGACGTGGCTTCTTGAAAGTAATGGGCGCGTCCATGGCGCTGGCTGGCATGACCGGCTGCGTCCGCCTGCCGCTTGAACCGATCGTCCCTTACGTGCGCCAGCCCGAGGACGTGATTCCCGGCCGGCCGCAGTTCTATGCCACCGCGATGACGCTTGGCGGATACGCCAGCCCGCTGCTGGTCGAGAGCCATTTGGGACGTCCGACGAAAATCGAAGGCAACGATAAGCATCCCGCATCGCTTGGTGGCACGGACATTTTTGCGCAGGCGCACATTCTCGGCCTGTACGATCCTGACCGCTCGCAGAGCGTGGTGTCGATGGGGGATCAGCAGTCCTGGCAGGCGTTTCTCACTGCGCTTCACGGGCCGCTTACCGCGCAGAAAGCGTTGCAGGGCGCCGGGATTCGCATTCTTACGCCGACCATTTCTTCGCCCACGCTCGCCGATCAATTACGCAACTTCCTGAAGATTTATCCGCAGGCGAAGTGGCATGTGTACGAGCCGGTCAATCGCGACAACGTGCTCGAGGGCGCGAAGCTGGCCTTTGGGCAGCCGGTCGATACTCTTTACGATTTTGAAACGGCCGACGTGATCGTCTCGCTCGACGCCGACTTCCTGTATGCGGGTTTTCCGGGGAATGTCCGCTACATCCGCCAGTTCGCCAAGCGCCGCAATCCCGATGGCAAGATGAACCGGCTGTACGTAATCGAGAGCACCCCGACGACGACAGGAGCGAAGGCGGATCATCGGCTACCGGTAAGGGCTTCGATGGTTGAGGCCCTTGCTCGAGCGCTCGCACAAAACGGCGAAGTCCCGGCTGAGTACGCCGACTTCATGAAATCCCTGATGTCGGACCTTCAGGGTCACCGGGGCTCGAGCCTTGTTATGGTCGGCGATCATCAACCGCCCGCGGTTCATGCGTTAGCCCACGCAATCAATGCGAAGCTTGGCAATTTCGACAAGACCGTTGTGCCCATCTTTCCAGTTGATGCCAATCTCATCAATAACGTCAACTCTATAAAAGAACTCGCCGCCGACATCAACGATGGCAAAATCGACCTGCTTGTCATCCTCGGAGGAAATCCCGCCTACGACGCACCGGCTGATCTCAACTTTCGCGAACTATTGAAGGGCAATAAAGTTCCCCTGCGTGTTCACCTCGGTCTTTATCAGAACGAAACCGCTGAACTGTGCCAGTGGCATATAAATCAGGCGCACGAATTGGAAGCGTGGGGAGATGCCCGTGACTACTTTGGAACCACGAGCTTCATCCAACCGCTGATCGCACCGCTTTATAACGGCAAGAGTGCCATCGAATTTGTTGCGCTGCTCTCCGGTCAATCCGATGCGAACGGCTATGACCTCGTCCGATCTTACTGGCAGAAACAACATTCAGGAGCGGACTTCGAAGCGTTCTGGCGCAAGTCGCTGCACGACGGCTGGATCGAAGGTACTCTGGCTACCCCGTTTGTGGAGGCAGGCTCAGCCCGCCAGCCAACTATCCCATTGCCGGCAGCTGCCGATCCCAGCGCCATCGAACTCAACATCCGCCGTGATCCCACGATTTACGACGGACAATTCTCCAACAACGGCTGGCTGCAGGAATGTCCCAAGCCGATGAACAAGCTCACCTGGGACAACGCCGTGCTCATCGGTCCTGTGATGGGCGAGCGGCTGCAGATCAAGACTTGCGACGTGGTTGAACTTGAGCTGAATGGGAGAAAAGTTACCGGCCCGGTTTGGATTCAGCCCGGGGTTCCGGACGATTCGGTCACTGTGACTCTTGGCTATGGACGCACGCGCGCGGGGCGCGTCGGCACTGGGCAGGGCTTCGACGCTTATAGGCTGCGCACGTCGGCCGCGCCCTGGTTCGCGACCGGCTTGCAGATTCGCAAGACTGGCGACAGATATGTGCTGGCGTCGACTCAGGGCTACCAGTCGATGGACACGCCGAATGGCGACCATCGTCCGCTGGTGCGCGAGACTGTGCTCGAGGAATATCGCAAGGATCCGAATTTCGCGAAGGAGCAAGGCGAAGAGCCCGCGCCCGGGCTCACGCTTTACAAGCCTTATCCCTATAAAGAAGAAGACTACGCCTGGGGGATGGCGATTGACCTGAACTCGTGCGTGGGCTGCAACAACTGCATGATTGCCTGCCAGTCGGAGAATAACATTGCGGTTGTGGGCAAAGAGCAGTGCGCTATCGGGCGGCACATGCACTGGATTCGCATCGACACTTACTACCAGTATCCAGATGAAGCGGCGCGCGATCGCGACAATCCGAAAGCGTTTTTCCAGCCCGTGCCGTGCCAGCAGTGCGAGAACGCTCCGTGTGAAGTGGTTTGCCCGGTGGGCGCGACCAACCATTCGACCGAAGGCCTGAACGATATGGTTTACAACCGCTGCGTGGGCACGAGGTATTGCTCGAACAACTGTCCTTATAAGGTGCGGCGGTTCAACTTCCTGCTGTTTCAGGATTGGACGAAGCCGCAATACAAGATGATGCGCAATCCTGACGTGAGTGTGCGCAGCCGCGGCGTGATGGAGAAATGCACCTACTGCGTGCAGCGCATCAACGAACACAAGATCGATGCAGAGACCGCGTCGGTGCGCGAAGGCAAGCAGATCAAAGTCGGAGATGAATTGCAGACCGCGTGCCAGCAGTCGTGTCCGGCGGGCGCGATTATTTTTGGCAACATTAATGATCCGAACAGCCAGGTTTCGAAGTTGAAGGCTCAGGCGCGGAATTACAGCCTGCTGGGCGAATTGAATACTCGTCCGCGGACGACTTATTTGGCGGAAGTTGGCAATCCGAATCCGGAGTTGAAGTCGTGATGGTCGACGGAAACTCGTTGTGGAAGCGGAAGCGTACCTCAGCGGCTGAAGCCGACATTGAGTGCACGCGATTTTCGGCACGACTGAAGTCGTGCCCTTCCCGATCCCGCTAGTTCGTTGCACGAGCGATACAAATGAACGAGCCATACAAACCGACGGTGGACACGCAAGCTCCGGTGATGGAGCCGGGCTACACCTTCGGCACGGTCACGGAAAAGATCAGCGCGATTGTGCTGACGCGTCCGGCCTCGAACGGATGGTTTGTGGGCTTCGGCATCGCGTTTCTGCTGACGATGATGATGCTCTATGCCATCGGATATCTGTTTCTGAAAGGCATCGGCATCTGGGGCGATACCATTCCGATCGGCTGGGGCTTTGCCATCGTCAACTTTGTATGGTGGATCGGCATTGGCCACGCCGGCACCCTGATCTCGGCGATTCTTTTGCTATTGCGGCAGTCGTGGCGCAATTCAATTAACCGTTTCGCCGAAGCCATGACATTGTTTGCCGTGGCCTGCGCCGGAATTTTTCCCGCCATTCACGTCGGGCGTCCGTGGCTGGCTTACTGGCTGTTTCCTTATCCCAGCACCATGGGAGTGTGGCCGCAATTCCGCAGCCCGCTCATGTGGGACGTTTTCGCGGTCTCGACTTACGCTACGATTTCGGCTCTGTTCTGGTTCATCGGCCTGATTCCCGACATGGCCACGCTGCGCGATCGCGCGACGCATCCCGCGGCCAGAATTATTTATGGAATGCTCTCGATGGGCTGGCGCGGATCGGCGCGGCACTGGCATCGTTATGAGACTGCCTATCTGCTGCTCGCCGGATTAGCTACACCGCTCGTGCTCTCGGTTCATACCGTCGTCAGCTTCGACTTTGCGATCGGCATTGTTCCCGGCTGGCACACGACCATCTTCCCACCCTACTTCGTGGCCGGAGCTATCTATTCGGGCTTCGCCATGGTGCTGATGCTGGCGATTCCGATCCGCAAAATCTATGGTCTCGAAGATTTCATCACCGAGCGTCATCTGCAGAATTCGGCGAAAGTCATGCTCGCGACCGGATTGATCGTGGCTTACGGCTATGGCATTGAGGCCTTTATGGGCTGGTACAGCGGCGACCGCTACGACGCTTTCACTCTGTGGAACCGGCTGCATGGGCCTTACGCAGTGCCTTACTGGGCTCTGCTCACCTGCAACATTTTCATTCCGCAATTGCTCTGGATCAAGAAAATGCGGACCAGTCCCGTGGCGCTGTTTCTGCTTTCGGGCGTGATTCTGGTGGGCATGTGGCTGGAGCGCTTCATCATCATCGTGGTCAGCCTTAGCCGCGACTTCCTGACCTCGTCGTGGGGCATGTACTATCCCACGCGCTGGGACTGGATGACGTACATCGGCACCCTGGGCATGTTCCTGGCGGCGATGTTCCTGTTCCTGCGCCTGTTGCCGGCGATCTCGATCTTTGAAATGCGCACCCTCCTGCCGGAAGCGGAGGTGAAGGAATGAAACGCGATCCGGTCTACGGCATCATGGCGGAGTTCGACTCGGCTCAGGCGCTGGTGGACGCCGCGAGGCGCACGCACCAAGCGGGCTATCAGAAAATCGACGCCTACAGCCCGTTCCCCATCGAAGGATTGGCCGAGGAAATTGGTTTTTACCGCGACGAAGTTCCGCTGGTCGTGTTGATCGGCGGCATCGTCGGCGGCCTTACCGGTTATCTGATGCAGTGGTGGATGTCGGCCGTTGATTATCCGCTGAACATCGGCGGCAAGCCGCCTCATTCCTGGCCGGCATTCATTGTGATCACGTTTGAGATGACGATTCTTTTTGCCGGGATCTCCGCGGTGTTCGGCATGCTCGCGCTGAACGGCCTGCCCATGCCTTATCATCCTGTGTTCAATGTGCCGAGATTCTCGTCGGCATCGAAAGACCGCTTTTTTCTGATCGTGTTCTCTTCCGATCCCAAGTACGATCCGGCCGGCACGCGCGGGTTCTTGCAAGGCTTGCAACCACGCTCGATTTCGGAGGTGCCCAGCTAAGATGCTGCGTCTCCGCCAAATTTTCGTTGCCGGATTGTTGACGGCGATCGCTTTGCTTTCGGGCTGCCGTCTCGATATGCACGTGCAGCCGCGAGAGAATCCGCTTTCGCGCAGCGACTTCTTTGCCGACCAGCGCTCCGAGCGGCCACCGGTCGAAGGCACAGTCGCGAGGGGTGAACTGCACGAGGATACTTATTTCTATACCGGCAAGCTCGGCAACAATTCCGGCGACTATATGCCGTTTCCTGTGAGCAAAGAAGTTCTCGAGCGCGGCCGCGAGCGCTACAACATTTATTGCGCTCCCTGTCATTCGGAGCTTGGGGACGGCAACGGCTTCATCCCGTCGCGCGGTTTTGCGCGCAAGCCGCCTTCGTATCACATCCCGCGGCTGCAGAAGGCGCCGCTCGGCTACTTCTACGACGTGATCACGAATGGCTTCGGCATCATGCCCGATTATGCGTCACAAATTCCGCCGCGAGACCGCTGGAACATCGTAGCCTACGTTCGCGCGTTGCAGTTGAGTCAGAACGCGACCATGGCGGATGTGCCCAAGGGACAGACGGTGCCGTCACAGCCGCCAAAGTTCCGCGGCCAGCCGGGCTCGGGTGCGACTCTGCCTGTGATTGACACTGACACTACATCGCAAGGCGAGGAAAAGAAATGAGCGCGGCGACAACTCCCCATCTCGATCTGACGGCGCCCGCAGTGGTGAAGAAAATATCGCAGCGCTCGCTTGTCATCGGAGTCGTCTTCGCCGTGATCGCTATAGTGTTGGCACTCAAGCAGCCAGATGAGTTCTATCGCGCTTACCTGCTCGGCTTCATGTGCTGGCTCGGCGTCGCCCTCGGCTCCATGGCGATTCTCATGATCCGCCACCTCACCGGCGGCGGCTGGGGCACGGTGATTCGCCGCATCCTGGGCGCGGCCATGCGCACGCTGCCGCTGCTGTTCGTGCTTTTTATTCCCATTTTCTTTGGAATACACCGGCTCTACATCTGGGCGCAGCCTCTCAGTAACATTCAGGACAGGCATCTCCGCGAGCACCTCGAACAGATCACGCAGAGTTATCTGACGGTGAACGGCTTCATCGTCCGCGCCTTGTTCTATTTCCTGGTGTGGAATGTTCTGTCGTTCCTGCTGTCGATGTGGTCGAAGCAAACCGACAAGCCCGGCGCGCCCGACAACAGCGGACGTTTCAAGGCAGTCAGCGGTCCCGGACTTATCCTCTACGGTTTCACCATCTCCTTCGCCGCCATCGACTGGATCATGTCGCTCGATCCTAGTTGGATATCAACCATTTTTGGCCTGCTGATCCTGATCGGCGAAGTGCTCTCCGCCATGTGTTTCGCGGTGGTGGTCGAGCGCATCCTTTTCAACTACAAGCCCATGTCGGAGATGCTGAAGCCCGACTTTGTCCACGACCACGGCAAGTGGATGCTGGCTTTCCTCATGGTTTGGGCTTATTTCTCCTTCTCGCAGTGGCTGATTATCTGGGCCGGCAACCTGCCTTCTGAAATCACCTTTTATCTTCGGCGTATCAATGGCGGCTGGGGCTGGATTGGGCTGTTCCTTGCGGTGTTCGGGTTCGCGGTGCCGTTCGCGATGCTGCTCTCGCGCCCGTTCAAGCGCAACATTCGACGCCTGGTGTGGCTCGCGGTTTGGCTGCTGTTGATTCGTTATCTGGATCTGTGCTGGATCATCGAGCCGAATTTTTCCAAGACAATCACTCTGACTCTGGCTGACATAGTTGTGCCCATCGCTATCGGAGGAATCTGGCTTTGGTATTTCTTCCGCAACCTGGGCTCGCTGCCGCTTCTGCCGGCCTATGACACGGATGCCCACGAAGTTCTGCAACCGGCGCATGAAACGCATGCATAAAGAGAAAAGAGAAGTGACCGACGGGAAATGAGCGACCAGACCAAACCCGAGAACTCCACGGAGCAGGGCGGCTACGAGCACCAGGATCTCCAGGTCTCCGGCATTCTTTACTTCCTGCTGACCATCGTGGTTGTGGTCGTGATTTGCCTTTTTGGCCTGAGGGGTCTTTTTGCCTTTCTCGACCACCGCGAAAAAGCGTTGCAGCCCGCGGTGAATCCGCTGTTGACGAACGTTCCGACGGATACGCGAAGGATTTCAAACCCCGACGAGTATTTGAAGAAGACTTTCCCGGATCCCCGCCTTGAGACGGACGAACGGAATCAGTTGAACAAGGAGACCGTGCGTGAAGAAGGGCTGCTCTACAGCTACGGCTGGGTGGACGAAACGGCCGGCACGGTTCGCATCCCCATCGAACGCGCTATGGATTTGATCGTGCAGCGAGGACTACCCGTGCGCACGCAGAACATGATCAGCGACACTCCTGCGCCAAAGACGACTGCTACGAGTAAGAAGGGCGAAAAGAAGTGAGCAGCCTCAACAATAACTCGATGTTCACCGCCCGAGTCGTACTCGCTCTCGCGTTGCTGGCGACGTCCGCCTCGGCGCAGATGAACAACGGCGTAATGTCTCCTCCGGCAAACACACGCCCCCCGCGGCTCGAGAACGTCGGCATCGAGCAACACCTCGACGCGCAGGTCCCGCCCGACCTCACCTTCCGCGATGAGACCGGCGCAGCCGTAAAGTTGGGAGACTATTTCGGCCACAAGCCGCTGATTCTCAATTTGGTTTATTACAACTGCACCATGCTGTGCGGAGAAGCTCTGGCTGGACTCGCCAGCGCCATGCGCCTGGTGAAGTTCGACGTGGGCAATGAATTTGACGTGGTCACCGTGAGCTTCGATCCGCGCGAGACTCCAGAGATGGCCGCCGCTAAAAAGAAAGACTACGTGGGACGCTACGGCCGCGCCAACGCCGCCGCGGGCTGGCATTTTCTGACTGGCCCGCCGGATTCGATTGACGCTCTTACCAAAGCTGTCGGCTTCCAATATCAGTACGACGCCAAGACTAATCAGTACGCTCATGCCACAGCCATCATGGTGCTGACGCCGCAAGGCCGCATTTCGCGCTACTTCTATGGTGTGGATTTTCCGCCGAAAGATTTGCGCATGGGCCTGGTGGAGGCTTCACAAGACAAGATCGGGAATGCCGTGGATGCGGTGCTGCTTTTTTGCTATCACTACAATCCCGAGACCGGAAAATATGGCGCGATGGTGGCTAATATTCTGCGGCTGGCGGCCGGCGCCACAATTCTCATCCTGGGAACGCTTTTTTTTATTTTGTGGCGACTGGATGTCTCCGTAACCAGAAGGACGGCGGCGAAGACTACAAAGTATGCTCAATAATTTTCCATTATGGCCGGAGCAGGCTTCCACCATTGCGGGACATGTGGATGCGCTCTACATTTTCCTGCTCATCGTTTGCGGGATGATGGCCTTGCTCATTTTCATCTGCCTGGTCTACTTCGCCGCCCGCTTTCGCCACCGGCCCGGCGTTCCCGCCGAGCACATCGAGGGTTCCACTCCGCTCGAAATCACGTGGAGCACGATTCCATTCCTCGTCTTCATGGTGATCTTCGCCTGGGGTGCGGTGGTGTATTTCAAAGAACGCACGCCGCCCGACGATGCGACAGAAGTTTATGTTGTGGCAAAGCAGTGGATGTGGAAAGTCGAACACGCCGAAGGCCAGCGTGAGATCAACGAACTGCACGTCCCTGTCGGTCGCGACGTAAAACTGATCATGACTTCGCAGGATGTGATTCACAGCTTCTATATACCGGCTTTCCGGATCAAGCAGGACGTTTTGCCAGGCCGCTACACAGTGGAATGGTTCCGCGCCACCAAGCCGGGCACGTATCACCTGTTCTGCGCGGAGTACTGCGGCACCCAGCATTCCGGCATGGTCGGCGACATTGTGGTCATGCAGCCGGCGCAGTACGAAGCGTGGATGAATGGCGGCTCGACCGGCCCGCTCTCGGCGACAGGCGAGAAAATTTTCGCCGAACTCGGCTGCTCCACCTGTCATCGCACGGACACGCAGGGGCGTGGCCCTAACCTGCAGGGAGTTTTTGGCAAGCCGGTTCAGCTCGAAGACGGACGCACCGTGACCGCCGACGAAAATTATGTTCGAGAATGCATCCTCGATCCTGGCGCCAGGCGGGTGAAGGGATTCCAACCCATCATGCCTACGTTTCAAGGGCTGGTCAGCGAAGAACAGGTAAACGCCCTGGTCGCCTACATCAAGTCGATCTCGGCAACCAAGGGTGAGGCGGCGAAGACCAGCGCCAGCGCGGCCGTGCCGTCGAATCAGAAAAACGCGCAATCGAATGGAAGTCAGGTGCAATAAGATGCAAACTCCAATGCCTCAACCCGAGCGCGAGAATTACCTGAACAAGCACTACGGCGTTTGGTCCTGGCTGCTCACTACTGACCACAAACGCATCGCGCTTCTCTATCTCATCTCGATTACGTTCTTCTTTTTTATCGGAGGCTTCTTCGCCCTGCTCATCCGCCTCGAATTGCTCACTCCTGCGGGCGATCTCGTTCAGGCCGATACTTACAACAAGCTCTTCACCATGCATGGCATGGTGATGATTTTCTTTTTCCTGATTCCATCTATTCCCGCCGTACTCGGAAATTTCCTCGTTCCGCTGATGATCGGCGCCAAGGACCTGGCCTTCCCTCGCGTCAACCTGCTCAGCTGGTATCTCTACATCATCGGTGGCGTGATGATGTTGCACTGCATCCTGACCGGCGGCGTCGACACGGGATGGACCTTCTATGCTCCCTTCGCCACCAACTTCACCAACTCAAACTTTATTGAAGCTGCGCTGGCAATCTTCGTCGCCGGATTCTCTTCCATCCTTACCGGACTGAACTTCGTAATCACAATTCATCGCATGCGCGCGCCCGGCATGACGTGGTCGCGCCTGCCGCTGTTTATCTGGGCGCATTACGCCACCAGCATCATTCAGTTACTAGGCACGCCGGTTCTTGCCGTCACCATTGTGATGGTCGCGGCCGAACGCGTCCTGCATCTCGGCATCTTCGATCCCAAACTCGGCGGCGATCCGCTCTTGTTTCAGCATCTGTTCTGGTTCTATTCGCATCCCGCCGTCTACATCATGATTCTGCCGGCGATGGGCGTTGTCACCGAAATTATTGCCTGCTTCGCGCGCAAGCGCATCTTCGGCTATAGTTTCGTCGCTTTTTCCTCGATTGCGATCGCCGTCTTCGGATTCCTGGTCTGGGCGCACCACATGTTTGTGGCCGGGATGTCGGTGTACGCCGCGCTGGTATTTTCTCTGCTGAGCTACGCGGTCGCGGTTCCATCGGCGATCAAAGTTTTCAACTGGACGGCCACGCTTTACAAGGGTTCCATCCACTATGACGCGCCAATGCTGTATGCGTTCGGCTTCCTCGGACTCTTTACCATCGGCGGCCTCACCGGCTTGTTCCTTGCGGCTCTCGGCATCGATGTCCACGTCACCGATACCTACTTCGTGGTAGCGCACTTCCACTACATCATGGTCGGAGGCGCGGTCATGGGCTATCTGGGAGGGATGCATTTCTGGTGGCCGAAGATTTCCGGCAAGCTGTATCCCGAGGGCTGGGCGCGCTTGGCCGCGCTGATCGTTTTCATCGGCTTCAATCTCACATTCTTCCCGCAGTTTTTGCTGGGCTACATGGGCATGCCGCGGCGCTATTACGATTACAGTCACATGCCCGAATTCCAGATCCTGAACGTGTTGTCGACGGCTGGCGCCACGGTGCTCGGCGTGGGGTATTTGCTGCCTATGCTTTATTTCCTGTGGTCGATGCGCTACGGCAAGCCGGCGCCAGACAATCCGTGGAACGCCGCCGGACTCGAGTGGAAAACACCGTCCCCGCCGCCGACCTTCAACTTCGACGAAGAGCCCGTCGTGACCTGGGAAGCCTACAACTACGACGAACTCGACGCCCCCCACGGCGACGCACCCCACAGCGAGGAGGTTCCCGTTGCCCGATAGCACCGCCGTCGGCCTCCATAACGAAGAGCAGCACAACCCCGCGCTCCTGCACCGCTTCGCCGAGCCGCAGCAGCAGCGGGATGCTGCCAGCCTGGGCATGTGGGTCTTCCTCGCGACTGAAGTCATGTTCTTCGGCGGCTTGTTCTGCGCTTATCTCGTCTATCGCCGTTTGTACTTTGGAGACTTCGCCGCCGCCAGCAAAACTATCAGCATGGGCTACGGCGCAACTAATACCGCGGTGCTAATCTGCAGCAGTTTGACTGTGGTGCTAGCCGTGTGGGCCGCGCAGACTGCGCGTCGCACGCTGCTGATCGGCAGTCTCATCATCACCATGCTGCTCGGCGTTTTCTTCCTCGGCATCAAAGGCATCGAATACGCAGAAAAATTTGAGGAGCATCACGTTCCCGGCGCTTCTTTCAGTTTCGATCACCAGCCGATCCCCGGGCATCCCGGGCAATACGCCGATCCGCATCACGCGCAGCTGTTCTTCTCTCTCTACTTCGTGATGACGGGCCTGCACGCGCTGCACATGATCATCGGCCTGGGGATCTTTTCCTGGCTTTTGACCATGGCCTGGAAGGGACGCTTCACTCCCGAGTGGCATACTCCAGTTGAGATCGGCGGCCTCTACTGGCACTTCGTCGACATCATCTGGATTTATTTGTTCCCGTTGCTTTACTTGATCGACCGGCATCCGTGAGGCTTGCATGTCTGAACACGCGTCAGCAAAATCGCCCTTGAAAGGTTACATCGCGGTCTGGATCGCGCTGCTGGCCGGCACCGGTCTCACGGTTTACGCCGCGACCCTGGATCTGGCGCCCTATAACGCCGCAGTCGCCCTCGGCATCGCCACCATCAAAGCCACGCTGGTGGCGCTCTTCTTCATGCACGTCTGGCACGCCAGTGAGAAGCTGACCAAGCTGGTCGTGATCGCAGCATTGTTCTTCCTGCTCCTTTTGTTGGGACTCACCATGACCGACTACGCTACCCGGCTGTGGAGTTAGTTTCTCAGTAGCGCCGCCGTCCCGGCGGCTGCGATATACTCGCGCGACTGGCCAGAAACTCGCCGCCGCCCATGCCAGACCAATTCGTAAAACTCGCGCCCGCCAGGTCCGCGTCCGTTGATGCTGCGGGTCTAGCCGAGGCGTTGCGCAGAACGATTCATGGCGAAGTCCGCTTTGACCGCGGCACTCGGGCTCTGTATGCCACCGACGGCTCCAACTACCGCCAGGTTCCAATCGGCGTCGTGCTCCCGCGCAACACCGACGATGTTCTAGCCACCGTCGCACTCTGCCGCGAGTTTAGGGCGCCACTGCTCTGCCGCGGCGCCGGCACGTCTCTCGCCGGACAATGTTGCAACGTCGCCGTCATCCTTGATTTTTCCAAATACATGTCGAGGATCCTTGAAATCGATCCTGTCCGCCGCATCGCCCGCGTGCAGCCCGGAGTCGTGCTCGATCGTCTGCGCGCCGCCGCCGAAAAACATCACCTCACCTTCGGGCCTGATCCCGCCACTCACGGCCGCTGCACTCTCGGCGGCATGATCGGCAACAACTCCTGCGGCGTGCATTCCGTGATGGCCGGCAAGACCGACGACAACGTCGAGGCTCTCGAAATCCTCACCTACGACGGCCTCCGCATGAAGGTCGGTGCCACTTCCAGCTCAGAACTTGAGCGCGTCTGCGAAGCTGGCGGCAACCGTGGCGAAATCTATTGCAGACTGCGGGGCATCGCCGCGACCTACGGCGATCTCGTCCGCCAGCGCTTTCCCAAAATTCCCCGCCGCGTCTCCGGCTACAACCTGAATTTCCTTCTGCCCGAGAACGGTTTCCACGTCGCTCGCGCCCTTGTCGGCTCCGAAGGGACATGCGTCACGGTTCTCGAAGCGACGTGCCGTCTGGTCGAGAGTCCGCCGGAGCGTGTGCTGCTGGTGGTTGCCTATCCCGACATTTATCAGTGTGCCGATCACGTTCCAGAGATCATGGCGCACAGGCCTATCGGCCTCGAAGGCTTCGACGATCTTCTCGTCAGCTATACGCGGATGAAAGGGATCAACTCCGAAGGCCTCGCGCTCCTGCCCGAAGGCGGCGGATGGCTGATGGTTGAGTTCGGCGCCGAGACCGCGCGCGAAGCCGAGTCCCAAGCCCGCGGCCTGATGCAGGCTCTTTCTCAAAGCTCTCATCCGCCGGACCTGCGCCTCTACACTAAGAAAGAGCAAGTCAAACGAGTGTGGGAAGTTCGCGAATCGGCGCTGGGAGCGACTTCGCACGTGGCCGGCGAAGCCATGAGTTGGGAAGGCTGGGAAGACGCCGCGGTCGCGCCCGAAAACCTCGGAGGCTATCTTCGCGATCTGCGCAAGATGTTTGCCGCCTACGGCTACAAAGGCTCGCTCTACGGCCACTTCGGCCACGGCTGTGTTCATACGCGCATTAATTTCGACCTGCAATCGAAAGATGGCATCGCGATGTTCCGCAAGTTCATGGAAGAGGCGGCCGATCTCGTGGTCGGCTACGGCGGCTCCATCTCCGGGGAACACGGCGATGGTCAGGCCCGCGGCGAGTTGCTGCCGAAAATGTTCGGCCCTGAACTCGTCCAGGCTTTCCGCGAATTCAAATCGGTTTGGGATCCCGAATGGAAGATGAATCCCGGCAAGCTGATCGATCCTTACAAGCTCGACGAAAACCTCCGCCTCGGCGCGGACTATGCTCCATGGGAACCGAAAACCAACTTCAAATTTCTCGCCGACCGCGGCAGCCTCGCCCAGGCCACTCTGCGCTGCGTCGGCGTCGGCAAGTGCCGCCACGACGAAGGCGGAGTGATGTGCCCCAGCTACCGCGCCACGCGGGAAGAGGAACACTCTACCCGCGGCCGCGCCCACCTGCTCTGGGAGATGACGCAGGGACAAGGTCGAGAGGATGGGATCATCCGCGACGGCTGGCGCAGCGAAGAAGTGAAACAGTCGCTCGATCTCTGCCTGGCTTGCAAGGGATGCAAAACCGAATGTCCGGTAGGCGTCGACGTCGCCACCTACAAAGCCGAGTTCCTTTCCCATTACTACGAAGGACGTGTCCGCCCACGCAGCGCCTATGCGTTCGGCAACATCGATCTTTGGGCGCGCCTGGCATCGAACGCCCCCGGCTTGGCCAATCTGGCCACGCAACTCCCGTTCCTGCGCGATATCTCAAAGCTAGTCGCCGGGATTCCCAAAGAGCGCGCCATCCCCGCGTTCGCCCCGGAAACCTTCAAACGTTGGTTTGAGCGCCGACGGTCTTCATCTCGCGACACCGGAGCCCTGCCCGTTCTCCTCTGGTCCGACACATTCAACAACTATTTCCACCCGGGCACCGCCAAAGCTGCCGTCGAAGTGCTCGAGGCCGTCGGCTTCCGAGTCGTCGTCCCCAAAGCCAACCTCTGTTGCGGACGACCGCTCTACGACCACGGCATGCTCGACCGCGCCCAAGCGCTCCTGCTCCAGATTCTGGACGAGCTTTCCCCGGAGATCGAAGCGGGAATCCCAATCGTCGGCTTGGAACCGAGTTGCGTAGCCGTGTTCCGCGACGAACTCCTGAATCTGTTTCCCCACGATGAACGCGCCCAAGCCTTGTCCCGCCAGACTTTCCTGCTCAGCGAATTACTCGAAACCCACGCCAAGGATCTTTCTTTGCCCCGTCTCGACCGTAAAGCGCTGGTCCACGGTCATTGCCACCAGAAATCCTTGATGAAGATGACGGCTGAAGAGTCGGTCCTGCACCGCCTGGGCATCGACTTCCAGAGCCCGGCCCCGGGCTGCTGTGGCATGGCTGGCTCTTTCGGCTTTGAGCCCGACAAGTACGACCTCTCCATGGCCATCGGCGAACTCGAACTCCTGCCCGCGGTTCGCCGGACGCCGGCCGACTGGCTGATCATCGCCGACGGCTTCAGTTGCCGCGAGCAGATCGCCCAGGGAACGCCGCGGCGCGCCATGCACCTGGCCGAAGTCCTGCAAATGGCGCTGAGCCAGTCCAGCGAAGCCCACGCGCCCAAATCCCATCCCTACCCCGAGTCCGCACGCACGCGCCAACACGAAGTTGCGGTTTTCCAGTCTATGAAGCACGCCGGTCTCGGTTTAGCCGCCGCAGCAGCAGGCGGTGTTCTATTATGGGGCTTGTCCAGAAGGCGCTGATTCTATGGCGCTTAGCCATGTTTTATAGCTCGATGCTAACCCTCACCCCTCGCCAGATCGCCTGAGTTCTGGGACAATAGGACGTTCGCCCGCCCCTCCAGAAGGAGCCCTAGACAAAACACCACGGCGAGCCGATTCTTAAGTCCGATCTCAGTCAGGAAGTCATGGAACCCGAAGTAGAGGTAATGGAGCCCGCGGTTTTGGCCAGCGAACTTCAGGGCAGCAACGTCATGGACCGTGAAACCACCATCACCGCCCCGGCCATAGGCAAGGTTCCCCCCGAGGCTTTGCCCACTCTGGTAGCCACCAAGCCGGCGGACGCACCTCTGTCCGGCTCCGTGCTGGTGCTGATCCAGTTCGACGTTTGCGAAGAGATTCGCCTCGATCAGCTTCGCCAAATCCTGGGTGCCCGCACGGCCGATGCCAGCTTCAAGCATCTCGCTCCCGGCTACGTCCGTTACCAGCGTCCCCCGGTCGAAGAGGTCCTCGAACCGCTGATTCTTGAAAGCGGCGAACGCCTGCAGGGCGACATCAAGTATTTCGATTACGGCGTGGTCAGCGTGGTCTTCGAGGTACCGTTTTCTGGAGACTGGGACAAACTCGTTCAGCTCTCCAGCCGCTGGGTTTGGGACACCAACTTCGAGAGCCTCGCCACCCGCATCGTCAAGCAGAAGCTTGAGCGCGCCGCGCCGGCGCTGGTCAAGCCCTACACCACCGAGTGGCTGCAGGAGGACTACTTCATCTTCCACCTGCGCGAGATTGCCGGCTCACCCTCTGCAACGGATATCCTGGCTTCTGAAGGCGCCCGCATCGCTCAGGTTGTGCGCGGCGAGAGCCAGCCGCTCTCCGACGGCGAACGCCAGGAAATCCTGCAATCGCGCATTTCCTACTATCCCAACGATCTGGCCGTGATTGGCTGGAATGCCGCTTTCATTTATGACAGTGCCGCCGGCGCGGAGACTGCCATCCAGCTTCTACAGTATGCCAACTCGCAGCTGCTCGAGTTCCGCCATTACGACGAACTGCTCACCAAACAGCTGGAACAGGTCTATGCCTTCCTCGACCGCGGAGGCCGCAGGCTCTGGTCGCGCTGGCGCACTGCCAAGGCCGCGTCGAAACTGCACACCGTCCTGCTCGACGTGAGCGAATTGACCGAGCGCGCCGACAACGCCATCAAGTTCTTAAGCGACATGTTTTCCGCGCGTCTCTACAAGCTCGCGGCGTTAAAAGTCGGCGTGCCTGATTACAAAGACCTGGTCCAGCAGAAGCTGCAGACCGCCGAAGAGCTCTACCGCTTCATGGTCGACGAATTCAACCAAAGCCGCGCCTTCGTCCTCGAACTAATGGTGGTGATCATTTTGATCATCGAACTCGTCTACTTCTTCCGCGGCAAACCGATTTAAGTCTCCCAGCTCCAGTCGCGAAGTGACGGCATTCGTTAGCTCAGCGCGTGAGTGCTGGGTCGAAGTCCGAAGATATAGCAAGTCCCAAAGGGACGGCACATGCGAGGCTTGAAAGACAAACGCGTTCTGATCACCGGAGGCGCCAGCGGAATCGGCGCCGCCACTGCCGCGCGTTTTCTCGAAGAAGGTTCGCAAGTCTGCATCCTCGACCGCGATTCCGCCGCCTGCGCCGCGCTGCGTCATCAGCTGCCGGCGATTTCCGCAGCCATCATCGCCGACGTTACTGACCTGATGCAGGTAGAAGCCGCATTCGCCGAAGCCGTCCGCGTGATGGCGGGCGTGGATGTTCTCATTAACAATGCCGGCATCAGCATCCGCCGCAGCTTTCTCGAAATTACGCCCGAAGAATGGGAGCAGGTCATTGCCGTAAATCTCACCGGCGTCTTCTACGTGGCGCAAACCGCCGCGCGCCACATGTGGGAACGTTTTTCGGCCGAGCGCGGCAGCGCGGTGATTCTGCAAACTGCCTCGACCAATGGCATCCTGGGCTATCCCTACTACGCCGGCTACAACGCCACCAAAGCTGGAGTCATCGAGTTGACCCGCTCGATGGCACTCGAACTAGCGCCCAGAATTCGCGTGTGCGCCGTAGCTCCGGGATACGTCCTCACGCCGATGCAGCGCGCCGAGTACACCGACGCCATGCGCGAGGAAGTAAACCGCAAAATCCCCCTGCGCCGCCATGCGCAGCCAGAAGAGATCGCGGCCCTGTTCGCCTTTCTAGCCTCCGACGACGCCGCCTACGCAACCGGCCACGTCTACACCATAGACGGCGGCGAAACCGCCGGCGGCCTGGCCAGCCGCTAGGAGCTTGATTGTCATCCTGAGAGAGCGCGTTCTTTGCGCGAACGAAGGACCCGGCGAGCCGCGCGAAGGGTCGCGTTCTTCGCGAGCCAATAATCGCGCGTTTGGCTCGCTTCCCTACCGCCGCGCGAATTTCCCCGCGAGTCTCACCAGCCGCACCACCCGATAAAGCGGAAGCAGCGCCCCGGGCAATCGAATAGCCTCCCACTCCCCGGGTCCAGGTGTAAACGCTAGGCGCGTAAGAAATCGCAATCGATCCGCCCGCCGTTCGCGAAGCCGCATCATCAGCCGGAAATAAGATATCCGCTCCGTGTCGAAGGAAACTCCAGCAGCCAGAGCCGCCGCAATCTCGTCAACTAAGCCCCGCGCAGCCTGATCTCCAAGCACCGCGCTCTCGAACGCCGCCGGAATCGCAGTTCCTAAAAGCCGGTGGGCTAATAAGAGCGTGACGCGCAGGATCCGGTCGATCCCAAACTCCCGAGTTCGAACCTGCACCTGATCCCAGTCGAGCTTTTCCCGCTTCAAAATCTGCGCAATGTCGCGCAGCCAGATCAGCCGTGCCCAAACATGTTTGGCCGCATGCACCGACAACACCAGCAGCAGATCCTCCGGAGAAGGTGTTTTCACCGAACCACCCGCCAGCGTTACCTTCACCGCCCGCTTAAACAATCCATCCATATCGAAGTCGACGGCATAGAACCGCGGCTGCAGAGCCCACTGCAGTTCCAGCAGGTTCGGCCCGGCAGGGCTGTCGAAAGTCCACTCATAGCCCGCGGCGATGTAATCCTCCAGCACCTCTTCGGGGATGACCAGCCTCGTCGTATATTCCAGATCCTGAAGCGCGTCTTTGACGCGCCTCACGTCGCGCTTGCGCACAAACAAGTCGATGTCACCGGACCGCCGCAGCGCCATGTCGCCGTAGTAAACCTCCGACATGACGACGCCCTTGTAAGGAACGACATCGATGCCGAGCCCACCGAGCCGGTCCACGACGCGCATTAACTCTCGCGTCAGAAAAAGTGACTTATAGATGTTCCTCTGATAACCCTCGCGAAGCGATGCCAGCACGGCCGCAGGAACCATGTCTTCCAAACGCGAAAGGTTCTGATACAGCAGCGAAGACGTGCCGTGATTCTCCGCCAGGCAAAGTGCCATTTCCCAGTCGACCGGCTTCTCCAGCAGGCGCCGGATGCGGCCGAGCAAGCTCCCATCAGGGTCAGCCGAGCTGGCGGCCAGCAGAAGTTCCCACTCGGGGGCAACCGAAGTAGTTGGCGCATTGCTCACGGATGTCGAGCCATCTTAGCAGGGCGAAGCGGCACCACTGCGCACGAGTGAAGGGGCGACCCGCCGCTGTGACCTGTGCGCACGTCATGGTTACTTCCGTCACCAGCACCGGCTCTTAATTAGCGTTCGATCCAGCCTCAGTTCTGTCAAACTAAGCTGTAGGAAGCACTCGAGGAACGAGGCCGACCAAGCACTCAGATGGAAATATTCACACCCAAGGCGACGCGGCGCAGCACGCGAATACGTGTGGAAATTCCCATTACCGTCACCAGCCTCGACCGTAAACATGTGTTCGCTGCCGAATGCGTGGCCCTGGTAGTGAGCGCGCAGGGCTGCGGATTCCGCACTCCGCAAGCTTTGCCGCTGGAAACTCCTGTGCTGCTGAGTAATCTGCCGCGGGGCGGAACCGCTTCCGGCCGCGTGGCCAACTGCCTGCCCCTGGGTAGCGATGGACAGCAATTTCTTATCGGAGTGTCGCTCTACAACCCCGGAAATGTCTGGGGAATCGCCGATCCGCCTGCGGATTGGAATTGTGCCCCCGCAGCCAGTCCCGCGTCAGCAAGTGCGGCCAAGGCCGCGCCCGCCAGCAAAAATGTCTGGCCCTACAACATATTCTCCGGCCAGCGCGAAGCCCACCCCAGCAGAAAATAGTGGCCAGTGATCAGAGATCAGTGGCCAGTCATCATTGGTCGGCACCACAGAAGCGCAGATTCCTCCGAGGGAACACATGCTGACCACTAACCACTGGCCACTGATTTTTGGCTCTTTCGTAACCTCGTCGCGTTGCCTACGAAGTGCCATACTTTAGCCACGATGTCCCAGACGCCAGAATCGGTCGCGCAGGCCTCACCGTCCGTAGCCTTTCAAGTCGGCAAGGACCGCCCGTTTCGTGTCAAGTTGCGCGGCTCCGTGCTGTCGCTCATCCGACTGCCCAACCGGCGTCAGGTGCGCGGCAAAGTCCATCAGCTCTCGACCAGCGGCGGCCTCATGCATCTGGAAAAGCCTCTCGATGAAAAGCTGCGAGTGGAAGTCATCTTTCATCTCGGTGAGACCACCGTCCGCGAAAAAGCGGAGATGATGTTTCCCATGTGGGCCACGCAAGGCTGGCTGCAACCCTTCCGCTTCATCGATCTGCCGGAGGCCACCAAAAAGGCCCTCGAAGCCAACCTGTTGTCGTACGTTCAGCGCTTGCAAGATCCGAATTCCTAAGGCCCTGCGTCCGCCAGAGCCACTAATCGCCTCTGTTCGTTCATGCGTTTGCTTCACAACAGAAAGGCCGCCCTCGCGAGCGGCCCTCATTGAACGCTTCTTGCGCGGCGGACTCTACGGCTTGAACTCAATTACACCGAACGTGCCCGCTAGATTGTTGTAGGGACCGGCGGTGAAAAAGAGTTGGTTGGTTTGCCCGTTGACGTCATCTTTCCCGCCGCCGCCAAACTCAATTCCCCAGAGCTGGTCAATGGCGATTTTCTTTCCGCCCGTGTCCTTGACCCGGCCTACGAACTGGCCGCTGTCGAGGTTAAAGCCGTTGATGGTGCCATTGTTCGTGTTGTTCGAGACCAGCAGAGTGTTGCTCAGCGGCCCGAAACCCTTGGGAGCCACGGCAAAACCCCAGGGCTGGTTTAAGGGCGGGCCTTGTGCGAGCACCTTTACGAATGTTCCGTCCTCCTCGAAGATATCGATTTGGCCGCTTGGCGCTGTCGACGTTAAGGCAAAGGATACGTAAACCAGTCCATTGATGTCCGCGATGCCGAATGGTCCGTAAGCCGGCCCCAGCGTGGGGTCGGTAAAAGTATTGACCAGGTTGAAGCTGCCGTCGTACACCTCGACCACATTCTTAATCAGGTTAGCGGCATACAGCAGATTGCCCGAGGGCCGGTTGGTAACCGCAAGGCCCGTGTAGCTTGCGCCGGCCGCCGAGTTATTCACCGCGATGATCGCGTCGTTGGGATTCGTCTCGGGAGCCCAGCCGCTGATAGTCCCGTCGAGAGTCGCGAACATGAAGAACGTCGGCCATCCCCCTAACTGAAAATCGGGCGATCCATTGAAGACAATTCCGGTTGGTTGACCGGGGCCCGCGCCATTTGCCGACGGAATCAATACTTCCAGTCCCTGCTTGATTCCCGCCCCGGTGTAGAGTGTGGACCAGCCCGAACCTTGATCGCTGACCCAGAACGGCCCGCCGGTGCCGTAAGCAAGACCCCATCCGTTCACTTGCAGGGGGTCGACATGTCTGGCCGCCCGTACCTGATTTGAATCCAAGTTTGTGAGTTTATACTGCGCCAGGGCTGCGTTCGAAACCAGCATCAACGCCAGACCAAGGCAAACCGTGTAAACGATCGTGCGACGCTGCATAAATCCTCCTCTTTTTATTGCAAAGCCAGAGGCAGGGGTAGCTCGGCAATCCGCATTCGAAAGGCTGATTCGAAAGGCTGATTCGAAAGGCTGGACCGCGATTTCTCTGACCGCTGTTAAGGGATGCTAGGATCGCGCCCGCGTCTGTTTGTCATCACCGTGTAATGAGTTTGTACAATTGTTGTCTGGAGAAGGAACAGAGGCTTATGGCATCAAGCAACGTGATTTTCTGGGAAGTCGACACGCAGGCGGACTTCATGCTCCCCGGCGGCAAACTCTACGTGCCCGGCGCGGAACGCCTGCTCCCGAACATTCGCCGACTCACTGATGCCGCACGCCAGGGCCGCGTCTTCCTGGTCTCACATGGCTGCTTCCACACCCAGGACGATCCCGAATTCAAAATCTTCCCGCCGCACTGTGTAAAGGGCACAGCAGGATCCGCGTATGTTCCGGAAGCGCTGACCGATAAAGTTGTAACTGTGCAAAACGAAACAACAGCAGCCCTTCCCCGCGATCTCGCGCAGTATCAGCAGATCCTCCTCGAAAAACAAACGCTCGACATTTTCGAATCCCGGCACGCCGACGAACTGGTAAAGCGATTAGGAGAAAACGCCGAGTTCGTGGTCTTCGGAGTGGTAACAGAATACTGCGTTCGCCTCGCTGCCAAGGGATTACTCGAGCGCGGCCGCCGCGTCTCCATCGTCAAAGACGCAATCGAAACCCTGAAGGCCGGAGACGGAGCCCGCACCGCAGCCGAACTGCGAGCCCTCGGAGCAAAATTCATCACGACAGACCAGGCGCTGGCGCTACTCGATACCCGGAAATAGCCCCAGACCCTCGTCGCGGAAAATGGTAGGACTCGGATAATCGGACAAATAGTTCGTGAAGAGCATGGCTTTAGCCGTGCCGCCCAAGGTTCCGCGAGATTTGGGCTTTAGCCTCTGAGGCTCGCACTCGTCTCCGATTCGAATGAGTTTGCGGACGCACCTAACCAAGGTTCACCCGTCCAGCTCCTCAATCGCCTGCACCGCCTCAGTCGATAGTTCCATCCCGGTGCTTGCCAGGTCCTGCTTCATGTGCTCGCCATCCGATGTGCCAGTCAGCGGTAGCATCCCGGTCGCGCGAGCAAAGGCGAATACCACTTGCGCCGGAGTGGCGTTCGCCCGCGCAGCAATGCCTCCGACCACGGGATGGCGGACCACTTCCGCATTCGCGGTCAGCAGAGAAAATCCCTGATAGATGATCTTGCGCTCGCGGCAGAACCGTCGCACCTCGCGATCCCAGCCAAAGCGCGCATAGCATCGATTCTGCACGAACCCCGGAGTTTCCGAGTGGACAGCCGCCATCTGCTCCAGATGCTGCAGGGAAACATTGCTTACTCCAAGCAACCGCGTGCGCCCCGCATCACGCTCTTTCTTCATCGCCTCCCACACCTCGGAGTCCGCATCAGTCCAGCCGTAGCCTGAGGAAGGCCCATGCAGCACGTAAGAGTCGACGTAATCCGTCCCCAGATGTTCCAGCGAACTAGCCATCGACTGCGCAACCTGTACGGAAAGCTTGGCCGCAGGATCATAGGGCAGCCGGTGATCCTGGCCGGGCCGGTAGGTAAATTTCGTCTGGAGAAAAAGATCGTCTCGCGTCACCACTCCCGCACGATAAGCCACCGCCAACCCTTGCCCCACTCCAGCTTCGAAGTAATGCCGGCGCTGATTAGCCGTGTCGATTCCCCGAAATCCCGCGCGCAGCGCCAGTTCCACCAGCGCCGCAGTCCGCTCTTCCTTCCACGCAGTCCCATAAAGAAAATCAGGAGCCGATGAAGCGCGAGCAATTGGCATGCAGCTATTCTGCCATGAGCGTCCGCCATTAAAGACTGTGTTAGCTTTATAGCAACGCGGGCCCGTAGCTCAGTGGTTAGAGCCGTGGACTCATAATCCATTGGTCCCAGGTTCGAATCCTGGCGGGCCCACCAACCCTTTCCGTCGCAAATTACATCGAGGACGCGTTCTTGGCGGCCGCCCTACGCATCAGCCACAACTTTCGATCAGAGTTCGTGTTTCACACTTTCGACAGGAGGACTTTATGCGGAATCGCCGTCAGGTCTCGCTCGCCTCTACCTTGGTTGCTTTTCACTGTGCGCTGGCAGTTTTGTCTGTTCATGCGAACGCGCAAAGTGTTGTCCCTCTCTGCAAACCCAGCATTCTCGCGAACAAAGCGTTGGTCACACCAGCGCAACGGAAAGCTGCTGGGGACGCGGCGTTGCCGCCTCTTACCGACCAGGCCGATGGTTTTGCCTGGCCGGACACGCCGTTGGGAGTGATTAAGGCGGACGGCGGCTATGTGTTCTTCGGCAGCGACGGTGGATACCATGCGCGGCAGTTCTGGGAGGGTCGGTACTACGGCAACAACAAGTATGGATCCATTACGCGGACGATTGGAACGCAGGACAATCCGCTGGGGACTGAACCTCCGATCGATGTCACGATCAATCCCAATCCTGATCCGTCGGTGAATCCGTTTTATTCCAGTTATGACTATATGGGTGGGGGACCGGTGTATCTGGTTCCACAGGGCATGCCAGGAGCGGGCAAGTTGCTGATGGTGTACCACGCGGGGATTCCAACGATTACAACGCAAAGTTTCGACTCGCTTTTCGCACTGGCCTCGTCCTCCGATGGCGGAATGAGTTGGACCGACCTGGGCGAGATCGTTCGCATCAACCAGGGCTACCGGTCTGATATGGACGGCTACGATATCGGCGATGCCAACCTTGTGATCTCGCCGGATGGCAAATACTTCCAGATCTATTTTTCGGATTGGCTGGCGAACGGCACAACGCACTGGGGAACACCACCTACGATCACCATTGTGTCGGTGGCTCGGGCTACGATCTCCTCGGTGTTGAATGATGCGTTTCGCGAGCATCCGCGCGCGGCTGCTTTCCAGAAATACTATGAGGGATGGCATCTCGATCAAGCTCTGGGAGGGTATTCGCAGGACCTGAATCCGAACGGAGCTTACGCAGGGAATATGCAGGTTGCCTATAACTCCTACCTGAAGCGCTACCAGATGTTTATTAACCAGGGGGTGTTGATAGCGTATGCCGAATCTCCGGATGGGATGAAGTGGTCGATTCCCTCGGTGCTGCATGATTTTCGCAAAGATCCGGGCATGCCCTCGGTTTACGACGCCCCAGTGGGCATGGGCGACAACCCGAGCATTCTGGATAAACTGTTTTATATCTTCTACACACGTTCCCCTAGCGGACTGGGGTGGACCGGCGCATCTGTGGATCGATTCACGGTTTCTTGCCAGTAAGGCGCGAACGTCATCGATGACCTGCGGTTTGATGATCTCCGGCTTGATGGTCTCCGGTTTGCGGAGATTCCCTGGCAATGTGACAATGGCTGTATGCAAAAATCCTTCACCACCGCAATATACCTATTGGCGGCCGGGATGCTGCTGGGGAACGCCCTGGCGCAGCAGACTCCGGCAGCGACAACTCCAGCAGCTTCTCCGGCTCCGGCCACTTCGCCCAAAGCGCAGACTCCCGCGGCGAAGGCGCATTCCGCGACTGCCGCAAAGAGAACTTCAGCAGCTCCTCTGGTTCTCAAAACCGAAAAAGACAAGTTCAGCTACGCCCTGGGAATGAATACGGCGAAAAGAATGAGCGAGGGTCTTAAGAAACAGTCGGTGCCGTTCGATTCCGCAATCTTCGTCCGAGGCCTGAAAGATGGTTTTGCCGGCGGCAAGATGCTGCTTACCGACGAGGAAGCTCAGACCGTGATGACTGAAATGCAGAAGCAGATGCATGAGCAACAGCAGGCCAAGATGGAGCAAGCTGCGGCAGGCAACAAGAAAGAAGGCGAAGCTTTTCTCGCAGCTAACAAAGGCAAAGAAGGCGTGGTCACGCTGTCCAGCGGGCTGCAATACAAGATTCTGACGGCAGGCACGGGGCCGAAGCCCACTACAAGCGATTCCGTGGTCTGCAACTATCGCGGCACGCTGATCAACGGGACCGAGTTCGACAGCTCATATAAGCGCGGACAGCCGGCGACGTTCCCCGTAACTGGAGTGATCAAAGGATGGACCGAGGCGCTTCAGCTTATGCCGGTCGGTTCGAAGTGGCAGCTGTTCATCCCAGCCGACCTGGCTTACGGAGACCGCGGCGCGGGCGCAGACATCGGTCCTGGCTCCACTCTCATTTTTGAAATCGAGTTGCTCTCCATCGCCGACAAGAGCAAGACTCCGGGAGCAGGCGAGGAGAAGAAATAGAACTTCGGCCGTCGGCCTTCGGCCTTCGGGCTTCGGCTTTTGAGAGCCTTCGCCGGAGCCCGGAGCCTGACAGCCGAAGCCCGTATAATAATTCTTACTGACTGAAGGACGTGTATGGCGCACAATGTTTTCTGTGTGAAGTTGAAAAGAGAAATGCCTGGGCTGGACGAGCCGCCTTTCGACAACGATCTCGGCCGCAAGGTTTATGACAACGTGTCCCAGGAAGCGTGGCGGATGTGGACTGAACACTGCAAGATGCTGCTGAACGAGTACCGGCTGAACCCCGCCCGGCGTGAAGATCAGGAAGTCATCGTCAAACAGATGGACCAGTTCTTCTTCGGGGAAGGTTCCGCGCTGCCTAAGGAGTACGTGCCGCCGGCACAGAAGTAGAAGTAAGGATTGTTTCGAGGCGCTGCGACCGACAACAGGTTCCTCTTCGCTCGCTATCGCTCCGCTCCAGTCGGAATGACAGAGCGATTCTGGTTCGTCGCCAGTAATCCAATCGAACGTAATCCAATCGAACCGGTCCGCCTGCTATCATTTCGGCCATGTCCACGGCACAAACCTGGGATCCCGCAACCTATGCGCGTAATGCGAGATTCGTTTCCGATTTAGGATCGCCCGTTGTGGAATTGCTTGCACCTAAGCCAGGCGAAAGGATTCTCGATCTCGGTTGCGGAGACGGCGTACTCACGAAAAAGCTCGTAGATATGGGTTGTGAAGTGGTTGCGGTCGATTCGAGCGTTCCGCAGGTCGAAGCTGCGAGGAAGCTCGGCCTGAACGCCTATGCCATCGATGGCGAAGATCTGCCATACAACGAAGAATTCGATGCCGTGTTCAGTAATGCCGTGCTGCACTGGATTAAGCGCGCGGATCCGATGATTGCCGGAGTCTATCGGTCTTTGAAACCCAGCGGGCGATTTGTTGCCGAATGTGGAGGCCACGGTTGTGTTCACAAGATCCGGACTGCTCTGGTTCAAGCATTGGACCGCCGCGGGGTTGATGGTGAGGCTCGCGTTCCGTGGTATTTCCCCACACCCGGCGACTACGCCACCAGGCTGGAACGCGCAGGGTTTCGCGTCGATAGCATTGCTCTGATCCAGCGTCCAACTCCGTTGCCTGGCGACATCATTGGCTGGTTGGAAACTTTTGCTCTCAATTTTTTCCAAGGCTTCTCCGACGAAGCTCGCGGCGAGTATCTGCAGGAGGTCCGGATGGCTCTGGAACCGCAACTTCGCGATGCCGATGGACCTTGGGTGGCCGACTACGTACGGCTGCGATTCGCGGCCACCAAGGCTTGCGAGTGACATGGGCGCCTACGGATTGAAATAGGGATCGTTCGCCATGCGGATGAAAGCCGCTTCCGAGACAGGAGATGAACTGATGCGCCAATCAGCTTCCTTGTTGATGTCGAACCATACGACACCCTTGATGAGCGGGAAGCGGGTGCGAAGCGTGGGAATTATGTTGTCGATCCATTTTGCTTTGTCCCCACCAGCCTCAGCGGAAGCCATCTCTCCAATCAGAATCGGTTTCTTCTTCGCCGCAAGCAGCGGGTAGATGTTCTGGAACACCTGCTGGAAGGTTTGCCAGCCACCGTTCGTCGTACCCCAGTTGTAGCCATCGACCCCGGTCCAATCGACATAGGCATCGCCAGGGTAGTAGTCCATCGTAGTGCGGTTGCCCCCGGCCGTATCGGTGACGTTGGGGCACCACGCCCAAACCACATTGTTCGCACCTGCAGCGACGAAAAGGTCGTGAATGTGTCGATAAGCGGAGACGTACAGGGGAGCGTTGTTGCCGCTCCAAGCCTCGTCGCCGTTCATCTCGGCGGCAAAGTCTAGAAAAAACCTCTTGCCGAGCGCTTTGGAACTTTTGGCACGCGCGATGATCGTAGCGTCGAGACTCCCATCTGCGATCCTGGCGAAATCGATGTTATGCGGTTCCCAGCTGATGAGAGGAATGCGCCCCGCGGCCAGGTCAGCCTGGGTGACGCTCCCGGTCCAATCGGCGTCCCACGAGTAGTAGGCGAGGTGAATGACAGGTGTACGCCCGAGCTTTCGCGTCGTCTCTTCGATGCTGCCCGCGCCATAGAACTGCCCCAGCAACGCACCCGATGCGGGCTCGAGAATTGATGATCGAGTAGACGATCCGCGCGACTTCTGGCCTGCGGCATTGGTGGGCACTCCTCTCAACGCCAGTACGACAATGCCTGCCACGCAGACAGCTAAGATCAAAGGCTTGGCCACGACCTCCATAGCTTAATACAAGCAGCTTCCACAGGATGAGAAGGTCAGGCGATCGGAATGACATTCTTATTGAACTTCGTTTAGCCTGCGGGGTGGCACAATGCAGAGTCTAATAGCGGAGGAACGGCTTGCGCTCTATCCATCGATTGCTGGCTCATGGTTTTCTGATTCTCGTGTTTTCAGGGGCTGGCATCGCCGCCGGCGCTCATTCGGATCTTTATGTTTCCACCAGCGGCGACGATTCGAATCCCGGCACGATCGAGAAGCCGCTGCGCACCATTCAACATGCAGCCGAAATCGCGAAGCCGGGTGACACCGTTAATGTGCGGGCGGGCACGTACTGCCAGCAGCTAGCGGTGAAGGTCTCAGGCAACGCGGAGCAAGGCTTCATCACATTTCGCAGCCAGCCTGGCGAGCACGCGATTCTCGACGGCGGTTGCCTCACGCCTCCGGCAGGCGAGAGCAACATGGTGCGACTGACCAACGTGAGCTTTGTGCGCATCGAGGGACTTGAAATACGTAACTACCGGACCAGCGACTTTAACAGCGTGCCGGGTGGAATCCGCGTATTCGGAGGCGGGTCGCATATCGAAATCCTGCATAACGATGTGCATCACATTGAACAGAACTCGCCGCGGCGGTTACGGCCGGGCAGCGGGGCCAACGGCTTTGGGATTTCTGTTTATGGCACCTCTGCCACCACTCCGATCAGCGACCTGATCATCGACGGCAACGATGTGCACCATCTCAAGACGGGATCGAGCGAGTCGCTCGTGGTGAACGGCAATGTCGCCGGGTTCCGCATTACGAAGAACACGGTGCACGACAACAACAACATTGGAATTGACGTGATCGGCTTTGAACACACCGCGCCTGACCCGGCCGTCGACCGCGCGCGCGACGGCGTGGTGAGTGAGAACCTGGTTTACAGCATCACTGCGAGAGGCAATCCGGCGTACGGCGAGACCCCTGATTCCGACGGCATTTACGTGGATGGTGGAACTCGAATCCTGATTGAGCGCAACGTCATCCACGATGCGGACTTTGGCATTGAGCTGGCCAGCGAACACCGCGTCGGGAGCACCAGCCACATCATCGCGCGCAACAATCTGATTTATTCCTGCCATGCTCCCGGATTCAGCATTGGAGGCTATGACGAAAAGCGCGGGACTACCGAGGACGTGGTGATCGTGAACAACACGCTCTACAAGAATGACACGTGGAAAACAGGGCAGGGGGAGTTCCTGATGCAGTTCTACATGCGCAACAATGTCTTCAAGAACAATATCATCTATGTGGGCGACCGCGGAATAGCAATCACCAGCAAGTCTGGGCGCATGGACGGCGGTGCTCCCACGGTGACGGTGGATCACAACATCTATTACTTTCCTTCAGGTTCGAAAGCGGTGAAATGGTCCTTCGACACAAGAAATTATTCGAGCTTTGAGGAGTATGTCGCGGCCACGGGCAATGATCAGAAATCACAATTTGCGGATCCGAAATTTGTCGATGCTGCTGCGCACGACTTTCATCTGCGGCCAGACTCTCCGGCGCGGAATGCGGGCGAGGATTTGGGATCGGCGATGATTGGCGATCAGGATCTGGACGGTCATCCCCGGGTGCAAGAGAAGAAAATCGACATTGGCTGTTACGAGATGCCGTAGCGCCGGGCGGCTGGAAAACCGCTAGCTGTCCTTGCGATAGAGCAAGTCGCGCATGGCTTGCCTGCGCGCCTCGTTCGCTTCCTTCAAAGTCTTGCGCTCGTCGGCGTCGGTGCCGCGCTTCGTAGTGGCGTCAGCGATTTCCGGTGCGCTGCAGGCAGAACAACGGTTGGCGAAGCCGGGCTTGTCCGGCCTCAGCTCGAACTCTTCCGAGCAAACCACGCAGACTCGAATGGGGAATGCCATGCAAATATTATGATACAGGCCGTCCCACCGCTCCAAACCAGGTTTGTCATCCTGAGCAAGCGTTCTTTGCGCAGCGAAAGCCTGCCCTGAGCGAAGCCGAAGGGGATCTGGGCGAGCCGCGCGATGTGTCGCGTTCTTTGCGACACAATAAATCGCGCGCGTTTGGCTCGCTTTCTTATCGTTCCGCCCGCGCAACCGGCCCGCTCAACCTCCCTTCCCCATCCCCCGAATCCTCTCCACAATCCGTGCGCTCAACCGGTCCACCGACCCCGGCCGTCCATCCCCGGGCGGCACCATGGTCCTCGTTCCTCGCCGGAAATGGTGCCGCGTCAGCAGCCACCAGTTTTCCATGTAGCGCTCGTACTTGTGCCCTTTGCAGTGAGGCGTCAGTACTACCGCCCCCAACCCCGCCAGCGTCCTTGCCGGAAAGATGTACCACAAATCCAAAGCCAAAACATAGATGGCAAAGTAGTCGATGTCCGCCGCCGTATACAGTCGGCCGCACATATCCAGCTGGCACAAGTAGCCGCTCCCCGTCCACTGCTCGGTCGATTTCACCTGGATCCGAAGGAACCGCCCCTCGTTCTCTACAATGACGTCGTATCGCGCCGAATCTCCCCACGGCTTCGCCACCGTAAAACCCAGCCCCGAACCCACCGTCATAAACAGCAACTCCACCCACTCCCCCCGCCGCTTGTAGTTCGCAAAAACCTTCCCACCCCACCGCCCCATAAGCTCCCCCAAGAAAATGAGCAGCAAACTTCGATTTGTCATCCTGAGGCGACGGCTTTATCGTCGCCGAAGGACCCAGGCGAGCCGCGCGATGCGTCGCGTTCTTTGCGACGCATTAATCGCGCGTTTGGCTCGCTTTCCAAATTGAGCTCTGCTGGCACCACCGCCACCCCAAAAACACAAAAGGCGCAGCCCGTGGGCTACGCCTTCTTTGTCGATTTCTCGACCCTACAATTCTATTATATCATATTGCTATAGTGAAATCTGCACACTATTCTGTGCAAGCCGAAATTTATATTTCCTTCGCCTGCACGCACATAGCCTCGATCGTGTAATTCCTGCCTATTGACAAGGTTTGGCTACGGTTTTCCATAGACCAGAGTCCCAGCCGTAAAGCGGCGGAAAAATGCAGCCCACGGCGCAAGCCGTGGGCTACGGAGCGAGAGGGCAACCAACCCCGGAGGGTTGAAAGAAAAGCCGTGATTAGCATTCTTAAGAATGGCTGAGTTGTACCCAGTGTGCCCAACCTCACACTTCGATGAGTCGATAGTTATACTTCTTCTGTCCGAAGAAGTCTGGCGAGAGAGAATGGACGAAGCCACTCTTGGCACGGGCCTCTCGTTGTAGCTTGTAGCGCTCGAAAGCTTCGTCAAAACCAGAGTACCCCTCCTCCGGGCCATAGGTCTGCCAGCTGTTCACATTCCGTTTGTTAACCTCATCCCACCATCCGTGATGCTCTTTGACGAAGTACGCCACACGATCGTTAGGGTACTCCGCGTCTAGGACGAGCTCATAGTACTCAGCATGCTCGACCGGCGCCTCATCAGGACTCTTCACTTTGTAGAGTGTTTCTAGCATTTTGAATCGGCCGATTATACACTTCAGCATATTTCAGTGGATAGGCCGATGAGGACAAACCAAATCGCAAAGCAACTCGACTCGATCTTGAAACGATATCGAAAAGCTGTTGCTGAGGAGCCGAATTCGCTTCCAGCGTCCAAGCGAGCGGAGTTAATGGCCTCTTCCGCGGCAGCCATCGATCGCTATGCACCTCCGAACAGTGCGTACCTCGCGTATGTGAGTTCAGTGGCTGATTATGAGGAACAGTACCGCCTACCGTGTTTGATGGGAGTGGTAGAGGCACTGCACCAGGACTATAAAGCTGGGGCTCTGACACCCATTCAGGAACTCATCCGCGCCGAGGTCTTTGAGGACTTTCTGGAGATGTCCGAGCACCTACTCGACCAGGGATACAAGGACCCCGCCGCGGTAGTGGTCGGGAGTGTGTTGGAGGAGCACCTTCGAAAGCTCTGTGACCGTGCTGGCATCGCTACGACGCTGCCGGACGGGAAGCCCAAGAAGGCGGACGCACTTAACTCAGAACTCGCGGCTAAGAATGTTTATGGGAAGCTAGACCAGAAGAGCGTGACCTCCTGGCTCGGCCTGCGGAACGACGCCGCTCACGGCCACTATGACAGGTACGTTGCCGAACAGGTGCGCCTCATGCTATTGGGGGTCCGAGACTTCACCCACCGGACCCGCCCCTGAAACCTCGCCACTCGCCGCAGTAGCCCGATCACTCCGTCAGGTTATAAATCAGCCCGTTCGGCTCTTTGACGTAGCATCGCGGAAAGTCAGGCTCATCCTTCACCACCCGACAGCCCTTTTTCTTGAGCCTGGCTTTCGCTTCCTTCACGCTTTTCACTGTGACTTCCAGAACTGGTCCACCGAGAGGCGGGCCGGGCTCAATGAATAAATTGATGTGTGGCCCGTGGAGGCCCACCATTTTCGGGTTCTTATCCGTAATCTCAAATCCGAGTTCCTTGACATAGAAGTTAGCGGCCTTCATGGGGTCTTTAGCCTGAATCAAAATGTCTGTGCCAAATTTATTTGCCATAGGATTCCCCCGTCCTCACTTACTTGTGATCGGTGTGTCCCTCGAGCAATTCGAGCGCATGCGGAATCAGGTCCATGACCGCTTCCAGAGATTCGACCGCGCCAGCGGGACTGCCGGGCAGATTCAGGATCAGAGTTTTCTCCCGCACGCCGCATACTCCCCGGCTTAACGCGGCGAACCGGGTTTTCTTTGCTCCTTCGAGACGCATGCGCTCGCCCACGCCATCGATCAGACGATCGCAAATTGCTCCGGTCGCTTCCGGCGTGACGTCGCGCGGGGCAATCCCGGTGCCGCCGGTGGTTACGATGAAGCGCACTTCGAGCGCGAGATGAACCAGAGCATTTTGAATCTGCATGGAATCGTCTTGCACAATTTGCGTCGCGACCACGCGAAAGCCGAGCTTCTTTAAGACCTCGGCAACTGCTGGCCCCGACACATCCACGCGTTCGCCGCGGGCGCAGGAATCGCTGACCGTGACCACCGCGGCGGTGAGTACAACCGGCCCGGGCGTCCCCTGCGACGAAGCCTCAATTGTCGAGCAGGACATCTTCTTCCTCTTCCCGGCGCCCGCTGCTGCCGCTCGAACCAGAGCCGCTGCCGCTGGCCGCAGCGCTCGCCGTGGCGCCGGTGTCTTCAGAGCTGGCCGGCTCGCCGCCGCCATCGCGCTGCGATTCGTCGAGCAGGCGCAAGCCCTCCATCAGCAGACCCTGGGTGTTGAGCTTGGTGGTTTCCTGATCGGTCTTGCCCTCGAAGTTGAGTTCGAAGTTGCCGCCGGTCCAGCGCAGAACTTTGAAGACGGCTTCATCGCCGGTTAACGCTCCGTAGGTTGCGTGCTTGACCTGGCCCTCGACAAAGAAGACCTCGCATTTATCGCCTTCGTTGTTGAGCTTCAGCTGGCAGCTCTTGCGTCCCATTTCAAGCGACTGCATCAGGTCAATCACATTCATCTGCGAAAGGTTGCCGCGCACGACGCCGTCGGAGGGCGCAGTCTTCGCCATCTTCTCGAGCGCAATGCGATCCACAGTGCGCTTGATGCGGCGCGTAGCTTCTTTCAGAAAGAAGGGCTTGGCCAGGTAATCGTCGGCGGCATCCTGCGGCGAAAGGCGCTCATCAATGTCAACCCGGCTCGCCATCAGGATGGCGGAAAAGTTCGCCGTAGCCGGGCGGCTCTTCAGCCGCTCGACGAGCTGCCGTCCATCCATACCGGGCATGCGGTAATCGCAGACCACCAGGTCAGGAGGATCATCGACTGCCTTGAGCAAGGCATCAGCCGCGTCGCCGGCAGCCACCACGCTCGCGAACTGAGTAAGCGCCTGCTGCAACATCCCCAGCACCATTGGGTTGTCGTCGACTAGGAGTAGTTTTACGTCGTTTGCCATGGAATCGGTTGTGAGGGCGCGCAGCTTCTTATTTCTTTGCGCGCCGGTAGTCTCCGCTCTTGCCTCCGGTTTTGCGCTGTAAGACAATCTCGCGAATCTCGATTGCCTTATCCATCCCTTTCAGCATGTCATAAATCGTTAGCGCTGAAATACTTGCTGCTACGAGGGCTTCCATTTCCACGCCGGTTTCGGCGGTGGTTGCTACTTTGGTGGTGATGGCGACGCCATTTTCGCACAGGCGTATGTCGACGGCAACGTGGGCGAGCGGGAGCGGGTGACACATCGGGATTAGCTCTGCCGTGCGCTTGGCGGCCATGATTCCGGCCACGCGGGCCACTTCGAGAGGATCGCCTTTGGGATTATTTGGCAGCGCTTTCAGGATGGCAGGTTTCATCTGCACAAAGGCGCTGGCCTCGGCTTCGCGCCGGGTGGGTGTTTTGGCGGAGACATCTACCATGCGGGCGCGGCCGGCGTCGTCGTAATGGGAGAGTTTCTTCGGCATGCGGAAGTTCTATCTTACATGGGATGCGCGGGTGGAGAGCACAGCAGCGGCCAAGGCCCCTGTTGAGTTGACTGGCGTCTCGTGCCGTCCCTGAAGGGACTTGTTTCCCCTCACATCCGTTACCCCGCACTTACGTGCGGGGCTAATGAATGCCGTCGCTGCGCGCGACTAGGTTCGAGGCATCACCGCTATCGAGTCGCCTGCCCGGATTTGCTCGCGATCGGGCGGGATGACTACGTAGCAATTTGAGCGGGTTTGCGCGGCGACATCGCCTGATCCTTGCCAGGGTACGAGTTCGACCTCGGCATCTTCGTACTGGCCGGAGAGGATTGCGGGGAGGAAGCGCCGCAGTCCGGGCTTGACTCGGATCTCGGACTTCAGGCGGGCGTGCAGGAAGGTGAGGGCACGCGGGGACATTCCCGCTAGCGCCTCGAGCATGGGCCTGGCAAATAGTTCGAATGTGACCATGGTGGAGACTGGGTTGCCGGGCAAGCCGAAGAAGTATTTCTGCTGCGTCGCGACTCGGCCGAATACCACGGGGCGGCCGGGTTGGATCTTTGCTCCGGTGAAGAAGAACTCGGCTTGCATTTCCGAGAGAACCTGTTCGACCAGATCGTAGCGTCCCATGGAGACGCCGCCGGTCATGATCAGCAGGTCGGACTGCAGGCCTTCTTCGATCAACTGGCGGAGGCGGCGCGGCTCGTCGGGAGCGATTGGCAAGAGCACGGGCTCGCCGCCGGCTTGCTGGATCTGTACGGCCAGCGAATAGCTGTTGGAGTTGCGGATTTGCGTGGGCCCGGGTTCGGCATCCACTGGCACAATCTCATCGCCTGTGGTGAGTACCGCCACGCGTGGGCGAATGAATACTTCCAGTCGTGATCTGCCAACCGACGCCGCGAGCGCGATGGCGGCTTCGTTGAGGCAGGTGCCGCGATCAAGCTGAAGGCTGCCGCGTTTGGCTTCGGCTCCCTGCGCAACGATGTTTTCGCCTGGGAAAACTCCTCTTGCGATTTCGACGAGATCGCCTTTTTGCGATGTGTATTCGACCATGACTACGGCGTCTGCGCCCGGCGGCACCGGAGCGCCCGTCATGATGGAGAAGGCTTCGCCTCGATTCAGAGCGGATGGCGGTTGCAGCGGGCCCGCTTTGATTTCTCCCATTACTTTCAGCTTGGCTGGGAGCGTTGCGAAATCGGCTGCGCGTACGGCGTAGCCATCGCGCGTGGAGCGTGGGAAGGGAGGGATGTCGCGATCGGCGGCGACGGGCTCGGCGAGGACTCGTCCGGCGGCTTGGAGCAGGTTCACCGTTTCGATTTCGCCTGGGGTTATTTGCGAGGCGTGTTGCTCAACTACTCGACGGGCTTCTTCGAAGGTCAGGATTGAGGATTGGGTTGGGGGCGCGGGCATGGGGAGATGATAGCGGATGCTGATGGATTTTCATTCGAGGCGATGGGACGGCCATCCCTCAGCGGCTGAAGCCGCGTAAGTGCGGCTTTTGCGGCACGGCTGAAGCCGTGCCCTTCCCGAGCCTTCGCTTCCCGAGACCCGCCATAGTGACGGACAGCGACGAGAGAACTCCCTGCAAGCCTGGTGATGGCGCCGGCGGGCATGGGGTCCTTCGCTCCGCTCAGGATGACAGACTTTGCAGCAGCTTGAGACTACTACCGAGCGAGTTCCTGGCCCAGCACGGTGGGGTTGCTGGCGTAGGAGAGGCCGACTTCGAGGTCGACTACGCGATCGCGGACCAGTTCGGCAATTTCGCCGTCGAAGTGTTGCATGCCTTCGGTTGCGCCTGCCTTGATGGCGTCGAGTAGTGTCTTGCCTTCGCGGTCGCCTTTTTCGATGCACTCGCGGGTGCGGGCGTTGACTTTCAGGATTTCAGCTACCGGGACGCGGCCGCTGCGGTCGGCCTTGGGCAAGAGCCGCTGGCAGATGATGTAGCGGAAGCTCTTGGCGAAGCGTTCACGCGCACTTTTCTGTTCTTCGGGCGAGAACGAACTGACGATGCGCTCGACAGTTTTGGGTGCGTCCATGGTATTGAGGCTGGAAAGCACCAGGTGGCCGGTCTCGGCGGCTTCAAGGACGCTCTCGATGGTTTCGCGGTCGCGCATCTCGCCCACCAGAATTACCTTAGGCGCCTGGCGCAGAGCTGAGCGCAGAGCGTGAGCGAAGCTGGGCGTGTCGCTATGCAGTTCACGCTGATGAATGGTCGAGCTTTTGTGGTTGTGCAGGAACTCGATAGGATCTTCGATGGTGATGATGTGGTAATTTTTCTCGCGATTGATGCAGTCGAGCAGCACGGCGAGGGTGGAGGACTTGCCCGATCCTGCCGGGCCGGTGACGAGCACGATGCCATCGCGCAGCTTGGCCACATCCGAGAGATGCGCCGGCAGGCGAAGCGAAGCAAAATCGGGGATGGCGGTTGGAATTACACGCATCACGACGGCGCAACTGCCGCGCTGGATGAAGATGTTGACGCGAAACCGGGCCACGCCGGGCAAGCCGTAGGAAATATCGCAGGATCCGTGTTCGCGCAGAGTGGTGACCGCCTGCTTATTGTCGCCAATCAGATCGGCGGCGAGATGGCGGGTGTCATCGGGCGTTAGCATGGTAAGTCCTGGAACCTGCACCGGGATGAGCTGGCCGTAGACCTGCACCTGTGGAGGCCTTCCTGGAGAAAAGATTAGATCGCTGATCTTTTCGGCGGCGCGCAGCATCGCGCCCAGCAGGGCGGGCGTAGCCACTTTGCCGCTGCCAGAATAGCCTTCCAATGAAACTGCAATTGCCGCGATGCCAGGTGTTGCCAATTCCACTCCTCGCACAAATCCGTGCTTAATTCTTAGGGAATTGCACACACCACAGACGGGAGTCCGGGTCAACCGAAGTTGACCTAATACCTATACTCTATCGCGCCGGGCGGGCGAAAGTAAGGACGGTTAGGACAACGCCCTTAGTAACCAGAGGCAGTTCTCAGTTTTCAGTTTTCAGTTCCCAGTTCTCAGTAAACCCCTGGGGGCTGCGGCCAGGCGGCTCACCGACGAAAAAAAGGGCGGCCTTGGGGGCCGCCCTATCGAACTGAATCCATACAACTTAGTTTTTGGCACCCTTCTTTTTCGTGCCGAAACCGGTCTCCACGGGAGCCCCGATGCTTGTCAGCATCTGCTTGGCTACGTCGGCGTAGGGGCCGGTGGGCGCTAGCGCGAGGTATTTCTGGAAGGCTTCCGCCGTGCCCGGGGGCGCAACCATCTTGTCGCCTTGCAGCGTGGCTTTGCCGATCATGTTCACGCCCTTTTGGTAATAGGCGTCTGCCTTAGTGGGGTCGGCGGCAATACATTTGTCGAAGGCGGCGATGGCGTCATCGACCTTGCCGGCGTTGGTTAGGACGGCACCGATATTGAAGTAATAGGCCGCGTCTCCCTCAGGATTGAGTTGGGCCGCCTGGGTATAGGCTTTCACGGCGTCGTCGACCTTGCCCGACCTGGCCGAAGCATCCGCCATGTTGTTGTAATACGCCGCCAGCTTCTTGTTATCGTCGGCGTCCTTTTTCGTTTCCATGGCTTTCTGCTTGAGATCGATCGCCTTCTGGTAGTCAGCGACGGATTCTTGAAGGCGCTTTGATTTCTCGGCGGGATCGGTCTGTTTGGTCGCAGAGCCGCGATAGGCATCGGCGAGTTGCGCCCAGATTACATCGCGCGTGGCATCGATCTGCGTAGCTTCGGTTAAAGTGGCGATTGCGGCGTCGAAGTCTCCGGCCTTCATGGAAGCGTTGGCGGCAACGATCTTGTCGTTCAGGGTTTTAATCGTGCTGTTTTCCTTCTTTACTTTCTCTTCGGCCTCCTGCTTTTGTTTGAGTTGTTCCGGTGTCAGCCCTACGCCCTGGGCGGCCTTCTGTTGCTCCTTCTGGAGGTCGAAGTCGAGAGTGTTTTCGTCCAGCGTCACCGGGAATCCTTTGACGGGAAACAGTGCTTTGTTCCCCTTGACGTCGTCGGTATTCCTGTACAGGATGACGTCGTACTTGCCGGCGGCGACGCCGAGAGAGAAATACTCGCCCTTCTTGTTGGTCTTGAGAGTGTATTTCTGGCCGTTGTCCAGGTTGGTGTAGACCACGATGGCATCTGCGATGGGCTTGCCATCAACGTCCTTGCATACGCCCTTGACCGTTCCCGACTGGGCGAAGACCGGGGAAGCACAGAGTCCCACTATTAAGAGAACAAAAGCGAACACGGCGAAATGCTTCTTCATCTTGGCCTCCCGGCGCAAAAACATTCTCGATAGATCGATTTCTGATTGTTGATTGAAAAACCGGCGTGACGCTTGTCTTCTTTCAATCAACAATCACAACTCAACGATTTGTCGTTCTGCATAAGGAATAGGATCCTTGGCTCCCGCAGCCGCAAACGCCCGTAGGCGCAACACGCAGCTGTCACAGACGCCGCACGCCTGATCCTGGCGACTGTAGCATGACCAAGTTAAATCGAACGGCGCGCCCAATTCAAGGCCCAGGCGCACAATTTCAGCTTTGCGCAGGCGGATGAGCGGGGTGACGATATCGATGGTTCCTGCTTTCGTCCCCGCCTTGATGACCTGGTTGAACGCTTCATAATACGCGGGACGGCAATCGGGATAGCCGGAACTATCTTGTTCCACGGCGCCGATGTAGATCTTTTCCGCTCCCAGCACCTCAGCCCAGCTTACCGCGGCGGCCAGAAAATGGGCGTTGCGAAAGGGGACGTAGGTGACCGGAATGTCGTGGCCAGGCGCGTGAGCGGCCAGGTCTCCGGCGGGAATCGCGATGCGTTCGTCGGTGAGCGCCGAACCTCCAATGGCGCGCAGAGCCTCGTTGCGCACGAGCAGTGTGTCCTGGATATTAAGGCGCTGGCAAATTGCCTGGAAAGATTGGCGCTCGCGAGCTTCGGTGCGCTGGCTATAGCTCACGTGCAACGCGGCGGCGGCATGATCGCGTGCCGCGAGCGCTGCGCACACGCAGGAATCCATCCCTCCGCTGAGCAGAACGACTGCACGCTTGTGTGACCGCGTCATGGGATTGGATCGGGCTCCTAAACTCCCTTTACCGCCGGGTCCCAGATGAATTTGTGCAATTGCAACCCCAGGCGGGCTGGAACGTCATCGGCAAGCATCCACTCGGCTAAATCCTGGGGATCGAGTAAACAGTGCGAACTGTCGCGCGATCCGGTCGCATCCTTGCGAAAAGCCGGAGAGAACAGAACCGCATTCACGCGCTGGGCCAGACGATTCCGATTCGTGAAATCGCGGGCAAATTCGTAATCCGCGCGGCCGCTCAGCACAAACTTGATTTCATCGTGCGGGGTGAGGGTTTCGAGATTCCCGGCGTGAAAGGTATCGGCTTCGCCCGAGTTTGGACACTTCACGTCCACGATTTTGATCACCTCCGCGGGTACACGATCGAGTGGGCGTTCGCCGCTGGTCTCGAGCAGGACTCGATAGCCGCCTTCGAGCAGCCGCTGCATGAACGGCAGGAGTTCGCGCTCCTGCAGCATAGGCTCGCCTCCGGTGATTTCGACGAGGCCACCACTGGGGCTGAGATGCTTCACCTCGTCCCAGACATCTTCGGAAGTCATCTTGCGTCCGCCCTGGAATGTGTACTCGCTATCGCACCAGGAGCAGCGCAGGTTACAGCCGGTGAGGCGCACGAAGACGCAGGGCAGGCCGGCGTGAGTCGATTCACCTTGCAACGATTTGTAGATTTCGGTTATCTGCATTTGCGAGTAGCGCCGGCGCCTCGCCGGCCCGGGCGCGGGCAGGATGCCCGCTGGACAGCCGCCGGGACGGCGGCGCTACAACTCTGAGTATTTTGCTGTTGTCGTGTCGGTCTCGAACACGGTTACGTCTTTCACGCGGACACGGCCGTTGGTCACGCTTTTCAGTCGCGTGTTCGACTCGTCATAGAAGTACTTGGCCAGGTTTTCCGCGGAGGGATTGATCGCGGTAAAAGGTTCGATGTCGTTGATCATCTGGTGATCCAGCCGTTCAATGACGTGCCTCATTACCTCGCGCAGGTCCTTGAAATCGAGCAGCAGACCGGCTTTGTCCAGTTCGGCTCCGGCCAGCGTCACCCGAATCTTGTAGTTGTGCCCGTGCGGGTTTTCGCACTTGCCCTTGTAGTTGCGCAGGTAATGGCCTGCTGCAAACGTATCGTCAACCGTTACTTCGAACATGCATCCCTCAGCGGCTCGGTGCGAATACAGGCCGGGCCGTGTTCCTTGGCGAAACCTCTATTGTAACGCGCATTGACGCAATGCAGCTTGACTGCCCGCCGTCTCTAAAGGTAGTTTTCCTATTCGTTTATTTCCTTGTCGAGGAGCACGTATGCGTCGCAATGTATTCGTCCCAATTCTCATCACGGCAGTGATCGCCGCCAATCTTGCCGCCCAGAGCAAGCCCGAGACGCCGGAGTACGACATCAAGGAACATTACACTAAATACGAATACAGAATCCCCATGCGCGATGGTGTGCACCTTTTCACCTCGGTCTACGTTCCCAAGGATGCTTCCCGCACTTACCCATTTCTAATCAACCGAACTCCCTACAGCGTGGCGCCATACGGCGTGGATCTGTACCGCACACGGCTCGGACCGTCGCCCGACTTTGACAAGGCGGGTTACATCTTCGTCAACCAGGATGTGCGCGGCCGCTACATGTCGGAGGGTACATTCGTTGAGATGCGCCCACACATCGACAACAAGAAATCGAAGCAGGACGTGGATGATGCGAGCGACCTCTACGACACCATCGACTGGCTGCTGAAGAACGTGCCGAACAATAATGGGAAGGCCGGAATCTGGGGCATTTCCTATCCCGGATTCTTCACCTCGGCCAGCATCATCGACTCGCATCCGGCGCTCAAGGCGGCTTCGCCGCAAGCGCCCATGACCAATCTTTTCATGGGTGACGATGCCTACCATGGCGGGGCGTTCATGCTCACCGCCAACTTCGGTTTCTACGTTTCGTTCAAGCCGCAGGAGAATCCTCAACTGCCGCCGAAGACTCCCGTGCCCTTCGATTACGGCACAAAAGACGGCTACGAGTTTTACTTGAACGTGGGTCCGATTGCCAACCTTTCAAAATATCTTGACGGCAAGAGTGCGCTGTTCGACGACCAGATGAACCACGACATTTACGACGATTACTGGAAGGTGCGCAACCTGGCGCCGCATATGAAGAACATTCACTGCGCCGTGCTCACCGTGGGAGGATGGTTCGACGCCGAAGACCTGCAAGGTCCGTTCAGCACTTTCCACGCCATCGATAAGAACAATCCCGGAATCTTTAACGCGCTCGTCGTCGGCCCCTGGGTACACGGCGGCTGGGCGCGTTACGACGGACAGCACCTGGGGCGGGTGGAGTTCGCCGCTAATACCGGAGACTATTACCGCAAGAATATCCTTTTTCCGTTTTTCGAGCAGTATCTGAAAGGCAACGGCGACGCGAAACTTCCGAAAGCCTACGTGTTTGAGACGGGCACGAATGTATGGAGACAATATTCGGCGTGGCCTCCGAAAGAGGCTGAGGCGAAGACTCTCTACTTCACCAGGGGCGGCGGACTGTCATTCGATCCGCCCGCTTCGGACGAGCCCTCTTTCGACGAATACGTCAGCGATCCGGCAAAGCCTGTGCCCTTTGTGAACTACGTTTCGACGAACGTGCCTCAGGAATACATGCTCTCGGATCAGCGTTTTGCTTCCAGCAGAACGGATGTTCTGGTTTATGAGACTTCGGTGCTACAGGAAGATCTGACCATTGCCGGCCCCATTTCGCCGCGACTTTTCGTTTCAACCAGCGGGACCGATTCCGATTGGGACGTAAAACTAATCGACGTGTATCCTGCCGATTATCCCGACAGCAAGTTCGATGCGCCTAAGCCTGAGGATAAAGACAAACCACGGACCGACGTGGGACCTCCCGGCTTCACGATGGGTGGATATCAGCAACTGGTCCGGGGCGAGCCTTTCCGGGGAAAGTTCCGCCACAGCTTCGAAAAGCCTGAGGCCTTCACGCCGGGGAAGGTCGAAGAAATCAATTTTACGATGCAGGACGTGAACCATACCTTTCGCCGCGGCCACCGCATCATGGTGCAGATCCAAAGTTCGTGGTTCCCGCTCACCGACCGCAACCCACAGACCTTTGTCGACATTCCCAACGCCAAGCCATCGGACTTTGTGAAAGCTACCGAGCGGCTGTATCACGCCAAGGGCGAGGCTTCGGGGATCGTGGTGGGCGTGCTGCCCAGTCAGGAAGTGGCGGAAGAACAAAAATAGAAACCAGGGTCCGCCTAAGACATGGGCATTTCCACCGGACTCTGCGGTACAATGGCGGCCATTCGCCTCGCTACTGGGAGGTTCGACCCGCGCCTGCTGCGGGATTACTGCGGGGCAATGAGGACTGGTCACGATGAACGTCCTGTTGCTTTCCATGCCCGATTCCTTCGAACACATGCCACCGGTCGCGATCCGCATGCCGAACGGTGCGCTTACGTCGCTGGCGGGAAACGTTGATCCACATCACCGCGTAGCCGTGGCTGACTTGATTCTGGTCCACCGCCGGGTTCGCGAGACTGTGACGCGGCTGGTCCGCGAACTTGATCCCGAAGTCGTCGGACTTTCCATCATGACGTTTCAGCGCCGGACCGCCGGTCGCATCATCGACCTGGTGCGCGCGCTGCGGCCGGGTGTGAAGATTGTGGTCGGAGGGTATGACCCCAGCCTTGCGCCTGAAGCTTACGAGAACATGGGTGTCGACTATCTTGTGCGCAGCGAGGGGGAAGTTACCTTCCGTGAATTGTTGCGGGCTCTCGAGCAGGGCTCCGGGTTCGAGAAGATCAGCGGACTTTCCTACAGGAGTGGCGAGAGCTGGGTGCACAATCCTGCCCGCGCGCCGCACCAGCTGGAGGACAGCGAAATCCGGCTGCCGAAGCGCGATACGCGCGTGCTGGGCGGATACACGATGCTCGGCCGGCAGGTGGACGTTATTGAGACCTCACGCGGGTGTACGTTCGATTGCAGTTTCTGCTCGATCATCGAAATGCGCGGGCGCAACTTTCATACTTATTCGTTCGACCGCGTGCTGGCCGACATTCGCGACGCCCACGAGCACGGCGCTCGAACTATTTTTTTGGTCGACGACAACATTACCTTGAATGTTAGGCGGTTCGAGGCGCTGTGCGAGGCCATCATCGCCGCGGGATTGCACAAAATCGATTACTTTGTGCAGGCCATGACCTCGGCCATCGCGAGCCACGGCGAGACCCTGGCTCCGCTGATGCGGCGGGCCGGATTCCGCTACGTGTTTCTCGGCATCGAAAACATTCTGGAGAATGACCTCGCATTTCTGAAGGCCTCGGCTAAGAACACTGAGCGCAGCAATGGCCACAACACCGGCAACGCCACTCTCAAAGCCATCGATTACATCCGTCGCAGCCAGATGTATGTGGTGGGCGGATTGATTGTGGGCAGCCCGGGGGACACGCGCGAATCGATTGAGGCGAACCTGGAATTTGCCCGGCGGTACGTAGATTGGCCTTACATTCAGCACCCAACCCCGTATCCGCGCACGCCCATGACGAAGGACTTTCGCGATCAAGGCTTGATCATGAATGAGCGGCTCGAGGAATATGACGGTACGACGGCCGTGGTGCGCACGGAACATCTGCCGGCTGAAGAGGTGGAGTTCCTGCGCTGGAAGGCTGAGCGCTGGATGAAGGTTCATCACATTCCTGTGGCGCTAAAGCATGACCCGAAATTTGTCCTGACGACAGGCTGGAAGATGTTAGGCCACACTTTCCGCGGAAGTTCGATCCGCTCGGCGCTGGGGCTGGAGAGTGACAGGAAAGTGTTTGAACGCTATCGGGAGATTCGACGTGCGGAGCGGGAGTACGTGTGAAGACGCAGTGGGACCCTACTGGTAAACTATTGTCTCAGGCCTCTGGATGTTGAAGGTGACCACTGGAAATCGACAGAAATCGCTCAAAAAGAAAAACTCCTCCGACGTTGCTGCTACCGGATCAGTGCAGGAACTGAATGGGCTACTTCGGCGCAGACGGAAGAAGCCGGTGTCAATTGAGGAGATGCGCGCCGCCGGCGTCAGCGGGGCGCTGAAAGGAAGCGTCTAGGAGAGTTCGATCCCGTTTATCGATCCACGAACCAAGCTTTCGCGACCATTGGCTCCCTCTGGAAAATCCGCGTCGACTCTCCTCATTGGCAGATTCCAAAGAACTCTTCGACCACGCGCATCTCTGTTGTCTTCTTATAATTCGGCAGGCTCTCGATGAACACGCGGCCGTACTGCTTTTTCAGGATGCGGTTGTCGAGCAGGACCAGCAGGCCGCGGTCGTGCAGTGAGCGGATCAGGCGTCCGAAGCCTTGTTTCAGCGTGATCACAGCAGCCGGTACCTGATACTGAAAGAAGGCGTTGCCGCCATCGGCGTCGATTGCTTTTACCCGCGCCGCAACGACCGGGTCGCTGGGCACGGCGAACGGCAGGCGGTCAATGATCACGCAACTCAGTTGTTCGCCCTGCACGTCGACGCCCTGCCAGAAGGACGAAGTGGCGAAAAGCACGGCATTCGGTGCGAGCCGAAACTCCTCGAGCAGTGCGCTCTTCGGCGCGTCGCCCTGCCGCAACATAGGGAATTCTAATTCTCCCAGCAACCGCTGGTAAACGTCGTTCATCTGCGCGTAGCTGGTGAAGAGCACGAAGGCGCGCCCGCGCGTGATCTCCAGCAGCTTGCGGATTCGCTCCGCCGCCTGCGCCGCAAATTGCGGGGTTCGGGCATCAGGTAGATCGGGCGGGACATAAAAAAGAGCCTGACTCTCGTAGTCGAAGTGCGAAGGCAAGACCGACTCGCGCGCATGCTCCAGTCCCAGCCGCTGCCGGATGTATTCGAATCCTCCGCCTACGGCGAGCGTCGCTGAGGTCAGGACTGCACATTCCAGCTTCGACCACAAGCATTCGCGCAGGATCGGGCCTACGTCGATTGGGGTGGCCTGCAGGAAGACATTCTGTCTGCCAGCTTTTTCTGCGTATCCTGATCTTTGCGCTGAACTCGTTTTTCCCCGGCCGCCGCGCCGCTCGATCCAGAAGACGGTATTGCGATCGTCGGACTCCATAGCGAAGTTGAGCTGAACCTGGAGTTCCTGGGCGCGCCGCACAAAGTTGAAAACTTCCTCCGGCTTCTGCGGCAGGCCTTCGAGTTCGCCCGTCAGCCGCGTCAGAGCCTGATTGAGCGCAAGGAATTCGTCTCCATTCTCTTCCAGAAACTCGCGGCGCGTCTCGAAGGCAAAGCGTCCTTCACCCGGCGGCAACAGCGAGAAGAAGAACTGAGAGCGCTCCCGCAAACTTCCCAGCGCTCCTGAAAGCGACGCTGAAAACATCCGGTTATGTTGCAGCGACGTTTCCACGTCGCGCGCCAGGTCTTCCACGCGCAGGTTGCTCACTGAGATTCCGAAATAGTTTCCTGCCACATCTTCCAGCTCATGCACTTCATCGAAAATCACTGCAGCCGCTTCTGGCAGAATACCCGCATCGGGTGCCCCGTCTGCCTGCAGCTTGATGGCAAGATCGGCGAAGAACAGATGATGGTTGACGATGATAATGTCGCTCTGCATCCCGCGACGGCGCATTTCGGTGACGAAGCAGCGCTCATACTCGCTACACTTCTGCCCGATGCAGGCTTCGGCTCGTGCGTCCAGTTTGTGCCAGAGCGCGCTGGCCTCGGGGAGTTCCGCAAGTTCGGCGCGATCGCCTGTCGCAGTTGTCTTCTCCCATGCAGCAATCGCGCGATATTGCTCGATCTCTTCCAGTCCGCTGAGCACCGGCTGATCAGTAAGGTCGTAGAGTTTCTTGCGGCACAAATAATTGTTGCGGCCTTTCATGTAGCAGACTGAAAGCCGCCCTGGGCCTTGCCCAAGCTGGGCGGCCGAGTCGGAGGTCCCCGCGTTGTCTCCAAAAAGCGCGCGCTCGAGAAATGGAACGTCTTTGTAGAAAAGCTGTTCCTGCAGATTCTTGGTTCCGGTGGAGATGATGATGCGCTTGCCCGAGCGAATCACCGGCATCAGATAGGCCAGGGTTTTTCCTGTGCCGGTGCCGGCTTCCACAATCAGGTGGCGCTTTTCTTCCAGTGCCTGCTCGACAGACTGTGCCATCTGCAACTGCCCGCGCCGAAATTCGTACGCAGGATGGGTGCGCGAGAGCACTCCGCCGGGCGCGAAGAATTGGTAGAGCGATGCATCTTTCACGCTGGTCGCGAAGCCGCCTGGCGTTGCCGGGGACGCGGGTTGGGAACTTAAAGCCACGGGAGTCTCTATAATAAACACTCCCGGCTTTCAGTAGTCGAATGCCCTATTTTGACCCAGCCCACCTACAACTCGACCAGCACTATCGCCACCACTGGGGCCGGAGTTCCGACGCTTGCCATCGTGGGCCGGCCTAACGTAGGCAAGTCCACGCTGTTCAATCGTATCGTCGGCTCGCGGCGCGCCATCGTCGGCGACGAGCCTGGGATAACGCGCGATCGTCTTTACGGCGATGCCGAGTGGCGCGGGCGGCGCATCCGCATCATCGACACCGGCGGCATTATTCCGGATGACAAGGATTTCATTCCGTCGGAGATATTCCGCCAGGCGCGAGTTGCGTTCGATGAAGCCGCTGCCATCGTTATGGTGATCGACGGCCGCGCGGCGCTCGCCGGGCCTGACCTGGAACTGGTTCGGCTGCTGCGTAAGACCGGGCGTCCACTCTTTCTCGCCGTCAACAAAGCTGACACCGAGAAGCAGGCACACATCGTTGACGAGTTCCATCGTCTGGGAATCAAGCAGATGTTCCCGATCTCCGCTGAACATGGGCGCGGTATCGATGATCTGCTGGACGCCGTGTTTGAGGTCTTGCCGCCTGCAGAAGGCTCTACCGCCGAGCACGCCGAGGTCGCAGAGGAAAGGACGGCAAGCGGAACAACGGGGACTGGCGAAACTGCGCGAGATGCCGAACCCGATCCCGTCTATGAAACCAAGGTCGCCATCATCGGTCATCCCAATGTTGGCAAGTCTACGCTGTTGAATCGCCTGACTGCTTCCGATCGCGCCATCGTCTCGCCGATTCCCGGTACGACGCGCGATGCGGTTGACGAAATTGTTGAACGCGATGGCCGCCGCTTCCGCTTCATCGATACCGCGGGCATCCGCCGCAAGGGCAAAACCCATTTGATGGCGGAAAAGCTTTCTGTTGTGATGGCGCGCAAGCATCTCGAAGCCGCCGACATCGCGCTGCTTGTGATCGATGCCACCGAAGGCGTGAGCCAGCTCGACGCCGCCATCGCCGGCTACGCCCATGAGAGCGGACGCTCGATGATCATCGTCGTCAATAAATGGGATCTCGTCACCACCGGTGCGCTAAAACCTGGCCGGCCATCGAAAGCCATGCGGATGCGGGAAAGCAAGCGCCCGGGCGACCGCGATGCCTACGAAGAGCGTCTGCGCCACGATCTTAAATTTCTGAATTACGCGCCCATCGTTTTTGTTTCTGCAAACACCGGCAAAGGTACGGAGAGAATCTTTCCGCTGCTTGAACAGGTTGCTATCGAGCGCCGCAAGCGCATCCCCACGTCCGCCATGAACCGGTTCATCGAGACTGTGGACTTCGAACGCGCCTCGGTCCCGATGCGCTCACGGGTTAAAATTCTTTACATGACGCAGGCTTCGGTGGCGCCGCCAACGTTTGTGCTCTTCACCAATCGCGCCGTCAAGCTGCACTTTTCTTATCAGCGGTTTCTGGAGAACCAGATCCGTGAGGCCTTTGGATTCTTGGGGACGCCGATATGGATTAAGAACCGGGCGCGGAATTAGAACTTGCCGCACTCTCACTCCCCGGCGACCTCCCGGTCCATGGTCAGCAGCCCCACCGTTTGCACGCCTGCGTGGTGCGCGTCGTCGATCACGTCGGCAACGTACTGGAAATCGACGTCGGCATCGCCGCGCACGAAAACGACTTTCTCGGCTCGCCTCAAATAAATTTCGGCGAGGCGCGTTTCCAGATCCTCCCAGCGCACGTCCTCCTGATTGATTTTCACGACCGGCGGCTCATTTTCCTTCGCCCACACCACCTGAATGATGACCGTGCGTGACTGCGACGATTCAGCTGTTTGTTTCTGATCCGGTTGCGGAATCTGGGCTGTCTCCCCCTGCTCTTTGTCCATCGACACCACGACCATGAAAACGATGATCAGGGTCAGCAGAACGTCGATCAGCGGTGTAACGTTGATCTCGGGTCCGCGCGCACCACGGCCTGCCATTGAGAACGACATAGAAAATCCACCGCTGCTGTTTCGCCTTTGGCACGCGCGTGTCTGCAACATCAGACACCTGAAGAGGCGGGAGAGTTCCCTAGCCCGAAGAGGGGCGAGAAGTCGGCGGTAAGCCGGGCGCCGGCGAACAGCAGATTCCTCTCGCGCCTTTGGCGCGTTCGGAATGACAAATGCACTTATCCGATCGGCTCGGGTGTGGGCGGCAGGGGCGGAGGCTCCGGAGGATGCGGAGGAGCCGCACCCGGCAGGCCCTGAGGCGTGGACGGAGCGGTCGGTGGGTAAAGCACGGTGCTCAACGCGGGATAGCGCGCCGCGAAGAAGTAGATTGAATAGGCCGGGAAGAACACGATCACAGGCACTGAGATCAGCGCGATTATATAGAGAAAAACCGCCAGCAGGACGCAGCCCACCACGACGGCAAGAGTTATCGTGTACGCATTCCAGGTGAGTCCGGCCGTCTTGCCGGTAACGATGGCAAGGATGCTGAACAACGCCGTAGGGATCGCGATGATCAAACCTAAGATCACCGTGGCAATTCCAACTATGATGCCCGCACCTATGGCCATCACAATCTTCATTCCGATGTAAGCGGCGTAGCCTCCCTTTTCGGACTTGATCATCCACCACAATCGCCGCCATCCCTCCATCACGCCGATGTTTTCTAAAGCCATCTGCGGAATGACGAAATCCTTCGTTAACACGAAAATCACCGCCAGAACCAAGACGAAAATCAGCACCGCAAAGAACAGGAATATCCCGCTTAACACCAGCGGGACCATGTGTGCCTTCGGCTCCTTAAACCATCCCGCAGCAAAGGCAAACCCGGCTGGAATTCCGAGCAGAACGGTGAGGCCACCTAGCGTAACCACGAGGTAGGCCAGCTTCCAGAGGAAGTATCGCAACCCCGGACCCTGCCTGCGGCTCCAGCCCTGGCGAATGTGGCACTCTTTCGCCATGACGCTATCGAACAGAATGAAGCGCATTACGCTGCTTATGTACATCAGGATGATTCCCAGCACCAGGCCGGCAACGATCAGCACCGCGATCAGGCCAGCTAACAAAGCGGGATCGATTGCCGGCCAACCTGAATCCATGAAGTGGCGTGTGGCTCCTGGGTGTTGATTCCAGTTGAAATTGTGGCTGTTACATCCGCCGCCGGAGCCCAGCTCCCCGGCCAGCAGGCCGACCAGCGCCAGCCTGGTCCATTGGCCGAGACGGAAAGGCTGAAAGAGCTGTTTCTTTGTGTGTTCAATGGCGGGATAGATGGCGTCCACGGCGGAGAATGTCAAGCGCGCACCTCGGCATCAGTCGAATGTGGAGGAAGGTACTGCAAACAGACGGGCGGGTCAAATAAATTATCGAGGGGCGCGAAGGATCTTCTCCATGGTAAACAGCGGCGTTCCAAAGAGATCGTGCATGCCCTCGTCCGTGCGATGAAAGCCGAATCGTTGGTAAAGACGGATGGCCGAATCGAGAAACGGAGTCGTGCTCAGAAATAGCCGGGCGCAGCCCTGGGCGCTGGCCCAAACTTCAAGCTGTTGTAGAAGTCTGGCGCCAGCTCCCGACCCCCTGGCATTTGGGAGCACGGCCATGCCGCGAACATAGATTGAGTCTCCCTTTACAACGGCAGCTACCGTGCCAAGCACGGCGCCCCCGCGTAGTGCCACCCAAACCGGGCCTTCCAGCATGCGGTCGAGGATCTGGTCGCTCCCTAGCGCGGTCGCGGAAAAACCGCCGTCGGTGTACAGTGCCCTGAACTCTGCAAAGGACTCATTCAGCACCGTGGCAATCGCCGGCGCATCTTCCGGGCCGGCACGACGGATCTCGATTTGCGTTGCTGCGTGCATCTCACCGCTAATGCGCTTGTTCACTGCCAGCTTTTGCGATTCAGCCCCTCGCGGCTGTCGCTGTAGCCTGCTCCAGCCACTCTTCGAAGTGTTTCAGGGCCAACTGACACTGCAATCGGTGCCGCTCTTTCCGGTCGCGAATTTTCTTCTCAAGCGCGGGCAATAGATCGAAAGTAATATTCGCCGGCTGGAAGTTTTTTGCGTCCGCGTGAGTTATATAGTGGGTAAGTGATCCAAACGCCGAAGCCCGTGGGGGCGGCACCAACTCAGTTCCAAGAGCCAGCGCTGCCGCGTGCCGACCGGCCATCAACCCGGTCGCAATCGATTCCACATAGCCTTCCACGCCGCAAATCTGTCCGGCGAACAAAATCCGGGGGTGCGCTTTCATCTGCAATGTCTCCTGCAACAAAGCCGGGCCGTTGATATATGTGTTGCGATGTATCTGCCCGTAGCGTAGGAAGCGTGCGTTTTCCAGTCCCGGAATCATACGCAGCACGCGCGCCTGCTCGCCAAACTTCAAATGATTCTGGAAGCCCACCAGATTGTAGGAATCCGCCCGCAGATTCTCCTGCCGTAACTGCACGACCGCATAGGGCATCCGCCCGGTGCGAGGATCCTTCAACCCTACCGGTTTCATGGGCCCAAAGCGCAGCGTATCGCGGCCGCGCCGCGCAATCTCTTCAATTGGCAGGCAGCTCTCGAAGTAATTCAGTTTCTCCCAATCGCGCTCTTCCACCGACTGCGCGGCCAGCAGCGCATCGTAGAACCGGTCGTAGTCTTCCGGCGTCATTGGACAGTTGATGTAATCCGCTGATCCTTTGTCATAGCGTGCCGCCATGTATACACGGGACATGTCGATCGAATCTGCCTCTACAATCGGACTGATCGAATCGTAAAAATACAGGTGACGATCTTGATGAGGATTTTGTGGAGCGGCGTCGTGCCCAGCCTTACTGAGTCTTCCAATCTCCGCGGCCAGCGCCTCTGAAGTCAAAGGCCCGGTGGCAATCACAGTGACCTGCTGACCCGATTCTTCAATCGAAGTCACCTCTTCGCGGCGCACCATAATCCGCGGCTCCTGCGAAATGGCCTGCGTTACCTTCGCGGCAAACGTTACCCGATCCACTGCAAGGGCATGGCCCGCCGGAACTGCGCACTCCCGCGCGATCTGCAACAGACGCGATCCAGCCCGACGCATCTCCTCCTTCAATAGCCACGGAGCCGTATTCTCGCTGTCTGACTTCAGCGAATTTGAGCACACGAGTTCAGCGAAGTCCGCCGTCTGGTGAGCCGGCGTCGACCGCACCGGCCGCATCTCGAATAATTCCACGTCCACGTCTCGCTGGGCGCACTGCCACGCCGCCTCCGATCCGGCTAGCCCTGCCCCGATAATGCGAACCGGCGCGCTCAAGATGTCTTCCCTGCGAGCCGCCGCAGTGCGTCATCCTTCAGCAACACCGGCCGCCACCGATCGAGGAACTCCGCCCCCAGAGATTTGTAAAGTTCGATCGCGTTCTCATTCCAGTTCAGCACTTCCCACTGCATCCCGTTGCAATTTTCCTGCACCGCAATGCGAGCGACGGAAGCCAGCAACGCCTTCCCAATCCCTCGGCCCCGAAAATGCTCGCGCACAAACAGATCCTCCAGGAACAGTCTTCGTCCCGCCCAGGTCGAGTAGTGGCCAAAAAATAGAGCGTACCCCGCAGGCTGCCCATCCCAATCCGCAATCAGCGCGCTAAAACTCGGATTCGCGCCAAATCCATCCCGTGCGAGGTCGGATTCTTCGATTACACAAAGATCCAACTCGTGCTCAAACTCCGCCAGTTCGCGGATCAAAGCTCGCAGCAGCGCCGCATCATCGATGGTAGCAGGACGAATCACGAGCATGAGAGGCAAGAATACATCAGAGGCGGATCGACTTGATTGGACTCGCACACCCAAGGTCAATAATCCGCGGCGCAACGTTCCGCTGCTCATCTCAGTGCGGGATAGGCGTCGCCTCGGCGGCAACGCATACCCAGCGTTCACCCATCAGCATCCAGGTATCCACGAAACGCCGGCGTCGCAGGTATGGCTTCCCGTCTTCGACGCCTTTGGCCCGATAAGTCCCAACCACGATTGCCGTGTTTCCGAACACTTGCACGCTCATCGATTCCGTTACGATTTGCTGCAGGTGCAACGAGTCTGACTTTACCCGCGCCAGGTACTCCGTCTTGGTCAGTATCTTGCCGTCGTAGTCAACGAACGCCAGAGCATTGTCGAAAATTGCACTCAGCGCCTTGATGTCTCCGCGCTCCTGTGCCTGGTCCCAGGCGTATTCGAGGGCAAGAATGTTCGAGCGGACTCCGGAATCACCATAATTTTGTGCCGCCGCGAACAGCGACGCACAAGTTAGAAGCGCGACATACACCGTGACTTTCATCGGACAGACCTCTACGGATATATCGGCGGCTCGGCCTCTTTCCTGTAGAAGGCTGCATCTCGCAAGTGCACGAGATTACAGTAGGCTTCGCGGCAACCACCAGCAGTGTGCGGAAAGGCTCCCACCCATTGCCTCGAGATGCTTAGTGTTTTCTAAGCTTTTACGGCAGCGAGGGATACTGCCTCAACCGCGTGTTACACGAATGACAGTTGTACGAACTCATTTACCTGGGTATTTTTGAAAGGAAAGATCTAAAGAATCTGGCGTGCATCCCCTTCCCGCCGTGTTACGCGTTCGCGATCCAGGTATTCCAGCAGAGGAATGGCATACTTTCGAGTCACTCCGGTTAACTCCTTGAACTTTGTCACATTGATTTTCGCCGACTTCAATTTGTAATTTGCCAACTGTCGCCGCAACTCCTCCAGCGCGCTGCGGTGAAAAACCAGTTCGTCGGAAACTTTGATCAGCACCTTGTCGCGCAGCAGCAAAGTTACGATCTTCTGCGCCCGCAGCTTGTCCACCTTGAGCCCGGCAATCACTTCACTCAGCGCGGGAACCTTCAGGCCTGCCGATGCAAACGCGTCTTCGATCTTCTGTTTCGATTCTGCCTCTTCGTCCTTCATCACGACACCATGCCCTGGCAGCCGCGCCAGGTCACCGATCATTTCGAGCTTCTTCTCTCGCACCAGCATGAGAGAAACCGCCTCGAAGACTTCCGGCGTGGTGTCCACCAGAGCACGCAATTCTTCTTTGCTGATCCCATTCACCAGAGGATTCTTTTTATGAAAATCCAGGGCCGTGGTCACGATGTGCGCCTTCAACGCTTCGAGCGCAGGTAAATGCAGGAACCGCCCTCCGGCCAGCACCGCGTCCCCGAGTCGCAGTACCGGAGCCAACTGCGTTTCGATCACAGTTTTTGCCCAGCCAGTCTCCGCTATCAGTCCAGACATTGAGATTCCTTTGTGATGGCGCCGCGCGATTCGTCCTTTTAGAATCGCCTCCGCACTGCTGTCGGCTAGCGTTTCCAGGAAGTCGACTGGTCGCGCCATGCGCGGAATCGGTGCGGCATCCAGTACGACTCCGCCCCCAATCGTTATCACCGGTGAGAATTGCCGGATGATGAACCGGTCTCCCGGCAGCAGCAATGCGGGTTCCGGCAGCTTCAAGCGTGCAAGCGCTTCCTCGCCCGGCCCTATTTCCTTTGCCCCAAGCAGCGTTACGTCGACCACCATTTCCATGGTGTAGGAATGAAAGTGGACACGCGCCCGGTTTTTCAGAGGACGCGGTGCCGAAGTCAATAATCGTAACTTCACATCGGCCCGACGCGTCGCTTCAAACGTTCCGGGAGGCCCGAGGGTCATGCCGCGCGACAAGTCCTGCGTGCTCGCGCCCGCCAGGTTCAGCGCCGTCCGTTGTCCGGCGATCGCCGCCTCCGCTGTTTGTCCGTGCACCTGGGCTCCGCGCACGCGGACTCGCTGCCCGGTTGGGAAGACTTCCATTTCGTCGCCGCGACGTATCGTGCCTGCCACGAGGGTCCCCGTCACCACCGTGCCGAAGCCTTTCATGGTGAATACACGATCGATTGGCAAGCGAGCGAGCGCCAGAGAATCTCGCGGCTGCACCTCGGTGGCTGCTGCAACAATTGCCCGCTTCAGTTCGTCCAGTCCTGCACCTGTCAAGGAGCTCACGGCGACGATGGCGTTTGGTTTATCCTTGTTTGGATTACCCAGGTTTGGATTGCCCAGGAATGTCCCGCGCAGAAACTCTTCCACCTCAAGTCGTACCACGCCGGTCGTCTCCGAATCCACGGTGTCGGATTTGGTCAGCACCGTGATGCCGCGGTTCACGCCGAGCAATTGCAGGATGTCGAAATGCTCCCGCGTCTGGGGTTTGATCGCCTCGTCGGCCGCAATCACCAGCAGCACCAGGTCGATGCCGCCAACTCCCGCGAGCATATTGCGGACGAAGCGCTCGTGCCCCGGAACGTCGACAAAGCCCAGGCGCAAAGTTTCGCCGTCCGGGGAAGTCAGATCCGAGTGCGCGAAGCCGAGGTCAATAGTTATGCCGCGCCGCTTCTCTTCCTCCAGCCGGTCGGCATCGATTCCGGTCAGCGCCTTCACCAACGCGGTTTTACCGTGGTCGATGTGCCCCGCCGTGCCTACGATGATGGATTTCATCTGGTTCGCCATCTTACCGGAAAAAGCGGCTGGGCCTGGGCCCAGAAGGTCGGCTGTGGCTGGGAGTCCGCGGGAACATGGGAAAGTTGGCCCTACCCAGCCGCCCCGCTAAATGCGACAATAGAGTTTCCCCATGACCACATCCATAACTTCTGCCTTCCCTCCGGAAACCCTCCGGCAGCATGGGCTCACTATCGATGAATACGAGAGGATAAAGCAGCTTCTTGGACAGCGGGAGCCTACGCTCACAGAACTCGGGGTCTTCAGCGTGATGTGGAGCGAACACTGTTCCTACAAATCATCGCGGGTTCACTTGAAACGCCTGCCCACGCGGAGCAAGCGCGTTTTGCAGGGACCGGGCGAGAACGCCGGTATCATCGACATCGGCGATGGCTGGGCTTGCGCCTTCAAGATCGAGTCGCACAATCATCCGTCTTTCATCGAGCCGTTTCAAGGCGCGACCACCGGCGTAGGCGGAATCCTGCGCGACATTTTCACCATGGGAGCGAGGCCGGTCGCAGTTATGGATTCTCTGCGTTTCGGGCCCATTACAACTCATGTGGGAACCGCTGCCGCTGACAGTGTCCAGAAGGATGTACACAGAAATCATTCGATCCTCGAAGGAGTAGTGAGCGGAGTCGCTTCTTACGGCAACTGCTTCGGCGTGCCGAACCTGGGCGGCGAAACCAAGTTCGAGCCGTGCTATTCCGGCAATCCGTTGGTGAACGCTTTCGCCCTGGGTCTGGTTCGCAAAGACGAGATCTTTTACGCGCGTGCCGCCGGCGAGGGCAATCCGGTGATCTATGTGGGCGCCAAGACGGGACGCGACGGCATCCACGGCGCGACCATGGCGAGCGAGGAATTCAGCGAAGCCTCGGAGGCGAAGCGGCCGAACGTGCAGGTCGGCGATCCGTTTCTGGAAAAGTTGCTGCTGGAAGCTTGCCTCGAAGCCATGAAGACGGGAGCCATTGTTGGCATTCAGGATATGGGCGCGGCTGGCCTTACCTGTTCCACCTGCGAGATGGGCGGGCGCGGCGGTGTCGGCATCGAGATTGAGCTCGACCGTGTGCCGCAGCGAGAAACTGGCATGAGCGCCTACGAGATCATGCTGAGCGAGTCCCAGGAGCGCATGCTGCTCGTCGCGCAGAAAGGCCGCGAACAGGAAGTCTTTCGCGTTTTTGAAAAGTGGGGGCTCGATGCGGTGGAAGTCGGCAAGGTTACGACCGATAACAAACTGCGTGTTCTGCAGCACGGCGAAATCGTCGCCGAGATTCCGAATCAGGCGTTGACCGACGATGCACCTGTGTACAAACGTCCGCTCGAGCGCTGGGAGCCGCCCGTGCCCCGAGAAATGCCGGAGAACATTCAGCTCAGCGGCGCCGGCGACTTCACCCAACGCCTCAAGCAGCTTCTGGCCAGCCCAAACATCTGCAGCAAGCTCTGGGTTTGGCAGCAATACGATCACATGGTGCAGACCAATACGGTCGAAGCGCCGGGCGCCGGCGATGCGGGCGTGATCCGCATCAAGAATGCAAATCCCGAGCGACCGCAGCGCGGACTGGCGATGGCGCTCGATGGCAACAGCCGCTGGTGTTATCTCGATCCACGCCTGGGCGCGATGCACGCCGTCTCGGAGGCTGCGCGCAAAGTGGCGTGTTCGGGCGCAACTCCGGTGGGCGCAACCAATTGTCTCAACTTCGGCAATCCCGAAAAGCCGCACATCATGTGGCAGTTCTCACAAACCATCGACGGCATCACCAAGGCTTGCGAGGAACTGGAGATTCCGATCACCGGCGGTAATGTGAGTTTTTACAACGAGACGCTGGGTGAAGGCATTTATCCCACGCCAGTTCTGGGCGTTGTAGGGATTCTTGATGACGTGCATAAGACTGCGAAGATGCATTTCTCCGCCGCAGGACGCACGATCGTGCTATTGCGCGCCGGCGAAGCAGCCGATATCACCGATGTACAGAGTGAGTTCGGATCGTCGGAATACGCAAAAGAGATTCTGGGCGCATTGTGGGGTTATCCTCCAGAACTCGATCTGGAGAAAGAAGCCGCGCTGCAAAAGGCCGTGATCGAATTGGTTCAACAGGGATTGGTGGAGTCCGTGCACGACTGCAGCGATGGCGGCCTGGCGGTCGCGCTGGCCGAAAAGGCATTTGCGAAAGGTGTGGGCGCGCGTGTGAATGTGAACTCGAGTGGATTGCCCGCGGAATTCGCCCTTTTTGGTGAAGATGCAAGCCGGATCGTGGTTTCCTGCACCCCGGGTAACGTTGCGCGAATCCAAGAGGTGGCAGAGAAATACGGAATCGATGCTGACGTGCTGGGAGAAACCATTCCCGAGCAGTTCGAGGTTTTGCTGGACGGACAATTGGTGGTGTCCGCGCCGGTTTCGGAGTTAAGTGGTGCGTATGAGAGCGCTTTGGAGTCAGAGCTGCGGACAGATCCCGAACTCATAGCAGATTGAACAATGTGCTGGCTGAAATGCTGACGGCCGATACTGAATGCCAAAAACTGATAAATTTCATGACGAGTGCGGGGTGGTGGCGATCTTCGCTCACCCTGAAGCGGAAAAGCTCGCTTATCTGGGCCTGCACGCCTTGCAGCACCGGGGGCAGGAGTCGGCCGGGATTGTTACCTCCGATGGCTTGACTTCCCGCGTCCACAAGGCGATGGGCACGGTCGCCGACATCTTCACCGAAGATGTGCTTTCAAAAATGCGCGGTACGCTGGCCATCGGCCACACGCGTTACTCAACCGCTGGCGATTCGGCGTTGCTGAATGCGCAGCCGATTCTGGTGCAGTCGAATAAGGGTTCGATTGCGGTCGCTCACAACGGGAATCTGGTGAACGCGGTGGATCTCCGGGCCCAACTGGAGCGCCAGGGATCCATTTTCCAGACGAACAGCGACACCGAAGTAATTGTCCACCTGATCGCGCTCTCACGAGAGCACACGTTGCCCGAAGCGATTGCGGATGCACTGCGTCGCGTGGAAGGCGCTTTTTCGCTGGTGTTGATGAGTCCCGACCGGGTTATCGCGGCGCGTGATCCGCGCGGCTTCCGCCCGCTCGCGATGGGGCGCATCCCCGCACTGGAAGGTCAGAAACGCGACACGATTGTCTTCGCTTCGGAAACTTGTGCTTTCGATCTGATCGGCGCCACTTACGAGCGCGACGTGAAGCCGGGCGAGTTGATCGTAGTTGGGCCGGAAGGCGTCACGTCTCGTTTCTATTCGACGGACGCGCCCCAATCGAGTTGCATTTTCGAGCACGTTTATTTCTCGCGGCCCGACAGCATAGTGTTTGGCCGCGCCGTGCAAACCAGTCGTGAAGAACTGGGTCGGCAGTTGGCGCGCGAGGCGCCGGTGGAGGCCGATCTAGTGGTCCCGGTGCCGGATTCGGGCGTGACCGCTGCTGTGGGCTACGCGGCAGAGAGCGGTATTCCATTCCGCTTTGGTTTGATCCGCAATCACTATGTGGGGCGCACGTTTATCGAACCGAGCCAGAGCGTGCGTGACTTCGGCGTTAAGCTGAAACTGAATCCCGTGCGCTCGCTTCTGGAAGGCAAGCGCGTGGTGCTGATTGACGATTCGATTGTGCGCGGCACCACCAGCCGCAAGATCGTGCGTATGATTCGCAACGCCGGCGCGAAGGAAGTCCACATGCGCATCTCGTGTCCGCCCACAATTTCGCCTTGCTACTACGGCGTCGACACGCCTTCGAAGAATCAGCTGATCGCCGCCAATAAATCCGTCGACGAAATTCGCGAGTACATTCGAGCCGACTCGCTGGCCTATCTTTCGCTCGAGGGTCTGAAGAAAGCTTGTGGCGAGGGCGAGAAAACCTCCTACTGCACTGCTTGTTATACGGGCAAGTACCCGACGAATATTGTCGACGTGGAAGAAATATCGCCCGCGGTTGTCCCGCACTAGCTATTTCCGTGCCTGCACCACGCGCGGAATTGATTGCAGATCCGGGCGGATCCGAACATCATTCCAATCCCGCAGCGACTGTTGCACTTTTTCTGAAATTGCACCACTGATTTCCATGACGAGCCAGCCGCCGGGTTTAAGCGCCGCGCGCGCCTGCGAAATCAGACGCGTTATGACCTCCATTCCCGTCGGCCCCGCAAATACAGCCCCGCGCGGCTCGAATTTGCGGACTTCCAGCTGGACCTGATCTTCTTCCGATTCGCCGACATAGGGGGGATTGGAGACGATGAAGTCGAAGGCATCGTTCTCAAATTCCACAAGTAGGTCGGCTTCGTGAAATCGAATACGAGATTCGAGCCGATGGCGGGCGGCGTTGGTGCGAGCGACCTCCAGCGCGGCAGCAGAGATGTCGGTGACGTGAATCTCGGCATGCGGTAATTCTTTGGCCAGCGCTAGGGCGATGCAACCGGAGCCGGTTCCCACGTCGGCGATGCGCAGGAGGCCAGCAGGAGAGGGCTTGCCCTGAGCTTGCCGCAGCGGCGCCCGCCCCACACATTCGAGCACGGTTTCGATCACATGCTCGGTCTCGGGGCGCGGAATCAAGACGGCGGGCGAGACGATGAGATCCATCCCCCAGAATTCCTGGTGGCCGGTGATGTACTGCGTTGGTACGCCTCGTCCACGCTCGGCAAGCGCAGCATCATAGTGAGTCTGTTCGTCGTGCGTGATTTCGCGCTCGGGATGCGCATAGAGGTAGGCCCGGTCGCAGCTGAGGGTGAACATCAAGAGCAACTCGGCGTTCAGACGTGGGGAAGGAACGTGATCCGCACTGAGGCGGTTGACGGCAGAGGCCAGAGTTTGTTTTAGCTGCACAAAATCATTTCACCAGAGAGTCAAAGAGACACGATGCAAAACGGACTTTCTAGAATTCGATTTCATCTCTCCCCGTTTTTGCCTTAACGGCGCAACTCGTAGTTAAGGTAGATCATCTGGCCAATGTGGTGCTGCATATGGGCGGCGCAAATGACAACAATATCGAGACGGTTCTTGGCATCGGAGCCGGCCCCGGAGTATTCCTCCGCCCAATCCTCTTGCGATTGCGCGCGGATGGTTTTGAGAACCATGCCCACGGCGTCGTCGAAACGGATGAGCGCCTCGTCTTTCGGCGGAGGAGTCCGATCGTTGAATTCGCGAGGCCGGTCGCGGACGTAGCCGGTCTTCGCGATCTGCGTTCCGATGTAGTAGTTCAAGTTGCCGGTCAGATGCAGGACTAAATGGCCGAAGCTATTACCGAAAGGGAACGGCTTTTGCCAGAATTGCGCGTTAGTCAGAGGCGCGGCGAGTGCACGAATCCTGGTTGCGTTTGCAGCGTAGCGCTCGATGAGAACCGACGTGAGTGTCTCGTTGAGTTCCGACATGTTCCCTCCTACCGCGCGAACTAGAGCGCTCGAGTGACGCTCTTATACCGCGCTTGCGGCTTCCTGCTTTAGTTTTTCGGCCTGGTAGTGCGTGGTGAGCGCTTCGATCAAGGGCTGGAGCTTGCCATCCATCACGGCTTCGAGTTGGTGGATGGTGAATCCGATGCGATGGTCGGTGAGCCGGTTTTGCGGAAAGTTATAGGTACGAATTTTCTCGCTGCGGTCGCCGGAACCCACCATGGCTTTGCGCTCCTTGGCCAGCGCCTGCTGCTGCTTCTCCATTTCTATTTCGTAAAGACGCGAGCGCAGAACGCGCATGCCTTTGTCGCGGTTCTTGATCTGCGACTTCTCGTCCTGGCAGCTCACGACGGTATTGGTGGGAATGTGCGTAATGCGAACCGCCGAGTACGTTGTATTCACCGACTGTCCCCCGGGGCCGGAGGAGCAGAAGGTGTCTATGCGCAAGTCTTTGGCTTCGATCTTAATGTCTACGTCTTCGGCTTCGGGAAGAACGGCTACGGTCACAGCTGAGGTGTGGACGCGCCCCTGCTGCTCGGTCGCGGGAACGCGCTGCACGCGATGCACACCACTTTCGTATTTGAGCTGCGAAAAAACCCGGTTGCCTTCGATGATGGCGATCACTTCTTTTAATCCGCCGGCCGACGATTCTGATGACGAAAGAACCTCAACCTTCCATCGCTGGGTCTCCGCATATCGTGTATACATGCGGAAGATTTCGGCGGCGAAAAGAGTGGCTTCGTCTCCGCCGGTGCCCGCCCGAATTTCGAGGATGACATTTTTCTCGTCGTTGGGATCCTTGGGCAGAAGCAGAACTTTCAGCTCCTCTTCGATGGCGGCGACCCGGGGTTGCAACTTGTCGAGTTCTTCCTGGGCGTAGGCGCGCATCTCAGGATCCTTCTCGTCGGCGAGCATGGCTTTACTCTCAGCTATGCCGCGCGTCAGGTCCTTGTATTCGCGATACTTTTCGACCACGGGCGCGATTTCGCTATGCGCCTTCGCGGTCTTCTGATATCTCACCGAATCGTTGACAATATCCGGCGACGCCAGAGCGTTGGTCAGCTCTTCGTAACGGGCTTCGATTTGGTCTAGACGTTCAAACATCGGAATCCTTGCATAGCACGGGTTGCTGCGCTTCGGTCTCGCGCCGGTCCGGTTCTCTAAAGCATTTTAGTGATGTCGGAGGAGAAGAGGAAATATTCGCGGCGGAGCCGCTAGGCAATCACCAGCTCGCCGCCACGTTCTTTTTCCAGGGCCATGGCGTGGTCGAGCGCGACGATGGCGCACTGCGCTTGCTCGTCAGAAGGTGGCTTGGTGGTGATGCGCTGCAGCCAGAGGCCGGGCGCAGTCATCAAGGCAAACAAAGAACCGCGATGCCTGGCGGCGAATCGAATGATCTCGTAAGAGACGCCGGCAATCACGGGCAGAAGCGCGATGCGCGAAGCGAACCGCGCCCAGAAGCTCGTGAACGGAACCAGCATATAAAATCCGATCGAGATCAGCATCACCGTCATCAGGAAGCTGGTGCCGCAGCGGGGATGGAATGTCGAATACTTCTGCACCGCTGCAGTAGAAAGCGGGTCGCCGTTTTCGAACGCAAACACCGTCTTGTGTTCGGCGCCGTGATACTCGTAAACCCGGCGAATATCCGCGAACAGCGACACTCCCCAGATGAACAGCAGGAACAGGATCAGGCGCACAGCCCCGTCAATCAGATTGAACATGATCTGGCCGCCGAACGCGGGATCGACCTTCTTGAGTTCCGTAGCCGCCACCAGCGGCAGGTATTTGTACATGAAGATGAAGAAGGCGAGTGAGATGACGACGTTGACTCCCGCCAGCCAGCCACTGATGGTGGCGGCTTTTTCGCGGGCTTGCGTCTTGGTCGACTCAGTGGTGGGTCGTTGTTCCGCCTGACCTCGCTCCGCTGGAACGGTCCCTTCGGCTTCGCTCAGGGCAGGCTTAGCGGCCATATCCACATGAGGTTCTTCGCTTTGCATCACGTCTTCGATGGCCACGTTCGCCGAGAAACGCAGGGCGCGGTAACCGAGAGACATGGCGTAACCGAGCGTCACGACTCCGCGAACGATGGGCCAGGCCATCCACTTATGTTTTTCCGAGGGACGATCGAGCGGTTCGCGCATGGTCACCACTTCGCCCGACGGCTTGCGGCAAGCGATTGCCCAGGCGTGTGGCGAACGCATCATCACGCCTTCGAGCACGGCCTGTCCGCCAACCAAGGTCTCCTCGCCACTTTCAAGCGCAGGCAGAAGCTGGACAGCCACCAGAAAACGGACGAAATTTCTCACAGAACGCACAGAGGTTAGATGCTCCCGGGCCGGGAAAAGCGCCAATCTGTAGGTTACCACAGCCCGCCATTGCTACAAGGCACTGCGCTCTGAGGCCTGGACTTATCGAGAGAGTCACAAAGAAACGCTCGGCGATTCGCGAATCTTTCGTCTATGCTCGGAAGTATTTTGAACAGCATGCGAAAACTTGCCGAAACCTGTGAGGCGATCGCAGCCACCACCAAGAAGCTGCAGAAGACGGCTATCGTGGCCGACTACTTCAAGTCTCGCACCACTGACGAGGCCGCTGCATCAGCGGTGTTTCTCTCCGGCAGGGCATTTCCCGCGTGGGAGGAGACAACGCTGCAAGTTGGCGGATCGTTGTTGTGGCGGGTGGTGGCGGAGCTTTCTGGAAAAGATGAGGTGGCGCTGACCGCGGCCTATCGAAAATATGGCGACTTGGGTTCGGTGGCTGGGGAGGTTCTTGCGCAGCGGTCCGGACTGGGCCTCAATGTTCTCGAAGTCGTCGACAGTTTCCGGCAGATTGCGGCGGCGCGCGGGCCGGCGGCAAAGACTGCGTTGGTCCGCGATCTGCTAGCCCGGTCGGCGCCGCTCGAAGCCAAGTACATCGTCAAGATCATGACTGGCGATTTACGGATTGGCCTGAAGGAGAGTCTGGTCGAGGAGGCGATTGCAAAAGCGTACGGGGGTACGCCTGCCGGTGCGGTGAAGGAAGTGCAGCGGGCGAATATGTTGCTGGGCGATATCGGCGAGATGCTGCGGCTGGCCGTCGAGGGCAAGCTCGCGGATGCGAAGATGCGGATGTTTCATCCCATAGGCTTCATGCTGGCGAGCCCGATCGAATCAGCCGAGGAAGGAGTGAGCTATTTTTCTGAGGCGGTGGTCGAGGACAAATATGACGGGATTCGAGCGCAGGCGCACATCTCGAATGGAGAGGTGAAACTCTTCTCGCGCACGCGGGATGAAATCACCGAGTCGTTCCCTGAGCTTCCGGACGCGCTTGCGGGTCTACAGCGGGATGCGATTCTCGATGGTGAGATCGTGGCGTGGAAGGATCCGGGGCGAGCGCGGCCGTTCAGCGTGCTGCAGCAACGATTGGGGAGGAAGAAAGTTAGCGAGCGGATGCTGCGAGAGATTCCTGTGGCGTATTTGGTGTTCGATGTTTTGTACTCGGGCGGCGAGTTGCTGATCGATCGGCCGCTGCGGGAGCGGGGGCAGATTCTGGATGAACTGCTGGCTGCGGAAAGGGAAACAACTCACCACAGAGACGCAGAGTCACAGAGTAAGGCGGGCCAAGGGAAGCTGGTCTTCGAGGATACTGAGCAGGAAACAGCTGCGGCAGCCTACGTCATCCGCGCCCCGTTGTCCCGTGCCAACTCGCCCAACGAACTAGAAGAACTGTTTGCCGCCGCACAGGCGCGAGGGAACGAAGGCTTGATGATTAAGGACCTCGACTCGGCCTACACGCCGGGCAAGCGCGGCAAGTCGTGGTTAAAGATGAAACGGGAATTGGGGACGCTCGATGTGGTAGTAACCGCAGTCGAGTACGGACATGGCAAGCGCGTCGGTGTGCTCAGCGATTACACCTTTGCTGTTTGGGATAAAGACCGGCTGGTGAATATCGGGAAGGCTTACTCAGGACTCACCGACGCCGAGATTGGGGAGATGACGCAGTGGTTTCTCGATCACACGATTGACGATCAAGGCTTCCGGCGTACTGTCGAACCAAAGATTGTCCTGGAAGTGGCCTTCAACAACATGATGCAGTCCGATCGTCATGACAGCGGGTACGCGCTGCGCTTTCCGCGGATCGTGCGGCTGCGGCCGGATAAGTCGGCGCAGGATGCAGACACGATTGAACGGGTGTGGGAGATTTTCGCGAAGCAGAGTAGAAACACATAAGCCGATTCGAGGGCAACTTCTTGACCGCGCCTAGTGGCTGTGGTGGTGATGCTCTTCGCTCTCGCCCACCGGAATCACGCATCCATGCGCTACCTCGCATTCCACGTGTTCGAACTGGATAGTGGTGTGGTCGATGCGAAAATCGTGATGCAGGCATTCTTTCAGGTCGCGCAAGATGCGCTCGCTGACCGAGGGCGGAATGTCGGCAATGGAGATGTGGCAGGAGAGCGCCCGGGTTTCTGAACCAATGCTCCAGCAGTGCAGGTCGTGCACGTCGTTGACGCCATCAATCGAGCGAATCGCTGTCTCAACCAGTTCGAGCTTCACGCCGCGCGGCGTCCCTTCCAGCAAAATATTCAGGGTCTCGCGCACGATACCGAATCCTGACCAGAGGATCAACGCACCGATCCCGAATGAAAGCGCCGAGTCGATCCAATAATTGTTCGTCACCAGAATCGCCCAGCCTCCGGCGATCACTGCGGCGGTCGAGAGCGTGTCACCCACTTCATGCAGCAATGCGCTGCGAATGTTTACATCGTTCCCGGAGCCCCGGCTCGAACGATACAACAGCAGCGCGATCACTCCGTTCATCACAACGCCCGTGGCCGCGACCCACATCATCACCGAGGCCTGAACGTGCTCGGGATGCTGCAGTCGCCGGAACGCCTCGTAAAAGATGAAGAACGAAACCGCGACCAACGATACGGCATTGACCAACGCGGCAAGCACTCCCGCGCGATGGTAGCCGTAGGTCTTCGTAGCACTGGCCGGGCGCCCTTGCAAATACACCGCAACCAGAGATAACAGCAGAGCCAAAAAGTCGGAGAGATTGTGCCCCGCTTCAGAGAGCAGAGCCAGCGAGTGGGCGCGGATGCCGGCCACCACCAGTAGCACGATGTAGGCCAGTGTGACGCCAAGCGAGATTTTCAGCACTCGCTTGGGACCGCCTGCGCCATGAACGTGAACGTGCATGGTTCAAGTGTACGGGCGGCAGCAGCGGGGTTCAAGCGAAGCGCAGGGGTCAGGGGTCAGAGGCCAGTAACCAGAAAACAACCAGTTCCTACTGGCCACTGATCACTATCCCCTAGCCCCTGACCCCTGACTACTGATTTTCAACGCTTGAAAAGATTCTGGAGATAGCGATCGTTGTAAACCGTAGTCGAGTTCTGCACGAACTCCAGAATGCGGTACATTTTCTCCCGCGACTCCCGGCTCATCTCCTTGAATTGGATGGCCACACCCGATCCAGGGTGGATTCGCGCAACGCTGCCTTCGGTGCTCAGAGCGCCGTCATCAATCGAGAAGACCAGCTTTACGTTCGAACCCGGAGGCAGAATGGCGCTGGTTTCCACATAGCAGCCGCCAAGGCTGAGGTCGATCATGTTGCCGAAAATCGGGCCGCCTCCTGACTGGGGATGCAGTTCGATCGTGAGCCGGCACTTCATCCGCGTGTGCAGGCGCTGGTCTTTCTGCGTCGGGAGCTTTTGCTTCTCCAGATACATGCGGCGGTCGGCCTGAGTCAGAAGCTGCTCTGCATCATTGCCGTCGTCGGGCGACACGGCCATACCCACGCTCAGGGAAAGAATTTCTTCTCCGCAAACGTCGAATCCGGCCTGTCGGGCGAGAGGACGAATCTGCTCAACCTTCTTCGCTGCAGCGTCGGCGGGGAGACCCGGAGCAATTACCACGAACTCGTCTCCGCCCATGCGCGCTACGTAGTCGTACTCGCGGCAAGTGTCTTTTAAAGCTTGAGCAAACAAGCGCAATACGCGATTTCCTTCCAGGTGCCCGAAGCGGTCGTTAATTTTCTTGAACCCGTTCATGTCGCAAACCATCAGCGTGAGCGAGACGTTGTCGCGCTTGCAGCGCGCCAATTCGCGGTCCAGTTGCAAAAACAGCGACCGCGCGTTGGGCAAGCCTGTAAGGTAGTCGGTGGTCGCAGAGCTTTCGGCTTGCTGATACTTGAGAGCATTTTCAATCGCCAGAGCCATCTTGCCGCTCACCGCCAGAAGGATGCGCAAATGATCGGAAGTAAACGCGTCCTTTTCGGCGCGATAAAGTGCGAGAACACCGATCACCCCTGCTACTCCCTCCAGAGGCAGGGCGAGAGCAGAGCGCAGCGTGCTGAACTTGTCAGGATCGTTCAAGTAGCCCGGCTCAACCGATGGATTTCCATTCACGATCGGCTTCTTATTCTGCGCCACCCAGCCCGAGAGCCCGTGTCCCACAGGAATCCGCAACGAAGCGAACAGGCGGTAGTTATCGCCGTTCACATACTCGGGGATCAACTCATCGCCGCGGCGTATATAGATGGCGATTGCGTCGTAGGGAACGGTCATTTTTAGTTTGACGGAAAACACGGAGAGCGTTTCACCGAGGCTCAGCGATGCTCCCAAGTCCTGGCTCAACTCAAACAAAGACTGCGCCTCCTGGCGCGCCGCCGCGATGGAGGATAGGAAGGTTGCTTCGCGCCCGGGCGCATCGGAAACCGTGGCATTCTCGAATCCCGCGGCGGGCGCAGGTCCCCGCGTAATCTTGAGGTCCGTCGGAAGAATCAGGGTGCCATCTTCCGCCGATTTCGCTAGAGCAAGATTTTCCAGAGTGCGGTAGCGTCGCTTGAGGACATCCACCACCTTCGGATCAAATGCTTTCCCGGACTCCGCCGTGAGCCGTGTCATCACTTCATCCAATGGCATGGCTCGCCGGTATTGCCGGTCGGACGCCAGCGCATCCAGATAATCGACAGCGGAGAGAATGCGCGCGCCAATCGGAATCTCCGCTCCCTTCAGTCCATAGGGATAACCTGACCCATCCCACTTCTCATGGTGGGCGCGCACAATCGGCACAACGGGGTAGGGAAAGCGAACTCGCTCCAGAATCTCCGCCCCTACCACGGTGTGAATCTTCATTTTCTCGAACTCTTCCGGCGTCAACCGGCCGGGCTTCGAGATGATATGTTCAGGAACCGCGAGCTTGCCGATGTCGTGCAGGAGCGCCGCTGCATGCAGGGCTTCCAGTTCAGTCCCAATCATGCCCAGTTCCTTAGCTACCTCAATGGCATAAATGCGGACGCGCTGCAGGTGATCATGTGTGGTTTGATCTTTGGCTTCGATGGCCAGCGCCAGGGCCTCAATCGTTCGCAAGTGCAGGTTTGCAATCTCTTCCACGTGCCGCTTCTCGTCCTCCAGCTTTCCCAAATACAAGCGGTAGGATCGGTAGATGAGATAAATGGCGGGGACGAACAGCAGCGAACTCTCCCAGTTGAACCTGTGGTTGAACCAACCAATCACACCGGCAATGCCGGCGCCCACCAGGTAGTAAGGGAAGGACCAGAAATAGCAATCGACCAGGATCTGGCGGAGAGGTTTTCCGTCGCTGACTGAAATCACAACCGCAATGCTTCCGGCGTTGACGATGAAGTATGTAGAAGCCGCCAAACACAGCACCAGCGGCCGGTTCTCAATGATCTCGTTGGCCAGAGCACTGTGATAGACAACGTAGGCCAGAGCCGTCGACAGCGAACCCGCACAAACGTTGAACGTCAACTGGATGGCGCTGGGCCGGTTGGGGTGAATACTCTGCGCCAGCATCGAGACCGCGCCCAGCGTAAGCGCTTCCGAATAGCTCAGCTCGGCAACCGCCACCAGGATGAACAGGAAGTTCACCGAAAGCGTGCCCGTAATGCCGGGCAGCGTAACGCGCAGCCGCGAAGCCAAAATCGCGATTCCCAGGTAACAGATGAACTCTGCGATGTTCTTGCTGCTCTGGTGAATCGCTGCTTGCAGCAGTGACGCCATTCCGGCAGCGATCACCAGGCCGATGAAAGCCTTGGCGCCGATGGGCAGGCCTCTCCACGAGTGTGTGCTGGCGGACATTCGTCTGCGGGTCACAGCGCGCCGCTCAGCTATCAGCGCGCAGGCGTCCCCTTGAGCTAGGATACCCAGCTATCAGGTTTAGTAACAATGATTTGTGGGCGCTGCCGGAAACTTCAGTAACCCATGGATTCGCCTCATTCGAGGCAACTTTCAGCAGGGGTAACCACGAAAGCGTAACCAAGAAAACTCAACTGACAGCTTTCCCCCAGAACTGCCGCAGCCCGGCTGCGAGCAGCAAGGCGTCAAACGCCGTCAACGCCACCAACACGGCCGACAACGGGAGATGCGGGAACTGCGGCGCCAGCGTTCCGCGCAGCCCTTCACTGGCGTAAACCAGGGGATTCACCAGCACTACTTTTTGTAGGACGGGGAAGCTATTCAGCGCGCTCCAGGGGTAGTAGGTGCAGCCAAAGAAGATCATCGGTGTCAACACCATGCTGAACATCAATCCAATGTGCTGCTGATTAACGCTGCAGCCCAGGGCAAGACCGCCGCAGGCAGAGAACAGCGCTACCAGCAGGGTAACACAGGCAAAAGTGAGCGGACTATGCACCGTTACAACCACGCCCGGCCGCAGAATCACCCACGCCGCCGGAATCACCACCAGCCCTGCGATCACCGCCTGCAGCGTTCCCGCAAGCACTTTCTCAACGGCTACCCAGGAAATTTCCATGGGCGCGAGCAGGCGGTCTTCGATCTCGCGGGTGAACTGGAATTCAGCAATCAAAGGCATAGCCACGGCCCAGACTCCTGTGAACACCATGCTGATGGCCATGATGCCAGGAAGCAACAGGCTCTTGTAGGCTTCCGGCATGTACCCGCTGCGCACCATGACGCGGCCGAAGATGAACACAAACATCAGCGGCTGGAGAAAAGTCTGCAGCAGCAACACGACGAAGTTGCGCCGAGCGACGTGAACATCACGCGCCAGCATGGCGAAAAACGTCTTCCAGTTCATTCCCGCAGACTCCTTCCGGTGTGGTGCAGAAACAGGTTTTCCAGGCTAGGCTCTGAGATGTGAACGTCACGCAATTCCACGCCCGCAGCCGAGGCCAGGCTGGCGATCCCGGCAATCAGCGAACCACCGTGGTCGGAATACAGGTCGGCGCCGTTTTGATCGTTGGCGCGTACCTCCCGCACTCCGGATAAAGACTGCAGCTGCTGCAGCAAGTCAGCAGAGTGGTGGCCGAAACGTAGGCGCAGCAAATAACCGCCGGGAACTGAAGCTTTCAACTCCGCAGGCGTGCCCAGCGCGATGTTCCGTCCGTGGTCGATAATCGCCAGGCGGTTGGCCAGTGCGTCGGCTTCTTCCATGTTGTGCGTGGTCAACAGGATCGTCTTGCCGGTCTGGTTGTATTCGCGAATGATCTCCCACAAAAGCAATTTTGTCTGCGGATCCAGACCGGCGCTGGGCTCGTCGAGGAAAAGAACCTGCGGATCGTGCATCATGGCGCGCGCGATGGACAGCCGCTGCATCATTCCGCCGGAAAATCCGCGCACCATCTGGTCGCCGCGGTCGCGCAGCTTAAACCGGTCCAGAAGACTTTCGGCGCGCGCCGCCCGCGCTTCGGAGTCAAGGCCGAAGTAAGCTCCGTGAAACAGCAGAATCTCGCGTGCCGTGAGGGAAAAATCGAGGTTCGGGCGTTGCGCAACTACGCCAATCAGGCGTTTCACCGGGACCTGTTCTTTCCAGACATCGTGCTCGCCAATCCAGGCAGTGCCGCTGGTCGGCCGTACGCGCGTAGTGAGAATTCCCACGGTCGTGGACTTGCCCGCGCCATTCGGGCCGAGCAGTCCGAAAACCTCGCCTGGGGCAATGTCCAGCGTGAGCTCATCGAGAGCAACGATCTCCGGCTTCGGTTGCTTCTTTCGTTTGTCGCGCGCGGCCGATGAACCAGAGCTGCCCACACCAAATGGCGGCGACGAAGTATAAATCTTGCGCAGGTCGCGCGTACGAATTCCGACCATAATCTATATCTCAACCGCTTTCCAGAATATGCGGAACTTCGAGACTCTTCGCTCAAGAGTTTTTCGATGTTTCCAGAGCAGTGCAGGAATGTCAATTCCTGCTTTTAGCACGGAATGCCAGAAACGAGAGAGTGGTGGCGGCGCGTGGACTCGAACCACGGACCTACGGATTATGAGACCGTCGCTCTAGCCACCTGAGCTACGCCGCCAAGTGCAACCAGACTGGTAACAATTGAAACAGAGGTAACCACGAGACGGGCCCGCCGAAGCAGGAGCCTCCCCGCGCGGATCGAATCGAACATCCTCGCGCCCCGCGCCCAACCCTTTGATTCTAAGAGGCACTGTAAAACAGTGTCAAACTTAGGTGGCCGGCTTCTCGAACGGCGGCCCATCTCAATCTTCCCGCGAGCGCTCGGCTTCCGGCTGGCCGACCTGCGCCCGGAAACGTCGAATGCTCAGCAATTGGCTCCACTCGACTATAATTGCGCGCACCATGACGCTGATCCCTGGCAGCAAACTAGGCCCTTACGAAATTCTGGGCCCGCTCGGCGCAGGAGGCATGGGCGAAGTGTATCGCGCCCGTGATTTACGTCTGGGGCGCGAGGTCGCACTGAAGGTGCTGCCGGAGTCTTTTTCGCGCGATGCCGACCGACTGCGGCGCTTCGAGCAGGAAGCGCGCGCGGTAGCAGCGCTCAACCATCCTAACATTCTCGCCATTCACGACATCGGGGAGCAGGATGGCTCGCCTTTTATTGTGTCCGAGCTTCTGGAAGGGATCAGCTTGCGCGCCGAGCTTGACCGGGGCCCGCTGACGTCGCGCAAGGCGTCCGATTATGCGGCGCAGATCGCGCAGGGATTGGCAGCGGCGCATGACAAGGGCATCGTCCATCGCGATTTGAAGCCAGAGAACATTTTTCTTACCAAAGAAGGCCGGGTGAAGATTCTCGATTTCGGTCTGGCAAAGCAAGCGCCAAATGCTCGTGGCGAAAAGAGCGAATCCGACGGCCTCACGCTGACCAGTTTGCCCACAGAAGCGGGTATGGTGATGGGCACGGCCGGTTACATGGCGCCGGAGCAGGTGCGGGGCTCGCCAGTGGATTCCCGCACTGATATTTTCGCTTTCGGTGCCGTGCTGTACGAGATGATTTCCGGCAAGCGCGCCTTCAGCCGCGATAGCACGGCTGAGACCATGACGGCTATCCTGAAAGAAGACCCGCCGGAATTGAACGAGATGGACCATCCGCTGTCGCCGGGGCTTGAGCGCATCGTCCGGCGTTGCCTGGAGAAGCAACCGGAACAACGCTTTCAATCCGCGAAGGACCTTGCTTTTGCGCTGGAAGCTTTGAGCGGCACGACCTCGAGGACAGCGGCGAATGCGGCCATCGCAGGCGCCGTTCGGAAGCCGCGCTGGCCAGTATTCGTAGCGGCCGCCGGAGTCATCGGCCTGGCCCTGGGAGCCGCGATTGCCTGGTACTTCCGTCCTGGCCCCGCGCCGGCGCCGACGTTCACGCGGGTGTCGTACCATCGCGGCGAGGTAATTCGAGGCCGGTTCGCGCCGGATACGAAAACTGTCTTCTACAGCGCCAAGTTCGGCGCGGGAACGCCCGGCGCAGGAACGCCCGACACTTACAGCATTCGCGAGGACTATCCGGCCTCAACTCCGGCTGGTCTGGGCGGGGGGGTGCTGCTGGCAATCTCGCGGCAGGGTCAGATGGCACTGTTGATGCGGCCGACGTACTTTGCTCACTATCAATGGGGCGGTACGCTGGCGACTTCTCCTTTAGGCGGCAGCGCCCCTCGCGAGCTGCTGGAGCATGTCTTCGATGCTGACTGGGGACCCGACGGGAACGAACTCGCCGTGCTTGACCGCAACAACGATAAGTGGAGATTGCAATATCCAATCGGAAAGGTGCTGCTCGAAGGCGAAGGCTGGATGAGCGATCTGCGAGTTTCTCCCGACGGGGCGCAGGTAGCGCTGTTTCGTCACCCGCCGAATCCTGACGATCGGGGCGATCTTGTGGTGCTTGACCGATCGGGAAAGTTGCGAACTCTATCAACGGGGTGGGAATCCCTGGAGGGGCTGGCGTGGGCTCCATCGGGGAAAGAGGTTTGGTTCTCCGCTGCGCAGACCGGGGAGCAGTGGTGCATTCATGCCGTGAGCTTATCGGGCCGGGAAAGGACTGTGTATTGTGGCACGGCGCCCACCCGCATCCTCGACATTGCGTCGTCGGGCCGCGCGCTGGTTTCTACGGAAGAAGCCCGCGGGACGATGGAACTGGTGGAGCATGGGTCCAATCAAGAACGCGATCTGAGCTGGCTCTCCTACAGTTGGGGTCCGCGGCTGTCCAAAGATGGAAGCGAGGTATTGTTCACCGATTTATCCGAACAGTCGGGTAACGACTACTCGGTATATGTGCGGAAGAGCGACGGCTCTCCCGCGGTTCGCATCGCTGGCGGAGGATATGGCTCTGACATCAGTCCCGATGGGAAATGGGCGCTGGTACAACTCCCGGACGATCCGGCGAAGCGCATCCAGATTGTACCCGTGGGGCCCGGGCAGGCTCGCGCGTTGCACTGGGACGGGATGCAGCCGCGATGGGCGGAATGGTTCCCGGACGGAGAACATATTCTGATGGTAGCCAGCCAGTCCGGCCAGCCGGAGGCAGTCTACCTCACGGATGTAAATGGTTCGACGCCAAAGCAGTTGTCGCCGGGAAACATTTCGTGGGGCGCGATCGCGCCGGATGGGCAGTCTTTCATCACTGAGCAGAATGGGAGCGTGGCCGTCCATTCCATCTCGGAAGGCACCTCCAATCCGATCCCCGGCATTCTGGCGACGGAAGGGCCAGTTGGGTGGGCGGACTCGAAGCATGTATTTGTGCAGACCGTTATCGCCTCGGGTCTCAACATTTATAAGGTTGACGTGGAGTCCGGCCGGCGGGAATTGTGGCAGACCATAACTCCGAAAGACGCGGTGGGTCTGCGGCCCATGAATGTACCGATCGGAATTACCGCGGACGGACGCTGGATGGCATTTGGTTACCGCACGCAACTTGGCCAGCTTTACCGCAGCGACACGCTGAAGTGATCATGGCTGTGTTTCATGCTGAATAGGAACGCCGCAAATTTCAGAGCTGCTGCTCAATCCGTGAAATCCGTCGCCATCATCCCCGCTCGCCTGGCTTCCAGCCGCTTGCCGCGTAAGATGCTGCGTGAGATCGCAGGTAAGCCGCTTGTCGGTTGGGTCTACGAGGCAGTACGCGCCTCGGCCCTTCTTTCCGACGTGATCATCGCCACGGATTCCGAGGAAATCCTGGAAGCCTGCCGCAGACATGACTGGAAGGCGCAATTGACTTCACCCTCTCACTGCAGCGGCACCGAGCGCGTACATGAAATATCAAACTCCATCGCGGCAGATGTTTATATCAATGTGCAGGGCGACGAACCGCTGGTGCGGTGCGAACAAATTGCCACGCTGCTCGAGGTGATGAAAGACGCGGCAGTTCAGGTGGGAACCGTGAAGACTCCATGTCCGCCGGGAGAAATTCGTAATCCCAACGCAGTCAAAGTCGTGACCGCCCCGGACGGCCGCGCTCTCTATTTCTCACGTGCTACGATCCCCTTCGACCGCGACAACACCGGCCCGCGCTACTTCAAGCATCTTGGCCTCTACGCCTACCGGAAAGCTGCGCTCGATCTTTTTGTGAGCCGGCCGGAATCGGCTCTCGAAAAAACTGAGCGGCTGGAACAGCTACGTTTCCTCGAAAACGGAATCCCGATCTACGTCCGCGAAACGCCTTACGACTCCGTCGGAGTCGATACGGAAGACGATTTGCAGCGCGTCGCGGAAACCCTGAAGAAGCGTTGATTTTTCGGTAGTCGGTACTCGCAACTCCGCACTATGTCCGCGGCCCCGAAATTTGAGCCTGCGTGCGACCCCACGCTTCCGCCGCCGCCACGCGTTTGGCGATTGCCGGATGGGAGTGGAAGAACCACTCCACCCACTTCGAAGGCGTGCGCTCCGCCAGATTCTGTTGCGCCAACTTGTTCATCGACGAAATGAATGGCTCAACACTGGCGATCGATTCGAACGCGTAATGGTCAGCCTGCCGCTCGTTGTAGCGCGAGTAGGCATTGAGCGCGGGCATCAAAATCAGAGAAAGCGCAGTCGCGGTGAGAGCCAGCAACGGCAGGTTGGCGAAATCGGAAAGCTCTTCGAACATGTGGTGATCGACCGCGTAGTGCAGCACCCAGTTCGCCACCCAGAAACCTAGCAAAGTAATTCCAGCCTGCACCAGAATGCTCTTCAAAATGTGCCTATGGACGTGATGGCCGAGCTCATGGGCGAGGACCGCTTCGATTTCCTCGGGAGCGTAGTTGTCGAGCAGCGTGTCGGCCAGGATAATTCGCCGCGTCCTGCCCAGTCCAGTAAGCGCCGCATTCGCTTTCTTGCTTTTTTCAGAAAGCTTCCAACGGTAGATTCCGCGCACACGCGTGCCCGCGTGCTCGCTCAGTTGGATCAGGCGGCGCCGCAGGTCTTCATTGTCCAGGGGCTCGAACTTGTAAAAAATTGGAAAGAGCACGACTGGAGCAAGCTGCGCCAGCACGATGAACAGCCCTATGAACAGGGCCCACGTGATGATCCACCAATGCTGTGGGGATTCGCGAATCATGAAATACAACAACTCCACGACAATCCCTGCCAGCACCAGCCCCACCAGAAAGCCCTTGACTTCATCCCACAGCCACGAGCGCAGCCGCTGCGTCGACAGTTGAAACCTTCGCTCGAGCCGAAACCCGTAGTAGTCAAGGCCCAGGCTCAACATTTTGCTGATCAGGAGCAAGAGGAACAGATAGATGAAAACCGCAAGAGTGTAATTGCGGAATCCCTCACGCAAGGCAAGATCGCGCAGCCAGTCGGTCCATCCTGTCATCAGCAAGACAATCAGGAAAGCGGAGCCGACAGCAAAATCGGCCACCCCTAGCCAGCGATGGATCCGGTTATAGCGGCGAGCCTCCGGCGAGTCGTCTGGAGTCGAAGTTGGGCTTCCAGCGAAAGTCATGCTCAGATAGAAGTATCGCATTATCGTCGCGCCAAATGTGGAGATTCAGACGCGTGAGTGAGCCCTCTATACGCCACTCCTAACAAAACTCTCCGCCGCGGTCAGGATTTCGTCCACCAACTCAGGCGACGCGGCCTCCGAATAAGCGCGCAGCAAGGGCTCGGTTCCCGAAGCGCGGAACAGGATCCAGGCCTCCGCTCCATTCCCATTGGTTGGCGCGTCAAGAAAAAACTTGATGCCGTCGAGATTTTCTTTCTTCAGCACGCGATAGCGTCCCAGGCTCTGCGTGCTTTCCGCCCGCGCCCGCTGAATCGCGCTCTGCTTGATCTCTTCCGGAATGTGCAAATCGCGACGGCCGTAGTAGTGCGGACCGAACTCGCGTTGCAGATCCGCAACCAGCTGGCCCAGCGGCTTGCCTTCCTCAGCCATCGCATTCGCCAGCAGCAGGCAATTCAGAACACCGTCGCGTTCGGGTAGAAAGCGCGAGTAGCCGATGCCGCCTGACTCCTCGCCACCGATGAGAATGTCATGCTCCATCATCAGGTCAGCGATGTACTTGAATCCGATCTGCGTTTCGTAAAGCTTCCGGCCATACTTCATGGCAATACGATCGAGCATGCCCGTGGTATTGAAGGCGCGAACCACGTCTCCTGGCCACTTCTTGCGCTCCAGCAGCCAGCGCAGCAAGACGCAGAATATTTTGTGCGAGTCCACAAAGCTGCCATCTTCCGCGACCGCACCGATGCGATCAGCATCGCCGTCGGTGGCCAACCCGGCGTCGCACTTTTCTTTAACAACCGTTTCCTGCAGGAGAGCGACGTGCGGGAGGATGGGCTCGGGATTGATACCAGGGAAAAGCGGGTTTACTTCCTGCCGAATGGCGACGAAGGGAACGCCGCGATCGCGAAAAATTCCCGCGAGAATCCCTCTGCCGGAGCCATACATCGAGTCGATCGCGAACTTAAACCTAGTTTTAGCGATCAAATCCATATCGGCAAAGCGGCAGATAGCGGCGATGTATTGCGTCTTGAGGTCGACCTCGTCGATGGCCGCCTTAGAACCTCGCGGCATCGCACCCGCGCGCAACTCTTCTTCAATTCGCTTCATGATGGCGGGAGTAGCCGACCCGCCAAAGTTTCCTTTGAACTTCACTCCATTCCAGTCCCACGGATTATGGCTGGAGGTGATCATCACTCCGCCCGCAGCGCCCCGCTCTTTGACGGCATAGGAAACAGCCGGGGTAGGCGTGTAGTCATTGGCCAGTTTCACCGCGATGCCCGCGCCAGCGATCACTTCCCCTGCCACTTGCGCCGCGCGCTGCGAAGCGAAGCGCGTGTCATAGCCGATGATTACACCGTGCTGGGCGTCCTCATACTTCAAAACGTAGGAAGCGATCGCGCCGGCAACCCGGCGCACGTTGTCGAACGTGAAGTCGTCGGCGATGATGCCGCGCCAGCCGTCAGTCCCGAACTTGATTTCTTGAGGCATGAAAAGTTCAGTGTGCTTTCTCAGACCAGTTTGTGCAGCTTCTTCTCGTCCAGGTGCTTCACGACCTTCCCAACGTCTTGCGCGTGTTGCAGAGTGGTAATCAGCAATGCGTCCGGAGTTTCGACCACCACCAGATTGCTCACGCCCACGGCCGCGACGAATTTTCCCGGAGCATGTACGTAGTTGCCGCGGGCATTCAGGACGAACATGCCGGCGCTATTGATCAGGTTGCCCTCAGGCGGATTGCTCTTTGCCTGATGATGCTCGTGCAGCGCCGTCCATGAGCCCAGATCGTTCCATCCGAAATTGGCAGGCAGGCAAAAAATATTTCCCGACTGCTCGCCCTTCGCCGAACGTGGCTCGAGCACGGCGAAGTCGATGCTGATGTTCTCGCACTTCGGATAAAGCCTCCGAAAAGTCGCTGCAAACCTTCGCGTACCGAAAGTAGACGCAATTTCCTCCAGCAGCGCGGCTGTCTTGGGAAGATGCTCGCGCAGCGCGTGGGCCAGCGTGCGCGCGCTCCATAAGAACATCCCACTGTTCCAGAAATAATTGCCCGCAGCGACGAAGGCGGCGGCCTTCTCGGAATCGGGCTTTTCAGTGAACCGTCGGACTCGCAGCGCGTCGCCGGTGAACGCACCGCCGCCCACCTCAATGTAGCCGTAACCGGTTTCTGCGCGATTCGGCCGGATGCCAAGGACCACAATATTCTCACCCCCGGCTGCGATTTCGGCGCCACGCTCGATCGTCGCCCGATAGCTATTTTCATCGCCGATCACGTGGTCGGAAGGAAACATCCCAATCACCGCATCAGGATGCTCGCGCAACAGCAGAAACGCGGCGAGGCCAATCGCCGGTGCAGTGTTGCGACCCACCGGCTCGGCCAACACCTGCGCCTTCGGCAACTTCGGGAGTTGCTTCAGGATCGCGGGACGAAGATCGTCGTTAGTAATGATCCAGAATTTTTTCGCTGCGGCGAGCGGCAGCAGCCGCGACGCCGTTTGCTGGATCATCGTCTGTTTGCCGTCGAGTGCCAGCAACTGTTTGGCGCGCCTTTTCCGGCTCAACGGCCAGAACCGAGTGCCGCGCCCGCCGGCAAGGATTACAGGATAGAAAGTTGAATTCTTAGCCACGTTTTCTCGGATTTCACTCGCTACATTCGCGTTTCAGGCTCAGGCAAAGATTTTCCCGGAACCCGCGCTCTCAAAAACTCGAGCGTCCACTGCGGCCGAACAGTAAACTTTCCCACGGACGCGGGAACTACTACCGCATCACCCTTTGCTAGAGTAACGGGCTCCGTTCCGGCCGCTTGTACAACTCCACATCCCTCCACTGCGACGAGGATCTGGACTGAACTCATGCCGGATTCGTCGTGCGTACTCAACTCTTGCACGTCCTTCATCTCAAACATATCCACAACGAAGTAAGGAGCCGCCACCAGCGGCGCCTGCCGGTTACCGCCGCCGGGAATCTGCGCTGGGGCCGGCCTCACCACTTTTCCCGATGCGACCTTCAGCTTCACCGCGGCCAGGCCCGCTTTCAGGTGCAGCTCGCGAGGCCGTCCGTAATCATACAAACGATAGGTCGTATCTGACTGCTGTTGCGTCTCGATAATCACCGAGCCGGGCCCCAGCGTATGCACAGTTCCTCCGGCAACGTAAATCATGTCCCCGGTATAAACGCTAAGCCAATTCAACAATTCTTCCGCGCGCTTCTCGTGGATCGCTTTCTCGAGTTGCGCGACCGTCACGCCCGGTTTCAACCCCAGTGCGATCTGCGCCCCGGGCTTCGCGTGGGCCACATACCAGCACTCCGTTTTCCCCCAAGACTGACCCACACGGCGAGCTTGCTCGTCGTCAGGATGAACCTGCACCGAAAGTTTCTCATGCGGAAACAGAAACTTCAGCAGCAAAGGGAACCGACGCGCATCGCGAGCGGCGTCTCCTACAAGCTCGCGCTGGTATTTCTCGCTGACCTGTTCTAGTGTGTGCCCGGTCAGCGGCCCATTAGCAATCTTGCAGTCGTCACCCGTGAGCCACGCCTCGCCGATTTTTTCCTCGAACTTACGGTTCGGGTAAACGGGCGAAAGATCGTGCGTTCCCCACGGACGGGGATCGAATGCCGGAAGCATTAAGAGTGGATAAAGATTGCCCATGAAGAAATAAACCTAAACAAAAAAGGCCGTTCGCGAACGGACGGCCTCAGCCGAACCTAAAATTCCCATAACCACCGTGTCAAAAATCCCTGACTATAGCGTAGCGAAAAATTTGCGCATGCGTTCCAGTCCGCGATCCAGCTCCGCCTTCGAAGTCGCGTAGGAAACGCGAATGTGGTCGCCAGTGCCAAATCCTTCTCCCGGAACCGTGGCCACGTGCGCTTCCCTGAGCAACCTTCCCGCCACGTCGGACGCCGGCTTCACGGTGCCGCGCTCCAGAAATGCTGAAATGTTCGGATAGGCATAGAACGCGCCTTCCGGTAGCGTACAAGTCACGCTTGGAATCGAGCGCAGGCCGTTGACGACGTGGTCGCGAAGTACTATGTATTCGCGCCGCATCTGCTCGACGCAATCTTGCGGTCCTTTCAGCGCAGCCACGGCCGCTTTCTGCACGATCGAGGTCGGATTCGACGTGGACTGGCTCTGCAACTTCGACATGGCACTGACCACCGCCGCCGGACCCAGCGCATAGCCCAGGCGCCAGCCCGTCATGGCATAGGTTTTTGAGAGTGAACCCAGCACCACGATGCGCTCCTTATACTCGCGCAGCGATCCCACAGAAAAATTCTTACCTGTGTAATTCAGGTAGACATAGCATTCATCGGAGAGCACCCAGATCCCGCGTTCATGCGCGAGGCGAACGACTTCCGTCAGATCCTGCGCGCTCATCACGGCGCCTGAGGGATTCGATGGCGAATTCAGAATGATCGCCTTGGTCCGCGGCGTGATCAGCCGAGCCACCATATCAGCCGTAACGCGGAAGCCTTGCGACTCGTCTGTCTGCAGCAGCACGTTGTGGCCGCCGGCATAACGCACGATGTCTTTGAACGAGACCCAGTAGGGCACCGGCAAAATCACTTCGTCGCCGTGATCGACCAGCACCTGGATTGCGTTGAACAACGCATTCTTGCCGCCAGTCGATGCGATTACTTCCTCTCTGCGGTAATCGGAATCGAAGTCCACGGCGTGACGATGCACGATCGCATCACGCAACTCGGGCGTTCCGGGCACAGCCGTGTATTTGGTGAAGTTGCCCTGAATCGCGGCAATGGCCGCATCTTTGATGTGCTGTGGCGTGGCGAAGTGAGGCTCGCCCGCGCCAAAGTCGACTACGTCGATGCCCTGCACGCGCAGCTTGTCAGCTTCGGCCACCACCGCCATCGTGGCTGAGGGCTCAATGCGGTTGATGCGGTCGGTGAGTTTTAGCGCTTCGCTGGTTGCAGTTGTCATGCCTTCTTTTTCCTTTTCTTTTCCCGCTTGTCCACTCTCTTGCCCCAATCTCTCTTGCCCAAAACTTCGATCAGGCGCGCGTTCCGCAGCTTGTAGGCAGGATCAAGCTTCTCGCGCAGCTTCTGTTCCACTACCTCGGGGACCAAGCCCTTCACGGGTCCTCCCGCTTGCGCCACTTCACGCACCAGGCGTGAGCTCACGTAGGAGTACTTGTCGGCGGGCATCATGAAAACAGTCTCCAGCGTGGGTTCGAGTTTGCGGTTCATCAGCGCCATCTGCAATTCATATTCGTAGTCGCTGATGGCCCGGATGCCGCGCAAGATGCAAGTCGCGTTCAGCGATTTCGCGTACTCGACCATCAATCCGTCAAACGTGTCGATGCGGACGTTCTTCAGATGCCCCGTAAGATTCCTCAGCATCCCCAGCCGTTCGGTCACGCTAAACATCGGACTCTTCTCCGAGTTGCGCAGGATCGCGACCACGAGTTCCTCAAAAATCTTGGCGCCGCGCTCGATTAAATCGAGGTGCCCGTTGGTCGGCGGATCGAACGACCCAGGATAGATGGCGATTCCCTTATGCAATAGGCCTCACAGGAACAGGCGGGGCTGAATAGAGATTATATGCGGGGGCACCGGGGATGGCTATTAGAGAATGAGCCCTGAGGATTGTCATCCCGCGCAAAGCGAGGGATCTTGGTTCCTGCTCGCAGCGCTAATCAGTGGCCGCGCAAGCAAATACCAAATCCCTCGCTTCGCTCGGGATGACTGGTCTGAGAATTCTAGCGCTTCGCCGCTATCGGTGCCCTCGCAGCTTCGGGAACGGCGCTCGGCATGGTCGTGACTCGTGCACCCTGCGGCGGAGTCTGTCCCGAAACAGCGACTGGTTGCGCCGCCGCCGGAGATGCAGTCAGCCCCAACGCCTTGCGCACTTCCGTATCCAGCTTGGCCATGGTGTCTTTGTTGTCTTTGAGGAACTGGCGGGCGTTCTCGCGGCCCTGACCGATGCGCTCACCTTTGTAGCTAAACCACGAGCCGGACTTTTCAAGAAGATTATTGTTCACGGCGATATCGAGCAGGTCGCCTTCCCGCGAAATGCCTTCGCCGTACAGAATGTCGAACTCGGCTTCGCGAAATGGCGCCGCCACTTTGTTCTTCACCACCTTTACGCGAGTGCGAGAACCGGTGACTACATCGCCTTCCTTGATTGCTGCAATGCGCCGTATATCCACGCGCACCGATGAATAGAATTTCAGCGCGCGGCCGCCTGTTGTGGTTTCCGGATTGCCGAACATGACGCCGATTTTTTCGCGGATCTGGTTAATAAAGATTAGACAGGTGCGCGACTTGGAAACCGTTCCCGTCAGCTTGCGCAGCGCCTGCGACATCAGCCGCGCCTGCAGGCCCATGTGGCTGTCTCCCATTTCGCCGTCGAGTTCCGCCTTGGGCACCAGCGCCGCCACAGAATCGACCACCAGCACATCGATGGCGTTCGAGCGCACCAGCGCTTCCGTGATTTCGAGAGCCTGCTCGCCGTAGTCCGGTTGCGAAACCAGCAAGTTGTCCACGTCCACACCCAGCTTCTTGGCGTAGCCGGGATCGAGCGCATGCTCGGCATCCACAAAAGCGGCCATGCCGCCAGTCTTCTGCGCCTCGGCAATCACTTGCAGCGTGATGGTGGTCTTGCCGGAAGACTCCGGGCCAAAGACCTCGACCACGCGCCCGCGCGGAAAGCCGCCGACGCCCAGTGCCGCGTCGAACGAAATCGCGCCAGTCGAGATCACCGCGATGGGAACGATCGCTTCCTTCGACCCCAGCCGCATGATCGAACCTTTGCCAAACTGCTTTTCAATCTGCGAAACCGCCAGCTCAATTGCCTTGCCCCGTTCATCCGCCATGGAGTGTGGCTCCTTAATTCAAGATCGACGAACCGTGCAGAAACTGATCTGGCCGGATTATACACACAGACTGAAGCGAAACAAAGGCGAAAGTAAAATATGTTGGTGAAAAAGCTTCCCAAAATGGCTCAGGGCCGAAGACTAGTGATGGTTCCTGGCCTTTAAGCTGATCGCTATCTTCATCACCGCTCCATCCACGGGATCAATCTCGAACACTGCCTTGCTGGTGTAATGCGGACTGTCCTGCCGGTATTTGAAAACGCTGTACTCCTGAAAAATATCGGTGTCATACGGGGCACCGTACTTGGCCTGCACCTGCGCCACGGTGTAGCGGCGATCGGCCAACTGCAGGACGAGGTAGGCATCTTGTTGTTTCTCGCTTCTCAGAGCCGAAATCTCAGAGAACGGAAAGGGCTGCGTCAACAGGTAGTCCACCACCATGCTCTTGCGCTCGTGGACCATGCCTTCCCGTATGGTCCGGTCTATTCTCTTGCTTACTTCCTCCTGCAGCGTAAGGATGTCCTTCGCGACGCATAGCCTCTTATCAAGCGTGCATTCCGTCCGAACCTGCTGCGCGACGTAGGCGCGCAGTACTGCGGAGTTTTGCAGCACTGTCTCAATGCCTTGCTCTGGGGGTAGCGCCGCGGCGGCGGAAAGATAAGGAATCATCGTGCGCCAGTCGAAGTCGTCCGCTGAGAACTTAGCCAGAACGCTGGAGCCGGCGGGTCGGCTGCCGCCCTCCGACGCGCTCGACATGGACGGACCGAAAATCGAGAGCAAGAGCGACAGTGTAACCGAGAGAGGCGCCAGCTTCGTTTCAGTGAGCAAGGCTGAGATCATAGCCGATGTGCGCAGAAACGGCCAAGGCGCGGGCGCGTCCGGTCACACGGCTATTTGCCGAGTGGCACAAGATGCGCTGCAAACCATTCGCGAATTAGTCCGAAGCGGAACTTTCCTCCTTCCATAGCCTTGATCATGAACTCGTAAGCGGCTTCGCTGCTGAGATCCAGATCGAATCCGTTCACCAGGAGAAACGTGTGAGCGGCCGCAAACCCTACCCGCTTGTTGCCATCCAGAAAAGCGTGATTGTTGACCAGCGACTCCGGCAGCGCGGCCGCTTCTTCACTGATGTCGCTGTAGTAACCGGTCTGGGGACGGAAGACCGCGGCTTCGAGGCTGCCCTGATCGCGCAGACCATACGCGCCGCCGTAGTCCTCAATCTGGTGATGGTGAATGGCGATGACTTCAGCCACGGTCAGGTAGACGCGCTCGGCCATTTACTTGGCCAGTTTCTTGTACAGCTCGCGATACTTTTCGTTGGAGCGGCGATAGGCAGCCATCACCTCAGGCCGTACGATACGCTGCGAAGGGACTACGTTGTGCAGGTAATGCTCCAGCGCCCGCTCCAGCACAAAGCGCTGCGACTGCCCGTTCTCCTTGGCGACGGAGACGAGTTCCTGATAGAGCTTGGCGTCTATTTCTGGAGCGATCTTTATGGTTCGCGGCATTTTGCGTAGGCTCTTGATAAGATTCTAGCTGCTAGGGCTGGCGGGATCAAGATGAATCTAGATATTGCTACAACGTGAGGGTTTCGGAGCGTTTCAACGGGCTCAGCTTGCCTTACAGTGAAGCACGAGAAAGTGCAGATACATTTCAGCAGCCTCACGTTGTTCACCCGACACCCAATCCGGAATGTAGGCCGGTGCTCCCCCGCAAATAAGATGCGGCTTTCCTAGGTGGTTCCGGACTACGGCGCTGTCCGGGAGATCTGATGGCAAATTCAATATGAGCAGGTCCCACGGCGTGTCTGCAAGCTGCCTCATAAGCGTTGGGTAGGAGTTGCCCTCGTTCGTGGCGATCATCATCCATCTCCCGCTTTTGACGCGTGCTTTTGACAGGCCGAACTGCAAGTCCGCCAGTCTCAGGTTCTTAGCAAATGATGCCGATGGGTCGCGGAGAACGTGCACGATTAACGGTGCAGGGTACTCCCGTTTCTTAGAAGCCAAGGACGTGCTCAGGAGGAGAAAGACTAGGAAATACAATCGCATCATAAAAAGCCGCTCTTGCCCAGGACGGAGGCAGCTACGCTACCTCTGCAGAAGGTCCACCGGCGCCGTCACATCGTGCACGCGAAAATACTTAGCCAGCGCTGGATACTTCCGCGCCACGGCTTCAAACATCGCATAGGCAACATTGCGATAGGAAACATGCCCCGCTGGTGTGGTACGCAGCTCCGAGATGTAGACGGCCTCGGCGAAGTCCATCTTGAACAGGGCACGCTTGCGGTAGGCCAGCGGAATCGCGTACTGCGAATTCTCTTCCGCCTCGGGCGAGTCGCGTACGGCGAGCGTCTCAACTGCCGCTTGCACGCGCCGCATAGCAGCATCGTAACGGCCGCGCATGCCGGCATCTTCCACGTCGAGCAGCATCTCGTACCCGTGCTGCGTGGTGAATCCCTGCATCACCTGGATGCAGCGGCGGTGACGATGCATGTCGCGGAAGCCGCCGGTATCCATCAGAATGTCAAAGCGGAACTGCTGCCCGGCGCGGAAGCCGCGCAGCATTTCGTCGTGCTTGCCGCGATGGCGCAGGCCAAGATCGATAATCTCGCGCCGGAATCTCTCGCCTGAAACCTGCAGCGCCTGCCGGACTTGTCGATAAGAGTGGTGACAATGCTCGTAGAGCAAAGTGGTCGCGATTTCAACCTCAAGCGGCTCCTCATCGAGCAGGTCGACGATCGCCTTCGAGGGCGCGACCGACTCACTCTTCATCAGTTCGCGCGCCGCCTGCCGCAATTCGCGTCGCGTCTCCATCTCATACGGATTCGGATCCGCATACTTCACCAAAGTCGGCGCGACCCGAACCTCGTGCAGCAATTCCTGCTCCGCCCGCGCTCCCAGTTCCGGACTCACGGCCCGAATCTGCTCAACCAAATCCCGCAAAGACTCGGCATTCACGTTGTAAGCAGCGGAAGTGGCCGCTTTCTTCAACGACTCACCGAGAACTCGCACTTCTTTGTGCGTGTGCGAAAGCAGATGTGCCACCTGGGTTTCTAATGTCCGCGCGTTAACGATCTCCCCCAGCGACGTATTCGTAGCCAGCGGTAAAAGATAGCGCGTGATGTCGAAAGCCCGCGCCTTCAGCGTCCGCTCGTGCGCCTCCTGCTTCATCTCGGTAGGCTTGGGAGTGATGCTGATCAGATGTTGCGTCATGTGCGCCGAGAGCGCGTCATACTCGGCAAACAGACTATCCAGCGTCTCACGATAGAGCTTGCGAGCTTCGTCATCTGCTCCGAAGTCGGGAATGTAGTAGCCACTCTTCTTGAAGTCCTGATAGCGAGTCGAGCGCTCCTGCCCATCCCAGCGCTGTTCGTCGGCCAATTCGATTGCGGCCAGAATCGAGAGCCTCTCGACCGCCAACGCAATATGCGCCAGATCGGCAATCGACCGGTGACCGTACTGAAAATAAAACGTGTTGAGAAACTTCTCCGCTTTCTGCGAGCTGATCTCCCGCAGCGACTCCTTCATCGACAACGCCGACCGTGAATACTTAGCCATGGCATAGGCCTGAATTTCCGGTTCAACACCATAGACGGCGAAGACTTCCGTGGAAGGCGCTTCGGACTGCGGCTTTTCAGCGTCCGCGGCCGAAGGTCGCAGCGGAGAGCGGTGCCCCGAGCCGGATGAGACTGAATCCGGCGCAGATGAATGAGAGTTGGAAGGTTCGGGCACGGCGATCACTTCATTGGTCACGGTTGGAGTCATGGGAGTGTTTGAATGTTAATCGGCGCCAGAACAATGCGCAATCGTTAGAGGAAAGATACCGGCTCTGCGGTGGCGCTAAACTGTTGAGTGCATCCTCTGCTCAAGGTCGTCGGGCACCGGCCGTGGCCTTTGCCTTCCGGCCCGTGGTTGATGAAGCAAAACTGGCACGACCTGTTGTTCGCCCACTGACCGCTGCCGATTGAAAAGATGCGGCCTCTGGTTCCCGCGCAACTGGCGCTCGATACTTTCGATGGCCACTGCTGGGTCGGGGTCGTTCCCTTTCGCATGAGTGGCATCCGCGGACGTACACTACCGCCGCTGCCCGGATTGTCCCGATTTCCGGAGCTGAACGTGCGTACCTACGTGACTTACGGCGGCAAGCCCGGGGTCTACTTCTTCAGTCTAGACGCGGCCAATCTTCCAGCCGTCTGGGCCGCACGCAGGTTCTACCGCCTGCCCTACTTCCATGCGGCGATGAGTTCAAATGAACTCGGGGCAGACGTTCACTACCGCTCAAGCCGTCTCCACGGTGCGGCGGAGTTTAATGGACATTACCGCCCTGCCACGGAAACGCGCTTTCGCGAAAAAGGATCGATCGAGCACTGGCTCACCGAACGCTACTGCCTCTACACGATTCATGATGAACAGGTGTATCGCGGTGAGATTCACCACCGACCGTGGCCGCTGCAGGATGCAGAAGCCGAGTTTGAAACCAACACCGTCGCCGGGGCCGCTGGAATTGCCCTGCCCACGACCGCTCCGCTGCTGCACTTTGCCCGCGAGTTGGAGGTTCTGATCTGGCCGCTGCGCCGCGCCGAATTGGAGCTGCGGCGCGTATAATCTCACGTTCCAACTGGAAAGTCTCTAGAGGAGACAGGTTGCCATCGGGAGAATCCGAAATGTCCCTTTCCGAACGCGTAGCGTTCGTCACCGGCGCATCTCAAGGTATAGGACGAGCCTGTGCCCTGAGGCTCGCCGCCGCGGGAGCGGCAGTAGCTGTAGCCGCGCGCAATCAGGAGAAGCTGAACGAACTGGTAACCGAAATTACCGCCGCGGGCGGCAAAGCCGCAGCCTTTGCCCTCGACGTCACCGACGAAGAGCAGGTCAAGTCCGCAATCAAGGCGGCCATCGCCCGATTCGGCAAAATCGATATCCTGGTCAACAACGCCGGCATCACGCGCGACCAACTCGTCATGCGCATGAAACGCGCTGACTGGGACGCCGTTCTGCAAACTAATCTCACTTCCGCCTATCTCTGCATCCAGCAGGTTACCAGCCCCATGCTCAAGCAGCGTTGGGGACGCATCATCAACATCACGAGTGTCTTTGGCCAGATGGGGCAGGCGGGGCAGGCAAACTACGCCGCGTCGAAAGCCGGGTTGATCGGCCTCACCATGGCCGTCGCCCGCGAGTTGGGATCGCGCAACATTACTTGCAACGCGGTCGCCCCGGGCTTCATCGAAACCCCCATGACGGATGTGCTCGGCGAAGAATTCAAGCAGAACGCTGCGAAACAGATTCCGCTCGGCCGCGTCGGATCGCCCGCCGATGTGGCCAGCGCCGTAGCGTTCCTCGCGTCGGACGAAGCCTCCTACATTACCGGGCACGTCCTGAGCGTGAACGGCGGCATGCTCATGGGATGAAGAAATTTAACCGCCGAGTACGTCAAGGGCGCGGAGAAAAATGAAGATCGATTCCGAGCGAGCGCAAAGAGCTTTGATCCCCTCGGCGTTCTCTGCCTCCTCGGCGGTTAAAGGCCTTTCGATTTTTCAAGCAGAGTCGCCCTCCCAGATCGCACAAGCCCGCGAATTATTTCTGGAGTACGCCCAATTCCTTGGCTTCAGCCTCTGTTTCCAGAACTTCGATAAAGAACTCGCCGAGCTTCCCGGCGACTACGCTCCGCCGGAAGGACGCCTGTTGCTAGCAGAATACGACGGTCAACTCGCAGCCTGCGTCGCACTCCATAAGCTAGAAAATAGTATCTGCGAAATGAAGCGTCTGTACTTGCGTCCGCAATTTCGCGGCAAGGGCCTGGGACGAGCCCTAGCCGAGCGCATCATCGCCGAAGCGCGCCAGATCGGCTACCAGAGCATGCGTCTCGACACGGTCGAGCCCGTCATGAAAGATGCAGTCGCGATGTATCGTAAGTTCGGTTTCAAAGAGATCGCTCCCTACTGCCCGAACCCGATTGCCGGCGCAATGTACATGGAGCTGAAGTTGTAGTCCGGAGAAACAAAATCATGAGGAATCTTTGCCCGCTTTGGATTATTTTCCTGCTAGCAGCTTCTTGCTTTGCCGCCGACTACAAATCCGTCTCCTACAAAAGCGGTGGCGAAACCGTCCAAGCCCTGCTATACACTCCTGCCGGCAAGGGGCCATTTGCCGCCATAATCGTCATCCACGAGTACTGGGGCCTGAACGACTGGATCAAAGATCAGGCCTCGAAGCTGGCCGACCAGGGCTACGTAACGCTCGCAATCGATTTATATCGCGGCAAAGTTGCCACCACGCCCGACGTGGCCCATGAAATCATGCGCGGAGTGCCGGAAGACCGCGCCCAGCGCGACCTGCACGCGGCTTTCGAATTTCTCCAGTCGCAGCCCAACGTCAAAAGAGACCGCATCGGCTCGATCGGCTGGTGCATGGGCGGAGGGTACTCTCTCGACGTTGCGCTGCAGGAGCCAACGCTCGCCGCCGATGTCATCAACTACGGCCATCTCGCCACCGACACTGAGGCCATAAAGAAAATCAACGCTCCCATTCTCGGCCTGTTCGGCGGACAGGATCATGGCATCACGCCCGATGACGTGCACAAGTTCGAAGCAACCATGAAAGAACTGGGCAAAAAGATCGACGTCAAAATCTACGACGATGCCGGCCACGCTTTCGAAAATCCGAACAACAAAACCGGTTATCGCCCCGATGACGCCGCCGACGCCTGGAAACGCACAGTCAGCTTCTTTGCGGAAACTTTGAAGAATTAGCTCGCGTCCGTACCCGGGAACCGCTGCGCCGTGGCCGGATCCGGCAAATCGTTCCTTGCACACTGTTTAAGCTACGCATGCCCCGTAGTGTCAAGTCCTAGGAAAAAAGTGCTTTGCATATGGCACTAATTTCCACTTGCCAGAAAATCCCGATCTGGTTACTATGTCGCATCCTGCAATGCTCCCCCAGATCAACATCGGCGAGACCATCCGAAACTACCGGCTGCAGAAGGGCATGTCTCAGGGAGACATTGAGAAGCGCACCGGCCTGCTGCGCTGCTACCTGTCGCGCGTAGAGAACGGCCACACAATTCCTTCGCTCGACACGCTCTCGAAAATTGCCGGAGCGATGGAGATCGCGCTCTCGCAATTCTTCTCCGAATCCCGCCACAGCAACGGCTCCAAAGGATTGCCACAACTCTCGGACGACGAAGTCCGCTTCCTGAGCCAGGTTCGCCGCTACGCCGTCAACCTGAATGACAGCGACCGCAAGCTGGTTCTCGCCATGGTCAAGAAGATGGCCTCGAATTCGAGCAAGTAAACTGTCAGCTCTCAGCTATCAGCTATCAGCTCAAACCCAAGACCACAACTTACGGAACTGTTAATAGAACCCCCATTCGCCAACCCTTATGCGAACGAGTTTGGCTGAAAGCTGAGAGCTGATAGCTCACAGCCCTTACTTTCGTACCATAACCTCGGTGACCACAGGGCACCTCGCCCACCCGGAGCCTTCTCACTACACTGTTGACTGGGAGATGCCTGAGTGACCACTGATGAAGAACTGAACCTTCTCGAGACTCAGCTGCGCCGGCTGAAGATCGAGTACGAGGTCTACTTCAGCAATCCGACCAAACGACCGCCCACCGACGTCGAGTGGAAGGTGCTCTCCCTGCTGCGCAAATTCTCCGACGGCGGCCGCATGAGCTTCTCCCAGCGCTTCCGCTACAACGAAATGGCCCAGCGTTACGCCATCTACAGCGATCTGTGGCGCAAGAAGTCGCGCATCCGCGAAGAGGGTTACCGGCGCCCGCAGGATGCGCTGCTAGCCGTCCAGGGAGTTCGCCCCGAAGTCGAAGAGCACAAGCAACACCACAACCCGGTCTACGGCTTGAGTCATGCCGCGGCCGCAGGAGCCGCTGGAAGCACATCACAGCCCTTCACCTTGCACAACGTGGATAACAGCGAGCACGAACAGGTGGAGCGCCTGTACAACACTCTGGTCGCGGCAAAAAAGAAGGCAGGAGAAAATGTCTCTGGCAATCTCGATTCCTTCAACACGTTCGTGCAGAAGAAAACCAAAGAAATCCGCAAGCAGTACGGCTGCCAGGACGTGGAATTCTCCGTCGAACTCAACGATGGGCACGTCAAGCTGAAGGCCAAGGCGAAGGCGTAGAGCCGCAAAACGGTCCCTGGCCGGGTTCGTTCGCCGCCCCCAGGAGCTGGACCTTAATGCCTGCCGAAAAGTTGTCTGGCGCAATCGCCAGCCATCCGTCGCGATGGTCGCTCCTCTTTTCCCGCGAATCAGGCAGCTGATTCTGAATCCGAGGTTTGTGGGTAGTAATCAGTCGCCCAAATGTTCTGTTGCGGACAGACAAAAATGGGCACATCTTTTTCCTTCTTTCCAACTAGCCAAAGCACGACGTTGCCGTGTTTGGAGGGATCAGAAACCGCCTTCCCTTTGTAGGTGGAATACTTCAGATAAGCAATCTTGAAACCGTTCGCAACGAGACAATCCCTCAATCCCTGAGGATTAAATACATGCAATCCATGTCCGAAGTAGCCGTTGATCGGTGTGTGCAGCAAGTAGAATCCGCCGAGGCGAACCATGCGAAAGCAGTTTTCCATGCATGCGGCAGTGTCGAATAAATGTTCGAGACTTCCAATGTCGATCAAGGTTCCGTATTTGTTGTGTTCCGCCTGCGGCACCGGCCGGTTCATGTCATAACGCAGATTTGCCCGGCCGTCGAAATAATCCAGAGTCGTGACCGGGAATCCTCTCGTAGCCAGAAGATCCGTGAGCGAGTCGTAGCGGAAGTCTTCGGGCACGGGTTGGGCCAACTTACCCCGGGCAAAACTGGTCAGACGGCGCATCTTGTTCTCAGAGGCCAGAAACCGCCGCACTCGCGGAATCACCGGATTCGCTGGCTGCGCTTTGCCGCTCTGTACACCCTCGATCCCCTGACATCCGAACGTCAGAACAGGGCTTTGCAAAAACTCTGGTATCGTGAAAATTTCCCGATAGAAGGGAATGTGCCACTTCAGTATCATCTCGAATTCCTCATGCGGTGCGAGCCGACTCGCTGACAGCCCGAGAGTGTAGCACGTGGTCCGCGGCACCAATTTTACTTCAGGCGCTGGAACGCCGCGGTCGGGGCGGAATTCACATCCAATTTCGGCCGCGTAATCTCCTGCCACAAGAACCATTCAGGAAATCGACAAGGACACGCCCCGCAGCCACACGACCAGCGCCGTCTTAACTGATAGAATCTTCGGTCACTCCGCACGCATCCTTCATATCCGAGGCCGATCATGTCCCGCAGCACTTCCCGCATCCAGCGCGCCATCCTCAGCGTCACCGACAAGACCGGCCTCGTGGAGTTCGCCCGCCAGCTTTCAGGCCTCGGCATCGAACTCATCTCCACCGGAGGCACGGCCAAGCTGCTGCGCGACTCCGGCATCGCCGTAAAAGACATCTCAGAACTCACCGGATTCCCTGAAATGCTCGATGGCCGCGTCAAGACGCTGCACCCCAAAGTTCACGGCGGCATCTTGCATCGCCGCGAGAATCCCACGCACGTGGCCGCCGTCGCCGAGCACAGCATCCAGCCAATCGACATGGTTCTGGTAAATCTCTACGCCTTCGAAAAAACCGCCGCCAAGCCTGGCGTGGCGTTCGAAGAGTTGATCGAGAACATCGACATTGGCGGACCGTCGATGATCCGCTCCGCAGCCAAGAATTTTCACGATGTCGCGGTGGTCACGTCGCCAGCTGACTACCCCGCCATCGCCGACGAACTGGCTAGCTCCGGCGGCACGCTCTCGCTAGAGACCAAGTGGCGGCTGGCACAGAAAGCTTTCGCAACAACCGCTGCCTACGATTCCGCGATCGCCTCCACGCTGGAAGCAATCCCCGACGTCGCCACCGACCATGTGGGGACGGGCGCTCTCGCCCGTCCGGCGGAGCTAAGCTCCGCTACCTTCCCGAAAACCCTCCGCCTGTCACTCCAGAAAACTCTCGACCTGCGCTACGGCGAAAACCCGCACCAGAAGGCGGCCATGTATTCCGACGGCTCCGGCGCGGGCGTAGCCAACGCCCGCCAGCTCCAGGGCAAGGAACTTTCCTACAACAACATCGTCGACCTGCAAGCCGCCTGGGACCTCGCCCAAGAATTCGATCCGGACGAGACCGCAGTCTGCGCCATCATCAAGCACACCAATCCCGCCGGCACCGCGACCGGCAAGACTCTGGCTGAGGCCTACGAGCGAGCTCTGGAATGCGATCCCGTTTCAGCGTTCGGCGGCGTCATCGGCGTGAACCGCCCCATCGACGCCGAAGCCGCAGAAGAGATGCACAAGCTCTTCCTCGAAGTAATCGCCGCGCCCTCTTTTGACGAAGCTGCGAAAGCCCGCTTCGCTACCAAGAAAAATCTTCGTCTGGTCGAAGTAAAAGCCGCGCCCCAGAAGTGGATTCTCAAAAACGTCTCCGGCGGAATCCTAATGCAAGATAACGACTCCCGCCCCTTACAAGATGTCGACCTCAGGGTAGTCACCCAGCGCGTCCCCACGCCGGAAGAAACCCGAGCAATGCTATTCGCGTGGAAGGTCTGCAAGCACGTCAAATCCAACGCCATCGTTTACGCCCGCGACGGACAGACCGTCGGCGTCGGCGCCGGCCAGATGAGCCGCGTCGACTCGGCCAAGATCGGCGCGATGAAAGCACAACTGCCGCTAAAGGGAACGGTGGCCGCCTCAGACGCGTTCTTTCCGTTTCCCGACGGTGTGGAAGAAATTGCCAAGGCCGGCGCAACCGCCATCATTCAGCCCGGAGGCTCACAGCGCGATCCCGAAGTAATCGCAGCCGCCGACCGCCTGGGGCTGGCCATGCTGTTCACAGGAGTGCGGCATTTCCGCCATTAGTTCCCGTCGAAAATAAGGTTAAGTTCCTATCCCTTTACTAAACTTGACACTCGCTCCCGCAAGTCCCCCCAGTCCCTGTACTTCCGCTTGCACTGCAGCCCTGTCCGAAGCACTGTTTTTCTGTAATCCTGTCCATACCGGGTTAGAATTAAGCACACTACCCCCGCCGGTTTGCATCCAAGTGGGTATGATTTCGGGAAGCGCATACAGCTCTAATACGATCAGGTCTAACAGAACCATTTCCGGTAGAATCGAGTCTGGCGTCCTCAGGTCAAGCATGAATAGAATCTTTCGCGGCGTTTTAGTGTTCTCCACCCTCGCAGCGGCCGCGGCCGCGCAAACCAATCCAACCACGCCCGCGGGGTCCTCGTCATCGGACTCGAAGGCCTCCGCTCCGTCCAAATCGGCGCAAGCCTCGCCGCGCAAAGTGGATCGCGCCGTCGCCTATTACCACTACACGGTCGCGCACATGTACGAGGAGCAGGTCACGGTCTACGGACGCAGTGAGTTGGCGAATAAAGCCATGGAAGAATACCGGCTTGCCATTGAGGCAGACCCGTCTTCTGAATTCCTGACCTCGGGCCTCGCCGAGCTCTACGTCAAGACCGGACGCATCCGCGACGCCGTCCTGCAGGCGCAGGACATCCTCAAGCGCGACCCCAACAATCTCGAGGCCCACAAGCTGCTGGGCCGGATTTACCTGCGCTCCCTCGGCGACTTGCCGGGCGGCGGCAATGGTTCCGAGAACGTGCTCAAGCTGGCCATCGAGCAGTACGAACAGATCGTCAAGATCGAGCCCAACAATGTGGACGACCACCTTCTGCTGGGCCGCCTTTACCGCCTGAACAATGATCTGCAGAAGGCGGAAACCGAACTCAAGACTGCCGTTCAGCTTGATCCTGACTCTGAAGAAGCTGTCACCACGCTCTCTCTGCTCTACAGCGATGAAGGCGATACCACTCACGCCCTGCAGGTGCTCAGTTCCGTGCCCGACGCGGGGCGTTCCGCCAAGCTGTACGCCGCGCTGGGCGCGACCTACGAGCAGCGCAAGGATTACAAGCTGGCCATCGACGCCTACAAACATGCCATCCAACTGGATCGCGACAACCTCGACGCCATCCGCGGCCTCGCAGAGAATCTGCTCAACGATGGCCAGATCGATGCCGCCCTCGATCAATACAAAGTCATCGCTGACGCCAATCCCGAGGACGCACAGACGTACCTGCGCATCTCCGAGATCTATCGCCGCCAGGGCAAATACGACGAGGCGCTCGACAGCCTGAAGAAGGCCCAGGCTATGGTGCCCGATGCCCTCGAAGTTCCCTACAACATCGCGGTGGTTTACGAGGCTCAAGCGCGCTACGACGAAGCCGCAAAGATCTTGCAGGACCTGCTTAAGAAAACCGAAAAGGCCGACAGCAGCTACTCGCAATCCGACCGCAACAATCGCGGCATCTTCATCGAACGCCTCGGCATGGTCTATCGCGACCAGGAGAACTATCCCGCCGCAGTTGAAGCCTTCCGCCAGATGATCGCTCTGGGCGACGACAATGCCCGCTCCGGTTATCAGAACATCATCGACACTTATCGCGACGCTAAGCAATGGTCACAGGCCACGGCCACTGCCAAAGAGGCGGTGCAAAAGCTGCCCAACGACCGCGAACTCCGCATGGTGCTCGATGGCCAGCTCGCCGACAGCGGCGACCCCGAGAAGCCTCTCGCAGATGTGCGTTCCATGCTCAAGGGCACGCCCGAAGACCGCGACGTCTACCTCCGGCTCGCCATTATGTATACCCGCCTGAAGCGCTTCAGCGACGCCGAGGACGCGCTCAACAAAGCCGAGCAGCTCTCCACCAAGCCTGACGACAAGGAGTACGTCTACTTCTTGCGCGGCGACACCTACGAGCACGAGAAGAAATACGACGAGGCCGAAGCTCAGTTCAAGAAAGTTCTCGCCATCACGCCGCAAAGCGCCGCCGCCCTCAACTATCTCGGCTACATGAACGCCGATCGCGACGTCCGTCTCGAAGAGTCGCTGAATTACATCAAGACGGCAGTTAGCCTCGACCCGACCAACGGCGCTTATCTGGATTCCCTGGGCTGGGTTTATTTCAAGCTCGGCAAATACGACTTGGCCGAAGAGAACCTGACGAAGGCGTCCTTGCGCATGGGTTCCGATCCAACCGTGCAGGATCACCTTGGCGATCTCTACCAGAAGACCGGCCGCCTGAAGCTGGCAGCCGCTCACTGGGAGCGCGCCGTCGAGGAGTGGAACAAAACCATAGCTCCTGAACAGGACGGCGATCTGTTCGCGGCCACGCAGAAGAAGCTCGACGCCGCCAGGGTCCGTCTAGCGAAGGAAGGCTCGGGGAATCAGTAGTCAGTACCTAGTGGGCCCACGTTCCCAATCGGAGGGCATCTTGCAGACCATAAAAGCTCCGGTCCTCTGCTTATCGCTCGCTGTCTTGGGATTGATCCAGGCTGCGAGCGCACAGCAATCCAAAGAAACGGCGCCCGCTCCCGTGCCCGCGCAAATCGCCGCAGCCCAGAAGATATTCATTTCCAACGCCGGCGGCGCAAGCCTTGAGGCGGTCATCGATGAGACGGTTTTCAACGGAGGCCCCGACCGGCCCTACAACGAGTTCTATGCCGCAATGAAGAGCTGGGGACGATATGAAGTCGTATCCTCGCCCGCCGAGGCCGACCTTGTATTCGAGATCAGTTGGGCCCTCACCGATACGGGATTAAGACTCCCCGTACTCGGACAGCTGCGTCTGGTGATCATCGATCCCAAAACCCGCATCACGCTGTGGAACCTCATCGAATACGTGCGAGGAGCGCTGCTGTTGGGGAACCGCGACAAGAATTTCAACCAAGCGATGAACACGGTCGTCGCGCGCCTGAAGGCACTGACGACCCCGCCGTCACCAACAGCAGATCCATTACAGAAATAATCACTGCAAGAAGTAGCCAGTACCGAGTACCAAGTACCCAGTGAGACGTCGGAGCGGACCAAGATAAACGCGCTTTGCTCGCAACTCGGTACTAGGTGCTGGGTACTTCCCCCTGATAAACTTCAAAAATGCTTGCCGGCTACGCGGTGCAGGTGGAGCAATCCCGCGGACGCCGCTTCCCTGAACCGCCACATCCCTACCGCAACGATTTCCAGCGCGACCGCGACCGCGTCATCCACGCCCGCGCCTTCCGCCGCCTCGAAGACAAGACCCAGGTTTTCACCCGCCGATATTCCGACCATTTCCGCAACCGCCTCACCCACACCATCGAAGTAGCGCAGATCACGCGCACCATCGCGGGAGCCCTCGCCCTCAACGTGGATCTAGCCGAAGCGCTGGCCCTGGTGCATGATCTTGGCCATCCCCCGTTCGGCCACGCCGGCGAAAAGGCGCTCGACGCGGCCATGCGCGCCCACGGCCTCTTCTTCGACCACAACCTGCACGCTCTACGCATCGTCGAAGATTTCGAACAGCGCTACGCCGCCTTCCGCGGACTGAACCTCACATTCGAAGTGCGCGAGGGCATCATCAAACATTCCCGCGATTACGACGCGGCAAAGCATCCGGAACTGGTGGAGTATCTTCTCGACCAGCGCCCTCCGCTAGAGGCCCAGTTGATCGACTTAACCGACGAAATCGGCTACAACACCGCCGATCTCGACGACGGCTACGAAGCCCATCTGCTGACGCTCGAGCAAATCCGGGCAGGCGTCCCGGTTTTCGAGCGTTTCTTCCGCGAGGCCGAGCAGACCTATCCCAGTGCGCCCGCCAAGCTGAAATTCAACGAAGCGCTGAAAGGAGTGTTGAACCGTCTGGCCGGAGATCTGATCACCAACACGGAGTCGCGGCTGAAGTTAGCCGGAATCAAAACTCTGGACGATGTGCGTCTGCACAAAGAACGGCTCGCCGCATTCAGTCCCGAAGTAGAAGCCGAACGCAAACAGATCAAAGATTTCCTCTACGAGAATCTCTATTACAGCCCGTCACTAGCAGGAGAAAAAGACGATGCCGAACGCATCGTCGGCGAACTGTTCGCCTTCTGGATGGAAAACCCCTCAGCCCTGCCCCACTATCATCAGGAGAAAGCCGCGCAAGAATCCCTGCCCCGCGTGGTCTGCGATTACATCGCCGGTATGACCGACCATTTCATCATCGAACAATACGAAAAGCATTGCGTCAGGCAGTGACCCGTGCGGTTGACGGAGACGAACTTTAGGTAAATATTGTCGGCATGGAACCAGCAGAAAAAATGGTTCAAGCAATGATTAAGTTGGCCGTTATTGGGCTCGCGCTGATTCTCTGTCTAGCCTGCTTTATGGCCGGGCACGGGTTCACCGGTGTTGTCGTCTTTGCAGTTGGGATAGCTCTCGTCATGTTTGGGCTAGGAAGACGCAAGACCCCCTGAACGCACCAGAAAGTTGGCACCGGCCGTTTCACATAGCTGCGGACCTTGTCATTTCCCACTCGCCACCCCTGCCACCACATCAAACAAAATCCTCGGCCCCCGCCGCACTTCTTCCACGCGAATCCGTTCATCGTTCCCATGCTCGGTATTGCCTTCTTCTTCAGTAGCCGTATAAGGGCAGAACCCGTAGGCATTAATCCCCAGCGGCCGGTAGCGCTGGTTCTCGGTGTAGCCGCTCGTGATGTGTGGCACCACCGGAGTGCCCGGGAAATATTTCGCAGAGACTTTTCGGATGGCATCGTACAGCGCCGTATTCGTCGGCGAGTAATTCGCCTGCCGGAACTCCGCATTCAGCGGTTCCACCGTGACATTCGGATCATCCACCACTCGCCGTATCTGATCGAGCAGCGCCTTGGGATTTCCTCCCGGCAGAATCCGCACATCCAGATTCGCCCACGCTTCCGGAGGAATCACGTTAGTCTGTTCCGACCCGCCCATCATGGTCAGCGAAATGGTGTCGCGCAGCAGAAAGTTCAGCGACTCATCTTTCTCCACATCCTGCTGAAATTTTGGATCCTCGATCGCTTTGCGGATGTTGCGATACTCCGCCGCCTCCTCCGGCGGCTCGTAAGGCGCCATCTCGCGCAAAAATTCTTCCACCACCGGCAGTACCGTCAACGGAGTGTGGTAAGCCAGTATGCGGTTCAGCGCGCGCACCAGCCGGTTCGGCGCCGAATCCGGAATCGGCCGCGATGCATGTCCCGGCCTCCCGTGCGCCACAACATGCAGCCAGAACGTAGTCTTCTCGCCCACATCCACGCCCACATATTTCACCTTGCCATTTTCCAGCAGGTTCTCGCCGCCTTCGTTGATTAGGAACTCTGCATTCCCCAGCATCTCCCGCTGATGCGCGATGAACCAATCGGTTCCAGTCCCCCCGGCTTCTTCATCGGCCACTGCCAGGAAAATCACATCGCGTTCGAGTTCCACTTTCTCGCGCTTCAGCATCACCATCGTGACGAGTTGTGCCAGTCCCTCATCTTTCATATCCTGCGCCCCACGTCCCCACAGCCAGCCATCTTTGATCTCTCCGCTAAACGGAGGAACTTTCCAGTGCGCTGCATCGCTGGTCACAACATCCATATGGTTCAGCAGGACGATCGGCCGCTTAGCTTCCGCCATGGTATGCGGCAGCCGCGCCCACAGATCGCCGCGTCCCGGCGTGTATTCGAAGACGCGATTCTCAATGCCTTCCTGATCGAGAATCTTCTTGTAGAAATCAACCGCGCGCATTTCGTGCCCCGGCGGGTTGGTGGTGTCGATGCGCAAATACTCCTGCATCCACTCGAGCGCGAGATCGGAATACTGCTGCAAGTGCTCCCCGGAAATCCGCGACGAAGCCATCGCCATCGCTGGCCCCTCCGCCGGATCAGCAGATTCGGCAGAAGCCCGCCCCGCTGTACCCAACAGCACCGTCACCGCCCCCAGCAAAACAGCTCGTCTCGGCAGCTTTCCCAAGAATTCTTTCCGCCAGAATCCCACCGCCCGACCCAACTCCCCTAGCCTGATCGATGCCAAAGGTACCCTCCCCGAACCCTCTCGATTCACGCAGTTTTTATATCAGGTTTGTGAAAATTACCCTCCCCGAAACGGCCAGCGCTATCCCTCCCCCCGGACCAGAGGTACAATGTCTTTAGATATCAAGCATTTAGCTCCTCAACCCCGGAGCCCGGTTTGGCATCCAACCTGTAATAGAAAGGGCAGGCGTTGGCAGGTTTCTGGCGCCTGAAGTTCAGAGTGAAGTTCAAAGTTTTCAGGCCTGCGCAGCGTCAGCGCTGGCCGGCAGGGCGATCATCGCTTGCTTTTTATATTGGTTCCTGTTGTAGGAGACGCAATCAAAATCACGCAACACGCCCGTTTCGGCGTGCCGGAGCGAGCCCCCATACGCTCCCAACTCGGAGGAAGTTTATTATGAACACTCGCATTCTCGCTACTTTGCCGCTGGCCGCGGTACTTGCGTTTCCGGCCTTCGCGCAAACTTCGTCTACCCAGGATCAAAGTGCAACTCAATCCACCACCACTCAGTCCACCGACACCGCCACCGGCAAACAGCCATTGCAGCCCCCCAGCCGCGAAGGTTTCTGGGGCCGTGTGAACCCGTTCGCGCGCAAGACTTATGTGAGGCGGCAGACCGACCCTATCCGCGACCGCGTCAACGAACTCGATGATCTGACCGCATCCAACAGCAAGGCCATCAAAGACACCGACTCGCGCGCTCAGGCTGGCATCAAGCTGGCTTCTGACAAGGCTGATGCAGCCGATCAGCACGCCATCGACGCCGGCAACAAGGCCACCATGGCGCAGACAACCGCGCAGCAGGCCACGACCCGGATCCAGACCGTCGAGACCGTGGTCAGCAACATCGATCAGTACAAGGCCTCGAACCAGACCGAAATCCGCTTCAAGCCCGGCCAGACCATGCTGAGCAAGAATGCCAAAGACGCCCTCGACGAGATGGCGAACACGGTCAAGGGACAGCGCGGCTACATCATCGAAGTGCAGGGTTTCTCTTCTGGCAAGGGCCAGATCGCGATCCAGAACTCGCAGAAGATGGCCGAGTCGGTGGTCCGCTACATGGTGCTCAACCACGAGATTCCGGTCTACCGCATCTATCTCGTAGGCATGGGCAACGCTCCGGTGGAGGGTGCGGACGCCAAGCACATCAGCGGCGGGCGCGTGGAAATCAGCCTGCTGAAGAACGATTTGGAACAACTCTCCAGCAATTCTTCGGCACCGATGGCCGCCGCAGACCAGCAACAGCAGCCGAAGTAGTCGGAAAATTGCAAGAGCTAGGGACCAAGGGCGCCTCGCCCAAGTCCCTCCCCCAGAAAAAGCCCTTCGCGCAAGCGAGGGGCTTTTTCGTGTTTGGAGCCACCATCGCCCGTTTGCGACCGCTCCACCCCGCGTCATCCCGAGCGAAGCGAGAGCCTGCCCTGAGCGAAGTCGAAGGGGACCTTGGTTTCCGCCTGCGTCACAACAAAGCTGTGGAACTCAGCGATACGACCCCGGCTTGATCCCAAACTGGTCGAGCTTCGACTGCAGCGTGGTGCGCTTCAAGCCGAGGCGTGCAGCCGCGCCATCCGGTCCGCCGAGCTTACCGTGGCAATCCCGCAGAGCGCGGAGAATACGTTCACGCTCCTTGTCGCGAAGGCTGGCGCCGGCGCCTACCTTGCCCTGCTCGACCACGGTTTGCAGTTCCGCAAGCGGCGCCTGCAGGACCGATCCCGGCGTCAGAATCACCGAACGCTCCACAAAATTCTCCAGCTCGCGAATGTTGCCCGGCCAATCCCACCGCACCATCATTTCCATGGTCTTTGAGGGGATGCTGCTGATCGACTTCTTCATCTGCGCGGCAAACTTCCGGACGAAGTGTTCGATCAGCGGCCGGATATCTTCGCGCCTCTCGCGCAATGGCGGAATGAGGATAGGAAATACATTCAGCCGGTAGTACAAATCGCTGCGAAACTCGCGCCCTTTAACGCTCTCCAGCAGGTCCCGATTGGTCGCCGCCAGCAGGCGGAAGTTTACTTTGAGAGTCTGGGTGCCGCCGAGCCTCTCGAACTCTAGGTCCTGCAGCACGCGCAGCAACTTGGGCTGCAGGCTCAGCGGAATCTCTCCTACTTCGTCCAGAAAAAGCGTGCCCCGGTCGGCCAGCTCCAGGCGTCCGAGTTTTCGGGCAACCGCACCGGTAAAGGCTCCCTTCTCATGCCCAAACAACTCGCTCTCCAGCAGGCCCGAGGGAATGGCAGCGCAGTTCAGCTTGATAAAACTATTTCCTTCCCGCCGGCTCATGCGGTGAATGGCGCGCGCCACCAACTCCTTGCCCGTGCCGGTCTCACCCAGCAGCAGCGCCGTGGCATCGCTCGGAGCCACTTTGGCCACCTTTTGCATCACCTCTTTCAGCGCGCTGCTGCGTCCGACAATCTCCCCGAACCCCAGTTCCGTATCGATCGTCTGCTCCAGGTAAAGCTTCTCCTCAGAGAGCTTCTCCTTAGCCAGCCGAAGTTCTTCCGTAACTTCCTGCAGTTGAGCCACGTTCTGACGCAGCGCTTCCTCAGCCCTGCGGCGAGATTCCTCCAGCTTCACTTTCTCCGTGATATCCCGCCGGATGCCCCAGATGCGCACCAGTCTTCCGTCCTCCACCGTCCCAATCATGCTATTCATGCAGATCTTGGCATTTCCATACCTGTCGACCTCATGCGATTCGTGCTCTAATAAACGGAAGCCCGAGCGGATGAACTCTCGTGCCATCTCAATGTTGCGCGGATCTTCCGGCAGCACACGCTCCGACATGCGTCGGCCGCGAAGTTCTTCCCACGAAGCAAATCCATACATCGCAGCCAGAGCGTTGTTGCATTCCACCATGACCGTGCTTCCCAGGAAGCGCTGAATGAATTCGTCCTCAGGAAGGTCAACAGGGATGGCCGGCTCCAGCTTGTCCTGGTAAATGCCCTCCGAACTCTGGGAAACAAAATTGCGATAATTCTCCTCGCTGCGCCGCAAAGCATCCTCCGCCCCTTTGCGCTCGGTGATGTCGCGGCAGGTGCCCACCAGGCGAATTGGCCGTCCTTGTTCATTATGGAAGACCTCCCAGTGCTCCTCTAAGAGTTTGACGCGGCCATCTGCCATGACAATCCGATATTCGACCGTCGAGGGCGCGCGCTTTTCAAGTGACGCCTGAAACGCTGCATCCACCTTCGCGCGATCCTCGGGATGGATAAATTCCACAAAGTCCGGGCGCGCGGGGTGAAAACGGGAGGGGTCAGTCTCAAAAATTCGGTGTGTCTGCTCAGACCATGTAACCTCAAGGCCTGGCAAGTCGGCTTCCCAACTGCCCACTTTTGCTACTGCTTGAGCCTCGATCAGGCGGGCACGTTCTGCCTCCAATTGCTGTGCGATCTTGTGCAGGCGCCGCTCACTGGTTCGGAGGGCTTCTTCCGCAAGCCTGCGCTCGGTGATGTCCCGCAAAATGCAGACGATACGATCGATGCCGTTTGGCCCCTCGATCGGAAAGTACCTCGCCTGCAACTCTCTCTTCCCCAGTTTGGGATAGTCGAAACTCAATTCGTATTGCACTACGTTGCCCTGGAAACATTCGTCTATCTTTTGTTTGACGATCGCCTCAAATACCTCTCTGCCGATTATTTCCGCGACCGGATGCCCGATGGCCTGTTCTCTTTCCAACCCCCGATAGCTTAGAAACGTGCGATTGGCCATCACGTAGCGGTATTCCCGGTCCACCACCATGATCTTTTCCTCTAAGCTTTCTACGACTCTTTCGTATTCCCGCAGCCTGTCCTCTGTCCGCTTCCGTTCGGTGATGTCCTGGGCCATGGCCTCGGCCGCCTCGCGCGCCAACTTTTCAGCGCGCTTTTGTTCTGTGACGTCGTGAGCCAGTCCTCGTACGATCGGCGTCGCCACTCCTTCACGTCGCAGCGTGTTGTGGTATTCCCATATACGCCGCTCGCCCGACCGCGTTATCACCGCCAGCAACCCACGAGCCTCGCCCACTCGCTCAATTTGCTCCAGGTAGGTATCAAACTGGTCGCGGAACTCGGGAGCAATCAGTTCGCGCATGGGAATCTGCAGAATTTCTTCCACGCCGTACCCGAGCACTCGCGCTGGGGCAGGATTCACCAATAACAACCGGCCTTCAAGATCGTGGATGCACAGCAGATCCTGGCTGTGTTCCACCAGATCCCGATACCAGTCTTCGTTTTCGTCGAGAGCCCGCCGGATGGGGTCCGGGTGGGGAAACTTTACTTCCGCGGCGCGATATATCTTGGTCCCAGGGTGCAGATCCATAGCTGGCTTCCCTGCGGACCGGGCAGCTTGAACCTGCATGCGTGGATTCTGATTTCGCCCTTGTCTTGCCGAGCCTGTGGTACGCACGCCCAGTGGCTCATCACGCAACCCAAGTCCGATTGCTGCGAAGTCTACCAGAAGGCGTCAAGAATCACGGAATAAATATTTCATAAAGAGTTTGATGAAGATCCCTCGGACGAGATAAACTACCACCCCGGGGCGCGTCGGAAGAAAGTCACATATTCTAACAATTCAGGTTCTAGCAATTCAGGAGTCGCTCAGAAAAAAGCGTTTTGGCCTGCTTCCTCATCAAACTGCACCACACGCATGTTTGACCCTGTGCTTCCCGCTCAACTAGACTCGCATCTCAGCGAGGTCCCCATGAAACGTATCGCGTGTCCGCTGCTCTTTTCCCTCCTTCTAGCGCTGATCGTGATCGCCGAAACCGCAATTGCTACCGATAACGATAACGAGGGCCACCATCACGAAGACCTGACCTCCGCGCAACTAGGAACAGTCACCTTCCCAGTCTCCTGTGATCCAGCCGTACAGAAGTCGTTTGAGCGTGGTGTGGCCCTGCTGCACTCCTTCTGGTACGAAGAGGCGGAAAAGGAATTCATCCACATTTCCGCCCAAGCTCCGAACTGCGCCATGGCCCACTGGGGTGTGGCCATGAGCCTGTGGCACCAACTCTGGAACGAGCCGGACAAGAAAGTGATCGCGCACGGCATGGAGGAAGTTCACCTGGCAAAAACCACCGACGGCCCGACCACCCCGCGCGAGAAGGCATACATTGCCGCCATCGCGGCCTTTTATAGCGACTCGAAAAAGCTGGACCACGACGCTCGCGCCAAAGCCTACTCCGACGCGATGAAGAAAGTTTACGAGACCTACCCCGACGATCACGAAGCCGCGGTCTTCTACGCCCTCTCACTGCTGGCTTCCGAACCGCACGACGACGCAACTTTCGCCAACCGCAAGCAGGCGGCTGCGATCCTCGAAAAATTATTCGCCACTGAGCCCGACCATCCCGGCGTGGCTCACTATCTCATCCACGCTTACGACAAGCCGCAACTCGCGCAACTGGGCCTGCCCGCCGCTCGCCGCTACGCGCAGATCGCGCCAGCCGCTCCGCACGCCCTGCACATGCCGTCGCACATCTTCGCCCGCGTCGGCCTCTGGCAGGACGACATCAACTCCAACCTCGCCTCCATCGCCGCCTCGCGCAAAACCGCTGCCATGGGCATGGGCGGCGAGGGCCACCAGTTCCACGCCATGGATTTTCTCTTCTACGCCTACATGCAAAGCGGACGCGACGCCGACGCCAGAGCCCTTATGGACGAAGTCAAGGCCATGCCGGTGATGCATGACATGTACGGCTTGGGCTTCGATCCACATCTCGCTACCGAAGCGAACTTCGCAGCCTTATATCCACTCGAAATGCGCGACTGGGTGGGCGCGGCGTCGCTTGCTCCGGCCAACGTCCCGGGCACCGCGGAAGACTCTTTCACCTACTGGGCCAAAGCGATCGGTGCGGCTCACCTTCACCAACCCGCGGAGGTCCGCAAGGATGTCCACGCCATCGAGGTCATTCACGAGAAATTCGTTTCCGAGAAAAAGAAGGACTTTGCTGATACCACTGAGAATGATCTGAAGCAGGCCCAAGCATGGCTGGCCTTCGCCGAAGGCAAATACGACGATGCAGTCGAGGCCCTGCGCCCTATCGCAGACAAAGAAGACTTACTCGGTGACGAACCGCAAGGCATTCCCGCACGAGAGATGATCGCCGACATGCTGCTCGAAGCCAAGCGCCCGCAGCAAGCCCTGGCCGAATATCAGACTGACTTAAAACTGAATCCCAACCGCTTCGACGGCCTCTATGGTGCCGCCCGCGCCGCCGAAGCCGCCGGCAAACAAAGCGACGCCGCGGAATACTACGCGCTCCTGCTCAAGGTCTGCGATGGATCAAATTCCACCCGGCCCGAACTGAGCCGCGCCAGAGAATTAGTGGCCCAGAAATAATTTACGAGCTCGATCATCTAAACGAAGAGAACATGGCACTCGTGATTTGCCGGAATCGATTGAGGTCGTAGATATGCAGCGCTCGTTGATCCGCATTCAGGGCGAGGCCAGCGGCTGGGCCTGCACGAATTGCGGATGGACCGTCCCCATCCCCACCCTGCTAAGCGGAGACGAGGCCATGGCTGCGTACGATCGCTTGGCCGCCGCCAAGTTTCGCGACCACAAGTGCGAAGCCCACGCCGCCTTTTCCCCGCCGAAGGAACCGGTTAAAAAGGAGGCAGACACAGGTTTCTCCGAGCGTGCCCGCATGCTTATCAAGCGCGGATACAAACCTAAAGTCGCAGTTGAACTCACGCTTGACGAGATGGAGATTGAGCACGGCCGCGACCGCACTTTCATGGAAAAAGTCCGGGCCGACGCCGAGGATTTCCTGTGGAAGGTCGGAAAGGGACTCATCTGAAAGTTAATCTCGCAGCCACTAAGCCAGCCTAACCCCGAAACACAACACGCTTAATGATCAAAGCCGCAGTCATGCCTACGACCCCCAGCAGCGCGTTGTACTCGCGATGCTTCAAATACAATTCCAAAGAGAATCCGGCCCCAACCTCGCTCTGATTATCCGAACGCGGCGTGAGCCGCGGGCACATCCTCGGAACCCTCCGCGCGTATTCCTCAAACTCAGGAAACGTCCGCCGCAGGAATGCTTCTTCATCGCGAATCACCGGAACATAGATCGCAAAAAACATCACGACCACCGCCACGCCTATTCCCCAACTACGCGCCGCAACGGCGAATCCCAACCCCAGCAGCAGCGATCCCAAATAGAGCGGGTTTCGCGTGTAGGCATAAGGACCGGAAGTAGCAAGCGACTCGTTCTTGCGCACGTGTCCGGAAGCAAGCGCACGAATGAGAAGTCCAGGCACAACCACAATCGCCCCCATCGCCATGGACCGCCCGGTAGGCCGCGCCACCCAGAAGTAAAACACGGCAAACAGAAACCCCAGCGGCACCCGAATCCGCCGCGCGATTTGTGACCACTCACCCATGTAATTATTTCGCTCGGGAAGGGCACGGCTTCAGCCCTTAGCCTGCCCTGAGCAAGCGAAGCGCGCCGAAGGGTGCCGCCCAGCCCCACAAAAGACCCGGGCTTTAGCCCCTGAGGTCGCAGCCCAGCAACGTATGTGCGGCCGCAATCACCTCATCACTCCCAATCGCCAATAAACCCTCATCGGGATCCGCACGCCGAGTGTGCGAAGTAACACTCCCCGAACTCCGCAGCACCACGCTGCGCGTCCCATAAGGCCCGTTGCGCGCCGGGTCCGTAGGCCCAAAAATCGCCACCACCGGAACCCTCAATGCTGCCGCCAGATGAAGCGGACCAGTGTCCCCTCCAATAAAAATCCGCGCGCGCCGCGTCAACGCAATCAATTCCGTTACCGATCCTTTCATGGGCCTAACCCGGCCTCCGCTCGCCGCCAGCACCGCGCGAAAAAGATCCTCTTCGGCGGGACCGTAGTTAACCAGCGGGCATACGCCCGCCTCGGCCAGCCTGCGAGCAACTTCCCCGTAGCGATCCGCAGGCCAGCGTTTCGCCCCCCATCCCGCACCCGGATTCAGAATTGCAAAGTCGCGCACATGATCCTTCGCCAGCGCCTGCTCGGTGCGCGCTTCGACTTTGGGGTCGCGAGGAAGATCGCAGGAAATATCCGTGGCCGGCTGTTTCATTTCGCCACCAACCAGAGCCTCGGCTACGGAAAGATTCTGCTCGATGACATGCCTCCCGCGCGCCACCACCTTCCGCGTATACCAAAGACTGGCAGGAGATTCACGCGGCTCCGCAGCTCCGTACACCGCACGCGCCCGCGACAACCGGGCCAGCACGGCCGACCGCATCGCTCCCTGCAGATCCACCACAGCATCGTAGCGTGCGCCCCGCACGTCGTTCCAAACCGTGGCCGCCCGCTGCAAGGTGGCGATAGAAAACGGAGACTTCCCCCACGCTTTCAGATTCACGCTGTGCACTTCATCGACCAGCGGGCGCAGCTCAGACCGCAAGCCCCGCCGCGGAGATCCCGGCGCACACAGCAATTCGGCCCACCGCTCCTCAATCAGCCAGCCAATGAAAGCCCGCGGAAAAGCCTGCCGAAGCGCATGAACCGCAGGCAGCGTATGGATCACATCCCCCATGGCGCTGAGCCGGACAATCAGCAGGCGCTCGATCTTCGTCCGGTCGATCTTCGTTTCCGGTTCAATATCGATACGACTCGATTCGAAACTACCAGCATCGAAGCTCACGGCCGCCTCGGCGACAGCCGCGAACGAATAATCTCACTGGTGGAATGATCTTTAGGATCGCCCACAATCGCGACCCGCCCGCCGTATTCGCCGACGGCGTCGCGCTCCGGAACCGACTCCACTGTATAGTCCGTACCCTTGGCCTGGATATTCGGGCGAATCTCGCGAATCAAAGCGCGCACATCAAGCTCGGGAAAAATGACAACAGCATCCACATCGGCCAGCGCGGCAACAATTTCAGCGCGCTCCTCCTCCGGCATGATCGGACGACCCTCGCCCTTCAGCGCCCGCACCGACGCGTCAGAATTAACCGCTACGACCAGTTTCCCGCCAAGTTCCTTCGCGCCCCGCAGATAGCGCACATGCCCGACATGCAGCAGATCGAAATTGCCGTTCGCGAGCACGATGCGCTCGCCTGCGCGCCGCCACTCCTCCACACGGGCGCGAAGCTGCTTGCGCTCAAGAATCTTGCGATTGCTCATTGTTCAATTTCCCAGCGCAGACTCAGTTCAATGAGGTCTGGTCGCAGGCGGAGCCTGCTCGATCGCGCGCAACAACTCTTCCCGCGAAACTGTAGCCGTCCCCCGCTTCATCACCACAATCCCGCCTGCATAGTTAGCCAACTGCGCCGCCTCTTCCGTGCTGGCTCCCGCGCCCAGCGCGGCGCTGAACGCCGCAATCACCGTATCGCCCGCGCCCGTCACATCGGCAACTTCGTCCGAGCCAAAAATCGGAATGTCCACCGGCGCATGCCTCTGGTCGAAAGCGACCATGCCGTCGCGCCCTCGTGTAATCAGCAGCGACTGCAATTTCATCCGTTCCATGATTTGTTGTCCCACCGCGGTCAGCTTCTTCCAGTCCTGGCCGATGCGACCGCCCAACGCCGCTTCCACCTCGGGCTCATTCGGAGTAGCGGCGGTCACGCCCGAATACTCCAGCAGCCGGTAGCGCGAATCGAGGATCATAGGCACCATCACAACCCTCCGCCGCCCGCTCTGGCGCAATGCATTCACGATCGCTGGATTCGCCGATCCATAGCCGTAATCAGAAACCAGCAGTGCATCCGAAGCCCGCAAATATTCCCGTGCTGCCAGAAACAGTTCGCGCGTCAAATGCTGGTTGGGAGGGTTCTCCGGCTCGCGATCCACGCGCACCACTTGCTGCCGCGAATTGTGCGTCATGCCTGCGAGAATGCGCGTCTTCGTGACCGTCGTGTAACTCTTATCCTTCAACACGCCGCTGACCGGAATCCGCTTGTGGCGAAAGAACTTCAGCAGCAGCCGTCCCGGCTCGTCATCGCCAATCGCGCCAACCGGCAGCACGTTCACGCCCAGGTCAGCCAGATTGTTCACCGCATTAGCGCCTCCACCCGGCACCACCGTGCGTTCGCGATGCTTCAGAATCAGCACCGGAGCCTCGCGCGACACGCGCGAGATTTCTCCATACACGAATTCATCGGCCACCAGGTCCCCCAGCACCGTAATCGTGACCTTGGGGAACGCTTCGACAATCTTCTGCAGCCGGTCAACTTCCTTTAGATGTCTCGTCATCGGATGTCGTTGTGAAAGCAGTGGACACTGTTCACTGACCACTGACCACTGACCACTGCCCTCGGGCATTTTCTCACGAGCGGCGCCGCCGCTCGTCAATCACTCGCAGCATGGTATCCACAGCGTTAGCCGCGTCGGCAAGCTCCATCTTCACCGGGACCACTGCCAGCGGCGCCAGGGCCGCCAGGTAGCCGCCCAGGTTCACCGCATCTTTCTCGGTGGTCACAAAGCCGCCAGCTTCGCTCTGCCGCCGCAGTTGCAGCAAGTCGTTAACATCCTTCTCAGTGTAGGCATGATGATCGCGGAAGAACGCTTCAGCAACCGGATCGACGCCGGCAGCCCGCAACTGCAGCAGAAAATTCTGCGGACGCGCAATCCCGCAGAACGCCACCGGCCGCGGCGGAACATTCTGAGGATTGATCCCTCGCCGCACCCGCCAGATCATCTTGCCCGCGACCGGAAACGATTCCGCCGAAGCCCCGCTGGTCAGCACCACGGCGTCGGCCCGTTGCAGCGATCGCAACGGCTCCCGCAGCCGCCCTCCAGGAAGCAAACGATCGCGCGCATCCTCCGGCGTCACGAGAACGATATCGAAATCGCGCGTCAATCCACGATGTTGAAACCCGTCATCCAGTAGATGAGTCTGCGGACCGAATTGCGCCTCGGCGAAGCGCCCGGCCTCATAACGATCTTCCCCCACGACGACCGGCGCCTGCAGCCGCCGAGCAATCAGCAAGGGCTCATCGCCGAAATCGCGCGGCAGCCCGCCCGGGTCTACCAGCAGCACACCGCGAGTATCGCGCCCGTAACCGCGCGATAGCACGTCGAAGCGCACCCCGCGCGCCTTCAACAACTCGCCCAGCAAAATGACGAACGGAGTCTTTCCCGAACCTCCAACCGAGAGATTCCCCACGCTGATCACGGGCCCCTGCAGCGAGCGCGAACGCAGCCAGCGGCTGTCGTAGAGCGCGTTGCGCGCCCCGACGATGCCGCCGTATATCGTTGATAGCGGATTCCACTTCATGGCTGCGCCATCAACTCCTGCAGCTCGCCAGCGGTCCGCGCTGTGGCTCCAATCTGAGAACGCATGGTTTCGGCGGCGCGCTTTCCTGACGCTCTTCGCTCCTCATCGTTGGCCAGCAACTCCAGCAACACCAGCGGCAACTCTGCCGGACCAACAATCCGCACCGCATCTCGGCTCTCAAACAAGCTCACGATGTCGCGAAAGTTTTCCGTGTGATTGCCCACTACCGTGGCCGCGCCATGCTGCGCGGGTTCAATAATGTTGTGACCGCCGCGTGGCACCAGGCTTCCTCCCACGAACGCAATATCGGCGAGTGCATACAGCGCCGCCAGCTCTCCGATTGTATCCAGCAGCAAAACTCCGCCGGTGAAAGGCTCTCCATTCCACAGCGATCGTCTCAGGAAACGAATCGACATCTGCTCCAGCAGCGCGGCCACGGCGGCAAAGCGCTCAGGGTGCCGCGGCGCAAGAATCATCACCGCCCGCGGATGCTGCACCAGCAGATTCTCAAACGCCTTCAGCAGCAGCGACTCCTCGCCCTCGACAGTGCTGCCGCACACCAGCACCGGCCCGGCTCCGCTCGCCGCAATCGACTTCCGCGCGCTCTCCACAATCGCAGGCGGAGCAGGGGCAGGGACGTCAAACTTCAGATTTCCCGTGACCCGCACGCGTTCCGGCGCCGCGCCAATATCTCGCAGCCGCGCGGCGTCCTCGGGCGTCTGCGCCAAGAACAGGTCGACGTTGGCCAGCAATCTTCGCAGCAATCCGCGGAATCGCCGGTAGCTCGGCCATGACCGGTCTGAGATGCGCGCATTTACCACAGCAATCCGCGCCCCGCTGGCATGCGCGAGCCGCAGGAAGTTGGGCCAGAACTCAGTCTCCGCAATCACCACCATCCGCGGCCGGAGCACCTGCAGGTAAGGTCGGATCGCGAATGCGAAATCCATGGGGAAGTAAAATACGCTCGCTTCTCCGAAGCGTTTGCGCGCGAGCGCCTGCCCCGTATCCGTGGTGGTTGAAATGAAGATGCGATGCTCAGGGAAGCGGTGGTGTAGTTCCTCCACCAAGCCGGCGACCGCCAGCACTTCGCCGACAGAGACGGCGTGGACCCAGATCACCGGCTCCTGTCCCTTCGGCAACTGAAGCCGGGAAGGCAGCCGGCCCAGCCTCTCTGCCAAGCCTTTGCTGTATTTGCCGTGCCGCGCCATCTGGAAGAGCCAGTAGGGCAGGCTCACCAGCATCGCCACCGCCAGCGCGACGCTGTACAGGAAGCTGTAAAGAGATGTGATCAAGTTGAGCCATTCTAAACAAACTCCGGGCGCGGAAGTGGATTGCGTTAGCCTCTATAATGGGGAGCATGCAGCCGTTGAACACGTGGTTCTCGCGAGTGCTGCTCGTCTCATCTGCCGTTGCGGCGTTCGCTCTCTCCCTCGCCGCGAAAGACTTTGTAAAGCCCGCCGCACAGCCTGCGAAAAGCTATCCCGCGCATGACGACCACACCGACGAGAAAGTTGCCATCGGCGCCGACCCCTACGACACCGCCGACAAGGCCAAGATTTTCTCCATAAACTTTCACGAGCACGGATTACTGCCCGTCTTCTTCGTCGTGACCAACGACGGCGACCAACCCATCTCAGTCGGCCACATGCAGGTGACGCTGACGACGGCCAACCGCGACAAACTGACCCCGGTTGCCCCCGACGATATCTACCGCCGCCTCACCAATCCTCACGCCAACACCGCGCCGCCGCTGCCACTTCCCATTCCGCACAAGGATGTGAAAGGCACCGTCAGCCGCAAGCAGATGGATGAGATCGAATCCGCGCAATTCGCCGCCAGAGCGGTCGAGCCTCACAGCACGCAATCGGGATTCCTCTTCTTCGATGTGGAAGACATCGACGCACCGCTCGCGGGCGCTCGCATGTATGTGAGCGGGGTCAATGATGCCAAGGGGAATGAGCTGATGTACTTCGAGATTCCGATGGGGAAGTTAGGGCAGCCGCATGAAATCGGGTCTGTCGCCGGGCAGTGCCTCAGTTCGAATTCTGCCCCCGTAGAATCACGGCGCAACCTAGACCCGGAAAGCGCGGCCCGTATAAAAAGCAAGTCGCATGAAAACCTTTAAGCGGATTACCCGAGTAGTGACTTATAGGCTACGTCGCTGGATTCGTGCTCTTTTTCTCTCCATTTACGAATACAGGATTGGCGCTGATGGCTGTCTCCGGCGTGGTTGCCCTAATTTGCTTTGTGGCTTATATGTGGTCAGAGCCAGAAGAAGACTATCCTCAAAATTCAAACTGAGACATTACCAGCATTCGAATTCCCTTGACTTGGATTCTCAAAACTGCAATCCTATTCTCTACGCATTAGCTCTCTGACATAAAAATAGCAATGAGATAACCTCAGTGAATGCAATATTTTACGGTCGACGCCCCGGAGTTTACCGCACTTTCTGATGGGACAATCACCTAAGTCCTTTGAGCGGAATATTTTGCAACCAACTCCTTTGTTCTCAGGATTTTAGACGGACTCGCAACCGCCTCGGAGCTGCAATCATCTGATTCCAGGGATTTTACGAGATCGATCTGCTGTTTTTTTGATTCAGACTTCAGCCTGACGATTGAACGCAGACAATTGCCCACTACCTTATAATCACGCGATAAATGTCGACCTCCGCCGACGCTTCCGTCGCAGCTGGCACCGCCTACGAGCCCGTCATCGGCCTCGAGGTGCACGTTCAGCTTCTCACGGCGTCGAAGATCTTCTGCTCCTGCTCCACGCGCTTCGGCGCTGCGCCTAACACAAATGTTTGTCCTGTGTGCCTGGGAATGCCCGGAGCTTTGCCGGTGCTGAACCGGAAGGCGGTCGAATTCGCGACGCTGGCGGCGATGGCTTTGAATTGCCGCATCAATGAGACTTCGATTTTCGCGCGCAAGAATTATTTCTATCCCGACCTGCCCAAGGGCTACCAGATTTCGCAATACGACAAGCCGCTCGCCGAGTTTGGGTTCATCGAAGTCTCCTCAAGCGCCGGCAAAAAAAAGACCGGCAAAAAAAAGATAGGGATCACGCGCGTGCATCTTGAGGAAGACGCGGGCAAGAGCCTGCACGAGGGCTTTCCCGACTCCGACGAGAAAACTGCCATCGACCTCAACCGCACCGGCGTGCCGCTCATCGAGATTGTCAGCGAGCCCGACATCGCTACGCCTGACGAGGCTTATGAATATTTGACGCGGCTGAAAGAGATCATCCTCTATACGGGCGTGAGCGACTGCAACATGGAAGAGGGCTCGCTGCGCTGCGATGCCAACGTCAGCGTGCGGCCGCGCGGACAGAAAAAGTTGGGGACAAAGGCTGAAATCAAGAATGTGAACTCGTTCCGCTTCATCCGCGAGGCGCTGGTATATGAAATTGCGCGGCAGGTGGAGGTGATTGAGGCGGGGGGCAAGGTCGTGCAGGAAACGCGGCTTTACAACGCGCACGAGGGCAAGACCTACAGCATGCGGTCGAAAGAGCAGGCGCACGATTACCGCTATTTTCCTGAGCCTGATTTGCTGCCGCTCGTGATCGATGAGAAGTGGAAGGCCGAGATTGCGAAGACTTTGCCCGAACTGCCGGAAGCGCGCCGGGCGCGGTTAACCAACGAGTATGCGATCACCGACTATGACGCGCAGGTACTGACGGTTTCAAAGGCCTTGGCCGATCAGTTCGAAGCCGCGGCCAAGGCGGCAAAGAATCCCAAGCGCGTGGCGAACCTGGTGCAAAGCGAACTGATGGGGCGGCTTAAAGCCAAAGGGATCGAGATCGAATCGTCTCCGATTTCGATGAAGGGCGTGGCGGCATCGGCCGATCTGGTGGAGAGCGGCGCTATCTCGGGCAAGATGCTGAAGGATCTTTACGATCTTTCCTTCGAGCGCGGCAAGGATTTCCCTGATGTCTACGAGGAAGAGGGGCGCCCGCAGCAGTCTTCGGATACCTCTGCGCTAGAGAAGATCATCGACGAAATTCTTGCCGGGAATCCCAAGCAGCTTGAACAATACCGGGCCGGCAAGAAGACCATGATCGGATTCTTTGTGGGGCAGGTGATGAAGGCATCCAAAGGGCAAGCTAATCCGCAGATGGTGAATGAGTTGCTGATTAAGAAGTTGGAAGCTAGCGAACCAAAGTAGGCTGCCGATCCCTCAGGGGCTAAAGCCCGCGTCTTTCGTGGCGGTTGGGCGGCACGACTGAAAGTCGTGCCCTTCCCGATCGACCTGACAGGTTCTGGAATGGTCTGGTCCGCAAATCGAAGGTGACTGAAGTACCATCCCGGGTTGTGACTTCTGCCATCTGCTTCCTGGCTCCCGTTCTCGTTAGGATGAGGCTGGGCCTGTCTGTCCGGCTGACCGTTCGAGAGTTTTCATGAAACTCAAGCTTGACCGCATTATCAGCATTGCGACGCTTGCAGCCATGGTGGCGATTTTTCTGGTACTGAGGAAGCCGACCCCTGTGGTGGTGCAGGTTCCAGCAGCGACCGCGGCTCCGGCCCAGTCGTCTGGGCAACCGATAGAGCAGCGCGAACCGGCCGCGCAGCAGGCTTCACCAGTTTCCAGCGGAAACTATGCCGCAGCTCCCACGCAGACTCAAACACCATCGCAGAATCAGCCAGCCGTTGCTTCGAGTCCTCAGCCGAAAGCTCAGCCTCAGTTCGGTTCGGGCGGGATCAGCGCGTTGCTGCAGGCTGCCCAATCTGCGGGAGGCGGAGAACTTTCGCCGGACTCGGAAGTTGGCGACGGAGAGCCCAACATCAAAGATCAGCAAGTGACCTACGAAGGTGACGTTGTGCACGGACGGTTTCTCACCGAGATCGCGGGGAAAGACGTGTGGGTGACCATCTCCGGCCACATGGGTTCAAAAGATGGATACGCAACCTTTGACCCCACGGAATTTAAAGTTGGTGACGTCAGTGTGCCGGTTTCGCTTGTCAATCCGGCATTGCAGAGGAAACTCGCTGAACAGCGCGACAAGCTGAAACTTCCCAACTAGGCGGAGGGCGGCAGCCCATTTCTCGCAGCCACCTTCGCATACCAGCGGCCTGATTCTTTGAGGGTGCGCTGCTGCGTCTTGAAGTTCGTGTAGGCCAGGCCGAAGCGCTGGCTGAAACCCTCTGTCCACTCAAAGTTATCCATCAGAGTCCAGGCATGATAGCCGCGGACGTCGGCGCCGTCGGCTATGGCCCGGGCTAGCGCTTGCAGATATTGCTTGTGATACTCAATGCGGCGGGTGTCGCGAATCACGCCGCTGGCGTCGGGGCCGTCGTTGTAGGCGCAGCCGTTCTCGGTAATCTCGAGTTGGGGCCGGTTGAAGTCGCGCGTGATGCGCATGACCATGTCATAGAGAGCCGGGGGCCAGACCTCCCATCCGTTATCGGTTTTCGGGCCTTGCTGGCCTTCCGTCATCTTCACGGGGAACAGCCACTGCTGCGTGTGGGAGATGCGCTCGAACGCGGTTGGGGCTGAGGCGATGGTGCGGTAGTAGAGATTGATGCCGATGAAATCGAGCGGCGCGCGCATCTGGTCGAGGTCGCCGAATTTGACGCCCATGGCGGTTTCCGAGGTGAACACCAGCGCCTCGGGATAGCGCCCCTTGAGCGCGGGTTCGAGAAACCACAGGTTGGTGACGGCGTGGGCGCGCTCGGCTGCGAGATGATCTTCTTCCGAGCCGGTTGCCGGTTCACACGGAGACATGCTCAACGCGGTGCCTACGCGGGCGGAGGGTCGAGCTGCCTTCAATGCGCGAAAAGCCCCGCCCTGCGCCCGGTTCACGGTATGCGAAGCGCGCAGGAAGTCGAGGAGGCTTTGGCGTCCGGGTGCGTAGGAGCCTTCGAGATAGCCGCGGTAGATGAAAGCCAGGGGCTCGTTGAAGAGCATCCAATCGGAAACTCGATCGCCGAAGGCACGCGCTGCGAGCCCGGCATAATCGGCGAAGCGCGAAGCTATGTCGCGAGCGGGCCAGCCTCCGGCGTCTTCGAGAGCCTGCGGCAAGTCCCAGTGATAGAGGGTGACAAACGGACGGATTCGGGCTTCGAGGAGGGCATCGATGAGGCGGTTGTAATAATCGATCGCCTTGGAATTCGCGGGACCCGAGCCGGTGGGTTGAAGGCGCGGCCAGGAAATCGAAAACCGGTAGCTGTTCAAGTTCATCGCGCGCAGGAGCGCGAGGTCTTCGGTGAGGCGGTGATAGGAATCGCAAGCTGTGTCGCCGGTGTCGCCGTTTTTGATTTTGCCGGGAGTGTGCGCGAAACGGTCCCAGATGGATTCGCCCTTGCCGTCTTCGTTCCACGCGCCTTCGATCTGGTAGGCGGCAGTAGCTGCGCCCCAGAAGAAGCTCTTGGGGAAGGGGATCTCGGAAGAAGAATCGAATTGTTCAGCATGCGAACTGACAGGGGCGGCGGAGTTCTCCGTGCGTGCTGCATTCGACACAGTGCAGCCCGAGAAGAAGCTGGCCGGCAGTGCTGCTGCGACGCCGGCGGCGAGCGCGGAGCGGGCGAATTTGCGGCGCGTCGGACGCAAAATGGTATTCGATTTCATTTCGAGCACGGAGAGACATTTTAAACTGGAAAGAGGAAAGCTTGCGCACTTAGGGCCAGGGATAGGCTGCGCGAACCTACTTCGGCATGTCTCTTGCTGAGATGTTTTCAGGAAGGAGCGAAGTCATGCACGTTCACGCCAACCAAATTAATCCCAATGCCCAGACAGATGCGCTTTATGCGGCCGAGCGGGCTGCCGCGAAACGAGCTGCGGAGGGTACTCGAAGGAAGCTGCTGGAGTTTGCTTCCGAACTGGCAGGCGAGGCGGAATCTGAAGAAGGTTGCGTGGTAAAGCTTGGGGCGCGCGAGGAAGCCGAGGAGCGGTCGAAGCCGGGGAATGAGCGGAAACGCGATCAGGGTAACCCAGGCAACCGGAAGAAGGGCAAGGAGCGGGCGGACTCGGAGGACGCGGACAAAGCCATTTCGGACTGGGCGTAAGCGCGGGCATCGATGAGCGAACCTCTGATGACCGAGCCTTTGATCATCCGGCCTTTGATTCTCGTCGCTACGCCATGTTTTGAAGGCATGGTTTCGCAGAATTACATGTTGTCGGTGATACGGCTGATGAGCTACGCGAAGTCGGCTGAGTTCGAGGTGGCGCTGACGATGCTGGGTTCTGATGCGTTGATCTCACGGGCGCGAAGCACGCTGGCCGCCGCTTTTCTGGACAATCCTGCGGCGACCCATCTCCTTTTCGTGGACGCCGATATCAGCTTTGAGCCGCAGCAGGTCGAGCGGATGCTGCGGTTTGACAAAGACTTTACCGGGGCGCTTTATCCGCTGAAGTCGATGGATTGGGATCTGGTCCCGCAGCGCTGTGTCGAGCGCGACGAAAACTTACAGCAGGCTGCGCTGTCTTATGTCGGAACTTTCTTGCCTGAGGCGGAGCGTAAGCAGGCTGGGGATTTTGTCACCGGACTTTATGCCGGCGGTGGTTTTCAACTGATTCGCCGGGGCGCGCTGGAGAAAATGGTTGCGGCTTATCCGGAGACCCGGTTCAGCCGGGTGCATGATCTTCCCATGTCGGGCTCGCGACGCGATGTGGTGCGGAGTTCAAATCTGTTTGCGCTTTTCGACTGCATCATCGACCCCGAGAGCGGCGCTTATCTTAGTGAGGATTATTCCTTCTGCCTGCGTTGGCGGCGGATCGGAGGCGAGATCTGGCTTGATGCCGCGAGCAAACTGAATCACTGCGGTTCGTATGAGTTTGTCGGAGATCACGCCTCGCGGTTCTATGGACACAAATGAAGCCCGCCCATATCCCATCATGGGCCCAAGCTTTGTTACGGCTGTCCCTGCCTCACTTCAAGTCAGACAAGTCCTCGAGCAGTTGCTGCACGTCGAATCCGTCTGGCGTTGCGGGTTGGCCTTTTTTCTGCTCGAGGAAGTCAGAGCTGAGAATGGCGTAGGCTTCGTCGCAATAAGCCGCCCAGAAGCCCCAGGTCATGGTTTGTAGCGCGCCCCAAGTTACGACTGTGAGACTGCGGGAATCGTAGGCGACCACGGGAACGGCGTGTCCGCCCCAGGAGCCGGGTGCCCCATCGCCTCCGGTGCCCGACGGAGGAACGGACCAAATCTGTTTATTGCTGGTCTGGGCCTGGGCGCTTTTGGGCAGGGCTAGTCCGATGTAGCAGCCACCGAAGATCCAGGTTCCATCCATAATGTGGGTGTGGTTGGAGGGCTCGAGAGCCATGTAAGCCTGAATTTTGTGGCCGGCGATTCCGGTTTGCCGCCAATAGTTGAGGACATCGATTTCCTGGGCGCCATTGTCGTTCGCTCCGGTCTTGGGGTTGTAGCCGGTGATCGCGGAATAGGCCGCGATGATTTGCGCGTCGGTCGGAGTTACGGTTTTGGATTGGGCGTTGGCCGTCCACTCCATGATGAGGTGACCGGCGGCGGCGCAGGTGCAATCGCCAACTTGGGCGTTATCCATCATGCCCCAGGGGACTTTCACCTTGGCGGAAAGATCGAGGCTGGGAGGCGGTGCGGGCAGAGCGGCGGTGGCATAGGTGGCGAACAGCAGAGTGCGCGGATCGTGGCGCGCCGGTTGTTTGCCGAGCTTCAGCTTAAGAGGATCGATTCGGGTTGGGTCAGGCTTCATGATGACGCTTTTAAGTGCGTCGGGAAATGTGGTGAGCATCTTTATGGACATGGCTGAGGTCCTTTCTGGTGAGCGCTGACGGGCGTAGCGCTGAGGGATCCGCGCGGATCCCGCTTCAGGATGACATCACGGCCCAGTATGGGGATGGGGGAAGGCTGCGGCGAAAATAATAGAACGTGAGAGCTGGATTGCAACTTTGAGGTCGTGCTTTTTACGAAAAACGAACAAGGGCGTCTCTCGTGGCGCGCTGCGGCGGAGCTTCGCTCCTGGACAGCCGAGGGCGGCTGTCCCCACATCCCGACATGAAAATCAACATCTTTATCTCGGCAAGGGGTCTTTCATATTGGTCAGGGCGTAGGAGAGGACTGCCATGGCGGCGGCGTTCTCGCGGAGTTCTGCGGGGACCACCTTATCCAGCGTGTCGGCGGCGGAGTGGTGGTAGTCGAAATAGGTGCGCCCGTCCTGCATGATGCCGAAGGCGGGGACTCCGGCTTCGGACATGGCTTCAATGTCGGCGCCGGGAGGATAAGCCGTGGGCTGGAAAACTGTCGCGCCGATGCTTTGGAGCACGCCCTCTACGGGGCGAAGGGCGTCGATGGCGGCTTGCGAGGCTTTGACCTCGAAACCTAGAGGGTGAGCGGCTCCAGAGTCACTCTCGATGGCAGCTACGTAGTAAGGGAAGTCGCTGGCGTATTCGGCGGTGTAGGCTTTGCTGCCGGAGCCTCCGGTTTCTTCATCCATCCAGGCGATTACGCGGAGGGTTCGGGCGGGGCGCAGATGGAGGCGCTGGAGAACTTCGGCGGTCTGCATGGCCATGACTACGCCGGCTCCGTCGTCGATGGCTCCGGTGCCGAGGTCCCAGGAATCGAGATGGCCGGAGACTACTACGACTTGTTCGGGATGTTCGGAACCTTTGAGGTCGGCGATTACGTTGTAGCCGGTTTCGTCGGGGAGCTTCTGGGGTGTCAAAGTAAGATGCATGCGGACCTTGCCTTCAGCGATGAGATGAACGATCAGGTCGGCGTCTTCGGCGGTGACGGCCGCGGCGGGGATTCCGGCGGGAAAGCTTTGTCCGGTGTGAGGGAGGCGATAGTCGGCGCTGCCTACGGTGCGAACCAGAGCGGCTACTGCGCCTAGATCGGCGGCGGCTTTGGGTCCGGCTCCGCGATAGCGGACGGCCTCGCCGTAGGCGGCGAAAGCTAGTCCGCCGGCCGCCTTTCGCTTGTCGAAGAGCTCGTTGAAGAGGACGATCTTGCCGGCGACCTTGTCGCGACCGAGAGCCTGAAGTTCTTCGAAAGTGTCGACGGTGACTACGTCGGCGGTGAGGCCGTCGGCGGGTGTTGCCGTGCTTCCGCCGAGGGCGGTGAGAATTATCTTTTGGGTGGTGCCGGGCACCATGCCGGGATACTCGACCAGGGCTGCGGTTTCGGCGCCGCGGACCCAGTGCGCGACGGTAACCGGCTGGAGGCGGACATCGAGGCCGAGGTGGCGAAGCTCTTCGGCCACGTATTCGGAGGCGGCGCGAGCCTGGGGCGAGCCGGTAGGGCGTGGTCCGATGTTCTCGGTGAGGTGCGCGAGTTCGCGGTAGCCGTAATCGTCACCGAGTGCGGCGGCTTTTATGGCGGAAAGCTGCTGCAGAAGAAGCGGAGGGAAATTCAGCTTGTCAGCCGCGGTGGTTTGTGGTGCCGACATCATTGCGGTAGCGGCGGGCGGGGTTTGGGATGGGGCTTGAGCGCTGGCAAATGTGGAGGCGAGGAATAGAAGAGGGAACGTCGCTGCGATCGATAAGGATGAGGGTGCGATTGAGGAGCGAAGGGACTTGGTCATAGATTAGGCAGTGTATCCGAGTGAGCAGTGCGGGCGAAAGCGGCTGTGCTAGCTTGAGGCATGGATAAGAAAGAAATCAACTCGACAAAGCTGACGGTGAACTTCCTGGTGTGGATTGGGGGAGTGTTCATGCTGCTGCTGTTCGCGCTGCTGGCGCACTTTGTGTGGAGGGTTTTCTAGAGTCTCGCGCGCCGCAGGCAGCGGAACTGGGCTGCGCCCAGTGGACAGCCGAGGGCGGCTGTCCCCACATTTTTCTTTCCCTTAATGTCTTCCGCTTAAAAAGGTCCGGACAAAAAGCGGCCCCATTGCTGGGGCCACGTTTCAAAGAGGTCAAGGTGGTGGGTGAATGTCAGGAAAGGCGATGGAAGTTGCCGTCCCGCAAGGCGGGACAGTACTTCGGGAAATGTTGAATAGAGAATCGAGTGAAGGTCATTGCTGTAGGTTTTACGGCCTCTTTAGTACTTTGGGAAGAAGCATTTCCCGAGCCAAATGAGGCTGCCGTTGATGATCGGGTCTCACAATCCGTAAGCAATTGATAAAAGATGACTTAGGATGGCATTACTCTGCCGCTGAAAGTTCGACCCCTGCGGGTAGGCGGACGCGAAGTGCACAAGCCTGCACATTGAATGCACAAGAATGGGGGCAATCTGAGCCGCCGGCGCCTCATCGGCGAACGGCGGCTCGTAAAGATCTGACGCGGGACTAGCTGTTTCCGGCCACGGTACGCAGCTTCCCGGGCAGGAAGTGGTACGGAGGCCAGGGTCCGCTGATAGCCACTTCGCAGTTTTTAAGCTGCTTGGCGGCGGTGCTGTAACGGTTCTGGTATTTCTCGACCGACTTGGAATCGATGAGATGGGCGATGTCGATGAGCATGCCTTGGGGCGCTACCTTTTTGCAGCTCACTTCCTCTTCGAGCGGGTTAAACAGCTTGTGGACTTGCACCGAAAGGGCGCGGGCCTTGGTCTGGCGCTCGCGGTCGCGGGAAGCTTTGACGCGCAGCTTGGAGAGGTAGTCGCCGCCGACAGTGTCGGGCAGGACGACATCGATCATGGCTTCGCGCAACGAGCCGTCGGTAACCGTCAGCTTGATGTGCATTTCTGACTTGCCGCGGAGCCGGGCGACGCTCAGGCCGAAGGCGCGCCGGTTCACCCGGACGGCTTGGCGGAGGGCGTCGTCGCTTTCAAAGATGGTCCCGAAGCGGAAAGGCAGTACGGTGGAGTTGCGGAAGCAGCCGCTCACTACGCGGGCGTGCTCGATGGCGGATTTCTGATCAAGTTCGGTGGTGTTTTGGTCGAATTCGCTCACAATCACAGCAAACTCGCCGCTGGGATAGCTGAGGACTGGGGCTCCGTTCACGCCTTGAACATTCTCAATTACGAAAGGGCGTCGGGAACGGGTGCCGTTGGGAAGGGTCTGGTGCTCGGTAAGGCAGTACGCGTACCACGCCATAGTAAACTCTCCGAACCGGGACGGAGGCGGACCTACCACCTCTTATCTTGTTTTGTCGCAACCAGCTGAACTGCGAGTGTTGGAGTTTAGAAACGAGCGGTACAGGGTCTAGAAACTGGGAATGCTTTACTGTCAAGCTCCGTACTGCATATTACTTCGGAGTGACTCGAAAATGCAACTTTTTCGTGGCAGGAGGCATCGCTGTGGATTTTGAAGGGGCGCGGCTGGGTAGCAGGCCAGGGCGTATGCGCGGCATGACTTACGGTCAGATTAAGGAAGGACACCTGCATGAACAGGCGTCGCGGCGCGCGCGGTGTTCTTATATACCACACCACCCTTCATCACAAATACGACGCGCCGGGCGGCCGGAATGTCTTTCAGCGGATCGCCGTCGAGCGCGATGATATCCGCCTGAAGGCCGGGAGCGATCGAGCCGATCTGATCAGCCATTCCGAGCGCTTCCGCTCCTAGGGAGTTTGCGGAGACCATTGCCGCCATGGGGTCCACTCCTCCTTCGCGCACGCGGTTAATGAAGTCCTCTGCATTTCGGCCGTGCGCGCCCGCTACCGCGTCGGTGCCATAAACAATCTTCAGTCCGGCGATACGGATCGCTTGCTGAATAAATTCCTGGCGCGCGGGGATGAGAGCTTTCATCGCCGCAAACCCCTCTTCCGTGTAATAGGGTGGGGCAAGATATTTGTCTTTGTATTGGAGATAGGTTTCGAGCAGCAATCCAGCTTGAGGATCGAGATACGTCCCGCGTTCGGCCATTAACTTCAGATCATCGTCTGAGGTTCCGAGGCCGTGTTCAACTTCCGTGCAGCCGGCAAGCGTTGCGGCGCGGACCGCATCTCTGTAAGCGTGCACGAGCGTGCGCAGACCCTGCTTCTTCGCTTCATCGCAGGCAGCATTCAATTGTTCCTGAGACATCGTCATCGGGCCGCGGGTCATCCCTCCGGATGCGTAGATTTTGATCAGGTCCGCGCCGGCCGCTTTTTGTTTGCGCACGAAGGCGCGGATTTCATCGGGCGCGCCCGTCTGCTCGCCTCGGCCCATAATCGGTTCAATGGCTGTGAGGATACGCGGGCCAGGGAGCAAGCCTTTTGCGATGGCGTCACGCAAGGGAACGTCGGCGGGAGATCCGACGCTCTGGATGGTGGTGAATCCCGCCATTAATGTAAGCCATGCATTCGAGGCTGCTGCATAGGTTGCTTCCGGCGTTGTCCCTCCCTGGCCGGCATTTTTTCCGTCCGGGCCGAAACTCCACGTGATGTGCACGTGTGCGTCGATCCAGCCGGGCAGGACGGTCAGGCCGCGCAGGTCGTAGTCTATGGGTGCTGCCTTTGCGTTATCGATTTTGCCCATTTTGTCGATGGCGACAATCTTTGAGCCCTCGACTACGAATCGAGTGTCGTGCAGAACGTGGCCCCGGCCATCTAGCACCGAGCTTGCGGCAATGACCATGCGCTTTTTCTGGGCCAGCGCTGGTGAAGGAGTTTCTTGAGCCATGGCGGAGACTGCAAAGCATGCCGAGAATCACCAGAGCGATATTCGAAGATCGCATGGGATCTTCTGGGGTTCGATCCAAAGCGCGAACCAATTCTGCCACATTCCGGGCCAGGGCCTAGCCTACTCGTAGCGCAGGCTCTCGACGGGATCGAGTTGGGCGGCGCGGGCTGCAGGGACGGTGCCGAAAATCACGCCGACCACGGAAGAAACGATGATCGCGATGACGGCGGACCAACCGTTGATTGGTACGCGGTACTCGGTGAGGAAGCGAACCGAGTAAGGAATGGCGAGGCCGATGACGATGCCGGCAAGGCCTCCAATGAGCGAAATGAGAATGGCTTCGGCGAGAAACTGGAAGCGGATTTCGCGATTGGTGGCGCCGACCGCCTTGCGGATGCCGATCTCGCGGATGCGCGAGGTTACGGTGGCCAGCATGATGTTCATGATGCCGATACCGCTGACCACCAGCGTTACCATGGAAACCAAAAGAAGAACCCATGTCAGGCCGGTGGCGATGCGGTCCATCATGGCTAGCACGGCGGTGAGGTTCTGCACGTTGTAGACCGACTCGGCCCGATGGCGGGATTGCAACACGCGCTTGATCTGAGCGGTCGCCGGCACCACCATGTCCGCGTCTTCCATGGAGAAATAGACCATCTTGATGCCGGGTGTTTCGAGGAAGTACCGGCTGACGCTGTATGGAATCGCCATGGAGTTGTCGCTGACTTCAGTCTCGCCGAAAGTTTCTCCGCTCTCCTTGAACGTGCCGATGACGGTGAAGGGTAGTCCGGTGAGCTTGATGATTTTTCCCACGGCCGCTTGCGGCGAACCGTAGATCGATCGGGCCATTTTTTCTGTGATTACTGCGACTTTGTTATGAGCCTGCGAGTCTTCGCGATCGAAGAAGCGTCCGGAGACCACCGTCAGGTTGCGCACTAGCCGATACTCGGGATAAACCCCGAGAATTTGCACGTCTTTCTCGTCGCCGTTGCCGATTGCGATGCGGTCCCCGAGGGTGACGACAGGCGAAGCCGCAATCACGCCGGGCACCTGTTCCTGCACGGCCTGCACATCTTCGACGGTTAATGGGTCGAGGCTCGAACTGCTGATGTGCTGCGCGCCTTCGTACTCCGCCCAAATCTCGTTGGTGCCGATGGCCTGAATCTGGCCCAGGGCGTACTGCCTGCCGGTCATGCCAATGGTAACTACGAGGATGAGAGATGCGGTGCCGATCACCATGCCCAGCGCGGTCAGGATGAAGCGCACTTTGTTGCTGCAGAAAGTATCGTAGGAGAAGCTCAGGATCTCGCCCAAGGCCATGCTGGGTCGGGGGTGGTCGGGCATGAGAGCAGCGGCCATTCTGCTTAGATGCTACGTACAGGGGATAAGGGGCGCAAGAGCAGGAACCTCGGAGACTAGGAGGAAAAACCAACCGGGAGGGTTTGGTTGTGGCAAAGTAGAGGCTCGTCTCTTTGATTCAGGTTTCGGATTCAGGTTCCGATTGGAGCGAATGGCGTTTTCTGCAACAACGACGGGACTTAACGCGGGCGGACGGGGCAGGGCGGGGAACGCCGGGCGTTCGTTGTTTTGGATGGTTGTGGTGGCGCTCCTGTTGCGGCTTCTCGTGATGTCGTTTCTGTATCCGGAGCGGACGGACCCTTATCGCGATCATTGGCGAATGGGAGGCGAGAGCGGCAGGATTGCGCGGTCGATCGCGCAGGGCGAGGGCTTCAGCAATCCTCTGTTTGGAAAGACGGGGCCGACGGCGTGGCTGGCGCCGGTGTTTCCTTATTTGCTGGCTGGAATCTTCAAGATATTTGGCGTTTACAGCAAAGCCTCGGCCATTGCGGCGCTGGCTCTGGATTGTTTGTTCTCGGCGCTGACCTGTATTCCGGTTTACTTCATCGCGAAGAAACACTTTGGGGCGCCGACTGCGGCATGGGCGGGATGGGCCTGGGCGTTCTTTCCTTACGGAATTTATTTCTCGGCGGATTTCATCTGGGCAACGACTCTCACCACGCTTTTGATGACCCTCGTCTTTCTCGTGGCGATTTATTTGGAAACCTCTTCTTCGGTTTGGCTTTGGGTGGAGTTTGGCGCGCTCAGCGGGTTGGGAGGGTTGACGGATCCAGTCGTAATGTCAGTGGCGCCTTTTCTGGGAGCATGGGCGTGGTATCGCCTCTATAAGAGCGGGCGGCGATGGCTGGCTCCGGGATTGGGAGCGGTGCTGGCTGTGACGCTGATCGTTTCTCCGTGGTTCATTCGGAATTATGTGACCTTTCACAAGTTCATTCCCTTCCGCAGTTGTCTGGGCCTGGAAGTTTATTTTGGCAACAATCAGGACTCATGGCACTGGGGCCCTCCCGGCTACCATCCTTCGGATAACGAAAACGAGTGGCGGGAGTATCAGGAACTTGGCGAGATCGCCTACACTTCGAAGAAGTTTCACGAAGGGCTGGCGTTCATCGATTCGCACCGGCTTCTTTATGTGGAGCAGACTCTGCGGCGCGTGGTTTATTTGTGGACGGGATTCTGGAGCTTCAGCCACCGCTATCTGCAAGAAGAGCCCGCCGACCCGTGGAATATGGTCTTCTGCACCGGGCTTACGGTGCTGACTTTGATTGGACTCCGCTGGGCATGGCAGCTCGATAGGAATGTCGCCATGCCTTATGTCATCGTGTTTTTCTTCTTTCCTATCATTTATTACTTGACGCATCCGGAAGACTATTATCGGCGGCCAATTGATCCGCAGTACGTGGTGCTCGCGGCTTTCGCGGTCGCTTCGTGGGTTGCGGAGCGGAAGCGAGCGGACATCGCGCCCAAGGTTGCGACGGTTGAGTGAACTCCATTCCCTCTGAAAAATATAAGACGCTGGCGATTCTGCTGCTGCTGACGGCTGGGGCGCTGTTGGTGCACGGATACCATCCTTACGCTGAGGATGCGGAGATTTATCTGCCGGGAGTGGAGAAGATTCTGCATCCAGGACTGTTTCCGGTGGGTCAGGAATTCTTCGCGTCGCATGCCAGCCTGACGATCTTTCCCAATCTGATTGCGTTTTCTCTGCGGGTGACTCACTTGCCGTTTGAGACCGGGCTTTTCTTGTGGCATGTGGCGTCTATTTTTCTCCTGCTGCTTGCGTGTTGGGAGTTGAGCAGTTTGCTTTTCCCGAGTGCGCGGGCGCGCTGGGGTGGAGTCTGTCTTGTTGCCGCGTTGCTGACGATTCCGGTGGCGGGAACCGCGCTCTACATCATGGATCAGTACCTGAACCCGCGGAATCTGGCGGCGTTCGCTGCGACCTTTGCCGTGGCCCGGATTCTGGAGAAGAAATATGTGTGGGCTGTGCTGTGGCTGGGGTTTGCGGGAAGCGTCCATCCGCTGATGGCCGCGTTTGCGTTTTCATTTTGCTTCCTTCTCGTGATCGCGGAGAGATTTGAAAACAGAAAGGCAGCACCGCAACCACTGAACACCCTGGCAGGTCTGCTGCCGTTTGGGATTTCGCTGGACCCTCCGACCTCACCTGCTTATCACGCGGCCGCGATGCGGCATGAATTTCACTACATCCAGCTCTGGCGCTGGTATGAGCAGTTGGGCATTCTGGCCCCGGTGGCGTTGTTCTGGTGGTTTGCGCGCATCGCGCGGGAGCGGCAATGGCAGCGATTGGAACTTGTGTGCAAGGTACTGATCGTCTATGACCTCGTCTACTTTTTCGCCGCGCTCGTAGTCGATTTGCCGCCGCGATTTGAGAGTCTGGCCCGCCTGCAGCCGCTGCGCAGCTTGCATCTTCTCTACATGCTGCTATTCCTGATTATGGGCGGATTGCTGGGCGAGTTCGTGCTGAAGAATCGCGCGTGGCGCTGGCTGGCGCTCTTTATTCCGCTAGGCGTCGGGATGTTTATTGCGCAGCGAGATCTTTTCCCGGCGAGCGCTCACATCGAGTGGCCTGGGGCTGCTCCGAGGAATCAGTGGGCGCAGGCCTTTGTCTGGGTTCGTGATAACACGCCCGTGGATGCGGTGTTTGGGCTTGATCCCGATTTCATGCAGATCCGTGGAGAAGATACGACCGGCTTCCGCGGTTTAGCCGAGCGCAGCAGACTCGCGGATTTATCCAAGGATAGCGGTGCGGTGAGTATGTTTCCTCCCTTGGCCGAGGAGTGGTGGAGCGAGGTGCAGGCGCAGACGCCGTGGAAGAGTTTTCACGCAGAAGATTTTTTGCGGTTGAAAAACAGATATGGTGTGAACTGGGTCGTCGTGCAGCAACCGGGAGTTGTGGGGCTCGACTGCGCTTACCAGAATGTCGCCGTGCGAGTTTGCCGGATTCCTTAGCGGCGATGACAGCGATGGCTCTCCGCGTGAAAATCCAGCTTCCGGTGCGATCGATCATTTACAATGCAGAATAATGTCCACTGCTTCGGCCGTTCAAACCCCCGTCCGGCTGTTTCCCTATGAAAGATGGGGATCTCCGCTGCCTGAGCTGGCCCGGCAATATCGCGAGAACCATCCTTGTCCGCACATTCTGCTGAAGGATTTTCTTGATCCTGACGTTGCGCGCGACATGGCGGCGCAGTTTCCTCAGGCTGCAAGTGACGCATGGACGCAGTACAAGCATGCCAACGAAAACAAGCTGGGCATGCCGAAGCGCGAACTGTTTCCGGCAACAATCGGAGCGGTTACTGACGAATTGAACTCGTCTGAGTTTGTGGCCTGGGTTTCGGAATTGACCGGAATTCCCAATCTGATGGCGGACCCCATGCTCGAGGGCGGCGGCCTTCATCAATCCGGGCCGGGCGGCTACTTGAACGTGCATACGGATTTTTCCATGCACCACTTCCACACTCACCTGCACCGGCGCGTGAATCTCATTCTTTATCTGAATGCGGGATGGCAAGAAGAGTGGGGCGGAGCCATCGAATTGTGGGAGCGGAAGGATGGGAAGATGGCACGTTGTGCGGCGAAGTATCCGCCGCTGCTGAATCATGCGCTCATATTTACCACTGATGAGCGGTCGTTGCATGGGTTCCCCGATCCTCTGGCGTGTCCCGAGGGGCAGTCGCGCAAGAGCCTCGCTTTGTATTACTACACGGTCGAGCAGGGCAAGAAAGTCACCGGACATTCCACCGATTACTTTGCGCGGCCGCAGGATGGCTGGGGGAAATCGGCAATGATCTGGCTGGATAAGAAGGCGGTCGACCTTTACTCGCGCGCCAAGGCGCGGTTCGGATTCTCCGATGAGTTCGCCAGCAAGGTGCTGGGATTTTTGTCGAAGAAGAAGTAAGCCGGAATCACTCCTTCCGTTTCAATAATCAAGAACTCTAATGTCACGCCGGGCGGGCCGTTCGGCGGGCGTAGTAAGTCGGATAGCCGGGTTCGAGCTTGCGGCCCTTGTCGCTGAAGCGGGGCAGATGGATCAGTCCCGCCCTTTGCAGGGCGAATTGCAGAGCTGTCGCGAGCACTCCGAAACCATATTTCACGCTGCGGCGGAAGTTGATCGAAGAAGCTTCCGCGAAATATTTCGTGGGGCAGGATACTTCTCCGATGCGGAAGCCGAAGTGCACGCACTGGGCGAGCATCTGGTTGTCGAAAACGAAGTCGTCGGAGTTCTCCAGCAGCGGCAGTTCGGTGAGCACTTTGCGGCTGAAGGCGCGGTAGCCGGTGTGGTATTCGGAAAGCTTGACGCGCAGAAAAAGATTCTCGAATGCGGTGAGCAGCCGGTTTGAGACGTATTTGTAGAGTGGCATGCCGCCGCGCAACGCCGTACCGCCGATAATGCGCGAACCCAGCACAACGTCATAAACTTCGTAAGCCACCATGCTGGCCATTGCTGTGACCAGCAGCGGCGTGTATTGGTAATCCGGGTGCAGCATGATGACCACGTCAGCGCCTGCGGCCAGAGCCTCGCGATAGCAGGTCTGCTGATTGCGGCCGTAGCCATAGTTACGATCATGCTGGAAAACGAGCAAGCCCAGGCGGCGAGCCACGTCGACGGTCTGGTCAGAGCTGCGGTCGTCGACCAGGATGCGGATATCCACCAGCTCCGGCAGTTCTCCTACCGTGGCCTCGAGGGTTTTCTCCGCGTTGTAGGCGGGCATTACGACGGCAATGCGTTTTCCGTCAATCATGGGACTTCCATGATACCTGACAGCAGCGTCTGCAGGCACGATTTTGCAGGGTTGCGGCGCGGCCCGATTCGCCGGCGGCTTGCTCCGGTCCGAGCGGCTGTGAAAAACTAGAGACTCAGCTATTTTATGCCGGCACGACGAACACTCTTCGAGAAGATCTGGGACGCGCACCTAGTGGCGCAACCGAGCGGGCGTTCGCCTATCGTTTATATCGATCTGCATCTGGTGCATGAAGTTACTTCGCCACAGGCCTTCGATGGGTTGCGAGCTGCGGGAAGAAAGGTCCGGCAGCCCTCGCGCACTGTCGCCACCGTCGATCACAACATTCCGACCGAGCCGCGCGGAACTCCCATCACCGATCTGATTGCGGCCAAGCAGATTGCGGCGCTGCAGGCGAACTGCAAGGAATTCGGCGTCCTGCTGTTTGATATGGATTCGCCCGAGCAGGGGATTGTGCATGTGATTGGGCCCGAGCTGGGGCTGACGCGACCGGGGATGACGATCGTTTGCGGCGACAGCCACACCAGCACGCACGGGGCTTTTGGAGCGCTGGCCTTCGGCATTGGAACGTCAGAAGTGGAGCACGTTCTGGCGACGCAGTGCCTGGCGCAGCAAAAGCCGAAGACGATGAAGATTGATGTGCGAGGGCGATTGGCGGAAGGCGTGACGGCCAAAGATCTGGCGCTGGGAATCATTGGACAGATCGGCACTGATGGCGCGACCGGGTACGTCATCGAATATGCGGGCGAAGCGGTGCGGGCGCTCTCGATGGAAGGGCGGATGACGCTGTGCAATATGAGCATCGAGGCCGGGGCGCGGGCGGGGATGGTGGCGCCGGATGAAATCACTTTTGCCTACGTGAAGGGCAAACGATTTGCTCCCAGGGACGGCGAATGGGAGAAGGCAGTCGAATACTGGCGCGGCTTGCCGACGGATGAAGGCGCGGCGTTCGACAAGGTCGTGGAGATTGATGCGGCGCAGCTTTCTCCGTTTGTGACCTGGGGCACGAATCCAGGAATGGTTGCTCCGGTGACGGGACGAGTGCCGGATGTTGGAAGCCTGAAAGAATCCGACCGGCGATCCACCGAGCTGGCTTTGCAGTATATGGGGTTGGAGCCGGGGAAACGTATTGAAGACATTGGCATTGATCGCGTGTTTATCGGATCGTGCACCAACTCGCGCCTTGAGGATCTGCGGGCGGCGGCGCGCGTGGCCAAGGGTCATCACGTGAGCGCGAAGGTGCGGGCGATGGTGGTGCCGGGATCGCAGACGGTGAAACGGGCGGCGGAACAGGAAGGCCTGGATCGGGTTTTTCTGGATGCGGGATTTGAGTGGCGCGAGTCGGGATGCTCGATGTGCCTGGGAATGAATCCCGATATTTTGCAGCCGGGCGAGCGCTGCGCTTCGACCAGCAACCGGAATTTTGAAGGCCGGCAAGGACGCGGTGGGCGGACGCATTTGGTGAGTCCCATGATGGCGGCGGCGGCGGCGATTGCCGGGCACTTCACGGATATTCGGGATTGGAAGTTTCGGTGATGGCGACCCTGACACCACTAGCTGACATGGTTTGGCCTGCCCACACTTGCAGTTTCATGTACGAGGTACATGGGTAGAACCCCCTGAAGCCGGACGGAGCATGAGAAGAGGGTAGGGATCCTTCGACTGCGCGAGAGCTTCGCTTTGCGAAGCTCTCGCTCCGCTCAGGATGACAGGAGCAAGGGGTTAAGGATATGACGCCGTTTCGTACACATCGTGGGCGCGTGGCTCCGCTGGAGCGGGTCAATGTTGATACTGACCAGATCATCCCTAAACAGTTTCTGAAGCGAATTGAGCGCACCGGCTTTGGGCAGTTTTTGTTTTATGACTGGCGATTCGGCGCCGATGGGAAGAAAAGTGTTGGCTTCGTTCTGGACGAGCCCCGCTATAAAGGCGCGAGCATTCTGGTTGCGGGAAAGAATTTTGGCTGCGGTTCCTCGCGCGAGCACGCGGTGTGGGCGCTGACGGATTTCGGTCTCCGCGCCGTGATTTCTTCTTCGTTCGCCGATATCTTCGCTAGTAATAGCGCCAAGAATGGCTTCCTCACCGTGCGCCTGAGCGAAGCTGAAGCCGCCGAACTGATGCGGCGGTCTCGCGAACTCAACGATTACGAGCTCGCCATCGACCTGGAGCAATGCGAGGTGCGGGACGATCAGGGTTTTTGCGCGAAATTTCCAATCGATGAATTCGTGCGGCACTGCCTGCTGAATGGATTGGACGACATCGGTCTCACGCTGCAACACGAAGCGGAGATTTCGGCCTATGAAGCGCGACACACGCCACCGGCGCGGCGATCGCCGGCACACTGAGCCGGAACGGTTAAGACCCAGTAAACAAGGGTAAATATAGGCAAAGACGAGTAAAGATTTGTAAAACATTCGCCCGGTACTTGACCTGTCGCGGCGCGCGGTTGATGCTAGTTTTGTAGGGTTCTAGTATTGATCTGCGTTCCAGTTCCTACCTGAGCCTCTCCGGCGGGAGGACTAGCGTAAGAGGATCTGCTGGCTTCCGGGCAGAGGTGCCGCAACCGAGTCGAAAGTGATACGTCTAATAAATGGCGCGTGCGACGCTGAGCTTGTGGAAAGGTGCAAACGACGAAACCTGTGAAAACGATCGATTCGAGTTTTCTGAAAGAAGAACGGCATGGCCCACGCCTTCGTCTGTGGCTGATATCGGTTGTGGTGCTCGTGGTGGTTTGCGCATCCTTCTCGGGCTGCACCAGCGGCGACTCCAGGCAGAGGGCACAAGCCGCGGGCCCACACGCGGTCTCGGTGGCTGTGGCCCAGGTTCAACGACAGGACATGCCCGTTTACCTGGTCGGGCTGGGGTCAGTGACTGCGTTTTACACGGCGAACATAAAAAGCCGCGTCGATGGACAGATCATGCGGGTGAACTTCCGGGAAGGGCAGATCGTGAAAGAAGGCGATTTGCTGATCGTAATTGATCCGCGCCCTTATCAGGTGCAACTGGAGCAGATGCAGGCACAGCTGTTCAAGGACCAGGCTACGCTGCGCGACGCGCGACTGAACCTTCAGCGCTATACCACGCTGATTCCTTCCGGCAGCATTGCGCAGCAACAGGTGGACACGCAGCAATCGTTGGTGGACCAACTGGACGGCCAGGTGCGCACCGATCAGGCGCAGATCGACAACGCCAAGCTGCAGCTTGTCTACTGCAACATCACGGCGCCGTTTACCGGGCGGGTCGGGCTGCGGCAGGTGGATCCGGGAAACATCGTGCACGCCACCGACACCAATCCCATGCTGATCCTCACGCAATTGCAGCCGATAGCGGTGATCTTCACTTTGCCCGAGGATGAGTTGCCGACGGTGGCGCAACACATGAAGAACTCGACGCTTCTGGTGGAAGCCTATAGCCGCGACGATCAGACCAAGCTGGCGACGGGCAAACTGCAAACCATTGACAACGAAATCGATCCGACGACGGGAACGGCCAAGCTGAAAGCCGTCTTCGATAATAAAGACAACCAGCTTTGGCCGAACCAATTCGTGAATGCAAACCTGCTTCTCGAGACGCGCAAGAACAGCACTGTCCTGCCCACGGCCGCGATCCTGCGCGGTCCGCAGGGAGCGTTCGTCTATCTGGTAAAGCCCGACAAGACCGTCGAAGCGCGCACGGTGACCATAGCGCTGACCCAGGGCACGACCACCGCGGTGCTTGCCGGCCTTAACCCGGGAGACACAGTAGTGACCGACGGCCAGGACAAACTCCAAACCGGCAGCTCTGTCGAGCCGCGAAGCACGGGCCCGAGCAACACGGCGGGCGGCAAGGGTGCTCCGAGTTCAGGGACTGCAGCCTCGGGAACGGCATCAGGAATTCCGGCTTCATGAGTCCTTCACGTTTATTCGTTCTCCGGCCGGTGGCGACCACGTTGTTGATGGTGGGCGTGCTGCTGGTGGGGTGGGTTGCGTTTATGCAACTGCCCGTCTCCGCCCTGCCGGAGGTCGATTATCCAACCATTCAGGTCGTGACGTTTTATCCGGGCGCAGATCCCGAGGTGATGGCTTCGTCGGTGACTTCGCCGCTGGAGCGGCAATTCGGCCAGGTTCCCGGGCTGAGCCAGATGACCTCGACGAGTTCGTTTGGCAGTTCGGTGATCACCCTGCAGTTCGGGCTCGACCAGAACATTGACGTCGAAGAGCAACAGGTTCAGGCTGCGGTGAACGCGGCACAGACGTACCTGCCCGCAGATTTGCCCAATCCTCCGATTTACAACAAAGTAAACCCGGCCGATTCGCCGATTCTCACGCTGGCGATGACATCGGATTCGCTGGCTCTGTCCAAGGTGGAAGATCTCGCCGACACCGCTCTGGCGCAGAAGATTTCGCAGTTGCCCGGTGTAGGACTGGTTTCCATCAGCGGTGGACAGAAACCTGCGGTGCGGGTTCAGGTGAACCCGACGGCGCTCGCGTCGTACGGTTTGAGCCTGGAAGATATTCGCACTGCGCTGGCCGAGGCCAATGTGGATCAGGCGAAGGGCGTAATCGACGGAGCCCGGCAGTCCTACACGATTGGCGCTAACGATCAACTTTTCTCCGCCGAGCAGTACAAGCCGGTCGTGGTCGCTTATCACAACGGGGCTCCGGTGCGGCTGAGCGATGTGGCCAATGTGATCGATGGCACGGAGAACACGCGGCTCGCGGCGTGGATGAATCAGACTCCGGCGGTCATCGTCAACATCCAGCGCCAGCCTGGGTACAACATCATCAGCGTGGTCGACCGCATCAAGAGGCTGCTGCCGCAGTTGCAGGCATCGCTGCCCTCCGCAGTGAAGGTCCAGATTCTTACTGACCGGACTACGACGATCCGCGCATCTGTAAGGGACGTTTATTTCGAGTTAGCGTTGACCATCGTGCTGGTGATCATCGTTATTTTCTTTTTCCTCAGGAATTTGCGGGCCACGGTCATCCCCAGCGTCGCCGTGCCGCTTTCGATTGTGGGGACGTTCGGCGTGATGTACCTGCTGGGATACACCCTTAACAATCTGACGCTGATGGCGTTGACCATCTCCACCGGATTCGTGGTGGATGACGCCATCGTGATGATCGAAAACATCGATCGCTATCTTGAAGCCGGGGAATCACCGCTGGAAGCGGCGTTGAAGGGATCGGGACAGATCGGGTTCACGATCGTCTCGCTCACAGTGTCGCTGATTGCGGTGCTGATTCCGCTGTTGTTCATGGGCGACATCGTGGGCCGGTTGTTCCGCGAGTTCGCCGTGACCTTGGCGGTGACCATCCTGGTGTCGGCAGGGGTTTCCCTGAGCTTGACTCCGATGATGTGCGCCAAGCTCCTTAAACATCGCAAGGAGGGCGAAAAGGGCCGTTTCTACGAGGTCACGGAGAATTATTACAACCGGGTCATTGCGTTTTACGGTCGCACAGTGAAGTGGGTTTTAAAACATCAAACCGCAACGTTGTTCGTGACCTTCGGAACCCTGGTTCTTACACTGATTCTGTACGTGGTTGTGCCCAAGGGATTTTTCCCCGTGCAGGATACGGGAGTGATTCTGGGAATTTCGGAAGCTCCGGATAATGTCTCGTTTGATGCGATGTCCCAACGCCAGCAGGCGCTGGCGAAGGTGATCCTCAAGGACAAAGACGTGGAGAGCCTGTCGTCTTTTATCGGAGTGGACGGCACGAATACGACTCCCAACAGCGGGCGCATTCAGATCAACTTGAAGCCGCGCGATGAGCGGAATGCGGACGCATCCGCCATCATCCGGCGGCTGCAGCCTGCGTTGGCCAAAGTAGACGGAATCACACTCTACATGCAGCCCGTGCAGGATTTGACGGTGGAGGACCGGGTGAGCCGCACCGAGTTCCAATACTCCATTGAAGATGCCGACGCCCAGGAACTGGCGCAATGGACGCCGAAGCTGGTGGAGAAACTTCGCGCGGCGCCGGCGCTGCGCGATGTGGCCACGGATCAGCTCAACGGCGGTTTGATGACAGATCTCACCATCGACCGCGATACCGCGTCGCGTCTGGGAATCCTGCCGCAGGCCATCGACAACACGCTGTATGACGCCTTCGGGCAGCGGCAGGTTTCCATTATCTTTACGCAGTTGAACCAGTATCACGTGGTGCTGGAGGTCCTGCCCAGCTTTGCCAAGACGCCGGATGCGATGAACGACGTCTACGTTCGGCCGAGCAGCACTGTACCCACCGCGGGGGCGCCCACCGCCAACGCCGCGGCGGCGGCGACCAGCGGCGCTCCGGTTCCGCTTTCAACTTTTGTAAGGATGCAGTCGAAGAGCACGTCTCTCTCCGTCAACCACCAGGGGCAGTTCCCGGTGGTCACGCTGTCGTTCAACCTCGCGCCGGGAGCCTCGCTGGGCGATGCCACGAAGGCGATTCAGCAAGTGGAGAAAGAAATTCAGCTACCGCCGAGCATTCACGCTTCTTTTCAGGGAACAGCCGCCGCGTTTCAAAATTCGCTTTCTACTGAGCCATTTCTGATTCTTGCGGCGATCATCACGGTTTACATCGTCCTGGGAGTGCTGTACGAAAGCTACATTCACCCGGTCACGATTCTCTCTACTTTGCCATCGGCCGGAGTGGGCGCCATCCTGGCTCTCATGCTCACGGGGAACGATCTTACTGTAGTCGCACTCATCGGCATCATCCTGCTGATCGGCATCGTAAAAAAGAATGCCATCATGATGATCGACTTTGCGCTGGAGGCCGAGCGTGAAGAGCACAAGCCACCGGAAGAAGCAATCTTTCAGGCATGTTTGCTGCGCTTCCGCCCGATCATGATGACGACCATGGCGGCGCTGCTCGGCGGTTTGCCGCTGGCGCTGGGATCGGGAACGGGCGCGGAGTTGCGGCGGCCGCTGGGCATCACGATCGTAGGTGGTCTGATTCTCAGCCAGTTGCTCACGTTGTACACCACGCCGGTGGTTTATCTGTGGTTTGACCGGCTAGGTCATCGATTTGAGAAGTACAAGATCGGCAATCCGATTCCGCAGGAAATGCCGGCGGATTAAAGCATGAGTATCTCGGCTCCATTTATCCGGCGTCCGGTTGGTACGTCGCTGCTGGCGGCGGCGCTGCTGCTTTCCGGGATTCTTGCCTTTAATTATTTGCCGGTGTCCTCGCTGCCCCGAGTGGATTTCCCCGTGATCAGCGTGGGTGCACAACTGCCGGGCGCAGATCCCCAGACCATGGCGTCTGCGGTAGCGACCCCGCTGGAGCGGCAATTTGGGCGCATCGCGGCAATCAACCAGATGACCTCGACGAGCCAACTGGGCTCGACCAGCATCGTTTTGCAGTTTGATCTGAACCGCAACATCGACGCGGCCGCACGCGATGTGCAGGCGGCGATCAATGCCGCACGCAGTCAACTTCCTGCCAACCTGCCCAGCAATCCAAGCTATTGGAAGGCCAATCCGGCGGACGCGCCGATTCTGATTCTGGCCTTGACTTCAGATACGGAGACGGTGGCGCAGATGTACGATGCAGCCGATTCCATTCTGTCGCAGAAGCTGTCTCAAGTAGCGGGCGTGGGCACGGTGTATGTGGGCGGGTCGGCCCAACCAGCGGTGCGCGCGGAAGTGAATCCGATGTTGCTGAACAAGCTGGGCGTTGGCCTGGACACCGTTCGCAATGCGCTCAATCTGGCTAATTCGAATCAGGCCAAAGGAGAAGTGTCCAACAGCACAACCTCCTGGACTTTCAGCGACAACGATCAACTTTTCACCGCGGATCAGTACCGGCCGCTGATCATCGCCTACCGTAATGGCGCCCCGGTGCGGCTTGGGGATGTGGCCGAGGTTAATGATTCAGTCTCGGACACCCGCCACATTGGACTGCTGGGCAATCCGGAGAGCCTCTCGCATGGGGGCGGTGCAAAGCCGAGCGTTCTGATTATTATTTTCCGCCAACCCGGAGCCAACGTCATTGAGACCGTGGACCGCGTGTTTCGTTTGATGCCCTATCTGCAGTCGTCGATTTCCCCCGCAATCAAGCTCACCGTAGCCATGGATCGCACGGTCACGGTCCGGGCCTCGGTAAAAGACATTGAAGCCACGCTGATTATTTCGATCATTCTTGTGATCCTCGTGGTGTTCGCATTCTTGCGCACCGTGCGGGCGACGATTATTCCCAGCATCGCGGTGCCGCTTTCGCTGGTGGGCACATTCGGGGGCATGTATCTGCTGGGTTATAGCCTGGACAATCTGTCGCTGATGGCGCTGGCGATTTCGACGGGATTCGTGGTGGATGACGCGATCGTCGTCCTGGAAAACATCACGCGCTACGTGGAGCAAGGTATGGATGCGGTGCAGGCCGCGTTCAAAGGGGCGTCCGAGATTGGATTCACCGTGATTTCCATGAGCACGTCGCTGGTCGCGGTGTTCATCCCGTTACTGCTGATGGGTGGAATTGTGGGCCGGCTGTTTCGCGAGTTCGCAGTCACGTTGAGCATTGCCATCGGCGTCTCATTGCTGGTTTCTCTCACCACCACTCCCACCATGTGCGCGAAGTTCCTGCGGCCGGCAAAAGACGAGCACCACAATCTCTTTTATCGCGTCAGCGAATGGTTTTTCGACAAGACGCTGGCGATCTACCGCCGTACGCTGCAAGTAGTGCTGCGCTATCAGTTGGTCACTCTGGTCGTGACCATTCTGGTTGCGTGCCTAACCGTGTATCTCTACATCATCGTGCCCAAGGGCTTCTTTCCGCAGCAGGATACGGGGCGCATCGGGGGATCGGTGCAGGCGGCGCAGGATATTTCCTTCCAGGGGATGCGCGACAAGATGGAGCGTTACGTCAGGATTGTGATGACCGACCCCGCAGTGAACACGGTCGTGGGGTTTGCGGGAGGAAACACTGTTTCGAATCAGGGCCGGTTCTTCATCATGATGAAGCCGCTGGCAGAGCGCGCCAAATGTCCGGCGCATCATTTCTGGCAGTCCTGCCCCAACGTCACCGCGGATGATGTGATCAACCGTCTTCGAAGCAAGCTGGCGGTGGTGCCGGGAGCCACGCTCTATCTGCAATCCTATCAAGACCTCACCATCGGCGGACGCTACGGAAATGCGCAGTACCAATACACGCTGCAAGGCGAAGACTTGAATGAGCTCAACACCTGGGCGCCGTTGTTGTTAGAAAAAATGCGTCCCCTGCCAGAACTGCGCGACGTGAATACCGATCAGCAGGATAGGGGATTACAGGCACACCTCGTGATCGACCGCGATACTGCCAGCCGTTTGGGCGTAGCCGCGCAGGACATCGATAATGCGCTCTACGATGCCTTCGGCCAGCGCCAGGTCTCAACCATGTACCGCCCCCTCAATCAGTACCACGTGGTCATGGAAGTGGCGCCGCAGTTTCAGCAAACGCCAGAAGCTCTGCAGAATATTTACCTGCGCTCCAGCAGCGGCACACCCATACCCCTGGCGGCGTTCACTCATTTCGAGCCCTCGAACATACCGTTGGCGGTGAATCACCAGGGCCAATTTCCGTCGGTCACGATTTCGTTTAATCTGGCTCCCGGAATCTCTCTGGGGCAGGCTACGCAAGCTATCCAGAAAGCCCAAAGTTCCATCGGCTTTCCGGAGACCCTGCAAGCGAGTTTTCAGGGTACGGCCGCCGCGTTCCAGGACGTGAAATCGAGCGAGCCGATTTTGATTCTCACCGCCCTGATCGCGGTTTACATCGTGCTAGGCATGCTTTATGAGAGCTATATTCACCCCATCACGATTCTCTCGACAATTCCTTCGGCGGGCCTGGGCGCGCTGCTGGCTTTGTTGCTGACTCACAACGAACTGAACGTGATTGGGACCATCGGCATCATTTTGCTGATCGGACTGGTGAAGAAGAATGCGATTATGATGATCGACGTGGCCCTCGATGTGGAGCGCACCCAAGGTAAGAAGCCGGTCGAGGCCATCTATGACGCCTGCCTGCTGCGCTTCCGTCCCATCATGATGACCACGATGGCGGCTCTTCTGGGTGGTCTGCCCTTGGCGCTGGGTACTGGCACCGGTTCCGAGCTGCACCGTCCTCTGGGCATTACGATTGTCGGCGGACTGATTGTCAGCCAGGCGCTCACGTTATTCACCACCCCGGTTGTCTATGTGTACCTCGACCGGCTCCGTCTGGCGTTGCGCGGCGGAGAGCCGAAACCGCTGATGCAGGATTCTTCGCGCGCTCCCACACCGAGTCCGGCCCACTGAGCCCCTGGCTTTCTGAAGCCTGTGCGCTTGAAAAATCCCTAAAGCTCGATTTCGCCAGCCGCGGCGGGCTTGGCGTGCAACCTGTTTTCCCGAGCGTCGCATCGCAGAGGTGGAAGCCAACAGCCGGAAGCAAGCGGACTTTCCTTTCGTCGGAGGACGGCGTGAGATGGGGCGTGAAGTAGATGCCCCTTTTTCCCGCCGGAAATCGTATGATGGTGGTTTCGTTCGGACAGTTGATTGTCTTGGTCCCCGGTATGATCGTACTTCGCTTTTCAAATTCTCTTAGGAGTCACGGATGCTTCAGAAAGCATTGATCCTGGTTTTCGCCGTCGCAGGGATTGCCGGTTGCGTCGGCTGCAGCACAACCAGCCATTATGTTTACGCCACTCTTCCGGCTGCCAATGAACTGGCAGTTTACCGGGAGGACCCCTACTCCGGCACGCTTACGGAACTCGCGGGAACGCCGTACACGGTGGGGGACGGAGCTCACTCTGTGGTGATCCATCCCTCGGGAAAGTTCTTGTATGTAGCGAATCCTGGCCAAAATGAGAACGATATTTCCCTGTTCGACGTCCTCAGCAACGGCTATTTGAATGAGATTCCCCCACGCACGACGGTTGCACCCAGCGGCACGCAACCGGCACTTCTGGCGATGGATCCTGCGGGGAATTATCTTTACGTCATGAACACCGGATCAGATAACATTTCGGTTTTCGCGATCGACAGTGGCAGTGGCGCGCTCACGCAGGTTCCGAATTCCCCGTTTTTCATCGGTTTGACGCCGCTGAATATGGTGCTCACGCCCACGGGCAACTTTCTCTATGTCAGCGTTGCGGGAGGACAGATCGGAACGGCCTATGGGTCGATCTTAGGCTTCAGCGTGAGCTCGGGGGCGCTGCAACTGCTTAATCCTCCTCTGACCAGCGCCGAGGGAGTCAATCCTAATGGGCTTCAGATCGACCCAAGCGGCAGCTATCTGTACGTGGCAAATACCCAGTCAGACTCCATCTCGATTTTCGCCATTAGTCCGTCAGGCACCCCGCCTGGCACGTTGCAGGAGGTAATCGGCTCTCCACTTGACGACATCTATAGCGATCCCTTTGCGCTGCTCCTGGATCCCAAAGGTCAGTATCTTTACGTGGCGAATCAGGGATCGAGCAACGTTGCTGTATATTCGATCGATTCCACCACTGGATTGCCCACGGCGCTTACCACATCCACCAGCGCCTTTGCTTTCACCACTGAAGGTAGTCCTAGTTTTCTGGTCGAAGACCCGAACGGAAATTATTTATTTGTGGGGAACCAGGGCTCCTCTGCGGGAATTCAGGCGTTTGGCGTCAACAGCGGGAATTTGAATCCTCTCTTGACCTATGCCGTTGGGAATACTCCCAGTTCGATCGCCGTGGTGCCGTAGCCATGGTGCCGTAGCCATGGTGCCGTGGCCATTGCGCCGTAAACGAAAACCACGGGCTAGTTCAGCTGTGGATCGGCTCGGTAGACGCTTCCCCAGGGCACGGCACTGGACGAACCAGCCGGAATAGGTTAGTTTGCTGAGAGCGGCTAACACATGAGGGTCGCCATGAGCCGCGCCTGGGAACAGGCCGCTTCACGAACGACGGAGTTTTCTGTTAACAAGCCGATGACATACAAAAACTCCCAACTCTGCGACAATAAATAATCCGGCGCGAGCCCCCCTGTGTAACCATCACGGGACTGAACATCGAGTCGTGGAGAACAGCCCGATTCGGTCGGCTTGGGGGTTGATTCCGTTGCCGAGACTCACTTCAGGACACAGAATCCATGAGGATTGCCAGCGCTGCCAGCGCCTTCCCGGAACATTACTACTCTCAGAAAGTTCTTCTCGAACGCCTCCAGGATTATTGGGGACCTGAACTTAAGAATCCTCTATTGCTGGCGCGGTTGCACCGCAACGTGACCGTGGATGGCCGCTACCTGGCGATTCCCGCCGAGCAATACGTGGACATCAAGACGTGGGGTCAGGCCAATGACATCTGGATCAGGGTGGCGCAGGAATTAGGAGAGAAAGCTCTCTGCCTCGCACTGCACAATGCCGGACTGGAACCCTCCGACTTGGGTTGTCTGCTGTTCACTACCGTCACCGGTGTCGCGAGCCCTTCCATCGACGCTCTGCTGATCAACCGCATGAAGCTCCCGACAAACATTCGGCGCACGCCGATCTTTGGGCTGGGATGCGTGGCCGGCGCCGCGGGAATCGCGCGCGCCTCGGATTACGTTCGCGCTTATCCGAAGCAGGCCGCGGCTTTGGTATCGGTGGAGCTGTGTTCGCTTACGTTGCAGCGTGAAGATCTGTCGGTGGCGAACCTGATCTCCTCCGGGCTATTCGCCGATGGCGCTGCCGCTGTCATTGTGACCGGTCCGGAATTTGACGCGCCGGAGCCAGAAATTCCCGGGCCCAGGATCCTCGCGACCCGCTCGGTGTTTTATCCCAGCACAGAAGACATGATGGGCTGGAACATCTCGGAGAAAGGCTTCCGCATCATACTCTCCACGGAAGTTCCGACCTTGATCCGAGAAAACCTCGGCCGGGATGTGGACGCGTTCCTGGCGGATAACGGGCACAAGCGAAGCGACCTGAAGAGCTTCGTTCTCCACACCGGAGGGCCGAAAGTGCTCGACGCTTCGGCGGACGCGCTGGGACTGCACAACGGGCAGCTCGATGCCTCCTGGGATTGCCTGCGCAAGGTAGGAAATCTTTCTTCGGCGTCTGTGCTGTGTGTGCTGGAGGATGTGATGAAAAACCGCCGCCCTGAGCCCGGCACGCTCGGCCTGCTGGCCGCCATGGGACCGGGCTTCTGTTCCGAGCTTTTGCTTCTGCAGTGGTGAGGTCGCGTAGTTGATAGATTCGACAGAGGTGTTTGTAATCGGCGGTGGCCCAGCCGGGCTGGCAGTGGCGATTGCGGCGCGCCAGCAAGGATTACGCGTCGTGGTTGCCGATGGCGCCAAGCCGCCGATCGACAAGGCATGTGGTGAAGCGCTCATGCCGGACGCGATCGCCGGCCTGGAACGGCTCGGGGTTGCCGTGCCTGCCTCTGACGCCTGTCCGCTTCGCGGGGTGCGGTTCCTCAGTTCAGGATTGTCGGCAGAAACGGTCTTCCCTTCTGGCGCTTCCGGAATCTCCATTCGCCGGACCACGTTGCATCGCATTATGACTGAACGGGCTGAGGCGCTGGGAGCCGATCTACTTTGGCAGAGCACGGTCACGGGAATTTCAAACGACGGCGTACAGTTGGGCGAGCGCTCGATCCGAGCGCGGTGGATTGTAGGCGCCGATGGCGCCGGTTCGCGCGTACGCCGCTGGGCGAATCTTGAGGCCCACTCGCGGACCCGCCTCCGCTATGCTTTTCGGCGGCATTATCGCATCCAGCCGTGGACTGATCGCATGGAAATATATTGGGGAAAGCACGTTCAAGGCTATGCCACAGCCGCAAGCGACGAACAAGTCTGTGTTGCGGTGGCTTCGCGCGATCCCAGGCTTCGCCTGGAAGAAACTCTGGGCCAGTTGCCTGAATTGAACGAGCGGCTTCGCGGGGCGGAGACGGTTTCTGCCGAGAGGGGATCCGTAACCGCGAACCGCAAACTGAAGCGTGTCTGTCGACGGAATGTTGCGCTGATCGGCGATGCTTCCGGAACCGTGGATGCGATCACGGGCGAAGGCCTTGGCCTGTCCTTCAGCCAGGCCGTAGTGCTGGCCAGCTGTTTCAGGTCGGGAAATCTCGGTGGCTATCAAGACGCACATCGCCGCCTGGCGCTGCGCCCGCTGCTTATGGCGCGATTGATGCTCACCCTCGATGGCCATCCCGGGCTTCAACAACGTACTCTCCGGGTTTTTCGCAGGCATCCTGAAGTCTTTCGAAGATTGCTGGCTTTGCATGTGGGCCATCTGTCGCCTTTTCACATCGCGCTTGACGGGCTCACCCTGGGCTGGGGGTTGCTCACTGCCTAGCCCGATGAAAGACGCCGGCCAGGGATTTTATCGGGGCTACGTGTGCGGCAAGCTCCTAACCGTCGTTGCACTTCTATCAGTTTCAGGCGTCGCTTCTTCCGAGCAGGTGGTGGCATTTCAGCTGGACCCTCAGCACACTACGATTAACTTCACGCTCGGCGATGCGCTCCACACGGTTCACGGAACGTTCCGCTTGAAGCAAGGTGCTCTGCGCCTTGATCGTTCTTCGGTTAATCCTGCTTCGTGCAAGCTCACGGGTGAAATCATAGTGGATGCAAAAAGTGGTGAGAGTGGCAGCGGAATGCGCGACCACAAAATGCATCGCGAAGTGCTCGAGAGCGACCGCTATCCGGAGATTGCATTTCGTCCTGATCGCGTCGACGGGAGTGTGGCCCTGCAAGGAAAGTCTTCTGTGCGGGTGCACGGAATCTTCGCCATCCACGGATCGGATCATGAACTGACTGTTCCGGCCGAGGTCGAGGTGTTTCCCGACCACTGGACCGCAACCCTTCATTTTGCGGTGCCGTATGCCAACTGGGGCATGAAGAATCCGAGCACGTTTTTTCTGCGAGTCAGCGAATCGGTCGACATTGATTTGACCACGGGCGGAACAATCGCACGCCCTGAAATGATTCGAGGCTTGTTTTCAGGCGAGCAGCCTTCCCTAATTCAGTCTTTATGGTAGATCGTTTCGCCGAAACCCCCAATACATCGTGGGCGCAAAGTAGGAGGCGATCATCAGAGAAGCGACGCCTCTTAGCCACGCTTCCTGCAGCGTGACATACTCCGCCTGCGTGAGCACGCTGAGGATATGCCCGCGAGCATCGAGGACGTATTGGCCGTCTACGATTGCCGGAACTCCCCAACCGCTATGCAGGGCAAACCAAGCACTCGCCTAGCGTAATCTCATTGTTCGCCCTGTAAACTCCTTCAAACACGAATGCTCGTCCATCTCCATCCTCTGCTCGCAGTTCCTCTCTGGCGACAGCTCCGTCACCTCGGTGGTATCGGCCTGATCGTGCTCGGACTGATAGACAACTCCGTGATCCCGGTAACCGGCAGTATGGACGTTCTCACCATCTGGCTCGCTGCCCGTCATCGCGAACCGTGGCTCTACTACTGCCTGATGGCGACGCTCGGCGCGGTGATCGGCGGCTACATCACTTATGGCCTCGCCCGCAAGGGCGGCAAAGAAATGATGGAGCGCAAGCTCTCGAAGAAAAAAGCCGCTCAGTTCTCCAAAACGTTTGCCCGTTGGGGATTCGCCTCGATCGTGATTCCCGCCTTGCTGCCGCCGCCGTTTCCATTTCTTCCATTTCTGTTGGCAGCGGGCGCCATGCAGTACTCGCGAAAAAAATTCCTCGCGGCCCTGGCGCTAGGCCGCGGGATGCGTTATTTCCTCGAGGCCTATTTCGGATTCCGCTACGGCCGGCATATCCTGCGTTTCTTCTCGCAATACTACAAACCAGCGCTGGCCATTCTGATCGGCCTGGCCTTGATCGGCACGGTGTTATCAGTGATTCAATATCTTCGAATGAGGAAGAAGTAAACGGCGTCTGTGCAGTTTGATTGTCATCCTGAGCAAGCGTTCTTTGCGCAGCGAAGAGCCTGCCCCGAGCTTGCCGAGGGGATCTGGGCGAGCCGCGCGATGTGTCGCGCTCTTTGCGACACAATAATCGCGCGTTTGGCTCGCATCCTTACCAAACTGCACCATCGCGGCATCACACGATTTGGCCCAACCCCCGCCCTCCTTATAGAATTGAACTGCTAGAATTGAACTGCACATGTCCCTGACCAAGCGCCAAGCCCTGGAAATGTTCGAGTCCGATGACCTGATCGGCATCGGGATGGAAGCCGACGCAGTGCGCCGCCAACTTCATCCCGAAGGCACAGTCACCTACATCATCGACCGAAACATTAATTACACCAACTTCTGCACCGAGTACTGCACCTTCTGCGCCTTCTATCGCCCGCTGAAAGGCCCTGCCGCGAAAGAAGGTTACATTCTCGACCTCGACACCATTTACGAAAAGATTCGCGAGACCGTCGAACTCGGAGGCACCGGTGTGCTGATGCAAGGCGGCCTGCATCCCGATCTCAAAATCGACTGGCACGAAAAAATGCTGCGCGGCATCAAAGATCGTTTTCCGCAGGTTCACCTGCATTGCTACTCCGCGTCCGAGATCATCGCCATCGCCGAGTACAGCAGCCTCAGCATTCGCGACACGATTCTCCGGCTGCGCGATGCCGGCCTCGATTCCATCCCCGGCGGCGGCGCCGAAATTCTCGACGACGAAGTCCGCTACAAAATCGCCCGCCTCAAGTGCCTGACCAACGACTGGATCAACGTTCACCGCACCGCCCACCAGATCGGCATGCGCACTACGGCGACCATGATGTTCGGCGTTGGCGAGAATTACGAAAACCGCGTCAACCACTTCCAGCACCTCTACGATCTCCAGGAAGAAACCGGAGGCTTCACCGCCTTCATCCCCTGGAGCTTCCAGCCCCACAACACCGCTCTAGGCGGCCGCCACTGGGACGAAGCCACCGCGGTCGAGTATCTGAAGACCCTGGCCATCTCGCGCCTCTATCTCTCAAATTTCCTGAACGTGCAATCGAGCTGGGTAACGCAAGGCCTGAAAGTCTGCCAGATGGGCCTGCGCTTCGGCGGCAACGACGTAGGCTCGGTAATGTTAGAAGAAAATGTAGTAAGAGCCGCAGGCGTAACTAACTGCACCACTGAAGAAGAACTGCGCCGGATAATCCGCGACGCCGGCTTCCGCCCCGCCCAACGCGACACGCTCTACCGGCAGTACTTCCTGAACTAAAGCAGCCTGCTACAGCAACTCGTAGAAAGCTATTAAAACTCTTTGTCATTCCGAACCGGGCGCCAAGCCCGGTGAGGAACCTGCTGTTAGTGTGGAGCGCCGCGAACCGGGAAGAGCACGACGCGCGTGTGGAGCCGACAATCCCGTCCGTTGCCTTTGACTTTGATCTCGACTTGACTTGATTTGAACCAAAAATGCAAACGGCCCCGGAACTCCCGAGGCCGTCGCGACAGCAAGCTAACTGGTTCCCTGCCAAGGCAACGTCCTTATTATCGAAACAATCCGCCCGCAAATCAAGTTACTTTAAGGAGGATCGCACCTTGCCCTGCGAACTCTCCACTGTCCCTGAGAGACATCCTCAAGCAATGAGGAACGGACCTGGAGGGATTCGAACCCTCACCTTTACCTTGGCAAGGAACTGTGCTGCCATTACACCACAGGCCCACGAGCGAAAGCTTACTTTAGTCGGGGCACAGCTTCAGCCCTCTACCCCGCATTTATTCAAGCTGAGTGTCGTTTCGGAACAAGCGCGGGCGCAGCGCTTGCCTCGTCGTTTGAAGAGCGGAATTCCACAGCAACCATGTGACATCTAACCTTGCCATCCACAGGTCCATCAGCCGACAATGATCAAGCCGCCAGACCACAAAGCCGGCCAGCTCGGCGCGACTGATCTTTGACAATCGAATAGCAACGAGATAAATCCCGTGAATGCAGGATTTTACGATCCGCTCTGCTGATTCCAAGCCACTTAGCCGAGGCGATAGCCTCTAAGCCCTTTGAATGGAATATTTTGCAAGTAAGTCGTTTGCTGTCAATATTTTAGCCGGACCGCCAAAATGCAAGTTCCTGATTCCAGGTATTTTACGATCCAAAATCTGCAAATTTTTTGATCTGGATCAACCACCTTCCTCGGGTTAGAATGACTAGGTCGAGTCGAACGCGATCCGATCCTCACGACGCCGACTCGACGCACTCCCGACAGCCCCCAGCACTAGACAAGATGAAGGCTCTTCGCGCAGGTCTGTTGTGGCTCGTCGTCGCAGCCGCCGCGTCACTTTCCCTGCAGAGCCCGCATTCATCAGCAGCACAAACCTCGACGCCGTCACGAGCCACACTGACCGGCCTCGTCACCAAAGATCCCGGCAGCGAGCCTGTGAAGAAGGCGCTGATCGAGCTCATCACGGAGAGCCAGAGCGATGGCGGGAACTACACCGCGCTCAGCGGCGTGGATGGCGGCTTTCGCATCGAGAACATCTTGCCGGGGCGCTATCGACTGTTCGTTGAACGTGCCGGCTACCAGGAAGTCGACAAGCATCAAAAGCGAAGCGAGGGCCGCGTGCTCACGCTCGGCGCCGGGCAGGAGCTGAAAGATTTAGTCATCCGTCTGCAAGCCGCGGCGGTAGTGGAAGGGCGCGTCACGGATGAAGATGGCGACCCGATGGCTGAGGCGCAAGTCGCCCTCCTGCGTCAGACTTTTGTCGCAGGACACAGCCACTGGGAGCAGGTCGGAGCGGAGCGCACCAACGACCTGGGCGATTACCGCATCGCAGGCCTCGCCGCGGGCAGTTATTTTATTTCGGTAACGCCGCCGCCGGACTTCAGAGGCCTGATCGAGACTACTGGGAATGCGCCAGCTCCTCGCAACGGCGCCGCAGGCCCCGAGAAGCCTGCGCCAGCCGCTTACCAGACTACTTATTATCCGGGCACGCGAGACCGCGGGCAGGCCGAGCCGATCCAGTTGCATCCCGGGGACGACTTTCCCGCAAATTTCTCGCTGACCAAAAGCCCGACCTTGACCATCCGCGGCTCGGTGGTGAACCTAGCGCCCGGGACTACGGCGGCGATCATGCTGCAATCGAAAGATTTCAGTCTGGTGCTGAATGGCGCGGAGATGCACCGGGATGGCAGCTTCGAAATTCGCGACGTTTCTCCGGGAGCGTATACGATCGTCGCGACCGTAGATAACGCCGCGGTGCCTATGCTGGCGCGGCAATCGCTGCAGATTACTTCGGCTAACCTGGACGGTTTGCAACTCGTGCCGCAGGCCGGCGGCTCGATTCGCGGGCGTTTGCGAATGGAGGCGGGCAGCGTGTCGAGACCTGACCCCAGCCAGTTGTTTCTTCTGCTGCGTTCTGCCGATGGTGACGACGACGCGCTGGGTGGCGTCACGGTCGGCGACGGCTCTCCTACACTGGCGCACGTGAATGCCGACGGCAGCTTCGAGTGGAAGAATGTTTCCGCGGGACGCTATTACGTTCAGCTCTCCGACGCCAGCGACATGCCAGACTGGTTTCTGAAGTCGGTGGCTGCGGGCGGGCGCGAAGCCGCGGACTCTGGATTCGGCGTGAGCGGCGGCGCCACAAATGTCGATGTGCTGGCAAGCGCCAATGGAGCGCGGGCCGAGGGCGTAGTTACAAATCAGAAGGATGAACCGGTCGCCGATGCCGTGGTTGTGGCTGTGCCTGAAGCGCGGTTTCGCACGCATCCCGATCGCTATCGCAAGGCTTCCACGGATCAGATCGGACGCTTCACGCTGCGCGGCTTGCCTCCCGGCGATTACACGATCTTTGCGTGGGAGAGTATCGATGGCGATGCTTACTACAATCCCGAATTCCTTGCGAGCTACGAAGGCCGCGGCAGAGCGGTGCACGTGAGTGAAGGCGATCGCGCGAGCTTGCGGCTCAAGGTAATTCCATCCGCTGAAGACGAGCTGTAGCGCCGGCGCTCGTGCTCACACTCAGGGCGGTGGCGTATGCTTTGGGATTATGAAACGCTTACTCACCTTCCTCTTTCTGCTCACCGGAACGCTTGGCGCCAACTTTGCGCATGCTGCGAAGACGCCAGCGAATGCCTTGCTCATACTGGCTAAACAAGACGGCATGCTCTTAATTGTCGATCCTTCAAGCCTGCAGGTGATCGCGCGCGTACCGGTCGGCATGGATCCGCACGAAGTCATCGCCTCGAGCGATGGCAAGATGGCTTATGCGTCCAACTATGGATTCGGGGCATACAACACTCTTGCGGTTGTCGATCTGGTCGCGCAAAAAGCGTTGCCGTCTGTCGACTTGGGAGCTTTGCGCGGTCCGCATGGATTGACTTTTGTGAACGGAAAGGTGTGGTTCACTGCGGAAGGCGCGAAGGCGATTGGCAGCTACGATCCGGCAACTAAGAAGGTTGATTGGATTCTGGGCACGGGACAGAACCGGACGCACATGATCTTCGTGTCGCCGGATGTGAAAACGATTGTCACCACCAACGTGAGTTCGGGAACGGTGAGCATAATCGAGAAAGCTGCGGGAGGCCCACCCGGGCAAGGCTCGGCGCTGGGCGCGCCGGGCGGCGATTGGAATGAGACGGTCGTGCGAGTTGGCAACGGCTCTGAGGGCTTTGATGTTTCGCCGGATGGCAAAGAAATCTGGGTGGCGAACTCGGGGGACGGAACCGTTTCGATCATTGATGTTGCGAGTAAGCGAGTGACCGAGACGCTAACGGCTGATGTGCGGGGCGCGAACCGGTTGAAGTTTACGCCTGACGGCAAGCTGGCGCTGATTTCTACTTTGCGCGGCTCGGATGTCACGGTGATCGATGCCGCGACTCGCAAGACTATCAAGCGCATTGCAGTTGGCCACGGCGCCGCCGGCATTCAAATGCAGCCCGACGGGGCACGGGCCTTCGTAGCTTGCTCTCCTGATGGGTACGTTGCTGTCGTCGATTTGCATTCGCTGGAAGTGGCTGGGCGCATCGAGGCTGGCCATGATCCCGATGGGCTGGCCTGGGTGACTCGGCAGTAGTGGCTGCGAGGGCAGAAACTCTAATTTGTGACATAATAATACAATAGTGTCATCTAATTCGGAGAGTGTCATGCCGGAAGAAACTCGAACACGGGTGAATGAGAATGGCCGCGTCGTGATCCCCTCTGCTTTTCGTAAGGCTCTTGGCATCGAGGTTGGAGATGAGGTGGTGCTGCGCATCGAGGACGATGAGCTGCGGATAACGACACAGCAGCGGCGCATCCAGCGGGCGCAACGCCGCGCCCGACGGTATGTAAGGGGCGGCTCGCTGGTTGATGAGTTACTCGCGGAACGCCGGGCGGCTGCCAAGCGTGAATAGGGTCGTGCTCGACGCCTCCGCTATCCTCGCGGTGATTGGAGGCGAGCCAGGAGCCGAGAAACTGACTCCTGCTCTGCTTGCGCGTGCGGTCGGCAGTGCGGTGAATCTCGTCGAAGTGCAAACCAAACTGCTGAGTCGCGGCTGGTCTTCCGAACAGGCGTGGGAAGACGCGAGCAGTCCGGTTCGAGAAGTCCTGGCATTTGACGAGGCACAGGCGAGGATTGCCGGCGACCTGGTGACTCAGACCCGGCATCTTGGGCTATCGTTGGGAGACCGTGCGTGCCTCGCTTTGGGAATCGCGCTCAAGGTTCCTGTCTACACCGCGGAAAAGGCGTGGAAGAAGCTCAAAGTGGATGTGAGGGTCCACATCATCCGCTAGCGCACCGCCTTGAATTTGCAAACGGCCGACGCGAGCCCGAGGGTGAGACGCCCCTTCGGCAAGCTCAGGGCAGGCTCTCGGGACAGCCGGCAGGATGCCGGCGCTACGAATCCGGTAGAATAAAGGTTTTCAGCCAACCCCTTGCTGCGTTCTGATCTCATCGTATCTTCTGCGCTGGCCGCATGGGCTGCCCCCAGGGGCATTGGGCCCTACCTCCGCCAGCATCTTTTGGATAGGACTTTTCAGGGGCTTTACCACACCGACGCATTTGATCGCGCTCTGCTGATTCCGTATTTCGTTGTGCTCGTGCTGCTCGCGGCATACGGGATGCATCGCTACGTTCTGGTTTATCTTTATTACAAGCACAAAGAAAAGCACACCGCCGAACCGGCTGCATACTTCGAGGAGTTGCCACGCGTCACTGTGCAGTTGCCAATCTTCAATGAGCAGTACGTGGTTGAGCGGCTGCTGGAGTCGATCTGCAAGCTGAACTACCCGGGGGAGAAGCTTGACATTCAGGTGCTCGACGATTCGACGGACGAAACCGTTGAAGTGGCGCGCAACCTTGTGGAGCGCTATGCGGCGCTGGGCAATCCCATCAGCTACCATCACCGCGCGAACCGAGAAGGTTTTAAGGCTGGTGCGCTGGCCGAGGGGCTAAAGACGGCGAAGGGCGAGTTCGTCGCTATCTTTGACGCTGACTTCACTCCGCCGGAGGATTTTCTCTTGCGCACCATCCATCACTTTACGGATCCGAAGATCGGGATGGTGCAGACGCGTTGGACGCACATCAACCGCAATTATTCTTTTCTGACGCAGGTGGAGGCGATTTTGTTGGACGGGCACTTCGTGCTCGAGCACTCGGGACGCGCCCGGAGCGGAGTCTTCTTTAACTTCAACGGCACGGCCGGAGTTTGGCGGCGCGCCGCGATCGACGAAGCTGGCGGTTGGGAACATGACACGCTTACGGAAGATACGGATCTTTCTTACCGCGCCCAGCTTAAGGGATGGAAGTTCATTTATCTGCAGGATGTCGAATGTCCGGCTGAATTGCCGGTGGAGATGACTGCGTTCAAAACGCAGCAAGCGCGTTGGGCCAAGGGGCTGATCCAGACAGGAAAGAAGATTCTGCCGCGCGTGCTGCGCAGCGACGCGCCGCTGCACACCAAGATCGAAGCCTGGTATCACTTGACCGCGAACCTCAGCTATCCGCTGATGATTGTGCTCTCGGTGCTGATATTGCCCGCGATGATCATCCGCTTTTATCAGGGATGGTTTCAGATGCTCTTCATCGACTTTCCGCTGTTCATGGCGTCGACGTTTTCCATTTCGAGTTTTTATCTGGTTTCGCAGCGGGAACTTTTTCCCAAGAGTTGGCCGCGTGCGCTGCTCTATCTTCCCGTCCTTATGGCTCTTGGCATTGGATTAACCATCACCAACACCAAGGCCGTGATTGAAGCGCTGATCGGCAAGCAGAGCGCGTTTGCGCGCACGCCCAAGTACCACGTGGAATCGAAGAAGGACAAAGTTGGGGCTACCAAATATCGCAAACGCCTGGGCTGGGTGCCGTGGCTCGAGTTGTTGATCGGCGCTTACTTCGCGCTCACGGTGTACTATGCGGTCGAGAACGAGAACTACGTTACGGTTCCGTTTCTGCTGCTGTTCGTCGTGGGTTACTGGTACACGGGATTGATGTCGCTGCTGCAGGGGCGGTTTGCCGGCGCAGGGCTCAGCGCGGAGACTCACACCAAGCCGTTCCCGGTGGGAGTGTGAGATACGTAGTGTGAGATACATAACTCCGGCACTCTCTAGGTTCGATTGGAGCCGGCGGGACGCCCGCTCGACAGCCGGCGGGACGCCGGCGCTACACGCGACTAGGATGGATTACACGATGCGAAAATCTGGGTCTTCTTTTTTTCTGGCTGGTTTTCTGGCTGGCATTTTCTTTCTTGCTACGGCTGCGTCGAGCTTTGCTTTCGATCGCCAGCCGAACTCCGACTATCGCGCGCGGCGCGAAGCGCTAGCCAGGAAAGTGGGCGGCGTGGTGGTTCTGTTTTCCGCCACGGAGAACGACGGTCCGAACGATCTTTACGGATTCCGGCAGGACGATAACTTTTTCTATCTCTCGGGATCGATTGAGCCGGGCGTGGCTCTGCTGATTGCGTCGGCGGCCGACGCGCAAGGTGATAAGCCGGCACGCGCTTACACCGAGATTCTTTTTCTGCCGCCGCGCAATCTCACACAGGAGAAGTGGACTGGGCCCAAGCTCGGAGCGGAGAACCCGGAAGCGCCAAGCATTACAGGTTTCGATCATGTGGAAGATATGGGGCAACTTCCCAATGACGTTGCCCGCTACGCAACCGGCGCCCACCCTGTGCTCTACAGCGATGTCGATCCGGACGAGGAGACTTCCACTTCGTATAAGCCACTGCAGTTCATGAAGCGCTTCAACGCGTATCTGACGTTTAAAGACGTGAAGCCGATGATCTGGTCGCTGCGTACCACGAAGGACGCGGGAGAAGTGGCGCTGATTCGCAAAGCCGTCGACGCCTCAGTGGCGGCGCAATTTGCAGCGTTCAAGGCGGTGAAGCCGAACGTGAACGAGCGCGAGATTTCCGCGCTGATGCAATACGAGTGGGGTAAGCGCGGCTGCGAGCGCGTGGCGTACGCGCCCATCGTGGGCTCTGGTTATTATTCGACGGTGCTGCACTATTCGGACGACGACAATGTGATGAGGTCCGGCGACGTGGTGGTCATCGACGCCGCGGGCGAGTACTCGATGTATGCCGCCGATATTACGCGCACGCTTCCCGTCAACGGACACTTCACGCCGCGGCAGCGCGAGATCTATGACATTGTTCTCGGTGCGCAACAGGCGGCCATGGCTGCTTTCCAGTCGGGCAAGTCGCACCTTCTGCGCGGCGGCACGGATTCGCTTTACCAGGTTGCGTTCGATTACATCAATACTCATGGCAAGGATTTGCATGGGCAGCCGCTGGGACAATACTTCATCCACGGCCTGGGCCACTACATTGGACTCAACGTTCATGATCCCGACGACTACACCGTTCCTCTCGGTCCGGGCATGGCTTTCACCATCGAACCGGGAATTTATATTCCCGAGGAGAACCTTGGGGTGCGCATTGAAGACGATTTCCTGGTCGATCAGGATGGGAAGCTGATCAAGCTGAGCGGGGCGTTGCCCTCGGGGGCGGACGAGGTGGAGAGGCTGATGGCAGGCAAGTGAAAAGGTAGTGGTCAGGGGCCAGGGGTCAGTGGCCAGTAAAATCCTCGGAGCCGACCTCGGGGGCTAAAGTAAGTGATGAGACGCCTGGGCGGCACGGCTGGAAGCCGTGCCCTTCCCGAACCTATTGGTGGCACAACGTGGAAGTTTTGCTGACCACTGGCCACTGATCATTGGCCACTGCTATGAGATGTATTCCTTGATGTACTCGTCCTGGGTGTGCGCTAGTTGTTGCAGGTCGCCGTCGAAAATCACTTTGCCGTCGCGCAGGATCAGAAAGGTCAGCGGAACGTTGCAATGCTGGCCCGGCGGCAGCGGGACGATGTGGTTGGTTTGCTGGTCGAACTCGTGTGTGGCCATGGTAAAAGCATCCTGCAGGCGGTGGGTGACCAGCAGGGCGCTGGTCTTGTACACGTCGCGCTGCTTCACGATGAGTTCGATGATGGTGTTCGAGGTTACGGGATCAAGGCCGCCGGTGGGTGAGTCGTAGAGCAGAAGTTCCGGGTGCGTAATCAGAGCGCGCGCGATGGCGACGCGGCGCCGCATGCCCCCCGAGAGCTCGGCGGGATCGAGATCGAGGGTTTTCTCGAGCTCCACGAAGCGTAAGACCTCGCGCACCTTACGGTCGATTTCGTCGTCATAGACTCCGTGCTCTTCGGTAAGCCGGTACGCGACATTTTCCTTCACACTGAGAGAATCGAACAGCGCGCTTTCCTGGAAGACCATTCCAATCTTGTCGCGCAGTGCGAAGAGCTGTTTCTCCTGCAACTGGGTCACGTCTTCTCCCAGCACGAAAATGTTGCCCGAGTCTGGCCGGATCAGTCCGAGCGCTAGCTTGAGAATGAGACTCTTGCCTGAGCCGGCTACGCCGAACAGAGCTTTGGTTTCTCCCCGGGCCAGACGGAAGGAAACTCCTCGGAGAACTTGGTTGTCGCCAAAGGCCAAGGCCACGTCTTCAAAGACTATGGCCGGCGCAGCAGCATCTTTTGTGCTTGCGATGGGGCGATCGAGGGGCAAGGTCGGCGCGGACATAAGCTAGTTCAACGACAGGCTAGTTCAACGGCTAATTAAACGATAATACGGCCATCAGGAATCGCGTGAGGAACAAATCTCCCGCGAGTATGAGAACAGACGCTGCAACCACGGCTTGCGTGGTGGCGCGGCCCACGCCCTGGGTTCCGCCGCGCGCGTTCATGCCATAGAAGCAGCCGATGGTGGCGATGATGAAGCCGAAGAGAACGGGCTTGATCAAGCCCATGAACACATCCTGAAAAACCAGCGACTGCCAGGCGTTGTACCAGTATTGGCGGGCATCGAGACGGAGCAGGACTTTGGCGATGAACAAGCCTCCGGTAAGGCCCACGATGTCGGAAATGATGGTCAGGAAAAACATCATGAAAATCGTGGCAGTCATGCGTGGCGTGACCAGCTTCTTCATGGGGTCGGTGCCCAGAGCGCGCATGGCGTCGATTTGTTCGGTCACGACCATTGAGCCTAATTCGCTGGCCATGCCGGAGGAATTGCGACCAGCTACCATCAAGCTGGTGAGCACCGGGCCGAGCTCGCGCACCATGGAAGTGGAAACCAGCTGTCCGACCAGGGTGATGGACCCGAAACGCTCGAGGGTGTTGGAGGCTTGCAGGGCCAGCACTGCTCCGGTGAAGAAGCCGGTGAGCACGACGATGGGCAGGGAGCCCACGCCGATCGCGTCCGCCTGCAGCATCATGTCGGAAAAGTACAGCGGTTTGCGGAAAAGATTGGCGACCGCCTGACCGCAGAACAGAACGTAATCCTGAACCGTCAGGACTCTTTCCTTGACGAGTTCGGTGGGCGAAGTGAATTCCATGCGGCTCGGAGCGCGGCGGTCGAGTTGCGGCGCTTTCTCGAAACTATAACAGAACAGGGGTCGGGGGCTTGGGGTCAGGGTCAGGGGCTAGGGGTCAGAAGGATCCGTGCTGGCTACTGATCCCTGATCCCTAGCCCCTCGCCCCTTTCTTTATCCTCTGGTCTTTTTCTTGATTTCGATATTCAGGCGGCGGATTTTCTGGTTCAGGGTGGAGAGTGGGACTTTGAAGTGTTCGGCGGCTTCGGTCTGGTTCCAGTTGCACTTTTCCAGCATGTCGGTGATGACGCGGCGCTCCACGTCTTCGACGATTTCAAACAGCGACGCATCCATGGGCGGATCTTGGAGAGCGAAAGCCGATCCGCGGCCCAGCAGATTGTCGGGAAGCAGGTCGAGGGTGACTTCGGGTCCGGATGACAGGACGACGGCGCGCTCGATTACATTTTCCAGTTCGCGCACGTTGCCCGGCCAGGAATAGGACATGAGGGGCCGCAACGCTTCTGGCGTGATGCTGCGCACTGGGCGGTCGTTTTCCTCGGCATACTTCTTCAGGAAGAAATCGACCAGCAGGGGAATATCTTCTTTGCGCTGGCGCAGAGGAGGAAGGTCGATGGTGATCACGTTGAGGCGGTAGAACAGGTCCTCGCGGAAGCGGCCGTCGCGCACCGACTGGCGCAGATCGATGTTGGTGGCGGCGATGATGCGCACGTCGACCTGGACTTCCTGCACTCCTCCGAGGTGCATGAAGCGGCGATCTTGCAGGACGCGGAGAATTTTCGCCTGGGTATCGAGGCCCATGGTGGCGATCTCGTCGAGGAAGAGCGTGCCGCGGTCGGCCATTTCGAACAGGCCTTTTTTCGAGGCGATGGCGCTGGTGAATGCGCCTTTCACGTGGCCGAAAAGCGTGGACTCGAGCAAATCGGTCGGCATGGAGCCGGTATTCACTGGGACGAAAGGCCGGTCGTGGCGTGGCGAGTTCAGGTGCAGGGCCTTGGCGATGACTTCCTTGCCGGTGCCGCTCTCGCCTTGCAGAAGCACAGTGGAACGGCTGTTCGCGACCTGAGCGACGAGGTCGAAGATCTTCAGCATCACTTCGCTCTTGCCGACGATGTTCTCGAAGTTGTAGCGCTGTTTGAGGGCGCGCTTCAGCTGGATATTTTCTTCCTCGGCGCGGCGCCAGCCCACGGCGGCGCGAACGTCAGCAAGGAGTTTTTCGTTGTCCCAGGGCTTCTTGATGAAGTTGGCGGCGCCGGACTGCATGGCGCGGACCGCATTCTCGACCGTGCTGTAAGCCGTGATCATGATGACGGGCAGCCGAGGTTCCTGGGCGTGGATTTCCGCTAGGATGTCCATGCCGTCGCGGCCGGGCAAAGCTAGATCAAGCAGGATGAGGTCGAAAGGCTGTTCGCCGATGCGCTGCAGGCCGGCTTCGCCGGTGGCAGCGGTCTCGACGGCGAAACCTTCCATCTCAAGCAGAGTCTGCAGGGATTCGCGAATCTCGGTTTCATCGTCGATGATGAGGACGGAGCCGGCGAGGCTGGGCGTTCCGTTTATCAGCGTGCGCGAGATCACGGCGGCGTCAGACATATTCGGCCTTGGAGGGGACAGCCTTCCGGCTCAGGGGGAAATCGAGCGTGAAAGTGGTTCCTTGTCCGGGATGGCTTTCCACGCGAATCTTGCCGGCATGTTCCTGGATGATTCCGTAGGTGACGGAAAGGCCGAGACCGGTGCCGCGGGCCTGGCCTTCGCGGGGCGCGGTTTTGGTGGTAAAGAAAGGATCGTAAATGCGCTGAATGTGCTCAGGCGCAATGCCGCTCCCGGTATCGGACACGCACACGCTGACGCTCTCGCCGTTGAGCGTGGCCACGCGCAGCGTGCCGCCGCCTGGCATGGCGTCTTTGGCATTCAGGAATAAGTTCAGGAACACTTGCTGCAATCTTCCCGCATTGCCTTGAATGGCGGGCAGCTTAGGTTCAGGCGTGTTGTGCACTTCGACCTTGGCCACCTTGAACTGGTGTTCGAGAAGAGCGAGCGTGTCGGCGATTACTTTGTTGACATCCACATCGCCGATTTCGCTTCCGCTGGTGCGCGAGAAATTCAGCAGGTTGTTTACGATCTCCGAGGCGCGGAAAGTTTGCCGCGTGATCTTCTCGAGCAGGCCGGCCTTCTGGGCATCGCCTTGCAGTTGCTTGCTCAGCATCTGGGTGTAGGAGGAGATCACGGCCAAAGGCGTGTTGACTTCGTGAGCCACGCCAGCGGCGAGCAGGCCGATGGAGGAAAGCTTGTCGGCCTGGGAGAGCTGGGTTTCGAGATCGACGCGTTCGGTGATGTCGTCCATGATCACAAGCCTGCCGATGACCTGGAACGCGCGGGTCACGAGCGGCGCGATGGCCACGTTGACGGTGCGAACTTCGCCGGCGGGCGTTTTGAGGCGGAACTTGTACAGGTTGCGAATGCCCGCGTCCTGCCGCATACGATCGAACTCTTCGACGAACTCCGGCGGGAAAATGGCTTTCAGCGGCTGGGTCAGGGTCTGCCAGCGCGGTACCGCGTACATGACTTCCATCTGCGCGTTCCAGCTCTCGATGCGGTCTTGCATATCGAGCGCCATCACGCCCACGTTGATAGATTCGACAATGTTTTCGTTGAAGTCTTTCAGGCGCTCGTATTCGGCGACTTTCTGTTGCAACGAGGCGTAGAGCTGTCCGTTCTGGATGGCAATGCCGAGATAGCCGCCGAGGGTTTCGAGCAACTCCATGTCTTCGCTGGAGAGGAAGTCGCCCTTCATGGTTTTGCCGAGGCCGAGCACGGCGATGGTCTTCTCCTGCGCGTGGCAGGGAATGTAGTAGTTCAGATCGAGCCGGGCGATGGCTTGCTGCGCTTCCGGGGTTTCGCGAGGAACCTGGTGCGTGTTCTCGAAGAAAAGATGTCCCGCCGGTTGCGGCCGGGGCGCGCTGAGGAAAGCGAGGTCGATGTGGTGCGGCATCGCGAGACCGAAAGATTTGGCCGGCACAAATTTTCCCGTGGTTTCGCTGGCCAGGAAAATCGCCATACGGTCGACCGCAAGAGTGCGGGATAAGCGGTCGATCAGCGAAGACAGCAGGGTGTTCAGGTTGGTTTCTGAACTCAGCTCGCGGCCGAACTCGAGCAGGGTGCGGCGATAGTCATAGCGGGTGCGGTAGAAGAACTGGTCGATGCGGTCCTGAATCCACTTGCGAACTGGATCGAACAGCAGGGCGGTGACCACGACCGCGAGGATCAGACCTACCGGACCGGAGCTGGGCCGCCAGTTGTGCACCAGCAGGGCCACGCCGGTTACCAGGCCGAAATACAATCCCAGAACGATTGCCGCCGCGAGGGTGTAGACGACGCCACGCTTGAAGATGAGGTCCACATCCATCAGGCGGTAGCGGAAGATGGCATAGCCGAAAGTCAGCGGTAGCAGAGCCAGCGACAGCGCAGAAACCTTCATGGCCGCGCCGGGCAGCGAACCCATCAAGTACGGGATGACATAGAACAGGGTGTAGGGAACTATTGCCAGGACGGTACCGCGCGTAACCCACTTCAACTGCTGCCTTAGAATTGTCGTGCTGGCGTGCTGGTAGCTGTACCAGAGCACGACGGCGGCGGCCAGAAAGTACAACGATCCGTAGGACATTTCCATACGGTCGAGGTTCCAGCGCAGCCGCTCGCTGGCCTGCAGCCACTGCATGGCGGCGATGTGTGCGGCGAGCAGCAATGCTCCCGGCAGATAGACCAGCGCCAGAAGCCAGGGATGCTTGCGCACGGTCGCGCGTTTTTCCGGAAAGGTGAGGACGAAGTGGAGAAACAGGGCTGGCTGCAAAATTCCGGCAGCGATGTTGCCCCAATAAATGATCCAGTCGAAATCGTTCAGCTTGCCGGTGTACTTGAAGGAATAGGCAATGAAAGAGACGACGCAGAAAATGTAGAAATGCGTAGACCCGGGAGCGGTCCAGCGGCGAAGCAGGACGTAGAGTCCGATGCCGAGATAGATCAGCGCAATCAGCCGCAGCCAGTTGTTAAGAGAGCGCTCGGCCGGAACCAGAATGACGCTGGAATCCAGTGGGACCGATTGCCGGAGCAGGGAATAGTCGGCTTTCGACCAGATGCCGGTGCGGTAGAGGTGGCGCTCCAGTCCCGACATGTTCTGGACATCCTGCCCGTCGATCGACACCAGTTGGTCGCCGGGTTTAATGCCGCTTCTTGCCCCTGGACCGCTGGGATCGACACGGTCGGCGGTGAGGTGTCCGCCTTGTTCTACCCACCAGACGCCGTCGTCGGGAACGAGGAACTTCCACTCGGAGTTGAGATTGAAGCCAGCGAAGACGACCGCAGCCACGGTCAGAAGAAATAGCAGGACAGCAACGGAGCGGACTTGGCTCTCCCGGTTCATGGCTTTCGGCGGCGACCCCCCGGTGGGGTGGCTGGTGGGCCGCAGAGCAACCCCCGGCGACTCAATGCCTGGCTGAGGGTCAATGAGCAACTTCGCTGCCATGTCGTTTCCCATCTTGGAACCGCTAAGTGCCCTATCTAAAGCAACTTCCAAGATTATAGATGGGTTTTAAGAAACTGCGTACGCTTTTCTGGAGGTTTGTGTGGAATCTTGTATCTGAATGGGATGGAGGTAGTTAGGGCAGGGATTCGCTTCGGACTGCCTATGGGACTCTGGGTTCCGCGGAGATCGAGATCCTTCGGCCCGCAAAGAGCGCGGGCCTCAGGATGACAAGGGCCTTTTGTGGCTTATTAGTGTGTGTGCAACTTTACGACGGCCAGGCTGCGGGGGCTGCTGTCCCTGGCCCCAGGCTGACGCGGATTACGTTCAGCAATTCGTCGTTGTCGGCGGGCTTCTGGAAAAATGCCGCGGCGCCGGCTTTCAAGGCTTTTTCCTCGTTGTTTTGAGGATCGCGGGCGCTTAGCACGATGACGGGAATCCCGGCGAGGGCGTCGCTGTTCTGCAATCGGTCGAGGACGACGAAGCCATCGCCCACCGGCAGGCCGAGGTCGAGAATAATCAGCGCCGGCCGTTCTTTCTGGGCGGCGGCGATGGCGGCATAACCGTCGGACGCGGTGGTCACTTCGTAATTGTTAGCCCGCAGCCGCAGCCGCAGGGCACGCAGTAGATCAGGATCATCATCAACAAGCAGAATCTTCGGTCTTGGCATTTGGAGTTCTCCTTTT